>CAVUUV010000010.1:0-135683 GCA_963744905.1 uncultured Acidimicrobiia bacterium | reverse complement strand
GGGCTGGGGGCTGTAGCTCAGTTCGGCAGAGCACCTGCTTTGCAAGCAGGGGGTCAGGGGTTCAAATCCCCTCAGCTCCACCGGGTTGATTGTGCCCTGGGGTGACGACCCCGCCGCCGCCATATCGCTGGTGCCGGGGCCAGCTGGCACCTCACCCCGAAGCAACCTGACCAGGTCAGAGTATCTGGGTGATCGCATTGAGGAATCGGTGAAACCGTGATCCTTCCCAAGAACCGCGATCCTCGCTTCATAACCATCCGACGGGGCGGAACGCTGACGGACTCCGACCATCGGCTGCTGGCGTTGTGGGCCGCCGCCTGCGCGGAGCACGTTCTTTACCTCTTCGAGTCGGAGCAACCCTCGGACCCCAGGCCCCGGCGGGCGATCGAGGCCATTCGTGCCTGGACCCGTGGTGAGATCGGGATGATGGAGTCCCGCGCCGCGGGGGGACATGCGATGGGAGCGGCTCGACCGCTGAGTGGAGCGGCCCGCCACGCTGCTCTGGCTGCTGGCCAGGCCGGGGCGGTTGCCCATGTCGCCGCCCACGAGCTCGGTGCGGCGGCCTACGCGATCAAGGCCGCCCGTGCTGCCGCCCTCGGCGACAGCGAAGGCGCGGCCGGGAGGCGTGAGTGCTGCTGGCAACGCCAACAGCTCCCGGATGCGATTCGCCAGCTGGTTCTGGACGACCAGCGATTGCGTAACGAGATCTGCTGGTCGGTCTTCGACTGTTGACGGGTGAGACGGCACGCCCGGGCTCAGGCCGAATCATCCAACTCGACAAGGGCTTTAACAACCCCCAGTGCCGCCAACGACAACCATTCCCGGGCTTTAGAGCCAGGTAAGACTCATAGCATGACGCCGATGGACCAACGAGACGACATGAGCCCATCCGAGGAAATCGACCAGACCATCGCCGAACTGGACGATTGGAGAGGCGCGAAGCTGGCGCAGCTCCGCAAGCTGATCCATGAGGCCGACCCGGACGTGGTCGAAGAGGTGAAATGGAGAAAGCCAACGAACTCGATGGTGGGGGTCCCGGTGTGGTCCCACCAAGGCATCATCTGCACCGGCGAGACCTACAAGGACAAGGTGAAGCTGACCTTCGCCAAGGGAGCCTCGCTCGACGACCCGGCCGGGCTGTTCAATTCCAGCCTCGGTGGAAACACGAGACGGGCCATCGACTTCCACGAGGGAGACGAGGTGGACACGACGGCCTTCAAGTCGCTCGTACGCGCCGCCGTCGCCCTCAACGCCGGCTCGGCCGGACGCTGACGACTCACATCAGGGAGCGGGCGGCGTCTCCGGGGGCGGGAGGCTGGTGTCACCCAGGTCACGGGCGGCGACCAGGAACTCGTCGCGGGTGATCTCGCCCTTGGCGTACCGCATCCGCAGGGTGCCCAGAGCCTGATCGTGGCTTCCCGGTCCCGGAGTGGTGGGAGCGGACGGCCGGGCACCGCCCCGAACCACCCAGATCACTCCAACTACCACCAGGGCGATGAAGCCCAACAGGAGCAGCAGCCAGAACAACCCGAACAGGGGACCACCCCAGGGGGCGAAGCGGGCAATGTGCATGAAGATCCCTTCCATCGTTCCCCCATTCTCCCAGAAGGAGCCTAAGCCGACCCTAAAGCCGGCTGGGAATCAACTGAGAGGGACGGGTCGATCAGGGGAGACGAACCGAACCATCCTCGGCGACGGTCCAGAAGGGATTGTGGGCCACTTCCCACGGGTGACCGTCCGGATCCACAAACACCCCCGAATACCCACCCCAGAAGGTGGCCTCGGGCCGGCGAGTGATGGTGGCGCCGGCTGCACTCGCCTGCTCGATCACCATGTCCACCTCCCCGGGCGTCGAGACGTTATGGGCCAGAGTGATCCCGCCCCATCCGCCGGCGTCCTCGACGCCGCTGTCCTCGGCCAGTTGACCGCGATCCCACAAGCCCAGGACCATGCCTCCGGCCTGGAAGAAGACGACGTCATCACCGGGGTCACTGTCGGTCGCCCACCCCAGTGCCTCGTAGAAGGCACGGGCACGGGCCAGGTCGGTCACTCCCAGGGTCACGAGGCTCACACGCTGCTGCATCGTCTGATTTTCGTCGCTTCCGATCCCTCACGAATGCCGAAGCAGCCACCGTACCCGGTCCATCGATGTGAGGTAGTGGAAGAGGAGGGCGGCCGCATAGGTCACGGCCACCCCCGGCCGTCCCCCGGCCAGCCAGCCGAGCCCCCCGCCAATCAGCACCACCGCCTCGATGACAAGACGCGTCCGTCCTGGAACCGGGACCGGCGCGGGTCCGGGGTCGTTGGGGACTCGATATCGCCCCCAGGCGAAGGCTGCCACGAGGCCGAGTCCCGGCGAGAGGATCCAGCGCAATGGGCGCGAGGCCAGGAACCAGCCGCCGACGACCACCCCGGCCAGTGCGGCCAATTCGAGGCCGAACCTCAATACTCCGTTCCACAGGGCCATGGGCGCCTGATCGCCCGATTCGTTCATCCGCCTGCCAGGTCGACCAGACGCAACACCGTGCGCCAGTTGCGGGTGGTCGCCACCGCCTGGCCGGCGGCCCTGTCCAGGGCGGTGGGGAGCGACGCTCTCCCCATCCCGTTGGGCAGGTGCATGTATATCCACCGCTCCCCCACCGAGAATTCCTCCTCGCCGAAGTCCTGGGCGTCGAGACTGCGCCACGTGGTCGCCGGTGGGGCCGGCTCCAGGAACGTGACGTGGACCTTGGTGGGGTCGGCAGAGGCGGGCTCTGTATATGGGTTGGCGTTTACGACCCGGTCGAGGTCGTCGGCGGTGACCAGCACCAGCGAGATCTCGAATCCGAAGGCGGTGGCCAGCACGTCCTCGAGCCGGTCTCGAAGCGGCGCCCTCTCGTATTCGTCCGAGTCGAACGCCACGTTGCCGCTGCGCATATAAGTCTCGACCTGGCCGAAGCCATCGTCCTCGAGCACCCGGCGCAGGTCGGCCATGCCCACCTTGCGGCTCGGGCCCAGGTTGACGCCCCTGAGTAGTGCGGCATATCTCACGACGAGAGTGTCCCAGCCTTCGCCGCTGGTCGCCAACGCCCGTCGCCCTGATTGAGCGACACACACTAGGTTCGTGGGGTCATATCGAGGAGAACCATGAGCACAACCAGGATCATCGCCGACACTCTCATCCCCGGGCGGGGTGATCCCGTCGACGGCGGGACGGTGGTGATCGAAGCGGGGATGATCGTGTATGCCGGACCCACCGCCGAGGCGCCTGCCGGGGCAGAAGACGAGGCGGTGGTGGAGGTCCCCGCCGTCCTGCCCGGGATGTGGGACTGCCACGCCCACTACGTCGGAATCACCACCCCCAACATCGAGGCGTTGGCCCTGACCAATCCCGTCACGGCCGCCGCCCGGTCGACTGCGGACCTGGCCAGGGTCCTCGACGCCGGAGTCACCAGCGTGCGCGAGGTGGGAGGATTGGGTATCCATCTGGCACGGGCCGTGGACGAAGGCGTCATCCACGGCCCCAACATCTACGCCGCCGGGGCGATTCTCTCCACCACCGGCGGGCACGGTGACATCCACGCCCTCCCCCTCGACTGGATCCATCAGGCCGGGGACAGGGGCCTGGGGATCCTGTGCGACGGGGTACCTGAGGTGCTCAAGGCCGTACGGAGAAACCTCCGGAACAATGCTCGCGTGATCAAGGTGTGTGCGTCGGGAGGGGTCATGTCGGAGGTGGACAGCCCGATCCACCAGCAGTTCTCCGGGGAGGAGTTGAGTGCCATCGTGGCCGAGGCCGCCAGAGCCGACCGGATCGTGGCTGCTCACTGTCACGGAAAGCCGGGGATCATGGCCGCCCTCCGGGCGGGAGTGCGGACCATCGAGCACGGCAGCTTCCTCGACGAGGAGGCGGCCGAGCTGATGGTGGAGAAGGGGGCCATCCTGGTTCCCACCCGCTTCGTGATCGACGAGCTGCTATTCCAGGTGGAGCGGCTGCCCCGCTACGCCTACGAGAAGGGCCAGGCCATAGCTGATCGGCACGAGATGGCGATGAAGGTCGCCGTCGCCACAGGGGTCCGGATCGCCGCCGGCTGCGACATCTTCGTCTCCGGCGAGATGCACGGCGAGAACAGCCGGGAGATCGACAACCTGATCAACGCCGGGCTGTCCGATCTCGATGCCATCGAAACGGCGACAGCCACCCCGCCCGAGACGCTGGGCCCTCAGGCACCTCACACCGGACAGCTGCGGACCGGCTTCGACGCCGACGTGGTGGCTCTCGACACCAACCCCCTCGACGATCGAACGGTATGGGGAGACTCGGCGAGGGTTACCCACGTATGGAAAGGGGGCCGACTGCAAAAGGCGCCCGCATGACACAGCAGCATCGACAGCCCCGCGGAGTACTTAGACTCGGCCGGGATGAAGAACCTCAAACCGTTGCTGGTGGCAGGGGCGGTCACCCTGGCCATCGTCTCGTTCCTTCGCTCCCGATTTGGTGAGGAGCGAATCCTGGACGCCGGAGGCTGGGAACCGGTCGACCCGGCGTGAACCGCGTCCTGGTCGCAGTCGAAGGCGAGGTGACGATGCGCGCCGCCCACAGCCTCGCCGCCCAACCCGGCATAGACCAGATCTCACTCCTGGCCCCGGCCAGGTCGGCCTCGTTCCCCACCGTCGAGCGGGCCACCGGATACGACCTGGTGGTGGGACGAGGCGTGGCCGCCGAAGTCGGCGTCAAAGAGGGCATCCCGGCGGTGGTCGAAGGCACACTCGGCGAGCAACCCGGTGTCTATCACGCTTCGCTTCGGGGGCTGGCGATGGCCCTGGCAGTCGGAGTCGAGGGTGTCGATATCGTGGCGGTGGCCCTGCCGGGTGAGCCGCAGGGACGGCGCCAGCTGGTGTTCCCCTCTCCGATCGACGCCCGCAACGCCGTCGAAGAGCGGATGGACGGTCACGAGCTCTCGGTGGCCAACGGCACGGGACCGCTGGCGGCGGCGATGGTCCTGGGCGGAGATCGCCACCGGGTCATCATCGACGACCATCACTTCATGGCCGGTATCGCCCTGGCGGCGGCCGCTGCCGTTGCGCTGGCCGACCCACCGCAGGAACCGGAGCCGGTCTGGACCAGGGCCGTCGACTATCTGAGGGTGGCGGCGGACATGGGCCTGGTCATCGGAGAACGAGCCGCTACGGGCTGAGCTCTACCTTTGGCCCGATCTTCGGGCCACATACGCCCTGAATGTCGCGCCAAAACGAGGATCAGCGGACGACCGGGGCCTCTTCGGTGGGGACGTCGGCCTGCTCGAGAGGGGGTGTGGTGCGGGCGCCGTTGGTCTGGGTGTAGACGGCCGGGGGACGAAAGGCCGGGCCGTTGGATCCGTTGCCGAGGTGCTCTTCGAGGACGACGATCTCCAGGCCGCCGACCACATCGGTGACCAGGTTGTACATCACCGCCATCAGGGTGGTGAAGCCGGTGGTGACGGCCCACCAAACGATGGACCCGAAGACCACGAAACGGAAGAACTGCTCGCTGTTGGCGAAGGGATCGGTGCCCTCGCTGATCAGGGTGATCCTGACCAGGAAATCTGTGATCTTGCCGGGGATGCCGGCGTTGTCGAGGACCGACCAGAACAGCACCACGCCCAGCACGATGGCCACTGCGGTGACCGCATAGAGGATGGCCGACACCTTGAGCACGGTCCACGGATCGATCTTTCGAATGATGCGTCGCACGCGGCGAACAGTTGTCATTGGAAACCTCGGAAGGGAGTGTACGGGGACGTCCCGACTTGACCAACGATCAGGGTACCGCACATGGTTCCCGGATCGTTATCGCAACGACTAGTCGTCCTCTTCGTCAGAGCCATTCCCGATCACGGTGTAGGTGGCCAGGCTGCCGTCGCCCACGTTCATCACCTTGACCCCGGTCGAATCTCGCTTTTGGCGACTGATGGCATCCACGGCCGTGCGGATGGCGATGCCTCCCGAGGAGATGAGGAAGACCTGGTCGCCGGGGGCCACGGCCCTGGCGCCGATCAGGGTGCCCCGCACCCGGGTGAGCTTGAAGGCTTTGACCCCTACCCCACCCCGGGCCTGGGCCCGGAAATCGGACATCCTGGTCCGCTTGCCGTATCCACCCGAAGTGAGGAGGAGGATCTCATCTCCATCCACCGACGAGCAGGCCCCCACCACCTGATCGTCGTCGCGCAGCTTGATTCCACGCACACCCTGGGTGTCCCGGCCCATGGGTCGCAGGTCCGACTCGCTGAAGCGGATCCCCATGCCGTTCTTGGTGAAGATGAGGATGTCGTTGTCGCCGCTGGTGGTGCGAACCGAGACCAGCTCGTCGTCGTCCAGCAGCTTCACTGCGATGAGACTCTGGTACTTGGAGTCGTACTCCTTGAACTCGGTCTTCTTGGCCTGTCCCCGCTTGGTGACCATGACCAGGTAGCGGGCCGTCTCGTAGTCGCGGGTGTCGATGATCGACTGGATCCGCTCCTCGGGATCGAGAGGCAGGACCGACTGGGCCAGCACACCCTTGGAGGTCCTTGTCTGGCGGGGAATCTCGTGAGCCCGGACACGATGCACCACCCCCCGGTTGGTGAAGAAGAGCAGGTAGGCGTGGGCAGTCGTGTGCACCAGGTGCTCGATGGCGTCGTCCTCGGCCAGATCGGCGGCGCGGATTCCCCGGCCGCCTCTCCCCTGGGTGCGATAGATATTGGCGGGCACCGACTTGAGGTATCCGGTCTGGGAGACGGTGATGATCAACTCGTCGTCGGCGATCAAGTCCTCGAGCGACATCTCCCCCTCATCGGGGATGATGACCGAGCGGCGGGGCTCGGCGAAGGTGTCGCGGATCTCGGTCAGCTCATCGCGGATGATCTGTCGACGTCGATCGGGACTGGCCAGGATCGCTTCCAGTTCCGATATGAGCTCCTGCAACTCGGCCAGTTCGGTGCGCAGTTTGTCGACCTCGAGGGCGGTGAGACGCCGCAGCGGCATGTCGAGGATGGCGTTGGCCTGGATCTCGGTCAGGTCGAAACGTTCGATGAGTCCGGCCCTGGCTTCGGCCGTGTCGGCCGAGCCGCGGATGAGGCGGATCACCTCGTCGATGTTGTCGACTGCGATGATCAGGCCTTCGAGGATGTGGGCCCGCGCCTTGGCCTCCTCCAGACGGAAGCGGGTGCGGCGCTCGATGACCTCCATCTGGTGGTCGAGGTAGTAGCCCACCATCTGAGCCAGGTTGAGAGTGCGGGGCACTCCGTCCACCAGCGACACCATGTTGTAACCGAAGCTCTCCTGGAGCGGGGTCATCTTGTAGAGCTGGTTGAGCACCACCTGGGGCACGGCCGCCTGCTTGAGCTCGATGACCAGCCTGGTCCCCACCCGGTCCGAGGACTCGTTGCGGATCTCGGCGATACCGCTCAGCTTCTTGTCGTCGACCAGGACCTTGATCTTGGCCACGATCCGCTCTATCGATACCTGGTAGGGCAGTTCGGTGACGACGATGGCGTGGCGGCCTTTGCGGATCTCCTGCACGTCGCAGACCGCCCTCATCTTGACCGAGCCCCGGCCGGTGGTGAGGGCGTCGCGGATTCCGGCCCGGCCGACCAGGAAGCCCCCGGTGGGGAAGTCGGGTCCGCTGACGAATGCCATCAGGTCCTCGGCGGTGGAGTCGGGATGGGAGAGCGAATGCAGGCAGGCGTCGATCACCTCCCCCAGGTTGTGGGGGGGATGTTGGTGGCCATGCCGACCGCGATCCCCTGGCTCCCGTTGACCAGGAGGTTGGGGAACCGGGCCGGGAGGACGGTGGGCTGTTGCATTTCCCCCGAGTAGTTGTCCTCGAAGTCGACCGTGTCTTCCTTGATCCCCTCCAGAAGCTGGGTGGCGAGCTTGGTGAGGCGGCACTCGGTGTACCGGGAGGCCCCGGGGGGGTCGTCGGGGGTGCCGAAGTTGCCCTGGGGATCGATGAGCAGGTGGCGCATCGAGAAGTCCTGTCCCATCCGCACCAGGGCCTCGTAGATGGCCTGATCGCCGTGCGGGTGATAGTTGCCCATCACGTCACCCACCACCTTGGAGCATTTGCGATGGGCCGAGGTGGGTCCGATGTTGTTCTCGAACATCGAGTAGATGATGCGGCGCTGGACCGGTTTGAGCCCATCACGCACGTCGGGCAGTGCCCGGGAAACGATCACCGACATGGCGTAGTCGATGAAGCTCTGCTCCATCTCGTCGACGATCTCGAGGTCGGGATAGTGGGAATCGGTGGTCATGGGATCAGATGTCGAGGAAGCGGACGTCGGACGAGTTCTGCTGGATGAAAGCCTTGCGGTCGGCCACGTCGTCGCCCATCAACGTGGTGAAGGTGTCCTCGGCCCGGGCGGCATCCTCCATCTCCACTCGCAACAGGGTGCGGGTCTCGGGGTTCATGGTGGTCTCCCACAGCTCACGGGCGTTCATCTCGCCCAGACCCTTGAAGCGGGTGGGCTTGACCTTGGGATGTTCCTTCTGAAACTCGCGCAGGCCGGCGTCGCTGGCCAGGTAGTGCACCTTGGAACCCACCTTGACCCGGTACAGGGGAGGCTGGGCCACGTACATGTAGCCCGCCTCGATCAGGCCCCGCATGTGACGGAAGAACAGGGTGAGCAACAGGGTGCGGATGTGAGCTCCGTCGACGTCGGCGTCGGCCAACAGAACCACCTTGTGGTAGCGGGCCTTGGTGATGTCGAACTCCTCGCCGATCCCCGTCCCGAGGGCGGTGATGATGTCCTGGATCTCGGAGTTCTGGAGGGCCTTGGCCAGCCGGGCCTTCTCCACGTTGAGGATCTTTCCCCGGATGGGCAGGATGGCCTGGATGTTGGAGTCCCGGGCCTGCTTGGCGGGGCCGGCGGCCGACTTTCCCTCCACGATGAACAACTCCGACTCTCCCGGGTCCCGCGAGGAGCAGTCGGCCAGCTTGTCGGGCAGCCCCCCCGACTCCAGTCCGGACTTGCGGCGGGTGAGTTCGCGGGCCTTGCGGGCCGCCTCCCGGGCCTTGGCGGCGTTGATCGCCTTCTCGACGATGCGCCGCGCCTCGGGGGAGTAGCGTTCCAGCCACTCGGGAAGGCGACGGTTGAGCGCCTTTTCCACATAGGAGCGCACTTCGGTGTTACCAAGCTTGGTCTTGGTCTGACCCTCGAACTGTGGTTGACGGACCCGCACCGAGACGATGGCGGTCAGGCCCTCGCGCACGTCCTCGCCGGTCAGGTTGTCGTCCTTGTCCTTGAGCAGGTTCTTGGAGCGGGCGAAGTCGTTGACCGCCTTGGTCAGCGCCTTGCGGAACCCCTCCTCGTGGGTACCGCCCTCGTGGGTGTTGATGGTGTTGGCGAACGACAGGACCAGCTCGTTGTAGGCCGTGGTCCATTGCAGGGCCAGCTCCAGTTCCGCCTCCTCGCCCTCGTCGATGATGTCGATGATGTGGGAGTGGAGCGGCTCTCGCTTGGCGTTGAGGTGCTTGACGAAGTCGATCAGACCGCCGTTGTACTGGAAGGTCTGGGTGATGGGCTCCTCGCCGCGTTCGTCGACCAGGACGATCTCGAGGCCACGGTTGAGGAATGCCATCTCCCGCAGCCGGCTGGAGACGACCTCCAGGTCGAACTCGGTGGTCTCGGTGAACACCTCGGGGTCGGGCCAGAAGGTGATGGCGGTTCCGGTGCGCTTCACCGCCGCCCCCTTCTGGGGATGCTTCGTCTCGGGGACGCCGCGGCGGAAGGTCTGGGTCCAGATGTGGCCCGAGTTGCGCACCTCCGCCTCGAGGCGAATCGAGAGGGCATTGACCACGGACACACCCACCCCGTGCAACCCTCCCGAAACCTGATAGGCGCCCTGCTGGAACTTGCCCCCGGCGTGGAGGGTGGTCAGGACGGTTGTGACCCCGGACAGCTTGGTCTTCTCGACCGTATCGACCGGAATGCCGCGGCCGTTGTCGATCACCCGAACTCCCCCGTCCGCCTGCAAGGTGACCTCGATCTTGGTGGCGTGGCCGGCCATGGCCTCGTCGACCGAGTTATCCACCACCTCCCACACCAGGTGGTGGAGGCCGCGAGGGCCGGTCGAACCGATGTACATGCCGGGCCGCAGCCGCACCGCCTCGAGACCCTCGAGAACGGTGATGTCTTTGGCTGCATAGGAATCGCGCGTGGCCGTCAAAACACTCCTCTCGGCATGGCGGGCAACACTTGTGGAAGGACCTGGGAGAGCGGGCTGCAGAGCTCGCTGAGGAAAGCGTTACACAGGTGTAAGTATACGGGATCACGGGCTCCCAACCAAGCCCATCGCGGGCCTTCTACGGCCCTTTGCGGGCCTCTCACGGCTCCCGCCTTCTGCTCGGGGGACGGATCTCCACCCGGGAGACGACGTCCTCACCGAACCGGTTACCCAGTTGCCGCTGCAACTCGCCGACGCCGTAGCGGAGGAAGGCAACGGCTCCCGGGTCCGAGGCCTCCACCACCAGGACCCCGGAGCGGACGAAGAGAGGCCGGGCCTTAGAGCTCCAAGGCTCTCCCACCAGCTCGGACCACTCGGTCTCCAGATCGAGCATCAGAGCCGGCTCCGCCAGACCCATCTTGCGCAGAGTCTGGCCCAGGGCGTCCTCGAAGGGGATCAAGAACCCTCCTCCTCTAGCCTGCCCCCGGCCACATTCCAGCGCCGGCCACCGACGGGGACGTCTTCGGGCCGAGCCGACGTGATCATCGTCTGGGTAGAAGGCAACGCCTCCGCCAACCGCCGCGATCGCTCCGGGTCGAGCTCGCTGAACACGTCATCGAGGAGGAGGATCGGGGCGACACCGATGCGATCGGTCACCGCGGTATGCACCGCCAGGCGGACCGCCAGAGCCGTCGTCCTCTGCTCACCCTGACTGGCGTGAATGCGGGCGTCGTGGCCATCGAGAACGAACGTGGGGTCATCGCGGTGGGGGCCGACGGTGGTGACCCGCCGCTCCAGGTCCCCTCGCCGTCTGGCTGCCAGAGCCTCTGCCAGCGCCCGGGTCTGTTCGACGGCGCTCAGGGTGGGGTCCGTCGACGCCCCCCAATCCGACCCGTAATCGAAGGCGAGGGTCTGTTCAGACAGGCTGATCTCCCGGTAGGCGGCTGCAATCGGCTGGGCTAGTTCGGCCATGGTGGCGGCCCTCCTCGCCATCACCCTGCCACCTGCCTGTGACACTCTCTCGTCCCAAACCGAGAGGGTGACCTCATCGGGGGCACCCTGTTTCAAAAAGGCGTTGCGCTGACGGAGGGCCCGATCGAATTCGGCCTGATCCAACGCCGCCGAAGGTCTGAGCAACACCGCCGCCTCATCGATCAAGTCCCGGCGCCGGGCCGGGCCTCGTTTGACCAGGTCGAGATCCTCGGGGAGAAACGTCACCACCCGCAGCACCTCCGCCAGATCCGCGCTCCGCCTCAAACGGCTCCGGTCCAGCTGAGTCCGGCGCCCCCCACGTCGTGGAATCTCGATCTCGATGAGGGACTCCCCCTGTGCCGGACTTCCCCTCTCAACACCTGCCCTCAGGTAGGCGGCGTCGGCGGCATAGGCGATGAGGCCCTCGTCGGGTACTCCACGGAATGACTTGAGCCCGGCCAGATAACCCAGCGCTTCGAGGACGTTGGTCTTGCCGGCCCCATTGGGTCCGATGAGCAGGTTGACGGCCGGATCGGGTCGCCACTCGAGATGGGTGTAAGAGCGGAAATCGACCAGCTCCAGCCAAATGACATGCACCTGGCGGCGGGATCAGACCCGCACGGGCATGAGCAGGTAGAGGAAGTCCTGGCCCTCTCCCCCATCAACAACACAGGGCCGAACCCCGTCTATGACCTGGATCCGGACCGAGTCCGAAGCGATCACACCCACCCCATCTCCCAGATACCTGGGGTTGAAGGCAACCGTCACCTCCTCATCCGCACCCTGGTAATCGCCCGAGAGGTACTCACTCTCCCCGCCCACGTCCTGGCGGGTGACGGTGACCTCTGCGCCACCCTCGCTCATCTTGAATCGGACGGGTATGTGATCCTCGGCCACCAGCGAGACCCGCCCCAGAGCGTCGAGCACATCCTCCTTGCGCACGATGATCTGATTGGGATAGCTCTCGGGAAGCAGCGAGCGGTATTTGGGGAAGGAGCCTTCGATCAGACGCAGCCGCAAGGTGCCCCGATCAGAAGCAAACACCGCCTCCCGGTCACCCAGCCTCGCCGTCACCTTGGCCGAGCCGATGGTCCGGGGTAGTTCTCTCAGCCCGCGAGCGGGGACCAGGCCCATCCCTTCCAGGCCCACCCCCTTCAGGTCCCGGACCGCCAATCGATAGGAGTCGGTCGACACCATCCGCAGACCCTCGGGCGACGATTCGAACAACACGCCGGTCAGAATGGGCCGGGCCGAGTCGGTCGATGCCGCCACCACCACCTGGTTGATGGCGTCGGCCAGCTCCTCGCCGTCGACCTCCACCCCCTCGCCGGGGGTATCGGCGATCTCCGGATAATCGTCCGTGGCCAGCGGGCGGACCGAGAAGCGAGGGCCCTTCCCCAGTATCTCCACCTCGCCATCACCGGTACCGATAGTCACCGGCCCCGCCGGCATCCGCCGCACCGCGTCGGCCAGGAGCTTGCCGGGTATCACGACCCGCCCTTCCTCCAGCACCTCCACCTCGGTGGCCGCCTTGACGGTCATCTCGTGGTCGGTCCCTGTCACCCGGAGATTGGAACCCGAGACCTCGCACAGCAACCCCTGCAGCACGGGAACGGCAGTGCGGGCTCCGATGGCCCGATTGGCCCTGCTGAAGATGTCGGCGAGGTCGTCTCGCTCCGCTCTGATTCTCACAAGGGTGTTTCCCTTCTGCTCTTCCTACTGAAGATCTATATAACTGTCGTAGCCGTAGTAGGGGTTGTGGATTGTGGATGATGCTAGAAGATCCCAATGACGACGGTCCGAATCGGCCCAGCCGCGGTTGTGGACAAAGCACCGCTCTGTCCACAACGGAGCGGCGGTGTCGTCGTGGCTGGGGAGAAGTCGAAGATGTTCCACAGGGTTTTCCTCACCGCTGACGGAGCTGCTGGGAGAGCTTGTTGACCCGGTCGAAGATCTCGCGGTCGGTTTGGAGGAGTCTGCGAACCTTGTCGATGGAGTGGATGACGGTGGTGTGATCACGGCCACCGAACTGATTGCCGATCTTGGGTAGGGAGAGGTCGGTGAGGTCCCGGCACAGATACATGGCGATCTGGCGGCAACGCACCAGGGGCTGGCGCCGACTCTTGCCGGTTACCTCCTCGACGGTGAAGTCGAAGGAGCGAGCGGTGGCCACGATGATGTCCTCGGGGGTGAGTGACTTGGCGGCGTGCCCGGGGAGGAGGTCCTGGAGGACGGACTGGGCCATCTCCAGGCCGATGCCACCGTTGGTCAGGGCGGCGAAGGCCGTTACCCGGGTCAGCGCCCCCTCGAGTTCCCGGATGTTGTCCGACACCAAAGTCGCGATGAATTCGAGCACCTCGGTGGGTACCTGACGCGGGGCCAGTTCGGCGTTGCGACGCAGGATCGCCATCCGGGTTTCGACGTCGGGCGGCTGGATGTCTGTCAGCAACCCCCACTCGAAACGGCTCCTGAGCCGGTCCTCCAGCGTGTCGAGATTGCGCGGGTGTCGATCCGAGCTGATCACCAGCTGTTTGCCGGATTCATAGAGGTTGTTGAAGGTATGGAAGAACTCTTCGAGGATCTGCTCCTTGCCTTCGAAGAACTGCACGTCATCCAACAAGAGCACGTCAGCGGATCGGAAGCGGTGCTTGAAGTCGTCGACTCGCTTGCGACGTATGCAATCGATGAAGTCGTTCAGGAAGTTCTCGGAGGTGACATAACGGACAGAGAGGTCGGGATACATCTCTGCCACCTGATGGCCGACGGCGTTGAGCAGGTGAGTCTTGCCCAACCCGGCCGGGCCGTAGATGAAGAGCGGGTTGTAGTTGGTGCCGGGTTGTTCGGCCACGGCCATGGCTGCGGCCCAGGCGAACCGGTTGGACGGTCCCACCACGAAGGAGTCGAATCTGTACCTGCTGACCAGGCTGGCGGCATGTGACTCGGGGCCGGGTCGGCCCGGGGAGGGTGATTGGTCGGGAACGGGCTCCGGCTGGCTGCTGATGGGAAGGCTGGGTTGGTCGGTGGGGGTTTCGTCGATGCGATAGCGGACCGACACATCGGCCCCGAAGGCGGCCACGGCCGCGGTCAGGACGGCCTCTTCGTGCTTGTCCCGGATCCACTGGAGGTGAAAGTCGCTCGGCGCCACCAGTACCACGTCATCACCATCGATCTCGTGTTCGAGACGGCTGAGCCACGTCTGCCAGTTGGCCTGGGAGACGGAGCCGCGTAGGAAGTCGTTGAACAGGCTCCACCGGTCGGCGGATTGTCGTACTTGGACCATGGAACCTCCTTCCCTGTTTGGTGTCGAGTCGGCTTTTCCACAGGTGTGGATGCATCTGTGGGTAACCCGATCGACCCTGGTCTTTCTCCTCTCAGGCGCGTACGACCAGAGCCCAGGGGGGAAGTGAGCTGCCGACCGTATGCGACGGGGCGGAAGTATGCGAGCCTGAACCCGGTCGAGTCAAGAGCGCGGAAACCGATCTTGTCGGGAGGTGAACGGAGTCTGAGAGAATCTGAAACTCCCAGGTGAAGGGGGTGTTTGCCAGACCCTTCCTGACCTCCCGGAGGTTGACTTGCGCTCCGAAGGGGCTTGGTTCCTTTTCGCGACCCGAGAATTTTCTTCGCGACCCTGCTCAGATCCGATCTCGAGGTGGTCTCCCTTTGACATAGACCGGGGTGTCTCCGTAACCTTCATAGGTCGTCCCCCTGTCCACCTCAGACGATCTTTCTGATGAAACGAACCTATCAACCCAAGGTGCGCCGACGGAAGCGCAAGCATGGATTCCGACACCGCATGCAAACCCGATCGGGTCGAGCCGTGCTCAGTTCACGACGCCGCAAGGGACGCAAGCGCCTCGCCGTCTGAACGCAAGGCACTCCGCCGCTCGTCCGACTTCCGCAGGGTGCTGGCCAATGGCCGCCGGGCTCGCCGGGGCGGAGTGACCGTCGTAACCTCTCCGGGTCTCGACGATACGATCAGGACCGGCCTGGTGGTGGGGAGATCGGTCGGGAACTCGGTAGCGAGGAACCGGGCCAAGCGTCGATTGCGGCACGCACTTGCCAAGACACCGCTGGAGCAAGCAATGGATTATGTCATCATCGCCGATCGCCGGGTAGTCGAGGCACCCTTCGCCGACCTGTGCGGCTGGCTCCGACGCGCCACGGAACGGGCGGGCTCGTGAATCCGTTCTCCGCCCTGGCAGTGGGTCTGATCCGCATTTACCAGAAACTGGTAAGTCCTGCGCTGGGGGTCAACTGCCGCTACCGGCCCACCTGCTCGGCTTATGCGGTGCAGGCCATCGAGCGCTTCGGGCTGCTGCGTGGCGGGTGGCTGGCGTTACGACGGCTTGGCCGCTGTCACCCCTTCCACGAAGGTGGTTACGACCCGGTCCCAACTGGCGGGGGTGAGTGATGGCACAACTCTGGCACGGACTACAGCAGCTTCTCGCCACGACGCTGAGCTTCTTCTACGACCTGATTCCCTCCTACGGGCTGGGGATCGTGTTCCTGACCATCGTCATCAATGCCCTGCTTTTCCCGCTCACGCTCAAACAGACCCGGGCCACGCGTGCCTTCCAGGCCGTCCAGCCCGAGATAAAGCGGATTCAGAAGGAGCTCAAGGACGAGCCGGAGAAGATGCAGAAGGAGCTGATGCGGGTGCAGAAGGAGGCCGGGGCCTCCCCCGGTGGCTGCCTGCTCCCGATGCTGGTCCAGATGCCGATATGGTTCGCCTTGTTCCGGGTGTTGCGCGATCCCTCCCAGTTTCTTCCAAGCGGCTCGGCCCTGGGCCAGGCGGTCAACTCGGATGCGACCACCTTCCTGGGGATGCACATGTCGGTCAGTCCCTCTCAAGCCTTCAGTCAGAGTTGGGTGACCGCTCTCCCCTACCTGTTCATGATGGTTCTGATGGTGGCCACCCAGTACGTGCAGACCTGGCACTCGACCTATGGGCAGGAGACACCGTCGGGTAGTGGAGCCGGAGCCCAGCAGGCCGTGACCAAGATCATGCCGCTGTTCATCGGGTTCATCTCCTGGGGCTTTCCGGCCGGTCTGGTGATGTACTGGGCCACGGCCAACCTGTTCCGACTCGGCCAGCAAGTACTGATCTTCCGTATGGACGGCCGCCCCTCCACGGGTGGTGCCGGAAACGGGAAGACCGTCTCTCCCTCCTCGGGGGGCTCTGGTGACGGGAAGGCGGCCGACAATCCGACCAAGAAGCCACAGCCGGGCTCAGCGAAAAAGCGCCGGCGGAGAAGGAGTTGAGGTGGCGTACGTTGAAGTGAAGGCGAAGACGGTCGAGTTGGCGATCGATGCCGCGGCCAAAGAGTTGGGGATAGCCGAACGGGATCGGCTCCAGATTCAGATCATCCAGGAACCTGAGCGGGGTTTCCTGGGTTTTGGAGGCCAGGACGCCATCGTGCGGGTGGAGGAGAGACGGGACTCGGGGAAGTCGAAGAAATCGCGGCGGGGAAAGGGACAATCGGGGGGCAGCAGCGACCAGCGTCAGCGTAAGCCACAGGCCAGGAGCCAGGGCAATCAGGGCAAGAGCCAGGCCAGTCAGGGCGGGGGGAAGGGCGGTCGGTCGGGCCGGTCCGGTCAGGGCTCAGGCAACACTGCGAGCAAGGGCAGGTCTGGGCGCTCTGCGGGCGACAAAGGCAATCGTCCCAAGAAGGTCGACGACCGGGAGGAGGTGTCGGTAGGAGATCAGGAGCCCATGGTTCGAGATTTTCTGGCCGGCCTGGTATCTGCATTCGGTCTCGAGGGCAGGGTGGAGACCCGGGTGGACGACGACATCGTCATCGCCGACGTGGTGGGGGAACAGACTGAGGCCCTGGTGGGAACCAGTGGCGCGGTGATGGAGGCAGTGCACGAACTGACCAAAACCATGCTCCAGCGCACGGTGCAGGACTCGGCCCGGGTGAGGATCGATATAGCCGGTTATGCAGAGCGCCGACGGCAGGCTTTGACCATCTATGCCGGCGAGTTGATCGATCAGGTGCTGGAGGATGGCGGTGAACTGATGCTGGAGCCAATGTCGGCGTCGGATCGGAAAGTGATCCACGATGCTGTGGCGGCCCGGCAGGGAGTTCGGTCGTATTCCGAGGGTGAGGCACCGAAGCGTTATGTAGTCATCGCCCTGGACGAATCCGACCAGGGTGACTCATCCGAGGAGGAGTAGTCGGCTCCGCCACCACGGCTGAGCCTCTGGCCGCGGCCCCGTCTCAGGGCGGGGTCGTTTCACGTGAAACTCGAGATGGAGGGTCGAGCCTGGACTCCAAATCCCCCCAACCTCGAGTTTCACGTGAAACTTGTATCCTGACGGAGTGCAAGCACTTGACAGGGCGGCGATGTGGACCGGTTGGCCTCTCACGGAGCGGGGCCGGCTCCAACTGGCCCGTCTGGGAGAATGGCTGGCGGAGGAGGCGATCGCCGCCGGTGGTCTGGGGCCCAACGAGGCGGGTCGTATCGAAGAACGGCACCTGGCCGACTCGATCCTGTTTGCCCGGGGCTGGGACCCGCCCGACCCGCCCTCCACCCTGGTCGACCTGGGGAGCGGGGTGGGCCTGCCCGGCCTTCCCCTCGCCATTCTGTGGCCGGAGACCCGTGTCACTCTGGTAGACCGCTCGCAACGACGGGTGACCCTGGCCCGACGCGCCATCCGAATTCTCGATTTGGGCAACGTCGAGGCGGTATGCGACGAGGCCGGAGCCGTCTCCGGTGGGTTCGACATGGTCGTGGCCCGGGCAGCGGCGCCACCCGAAGCGGTGCGGGGATGGGGGCTACGGCTTCTTTCTCCAGGGGGAACGATGGTGATCGGGGGATCGCACCGGGCGCCACCCGAGGCCGCCTCCGGGGAGGTCGTGGTGGAGGTGGAGCGGGGGATCCTTGACCGGACCGTGTGGCTTCGTATGATTACGTCATCGTGACCGACTCTTCCTCCCGAATCATTGCCCTGGCCAATCAGAAGGGCGGGGTAGGCAAGACCACCACTGCCATCAACCTGGCGGCCGGATTGGCCCTGCAGGGAGTCCGGGTGCTGCTGGTGGATCTCGACCCCCAGGGCAACGCCACCTCGGGACTGGGTCTGGACCGGTCCGGTATCGCCCACTCGATATATGACGTTCTTTTGAAGGAGTTTCCACTAGAAGACGCTATCGAGCCTAGCAGCGTGCGGGACCTGTTCGTGGTGCCGGCCACACTCGATCTAGCCGGGGCGGAGATAGAACTGGTCTCGGTGTTCAGCCGCGAGAAGCGCCTGGCCAACGCCCTCAAGGGGATAGCGGGAGAGTTCCAGGTGGTCCTGGTCGACTGTCCACCCTCCCTGGGCTTGCTCACGGTCAATGCCCTGGCGGCGGCAGACGAGGTAATGATCCCGATCCAATGTGAGTACTACGCCCTGGAGGGCCTGACCCAGTTGTTGCGCAACGTGAACCTGGTCCGGGCCAATCTCAACCCGGACCTGGAGGTGGGCGGGGTGGT
Source organism: uncultured Acidimicrobiia bacterium (assembly GCA_963744905.1). GTDB lineage: Bacteria > Actinomycetota > Acidimicrobiia > Spongiisociales > ZC4RG35 > DATFFO01. The sequence continues at coordinate 117,068 of CAVUUV010000010.1, read as the reverse complement.
GCTGACTATGTATGACGCCCGCACCCGTCTCGCCAAGGACGTGGCGGACCAGGTCCGGGAGCACTTCGGCGAGGTGGTCTACAGGACGATCATCCCCAGGTCGGTGCGTCTGTCCGAAGCCCCTTCATTCGGTGAGCCGATCGAGGCGTTCGACGGAATGAGCCGGGGTGCCATTGCCTACCGGGAGATGGCCCGCGAGTTCCGTCGCCGCCATGGACTGGACTGAGAGGTAAATGATGGCCGCCAGAAGATCGGGACTGGGAAGGGGACTGGAATCACTCATCCCCTCCGGTGACGGCGGGGGAGAGGAGTTCCGTCACATCAACATCGACGACGTGGCGCCCAACCCTCATCAACCCCGCTCCGCCTTCGATGCCACTGCCCTCGACGAGTTGGCGGCCTCGATCGGGGAGGTGGGGGTGCTCCAGCCGGTGGTGGTTCGACCCCGGGAAGACGGCAGTTTCACCCTCATCGCCGGCGAAAGGCGCTGGCGGGCGGCGCGACGGGCCGGGTTGACACAGATTCCAGCCGTGGTGCGGACCTCCGACGACCGGGGGAGCCTGACGGCCGCTCTGATCGAGAACCTGCAGCGGGAGGATCTGAGCCCACTGGAGGAGGCGGCCGCCTATCACCAGCTCCTGGAAGAACACGGTATGACCCATGACCAGGTCGCCTCGGCGGTGGGTAAGAGCCGGCCGGCGGTGAGCAACACCCTGCGACTGCTGCAGTTGCCCGCCGTCATCCAGGGGATGGTGGAACGGGGAGAGCTGATGGCCGGTCACGCCCGGGCCCTGTTGGCCGTGGAGGACCGGGCTTACGCCGAGCATGTGGCCCGGAGGGCCGTGGAGGAGGGCTGGTCGGTCCGCCAGGTCGAAGAAGCGGTCCGGGCCCGGGGCGAAAGCAAGACCGAGCCCGCGCCCAGGATCCGTGAGGTCCGTCCGGTGGAGATAATCGAACTGGAGCAGCGACTGCGCCAACAACTCGACTCCAAGGTCAAGATCCGTTACAGGAACCATCGGGGGCGGGTGGAGATCTCCTTCGGTTCGCTGGAGGATCTGGAGCGGATCTACCGCCGGTTCTTCACCTGATCTACCTGGCCGGCCAGGAAGAACTCCTCGATACCGTCAACGATCGCCACACCGGTCTTCTCGGACAGCCCCGGCGCCTCGATCACCACTGCCGGAGCCCGGGTCTCCTTGAGCATCGGTGTGGCCCGACCCTGAACGGTTCCGTCCAGGTGAGGTGCGATGGCGGCGGCGAGGAGGACACCGGCTTCACTGCGGCTGTGGCCGGACTGGAAGTAGTAGACAGCGGCCGGGCCCTCGCTCAGGCCGATGGAGACGATGATCTCGGCGGCGAGACGGTTGGCCCGCTGGGCGCGCAGGCGTTCGGGTAGGTGCACGTCGTGACTGCGGGAGAGGAGGGGGACGCCGCCTCGCTCCTGGAGTGCGATGGCCATGCTCGAGGCGGCCCCCCAGGCCGCTGCCGCCTCGTGCTCGGAGCGACAGGCGGCATCAACGTAGATCCGCGATCCGACCAGAGTCCCGGGTCGACAACGCAGCCATTCCAGCTCCCGGACTGCCTCCCGGCCCGCCCGGATCGTGGCCCGGGTTACCAGGCGGATCTCGGTGATCACGCCCGGGCCCGCTTTTCCATCTTCTGGAAGATGGCGGTTGCGCTGGAACTCGAGAACGGCTCGTTGGCTGTCAGGACCGAAGATGCCGTCGACCTTGCCGGCGTCGAAGCCGAGACCGTTGAGCCGACTCTGCAGCTCGGCCACGTCCTCCCCCCGCATCATCGGGCGCCTGTAGAACAGCAGTCGGTCCCCCAGGCGATAACCGGCTTCATACAGAGCGCGCCAGGTGTCGGGACCGACAATCCCGTCCACCGCCAGACCCCGTGACTCCTGAAAGCTGGCCACCGCGGCCCGGGTCGCCTCTCCGAACTCGCCCGAGGGGTCGGGAAGGGTGCTCAACCCCAAACCCAGTAGCCGATCCTGGATGTCCCGGATCGGCTCGCCGGAGTCGTTGAGCCGGTAGAGCCGCATCCTTCAATGCTGCCACACCTGCCCGCTGGAGCGCAGACGGGGCCGGGCAGTCGGGAACTCTAGGAGATCAGGAGAGGAACTCGCCCAACTCCTGGAGCATGTTGGACTTGGGCCGCGCACCGACGATCCGCTTCTTCTCGACTCCCTCCTGGAAGACGATCAGCGTGGGGATGCTCATCACGTCGAACTGGGCCGGAGAGCGGGGATTCTCGTCGATGTTGAGTTTGGCGATGGCGATGCTGTCGGTCTCTTTGGCAATTTCTTCCAGGACGGGTGCTATCAGCTTGCAGGGGCCGCACCATTCGGCCCAGAAGTCCACCAGCACCGGGGTCTCCCCGGAGATGGCCTCGTCGAAGCTGGCGTCGGTGAGTGTCTGGATGTCGCTCATGATTCTCCTTTTCTTGGTGATACTCGGGCCAACCGCCTCCGACCCCGACTCATTCCTGTGCGGCCAGCCAACGCTCGGCGTCGATGGCTGCCCGGCATCCCGTCCCGGCGGCGGTGACCGCCTGGCGATAGTACGAGTCCGCCACGTCTCCCGAGGCGAATACGCCCTCCACCGATGTGCGGGTGGAGACCCCGTCCGCCAAAACGATGTAGCCCGCCTTGTCCAGTTCCAGTTGGCCCTCGAACAGCCCGGTAGTGGGGGCGTGGCCTATGGCTACGAAGACCCCGTCAGTCTCGAAGAGACGGGTCTCACCCGTGACGGTGTCGGTCAGGGTGACCGAAGTCACGCCTTCCTCACCGTGGATCTCGGACACGACCGCGTTCCAGATCACGTCGATCTTGGGATTATCCAGGGCACGGGCGGCCATGATCTTGGAGGCCCGAAACTCGTCGCGGCGGTGGACGATGGTGACTTTCGAGGCGAACTTGGTCAGGAACGTAGCCTCCTCCATGGCGGTGTCACCACCCCCTACCACCACCAGTTCCTTGTCCCTGAAGAAGAACCCGTCGCAGGTGGCGCAGGCGGAGACTCCTCTACCGGTGAGTTTCTTCTCTCCCGGTATGCCGAGCCACTTGGCCTCCGCACCGGTGGCGACGATGATCGCCTCGGCGCGGTATTCGTCACCGCCCACCCACACGCCGAAGGGGTGGGAGGAGAGGTCCACGCGGTCCACGTCGACAGTCTGAAGCCGGGCTCCGAAACGCTCCGCCTGCTTGCGGAACTGGTCCATGAGCTCGGGTCCGAGAATCCCGTCGGGGAAACCCGGGTAGTTCTCCACGTCGGTGGTGATCATGAGCTGGCCGCCGGCGGCGAACCCCTCGAAGACGAGGGGCTCGAGGTCGGCCCGGGCCGCATAGAGGGCCGCGGTCAATCCGGCCGGCCCGCTCCCGATGATGATCAGTTTCTCTGTGGGCATCCCCGTTCAATCCTTACTTCGCTTCAGCCACATAAACGCTCCACCGAGGGCGAATAGTCCCGCCAAGACCGCCAGGGCCCCCCACTCACCCAGCGGAATCTCCAACGCCCCATAGATGGTGAGAAACAGGAAGATCAGTGCCATCAGAGCCAGCGTGAGCGCAATGAGACCCAGGGTGGTCAGCCGCACCGCCTTGGCGGCCTTATCGACCGTGAGCGACCGAATCTTGTTGGCGGTGGTCTCCAGGAAGGCGGCCAGCTTGACGGGAAAATCATCCATAGGCTCGCCAAGACTAGTGGGAGCCGGATTCACCTCAGGTCCCGGAAAAAGACCGCGCAGTCGTCGACTCCGTAGACGACCACGGCGGACACGTCGCCCGGTGAGCCGAAGGCGACCAGCCAGGCGGGCCGGTCGTCGACGATGATGCTCTCGTCGGCGAAGGGATCCTCGGGGGCCAGGGCGTCCTGGGCGAGGCATGCCTCCATGTCGGGGTCGAGGTCTTGGCGTTGAGCTGTGAGGGCGAACTGGGCAGCGGCGCGGGCAAGCTCGTCGACAGACAGACGGCGGGGACCTGCGGTGGTGCCGGTGGCGGGCGCGGTCGTCGATGGGCCTGCCATAGCGGTGGTGGCCAGTGTATTGGCCGTTGCTCCACCGGCATCGGACTTGCCGTCACTCGACAAGTCACGATCGGATGACCCTGCCTCGGGCGCATAGGCGTCGGCCCGGGCGGAAGCCGTGGCCAGGGTGGTCTCGGAGGCTGCCATGCCACCGCCCCGGCTGAGGAGGATGCTACCCAGGCCGATCACCAGGACCAGGGCGGCGGCCACGGGAGCGATGCGGTACCACAACGGCGTGGTCCGGGCCGGGGCCGTGGCGGCATCCAGCCCGGACCAGACGGCGGCCCGGAGCCTGCGTCGCTCCACTTCGCTGAGCGGAACGATGGGCTGGCTCTCCACGGCCTGTTTGACGGCCAGATGAGCCTGGTAGGCCTCCCCGCATTCAGGGCAGGTGGCGACAAGATGGCGGGCGGCCGCTGGATCGGATGAGCGTCCCTCCACCAGGGCATCGATCAGGTCGAGATGGTTGTCGGTGTGCATGTTCTCAGTCACTTGGATGTCACGCGTAGTCCTCCCGGTTCCCCAAGAGATTGGCGAGCCTGGCTCGCCCCCGGTGCAGCCTGGACTTGATGGTGCCCTCGGCCACCTCGAGGACCGACGCCGTTTCCGCCACGGAGAGACCTTCGACGTCCACCAGGACGATGGCGGAGCGGAACTCCTCGGGCAACGCGGCCAGGGCGGCGGAGAGGTCGCCCCGCAACTCCACGCTGCCGAGGGTGTCGGTCACGCTGGGATCGGGGGGATCGTGGGGCTCAGGCAGAGGTTCGGTGGGGCGTCGCTTGGCCCGGCGCAGCTGGTCGTAGCAGGTGTTGACCGCCACCCGGTACAGCCAGGTGGAGAAGGCGGCATCCCCCCGGAATTGGTCGGCCTTGCGGAAGACCGTGAGGAAGGTGTCCTGGACGGCATCGAGTGCAGCCTCGCGGCGGCGCATGATTCGCAGACACACCCCGAATACCCGGTCCTCGTGACGCCGCATCAACTCGTCGAAGGCGGCACGGTTGCCGGCGACCACCTGCTGGACCAGGGCGCCGTCGTCGAGCTCGATCACCACCGGAAGCGTAACGCCACCAAACCCGGCGCTCAGGGACGGAACCTGACCTCGGACACGGACAGCGAGTAGTCCTCTCCCGCCGGGGGGAGGTCCGTGAACCAGATGAGCCAGGTTCCATCCGTGCGAGGAGGCAGTTGCACGGTTGTGGCTCCCGGCTGGGAGAAGAGACGAGCCACCCTCTCGTAGTCATCGGGCCGGTTACCCCTCGCCCCGGACCATCGCACCTCCACCGACGCTCCGCTGCTCAGTCCCAGCAGGTCCAGCGAGCGGGGAGTGCCGGAAACCTGAACGGTGAATCCGACTCCCGCCTTGAGGCGGGGGAGCGGGTCGAGGTAGGTCTCCGTCTTCCAGGCCGTCGAGAGGTCGCCATCCAACAGGTTCCCCACCAGCTCGTCGTTCTCGTCTCCACCTCCGAAGGGATCGAACGTGGCGGGATTGCTCATCTCGAGCGATGCGGGCTCCACCCGGGCGATGGTGGTCGAGCTGGTGAGAGGGGGAATGGTGGAGGCTGTGGGGCCCGTCCCGTTGGGTATGGAGGCGGGCGGGGGCAGGCTGGGTGTGCCGCTGGGTGTGAACAGCCTTCCCAGGCCGACCAGCGCGGCTGCTGCCACCACCAGCCCCAATGCGGTGAGAAGGAGCCGTCGGGAGGGCCGGGTGGATTCTGGTTGAGGCCGCCGGGGAGTAGGTGCCCCCGCAAACGCTTCGGACAGGGCCCTGGCGCCCAGCAACCCGCTTCGACCCGAGGCCAGAACGCGGTCGACGACGGGATCCAGCCCGTCGATCGACTCCGAGGGCGGTGGTCCACCCGCCGGAGCACCTGTGAGGCCTTCCTCGAGTGTTTCAGCCAGTAGTCGCACGTCTTCATGGGTGCTGGCGCCGCGGGAGCGACGCCCGAAGGCGCCCAGCTTGGCGGGATGGGACACCGTGTAGGTGATGGCAGAGAGGTCGATTCCCCCGTGAACCACCCCCCGATCGTGCAGGGCGGCCAGGGCCGCCGCCAGTCCGGAGGCGTTGGGGAGGAACTCGTCGGGGTCGATGGTGTCGCCGGCCTCGAGTCGCGAGGAGAGTGTGGCCCCCCCGGTCCACTCCGACACCGAGTAGGCGCCGTCGTCGATCTCGGACACCATGAAGATGGCAGCCAGGTGTGGGTGGCTCACGGTGGAGGCGAGACGCACGGCGCGCACGAACTCTTCCCGGCGCTGGGAGGAGGTCTCAGGGCCCAGCGTCCTGATCAGGACGGGCCGATCGAGTGTCGTGTCGGTGGCCAGCCACTCTTCGATGTCACCGTCACGTCCCTGCCGCACCTCGAGTCGAAATCGTTCCGGAAGGGGAGGTGGCATCAGGCCTCGATGTAGGCCACGCCGAGAACCCCGGGCCCGGTGTGGGTTCCCACCACCGGACCGAGTTCCGCCACCACGAGCTCATCCATCCCCGACAGGCCCAGGGCATCACGAAGGAGGGGCAGGTTCTCGGTGCTGCTGTGGATCAGGGCTACCCGGCTGACGGCCCGCTCTGCCAGATGCCTGGCGATCGAAGACAGGGCTCGCTTCCTGGTCCGGGCCCGGCCCGCAGCAGCAACAACTCCATCTTCGAGGGTTATCAGGGGCTTGATGTCGAGGACCCCTCCCAGCAGGGCAGACAGGTGGCCGATTCGACCCCCCCTTTCGAGGTACTCCAGCGTGTCGAGCGCGGCGAACACGTTGGCACCGCGGGCAGATTCTGCGGCAGTGGCTGCGACCGATTCCAGGCCGCCGCCCGCGTCGGCAGCCTCGGCGGCGGTCAGGACCGTGAGGCCGAGGGCCATTGAGACGACTCCGGAATCGACCACCTTGACCGGCATTTCGGCCTGGCGCGCGGCGAGTACCGCCGCCTGGTAAGTACCCGAGAGCCTGCTCGAGAGACAGATGCAGACCACACCCTCGTTGTCCGCCAGTGCATCGAACGCAGCGAGAAAGGCTCCGGGGCCGGGAGCTGCCGTCTCGGGAAGGCGTTCGGACGTTCCCAGTCTGTGCCAGAAGGCGGCGGCATCGAGATCCACTCCGTCCGCCAGGGCTTCCTCTCCGAAGCGCACGGTCAGGGGAACCACCGTCACGCCGTGGCGGGTGGCCAACTCAGGGGGGAGATCGCAGGAAGAGTCCGTGACTATCCCGATTCGCCTCATGAAGGTGTCTCACTGTTGGGGGTGCGGGCCAGAACCTGCAACCGGTGAGGCAGCCTGAGGAACCCTTCGCTCCGGTAGAGGGCCGCCGACGTCTGGTTGTCGGGCTGGGTGTTGAGGAGCATGGTACGGGCGCCGCTCCGGCGTGCCCAGCGGATCGACTCTCTGACCAGCGATCTGCCCACTCCTCGTCCCTGCACGGAGGGTCTCACCGCCAGGCGCTGCAGATATCCGACCCGTGATGTCTCGCCCACTATCGAGAAGCCAACCGGCGCATCGTCGGAGAGCACTGCCAGGACCACCGATCGGGCCGTGGCCTGGCGGGCGTCGGACAGACCCAGACGACCCACCCTCCATGTCTCGTCGAATGCCTCGTCGTCTATGGAGGCCAGCTGGGCCGGGTCGGGGTCCTGCACCTCGATCACCTCGACCACGGAGTCCGCCACCTCTCGTCTCAGATCTCGCTCATAGATGTCGAGTTCCAGGTGGGAACCGAACCCGGCCCGCTTCCAGACCGGGGTCTGGCCCAGGGCCAGGGCCGGAGACCGGATCGTGGACACTCCCCGATCGAACAGCCAGTCGCCGCAGGCCCGCAAGAAGCGGTCGCTCCCACGATCCAGCCTCAAGGCGGCCGTGACCGTGGTCTGATCGTTCCAGGGACGAGCCTGAGCCAGAGCCCAGCCTTTCCTCAACACCGTGGGTCCGGGCCACGTGCCCTTTGATCTCACCTCGCCGTTCACACTGTGGGAGAGTACGGGGGTGCGGCTCCTCCATGTCACGCATCCGAGTGGCTTCGACCACGACACCGGATCTCTCCATCCCGAGCGCCCGGCCCGGCTGCGGGCCGTCTACCAGGGCGTGGCCCAGTCTGGCGTGGAGAAGTTGGAGGTCCAGGCCGAGCCACTCGACAAGCGCCAGCTCACGACCGTCCATGATCCGGCCTACGTGGAGGCCATACGTCGCTTCTGTGCAGCGGGAGGCGGCAACCTCGACGCCGACACCCCCGTCTCCGAAGGGTCGTGGGACGCTGCACTGGCCGCCGCCGGAGCCGGTCCCACTGCCGTGGCGCGGCTGGCGGACGGTTTCGACGGCCCCGCCTTCATCTCCGTGCGGCCTCCCGGCCATCACGCCCTGCCAAACCGGGCCATGGGCTTTTGTCTCTTCAACAACGTCGCCATCACCGCGGCTGGCCTGATCCACGAGGGCAATCGGGTGGCGATCGTCGATTGGGACGTCCATCACGGCAACGGAACTCAGGACATCTTCTATGAGGAGCCCTCGGTGCTCTACGTCTCCATTCACCAATCACCGTTCTATCCCTATCAGGGGAACCCCACCGAGCTCGGAGCTGGAGCCGGTGTGGGGACGACGCTCAACGTGCCGCTTCCGGCCTTCACCGCGGGCGATGTCTACCTCGAGGCATTCGAGGACCTGGCGATGACCGCCGTCGCCAACTACCGGCCCGATTGGGTCCTCGTCTCTTCCGGCTTCGATGCACATGCCCACGATCCGCTGGCGGAGTTCCGCCTCACCGAGGCCGACTATTCACACATGGCGACTCTGCTGACCGATGTGGTAGCGGCCAACCGCATCGTGGCGTTCCTCGAAGGGGGTTATCACCTGCCGGCGTTACGGGATTCGAGTTCGGCGGTGATCCGTTCGCTTCTCGGACTGGGTAACGATCTCGAGCCGTCACCCTTTCGTAGCCCTGAGATCTCCAGTCGGGCCCTGGAGCGGGTCAGGGGGGCGGTGTCCGGATACGTCCCGGGCGTGGCTTGAGCGTGTGGCGGGCGCTGGGTGATCGTCTGGCCGGTAGGCGCCAACACGGGTTCCCGCCGTCGGGTAACGGTGCTTCCTCCATGCATCTGCACTGGGAAGGCGCCCCCGACGGCATCGAGGCCAGTGTGGAGCTGGAGATCGTCGAACCGCCCTCGGTGGCCCGCCTCTATTTCTGGGCCCTACAAGTGGGGTTTCGTTCGAGCTCGGGGCCGGGGAAAGGTGGAGGAGCACATCTGGGCCTGCAGTGGAATCCGCGTCATCGCGGCTCCACGGCGGTCAACTGGGGCGGTTACGACCGGGCCGGCCACATCCTGGACGGAACGACTTCGCCCGTTCCCTCGTCGGTGGACGATCCCAACACCCGCACCTGGACCTGGCAATCGGGACGCCCCTACCGCCTTCGTGTCTTCCCGGGCAGCCGGTCGGGCTGGTGGTGGGGCGAGGTGACCGATCTGGCGACGGGCCGTGCAACCAGGGTGCGGGAGTTGGCCGGAGGAGGCGACCGACTGAGCGGTTTCGTGGTGTGGTCGGAGGTGTTCGCCGCCTGTGACGACCCCTCGGTGGTGGCCCGGTGGAATCGACCGGGGGTGCTGACGAAAGAGGGGCGCCGGGCACCGACCGGGTGGCGGGTCAATTATCAGGACTATGCCAGGGGTGGATGCACCAACACCTGTTCGCAGTCGGACGACACCGCTGGGGTGGTGCAGATCACCAACACGTCACGCCGCGTCTTCCAGGGCGAGCTCATCCCCAACTGAAGCCGCCGGCCACTCCGCGCTTCAGGACAGGTTCCGAGTCGCCGATACGGAGCGTAACCGCATCCTGAGTTGACAGGGAGTACTTGCATGACCGCACCCATCGACGAGTTGCTGCGCCGAGTGGTGGAAACCGGAGCCTCCGATCTCCACCTCAAGGTCGGCGCGCCGCCCGTGATCCGGGTCGACGGCGAACTGCGACGTATCGAAGGCCTGGACCTGCTCAAGCCGGCCGACACCGAGGCCTACGCAGCCGAGCTGTTTACCCAGCGGGCGGCGCGTGACTTCAAGGCCAACGGGGAGGCCGATTTCGCCTATGGCCGGCCCGACGTGGGTCGTTTCCGTGTGGCCGCCTTCCGTCAGCGGGGATCGGTATCCATGGTGCTGAGACGGGTCATCCCCGGCTCCTCCAGCTTCGCCGAGCTCGGTCTTCCCGGGGCGGTGAAGAAGCTGGTCGAGACCGAACACGCCGGGTTGGCCCTCGTGACGGGACCGAGCGGTTCGGGAAAGACGACGACCATGGCTTCGATGATCGACTGGATCAACACCAACCGGGGCGTTTCGATCGTCACGATCGAAGACCCGATCGAGGTGCTGCACCCCGACAAGAAGGCGGTCGTTGCCCAGCGCGAGATCGGCGTGGACACCGCCAACTACTCGGGAGCGGTGCGGGCTGCCATGAGACAGGACGCCGACATCATCGTCATCTCCGAGATCGACGATCTCGAGACGGCCAAGGCTGCCATCACTGCCGCCGAGACCGGTCATCTGGTCATCTCCTCCATGCGTACGACCGATCCGGCCGACACTATCAACCGGCTGGTGGGTTTCTTCCCGACGCCGGAGCAGGTGGCAGTTCGCTCCCAACTGGCCGCTCTGGTCAAGGGAATCGTCAGCCAGCGTCTGCTCGAGACCATCAACGGCAGCGGACAGGTACTGGCCGCCGAGGTGCTGATCAACAACGAGCGGGTCCAGGAGTGGATCGTCAGCGGCAACCACGTCAACGAGCTCCAGGAAGTGATCCGGGAGTCGGAGTTCTTTGGGATGCAGACCTTCGACCAATCCATCCTCAAACTCGTCCTCTCCCGACATGTGGAGGTATCCACCGCCCTCCCCCACGTCCGTAACGGCCACAACCTCCGTGCCAAGGCGATAGAGGCCGGCCTGCTGAGTTGAGGATGGCGGGATCGCCAACCACGAGCTGACGCCTCGGCTTTGCCCGGGCCTACGGCCTGCCCCCCTACCCCACAGCCTGCGGCTGCGGGGGCCCCTTCCCCCTGGCACAGCCAGGGGGACAAAGGGGTGGGCCTGGTCCCTTACGCCACAGCCTGCGGCTGCGGGGGCCCCTTCCCCCTGGCAAAGCCAGGGGGACAAAGGGTGGGCCCGGTTCGCTTCCCTGTGTAAAGCCAGGGGGGCGAAGGGTGGGTCGGTTCTCCTTTTGCGGGGCTGAGGGGGGCAATGGGTGGGGCGCCTATCCTTCCGGCAGTGATCCCGGAGCGAATGCGCTGGTTGGTCGACCCTCAGCTTCCACCCATGCAGTTGGGGGAGAGGTTCTCAAAGGCAGGATTCGAGATCTATCTGGTCGGCGGGTCCGTTCGTGACGCCTTCCTGGGTCGTGACGAGGAGGGCGATTTCGATTTCGCCACCGATGCCCGTCCCGACGACATCGAGGAGATCCTGCGGGGATGGTCGTCCACGGTGTTCACCGTCGGCAAGACCTTCGGGACGGTTGGTGCGATCCAGGATGGCCGCACCGTCGAAGTGACCACTTTTCGTAGCGAGATTTATCGAGACGATTCGCGTAAACCGCATGTGTCGTTCTCCGATTCGATCGAGATCGATCTGTCCCGGCGCGACTTCACCGTCAACGCCCTGGCCATCTCCTTTCCCGACGTCGAGCCGATCGATCCCTTTGGGGGAACGGCCGACATGGCGGCCCGGGTCCTGCGCACCCCCCTGGAACCGGAGGTGTCCTTCTCAGACGATCCCCTTCGCATGCTGCGTCTGTTTCGGTTCCAGGCAACGCTCGACTTCCGGCCCGACCCGGTAACGCTCGAGGCGGCCTCGGCCATGGCCGACCGCATCCGGATCGTCTCGTCGGAGCGAATCCGTGACGAGCTCTCCCGTCTGATCACGGCGCCCGACCCGGCACCTGCGCTGTGGGGCCTGGTCGAGTCCGGTCTCACCGAGTTCTTCCTTCCCGAGCTGCCCGCTCTGGGCATGGAGCAAGACCCGGTTCAGAGACACAAGGATGTTCTCGCCCATACCATCGCAGTCACCCAGAAGGCCTCGCCAGATCTGGTTCTGAGGCTGGCGGCGCTGTTGCACGACATCGGAAAACCCGAAACCCGCGAGTTCGGGCCCGAAGGCGTCTCCTTCCACCATCACGAAGTGGTGGGTGCTCGCATGGCACGTCACCGCCTCCGGGCCCTCCGCTATCCCCGTGAGGTGGTGAAGGACGTGTCCCAGCTGGTGTTCCTCCATCTCCGCCCACACACACTCGCCCTGGGATGGACGGACTCAGCCGTACGCCGTTATGTGCGGGACGCCGGGCCGCTCCTGGAGAGGCTCAACGAGCTGGTGCGTTGTGATGTGACCACCGCCAACTCCGCCCGGGCCAGGGCCATCCAGCGCCGCATCGACGAGCTGGAGGAACGGATCGCTCGCCTCTCGGAGGAGGAAGAGATAGCCAAGCTCCGCCCTCCCATCGACGGCCGCGACGTGATGTCCTTCCTCGGGATCTCTCCCGGACCCCTGGTGGGCGAGGCAATGGACATGCTCCTGGATCGCCGGATCGACGAGGGCCCCTACTCGGAGGCAGAGGCCTACGAGATGCTGCGTGAGTTCGCCCGGGAGCGAGGGATGGAGGTCCCCCGGTCGTGAAGCGGCTGCGGGGTCTTCTGGTCGTGGCCCTGCTCCTGGCCTCCTGTTCCAGCTCTCCGCGTTCCATCTCCACCTCCTCCATCACCACCACGACTTCCTCCACCAGCACCACCACCACATCCTCCACCACCACGACCACGCTTCCTCCCGTGGTCGGTGCGGCCGGGATCGGCGACCCCCTTTTTCCCGGCCTGGGCAACGGTGGTTATGAGGTCGACCACTACGACCTCGATCTGGCCATCGATCCGGCCGCCGGGACCATGAAGGGAACCGCCACCATCGCCGCCACAGCCCAGGAGAGCCTGTCCGGGTTCAGCCTCGACCTGGTGGGACTGGAGGTCGACGAGGTGAAGGTCGATGGTGAACCCGCCACCAGCCAGCACGAGGGGAGGGAGCTGGCGATCCGGCCTCCCCGGGTTCTGGAGGCCGGCGACGTCTTCGAGGTGACGGTCGATTACCACGGGCAGCCTCAGGTGGGCACGGCCGCCGTACCGTTCGGTGGAGGCTGGCGGCGGGAAGGGGACATGGTGTACGTGGTCGACGAGCCCGATGGGGCCGCCTCCTGGTTCCCCGCCAACGACCACCCTCGTGACCCGGCCACCTACACGATCACCCTCACCGTCCCGCCCGGCTATGACACGGTGACATCCGGGCTCGCCGTCTCTGGCCTCGATGATCCGGACCAACCCGATAAGTGGAACATACCCGAAGAGACCGCCACCTATCTCGTCGCCATGGCCGTTGGGGACTTCCATCACGAGGAGCTGGCGCCGGCGGGCCCGGTGAGCTTGTCGCTGTGGTACCCGCCCGACCTGGATCAGAACCTGCTCGAGCCGTTCCACCACCAGGCGGAGATGATCGATTTCCTCTCGGGTCGCTTCGGTGCCTTTCCCTTCGACCGGTACGGCGCCCTGATCATCGACGACCCCACCCTGGGGGCGGCGCTGGAGACTCAGACCCTCTCCACCTTCGGGAGTCCCATCCTCCCTCTGGGAGAGCAGCTCGTGGCCCACGAGATGGCCCATCAGTGGTTCGGGGACTCGGTCCGGCTCCAGAACTGGAGCGACGTGTGGCTCAATGAGGGGTTCGCCACGTTCGCCCAGTGGCTGTGGCTGGAGCACCGGGGCGGCCAGGTTGCCTACAACGGAGCGGTCGCCAACGCCTATCACCTCATGTCGGGGGAATCTCTGGCCGAGGGGAGCCAGGGACCGGCGCTGGCCCAGATGCGATTCCCGCCTCCCGTCAAGCCCAGGCCCAACGATCTCTTCAATCGGTCCGTCTACCTGAGAGGGGGCCTCGCCCTGGTGGCACTGCGTGATGAGGTGGGCGACGACACCATGTGGCGGATCCTCACCCGGTGGCACCACCAGCAGGCCGGCTCGACGGCCACCACCGGGGACTTCTCGGACCTGGTGACCGAACTGGCCGGGTCGTCGGCGGAGCGGACCTTGGATGCCCAGCTCTCCAGCCCCCTCCCCCCTCCGATGCCGGCCAGGGACCTGGCACCACCGGGCTGATGCTCCCGGACCGTCCGATCATCCGCTCGTAAACCTATTCGCATATGCGTATAGTGTGGCCGATGGCTTTCAAGACCGCCGTCCTGGGCGCCTCCGGTTATGCCGGGGGCGAATTGGTTCGCCTCATCGACGGCCACGATCGATTTCAGCTCTCCCATCTGGGAGCTCACAGCCGGGAGGGGAGCCTCCTGGGCGATGTCCACCCCCAACTCGGTGGCGGCGAGCGTCCTCTGGGAGCCATCGACGTGGACAGCGTCGCCGACGCGGACCTCGTCTTCCTCGCCCTTCCCCATGGAGCCTCGGCGGAGATCGGGGCCCAGCTCCGGGCGAGAGATGTGATGGTGGTAGACCTCGGCAGCGACTACCGCCTCGACACACCCGATCGATACGCCTCAGCCTACGAGGGCGACCACCCACACCCCGAGGCTCTGGGAGAGTGGAGCTACGGGTTGTGTGAGCTGTTCGACCTCAAAGGGTCCCGGGCCATCGCCTCGCCTGGCTGTTACCCGACCGCGGTTCTGCTCGCTGTTGCCCCATTGCTGAGGGCCGGTTTGGTCGAACCTTCGGGGATCGTGGCAGATTGTCTCTCCGGGGTCTCCGGAGCGGGCCGTTCGGTCACGCCCGACCTTTCCTTCGGCGCCGTCGACGAGGGCGTGCGGGCTTATAGCGTGGGCCGGCACCGCCATCGTCCCGAGATCGAGATGGCCCTCGATCTGCTCATGGGCGGTGAGCACAGGGTCGTCTTCACTCCCCATCTCGTCCCGATGCAGCGAGGCATCCTGGCCACCGTCACCTGCCGGGGCAGGGCCCCCGAGCAGGATTGCCGCGAGGCTCTGGGGGAGGCATACGCTCCCAGTCCCTTCGTGGACGTGATCGACCGACCTCCCCAGACCCGTTGGGTGGTGGGTTCCAACCGGGCGCTGGTCACCGTCTTTGCCGATGCGCCCACCGGTTCGATCATCGCCCAGTGCGCCATCGACAACCTGCTCAAAGGGGCCGCCGGGCAAGCCGTGCAAGCCGCCAACATCGCCCTGGGCCTCGACGAGGGACTGGGCCTGCCCACCTCGGGTTGGATGCCGTGAGCGTTACCGCCCCCAAGGGCTTCATGGCCGGAGGCGTGGCCTGTGGCATCAAGGCGAGCGGCGACCTGGATCTGGCTCTGGTGGCGGCCCGGTCCCCGGTTCCGGCGGCAGGAGTCTTCACCCGCAATCTGGCAGCCGCCCCGCCTGTTGTCGTCTCCCGCCGTCACGTGGCGGGAGGCCGCATACGCGCCGTCGTGATCTCCTCGGGTTGCGCCAATGCCGCCACCGGGGAGGCGGGGAGGAAAGCGGCCGAGGCGACCGCCCGGGAGGTGGCCGCCCACCTCGGCTGTCTTCCCGGCGAGGTGGTGGTGTGTTCCACCGGTCCCATCGGAGGGGTGGTTCCGGTGGACCGGATAGCCGCCGGGCTGGAGGCCATGCGCCTCAGCGAGACCGGCGGTGGTCGTGCCGCCCGGGCGATTCTCACCACCGACAGCGGGCCCAAACAGGAAACCAGATCCTCCGGAGGCTTCACGGTGGGGGGAATGGCCAAGGGGGCCGGCATGATTCGCCCCGACATGGCCACGATGCTGGCCGTCATCACCACCGACGCCATCGCCGATCCCCTCGAGCTCGACGAGGTGTTGCGCAGCGCAGTTGATCGCTCCTTCAACGCTCTCGACATCGACGGATGCGAGTCGACCAACGACACCGTGGTCATTCTGGCGTCGGGGGAGAGCGGAATCCACCCCGAGCCCCCGGTGCTGGCCGGGGCGATCGAGGACGTGTGTCGGGGACTGGCCGCTCAGATGGCTGCAGACGCCGAGGGGGCCTCCAAGGTGGTGACGCTCGAGCTGGACGGGGCGGCCGACGACGAATCCGCCTTGAGGCTGGCCCGGGCTGTGGCCGACTCGGCCCTGGTGCGGGCCTCGTTCTTCGGTGCCGACCCGAACTGGGGGAGGATCGTGGCGGCCCTGGGAGCGGCACGTATCCACTTCGACCCTGACCAGGTGGCGATCGGCTATGCCGGCACCCTGGTGGCTCGGGACGGTATCGGCCTGGAGGCCGACCACGACGCCGTCTCCGCCAAGCTCGAGGACGACTTCACGGTCACCATTTCTGTGGGCGATGGCCCGGGCCGATGCTCGCTGCTCACCACCGACCTCACCCCCGAGTACGTCCGTTTCAACGGGGAGCGGTCATGAGCCTCGGTCATGGTGCCCCCCACCCTCAGAAGACCCGGATCGCCAACTCGATGGGACGGGCCCGGGTCCTCATGGAGGCGATGCCCTACATCAAGGCGTTTCGTGGAACGACGATGGTCATCAAGTACGGCGGCTCGGCGATGGACGATCCCCAGTTCAGGGACAGCTTCGCCGGCGACGTGACCCTGCTCTCCATGGTCGGCATACGGCCGGTGGTGGTGCACGGCGGAGGGCCCCAGATCAGCGCGGCCATGGCGGCGGAGGGGATCGAACCCAGCTGGGTCGATGGGCTTCGGGTCACGGATGCCAGCACGATCGGGGTGGTGCAGCGCACCCTGGTCGGGGTGATCAACCCCGAGATCGTCCGCTTCCTCAACGGCCACGGGGCCGCCGCCATCGGCATCAACGGACTCGACGCCGACCTGTTCCGGGCGGTTCCCAGGGATCCACGGCTCGGTTTCGTGGGCGACATCTCCACGGTCAACTCGACTCTGATCGAAGCGATGGTGGAAAGAGGGCTGGTGCCGGTGGTGGCACCCATCGCCCGCGGCGAGGACGGTGAGGTGTACAACGTCAACGCCGACACGGCCGCCGGGGTTCTTGCCCGGGCCTTGCGCGCCCAGAAGTTGGTCTACCTGACCGACGTCGAGGGGGTCTACTCCGACTACGGGGACTCCGGGTCCCTGGTCTCGCGTATGGATCGGGCTCAACTGGCCGAGTTGCTTCCCAGCGTGGGCGGGGGAATGCTGCCCAAGCTGTCCTCGGTTCTCCATGCCCTAGACGGCGGGGTGTCGCAAGCTCACATCCTCGACGGCCGTACCGAGCATGCCCTTCTGCTCGAAGTGTTCACCTCGGAGGGCATCGGGACCATGGTGACCCCGTGACCTCCTTGTTCGAGAGAGAAGCCGCCTCGCTGATGCACACCTACGGGCGGGCGCCGGTGACCTTCGTTTCCGGGGAAGGCTCCTGGCTGATGGACGAGCGGGGCCGGCGGTATCTCGACTTCCTGACCGGGCTGGCCGTGGTTTCGGTGGGCCATGCCAACCCGTCCGTGGCCCGTGCCGTGTGCGATCAGATGACTCGCCTCACCCACGTTTCCAACCTGTACTACACGGAGCCGATGGTGAGCCTGGCCGAGGCGCTCACGGCTCGTTCCGGGCTGGACCGGGTGTTCTTCGCCAACTGCGGGGCGACGGCCAACGAGGCCGCCATCAAGCTGGCTCGCCGCTTCGGCCAGAGCCGGTTCGGCCCCGACCGCTACCGGGTCCTGTCACTGGACGATTCCTTCCACGGGCGCACCCTGGCCACCCTGGCCGCCACCGGCCAGCCGGGCAAACAGGAGGTGTTCCAGCCGCTGCCCCCAGGTTTCGGCCAGGTCCCCGCCGGCGATCTCGGCGCCCTGGAAGGTGCGATCGACGAGACGGTGGCGGCGGTCATGGTCGAGACTCTGCAGGGCGAGGGAGGGGTCCAGCCGCTGGATCTCGAGTATCTGGGCGCCGTCCGGGCCCTGTGCGAGGAGCGGGGGGCTCTGATGGTGGTGGACGACGTCCAGGCCGGTATGGGACGGACCGGCAGCTGGTTCTCCTGGCAGCAGCTCGGATTCACGCCCGATATCGCCACTACCGCCAAGGCCCTGGCCAACGGCTTGCCGATCGGGGCATGCATGGCCTCAGCAGAGGTCGCCGAAGCCTTCCGGCCCGGTGACCACGCCACCACCTTCGGGGGAGGACCGGTGGTGTGCGCGGCAGCCCTGGCGGTCATAGACGAGATCGAGGCCCGGGGCCTTCTGGCCAATTGCAGGGAGCGATCGGCCCAGATCACCGGAGCGCTGGAGAAGATGGAAGGCATCACCGAGGTTCGGGGAAGAGGTCTTCTCCTGGCGGCCCGGCTGAGCGGTCCCAGGGCCGCCGAGGTGGCGTCGCATGCGCTGTTGGATCATCAGCTGGTGGTGAACGCGGTGCGGCCCGATGCAATCCGGCTGGCGCCGCCGCTTTCGGTTTCTCCGTCCGAGGTCGACGAGGCGATGGAGCGGCTGTCGGGGGCACTGGCCGGCTGATTCCTGCTCCCGGCGCCGCCGAGTAAGTGACGCCGACGGGGTACCTTGATCCCGATGGTCGTTCCCGATGGCCTCGAGTCAGCCAGGGAGCCGGAGTCCCGGCGCGGCAGCCTGTGGATGGTGGTGCTGGGTGCTGTTGCGGTGGCGGCTCTGTTGTTCGCCTCCCGGGGCGGAGGCGAGGCTCCGGACACCGACACCACGGTTCCCACGGTGCCTGAGGTGGTCGATATCGACAACGGCTGGGATCTGCTCGGCCTGCCCGGTTCGAACCGGCTCCTCGCCGTGGCCCGGCTGGACCCGGCGGGCTATGTCGCAGTCGGTGTCGGCCCCCAGTTCTGGTCCAGTCCCGACGGGATGACCTGGAGCCTCGGAACCCTGCGCGGGGATGGTGTGGGCGAGGCCGCCGGGGTGACGGGACTCGGGGGTCTGGAGGTGGCGGCGGGCTCGGACGTCGCCGATACGGGCCGGGTTCGGCCCTCGGTGTGGACTTCCGGCGACGGCCTTACCTGGCAGCAGGTCCTGAAAGGGGCGGCGCCGGCGGCACTGGAGGGGATCACGGCAGGCGACGGGCGACTCTACGCCTGGGGATGGAAGGGCTCGGACCAGGACTTCTCGCCCGCGGTCGGGTCGCTGGTGATGACCTCGACCAACGGGACCGACTGGAGCGAGGTGACGGCCATACCCGAGGGGGCCCGGATCCACCGGGTGGTCTTCTTGAACCAAACCTGGTACGTCATGGGCCTACAAACCGGGCAGGCCGCCGTGTGGCGCAGGGACGGGGAGACCTGGACCCGGCTTTCGTCCAACGGGTTCCCCTTCGGGTGGGCGATGGTCGATCTGTACACCGGTGGGGGAGGCCTCATCGCCAACCTTGCCGAGGTCGGGCTGGGGCGAACGCGCACCTTCAGGCAGGGAAGCGACGGATGGGCACCCCTCACCGATCCGATCGTCAACGGGCCGGTGGTGATGGTCTCCCCGAGCGAGGCGGTGGGAGCCGGCCATCTGTGGGAGAACGGCCCCCAGTGGAGTCCCGTCGACCTGGAGGGGGAGGTGGCGGCTGCAGCGGGAGACGTTGCGGTGGGATCCACCTCGGGCCAGCCGGCCCTCTGGGTCGACAATTCGCCCGGCCCGCTGGCATACGCGCTCCCGTCTCAGGGCAGTTCACCGGTCTGGAGGCTCGAGGCCGACCTGGGCACAGGCCAGGTGCGTGGGCCCTGGCCGGTGGCCGACGGCTGGCTGGTGGGGGTGGGCTCGACGTGGTGGTTTGTCGGAGATGGCGAACCGCAGCCTGTCACCGACTTGAAGGGCGCCACGGTGGCTGCGGTGGATCGGGTGCAGGGCGAATGGGTGGCGGTTCCCGACATGTTGTGGAGTTCCGACGGAGTCAGCTGGGATCAACGTTCGCTCCCCTGGGCGTCGGCCGACACCGGCACCGGTTACGTGGCCGCCGTGTCCACCTTCGAGGGTGGCATTCAGGCCATCGGCCAGGACGACTCCTATCTGTGGGTGGCCTCGGTCAGTTCGGATTCGGGTCGTTCCTGGCAGGTCGTCCAGCGTCGGGCCATCACCCCCGTCTACCGGATTCGGCCGGTACCGGATGGTTTCGTGGGGGTGGCCGCCCGCCCCCGCAGCACCCAGGCAGTGGTGAGAAGCAGCGACGGATTCGATTGGGAGGGGTTTTCCACCGGCCAGATGATCGACACCAGCCAGCCCCCGGCCGTGGTCGAAGAGGACGGGCTGGTCTTTCTCGATGACATGTTCGTCATCGCCCCTCCGCGCCAAGACATCACCGCCGTCACCGAGACCGGTGACGGCTCGGTGCAGCTGGTGGCCGGAGGGGGTCTTTGGGTCGGGACCCGAAGCGGGGATTGGGCCCGGCTTCCTCTCGATCCCGCTCACGGCGTTGAGGGTGCCGTGGTGGCCCCCGTCCCCACCGGGCCAGACCCCGTCATCCTCGTCTCCGACCACGGCGAAGTGAGCATGATGCGCTGGCCGGGATGAACCGGACTGGCCATTCATATACGCATATGCGTATGATGAGTCGATGTCGACGTCGTCCGCTCGCCGGCGCATGATCCGTTCCCTGCTCAATGACCACGAGATCACCTCTCAGGGTGACATCGTCGATCTACTCGCCGAGCGGGGATTCGATGTGACCCAGGCCACCGTTTCGCGTGATCTCTCGGTGATCGGGGCCCACAAGAACGGCCATCACTATGTGCTCGGCGGAGAGCTCGACCAGAGCTCCGCTGAGCTGGCTCTGGCCGGAGTGATCGATGCATTCGTCCTCTCCATCGAGGCCTCGGCCAATCTGGTGGTCCTCAAGACTCCTCCGGGCGCCGCCCAGGTTGTGGCCGCTGCCCTCGACCGTGTTGCCTATTCGTCGATGGCCGGATGCGTTGCCGGTGACGACACGGTGATAGTCGTGGTCGGCGAGCGGTCCACCGGCCGGGACTTCGCCGGCAATCTCCAGGAGCTGGGGGCCAGCGTATGAAGGTGGTATTGGCCTATTCAGGGGGTCTCGACACGTCGGTGATCCTGGCCTGGCTGCGGGAGACCTACG
The DNA here is from genome assembly GCA_963744905.1 of uncultured Acidimicrobiia bacterium. Lineage (GTDB taxonomy): Bacteria > Actinomycetota > Acidimicrobiia > Spongiisociales > ZC4RG35 > DATFFO01. The sequence goes on along the minus strand of CAVUUV010000010.1, from coordinate 96,054 downwards.
ACGCCGAGGTGGTGGCCTACACCGCCGACGTGGGGCAGGGAGACGAGGTGGAGGAGGCCAGGGAGAAGGCCATCGCCACCGGCGCCGGCCAGTTCGTGGCCGAAGACCTGACCTCCGAATTCGTCGCCGATGCCGTCTTTCCCGCTCTGAGAGCCTCCGCCATCTATGAGGGCTACTACCTGTTGGGCACGTCGCTGGCCCGCCCCATCATCACCCGGGGGCTGATGCGCACCGCCAAAGCGGTCGGGGCGGACGCCATTGCCCATGGTGCCACCGGCAAGGGCAACGACCAGGTGCGTTTCGAGTTGTCGGCCTACGCAATCGATCCCGACATCAGGGTCATCGCCCCCTGGCGGGAGTGGGACCTGAAGGGCCGGGCCGATTGCGTCGCCTATGCGGAGTCCCGGGGCATTCCCGTTCCCGTCACGCCCGAGAAGCCCTACTCGATGGACGCCAACCTCATGCACATCTCCTATGAGGGAGGGGTGCTCGAGGATCCCTGGGAGGCACCTCCCAGGGGCATGTTCCGGCGTACGACCGATCCCGAGGAAGCCCCCGACGAGCCCGAGATCGTCACGGTCGGCTTCGAGGCGGGATCGCCGGTAGCCATAAACGGCGAGAAGCTGGAGCCGGTCGCGCTTCTCACCCGGGCCAACGAGATCGCCGGCCGTCACGGCGTGGGCCGTATCGACATCGTCGAGAACCGCTTCGTGGGGATGAAGAGCCGCGGGGTCTACGAGACCCCGGGGGGGACGCTGCTCTATCACGCCCATCGGGCAGTGGAGTCGATAACCCTGGATCGGGAAGTCACCCATCTGCGCGACGAGCTGGTCCCTCGCTATGCCGAGATGGTCTACAACGGTTTCTGGTTCTCACCCGAGCGGCGCGCCCTGCAGGCCTTCATGGACGACATCCAGCGCCGGGTCAACGGTCAGGCCCGTCTCAAGCTGTACAAGGGTGGAGTCTGGATCGAGGGTCGCCGCTCGGAGCACTACGACCTCTACGATCACGCCACTGTCACCTTCGAGGAAGACGACGTGTACGACCAGGCCGACGCGGCCGGCTTCATCCGCCTCAACGCCCTTCGCCTCCGCAAGCTGGGTGAGGAGCTGTTGGGGGAGGGGGAGTGAGCGACCGCCCGTGACCATGTGGAGCGGCCGCTTCGACCATGACCCCGACCCGGTCCTGTGGCGCTACAGCGCCACCACCGAGGATCACCGTCTCCTGGCCGTCGACGTCAGGGGCTCGCTGGCCCACGTCGCCATGCTGGCTCATACCGGGATCATCCCCGCCGCCGAAGCGGGCCAGCTCACCCGGGGCCTGAACCAGATCGCCGATGAGGCGTCCGACGGGAAGTTCCAGTTTCTCGACAGCGACGAGGACGTGCACAGCGCCGTGGAGCGGCGTCTGATCGAGCTGGTGGGGGAGCTGGGGGGCAAGCTGCACACCGGCCGCTCCCGCAACGACCAGGTGTCGTTGGATCTGCGTCTCTACCTGGACGAGGCGGCCACCAACCGCCAGGCCGACCTTCTGGCCCTGGTCGGTTTGCTGGCGGACCTGGCCGAGCGCCACGCCGACGACGTGGTTCCTTCCTACACCCACCTCCAGCAGGCCCAGGCGATTTCGTTGGGCCATCATCTTGCCGCCTACGCCTGGTGGCTTCTACGAGACGCCGACCGGTTGGCCGACGCCCGTCGTCGCATAGCCGTCTCGCCCCTGGGGGCGGGGGCGTCGGGGGGCTCGTCGTTGCCCCTCGACCCCGGGTTCACTGCCACCCAACTGGGCTGGAACAACCATTTCGCCAACAGCCTGGATGCAGTGGGCGCCCGCGACTTCGTGGCCGAGTACGGCTTCTGTTGCGCCCAGGCGATGGTGGGTCTGTCGCGGCTGGCCGAGGAGCTGATCCTGTGGTCGACGGCCGAGTTCGGGTGGGTGACGTTCTCGGATGCTCATACCACCGGCTCGTCGGCGCTGCCACAGAAGAAGAACCCCGACCTGGCCGAACTGGCCCGGGGGCGGGCGGCCGGGGCCATCGGCTCCCTCACGTCGCTCCTGGCACTCCAAAAGGGCCTTCCGCTGGCCTACAACCGGGACCTACAAGAGGACAAGCGCCACGTGTTCGACCTCGACGACACGCTGGCGGGGACCATCGAGGCGCTGGGGGCGATGCTGGCCGACGCCGACTTCCATCCGCCCGCCCCCGGGTCGTGGACCACCGCCCTCGACCTGGCCGAGGCTCTGGTGGGCCGTGGTGTCCCCTTCCGCCAGGCCCATCATGCTGTGGGGACGCTGGTGGGTCGTCTGGTCGCCGGCGGCCGATCGCTGGATTCGGCGACCGGGGAGGAGCTCGCCGGGGCCCATCCGGCCTTTCGACCCGAGGACATGGAATTGGTCGACCCGGAGATCCTCGGTCCAACGTCGCCGTTCCCCGGGCGGCGGCGGTCCGGACTCGGTCCGCCGCCAGGTGGCCGCGTTGCGAGAGCAAATTCGTGCTCGCCCCTCTCTCCCGGCGCCCCACTCTGAGGTCTCGGGGACGGCGCTAGGCCCCCTCGACAGCGGAGGGCAGGTATCCGCGCAGTCGGCCGAGGTAAGCCAAGGAGGGCATGATCCGCCCGACCAGCCCCGCCTGTCGCATTGCCTGCGGGTGGGCGTCTTCGATCACCGCCAGGTGGAGGAGTGGGGGGTATCCGGTCCACCGACTGACTTCTCCCGCCTGGACGAACCCGGACATTGCCCAACCTATCGCCATCAAATCTGCCTCAGGTCGAGGACCCGGCGGGGTGAACACGATGTCGACTTTGACTGTCAGAGGCGTGTTTCCTGTGTTCTTGAACCCGTGCACCACACCGGCCGGCACCTCCAGACGTTCACCCGGCGGGAGTGTGGCGACCCGGCGTCCGACTCGTGCCCGCATCGTGCCGGACACGCAGTGCAGAATCTCGATGAGACCTGGGTGCAGATGGGGACCTAGACCTCTGATGCCCGGGCCGCCGTTCGGGCCAATGGTCAGGCGCACCTGGTATCGGTCTCCGGTTTCCTCAGGCGTTGTCAGAACCTCGGTGAGCTCGGACGGATTCTCGAAAACCGTGCCCGGAGCCGGGCGATGCCTGTCGTCTGGTGTCAGCTCCGACTCCTATCGGACTCGCTTCGAGCTGGCGCCCAGCTGTGAGTCCGCCGTCTTCCATGCGGGAGGCGGGGTCCGCCAGGCGATGATGCCCACGGCAGCCACCCACACGAAGAATCCCAGGTTCCCGACGCTGCTTACGGTCGCCGCGGTCGGCGACACGCCGGTCAGTAGGGTCAGCCAACCACCGACGAAGGCGGCGAACATCCCCAGCCAGGTCAGCCAGCGAGGACCCAGGCCCTGACGCCGCATCAACACCGAGTAGATCAGCACGCCGACTCCGCCGATCAGGACACCGCCCGTCATGTCTGCTCCCATGGAGAAGACGCGGAGCGTGTCTGCCATTGCGGCCAATGCCGCTTTCTGGGCCGCAGCGGCATGGGCGTAGGCCGGCGCCAGCTGCAGCGTCATCGCCATCCAGGTGAAGCCCCGGTAGACGATGACCAATCCACCCCCGACGAAGCCGAAAAGCGCTACCCAGGCCATCGAGTCACCCCCCCGGACCATCCTGAAGAAAGCCATGCCCGCAACCGCCAACAAGAGGGGCATGATCACGAATAGCGCAGAGGCGAGGGCGGCTGCGCCCTTGTTCCCCGCCAGTATCGGCAGGAACTCATCGGCAGTCTTGGCGTTGGAGAAGCCGGTCCCGCTGAGAATGCCGAGCGCTACCACCACCAAGGCCGCGTAGAGGATGGCGCATAGGCCTCCGAGTCTCTGAAGATCGAATCGCACCTCTATACCTCCGTTGTCGCTTACGATGCAGTTACCCTACAACGACTACAGTGATACTGCAACGGGTATCTTGGAGGACGCATGCCCAGGGAGTACTCATCACCACTGAGGGAACAACAGGCCCTCCAGACCCGGCTGGCCATCATCGGTGCCGCCCACAGGCTCTTCGTGACCGGTGGCTATTCGGAGACCACGATCCGGGCCATCGCAGAGGAAGCGGGCGTGGCGGAACGAACGGTCTATGCGGCGTTTGGGGACAAGATTTCGATCGTGACCGCGGTGGCCGGCCACGTCTATTGGGGCGGGACCGACCAGGACGAGGGCCACGAGACGCATCTGGACCAGCTCCGGGAGATAGCGGAGCCGTTGGAACGCCTGCGGAGGAGTGTTCACCTCAGTGCGGTGGGCAAGGAGCAAGGGCTGGCGTTGATCGCCCGGATGATCCGGTCGGCCGCCTTGAGCGATCCGCGCCTCGAGGAGTGGGTGGGCTCGATGGTGGAATGGCGCCACCGTCAGATGCGACGGGGGGCGGAGGTGATTCTGGGGCGGGAGCTGGCCGGGGAAGCCTACGACCAACTGATCGACGAGCTCGAAGCGATCAACAGCGAAGAGACCTACTTGCTGCTGGTGGTTGAACGGGGCTGGTCTCGAGAGAAGTACGAGCAGTACGTGGTAGACATGTGCATCGCGGCGGTGCGAGCGCCACGGCCTCGAACTGGCCTGAGCGAAGCGAAGATATGCTGGCGCCATGTTCAAGCGGAAGCCCCTGCCCCACAAGCGCGCCCGCGTCCTCGGAGCCGAGATGGCCTACGTGGAACAGGGTTCGGGGGACCCGATCGTGTTCTTGCATGGCAACCCCACCTCGTCGTTCCTGTGGCGCAACGTGATCCCCGAGGTGGTCGAGAGGGGCCGCTGCATCGCCCCCGACCTGATCGGAATGGGCGATTCCGAGAAGGTGGGGACCGGCCCCCGCTCCTACCGCTTCATCGATCACCGCACCTACCTCGATGCGCTGCTGGAGGTGCTGGAGGTGAACCAGAACGTCACCCTGGTCGGCCACGACTGGGGCGGGGCCCTCGCCTTCGATTGGGCCCACCGCCATCCCGAGTCGGTCAAGGGCATCGTCTACATGGAGACGATGGTGATGCCGGTGACCTGGGACGACTGGCCCGAAGCCTCGCGCCGTATCTTCCAGGGGATGCGCTCGGAGGCAGGCGAGGAGATCATCCTCAACAAGAACGTCTTCGTCGAGCGGATACTTCCGGCTTCGGTGCTCCAGCCCCTGCCCGAGGAGGTGATGGACGAGTATCGCCGGCCCTACCGCAACCAGGGCGAGGACCGGCGCCCCACCCTGACCTGGCCGCGGGAGATCCCCATCGACGGCGAGCCCGCCGCCGTGGCCGAGATCGTCCATGGCTACGGTGAATGGCTGGCCTCCAGCCAGATCCCCAAGCTGTTCATCAACGCCGACCCGGGCTCGATACTCACCGGCCGCCAGCGCGAGTTCTGTCGCACCTGGCCCAACCAAACCGAGATCACCGTTCCCGGGATCCACTTCATCCAGGAGGACTCCGGGCCCGAGATCGGCCGGGCCATCGCCGACTGGATGTCCTAGGAGCCCGTTGAACAATGCATGTCACCCATCTTGACGACCATACATCACCACCCACTGCGTTCTCGGCCCCGCCATTCCGGCACAAGGAGTGGCGAAACCTCGGCCTTGCGGCTGGCGCGCCTGGCCGCCAATCCGAGCAACGGCATTATCCAACAGGCTCCTAGTGGTGCGTCGCCCAAATGATGGCGCGGTCTCTCCGGCCCCCGACGCCCCTGGCTGTGTCGAAGTGCTCGCCGCAGCGCCCCGGCTGCGACTGCGCCCTCTCCTTGCCAGAGAACGCCGATGACTCGGAGACACCGTTCCCCTGATTGAGCGACACACCACTGGAGGCTCGAATCACACCCGGGCAACCACTCCTACCCTGACCCCTCATGATCGTCGTGGCCGTACCCGCGGTAGCGCTGGCCGTGGTCACCGTGGCCGCCTTCTTCGGGAAATGGTCCTGGGTGCTCGACGTGGCGGCCAACTTCAGGGTCCAGTATGCGGTCGCCCTGATCGCCCTGGCGGCGCTGCTGATCGTGCGCGCATGGCGGAAGACGGCGCTGGTGGCCGCCCTCGGGGCGGTGGTGAACCTGGTCGTGATCGTGCCCCTCTTCATCGGGCACGGAGTCACGATCCCGCCCGAGGAGCCGATTCGGGTCATGTCGTTCAACCTGTACGACTCCAACGAGGAGTTCGCCGCCCTCATCTCCTTCATCCGCCAGGAGAACCCAGACGTCGTCTTCCTGCACGAGGCGTCCCTGCCCTGGGAGGTGGCGATCGAGAGTGCCGACCTGGGATATGAGATCACCAAATCCCGCAGCCAGGAGTTGATCTTCGGCACGTTGGTCCTGACGCGCCCCGGGGACAAGGTGACCAGCTTCGGATTCACGACCGGCGGGGCCCGGGCGGTCGAGGTGATCCACGACGAAGTGGCCATCCTCGGTGTTCATGCCCTCTCGCCCACCAATGCCGAGCGGGCCGCGCTCCGTAACGCTCAACTGGCGTTTGCGGCAGAATGGGCCGGGCGCCAGGAGGGGCCACACGTCGTCACCGGTGATTTCAATGCCACTCCCTGGTCCTACCCATTCCGTCGCCTGGTTGCGTCGACCGGGCTCCACAACTCACAGGCCGGTTTCGGAATCGAGGCCAGCTTCCCCACCACCTGGTTCTTCGCCCTCCGGGTGCCCATCGACCACCTTCTCTACTCCGACGGCCTGGCCGTTGCCGATCGCCGTCTCGGGCCCGCCCTGGGATCGGACCACTTCCCTCTGGTAGTAGACCTGTGGGTACCCGGGTAACTTGAGGCGCATATGGTCGACAGATTCCAAACCCACCGTTCCCGCCTGGCCGAGATCGTCGGCACCGAGGGTATTGCCGTGATACCCGCCGCCGCCGAGACCATTCGCAACGATGACGTCAACCACCGCTTCCGCCAGGACTCCAACTTCGTCTACCTGACCGGGTTCGAGGAACCGGACGCGGTGTGCGTGATCGCCCCCGGGCATCCCGACGGCGATTACACCCTGTTCGTACGTCCCCGTGATCCCGAGATGGAGGCATGGAACGGTTACCGGGCCGGAGTGGAAGGGGCCCGCGCCCAGCACGAGGCCGACGCCGCCTATGAGATCTCCGAGCTGGACGAGGTGTTGACTCGCCTCATGCTGGGCCGGTCGGTGCTGTGGTATCGAATGGGTGACGCCGGCCACGATTCGCGCATGACCGGGCTGCTGGCCCGGGCCCGGGCCTATCGGGACCGCTCCGGCCAGGCGGCCCCCGACACGGTCAAGGACGTGTCGGTGGCGCTGGGGGAGTTACGTCTGGTCAAGTCCGAAACGGAGATCGAGTCGTTGCGGGCGGCCTGTCTGCTCTCGGCCGAGGGTCACCGGGAAGCGATGCGGTTCGCCCGTCCCGACCTGTACGAGTATCAGGTGCAGGCGGCCATGGAGTACGTGTGGCGTGAGGGAGGATCGCCCCGCAACGGTTATCCCTCGATCGTGGCCTCGGGCCCCAACAACTGCATCCTCCACTATGTGGAGAACGATCGACGGATCGAGGAGGGGGACCTGATGCTGATCGACGCTGCGGCCGAGATCGACCATTACTCATCCGACATCACCCGCACCTTCCCGGCCTCGGGAGAGTTCACCGCCCCCCAGCGCGCCCTGTATGAGGTGGTGCTGGCCGCCCAGCAAGCCGGGTTCGAGGCGGCCCGTCCGGCGTCGACGATCGGGGCGGTCCACCACGCCGCCACCAGGATCCTGACCGAGGGCCTTTCCGAACTGGGGTTCCTGCCCCGGGGGGTGGAGGACTCATTGGCCATGCATCACTACCGCCAGTTCTTCTTCCACGGCACCAGCCACTGGCTGGGACTCGACGTTCACGACCGGGGCGCCTACCGCCTGGGTGGCTCGAGCCGCAAGCTGGAACCGGGCATGGCCTTCACGGTCGAACCCGGTCTCTACGTCGACGCTTCCCGTCCCGCCAGGTCGTTTCCCCTGCTCGAGTACGACCAGGACCAGTGGACCCTGGAGCGGGTGCTGGAAGGAGAGGCGGCCCGCAAGCGCCAGACCGAGACCCTCGAGCAGGCAGAACAGGTCGAATGGAATGTGCCCGAGGAGTTCCTGGGGCTGGGCATCCGTATCGAAGACGACCTACTCATCACCGAGGACGGCCACGAAAACCTGAGCAGCCACGTTCCCGCCTCCATCGAAGGGATCGAGGCCCTGTGCGCCGAGACCTCGTGGCTGGTCAGGGGCTGACGCTCGCCGTCCGCCACCTGGCCAGTATCCACACCGCTCCCATCACCAGCGTCACTCCCAGCCATCCCTCCCATCCAGGCCGCTCGCCCAGCACGGCGAAACCGAGCACAGCGGCCGTGGCGGGCTCGGCCAGGGTGAGGGTGGCGGCGTTGCCCACCCGGGTCCCCTGGAGGCCGCGGGCGAAAGCGATGTATGCCAGGGTGGTGGCGCCCAGACCCAGCCAGACGGCCGCAGCCACGCCCCGAACTCGGGACAGCCAGTCCAGGTCGGCGCCCGCCAGCAGGGGTGCGAGCAACACGGCCGCGCCGGCAAATGTCAGGGCCATGGCGGCGGTGGGGTGGAGTCTCTCCACCAGGTACTTCGAGCTGAGGGCATAGACCGCATAGGCCAACCCGGCGCCCAGGGCCAGGGTCAGCCCGAGAGGGTCACCATCGCTGGGGGCGGCGGCGATCAGGGCCACTCCGATCACCGCCGAAGCCGTGGCCAGGAGCCAGCGCAGGCCCAGTACCTCCCGGCGGATAACCCGGCCCAACAGCGCCGGCCATGACGGGGGCGCTACCCAGCGCCACTACGGTGCCCAGGGCCACACCGATCCGGGCCACGCTCGAGAAGAAGCACACCTGGTAGCCCGCCATACAGACGGCGGAGAGCACCAACCATCCCGGGGGCGGACGGCTGAGCCGATGCCACGAGACGGCCAGCAACCCGGCGGCCCCGATCGCCATCCGCAGCGCCCCGACGCTGAGCGGAGAGCTCTCCGCCTGACCGAGGGCCTGGGCGGTGCCCGTGGTTCCCCACAGGACGGCGGCCGCCACCACCAACGTCGCCGCCCTTCCTTCTCGCACCGGGCGGAGGCTATTCGAACCGGATTCGACGACGTGGGAATCCTAGACGATCACGTATCGGGCGATGGCCCAGAAATGAAGGCTCGATCCGGCGATGACCAGGATGTGGAACAGCTCGTGGTAGCTGAAGATCCTGGGAAAGAGCCGGGGCCGTTTGGTGGCGTAGACGATGGTCCCGATCGTGTAGCACAGGCCGCCCGCCATGATCAGGATCACCGCACCCCATCCCATACTGGCCAGTATCCAGGGCAGCCAGATCAGAGCAGACCAGCCCATGGCCATCTGCAGGGTGACCGACAGCCAGGTCCTGGGGTCCGGGAGGGCGAACTTGAGGACGATCCCCGTCACCGCGATTGCCCACACCAGAGTGAGAGCGACCAGTTGGCGGATGCCGCCCAGCGCGGTCAGGGCGAAGGGGGTGAAGGTCCCGGCCACGACCAGGAAGATAAGCGAATGGTCGACCCGCTGCATTCGGGCTTTCCAGCGTTGTGTCCAGGGCACCGAGTGGTAGAGAGCAGAGACCGTGTACATGGTGACGAGAGCCAGCCCGTAGAGGAGAACGGCCGAGAGGATGGCGATCCGGCCCCAGGCTCGCGTGACCAGGTAGGCCAGGCCTCCGGTGGCCACCACGGCAGCCGAACCGTGGAGAATGCCACGGAGCGGGTTCTGCATTCGACCCCATGTGATGCGTTCCATCTGGCCAACAGACTACGCAACCGGTCTGACAACCCGCCACCCTCCGGGCGACCTAGGAGCCTGTTGGATAATGCCGTTGCTCGGATTGGCGGCCAGGCGCGCCAGCCGCAAGGCCGAGGTTTCGCCACTCCTTGTGCCGGAATGGCGGGGCCGAGAACGCAGTGGGTGGTGATGCATGGTCGCGAGATGGGTGACATGCATTGTTCAACGGGCTCCTAGTTCGGACCCAGCGCCGGGACCCGTCCGCCGCCTCGGTCCGGAAGCAGTGGCGGTGGAGATCGCTTCTATCACCGCCTGCAGAACTGCCTCGTCTGATTTCGCAGGCTCCGTCTACTGATAGGTATCGGCCAGGCGGTTCCAGCCTCGACCGGTCGTCAGGCCAACCCAGAAGCCGATCACGCGCAGGGTCAGGAGGAAGACGACCACGATCGCCATGACGAACAGGGTCTGAATACCGTGCACCGCCGCGGCCAAAATCACGCTGGCCGCCAGCCACGCCAGGTACGAGACCAGGCGACGCCGTCCCCGGAGTCTGGCCTCTAAGCGCCACGCCCGCCTCTTCAGGCCTTTCAACGAACCCCCGCTGGCGATTACCTCGGGCCACGGGGAGCGACCGCTGTGTTGACTCAGTACCCAGAAGCCGGGGGCAAGGAGCTCGATCTGATACGCATCGCAGCGCCAGCCGTGTTCGGTCTGCATCCATTGGAGTCGCTTCATTGCAGCCTCCACGCCTGGCAACTCTACTCCTGGCGGGATTCGAGGATGGGTGCCTCTCGATCGAGCGAGTCCGGGACCTTCTGGCTTAGCACCCCGCCCCGTAATTACGCTGACGTTTCAACGGCCGGCTACGCCGCTTGCTGTGTCCTCGTCCTTGACGCACCGCTGCGGGTGCGCCTGCGGACTGCGTCCTTGCCATCGACGCCGCCGACTCGCCGAAACATGCGACCGTAATTGCGACGCGGAGTTAGTACCCCGCCCCGTAATTACGCTGACGTTTCAGCGGCCGGCTACGCCGCTTGCTGTGTCCTCGTCCTTGACGCACCGCTGCGGGTGCGCCTGCGGACTGCGTCCTTGCCATCGACGCCGCCGACTCGCCGAAACATGCGACCGTAATTGCGACGCGGAGTACTTAGTCTCAGCCCCCCGTCGAAAGGAACCACCACCATGAGCCTCGGGTTCGGTCTGTTGAGTGCCCAGCTGCGTCCCGGCGAGACCGATTGGTCCCGTGCCTACGACGAAACGATACGGTTAGCGGTGGAGGCGGAGCGACTCGGACTTTCGTCGATTTGGACCACCGAGCACCATTTCGTCGATGACGGCTACATGCCGTCCCTGCTGGTGGTGAGCGGCGCCATCGCCGCCGCCACGTCCACGATCGAAGTCGGCACCGGCGTCATCCTGGCTCCACTTCACCATCCTCTCCGCCTGGCCGAGGACGCCGCCACCGCCAGCCTCCTCAGCAAGGGTCGCCTCACCCTGGGTCTGGGCCTGGGCTGGTCCGCAGCCGAGTTCGAGGGCCTGGGGGCGGAGATGAGCAAGCGAGGGCGGGCGATGGAGGAGACCCTCACCATCCTTCACCGGGCATGGAGTGGTGAGGTCTTCGAGCACTCGGGATCGGTGTACGACCTCCCCCGACTGGCGGTCCGGCCCACACCGTCGGCGCGGATACCCATCCTGATCGGGGGAGGAGCCGAGGCGGCCATTCGCCGTGCTGCCCGCCTGGCCGATGGGCTCTTCGCCAACGTGCCCACCGAGAAGTTCCTGCGAATGCTGGAGTGGGTGGTGGACGAATGCGAGCGCGTCGACCGGGACCCGGCCGAGCTACGCATCGTCCACTACTCGGTCATGCTTCCCGGGGACTCGGTCGACGATGCCTGGCAGCGTTACACGCCCCACCTGTGGCACATGATGTGGAAGTACTCGGACATGGAGGACTCCGCCGACCGCCCCGGCCCGCCTCCGGCGGCGCCGGAGCTGACCGAGGACAAGCGGGATCGGCTGTTCGGTCGGTCCACGGTGGTCGGAACACCCGACCAGATCGTCTCCACCTTGCAGGAGATCCGCCGCCGGGCCCCGCTGCCGGTGGAGTTCGTGGCCCGCAGCTACTTCGCCACCCTCCCCTATGCGGATCAGGTCGAGCTGATGCAGCGCCTGGCGGAGGAAGTCGCCCCCCACCTGTAGACGGAAACGGCCTCAGCGGCCGAAGCGCCGATCGCGGCGGTTGAAGTCGCGGATGGCGCGCAGGAAGTCCACCCGGCGGAATGCGGGCCAGTAGACGTCGACGAACACGAACTCGGCGTAGGCGGATTGCCACAGCAAGAACCCCGACAACCGCGATTCGCCCGAGGTGCGGATCAGGAGATCCGGATCGGGGAGGTCGGCCGAGTACATGTGGCGGGCCAGGGCGTCGGCGTCGATGCGGGCCGCCATCTCGGAAGCGTCCACTCCGGAGCGGGCCAGGTCCGAGACCAGGTCTCGGGCGGCGTCGACGATCTCCTGGCGGCCCCCGTAGCCCATGGCGATGTTGAGATGGCGGGAACCGTCGGTGCGGGCCGATTCGGCGTCCTTGGCCGCCAGGACCAGTTCGTCGGGGAGCAGGTCGAGCGAACCGATGAAGCGGATGGTCATGTCCTGGCAGGCGGGAAGGGTGCGAAGACGGCCGAACAACTCGATCAGCACCTCGAAGTAGGGCTCCAGCTCCTCCCGGGCTCGCTCCAGGTTCTCCCGGGACAGCACCCAGGCGGTGACGGCGGGGATGTCGAGCTCCTGGGCCCAGCCCAGGAAATCCTCGAAGCGGCGCATCCCGGCCCGATAGGAGTCGGTGTAGCTGGCCAGCCCCTGATGACGGGCGTAGCGGCGGTGGCCGTCGAGGACGATGCCCAGATGGTGAGGGAGCCGGTCCTTGTCCAGGGAGCGGACCAGACGGTCCTCGTACAGCTTGTAGAGAAGGCTGCTCGGTCGTGTCATTTCCCAGGCAGGATGCTACCGCCACCCTCACCGTTCCCTGCACCATCCGGGCGACCCAAATAGGCGGCCGGCACGTCCACCAACCTGGCCCGGACGTATTCGCCCAGCGACTTGGCCTGTGGGTCGAGCCGGGTGGAGGCGGCGACTCCCTGCCCCAGGAGGCCCTTGACGACGAAATTGACCGCCGAAAGGTTGGGGAATACGTGTCGCTCGATGGCCAGAGACTCCGCTTCGGGCACCAGCCGGCGGAATCCTTGCTCGCTGAGGAGGTGGTTCAGCCAGGCGAAGGCAGCGTGATCCTCCACCCAGATCCCCACGTTGGCGTCGCCGCCCTTGTCGCCCGACCTCGCTCCGGCCACCCGCCCCAGGGGGGCTCTCACCGTCTCGGTCGACGGCGGAGGAGGTGGAACCGCCACCCCCACGTCGCCCAGGTCGTCGCTGGTGGCGGGAGCGCCGCTCGACACCTCGGTAACTTCTCCGCCGACATGGACCCGGGCCGGAACCAGCATCCGATCGACCGTGGCGGGCCAGTACACCGCATAGGGCGAGGCGTCGCCGGGCGGCGTGGTGGCGAAGAATCCCGGGTAGTTGGCCAGGGCCAGTTCCACGGCCGCCCCCGAGAATCGGCGTCCGACCTTCTCCGGATCTCGATCCTTCACCGTGACCCGGAGGTGGGCCATGGCCAGATCGTTGCTGGTCGGGTCGGGGCGGTCCCAACGCACCAGTTCGACGTCGGCTTCCTCGACGGAGTCCCTCCCTCCCAGCGCCTGCCACAGGGCCGTCTCCGCCGCCGCCGCCTTGGCCTCGATGTCGAGGCCGGTGAGAACGAAGCTGACCTGGTTGCGATAGCCACCCATGTAATTCACCGCCACCTTGAGCTGTGACGGCGGGGGCTGGCCGATCACCCCGCTCACCCGGACCCGGTCATGACCGGTTTGCTCCAAACCGATCGTGTCGAAGCGGGCCGTCACGTCGGGATTGGCGTAGCGATGGCCGCCCACCTCGTAGAGCAACTGAGCCGTGACCGTCCCCTCCGTGACCATGCCGCCCGTGCCGGAGTGCTTGGTGACCACGAAGCTGCCGTCGGGATCCATCTCGACCAGCGGGAAGCCGACGTGCTCCAGCCCGGGGACCTCCTCGAAGAACGAGTAGTTTCCTCCGGTGGCCTGGGCACCACATTCGATCACGTGGCCCGCCACCAGCGCCCCGGCCAGCCGGTCCCAGTCGTCGCGTCCCCACCCGAAGTGATGGGCGGCGGGCCCCATGACCAGGGCGGCGTCGGTCACCCGTCCCGTCACCACGATGTCGGCGCCCCGGGCCAGGGCCTCGACGATGCCCCAGCACCCCATATAGGCGTTGGCCGTCACCGGGGTTACACCGGTCTGAGACAGCGGCGAGTCGTCGACGAATGAGGCCAGCGGAACCCGGTCGAGGCGGTCCATCAGGTCGTCGCCGTCCACCGCCGCCACCACCGGATCGACTCCCAGGTCGGCGGCCAAAGCCTCCAGGGCGTCGGCCAGACCGGTCGGGTTGAGGCCCCCGGCGTTGACTACCACCCGTATCCCCCGTTCGAGGCAGGTCGCCATGACCTGTTTCATCTGGGTGAGGAAGGTTCGGGCGTAGCCCGCCTCGGGATGGCGGGAGCGGGTGCGCCACAGCAAGGCCATGGTCAACTCGGCCAGGTAGTCACCGGTCAGGTAATCGATCGGCCCTCCGTTGACCATCTCCGCCGCCGCGGAGAGGCGGTCCCCGAAGAACCCCGAGCAGTTGGCGATCCGGAGCGGCTCCATTCCCGGTGACGTTAGAGCGCCCGCTTCTTTGGACGGTGAGGAACGCCCCCATCGTTCTTTGGACCGTCAGGAACGCATAGCGATGGCCACCGTCCAAAGAAGCTGTGGAGCGTTTGCCCTCCTCCAAAGAAGGGCTGGCTTGGCGGGTGGGGTCGATACCATCCCGATCGATGGCGTACCCCACCGACTTGCTCGATCATCTGCGCTCGCACTCACTACGCACCGACGGCCCCTTCACCCTCGCCTCTGGTCGGCGAGCCGACTGGTATCTGGACGCTCGCCAGACCACCTTCTCGGGTGAGGGGGCCCGCCTGGTCGGCGAGGCGGTGCTGGCCGTGCTGGACCACGATGTCCGGGCGGTGGGTGGCATGACGATGGGGGCCGACCCGATCGCCATCGCCGCCGCCGTGTGCTCGGGGGGAGCCGTCGATGCCTTCTCGATCCGCAAGGCGGCCAAGGACCACGGGACCGGAGGACGTCTGGTGGGCCCGGTCCCCTCCGGCACTGCGGTGGCGGTGCTGGAAGACACCACCACGACCGGAGGGGCCTTCTTCGAAGCGATCGATGTGGCGGTGGACCATGGTTTGGTGGTGGTCCAGGCCATCGCCCTGTTCGATCGCAGCGACGGTACCGTGGGAGCAGAGATGGCACGGCGCGACCTTCCCTATCGGGCCCTGGCCATACCCTCCGATCTGGGAGTAGGCCAATGACGTCCGACGACACCGCCCAGGGTCGGGGTGCCCATTTGCGGCCCGGCTCCCATGCCGACCTGCCTCCATCCGAGACGTCAACGGAGGTCATCGGGCCGCCGGGGCCCGCGGCCCCGATACTGGAACCGTACGAGGTCGGGCGCTCCACCCTCCGCACCTGGCTGATCTCCCTGGCGGGGATCCCGGCGATCGTGGTCGGGATCGACTTCGTCTCCCGCCAGAGGATCGTGGCCTGGCTGACCGATCGGATCTTCACCTCCGACCCGCAAACGCTGGAGCCCCGCGACTACATCTGGGCCTGGGCCCTCATCGTCGTGGGCGGGGCGGTGGTGCTGTGGGGGCTCAAGGAGCTGTTCATGCCGGCCCCGGTGCTGACCACCGACGACACGGGCCTGCACGTGCGGATGGGGGGCCCGTTCCGCCCTCCGGTCACCCTCCCCTGGATCTCCCTGCGTGACCTCGACGCCGGGACCCTCGAGGACGACGGAGACGAGCTCGAGGTCCTGATCATCCAGGTCGCCGATGGATCACTGCTGCCCGACAGTATTTGGGCAGGGCGCCGGTTGGACGACACCACCGTTGCCCTCTTCACCAAGGAATGGGAACACAATGCCGCCCGGGTGGCCACAGCCGTCGCCGATCAGGCGGTCACCATGGTCCGTCTGGGTGAGAGAGACGCATGATCGTCGGAGCGCACACACCCAGTCGCCGTCCGCTACAGGAGGCAGAGGAGAGGGGAGCCGAGGTCGTCCAGATCTTCCTCTCCAACCCCCAGTCGTGGAAGAAGCCCGCTCCTCGCCTCGACGCCATCGAGCTGGCGACGGCCGAGGTCCCCATCTACGTCCACGCCCCCTATCTCATCAACCTCTGCGCCGACAACAACCGGGTCCGGATCCCCAGCCGCAAGATCCTCCAGGACACCTGCGACGCAGCCGCCACCGTCGCCGCTGCCGGAGTCGTGGTTCACGGAGGCCATGTCACCGGGGAGGGAGAAGTGTCGGAGGGTTATACCCGCTGGGCCAAGGCGCTCGATCAGGTCGACTCCGAAGTCCCGATCCTGATCGAGAACACTGCCGGTGGAGACAAGGCGGTGGCCCGGAGGATCGAGGAGCTGACAGGCCTGTGGGAGGAGATTGGAGGCTACGGAGTCGGTTTCGTGCTGGACACCTGCCACGCCTGGGCCGGGGGAGAGCCGATGGACGGCCTGGTGGAGAGGGTCATGGAAGCCACGGGGCGCATCGACCTGGTCCATCTCAATGACTCCCGCGACCCGTTCGACTCACGACGAGACCGTCATGCCAACCTGGGTCGGGGAGAGATGAATCCCCTCGGACCTGGCTGCCGTTGTGGCGGAGGTCGATTGCCCGATCATCGTCGAGACCCCCGGTGATGCCGACGAGCAGGCGGCCGATATCGCTTGGGCGCGCCGGGTGCTGGAGAAGGCTTCGGGTTAGCCGGGCCCTCAAATCCCCGGCCAGTCGAAAGCCAGAGCCCTCAACTCCTCCCGCGGCCAACCGTTCCAATTGCTAGCTTTTGACCAACGACCCCGGGGGCGTAGAGGAGGATAGGATGCATCGTCGAGTACTTGTGGCGATACTTGTCGCACTATTGACAGCGGTGATGGCCGTGCCGGCCGTGGCCACTCAAGCCGAAAGGGTCGAGCTTCCGCTGACATACGGCTGGCCCGATCTCGACAACGGAATCGCGGTCTTTGTCAACTATGACCGAGACAGCTACTGCACGCCGGAGGTGTTCGCCTTCGAGAACGCAGTCATCGCCTGGCTTCAGGGCGGGATGGTTGGTGATCCGCCCGAGCCACCACCCGACTATCCGGGTGACGAAGCGGTGACCGTTCTCCTCAAGGACACGGGCCAGGGCGCCCTCGTCGGTCACATCAACGAGAAGGCCCTCGGGATCGAGATCTGGACGCTCGACTCTCCAGAGAACAGGCCTCTGGTAGGGCCGTGCACCGATACCGACGACGATGGAGCATTCCTCGCATCGGGGACCACGTCGTTCCACTCGAACGACAACGATGTCGACTTCTCGGGCACTAGAAGCAATGCCTTCGGTGACTGGGGGACCGCCAGCCTGACCGACCGCGACGGCAATCCCTATTCGTATTCGTGGCACTTCCACGTGAACAGCCGTTGCTATGCGCCGGAGGGGAGCCCACCGGCGTGCCTCATCGAGATGGGCACGCTCACAGCTGGCTGAGTTGTGTCTCGTCCCGTGGAATGAGAGCCGAGGACCCGGTGGCATAGGGGGAGCCACCGGGTCCATTCTTTCCCACGGAGCGAACTGCACCAGCGTTTGACGGTCATCGCTGGCAGGCGACCTACCGGCAGGAACTTTCACGATCAGAGCGGCGGTGGATACTGGGCGACTCGATGGGGCGTTTCGCGGTCACCCGGGGAGAACGGCGAGGCCGATGAAGATGGCTCTGCCCCGAGGATGCTCTGGCAAGCACGCTAGAATTCCCTCGAAACCACCGTCCCCAGGGCACGGGCGACCCGCCGCGGCGGCCGAGGTCCATCCCGACGGTCGACATAGCCGACTACATCCCCCAACCCGACGTGGTGGGGAGAGAGGAGTCTCCGATGGGTGACAAGATCACCGTCCCCTGGGTGCGCAGCCGCAAAGGTGGCCCCAAGCTGACCATGGTCACCGCCTACGACTACCCGTCCGCCCGGGTCGCTTCCGAAGCCGGAGTAGAGATGATCCTGGTGGGCGATTCCGCCGCCAACGTCATCCATGGCATGGACGACACCCTGGGCATGACCATCGACATCATGGTCCTCCACGCCCAGGCGGTGGCCCGGGCCGAGCCCGACTCGCTGCTGGTGGTGGACATGCCCTGGCTCAGCTACCACATCTCGACCGAGGACACCCTGCGCAACGCCGGGCGCCTGGTGCAGGAGGGCCATGCCGAAGCGGTCAAACTCGAGGGCGGCACCCGGCGGGTGCCGATGATCGAGGCCATCGTCGGTGCCGAGATTCCGGTGCTGGGTCATCTGGGGCTGACGCCGCAGTCGGTTCACGCCATGGGCGGCTACAAGGTCCAGGGGAGGGAACTGGAGACGGCACGCCGCCTGGTTCAGGAGGCCAAGGAGCTGGAGTCGGCGGGGGTCTTCGCCATCGTTCTGGAAGGCATCCCCGATCTGGTCGCCCGGCGGGTAACCGAGCAGGTGTCGGTGCCGACCATCGGCATCGGCGCCGGCCCCCACACCGACGGGCAGGTGCTGGTCTACACCGACCTGTTGGGGTTGGGTTTCGGTCGCTATCCCAAGTTCGTGCGTCGTTACGAGAACTTCGCCGAACGCGCCGTTGCGGCGCTGGAGGCATACGTGGCGGACGTGAAGAGCGGTGCGTTCCCCGGACCGGAAGAGACCTACCACCTCTCGGACGAGGTGGCCGCAGAACTGGAGGTATCGCCGTCAACCGGGGCGCCGTCCGTCTGATAGCCATCGTGATCCTCGCCGCCGGGTGCGCCGCAGCGCCCGGCGGCGATTCCTTGGCGCCGGGCTCGTCGACCGCCTCCGTGGTCCGGGTGCCCGTACCGAGGCCAACCGGCCCGGCCGGTGGGAACACAGGCGATCTGGTCGACCCGGAGGTGCGGACCATCGTCGTCGACGGGCGCTCGCTGACGGTGGCCTGGGCGGACACATATGCCACCCGGACCAGGGGTCTGATGCAGGTGGAGGATCTCGGTGATCTGGACGGCATGCTGTTCGATCTGGGAGGAATGGCCACCCACACCTTCACGATGCGTCACACGCTGATCCCGTTGGACATAGTCTTTTTCGACCAGGACGGCGTCGGGGTGGGGATGCTGGAGATGACTCCCTGTTCGGCCGAGCCCTGTCCCGGCTACACCATCGACCGACCTTCCGCCTACGCCCTGGAGGTGCCGGCCGGGTCGGTCGAGCTGAGCCCCGACTCGCGCCTCATCATTCCGTGACGCCCCGCTTCGCCCTCACCGCCCGACCGGCTTAGACTTGTCGTTCCGGTGCCGTCCTCGCGCGGCCGGCACCGTGAGACCCCTGCTCCACCGGTTCGGCGGATGTCGGCGCACCGAGTGGGGCCTCCCTGAGCGGATGTCCACAGGAGGTGACAGACGATGCGCGGTTATGAAGTCATGACGATCCATCGGCCCGAGCTGGCCGAGAGCGACGTCCAGGCCAAGGTGAAGGAGGTCGAGACCTTCCTCACCAGTCGGGGGGCGACGATCACCTCCTCCGACATGTGGGGCAAGCGCCGCTTTGCCTACGAGATCAACCACGCCAATGAGGGCTACTACTCGGTGGTCACGTTCGAGTCCCCCACCGAACCGGTGGACGATCTCGATCGGGTACTCACACTGGCCGACGACGTCGTGCGTCACAAGATCCTTCGCACGGACGACTGATGACCCACTGGACGGTGTCATTGGCCTCCGGCATAGTCGGGGGCGACCGTCCTGGGAAGGAGATATTGAGATGTCCAACAACGTGACCCTGGTAGGAAACCTGGTAGACGACCCCGAGCTGCGCTTCACACCCTCGGGCGTGGCGATGGCCAAACTTCGGGTGGCCGTCAACCGCCGCTGGCGAGACCGTCAAAGCGGGGAGTGGCAGGAAGACACGAGCTTCTTCAGCGGGACGGTGTGGCGTGAGCAGGCCGAGTCGGTGGCCGAGTCCCTCCAGAAGGGCGCCCGGGTCATCATCACCGGTCGTCTGGAGCAGCGCTCCTGGGAAACCGAGCAGGGCGACCGCCGCTCGGTGGTCGAGATATCCATCGACGAGATAGGCCCCAGCCTGAGGTGGGCGACCGCTTCGGTCAACAAGACGACTCGCGGCGACTGGGACGGTGGCAACAGCGGCGGAAGCAACACCAAGGGTTCGGTGCCTCCCGGCCCGGTGGCCCGCGAGGACTACGGCCCCGACGAGGCGCCGTTCTGATCATCTAGGAGGACGTAAATGGCGAAGAAGAAGTCACAGGACCGCAGCAGGCGCCGGCGCGGCCCGGCCGACATGAGGCGCATGAAGAAGCGGGTGTGCCAGTTCTGCAAGGAGCCCCAGACCAAGATCGACTGGAAGGACGTGGCCCTGCTACGCAAGTTCATGTCCGATCGGGCCAAGATCCGCTCCCGGCGGGTTACCGGCAACTGCCCCCACCACCAGCGTCAGGTGGCGCTGGCGATTCGTAACGCCCGCGAGATGGCCCTGCTCCCCTATGTGGGTGGGCGATGAGGCTCATCCTCACCTCCGACGTGATCGACCTGGGCCGCAAGGGCGAGGTGGTTGACGTCTCCGACGGCTATGCCCGCAATTTCCTGCTGCCCAAGAAGAAGGCCGTCAAGGCGACGGAGGGCGCCATCCGCACCGCCGAGGAGTTGCGCCGGGCCCGGGAAGACGCCGAGCGCCAGGCCAAGGAAGAGGCGGAGCGGATCGCCACCCAGTTGGTCGGAACCCGGGTGGTGCTGGCTGCCCAGACCGGCGACGAAGGCCGGTTGTACGGGTCGATCAGCGTGCCCGACGTGGTGGAAGGAATCCGCAAATTCACCGGAGTCGAGGTGGATCGCAGGAACATCGTTCTCCCCGCCCCGATCCGCGAGATCGGCCTGCACGAGGTGCAGATCAAGCTCCACAACGAGGTCGAGTTCCCCATCACCCTCGACGTGATCCCGGCCTGACCGGCCCGGACCGTGCCAGGAACCGCCCCGACGGGGGCGGTTTCTCACGTTTGGGCCAAAGTGGTTTTCCCGACCCCACCTCGGTGAGGTAGGTTTGCTCGCGCTTCCCCTGGTCGCCCTTCGGCGGCATTGCGCGTCGTACCCGGCGTGTAAGAACGACAACGAAATGGATGACCAGAGTTGAACGGAGACAGCGCCCCTCGCTCGGCGGCCCGGGTCCCGCCCCACAGCCGGGAAGCCGAAGAGTCGGTCCTGGGGGCCGTGCTGTTGTCGGTGGAAGCGGCCAACGAGGTGATGGACCGTCTCGGCGGCGACGACTTCTACGTCCCGGCCCATCAGTCGATCTTCGAGGCGATGCGCCGTCTCTACGACGCCAACCAGGCCATAGACGCCGTGACTCTCTCAGAGGATCTGCGCCGCTCGGGAGAGCTGGACAAGGTGGGCGGGGTCAGCTACCTGACCCGTCTGGTCGACGTGGTGCCCGTCACCTCCAACGTGATCCACTACGCCGACATCGTCGAGGACGCCGCCCGCCGGCGGGATCTGATCAGAGCGGGCGGCACCGTGGCCACCATCGCCTTCGACCTCGACGACGAGATCCACTCGGTCATGGATCGGGCCGAGCAGACGGTGCTGGGTGTGGCAGAGAAGCGGGCCTCCCAGAGCCTGTTGGAGGTCGGCCCACTCTTCTCCCAGGTGCTGGAACAGATCGAGACCCTGGAGGCGCAGGGCTCGGAGATCACCGGGTTGGCGACCGGGTTCCGCGACCTGGACAAGAAGCTGGCCGGCCTGCAGAACGCCAACCTGATCATCATCGCCGCCAGGCCGGCGATGGGGAAGAGCGCATTGATGTTGAACATCGCCACCAATGCCGCCGCCCAGGGGAGGCCAGTGGCGCTGTTCAGTCTGGAGATGTCCAAGGAGGAGTTGGTCCAGCGCATCCTCTCCTCAGTGGGCCGGGTGGATTCGATGAAGCTGCGATCCGGACAGCTGGGACCGCTCTGGCAGCGGGTGGTGGATGCCGCCTCACGGATGTACAAGGCGCCGATCTTCATCGACGATTCACCCGTGGTGACCATCACCGACATTCGGGCCAAGTGCCGCAGGCTCAAGCGCAAGTCGGGGCTCTCGATGGTGGCGGTCGATTACCTGCAGTTGATGCAAGGAGCGTCGCGAGAGAATCGACAGCAGGAGATCGCCGAGATCAGTCGGAACCTCAAGAACCTGGCCCGAGAACTGGATGTGCCGGTCGTGGGCCTCTCTCAGCTGAATCGGTCCCTGGAGAGCCGTGAGGACAAGCGTCCCCGCCTCTCTGACCTACGTGAAAGTGGTTGCATGCCGGCCAGCACGCGCCTCTTGCGAGCCGACACCGGCGCCGAGGTAACCCTCGGCGAGCTGGTGCTGTCTCAGGAGCGGCCGTTGGTGTGGTCCGTCGACTCACGGTGGCGACTTGCTGCTCGACGACTGGTGAAAGCATTCCCGTCCGGCATCAAGCCTGTGTATCGCCTGAGACTTGCCTCGGGTCACGAGGTAGATGCCACTGCCAATCACAAGTTCTTGACTCTCAACGGATGGCTCCGCCTCGACCAACTAGAGAAGGGCGACCATTTGGCGGTCCCGCGCCGGATCCCGGAGCCGACGGCGGGTGCGACCTGGGACGTCGATGAGCTCATACTGCTGGCTCACCTCATCGGCGACGGTTCGATAGGTCCCACAGTTCGCTACGCAACGGCGGATCCCGCCAATCGAGAGGCGGTCGCCAAGTCGGCGACCAGACGATTTGGAGTCGCGATCAATGAACGCCGATATGGGCGGACGTGGCAGTTGCACCTTGCTGCTCCGTATCATTTGACTCACAACAGGCATCATCCGATCTGCAACTGGTTGGAGCCGTTGGGTCTTTGGGGTTCGCGGGCCCACGACAAGTTCGTCCCGGAAGCAATTCAGGGCCTGAATGAGGGCCAGATCGCTCTCTTCCTTCACCATCTGTGGTCCACCGACGGCTCCATAACCATCACGCGCAACGGTCGCGGTCCGCATACTCGCATCTACTTTGCCAGTACAAGTCGCCGCCTTGCAGCTGACGTTCAGCGTTTGCTCCTTCGCCTTGATATCCGCTCTCGCGTCTCCCGGGCGCGGAAACGTGGATACCGTGACTCCTGGCACGTCCGCATCAGCGGCCGAGACGACACCGTCCGGTTCCTCGAGTTGGTGGGATCCCATGGAAGGCGTGGCGACGTGGTCCAGGAGGCACTCGAGGTCCAACAGGGAATCAAGCCGAATCCGAACGTCGATCTGGTCCCGTGGGAGGTTGCCGAGAGAGTCAAACGGTCTGCCGGTCAGGCCGGTATTACCCACCGCCAACTCGCGGCCGAACTAGGTGAGCGCTACTGCGGATCATACCTGCTCGGAACGAAGAGAAGGCCGCGAAGGTTCTCCCGTCCTCGCTTGTTGAAGATCGGCGAGATACTCAACGATGCGCAGCTGACCGATCTCGCCACGTCGGATGTCCTGTGGGATCAAGTCGTGGAGATCGTGCCAATGGGTGAGATGCCCACCTTTGACGCCACGGTGGAAGACACCCACAACTTCGTTGCCAACGGGATAGTCGCCCACAACTCGCTGGAACAGGATGCCGACGTCGTGATGTTCATCTACCGAGATGAGTACTACCACCCCGAGAACCAGGAGAACAAGGGCCTGGCCGAGGTGATCGTTGCCAAGCACCGGGCTGGTGCCACGGGAACCGTGCGCATGACCTTCCTGCCCGAGTTCACACGCTTCGCCGACCTGGGACGGGACGTCACCTGACTGGCGGGTCTAGGGGGATGGCCGTGCGCGTGCGTCGAGGGTCCTCCACCAGCTTCGGAGGGTGGCCACGGTTTCTTCTGGAGCTTCGAGCGGGGGAAGGTGGCGTGAGTGGGGGATGACGGCGCTGTGCCCGTCGCTGAGCTGTTCGGCCTCCCGACGGCAGTCTTCGGCCGTCCACATCGGATCGTCGTCGCCGGCCACCAACAGCACGGGCTGGACGAGAGACCGGGCCATGTCGGTGAGATCACTCCGGTTCAACATGACGGACTGCATGGTCATCTGGGCGGTACGGCGCGGAACCCGGCCCAGGTGTTCCTTGATCGAGCGGGTGGCCTCGAGGTCGGAGGATCGAGTCCCCGAGGAGAGGAGGGCCTCGGCGATCTTTCCCGCCACCGGGGTCGGCCCGATCAGGCGGTACAGCCTGACCAGGGGGGTGACGGTTCGTCGCATCGATCGACTGATGGGTTCGAGAGGAGAGGCGATGGCTACCAGCGATCGCAGACGATCGGGACAGGTCGAGGCGAAGAGGATCCCCACGTGCCCTCCCCAGGCGTTGCCGACCCAGTCGACCCCTTCGATGCCCAACTGGTCGAGAACCGTCACTCCGGCCGCGGCACATTCCGCCAGCGTGAAGACGCGACCGGGACCGGGGCTCTGACCGGCGCCGGGCCCGTCGACGACGATCACGGTGCGATCGCCGGTGAGATCGTCCAGGGTTCGGTCCCAAGAGTGGCCGTCCACGTAGAGGCTGTGCCACAGCAGCACGGGCGATCCGTCGCCTCCCACACGGACGTGAATCGGGCCCAGCTGAGTAGCGATCGTCCTGTCCGAAAGTTGTTGCATACGTACCTTCCAGTCCAAGGTGCTTCGGTATCCGAAGCTTCGGGTTCCGTAGTATTATGATGGGCAATGGCCCTGTCAAGAGGATTGCCCGAGCATCGATTGGCGATTGGTCAGCTGCTGGGGCGGCTCCTGCACGAGTTCCGCTCCTTTCTCATGCAGCGAGCCGAGGAAACCGAATTCCTCGACGTTCGGCCCGCTCACCTCCAGATCTGGGGGAATATCGGCATCAACGGGATCCGTCTCACGGATTTGGCCGATCGCGCCAACCTGAGCCTTGCAGCCTGCTCGGAGCTGGTGGATCAACTGGAGGACACCGGGTACCTGGAACGGCGACCGGACCCATCGGACGGGCGGGCCAAGCTCATCTTTCCGACCCGGCGGGGACGGGAGCTCCTCGACGCAGCCGGACAAGCGGTGGCCGACCTGGAGGCCGCCTGGGGAGAGGCGATCGGTTCACGGCGGTTCGAAGACGTCTGTGCCGGCCTCAACCACCTTCTGACCTCGCTCGGCGACAGCGAGGCTGCCGACCTCGAATCACCGCCACGACCGTCCCCGGCCCGTGTCAAGGATCCCCGGGCCGACGTTCCCGGGTCCGGGGTAACCCAGGCCGAATCCGGGCCGACGCCAACGTCTCCAGCGGTGTTCTCTCCCGGTCCCCGTCCCGGGGAATTCAAGCTGCGCAAGGCTCCTCGGGAGAGACTCGAGTGATCATGACGGCCGGTCTGGTCGCGGGGCCGGGCTCCGGGCAGAGATCGAGCGAGGTGAAGACAAATGTAGAGGCCCCGGCGTTACGCCGGGGCCTCTCACTCTCCACGGATCCTGAAGGGGGAGCATCGGAGGAGGAAGGGACTCCGAGGAAGGAGGATCAACGTGGGTCCGTGGTTTGTCGTTGACCTTATCGGCGCCCACTTTGACTTCTTTAGGGAAAGTCGCGGTGGGCTCTGCTGGGAGTGGGTCCGCTCTGGCCCTGATACTTGGAGCCCAGCTCGGGAGACCCGTAGGGATGATCGGCTGGCGTTGTCATCTGATAGAAGCTGATCTGACCGATTTTCATCCCCGGATAGATGGCGATGGGCAATGTGGCGACGTTGGACAGCTCCAGGGTGATGGCTCCTTCGAAGCCAGGATCGATGAACCCGGCTGTGGAGTGGATCAACAGCCCCAGTCGTCCCAGGGAGGATTTCCCCTCCAGGCGAGCGACGACGTCGACTCCCAGTCGGACCTTCTCCAGGGTTGCGCCGAGCACGAACTCGCCGGGATGGAGCATGAACGGCTCGTTCCCCACCTCGACCAGCCTGGTGAGGTCTTCCTGGGGCGAGCGGGGATCGATGGAAGGGTGGCGATGGTTCTGGAAAACCCGAAAGCCGCTGTCGACTCTCAGGTCGACACTGGACGGTTGTACGAAGGACGACTCGAACGGGTCGATGGCGATCCGCCCCTCGGCGATGGCCTCCCGGATCGAGTGGTCGGAGAAGATCACGGCGGGGATCCTACCCGCCGAAGTGGGGGCGCCCCGAGCCCACCCACACCGGCGGGGCGTCTTCGCCGATCAGCCTCACCAGAACGAATCTGTCGGCCAGGACGAACGAGTCGATGCCCTCAGCCAGCGATCCGGCGATCCCGCTCCCTCGACGTGCCGACCAGCGCACTCCGTCGGGCGAGTGGACTAAAGCCATGTCCGGCCTGAATGTATGCCCGGACATGAGAGCCTCCCAGGCGATGGTCCACCGGCTGACCGGCATGCTCCCCAGTTCGTGGCCTTCTCCGTCGCCGAAGACGAGGTCGGTACCCCGCAGAGACACCGAGCCGTTCGGCGTGTCGGGCGGCTGGGCATACGAGGTCGGGATCAGGGTGGATTCGCCACTCGCCGAGACGTAGAACATATCACCCCGGTTCAGGTCGAAGTTGACCTCGCCTCCCTCCGTCGTGGGGACCGACAGCATCCCGGCGCCGGGATCGAGCGTGTAGAGGACGGACCCGTCGTCGTCCGTCTCCTGTCGCAAGACGTCCGCCCGGCCGGGTTCGGTCGCAGGCCCGAACCCGATGGCCAGCCCGGCGATTCCCAGGTCTGAGGACTCGATGTTCTCCACATGCCAGTCCCGCCCCAGGAAACTGTCCGGCGTGATGGTTTCCCAATCGGCGTCCGGCGAGTAGTCGATCTGATCGCCGAGGCTGCGGACCCAGCCGCGCTGCCAGGGAGCCACGGATTGCACGTCTGAGCGGGAGTCGGTCAGTGCCCACCGGGTGCCGTCGGATGATGTCATCAGACGGGACCTGGAGGTCAGGCCGTATCCATCGCCGTTGTCGGGGCGCGCTCCCAAGGGGCGGAATCCCGGTTCCCGGACTGGGGACAGGATTCATCGGATCTGGTGGGTATCCCACCCACATCTCGTATGTGGAGCTCCGGTAGTAGGTGAACCCGAGCTGTTGCCATGTCCGAAAATCGGCCACGAAGGGCCCCACCACCAGGGCGACCCCTTCCGATGACAGGCTCAGCGGTAGATCCTCCGATGACTGCACCGCGGCATCCCACTCCGGTGGCACCCAGCTCGGAGCCGCTCCTCCCGCCCCGGTGCTGGTGAGCGGCCGGGGAACGGTGGTGAAGACCACGCCTGCCGTCACCACCAGGTTGCCGCCGGCCCGGGCCGCCCCGGTCACGTACACCGTGCTTCGGGTGCCGGGCGGGACGTCGGCGGGCTCTGTGACAGGCAGCGGATCCATGTTCCACTCACTCCCATCCGGTGACCACCACACCGCTCCGATTTGGTTGCCATCTTGACGCACGAAGCTGCCTACCGCGGCCAGTTTCGTTCCTACCCGCACCAGATAGCCCAGGTCCGCCTCTTCCCCCCCCGGCCCGGCAGGGACGGGCAGGTGTTCCCATCTAATCCCCGTCGGCGACGTGTAGAGAGCCGAGCCGTTGTCGGTGTCGGCCGCCAGATACCAGGCCTGCCCGAGTTGGGTCACTGAACGGAGGTGGGTGACGTCGGTCAGTCCCGACGCCGGAGACCAGGTCAGGGCCGACTCGCTGTCGAAGGCCGTGTCGGGGGCCGGGAGGGTGGTGGTCGTGGTCGTAGTTTCGATCTCGGGAACCGGGGGAACGGTGGTCGGGGGAGGTGGGCCGCGTCGTGACACCCCCACCATGGCGAGAACCGCCCCCAACAGCAGCGTGCCCACCAGCCACAGCGAAGGTCGGCGAGCGGAGTCTCCGCCACCGGGCTCCGGTGCGTCGTCAACGGTTATCGTCTGAAGCTCGTCGTCCCGCCAACCCATCGGTGGCCCATTGTGCCCGTCACCGACGGTTAGCTCCGGTGGGAGCGGCCGGTCGCCTCCCGGAATCCGGGGGACCCCTGCTTCATGGCTTTCCGAACCAGACCGTGCACCGCGTCGGGTTGGGTATCGGAGGGCAGCCCGGCCAGAGTCTTCACCACTCCGTCCGCCAGAGAACGGGTGCCCTCGCCCAGATCGGCGAGGGGTATGGGATGGCCGAGGGTCGGAATGGCCAGCAGCAACTCGACCGCCAGCAGATCTTCGACCAGGTCTATCGCCTCCTCCACCAGGTCCAGAGCCTCGGGGGCGTTGGTGGCGTGGTCTTCCACCGACAGATCCAGGACCGGCACGTCCAGGGTGATCGGGTTGGCCAGATGGCGCAGGCGCGTGTAGCGGCTGGCGGCCGGATAGCGAAGCCCCAGCCCGGCCATCTCGGGTCGCCCGCCCTGGGCGAGGGCGGCGACATCTGCTTTGCCCTCCTGGGGCAGGATCGAACTGACCAGGTTGTCCCAGAGTTGCCCCATTCTCCTGTCGCACAGCATCCCGACATGGGCCAGAGCGACCCGAACCGAGTCGGCGGCAAGGGCCAGGTTCATCGGATGGAAGTTCCCGTTCGACAAGACACGTCCCGTGGCCAGGTCGACCATGGGGTTGTCGGCAGTCGCATTGAGTTCGGAGAGCACTGCATCGGTGAAGCCGTCGACGATGTCGCGCAGGGCACCGTGCACCTGGGGAATCACCCTGAAGCTGAGTGGGTCCTGGACCGAGACGCCCGGACCGGTCCCGACCCGGGTGCTACCCGACAGGGCGGCGCGTAGGTTGGCCGAGGTGGCCTCCTGGCCGCTGCTCGCCCTGGCAACGGCCACTGCCGGATCGATGATCGAGGTGTTGGCCGACACGGCTTCCATCGCCAGGGCCGCCACCAGATCGGCCAGGTCCATCAGCTGCTCGAGCCGGGTCACCAGGAGAGCAGCGTGGCCCACCGCAACGGCGTTGGAGGAGAAGACGGTGAGGGCGTCCTTGGGTTTGAACGCGACCGGAGCCAGACCGAGGCCGGCCAGGGCCTCGGCGGCGGGTCGCCGGGCATCGGCCATCGCCACCTGCCCCCTCCCGATGAGGGCACGAGCGAGCACCGCCAGCTGACTCAGATCGCCCGCTCCCACCGAGCCGTGTTCCGGGATGAGAGGGTGGATGCCGTGGTTGAGAAACGCGGCCAGAGTCTCGGCCACCGGCAGGGAGATCCCCGACCCGCCTCGGGCGAAGCCGTTCAGGCGGACCACCATCGCTGCGCGGACCCGGTCCACCGGGAGTTGTCCACCCATGGCTCCCACATGCATCTCCGCATAGGTGGCCTGGATCAGTTCCATCTCCCCGGCGGAGAGCTGGTGGTTGCGGGCGTGACCCAGTCCGGTGGTAGCGCCGTAGATGGCGTCGCCCCGCTCGATCGCCTCGTCCAGTACTCGACGGCTGTGGAGGATCAGTTCGACGACTTCCCCGGACAGTCGCACCGGCGACCCCTCGGCAACCGAGCTCACCTCGTCAATGGTCATCGGCTTGCGGCTGATTTCTATCTCCACCCCTCCCGACATTGCCTCTCCTTCCATCGTCGACGGGTCCACCCTCGTCGGAGGATCTCCCTGTCTGTGAACCTTTTCGCGGCTAACGCCGCGACGAATGTTCACAGAGTGAAGCCCTTTGCGTCGTCCAGCCTCAGTACTCCTTAGCCTGGGGCTCGATGGAGCAGCAGATTCGTTTCTGCACGGCGCCCGACGGAGTGCGTCTTGCCTATGCCACCTTCGGCAAGGGACCCCCGATCGTCAAGGTGGCGAACTGGGTCACGCACCTGGAATTCGACTGGCAGAGTCCGCTGTGGCGGCACTGGTGGGATGAGCTGGGCCGAGGACATCGGGTGATCCGCTACGACGAACGCGGCTGCGGGCTCTCCGACCGGGACCCGGCCGAGTTGAGCTTCGACGCTTTCGTCGGTGATCTCGAAACGGTCATCGACAGTGCGGAGCTGGATCGCTTCACACTGCTGGGGATCTCCCAGGGCGGTACCGCCGCCATCCGCTATGCCGTGGAGCACCCCGACCGGGTTAGCCGGCTCATCCTGTGCGGTGCCTATGCCCGGGGCCGCCATCGCCGCGGTCTCAGTGACGAGCAACGAGCCGAGGCGGAGCTACTTCAGTCCATCGTCAGAGTCGGGTGGGGAGAATCCGACCCCAAGTTCCGCCGGGTGTTCACCACCCTTTTCGTGCCCGGGGCGACCGAGGAGCAGAAGGACTGGTTCGACGAGCTGATGCGCATCTCGACCACCCCCGAAATGGCGGTTCGGCTTCGCTCGGTATGGGGCGAAGTGGACATCACGGATCTACTGGCCCGGTGCCACACGCCCACCCTGGTCGCTCACTCGCGGGATGAGGTGGCAGTTCCCTTCGAGGAGGGCCGGTTGATCGCCGCCGAGATACCAGAGGCCCGGCTCCTCCCGCTGGAGAGCCGCAACCACGTCCTGTTGCCGGATGAGCCGGCCTGGGCCACTTTCACCTCCGGGCTCCGCCGTTTCCTGGGCGAAGCACCTGCTCCGTCGCCGATCGTCGAGGACCTGAGTCCCCGAGAACTGGAGGTGCTAAGGCTCGTGGCCCGAGGCCTCAGCAATGCCCAGGTGGCAGGGAGGCTCTATCTCAGCCCGAGGACGGTGGAGAGGCACCTGTCCAACATCTACGCCAAGTTGGGGCTCTCCGGCAAGTCGGCCCGGGCCGGTGCGGCCGCCCTGCTCAGCGAGCTCGACCCGGCCTGAACAGGCGTTGTCTCGACCCGGCCTGAACAGACGTTGTGTGGTAACCCCCAACTCCTCGCCGGGCTGAATGCGTAGTGCCACCGAAGGCAGCAATTGCACCCTTCCGTACGTTGGCTGCCATGGCCACCGAATCAAATCGAAACCAGACCGAATCCCATCTCGAGTCGAGCGATGGCCCTGGCGGAAAGCGAGGACGACTCACCCCACTGGTTGTCGGCACCGGAGCCTCCCAGGCTCTGTTGGCCGTGCTGGCGCCGACGATGGTGGCCATGGCGCACGACCTGGGCACCTCGGTCAGCGCCGTGGCTCAGGCACGAACCGTCACCGCTGCCATGGCCATCGTGGTAGCGGTTCTGGCCACTTCCCGGATCGACCGCATCGGCGTGCCCAGGTTGCTCGGTGTAGGCGCCGTAAGCGCCGTTGTCGGGTGCATTGCCGTGGCGGCGGCTCCGGTCCTTCCCCTTTTCCTGGTGGCGCATGCCGTGATTGGATTCGGATTCGCTTGCCTGCTCTCGGCCGGCTTTGCAGGGGTGGCGGCCTTTCCCTCTGAAGACAGAGGTCGGACGATGGGGTATCTGGCAGCAGCCAACGCCGGGGCATGGATCGCGGTGAATCCCGTGGTGGGATTCATCACCGAGCACTTCTCCTGGCGCTGGGCACTGGCCGTCCCGGCGGCACTGGCCCTGATCGCTCTGGCCCTGGTGCCGACCGCATCACCTGTAGAGCAGGCCAACCGATCGGTACGGCTACGTACGGTGCTCTCGGTCCCCACGGCGAGGAGGTGGATAGCAGCCGAGCTGATCGCCTACACAGCCTGGACGGCCTTCCTCACCTTCAACGGCGCCTTCTTCATCCAGAAGCTGGGCGCAGGCGAGACCCAGGTCGGTTGGCTGCTGGCCATAGGTCCCGCCACCTACATGATCTCGGCCACCCGCAGCGGTTCCCTGTCCCAGCGCTTCCAGAGGCGCCATGTCGTGGCAACCTCGGCAGTGGGAACGGCCATTCTTCTCGCCTTCCTCTTGGGCGGGGCCAACCGGTTGGCCTGGGCGGCCGGCCTGTGCGGGTTGATCGGGCTGGTGGCGGGAGTTCGTACCCCGACCTCGGCCGCCCTGGGTTTGAGTCAGCTCCCAAATCATCCCGGGGCGATGATGGCTACCCGGACCGGGCTCACCCAGATGGGTTATCTCCTGGGCGGCCTCATCGGCGGTGCCGTCATTGCCGGCCCCGGCTACGCCGCCTTCGGCCTCGTCCTCGCCGCCGGTCTCGCCGCCTCGGCCGCCATGGTCCTGCAGGTAGAGGAAGTTGTCGAGAATCAAGCCCCGATCACGAGCGACGGTGAACTGGAGGCGGCGTCCTGACCTGGGTGGGACGGGAGCTAACGAAACTCGCTGACCTGGGAGAACGCTGGCTTCGGGAGGTCCCGATAGCGTCCGATGTCGAATCTTGGTTCGTCTACTTGCCGGATCTTGGCCGCTCAACGTTGCGCGCGATTTCAGACTTCTTCACCTGGTCTCGGTGGACGAGATCGGCCGCTACGACGGCCTTGTGACGAGGTTTCGACGAGAGAAGCGTGACGCCGACCTGCGCAGCCCAGGGCGCCGGGGTTCTGACCCTGTGGCGATGATGCACTGATATGGAGACGAGGTACCTGCATGGCCAGGCGACACCCGTTGAGTGTGCCTCCAACTACCGCCAGGGTTGACGGAGACACACCCAACTAGACATACCCGCCTCCCGGCCCCGAAGGGCCAAAGAGGCGGGCAATTTCGTCTGGTTCACCAGCCTATTCTCGTTAGATGGTGGGTGGAGCGGGTGATGGGAATGGAACCTGCGTCCGGAGCCGTTGGGTGGAGTCTCGTGTGTGCGGGGGTTGGATGTTGGTGGAGCGGGCGAGGTGTAGATATTGATAGATGGAGCGGGTGACGGGAATCGAACCCGCGTCCCGAGCTTGGGAAGCTCGTGTTCTACCATTGAACTACACCCGCCGGCAGGCCGAGGATACAGGCTCGTACCCGGTGTGGGAAGGCCGGAATGCGACGCAGAGAGGTTGCTCGGGGCCTCGATCAGAGGGCGATGGTTCCATCTACAACCGTGACCGTGGCGCCCCCGACCCAGATCGTCCCCTCTTCATCCTGGTCGACCAGAATACGCCCGGACCGCCCCAGACGGGTTCCCTGTCTCGCCAGGTAGGGCGCCGCGGCCCGCTCGCTGCCCAAGAGCCACTGGCCCAGCGAGGCGTTGAGACTGCCCGTGACCGGATCCTCTCTTAGGTTGCCGTGGTCGTCCGAAAAGAAGGCCCGGACCTCGAAGGCAAACTCGGAGTCTGCAGAATGAGGGCCGACCACGCCGATGTCCAGACTGGCCCCATCCGGGACTAGTTCGTCGTGAGGGTCGATGGCCAGCACGGCTTCGGCGTCATCGAGAAGCACTCCTACCCATCCGGGCCCGTTATCCACCCAGGCCGCGTCCACGACGGCGGTCCGGTCGATGTCGAGGACGGCCACGATCTCGGCCAGCAGCTCTTCTTCGATTGGACCCTCACGCTCGAGAGGAGGGGCGGCGAAGGCAAGGGATTCGCCGTCCCGCTTGATACGTATGAGGCCGGCACCACACTCCTGAACTATCACGTCGCCTCGGCCCGGCTCGCCACCGGCCGCCAGCCACGAATGACATGAGCCCAGGGTGGGATGGCCGGCGAAGGTGAGCTCGCCCGCCAGCGTGAATATTCGCACCCGGTAGTCGGCCTCGGGACTGATCGGGGGCAGGAGGAAGGTGGATTCCGACAGGTTCATCCACCGAGTCAGCCCCAGCATGTCCTCGGTGCTCAAACCGTCAGCGTCCACCACCACGGCCAAAGGGTTTCCCGAGATCGGACCGCTTCCAAACACGTCGACCTGGCGAAACCGCCGTCGCGTTTCAATCCGCATCGGGTCGAGCCGCCAATACCCACAGTTCAGTCACTCCCCGAGCATATGCACCGCTCTTGCGTCCCGCGCCACCCTGACCGTCCCGTGCGCAAAGATCGATCGTGAAGCCGAGGCGACAATGCCCGAACCTGTGTGCCAGAACCGATCCGCTCAGGTCTCGATCCAGAAATCAAGACGGAGATACGGTTACGACGGGGCTTCGGTCTCCAGCCTCCGGAGGGTCCCGGTTTGAGCCCCAGATATCGCTTTGTGGCAGGGCACAGGGTCCCCTAGCCTGAGCGGTAATGCGGCGCTTCCTCCTACCCATCCTGATGCTCCTCGTCGCCCTGTCCCTGGTGCCGACGCTTCCCACCCAGCCGGCACAGGCCGCGGTGAGCACCACCAGCCTGCAGAGGGCCCTGGCAGACAAGGGTCTTTATCGGGGCCCGATCGACGGCAAGTACGGGGCGAAGACGCAAAACGCGGTGATGGCGTTTCGCAAGGAGATCGGGGTGGCTCGCTCCTATTCGTGGAGCGACTCGCTCTGGGATGACCTGATGATCTATCAGGCTCCCTACACAAGATTCGACGAACCAGACCGGGTTGAGATCAATCTGGCCAAGCAGACCGCCCACCTATTCGTCGACGGGAAGCTGAAGGCCACCTTCCCGATTTCGTCGGGGAGCGGCGAGATCTTCCTCAACTACTCCGGTAACCCGGTTCGCGCCGTCACTCCTACCGGGGACTACAAGGTGTTCCGCCGTGAGTACGGGTGGTACACCTCCTATCTGGGTGAGATGTTGAACCCCTGGTTCTTCAACGGTGGCATCGCCATCCACGGCTCGACCTCGGTGCCTCCCTATCCGGCCTCTCATGGCTGTGTTCGGCTCACCATTTGGGACAGCGACTACATAAACCACTACATGTTCATGGGGATGCCGGTCCATGTGTATGCCTCCAACGAGAGCCCGGTTTACGGCAGCGATGGTCCCTTTGCCGACGTGCCCGCCGACCACACCTTCGTCGATGCCGTCCAGTGGATGGTCGACAACGAGTACACGAGCGGTTGCTCCAAGTATTTCTACTGCCCCGGAGATCCCGTCACCAGAGGTCAGATGGCGGCCTTCTTCAACCGGGTTCTTGACCTGAATTCTGCCAGTGAGGACTACTTCGTCGACGACAACTCGTCGATATTCGAGGGAGACATCAACGCGATTGCGGCGGATGGGATAACCAGGGGCTGTAATCCGCCTACCAACAACGAGTACTGTCCCGAGAAGTCGGTGACCCGGGGGCAGATGGCGGCATTCATTCGACGTGCCCTGGGCTTGCCCGTGGCCACGATCGATTACTTCAGCGATGACAACGGCAGTGTCTACGAGAGCGACATCAATGCCATTGCCGCGGCCGGGATAACGCAGGGGTGCGGTCCCGACTCCTTCTGCCCTGGGGCCAAAGTGACCCGTGGCGAGATGGCGGCCTTCCTGTACCGCATCGCCGGCTAGGAGCCTGTTGGATAATGCCGTTGCTCGGATTGGCGGCCAGGCGCGCCAGCCGCAAGGCCGAGGTTTCGCCACTCCTTGTGCCGGAATGGCGGGGCCGAGAACGCAGTGGGTGGTGATGCATGGTCGTCAAGATGGGTGACATGCATTGTTCAACGGGCTCCTAGAGGCAGGCCTTTTCCAGCCCCGGTCTGGCCCGCTCAGCCCGCCAGGACCGAAGCCGTCCCCCAGATCGTCATGAGCACACCGACGGTCATGAGAAACCAGACCCTCCCCGGGCGGAAGTCGCCCTCCACCCCCTTCGGTCTCTCCCCCCGGCGGTGTTTCCACCAGGCGAGGCCGTTGCCGATGATCAGGGCAAGGCCGAGCCCGAGCACCATCTCGGCGAAGATCGTGTCGAGCCCGAGGATGTCGATCATCGTGCTGACGGTAGCCCGGGGCGGATCTTCTCTGGACCATGAGGAACGCCTCCACCGTTCTCTAGACCGTCACGAACGCATAGCGACGGTGGCCGTCCAAAGAACGGGGGGCTTACCATTCTGGGGGTGACTTACGACGACGCCAGAGAGGCCGCGGCATTCTTCGACCTCGACCGGACCCTCATCGCTGGGGCCTCCACCTTCGTGTTCGGGCTGGTGGCCTGGCGCCGCAAGCTGATCCCTACCTCTGACATCCTCGGTGATGCCACCACCGCCATCAACTTCCGTCTCACCGGGGGCAGCGACGACCAGTCGGACATGGTGCGGGATCGCATCCTGGAGGCGGTTCAGGGAAGACGGCGTGAAGACGTCACCTCCCTCAACGACGACATCCTCCCCCGTCTCCTCAAGAGCGTCCGCCCGGAGACACGCGCTGTCGTCGAGCGTCACCACGAGGCAGGGCGCGACACCTACATCGTCTCGGCTTCTCCCATCGAGATCGTCGGGCCCCTGGCCGGTGCCCTGGGTATGACCGGGGCCATCGCCACCGAGGCCGAGGTAGTGGACGGTGCCTACACGGGGAGGCTCCTCTCCGAGTTCTGCTACGGGGAGGGAAAGGCCGAGCGAGTCCGCAAGCTGGCCCAGGAAAAGGGCTATGACCTGCGTCTGTGTTACGCCTATTCGGATTCCGAGAGCGATCTCCCATTGCTGGAAATGGTGGGGCACCCGGTGGCGGTCAACCCCGACGCCGCTCTGCGGCGCATGGCCCGTATTTCCAACTGGCCGGTGGTTCACTTCGCTCGCAAGGTCAAAATCACCGCCACCGCTCTCGCCTCGGGAGCGGCGGTGGCAGGTATGGGCGCCGGCCTCTATGCCCTGGGCCGGGTGCACGGAGCCCGATCCTCATTGGGTCGCAGCCTGCTCCCCGGATAGTCTGGCGCCCGACATGGGCTCTTTCCGATGTAGGTGTTATGGCGGCGATCGAGGCCGTTGTGGCTGAGGCGTCGGCTCCAGCGTCCTCGGCCAACCTCGGTCCCGGCTTCGACGTCATCGCCCTCGCCCTCGGCCTGCGCTGCCGGGTGATGGCCGAGCCCGCCGACGAATGGTCGATCGACCACGGTGAAGGCCAGCAACCAGATTCAGACTCCGATGACGCCGTGCTGGCTGCCGCCAGGAGGGCGCTCGGGGAGGACCACCCGGTGGCGATGAAAGTCGACAACGAGATACCCATCGGGAGGGGCCTGGGATCATCGGCTGCCGCCATCGCCGCCGGCTCCGCCGCCGCCCTTCTGGCGATGGGGGAGGGAGCCGACCCCGACCACGTGTTCGAGTTGACCGCCTCGATGGAGGGTCACCCGGACAATGCCGCTGCCGCCGTCTATGGGGGTCTGGTCCTCGTCCCGGCGGAGGGGCGGCCCCGTCGGCTTCCCATCCATCCCGGTCTGCAACCCGTCGTCGCCGTTCCGGCCGAGGTGTTCTTCACCGCCGAGGCCCGCCGCGCCGTTCCCGGCTCTGTGAAGCGCGATGTCGCCATTCGCACCGGATCCCGGATCGCGGCGCTGGTGGCGGGCCTGATCACGGGCGATGCACAGCTACTGGCCGCCGCCCACGGGGACGAGATTCACGAAGGCCCTCGCTCACAGGTCCATCCCGAGACGGCCCGGTTGGTGCAGCGGGCTCGGAGTGCGGGGGCACTCCATGCCGCCTGGTCGGGCTCTGGGCCTTCGGTGATCGCAATCGTCGAATCGGGTGAGGAGAGCCGCGTGACGGACGCCCTGACCGTGCCCGGGATCAGGGTCTTCACCCCGGAGGTTGCCACCGAGGGCCTGGTCCTGTCGGCTTGACCTTGTCCGTCAGGCCCACGAAGCTAAGGAGTACAGGTTCCCCGATCTCTGGAGTGTTCTATGGGTTCTTTGGTCAAGAAACGTCGTAAGAAGATGTCCAAGCACAAGTACCGCAAGCGCATCAAGGCCAATCGGCACAAGCGCAAATGATCACCAGGCCGGCCCCCTCGGGTCGGCCTTCTCAGTTGTAGGATCGCTCGATGACCGTGCGCAGTCGCACCGACGGAACGGTTGTGGTGGTGACGATCGATAGACCGTCCCGTCGCAATGCGATCGACCAGGCGACGGCGGATGCCCTTCGGGTCGCATTCTCCGAGTTCGAACAGGGCGAGGAGCGAGTGGCGATCCTGACCGGTGCCGGCGGCAGCTTCTGCGCCGGAGCCGACCTGGTCTCGTTCGACCTGGTGGAGGACGAAGACGGCTGGCTGGGGCCCACCCGGACCACCCTCGACAAGCCGGTGATTGCCGCCATCGAAGGATATGCGGTGGCCGGTGGGCTGGAGCTGGCGCTATGGGCCGACCTGCGGGTGGCGGGCGAGGGGGCGGTCTTCGGTTGCTTCGAGCGTCGCTTCGGGGTGCCCCTCGTCGACGGGGGAACGCAGCGTCTGGCCCGGATCATCGGCCAGGGAAGGGCCCTCGACATGATCCTGACCGGTCGCCCGGTGACGGGGCGAGAAGCCCAAGAGATCGGGCTGGTGAACCGTCTCGTCCCCGACGGCCAGGCTGTGGAGTCGGCCCTGGAGCTGGCCCATCTGATCGCCGCATCACCCCAGGAGACGATGCTCTCTGACCGCAGGGCGCTCTACGAGGGGATGGGTCTGGACCTCGCCGCCGGATTGAAGGGCGAAGCCGAGCGAGGACGTCAGGTGCTGGAAGTGGCGAGACGGGGAGCGGCTCGCTTCGCGGCCGGGGAGGGTAGATCCGGTAGCTGAGGTTCAGGTGTCGCGCAGGTATCTTTCGATCTCTTCGACCAGCTCGTCTCCGTCTTCTTCGTCCTCCATGCCCTCGGTCTCCAGCTGGCGCACGTAATCGGCCAGCTCATCGGATTCGTGCACGGCGGCATCGACGTTCGAGCGGAACTCCTCGGAGCGCTCTGTCAGATCATCCATCTCGAGATCGAAGCCGACGATCTCGCCGGCCTTTCTCAGCAGGGCTTCCACACCGGGCGGGTAGGCCTGGTTGGACAGATAGTGGGGGACCGCCGCCCACAGGCTGATGACCTGGATCTGGCGGGTGGCCAGGGTGCTGTTGAGTACCCCCACTATTCCGGTCGGCCCGACATAACGGCTGGGAAGGAGGCCGTGGGCGGTGATGGTTCCCGACGAGGAAGCCGAGCCCACAACCGGCACCGGCACCGTGTGGGCCACCTGCCCGGCGAATGCTCCCAGCGTTACTGCCGTCTTCACCCCCAACTCGACCAGGGCGTCGCCCAGTTCGGCCACGAATCGCTTCCAGTTGTAATTGGGTTCCTCGCCCAGGACCACGACGACGTCCCGCTCGTCGAGACGGACCACCAGGATCTCGGTCGTGGGCCAGGTGATAGAGCGAACCCCGGACTCGTCGAGAGACACCACGGGCCGGTTGACCTGGAAGTCGAAGAACGAGTCGCTGTCGAATCGCCCGATCGTCTCTGCGTCATGCGAGGCGACCAGAAAGCGAGCGGCATCGGTCGACGACTCCCCGGCATCTCCCCAGCCAGTGAAGGCGAGAAGGGCGATGGGCTCACGCAATATGGGTCGCTTCAGCCATTCCAGTGTCGCCATTTCCTAACAACCTACACCCGGTGTTGGCCTATCCAATGGGTCAGGTCTCCTCCTCATTCGGGGGTAGATGCACCACCCGTTGCGGGAAGGGAATCTCGATTCCCGCCTGGTCGAGGCTGCGCTTGATCTGCCGTGCCACCTCGTCACGAACCCGCCACAGATTGGCCATGCGGGGTCGATGCCAGTAGCGGACGGCGAAGTTGATCGACGAGTCGCCGAACTCGGTGACGAGGGCGAGCGGAGCCGGGTGCTCCAGAACCCCATCGGTTGCCTTGACCGACTCCTCCAGGACCTCTTTGGCTCGGTCCAGGTCGGTGTCGTAGGCCACTCCGACCATGAGAGTGGTGCGACGAGTGTTGCGCTGAGTGGCGTCGAGTATCGGGTTCTTCCACACCATGGCGTTGGGGAGGTGAACCCGTTCTCCGTCGAACGTGTCGATGATCACCGTCCGCAGGGTGATGTCGAGCACGGTTCCCTCGTAGTCGTTGGTCTTGATCTCGTCGCCCCGCTTGATGGGCTGGCGGATCTGCATGGTGACCCCGGCGATCAGGTTCTCGGCCAGATCCTGGAGAGCGAACGCCAGGGCGAGGCCCGCCACTCCCAGGGCACCCAGCAGGGGGCCGATGGGAACATTGACCGTGTTCAGGGCATAGACCACGCCCACGATCACGATCACATAGGCGACGAAGCGCCCGATGAGGTGGGCCCCATTCTCGGAAACGGGGGTGGCGCCGAGCACCTTCCGCAAGAGCCTGGCCAGCACCCGGGCGAGGATCACCGAGGCGATGACCAGGCCTCCGGCAATCAGCCAGTCCTGGAGGGTGAGGCGTCCCAGAGTCTCCAGGGCCTGGGTCTCATCCTGGAGAGCGAACAGCATGCGGGGACCTTAGTGGTGGCCGTGCAACCCGACTCGATTTGAGCGACGCATGGAGGCACCCTGGCTTCTGCGCCCGGGGAGCGTCAGCTCTAGAGTTGCCTCCCATGAGCTGGTGGGTAGTGACCGGAGGGATCGGTTCGGGAAAGAGCACCGTGACCCGGCTGGCGGCCGCTTCGGGCCTGGCGACCATCGACGCGGACCTGGTGGGCCACGACGTCCTGGCGGGCCCTGCCCGGGCGGCGGTCGCAGCCCGCTGGCCAGAGGCGATCGTTGACGGTCACATAGATCGGCGCATCCTCGGCTCGATCGTCTTTGCCGACTCGCCCCAGCTCAAGGAGCTGGAGGCCATCACCCACCCGCTCATATCGGACGAGCTCCGTCATCGTATGGTCGCCACCACCCGCGGGGTTCTGGAGCTATCGGTGCCGATCCCTTTGGCCGGCGACCTGCCCACCCTGGTCGTCGATGCCCCCGATGAGGTGAGGAGGGAGAGGCTGCGTGAGCGGGGCTGGGCCGACGAGGCTATCGATGCACGCATGGCCAACCAGCCCACCCGATCCGAGTG
This sequence comes from uncultured Acidimicrobiia bacterium, assembly GCA_963744905.1. GTDB lineage: Bacteria > Actinomycetota > Acidimicrobiia > Spongiisociales > ZC4RG35 > DATFFO01. The sequence goes on along the minus strand of CAVUUV010000010.1, from coordinate 55,563 downwards.
GCTCGCCCTGGCAACCGTGGTGATCGACAATTCGGGCACCCCCGAGGAGTTGCACCGCGCCGTGGCCCGCTGGCTGCCGCTGGTCGTTTGAGCCCGGGCGAGATCAGGAACCGAACCGACGCAGTCGCAGGCTGTTGGTGACGACCGAGACCGAGGAGAAGGCCATGGCGGCGGCAGCGATCATCGGGTTGAGGATGCCGGTGGCGGCCAGGGGGATTGCGGCCACGTTGTAGCCGAAGGCCCAGAACAGGTTCTGGCGTATCGTCTTGAAGGTGTGACGGGCCAGATCGAGGGCCACCGGTACCAGCCGGGAGTCGGACGACATGAGGACCACACCGCCTGCCTCTACGGCCACATCCGAACCCGAGCCGACGGCTATGCCCAGGTCGGCAGCGGTCAGGGCGGGGGCGTCGTTGACGCCGTCGCCAACGAAAGCGACCGTGGCGCCCTGGCTTTGGATACGCCGCACCTCGTCCGATTTGTCCCCGGGTAGCACCTCGGCCAGGACCGAGCTCAGGCCGAGCTGGTCGGCGATAGCCCCTGCCGTCCGATGGTTGTCGCCGGTGATCATCCCCGTCCGGACACCTCGCTCGGTCAGGCGGCGGATCGTGGCGGCAGCCTCCGGGCGAACCGTGTCGGCCACGGCCACCACTCCTTTCGCTTCGCCCTCCCATCCGGCCACGAAGGCGGTCTTGCCGAGTGCCTCCAGGGCGGCCAGGCGATCTGCCCAGCGATCGGAGACACCGAGGCCGCGATCGGCGGCCAGCTTGGCCTTGCCCACCACGACCTCGACGCCATCGACATTTCCGACGACCCCCATCCCGGCCATCGACTCCACCTGGACGGATCGGGTCAGGGCGACTCCTTCGTCCTCGGCCCCGTCTGCCACGGCCCGACCGATCGGATGGCCCGACATCGCCTCGACCGACCCCACCAGGTACAGAAAGCGGTGGCGATCGAGATCGGTCTCCACATCGGTCAGCTCCATGACCCCGGTGGTGAGGGTTCCGGTCTTGTCGAAGAGGACCATGTCGACCTGATGGGCCCGCTCGAATACGCCGGCGTCCTTGAACAGGATCCCGAGCTCTGCGCCGCGACCACTGCCCACCATGATGGCGGTGGGAGTGGCCAGCCCCAGGGCGCAAGGGCAGGCAATGATGAGCACGGCCACCGCGGCACGCACCGCCTCGGAAGGGGAACTGCCCAACGCCAGCCAGATCAGCGTCGTCACCACGGCGATGCCCATGACGGTGGGCACGAATACCGCCGAAATACGGTCGGCCAGCCTCTGTACGGGCGCCTTGGTGGCCTGGGCGTCCTCGACAAGTCGTACGATCTGGGCCAGGGCGGTGTCGGCGCCAACCCGGGTGGCGCGCATGACGAGGCGACCCTGTTGGTTGACCGTTCCTCCGATCACCTCGTCGCCTTCCGCACGGTCGACGGGCACCGATTCCCCCGTCAGCATCGACTCATCCACTGAGCTTCGCCCCTCGGTGATGACGCCGTCGGTGGGGATCTTCTCGCCCGGGCGGATCAGAAGGATGTCTCCCGGCACCAGCGACTCGACGTCTACCTCGCGTTCACCGGTATCGGTGAGGAGGGTGGCGCGTCGGGCGCCCAGTTCGGCCAGTTTCTGGATGGCCAGCGAGGCCCGTCCCTTGGATCGCGCCTCGAGAGCCCGTCCCAGGGTGATGAGGGTGATGATCATCCCCGACGTCTCGAAGAAGACCGGTACACCGGTGGCGATGGCCCAGATCGAGTAGAAGTAGGCCACCAGCGAGCCCATCGAGATGAGGGTGTCCATGGTGGCGGTGCGGGCCAGGAGCTGTTTCCAGGCCTTGGTGTGGAATTGAGCTCCGGCCCAGAAGACGATCGGCGTGGCCAGGGCCCATTCCACGAGATGAGCCCACAGCACGTCGGGTCCGAGCATCGCCAGGCCCATCAGAGGAAGGGTCAGGGCGGCCGCCCCCCCGAAACGCTTCCACTGGGTACGGGCCTCCACCTGGTAGGAGTCGGTCAGGTTGCGCCGCTCCTGGTCCTCGGTCCGGACGGTCAGCTCGTAACCGATCTTGCGGACAGCGTCGGCCAGGGCGTCGGGATCGACCACCTCTCCGACCCGGACGGTGGCGGAGCGCCCGGCCAGGTTGACGGCCGCAGCCTCGACTCCCTCCTGGCGGTCGAGGACCCGTTCGATCCGGCTTGCGCACGAGGCGCAGGTCATTCCCTCCACATCGAAGGTGAGGGTCGTGTCGGGCCCGGGAGCCTCGGTGGTGGTCTCAGGACTGATCGGGCACCTCGTATCCGACCGCCTCGATGGCCGCCTTGACCGTCTCGAGCCCCAGGGCGGACTCGTCGTAGGTCAAATGCACGGTCTTGGGCTCGATCTCCACGTTGACCGACTCCACGCCGGTCAAGGCGCCGACGGCGCCTTCGATGCTGTGCTTGCAGTGATCGCAGGAAATCTCGGGGACTCTCAGGATTGTGGTGGTGCTCATGTGTCCTCCAGGGGTGCCGGGGAGGGCCCGGTCACGGAAGCGGTGTATTTCATGGTCTCCATCAACTCGTCGACGATCTGGGCGGTGCGTCCTTCGGCTACCGCCTCGGTGACACAGGTCTCGAGGTGGTTTTGCAACAGGATGCGGTTGACCCGCTCCAGCGAGGACTGAACGGCCGACACCTGTTTCATGATGTCGGGGCAGTAGCGCTCCTGTTCGACCATCCCCAGCACGGCGTCGAGGTGGCCCCGCACCGTCTTGAGTCGGTTGACGGCTGATCTCTTGTGCTCAGGCTTCACGTCCCCCAGTATACCTACCCCACAGGGGGAGGGGTAAAGGGGATTTTGTCAGAAGAGGATGGGACTGTCGGGGAGCACCCGGATTGGTGGACCCGGCCATAACGGAGACCCCGGCCGGGGGGACCGGGGCCTCCTCAATGAGCGTCGCGATGTCGGGGGAGGGGGAGAGAACCTGAAACCGCGACGCCCAAATCTGGTGTTTCTTCCGTTGTCACGTCCCCTCAGGAACGATCCTACCGCGCACCCTAGGGAATTTCACCGGTGCGTGCACGTGACAATAGTCGCGCTTGTTGTACATGCTCAACTTGGTGTCGCAACTCGGATCAGCACAAACCCGCCCCTCTCCGTATCGGCGGGACGCACGTGTGATGCCCTTGATGGCCTTGCCTTTCAGGGTTTCACTCACGGGCCCTCCTTTCTCCCGGACCGTTTGTACGAACGCCCCGGGCCTTCTGGTAATTCCCGGAAGATCTCAAACCGGGAACCGTCCAGCCGTGGCCGTTTTCTTGCCGACCGATCGGTCTGGTCTTCCCAACCTGCCTTCCAGGGGGTAAAGCCTCCCTAAAGAGGCTCTGCACTTTTGAGACGCCCCGTCGTCCCGGGCGGTTCCCGACCAACAGGTGGCTTCTCACCTATTCCATACGTGAGAACGGCGAGGTTGGTTCCCGGATGGTCAGTCGGCCAGGCCCAGCTTGCGGAGGAAGGCCTCGTTCGATGGCTCGCGGCCCAGGAAGTCACGCAGCAGGTCCATGCCGTCGCGGGTTCCTCCCGCTTCGAGGATCTTGGTCCGGTATTCGGCTCCCACGGCGGGGTCGGTCACCCCTTCCAGCTCGAAGCGGCTGAACATGTCGTCGCCGTAGACCTCCGACCACAGGTACCCGTAGTAGCCGGCGTCGTATCCGCTCAGCAGGTGGCCGAAGCTGGCGGGGAAGAAGGTGCCTTCGTGCAACGGCAGCAGCGCTACCTCGGTTGTGGAGCGGTGGATCTGGTCCAGGTCGGCTCGGGCGGCTCCGGGACCATGAAGGGCCAGATCGAGTTTGCCGAACTGGAGTTGGCGCAGGGTGAGGAGTGCGATGTTGAGGTTTCGCGCTGCCACCATCGCCGCCAACAGGTCCTCCGGGAAGGGCTCGCCGGTCTGATAGTGGTGAGCGAACGTGGCCAGGACGTCGGGACGCCAGGTCCAGTGTTCCATGATCTGTGACGGCGCCTCGACGAAGTCCCTTTCCGTGGAGGAGCCCGAGAACCTGACCAGGTCCGCCGTGGTCAAGACCTGGTGGAGGATATGCCCGAACTCGTGGAAGAGGGTCTCGACCTCGTCGTGTTTCAGAAGTGAGGGACGGTCCTTCGACGGCTTGGTGAAGTTGGCGACGATGGCCGACACCGGGTTTTGGTAGGAGCCGTCGGAGTTGCGCCTTCCCGGCACCAGGGGGAAGGCGGCGGCGTGGCTGAACTTGCCTTCCCGGGGAAAGAGGTCCATGTGGAAGGTGGCGATGAATCGGCCATCGGCGCGGTCGCGGACGTGGAACGAGCGGACGTCGGGATGCCAGGCCTCCACCTGAGCCGGCTCATAGGCCAGCCCGAACACGTCTCCGGTGATGTCGAACAGGCCGGCCAGGACGGATTCGAGAGGGAAATACTCGGCTACCTCGTTGGGGTCGACTCCGTGTCTCTCCCGTCGAAGCTTGGTGTGATAGAAGCGCCAGTCCCAGGGCTGAAGCACGGCGTCGGGATCCCCGGTGTCGGCGGCCAGCATCTTCGTCATGACGGCGATCTCGTCGCGGCCGGCGGCGGTAAGGGGTGGGACGAGTTTGTCGTAGAAGGTCTCAACCGCTTCGGGGTGGCGGGCCATTTGCTCCTCGAGCTGGTGATGGGCCCATGAAGCCTGACCGAACAGTTCGGCGATGCGGGCCCGGAGGGCCACCGCCTCGGCCAGGATCTCACGGTTTTCCGGCATGGCCCGGTTGTTGAACTTGAAGGCGAGCTCCTGGCGCAGATCGCGTCGCTCGGCCTGGTCCAGGAAGGGGACTACGTCGGGGTAGGCCATGGTCACTTCGAGGGTTCCCTCTTCCTCACCGGGCGCCAGGCCCTCGATGTAGGAATCGGGCAGTCCTGCCAGGTCCTCACGAGTCAGGGTGAGACCGTCCTCGAACTCGGCGATGTTCGACTCGAATGCGACCCCGAGCTCGACCAGTCTCTGAGTGAGCCGTTTCACTTCTGCCCGGGTCTCGGGATCGAGCTCATGACCGGCCCTGCGCAGGTCGCGGCGGGAAAAGTCGAGGAATCTGGCCCGCTCTCCCTCCAGGGAAGCGGCCTCGTCCGTGGCGGCGTAGTCGCTCACGGCTCGATACAGGTCGTCGCGGAAGATCAATTCCACGGCCCACTGCTGCATGCGGGCCTCGGCCTGACGTCCGGCGGTCCGGACCGTCTCGTCGGTGTGTACGTACCCCATGAAGGCGGCTCGGCCGAAGGCGCGGCCGAGGAGGCCGGCCACGTCGTCGAGGGGTCGCATCGTCGTGTCCCAGGTGCGGTCCGGTGCGTTGACCACTTGGTCGATGAGTGTGTCGGATTGGGTCAGCGCCTCATCGGTGATGGCGGCGACCTCTTCGGCGGTGGAGGCGAAGTGCATCTCGTAAGGATCCTGGGTGGGGGCGGTTAGTGCAACCCGGGTACCCTGGTCGGGCCATGCGAGCCATCACCATCGAATTCTGCCGGTCCTGAAACTACACCAGCCGTGCCGTGAGCACGGCGGAGGCGATATTCGACGAGTTCGGTCAAGCGTTTCGGGTGGATCTCATCCCCTCGTCGGGCGGGGTCTTCGAGGTGGAGGTCGACGGTGAGCGGATCTTTTCCAAGAAGGAGCTGGGGCGTCACGCCGACTACGAGAGCGACATCGCCCCTCATCTGCGCTCCTAGCGACAGCCGGCGCAGCATTCTCCCCTACAAAACGGGACCTCCAGGGGCCCGTTTCGCTGATAAAAACGCCGAATCAGCCCGGCCAGGGCAACGGGGTCAGTTGGCGGGGCCGGCCGTCGTGGTAGACGGCGAGGATGGTGGCGGAGGGGTCGTCGGGGGAGGCATCGAGGACGACCAGGTCGGCGGGGGAGCCCGGTGACAGGTCGTGGGCGGCGAACAGCGACAGGGCGGTGGCGACGTCGAGGTGCTCATCGTCACTCAGGCCCTCCCGGTTGACGGCGGCACCGATACCGACCAGCGGGTCGGGTCGCTCCACCGGACAATCCGAGCCGCCGATCATTCTCACCCCGGCCCGCTGCATGGTGGCGAAACGGTAGGGGGCTCTCTCTCCAAGCCGGGAACGGAGCCAGTCCGCCTCCGAGGTGAGGAAGGCGGGCTGGACCGAGGCCACCACTCCCAGGTCCGCCATGCGCTCGATGGCCGCATCCGAGGCGACCGAGGCGTGCTCGATTCGCATTCGGGTGGGATCGAATCCCTCTCCGACCAGCTCCTGGTACACGTCCAGGCACACGTCGACGGCCCGGTCACCGATGGCGTGGATGGCCGATTCGGCGCCCAGGTCCAGCACGTGACGGGCCATGGCCACAGCCTCGTCGGGGTCGAGACGCAGGGTGCCGGTGGTGTCGACGTCATCGAAGGGCTCCCACATCGCCGCCGTGTGGCCCCCCAGGCTGCCGTCGGCGAACGCCTTCCAGCCCCTGAAACGAAGCCGGCCTCCGGCTGAGACGATCCTGTCGGCGGCTCCATCGAGCTGTTCGGGGGTGTCGGCGATGACCAGCACGTCCACGTCCAGGGGTAGGTCGTCGGCCAGATCGCACAACGCTTCCAGCTCATTGCCGACTCCACACCAGAGCGGCCCTCCCGCCGCGACTATGGCTCCGATCCGCCTCATCCCGGTGGCGACCAGGGCGTTCATCGCCCTGAGGATCGCCTCTGCTTCCGGAGGTGGAAGCAGTGGGTCGATGGCTTCCGCCACCAATCCGACCGCCGTCTCCCGAAGAATTCCGGTGGGGGTTCCAGAGTCATCCCGGTCCAGGCTTCCCCCGCGGGGGTCGGCCGTGTGGGGCCCGATACCTGCCAGGTCCAGTGCTGCGGTGTTGGCCACTGCGATGTGCCCGCAGTAGCGATAGGCGAGGAGGGGGCGGTCGGGAACGGCTCGATCCAGGTCCGCCCGGGTGGGGAGTCGCCCGAGACGGGAGTCATCCAGGCGCTGGGCCACCACGGCCCCGCCGGAGGGGATCCGCTCCCGCGCCGAGCGGAGGCGGTCGGTCAGGTCCTCGAAATCCGAGGCCTCCTTGAGCGATGTTCCCTCCAGCAGGGCGGCATAGCCGATCGGGTGGATGTGGGAGTCGACGAAGGCGGGAACGATGGTGGCCCCGGCCAAGTCGACCGATTCCATGTCTCCCAGACGGGAACGATGGGTGACCTCCACCACCCTTCCCCCCTGGATCACCACCGAGTCCCCCTGCCTGGAACTGCCCAGCACCCTGGCCGCGGTGAGGGCGTGGGGGGTCATCGCAGATCCGCCGGCAGGCTGGCGTGCACCACCCCGGCCAGGGCATCGTGGACGAGGCCGTTGCTGGCTACCACCGTCGGAGAGTCGAGATCGAACCTGGCGCCCGTGACCGTGCCCACCTGACCCCCGGCCTCTTCGACGAGGAGGACCCCGGCGGCGGCATCCCAGGGGGCCAGCCCGTACTCCCAGTAGGCGTCGAACCTGCCGCACGCCACCCAGGCGAAGTCGAGGGCGGCGGACCCCAACCTCCTCAGGCCCTGCACCCGGGCAAGGACGGCGCCCACCACCGTCGCATAGTCGTCGGCGCGCCGGCGCCGGTCGTAGGGAAATCCTGTCACGACCAGCGCCTCACCGAGGTCGTCCTGACCGGACACCCTGACCGGCTGTCCGTTGAGGAGAGAACCCAGGCCCGCCACTGCGGCGAATTCCTCCTCGTGCATGACGTCGATCACCACGCCCACCAGTGGGGCTCCGTCCTCCCACAGAGCCACCGACACGGCCACGTGGGGCATGTGATGGACGAAGTTGACGGTCCCATCGAGTGGATCCACGATCCAGACTCGACCTTCATCCCAGCCGGTTCCGCCCTCTTCTTCTCCCAGGACCTGGTCGGCGGGCCTCTCCCGGCCGAGCACGGCTCGCACCGAATCCTCGGCGTCGGTGTCGATGGCGGTGACCGGGTTCACCTCTCCCTTCATGTGGACCTCGGCGGCGCCCGAGAAGCCCTCCCGGACCACGGCGGCTCCCTCCCGCGCCGCCTCCAGGGCCACCGGCAGATCTGGATGCATGCGCTCCACTCTATGGGGGTGCTCGAGTGGCAGGTTCGGTACCGGATGCGCCACACTTACCGGCCCATGATCTTCGTTGCCGCCCTGATCGGTGCCGGTCTGGCCGTGCTCGCCTTCCCGCCCTTTGGGTGGTGGCCGCTGATCGTGGTGGGCCCGATGGTGTGGCTGGCCTTCCTGCGTCGGGAGAAGGGTCCGTGGAAGAGCGCTTTATCGGGGTACCTGTTCGGGTTGGCCTTCTATGGCGGGCTGATCTGGTGGTTGGGAAGCCTGGGACTGGTGGCGGTGATCCCGCTGGTGGTGGTGCAGGCCCTGTATCCGGCCCTGTTCGCCGGGTTGATCGTTCGCCTGGCCCGCACGGTGGGGGTCGGCTGGTGGTGGGTGGTGGCGGCCGGTCTGTGGGGACTGGTGGAGATCGTGCGCTATCGCTTTCCGGTGGGCGGGTTCGAATGGGGTGCCTTCGGCTATGCCCTGTCCGATCTCACCGCGGTTCGAGCCGCCGCCCGCTGGATCGGAACGGCGGGCTGGACCGTTCTGGTCATGGCGGTGGCAGCCGGTTTGGCCTCGCTGCGGTGGAGGGGTGAATGGCTGGTGGCGGCAGTCCCTCTGGCACTGGTGGCAATGGTGGTGGCGGCAGGTGTCTCCGCCCAGGACCTTCCCGCCGGGGTCCCGGTCCGGGTGGCCCTGGTTCAGGGATCGACCCCCTGTCCATTCGAACACTGTGTCAACGAGCGCTTTCAGACCTACCAGCAGCATCTGGCGTTGACCGAGACGATCGCCCCGGGTTCGGTCGACCTGGTGGTGTGGTCGGAGGGTTCGACCGGGGCCTCCAATGCCGATCCGATCAACAACCCCGAAGTGGGCGAGGCCATCGGTGCCCAGGCCGCCCGGATCGGCTCCTGGATGCTGGTGGGAAGCGACCGGCCGGTGGACGAGCAGCACTGGATCAACGCCAACGTGGTGTTCAGCCCTCAGGGCGAGATCGTTGGCGAGTACCGCAAGCGCCACCCGGTCCCGTTCGGCGAATACATCCCGGCCCGGCCGTTCTTCGACTGGATTCCGGCCCTGGCCCAGGTGCCCAGGGACATGATCCCGGGTTCGGGGCCGGTGGTGTTCGACCTGGGTGACTACGGGCTCGGATCGGTGATCTCATTCGAGGGAGGCTTTGCCCGCTACATCCGATCGGAGGTGAGGGTCGGGGCAGGGCTCCTGGTCGTGGCCACCAACGAGGGCAGCTACGGCACCACTCCGGCCTCGGACCAGTTCATCGCCATGACCCGGATGCGCTCGGCCGAGACCGGACTGGACCTGGTCCACGCCGCCGTGACCGGCAAGTCGGTCCTGGTGACCGATGGTGGGAGGTTGGGGGAGGAGACGGGCCTCGGCACCCAGGAGGTGCTGTATGGGATCCTCTACGCCCGACCCGGCTACAAGACGATCTTCGTACGTTGGGGCAACTGGGTGATGCTCCTGGCAATCGGTGCCGCCCTCGGGGTTCTGGCGGCGCGATCACGCGTCGGCGCCTCCCGGAAGAACGAAGGGGCCGTTTAGGCGGTCATTTCCCCAGGGCGCGGTTGAGGAAGGCGGCCATTTGGCCGCGGGTGACGGGGTCTTCGGGGCAGAAGTTAGTGTTGTCGGGTGGGTTGCAGCCTTTGGTGATCCCGGCGGCGGCGAGGGCTTGGGGAGAGCCTCGGCCTCACCGAACGACAGTCCCCCGGAGCATCTCCGGGGGACTGTCTGTCTCGCTGTCTCGCCTATCTTGATTCTGCTGCCTGCAGCGGTCGGAAACTCACTGGTTGGCGCCAGCGAAGTCCTCCTCGAAGCGTGCTTGTGTCGCGGCGTCGAAGGTCGCGGTAGAGTCGGCCGAGGCCAATGCGAGCCCCGATCCACCTTGCGACCATTGGGTCACGAGCGACGCAGCAGTCGCATCGATATTGTCGGCGCCGATTGCGCAAAGATGAATCGTGTGGGATCCACCGCTGATGTTTACGGCTGTTGTGGTCGCCAACGAGGCGGCGTCATCGTTGTTGTTGTCCTCGGTCGCGAAGGAACCGGGTACGGCTTGGCCGGGAGCAAAGAACCATGATCCGCAGCCCCCATTCTGTGTCTGGTCGATGGCGGCCCACATCTGGACGACATTGGTCCCACCACCACTACCGAATGCAGTGAAGCTGCTTGCGATTTCAAGTACGCCGCTGGCCCGCAGGTTGACGGTCACAGACGCCTGCGAAGCTATTGCGAACGCAGCGGAATCGGTGCACTCGCTAAATGAGCACGCGTCGGCATTGACATAAGTCAAGTATGCGCTCGGGCCTTCACCGCCGAGCTTGTTGGAGTCAGTTGCGCTGTCCGCACTCGCTGCGTGGTCTGCTTCCTGAGCGGTGGCTGCATCCACCACCTTGTTGACGGCAAGGCGGTGCATGAAGGCCGCCATCTGCTCACGGGTCACGTTGTCTGACGGGCAGTACAGGGTGTTGGCTGGCGGATTACAGCCCTTCGTAACGCCGGCGTTGGCCAGCCACGTGATGTCGTCGTGGAAGGTGTTCGTACTGGGGACGTCGGTGAAGACGTCCGAAGCCACCACCGCCAGTGGTGTGACGATCAGCATGGCCAGGGCCGCCACGAAGGCGATCAAGCGTCGTTTGAGATGAGGTGCGGGCATCCGTACTCCTCCTATTCGGGCGTGCGACCGTTTTAGTCGCCTGTACTCACGTCCCCGGCAGGGGGCATTGGGTGGAGCGGACTCGCGGTGATCTGAGACTCACCGCTGAGGGCTTCGATTCCCCCGCACGTCCGTGTCGGTCCACTCTCGGCCATGCCGAACACGTCCTACAGAACCTACTTGACTATGTGTCGGCATGCGTGGAATTGCCTGGATTTCTTGTGATGGCTAATCCTGCCGCTGCAATGGAGAGGTCCCCGGAGCTGAGCTCCGGGGACCTCGAGGTGCTTGTTCGGTTCAAAGGCCGGTCGTCATCCGCCGACTGTCACGTAACCCGAGAAGAAGCACATGTTGTCGCCCAGAGCCGGAGCGTCTCGCAAGAAGAACTGGATCTGGGTTTGGGTGTGGGAGTCATATCCAACCGCATCGGTCGTACCAACTGTTCCGTTGGTGCCACTCCCGATGCTGATCGTTTGGTTGGCGTTGACTGTTGCGTCGCCTGTGAGGGCGGCGCCGGAACCGTTGAAGGTCATCCGATTCACAGTCTCGTCCCAGCTGGCTCGAAGGGTGGGAACGCCGCTCCCGTCGCAGCTTGCCTTGAGGGTGACGGGACCATAGGTCCCGATGACCTCGTCGGTCGTGTTGGGCGCTGCCTGGTGGAAGAAGTGCTCCACCGAGACACCGTTGACAGTTGAGGCGTTGTCGGCCTGGGCCGGCGTGCCGTCTGCTGCGCCCATGTACTCGGCGAAACGGTGCATGAACGCCGCCATCTGCTCGCGCGTCACGTTGTCGCTCGGGCAGAATTCGGTGTTGGCGGGCGGGTTACAGCCCTTGGTTACACCGGCGTCGGACAGCCATTGGATGTCCGCCGTGAAGACGTTGGAGTCTGACACGTCGGTGAACCCTGCGGCCGCTACCACCGTCAGCGGTGTGGCGATCAAGACCGCCAGAGCCACCACGAAGGCGATGAGCCGTTTGCGATTGGGTGCGGGCATCGCACCCTCCTTTCGGTCGCTTGCATGTACAACCTGATGGAGGAACTGGTGTCTTTGGACTCCCCCGATCAGGCCACGACCTGAAGCTAGGCATGGGCGTGTTGCTATGTCGGATTGAGAGATGGCCCGAGAATGGTCACAGTGGAGCTGTGGCGCGGGCTCGAACGAGCCCTAGGCTCGACGGCCACGGGTATAGGAGTAGGGAGGACTCGATGAGAACCGGGGATCATGTGACGGGTCACCGCTATCGCGCCCGCATCGGTCCGGAGGGCCGCGCTGCATCCCTGAACTGGCACGTCCTCGGTCCGGGTGAGCCGGCTCTCAGCGAGTGGGCGGCCCTGGGTCTGGAGTTGCCGGATCTGGAGGTGATTCGGCGTTATCGCCTCGAGCGGGTGCGGGAACAGTTGGCTCGATTCGACTATGCCGGGATCGTGCTGTTCGATCCGCTCAACGTTCGCTATGCCACCGACAGCACCAACATGCAGGTCTGGGTCCTCCACAACGCCGCCCGCTACTGCTTCGTCCCCGCCCAGGGTCCGGTGGTGATGTTCGAGTTCCCGTCCGCCGCCCACCTCAACCACCATCTTCCCCTGATCGATGAAGTTCGGCCCGCCATTCCCTGGTACTACTTCGGAGCCGGACCCAAGTTCGCCGATCAGGCCCAGCGCTGGGCGGACGAAGTGGCCGATCTCGTCCGCCAGAGCGGCGGCGACAACCTTCGATTGGCCAGCGACCGCATGAACGCCGAGGGGGTGGAGGCGCTGGCCGCTCGAGGGGTCAGCGTCCACAACGGTGAAGAGGTGATGGAGCTGGCCCGGGTCATCAAGCACCCGGAGGAAATCAAGGCCATGCGCTGCGCCATCGCCGCCGCCGAGGCCGCCATGTCGGTGATGCACGACAGGGCGGAGCCCGGGATCAGCGAACAGCGTCTCTGGTCGCACCTCCACGCCGAGTCCATCGCCCGGGGCGGAGAATGGATCGAGACCCGGCTTCTCACTTCGGGGCCCCGCACCAACCCCTGGTACCAGGAGTGCTCCAGCCGGGTCATCGAAGAGGGAGATCTGGTGGCCTTCGACACCGATCTGATCGGGAGCTACGGGGCGTGTGTCGACATCTCCCGCACCTGGATCTGCGGAGATCGGTCACCCAACGCCAACCAGTCCGAGGTGTTCGAGTTGGCGGCCGAGCAGATCCGACGCAATACCGATCTCCTCCAACCCGGCGCCGCCTTCAAGGACCTCGCCTGGGACGCATTCGTCCCCGATCACGATACCTACCGCCGTTACACCATCCTCTACCACGGGGTCGGCCTGTGCGATGAGTACCCCGGGGTCTGTTTCCGGGACCAGTGGGACGACATCGGCTACGACGGGGTGCTCGAACCCGGGATGGTGCTTTGTGTGGAGAGCTTCGTCGGTCGCCGCGACGGGGGCGAGGGGGTCAAGCTGGAAGAGCAGGTCCTGGTGACCGAGAACGGCCCCGAAACCCTTTCCACCTACCCACTTGGCCTGGTGCGGGTGGGGTAGACGTAAGCCTGGTCGACGCCCGATGTGGCGATACTCAGGGAAGAGCCCGGGTCCCGGGTCTATCTCCCGGGTGCCACCATCGCTTCTTCCCGCCACCGTTGGCATCGGCGTTGCGAACCTGCATGATCCTCTCATGGAGGAGACGGTCGAAGAAGGTCACCTTGAGCATGGCGGTGAGGGGGACCGAGAGGATCACTCCCATGACGCCGGCCAGCGCCCCTCCCACCAGGATGGCGATCAGCACGGTGGCGGGCCCGAGCGAGACGGCCCGTTTCATCACGGTCGGGATGACCAGGTGGTTCTCCACCTGCTGGTAGACCACGATGATCACCGCCACGCTGATCACCGTTCCGAGGCCGGCCGTGGCCGATATCAGCAAGGCGGGAATCGCGCCGAGAGTGGCACCCACGGCAGGCACCGCGTCGACGAGTGCTATCCACAGTGCCAGGGGAAGAGCGTACGGAACTCCGACGGCGCTGAACGCCACGAATGCCACGGCACCTGCCAGCAGGCTCACCACCAGATTTCCGACTATGTAGTGACCCACCAGGGTGGTGGAGGCGCGAAGCGAGCGGATGAAGTCTTCGCGCTGGTCCCGTCCCAGGATCCTCGCGACTCCCCGAACGATACTGGGCAGGGCGACCGCCAGGTAGGGCCCCAGCACGAGAACGATCAGCAGCTTGGCCACGAGAGAGAAAGCTGATCCGATGGTGGGGCCCATCGATGTCAGGGTGTTTGAAACGGTCGTTCCCGCGTCGACCAGGCCGTTGTTGGCCGGGGTGATCCATCCGGGGAGGCTCTGTTGGAGGTCGTCCAGCAGGCTCGGGAGGTTTCGCCCCAACTCCGAGATCTGTTGGCCGACCCACGGTCCGGAGGCGACCGCGCCGGCGGTCAGAAGCAATACCCCCGCCAGCACGGCGGTGCCCATTCCCATGCTGCGACTCCAGCCCTTCGACTCGAACCATCGCAGCAGGGGATCGAGGCCGATGGCGAACATCATCGCGGCCAGAACCACGAGCAGGACCTCTCGAATGGTGAAGAGAACCCAGAGCCCGACCGCAGCCGTGGCAAAGGCCGCCCCCACAGCCAGCCAGCGTGAGAAGTTCCGCCAGCCAGCGTCGTCGGTGGGTTCCTCCGGCGCAGATTCGTCGACGAGTTTGCGCTCGCTACTCATCGGCCGGGTTCCACCGCGGCGCCCTGGCTGACGTGGTGAGGGCGGGGGCGCTCGAGTAGGGGCCCCCGGAGGGAGAACTGGGATTCGTGCATTGCTAGACCTCTCGTGGTTCCAGGCTCGTCCGGACCTCGAGCGGCCGGCATCGTGTTGGAACTTGCTACCCACCAGCGTGCTCGACCAAACGGAACCGGTTTAGGAGCGGGTGCGGTCGCCGGCCAGGCTCTCTACGGTTTTCGTCGAGCAGGGTGGTTCTTTGGCGGCCGTCGCCGTCGCAGTTGACGACTTCGCGCCGCGGTTCCCCTCAACCGGTCGCACACCTGTCCGCCCACGCACCCCACGGTTGGGACTCCGCTCATCCGAAGACGGGGATGTCGTCGAACGAATCGCCTTCCGGTATCCGATCGATGCCGACCATGCGATCGATGACCATGTTCTGGAACCGGTGCAGCGGCTCCTCGAACCGATAGCACATGCGTCCGCCCCGGTACTCGGGCGTGGAGATCCCCCGTTGAACCCGCTCGACGATGTCAATGTCCTCCCGGTTCACGTCGTCCCAGAACGCATGCAGGTTTTCGAGGGCTCCCCGGCTCTCCTCTCCCTGTACGGTGTCGGGATGAGTGAGCAGGAATGTGCTCTCCCGGCTTTCTCCAGGTCCGTTCGGAGCGAGGACCATGACGAAGGCATGGTTGGGGAGCAGTGAGAGCGCCAGGTTGGGGAAGATCAGCATGAACCGGCCTGAGGTCAGGTCGTCGCCGGCGACGCCGGGATGGGGGGGCAGGTCGAGCCACACCGAGTTCTCATCCCGGCTGACCGGGTTGGTGGTCATTCCCGTGTACATGCCGGGGCCCTGGTAGCGGTAGTGGTCCTTGACCCGGGACACCTTGAGCAGCTCGGGGTGAACCCAGGGCAGGTGGTAGTACTCCATGAAGTTCTCGGCGATCAGTTTCCAGTTGGCCCCGATCTCGTAGTCCTTGGTGGCCTGGATCTGCCACGTTTCCAGGTCGTAGCCGCCCAGACGCCGGGGGAGGTCCCCAAGCCAGACGTCGAGCTCCGGAGTGGCCCGGGAGAGGGTCACGAACAGGAGACAACCCCAGGTCTCGACCCGAACCGGGAACAGTCCGTAGTCGGCGCGATCGAAGGCCTTGACGTCGGACATGTCGAACATGGACCGCTGGTCTTCGGGTATGTCGGAGCCCTCGAAGAGCGGCGTACCGATGCAGGTACCGTCCAGGTCGTAGGCCCAGGCGTGGTAGGGACAGCGGAAACGGGCGCCGATCTCGCAGTCCTCTTCCACCAGTTGCGTGCCCCGGTGCCGGCACACATTGAGGAATGCCCGGACCCGCCCCTCCTGATTGCGGGTGATGATCACCGATCGGCCCGCCACAGATCTGACCAGCACCCGACCGGGCTCCGATATCTCCCCCAGCACCCCCACACACACCCAGCTCGTGGCCCAGAGCTGTTGGCTCTCCAGTTCGTGGAACCCCGGCTCGTAGTAGGCCTCGGGCAGGAGAGTGGAGGCGGCCTCGACGGGAAGCCGGGTGAGCCGGTAGGTGGCTTCGGCCGTGAAGTCGGGCAGGCCCATGGTTTCGAGTGTGCCAGATCTGGTCGCTCGACGCCGGTCCAACGTCCATCTCGTCCAATCACGCAGGGGGGATCGGGTCGGCCGCTGTCGAGCAGGGCACGGTTTCCTGGAGGTGCATAGGATGGCGACACGGAATTCGCGTCGGAAGGAATCCTATGACCCAGGCCATCGAGAACCTGCTCAGCGAGGATCGCAGCTTCCCGCCCTCGCCGGAGTTCACGGCTCAGGCCAATGCCAAGCCCGGAATCCATGACGAGGCGGCGGCGGATCCAGTCGCTTACTGGACCAAGCAGGCCCTGAGCCGGATCACCTGGTTCAAGGAACCGACGGTCGGGCTCGACGACTCCAATCCTCCCTTCTACAAGTGGTTCACCGACGGCGAGTTGAACCTGTCCTACAACTGCCTCGATCGACACTTGGACGACCATGGCGACCAGGTCGCCTACCACTGGGTGGGCGAGCCCGGCGACACCCGCACCCTGACCTACTCCGACCTGCACGCCGAGGTGGGCCGGTTCGCCAACGCCCTCAAGTCGCTCGGTCTCAACAAGGGCGACCGGGTGGCCATCTACATGGGCATGGTCCCCGAGCTTCCCATCGCCATGCTGGCCTGCGCCCGACTCGGGATCGTCCACTCCATCGTGTTCGGTGGGTTCTCTTCCGACGCCCTGGCCAGCCGAATCCTCGACGCCGATGCCCGGGTGGTGATCACCCAGGATGGGGCCTGGCGGGGCGGCAACGTGGTTCCGCTCAAGGCCAACACCGACGTGGCCCTGGCCCGCACCCCCGATGTGGAGACGGTGATCGTGTTGCGTCGGACAGAAAACGACATCCACATGGAGGAGGGTCGCGACGTGTGGTGGCACGACCTGGTCGAGGGTCAGGATGCCGCCTGTGAGCCGGTCCACCTCAACGCCGAGGATCCCCTCTACATCCTCTACACGTCGGGGACCACGGGAAGGCCGAAGGGCATCGTTCACACCCAGGGCGGCTACCTGACCCAGATCATGACCACCCATTCTCAGGTGTTCGACGTCAAACCCGACAGCGACGTCTACTGGTGCGCGGCCGACATCGGCTGGGTGACCGGTCACAGCTACATCGTCTACGGCCCGCTGGCCAACCGCACCACCGGCGTCATGTACGAGGGGGCGCCCAACTACCCGGACAAGGATCGTCTGTGGCAGATCGTCGACGATTACGGCGTGACCATCTTCTACACGGCTCCGACTGCCATCCGCGCCTTCATGAAATGGGGCGACGAGTATCCGGCCGGTCACGATCTTTCCAGCCTGCGAGTGCTGGGGACGGTGGGCGAGCCCATCAACCCCGAGGCCTGGATCTGGTACCAGGAGAACATCGGCGGGGAGCGCTGCCCGATAGTGGACACCTGGTGGCAGACCGAGACCGGCGCCATCATGATCTCTCCTCTGCCCGGTGTCACGGCCACCAAGCCCGGGTCGGCCACCATGCCCCTGCCGGGGATCTCGGCCGATGTGGTCGACGACGACGGCAATTCGGTGGAGCTGGGAGGGGGCGGCTTCCTGGTCATCACCGAGCCCTGGCCGTCGATGGCGCGCACGATCTGGGGCGACGATCAGCGCTTCGTCGACACCTACTGGTCACGTTTCGAGGGCCACTACTTCCCCGGTGACGGGGCCAAACGCGACGAGGACGGCTACTTCTGGCTGCTGGGCAGAGTCGACGACGTCATGCTGATCTCGGGCCACAACATCTCCACCATGGAGGTCGAATCGGCGCTGGTGTCGCATTCCTCGGTGGCGGAGGCAGCGGTGATCGGTCGCAAGGACGAGCTCACCGGTCAGGCCATCGCCGCCTTCGTCACCCTGCGCAGCGCGGTGGTGGGCGACCAGTCGTTGATCGACGAGCTGCGCCAGCATGTGGCGTCCTCGATCGGTCCCATCGCCAAGCCGGCCTCGATTGTGTTCACCGACGATCTCCCCAAGACCCGCTCGGGAAAGATCATGCGGCGTCTGCTCAAGGACATCTCCGAAAATCGCCATCTGGGAGACGTCACCACCCTGGCCAACCAGGACGTGGTGGATGAGATCGCCCGGAAGTCGGCCCAGGCCTCAGAGGACTGATCAGGTCCAGAACAGGACCGCAGCCAACCAGAGGCCGAGCACGAGCAGCCCGGCGGCCAACTCGATGCCGACCGAGAGGGCGACTGCCTGGAGCGACCGCGTGGTGGACGGCCAGGCCTGGCCTGGCCCGACCCGTCGCCGTTCGGCCAGATAGACACCGAGCACGAATCCCAGCGGCGCCCCCACCACCGGGACGACGAAGAAGCCGACGATGGCCAGACCGCCGGCGAAGTAGAGGGTCACGCGAGGGATGCCGGCCGCCTTGAGGCGCCGGCCCGGCACCAGGTACTTGACCACGGTGCCGGCTGCCGCAATGGCCAGTGCCGCCACGGCAATCGCCCAGGCCAGGGGTGTGCCCTCGACCAAGGCCCAAACGAACACCGCCCCCAGCTCCAGTGCGAGGCCGGGGAGAATGGGAAGCACGGTTCCCGCCACCCCCAACAGGAGCAGCAGACCGACCACAAACTCACCGACGGCGCTCATCGGCGGGCAATGGTACGGAGATCAGGGATTGGCCGGGCAGGCTTGCCGGCCGGGCATCAAGGGAACGACTCGCAGGTTTACCTGTTCCGACCCCGTGTCCCAAAGCGTGGCCTGGTTGGCATTGCCGAAGGTGTCCATCAGATCAGGGACCTTGGGGCCGCCCACCTCGACGCACCGCCACCCGGCAATCCACCCGGTCATGTCGGCATAGGCCACGTCGAGCGGCCAGGGTTGCACCGTGGCCATCCCCGGCCCCACATCCAGCCCGGCGTCGCCTGCCGCCACCTGCAGAGTCTCGGGCGAGAAGGGTTGGCTCTTGCTGTTGAAGGCGGCGTCGTCGAGGATCTGCATCAGGTCGGTGGCCAGGAGCCGATCCGGGGAGGCGGATCCATTGGTGATGCCCAGGGCGTAGATGGCCAGGCGGTGGTCCCCATTGGCATCGTGGTAGATGATGACGTCGGTGCCGGCGTCGGCGACCTGGTCGGCGCCCTCGTCGTCGAGCTTCTCCACGTAGTCGGGCATCCCCAGCTCTGCCACCACGGCCAGGATGTCCTTCCAGGTCTGATCGCTCAGCTTCACGACCTGGATATTGGGAAGCAGCGGACCGGGGAAGATCTCCGGCACGGGTCCCTGGAAGTAGAGGGTGTGGTCGGCACCCACTACGTAGCGGGGCATGGCCGACACCCGCGAGTCGGGGGCCGAGAATCCCCCCTCGGAGGTGACGGTCAGCACCGCCACTTCCGGGTCGGGGGGGACGGTATCGGACAAACCCGACCCACCGCCGCAGGCGGAGAGCAACAGGGCGACCACGACGGCGACTACGAGATGACGGGTCACGACCATTGGACGGTGTCCACGTCCGGGTGGGTTCCCGGGGAGAGGGCCGGCGATGGGTCTCAGCGGGATTCCCACGCAGTCAGGCCCTCGTCGATCAGTCCGATGGCCCAATCGAGCTCGTCTTCGGTGGTGACGAGGGCGGGAATGAACCGGATGACGTTGCCGTCGGGCCCGCAGTCGATGATGATCAACTCCCTCTCGAGGCAGTACTCCTGAACGGCCCGGAACGCCTCTGGAGACTGGTGGCGGGTCTCTGGATCCGAGACCAGTTCCACGCCGATCATCAGCCCCAGGCCGCGCACGTCGCCGATGGTGCGATGCCGTTCGGCCAGGTCACCCAGCCGCTCGAAGGCGCGCTTTGACAGTTCACGAGCATGGGGGAGGAGATCGCCCATCACGTCGATCACGGCCACCGAGGCGGCGCAGCTGACCGGGTTCCCCCCAAAGGTCGTGCCGTGAGCCCCGACGGGCCAGGCGTCGATGACCTCTGCGGAGGCCCCGTAAGCGGACAGGGGAAGGCCGTTGGCGATCCCCTTGCCCAGGGCGATCACATCCGGATTGACGTCGTAGTGGTCGGTGGCGAACCACTCGGCGGTGCGTCCAAAGCCGGTCTGGACCTCGTCGAAGACGAGCATGATGCCGTGCTCGTCACAGATCGAGCGGAGGGCGGACAGGAACCGGGCCGGGGCCGGGTAATAGCCCCCCTCGCCCTGCATCGGCTCGATCAGCATCGCCCCGATGTGATCGGGGGTGACGACGTGCTTGAACAGGAGGCGCAGCTCGTCGAGGCAGCGCTCCACCGCCGCCTCCTCCGACACGCCCCAGCGGTAGGGATGGGGGAAGGGGGCGATGAAGGTGGAGCCCAGGACCGGGTGGTAACCGCTCCGGTACTTGGCGTTGGAGGTGGTGTAGGACACCGAGCCCATGGTGCGGCCGTGGAAGGCACCGCGGAAGGCGATCACGCCCTGACGTCCCGTCGTGTAGCGGGCCAGCTTGACCGCAGCCTCCACTGCCTCGGATCCCGAGTTGGCGTAGCCGACCTTTTCGATTCCGGGCGGGGCGACCGCCACCAGTCTTTCGGCGGCCTCGACGAGTGCGTCGTAGTGAACCACGCAGCCCGAATGGACCAGCTTGTCGAGCTGGGCATGGGCTGCTGCCACGACGGCGGGGTGATTGTGACCCAGATTGGCGACGGCAGTGCCGCAGGCGAAGTCGGCATAGCGCTTGCCTTCTGTATCTGTGATCCAGATGCCCTCGGCGCGATCGGCCACGACGGGGGTGTCGAAGGCGATGACGGGGGCGACGAACTTGGAGTGACGGGTGAGATGGTCGCTCATGGGGTCTCCTCTGTGCTGAAGGATGGGCAGGGAGGAAGAGAGCGGCCTACGGAGAGGCGAACAACCCCCTCCGGCTCTTCAACGGCATCACTCTCAGCATCCCCCAAATCCTAACCGATGGCCCGCTCCGGGCTGTGTAGGGGTCCTTTGTGAACCTTTTCGCCGCCAACAGCGGCGAAAAGGTTCACAGAGTCGGCTCGAGGCGAGAGGCCGGTTAGCGTCACCCGTGATGGGCACCCTGCTGCTTCGACACGCCGAAGTCCTGGTGACGATGGATGGCGCCGAGATCTCCGACGGGGCCCTCTTTGCCCGCGATGGCTGGATCGAACAGGTGGGCCCGACCCGGGACCTTCCGGCCGGTGCCGACGAGGTGGTCGACCTGAACGGACACGTGGTGATTCCCGGTCTGGTCAATACCCATCACCATCTGTTCCAGACCCTGACCCGTGCCCTGCCCGGTGCCCAGGATGCAGGCCTGTTCGATTGGCTCACCACCCTGTACCCGGTGTGGGCGGGGCTGACCCCCGATCACGTCCGGGTGGCCACCACCACCGGCCTGGTCGAGCTGGCGCTGAGCGGCTGCACCACCGCCTTCGATCATCAGTACCTGTGGCCAAACGGCTCTCGTATCGACGACCAGATCGAAGGGGCGGCTGCGGTGGGGATCCGCTTCCACGCGTCCCGGGGATCGATGAGCCTGGGCGAGTCGGGGGGCGGACTGCCACCCGATTCGCTGGTCGAGGACGAGGGTGATGTGCTGGACGACTGCCAGAGGGCCGTGGACGCCTATCACGACCCGGAACCTGGGGCGATGACCCGGGTGGTGCTCGCCCCATGTTCACCGTTCTCGGTCACACCGGAGCTGATGCGCCGCTCCGCCGAGCTGGCGCGGGCACTGGGGGTCCGGCTACACACCCACCTGGCCGAGACCGCCGATGAGGAGGAGTTCTGCAGCGCCAACTTCGGAACGCGGCCGGTGGACTACGTACGCGACCTGGGTTGGGAGGGTCCCGACGTCTGGTACGCCCACGCCGTGCATGTGTCGGGCGAGGAGGTCGATTCGATGGCCCGGGCCGGAACCGGGGTGGCGCATTGTCCCAGCTCCAACATGCGTCTCGCCTCCGGGGTCGCTCCGATCACCTCGTATCTGGAGGCAGGGGTGAGGGTGGGGCTGGGGGTGGACGGATCCGCCTCCAATGACTCCTCCGATCTCCTGGCCGAGGCCCGCCAGGCGATGCTCCTGGCGCGGCTGGCGGTGGCTCCCGGTATCGGGACGGGAGAGCAGATGCCGGCCCGGACCGCGCTGGAGATGGCCACGGTGGGGGGCGCACGCGTTCTCGGACGAGATGACGTCGGCCGGCTGGTGCCCGGCAAGGCAGCCGACGTGGTTGCCTTCGACCTGGACCGGATCGCTTACGCCGGCGCCCGCCATGATCCTGTGGCGGCCCTGGTGTTCTGCTCACCGACGCGGGTGGCGCACTCCTGGGTGGGGGGTCGACCGGTGGTCCGCGACGGCAGGCTCGTCGGGCTGGACGAAGAGGATCTGATACGACGGCACAACCGCCTGGCAGCCTCCCTCTTCGCCTGAGGGGCGGGTTAGATTCTGCACGGATGGATACGCACTACCCGGGGAGCCTTCTCGAGGCAGTCGAACTGATGTCGGGGGGCGTCACTCCCCTGGCCGGGGGGACCGACCTGATGGTGGAAATCAACTACGGGCACACCTTTCCCGATCAGATCCTCGCTTTGCGCCGGGTGGGCGAGCTGCGCCAATGGGAAGGGCACCGCATCGGTGCCGGTGTTACCTGGCGGCGTCTCGAACGTCACGCCCCTCGGGCACTGGCACAGGCGGCTCGAACCGTGGGGTCCCCGCAGATACGAAATGCCGGCACCCTGGGCGGCAACGTCGCCACGGCCAGCCCGGCCGGCGACGGCCTTCCATTTCTGGCGGCCACCGACGCTTCGATCGAACTGGTCTCCGCCAGAGGAACCCGTCTGGTCCCCTGGGACCGGTTCTTCACCGGCGTGAAGAGCACCGATCGCCAACCCGACGAACTGATCGCGGCGGTCGTCCTGCCCGAGCGCCTGCCGGAGCGCCAGGAGTTCGCCAAGGTGGGGATCCGCAACGCCATGGTCATATCCACCGTTTGCTGCGTGGTTACGAGGGACTCCGATGGCACCACAACAGTGGCGCTGGGTTCGGTCGCGCCCACCCCGATGCGGGCCCGCCGGGCCGAGGCCATGATCAGCGCCGAACGGTCCCCGTCTTCGGCCGCCCTGGCCGAGTTCGGCCGCCTCGTGGCCGGGGAGGTGCGCCCCATCACCGACCACCGCTCCACGGAGGCCTATCGGCGTCACGCATCCGGGGTTCTGGCCCGGCGCCTCCTGGAGCGATGCCTCGCCGCCGGGCCGTCATGACGGTGACCTTCCGCCTCAACGGGGCCGACACCACCGTCGTGGTGGACCAGGCGCTGAGCCTGCTCGATCTGTTGCGGGATGAGCTGGAGCTGTTCGGTTCGAAGAACGCCTGTGAGCAGGGCGAATGTGGCTCGTGCTCGGTGATCCTCGACGGCGACCTGGTCTGTGCCTGTCTGGTGCTCGGGGCCGACGTGGAGGGGTCTGAGGTGACCACGGTGGAGGGCCTCGGTTCCGAAAACCTCCACCCGGTGCAGGAGGCGATGATTCGCAGTGGCGCCGTTCAGTGCGGGTTCTGCACTCCCGGCATCGTTTTGGCGGCCGCCGATCTCTTTTCGCGTAATCCGGGACCGAGCCGTTTGGAGATCAAGGAGGCTCTGGCGGGCAACATCTGTCGCTGCACCGGTTACGGGGCCATTATTCGGGCCTTCGAGGATCTGGCGGCGGGAGAGTCGAGTTGAGCACCCGGGCCCGGCCCCGCACCCCGGTCCCGGGTGGGGTGGGCGAATCCACCGTCCGCCCCGACGGTGTCTCCAAGCTCCAGGGACGCTTCGCCTATGCCCAGGATCTGGTGTCTGAGGGGATGCTGTGGGGCGTGACGGTGCGCAGCCCCCATTCCCGGGCCCGGATCCGGGCGATCGACCCCGCCCCGGCCCTGGCCATGGGCGGAGTTCATGCGGTTCTCACCCACGAGGATGTGCCCGGCCGGGCGTTCTTCGGCCTCGAACACGCCGACCAGCCGGTTCTGGCCATCGACGAGGTGAGGTACTGGGGTGAGCCGGTGGCCGTCGTGGCGGCTGAGGACGAGATGACGGCGCGTCGCGCCGCGGCGGCGGTAACGGTGGACTACGAGCGGCTCGACGCTTCGGTAGACCCCGAGCGGGCCGAGGCCACCGACGATGTGTTCCGCCGGGTGCGGATCCGCCGGGGCGATCAGGAGGCGGCCGGGACGGTGGTGGTGGAAGGCTTCTATGAGGTCGGCATGCAGGACCAGGCTCCTTTGGGCACCGAGGCAGGGCTGGCGGTTCCGGATGGATCGGGCGGGGTAGACCTCTATGCCACCAGCCAGTTCGTCCATGCCGACCAGGAGCAGATGGTGGCCAGCCTGGGGCTGCGCCCCGACCAGGTACGCTCCCACCCGGCCGGAGTCGGGGGCGCCTTCGGGGCGCGGGAGGACCTGAACCTCCATATCCACCTGTGCCTGCTTGCGCTGCACACGGGTCGCCCGGTCAAGATGGTCTACCACCGGGCAGAGTCGTTCGCCGGCCACGTCCACCGCCACCCGGCCCGGATGTGGTACCGCCACGAGGCCGACCAGGAGGGCCGCCTGGTGCGGGTGACGGCCCGCATTCTCCTGGACGGAGGCGCCTACGCCTCCACCACCGGGGCCGTCCTCGGCAACGCCTGCTACTTCGCCGTCGGTCCCTACCGGTGCGACTCGGTCGCCGTCGACGGTGCCGGCGTGAGGACCAACAACCCGCCTTGTGGAGCGATGCGCGGGTTCGGTGCCGTCCAGGTCTGCTTCGCCCACGAGAGCCAGATGGACCGCCTGGCCGCCCGCCTCGGGATGGACCCGCTCGAGCTGCGGCGTCGCAACGCCCTGCGCCGTGGCGACCCCCTCGCCACCACCGGGCAGATCATCGAGACGTCGCTGCCGACCAGGGAGGTAATCGACTCCCTCGAGGCGATGCCCCTTCTCACCGACGAGGTCGGGACGGAACCGCTCCAGCTACCCGGGGGGAGCGGCCTCACCACCGGGGCGCAGCATGTTCGACGGGGTGTGGGCTATGCCCTCGGCATCAAGAACCTGGGGTTCTCGGAGGGGTTCGACGATTACTCCGATGCCCGTCTCGTCCTCACAGACGAGGGGATGGTGATCGAAACCGCCGCCGTCGAGGTCGGTCAGGGGTTGGTCAACGTCCTCGCCCAGATCGCCCGGTCTGTGCTGGGAGCTTCCCGGGTCACGGTGCGTCATGTCGACACCTCCCGGATCGGCTCGGCGGGCTCCACCTCTGCATCCAGGCAGACCCAGCTATCGGGAGGGGCCGTGCACCAGGCGGCCACCGCCCTGCTGGCCCGGATTCTCGATCACTATGACGGTGATCGGCTCGGCGACGAGGGCGTCTGGTCCGGGGACGAGTTGGTCGTTTCGTGGGGCGAGCTGGTCGGGGCGGGATGGGAGGAGACCGCTCGATTCCGCCACCCACCCACCGAGCAGGCCGACTCCAACGGACAGGGGACGCTCCACGCCGACTTCGCCGTTGCCGCTCACCGGGCCGTGGTGGAGGTGGACCCGGAACTGGGCCTGGTGCGCGTACTTCGGGTCGACACCGCCCAGGATGTGGGCCGGGCCCTCAACCCCGATTCGGTCCGGGGCCAGATCGAGGGTGGAATCCTGCAGGGAGTAGGGCTGGCGGTGATGGAAGAATTGGTCATGGACGGAGGGATGATGCGCAATGCCACCTTCACCGATTATCTGCTTCCCACCATCCTCGATGCGCCCGACGTCGAGGCGCTCTTGATCGAAGGGGAGGGATCCTGGGGGCCGTTCGGCGCCAAGGGGGTGGGAGAGCCCCCCACCATCTCCTCGACGGCGGCGGTAGTGGCCGCCATCCGGGCCGCCACCGGCCGTGCGCTGAATCGCGTCCCGGTGCGGCCCCAGGACATCGCGCTGGGGGAGAGTCTGTGAACGCTTTCGCCGCCCTGGGCGGCGAAAGCGTTCACAAAGTGCTACCGAAAGCCGAGCTCCACCTCCACATCGAGGGGACTCTGGAGCCGGAGATGATGTTCGCCATGGCCGAGCGCAATGGCGTCGATCTGCCCTATCCGGACGTGGATGCGGTTCGGTCCGCATATCGCTTCACCAGCCTCCAGTCGTTCCTCGACATCTACTACGAGGGGGCGGCGGTGCTGCGTACCAGGGAAGACTTCGCCCAGCTCATGGCCGCTTACCTGGATCGAGCCGCCGCCGACGGAGTGGTCCATGCCGAGATCTTCTTCGACCCCCAGACCCATACCGCCCGCGGGGTGGACTTCGCCACCTTCATGGGAGGCTTCCGCGACGCCATGGCCGACGCCCGTCGCGCCCACGGGATCAGCGCCGACCTGATCCTGTGCTTCCTGCGCCACCTGTCCGGCCGGGACGCCCTCGACACCATCACCGCCGCCGAGGATCATCTGGAAGGGGTGGTGGCGGTGGGTCTCGACTCCACCGAGGTGGGCAACCCTCCCGAACTGTTCGAAGCGGCCTTCGATCGGGCCCGCACCCTCGGGTTGCGGGCCGTTGCCCACGCCGGTGAGGAAGGGCCGCCTTCGTACATATCGGGGGCGCTGGACGTGCTCGGGGCGGAGCGGATCGACCACGGTGTTCGCTGCCTGGAGGACCCCGAGCTGCTGGCCCGCCTGCAAAGGGACCGGATCCCCCTCACCGTCTGTCCCCTGTCCAACGTGTCATTGCGGGTAGTTGATCGCATCAGCGCCCATCCCCTGCCCGAACTAGTCGAGTCGGGCCTGATGGTCACCCTCAATTCGGACGATCCCGCCTACTTCGGCGGCTACCTGGCCGACAACTTCACCGTCGTGGCAGAAGAACTGGGCCTGGGTCGCGACGACATGGGCCGCCTGGCCGCCAACTCGATCGAAGCGTCGTTCCTCGACCGGGATGACAAGGATCGCCATCTCTCCCGGATCGAGGCCTGGCTCGCCGCCCCTCAGACCAGCGTCACCCCGAACGGGCCCAGCCAGGACACGTGAAGAGCCCGGGCGAAGGCGCGGCTCAGGTCGTGGAAAACCGATCCCTGGGGCATCATCGGCCCTACCACCATCAACGCCACCACAGCCACCAGGACTACCACCAGAAACCGGACCAGGATACGCATGGGGGGATGGTAGGAACCCAGTGCGATATCAGTCGGCCTCGATGCGCCCGAGTACCTGAGGGGAGTGCTCGGCGGTTGCGTCGGTCACATCTGCCAGCCGGTCGGGGTCCACGATCAGACAGAAGCCGATCCCCAGATTGAAGGTGGCACGCATCTCTTCCACCGAGATCCCTCCCCGCCGCTGGACCTCGGTGAAGACCCGGGGCCAATCCCATGACCAGTGATCGACCACGGCCCGCATCCCGGATGGGACCGAGCGGGTCAGGTTCGCCTCCAGTCCACCGCCGGTGACGTGTGCGCCGGCGTGGACTCCACCCGCGGCGATCGCTTCCAGCACGGCGGGGGAGTAGATCACGGAAGGTTGCAGGAGGATCTCCGCCAGGGTCTCCGAATCACCCGGCAAGGGCGCCTCCAGGTCGGACCCCTCGAAGACCTTCCTCACCAGGGAGAATCCGTTGGAGCGGAGATTGGGGCTGTGGAGTCCGAGGATCACGTCGTCCGGCTCCACCAGGTGAGGCCCCAGGCGAGCATCCCTCTCCACCACTCCCAGCGCGGCGCCGGCCAGGTCGATGGAGCTGGTTTCCATCACCCCGGGATGCTCGGCCGTCTCGCCCCCCACCAGAGCACAGCCGGCCAGGCGGCAGGCCGCGGCCACGGAGGCGACCACTGCAGTGTCCCGTTCGGGCTGCAGTGATCCCACCGCCATGTAGTCGACCATCGCCAGCGGCCGGGCCCCGCTGACGACCAGGTCGTCGACGCACATTGCCACCAGGTCGTGGCCCACCCCGGCCCAGCGCCCGGTCTGGCGGGCAAGTTCGAGTTTGGTTCCCACGCCGTCCGTTGTGAGCATCAGCACCGGGTGCCGGTAGCCATCGGGCAACTCGACGCCGGCCGCGAAGCCACCGAATCCGCCCTGGACCCTGTCGCCCCAGGTGGCAGTGACCAGAGAGGCGATCCGATCCACGTGAGCGTCAGCGCCGGCCAGGTCGACGCCTGCGGCCCGATACGTCTGGCTCATCGGCCTGCTTCGAGCAGGAACTTGGTGGGTGCCAACGTCACCGGGGTCGGATAGTCACCCGACAGGCAGGCGGTGCAGAATCCGTCGGCGCCTGTGGCTGTGAGAAGCCCCGGCAGCGACAGGTAGCCGAGGGAATCGGCGTTGAGGTGTTGGCGGATCTCCTCCACGGTCTTGGTGGCGGCGATCAGAGTGGCATGGTCCGAGGTGTCCATGCCGTAGAAGCAGGGCCAGCGGTACGGGGGCGAGGACACCCGCAGATGCACCTCGGCGGCACCGGCCTGGCGCACCATGGCCACCAGTTGGCGGGTGGTGGAGCCCCGCACGATCGAGTCGTCGACCAGCACCACTCGCTTGCCGGCCAGCGTCTCGGGGATCGGGTTGAGCTTGAGCCGGATGCCCCGGTCCCGCATCAGCTGACTGGGCTCGATGAAGGTGCGGCCCACATAACGGTTCTTGACAAGGCCGTCGGCGTAGGGGATGCCCGAAGCCTGGCTGAATCCCTGAGCAGCGGGGATCCCCGACTCGGGAACCGGAACCACGACGTCGGCGGTGGCCGGATGCTCGCCGGCCAGGATGGTGCCCATGCGCCGGCGAGCGGCGTGAACGGTCTGTCCGTGGAGTCGGCTGTCGGGACGGGCGAAGTAGACGTACTCGAAGACGCACAGCGATGGCTGAGTGAATGAGAAGGGGCGCATCGACCGCACCCCGTTGGCGTCGATGATCACCATCTCCCCCGGCTCCACTTCACGCAGGAATTGGGCGCCCACCAGGTCGAGGGCGGCCGTTTCCGATGCCACCACCCAGCCGCCGTCGGGCAGCTCGCCCAGGCACAGGGGCCGGAATCCATAGGGGTCTCGCACCCCCACCACCCTGCCCTGATCCATCACCACCAACGAGAAGGCTCCCTCGAAGGTGGGCAGGACCTCCTGCATGGCCAGCTCCAGGCCCCGGCCGTCGGAGCGCTCGTCGTCGATTCGCCGGGCTATCGCCTCCACCATCAGGGCGGAATCACTGGTCGCCTCCCCCCAGCCGAGGGACTCGGCCAGGGCGGCTGTGTTGGTCAGATTCCCGTTGTGGGCCAGGGCGACCGAGGTGTTGCCGACCTGACGGTGGATCGGCTGGGCGTTGGCCCACAGCGACGATCCGGTGGTCGAGTACCGGGTATGGCCGATCCCCAGGTGCCCGTCGAGGGCGGCCAGGTTGGCTTCATCGAAGACCTGGGAGACCAGGCCCATGTCCTTGAAGATGGTCAGGGTGCGGCCGTCGGAGGTGGCGATGCCGGCCGACTCCTGACCGCGGTGCTGGAGGGCGAACAACCCGAAATAGATCAGCGGCGCCACGCGCTGGTTGGGGGCGTAGGTACCGAAGATCCCACAGGCCTCGCCGGCGGCTGGGTCGCTCACGTCACCATGGTAGGGAGGCGGCGCCGATCCTCACACATTCCCCGGAGCGGCGTCAGGAAGAGCCGAATCGAGGGGGGCGCTTCTCTCTGACGGCCGCCAACCCCTCCCGAGCGTCGGGCCCCAGGAAGCCCAGGAACTCGTAGGCGATGGAGGCGTCGAAGGCAGGGAAGGCGGCCCGGAGCCAGTGGTTGAGGGTGTGCTTGGTCCACGACAGGGCCTCGGCCGGCCCGGCCGCCAGACGGCCTGCGATCGAGCGAGCTTCGTCTATCAGGGCATCGTCCTCTACCACCTTGGCCACCAGACCGAGGCGTTCGGCCTCGGTGCCGTCGATGGGCTCGTTGGTGAGCAGGTGGTACTTGGCCTTGGCCATTCCCACCAGCAGGGGCCAGATCACCACCGCATGGTCTCCGGCCGTCACGCCGAGGGTCGTGTGGCCGTCCAGGATCCGGGCCGAGCGGCCCGCCAGGGGGATGTCGGCCAGGAGAGCGGCGGCCAGGCCGGCGCCCACGGCCGGCCCGTTGATGGCGGAGACGATCGGTTTCGGGCATTCGATCACGTTGCGGACCAGGTCCCGGGCTTCGCCCAGGGTGCGCCGGTGAGTGGTCGGGTCGGTCATCATCGCCTCGATGAGAGAGAAGTCACCGCCGGCCGAAAAGGCACGCCCTTCCGCCCGGAGAAGGACGACCCGGGTGCCGGAGTCGGTGGCGAGATCGTTCCACACATAGGTCAGCTCCCGGTGTCCCTCGATGTCGACCGAGTTGAGCCGCTCCGGGTTGTCGAGAACCACCTCCGTCACCCCCTTCGAGGTGCGATCGATGCGAAGGCTCTGATAGTCGTCGAGTTCCATACCCGCATTGTGCCCCGCCGGCGACTCGTCCGCGATACTCCGGGGGATGACTGATGCAGCAACGGCGCTGGTGACGGGGGCGGCCTCCGGGATCGGCCGGGCGGTGGCCGAACTGCTCGCCGAGCGTAGTTACCGGCTGGCCCTGATCGACATTCAGGACGCGGGAGAGATTGCCCGGGAGCTGGGAGGTAGCAGTTACCTTCTCGATATCGCCCGACCCGACGAGGTGGCGAAGACCATGGCGAAGGTGGGCGGTGATCTGGGCTCGATCGACATCCTGGTCAACTGCGCGGGATGGGACCGGGCCATGCCCTTCACCGAAACGGATCCGGCCTTCTGGGAGAAGGTGATCGCCATCAACCTCCTCGGGCCGATCGCGGTGACCCACGCCGCCCTGGCCCACATGCCCGACGGAGCCGCCATCGTCAATGTCGCCTCCGACGCGGGTCGGGTGGGCTCGTCGGGGGAGGTGGTCTACTCGGCCGCCAAGGGAGGCCTCATTTCCTTCACCAAGGCCCTGGCCCGGGAGGTGGCCCGGCGCCGTATTCGGGTCAACGCCGTCGCCCCGGGCCCAACCGACACGCCCTTTCTGGCCTCCTTCGACGACACCGGCAAGCTGGCCGAGGCCATGATCCGCCAGACCCCGCTCCGCAAGCTGGCCACGCCGGAGGATGTGGCGCAGGCTGTGTGCTTTCTGGCCTCGTCCGGGGCCGGCCACATCACCGGCCAGGTGCTGTCGGTGTCGGGCGGGTTGACCATGGTTTGATCGGGGGCATCCGGATCGCCGCCGTCACCGCGGCAAGCATCAGGGCCAGAGCCGCCAGGTGAGCGAAGGCAAAGCCGCTCCCGAGTGCGTCGGCCGCGGTTGCGGCCAGCCCGGTGGCCTCTCCCGCCAGCGCACCCCGGATCTGGCTCATGTCGGCTAGGCGGGTGGCGACCACGGCCAGGATCACCCCTCCTGCCAGGCCCGCCCCCAGCGACATGCCCATCGTGCGCGTGAAGGCGTGGGCCGACGTGGCCCGCCCGGCCAGGTTGTCGGGCACCACCCTTCGGACCAGTTGCAGAGCGGCGTTGGTAACCGTTCCGACCGAGGTACCCATGATGAAGTAGGCGGCGAAAACCAGCGGCAGGGGAGCCTCCCCGGCTACGGCCAGCCAGGCGAACAGGATTCCTATCGGCCCCACCAGGGCGCCGACCTTCAACACGACACCTTCGTCGTATCGGTCGGTGGCACGGCCCGCCACGTTGGCCGCCACCGTCCATCCGATGGTGATCCACAGCACCGACCACGCCGCCAGGGCGGCGCTGCCTCCCCGGGCGCCCCGTACGTAGACCGGCAGGTAGGCGGAAACCCCCTCCATGGCCGCCAGGGTGAGCGAGGCGATCAGTGCCAGACGTCCGTAGGGGAAGCTGCGCAGGAAGCGTGGATCGATCAGGGGCGAGGGCTGATTGCGGCTGCGCCGCCACAGCATCACACCCGACAGGATCCCCGCCGCCAGGAACCCCAACGACCGGAAGGATATGTCGGACACGGCTCCCAGGATCAGCCCGACGGTGAGAACCAGAAGTGCCACGGCCTGCCAGTCGACGACCAGGGCCTCGGGCTCGACGGCCCGGGGCAGGTTGCGCCACCCGGCCACCAACGCCACCAGGCACAGGGGGGCCATGACCAGGAAGATCCATCGCCAGGACCCGAACTCCAGGAGCGCCGCCGCCAGAGCCGGTCCGGCGAAGCCCAGGACTCCCCATACATTGGAGTTGGCCGCGAAGGCCCGGCCCATGAGATGGGACGGATACACGAGGGCAACCGCGGCCAGCCCGACCGAGATGATCGCCCCGCCTGAGGCCCCCTGGACGACCCGCGCCGTCACCAGTACCCCCATGGTCGGGGCGGCGGCGGCCGCCAGTGAGGAAAGGGCGAATGAAGCCGTGGCCCAGCGGAACACGGTCGAGGTGCCGTGTGAGTCGATGAACGCACCGGTGACGGCCGTGGTGACGGCCGAGGCGAGCAGGAAAGCCGTGATCACCCAGGGAAGCAGCGAAACGCCACCGAGATCACCGGCCAGGTCGGGAAGGGCAGCCGTCACGGCCAGACCCTCGAAGGCGACGATGGCCACGGTGGTGAAGATGGCCACCGAGGAGGGGAGGAGCTGGGGAGACAGGATCGAGCGGGGAACCGTCATGAGCCCGCCAGCATGCCACGTCGGAGAAAAGCGGTGGGCATCGGCGAAGGGGTCAACCCCCGTGCCCGCTCAGTCGCCCAGGGCGATGCCCAGGTTGCGGGCGCTGTGGATCATGGGATGGTCGAGGGGCACCGCCCGCCTCTTGCCGGCGATCTCCTTGAGGTCCACCGGCTCCACCCCGTCTCCTCGTGCCGCCACCAGAACCCCGCTGACTCCCTCGTCGATCAGGTCGGCGCAGGCCACACCGAGGCGGGTGGCCAGGAGGCGGTCGGCCGGCGAGGGAGTGCCGCCCCGCTGGACGTGGCCCAGGATCGTGACCCGTGATTCGAGGCCGGTCCGGGCCTCGAGCTCGTCGGCCAGGTGCTCGGTGCTGCGGGTCTGTTCCCGCTCGAACTCGGCGATGGCTCCGCGGAGCGCATCCTTGTCCTCGCCTTCGGCGTCGTCCTTGCGCTTGCGCAGGCCGGCATACTCGGCAGCGGCCGGGACCGACATGGCGCCTTCTGCCACGGCCACGATCGAGAACGGGGATCCGACTGCCTTGCGGTGGAGGATCTTCTCGGCGACAGAGTCGACGTCGTAGGGAATTTCGGGGATGAGGATCACGTCGGCGCCGGACGCCAGGCCCGAGGCCAGCGCCAGCCATCCGGTGTTGTGGCCCATCAGCTCCACCACCACGATGCGATGGTGGCTGTGGGCGGTGGAATGGAGCCGGTCGATGGCCTCGGTGGCGATGTTCACCGCGGTGTCGTATCCGAAGGTGACGTCGGTCCCCACCACGTCGTTGTCGATCGTCTTGGGGAGAGTCAGGACCGGGATGCCGATCTCGGCCAGCCGAACCGCATTCTTGATCGTCCCGCCGCCGCCCAGGCAGACGAGGGCCTCGAGTTGATGCTGTTGCACCACCTTCTTCATCATCGGACGCATGTCCATCGGTTTCCCGTTGCCCACGTCCATCTTGTGGACCTTGGCCCGGCTGGTCCCGAGAATGGTCCCGCCCCGGTCGACGATCCCGGCCAGGTCCTCGGGGCCGAGACGGACGAAGCGATTCTGCATCAGCCCCCGAAAGCCATCACGGAACCCGAGTAGCTGCATGCCATAGGCCTTGTCTGCCGCCTTGCCCACGGCGCGTATGGCGGCATTGAGACCGGGTGAGTCACCTCCGGCAGTGAGGATTCCGATGGTGCGTGGCATCTGGATCCATCGTAGGCACCCCCAGGCGAGATTCCAGGTCGACCCGCCGGGACGAGGCCTGGCTCTAGGAGCCCGTTGAACAATGCATGTCACCCATCTTGACGACCATGCATCACCACCCACTGCGTTCTCGGCCCCGCCATTCCGGCACAAGGAGTGGCGAAACCTCGGCCTTGCGGCTGGCGCGCCTGGCCGCCAATCCGGGCAACGGCATTATCCAACAGGCTCCTCTAGTGGTGCGTCGCCCGAATGATGGCGCGGTCTCTTCGGCCCTCGAAGCCCCTGACGGCGTCGAAGTGCTCGCCGCAGCTCCCCGGCTGCGACTGCGCCCCTTCTCCCGGCCAGGTGACGCCGATGACTCGGAGACACCGTCCCCCTGATTGAGCGACAGATCACTAGGTGGGGCGCCTCAGCAGGGTCAACTCGAAGATCCCCGGCACGTGCCACTCGCGGCTGTACATGACAGGATCCCCGGCCGATGTGTAGTCGACCTGGGCGATGTGCAACAGGGGCTGGCCGACTTCCACGCCCAGGGCCTCACGGTGCTCCTCGTCCGCCAGGGTCGGTGCCAATGTCGCTTCTCCGTGCGCCACCGGGCTTCCGATCGAGGCGAAGAGCGAATAGAGGGATCCGCCCAGATCGCTCCTGGTGGTTCCCGCCACGAGAGATGCAGGGACTGCATCGATCGAGTAGATGACCGGGCGGTCGTCGGCGGAGCGAACCCGTTCGATCCGGACCACTCGGGCCGTTGCATCGAGTGCGAGCCGGCGCGTCTCCTCCTCCGAGGGCTGATCTTCGTCCAGCGTCAGTACCTTCCGGCCGGGTTTGAATCCGGCTTCTTCGATCAGCCGGCTGTAACTCAGGTTGCGTTCCAGGCTGTGGCGTATGTTGGGCCGGAACGCCACATAGGTCCCGGAGCCGTGTACCCGGGACAGGTAGCCCTCCTCTACCAGACCCCTCACGGCTTCTCTGACCGTGGCCCGGGATACGCCGTGCTGTTCGCACAGTTCGGGCTCGGAGGGCAGCTTGGCGCCCACCGGCAGAGATCCGTCGTGGATTCCGGAGAGAATTCGGTCTCTGACCGTATCGGCGAGGAGCTTCCGTCGCCGGCGTGGTCCAGTCGTCACGATCGGGCTGTCTGGTGACCGCGTCGCCGGTACAGAAGCGAAGCCAGGGTCATCAGGGTGATCGAGATGGCCAGAAGAGAGGAGGCCGTGGCGTTGATCACCGGCGAGACGCCTCTCCTGATGGACGAGAACAGGAAGATCGGAATGGTTTGGGCCTGACCACGAGTGAAGAAGGCGATGATGAAGTCGTCGAAGCTGAAGGTGAATGCCAGCAGGAACCCTGCCAGGATGGCTGGAGCCAGGAGCGGAAGGGTCACTTTGAAGAGGGTACGCGTGGGACGTGCGTACAGGTCGCCCGATACCTCTATGACCTCCGGGTCGAGGGAGGCCAGCCTGGTCCGGACCAATATGGCGACTATGGCCGTGCCGAAGATCGAGTGACCCGCCACCACCGAGTGGAAGCCCAGGCCGAGGCGGAATCCCGATCCGGGAAACAGGTACGCAATCCAATCATTGAGCCAACCTGTGGCCGTGACGACGAAAATCAGCAATGACAGGCCCAGGACGATGCCCGGGACGACGATGGCGACGTTCACCAGCATGTCGAAGCTGCGACGGATCCAGCCGGGTAGCGAAGGCATGGCGATCGCCGCCCCGGTCCCGAGCACCGTGGAGATGAGCCCTGCAGTCAGGGCGATGCTTATCGAGGTCCAGAAGGCCCGGACCACGAAAGGATCGGTCCAGGCTTTGACGTACCACTGCAGGGAGAAGCCGGTCAGTTCCGCCACGTGGCGACCGGCATTGAACGAGAAGACGATCACCACCAGGATCGGAAGGAACAGAAAGGCGTATGCGGCAAAGCCGTAGGCCTTCAGCAATCGGTCGATCCACACGGAGGTCCGGTCCCGATTCATAGCAGACGGGTTCCTCGACCCTGGCCGACGATGGCCCGTGTGGCCCTGACGTAGATGGCGATCAGAAGCATGATGATGGCGATGAACGCCACCGCCACCGCCGCTCCGAATGGCCAGTTACGGGACTGAAAGAAGAGATCGGCCAGGGCGTTGCCCAGGAAGTAGGTCTGCCCTCCCCCCAGGAGGACCGGGATCAGGTACTCCCCCAGAACGGGCACGAAGACCAGGAGCACTCCGGCCACTACGCCGGGGGCCGAAAGCGGGAACGTGATCTGCCGGAAGGTGGCAAATGGCCCGGCTCCCAGGTCCTTGGACGCATGGCGAAGGGAGACATCGACACGATCCAGCGAGACGTATATGGGCAGGACCATGAGAGGCAGGTAGTTGTAGACGATGCCCAACAGGACGGCGAAGGATGTATTCAGCAGCCGGACCCTGTCGACACCGATCAGTTCCAGGACCCGGGGTAGGCCCCGGTTGCCGAGGAGGAAGACCCAGGCGTAGGTACGGATGAGGAAGCTCGTCCAGAACGGAATCACCACCAGCGCCAGCAAGAGCGTCTTGCGTCGCCCCCCGCGCGTGGCCATGAAATACGCCATCGGGTAGGCCACGAGCAGACAGAGGAGGGTGCCGAGCAAACCGAGGCGTATCGTGTTGAGGAAGGGAACCCAGCGAGTGGGAAGCTTGGTGAACTGCTCGAGTGTCAGGGCAGCCTGATAACCGCCGTTGGGACCCCTGCGACCCAGGGAAAAGACGACCAGCACCACCATCGGCGCTACGAGGAAGATCACATACCAAAGGAATCCGGGGGCGGCCAGGGCGGCCAGAAGCCGCCGCAGCCGGGGGTCGCTCGGAGGTGCGGCCGTCGACGGCCGCACCTCCTCACGATCGGTCCCGGGCTCGGTGAGGGTCAATGTCCTAGGAAGACGACTTGACCCTGGCCCACATCTCGGCCCGGGCCTGACTGTTGTAGGCCTCTGCCGAGGAGAGCGTCATGCGGGATATGGCCTCGTCGTCGGGGTAGATGACCGGGTTGTTGGCCACATCGTCGGAGACCAGGTCACGAACGGCCGGATTGGCGTGTGGGAACAGGATGGCTTCGGTGTCGGCCGCCGAGTTCTCCGGTTGCAGGATGTACTCGAGGAACGCGTTGGCAGCCGCGAGATGCGGTGCGTCGGCCGCGATCGACCAGTTGTCCACCCACAGCTCACCACCGTCATCCGGAATGACGTAGGTGTAGTCGGGGTTGTCTCGCACCACCTGCACACCGTCACCCGTCCAGGCCATGGAGGCCAGGCTGTCGCCGTTGCGGAGCGGTGGCTGCACGTCAGAGCTGATGGCCCACAGATGTGGCTTCAGGGCCACCAACATCTGCTCGATGTCGGCGAGCTCGGTCGAATCCGTCGTGTTCAGGTCGTACCCCATGGCCACTGCGGCAGAGCCGATCGTGGAGATCTGGTGGTCGACGATCACCGCCCGCCCGTCGAGGTCGGTAGACGCCCGCTGGAAGAAGTCTGCCCAGCTGGTCACCGGGTCCACGTCGGGGCTGTAGATGATCCCGGTGGTTCCCCAGTTCTTGGGAATCGTGTACACGTTGCCCGGATCGAAGTTCTGGTCCACGAAGGCCGGATTCCAGTTGGACAGGTCGGGGTTTCCGATTGCCGCGTAATCGAGAGGCTGGATCAGCCCGTCGTCGATCCATGCCGGCACCGCGTAGTGGGTGGGAACCACGATGTCGATTCCCGAGTCGCCCGCCCGGAGAAGCGCCTCCATCTCCTCGGTGGAGCCGAAGACGTTGATGTTGACATTGACTCCTGTTTCCTCGGTGAAACGGTCCAGGGTCGCCTGGTCGTGATAATTCGGCCAGGTGGCGATATTGAGCGTGTCGCCCAGATCGCCGCCGCTCGACCCCCCGGCAGTGGTTTCGGGGGTGCCGGCAGCCGTGGTGGTACTGGTCGAGCCGGGAGCGCATGCTCCGATCGCCATCGCAACCGCAACGGCCATTGCCACCCAGGGCAGCCGGCCGGCTGTGGATTTCCTCATCTACTGGTTCCTTTCTGTTCGGGGGAATTTCCCCCAGTGCCGTTGTCGCTTGCGACGCGGCCCACATCAGCGATGACGTGGGCCGCTTCCAATGGCCAGGAGACGGCGACTTCGTCGCCTGGCGAGAACATGGGTGTGGTGGACGGTGCAGAGCGGGGCACGCTCACCTCGATGGAGCCAAGGCCCTCCACCTGGACGTGGTAGGTGAGACGGCCTCCCAGGAACACTCGATCGGCGACCCTTCCGGTGATGCTCACCGCGTGGGCCGGTATTTCTGGATCGCCGGGCCGTGCCATGACGATGCGCTCGGGTCGGATCGTCATGGCGACGGCCGAGCCGACGACCAGACTCGTGTCGGGTGCCTTGCCCACCAGGTTCAAGCCGGACTCGCACGCCACCTCGGCAGCATCTGGTTGCATCGCTCGGAGTCGACCGCGGAAGAGGTTGGTCGTCCCGACGAAATCCGCCACGAAGGTGTCTGCTGGCTGGTCGTAGACATGTTCCGGGGATGCGTCCTGGCGGATGACCCCTTCTCGCATCACGGCGACCCGGTCGGCCATGGACATGGCTTCCTGTTGATCGTGGGTGACGAAGATGAACGTGATTCCGAGATCACGCTGAAGGCTCTTCAGTTCACTCTGCATGGCGCCGCGCAGCTTGGCATCGAGAGCCGAGAGCGGTTCGTCCAGGAGGAGTACTTGCGGACGCGATATCAATGCCCTCGCCAGGGCGACCCGCTGCTGCTGGCCGCCGGACAGCTCCCATACCCGGCGCCCGTGATAGCCACCCAGACGCACCATCTCCAGCGCATCGTCGACCCGCCGATCGATCTCGTCCCGGTCCAGCCGGGGTCTGGAGTTCCGCAGGGCGTAACCCACGTTGGCGGCCACGTCCATGTGGGGAAA
This sequence comes from uncultured Acidimicrobiia bacterium, assembly GCA_963744905.1. Lineage (GTDB taxonomy): Bacteria > Actinomycetota > Acidimicrobiia > Spongiisociales > ZC4RG35 > DATFFO01. The sequence goes on along the minus strand of CAVUUV010000010.1, from coordinate 16,927 downwards.
CAGCGCATAGCTCTGAAAGACCGTGTTGACGGGCCGAGCGTAGGGAGGCCTGCCGTCGACGGACTCGCCGCCGATCGACACGGTTCCCTTGGTGGGCTGCTCGAACCCGGCTATGACCCGAAGCAGGGTCGTCTTGCCACAACCTGACGGTCCGAGAAGGGCGAAGAAGGTCCCCGGCTCCAGGGAGAACGACACCTCATCGACGGCTACCACTTCCCCGAAGTGCTTGGTGACCGAACCGACGGTGACCTGGCCCTTTCTTTCCACCATCACGACTCCGTTCCCGCCCGGACCAGCATCGACCATTGCCTGGTTGCGCTCATCGGGCCATCGCCTCGTCCGACCAGCCGGCGTCCTCCGTGTCGGCAGTCCGGGTGGCCCGGCGCTCCTCCAGCAGGTCGGTGCTCACTGGCCGGCCACCTCGAGCACCCAGTTGACCTGGTCGGGGATGGAGGGAGCGCCGGGGAGCCTGTGTTCGAAGATGGCGCCGCCGATGGTGAAGGCCCACACCCCGGCACCGGCGAGTGCTCTTATTCGCTCGGCGGAGTCGACGCTCCCGGCCGCCACCACGGGCCCGGAGGCGGCGGCAACGACCGCCTCCGTGAGGGCAATCGGGTCGACCGTTCTGTGCCGGTAGGCGAGCAGGTCGAGACCGGTCACACCGGGTCGGGCGGTGAGCCGAGCAGCGTGATCCGCGATCTCGTCGAGCGATCCCTCCAGGATGGAGGGATGGCCGATGACTGTGCCCGGAAACGGCAGGTAGGAGACCTCCGCTTCTACGATCAGGGCCAAGGCGTCGTCGACGTGGGTTCCGCCCATGATGTAGTCGACGCCCACCTCGAGGGCGGCTTCGATCGAATGGAGTTCCGCATCACGCGACGTGGACACCACTTCGAGGAAGACGGTGCGTCCGTCGTCGTGCATGGCCTTGGTGAGCTCGGAGAGGGCCGTCCCATCGACGCCGACGTCCTTGAACCCGATCAATCGCAGGTCGGATCCCGCCAGGGTCCTGTAGACGGCCATGGCGTTGCCCACGGTGCGATCGTCGTGGGTCAGCATGAATATGAATTCCATTGTCACCTTCCAGGGGTTGAGCCGAGGGCGACGGCCAGGTCGCCCAGGTTGTTGAGCACATAGGTGGGAGGCGGATCGGCTTTTGCCGCTTCCTCTGCGGTGGTGGCGCCGGACAGGGTCAGAGCTGCGTCGACTCCGGCCCGTCGGGCCATCGCCACATCGGTCTCCACACGGTCACCCACCATCAACACTTCGTGTGGAGGGAGGTCCAGGCGACGAAGGATTGTCTCCATCATCTGTGGGGAGGGCTTTCCGACGACCGCTTCTGCTCTTTCGCCTGTACAGGCCTCCACTGCAGCGAGCATGGCGGCACAGTCGGGTAGTCCGCCGTCGGGTGTCGGGCAGAAGCGGTCCGGGTTGGTTGCCACTATCACCGCCCCGTTTCGAACTGCCTTGAAGGCTGCGTGAAGCTTGGCGTAGTCGAACGTGCGGTCGAAGGCGACCACGACCGCGGAGGCCTTCTCAGCCCGGTCGAAATCAACTATCTCAAAACCTGCCGCGGCCATGGTCGTCGCCACCAGAGGCTCGGATATGCACAGGACCGGGGCCCCGGGATGGTGGTCGGTCATGTAGCCGACCAGGGCGTCCAGCGAGGTGACGATCTCATTGGGGTCGGTGGGCAGTCCGAGGGCGGTCAGCTTGTCGGCGTAGCTGGCCCCCGACTCCAGGGGTTTGTTGGTGAGGTACAACAGCCTGGCACCGGAGGCGCGGAGCGCCGAGATCGTCTCCCGCGATCCGGGGAGGAGTTCTTCGCCCAGGTACACGGTTCCATCCAGATCCAGCACGAACCCCCGGTAGCGGGTGGTGAGGGTCACAGGCCACCTCCCAGCCGGGCTGCGTCCTCGAGCACGGCCTCGACGTAATCCTCGGTCCACCGACCGGTGAAGAAGGCAAGGTCCGCAATGGTCAGCCGATCCCGCATCAGGTGGCATGACGCCAGTGCCCACCGAACACGATCGGGGTCGATCGGCGGGTCGAGTTGGCTGAACCGCATCGGAGCCCCGGCCGACGCCAGGGCCTTGGCCATGGCCGCCGGATCGCCGGCGACAGATCTCAGCTCGGTCTCGGTCTTGGCCCATGAGGCGGCCATTTCGGTTCTGCTTGCAACCGATTGGTGCCAGGTCTCGAGCTTGGTCTCGTAGTCGTGCCAGCACTCGATGGCCATCGCTCCGCCGGGGTCGATCTCTGAGAAGTCCCGCCGGATGCGATCAGCCATGTCTGCCGGTTCGGGCGGATCCATCGCCAGGTCGTCGGGCCGGATATCGTCGAGGACTAGCTTCCAGAGACACGCCGCCACCAGGGACGCCACGCCGACCTGGGAGCCATGCAGCCCGACTGCACGGCCGTCGGCGGCGGCGGACATATCCAGCAGGTGGCTGATCAGGTGCTCCATCCCCGAGAGTGGCGCGGTCCGGCCGGCGACGGTCATGGCCAGTCCCGAGGCAGTGAGCAGCTCGGCCAGCAAGAGCAGCCCGTCGGGATCGCCCCGGCCGATTGGTGTTGCCGAGTCGAGCAACTCGTCACCTTGCGGCCTGAACAGGTCGACCACTTCGGCCTCGTAGGTGTCGTGGCCCGCCAGTCCCGCCAGTCTCCAGTCGGCTGGCGCAGTGAACATCCCCATCATCTCGGCGAACCCCGAGCGCGTCAGGGCGAGAGGTGCGCTGGACAGGACGCGGGTGTCGATAACCAGTGCCGTCGCGGATCTGGAAGGGACGGTTCGTTTGACTCCGTCCCGGAGTACCACCGCCATGTCATCGGAGAAGCCATTGACCGAGGCCGCCGTCTGAACTGCCACCAGGGGTGCGCCGGTCCGGCGAGCAGCTTCCTTTCCCACGTCGGTGATGGACCCCGACCCGATGCTCACGATGCATCCGCTGCCCTCGGCCGCGGTCCGGGCGGCGTCGATGGTCGGTTGGTCGACGTGGAGGCTTCCGTCCTCAGGGCCCAGGACCACCCGCCTGGTCGGTATTACGGAGGCGACGAGATCGTTGACGGCAGTCTTCAGGTCCTCGTCTCCCGCCTTCATCGGGGTGGCGTCTTCCAACGTGACGACGCCGCCCGGGCCGGCCAGCCTGAGCACGGTATCGGCCAGACCATCGAGTGCATCAGGCCCAATGAGCACCTGCTCGAGCTCGATGTCTACCCCCCGGGCGCGCCCCAGCTCCCGGGCCGCTTCGAGACGGAATCTTCCACTCACGCCCGGCCCCACAGAGGCTCCAGGGCATCGAATACGGCCCGGTATTTCGAATAGGCCCCGCTGTAGGCTTCGGCGTTTGAGGTCTGAGGTTCGAATACTGCGCCGTCGACGATCACCAGGTCATCGGTGGCGCTGGGGAGATCGGGGAACCATCCCGCCGCCACTGCAGCCAGGCAGGCGGCGCCGAGGGCGCTTCCTTCACCTTCAACCGCCCTCACCGCCCGCCCTGTGACGTCGGCTTTCATCTGCAGCCAGACCGGGCTTCGTGCTCCGCCCCCGGTGACGCGGCACTCATCCACCGCCAGGCCCATCTTCTCGATTCGATCGACCACGTCCCTCATGGCGAAGACGCAGCCTTCCAGTACTGCCCGGCACCAGTGATCGGAGTCGTGTTCCATTGTCACGCCCGAGAAGGATCCTCGGGCCCGGTCGTTCCACCGGGGCGCCATCGACCCAGACAGGGCAGGAATGAAGACCAGGCCCCGCGCCCCGGCCGGAGAGCGATCCGCCCTGGCCAAGACCTCGCCCTGATCGATGTTGAGCAGTTTCGATACCCACAACACGCTGCCGCCGGACACGAAGCCGGGGTTCTCGATGAAGAAGCTGCGCGAGACGGCATGGGCGTGGGTCTCGACCAGGCGCTCGGAATCGAAGACGGCCCGGTCAGAGGTGGTGCCGATCGGCTCGGCCGTCCCGGTGACGTCGACGACGATTCCGGGCCGGACCGCACCCGCCCCGACGGCGGCAGCATGGTCGTCACCGGTGCCTGCCACGACCAGGCAGTCCGGGCTCAGCCCCAGATCCCCGGCCAGAGCGGGCCGCACCGACCCGATCTCGTCCGTGGCGTCGACGATTGTCGGCAGAGTCTCCGGATCGACGCCGAAAGCCTCGGTCATCATCGGTGACCACGTTCGAGAACTGACGTCGTACAACATCGATGACGACGCATTTGCGTGGTCCTGGGCCACGTTTCCCGTCAGCCAGCTGGTGACGACGGTGGCCGGTGGGAGCAGGTGAGCCGGGTCCTCGGTCAGGTGGTCGAGTAGCCACCTCATCTTCGGGCCTCCGTGACTTCCGTCGCAGTTGAGTCCGGTCACGGCGAATATCTCGTCCATTCCCAGACGATGTCCGACTTCTGCGGCCGAGTCTGCCGAACGACGGTCCATCCAGATGAGGGCGGGATGGAGAGGCTGGAGCCGGTCATTAGTGGCGACCACTCCGTCGACCTGGGCGGACACGCCCACACATCGGACGGGGTCGGGAGACTCAGCAGCCAGCGTGGAGACGACCGTCCTCACCGCACTGAGCCACTCCAGGGGGTCCTGCTGTGCCCAACCGGCGGCGGGGAACTCGACCGCGTGTCGGGCGGAGGCCGTGGAGATGACATCCCCGCTCTCCGATACGAGTACGCCCTTCGTGCTCTGGGTGCCCACGTCGCATCCGATGACGGTCACGGCGCCGGTCTCCAAGGGAAAGTCATAAGATGTCTGATGACTTTAGGGTGTCGGGTGGGTCGAGGTGTCCCCATCCGGGTTTTGTTTTCGCGAGCTGAGCTGTCGAGTTGTCTCAGCCCAGTCGGCGGGGGATGGCGTTGCGATACGTCTCGGCGGCCGTTGCCAGGTCGACCACGGCGCTGGCTCCGCCCCGTTTGAAGACGATGGTGTCGCCTTCGAAAGTGCCGATCCTGGCCACCACGATGCCGGATCGGTCGGCCGCCCGTTCGATTCGCTCCCGGTTCTCGGGCGAGGCGGCGAAGACGAAACGATGAGGGTCCTCGGCGAAGAGGTGGCGCCAGTCCCGGTATTGAACGGAGACGCCCACCTCGGATGCAATGGCCATCTCGGCGACCGTCACCGCCAAGCCGCCGTCGGAGACGTCGTGCAGGGCAGGGGATAGTTCCTCCGCCACCAGGGTTCGGGCCAGCCTGATGGCCGCCCGGCCCATGGTGGGGTCGGGGGCGATTGGCCGCCCGCCGACGTGTCCGAAGGTGACCTGTTCGAAGGCCGAGCCGGCCATGTTGATCGGATCCGGTGCTCCGGCCAGCCACAGGTCCATCCCCTCTTTGGCCCGGTCGAGACGAGGTGGCCGGGCTGGGCAAGGCTCCACCACGCCCACCAGCCCGATGACGGGGGTCGGATAGATGTCGATGCCGTCCGTTTCGTTGTAGAAGGAGACGTTTCCACCCACCACCGGGATACCGAGAGCCTCGCACGCCTCCGAGATGCCCTCGATTGCCTCCCGGAATTGCCACATGACCGCCGGCTTCTCGGGATTGCCGAAGTTGAGGTTGTCGACCACGGCCCGGGGCTCGGCCCCGGTCATCGCCACGTTTAGGGCCGCCTCGAACACCAGGCGGGCGGAGCCGCGGCGGGGATCGAGGTGGCAGAGACGGCCGTTGCCGTCGGTGGAGACCGCGATTGCCTTGTCGGTCCCCTTGATCCGGATCAGGTTGCCGTCGTTGCCTGGTCCCACCACGGTGCTGAGGAAGAGCATGTGGTCGTACTGGTTGTAGATCCAGGCGGCCGAGGCGATGGACGGATCGTCGAGCAGTTGCAGCAAAGAGCTGGCCAGGGCGGGCTGGGTCACATGCTGGAAGGTGTTCGACCACAGGTCCTCCATCCAGGAGGGTTCACCCAGGGTCCGCTCGTAGACGGGAGCTCCATCGGTGAGCGAGGCGGCAGGGAGCCGGGCCACGGTCTCGTCCCGATACTTCACCTCCAGTGTCGCTCCGGGTTGCACGGTTCCCACCACCGAGGCGTCGATCTCCCATTTGGCCGCCACGGCCAGCACCGCCTCCACCTGATCTGGCTCGACGAACGCCATCATCCGCTCTTGTGACTCGGACATGAGGAGCTCGGAAGGGCTCATTTCCGGCTCGCGGACATGGACCTCGTCGAGGTTCACGTCGATGCCCGCCTGGGCCCGGGCGGCGGGCTCGGCCACGGCGCACGAAAGGCCGGCGGCACCCAGGTCCTGGACACCCACCACCAGCCCCCGGTCGTAGAGCTCCAGGCAGGCTTCGATCAGCTTCTTCTCCTCAAACGGGTCACCTACCTGGACCGAGGGACGCTTGCCGGCCGATTCCTGGTCGAATGAGGCCGAAGCCAGAACGGAGGCGCCCCCGATGCCATCGCGGCCGGTGGCGGCGCCGAGCAGAATCGCGACCGTGCCCGGCCCCCCCGCAGTCCCCAGGACGAGCTGGTCCCGACGCAGGATTCCCAGACACATCACGTTGACCAGCGGGTTGCCCGAGTAGCACTCCTCGAACGCCACCTCGCCTCCCAGTGTGGGAACCCCGACAGCGTTGCCGTAGCCGGCGATGCCGCCCACGACGCCGGAGAGCAGGTAGCGGTTGCGAGGATGGTCGAGAGGGCCGAACCGGATCTGGTCCCACAGGGCGACGGGTCGGGCGCCCATGGTGAAGACGTCACGGAGGATGCCACCCACTCCGGTAGCCGCCCCCTGGTATGGCTCGACGAAGGAGGGATGATTGTGGCTTTCGATCCGGAAGGCGGCCAGCCAGTCGTCGCCCAGATCGATCACCCCCGCGTTCTCTCCCGGGCCGACCACCACCCAGGGCGCCGTGGAGGGAAAGCGGCGCAAGTGGATCCGTGAGGACTTGTACGAACAGTGCTCCGACCACATCACCGAGTACATGGCCAGCTCGGCATCGGAAGGGCTCCGCCCCAGGATCGCGACGATCTGGTCGTGCTCCTCGTCCGTCAGGCCGAGGCGGCGGTGGAGAGGCTCGGGCCCCGGCTCCTCCTGAGGAGGGGAGGGGGCCTCGGTTATCCCGTCCTGTTCCGGCGCCAGATCTGTGCCGCTCACACTCTCACTCGCTCGGTGGCTGCGATCAGGCTCTCCAGGAGCCGGCGCCCGTCGGATGAGCCCAGGATCTCTTCGGAGGCTCGTTCGGGGTGGGGCATTATCCCCACCACATTGCCGGCCTGGTTGGCAATCGCGGCGGCCCCATCCTGGGAACCGTTGACGTCCTCCAAGTAGCGGGCCACCACCCGGGTCTGTCCGCCGGGGTCGGTGAACTGGCCCTCATAGGAGTTGAGAGGCAGATTGACCACCGTCCCTTCGGGGATACCGGCGGTGAGAATGGTTCCGCCGTCGATGATCTCGACCGGGACGTAGCGGCAGATGAAGTTGAGATCCCGGTTGGCGATGAGGGCTCCGCCCAGCAGATGCGCTTCGCACAGGATCTGGAAACCGTTGCATATGCCCAGCACCGGGCGGCCCGCCTCGGCCATGGCGGCCACAGAAGACATCACGGGCGAGAAGCGGGCGATGGCCCCGGTGCGCAGGTAGTCGCCGTGGGCGAAGCCACCCGGAAGCACCACTGCCTCCAACCCGGTCAGGTCGGTGTCACGGTGCCAGACCAGCTCGGTCTCGGCCCCCATCGACCTCAGCGCCCACTGCACGTCCAGCTCGCAGTTGGAGCCGGGAAAGACCACCACACCGATCACGACTTGGCCTCCCGGTGCCACCTAACGGGCGCCGGCGCCGGGAAAGTCGCCCCGAGACGGGTCACGCCGGTGTCAGGAGCCGACATCGATGGTGAAGTCCTCGATGACGGGGTTGGCCAGGAGTCGTTCGCACATCTCCGTCACCCGGGCCCGGATCCGGTCGTCGTCAGCGCCCGACACATCCAGGTGCAGGGTCCGTCCGGTGTGGACCGCCTCGACCTCGTCGTAACCCAGGTCGGCCAGGGAGCGAGCGATAGTGGTGCCCTCCGGATCGGCGATGTCGGGACGCCGTTCGATATGAACGGTGACCTTCACGGGCGCTGGCTCCGCAGGTAGGCGTCGAAGTCCTGGCCGGTGATCCGTTCGTAGGCTTCGACGTATCGTGCCCTGGTTCCGTCGATCACCTCTGCGGGAAGATCGGGGGGCGGGGGATCATGGTCCCAGCCCGTCGAGTCGAGCCAGTCCCGGACGTATTGCTTGTCGAAGCTGGGAACGGGATTCCCCGGCTTCCACTCGTCGACCGGCCAGTAGCGGGACGAGTCGGGGGTGAGTACCTCGTCGATGAGGAGCAGCTCGTCGTCGACATGTCCGAACTCGAATTTGGTGTCGGCCAGGATCACGCCCCGCTCGGCGGCGTACTCGGCCGCCCTGGTGTAGATGTCGACCGAGCGCCGCTTCAGCTCCCCGTACAGGTCGCCACCCAGCAGGTCGCGGGTCTCGGCCTCGGTCAGGTTCTCGTCGTGGCCGGTGACGGCTTTGGTGGCCGGCGTGAAGATGGGCTCGGGGAGCTTGTCGGCCATGCGCAGTCCGGCGGGCAGGTGCTCGGTGGTGGGTCCTCCGCCCGCTTCGTACTCCCGCCACGACGACCCATAGAGATAACCCCGCACCACGCACTCGACCGGGACCACTTCCGCTCTCCGCACGATCATGGCCCGGCCCGCCAGTTCGGAGCGCTCCTCGGTGGTGAGCTCATCCACCTGGCCGAGGTCGGTTCCGACCAGGTGATTGGGCGTGTCCAACAGGTCGAAGAAGTGGAGCGAAAGGCCGGTCAGGACGCGGCCTTTGTCCGGTATGGGCTGGGTGAGAATGACGTCGTAGGCCGAGATCCGGTCGGTAGCCACGAACAGGAGTCGCTCGGCGTCGATCTCGTAGATCTCCCTGACTTTCCCGGAGGCGATATGAGGTAGTGCTGGCACGGGAGGTGATCGTAGCGAGTCGCCCCCGCATCCCACAGCGATCAGAATCGCTGCCTGACACGCACGGCGTTGGTCCGTCCCGGTGCCGGCACCGGCCCCACATGGGGGTCTTCGGCGGATCGGTGGGGGAGGCCGGTAGCATCGCCGCCGATGAGGCCTGAACCCGCCGTCGATTGGCCGCTGGTCGATGATCCGTGGGGTGCCCGGCTGGGCATCCGCACCGTCCCGGCAGGGCAGGGGGACGCGGATCTGGTGCTTGAGCTGAACCAGGACCACATGAACTTCCTCGACGGGGCTCACGGCGGGGTGCTGTTCTCGCTGGCCCAGATGGCGGTCCGGAAGGTGGCGCGGGACTCGGGGCGCGAGCCCACCCTGGTGGACGCCCACCTGGCCCTCACGGCAGGTGGTGTGCGCGGTGATGTGTTCTCGGCCTCGGTGGCGCCGATCAAAGTGGGCCGATCCCTGGGCGTCTATGGCGTCACTGTCACCAAAGGAGACGGGGTGGTAGTCGGGCAACTCACCGCAACCGTGAGGTTCGACTCATGACGGCCAGGATCGGGATCGACCTGGGTGGCACCAAGATCGAGGGCGTGGCACTCGACCCCGCGGGCAGACAGCTTGCCCGGACCAGGGTCCCTACCCCCCGCGACGACTACGAGGGGATTCTGTCGGCGGTGGCGGGGCTGGTCGGCCGGGTCGGGTCGGATCTGGAGGCGGCCGAGACGGTGGGGGTGGGGACACCCGGGGCCATCTCCCCCTTCGACGGCCAGATGAAGAACTCCAACTCCACCGTACTCAACGGCAAGCCCTTCGACGTCGACCTCCAGCGGGCCCTGGGACGGCCGATGGTGATGCGCAACGATGCCGACTGCTTCGCCCTGTCCGAGGCGATCGACGGAGCCGGTGCCGGAGCAGAGGTCGTCTTCGGGGTGATTCTGGGGACCGGCGTCGGCGGTGGGGTGGTCGTGGACGGGAAGGTGCGGACCGGACCCAATCGAATAGCCGGAGAGTGGGGTCACAACCCCCTTCCGTGGCCCACACCCGAGGAGCAGGACGGCCCGCCCTGCTACTGCGGTAAGAGAGGTTGCATCGAGACCTGGCTGTCCGGGCCCGCCCTGGCGGCCGACCACGGCCGGGTGACCGGAGCCGGCAGCAGCGCCCCGCAGGTGATCGAGGCGGCTCGCTCCGGGGAAGAGGGGGCCCGGGCATCTCTCGAGCGATACATCGATCGGCTGGCCAGGGCACTGGCCACCGTCATCAACGTCATCGACCCCGATGTCGTCGTCCTCGGTGGCGGGATGAGCAACGTCGATGAGCTCTACGACGGGGTGCGATCGCATTGGTTCCGGTTCGTGTTCGGGGGTGAGGCCGCCACCCGTCTGGTCCCCAACCGTCACGGCGACTCGTCAGGCGTGCGCGGCGCCGCCATGCTGGTGCCGGCATGATCGAGAACACGCTCGCCTCGCGCTATGCCTCGCCGGAGATGGCCGAGGTTTGGGATCCCGCCAACAAGATCCGGATGGAGCGCCGGCTGTGGGTGTCCGTGCTCGAGGCCCAGCGTGATCTGGGGATCGAGGTCGACCGGGCCGTGATCGATGACTACCGGGCGGTGATCGACCAGGTCGATCTCGACGCCATCGCCGAACGGGAACGGACCCTTCGCCACGACGTCAAGGCCCGACTGGAGGAGTTCAATGCCCTGGCCGGACACGAGTCGGTCCATCTGGGCATGACCTCGCGTGATCTCACCGAGAACGTGGAGCAGTCCCAGGTGTTGCGCAGCCTCGACCTGGTCATCACCCGTGCCGTCGCCGCCCTGGGCGCCATGGCCCGTCTGGCTGCCGACTGGGCGGGAATGGCCGTAACCGCCCGGACCCACAACGTCCCGGCTCAGGTCACCACGGTGGGCAAGCGGGTGGCGAACGCCGGTGAGGAGTTGATGGCGGCGGTGGAGAGGGCCGAATCGGTGCGCGACTCCCTGCCGCTGCGGGGAATCAAAGGTCCGGTCGGGACACAGCAGGACCAGATGGCGCTGTTGGGCTCGGACGCGGCGGCGGTGGAGCTCGACCGGCGACTGGCCGAGGAGCTGGGTTTCCCGGCCATCCTCAACTCGGTGGGACAGGTCTATCCCCGCAGCCTCGATTTCGAGGTGATATCTACCCTGGTCCAGCTCGCCTCCGGTCCCGCCGACTTCACCAACACCCTCCGGCTGATGGCGGGCCTGGACCTGGCCACGGAGGGATTCAAGACGGGGCAGGTGGGCTCGTCGGCCATGCCCCACAAGATGAACGCCCGCACCTCGGAGCGGATCCACGGCTTCAAAGTGATCCTGGGTGGCCATCTGGCGATGGCCGCCGGCCTGGCCGGCGAGCAGTGGAACGAGGGCGACGTTTCCTGCTCGGTGGTGAGACGGGTGATGCTTCCCGACGCATTCTTCACCATCGACGGCCTATTCCAGGCGTTCCTGACCGTCCTGGCCGAGGTGGGCTTCTATCCGGCCGTGATCGAGTCCGAGCTGGAGGCCAACCTGCCCTTCCTCTCGACCACCTCTCTGCTGGTGGCGGCAGTCCAGGCCGGGATGGGGCGCGAGGAAGCCCACGAGGCCATACGCCGTCACGCCGTGGCCGCCGCCCTGGAGCGGCGCCAGGGTGAGGACGGGGTGGGTGGACTGCTGGGCCGTCTGGCCGACGACGAGAGCTTTCCTCTTGGCCGGGCGGCCGTCGATGCCATCGTGGCGGATCCGCTTTCATTCACCGGCCGGGCCGGCGCCCAGGTGGAGGCGTTCGTGTCCCGGGTAGCCGGGGTCGTGGCCCGTCATCCCGGAGCCGCCGACTACCGGCAGGCCGAGATCCTCTGATGCGGGCACTCAGTGCGGACCGCGCCCGGCGCCTGGCTCTGGGTGCCCAGGGCTTCACCGATCCGGCGCCTACTGGACGGGTGGACGTGCGTCATTTCCGCCGGGTCCTGCAGCGGGTGGGGTTGATCCAGCTCGACTCGGTCAACGTCTTCAGCCGCACCCATTACATGCCTTTCTTCTCCCGGCTCGGCCCCTACGACCGGGAAGCTCTCGACGCCTGGCTGTGGGATTCGGGCGAGATGTTCGAGTACTGGGCCCATGCGGCCTGCCTCATCCCCGTCGAGCAGCACCGTCTGTTCAGGTGGCGGATGGAGGGAGGATGGCACTGGGGGCGGGTCGAGCGGATGCTGGTCGAGCGGCCCGGTTTTCTGGAGGCGGTGGAGGCCGAGGTGGCGGCCAAGGGCCCGCTTCGCACCGCCCACCTGGACGACCCCGGTGAACGGGACGCAAAGGCCATGTGGGGATGGTCGGACGGCAAGGTCGCCCTGGAGGCGCTGTTTCTCACCGGACGGGTGACGACCGCCTCCCGCGTCAACTTCGTCCGTTACTACGACCTCACCGATCGGGTCATCTCGAGCGACGTGCTGGGGATGGACACGCCAGGCGAGGACGAAGCCAGGACGGAGATGCTGCGCATCGCCGCTCGCTCGTTGGGGGTCGGCACGGCTGCCGACCTGGCCGATTATCACCGGCTCAAGGTGTCCCGGGCACGTCCTCTCTTGCGCCAGCTGGTGAAGGCGGGCGAGTTGGTCGACGTCGAAGTCGAGGGCTGGGACGATCCCGCCTACATGCATGCCGGGGCGGTGGTGCCCCGTCGGGTCGAGGGCTCGGCCCTCCTGTCACCCTTCGATTCCCTGGTCTGGTCTCGTCCGCGAGTCGAGCGCATCTTCGACTTCCACTACCGGATCTCGATCTACGAGCCGTCGTACAGGCGGGTCCACGGCTACTACGTCCTGCCCTACCTGGTGGACGACCGGTTGGTGGGCCGGGTCGACCTCAAAGCCGATCGAGACCGGGGCCGTCTGCGAGTCCAGGGCGCCTTCGCCGAGGAAGGTGTCGACCGTCCCTCAGTGGCCCGACGGCTGGGCCCCGATCTGGAGTCGGCTGCGGGGTGGCTGGGCCTCAATGGGGTGGAAGTGGTCGACAACGGCGACCTGGCCGGTCCCCTGGCGTCCTTGCTCTGACCGGTCAGGTGAAGGCGTTGAGGCCGGTGATGGACTGGCCCATTATCAGGGTGTGGATCTCGTTGGTGCCCTCGTAGGTGTAGACCGTCTCCAGGTTGGCCATGTGGCGGAAGACGGGGTACTCGAGGGTGATGCCGTTGCCGCCCAGCACCCCCCGGGCGAGGCGGGCCACATCGAGGGCGTTGCGGGTGTTGTCCATCTTCCCGAAGCTGACCTGGGCCGGGGTAAGGGTGCCGGAATCCTTGCGCCGTCCCAGGTGGTGGGCGACGAGCATTCCCCGGTTGACGGCGATCATCATGTCGACCAGCTTGCGCTGGGTGAGCTGGAAACCGGCGATGGGCCGGCCGAACTGCTCGCGTTCGGTGGCGTAGTCGAGGGCGGCCTCGTAACAGGCTCGGGCAGCGCCCACCACCCCCCAGGCGATACCGAAGCGGGCCTCGTTGAGGCACGACAGCGGGCCCCGCATAGAGGCCACCCCGGGCAGGGCGAACCCGTCGGGGACCCGAACATCGTCCAGGTCCAGCTCGGAGGTGACCGAGGCTCGTAGCGACGCCTTGTGCTTGACCTCGTGAGCGGTGAACCCCGGTGTGTCGGTGGGGACGATGAAACCCCGGATCCCCTCGTCCGTCCGGGCCCAGATGATGGCGATCTGGGCCAGGTTCCCGTTGGTGATCCACATCTTCGAGCCGTTGATCACCCAGTCCGACCCGTCCCGGCGGGCGTTGGTGCGCATCGAGGAGGGATCCGATCCCGAATCGGGCTCGGTCAACCCGAAACAGCCGATCACCTCCCCCGATGCCATTCGGGGCAGCCACTCCTGCTTCTGCTCCTCCGACCCGAACTTCCAGATGGGAAACATGGCCAGCGACCCCTGCACCGACACGAAACTACGCAGACCCGAATCCCCCGCCTCCAGCTCCAGACAAGCCAATCCATAGGCCGTGCCGGAGGTGCCGGCACACCCGTAGCCCTCCAGATGCATCCCGAACAGGCCCATGTCGCCCATCGACTTGGCCAATTCGACCGGGAACACACCCTCCTCCCACCACTGGCCCACGTTTGGCACGATCTCCTTGCGCACGAAATCGCGCACCGTGTCCCGCAGCAACAACTCCTCGGAGTCGAACAGTGAGTCGGTGTCCAGGAAATCGCGGCTGTCGGGAGTGGCGCGGGACATGTCGGTCATGATGTTCCCAATCGTACCGGGGCCCGGCAGACCCCGGCCTCGCCGTCAGGACGCCAACGTCTTCTCGGTCAATTCGCGGCGGTAGGCGGCCACCTGGTCGGTCAGGGCCGGGTCGTCGACGGCCAGGATCGCCACGGCCAGCAGGGCAGCGTTGTTGGCCGAATCGATGGCCACGGTGGCGACGGGGATCCCGGTTGGCATCTGCACCGTCGACAGCAGGGCGTCCATCCCGTCCAGGGAGGCGCTGATGGGTACCCCGATCACGGGGAGCAGCGACTTGGCCGCCATAACCCCGGCCAGGTGGGCTGCCTTTCCCGCCCCGGCGATGATCACCCCGAAACCGTTGGCGGCGGCGTTCTCGGCGAACTCCAGCGCCTGTTCGGGTGTCTTGTGCGCCGACAGCACCCGCACCTCGTGGGAAATCCCGAAGCGATCCAGCATGGCGGCGGCCTTTTCCATCACGGGCCGGTCAGAGCCCGAGCCCATCACGATTGCAACTTTCTTCACGGGAGGGCACGGTAGTGGCTTGCTGCCGGTGTCGATGCACGAGAAAGTGGTTGCTCAGACAATATTGACTCAATATGATTGGAAGCAATGGATCGAAGTGAGCGTGCCCGGGTGTATGCGTCCCTGGGGGACGAGCACCGGCTCGAGATCGTTGAGCGCCTCCTGGTCACAGACCTCACGCCGACCGAGATAGGCCGGCAAGTCGATCTTCCGTCCAACCTGCTGGCTCATCATCTCGATGTGCTCGAATCGGCCGGAGTGATCGACAGGCGGGTATCCGACGGTGATGCCCGGCGACGCTATGTCCGGGTGATTACCGACACGCTTCCCGATGAGCTCCGCCCACACACGGAGCTGCCCGATCGGGTCCTGTTCGCCTGCCGGCACAATTCGGCCCGTTCACAACTGGCCGCAGCCCTGTTCGAGGAGCGAACCGGCCGTACCGCCCTCTCGGCGGGATCACAGCCGGCTCGGGCCATCCACTCCAAGGCCAGGGCGGCCGGGGCTGAGGCGGGTCTTCGGCTGGTTGGTGCACCAAAGGGGTACGAGGCGGTGGAGGCTCCGGATCTGGTGGTCTCTGTGTGCGACATCGCCGGCGAGGAACCGCCCCCCTTCGCCGCTCCCCGCTTGCACTGGTCGGTCCCGGATCCGGTCCCCGACGGCCGCATGAGAGCGTTCCGCTCGGTGCGCGACGAGCTGCGGCGGCGCATCGACCTGCTGGCCGGCGGGATCGCCAGCGTCGTTCCACAGGAGCGACCATGACCGACCTGTCCACCGTCCAGAGGCTGCAGATTTCACAAGCTGTAGAGAGGCTCCGCGGGGAGTTCGCAGGCGTGCTGAATCGGGAGACGATCGAACGGTTCATGAACGACTCGCTCGACCAGCTCCTCTCGCGGGCCACCGTGTCGCAGTGGGTTCCCCTTCTGGCCGAGCGCTTCGCCCGTCAGCGGCTACGGGCCCTGAGCCGCCTCGAGCTGGTGGCCGGCCCGGGTCGTCCGCCGGCCGTCCTCTTCCTCTGCACGCACAATGCGGGGCGGTCCCAGATGGCGGCCGGTTTCATGCGCGATCTGGGCGGAGAGGGCGTAGACGTCTACTCGGGCGGCACCGAGCCCGGGAACGAGCTCAACCAGGCCGCCGTGGACGCCATGGCGGAGGTGGACATCGACATCGGCGATGAATTCCCCCAGCCCTGGACCGACGAAATAGTCCGGGCCGTGGATGTGGTCGTGACGATGGGGTGCGGGGATGCCTGTCCGGTCTTTCCCGGAAAGCGTTACGTGGACTGGGAGCTCCCCGATCCGGCCGGGAAGTCCCTGGAGGAGGTGAGGCCCATTCGCGACGACATACGTAGCCGGGTGGAGGGTCTGCTGGTGGAGCTGGGGGTGGCTGTCCGATGAGTTCTCATCACCCGGAACCGTCTGGCTCGGTCAGGAAAGCCACGACGGCATCCAGCTGACCGGCCGTGAGGGGGAGAGGAGCCATCGCCGGATAGGAGGGGTTCTCGTCGATGCCCTCTGTGACGGCCCGGCGGATGTCGGCCGAGACGACCTCTGCCAGAGCGGGGCCCGTGTCGGTGCCCTGGCGGTCCGGACCGTGACATGTGGCGCATCTCTCCTGGTAGATGGCCCTGCCCGCCTCGACCTGGTTGGCGGGTGCCTGGGCACAGCCGGCCACGGCGCCGGACAGGATCAGCACCAGGAGTCGTGCTCCGGCTCGTCTGGAGTGGCTCGGTTTGGCTCGCATCAAGACCTTCGTCCCGGAGAGCCCGAGCGTACCCAACTGCCCACCCCGGTCCGATCCACCGGATACGTAGGCTGTGCCCCCGAACATGACACGCCCCTATCTGCTGATCGACGTAGACGGAGTACTCAACCCCTTCGGCTCGGTGATCGTGCCGGAGGGGTTCGGCCGCCATGAGCTGATGGGCTATGAGGTGTGGCTGTCGGACCGGCACGGGTCCTGGCTCAACCGGCTCGCCTCCTGGTTCGACCTGGTCTGGGCGACCACCTGGGAACATCATGCTCCCCGCCTCATCGCTCCCCGCCTTGGTCTGCCCGAGGATCTGCCGGTGATCGAGTTCGACCCGGACTCGGGATATCAGACCTGGAAGTTGCCGGCGGTGGAGGAGTTCGTCGGCAACCGGCCGGCGGCGTGGATCGACGACGATCTGTGGGCCGATGCCTTCGCCTGGGCCGAGAGCCGGCCGGTGCCCACCCTCCTGGTCCGGACCACCCCCAGCCTGGGGATGACTGCC
>CAVUUV010000009.1:0-128438 GCA_963744905.1 uncultured Acidimicrobiia bacterium | reverse complement strand
GAGGTCACCCCGGGCCGGCTTGAGGAGTTGGCGTGTCACGACGTTGTGGAGGTGTGGGCCGGAGCGGGAAGCTTCCCCCGAGAAGTGGAGGCCGTGGTGGTCATGGGTGGCTTCATGGGCGCCTACCAAAGGACCGAATACCCGTGGCTGATCCGGGAGGCGGCCTGGCTGGAGAGCCTGGTGGCCCACGATGTGCCGGTGCTGGGTATCTGTCTCGGCGCTCAGCTCCTGGCCCACGCCCTCGGCGGTCGCGCCTTCAAGGCGCCCGTACCCGAGATCGGCGTGATGCGCCTCTCCCTCACCGAGGCAGGGTACCCGATGCACCCGGTCGTATCCGCGGTGGGCACCCGTGCCCTTTTCTGCCCACCAGGACACCTTCGACCCGCCGCCGGGTGCAACCCTCCTGGCCGAGACCTCCTCCTATCCGGCCGCCTTCGAGATCGGCAGCGCCCTGGCTTTCCAGTATCACCCCGAGACCAAGATCGAGGTGGCGCAGCGCTGGGTCGACGACCCCGGCTTCGACATGCTGGGACCATGTGTTCGGCTTCCCACCAGAGGCCTTCCTGGGTCAGCTGGCCGGGTTCGCCCAGGAGGCGGATGAGAGAGCCGGGGAGATGTTCTCGGCCTGGTTCGATCGGCGCTGCCTGGCCGGGACGGCTGCGGGAGGAGGCCGGTGAGCATCGCCGCCGATGACGCCCGGTTTTTCCGCCGAGTGGCCGCTGGTGGATGACCCGTGGGGCGCCCGACTCGGTGTGCGGGCCGTCCCCACCGGTCGGGGGACCCGCCGACCTCGTGCTCGACCTCCACGAGAGTCACATGAACTTCCTCGATGGAGCTCGACGGCGGCGTGCTCTTCTCGCTGGCGCAATTGGCGATTCGGAGATCGGCGCGTGAGTCGGGAGGGAGCCGGCTCTCTGGACGCCCATCTCGCTCCGACCGCTGGGAGGGTCCGCGGCGATGCTTCTGCCGCCTCCGTCATCCCGGTCAAGGTGGTGGGGTGGTCCCTCGGCGGGTGATCCAGTCACGGTCACCAAAGGCGACGGGGTGGTGGTGGGGGAGCTCACCGGGACGGTGAGGTTCGGCACATGACCGCCCGGGATAGGGATTCGACCTCGGTGGGACCACTCTCGAAGGAGCTGACGCTTGACCCCGACGGGGGGCAGCTGGCACGGATGAGAAGTCCCCACCCCACAGGGTGACTACGAGGGCATACTGGCCGCCGTGGCCGACTTGGTGGAGAAAGTCGGCATGGGCCTGGACGTGGCCGAGACGGTGGGAGTCGGCACGCCGGGGGCCATCTCCCCCTTCGACGGTGAGATGAAGAACTCGAACTCGACGGTGTTGAATGGGAGGCCATTCGATGTCGACCTCCAGCGGATTCTGGGGCGGCCCATGGTGATGCGCAACGACGCCGACTGCTTCGCCCTGTCCGAGGCGATCGACGGTGCGGCCGCCGGAGCCGAGGTTGTCTTCGGAGTGATTCTCGGGACAAGGCGTGGGAGGGGGCGTGGTCGTCGACGGCAAGTGCGCAACCGGCCCCAACCGCACGGCCGGAGAGTGGGGCACAACCCCCTGCCGTGGCCGACGGCCAGGAGCTCGAAGGGCCTCCGTGCTACTGCGGTAAGACGGGCTGCATCGAGACCTGGCTGGCCGGCCCGGGCCTTGGGCGGGTGGACTACCTACGGGTCAACGGGGCCGAACGCAGTGCTCCGGACGTGGTCGAGGCGGCTCGAGCGGGCGAACGAGGTGCACGTGCCTCGGTTGAGCGTTACATCGATCGTCTGGCCCGGGCGCTCGCCACCGTGATCAACATCCTCGATCCCGAAGCTGTTGTCCTCGGAGGCGGTATGAGCAACGTCGACGAGCTCTATGACGGGCTGCGGTCGCAATGGGCCCGGTTCGTATTCGGGGGCGAGGCCGTACCTGGTGGCCTCCTCAACCGACACGGTGGAACTCGTCTGGAGTCCGAGGGGCCGCCATGCTGGTGTCGACATGATCGAGAACACGCTCGCTGTCCCGCTACGCCTCGCCGGAGATGATCGAGGTCTGGGACCCCGCCAACAAGGTTCGGATGGAGCGGCGGCTGTGGGTGGCGGTGCTGGAGGCGCAGCGGGACCTGGGAATCGAAGTCGACGCCGGGTTGGTGGACGACTACCGGTCCGTCATGGATCAGGTCGATCCAGACTCCATCGTGGTCGAGAGAGGGTCCTCCGTCATGACGTCAAGGCGCGGCTCGAGGAGTTCAACGCCCTGGCCGGGCACGAGTCGGTCCACCTCGGAAATGACCTCACGCGACCTGACCGAGAATGTGGAGCAGGCCCAGATCCTTCGCAGCCTGGATCTCATCATCACCCGGTCGGTCGCCTCTCGGCCGCCATGGCACGCGTGGCCGCAGACTGGTCCGGCTTGGCGGTGACGGCCCGCACCCACAACGTGCCTGCCCAGATCACGACGGTGGGGAAACGGGTCGCCAACGCCGGCGACGAGCTGGTGGTAGCCGTAGAGAGGGCGGAAGCGGTTCGGAACACGCTGCCTCTCCGGGGAATCAAGGGCCCGGTCTCGGAACCCAGCAGGATCAGATCTCGCTGCTGGGATCGGACACTGCGGCGGTGGAGCTGGATCGGCGCCTGGCACAGGAGTTGGGGTTCTCGGCGACCCTCGGCTCGGTGGGCCAGGTCTACCCGAGGAGCCTCGACTTCGAGGTGGTCTCGACGCTCGTCCAGCTCGCCTCCGGTCCGACCAACTTCACCAACACCCTCCGCCTGATGGCTGGGCTGGACCTGGCCACAGAGGGATTCAAATCCGGTCAGGTGGGATCGTCGGCCATGCCCCACAAGATACGAACGCCCGCACCTCGGAGCGAATCCCGACGGCTTCAAGGTCCTCCTGGGAGGCCACCTCGCCATGGCCGTGGGCCTCACCGGTGAGCAGTGGAACGAAGGTGACGTGTCCGTCTGGTGGTGACAAGGGCGATGTTCCCCGACGGCTCCTCTGCAATCGATGGCCTGTTCCAGGCCCTCCTGACCGTCCTGGATGAGGTGGGTTTCTATCCCGCCGTCATCGAAGCGGAGCTGGAGGCCAACCTGCCCTTCCTGTCCACTACCTCCCTGCTCGTGGCGGCGGTCCGGGCCGGCATGGGGCGCGAGGAGGCCCACGAGGCCATCCGTCGCCACGCCGTGGCGGCGGCGTCCTTCATCGTCGTCGCGGTGATGTAGAGGGTGGCGGGTTGCTGGGGTCGCCTGGCCGAGGACGAGGCATTCGTTCTCGACCGATCCGGTGTGGATGCGGTTCTGTCCGACCCGCTCGCCTTTACGGGCCGGGCGGGAGCCCAGGTGGAGTCGTTCGTTGCTCGGGTGGCAGAGGTCGTGGCCCGCCACCCGGGGGCGGCCGGCTATCGGCAGTCAGAGATCCTCTGATGGCTCGCCTCAGTGCGGACCGCGCCCGCCCGGAGGCTGGCTCTGGGTGCCCAGGGGCTTCCCACGCCGATCCGGTTCCCACCGGCCGGGTAGATGTGCGTCATTTCCGGCGGTCCTGCGCCGGGGTGGCATTCGATCCAGCTCGATTCGGTCAACGTGTTCAGTCGCGGGCCGATGCAGGTCGCCCCCTTGGTCTCGGGGGTGGGCTCGGACCACGGGGATGCCCTCGACTCCTGGCTTTGGGATTCGGTGAGTTGTTCGAGTACTGGGCGCAGTGGCATCCTGGTCCCCATCGAGCATCATCGGCTGCTCAGATGGCGGATGGAGGGGGATGGCATTGGGGGCGGATCGAGCGGATGCTGGCCGAGCGTCCCGGTTTCCTGGAAGCGGTGGAAGCCGAGGTAGCGGCCAAGGGGCCCCCGCCTCGCCCATCTGGATGACCCCGGCGAGCGGGACGGCGACGCCATGTGGGGGTGGTCGGAGGCAAGGCGGCCCTCGAGGCCCTGTTCTTACTGGTTGGTCCACGACCGCGGCCCGTTCCAATTTCTTCGCCACTACGACCTCACCGATCGGGTCATTCCGGCTGAGGTACTGGAGATGGAGTCGCCCGAGAGGACGAAGCCAAGATGGAAATGCTGGCATCGCCGCTCGCTCCCTCGGAGTCGGAACCGCCGCCGATCTGGCCGACTACTACCGGCTCGAGGTGCCTCAGGCACGCACTCTCCTGCGTCGGCTCGTGGACAGGGGGGATTTGGACGAGGTCGAGGTGGAGGGCTGGGACGCTCCCGGCTTCATGGATCCGGAGGCGGTGGTGCCCCGCCGGGTCGAAGGTTCCGCCCTCGTTTCTCCGTTCGATTCCCTGGTTTGGTTCCGCCCGCGGCTGGAGCGCATCTTCGGATTCCGCTATCGGATAGAGATCTACGCCTTCCCACCAGAGGGTCCACGGCTACTACGTACTGCCCTACTGTTGGACGGGATCTGGTGGCCCGGGTCGACCTCAAGGCCGATCGAGATCGTGGCCGTTTGCGGGTTCAGGGCGCCTTCGCCGAGGAGGGGGGTGGATCGTCGTCGGTGGCCCGCCACCTGGCCGCCGACCTGGAGTCGGCCGCCTACTGGCTGGGCTCGACGGGGTGGAAGTGGTCGACAACGGCGATCTGGCCGGTCCTCTCGCTCCCGTGTTCTGATCGGGCAATCAGGTGAAGGCGTTGAGGCCGGTGATGGCCTGGCCCATGATCAGGGTGTGGATTTCGTTGGTGCCCTCGTAGGTGTAGACCGTTTCCAGGTTGGCCATGTGGCGGAAGATCGGGTATTCGAGGGTGATTCCGTTGGCGCCCAGGACGCCCCGGGCCAGGCGGGCGACATCGAGGGCGTTGCGGGTGTTGTCCATCTTCCCGAAGCTGACCTGGGCCGGGGTAAGGGTGCCGGAGTCCTTGCGCCGTCCCAGGTGGTGGGCGACCAGCGTTCCCCGGTTGACGGCGATCATCATGTCGACCAGCTTGCGTTGGGTGAGCTGGAAGCTGGCGATGGGCCGGCCGAATTGCTCCCGTTCGGTGGCGTAGTCCAGGGCTGCCTCGTAACACGCCCGGGCAGCGCCCACCACCCCCCAGGCGATCCCGAAGCGGGCCTCGTTGAGACACGACAGCGGACCCCGCATCGACGCCACCCCGGGCAGAGCGAACCCGTCGGGAACCCGCACGTCGCCCAGGTCAGCTCGGAGGTGACCGAAGCCCGCAAAGAGGCCTTGTGCTTGACCTCGTGAGCGGCGAACCCCGGCGTGTCGGTGGGGACTATGAAACCCCGGATCCCCTCATCGGTGCGGGCCCAGATGACGGCGATCTGGGCAGGTTCCCGTTCGTGATCCACATCTTCGAGCCGTTGATCACCCAGTCCGACCCGTCCCGGCGAGCGTGGGTGCGCATCGAGGAGGGATCCGACCCCGAATCGGGCTCGGTCAACCCGAAACACCCGATCACCTCCCCCGACGCCATTCGGGGAAGCCACTCCTGTTTCTGCTCCTCGGACCCGAACTTCCAGATCGGAAACATGGCCAGCGACCCCTGCACCGACACGAAACTACGCAGCCCCGAATCCCCCGCCTCCAGCTCCAAACACGCCAGCCCATACGCGGTGCCGGAAGTGCCGGCACACCCGTATCCCTCCAGATGCATACCGAACAGGCCCATGTCGCCCATCGACTTGGCCAACTCCACCGGGAACACACCCTCCTCCCACCACTGGCCCACGTTGGGCACGATCTCCTTGCGAACGAAATCGCGCACCGTGTCCCGCAGCAACAACTCCTCGGAGTCGAACAGTGAGTCGGTGTCCAGGAAATCGCGGCTGTCGGGAGTGGCGAGGGACATGTCGGTCATGATGTCCCATCGTACCGGGGCCCGGCAGATGCCGAGCCTCAGGACGCCAACGTCTTCTCGGTCAACTCGCGGCGGTAGGCGGCCAACTGGTCGGTCAGGGCCGGGTCGTCGACGGCCAGGATCGCCACCGCCAGCAGGGCGGCGTTGTTGGCCGAATCGATGGCCACGGTGGCGACGGGGATCCCGGTTGGCATTTGCACCGTCGACAGCAGGGCGTCCATCCCGTCCAGGGAGGCGCTGATGGGTACCCCGATCACGGGGAGCAGCGACTTGGCCGCCATAACCCCGGCCAGGTGGGCTGCCTTTCCCGCCCCGGCGATGATCACCCCGAAACCGTTGGCGGCGGCGTTCTCGGCGAACTCCAGCGCCTGTTCGGGTGTCTTGTGCGCCGACAGCACCCGCACCTCGTGGGAAATCCCGAAGCGATCCAGCATGGCGGCGGCCTTTTCCATCACGGGCCGGTCAGAGCCCGACCCCATCACGATTGCAACTTTCTTCACGGGAGGGCACGGTAGTGGCTTCCGATGCAGGTGTCGATGCACGAGAAAGTGTGCTCAAACAGATATTGACTCAATATGATTGGAGCAATGGATCGAAATGAGCGTGCCAGGGTGTATGCGTCCCTGGGGGACGAGCACCGGCTGGAGATCGTTGAGCGCCTCCTGGTCACAGACCTCACGCCGACCGAGATCGGCCGGCAAGTCGATCTTCCGTCCAACCTGCTGGCTCATCATCTCGATGTGCTCGAATCGGCCGGAGTGATCGACAGGCGGGTATCCGACGGTGATGCCCGGCGACGCTATGTCCGGGTGATCACCGACACGCTTCCCGATGACCTCCGGCCACACGCAGCCCTGCCCGATCGGGTCCTGTTCGCCTGCCGGCACAATTCGGCCCGTTCACAACTGGCCGCAGCCCTGTTCGAGGAGCGAACCGGCCGTACCGCCCCCTCGGCGGGATCGCAGCCGGCTCGGGCCATCCACTCCAAGGCCAGGGCCGCCGGGCTGAGGTGGGTCTTCAGCTGGTTGGTGAGCCAAAGGGATACGAGGCAGTGGAGGCTCCGGATCTGGTGGTCTCCGTGTGCGACATCGCCGGCGAGGAACCGCCCCCTTTCGCCGCTCCCCGCTTGCACTGGTCGGTCCCGGATCCGGTCACCGACGGCCACCTGGGCGCGTTCCGCAGGGTTCGCGACGAGCTCTCCGTCGCGCATCGACCCCCTGGTCGGAGCTGAGAGTTGAGGAGCAGGCTCCCGGCCGAGGGCCCGGGCACCGTGACGCTGCTCTTTCTGATCGCGGGATCAGGAATGCCGTCCAGGACCTGACGGGGACCCGGCGGTGGCCCTGTTCGTTAATGCAGTTGTGGTGGGGGTTGGCCTGTCGGTGTTGATCGTCTTGTTCATCACCACGTCCGGATCCCACTTCAACCCTGCGGTCACGCCGGCCATGTGGCGATCGGGACGGATGGCGGGTCGTGAGGCGGGTGCCTATGCCACCGTTCAGGTTCTGGGAGCGTTGGTGGGTGGTCGTGGCCCATCTGACCTGTCATGACCTGGGCGACCACGAATCGGGACGGTTGGGGTAGGCCGTTGGACGAGTTGATCGGCACCTTCGTCCCGGTGGAGGTGATCCTGGCGCTGGTAAGAACTGGTCGCACAGGGATGATTTGCCCGTCAGTGGGCGCCTGGTGGTCGCCATCATCTTCGCCATTTCCTCGACCGGGTTCGCCAATCCGGCTGTCACAGTGGCCCGCTTGTTCTCCAACACCTACAGCGGCATCGCTCCCCGTTGGGTACCGGGGTTTCTCATTGCTCAATTGGCCCGGGCACCCCTGGCCGTGATCGCCGGCGTCCTATCCGCGAGGAGCGACCATGACCGACCTGTCCACCGTCCAGAGGCTGCAGATTTCACAAGCTGCAGAGAGGCTGCGCGGGGAGTTCGCAGGCGTGCTGAATCGGGAGACGATCGAACGGTTCATGAACGACTCGCTCGACCAGCTCCTCCCCCGAGCCACGGTGTCGCAATGGGTTCCCCTTCTGGCCGAGCGCTTCGCCCGTCAGCGGCTACGGGCCCTGAGCCGCCTCGAGCCGTGGCCGGCCCGGGTCGTCCGCCGGCCGTCCTCTTCCTCTGCACGCACAATGCGGGCCGGTCCCAGATGGCGGCCGGTTTCATGCGCCGATCTGGGCGGAGAGCACGTAGACGTCTACTCGGGCGGCACCGAGCCCGGGAACGAGCTCAACCAGGCCGCCGTGGACGCCATGGCGGAGGTGGACATCGACATCGGCGAGGAATTCCCCCAGCCCTGGACCGACGAAATAGTCCGGGCCGTGGATGTGGTCGTGACGATGGGATGCGGGGATGCCTGTCCTGTCTTTCCCGGAAAGCGTTACGTGGACTGGGAGCTCCCCGATCCGGCCGGGAAGTCCCTGGAGGAGGTGAGGCCCATTCGCGACGACATACGTAGCCGGGTGGAGGGTCTGCTGGTGGAGCTGGGGGTGGCTGTCCGATTGAGACCCGTCAACCCGGAACCGTCTGGCTCGTCAGGAAAGCCACGACGGCATCCAGTTGACCGGCCGTGAGGGGGAGAGGAGCCATCGCCGGATAGGAGGGGTTCTCGTCGATGCCCTCTGTGACGGCCCGGCGGATGTCGGCCGAGACGACCTCTGCCAGAGCGGGGCCCGTGTCGGTGCCCTGCCGGTCCGGACCGTGACATGTGGCGCATCTCTGCTGGTAGATGGCCCTGCCCGCCTCGACCTGGTTGGCGGGTGCCTGGGCACAGCCGGCCACGGCGCCGGACAGGATCAGCACCAGGAGTCGTGCTCCGGCTCGTCTGGAGTGGCTCGGTTTGGCTCGCATCAAGACCTTCGGACGTCGGCGAGCCCGAGCGTACCCAACTGCCCACCCCGGTCCGATCCACCGGATTGACTTAGGCTTGTGCCCCCGAACATGACACGCCCCTATCTGCTGATCGACGTAGACGGAGTACTCAACCCCTTCGGCTCGGTGATCGTGCCGGAGGGGTTCGGCCGCCATGAGCTGATGGGCTATGAGGTGTGGCTGTCGGACCGGCACGGGTCCTGGCTCAACCGGCTCGCCTCCTGGTTCGACCTGGTCTGGGCGACCACCTGGGAACATCATGCTCCCCGCCTCATCGCTCCCCGCCTTGGTCTGCCCGAGGATCTGCCGGTGATCGAGTTCGACCCGGACTCGGGATATCAGACCTGGAAGTTGCCGGCGGTGGAGGAGTTCGTCGGCAACCGGCCGGCGGCGTGGATCGACGACGATCTGTGGGCCGATGCCTTCGCCTGGGCCGAGAGCCGGCCGGTGCCCACCCTCCTGGTCCGGACCACCCCCAGCCTGGGGATGACTGCCCAGGATGTCTCCCGCCTGGAACGCTTCGGCCGCGACCAGGCCGGCCGGTGACTGCTCAGGGGGCGGCAATGTCCTTGCGGTATTGGACACCGGGCCAGGCCACGAGGCCGGCGGCCTCATAGGCCCGCTCCCTGGCCGCATCCAGGGTGGGCGCCACGGCCACCAGGTCCAGGACCCGCCCTCCTCCCACGGTTAGGCGGTGGTCGGATCGACGGGTGCCGGCGTGAAATACGAGAATGTCATCGGGAATACGGTCCAGGCCCCTGATCCGGGCGCCCCTGACCGGGGATTCCGGGTATCCCTGGGCGGCCAGCACCACCTCGACCGCCGCCTCCGACGACCACTCCGGCTCAGGCAGCCTCCCAGCGAGAGCACCCTCGAGCAAGTCCACCAGGTCGGTTTGCATCAGCGGCAGCACCACCTGGGTTTCGGGGTCTCCGAGACGAACGTTGAACTCCAGCACCATGGGTCCATGTTCGGTCAGCACCAGTCCGGCGTAGAGGAATCCGGTGTAGGGGATCCCGTCGTCGGCCATCTGTGCCAGGGTGGGTTTTATCACCGATGTCATGGCCGTCTCCACCAGGCCGGGGGGAAGGTCGCCAACCGGAGAGTACGAGCCCATGCCGCCGGTGTTGGGACCGCGATCCCCGTCGGACAGGCGCTTGTAGTCCCGGGCCGGCTGCAGGGCCACGGCCTCGGTGCCCGAGCACACCGCGAACACGCTCACCTCGGGTCCCTCCAGGTACTCCTCGATCACGACCCGCTCTCCGGCCGGGCCGAAGCTGCCGGTGAAGCAGCGGTCGACCCATTCGTGGGCAGCTTCCACATCGGAGGTCACCAGGACCCCCTTGCCGGCCGCCAGGCCATCCGCCTTGATCACATAGGGGCCCGGGTGGGCCCCGACATGGCGATGGGCGGGCTCAGGTTCATCGAAGGTCCACGAATCGGCGGTCGGAACACCGGCGCGGACCATCACGTCCTTGCAGAAGGACTTGGAAGCCTCGAGCCGGGCTGCGGCCCGGGAGGGGCCGAAGACCGGAACGCCCTGGTCGTCGACGGCGTCGGCCAGGCCGGCCGCCAGGGGTGCCTCCGGTCCCACCACCACCAGGTCGACTCCCTGCAGGCGGGCCAGCTGGGCCACGGCTCCCACGTCGGCGGGGTCGACGCCCTCGACGGTCGATCCCAGCTCGGCCAGGCCGGGGTTGCCGGGCAGGGACACCAGTTCGGTCACCCGGTCGCTGGAGGCCAGCTTCCAACCCAGGGCATGCTCACGCCCTCCGGAGCCGACGAGCAGGACCTTCACCCGATCTCCAGCATCTGGGAGCGCTCGGGACCGACCGAGACCCACCCGACCGGGGTCTCTGCCTTCTCCTGTATGTACTCGATGTAGGCCCGGGCCCGGGGAGGGAGGTCGCCGTAGGTGCGGGCCGAGGTGATGTCTGTCTTCCAGCCGGGCAGGTCCTCGTAGATCGGCTCGCACTCGTAGAGGGCGCGTTGCTGGCGGGGAAACTCGGTGAGAGTCTGGCCTTCCCAGCGATATCCGGTCGCCACCCGGATGGTGTCGAAGGCCGAGAGGATGTCGAGTTTGGTGAGGAAGAGGCGGGTGAGAGAGTTGACCCGTACCGCGTAGCGAAGAGCGACCATGTCCAGCCATCCGCAGCGGCGGCGACGGCCGGTGACCGTGCCGTACTCGCCGCCCAGCTCGATCATCGTGTCGCCGATCTCGTCGTGCAGCTCGGTGGGGAATGGACCGGTTCCTACCCGGGATATGTAGGCCTTGGCCACCCCGACCACCTCGTCGATGGTCCTGGGGCCGATCCCCGATCCGACCAGGGCGCCGCCGGCGGTGGGGTTGGAGGAGGTCACGAAGGGATAGGTGCCGTGGTCGACGTCGAGGAGGGTTCCCTGGGCGCCTTCGAACAGGATCTGCTTCCCGTCCCTTATCCCTTCCCACAGCAGCAGTGAGGTGTCGGTGACGTGGGGCTCGAGGCGCCCGGCATAGCCCAGGTACTCCTCGACGATGTCTTCGCCGGCCATGGGGAGGGTGTTGTAGATGCGGGGGAGGATGCGGTTGACGTCCTCGAGTGAGGCGTCGACCTTGTCGGCGAAGATCTTGGGATCGAACAGGTCCTGGACCCTGATTCCGACCCGTGAGTACTTGTCGGTGTAGGCGGGACCGATCCCCTTCTTGGTGGTGCCGATCAGGTTCCGTCCCAGGTAGCGCTCCTTGACTGCGTCCAGCTTGCGATGCCAGGGCATGATCAGGTGGGCGTTGCCCGACAGCCGCACCCGGGAGGGATCGAGGTTCTTGTCGGCGGCCATGTCCATCTCCGCCAACAACACCTTGGGGTCGATCACGGTGCCCGAGGCGATCACCGGGGTGCAGGTGGGATAGAGGATCCCCGATGGGATCAGGGACAGGGCCAGTTTCTGTTCGCCCACCACCACCGTGTGGCCGGCGTTGTTGCCCCCCTGGTAGCGGACCACGAAGTCGGCGTGTTCGGCGAACACGTCGACCACGCGTCCTTTTCCTTCGTCGCCCCATTGGGCTCCGAGCACGATCGTGGCGGGCATGGCCGAGACGGTAGCGGAGGGGAACCTGGTCGCCGTTGAGTGTGTCAACGGCGACCGTGACGGTCGACCTACGCACACCCAATCGGAGTCACGCCCGAAACACAGCCGTAACACTCGGTCAACCCCCGGGTAATGGCCACTATGTTCAATCTTTGGGTTAGTCCAGGAGAGGAAGACATGTCCACAGCCAAAGAAGTGCTGGCAATGGTCGAGGCCGATGGATACGAGTTCATCGACCTCCGTTTTTGTGACCTGCCCGGTCAGGTGCAGCACTTCACCGTGCCTGCCCACGAGTTGACCGAGGCCTCCTTCGAGGAGGGGTTCGGGTTCGACGGCTCGTCGATTCGCGGCTTTCAGCAGATCCAGGAATCGGACATGATCCTGATTCCGGATCCGACCATGGCGGTCGAGGACGTGTTCCGTCAGCACAAGACCCTGATCCTGTACTGCTTCGTGCACGATCCCCTCACCAAGGACCCCTACGAGCGCGATCCCCGCTATGTGGCCAAGAAGGCCGAGGAGTACCTCAAGACGACCGGTATCGCCGACACTTCCTACTGGGGACCGGAGGCCGAGTTCTATATCTTCGACTCGGCCCGGTTCGCCCAGAACCAGCACTCGGCGTTCTACTTCGTCGACTCGGTCGAGGGGGCCTGGAACGCCGGGGTCGAGGAGGAGGGGGGGAACATGGGCTACAAGCCCCGCTACAAGGAGGGATACTTCCCCGTCCCCCCCACCGATCATTTTCAGGATCTTCGCTCGGAGATGGTCAAGCACCTGGAGGCGGCCGGGGTCGACATCGAGGTCCAGCACCACGAGGTGGGCACGGCCGGGCAGGCCGAGATCGACATGCGCTTCGACACCCTGTTGCGCACGGCCGACAAGGTCACGATGTACAAGTACGTGGTCAAGTCGGTGGCCTGGGCGGCCGGCAAGACGGTCACTTTCATGCCCAAGCCGATCTTTGAGGACAACGGCTCGGGTATGCACACCCATCAGTCGCTGTGGAACGGGGATGAGCCCCTGTTCTACGACGAGGCAGGTTACGCCGGTCTGTCCGACATGGCCCGCTGGTACATCGGTGGGCTCCTCAAGCACGCCCATGCCGTGCTGGCCTTCGCCGCCCCGACCACCAACAGCTACCACCGTCTGGTCCCGGGCTACGAAGCGCCGGTGAACCTGGTGTACTCCAACCGCAATCGCTCGGCGGCGGTGCGCATCCCCACCTACTCACAGAGCCCCAAGGCCAAGCGGCTCGAGTTCCGCTGCCCGGATCCGTCCTGCAACCCGTATCTGGCCTTCTCGGCCATGCTGATGGCGGGACTGGACGGAGTGGAGAATCGCATCGAGCCCCCCGACCCGGTCGACAAGGACATTTACGACCTGCCCCCGGCCGAGCTGGCCAACCTCCCGGCCGTGCCCGGCAGCTTGACCGAGGCCCTGGACGCCCTCGAGGCCGATCACGACTTCCTCTTGAAGGGCGGGGTGTTCACCGAGGCCCTGATCAACGCCTGGATCGAGTACAAGCGCCAGCATGAGGTGGACCCGATCCGCCTCCGCCCCCACCCCTACGAGTTCACTCTCTACTACGACATCTGATGGAGTAGCGGCCGAGAAGGCCCTGGCCGAACGAGGGGTGCGTCAACCGACCGTGACGGTGTCGGGTGCGGCGCATTGCGAATTGCTATACTCATCGTATGGCACAACTCGTGACGCGCGTCGATGACGAGTTCATCGAGGCCATCGATCAACTGATCATCGAGGGTGTTGTTGCCTCACGATCTGACGCGGTGAGACGCGGTCTTCAGGTGCTGATCGACCAGTCACGGCGGCGTAGGACGGCCGATGCGATCGTTCGGGGATATCAAGGCAAGCCCCAGACTGAGGACGAGTGGGGTTGGGCGGATGAAGCAACGGTTCGCATGATCGGCGAAGAACCTTGGTGACACCGTCCCAGGGAGACATTTGGTGGGCCGAAGCCGAGGACAAACGTCGACCCGTCCTGGTGGTGACCCGATCTGAAGCGATCCCGGTTCTCAAATGGATCGTGGTGGCGCCTATCACGAGAACGGTTCGTGGCATCCCCACCGAGATCGAGATGGGTGAGGGCCACGGACTCGGGGTCGAAAGCGCGGCTTCCTTCGACAATATCCAACCGATCCGAAGGACCTTCCTCACGGAACATGTCGGGTCAATTCCCCACGCCCGACAGCGCATCTGCCGTGCCCTGGCAGCGCTCGCCGATTGCTGATCACACAGACGTGTCTACCACGGTGGCAGCTGGAAACGAGGGGGTACCACCCACCCCGGCCGTGGAGCGTCCATCAGATCCGCAATGATGTTATGATGTAACATCATGAGAACGCAGATCGCACTCGATGCCGAGCAGCATGCCAGGGTGAAGCAGAAAGCCGCCCGGATGGGGATAACCATGGCCGAGTACATTCGCCGTCTGGTGGCCCGCGATCTGGACTCGGTCTCCCCCGAGGCCGATCCCGATTCGATAATCGGGATCGGCAGTTCCGGGGGGAGCGACATCGCCGCAGAGGGAAAAGCAGCCATCGTCGCCGCTGCCGTCGCCGGCCGCAGGGCGTCTCGCTAGGTGACGGTATTCGTCGACACCTCGGCCTGGTACGCCGCCGCCGACCGCGATGACCGCAGCCACCAGCGTGCCGCCGCCCTCCTGGGGGAGTTCAGCGGTGACCTGCTCACCACCGACCACGTGCTGATCGAGACCTGGTACCTGACCCGGGCCCGACTCGGGGCCGACATCGCCGAAGATCTCGTGTCGGGGATCCGGGCCGGGATCGCCAGAATCGAGAACACCGAGCTCTCAGACCTCGAGGTGGCTGCGGCCACCAGGGCCCGGTTCCTCGACCAGGACCTCTCCATCGTCGACCGCACCAGCTGGTCGGTGATGCTCCGACTGGGGATCCAAGAGGCGATCGCCTTCGACCGCGACTACTCCATCTTCCGGTTCGGCCCACAACGCAGCGGAGCCTTCGTCATCCACTCCTGACGGGGAATCCGAGGGACATGTCCGCACGGTCGTCCCTCCGGTTCTTTGGATCCCTCCCCTTCTTTGGACCGTATCGGTCGCTATGCGTTCGCCGACGTCAAATGAAGCCGGGAACCGTTGCCCAGCGTCCAAAGAAGAGGGGTGGTTTCAGCGGACCGACGTCTGGATAACCTCGGCCAGCGCCTTGTTCACCAGTCCGTCGAGGGTCTGATCCTCGGCCCATTGCGTAGCCCGATGCACCCGTTCGGGGTCGATGGACTCCGTTCGCTCGGCCCAGATTCGCGGGTTGAGGATCTCGCTGGTGAAATCCCCGCGTCGCCCGGCCCTGGGGAGAACGAAAGCGAGCACACCAAGACCGTCATCCTGTTCGCCTTGGTCCATGAGAAGTAGGCCGCGGAGTCGCAAGGCACGAAGGGCGAAAGGCTCGTTGCCTATGGATTTCGCCAGACGGAGAGCACGGCCCATCCGCTTCCGAGCCCCATCGAGGTCGCCGGCCCGTTCGTGGATCTCTCCCGCCACCACGGCCAAATAGGCCGACTTGACCAGGAACTCTGAGTCTTCATCGACCGACTCCGCCTCGTCCGCCAGCGCCAGGGCTCCCTCCAGATCTCCCGCCTCGGCACGAAAGAAGGCGAGATCGATCAAATCGTCCAGATTTCGGAGAGTCGATCCGTGATCACGGGCGACGGTCAACGCCTTCTCCAGGGACTCAATCGCTTCCCGGATGTCACCCAAACCCCAGCACACATTGCCCAGGTTGCACAGGATCACGGATCGCAGATCCTCCCGTGTGGCCGAATCGACCAGGCTCAGGGCGGCGAGGAGATGACGTTTGCACTCCTCCAGGGTGGGAGCCGAACACCCCAGCCCGTTTCGTACTTCAGCCAGCAGGATCCTGTCGCCGAGCACCTCGGCCAATGGCAGCGCCTCCATCGTCGACCTGTACTGGGCCTCGTCCCCTTGGATCCACTTCTCTGCCCAGCCCAGATCGAGCCGAGCCATCACCTGAACACGCGGATCCTCGACTTCGTTTCCTCCCTCGAGGGCGGCTCGGGCCGCCTCCGCCGCCATCTCGTGCTCGCCGAGATGTTGGAGAAGACGGGCCTGGTTCACCCTCGAAAGTGCCCGAATCCGGTCCTGGGCTGCTTCATGCCCTTCCGCCGCTTCGTCGGCTCGCCGGAGCAGGTCCAACCCCCTTCGACATTGCCCGGAGGCCTCGAGCAGTAGTGTGACTCCCTCCGCCGACGCTGCGAGGAGCTCGAGATCCTTGTGCTCGACGGCATGGTTCCACGCCTGTACGCCGTCATCCAACAACTCCTTATGATCGAGTGCCTGGTTCGGACCGAGCCTGGTCAACACGGCCTGGGCGTGTCGGTGTCTAACCGTCTGTCGTCGTGCCTCGTCGGCGGCCAGTCGGCTTGCCGCGTACTGGCTCACCAGTGGATGACTCGAGTGGCGCCCACCCGGGTCGCGACGCAGCAGCGACTTGTCTATCAGGCTACGGAGAGTCACGGCCGATATGGCTGCAACTTCCTCGGCCAGGTGGCGCGAGACGGGAGAATCGAACACCGACAGAGCTTCGATGGCCTCTCGTTCGGCGTCTGACAGCAGCTTCCATGAGTGGGTCATCGTTGCCTCGATGGAACGGTGCCGAGCCAGAGCGTCAGATCCTCCGCCACTGAGGATCTGAGGATCCTGGCTGATCTCGGCTGCGATCTCGTGGCAAGACATGACTCGAAGCCAGGGTGCGGCCAGTTCGATGCCGAGAGGCGAGCCACCAACTGCCTTCGAAATGGCCAGCGCATCTGGGGCCGAGACGTCCAGCTCCGGGACGATGCGTTGGGCCCGGCGGCGAAAGAGCTCGATGGCATCGTCGTCGGTGAGGCCGCCGACCTCGTAAAGCCACTCCTCGTCGAGACGCAGTCGCTCGCGAGACGTGACGAGGACCTGCAGGTGGGGGCATCTTTCGAGGAGGATGGAGAACAGGGTCCAGCCGGCGGGCAAGTGCTCGGCGTTGTCGATTCCGAGCAGCAGGTGTTGTCGCCGCAGGTAGTGAGTCAACTGGGTCGCCGGGTCAATACCGGGGTCCAGGCTGAGGCCCAGTTCGGTCGCGATCCTCGATGCGATGGC
This sequence comes from uncultured Acidimicrobiia bacterium, assembly GCA_963744905.1. Taxonomy (GTDB): domain Bacteria; phylum Actinomycetota; class Acidimicrobiia; order Spongiisociales; family ZC4RG35; genus DATFFO01. The sequence continues at coordinate 111,559 of CAVUUV010000009.1, read as the reverse complement.
CCCGGGGTCAGAGACTGCTTCCAATGAGACCAGGTGCGATCCATCTGAATAGCGCCAGGACATGTCCTCGACGACTATCTGAGCCAGGGTCGACTTTCCTATCCCTCCCGGGCCCAGCAGGGTGAGCAGCCGGCATTCAGGCTGTCCCAACAGGTCGACCACGTCGGCGGTCTCCCTGGCTCGTCCCACGGCGCGCCTCGACTCGGTGGGGCGCTCATCGAGTTGTCCCAACCGCTCCATCAGCTCCACGGCGTCGCCGGGAGGCTCGAGGCCGGCCTCTTCCAGATCGGTGCTGACACGTTCGAAGGCGCCCACTGCCAAGGGCTTGTTCCCGGCCCGAACGGCCAGATCCATGTAGCGATGCAGGACCAGGTGCCCATCGGCCTGGGTGAGAATCGGCTCCAGGGCTTTCGCCGCCTCATCGATTGCGCCCTGCCGTTCCAAGGCCGACGAGGCCGCCAGGCGACCAGTTCGGACCCTCTCGCTCACGATTTCCCGTTCACGCAGAAGCCACGACTCGAACTCCAGGTGAGCATTTCTCTCGAATCCGGGGAGGAGGACGATGGAGACTGGAAGCGCATCCCAGCTTTCGGTGGCGATTGCTGTACGCAGAGCATCGACGTCGGTTGGGATCGACCAACGGACCATCTCGCCGTCGACCTCGAACTGCTCGAGCCAGGTGAGGCGATTGATGCGTTTCAGGAGTTGGCGAACGTTGTGGCGAGCCGTGTCATCGGGTGAATCGGGCCAGAAGAGGAAACCGAGGCGGTCCCTCGGGACCCACTCCCCGCCGTAGGCCAGATAGGCGAGAGCCCGATCGCGCATCGTGGGCCGAAGGGTGATCGCCTCACCGTCAGGCAGGACGACGCGGGCGACCCCCAACATCTCAACACGCATGACACCGAGGGTACCGCCACGACCTCCATCATGGCCGGCCACGGGGGAGCCACGCTCGGGCCACGGCCAGGCGTGGATGGTGGACGTGCCCGGAGAAAGGAGACAGTCATGGGCACAACGTTCACGCCAGAGGATGTGGCCGCTTTCGAGCATGCCACGTGGTCGAGATGCGCACCCGGATACGAGGAGGGGTTCGCACTTCTGACCGGAGACGCGGTTGATCCCCTGCTGGATGCGGCCGGAGTGACGGGGGGTACTCGTCTGCTCGATGTGGGCACGGGCTCAGGAGTGGCGGCAGCTATCGCCCAGAAGCGGGGAGCCGCTGTGGTCGGCATCGACTTCTCCGAGGCGATGCTGGCCGAAGCACGCCGCACAGTCCCGTCGGTGGAGTTTCGGGCGGCTTCGGCCGACCTCCTGCCCTTCGACGATGAAACCTTTGATGCCGTGGTGGCCAACGGCGTGCTCCACCATCTGGGGCGACCGGCCGACGCTTTGGCCGAAGCCCGCCGGGTTCTGGTGCCCGGTGGGCGTATCGCTTGCACGGTCTGGGCGGCGCCGGAGACACTGGAGGCCTTCGGCCTGTTCTTTGCCGCCGTGGAGGAGCATGCTGGAGCGGCCGAGCTGCCTCATGGGCCGCTCTTCGGAGTGACGGACGACGAGACCCTGACTTCCCTGTTCACCGAGGCCGGTCTCGGGGACGTGTCGATCGAGACGCTGCCGACGGTGTGGGAGATGTCCTCGGTCGACATACTTCTAAGGGCCTTCGGTACGTGGGCTCAACTCGATGCCTTCCCGGTCTCCACCCGGCAGGCGATCGAAGACTCGGTCCGCCAGGGTGCCCAGGCGTATCAGACCGATTCTGGTTACGCGATCCCCAACCCGATGGTGATGATCGCCGCCACCAGGTCAGGCTGACCCACGGCTCCACAGAAGTGGGTGGCGTCCGGTAATCCCATGCCAACCGACCCTCCGGATGTCCGGAGGGTCGGTCGACGAATGTCTCGTTGGAAGAGGGTGAGAGGTTCAGTCCTCGTCCTCGCGGTCGATGAAGCGCTTGGGAAGCACCACGAACGCCAGGAACATCGCCACGAAGGCTCCGATCGCCATGAATTCCATGTTCGTGCCTTTCAGTCGCTGGATCTGAACGACCTCAACAATGGGGGAGAGTTGTTTCGGGACTGTTTCGGACCCGTTACGCCTCGGCACCAATTGCGGGGCCGTTTCGAAGATCAGATCAGGCGCCTCGGGGGCGATTTACCCTGACGACAGCGTGCAAATCTGGAGGCGCCCCTCGGCGGGACTCCTGGCCTCACGAATGCCGGGTGCTAACTTCCAGGACATCGTTCCCAGACCAGACCTGGCCTACGTCGGAGAACTCGATCGCAACTCCTTTGCGGGTCGGATCGACCGGTACGATCCGGTTTCGATCATCCTCGCCCTGCACGGCGCCGGGTTGCTGATCGCCGGGACTCTGGCCCGGCCGTTTGCCATCGCCATCCTCACCGGGCTCCTGGTGGTTGCCCGATGGGTGTTCGGATCGCTGGGAAGGAGAGCGAAGGAGCCTGAGGTCAGGCGTCTCTACCGGCTGGCCACCTCAGCTCTGTCCACCCTCGTGGTGGGAGCGGTCATAGTCGCCGACGGGGGGACGGAGTCGCCTCTCTTCTTCTGGATGCTGATCGTGCTGGCCTGGCAGGCTCTCCTCTTCGAGCGCCGTGACCTGCTCATCTTGGACGGGGTCGCCGCGGCCACGTATCTGGTCGTGATCATCGCCGCCAACGACGTGTCGGCCACCTCGATTGCCCGGTTCGCCCTTCTTCTTGCCTTCATGCTGGTGCTCTACTCCGGCCGAACCGTCCTCGATGGCTACAGGGCGCGGGTCAGACACATGGATGCCATGATCGCCACCCTGGTGCAGGATCTGCCTATCGCCGTGGCCGTGTTCGACTCCGATCGGGAGACGGTTCTCTATGCCAACACGGTTGCGGAGGAGATGGGACTGGACGATCGAGATGCGATGACGCGACTGGTCCCAACCGACCCCAGTCTTCGGCGTGGGGCCGGCACTCTGGGCGAGTCGATCCACTTCCGCGCCTGGGAGCCATTGCCTCCCCGCACCTACCAGCCTCTGGGGTCTGACCGGCTCTTCCGGGTCGGGGCGCGTCCCGAGAGGCTCGGGGATGGCACAGCTATCCTGGTCGTCTATGGGGAGGACATCGGCCCTGCCCACTGAGTTGCTGGGCCGGGGAACGCACTACCGCCGCCCTGGGCGGGCGCCGTCATCCGATACGGCCCGAGCTCGAGTTCGGGTCCGGCTTACAGGCCCCAGAACACGAGCCAGACTCCAGCGCCGATCAGGGCAATCGCCAGCACGATCAGGCTGAACGTCATGAACCGCCGGTTGTCGACAGCCAGGTCGACATCGATCGGCTCCTTGACCTCGCCCTTGGGCTTGTCGGTCTGCAGCGTCATCTCAACTCCTCTCCGGCATGGCCCTGCTCCTTCAGGGTTGCCGCCCTCATCGTCCCGGTGTGGGGAGTTGGTCGGTTAGAGGATTTGTGCCCGAGATTTACCTCCATCGGACCCTTTGACTTTGCCAGCCCCCTAATACCTAGACTGACTAGGGTATGAGTTCCGGACAGGTGAAGGGCAATCTCGATCTCCTCCTGCTCTCTCTATTGGCCAAGGGCGAGGCCCATGGCTACGAGCTGATCGGGCGTCTTCGACGCAACAGCGGTGGTGAGTTCGATCTCCCCGAAGGCACCATCTATCCGGCACTTCACCGAATGGAGAGCGAAGGACTGGTCACCAGCAACTGGGTCCGGGAGAGTGGACGCCGTAAGCGGATCTACAGGTTGACGGTACCGGGCCGAGAGGCTTTGACCGCGAAGCAACGGGAGTGGAAACGGTACAGGGCTGGTGTCGAAAAAGTACTGGGAAGCCTGGCGTGACCCCACCCGATGAGCCGGTCGAAGACTATCTGGATCATCTCCTCGTCAGCCTGACCGGTTCGCCCCGGCGGATCAGACGGATGATGACCGAGGCGGAAGAGCACCTGCACTCGACGGCCGATCGCCTCGAAGCGGAGGGTATGGGCCGTGTGGCTGCCGAAGAGGAGGCAGTGCGGAGATTCGGCAGCCCCGACGTGGTCTCGTCGGGCCGGGTGGGTCGCCTCTTCGGTTTGATCAGATCGATGGTCGGCCTGGTGGGGGTGGGTCTGGTATCGATCGGGGCCAGCGGGCTGTTGGCGGAGGTGTTGGGCCGGGTCTGGGGCGCTGATTTCGTCTCGGGAGACCTGCCCGGCACCGCATATACCTCCGCCCGATGCCAGGATTTCATGAGCTTCTTCCCGGGGCACTCGTGCCTGGAGGCGGCCGCCCTGCACCATTGGGGCGAGGTGGTCGTGTACCGGGTCGCCGTGGGCGTTTTGGGCCTGGTCCTGCTCGGCCTGTACTGGCTCACCCGCCACCATGGAAAGGCCGGTCGTGGCTTTGTTCATCTGATCGGGACGGTTGTGTTCGGTGGTGCTGCTCTGGTCCTGGGAGCAGTGTCCCTCAACGACATACTCGCCGGTGGTGGACGGGGCCTGGGAGCTCCCCTCAGCGCCGCTCTGGTGGCCGCCTTGGTCGCCTGTTTCTATGCCGTGGGTGCCTGGCGCTTCCTGCGGTCCTCCTATCTGGAGAGCCCTGCGGGGGTGCTCCGGCTGGATTGATCGACCGGGATCAATCAGGGGCCAGCGGAAGGCTTACTGTGATTCGTGCCCCGGCCCCGGGCGCGTTCTCCGCCGAGATGGTCCCGTTGTGCGAGGCGACGATTGCGGAAACGATCGCCAGGCCGAGGCCACTTCCGCCCCGGGCTCGAGATCGGGAGGAGTCGATGCGGTAGAAGCGTTCGAAGATGCGCTCGATGGCTTCGTCGGGGATTCCCGGTCCGTGGTCGGTCACCGTCAGGATCGCCCGGCCCTTGGAGGCCGACAAACCCACCTCGACAGGGGTCCGGGGAGGTGTGTGCTGGCGGGCGTTGGCCAGCAGATTCGCAATGACCTGGGTGAGCTGGCTCTCGTCCCCCGTCACGATCAGGGAAGGAGGACTGTCGAACGATATGCGATGCTCAGGGTCGATGGCCCCGGCATCGAGAATCGCCACCCGGGCCAGCTTCACCAGGTCCACCCGGGCGGGTACGGACAGTGGGACCTGGTCGAGTCGAGCCAGCGCCAGCAGATCCTCCACCAGCTTCTGCATGCGCTTGCTCTCACTGGCTATGCGGCCCATGGCCCGGTCGAGGTCGTCACTCTCGGTCAGACCTCCGCGTTCGTACAACTGGGCATAACCGGAGATGGCGGCGATCGGTGTTCGCAGCTCGTGGGAGGCATCCCCCACGAACTGGCGCAGCCGTTCCTTGGCATCTCGCTCGGTGGCGACCGCATGTTCGATGTGAGCCAGCATCTCGTTCAGTGAGTGTCCGAGACGGCCTAGCTCGGTGGCGGGACTGGTATCCGGCACGCGACGGGTCAGGTCACCGGCGGCGATGGCCTCGGCCGTCTCGACCATGTCCTCGACCGGTCTCAGTTCTCTCCTCACCGTGAGCCAGGTGGCCAGTGCCCCCAACGCCGCCACGATCGACCCGGCCACCAGCATGGCCCGGATCACCTGTCGCTGGGCGTCTGCCACCTGGTGGAGAGGGATGGCCAGGACGACGGTTCCGCTGCTCGGGGTGGGTACCACCAGGATCCGGTATTCGAACCGGCCGGTGCGGGCGGGGGCGAACCCGGCGTGTCTGGAGGTCAGGTCGGTTCCAGACAGATCGGGGAGGGGATCGGGGTTGTCGCGAAATCCCGACGGGGCCGAGCGGATCACGTTTCCCTGCTCATCGACCAGCACAAGAGCCACGCTCCGGGGAAGCTGGGGCCGGGACTCCCGCTGGATGATCTGAGGGAGCAGCGGCCCGCCCCGGTTGGCGATGGCGGCGATTTGCTGGTCCACCTGCCGGGTGAGGATGGTCCTCACCGAACGGGAGGCCACGAATCCGACCGCAGCGATGGCGAGAAGGAGCAGGGCGGTGAACGAGATGATCAGCCTGCCCCGGAGGCTCACGGACCGGTCCCTGTTCTGAGGACGTATCCCACCCCGCGCACCGTTTCTAGTAAGCGGCCGTCTGGATCGTCCAGTTTCTTGCGTAGGTAGCTGACGTAGGTCTCGACGATGCTGTAGTTGCCGTCGAAGTCGTACTCCCACACGTAGTCGACTATCTGGCCCTTGGACAGGACCCGGTCCCTGTTGAGCAGCAGGTAGCGCAACAACCGGAACTCGGTGGGGGAGAGTTTGATTTCCCTTCCGTCACGCCACACTTGGTGAGCATCCTCGTCCATGATCACGTCGGCGACGGTCACTCTCCTCCTGCCGTCGTCCTCTCCCCGGACTCGCCGCAAGATCGCCTCGATGCGAAGCCCCAGCTCTTCGAGGCTGAAGGGTTTGGTGAGGTAGTCGTCCCCCCCGTGATGGAACCCGGTGCGCAGGTCGTCTATGTCGTCCCGGGCGGTGAGAAAGATGACCGGGGTCTGGTCCCCGTCCCGTCTCAGCTTGCGGCAGACCTCGAAACCATCCAGGTCGGGGAGGTTGACGTCGAGGACCACGATGTCGGGAGATTTGTTGCGGATCTGGCTCAGAGCATCGATCCCGTCGGCGGCGGTTATGACCTGGTAGCCGGCGAAACGGAGGGCGCTCGACACCAGGTCGGTGATCGACTCCTCGTCGTCCACCACGAGGACGGTGTGGGCGGATCGATCGTTCACAGCCGCGACGTTAGGCCCCTTTCCTGGGAGAAACCTGAGAACGGGCTGAACACGAGCCGGGATCGGGCCTCCGCCCCCGCCTGCTTCTCTGGACGGTGAGGAACGGTTTCCCGCTTCTTTGGACCGTGACGAACGCATAGCGATGGTCACGGTCCAAAGAAGGTTCAGGGCGTTCGTCTACGTCCAAAGAACCCCCGGCGGGTGGTGGTCAGAACACCTCGGAGCACCAGGGGACCGGGGACCAGGAGAAGGCATGGTCGAGGGCGAGCAGATGTCCATCCTCGCCGGTGAGCCTTCCCGCCCGGGCCAGATCGGTGAAGCGTGACCAACCCAGGAAGCAGGCGCCCAGGTCCTCGAGATCCATGGCCACGTCCGGGGCCTCCTTCGAAGGCGACACCACGGATCCCTCCGGTGTCAGATCGAGGTGCCAGACCGAGGTCGAGGCGTCCAGGGGATCATGGATCTCTACCACGACATCGGCTCGAGCTGAGTAGGAGCGCCCCTCCAGGGCCTTCTCCACGTCCATGATCCGGATCCAGATGGAGTCCTCGAGCTTCTGACGTGCCCGGCGCCGTCCCTCCAGCATCTCGAACAGAGGATCCCGCGGCGATCGCTCCGGCGCCACGATCTTGGCTGTGAGGTCATGATTGAGAATGAATCGCCACAGGCCCGCCCAGGAGGACGGGTCAGTGCCCAGCAACTCCCGCACCCGGACCTCACCTTCGCCGTGACCCTCGTCCCAGTTCTCCTTGTAGCGGTACTGGACGTAGCCGGTCAGCTCTCCGTCTGTCTCTGTGACGGCGTACCTGTAGGCCGTGGCTCCATTGCGATCGCCCGGATCGTCCCGGAAGCGCCGTAGGTCCCACCACTGCTCCGACCGCCCGTAGAACCCCGGGGTGGTGAGGCGGAACCGGTCGTAGAAAGGCGGGAGGAGGCGCCTCGCTTCCTGGGCGGAGACGAGGCGAATCGGCGCAGCCGGGGGAGCGAGGCGATGAAAGTTCCCGTGCTCGCGCGATACCTCCACCTCCACGCTCTGGGCGGCACTTCCGTACCCGAAACGACCGTAGATGGCTGAATCGGATGCCCACAGTCCGGCGATCGGCTCCTCGCGTTGGCGGACGTCATCGAGGTGAGAGTCCATCATCGAGCGGAGGATGCCTCGGCGCCGATGGGTGGGCAGCACCGAGATGACCGTCGTGCCGGCACAAGGCAACGTTCCCCCGGGTACGGTCAAATCGAGGGAGAAGGCTCCGGCGGTGCCCACGATCTGATCGCCTTCGAAGGCGCCTCGGCTGCGGTCCCACTCGAAGACATCTGAGAATCGGCGCACCCGATCCTCGTCCTCGATATCGAATCCGAACGCAGCACCCATGGTGCGAAGGAAGTCCGCCGCTCTGTCCTCAGATACCGGGCCGATGGTGACGCCCATCATCCGTTCCCGGTGGTGTCCCCAGTCGTGTCCCCTGTGGTGGTCGGCGTGGTGTCACCGGTGGTGGGCGTCGACAGTCCGGCCGCGGCCCGGGCGTTGGTGACCGCGGTCTGGAGGTCGGAGACTGCCGTGTCGAAAGCCTCCACCGCGTTGCGGCGCTGGGAGCCGTCGTCGTTGGACTGCAGCCCGGCCAACGCCTCCTCGGCCGATGTGGCGGCCGTGGTGATGGCGGTGCGAATCGTCTCGTGGTTGGTGGCCAGCGAGTCGGGCGGCGTGAGAGCGTTGATCTGGTCGACCAGGGCACTGGCCTGGTCCTTCAAGGCCGTGAGCCGATCGACCGCCTCCGAGTACTCCACGGTGCGAGGGTCGGCGTCGAACCCGCCGTTGACCGCCGACATCTCCCGCTGCAGGTCCTCCAGGCTGGTGAGGATGCCGCCGACGCCTTCGAGATAGGCCTGCGTGGCCGGGTCCGTGTTGGTGGCCGGCGTCGTGGTCTCCGACGTTCCCGGGGTGGTACTGCCGGTGCCCGGGAAGGTCGACCCCGAGCCGGGCGGTGAGCTCTCGATGGGAAGCCCATCCGTCGAGGGGAGGGCGCGGACGAAGAAATAGGTGAAGGCGACCATGCCCAGCACGACCAGGGGCAGGATCCAGCGTCCTGGTTTTGGGTCGGGATTAACAGCCATTGCCGCACAACGTTAGTGAGGGTGGAGCAGTTCCTCGCGACTTCTGTTTGGAGGCTCAACCCTCTTGAAGCCCGATGGGTGGCCCCGTAGGTTCGGGCGCGTGGAGCATGATGATCGTGATACCGAGATTTTCGAGCGGATTCCGTGGGAGTCGTTGGAGAAGGGCAGTCAGCGGCGGTGGTGGGTCTACCTCGGTGCCGCGGCCCTGTTCATGGGCGGGATCGGCATCAGTATCGGCCGCGGCACTGCCTCCCCGGTTGCCCCGGCGCCGGCCGACACTACTCAGGTGGTTCCGATCGCAGAGGAGGAGGTAGCCCCTCCCCCTTCCATCATCACCTCGACCACCATGGCCACCAGCGGGACCTGGGCGGAGGCCGACCTGATGGCGGCTCCGGTCCCGGGCCTGGAGACGTCGGCTGCCAGCCTGGCCGAGTGGTTCGTCGTCGACCATTTCACTCGTGACGGCTCCAGTGGGGAGGAGGGTCGTTCCTTCGTCGACTGGGCGGGGCCCATCGCCTTCGAATGGGTCGAGTCGGGCGGGGCCGAGGTCACCGTCCTCATCAGGAGGCTGGCCACCCCGGGTGAGGGTTCCTACCAGCGTCTGCCCGATGAGGCCTGGAAAGTGGTTCTGTCCCTCGACGATACGGGTTGGAAGGTCGTAGACGGCCCCTATTCGGCCCAACCGGCCGACTCCGTGGTAGACATCGACCCGCTCGACTCCTCTGTCCCGGACCAGGTAGGGGAGCTGGCGGGTGATGAACCGGTCACGGGGGCATCGCGGATCGGTCCGGACTGGGTGATCGAGGTGGATTGGGTGGATGATGCAGGGTTGAGCTGGCCGGTGCGTCGGCTGTTGCCGGACGGACCATGATGGTGTTTACGCTCGCGGCATGAGCCTTGCCCTCAACCTGGTCGATGTGATCGTGACCACCCCGGCCGAGGATGCCGAGCGGAGATTCCGCAGAGCCGCCTGGTCTGCCCTGGCGACCGACCCTTCCCTCCTGGATCGCAACGGGGAGCCGGCCCACTTCACCGCATCGGCACTGCCCGTGAGCGCCGATGGCAGTCGTGTGTGCCTCGTTCTGCACCGTCGCATGGGCCTGTGGGTGCAGCCAGGCGGCCATTTCGAGCCCGGGGACGGGTCGGTGGCCGAGGCCGCCGCTCGAGAGATGACCGAAGAGACCGGGCTGGTGGGCGGAGTGGCGCCGGTTCCCCTGGCGCTGTCACGGCACGCTTCCCCATGCGGCCGCGGCGACTGGCATCTCGACGTTCAGATGTTGGCTGTAGTGGCGGAGGCTGCGCCCACGATCAGCGAGGAGTCGCTCGACGTGGCGTGGTTCGGGATCGACGATCTGCCCGAGAAGCGGGCTCGAGGGGTAAGCGACCTGGTCGGCGAGGCCCTGCGCAGGCTCAGCCGAACCGGCGGTTGAGTATCTCAGTGGCCGCCGGTTCGATGGCAGTCCACTCGACGTCGGCCGTCTTGGTCACTGTCACGAAGTCGGCAGTCATGAACACCGAGGTCACCCCGTCGATGGCCAGGAGGTCGGCGGCGGCGGGATCATCGCCGGCGTTGGCGACGGTGAATGTGGCGGGGCCGCCCACCGGCTTGCCGACGGTGAACTTGCGCGCATTGGGGTTGGGAGTGGGCTCAGCGACCACAGGCATGGAAAGCCAGCGTAGCGGTCGGGAATCCTCGTTCTGGCGCGACATTCAGTTCGCATACGCCCTGAATGTCGCGCCAGAAGGGAGGGTCCGTGGGGCCGGCTGAGTCGGGAGCGGTGGTGGGTGTGGATGTGGGAGGTACGTTCACCGATTGCGTCGGCTGGGTAGACGGGGAGTTGCGGGTGGCGAAGGTGGCGACCACCGGCGACCAGAGCGACGGGGTGATGGCCGGGGCCGCCCGGGTGCTGGGCGGGATCAGGGCCGCATCGGTCATTCACGGTTCCACGGTGGCGACCAACGCCCTGTTGGAGCGCCGGGGTGCCCGGACCGTGCTGGTCACGGACAGCGGATTCGAGGATGTGATCGAGATCGGTCGCCAGGACCGACCGTCTCTGTACGACAGCTTCGCCGACCGTCCCCTGCCGTTGGTCGATCGCTCCAGCCGGATCGGGGTCTCGGAACGGCTCGACGATCTGGTTGAACGGGTCATGGCATGCGATCCCGAATCGGTGGCGGTGTCGCTGGCCTACTCGTTCCGGGACCCCACACGGGAGGAGGCGATCGGACGGATCCTGACCGGGGTACCGGTCTCCCTCTCCAGTCGGGTGGCGGCCGAATTCCGGGAATTCGAACGCACCTCGACCACGGTGCTCAACGCCTATCTGGGACCGCGCGTGTCGGGGTATCTGAGTCGCCTCGGTGTCCGCACAGGCGGGTTGGCCGACCGTCTCCAGGTGATGCGGTCTTCGGGCGGCCTGATGGAAGGCACCGACGCCGCCCGGCTTGCCGCCGCCCTGCTCCTCTCCGGACCTGCCGGAGGGGTGGTAGGAGCCGCGGCCATGGGACGGGCCCGCGGCTACGAGCGGGTCATCACTTTCGACATGGGAGGGACCTCAACCGACGTGTGCCGGGTCGAAGGGGGACGGCCCGAGGTCGCCTACGAGCGGACGGTGGATGGATACGTGTGCCGGATGCCGTCGGTGGCGGTCAACACGGTCGGTGCCGGAGGGGGCAGTATCGCCTGGCTGGACCCGGGCGGGTCGATGCGGGTGGGCCCGGCCAGCGCCGGAGCCGACCCGGGCCCGGCTTCCTACGGCGCCGGTGGTGACCGGCCCACCGTGACCGACGCCCATGTGGTGTTGGGCCGGATCGATCCCGACGGCCGCCTGGGTGGTTCGCTGGCTCTGCATCCCGATGCCGCCGGCCGGGTCCTGGCAGAGTTGGGCGACCAGGCCGGTCTCTCCCCGATTCGGGTCGCCCAGGGTGTCCTGGAGGTAGTGGAGGCGCACATGGAGAGAGCGATCAGGGCCGTGTCGGTCGAACAGGGTGTCGATCCCCGGGCTTCGACCCTGGTTGCCTTCGGCGGGGCGGGAGGGCTCCACGCCGTCTCGCTCGCCCGGCGCCTGGGGATGAGCCGGGTGGCCCTGCCTCCGCACGGGGGCGTGTTTTCCGCCCTGGGCCTGCTGATGGCGCCTCCCCGCCACGATGTTGCCCGCAGCGTCATGATCCGTTCGGAGCAGGCCTCGACCCTGGACGTTTCCCTGGCGGCCATCTCCACTCGGGCCGAGGCGGATTTCCTCAACGGACAGGGAGCACCTCCCACCCAGGTCGAACTGGTGGCCGACGCCCGATACGTGGGACAGGCTCATGAGATTCCCTTGACCCTCGACCGCGGCCGCAGTTTCCACCAGGTCGTCGAACAATTCCACGCCGCTCATCGGGACATCAACGGCTTCGCCCGTCCCCACGACCCGATCGAGGTTGTGACGGTGCGGGCGGTGGCCTCGGGCCGGCCGATCCTGGCCTGGGAGGACCTGCCTGAAGCCGGAACGGGCCCGGCCCCGGTCCCGCGCCGGCGTCAGGTGATGGTGGCCGACAACGAGGTCGAGCTGGATGTCTGGTGGCGTGACGAGCTCCCGGGGGGGCTGGTTGTGCACGGACCTTGCGTGATCGAGGAGACGGTGGGAACCATCTTCCTCGAGGCCGGGGACCGGGCCCGGGTGTTCGCGGACGGGACACTGGAGGTCAGCTGGTGACGGTCCCGGTCGACCCCATCGTCCTGGAGGTGTTTCGCAACCAGCTCGCTTCGGTGGCCGAGGAGATGGGAACTGTGCTCCGGCGCACCTCCTACTCGCCCAACATCAAGGAGAGGGCGGATTGCTCGGCGGCGCTGTTCACTCCCGGCGGCGAGATGCTGGCCCAGGCCGAGCACATCCCGGTCCATCTCGGCGCCATGCCGGCGTCCGTGGCGGCGGTGCTGGAGCGGTTCGAGCCGCGCCCCGGCACCCAGTATGCGGTCAACGATCCCTTCGCAGGTGGCACCCACCTCAACGACCTGACTCTGGTGAGACCGGTGTTCGCCGACGGTCGCCACGTAGCCTGGGTGGGCAACCGGGCCCATCATGCCGATGTGGGAGGGGAAGCCCCGGGGTCGATGCCCGCCCACGCCGTCGAGCTGCGCCAGGAAGGCCACGTGGTTCCTCCCACGGTGTGTGTGGTCGACGGGAAATGGCAGGACGATTTCCTTGGGCCTTTCCTGGCCGCCACCCGCACCCCCGACGAGCGAAGTGGCGACCTCTCTGCCCAGATGGGAGCCAACGAGGTGGCGGCGAGACGTTTGGTCGAGCTGATCGACCGCGAGGGCCGGGAGAGGTTCGAGGTCCTGTCCACGACCCTGCTCGACTACGGCGAGCGTCGCATGCGAGCCGCCCTGACCGCTCTTCCCGACGGGACCTACGACTTCGAGGACTTCATGGAATGGGGCCCGGAGGATGTGGCCGTCAGGGTGACCGTCACCGTGGAGGAGGATGGGCTGGTCGCCGACTTCTCCCGCACCGACCCGCAGATCGCGGCCAACTTCAACGCTCCCGAGGCTGTGACTCGCTCCTGCCTCTACTACGCGGTGAGGGTGGCAACCGACCCCACCATCCCCACCAACGGTGGCTGCTACCGGATGCTGGAGCTCATCACCCGCCCCGGCACCCTGGTGGCGGCCCGGCCCCCGGCGGCGGTGGCGGCAGGGAACGTCGAAACCAGCCAGCGCATCGCCGACGTTCTCCTGGGAGCGCTGGCCCAGGCCGCTCCCGACCGGGTCCCGGCCGCCTCCCAGGGCACGATGAACAACTGTCTCATCGGAAACGACCGTTTTGCCTACTACGAGACTCTCGCCGGCGGCCAGGGTGGGCGTCCGGGCCGGGCCGGGCAGTCCGGGATCCACACCGGCATGACCAACACCAAGAACACGCCGCGAGAGTCTCTCGAGACCCATTACCCGTTCCGGGTCGCCCGCACCACCCTGAGGCGCGGGAGTGGGGGCGAGGGCCTCTACCCCGGCGGAGAGGGGATAGAGCGCGAACTGGTCTTCGACGAGCCTGCCACCGTCTCGCTGATGGGCGAGCGCCGCCGGCACCGACCCTGGGGCCTGGCCGGGGGCGGTCCAGGCGCCACCGGGGAGGACTGGCTCTTGACACCCGACGGGAATCGCCGGCGACTGGAAGGCAAGACCACCCTGGAGGTCGACGTGGGCGATCGGCTTCTGATCCTCACTCCAGGTGGGGGTGGTTGGGGCGGGAATGGATGAGTGGGATCAGCCCTTGATCAGGTCCAGGTTGAGCGGGTAGCGGTAAAGCTGCCCGCGCGAGGCCGCCAGGGAAGCCAGGATGGCGAAGACGACCTCGGCCACGACGAGAACCACCAGGAAGATGATGATCAGGGCGGTCAGCACCAGGCCGACGATGGTGATGGCAGCCACGAACGCCACCGCCATCCCGCCGACGAAGTAGATCAGCAAAGAGATCTGAAAGTTGAGTGCCTCCCGTGCGTGTGGTTCGACCACCGGGTCATCACGGCGGATCAGCCACACGATCAACGGGCCCACGAAGGAGGGGATTCCCACGAACTGGATCAGAGCCGAAGCGTGGGCCAGCACCCGCCAGGTCTGCTGGTCGGGGTTGGGACTCGGGTGTTGCGGCTGGGAGGGCACGGGTGCAGATTCGTCCACCCTGTCACCTTACAGATCGCCTTAACATCGGATGATGGGCTTGGCCGACGATCTGATCGAACTTCTCGGGCCCGACCGTGTTTCGGTCGATCCGTTCGCCCTGCACCTCTATTCCAAGGATGCCGGCATCACCCACGGCCGGGCGTCGGTCGTCGTGTTTCCGCTGTCTACCGAGGAGGTGGTCGGCATCGTTCGCATCGCCTCCCGACACGGGACTCCGATCGTGGCACGAGGTGCCGGGACCGGCCTGGCGGCGGGGGCCGTCCCCAGCCAGGGCGGGGTGGTGGTCTCGACCAAGCTCATGGATCGGATCGAGGAGATCGACCCGAATGACCGCACAGCCTGGGTCGGCCCCGGGGTGATCAACCTGGACCTTTCCGTGGCCACCTCCGCCTACGGTCTCCACTTCGCCCCGGATCCGTCATCGCAGGCTGCCTGCACGGTCGGAGGGAACGTGGCCAACAACTCGGGCGGGCCTCACTGCCTGGCCGAGGGAAGCACGGTGTCCCACATCCTGGCCGTGGAGGTGGTCCTGGCCGATGGCGAGGTCATGGTGCTGGGCGGGCCCGCTCCCGATCCGATCGGGCTCGACCTGCGTGGTGTGATGGTGGGATCAGAAGGGACGCTGGGCCTGGTTTCCCGCGTCCTGGTGCGCCTGGTCCCGGATGCTCCCGACGTCCGCACTCTGCTCCTGGCCTTCGACACCGTAGAAGCGGCCGCAGGGACCGTGTCGGGGGTCATCGCTGCCGGGGTGGTGCCGGCTGCGTTGGAGATGATGGACCAGCGCATGGCCATCGCCGTGGAGAACTGGCTCGGGGCGGGGCTCCCCACCGATGCCGCCGCCCTGCTCCTGGCGGAGGTGGTGGGGGAGACGGCCGCCGTGGAGGCCGAAGCAGACGTCATCCGCCGCATCGCCGAATCCCAGGGCGTCCGCAGCGTCAAGCTGGCCGCCGACGAGGCGGAGCGAGGACTGTTATGGAAGGGCCGCAAATCGGCCTTCGGTGCCGTGGCTCAAGCGGCACCCGACTACTACCTGCACGACACTGTCGTACCCCGCACCCGGTTGGTCGAGACCATGTCGAGCGTTTATGAGATAGCCGATCGGCACCATCTGGTGATGATGAACGTCTTCCATGCCGGGGACGGCAACCTGCACCCACTGATCGCCTACGACGCCCGGGACCCCGAGGAGAGCGGCCGGGTTCACGCCGCCGCCCGGGAGATGGTCGAATTGTGCGTGAAGAACGGGGGGACCCTGTCCGGTGAGCACGGGATCGGCCTGGAGAAGAGGGACCTCATGCCGATCATGTTCACCGACGTCGACCTCGACGCCCAGGCCCGGCTGAAGGAGTGCTTCGACCCTCACGACCTGTTCAACCCGGCCAAGGTGCTGCCGGCGGGCTCTCGTTGCTTCGACCTGGGTGGAGGAAAGTCACATCCGGACGGGGTGTGGGTGTGAGCGAGGGATCGGCCGTCATCGACCGACGCACCGTGTCCATCGACGGGCGCGACGCCGTGGCTCCCGTCGACGAGGAGGAGCTGGCTCTCCTCCTCGACCACGCCTCGAATCAGGGGATGCGGGTGGCGATACGGGGTGGGGGGACCCATCGCGACATCGGGTATCCGGTCGAGGCCGATCTGACGATCTCCACCGCCGCACTGGGGGGAATCTTCGATTGGAAGCCGGATGACCTGACCGTAGTGGTGGGAGCGGGAACCCCCGTGGTCGACCTGGAGGCCGAACTGGCCGGCCAGAGGCAGAGCGCGGTCCTGCCCGAACAACCCGGCCGGGCCACGGTGGGGGGAATCGTGGCTACAGGCACCTCGGCTTACCGCCGCCTGCGCTACGGGCCTACCCGTGACCGCATGCTCGAGGTCCACGCCGTGACCGGAGACGGGCGTCGGATCAAGGGCGGAGGCAGGGTGGTGAAGAACGTGTCGGGATACGACCTGCCCCGGCTCTTCACCGGGTCGCTCGGTTCGCTGGGTGTCATCACTTCCGTGTGCTTCAAGCTGTGGCCGCGGGCGGAGACCTCTGCCACGGTCCACCTGTCGGACCCGGAGCGGGTCGGCGCCGTCTACCGTCCTCTGGCGGTGCTGGAGGACAGGGGCGGGATGAGGGTGCTGTTGGAGGGGACGGGACCCGAGGTCGAGGACCAGGTGCGTCGTCTGGGAGGGGAGGCCGAGCCCGGCCTGACCTACCCGGAGGCCCTATCGACTCCGGCAGTCTGGTCGGTGCGGGTGCGGCCTTCGCTGCTGGGAGAGGCGCTGGGTCGTCTTCCCGACGGGAGCGAGTTCATAGCCCAGCACCGGGTAGGCGAGGTGAGCTTCGGCGTGGAGAACGACTTCGACCCAAGCGGCATCAGGGAATGGGCGGAGAGCTCAGGGGGGCGGGTGGTGCGGATCCGGGGTCGGGGTGAGGTCGACCCCTGGGGGTCCCCGCCGGCCGGGCTCGATCTACAGCGGCGGGTGGTGGCGGCCTTCGACCCCCGACGAATCCTCGAACCGGGTCGCCTTCCCGGGGGACTGTGATGGCCTGGGTTACCCAGTACCACCCCACCGATGCGGAGCTGGGGGCATGTGTCGAGTGTGGTCTGTGTCTGCCCCATTGCCCCACCTATCGCCTCACCGGACGGGACACGGCCTCACCCCGGGGACGCTTGATGGCGATGAGTGCCGTGGCCACGGGGGAGCTGGGGGTCGACGACTCCTTCGCCGAGATCATGGGGTTCTGCCTGCAATGCCGCGCCTGCGAGGCGGTGTGCCCGGGCCTGGTTCCATTCGGCCGCGCCATGGAGGGAGCCCGGGCCGAGGTGACCGCTCAGATTCCGGACCGGGAGCGATCGATCCGTCATCTGATGCTGGGACGGGGGTTGGGTTCGCCGGGGCTGATGCGCCTCGTCACCGCCGGGATGCGTGTGCTGAGGATGATGGGTCTCGACCGGCTCCTGCCTGCGTCGTTGCAGCGACCCCTGTCGGGAGTCCGTCCGCTCGGACCAGCACCTTCCCTGCGGGGCAGGATCTTTGGGGATGGCACCCGTGGCACGGCCGCGCTGCTGGCCGGGTGCGTGATGGAGCCGTGGTTCCCCTCGGTCCAGAAGGCGGCGGCGGAGCTACTGGAGCGGGCCGGATACCGGGTGGTGGTGCCGCGCCGCCAGACCTGCTGTGGGGCGCTGGCCGCCCATGATGGGGCCGCCGACCAGGCACGCCGCCTGGCGGCCAGAAACGTGTCGGCCCTGGCCGGAGTGGACCTGGTGGCGGTCACCGCCGCTGGGTGCTCGGCGCACATGGCCGAATACGGCAACTGGGCCGAGAACGGGGAGGATCTCGCCCGGCGCTCATCCGACATAACCCGGGTGGTGGCCGGGCTGATAGAGGAGGGCGCTCTTCCCCGCCTCGCCCCCGACAGGGGGAAGGTGGCGGTGCAGGACCCCTGCCATCTACGCCACGCCCAGCGGGAGACTGCTGCCCAGCGGACCATCGTCAGCGCCGCCGGCTACGAGGTGGTGGATGTGGACCCGACCGGCATGTGCTGTGGCGCGGCCGGGATCTACTCGCTCCTCTATCCCGATGCTTCGTCCGAGCTGGGTGGGCGTAAGGCCTCCGAGGTCGAGGCCACCGGCACCACCATCGTCGCCTCCGCCAACCCCGGCTGCGAGATGCAGCTGCGCCAGCATCTTCCCAACTGGTACACCATCTCTCACCCCATCGAGCTGTATCGGGACGCTCTGGCGGATCGGGTTCCGGCGTCGGCTGGTTGAAGCCCGGGCGTTGTGGCGGCACAGGAGTTCGGTCTGTGCCTCTGGCTAGAGTTCGGCGCCGATGACCGCTCGACCCGACGCCGCCCCTTCCAACTTCCGCCACTACGTCTCTCTGGGACTGGGCGCCAGCGGGACCATGCTCGACGTCGGATTGGTGGTCCTGGGCAGCGTCCTCCTCGGTCTGGCCATCGCCGTGCTCCTGGACGGATTCGACCTGGTCCAGATCGGGCTGGGGCTCTCCACCGGCGCCATGCTGGGTTCCAGCCTGGTGATCGGGATCGTGGGTGCCTTCGCCCTCGGGGTGGCCTCGGAGGGCCCGCTCGGTCGGGGCCGACGGCTGGTGGGCTACGACGAGGTGGAAGTGCTGGTCGCCCGGGTCCTGGCCTCCGTCGTGGTGGGTCTGCTGCTGTTCATCGTCCACGGCTACCTGGTCGATCCCGTCGCCCAGTTGCCGCTCCCGTTCCAGGTCGGGGTCGACTCGGTTCGGGCGATCGCCATTGCCGGAATGACAGCCGTCCCGGTGGTGGGTGTGCCCCTGGCCTGGTGGGCCCGATCCGGCTATCTGGGAGAGTCGATCGCGGCTGACGCCGACATTCCCCTGCTGTACCTGGTGTGGGCGGTGACGACGATGATCATCATGTGAGTCTCAGAGAGACTTGGCGTAGATCCGGCTGGGATGGCATTCGAAGCCGTGGGTCTCCAGAGCCGAGTGAAGCCAGGGCACGTCGGGTCCCACCATGTAGAGGCGCTCGGTCCCCTTCTCGTGGGCGAGGTCTGTCACGGCCTTGATCAGCAGAGGGGCGTCCTCAGGAGTAGTGACGGGCCAGCGAACGATCATCTGGTCGTCGTCGCGGTCGGCCATTACCCAGCCGGCCGGACAGAACCAGATCGGGGTGTCACGCACGTCGTGGTCGTTCATCCGGCGCCACGCCCACAGGTCGACGGGGAACATTCCCCGGGATGCCCGCGCCAGCTCACTGGTGGACCAGGCGATGTAGGCCAGGTCGGCCTCGGCCTGGGGTGCCCGATCCAGCCTCTCCTCACCCCGGGTTCGCTTGCCGCCGTTGGTGACGGGGTGCATGGGGTCGCTGCCGACCGGGCGCTCGGCATTGACCGCTCCCATCACCGGCCGGTATCCCAGCCCCAGCACCTGGTTGTGGGCGGCTTCGTTCCAGGTCTCGATCTGGAGCCGGGCCACGGCCCCGCCCCGTCCTGCGATCCACTCCACGCACCAGTCGT
Organism: uncultured Acidimicrobiia bacterium; assembly: GCA_963744905.1. Classification (GTDB taxonomy): domain Bacteria; phylum Actinomycetota; class Acidimicrobiia; order Spongiisociales; family ZC4RG35; genus DATFFO01. The sequence goes on along the minus strand of CAVUUV010000009.1, from coordinate 92,100 downwards.
TGAGGGCAGAGCCGAGTCCCTGCCGGCGATTGTCTGGGTGGACCCGCGCCGCCGACAGCCACCCCTCCCGGCGGCTCAACATCCGGACCCGGGCCACGGCAACGGGTCGGTCCGAGTCGTCGGTGGCCACGACCACACCCATGTCGGTTTCGTCCAGCCAGGATGAGAACTCGTCGGCCACGTAGTCACCCCACGAGAAGGTGTCGGAGGTGAAAGCGGCTATGGCGGGAGCATCTGAAAGCCGGGCGGTGCGGAGGGTGGGGGCGTCCATGTCACATCCGCTCTGGGACCTCTATGCCGAGCAGGTCGAGAGCCCTGATCAGGGCGTCGAGGGTGAGTCGGCACAGGGTCAGCCACGAATCCCTCCGCTCTGGGTCGGGCTCGGAGAGGACGTGGCAGGCGTCGTAGAAGCGGTTGAAGGTTCCAGCCAGGTCGTAGACGTACTCGGCGAGATGGTTGGGCGCCCGCAGGTCGATTACCCGTTGCACCACCTCGGGCAGGTGTAGCAGCGCCAGAATCAGGTCACGTTCGGGGATGGCAGAGGGCGGCCGGACTGCTCCGGGAGCCAGGCCTCCCTCCTCCGCCTTGCGGAGCAATGATCGGATTCTCACCGCCGCGTACTGGACATATGGGCCGGTCTTTCCCTCGAACGACGAGAAGCGATCCAGGTCGAAGACGTAGTCGGAGGTGCGGTTGGCGTGCAGGTCGCCGAACTTGAGGGCGGCGATACCCACCATGTGGGCGATCTCGGTTCGCTCGGTGTCGGCGTAGTCCGAGGCGATGTCGGCTTCTTTGAGCCGCTGCAGCGCCGCCATTTCGACCATCTGAATCAGGTCGCGCAGTGACACCACTCCGCCCTCGCGGGTCTTGAAGGGGCGCCCGTCGGGGCCGTTCATCGTTCCGAATCCGATGTGTTCGGTGGCCATCGACCCGGCGATTCCGGCCCTACGAGCGGCGCGGAACACCTGCACGAAATGGTCGGCCTGGCGGGCGTCGACCACGTACAGGGCCAGATCTGCCTGGAGTTGCTCTGCCCTGTACCAGACCGTGGCCAGGTCGGTGGTGGAGTAGAGGTATCCGCCGCGGCGGTTCACGAGGATGAGGGGCGGATAGTCGCGATTGTCGTCGGGTTCATTCACCCGAACGATCAACGCTCCCTCCGATTCCTCGGCGACACCCGATTGGCGGAAGCGCTCCACCAGCGGCTCCAACAGATCGGCGACGTCGGACTCTCCGTACCAGATGTCGAAGTCGACTCCCAGGTCGGAGAAGTCCGCCCGCTGAGCTTCGAGCGACACGTTGCGCATGTGTTGCCACAGGGCGAAATAGCCGGGCCGCTTGCGCTGCAGCTCGACAGTGGCCGTTCGGGCCGTCTCGGCGAAGTCCTCGTCGGAGGCGGACCGGGTGGCGGCGGTTGGATAGATCTCCTGGAGATCGTCGAGGGTGATCGGGGAACGGTCCGGATAGGGCCCCGAGTAGGCGGGGTCGAAGTATGGCCAGTCCGGGTGGCGGCGCTCCAGTTCGGCGATGACCAGCCCCATGTTCTGTCCCCAGTCCCCGAAGTGGGGATCCCGGATGACCCTGTGCCCGACGAAGTCGAAGCAGCGAGCGATGCTGTCCCCGATGATGGTGGCCCGCAGATGCCCCACGTGCATCGCCTTGGCCACGTTGGGTCCGGCATAGTCGACTACCACCGTCCTGGGATCGGAGGTGGCGTCCACCCCCAGGCGTGAGTCGTCCGAAGCCGCCTGAGCCCAGGCGGCCAGGGCCGAGTCGGTCAGGGTGAGGTTGATGAACCCCGGGCCTGCAACCACCACCGATTTCAGTCCGGGGTCGTGGCGCAGACGGGCGGCAACCTGTTCGGCAATCTGGCGGGGTGGCTGCCCCGCCTCGGCAGCGGCCGCCATCGCTCCGTTGCACTGGAACTGGGCCAGTTCGGGACGGTTGGACGGAACCACCGCCCCCAGTTCCGGGTCCAATCCCAGGGCGGCAAACGCCGAACCAGCCAGCTCCGACAGGTGAGAGGCGACTGACATCGCCCTCAGGTTAGGGCGGCCCTATCGCCCCGTTGTCGCCCGGCGAGGTGGATGAGACGCTGTGAACCCTGGGTTGGGCCACGCCTGGGCTGCGATGGTCGAGGTTGGGGCGGTGAGCGTCGCTGGGCGACGCTGTGAACCCTGATATGGAACGGTTTGTCAAACCCGTCTTGGTGCGGACGTGGCGAAGTCTTCCCCCGTTGGTGACGGGTTGTGGAGGTTGGGGGTTGTGGTGGTCTCCTTTGGGTGGGGTGGGAGCCGCCCGGCGTTGGTGGATCGGTGGTACCGCCACTCTGATATTCGCGGGTTGGTTCGCACAGTCGTTGTTCGGCAGGTGGGTGCCCCCGACTGGGTTCGCACGTGCGGACGGCGGTCCGTGTGCACAGGGTTATGGGGGTTCGGTTCCTGCTCCGGCGGCGCCTAAGGGCGACTCCCACGGTTGATGGGTGTCTCCGTCAACCGATCATGACGGGGGCTCCCAGGGTTTGGGGGCGGGCTCGGCGGTCATTTCTCCCCAGCAGAAACCGGCTAGTTCCCGGGCGACGGCGGCGGCCACTGTCCCTTTGTGGTGTTTGCGGGAGGCGAGGTGTCTCCAGCGGCGGCATAGCCGCTGTTGAGCCGCCCAGGAACGGGCCAGGGTGGCCGGGTCGATGCCTTGGTGTCGTCGAGACAGCTCGACGCCGATCCTGGGGCGGTGCTGATAGGCCCAGGCCGACTCGATCAGTTGGGTGCGGAGATGGCTGTTACCGGCTTTGGTGAGTTTGCCTCGCCATACCGTGTCGCCGGTCGAGTATTCGGAGGGGACCAGTCCCACGAAACCCATGAAATAGGGAGCGGCGGGGAACCGGGCCCAGTCACCCACCTCGACGGTCAACGTCAACGCCCCCAAATAGCCGATACCTCGGTAAGCGGCGAGACGATGAACCCCATCGGCGAAAGGAGGCCGGTCGTAATAGCCGCCCAGGTCGGTTTCGACCGCCACCAGGTTGGCGTCCATGGTCGACAACGCCGCCCGGTAATGAGCCAGCGTGTCGGTCAGGGCCGGCTCGTCGAAGCGTACCGACCCCAGCCACTCCTCATGCCTGGCCGTCCAACGGGTCGCTCCATACACAATCCCGTGACGCAACAACATCGACGTCAACTGCTGGCGGGTCCGTTTGCGCGTATCCAACAGATCCGCTCGGGTCCGGCACAGATCCCGCACCGCCTCCTGGGTCGGAGGGAACCCGGATCGGGGTCAACTCCCCGGCCCGATACAACCCCGCCAGTCGGCGAGCGTCGCGGCGGTCGGTCTTGACCCGCTCCCCGGGACGCTTCGGGATCAGCGACGGGGCCACCACCTCACACGTCACCCCCATCGAACCCAACAACCGGAACAGGCCATAACCGGTCGGACCCGCCTCATAACACACCCGCAACCGGGAACGGTCCGGAACCGGCCAATGAACCGGCGCACCGACGGCTCATCATGACCCAGCCGATGCACCCGCACTCCCCCTCCCCACCCGGCAACACCCCCGCCAAGATCTCCCGCTTGCTCACATCCATCCCGATGACAACCACCCCAGAATCCGTCATACTCAACACGTCGGCCCTCCTTCCGTATGTGGCAACCTTCCGCCGGGACTCAGCCGGCGGCCGATCCCGAATCTACGGAACGGGCCGACAACCCGACCGTTCCATACTGCTGGGTTGGCCACGCCTGGGCTGCGATGGTCGAGGTTGGGGCGGTGAGCGTCGCTGGGCGACGCTGTGAACCCTGGGTTGGCCAGCGAGGGCTGCGATGGTCGAGGTTGGGGCGGTGAGCGTCGCTGGGCGACGCTGTGAACCCTGGGTTGGCCAGGCCAGCTCGCCCGCCTTACCAACGGGCCAGGTCGGTGGCGTGACGCACGATACCTTCGGCGGTGGGGTAGACCGTGTCCTCCATCTCCTGGGCGTAAGGCATGGCGGGGACGTCGGGAAGGGCGTAGCGACGGATGGGGGCGTCGAGCCACTCGAACGCCTTGTCGGCCACCTGGGCCGCCAGCTCCGCTCCGTAACCGACGAACTCGTTGTCCTCGTGCACGATCAGGACCCGGGATGTCTTCTGCACCGATGCCTCGATGGTGGGCCAGTCCAGCGGTTTGAGGGTTCGGAGGTCGATGATCTCGGCGTCGATGCCGTCTCCGGCCAGCCGTTCCCCCGCCTCGAGGGCAAAATGGGCCATCGCTCCATATGTGAGGATGGTGAGATCCCGCCCCGGGCGGCGAATAGCCGCCTTGCCCAGGGGAACCCGCCACTCGCCCTCCGGATAGGGGCCCTTGGCCAGTCGATACAGCTTCTTCGGTTCGAGGATCATGACCGGGTCCGGATCCTCCACCGCTGAGAACAGCAGGCCCTTGACGTCGGCGGGGGTCGAGGGCACCACCACCTTCAAGCCGGGTACGTGGGCGTAGTAGGCCTCGATGGACTGGGAGTGGTAGAGGGCTCCGTGGATTCCGGCTCCGAAGGGTGTGCGTATCACGATCGAGCAGGTCCACCGGCCGTCGGAGCGATAGTGGATCCGTGACACCTCCGAGACGATCTGATCGAAGGCCGGATGGATGTAGTCGGCGAATTGGATCTCGGGCAACGGCCGCAGGCCTGAGGCCGCCATCCCCACCGCAACCCCGATGATGACGGATTCGGCGAGTGGGCTGTTGAAACAGCGCTCCTCCCCGAAGCGGCGGGTGAGTTCCTGAGTGGCCTTGAACACCCCGCCCTTCTCCCCCGCCACGTCCTCGCCGAAGACGACGGTGTCGGAGTGCTGGTCCATGACCTCGTTGAGGGCCCGATTCACGGCGGTGATCAGGTTCACGACCGGCCCCTGGGGTGTTTCCTCTGGCTCGGTCGTCGGCTGAGACGGTGTGATGGGGTTGGCGTAGACCCTCGTGTAGGGCTCGTCGGGGCGGGGCGCCGCCTCGGCTTCGTTCACCGCTCGGGCCAGCTCGGAGTTGACCTCCCCGTCGATGGTTCGTTCCTCAGCCTCGGTGAGGAGGCGTTGTTCGATCAGGTACTGGCGAATTCTCTTGACGGGGTCCTTGCGGCGCCATTGCTCGACCTCTTCACGGCTCCGGTAGAGGCGGTCGTCGTCATCGGAGGTGTGGGCGTAGTAGCGGTAGGTCTCCGCTTCGATCAGGGTGGGGCCCTCCCCCGCCCTGGCGCGGTCGGCGGCTTCTCTGACCGTCCGGTACACCTCGAGAGGGTCGTTGCCGTCGATGGTCACCCCTGGAAACCCATATCCCCGGGCTCGCTCGCTCAGGCTTCCTGCTACCTCGTCACTGGCTGGGACCGAGATGGCATAGCGGTTGTTCTCGATGACGAAGATGAGGGGGAGCCGGTGGATACCGGCCCAGTTCATCGCCTCGTGCCAGTCCCCTTCGGAGGTAGAGCCCTCGCCTCCGTACACCACCACGATCCCGGGACGGCCCTGGATTCTCAGACCGTGAGCCACCCCGGCCGCGTGCGGGTACTGGGTACCGATGCACGAGGACTGCGTGAAGACCCGTCGATCCGGATCCGACCAGTGGTTGGGAAGCTGACGTCCCCCCGACATCGCGTCGTCCTTGCGGGCGAATACCGCCAGGAACACGTCCACCGGTGGGATCCCCCAGGCCAATGCCACCCCCATGTCTCGGTAGTAGGGAAGTATCCAGTCGGTGTCGCGATCGAGTGCCATGACCGAGGCCACCTGGACCGCCTCGTGACCGGAGGAGCCGACCACGAAGGGCGCCCGGCCCTGGCGGTTGAGAGCGAACATGCGGTCGTCCACCCGGCGTGCCATCAGCATCAGCCGGTACATCTCGACCAGCTGCTTGTCCTCGAGTCCGGTCCCGGTGTGCTCGTTCGTCATGATCCCACTCCAATCATCGCCGATACCCGTCGCCGTGGCCATAGGTCCGCTTGAGGTCGCTGATCCCGGTGATGCGCTGTTCCGCCAGCTCCCTGGCCGCGTCCACCGGCGTGATCCCCTCCTCATCGGCCTGTTCGAGGATGCCAAGGGTGGCGTCATAGAGCCGATCCACCCGGTGCAGCGCCCTGGTTCGCGAATAACCCAAGAGCTCGTCATATACGTTGATCAGGCCGCCGGCGTTGACCACGAAGTCGGGTGCATAGAGGATGCCCCGGTCGGCGAGGCGTCGGCCGTCCTCTCGGGTTGCGAGCTGGTTGTTGGCGGACCCGACTATCACCTCGCATTGCAGCCGGGGAATCGTGTCTTCGTTCAGCACCGCGCCGAGGGCGCAGGGCGAGAGGATGTCACAGGGCACCTCGACCGCCTCGTCTGGATCGGCGGGCTTGACGTCGAAGGTGCGGACGGCTTCTTCGACGGCGGCCGGGTAGGCGTCGCTGACGATCACCTCGGCCCGGGCTTCCACCAGTAGCTGGACGAAGGCGGAGCCAACCTTGCCTACCCCCTGTACCACCACCCGTCGACCGGTCAGGTCGGCATCGCCCCAGCGGTGATATGCCGTGGCCCGTGCGGCGGCGTAGAGGCCGCGGGCGGTGATGGGCGAGGGATCGCCAGAGCCCCCTTCTGCCTCGGGGACTCCCACCGCCCAGGGCGTTTCTCGGCGGACATGAGTGAGGTCGGCGGTGGTGGTTCCGACGTCCTCGGCGGTTATGTAGCGGCCGCCCAGCGATTCGACCACCCTTCCGTAGGCCCGGAACAGCCTTTCGGACTTGTCTGTTCTCGGATCACCGATGATGACGGCCTTCCCACCTCCGAGATCCAGCCCCGCCGCAGCGGCCTTGTAGGTCATCCCCTCGGAGAGGCGGAGAACGTCGGTCAGGGCCTCTTCTTCCGACTGGTAGGGATAAAAGCGGGTCCCGCCGAGGGCGGGACCGAGTGCGGTGGAGTGGATGGCGATGATCGTCTTGAGGCCCGATACCGGATCGGACCCGTATACGACTTGTTCATGACCCTTGATCGAGTCGAAGACGCTCAACCCAAGTCCTCTCTTTCGCGGCCTCAATCGTGACGGTCCGAAGCGGCCAGTCACCTCGATCGAGTGTACCGGGTGCGGCCAGATCTGCCCGGTGTGTCGAGATGAGCAAGGCCCGCCGATGGAGGTAGTGTCCGGGCATGATCGATGTGGCCTATCTGAGGATCTATCGGCCGGCGGAGGAGGTCCGGCTCCCGATAACGGCCGGGCCCGGAGACGTACCTCGGCTGGGAGAGGCCGTGTTGACTACCGAATCGCAGAGGGCCGACGCCTGGGAAGTGGAGTGGCAGGGTCGTTGGTGGCGCTGTCCCCGCACCCCGCGTCGACGGATGCTCGAATCCCTGGTTGCCCATCAGCAGGCCACCGAGCGGTTCGGGTGGGGGATGATCGACCGGGCGGTGGCGGAGGCGGCTCGTCGTGAGCTTTCCCGCCTGCGCACCGGGGCACCGGGGCCGTCGCCCGTGATGACTTCGGCATGGCACCCGCCGTTGCGCTGGTTTCTGATGTTCCTGCCCGAGCACGCCGCCGAGCCCATGGTGTTGCGGACCCGGGTGGCTGATGCTGTGTCCAGGCTGGAGTCCGCCGTGGCGGCGATGGAACGGGCCGGCCTACCCCCGATGTGGGTAGATGAGCAGAGAACCCTCATCGACTGGCTTCGGGCGGCCGACGGGGAGGGCATGGTCGAACTGGACTACCGACAGGTGGCCGGGCGGCTCGACCCGGTCGATCGGGCCCTCGACGACACGATTTCGGACGTTGCCCGCTCCCTGGAGGCGCTGGAGCGGGGCGATCTGGAAGAGGCAACCCACCGCTACACCAAGGCCCTGTCCCGTTGGGCCGACGCCCAGGCCGTGGCCTTCAGCAGCTGATCTCTTCCTACCATCCCCCGCCCATGGTCCTGCCCGCCCTCTCCTCGCGCGATCTGACCAAGTCCTTCGGCCAGAAGGTGGCCGTCGACTCGGTGACCATCGACGTACCTGCCGGGTCGTTCTTCGGCATATGCGGGCCCAACGGGGCGGGAAAGACCACGTTTCTGCGCATGGTTACCGGGCTCCTCAAGCCGGACCGCGGCTCGGTCTCGGTGGCGGGACACGACGTGTGGGCGGACCCGGCCGGAGCCAAGGAGTTGTTCGGAGTGGTTCCCGACGACCCCACCATGTTCCCGCGCTTGACCGGGCGGGAGCTGATCGACTTCAACGGTCTTTTCCGGCGCATGGATCCGGCCGTCGTTGCCGGGCGGAGAGACACGCTGTTGCGGCTTCTCGACCTGGAAGAGGATGCCGACAAGCTGGTGGTCGACTACAGCCTGGGCATGACCAAGAAGGTCGCCATTGCCGCCGCCCTTCTCCACAATCCCCGGGTGCTGTTCCTGGACGAGCCCTTCGCCGGTATCGATCCTGTGGCCCGCCAGACCCTGGAACGAATCCTGGCCCGGCACACCGCCAGCGGGGGGACGGTCGTCTTCTCAGACCATGCGATGGACGTGGTGGAGAGGCTGTGTGATCGGATCATGGTCATCGCCAACGGGCGGATCATCACCTCGGGGGAGACGGCCGCCATCACCGGAGGCCGGCGGCTCCAGGATGTCTTCGTCGAGCTGGTGGGAGCAAGGGTGGACGAAACCGGGGAACTCACGTGGTTTGGCACTTCGTCCGGCTGAAGTTTCGGCTCACCGGTCGTCTCAACGGCGCCGGCGATGCCTGGTCCCTGGTCGGGCTGATCTTTTTGTGGCTGGTGGCAGTCTCGGTGGGCCTGGGGTCGGGAGCCGTGCTGGCGGTGGGGGCCCGGTTCATCGGAGAGCCGGCCGCACTCGCCGCCCTGGCCGGGGCGTTGATCCAGCTGGCCTGGATCCTGGTGCCGGTGGTGGGATCGGCTCTCGACTCGACCCTCAACCCGCGCTGGTTCGAGCTACTGCCGATCTCGGCGCGGGACCTGGGCCGGGGCCTGCTTGCCGCCGGTGCGGTTGGTCCGGGAGGGCTGGCCACGGTGTTGGCAGCGTCGGTCGGTTTCGGTGCCGGCTACTGGCCCGGCTGGTGGGGGGTCTTCACCGTCCCGGTCCTGGTCGTCCTGGCCACGGTCATCGGTGTTGCCACCGGGCGGTTGGTGGTGACCTTGCTGTCCGACTTGCTCTCGCGCGGTCGCGGGGAGGCGCTGGGCCCGCTGATCGGGGTGGGAATCAGTTTCGTGAGCATCGCCGTCAGCACCGCTGGATTCAACTCTGGTCTGGCGGCGGGATTGCCCCGCTGGGTGGAGTGGGTGGCGGTTCTCCCGGGCGGGTCGGTCGGCCTGGCGGCGGCCGCACTCGATCAGAGGCGGTGGTTGGCGGCTGCGCTGACGCTGGCCTGGGCAGTGGTCACGGCGGTAGCCCTGGTGAGGGCTCATGGTTGGGCCGTGGAGCGAATGCAGACCCGGGCGGCAACCGCTCGCCCCGGGCGTGCCCGTCGCAGGGACACGGGCACCTTGGGCGGCCGGCTGGCCCTCGTCATACCGTCGGGACCCGTCCGCGTCGCTGCCGCCAAGGAGTGGCGTTACCTGCGCCGGGATCCGCGACTGCGGGCTCAGATTCTGGGTTCGGTGGCGTCGATCTGCATCCTCGGATTCGTCGGGGTGAACTTCTTGACCGGGCCCTACGCGCCGTTCCTGGCCGTAGCCGCGGCCTGGGTGGCGGTCACTGCCCTGGTTCCCAACCAGTTCGGCCCCGACGGCGGCTCCTTCTGGGCCTATGTGGTCAGTCCTACCGACGTGGCGGTGGTGCTGGCAGGCAAGAACGCCCTTTGGGCCCTGTCGGGGGCGGCAGTAGCGCTGGCGGCGGGGATTCTCGGGGCGGTGCTGGGAGGGACCGCCGCCTACCTTCCGGCAGCACTCATGGCGTCGATGACCGTCTTGCTGGTGTGGATGGCGGTTGGGAACCTGACCTCGATCTTCGGTGCGTTTCCCCTGCCCGAACGTCAGGTCATGTCCTCGGGTGCCAAGAACGGAAGGGCCATCGTCGTGTCGCTGGTGGGGCTGGCCGTGTCGAGCGCCCTCACCTTGCCGGCGGCGGCGGCCCTGGGTCTGGCCATCCTCTTGGCCGGCGCCCTGGCCTCCACCCTCGCCGCCCTGGCCGGGGTTTGCTATGCGGCCCTGTTGTTTCGCTTCGCCTACCGGTGGGCCCGGAGCGAGGTGTTCGCCAGGCGCCTTATCCTGGTCGAGGTCCTCGACCGCCCCTGAGCCCAATGGAGTAGGCCATGCCGTTCACCTCAGAGCACCATGAGTTCCGCCGCATGGTGCGCAGCTTCGTGGAGAACGAGATCAACCCCAGGGTCCCGGAGTGGGAGGAAGCGGAGTGGATCCCTCTCCATGAGGTCTTCGGGCAGATGGCCAAGCTGGGGATGCTGGGCCTGGAGTATGACCCTGCCTACGGGGGGCAGGGCGCCGATCACCTGTTCACCATGATCCTGGCCGAGGAGTTCGCCCTTGCCGACCATGGCTCGATCGGCATGGCCCTGGGGGTGGTGACCGACATGGCCACACCCTCGCTCCATCGCTTCGGCACGCACGAGCAGAAGGAGCGCTTCCTGGCCCCCGTGTTGCGCGGCGAACAGGTCTGCTCCATCGCGGTCACCGAACCGGATGCCGGCTCCGACGTGGCCTCGATCCGCACCCGAGCAGTTCGTGACGGGGACGACTGGGTCATAAACGGATCGAAGATGTACATCACCAACTCGCTGCAGGCGGATTGGATGTGTGTGCTGGCCCGCACCTCCGACGAGGGTGGGTATGGGGGCATGTCCCAGATCATCGTGCCGACCGATGTGGAGGGCTTCGAGGTGTCCCGCAAGCTCGACAAGCTGGGAATGAGGGCCTCGGATACCGGACTGCTCAGCTTCAACGACGTGCGGGTGCCGGTGACCAACACGATTGGAAACGAGGGGATGGGGTTCCAGCAGCAGATGGCCCAGTTCGTCATCGAGCGGATGTGGGCCACCTACGGGACCGCCGCCTCGTGCCGGCTGGCTCTGGAGCGGACCCGTGACTACCTGGCGCAGCGGGTCGTCTTCAACAAGCCGCTCCTGAAGCATCAGTACGTCCAGTTCAAACTGGCCGAACTGGCGGCGGAGGTGGACATGCTCTCGGAGTACAACCTGGTCGTCGCCGAGCGCCACAATCAGGGTCAGGACGTGACCCGCATGGCTACCATCGCCAAGCTCAAGGCGGGGCGCCTCCAGCGGGAGGTGGCCGATTGGGTCCTCCAGTTCCATGGTGGTATCGGCTACATGTCCGAGACCTGGACCACCAGGTTCCTGCGCGACGGTCGCCTGACCTCGATCGGCGCCGGCGCCGACGAGGTCATGCTCCAGGTCCTGGCGCGTCTGGACGGATTCGCCGGTTGAGCGGACTTCTGTGAACGGTTTCTCGGCCGGCGGCCGAGAAACCGTTCACAGAGTGTGTCATCGTTCGACGTCGGTGATGCGGAAGACGGGGTGGTCTGGGGCGATGGCGAGGAGTTCGTCGTCGGAAGCCTCGGGTCCCACGCCTGCGAAGAACTGGCCCACCTCCCACTTCCAGCGCTGCAGGTAGGGGCGGAGAATGGCCGCTTTGTCGGCGTCGGCCAGCTCGGTGGCCTCGAATGCGCTCACCCGCCGTCCCAGGCGGAGGCGCCCGCGGCCGGCGGCCCTCAGGTTGCGCACCCACTGGGTGTGACCCCGGGGCGCCACCAGGTAGTCGATCCCGTCCACCGTGAGCAGGTTGACCGGGTTGGAGCGCCACTCACCGGTCTTCCGGCCCCGAACCTCGAGGATGCGCGATCCCCAGAAACTCAAGCCGAGGCGAGTGAAAACCTCGACCAAGGGGTTGAAGAGGTTGCGGGTGAACCAGTCTGGCGCCTGGTAATGGGGCTCAGACATGGACCATCGGTCAGGCGGCGCTGGTGGCTGCGGCGATTTGCCGGGCCCGGATCGACAGGGAGCGAGCCCCGAGGGCGAAGATGGCGTTGACGGCGGCGTGGACTCCCACCGAAGCCCACACGCCGCCGGTTTCCAGTCGCAGCCAGCCCAGCCCCACTCCTGCGATCAGCATCACGACCAGGGTGGTGACGACCCAGCGCACGGTCGGATACCCCTCGCGCCGGGCCTGGTGCCTGGCGACGACGACATGACCCAGGGCGAACGCCACCGAACTGCCCACCCAGGCCAGCTGCCAGCCACCCAGAGCCTGGAGCAGCGCCCAGGCCACCCCGCGGAAGAGGATCTCCTCGGTGAATGCAGTCAAGAGGGGGATGCGGATGATGGTGTGGGCGATGAAGGCCCCGTTGGACATCTCCTCGATGCGGCGGTCCGAAACCGCCCGGGCCAGAGCCTTCCAGCGATGGGCCAGGGCCACGATCCCGATCGAGATGCCGGTTGCCGCCACCGTCCACATCCAGGCGGCGGCCAGTCCTCCCTGGGGGTCGAGAACGGAAAACAGCCACACGGCGCCGGCCACACCTGCCCCGGCCACACCAGCCGACACGACCGCATCGCGCCAGCGGGCAGGAGTCAGGTGGAGTGCATTGTTCCAACCCGCCACGACCGCGACAAGGCCAAGAGCGGTCAGTGTGTGCATCTTATTCAGTGTCCCCCAATCGCGTTTTTATCAGCAAAACGGCATGCTGGGCGCGTCGTTTGGTAGGGGAGAACCTAGTCGGACTGTCAACGAAAGGCCTGATCGTTGCCAGAGTATGTTGCCCGGTGAAGCGCCAACCTCCCCTTTGTCGGGTTACGCTTGCACCCCAGAATGAGGGCAGGATCATGAACATGTCGTTTCCGGTCGCCGCCCTGGCGGTGCTGGGAATCGTCATCGCCGTCTTGGGCCTGTTCGCTGCCGGCGACATCGCCCTGACCATCGTGGGGCTGGCGGCCGTGGCCGTTGCCGGGTTGCTCGAGATCCTGGGTAGACGCCGGGCCCCCCAGAGCACAGACCACGCCGATAGGTAACCCCGCCTCCCTTCCGGTCATCACGCCTCGCTCCCGAGCATCTCTCGTTCCAGTCGTGACCGCTCGGCCGACAGCACCTCACCGGGCTGGACCGGTTTCATCTCGCCCCGGATCTGGTCGATGACTTCTGGGGCGAGCGCCTCCTTGACCAGATCTCGATAGTGGACGTAGAGGGCGTAGCTCGCCGGCGACCGGAGCCGCAGGCCGACCGGTGCCAGCAGGCGCGAGGCTCGACACTCGTCGCCTTCCAGGTGGGCGAGAGCGGCAAAGCCGATCAGCACGTCGCTGTCGACGAACCGAACGGGATTCTCCTCCACCATGGCCGCCGCTTCCAGCAGGTTGTTTCGCGCTCGGTCGAAGTCGTCGCGTTCGGCGGCCACCATGCCCCGGAGTAAGGGCACGCGGGCGGCCAGCGGGTTTTCTGCCAGAGGCTCCAGTTCGTCCACCAGCCGCAAGGCGGACTCGTAATCGGCCCGGGTATGGAGCAGGAACAGGAGCTCGAACCCTGCGAATTCCAGGCCATGTTGGTATAAGTCGGTGACCCTCTGGATCGTGTTGTCGGTGACCCCGCTCATGATCTCGGCCAACACAGACTGTGCGGTGAGGTTGAGTCGAATCTCCCCGGCGGGCCCGTCGGGGAGCTCGTCCAGTCCCGTCATCACGACTTCGCTCGTCCGGGTGTAGTCCAGCACCAGGAGGGCGTTGGCCACCCACGCCGCGGCTGCCGCCTTCGTGAACGGTTCCTCCGCCTCTTCCATGGCACGTTGGCCCCAGACATATTGGGCCTGGAAATCGGCGCGCAGGGAGGCGTCCTCGGCCGACGCATAGCAGTAGAAGGCCCGTTCCGAGCGGTCCCCGATGGCTGCCATGACATCGTCGCGACACATGACGCGCTGTTGCGCGTCGATGAAGCGGGAGCCGTAGAGACTGTTGAGTCGGGAAGCCAGCTGAGCCAGAGACTCCAGATCGCCGATACGGTCGAGCCACTCCAGCGCCAGGAGATTGTTTTCCAGGTCGGGAACCGCCGCCCGTTGGTATCCCCAGAAGTAGGGCTCGCGTACCTGAGGCGGATGGCGTCTGGCGCGCTCCAGATAGACACGGGCGTGAGCATGCCTCATCTCTTCCAGCCCGCCGGCCGTCTCGAGGCGTTCCAGGGCATACATACGAAGGGTTTCGAGCAGTCGATATCTCGTGACGTCCGTGTCGCCGGGATCCAGGGTTATCAGTGCTTTGTCCACCAGAGAGCGGATTCCATCCAGGGTGTCGAGCTCATCCGACCCTGTCACCTCAGCCAACGCAGAGGCATCGAAACCTCCAGAGAAGACTGCGGTCGCTTCGAACAGGCCCTTCTCGGCCCCGGTGAGCAGTTCGTAGCTCCAGTCGATGGTGGCCTGGAGCGTTCCGTGCCGGCTCGGGTTGGGTCCCTTCGCTGCGGCGAGAAGCCGGAAACGCTGGTCGAGATGCTCAGAGATGTCGGGGATGGTCATGTGTGAGGTCCGGGCAGCGGCCAGCTCCACCGCCAGTGGTAACCCGTCGAGGTGTCGGCAAATCTCCCGGATTCGACCTCTCAGCTCCTCGTCGATGACGAGTTCGGGTCGGGCCTTGTTGGCGCGGTCCAGGAAGAGACGAATGGAATCCTCCTCAGGGAGGGGATCCACCCGATGCACCCGTTCTCCTTCGATCCCCAGGGTCCCGCGGCTGGTGGCCAGGATCTTCACCGGGGGGCTGGATGAGGCGACCCGGTCGACGAAGGCGGCGGCGGACTCGATGACCTGTTCGCAATTGTCGAGCAGCAGCAGGAGATCGCGGGAGCGGAGCGCTCTCACGACCGATGCCTCTCCTTCCTGCAGTTCCGCCATGTCCAGGCCGATCGTCGTCGCCACTTCCTCGATCAGGCCACGCTGGTCGCGGATCGCGCTCAAGTCGACGAAATACACCGCCGCGTGCCGGTCGAGTCTGCTCCGCGCCACCTGGAGAGCGAGACTGGTCTTGCCCACTCCGCCCATGCCGGTGAGGGTCACCACCCCGGCCTCGTCGAGCAGGACGGACACCGCTTCGATATCTGCGTGACGGCCGAACCACTCCTTTCGAATTGGAGGCAGGTTGTTTTGGGCCTCCTCGACGGTCGACAGGGGCGGGTACATATTGCGATCGTTCAGGACCAACTGGAACAAACGGATCGGCTCGGGCAGGTCGCGCAGTCGATGCGTCCCCAGATCCTGGAGGTCCCAAGCTCCGCTTTGGAGCTCGGCCGCCAGTTCCGAGAGCAGTACCTGGCCGCCGTGGCCTGCCGACATGATGCGAGCGGCGCGATTGACCGCGGAGCCGAAGTAATTCCCGTCGCGCTCTTCGCTTACTCCGGCGTGGATTCCCATTCGGCTGCTGAGAGCGATTCCCTCGAGACTGGCTTCGGACCGTAGCCGCCGTTGAGCACTCGACGCGGCCCGGATGGCCTCGTCGACGGTGTCGAACGCGGCGCCGAACGAATCGCCCGCGGTCGAGAAGATGTAGCCACCGGCTGTATCGATCTCCTGGCGCAGAATGGCGTCGTGCCGGCTCAACAGCTCGGCCATCGCGCTGGCGTGATCTTCCCAGAGACGTGTGCTCTGTTCGAGATCAGTGAAAAGGAATGCCACGGTTCCTGAAGGTGGCCGAGCTGCCATGGGCCGCGACCTTACGCTATTGCCGTCGCAGACGGCCGTGGTCGTGGAAGGTGGCGTCGGGTGTGTCGTTGGATTACCCGAATGTTAGTGACTAACATATCGCTGTGGCCCCTGCCTTATCGCGAGCCGAACAGACCCACCAGCGTATTCAGGAGAAGGCTCTGGCCCTGATCACGGAGCGGGGCTTCGACGACGTCACCGTGGAGGAGATCGCCGGGGCCGCCGGTGTCTCACACATGACCTTCTTCCGGCATTTCCCCACCAAGGAAGCCGTGATCGTCTCTGACCCCTACGATCCTGTGATCGCCGAAGAGGTAGCCCGTCAGCCGAGGAGTCTTCCTCCGCTCGAGCGGGTGCGAAGGGGTATGTGGAAGGTGTCGGAGGCCCTGAGCGGACCGCTCGACTCCGTGACCCGGACTCGAATCGAGATCGGCGTCGCTCATCCCAAGCTGCGCGCCGCCATGTGGGAGAACACCCACCAGACCGAGCAGGTGATCGTCGAGGCTCTGGTCGATTCGGGAGTAGATCATTTCGAGGCCCGGGTGGCGGCGGGAGCCTGCCTGGGTGCGGTCATGGCCGCGCTGCTCGAGTGGGCCCAGCATCCCTCCGGCGAATCGCTGGGGGGGCGCGTGCGCAGGGCACTCGAACAACTCGGACCGGTGTCGGCATGAGCCTGATCAGCGCCCGATCTTTGACCCGCAGCTACGGAGACGAGGTGGCCGTGGCCGGTCTCGATCTGGAGGTGATGGGCGGGGAGGTCCATGCCCTGGTCGGGCTCAATGGAGCAGGAAAGACGACGCTGATGCGGATGCTGATGGGGATGATCAGGCCGGACTCGGGGGTCGTGCTCCTGGACGGGACCGAGGTCGCCGACGCTCCGGCGTCCACCTGGGCAAGGGTGGGGCACCTGATCGAGACCCCTTTCGGTTATCCGGAGTTGACCGTGCGCGAGAACGTCCGGCTGGCCGCCCGGCTGCACGGAGTGGCACGAGAACTATCCGTCGCCGCCGCCGATGAGGTGATCTCCCGCTTCGAGCTCACCCACTGGGCCGACCGGCGGGCCCGGGCTCTATCCCTCGGCAACCGGCAGAGGCTGGGCCTCGCCTGCGCGATGGTCCACTCACCGCGCATCGTGGTGCTGGACGAGCCGTCCAACGCTCTGGATCCGGCCGGAGTCGTGTTCATGCGCGATCTTCTACGTCGAGAGGCCGAAGCGGGAGCCGGGATCCTGGTGTCGTCACATCACCTCGACGAGCTGGCCCGTGTCGCCAATCGCATCTCGGTCATGCACCGGGGCCGATTGGTGGGGAGCATCGATCCCTACGGCATGGATCTGGAGCGACGCTTCTTCGACATGGTTCATGAGGCCGAGACCCGCCTTGGTGGGCTCCATGCGTGAGGCGTTCGACCTGGAGATGCTCAAGCTGCGTCGCTCACCGGTCACCTGGGTGACGAGCCTGTTGATCCTCATCCTCTGCCCGGGCCTGTGCATCGGGTTCGTGTCGGTCGTCGAGGGCTCAGGAAACGGCCCACTGGCTGCCAAGGTCCAGGCTCTGGTGACGGGGACGGGCTGGACCGCCTACCTCGGCCTGCTCGACCAATTCGTGGCGTCGGCGTTCTTCGTCGGGGTGGGGGTGGTGATCATCTGGTGCTTCGGTCGGGAGTTCTCCGACCGAACCGTTGGCTCGCTGTTCGGCCTCCCGGTGTCACGCCCGGCCATCGCCGCGGCCAAATTCATCGCTCTGTTGGCCTGGTCGGTGGGTCTGAGCGTTGCCCTGGTGGCGGTTGCGATCGGGCTCGGTGTCGTCGGTGGCCTGGGATCGCCGGATGGCGCTGCCTGGGCGGGACTGGCCAAGCTCCTCGTCGTGGCGATCCTCACCGCTCTCATTGCCCTCACCGTCGCCTTCCCGGCCAGCCTGGGTCGAGGCTACCTTCCCGGCATAGGCGCCCTGGTTCTGATGTTGATGACGGCTCAGGTGGCCGTGTTGTTCGAATCGGGTGCCTGGTACCCGTTTGCTGCTCCCGGCCTGTGGGCCGTTTCCGGACAACAGGATGTGGTAGTCGGCCTGGCTCAGCTAGCCATGGTTCCGGTCACGGCCGGGCTGGTCGGGGTGGCGACCATCCGCTGGTGGAGCGGGTTCGAGGTCGTCTGACGCCTCGATTTCCTCAGCGGAACCCACCTCGCGGCCGATTTCTTTGCCCGGAGTACCCAGGCGACGGGTGCGCTGCAGACTGAAGAAGATGGCTCCACCGAGCATCGACATGATTATCCCGAGGGACACGTAGGTGTTGAGGTGATACCAGTGCGCCACCGACATCTTCGCCCCGACGAAGATGAGGATCCCACCCAGGGCATGGGACAGGTAGTGGAACCGCTCCTTGGCGCTCGCCAGGAGGAAGTACATGGCGCGCAAACCGAGGATGGCGAAGGCGTTGGAGGCGAAGACCAGGAAGGGCTCCTGGGATACGGCGAGGATGGCCGGAACCGAGTCGACGGCGAAGATCACGTCGGTCACCTCGACCACGAAAAGTGCCGCCAGCAGTGGAGTGGCGGCGAGACGGCCGTCGATCCTGGTGATGAACCGTTGACCGTCGAACTGGTTGCTGATAGGCATGACCCGACGCAGGAGGCCCAGACCCCGGGTTGCCTCTCCTTCTCCCTCGTCGGCCCGGTGGCGGATGATCTTGGCCCCGGTGTATATCAGGAATACCCCGAACACCAGCAGCACCCACCAGAACCTCCCGATGAGGGCGGTGCCCAAGAAGATGAACAAGGCTCGCAACGTGAGGGCCCCGAAGATGCCCCAGAACAGCACCCGGTGCTGGTACTTGACCGGGATCGAGAGGGTGGCGAACAGCATCGACCACACGAAGACGTTGTCGACGCTGAGCGACTTCTCGATCAGATACCCGCTGATGTATTCGCCGAAGGCGTCGGCTCCGAAGGTGACTGCGATGATGGCGGCAAACGAGAGGCCGCAGGCAACCCATATCGCAGACTCGATCGCCGCTTCTCGCGTGGAGGGTGCGTGAGCCTCCCGGTGCCGGTAGAGGTCGATTGCCAGCAGCAGCACGATGGCGCCCAGAAGGGCGATCCAGGCCGCGCCGGGCACACTGAGATCCACGAACTGCGAGCTGGGGGTTGCTGCGGCTAGAAGCAAATGGGGATCCTTTCGACTAGGTCGCTCGTGGCGACGTCGTCGAAAGTCTCGCCACCGCCGGAGGCGGTCGGGGGTCCGGGCAGCTAGCTGCCGTCCTGACGAACCTGACCCTTGGGCTACTCCCCTTCGACGGAGTCATTATCGGGCATCGGGCGCCGGGTGCCAACCCCGGGTATCTGTGAGAATGGGGGGAAGGCCGGGTAAGAGCACCGGCCTTCCCGGTCGGCTCAGGTGTCCCGTTCGCCCCTGACGGCCACCTTGACCCCGTCGACTCCGCTGGCCGCCACGTCGCGCACGGCATGAACGGCCGATTCTCCGATCTTCTCGGCGGCTTCGAGGGCGCCGGTGGCGGCGGCGGTGGCAGCATCCTCGACGTTGACACCAACCTCCTTGGCCCCCGATATCGCACCGGAGATAGCACCGGTGGTCACATCGACCACGTCGGCGCCGACTTCCCCGGCGCCCGACACCAGGCCCTTGGCGGTGTTACGGACCGCGGTCAGAGCGTCGGCTCCGATCGATTCGGCTCCCTTGATCGCTCCTGACACGGTGCTGGACGAGGCACCGACAACGTCTCCTCCCACGTCTTTGATTCCGCCGATGGCCGACCTGCCCAGGGCAACTGCGCCCTCGGCCAGGCCCACTCCCGTGTCCTTGGTGGCGGTGATGAGCCCCTCGGCCATCCCGCCGGCTGCGGCCGTGACGTCGCCCCCTACGTCAGCCGTGCCCTTGACCGCGGCACGGGCGATGTCGGAGATGGTGCCCACGGTCACCGTGGCGACCTCTCCCACTCCCCGCACCACGCCGAGGACGACGCCTTTGACCGTGTCGAACGCTCCCGTCCCCACCTCTCCCACTGCCGAGACGGCTCCCTTCACCACGTCGGCTGCCGTTGATGCCACGGCGCCGGCGATGTTCCCCGCCCCCTTGAGGGTTCCTACTACCGCATCGCGAGCGGCATCGGCGGCGCCGGTCACGACCTCCCCGGTTCCCTTGAGCAGCCCCACGATCGAGTTTTTGACTCTGGTGCCTATGTGCTCATGATCTTCTGTCATGGGCTTGCCTTTCCGGTGACGGTCTCCTGTTGCCGTCTCCAATGTTGTATATCGTCAAACATACTCAAGTGCGGCCGTCTAGACCGTTGGTAGGAACTCCGGGCCCCTGGGCGGAGGCGGCGAGATCCACCACACGACTTCCGCGAGGCTTAGGGAGAACTCGACCGTCGTTGGCATCGCACCATCCGAAGGCTCGAGGCGGTCCACTCAGGATTCTTCGGTTCCGGGGCGAGGATCGTCAGAACCGCTCGCCGTATTCGCCTTCCAGGAAGAACAGATGTTGTGTGCCGAAGCCCTTCACCTCGAACTCGCCGCGGTCGCTGAATGTGAAGGCCTCTTCTAGTCGATCTCTCGTGGTCTTGTTGAGGGTGATCATCATCGGTTCGGACAGAGCCTCCATGCGGGCGGCGAGATTCACTCCGGGCCCGAACAGGTCATAGACATATTTCTGCACTCCGACCAGGGACCCGATCACAGGTCCGGTGTTGATACCGATTCTCGCCTCCCACCTCTGAGCGTGGGCCTGGTTGCGTCGCTCCAGATAGCGCCTCATCCTCAGGGCGGCGCGGGCAGCGTTCCGTGGATGGTCATCATTGGGCTCGGGCACTCCGGAAACGGCAACATAGGCATCGCCGATGGTCCGGAGGCGCTCGCATCCGAACATCTCGACGATCCGATCGAAGGCAGAGAAGATGTCGTTGAGTTCGGCAACCATGGCGCTGGGGTCATCGGCGATGGCCATGTCGGTGAAGCCCACAAAATCGAGCATCACGATGGATGCGGATTCGAACTTGTGCGGAGTTGCCGTTCCGTAGTCCCGCATCTCCTCGAACACGGGGCGGGGCATGATGTTCAGGAGGAGCCGCTCGGTCCGCTCCTTCTCCTTCTGTAGATCGCGGGCATGCTTCTCGGCCAGGCGGGAGTAGGAATCGAGCATGTACTGCGACTCCCGCTCTTTGGATATGTCCGAGGCCACGACCAGTCCGAGATCCTTGTCGTCGGTGGCGAGTTTCGAACACTTGAAGCGAATCGGGACCTGCCGATTCGAAACAACCACTTCGTCCTCCACCTGGAAAGGGCGAGATTCTGAAAGACGGCCGGCCAGGCGTTCGACATCGAGAAACGGGACACGTACTCCCAGCTCAGCCTCGGTCGCCTCGACGGGTGGCGGGAACCACTCGAAGAACTTGGCGTTTTCGAATTCGATCTGCCATGTGTCCGGATCAACGACGGCGATGGCAGTCGGTAACGACTTGAGTACGGTCCGGAAAGCCGCCTCGTCCATTTCAGGCCGTGACGATGAAGGTCTTGCGGCCCCGGACTCGAGCGACCACGTCACCGATGTCGGTTTCGTTCATACCCTGGTCCTCCATCGTCTCTCGCAGTATCAGCACCACCTCTTCGAAGGAGGCGTCGTCGATACGGAGGTGGGCATGAACTCGCGCCAGGTGCTCGTCGGTGTATGAGGCCGGTCCTCCCATCACGGCAGCGACGAACTTGGTCTGGTGATCGATCAGTGCCCGCATGTCGACCCCGTCGAAATAGTGGCTTAGCAGAGGGGTGTCGAGGACGCGATCGTAGAAGGTGCTTATCATGCGGCTCACCGTCCGCATTCCTCCGACCCGCTCAAAGATGGTCTGCATGGTTGGAGGCACTCTAGGGAGTAGATTCCGGCGGGGTCCTCGGTGGGACCGGAAATTCCGGTGGGATTTCCGCTGATCGGCTTTGTGTCGACTAAGTACTTCGGGGCCGCTGCGCTCTGGCAACGGGGGAGTCTCCGCAGGTCTCGCCGCTAGCTTCCTCGACGGTCTCGTGCATGTGCGAATACGGCGACCTCCACCGATTGGGGTTCCTCTTGAGGTGCGTATCGGTGAGTCGGTCCAGGTCCTACACGACGGGGAAGTCGTCCTGGAAGCAGGACCGGGGACCCAACGATTCGACCCCCCAGTCGACGCGGATTCACTCATGCGGACGTTCGATCGGGGAATCCTCCCCGTTGCCGAGGATCATGCCGCTCCCGAGTGTTTCGTATGCGGCCATCGCTCAGATGGACTGGCAATCGCTCCCCGCTATCTACCGGGAACCGACCTCTGGACCACCGTTTGGGTCGCCGACGACCGCCTGCCCAGCGACGGAGTCAACGTCGCCCAGCATGTCGTTTGGGGAGTCCTGGACTGCCCGGCCGGATTCGCCGTGGCCAGGGCCGGGATTCAAGAGCTTGAGTTCTTCCCCGCACTCACCGACATCACGGCCGCTCTCTACCAACCTGTACCGCTCGGTCAACAGTTGGCGGTTGTTGGATGGATGATCGATCGAGACGATCGGAGAATCAACGGAGGGACCGCCATATTCGACAGGGACGGCAATCTGCTGGCCAGTTCCTGCGCGCAACATGCTCCAGTGCCCATCGACTTCGCCAGCGACTGACAGCCCAGGAAGGGTGCCGATCACGGCTGAGGTTGACGTCTCTCCGGCCAGGCTGCTCCACCGCCCTCCGAGTGTGGCGGTCCCAGAGCTATTCCTATCTCTGCCCGTCTCACGGAGAACAGTTGGCCCATCGCCTCGATGCTCGATATCGAGCGGTTCGTGGGTCTGGCGTGGGGTTCGAACCATCGGTGGTCGTCCCGATGGCCCCGGCGGTATACGGCCGGAAGGTCCATCAATTGGTGGATGCGGTCCACCCAAACACATCCTCCCTGCCGGTTCTAGAGCGGGTTGTTGATCGGCCCCGTCGACCGAGGTGGCTCGGTGGGCTGAACCGACCCGTGATCAGCCCGCCTCCAGAACCCGCTTCGCAGCGTCAAGGCGCTGCTGATTCAAGCTGGTCGCCCTCCTTTGCATCCAACCGCTGGCAAACCTGAGTCCACCCACCATCGTGAACTCACCATTCAGGGTCACCCGGGTGCGGCTGCCGTCTGGCACGAATAGATATTCGCGGCGCATCGCCTTTAGGGGGAACACCGGCGTGAGCATGCGCTCGTCGTATCCGGTGGGAGGATCCCATTTCGTGACCTCGAGCTGGAGTTCGCCTCCCGGAGTTCTAGACCCCATTCGCGCCGTCATGGTGGAGCCGACGTCGGGCTGACCCTTGGATGACCACTCGGCAGATCGCACCCTTCGGTCCACTCGGAGAGGTGCGAGGGGTCGGTGAGGTAATCGAAGACATCTCGCGGGGGCCGATCGATGACAACACTCGCCGCAAAGCTGGGCATACTTTGCGTCCTTCGTCGCTGGAACTTAGCGAGCGTACACATCATCAGACCACGCAGATCAGGCACCGATTTATCGGACGGTTTGGGTCAGAGGAGCCTCAGGCCCTCTTCGGAAAACTCACGGGTCGATCCGGCTTGAATTCCCGGTCGTCGTGGAGCTGGAGGTGGCCGAAACCCGGGTTCTCCTCGTGATCGACGAAGTCGTCGCCGAAGAACTTGCCCAGCGTCTCGATGTCTCCGGCGCTTGATCGATGCGTACAGGCATCGATGCGTACAGGCGCCTGGTTGTGTCGTGCGGGTCCCTTGTGTCCTCCATCTATTCGTTCGCCTGCGCCATCAGCGGGGCGAGGGCCTGGGCGAGGTCGGGGGTCGTGATCGGCTCATCTTCCGCGATCTTGCCGTCGGTGATCCGGTAGTAGGTCAGACCGCGAACGGAGAGGGTCCCCCCATTCCGGTCATGCGCCTCCCAGGAAAATCGAGCGACCACCGCATTCGCCTCGGCGATCAGCTCCTCGATATCGAACCGGCGTACGGGGAGGGCGTCGGCCAACGCGGTGAGCATCCCCTTGAAGGCGGGCAGATCGGTGCCCATCGTCCTGTTCACGTAGGTGGGGGCGAGCAGCTCATCGACGAGGTCGAGGCGACCAGCTTGCAAGACCTCGGTGATGAACCTCCGAACCACGGCCTTGTTCTGCTCGGACACCGACACATTTGCGTTGGACATGCCTCATCATCCTTTCGTCGGGGACGGGGAACCGTCCGTACGAGACCGACCATGCCGCCGATCGGCGGATGAGACATCACCCGATCGCGTGATTTGTGACGGTGGCGAGCTCCACCCGGTTGGAGACACCGAGCTTGGCGAAGATGTGGCGCAGGTGGGAGTTCACGGTGTACGGGGAGATGTACAGCCGTCTGGCCACCGCGGCGTTGGTCAGACCTTCGGCGACCAGGACTGAGACCGACCGCTCGGTCGGGGTGAGGCTCTCCCAGCCGCTGAGCGGCCGCTGCCGCGTCCCATGGGTGCCTCGCCGGACGCCGAGGCGTCGTAGCTCGGCTCGCACCCGACGTGCCCAGGCGTCGGCCCCCGCCTGCTCGTAGCGTTCCGTCGCCTCGGTGAAGAGCGCCGCCGCCTCGTCGCGCCGGCCGGTGTCGGCGAGCACTCTCGCCGCATCCTCGCAGATACCGGCGTGGTCGATCATGAGCGGCGATCGACGGGCGAGCGCCACTGCCTCCAGCAGCGGTTCGGGGTCGCCGTCGACAAGTCCCCGGCAGCGGAGCGCCAGGCTGCGAGCCGACGGCACCTGGGGTGCCAGGGCGACCCCATCGGCGGTCACGGCGGCGACCTCGGCGGCGACAGCACGATGACCCAACCCAACGGCAAGCCGCACCAGGTCGGGGGCAAGAGCGCGGTGGTAGAAGCGACACCCCCTCGTTGCGTCGAACCGCCAGCACCGCAGCAGGACGTCGAAGGCCCCCTGCCGGTCGGCTTCCGCTGCCTTCAGACCGGCTACCGCAGAGGCGAGAATCCCGGCGTTGTAGCTCAGCTCTTCGGCTTCCAGTGTGGGTGCGATTCCGTCGACCAGCTCGCCTGCCTGCCGATGATCTCCCTTCGCCGTGGCGATGATGATCTGGTAGGCAATGGCCTGTGTCACCAAAAGCTGGTCCCCCTTCTCCTGGGCCACCTGGGCACCGGCAATCAGAGCTGGAAGGGCATCCTCCCACTCACCAAGGGCAAACGACACCTGGGCATCGGCCATCAGCGCGCCGGACAGCCACCACCCGGATCCAAACTCGTCGCCGAGCGCCTCGCGGAAGGCCTGGCGCGCCTCGGTGATCAGGTCGCAGTCGAACAGCGTCAGACCCAGCATGAACCTGGGTTGGAGCGGAAGCGATCTGGTGTCGCGGGGGTCGACCGCAGCCGCCAGTCGGGCGTGGGCCAGCGCCTCGTCGAAGCGGCCCTGGCGTCCCACGGCCACCAGCAGCGCCGTTCGGGCCCACACGGTCATCGCCGCATCGTCTGCCTGTTCGGCGATGACCAACGCCCGGTTGGCGGCCCTTTCACCGGCACCGGGGTCGCCCGAGTACGTGAGAGCCCAGCTCTGCTGGGCCAGCATGGGCACCTCCTCGAAGGGCGTGAGCCCGGCGGTGCCGGCCAGACTGGTCTCGACGAGGTCGACGATCTCGGCGGCGCGGTTCTGGAGCGCCAACGCACCGAGGAGCGCCAGGAGCACCGGAGTGTCGATTTCCGAAGCGTGCGGCCGGGCGAGGATCGCCTCCGCCCGCGCCGACGCCTCGGCCACCAGCCCGGCGCGCAGCAGCGCCCCGACCAGCTCCGCCGTCAGCAGGTCGCGTGCGGGGTCACCGTCCGGGACCAGCGCCTCGGCGCGGCGGAGGAGCTCGACGGCGACCAGCGGCGCCTTGGTAGCCGCATCATTTGCCGCCTCCCGCAACCAACCGACCACTTGCACGTCGCCGGGTTCCGCCCCTAGTAGCAGATGATCGGCGACGTCCAAGCGGTCGGCGCCGGCTGCCATCAGTGCCCCCGCCGCCTCGCGATGCAGCAGGAGGCGCACCGGCGACGGTATGTGTCGGTAGATGGCGTCGTGCACTAGTTGGTGCCGGAACACGATCCGTCCGTCGTCCTCGTCGAGAAGCTGTAGGTCAAAAGCGTCGCCCAGTTGCCCCACGATCTCGGCGGTCGATCGGCGGGCAACCGCGGCGACATCGCGCACCGAAACGGAGTCGCCGAGCACCGCGGCGGCCCGCAAAAGCTCTAGCGTCGCCGTCGGCAGGTGTCGCAGCCGGCGAACCACCAGGTCGCTCAGCGAGGCAGGCAGCTCGAACGTCGTCGGCTCGACCCGGTCCCCGATGCGACGCAGCATTCCCCCGTCGATCAGCGAGTGCAGCATGGCCACCGTCCACAACGGATTGCCGCCGGCCTTGGCCAGCATCGAGGAGAGATCGGGCCCGGGAGGTCCCCCGAGCATACGGCCGGCGAGCAACGCGACATCGTCGGGTGTGAGCGGCCCAGGCTCAAGCGCACGGGCACCTTTATCCGCCAGCTCGTCGAGCAGCCGGGCACCTTCGGGCGACAGCGACGCGGGCCGGGCGGTGACCACTACGAGCAGCGGCGCCAGCGAAACCTGGCGCGTCACCGACGAGATGGCCAACAGGCTCGCTGGGTCCGACCAATGGATGTCCTCGGCTATCAGCAGCACCGGGCTCTCGACGCACGCTTCCTCCACCAATTCCACGATCGCCTCGATGACACGGAACTGGATGTCGGCGGCCGACCTCACAGCCATCTCGCCTGCGATGAGGGCGCCGATCGCAGCCCGCCTTCGATCCGGCGACCGCCGGCTCAGGTCAAGGGCGGTGGCTGCCACACCGAATGGGCGGGTTCGCTCGAAGGGGTGCCCCTGACCGGAGAACACCACCGCACCCCGAGAGCGGGCATCTTCGGCGATGAACTGCACCAGCCGGGTTTTGCCGATGCCCGCTTCCCCGTCGATGATCAGCGCCGATGCCCTGCCGTCGATGAGATCGCGGACGGCGGTCGCCGCCACGCCGAGTTCGGCGTCCCTCCCGACCAGCAAGTCCGCCGAGGCCATGTTCGAAGCCTACGCTCGAAGACCCTCCGCCCGCCACCGTCCGGGCGCATCCACAAACCGCCCATATCACGCACGTCCAGTGCGCCCCGGTCCACCCTCTCACCACTGACGGTAACCCTCCACTCAGAGTCGCTAGAGGTCTGCTCGCCACGCTTTGCACGGCGGAGGAGCCCGCTGATAGTCCGCGAGAGTCCGCAAGACGACGTGAAAGGTCGCGAAATATCGCGCAACGAGGCGAGTTGAGCAAGGCACCCGGAAACCCAACCTGCACAGGGCGGCTTCGGGCGTTTCCCCAGGTAGGGAATTGGTGGTCAGGGACGGCGTCGATCCGTCGACCTCCGGTTTTTCAGACCGGCAGTTTCAGCGGTCTGACCTGGGGCGTTGGGTCGGGGAGACCGCGAGGAGTCCGCATGGCTCAGGCTCGAGCGGCGAGCTCGAGGATGGAGCGCATGGCGCGGATCGCCCTTTTCGCCTCCGGGACCGTTGGATCGGCCTGTTCGTACTGTGCCTTGTGTTTGATCGACAACAGTGTTTCCAGATGGCCCTTCGCCTCGCGGCCCACGTCGCCTGCCTCCTCGACGAGCGCGATTGCCTGTTTGTGGTCGTCTCCGGCGGCATGGCGGCCGAGACGTCGGCAGCAGATCGAATCGGCGGCTGCGATGCCCGCCAGCACGGCGTTGCTGACCGCCGCCGAGCGTGTCGCCCCGTCGTCGGATTCGGGATCCAATTCGGCAAGCTCGGCGAAGGCTTTGGCTTGGTCGTGCCGCTGGTCTGCGTCGTTAGGCCCGCACGGCCGAGTTCTCGATGACTTCCTGGCCATCAGCGAGCCAGAGCGCCAATGAGGTCGATTCCCTCGGATTCGAGGGCGGCGTAGAGCTCTGGGGCTCTCCCCGGGAGGGTGTCGAATTCCTCCGCGGTGTAGTGGAGGAGGTTGCAGGCATTCCCGGTCAGATCGTCTACCCGAACAGCGATGTTCTCTTCAGTGGTCTCTTGTGACTCCTCGTCCGGCCAGACCAGAGCGATATCGATGTCGCTCTCCTCGTCGGCGCTGCCACGTGCGACAGAGCCGAACAGGATCGCTTGCCTCACTTCGGGAGCTTCCTCGGAAACGATGGTCGCGATTCGGTCGATCAGTTCGTTCCTCAGATTGACGATGCCGATGATGTAGGGGGCCAGGATGTGGTCCCGGTTGAGGGTGTTGAGGATCGATCCCCCAGCGGAGACCCGCTCGACGAGCCCCTGAGCCGCCAATTCGTCGAGGGCGTTCTGGACACCCTGCTGGCTGGCTTCGCGACGCAACAACCGCATCACGTGCCGGCCCGACAGGGGATAGGAGGTGTTGACCAACACCTCGAGGACCTGGCCCGATAGGGTGGTTATCAGGGATGAGAGGGGATGTCCCAGATTCACGATGCCAAGTATAGTGGACAGTTGCCAACTCTACTAGGCATCTGCCAAGAATAATGGGCAGTGAAAAAGAGCCTAGAGCGTTCTGCCGGTGCTCCGATCCTGGTCTCGTCCCGGTCTGCCATTGCGGATCAGCTCGTCGAGCTTGGAAGCCAACTCGTCGAGACGGTCGGGGAAGAGGTGGCCGTATACGTCGTAGGTGATGGCGATCGAGGCGTGGCCGAGCTGGGTCTGGATGAGCTTGGGGTCGGCGCCTGCTTTGATCATCAACGATGTAGCGGTGTGGCGCAGCTCGTGGATGTCTAGGCCAGGGAGTCCTGCCGCCTCGGTTGCGGGGATCCAGACACGGTTGCGGAAGTTGGAGTAGCGGAGGGGCGAGAACAGTCGGCTGAGTTCGTGGCGAAACTCGCCACGCCGTCTCGAGCGACAAGCTCGAGGATCGGTCGGAACGAGTGATGTGCGTGCGGCTCGGGACTGAAGTACAAGCATTGCCACGTACCCGGTGGGCCGGGTTGGTAGCGCAGAATGCCGGATATCTCTCGGTATCGGGACGGTCTGCGAGGGTGAGGTGACCGCGATTATGCGCTCCGTCAGAGACCGCGAGTGCCTAGTAAAGAAACTTTGACACTGTGTCGGGTTTGTTATACGCTCTTCCTTGTCGTCAAGAGCATCCCCGAGTTTTCAGCGTATCGTCAAACCAACCAAAGTCACCAATTCGATTCGGGCACTCAGGTTCGCCCAAGGCGAGATGACCCAGGCGGAACTGGCAGGCCTCATCGGTGTAACGCGCCAGACCGTCATCGCCATCGAGAAGGGCCGATACTCCCCGTCCCTTGAAATGGCGTTCCGAATCGCACAGGCGCTCAACGTCCCACTCGATGACGTTTTCCAGTACCCAGTCCCACTTACCAATCATGGAGACAAACACATGGCAGAAGACCGAGAATCAGGCCGTTCGCAGAAGACGGGGCGGTTCGTCGATGAAATCCGCAGACTCAGGGGTCGTCCGGATACGGAGCGACTGGTTGATGAAATCGACAGACTCAAGGATCGTCCGGATACGAAGCGACTGGTTGATGAAATCGACAAACTCAAGGATCGGTGACGATCTGACCGGCTCGCCTATGGGCCATACATGGCTCCGAACCTCTGACCACAATGAAGGGCCGCCTTCAGGGGCGGTCCTTCACCTTGGGCTTGTCACGTTGCGAGGCCGCCCAAGTCCTGCGGCCTGACAAAGCCGCTGCCGATCCGCTGAGGACCAAGGCCAAGGCTCGGTGGACCTCTGAGCATGAGCACTAGATCACCCTGATATCGCGCCATAGCGCCCGTTTCGCCTACCCGTCCGCTATCGGCACGTATGCGCTCGTTCGTTCTGATCAGATCACCTCGAATGTGCAGCGGGCGCCGGGCGCTCGAGCGAGCCGGGTGTCGGCGGTGAGGAGGCTGCGGCCCAGGGTTTCCGCCAGAGCGACGTAGCAGGCGTCGTAAGCGGTGAGGTTGTCGCGCAGCTGCCAGCTGCGACGCAGCAGCGGCGCGGTGGGATAGACGGTCATAGGAAGGTCGAGGAGATCGGTCACGGCCTCTTCAGCCTGGGTGGCGTCGATAGTTCCGACGTGGAGCTGGCGACGGATCACCGACAGGACCTCGATGCGAAGCAGATCAGGTACGGCGATTTGCTCCCCGTGAAGACGTTGCCGGTAGCGGATGCCGTCGGGCCCCCCGTCGGCAACCGTCGGCGCAATGACCGAGGCGTCAACGACGAGCACGTTCGGATTCGATAGCGGCGATGGCATCCTCGCCGCTCATCCGGCCCTTGCTGCGGTGTTCGATCCGGTCTAGGACTTCGTCGATGGTCGGGGTGGTCGCAATCATTGCCAGTTTCGCCGCGAGGTACTGCTGGAGCGACTGGCCGGCAAGCTCCGCCTGACGGACCAGGGCTTCGTGGATTTCTTCGGGTACGTCCCGGACCTGCACATTAGGCATGCATGCATAATACATGCAGACGGCTGGAGAGGCAAGAGGGAGCGCCGATCACCAGTTCTGGGACCAGAACGAGCAATCCATCGAGTGCACGTGATCGGCACTTCCTGCTCGGTTCCTGATGATGCTGGGTAATGCGGGCAGTTCATTGTGATGCTTTCCTAGCCTGGGATCCGTGCAGCTTCACGAGAACGAGTTTGAGATCGACGCCGAACTGGTTCAGAGCTTGCTGGCGGCACAGATGGCAGACCTCGCCGAGCTCCCTTTGAGACGTTATGACTCATCGGGAACTGTCAATGCGGTCTACCGACTAGGCGAGGATCTCATCGTCCGGCTGCCGAGGACTCCTGAATACGCCGGAGGACCAGAGCGGGAAGCACGATGGATGCCGGTGTTTGCACATTCGTTGCCGATCCATGTCCCGCACCTCGAACGTCTTGGACTTCCGAACAGCCACTATCCATCTCATTGGTCTGTTCTCGAATGGGTCCAAGGTGATTGTGCTGGTGAGGCCACGATCACCAGCCTCGACCAAGCCGCCACGGACCTTGCTCACTTCGTCCTAGCTCTTCGCGAGGTGCCGACAGCCAACGCACCGACCACCGGGAACTACCGAGCCTTCGGATTGGCCGGCGTTGACGCCGACTTCCGGGACTGGTTGGCGAAACTGCCCGACGACATCGATCGATCTGTGGTCGAGTCGATATGGGACACATGTGTCTCTGTCGGCGAATGGTCTTTGCGACCTTCCTGGGTTCACACCGATCTGAGAGGAGACAACCTCATTGCGCGGGATGGTCGTCTCGAAGCGGTCATCGACTGGGAAGGCTGCACTGTCGGTGATCCAAGTGTCGACCATCTCGCCGCATGGTGGCTCTTCGCCGGGGACAGCAGAGAAACCTTCAGGATTGCGTCAGGTGCAAGCAAGGACACGTGGTTCCGGGCGATGGGATGGGCGCTCTTCATGAGCGTGACGGCAATCCCCTACTACACCGACACGAATCCGACCTTCGCCCGGCAGGCTCGCCGGGCACTGGACGAAATCGTCGTCGACTACCCAGAGCACACATAGCTGCACACCAATCCATACTGAAAAAGGGGCCGCTGGCGCACAACACCCCGTTGCCGGTCTGTAATGCTCGCGTCCGGTAACCGCCCAGATCGGCACCTCCCGTTCGTTCTCGCCGACTGCGCTCGCGATGCACAATGGTGTAGATGGAACGGGATGTCCTGGCGGCAAGGCTTTCGAAGGTCGCTCAGCTATCTGGCAGCTTTCGCCTCCGGTCTGGGAGGACCGCCTCCGTCTACTTCGATAAGTACCAGTTCGAGTCCGATCCTGGGTTGCTGTCGGCGGTGGCCGAGGCGATGGTGGATATGGCTCCCAATGACATCGATCTCCTCGCCGGCCTTGAGCTTGGTGGTGTACCTGTGGCAACGGCCATGTCGCTGGTGTCGCGTTTGCCGGTGGTCTTTGTGAGGAAGACGGCGAAGGAGTATGGAACGGCAAAGCTCGCGGAGGGACCCAGCATTGAAGGCAATCGGCTCCTCGTGGTTGAGGACGTGGTCACCACCGGCGGCCAAGTCGTCTTGTCGACTCAGCAACTCAGAGAGCGGGGCGCGCTCGTGAGCACTGCCGCGTGTGTGATCGATCGGGAGGAGGGCGCTCGCGAGGCTCTTGCCGCTATTGGTGTCACGCTGAGGCCCCTATTCCGACGGTCGCATATCAACTGATCGGCGGCGATATCGCACACCAAACCGAGTGCGCGTGATCGGCACTTCCTGCTCGCCCTCTGCCACACTTCGCCTAGTGCGCCGACTAATGGTTTTTGTGGCACTTGTTGCAGTGGCATGTGCGTCGACACCGTCTGTCGAGGCCTTCTGCGAGCAGGCTGCGCCCGTTCGCCTACCCGTCCGCTATCGGCACGTCTCGCTCGGGTCGGCGCGGTGTGAAGACCGATTGTCACCCCCGGATGGCGGGTCCTATCACGAAGTGGAGCAGAACCAGAGCTAGCCCGGCGGCAACAGTCAGGATCAGGGAAGTGAACACGGCCCCTGGGTTCCCGAGACGGTGATTCGCTTGTGGTTCAGCAACAGGATGACTGCCGTGAGGGCGGCACCCATGGCCAACCCCATCGGTCTTGAGGCCAAAGCCATGTAGGCGCCGATGGCGACGAGTAGCGATATCGCGACCCACCACAGTCCTCGATCTGGGAAGCACTGGTGGGTGGTGTCTTCCATGCCTGTGTCCTATCCGGACTCCATCTGCGCCACGCAGATCACCCGATCTCGAGCGAAACCGCCATATCTGAGACCGCACTAGCTCGGCACCTAGCGAGCGGTCGGCACTCTGGGTTGCCGGTTCTCGGTTCGAGTCAGCGTTGGCTAGAACCCATCCGCGCTGCAAATTGGGAGGTTGCGATCAGACCTATGCCGATCATCCCGATCGCCGCGGCCCAGCCCGATTCGATCACGCCGAGAACGAGGAGGAGAGCCGCGCCGAGAGCAATCAGAAGACCTGACGCAAACAACACGGTCCCCAATCGGCGGCCTTGGGGGCGGAGTTGGTCGGTCATTACTCGTTCATCATGTGATGCCAGAGTCCGATTCTGATAGGGCCGATGGTCCACCTGGCCACGCAGATCGGCACTTCCCGTGCGCCTCGTGTTCACCCTCTCACCACTGACGGTGACCCCTCCACTCAGAGCCGCTGGTGCTGCTCGCAACGCTCCGTCTGGTGGAGGAGTCCGCGGAGAGTCCGCGAGAGTCCGCAAAACGACGTGAAGGGTCGCGAAATGTCGCGAAACGAAGGGAGTCGTGCAGACACCCGAAAACCCAACTACCACAAGGCGTTTCTGGCGGTCCCCCCGCCGGTTGGATGGTGGTCAGGGACGGCGTCGATCCGTCGACCTCCGGTTTTTCAGACCGGCGCTCTACCGACTGAGCTACCTGACCTCCCGCGCACCGGGGTGCGCGTCCCGAGAACCATAGGGTCTTCGGGTGGCGGGGACGACGGGATTTGAACCCGCGACCTCCGGCTTGACAGGCCGGCGAACACTCCAGGCTGTTCTACGCCCCCAGGGGATCGGGCCGGGATTCCGACTGCGACCAACGCATTGTAGCGGTGCAACGGTCTCCGACAATCCAGATCTGGGATGGGGGACACCACGATCAAGGTTGCGACTCGCCTCCGATCTGAACCAGACCAACGCAGTGACGCCTCCTGCGTCGATCTGTGGGCATGGTCCCACACCACCGGAAGGGGCAGAAACGAGCCAGTGGTGATCAAGCTCGTCCCCATTGGGAGGCGTCCGTCAGGCGACCGCGCCGAGTAGGTTGGAGCCATGACGTTTCGTCTGGATCACACAATCCTCGAGGTCGACGATCATCCGGCGTCTGTGGCGTTCTACCGGGATGTCGTTGGGCTCGAACATCGTGGGCGGAGCGGTCCTTTCGAAGTGATGCTGATCACTCCGGATCTGGCGCTCGACCTGTACGAAGTCGGAGCTTCCGCCTCTCGGCATCTGGCTTTCGCCATGGATCGGGATACTTTCCGAAGAAACCTTCGCTCGCATCCGCGCTGCCGAGCTGGCCTATGGGGATGGTCCGTCGCGTACCCGCAACAACAAGGGGCCGGGCAGGTCCTCGGGCGTGCACGGCGCAACCGACTCGGTCTACTTCCATGACCCGAGTGGGCACCTCCTCGAAATCCTCACCTACGACGTCGGCTGAAGCGCATCGCATCCATCCCTGTTTCAGGGGCAACCGTTCCATGCGGTCACTACACGCAGTCACTAGGTTGAAAGGCTGAGTCGACTAGGAGAACAGGTGGCCCAACCCATCGTTTACATCGATCGTTCCACGATCAGGCCCGGAAAGGCCGACCAGGTTCGAGCAGGAATCGAGCGGCTGGTCGAGTTCATCGAGGAGCGAGAGCCACAGCTGGCGGGATACGAGTTCTATTTCGACGAGGCCGCCCATCAGATGACGGTCATCGCCGTTCACCCGGACTCGGAATCCCTGGAGACGCACATGGAGGTGGGGCGAGAAGCCTTCAGGTCGTTCGCCGAACTGATCGATCTCGAGTCGATCCACGTCTATGGTCGGCCCAGCCCGAAGGTGCTTGGCCAACTCGAGGACAAGTTGGCCATGCTGGGAGACGGGGGCCACGTCGAGGTGCACGCGCCACAAGGTGGATTCATGCGGCTTCCGGCCATGGACCCGGCCAGCTCCGACTAGCTTTCGGAGCCCTCTTTCCGTCGGCCTAAGGCGAAGTACGCCAATGGTCCGATGAAGTTGACCAGGACGATGAGACGCCACATCAGCTTGGTGCCGCGGACCTCACCGGAGGAGCGACGGGCGATATCGATTTGAGCTGCTGCCAGCAGCGTGAGTTGAACCACGGCTCCGGCCACGGTCGCGCTCCGCTGGGCAGTGCTGAGCTCGGCCCACTTCTTCTTGGCCTGACGCGGCACTCTCTTCGTCTTCTTCTGGATGGTCGCCATCACCTTCCCTATTTCCGGCTCGGTTCATCCTGAAACATGTGGGATCCCATCGGAAGGGCCTTTCGGCCTCCAGGGAACCTCGCTCTCGGTCGAAGCGTCCCAGGACTAATGAGAGCCGTCGCCGTGGTCGTTCTCCTTGCCGCCTACCCATTTCTCGGCCATCCTGGGCGTGGCCCGCTACGCCATCGTCACGGGATGCCGGCGGGGGTCAGGAATCGGCCAGCCGTGCCTCGACCTCCTGCGTGCACGCCAGCCGCACCTGGGGCTCGAAGGGGACGTCGCCCTCGGCGACTATCTGGGCGGAGAGTGTGCGGACGTGGCCGTCCGCCGACACGTCTACCTTCACGTTCTCGGCCTGGACGTCATTTCGAGCGAAGCAGTCCTGGAACAGTGTGACTGCGCGGGCGGACAGTGCTTCCAGATCGGGGGTCGGGCCGCTGCTGCATCCTGAGGCGAGGGCTGTGACCAGCACCAGGATGGCCGCGGTGGTCCCCGGGGAGCGTCGTATCGGCTTGCGTGTCATAGACATGGGCGCAGGACCGTATCGGCCTCCCTCCCCGCTCTCAAGCCGTGGGGCGGCCCTTGATCACGGCACCCACTGCTCGGTGATGGTCACGACTCGACCGGACTGGACTCGGACCCATACCCCGAAGGGGAAGGTACCGTCCCGCCCCGCCAGCCAGTCCGCGTAGCCGCCGGTGCTGAAGGAGTTGGGGTCCCCGTCGGGGTACCACAGCACCTGGGCGGCAGGGTCGACCGGCAGGGTGCGAATGAGCGGGTTGGCATTGCGGACGTAGTAGTCGTTGGGGGGAGGAGACTCCTGTCCGTCCTCGGCGGCAGCCGTGGCGGCGGCGTCTCCCGTGAACCAGCAGGCCAGGTCGAACTCGAGCTGATGCTCGTCGGCTCCCGTCACCAGTCCGAACCAGACCCCGTCGGCGAGGGTTTCGCCCCCTGGTGTGCACCCGGATCCCGCAGCACCGTCGGGTCCGGGCGGCGGGGTGGTGGGAAGGGGGGCGGCCACGGAGGTGGTCGTGATGTTGTCGGTAGTGGAGGTGGTCGAGCTGGCCGAGTTGGTGGAGGTGGTCGGGTATGAGGTCGAGGTGGTGGCCGGAGCCGTGGTTGTGGTCTCAGGAGGTGAGGTGGTGGAGCTGGTGGTGGTCTGAGTGGCCGCGGAGGTGACGGTGGTAGAGCCAGACCCGCCGCCACAGGCGGCCAGGGCCAGGGGAAGGCAGGCGACCAGGACAAGTCGGTGGTTCTTCATCGGGGAAGGATATCGCTACCGAGTGTCTCGGCGCGTTCGCGACGACTCGGGGTGACGATGGGCCGCCCGGCCGGCCAGGAGAATGGCTCCGCCCGCACATACCAGGCAAACGAGGACGATCCCCATGGCGGGACGGTAGGTGCCGAGGGCATCCCGTGACAGACCCGCCAGGAGGGGCCCGGCGGCGCCGGCGAAAGCCGCCATGGTCCACTGGACCCCCATGATGCGGCCGAAGTTGGGGCCGTTGAACCATGTCCCCATAACCGCGGCGCGCATCGGAAGGACGGCACCGAAGACGAGGCCGAAGAAGACGAAGTGCAGGATCATCACGATGGGCCCGGTGGGGGTTATCAGGGGGATGATCGTGAGGGCCAGCGCCAACGACACGGTGGCGTTCCATCGCACCCCGTTATCGCCGCGGGCCAGTATCGGCCCCAGGTAGCGGCCGGGGAAGCTGAGCCAACCGGATACACCGGCCCAGAACGACACCAGGCCGACGACCATCCCCGCCTGTTCCCACAAGGCGATGCGATGGAAGAGCACGGTCTGGAAAGCGGCGTAGGTGAGCAGAACCGACACCGTGTACCAGGCGAAGCGGGAGTCCGCGAACAGGGACCCGAGTGAGACGCGCCCGGGAAGCTCGGTGTGGTATTGGGAGACGCTGCCCGTGGGGAGTACGAAGATGGCCGCCCCCAGGCCCACCGCCCCGGTGGTGAGGGCGAGAACCACGGCGGCGGTGCGCCACCCGAACCCGTCGACCAGGGCGGCGGTGAGCGGCAGGAAGATGGGACCCGCCAGGCCGCCGACCACGGTCAATAGTCCAAGTGCCCGGCCCTGCTCGGCGGGCGGGTACCACTGGTTGATGGCGACGAAGGCCGGCTCGTAGAACGTCATTCCCCCCGCCGGACCCAACAGCAGCCAGGAGGCCGCGATCACCTGCCAGGGTTGGGTTGAGGCGGCCAGCGCAAGCATGCCGGCCATTCCCATGGTGGCTCCCGTGGCGATCACCGGTCGGACCCCGTGACGATCCACGAAACGACCCACCACGAATGCCAGGGTGCCGCCGATCAGAACCGTCCCTCCGTAGGCGATCGACAGGACGCTGGTCGAGAAGTCCGAGCCGGCCGCCTCGGCAGTTATCAGCACCGAGAAGGCATAGAACAGGGAGCCGAAGGCGACCGCCACCGTGGCGGTCAGCCCTGCCATGGCGAGGTGACGCTTTGCCATCGGTGGACGCTAGCGGAGTCGTCTCCACCGAGCCGAAGTAGGCGGTTCGTCTAACGGCCGATGACGACCTTGCCCATCTGTTGCCCGGAGTCCAGGTGGCGCAGGGCGTCGGGAAGTTGTTCGAAGGGATAGACCGAATCGACCGGCGATTCGACCTCTCCTGAGGAGACCAGATGAAGGGCCCGGGAGAACTGGGAATGTGTGGCCATGGAGGAGCCGATCACCTCCAGCTGCTTGAAGAAGATCACCGGGATGGTGAGCTCCACCTTCGACCCCGAGGTGGCCCCGCACACCACCAGTCGACCGCCTCGCTTCAGCGATCGCAGCGACTGGCTCCAGGTGGCCGGGCCGACGTTCTCCACTACCACGTCGGCTCCGCCGTGGGTCTTCATTTCCCGGGAGAACTCGGACTCGGAGTCGAAGCCGCCCGAGGCGCCGTGTTCGACCGCCCAGGCGATCTTGTCGGGAGAACGTGAGGTGACGAACACCTCTGCTCCCCGGGCGAGGGCGAGCAGCATCGCCGCCGAGGAGACCCCGCCACCGATGCCGGGCACCAGCACCGTCTCGCCCCGCTCGAGGCGAGCCCGATCCAGCATGCGCAAGGCGGTCCCGGTCACCAGACCGAACGATCCCGCCACCGGCCAGTCCAGGGCGGGGGGCTTGGGCAGGGCGTTGGTGGCGGGGACCACGATGTAATCGGCCAGGGTGCCGGTGTGGTGCTCGCCCAGGATCCCGAATTCGGAGCAGTAGACGATCTCGTCGCGTACGCAGGCGTCGCAGTGGCCGCACGAAAGGGAGGGGTCGATCACCACCTCGTCTCCCGGCTCGAGGCCGTCGACTCCCTCACCGACGGCGTCGATGATCCCCGCACCGTCACCGCCCAGGATGTGAGGCAGGTGCTTGGGGGCGGGCAGGGCCCGCGATACCCATAGGTCTAGATGGTTGAGCCCTGTCGCCTTCAACTCGATCCGCACCTGATCAGGCCCGGGCTCGGGGGTGGGCACTTCGTCGAGGACGAAGCCGTCGATACCGGTGGTTTCGGTCAGCAGCCAGGCTCTCATCAGGGTGAGGCTAATGGGCCCATTCGGGGGCTTTTCCCGCTCCGGACGCGTTCTCCCCTACGAAACGGTCCCTCGGAGGGCACGTTTTGCTGATAAAAAAGCGATATGCACCGGAGCGAGATCAAGGTGCGGTTCTACGAGCTGGACCCGTACAACCATGTGAACCATACGAATTATCTGGCCTATTTCGAGACGGCCCGGATCGAGTACCTCGACGAGCTCGGCTTCGGATTGGACGTGATGAAACAACAGGGCCACCAACTGGTCGTGGTGGAACTCGAGGCCAGGTTCCTGGCCGCGGCCGGGCTCAACGACGTGCTGACGGTGACCACCGAGGTGGACGAGGTGGGGCGGGTCACCTCCACCTGGAGCCAGGAGATGACCCGGGACGGCGAGCCCATAGCCCGGCTGGTGGTGAAGGCGGCCTTCACCGATCTCGAGGGCCGTCCCCGCCGGATCCCGGCCGATTTCGCCGCCGCCGTCTCGCCGCGCTCGAGATCGCGGCGCGTATCCTGGCCACCCCGGCCCGAGGAGTTCCTCTGAGCGCAGTGCAGCATCGCCGTCCCCGCGTGTTGGTGTGTGATTCCATCTCGCCCGACGGCTTGGCGATCTTGGAAGAGCATCTCGACGTCGACGTTCGCACCGGGATGTCCGAGGACGAGGTGGTGGCGGTGATAGCCGACTACGAGGCGATGGTGGTCCGGTCGGCCACCAAGGTCAGCCGCCGGATCCTCGATTCTGCCGAAAGACTGGAGATCATCGCCCGGGCCGGAGCGGGGCTCGACACGATCGACGTGGCGGCGGCGGTGGAGAAGGGGATCGAGGTGATCAACAGTCCCGACGCCAACACCCTGGCGGTGGCGGAGCTCACGCTGGGGCTGATCATCGCCCTGGCTCGCAACATCACCCGGGCCGACGCCGCCCTCAAGGAGGGCCGCTGGATCAAGAAGGAGCTGATGGGCACCGGTCTGGCCGGAAAGACGCTGGGGATCATCGGCTTCGGGCGAATCGGTCAGGCAGTGGCGGCGAGGGCGAGCGCCTTCGGGATGACGGTGGTGACCAACCAGCATCGCCCCACCCCCGAGTTGTACCTGGAAGCGGGCGTCGAGCCGATCGACCTCTACGACCTGTTGGGTCGCTCCGATTTCGTCACCCTCCATCTCCCCGCCCGCCCCGAGACCGAGAGCCTGATCGGCCAGGCCGAGCTGGCCACCATGAAGCCCACCGCCTACCTGATCAACACCTCCCGCGGCTCGGTCATCGACGAAGCAGCCTTGCTGGAGGCCCTTGACCAGGAGCGAATCGCCGGCTCCGCCCTGGACGTGTTCCGCCAGGAGCCCGCCTCCGAAAGCCCTCTGGCTCTTCATCCGAAGGTCATAGCCACTCCCCACATCGGAGCCAGCACCGCCGACGCCCAGTCGTCGGCGGCGGCAGAGGTGGCAGTGGAGCTAGTGCGTAGGCTGGGCGGGCTGGATAGTCGCTCCATCCTCCCGGTTCGCTTCGTGCCCCTGGAGAGGGTGGTTCCCCACGAGGCCACAGACCCCCGTCGAGCCGAGAGGCTGGCTCGTCGCCTGTCCGAGGAGGGTGTGATGCGCAATCCCACCATCGTGGCCGCCATCGGCGATCGCTATGTGGTGCTGGACGGAGCTACCCGCACCGACGCCCTGCGGCTCCTGGACTCGCCCCACGCCGTGGTGCAGGATGTGGGTGTCGAAGACGGTCTGTCCCTCGAGACCTGGCATCACGTCGTTCGACGTTTGCCGGTGGGTCAGCTCGCCGAGCTTCTCGGTGGCCTGGAGGGGATCTGGCTCGAGGAGGTCGAAGGCCACTCGCCCCACCAGCGCATGATCGAGTACGGGGGTCTGTGCTCGGTGACCTCTGCCACCGACGACCAGGCCTTCGTTCTTCACGCCGCCGAAGGCCGGAACCGCTTCCAGGCGGTTGCCTCTGTGGCCGAGACCTACATCGCCGAGGCGCTGGTATCGCGCACCCTGGAACGGGACGTGCGCAGACTTCACGGCTGGTACCCGGACATGACGGCCCTGGTCGAGTATCCCGAGTTCACCGTGGAGCAGGTGCTGCTGGCGGCCCGCTCCGGCACCTTGCTTCCCGCCGGAGTGACGCGCTTCATCGTCCCGGGCCGCGTGCTCCATCTGGATGTCCCCCTGGAGCTGGTTACCGGCGATCAGTCGCTGGAGGAGAAGAACCGGTGGCTGCACGACCATCTCACCGAGAAGGAGAGAGCCGGGGAGATCCGCTACTACAGGGAGCCCGTCTACATTCTCGACGAGTGAGTGAGGGCGTTCGCACCTGGTGGCTGCCTCCCCGTAAGGCGGGCGAGCCGATAGAAGATCGGGCGGTCAGCTTCCTGGAGCTGTTCTTCGACCTGGTGTTCGTGGTCCTCATCGCCCGGCTCTCCCAGCACCTCAGCGCAGACCCGGGCCGTCAGGAGATCGCCCGCACCGGCCTGCTGCTGGTCCCGGTCTGGAGTGCGTGGATCAACGGGACTTTCTATCACGACCTCCACGCCACCAACGACATCAGCATTCGGGTCTTCACCTTCGCTCAGATGGTCACCATCGCCGGTATGGCCGTGTACGTGGATACCGCCACCGGTGCCGGTGGGGCCGGTTTCGCCGTTTCGTATGCCCTCAATCATCTGGTGCTGGCAGGGATGTGGTACCGGACGGGCTATCACGATCCCGGCCACCGGCCCGCCTCGGTTCCATTCACTCTCGTGTACATGGCCTCCGCCGCTCTCTTCGTGGCGTCGGTGGCGGTGGCGCCGCCGGGTCGTTTCGTTATGTGGGGCGCGGGGCTCCTGGCCGAAATCGTGCTTCTGACCTCGGTGGGTCGATTGGTCCCCGATCCGGCTGGTTTGCGCACCCGTGGTCTCAGCCAGGCGGTGGTCGAGCGGTTCGGACTTCTGGTGATGATCGTCTTGGGCGGGGTCGTGGTCGGAGCCATCGACGGGGTCAGCTTCAACGCCCACATCGAGGCCGAGGTTCTGTTCACCGGGTTCGAGGCGGTGGTGGTTGCATGTGGCCTTTGGTGGATCTACTTCGATTTCGTTGCACGGCTCAGGCCCATCCCGGCCAGGTCTGCCCTATGGGCCAACCTGCATTTCTTCGTCGTGGCAGGAATGGCAGGAGTGGGGGCGGCCATACTCAATACCGTCGCCCACGCCGACGAGGACTTCCCGCCCCGGGTCCACTGGCTGCTGGCCGGCTCGCTGTCATTGACGTTTCTTGCCATCGCCGGCTTGATCGCCGTCCTCGAGATCCGACGCGTCTTTCCCCGGGCCTACAGGCGGGGCATGTGGATCCTGGTGGCGATGGCGGCCGTGTCGCTGGGGACCGGGCCACTGCCCATTGGCCAGAGCCGGAGCCTGGCCATCGCCTGGGCGTTGCTGGCCGTACCTATCGGCTACGGGATCGGCACCTGGGTCCAGCTCAAGCAACGGGGAGTCTGGCCCGAGGATCCGACCCGGATCTAACCCAGGAAGTCAGCCACCCAGGCGTCGACCGGGCTGGCCCGGAGCTCGTCGGGGGTTCCCACCTGGATCAGACGGCCGGCCCGCATCAGGGCGATGCGGTGTGAGAACGCCTCCGCTTCCTCCTGGTCGTGGGTCACGTAGAGCGCCGTGGTCCCTTCCAGGAGATCGCGCATCTCCACCAGGAGGCGCTCTCGCAAGGCCCGGTCGAGCGCCCCGAGGGGCTCGTCCAGCATCACCATGCGCGGGTCGGGCGCCAGGGTTCGGGCCAGGGCAACGCGTTGCTGTTCGCCACCGGAAAGGTTCTCGACCGAACGCTCGGCCAGCTCGGACATCCCCACCCAGGAGAGGACCTCGGCGACCCTCCGGTCCACCTTCGCCTGGGGGAGTTGGGCCATCCGCAGGCCGAAGGCGACGTTGTCCTGCACCGTCATGTGGGGAAACAGGGCATAACCCTGGAACATGAGGCCGAACCGACGCCGGTGGGGAGGAGTATCGGCCAGATCGTCTCCGTTCCACATGACCCGTCCCGAGCTCGGTGCCTGCAACCCCGCCACCACGCGCAGGAGGGTCGACTTGCCGGAACCGCTCGGACCCAACAGCGCCACTCTCTCACCGTCTTCCACCTCCAGGCTGAAATGGTCGACGGCGACCTTGTCCCCGAACCGGACCGTAACCTCTTCTATCTCGAGCACCGCTCAGAAGGTTCCCAGATCGGCCGGTCGAAAACGATCCATGGCCAGGATCACGGCCCCGGTGAGAGCTCCCAGAACGGTGGCGAGGGCGAGGGCGGCGGCGAAATTGCCCACTCCCGGGCGCCCCAGCAGGCGGAAGATCATGATCGGAATGGTGGTCGTGTTGGGCCGCACTATGAACGACGTGGCTCCGAATTCGCCCAGTGACACCACGAATGCGAATCCGGCTCCCACCATCGCCGCTCGGGAGACGATGGGTAAGTCGATGTGTCTGAACACCCGTCCGGGGGAAGCACCGAGGGTGGCGGCTGCCTCGCGCAGGCCGGGACTGATAGAACGGAGCAAGGGGACGGTGGCCCGCACCACGAAGGGGATGGCGACCAGGGCATGGGCCAGCGGCACCAGGGCGACCGTTGCCCGCAGGTCCACCGGGAAGCCGAGGGCGATGAGGAACCCGAATCCGATGGTTACGGCCGAGGTGCCGAGCGGGAGCATGAGGACGACGTCGAACCAACGGGAGATCGCGCTGGCGCGCAGGGAGATGACATAGGCGGCACACAGGCCGACCACCACCGCTATCAGCATGGCCGTCGCGGCAAACCCCAAGGAGTTGGGTACGGATGACACCGGTCGGCCCACGACGGGGTCGTTGACGAACAGACGGTCGAAGCCGGAGT
Organism: uncultured Acidimicrobiia bacterium; assembly: GCA_963744905.1. Classification (GTDB taxonomy): domain Bacteria; phylum Actinomycetota; class Acidimicrobiia; order Spongiisociales; family ZC4RG35; genus DATFFO01. The sequence continues at coordinate 49,138 of CAVUUV010000009.1, read as the reverse complement.
TGGACAGGGCCCTGACCACGAGGACTGCGGGCGGTACGGCCAGCGCGCCCAGCGTGGCGACGACCGCTCCGCTCACCGCGGCGGCGCTCCACCTCCTGGGTCGGAGTCGTGTGCTCTTCTCAGGGGCCAGGACCAGGGGCGAGGTCGACTCCTGATGGCGAGCGTAGATGGCGAGCACGGTCGAAACCCCCACCAACTGGATGATCGCCAGCACCGCCGCCAGGGGCAGGTTGAACAGTGTCACGGCCTGGCGGTAGATGGCGACCTCGATAGTGGCGTACCGGATACCCCCCAGGATGAGGATCACCCCGAACGAGGTGAAGGTGAACAGGAACACGATCGAGGCGGCCGAGGCGATGGCGGGTCTGAGCAGGGGGAGCGTCACCCGGCGAAACACCCGCCAGGGCGAGGCGCCCAGCATGGCGGCGGCCTCCTCAACCCGTCGATCGATCCGCGACCACAGCCCGCCCACGGTGCGTACCACCACTGCCACGTTGTAGAAGACATGGGCGGCGAAGATGGCCCAGATGGAGTTACGCCACCCCAGGGCGGCGAAGGCGGTGCCGACCACGACGGTGGGGAGCACGAACGGCACGATCACCAGGGCCTGGGCCAGACGGCGGCCGGGAAACTCGAACCGTGACACGGCCCAGGTGAGAGGTGCGGCGGCGACCAGGGTGAGAACCGTCGAGACCGCCGCCTGCCAGAGGGTGAACCACGCCACCTGGAGCAGGCGGGTGTTGGCGGTCAGGTCAGACGGCTCGAGCCCTGACACCCCCAGCCACAGGATCCGGACCAGCGGATAGACGAACAGGTAGCCGATGAACAGGATCGGGACCCCCGCCACCAGCCACAGGGCGCGGCGGGAGATCAGGGCGTGACCACCTGATGCCACTGATTGATCCACTGTTCACGGCTCTGGTCGATGACGGAGGGGTCGAGGGAGGCCGGGTCCTCGGGGATGACCGTGTTGTCGGCGAATACCTGGGGAAGGGACACGTCGGCGTTGGCCGGGAAAACGAACCAGTTGGTCGGTATCTGGCTCTGGAAGTCGGCCGACAGCATGAAGTCGATCAGCCGGCCGCCGGCATCGGGATGGTCGGTGTTGGCCAGGACCCCGGCGAACTCGATCTGGCGGAAGCAGCCGTCGGTCATCACGGCGGTGGGAGCGGTATCGACCGGCGGGTCGGCGAACATGACCTCGGCCGGAGGAGATGAGGCGTAGGAGACGACCAACGGATGGTCGCCACCGTAACGGGTGAAATCGCTGTAGTAGGCGGTGTCCCAATCGGAAACCACTCCCACGCCGTTGTCCACCAGAGACTGCCAGTAGCCGGGCCAGTCGTTTCCATAGCGGTCGATGGTCGCCAGCAGGAAGGCCAGGCCGGGTGAGGAGCTGGCCGGATCCTCGACCACCAGCAGCCCCGAGTAGGCAGGTTTGGCCAGGTCAGCCAGGGTCTGGGGTGGTTGCAGGCCCTCGTCCTGGAACCAGCCGATGTCGTAGTTGATGCACACGTCGCCGTAGTCGATGGGGGTGACCCGATGCTCCGGATCCAGATCTAGCCCCGGCACCAGGTTCACATCGATCTGAGGCTGGTAGGAGACGAAGAGACCTTCGTCCAGTCCCCGGCTCAAGAAGGTGTTGTCGATACCGAACAGGACGTCGCCCAGCGGGTTGTCCTTGGTGAGTATGGCCTGGTTGACCATCGAGCCGGCATCACCGGCCGCCTTGACCTCGACGTCGATGCCGGTCTGCTCGGTGAAGGCGGCAAAGGTCTGGTCCGTGACGGCGTCGGCGAACGAGTCGTGTGATACCAGGGTCAGCTTGTCGGGCGGCTGGCTGGATCCGGCGCCCGAGCAGGCCGCCAGGACCAGTGCCAGCAGTGTCACGATGAGAGAGGTTCGGCCGGTGCGCATCAGTCTTCCTTGGTCGGGTGTGACGCCGGGCCGATGGCTGGCCGAAAAGTCCCTTCGCCGGCATTATCCGGATCAGGTTCGAACGGTCGGAGCCCTGACGGCTCCCTCTCAGCCCGGTCCACCGGGCTCCCGCGTCCTCCTCTCAGGATAGGACAACCCCCGTCCCTTGTCCGAAGCGCCCCCAGATCCTCCCCTTCTTTGGACCGTGGGGAACGCCCCTCCCCTTCTTTGGACCGTGGGGAACGCATAGCGATAGTCACCGTCCAAAGAAGGCGGGAGCCGTTCGTCAGCGTCCAGAGAAGCAGCCCCAAGCGGGTGGTTGGGGAGGTCGGTGGCGGGGTCTCAGGCCGGTGGGTTGATGACCAGGACGGTGTTGTGGCCGCCGAAGCCGAAGGAGTTGGACAGGACCGGGGCCGGCTGCCAGGGGCGGCGCCCTGTGACCACGTCGGTGAGTGGTATGGCGGGGTCGAGGCTGGTCATTCCCACATTGGGCGGCAACTCCCCATAGATGATGGCCAGGACAGCCGCGGCCGCCTCGATCGCCCCTGAGGCTCCGAGGGCGTGGCCGGTGGTCCCCTTCACCGACGAGATGGGAGGCTGGCGTTCTCCGAAGACCCTGGCCACCACCGATCCCTCGGTGCGATCGTTGAGTTCGGTCCCGGTCCCGTGGGCGTTGACGTAACCGACGTCGGTCGGTTCGAGGCCGGCGTCTGCCATGGCCAGTCGCAGGGCCCGCTCGGCACCGTCACCCTCGGGGTGAGGGGCGGTGATGTGGTGGGCGTCGGCGGTGGAGGCGCCTCCCGGAATCTCGGCCAGGATGGCGGCCCCACGTCTCAGTGCCCGCTCTCTCTCCTCCAGCACCAGGACGGCTCCTCCCTCACCCAGCACGAATCCGTCCCGGCCGACATCGAAGGGCCGGGCCGTATGAGAAGGCGACAGGGCCCGGGCGGCGGCGAATCCCTCGATCGTGGGAGGCCTGATGGCTCCCTCCGCTCCCCCGACCAGGGCCGCATCGGCGTATCCCCATTCGATCTGGCGCACTCCATCGAGCACTGCCTGGGCGCCAGCCGCACAGGCCACGACCGGCGTCGTCGCCTGGCCCCCGAATCCATACCGAATCGAGATGGCGGCTGCGGCCGCGTTGCACATCATCATCGGGATCCACAGGGGGGAGACACGGGGGTTCTCGTCGTAGGCGCTGCCGATCAACTCTTCGAGCGACGCCAGTCCGCCGATGCCGGTGGCGATGCTCACCGCCACCCGGTCCGGATCAGCGTCCAATCGTACCCGACTGCTCCAGTGCCTCATCGGCGGCCACCAGGGCGAACTGGGAGAAGCGGTCGAGACGCCGCGCCTCCCGCCGGGGGATCTGAGGCTCAGGATCCCAGTCGCGAACCTCGTGCGGCCCGGGGCCGGGATCCTCGGACAGGCCTTTCCAAAAGGTGTCGCGTCCAACCCCGGGGGCGGCGACAACGCCCACCCCTGTCACTACTGCGCGGCGTCTTTCCATGGGATCATTCTGCCCGACTCGGCGGAGAAAGGACGCGTCGTGGCCTGGAAGCCGGGCCCTGGCGCCCGTCATGGCTCAATCGGCGAACACCCGCCGTTGCAGCTTTCGCATCCCTCCCAGCCAGCGGTCGTAGTCGTTGGCCTTGTTCTGGAAGTACTGCTCCACCTCGGGATGGGGGAGGATCAAGAAGTGCTCCTGCCTCAGACCCTCCACGACGGCCCGGGCCACATCGGCCGGCTCCAAAGCGACCGGCTCGAGCAGGGTGCGGAAGTCCTCGCTGGCGTCGAGCAGTCGGGTGCGCACACCCTGGGGACAGAGAGCAGACACCCGGATTCCATCGTCTCCGTAGGTGATGGCGAGCCACTCTGCGAACGCCAGGGCAGCGTGTTTGGTGACCGAATACTGGGCCGCCCGCAGGTTGGTCAACAGCCCGGCGGCCGACACGGTGGCCAGCAGGTAGCCCTCGCCACGAGCCCTCCACTCTGGCACCAGACGGCGGGCGGCGTGCACGTGGGACATGACGTTGATCTGCCACAGCCGGTCCCACTCCGGGTCGGGGGTTTGCTCGTCTCCGGCGATTCCGATCCCGGCGTTGGCACAGAACAGGTCGACCGGTCCGAATCGGTCCTCGGCGGCGTCGATCATCGCCACGGTCTGTTCCTCGACCGACACGTCCGCTTGGTATGCCATGGCTCCGATGTCGGTCGCCACCGCCTGGAGCGGCTCCATGTCCAGGTCGCTCACCACGATTCCGGTCGGCTTCTCCTCGGCGAACCGGCGGGCCAGAGCCTCGCCGATTCCCCGGGCCGCACCGGTAACAACGATCACCTTGTCACGAAGTTCCATCCACCGATGCTAGATCCGCTGTCCCGGCCCGCTCCGCAACGTTCCGACCTTCGATCTTCTTTGGACCCGGGCGAACGGCCTCGCCCTTCTTCGGACGCTCACGAACGCATAGCGATGGCCACCGTCCAAAGAACGGGTGGGGCCAGACGGCGGCTCAGCCCGCCATCGCCTCGTCTTCGATGGCGAAGAGCAACTCCGAATCGGCAACCACCGCCTCGATGAGTCCCATGGCAGAGGGGAGGATCTGCTCGCCGTAGAAGCGGGCCGTGGCCAGCTTGGCCTCGAGGAAGTCGGCATCTCCCTCGCCGTTGGCCAGCAGCCTCGAGGCGGCGAGGGCCGACTTTCCCATCAGCCATCCGCCGATCACGGTCCCCAGCAGACGGAGGAACGGTGTGGCCCCGGCCAAGGCGTCGTTGGGCTTCTCGCCCAGCCTGGCCAGGAGCGACTCCGATGCCTCCTCGATCGCTTCGGCCCCATCCTCGAGGTGAAGTCCGAACCGGCTCAGGCCGTCGTCGTCGGACAGCTTCTCCGCCACCCGGCGGATCTCGCTCACCAGGCGCTCGATCACCTCTCCTCCCGCCATGGGAAGCTTGCGGGTGACCAGGTCGATGGCCTGGATGCCGTTGGTTCCCTCATAGATGGGAGCGATGCGGGCGTCGCGGTAGAACTGGGCGGCTCCGGTCTCTTCGATGAACCCCATTCCCCCGTGGACCTGGATCCCCAAAGACGCCATCTCCACCCCGATGTCGGTGGGCCAGGCCTTGGTGACCGGGGTGAGTAGGGCGACCATCTCGGCCGCCGCCTGGCGCATCTCTGCCGTCTCGGCGTGGCGTTCGTTGTCGACCTGACGGGCGGTGACATACAGCAGGCACCTGAGGGCTTCCCGGTAGGCGCGCATCGTCATCAGCATCCTCCGCACGTCGGGATGGCGGACGATCAGGCTCGACTCGGTTGCAGGTGCACCCACCTCACGCCCCTGCTTTCGCTCCAGGGCGTAGGCGGCGGCTTTCTGGTAGGCGGCTTCACTGATGGCCAGGCCCTCCACGCCCACACCGATTCGGGCCGTGTTCATCATCGTGAACATGTTTCTCATCCCGGCTTCCTCTTCGCCGATCAGGTAGCCGACGGCGCCCTCGCCCGAGTCGCCGAAGCTGACCACGCAGGTGGGGGAGGCGTGGATGCCCAGCTTGTGCTCCAGAGACACGATCTTGATGTCGTTGCGCTCCCCCGGCGAGCCATCCGTGCCAACCAGGAACTTGGGAACGATGAACATCGAGATTCCCCTGGTCCCGGGTGGGGCGTCGGGGGTGCGGGCCAGGACCAGGTGGATGATGTTGTCGGTCAGGTCCTGGTCGCCCCAGGTGATGAAGATCTTGGTCCCCGAGAGCCGGTAGGTCCCGTCGTCCTGACGGACGGCTTTGGTGGTGAGAGCCCCGACGTCGCTGCCTGCTTGCGGCTCGGTCAGGCACATGGTCCCCGCCCACTCCCCGGTGACCAGCTTCTCCAGATACGTGGCCCGCTGACTGTCGGTTCCGTGCTGGATCAGGGCCTCGATCGCGGCCTGGGTGAGAAGGGGGCACAGGGAGAAGGACATGTTGGCCGTCTTGAACATCTCCTGGATGACGATGCCCACCGTGTAGGGAAGCCCGCCCCCTCCGTGCTCCTCAGGGATGTGGGCGCCGCCCCATCCCGCCTCGACGTACTTGGCATAGGCCTCCTGGAACCCGTCCGGAGTACGCACTGAGCCGTCTTCGAGGATGCTTCCCTGCTCGTCACCGATCCGGTTGAGGGGGGCCATTACCTCGGAGAAGAAGCGGCCCGCTTCTGTGAGGATGCCCGAGGTCGTGTCGGCGTCGATGTGTTGGAACCCGTTCAATTTCGCCACCGAGGGAAGTTCGGCGACGTAGTTGAGGGTGAAGTTGATGTCGTCGAGAGGTGGGCGGTATTCGGACATGTCCCCAAGGGTACTAATTGCCACGGGTACCCGACTCATGTGCACTCGTCCTGGCCCCGATGACAGGAGCCTCACCGATCGCTTCAGCCTGCTCACCGTGGGTGGGAGCACCGAGGTCCCTCGCCGGCAGACGCTTGAGGCAACTCTGAGTGGTCGAAGACGAATCCAGTTCTACACTCTGCCGTTGAAGAGCAAGACGGCGTGATTGCCCTGGAGATGTCATTTCCAAGTGAGGCGAATCGAGAGCCGAACGGTGACATGCGGGTTCTAAGACCAGGTCGAGTCGGCCTGGCCTGGCTGACCGCGGTAGGCGTCGACCTGTTCTTCAATGCCGGGGTCTTCGCATTCGTCTACGAGCAGTCGCGGGAGCCCGCCCTCCTTCCCGACTCGGACCTTGCTATGCGAATCCCGGTGGCATATGCGGCTCTCGCCCTGGCTGTGACCGCCCTCGCCTGGCTTCTTCAGACGGTCGATGCCCGTGACGGGCGTGCGATCAAGATCGGGGCAGGTGCCGGTCTGGTGTTGGGGGCTGCCGGCTTCGGGGCGATGTGGACGGCCGTCGATGTCACCGGGTTGCTGATCGGGGTTGGAATCCTTGTCTCCGCGGTGGAGGGAGCCGCCGCTGCAGCCGTCCTCACCAGCGAGAGACAAGGATCCGGTCTGAGGATCAGGGTCGCCGTGGCATTCGTCCTTCTGGCCGGAGTAGGTCAGGTCATCGCCAACCTGACCAATTGAAGACGGGGTGCTTTGCTCGGGCGGCAAGGATGTCGATGACTATCTCACCGAGTTGGACGAGGTTCTCGCATCGCTGACAGTGGATCGCTGGGAGCTCTCCGAGTCTGAGGTCGATCTACTCCGTGCTCCTCGCCGATGTGGGCTCCGCCCCAAACAGGCTCGACGTACTTGGAGGAGGCCTCCTTGAAGCCGTCGGGGTTCGGACGGACCTCGAGAAGAAGCGGCGCGCCTCGATGACGATCCCGGCAGTGGTGTCGGGGTGGCGGTGCTGAAATCCGTTCAACTTCGCCACCGAGGGCAGATCGGCGACATGGCTGAGGGCGAAGTTGATGGCGTCGAGAGGTGGGCGGCAGTCGGACATACCCCACGGGCACTAAGTGCCACGGGCTCACAGTTCGGCTCCCCGTATGCTGACGCCGATGAGATCAGGGTTGCTGCGGGCGGTGGCAGCGGTTCTCCTACTGGGCGCCTGCGCGCCGGGGGCCGAGCCGATCACCACCTCGAGCATTGCGGGTTCCTCCACGACTTCCGGGGTCACAGCGGCGACCCGGGGGACGGTTCCGCCCTTCCAGGAGGTGACGGTTGGGGTCGAGTCGGGGTCACTGGGGGACTATCTCGTCGACGCCTCCGGCCGGTCCCTCTACATCTTCGCCCTCGACGACGAGCGCACCTCGACCTGTGTCAATGCCTGTGCAGAGCGTTGGCCCCCTTTGCTCGGTGACCCCACGGCTGAAGCGGGCGTGGATCAGTCGTTGTTGGGGAACGCCGAACGGCCCAACGGAGCCATCCAGGTGACCTACGCCGGGCACCCCCTCTACTACTACTCGGGCGACGCCGTCCCCGGTGACACGGAGGGTCAGGGCTTCAACGAGGTCTGGTTCCTGGTTTCCCCGCCCGGGGAGCCGCTCACCGGCTGAGCCGGGCTTTCTCGATGAGAGCCGATACCAACGCTGGCAACAGTTCGCCTGCCGCGCCCTCCAGCCTCACCGTGGCCAGGTGATCCGCCTCGGTGGGGCCCCGGTTGACGATCACCAATGGCCGGCCCTCATGGGCCATCCTGATGGGTATCTCGGCGGCCGGGAACACGCCCACCGTCGATCCGACCACCAGGGCGGAGTCGGCCAGGCCGGTGAATGCCCATGCCTTGCGCAGCTCGTCTTCGGGCAGGATCTCGCCGAACATGACCGTCGAGGGCTTGAGAATCCCCTCGCATTGGCGACAGCTGGGATCTTCTTCGCCGGCATCGACCCGCTCGAGGATCCTCTCGATGGGCCAGGTTTCGCCGCACCCGATACAACGAACCGTGCGCACGTTGCCGTGCAATTCGGCCACCCGGCCCGGCTTCAACCCGGCCAGGACGTGGAGCCCGTCCACGTTCTGAGTGACGCATCCGGCCAGGAGCCCGGCCTCTTCGAGCTCGACGATGGCTTGATGGCCCCGGTTGGGGACCACCGTCGACCTCGCTCCCCACAACTCTCCTCGAGCGTGCATCTGCCAGCGCCGCTTGCGCAACTCGGGGTCGGTGAGGAACCGGGAGATGTCGAAGTCCTCGGGATCCACCTTGGTCCACAGGCCGTCCGGGCCGCGAAAGTCGGGAATGCCGGACTCGGTCGAGATTCCGGCCCCGGTGAAAACCAGGATGCGCCGCGAGTCGGCCAGGGCGGCCACGGCTTCTTCCAGGTGAGCCATCAGTGCAACAACGCGGCGCCGACCAGGCCGAGTACGTAGAAGGCTCCGAAGCGGCGGTTGTGGACGAATGCGAAACTCACATACCAGAGCGGCCAGGCGGACGGTGGGTAGCCCTCGGGCGGGGACTCGGGCGCCGGGTGGGTGAAGACGGGAACCATGTGGCGGAGGAGCGGAGTGGCTCCCAGCACGAGGAGGATGGGCCAGTTGGCGGGTGCCGTTGCCACCAGGAACCCCACGATGATGTACTGGGCGGCCACCATGGCCAGGACGACGGACCGGGCCGCGGTGGGTCCGATGATCACCGGCAGGGTGTGGATTCCCCGGGCGGTGTCGTTGGCGTACTTGTCGATGTGCTTGGCGAACAGCACGGCCGTCACCCCCAGGGCATAAGGCAGGCCTGCGACCACCGCGGGCCAGGACCATTGGCCGGTGATGGCGTAGTAGCCGCCTCCGATCATGAGCGGTCCCCACACGATCAGGGCCGACACCTCACCCAGCCCGATGTGCTTGAGAGGCCAGCTGTAGGCGAGCAGGAACAGGGCCCCCGCTCCGGCCAGTATTAGGACCAGGGGACCGTGGCGGAGGGTGAGATACACCCCGGCCGCCACGGCTACGGCACCGGTGGCGGCGAAGTAGGCCAGGTTCTGGCGAACGGTCATCAAGCCCGCTTCCAGTGGCTGGGTGCCGTAACGGGTGCGGAACGAATTGTCGTGATCGGTGCCCGTCAGGTGGTCGGTGAGGTCGTTGAGGATGTTGTTGGCGGCATGGGCGGCCACCAGCCCCGCCGTCATGACCAGGAAGTCGACGGCATCGAACCTGCCGTCCCTCCAGGCCAGGAGGCCGGCCACCACGGCCGAAAGCACCGTCATGACCAGGACGGCGGCCCGGGAGGCGATCAACCAGCGGGTCAGAGGTCCGATCTGACGCCAGGCCGGTTGGTCGATTCGGGGGATGCCGGTCAGGGCGTCACGCCAGGTGGTCACCCACCCGAGTGTATGGCGATCCCATGGCTTCGAGGCCGTGGCATCATCGGTGGCCAGACCGACAGCCAAGGAAAGGCCCCCTCTTGAAGGCCAGCGTGCAAGTGCCGATTGTCGAAGACCTCGTGGTCGACGCCGCCATGTCTGAGCCCCCGGCGGATTGAGATGAGCTCGGTGGAGATAACCCGGGACCAGATCGAGGAGGCGGCGCAACGCATCGACGGAATGGTGCGGCGCACGCCCATTCTCACCGTCGAGCCGGGGCTGCATCTCAAGCTCGACCTGCTCCAACCTACAGGCTCGTTCAAGGTGCGGGGAGCGTTCTCCCTCCTCACTTCCCGCCCCGGCCCGACCCGGGTGGTGGCGGCTTCGGGCGGCAACTTCGGGTCGGCGGTGGCCTACGCCGGGTCAAGGCTGGGTATCGCCGTGGACGTCTTCATACCCTCCACCTCACCGGCCACCAAGGTGGAGCGGGTGAGGTCGTTGGGGGCCAACGTCCACGTCGTCGAGGGTTACTACGCCGAGGCGCTGTCCGCCTCGAGGGAGTTCCTGGCCGAACACGATGCCCTCGAGACCCACGCCTACGACCAGCCGGAGGTGGTGGCGGGGCAGGGGACCTGCGGGCGTGAGATCCTCGAACAGATACCCGGCGTCGACCATGTTCTGGTGGCGGTGGGAGGCGCCGGGCTGATCGGGGGTGTCGCCTCGTGGATCCGCCGCGATTCCGGGGTGGTGGCAGTGGAGACGGAGCGAACCGCCAGCCTCCATGCCGCCCTGGAGGCGGGCAAGCCGGTTCCCGTCGACGTGGGTGGGCTGGCGGCCGATTCCCTGGGTGCATCACAGGTGGGCGAGATCGGCTTCCAGGCCGCCATGCGCTGGGTAGATGAGGTGGTGCTGGTCACCGACCAAGCGGTGCGTGAGGCCCAGCATTGGCTGTGGGATGCGTGCCGCCTCGTGGCCGAGCCCGGCGGCGCGGTGGCTCTGGCAGCAATGAGGTCGGGAGCCTTCGTGCCCGGACCGGGCGAGAGCGTCTGTGTCCTGGTGTGTGGGGCCAACACCGATCCGGCGACGGTGACCTGAGTTCCGCCCGGCTCAGCTCTCCACACGCACTCCGGTGAGCCGTTCGATTCGGGCCACATAGCCGTCGGCGTCTTTCTTGGAGCGGAGCCCGCCCGAGGTCATGGTCCGCACCTTTCCGAACACCTCCCGTTCCGGCCAGGGGCGGTCGTGAAGGCCGAAGCACCAGGCCACGTTGGCATAGGAGTTGGGGTCCCGTCCGTCGAGCAGGTAGCGGTTATTGAGATAGAGGGCCCGTTGGAAGGCTCTCCGGGGACTCTCCGTCCACGCCAGGATCTGCTTTCCCCAGTACATGCGCATGTAGTTGTGCATGAACCCCGTCTCCCTCATCTCCACCATGGCCGCGTTCCAGTAGCGGTCGTGGGTCCTGGCAGTCTCCAGGTCCGATAGCGAGTAGAGGTGGGGGCGTGGGTCCGTGGCGTGTTCTGCCAGCGTGGTCCGGGCCCACTCGGGGAGGGCGTCGTAGGTGTCGTAGTCGGGCCGGTACCAGGTGTAGTTGTGCGCCAGTTCACGGCGCACCACGAGTTCCTCGACGAACGCCTCCCGGCCCGGCCCGTCGGTGTGCTCGCTCAGCGCCAGCAGGATGGTGATGGGTGAGATGTGACCGAAGTGGAGGAAGGGCGAGAGCCCCGAGGTGGTTGGCACGGCCGGCTCGCTCCGGCGGTCCGAGTAGTCGGCGAGGGAGTGGCCGATGAAATGGTCCAGAACAGCTCGGGCCTGATGCTCACCGCCCCGGAGGTTGTCGCTGGGGCGCACCCGGCCGTCGACGCCCAGCGAGCCGATCAGCCCGTCCGGGTCCGACAGGTCTACCCCACCCCCGAGATGGCGGCCATCGTGATCGACCGCGGTGGTGGTCAAATCGATCAGGTAGTCGTCGAGGTGACGGTGGATCTTGGGGCGGATGGTGCGGGCCGCATACTCGGCCTTGTCGGATGCGACCTCGACCGGGACGACCAGATTGGTCTCTACCTCGTAGACGGGCACGGCCACCCCGTCGGCCATGTCGTGGCGCCAGCGTCGCAGATGCCGCAAGTAGGAGCGGTCGGTCACCACCAGCACGGAGTCACCGGCCAGGCCGGCGGCCAGATCTGGCGGTGGCCCGACCTCGACTCGCAGTCCGATCCGGCGTCGGTCCAGGGTCGAGGTAATGGCGCCGAGACCCTCGATCAGGAAGCGATGGTGCCGGGCCGAGGATTCGGGATAGTCGGGATCGATCCCGAAGAACACGAGCAGGGGAACGCCGTGGCGGTTGGCCAGTTGGGCGGCCAGTTCCAGAGCCTGGTTGTGCCGGGTCCGCACCGCGGCCTGCATCCAGTACAGGACATAGGCGCCCGGGGCCGGGCTGCGACCGGGATCGAGGCGGCTGATCCGGGACTCTTCGATGAGTCTGGTTGCCACCCGAGCCATCGTAGGCCACCCCTTCTTTGGACGCTGACGAACGGCCTACCCGTTCTTTGGACCGTGACCATCGCTATGCGTTCCTCATGGTCCAAAGAAGGTTCGGGGCGTTCCCCACGGTCCAAAGAACGGAGGCGGGCCGGCGGTCTTGATGGTCAGCGGAGGCGGACCCGGGAGCGGTCGAGCTCAGAGGTGGCGGTGATGCCCATCAGCTGGAGGGTGCGGACGTACTCGGCCTGGAGGATCTCCAGGACACGGTCCACGCCGGCGCCGCCTCCGGCCATCAGCCCGTACAGGTAGGCCCGTCCGACCATGGCCGCCCGGGCTCCGAAGGCAACCGCCGCCACGATGTCGGCGCCAGACATGATCCCCCCGTCGACGTACACCTCGACCCGGTCACCGACGGCGTCTACCACCTCGGGCAGCACCTCGAGGGTGGTCGGTGCCCGGTCGAGCTGGCGTCCGCCGTGGTTGGAGACGATGAGGGCGTCGGCTCCCCGCTCCACGGCGGTGCGGGCATCGTCGGTGTTCTGGATGCCTTTGACGATGACCGGGCCGTCCCATTGCTCCTTGAGCCAGGCTACGTCGTCGAAACCCACGCTGGGATCGAAAACCCGGTTGACCAGGTCGGCCACCGTCCCCTCCGACCTGGTCAGGGAGGCGAACACCAGCGGCTCGGTGGTGAGCAGGTCATACCACCAGGCGGGATGGAGGGCACCATCGATCAGTGTCTTCAACGACAGCTCGGGGGGAATCGTGAGCCCGTTGTAGACGTCACGGAGCCGGGCCCCCGCCACGGGGGTGTCGACGGTCAGCACCAGTGCCGAGTACCCGCCATTTCGAGCGGCCTCGATCAGCTCCTCGGCGAAGCTCCGATCCTTCCACACATAGAGCTGGAACCAGCGCTCCACCTGGGGTACCGCCCGGGCCAGGTCCTGTGCCGAGGTGGTGCCGAGGGTGGAGAGGGCGTAGGGGATGCCGGCCCGGGCAGCGGCGGCTGCCACCGCCTTCTCCCCCTCGGCGTGCATCATGCGGGTGAACCCCGTGGGCGAGAGGGCCAGGGGCAGGGCCGCCGGCTTCCCCAGGATCGTGGTTGAGGTGTCCACCCTGGGAGACGTCGCGCAGCACGCTGGGCACGAACTCGACCCGCCCATACACATCACGGGACCGGCGCAGGGTGATCTCGGCTTCGGCGGCGCCGTCGGTGTAGTCGAAGACCGCCCGGGGAGCCCGTCGCCGGGCCAACCGGCGCAGGTCCCATATGGTGGCGGCGGATGCCACCCGGGCCGCCCTCCCCAGTCGGGGAGGACGGACCCGGATCAACTCCGAAAGCTCGCTCCAACGGGGAAGACGCCGTTCCATGCTGGCAAGCATGGCACGGATGGGCTCAGCACCGCCACCCGAGGGCGCAGCAAGCGGCGTCGCCGGCCGTTGAAACGTCAGCGTGATTACGGGGCGGGGTACTAAGCCCGTACCTCCTGTCTCATGAAGGCGACATAGGCGAGGGCGAACATCACCGCCGTCATCGCCACCAGGATGGCGAGCTGGGGCCACACCACCAGCAGCGACTGGGTCAGGTCGAGCTCCGAGACGATGGCCCGGTCCACCTGCTGGACGGTGACCAGCCCGGTGGTACGGACCGACGGATCCAGAAGCACCGACGAGCCCTCCTGGAACAGGACCACCGGTGAGGCCTGCGAGATGGCGTGCTCGGCACGCAGGTTGGCCACCTGGCCGGCGTTCGATCCATCGTTGGGAGCCACGATCCCGGCCGCGGCCGCGAAGATGAAAGAGCCGAACAGCGTGACGATCAGCCACACGCTCACCGGGATGAAGGCCGAGGTCGAGGCCCGTTTGGCCAGCACAGAAGCCAGGGTGGCCAGCGCCTGCCACAGGGCCACATAGACGATGGCGAACACCAGCCACACCGCCAGCCGGGAGATCTCGGTCGGGTCGGGGACCACGCCGAGGCGAAATATCCCGATTCCGGACACGAAGATCACCAGCGAGGTGAGCATGATCGCCACCACGACCAACCCGGCGACGAACTTGCCCAGGATCACCTCGTCGCGATGGATCGGCTGGGCCAGCAGGCGGGGAAGAGTCCCCTGTGACCGCTCGCCGTTCACGGCGTCGAAACCGAACATGATCCCGAGCAGGGGCGCCAGAAATCCGACGAATGTGACCAGGGGGAAGGGGACGGGGTCGGTGGTGACGGTGAACAGCTTCAGGAAGAGGGCGGTGATTCCGTGCGCCTGGGGAGCCACGTCGCGGATTCCTCCCGAGGCGGCGAACACCGCCGCTGCCGTTGCCACGCCCAGCACCGCCATCAGGATCACGAATCTCCCCGACAGGAGGTGATCGGCCAGTTCCTTTCGGGCCACCACCGCCCAGCCGCCCCTCGTCGGCGGCTCGGGAGCCGGGGCCTCCTCATGGACGTTGCGCACGGTGGCCGTCACGGAGCCACCTCCTGCCTGGTCTCGAAGTAGCGGCGGTAGATGGCGTCGAGGTCGTCGTCGACCCGACGGATCCCCGACACTTCCAGGTTCTGTCTAACCAGTCCGCTCACCACTTCCCCGATCGAGTCCGGCTCCAGGCTCACTATCCACGAACCGGGAACCTTGCCCCGGGTCAGGTCGGTCACCCCTGGGCTCCCCTCCAGAGCCGATCCCGCTCCCTCGGGGTCACCGATGAAGCGGAACTCGACCCGGGCAGGGCCCATCTGATTGGCGGCCAGCTCGTGGGGCGGCCCCTGGGCGACCACCTTTCCCTCCACGAAGATCGCCACCCGGTCGCAGACCTCCTGCACCTGGTGCAGCAGATGGCTGGAGAGGAGGATGGTTACCCGGTCCTCCACCGCCAGGTGGCGGATGAGCGACAGGATGTCGGCCACACCCTCGGGGTCGATGGCCGTTGTGGGCTCGTCGAGGATGAGCACCGATGGCGTCTTGACCAGTGCATCGGCCAGACCCAGTCGCTGCTTCATTCCCCGCGAGTACTCGCCGGCCGGCTGGTCGGCGGCATAGGTGAGGCCGACCTCTTCCAGCAGCTCATCGATCCGCTCCTCGGCGCGGTCGATGTCGTTGAGACGGGCGGTGAAGCGCAGGTTCTCACGACCGGTCATGGTGTCGTAGAAGCCCACCGCGTCGGGGAGGAGACCGACCCTGCGCTTCACCTCGAGGGGATAGCGCCGTGGATCCTGGCCTACCACCTCGATCTCCCCGGAGGTGGGCTCGATCAGACCCAGCAGCATCAGGATGGTGGTCGTCTTGCCCGCTCCGTTGGGGCCCAACAGCCCGAACACCTCACCGTCGGGGATGTCCAGGTTGAGGTGGTCGACGACCTTGTGCTCGCCGTAGACCTTGGTCAGGCCTCTGGTGCGAATGTTGGTGGGCACTCAGCGCCTCCCGAAGCGACGGAACACCCAGGCCAGCCCGGCCAGCGTCAGGGCGATCACGGCCACGCCCACGAACCCCCACACGGGTGAGGGATTGACCGTGGTGCGAACGTCGATGCTGTCGTTGGCCTGATCCTGGCTGACCCGGAAGCTGACGATGTAGTCCCCGGCGACCGCATCCGTGGAGGGAGTGATCGTGGCGGTGACCACCGAGGTGTCGCCGGGGGCGATATCGGGAAGGGTCGGTGTGTCGAATGTGACATCCCAATTGCTGGGTGGGGTGGCGCTGATGGTGGCTCCCTGGAGGGGGGCGGTGCCGGTGTTGGACACCACCAGCTGCAGGTCGCTGGCGCTGCCCGCCGAGACGTCGGCGTTGAGACGCTGGTCGGCGGTGCTCAGCGTCACCGAGTAGGAGCCAACGATATCCACCACCATGTCGGCCTGGGCCTCGGTGTCACCCGAGGTCGCCTTGACGCTTATCGAGTACTGGCCGGCATCGATGTTGGCGGGGGAGGTGGCGTTGACGTTGATGGTCTCCTGGCTGCCGGCCTTGACCGACACGGTGGAGGCCTGAGCCTTGCTGGCCGGCTCGGCGGTTACGTCCCAACCGGCGGGACCGGTGGCCTCGAGCTGGAACTGGAGGTCCGCCGGGGTTCCGTTGCGCAGGGTGACGTTGAAGGTCGCCTGTTCACCGGCGGGGGCGCGCAGCCCCGGGAAATCGGGCGTGAGGGTCACTTCGCCGCCCGCCTGCTTGGATACGCTGATCGAGAGGGGAAGACGCACGGTCTTGGTGCTGGAAGCGGCGATGACGGTCATGTCATAGCTCCCTTCGCTGGCATCGACGGGTACGGTGACGCCGAAGTTGACCGACGGCTCCACACCCGGGCCCGCCATGACCCGGTCGATGTCGAAGCCCCCTCCCCGAAACGATGAAGTCCAACCGTCGGGAACTCCGTCGACGGATAGTTTCACGTCATCGCGTTGGGGGGAAGCGATGGTGAGGTCGAAGGTGACCTGGTCACCGGGCTCTACGACCACCCCCGGATAGGGGGTGGTGACCGTGAGGGTGGTGGGAAGCGTTGTCAGCGTGGTGTCGACCTGGGCGGAGGCGGGCAGAGCGACGACCAGCAGCAACGCTGCCAGGCTCCCGATCAGTGTCCTCGTGCGCTTCACGGATCCTCTCCTATTTCGTGCTTGCGTTCTGTGCCATCAACCAGAGTTGGTCGAGCCGCGTCAAGAGGACATAAAGATTGGCCGTTCGCACCTCCGGGGGCGAAATTCATCGAGGATGTCGAAATCCTGCCCCGACGTTCGTCGTATGGACGAAGGTATCCCAGACAGGAAAGGAGCCAGGATGCCTACCTACGCCGCCCTGATATACACGCCCGCCGAGTCCGAGGGGCAGGGCACCCCCGAGGAATGGGACTCGGTGATGTCGGAGTACAACGAGTTCGGGGAGAAGGCGGGCGCCGCCGGAGTCATCCGCGGGGGTGAGGCCCTCCAGGACACCAACACCGCCACCACGGTTCACGTGGTGGGCGGCATGGGAGGCGAAGTGATCCACACCGATGGGCCCTTCGCCGAGACCAAGGAGGTTCTGGGTGGGTTCTACCTCCTCGAGTGCGCCGACCTGGATGAGGCTTTGGGCTGGGCGGCGCAGATACCCGGGGCCTGGCACGGAAAGGTGGAGGTACGTCCCGTGATCGACTTCTCAGAAGGGTCGTGAGGGGAGCGATCGAGGAGTCGCTGCGGGTGGAGGGTGGCCGGGTTCTGGCCACCCTCATCCGTCTTGTGGGTGAATTCGAGACGGCCGAGGACGCACTCCAGGACGCCGTGGTGGTAGCGCTGGAGACCTGGCCCCGCCAGGGGGTGCCCAACAACCCGGCCGCCTGGCTGACCACCGTTGCCCGAAACAAGGCTCTGGATCGGCTGCGGCGGGAGGCCCGTCGCTCGGGAAAGGAAAGCGAGGCCGCGCTCATGCGATTCCCCGATGCTCCCTCGCCCGACACCGACGACCGGCTCCGGCTGATGTTCACCTGCTGTCATCCGGCTCTGTCGCCGGAAACCCGGGTGGCTCTCACCCTGCGCACGATCGGCGGGTTGACCACCGGCGAGATCGCTCGCGCCTTTCTGGTCTCCGAGGCCACGATGGGCCAGCGCATCAGTCGAGGCAAGCGCAAGATCTCGGTGGCGCGGATCCCCTATCGGGTTCCCGCCGACCATGAGCTGCCCGACCGTCTGGGGGCGGTCCTGGCCACCCTGTACGTCATCTTCACCACCGGACACCACGCTCCGAGAGGGCGATTGGATGCCCGGGTCGGACTGGCCGACGAGGCGATCCGGCTCAATCGGCTCTTGGCCGAGCTCATGCCCGACGAGGCGGAAGTGCTGGGTCTCCTTGCCCTGATGCTGGCCACCCATGCCCGAAGGTCCTCCCGGCTCGACGATGAGGGGGAGATGGTCCTGATGGCCGATCAGGATCGGTCGAAATGGGATAGGGCCGCCATCGCCGAGGCGGCGTCCATCGTCGAGGACGTGCTGCGTCGCCGACGGCCCGGCCCCTATCAGATCCAGGCGGCCATCGCCTGTCTACACGGCCAGTCCCCCTCCGACGCCGAGACGGACTGGGTGCAGATCGTGGACCTTTACCGGGTTCTGGAGAGGATGACCCCGGGCTATGTGGTCAGGATCAACCGTGCCGTGGCCGAGGCGAAGGCGTTCGGCCCCGAGGTCGGTCTGGAGCTGCTCGACCAGGCGTCAGGGGCCGAAACCTGGCACCTGTACTGGGCGGCTCGAGCCGAGTTCCTCGGCCAGCTAGGCCGCCACGGGGAGGCCGTGGCCGCCTACCAGAAGGCGCTGTCGTGTGAGATGAACGATTCCGACCGCGCCTTCCTCGAGCGCCGGGCCCGGTCCCTCTCCTAGCTCGTCGACGCAATGATGGCGCGGTCTCACCGGCGACACCGTCCCCCTGATTGAGCAACACACCTCGGGGTCCTCGCCGACGAAGGCCATTCAGGGGCGGGGTGGGCACCGCTACCGTCGCGGGCACACCGATTCCTACATGGAGCCCAGATGAAGGTCGCCTATGTGTTCACCAGCCCCCGAGCCGCCTCCTACAAGTTGGGACAGATGATCCTGCCCCAACTGGAGGCCGGAACCCACGGGGCCGAAGTGGTGGGGATGTTCTTCTTCGACGACAACAACTTCGTCCTTCGCAAGGGCGATCCGATCGGCGAACGGCTGGCCAAGGTAGCCGGGGAAACCGGCATGCTGCTGATGATGTGCGACATGTGCGCATTGGAGCGGAACCTGGCCCGGGGTGAGCCGCGCTGGTGCGATCCGGCGACCGGCCTGGGGAGGAGCCAGCCAGGTGAATGTGTCCCGGTCGAAACGGTCGCCGGGGTCCGGGTGGGTTGTTTCCCGGACCTCTATGCCGCGCTGGACTCCAACCCGCCCGACCAGGTGATCACTCTCTGATCGCCGGTCGGCCGTCACCGGCCGGCCCATGAAAGGAGCCACAGCGGGGTGACTTCCCGGAACGCCGACCGCCTGGCAGAAGACGAGAGTCCCGAGCGTCCGTGGTCGATGACCGTCGACGAGGTCGTCGCCTCGATGGGCGTCGACGTCGACCAGGGGCTCAGTGACGACCAGGTGCAGGAACGCCTGGCACGATTCGGGTCCAACGAGCTCCAGGCGACGAAGAGGGCGGGCGCCCTGGAGATCCTCGTCGATCAGTTCAAGAGTGTGATCGTGGCCATCCTCGGGGCCGCCACGGTGGTTTCCCTGCTATTTGGTGAGTTGCCCGAGGCTGCCGCCGTGGCGGTGGTGATCTTCATCAACACGGTGATCGGATTCATCACCGAGTACAGGGCGGTCCGTTCGATGGAGTCACTGCGCCAATTGGGTCGCATGGAGACCAACGTGCGCCGCGACGGTCAGGCCGTTTCGGTGCCGGCCGAAGGCCTGGTACCCGGAGACGTCGTGATCGTCGACGCCGGAGACCTGGTCACGGCCGACCTCCGCCTCGTCGAGGCCTCGAAGATGGAGGCAGACGAGTCCGCCCTCACCGGTGAGTCGGTGCCGGTGGGCAAGTCGACGGCTCCCCTCGACCAGGAAACCATTCTGGCCGATCGATCCAACGTCCTCTACAAGGGGACCGCGATCACCCGGGGCTCCGGGGAGGCAGTCGCCTTCGCCACCGGGATGAATACCGAGCTCGGCCGCATCTCCCAGCTGGTGGCCGAAGCGGACCAGACCGAGACTCCCCTCCAGCATCAGCTCCAGGCTCTGGGGCGACGTCTCCTCTGGCTCACTCTGGCGGTGGCCGTGTTGATCGGCGTCATCGGAGCTGTGGCTGGACGGTCCCTGCTCGACACCATCGAAACGGCGATCGCTCTCGCGGTGGCGGCCATTCCCGAAGGTCTTCCGATCGTGGCCACCGTCGCCCTGGCCCGGGGAATGCGGCGGATGGCCCGCCGCAATGTCCTCATCGAGCGTCTTGCAGCGGTGGAGACCCTGGGCTCGGTCGGGGTGATCCTGACCGACAAGACCGGGACGCTGACAGAGAACCGCATGGTCATGGTGCAGCTCGTCATGCCCACGAAGACAGTGGAATTCCTGGGCGGATATGGAGGGGACGGAGAGGTGAGACACGAGGGGACGGAGCTGGGAGAGCTCCCCGGCGACGTGGAGCGAGCGCTCAGGGTGGGCGTCCTCTGCAACAACGCTTCTCTGGGGGGCGAGGACGACCAGCCGGTGGGCGACCCCACCGAAGTGGCTCTGCTCATGGCGGCCAGTAAGGCCGGGTTGGAGCGCCCCCAGCTGAGAGCCGCCCTTCCCGAAGAACGCGAAGTGGCCTTCGACCCCGACGCCAGGATGATGGCCACCTTCAACCGCCAAGACGACGGTTATCTGGTGGCCGTGAAGGGCGCCCCCGATGCCGTCCTCGAGGCCTCCGACTCGATGCTGGTCGGCACCGATGTCCAGCCGCTCGACGAAGAAGCCCGCCAGAAGTGGCTCGACGAGAACCAGCGACTGGCCCGGGAGGGATTTCGGGTGCTTGCCCTGGCCGAGCGGTTCGAGGACGACGCCGGGACCGACCCTTACCAGCACCTCACCCTGCTCGGACTCGTGGCTCTGGTCGACCCTCCCCGCCAGGACGTGAAGGCGGCCATCGAGGAATGCATGCGGGCCGGCATCGACATCGTCATGATCACCGGCGATCAGCCCGCCACCGCCCACTACGTGGCGGGGGAACTGGGGCTCAGGCGGGACGAGGTCGTAACCGGCGGTGAGCTCGCCTCCGAGGAGGTCGACAGGGGCCGGGTCCTCGGGGCAGGAGTGTTCGCCCGGACCAGCCCTCGCCAGAAGCTGGATGTGATCGCGTCCCGTCAGAGCGCGGGCGAAAGCGTGGCCATGATCGGCGATGGAGTCAACGACGCCCCTGCCCTCAAGAAGGCCGACATTGGGGTGGCGATGGGTATCCGTGGAACCCAGGTGGCCAAGGAGGCCTCGGAGGTGGTCATCGAGGATGACCGGTTCTCATCGATAGTCGCTGCCATCAAAGAGGGGCGGGTCATCTTCGCCAACATCCGCAAGTTCGTTCTCTACCTGCTGTCGAGCAACCTGAGTGAGATCATCGTCGTGGGTATCGGCTCGGCTTTGTCCTTGCCCACCCCCATCCTTCCCCTCCAGATCCTCTATCTGAATCTGATCACCGATGTGTTCCCCGCCCTTGCCCTGGGAGCGGGTCGTGGCGAACCGGGGGTGATGGATCGTCCACCGCGCAGCCCTGGCGAGGGCGTGCTCACCCGCCGTCACTGGCTGTCGATTGCATCGTTCGGGGTGGTGATCTCCGGGCCCGTCCTTGGGGTCCTGGCGGTGGGCGTGGTGGCCATGGATCGCCCGGCGCTCGTAGCCACCACCATGAGCTTCCTCACTCTGGCCTTTGCCCAGCTCTGGCACGTCTTCAACATGGCCGATCCGGCCTCGCCGGTGCTGCGCAACGACGTCACTCGGAATCCGTGGGTGTGGGGTGCTCTGGCCTTGTCGGGCGGGTTGCTGGTGGCGGCCATGTACACCCCGGTGCTTTCCAAGGTCATCCAGGTGTCGGTCCTCGACCTCGAGGAGTGGGTGGTGGTCATCGTTGCCAGCCTGGTGCCTCTCCTGGCGGGCCAGGTTCTACGGCCCCTGCGTCGCCGCATGATCTGAGTTCATCTGTTTGCCTCGATCATCGATCGGGTATGTGAGTCATGTTCCAATGTCAGATTCCAATCAGGCCCTGCTCTGGCTCGATGAGCTCAGCAACGACGATGTTTCGGTCGTGGGAGGCAAGAACGCGTCACTGGGGGAGATGACCGGTGCGCTCGCCACCACGGGGATCCGGGTCCCAGACGGGTTCGCCACCACTGCATCCGCCTACCGCAGCTTCCTCGAGCACAACGATCTGACCGGTCGGATCCGGGACGAGATCGGCCGGCTGGGATCAGATATGTCCAACCTGGAGGATGTGGCCGGCTCGATCCGTGAGGCCATCGAGGGTGGGTCCTTTCCCGATGAGATCGAGAGCGCAATTCGCAAGGCCTATGAGGAGCTCTCAGGCCGCTACGAGCGGGCCGAGGTAGATGTGGCCGTGCGCAGCAGTGCCACAGCCGAGGACCTTCCCGACGCCAGCTTCGCCGGTCAGCAGGAGACTTACCTGAACGTCGTGGGAGGGGATGCCCTGGTCGATTCCTGCCGCGACTGCTACGCCTCCCTGTTCACCGATCGGGCCATCGCCTATAGAGAGGAGAACGGTTTCGACCACCTCGAGGTCGCCCTCTCGGTAGGAGTGCAGAAGATGGTTCGCTCCGACCTGGCCGCGGCCGGGGTCATGTTCACCATCGACACCGAGACCGGTTTCCCCGACGTCATTGTGATCGAGGGGGCGTGGGGCCTGGGCGAGTCGGTGGTGCAGGGCACCGTCAACCCCGATCAGTTCGTCGTTTTCAAGCCCCTCCTGGGCAATGGCGGCCTGCGGCCCATCGTCGGCAAGACCAGGGGGACGAAGAAGACCAAGATGATCTACTCGTCCAACGGCGAGACCCGGACCGAATCGACCGAGACCTCTTCGGAAGAGCGAAGGTCCTGGGTGCTTGGAGACGATGCCGTTCTCGGATTGGCTCGGGCCGCGGTCCAGATCGAGGAGCACTACGGGCGCCCCATGGACATCGAGTGGGCCCAGGACGGAGAGCTGGGAGAGGTGTTCATCGTTCAGGCCCGTCCCGAGACGGTCCAGAGCCAGAAGACCGCGGGCGGGTTTCGTAGCTTCAGGCTGGTCGATTCCACGGATCCAGTGGTCGAGGGTCTCTCCGTCGGCCAGGCCATCGCTTCCGGCCCGGCACAGATCATCGCCAGCGCCGACCAGATCGATGAATTCGAGGACGACGCGGTGTTGGTCACCGAGATGACCGACCCCGACTGGGTTCCGATCATGAAGCGGGCTGCGGCCATCGTCACCGATCAGGGGGGCAGGACGAGCCACGCAGCCATCGTCAGCCGGGAGCTCGGTATCCCGGCAGTGGTCGGCACGGGGAATGCCACGGAGGCGATCGAATCGGAAAGCGAGGTCACGGTTTCCTGCGCCGAGGGAGACACGGGCTTCGTCTACCCGGGGCGGCTGGACTTCGAGGCAGAACAGATCGAACTGGACCAGATCCCCGACACCTCCACGCCGGTCATGCTCATCGTGGCCAGCCCCGACGCCGCCTTTCGCTGGTGGAGGCTACCGACCAGGGGAGTGGGCCTGGCCCGGATGGAGTTCATCATCAACAACACCATCAAGGCGCATCCCATGGCGCTGGTCGACTACGACCGGCTCGACGACGACGAGACCAAACGGGCCATCGCCGAGCTCACCCACGGCTATGAGGACAAGTCCCGCTTCTTCGTGGATCAACTGGCCCTGGGGATCGGCCGCATCGCCGCCGCCCACTACCCGGAACCGGTGATCGTTCGTACCAGTGACTTCAAGTCGAACGAGTACGCCGATCTGATAGGAGGCCATCTGTACGAGCCGGACGAGTCCAACCCCATGCTGGGGTTGCGCGGCGCCGCTCGCTACACCAGCCAGCGGTACCGGCAGGCGTTCGCCCTGGAGTGCGAGGCCCTCCGCACGGTGCGCGACGAGATCGGTCTGACCAACGTGACGGTGATGATTCCATTCTGTCGGACCGTGGACGAGGCCGACGGGGTGCTGGAGATCCTGGCCGAGCACGGGCTCGAACGAGGAAAGGATGGCCTGGAGGTCTTTGTGATGGCCGAGATCCCCGCCAACGTGGAGCTGGCCGAGGACTTTGCCCGGCGCTTCGACGGGTTCTCGATTGGCAGCAACGATCTCACCCAACTCATGTTGGGGGTGGATCGGGATTCGGCCGAGCTGTCGGAGCTGTTCGACGAGCGGGACCCGGCGGTGAAGAGCGCAATCTCCCGTTTGATCGCCACGGCCCATCGACTGGATCGCAAGGTGGGCATCTGCGGCCAGGCGCCCAGTGACCATCCCGAATTCGCTCGCTTCCTGGTGGAACAGGGCATCGACACCATCTCGGTCAACCCCGACAGCGTGGTGGACGTAAAGCAGACGGTGAGCGAGGCCGAGTCACACAGGGGCTGACGCAGGGCGGTCGGTCATCGGAGCCGGAGCCTGCGCTCACTCTCACCCAGTTCCTGGGTCAGCTCCAGCCAGCGGACCACGTCCCGGGGAGTGATCAGGCCTATCACCTCGTCGTGATCGACCACTACCACCCGGCCCACCTCGCCCTGCATCAACTTGTCGACCACGTTGCCGATGTCGTCGGTCACGCCCACCGTGCACATCTCCGAGAGGGGTTCGAGGATCTCGTCGACCAGCACACGATCCCAGCGTTCCCGGGTTACTTCCCGGATCGCCTTCATGCTCACCAGGCCCAGGGTGTGATGATCGGAGGTGACCGGGAAGGAGTTGTAGTTGTGACGCATGAAGTAGTCGTCGACCGCCTCCTGAACCGTGGTTCCGGCCGGAATGGCCACTAGATCGCTGGCCATGAGCCGCGACGCGGGCACGCCCTGGAGGGCGGTTCGCACCTGGAGGTGCACGAAGGAGCTGGCAGCGGCCTGGCTGAGGAACCAGCCGATGGCCACCAGCCACAGACCGCCGATCAGCGCCCCGAGGAAGAAGACCTCGAAAACACCGATGGCGATGATGACCGAACCGAGAATACGTCCGCTGCGGGCCGCCACCCGGGTGGCGCGGATCAGGTCGTTGGTACGTCGCCAGACCAGCGATCGCAGCACTCTTCCCCCGTCGAGAGGGAAGCCGGGCAGGAGGTTGAACACGGCCAGTGAGCCGTTGATCCAGCCCAGATAACCGGCCCCGAATCCGAGCGGAGTGGTGCCGGAGACCACGGCGATGAGCCAGAACACCCCGGCCAGGATGAGGCTGGAAACAGGGCCCACGACGGCGATGAACAGCTCGTCGTTGGGCTCCTTGGTCTCCAGGTCGGCCTCCGTGGCGCCGCCGAAGAGAAAGAGGGTGATCCCCTTCACCTCGACACCCCTGGACAGAGCGAGCCAGGAATGGGCCAGCTCGTGCAAGAGGACGCTGGCGAAAAAGACCAGCGCCATGACGGCTGCCAGGCCTACCAGGAGTCCGGTGGTTTGGTTGGTGAACCGATTCGCCAGTGCCAGGTAGAAGGTGTAGCCGACCAGGAGGGCGATGATGCTCCAGGACGGATCGATCTTGACCTCGACTCCACCGATTCTGCCCAGTCGCCAACCGTTTCCTGAAAGCACGAGTTCCTCCGCCGCACATCCTATGCGTACCCCACCGCGAAACGAACGGGCGAACGGCTTCGCCACGAGGTGTTTCTCCCGCCTGATGGGACGGGTAGGTTGGCGATAGACGACAAAGCGATGCACGACCCGAGGTGTGCTCCATGAGACCTACTGTTCCCGACCGATCTCTTCTTGAACGGCTGGCGAACACGACGGGTGAGGTCATGATCTCGCTGTACGTGCCCACCCATGTCAGGGGCGTGGAGACCCAACAGGATCCGATCCAACTCAAGAACCAGATCGGAGAGGCCGAGCGCTGGCTGGAGGAGGCCGGGTGGAGCCCACGACGCCGAACCGACCAGTTGCGCCGGGCCCGGGACCTCCTCGAAGACCAGGAATTCTGGCGTCATCAGTCGAAGGGATTGGGGGTTCTGGTCGATGGGGAAGGCGAGGCTGACTCCGTAATGCTGGTCGAGCCCACAGAACCACTCACCGTCGCGGCCGATGTGTTCCACCTCCGTCCGCTTCTTCCCAGCCTGCAAGTGGCCATCTCGCCGGTCCTTGTGCTGACCGAGGGCGCTGTTCGGTTGTACCGGTCCAGCCGTTACGAGGCGGAGAAGCTGGAAGCCGACCTCCCTGAGTCGCTACAGGACGTGAATTGGTTCGTAGACCGGGAGAAGCAGCGTCAACAGCATCCCGACAGGGCGGGAACGGCGAGGTCGCGGCACGGTCACGAACCTTCCGCTCAGGCCGACGAGGATCGCCGCCGGTTTCTCCGCCAGGTCGCTGATGCACTGCCGGAGATGGAGGGGCCACTGGTGGTCCTGGGCGACGACAACCTGGTCGCACGGTTCGCCCAAGAGTATGAAGGGGAGGTCTGCAGCCCGGACCACAGCGGGATCGGACACGTGGATGATGCCGACGAAGTGCGCCGGATGGCGGCGGCGACGATCGCCGATGAGGAGCAGTCCTTCCGGTATGAGGCGCTCGATCGGGTTGGCGAGGCCCTGGGTACCGGTGGTGCCACCAGTGAGATCGCCGAGGCCCTGGCGGTGGCGGTGGAGGGACGTCTGGGAGAGGTGGTTTTCGATCAGCACGCTGCGCCCATATGGGGCCGGTTCGACGCCAGCTCCCTGGAGGTGACCTACCACGCCAACCAGCAGCTGTTCAGTACCGACCTGCTCGATCGCCTCTGCATCCACGCCCTCAATACCGGGGCCAAGGTGACCGCGGTCGACACCCCGGTCAACAGCCGGCCCTTCGTCGCCCTCCCCCGCTTCTAGCCCACCGCCCCTCCCGTTCTTTGGACCGTGAGGAACGCCCCTCCCGTTCTTTGGACCGTGGGGAACGCATAGCGTTAGCCAGCGTCCAAAGAAGGTTAGAACCGTTCCTCTACGTCCAAAGAATCGGTGATCCGTGGGCAGTTCGACCGGGCACGGCGCAGGATGGCGCGCCGTGCCCGGTCTCCATCCTCAGCCGGTGAACGCCCGGTGGAGGAAGGCTGCCATTTGACCTCGGGTGACGAAGTCGTTGGGGCAGTAGTGGTCGTTGACGGGCGGGTTGCATCCCTTGGTGACGCCGGCTGTGGCGAGACGGTCGATGTCGCCTTCGAACACGCTGGTGTTGTCGTCGACGAACTTGTTGCCGCCGCCGTCATCGGTGTAACCGAATGCCCGGACCAGGAAGGCTGCCATTTGACCTCGGGTGACGAAGTCGTTGGGGCAGTAGTGGTCGTTGACGGGCGGGTTGCATCCCTTGGTGACGCCGGCTGTGGCGAGACGGTCGATGTCGCCTTCGAACACGCTGGTGTTGTCGTCGACGAACTTGTTGCCGCCGCCGTCATCGGTGTAACCGAATGCCCGGACCAGGAAGGCTGCCATTTGACCTCGGGTGACGAAGTCGTTGGGGCAGTAGTGGTCGTTGACGGGCGGGTTGCATCCCTTCGTGATCCCCTCCGCGGCGAGCCATTCGATGTCCGATTCGAAGATCGAGCTGTTGTCGTCGACGAACGTATCCGTGGTACCGGACACCGCCTCTGGCTCCACCGTGATCTGGACCAGGTCGCTTGCCGACAGTTCGCCGTCGGTGGCGGTCAGTTTCAGCACGTAGGTTCCGGCGGCCGAGAACCCAGCCGTGGTGTCCACGACGAAGTGATCTCCGAAGGTGACGGTTCCAGGTCCGCTCACCTTGGACCACACCGCGGTGAAGTCGCCCGGGGGATCGGGCAGGCCGTCGTCGGTGACCGAGCCGTTCAGTTGGGCGGAGTCGGGCAGGGTGATGGTCTGGTCCGGTCCGGCCGACACGTTGGGTGCCTGGTTGGCCGGGTTCACGGTGATGTTGACGGTGTCGCTGGTTTGTAGCTCGGAATCGTTTGCCGTGAGCTCGAGCACATAGGCGCCGGCTTCGGAGAAGGCGGCCGTGGTATCCACAACATTGGCGTCACCGAAGGTCACGGTTCCCGGTCCGCTCACCTTGGACCAGGTCGTGGTGAGGGATCCGGGTGGGTTCGGGAGCCCATCGTCGCTCACCGAGCCGTCCAACGATGCCGTATCCGGCAGGGTCACCGTCTGGTCCGAGCCTGCCAAGACGGTCGGCGCCATGTTGGTGGGGGCGTCGGCGAATACGAGCACCTGCATGGTGTCCGTGGACGTCTCCACTCCGTCGGTTGACTCCAACTGGAGAACGTAGGGGTTCTCAGAACCGCCGAAGGTGGAGAAGCTCACCGTCGTCTCCAGAGCGTTGGGACTCCCGAAGGTCACATCGCCGGGACCACTGACCTTCGACCAGGTAACCGTCGGCGGATCGGTGCTGGGCTGGTTGTCGTCGTAGGTGTCACCGGTGATCGTCAATGGGTCACTCAGGGCGATCGAGTAGTTCGGGCCAGCATCTACGAACGGAGCCAGGTTGTCGAAGGCCACGTCAAACTCACGCATCTGGCCGTCACGAAGGGTCGGATCGGCGCGGTTGTTGTCGACCACCCGGTCGACGACATACATGCTGTCACCCCCGCCCGAAGAGGCGGGAGCCATAACGACGTCGCCGGGCAGGGTCATGTCGCCGATGTCGATCGTTCGGATGAGGCGACCATCCTTCGTCACTTCGAACACCTTGCGACCACCAATCTGGCTCGTTACCAGGAGGGTGTCGGAGGAGGCGCGGTAGCCGATCCCTTCCATTTCGCTGACGAAGCCGGACAGGTCGATCGGCGTCCCTACTACATCGTCGTCATCCAATGAAGAACCGGCCGACCCGGCGGGCTCGCCGAGTACGCCGTCGGGACCCGGTGAGATGGCCAGAATCTTGTTGCTCGGTCCGCCGGCAATGAAGATCTCGTTGTCGGTCGAGTCCCAGGCCACGTCCTCGGGATCGAAGTCCGGATCGCCCAGGCCCAGGTCGGCGATGGCCACCTCTGTGATGGCCGGGTCATCCCCGGTCCCGAAGATCCCGTCTGGACCGGGCTGGCGGTCACGGATTACGTCGCGGTTGTCGTTGGCCACGTACAGATGACCGTTATCCGCCGGGTTGTAGGCCAACCCGTTCGGCTCGTTGTTGTCCTGCGGGGTTGGGCTGAGTGGGCTGGGCCAGGTGGTGCCGACCTCCTCGATAGCTGGTGGCGCCGTCGGCGACATCTGCCACAGGTTGACGCCGTCGTAGATGTCCGGCTCTTCCTCGATCTCGGAGTCGGAGATGACGAGGCTGCCTACATCCGTCCGATACGTGACACCGGTGGGATCGATCGGTGCCGACATCGCCGCAGTCTCTTGCGTGATGGTCGTTGTGCTTCCACCGGGGGTCAGGTTGGTGTCGTCGGCTACGAGTGCCGGCACGTCCACTGCCTGCGGGTCTAGGAATGTCACTAGCCAAGGGTCACCCGCGGTGCCGGCGCCGGTCACCGAGACATCGCCGATTCCTGTCAGCGACTCAAGGGCGGTCTCCAAGCTGAGGTTGCCTTCGGTCTGGGTGGCAATGGTTGAGGTTGCGCCCCCCAGCCCCGTGTCGTCGGTCGTTATCTCGGGTACGTCCTGGGACCCGGGGTCTAGGAACGTGATCACCCATGGGTCGGCCAGGACCCCGGTACCGCTCACCGCCACATCGTTCACATTGGTCAGTCCTTCTAGTGCAGCCTCGACGGTGGCGGCCGACGCGTTGTAGTCGATCGCAGTTGTTGGCCCCTGTCCGTCAAAGGTGACCGTGAAGATGCCGCTCGACGCGTTGTTGTAGAGCGTCTGGACCTCGTCCATGTCGGCGAGTTCGGCGTCGTACCGCAGCGGCGGAGTCGGGGCGCTGTCGTCGAATTTGAGCGTGAACGTGCCGCCGCCGGCATCGTTGGAGACGGACTGGACCTCGTTGACCTCGAGATCCACGAAGTTCACCAGTTGTACCTCAGTTGGCGTTTCGGTAACGGATCCGGTTGTCCCGGTCGCGGCCCGAGCCGGGCCGCTGCCCACGGCCAGCTGTGCGGCCACCACGGCCACCGCTAGACCAACGGTTGCCAACCTCTGCCAGATCCTGGTCGCCCGGCGTGCACGAATCGATCGCACGGATGCGCTGCTCACTCCCATACTCCCTTGTCGTCCCACTCTTGTGCATCCCCACCGCACACCCGAAGAGATTCGGCCGTCCGGCTGACCCGTCTCCGAAACTAAGGGGCGAACCTGCTCGGGGGGATAGGTCATCCGACCTGTTGCGGAGGGTTCGTTGAGCTGAGCAACACCGTCCACGCGAGTCCAGCGCCGTCCCCGAACGCCCCTCCCGTTCTTTGGACCGTGGGGAACGCCCCTCCCGTTCTTTGGACCGTGGGGAACGCATAGCGTTAGCCAGCGTCCAAAGAAGGTTAGAACCGTTCCTCTACGTCCAAAGAATCGGTGATCCGTGGGCAGTTCGGGCCGTTGACGGGCGGGTTGCGGCGCCCCATTTCTGAAGAAGCATGGGCCGCCGCCGTTCGGCAATCTGGGAAGGGGCCGAACGACCTACCGTTTCCGGTTTGCCAATTCGAGACCCGGGGGTAACTTCGGTCGGCGAAGCAATCAGTTCCAGGTCTCCGATGAGGTGGAGGGGGTAGGGCTCATTTCTACATCAACGATCGACAGGTCCGTCTTCGGGTGGAGAGGCTTCGGAAGGACGAAGTCACTCATTGTGGTTCTGGCAGTCTTGGTCCAGATCATGGCACTGCAGACGTCCCCCGCCCAAGCCGCCCCAGGCGATGTGGTCGGCACCGTGACGGAGATAGGCGCGGAGATCCAACATTACGACTTCAATGGTGCTGATGGTGCCGTGCCGATCGATCCGGCCGGAATCACATACCTGAGCCACAAAGACAAACTGCTGATATCGGACTCGGAGATCGAGGAAGAGTCGTTCTACGCAGGCGTGAACCTGTGGGAGATCAACAGGAACGCGTCGGGACTCATCGGGACAGGTCAGGCCGAGCCACTGACTCCCACGGACCAGGAACCCACGGGGCTTGCATACAACGCCCAGAACCACCACATCTACCTCCCCAGAGACAATGATCCCAAGCGCATCCGGGAAATCGACCCCGGTCCAGATGATCTCTACGGGACCGGCGACGATACGACTTACACTTGGGATTACACCCCCTTCACCCAGTTCGGCGATCCCTCAGATCCCGAGGACGTGGCGTGGGATTCGAAGGACAAGATCCTGTGGGTCGCCAACGGCGCTCAGGGGACCCTGATACCGGTTTCGCTTGGACCAGACGGTTTGATCAGTGGGGCCGACACCATGCCGGGCACTCCCCTCGACGTTTCGGCCTGGGTACCCGATACGGAGGGCATCGAGTATCGGGCCTCGTCCGACACCCTGCTCCTCACCCAATATGCGAACCCCCAAACCATCGTGGAGATCACCAAGGACGGGCGTCTGGTTCGCAAGATCGACATCGATCACATCGTCAGCCTTCACCCAACCGACCTGGCCATTGCGCCCGCCTCGACCGGCAACGGAACCGACTTGTTCGTGGTGGACCGCGGCCTGGACAACAACGAGTCAAATGCTCAGGACGGCCAAATGTTCGAGATCGATGCGCTGTTCACCAATCTCAGCCCGTTCGTCGACGCCGGGCCGAACGAGACCATCCCCGGAAATTCCCTCACCCTCACCGGCGACGCCTATGACGATGGGCAGCCGACACCAACCAGCATGAGCCTCACCTGGTCCAAGGTCTCGGGCCCCGGAACGGCCAATTTCGCGAGTCCTCACAATCTGACCACTGATGTCACCTTCTCGGCCTCGGGAACCTACGTCCTTCGACTGACTGCGACCGATACTGTCTACGCCAACGACGACACCGTCACGGTGACGGTCGGCGGAGCTTCGGGAAACGGTACCTTCATCGATGATGATGGGAGCACCTTCGAGAGCGACATCGAGTGGATCGCTGCTGAGGGGATAACGAAGGGCTGTAACCCCCCGGTCAACGACCGTTACTGCCCTGACGACTTCGTCACCAGAGGGCAGATGGCAGCGTTCCTGGTGCGGGCGATGGGCTACACCGACAACGGTGGCGGCGACCTGTTCATCGACGACAACGCAAGCATCTTCGAGAACGACATCGACAGACTCGCCACGGCCGGTGTCACCAAGGGATGCAACCCGCCGACCAACAGCAAGTACTGCCCTGACGACTTCGTCACCAGAGGGCAGATGGCAGCGTTCTTGGTGCGGGCGATGGGCTACACCGACAACGGTGGCGGCGACCTGTTCATCGACGACAACGCAAGTGTCTTCGAGAACGACATCGACAGACTCGCCACGGCCGGTGTCACCAAGGGATGCAACCCGCCGACCAACAACAAGTACTGCCCTGACGACTTCGTCACCAGAGGCCAGATGGCAGCGTTCCTCCACAGGGCCTTAGGCTGATAGAACGAAAGCAGGCCAAGAAGTCCGGGCCGGGTTGGTTGGTGCCCACCAATCAACCCGACTCCGGGTAGTCCCCGAGCGGCTGGCCTGTTCTTTGGACCGTGGGGAACGGCTCTTCCGCACTTTGGATCGTGAGGAACGCATAGCGATAGCCACCGTCCAAAGAAGGGTGGAACCGTTCCCCTACCTCCAAAGAACCTCAGCCCGAGGACGCCATTTCACCCTCGGTCGTCGGCGGGTCGCTCCAGAAACCAGGTGCGAAGGGTCCCCTTGCTCTTCACCTCGATCGGACCGCGGGCCGTGCACACGAAGTCGTCCTTGATCAGCTCGTAGGTCGCTTCCGAGATCTGGATCCGTCCCGGCTCGCCGTGGGACTCCATACGACTGGCCGTGTTGACCGTGTCACCCCACACGTCGTACTGGAATTTGGTGGTGCCGATCACCCCCGCCACGACGGGGCCGGAGTTGATGCCCAACCGAAAAGTGAGAGGGCCTTCCCGGGCGTAGTCGCGCATCTCCACCGCCATGGCCGCCAGAGCCCGGGCGTGATCTGGCCTGGAGGTCGGCACTCCACAAGCCACCATGTAGGCGTCACCGATGGTCCGGATCTTCTCGCATCCGTACTTGCGGGCCAGGGTGTCGAAGTGGGTGAAGACCTGGTTGAGCCTGTCGAGCATCTCCTCGGGATCCATCCCGGCCGACATCTCGGTGAAGCCAACCACGTCGGCAAAGAGGACGCTGGCCGACGGGAATCGCCTGGCCGTGGTTCGGCCCCGCTCCTTCAATTCGGTGGCGACCTGGGCCGGGAGGACGTTCAACAGCAGCCCTTCGGCTCGCTCCCGTTCATAGACGAGGCGGACCAACAGGTAGACGAGAACCGAGGTGACCATGGCCAGGTTCCCCACGAAGACGACCGCGAACAGAGCGGCGGTGAGGGCGCTGGAGGGTGGTGGGCGGCTGGCGGCCAGGGTGGGTTCCAGGAACGCAAACACCACCCCGAGCACTAGATAGACGCCGGCCACCACGAGCGCCGGCCGACGTCCCATCATGATGACGAGAGCGAAGGTCATGGTGATTCCCCACATCAGGTAACCACCGGAGTTGGCGTATCCACCCAGGGCGATGTGTACGACGACCTGGTCGGCCATGCTGGCCACGCAGGCGAACATGGCCGGTCCAGCCACCCCACCGATGGTGGCGGTCCACACCCAGGTGCCCGCATAGGCGATCGCCAGGCCGACCGTGGCCCATCCGGCCACCATCTCGCCCGAGCGGAAGAGGACCACCCCGAACAGGGCGGCAAAGAAGGTGGCTCCGCCCAGCGCTCCGGTGACCAGCTTGCTGATGGTGCGGGGGCTCTCCAACGCCGCCAGGGCACCCGACGGCTTGGTCCGGGAGGCGAGACGCTCCCAAACGTCCCCGGTAGCGGATTCGGTCAGTGTGTGCTCCTTTCAGCCGCCACCAGTGAAGCACGATGGGGCCGTCCACAGCCGGTCCCGGGCCGCACCCTGCCTCCCTCGACGGAGTGGCCCTCCAGCCTCCGGCGGTTTCGCTCTCACACAGGTCGCTTCCGACACAGGGCGGAGCCGGCTAGCAGATTGAGAGATGACATACTGATCGGGTGCCCGCGGTCCCTCCCGTTCGTCATCTGCTGCGCGCCAAGGAACTGGCCGATACGCACTATGCCGAGCCGCTCACGGTGGCCGACCTGGCCCGGGCCGCCCATCTATCCCCGGCTCACTTCAGCCGCAGCTTCCGGGAAGCGTTCGGCGAGTCACCCCATCGCTACCTCCTCACCCGGCGTCTGGAACGGGCGGCTGCCCTGCTGCGCAACACGGATAGGTCGATCACCGAGATCTGCCTGATGGTGGGCTGGAGCAGCCTGGGCTCGTTTTCGGCCAGCTTTCGCCGCATGTTCGGAGTGAGTCCCCGGGAGTACCGGACCTCGTTTCCGCCCGCCTCCAACCTGGCCCGGATCCCACCCTGTATGGCCCGATTCTACGGACGGCCCCAACACCGCACGTTTCGAGAAGACAGCGCCGCGGCAGGATCGTAGGTTCTCGGTCGACCTCTGGAAAGGAGATCTGATGCGAATCGCAACCACGCAGTTGTGGGTGCACGACCAGGACGAGGCCCTCGAGTTCTACACCGACGTCCTGGGCATGGAGGTGCGGACCGACGTGACCGTGCCGGAGATGGGCAACTTCCGCTGGCTCACGGTGGGAACACCCGGCCAGCCCGATGTGGAGATCGTCCTCATGTCCATCCCCGGTCCGCCCGTCATGGACGAAGAGACCGCCGAGCAGGTGCGCCAGGTGATGGGGAAGGGTTTCGCCGGAGCCGTGTTCCTGGTCACCGACGACTGCTGGCGGGACTACAGGATGCTCAAGGAGCGGGGAGTCGAGTTCGCCCAGGAGCCCGAGGAACAGCTCTACGGGATCGACACCGGCTTTCGGGACCCGTCGGGCAACTCGTTCCGGCTCACCCAGCTGGCGGCAGACTTCGGATAGGCCGCGGCGGCGATGGGGGACGTTGCCTCCCCGATGGCCACGCCAGAGCGACTAGAGACAATTGCCTCCCCGATCTAGCAGGAACATTGGGCCAAGACCAAGATTTGACATAGTCCAAGGCTGGGCACAACATGTGATCGTGTCACTGAGCCCTCCCAACGGCCAGGCCGAACTCCTTCGCCAGAAGGGTGTCCAGGTCACGGCCCAGCGTTTGGCCGTCTTCAGAGCGGTTTCCGATCGACCGCACGGCACCGCAGACGATGTGGCGGAGTCGGTCAGGGCCGAGATCGGTGCGATCTCGCGCCAGGGGGTGTATGACGCACTCGGTATCCTGGTCGAAAAAGGCCTCCTGAGACGCATCCAGGCGGCCGGGTCGCCCACCCGCTACGAGTACCGGGTCGGTGACAACCATCATCACCTGGTGTGTCGTTCGTGTGGCCAGACGGTCGATGTGGTCTGCGCGGTCGGGGGGGCGCCGTGCCTGGAGGTCGCCGACGACCACGGTTACGAGATCGACGAGGCCGAGGTCATCTATTGGGGCCGCTGTCCCACCTGTCAGGAGACGGTGGACAGTGCCTGAGCACATCAACGAGACCCGAGCACAAGAGGAGAGGCAATGAGCAGCCACGAACACGGCACCACCGTCACCAGCGACGAAACGGACGTCGCCAAATGCCCGGTGATGCACACCGCCCATCAGGTGGGCGGGACCACGGCGAACCAGCACTGGTGGCCCAACCAGCTCAACCTGAGGATTCTTCGTCAGAACCATCCCAAGGCCAACCCGATGGGCGAGGACTTCGATTACGCCGAGGAGTTCAAGTCGCTCGACCTGGACGCCCTGACCCGCGACGTCGACGCTTTGATGACCCGGTCCCAGGACTGGTGGCCGGCCGACTACGGCCACTACGGGCCCTTCTTCATCCGGATGAGCTGGCATGCGGCCGGTACCTACCGCACCCTGGATGGGCGCGGTGGCGGCGGCAGCGGCGCCCAGCGCTTTGCCCCACTCAACAGCTGGCCCGACAACGCCAACCTCGACAAGGCCCGGCGACTGCTGTGGCCGGTCAAGCAGAAGTACGGACGGAGCCTCTCGTGGGCCGATCTGCTGATCTTCGCCGGCAACCGCGCCCTGGAGACGATGGGCTTCAAGACGTTCGGATTCGGCTTCGGTCGGGAAGACATCTGGGCGCCCGAGGAGGACGTGTACTGGGGCCCGGAGACGACTTGGCTGGGTGACGAGCGCTACACCGGCGATCGCGAGCTGGCCAACCCTCTCGGTGCGGTGCAGATGGGTCTGATCTACGTCAACCCGGAGGGGCCCAACGGAAACCCCGACCCGATGGCGGCGGCAGTCGACATCAAAGAGACGTTCGGCCGGATGGCGATGAACGACGAGGAGACGGTGGCCCTGATCGCCGGGGGTCACACCTTCGGCAAGACCCACGGTGCGGCCGATGTCGACGAGTACCTCGGTCCCGAACCGGAGGGTGCCGGCCTGGCCGAGCAGGGTCTCGGCTGGAAGAGCAGCTTCGGCACCGGCAAGGGAAGCGACGCCATCACCAGCGGTCTCGAAGGCGCCTGGACTCCCACCCCGACCAAGTGGGACAACACTTACTTCGAGATGCTGTTCAAGTACGAGTGGGAGCTGACCAAGAGTCCCGCCGGAGCGCATCAGTGGACGCCGAAAGACGTCGAGGACCAGGACCTGGTGCCCGACGCCGAGGATCCGTCGAAGAATTTCCCGCCGATGATGGCTACGACCGACATCGCCCTGATCGTCGATCCCGTCTACAAGGAGATCTCCAGGCGGCTTTACGAAAATCCCGATCAGCTGGCCGACCTGTTCGCCCGGGCCTGGTACAAGCTGTTGCACCGTGACATGGGTCCGGTCTCGCGTTACCTGGGCCCGTGGGTTCCCGACGAGGAGCTGTTATGGCAAGACCCGGTCCCCGCCGTGGACCACGAGTTGATCGACGAGGCGGACGTGGCTTCGCTCAAGAGCAAGATCCTCGAATCCGGTCTGTCGATCTCCCGTCTGGTGTCCACCGCCTGGGCCGCGGCCTCGACCTATCGGAACACCGACAAGCGCGGTGGCGCGAACGGAGCCCGCATCCGTCTCTCGCCACAGGCCGGGTGGGACGTCAACCTCACCTCGGGCGTTTCCAGCGTGATCTCGACGCTCGAACAGATCCAACGGGAGTTCAACGATTCCCAGAGCGGAGACAAGAGGGTCTCGCTGGCCGACCTGATCGTCCTGGGCGGATGCGCAGGCGTGGAGGCGGCCGCCAAGAAGGCCGGATACGAAGTGCGAGTCCCGTTCACCCCGGGTCGCACCGATGCCACCCAGGAGCAGACCGACGTCGAGTCGTTCGCGGTGCTGGAGCCCGCTGCCGATGGGTTCCGCAACTACCTCCAGAAGGGCAGTGCCCTGGCCGCAGAGCACTTGCTGGTCGACAAGGCTTTCATGTTGAACCTGTCTGCCCCGGAGATGACCGCCCTCGTCGGCGGCATGCGTGTCCTGAACGCCAACGTCGGTCAGTCCCAGCAAGGTGTCTTCACGGATCGGCCCGAGACCCTGAGCAATGACTTCTTCGTGAACCTGCTCGACATGGGGACGGAGTGGACGCCGACCTCGGAGGCCGGGGACCTGTTCGAGGGTCGGGACCGGGAGACCGGGGAGGTCCGCTGGACAGGCACTCGAGTCGACCTCGTGTTCGGCTCGAACTCCGAGCTCCGGGCCATCGCCGAGGTCTACGGAAGCTCAAATGCCGAGGAGAAGTTCGTGCGCGACTTCGTCGCCGCGTGGGACAAGGTGATGATGCTCGATCGGTTCGAAGTGGACTGATCTGAGTTGGGGTGCATAAGGCGGGGAGATCCAGTCGATCTCCCCGCCTTGGCTGCCCGACCCGTTCCCGACTGGTGGGGGACGAAACGGCGACCAGCCTCTCAATGGGGTGCCGGGCGACGCGGTGAGGACTCACATCGCCTCCCGGGTCAGGACCTATGGCACTAGGCCCGGCCCGGCAGAAGCTGTCCAATTGCACCGGGAGGTCTTCTCCCGGTCGGTGTCTGGGCGGAGGAAGCGCCTGAAGTTTCTGGGCACCCGGCTCTATACCGCCTGAGGAGCGAAAATGCGCAAATTCATTGCCGCGAGCGGCGTTCTCGTCGCCGGCATTGCCATCGTGGTCGTCGGATTGGTGAACGGTTTGTTCACCGTTGCCCCGGCCTTCGAGAACCTGACAGACGGGTTCCGGGATACGGTGATGTCCGATCAGGCCATCGCAGCCACCCGCAGCGATATCAGCGCCCTCTCGGCGGTGAACATCGAGATGTCGGAGAAGGTGGTTCCGACTCTGTCGGCTCAACTCGGAATGGACCAGGCCGCCTTCAGCAGTTTCCTAGCCACCAATTATCCGGCCGTGGCGGCCGGCACGGCGGCGTTGCCGGGGATCGTCGGCGAGTTCGATGGCGTGGCCGGCCTGATCGAGAGCCAGCAGGCGAACTTCCAGTCGGCTGACTCTCTACCAACCTCTGGCATACCCGCCACCGCTCTGCCCTGGATGATCCTCGGCATCGGTCTGGTGGGGATAGCGGTGGGGGTGTGGATGTTCTTCGGCAGACGTCCGCCAGCCTGGACCGCCGTGGTAGTCGGCGTTGTGGTCGTGGCAACGACCCTGAGCCTTTCATTCATCGGCAAGTCCGCCGCCGCGGACGCCATGAACGACGCCTTCCGTCCCGTGTACACGGCGCAGTTGGTCGAACAGAGCACCGGAGCGCTGCAGACAGTGGCTGCGATGGGTACCGAGATGCAGACCGGGCTGATCCCGGGCCTGGCCGAGGCGCTGGGAATGACGGTGCCCGAGGTACAGACCTTCGTCGGCTCAGAGTTCCCCGCCACAGAGGCTGCCCTGCAGTCACTGCCCGCGGCGATGGGTCGGTTCCAGACCACTGTCGGAGCCTTCGGGGCCCAACTCGACAACTACGACACGATCAAGGACACCGCCCTTACGCCCCTGGCGTGGACCATTCTCCTGGGCGGTGTGATGATGGCCCTGTTCGGCGCTCTCGGGCTATTCGTGCCGACCCGCCAGGTTGCCGAGCGTTCGCGCGCCGAGACTCCCGACGAGTTGGTCACGACCGGAAGCTGAACCAGCCCAACTCCGCCGGAAAGACATACGGGGCGGTGGATTCCACCGCCCCCTACCCGCGCCGTTTCGGGCACAGCCCACGTTCTCCAGGGATGTAACAAATCCGAGGCGTTGGCGATCGGTGATGGCCCGGCCGTTCTGCTCGATGAACCGGGCTCGGTCGGCCGGGTCCGAAGATGCAGCGCATGGTGGTCGACTTACCGGCCCCTTATGCACCGCCTCACCCAGCTGGCGCCGGACTTCGGATGGAGCGAAGCCCGTGTCATCCGGGCCGGGATCGGGCGGCAGCTACCCCTTGGACCAGGGCGCCGAGGGTGGGCGATTCGTCCAGGACACGACGCAGCTCCCAACCCATCGTCACGGCGGTGCTGCCCGGAGTGGTGGCGATGACGGAAGCGTTGCGCGGAGCCAGAGCCAGGATGCCCACCTCTCCGAAGAAATCGCCCGGTCCCAGGTCGGCCACCCACCGTCCTTCGCGGTGGACGGTGGCGTGACCGGACAGGAGCACGAAGAACTTGGTGGGGATGTCACCTTCTTCGACCAAGACGGCCCCTCGGGCATGTTCCTGCCCCCGCATCACTGCGGCGATGCCGGCCAAGTCATTTGGGGAGAGGTCGGCGAACAGCGGCACCTCTTTCAGCTCCTCTGGGCGCATCGAGTCCTTCCGGTAGGTTCGTTCAGAGTACCCGTCTGCTCCTGGTCCGGTCTGGCAGAGTGCCGGCTTGCCGGCGTGCAGTTGAGCGGACCGGGGTGGGGATGTGCGTGCTCGAGTGGCCGAAGATCCCTTGCGCGGCGCTGGCTACGCTCACCTCCCGGTGAACACGAACCACCTGACTTCCCGTGCGAGTCTGGCCGGATGATGGTCAGGCAGGCTGATTCTCCGGGGCGGCGTCTCCAAAACGCGCTGAGGGTTATCGCGGTCCTGGCTCTCTTGTTCGGATTCCTGGTGGGGATCAAAGCTCTCGAGTCAGGGATCAAGGCCTTCGGTTCGGGGTTCGTGGATACGATCTTCGACAACGTCACCAACCCCGTGGCCGGTCTGTTTGCGGGGATGCTGGCCACCGTCCTCGTGCAGTCCTCGTCGGTGACGACCTCGACCATCGTGGGTCTGGTCGGGGCCGGTGTTCTTGGCGTACCCACCGCGGTGCCGATGATCATGGGTACCAACCTCGGCACCACCGTCACCAACACCTTGGTATCGCTGGGACATATCCGCCAGGGCCAGGAGTTCCGACGGGCTTTCGCCGGAGCGACGATTCACGACTTCTTCAACATTCTCACCGTTATCGTCGCCCTGCCGTTGGAACTGGCCACAGGCTTCCTCTCGAAATCGGCCCGCGCCCTCACAGATCTGCTGGAAGGGGGCAGAAACCTGGGCGGGGTCACGGCTACCAGCCCCTTGAAGGTTGCGGTCGGCTGGCCCATCGATCGCCTACAGGACCTCGTTGCCGGCTCTTCGGGGACGGTGACGGGCGTGGTCTTGCTGGTGGCGGGTATCGCCTTGATCTTCACCGCACTGACCTTCATCACCAAGACCATGCGGACATTGATGGCGGGAGGGATCGAGCGATCCCTCAACAGGATGCTGGATCGGGGTGCCGGGATGGGTGCGCTGGCCTTGGGGCTCGTGGTCACGATGCTCGTTCAGAGCTCGTCCATCACCACCTCCATCCTCATACCGATGCTCGCCGCGGGGATTCTCACCCTGGAGAACGCTTATCCGGTGACACTGGGCGCCAACGTCGGTACGACGGTCACGGCCCTCCTGGCTTCACTGGCGGTCACCAACCCGGATGCGTTGACCATCGCCCTGGTTCACACCCTGTTCAATGTCTTTGGGATCCTGATGTTCTATCCCCTGCCGATCATGAGGGAGGTCCCGTTGCGCCTGGCTCGGGCTACGGCCGGTTTGGTTCAGCGTCGGGCCAGTTGGGCCCTCGGATACGTGCTTGGTCTCTTTGTCGTCGTGCCTGTCGTTGGGTTGGTCCTGCTGTCATGATTGGAGATACAGATGGTGTTCGACCTGTTCAGAGGTAGCGGCGACAGCCAGGTCGCGGTGATCGAGGAGGAGATCTCCCAGATGCTGGCCACCGCGGAGGAGACATTTCGGCTGGCCATCGATGCCTTGACACGGCGCGTGGAGCCCGACGCGGTCGGGCGCACTCTGCGCAAGAGGGACAAGTCGATCAATCGGGTCGAGAGAGCGATAAGGCGTCGGCTGATAATTCACGCCGGCGTTCGCGGCAGTCAGGCGGACGTGCCGCTTCTGTTCGTGTACATGTCGATCGCCAAGGACATAGAACGCGTCGGGGACCTCGCCAAGGACCTGTGGGACCTGGCAGCAGCCGGAGCCGACATGAGCCGGGTTCCCGACCTGGAGACTGCTGATCAGGTGGGCCGACTTACGGCCAGCCTGATCTCGGACACGATCCGGGTCTTCGGCGAACGCGACGCGGCGGCGGCTATCGCCATCTTGAACCAGTCCGACGAGACCGTGGAACGCTACGAAGAGTCCATGCTCGCCCAGCTGCAGGCCGAGGACGACGGTGCCGCCGCGGGCCGTGCCCTCTTCTATCGCTGCGTGATGCGGATCACCGCCCACCTCATGAACGTGATGACGGCCGTAGTGATGCCTTTTGAACGGCTCGACTACTGGGACGAGGACAAGATCGACCGCGACCAGCTGCCCCCAACTGAACCCGATTCAGCTTGATCAAGGGCGAAGAAGGTCCCGTTGAGCGGCCGATCCACCGGCTGCCATGGAGATCCTCTCACTGGCCTCGGGCTTTCGGTCGGAGTTCGGCTGGAGCCATTCGGCGCCGACGCCGCAATGGGAGCTGTGTAGTCCACACCCTGACGAAGGGCCTCACCAGGGCGATGCCGGCGCGCCCTCCCAGCGGTGGTAACCGGTCCGGTCCCCATCACAGGGCGACGAGTTGGATGAGATTCCCGCAGGTGTCGTCGAGCACTGCTGTTGTGACCGGTCCCATCGACGTGGGAGGCTGTGTGAACCTGACACCCGCGTCGATGAGCCGATGGTATTCAGCTTCTACGTCATCTACGGCGAATGAGGCCAGCGGAATTCCGTCCGTAGCCAATGCCTCCCGATAGGGACTCACGGCAGGATGTGACGCGGGCTCGAGGAGCAGTTCGACGTCCTTCTGTCCCGGGGCGACGACCGTGAGCCAGCGGTCGCCGTTTCCGATGGGCACGTCGGTCTTAGGCTCGAAGCCAAGAACGTCAGTGTAGAAATGCAGCGCACGCTCCTGGTCGTCGACGAATACGCTGGTCACATGGATCCGAATAGTCATTCGACTATCTCCTTCGGGTCAAGCCATCGGGACACCGCTGCGCGCAGGGGTGCCAAGTCGATGGAATGGAACTTGCAGCGCCCTTCTCGATGGGCGCGTATCAGACCGACCTGTTCCAGCACCGCTAGATGCTGCGAGATCGCCTGCCGGGTGAGATCGATCTCGTGCTCGGACGCAAGACGACCGCACACCTCGAACAGGGTTTGGTCATCGCGCTTTGCCAGGACATCGAGGATCGCCCGTCGTGCCGGGGCCGCCAATGCATCGAACACGTCGGTCACCGGAGACCAATTTATGCAAGCCATCACTTGCCTGTCAAGGTGGTGGAGAAACAACAGTCTCAGCAGCGTGAGAAAAGACCTCCATAGGTCAGTGGAAAGCGTTTGCGGATGGTGTCTTCGAAAGAGCGTGCCGGTTATGACGCCAGGAAATCCTGGTGGGCCCCGTGGGACTCGAACCCACAACCAACGGGTTAAAAGCCCGCTTCGACGCAGGTTGTCTACATGGGGTTATGTCCGGGACAGGTCACTGACCTGGGTTTTCCGACTTTCGAGGCATTACGACGACTCGCGGGATCTCACGCCGGATGTTGCCCGGATGTTGCCCCACGAGATCCGCCAAGAGCGTGCGCCTCGTCGGGTTGTTAGGGTTGCCCCGTACATTCGAGGGAGGGAAGGGATCGTGAGAGGCGGCGGCTCCCGGGTACGGACCATGTTCATCGCGTTGGTACTCGTTGGTTCTGTGAGCTGCTCCGGCAACGTGTCACAACTTGAGAACAGAGTGGCGCAACTGGAAGCGGAGAACGCGGAACTGCAAGCCGAGAATGCCGATTTGACGGCAAGGCTTGCTTCGGCGACGTCAACGACGGCCGCTCCCCCGGCCGTCACCATTACTGGGACGTTGACCCTCAAGGGCAACGACCATCTCGCGAACCTCGCCAGCCTGGGAGGATGCGCCGGCATTGGTGGCTATGACGATATCCGAGAGGGTGTAGACGTAGTTGTCCGTGGTCCCAGCGATGAGGTTGTCGGAGCATCTTCGTTGTCGTCCGGCAAACCGTTCCCAGCAGGAAGTACCGGTTCATCCGTGCTGTGGTGCGATTTCGACTTTGAGGTCGAAGTTCCCCCGGATCTTGACTTCTACACGGTGGCTATTGGCAACAGAGGCGATATCACCTACAGCCGAACTGATCTAGAGGCAATGCAATGGGACCTCACGCTCTCACTCGGTTGAAATATCCGTGAGTTCAGCAGCCAACTCGCCTTGCAGCCGGGCGATCTCTGCTCGACCCATCGCCTGAGCGGCCTCGATCTCTCCGTCGTCGTCCATGGACAACCCCAGTCCTATCGAAAGGTCAAGCGGCGGGTGGATGACTCGCCCAACG
The DNA here is from genome assembly GCA_963744905.1 of uncultured Acidimicrobiia bacterium. GTDB lineage: Bacteria > Actinomycetota > Acidimicrobiia > Spongiisociales > ZC4RG35 > DATFFO01. Next base: position 5,605 of record CAVUUV010000009.1, on the reverse strand, counting down.
CGGAGATGCGCTCGGAGTGACTGTCACGCGGATTTTGATCTCAATGCTGACGCGACGGTTCGGCCATTCGCTCCACTCAACGCCATCGAGTAGTCGGCCGCCGGCCTTCGGGGTACGCCCTCCCCATTGTTTGAAGAAGAAGGAAGCTCCAACGCTGTGGGTGCGATCTCGAAGATCCCGTACCCAATCGGCCCGGATTGGTCTCCGATTCGGTCCGGACTCCCCGCCAACGATCACCCAGGCAATGCCGTCCAGATTGAGACTTGGTAGCGGACCGAGGAGTGGCTCACAAGACAGAAACCGTGTTGGTACCTTGATCTTGCGCAGATGGTCAGCTCGAAATGCGTATCGGTCAGTTTCGATGCTGCTGCCGATCCAGATGTTGGCAGCGATCGATTGATTAGCCAGGAGCTTCGCAGCGCGGTCTGCGGCCGTTTCGTCAAGACCTGGAAAATGTGGCGGTTCGCTTGCGTCATTACGTCAAACACTCTTCAACAAACGGCTTTGGTACATCGGGATGGAAGAGGTCGGACATTGAGTTGACGAAGACCATTCGCGGTTTCTTCCAACGAAGAGGCTCCCTGATCTTGTCCTCGTGGAGCGTCAGCGTGAAGCCATTGAGATAACGTGCGGACCCCATCGCCTGGAGTCGGTGGGCCATTGATTCCGCATAGCAGTTGTTACATCCAAGCGATACCTTGTCGCAGCCGGTTACCGGATTCCAGGTGTACTCGGTCCACTCGATAGCTGTTCTGTTCATATTCATCCTTGGTCGCATTATCGCTCTGGATAGTGACAGGTTTCAGATGCTCGGACCTTCCAGCGAACTTTCTTCCGGTTTGCGAACCTGGAAACGGTCCAGTCTTCCCTTTACGGGTCCAGCCACAATTCCGTCTTTTCCAAGTTCCGCAACGCCTCTCGTACGTGCCTTGAACGAGCTTTGCCCAGTGTGGTGCCGAAGACGGACCCCAGTTTGTCTCGAAGCCTGAAAACACCGTGCTCCAACTCTCTCTCTATGTTTGTCTGAATCTCGGATACCCATTCGGTTGGCTGGTCGAAGAGTGTGGCCCGAGGCCGGCCCTCTCGCTCCAGCGAGACAGTTCTTCGTTCATCTTCCAAAACGCCAAGTTGTGGGAGGCGAAGTGGATCAAGTTGTAGTCAGCGGGCCCACCGGGTTCGTCCGATACTTCGAAGAAGAGGTAGCCACACGATGCTGTGGCTGAAACACGACGGGCATACTCTTCGAGAACGGCGTCGGAGAAGCTCCGCCTTGGCCGGGCTGCCAGAGAGTCTGCCACCAATCTCCACCGCAAAACCTGTCCAAGGCGCTGATGCTCGCCTCGGACCTCTGCATCGACGTCAAATGACCGCCGGTCCTCCAGACTCCAGCGTTGTCGAACCGGACGAGAGCCTCGGTCTTCCCGTCATGGTTTAGCACCCGGGTCACGAGCTTGAAGGGCATGTCTTTGATGCCGAAAGGATCAAGGAATACAAAGCACGGAAGGCCGGCTGTCATGGCTAGGACTTCATTGATCTGTGTGGCAGCTGCACCGTGAATCGCCTTCCAGCCGGGTACCTGGTCGAGGCGGGCATGTAGGTCGTTGTAGTGTCCGTCCGCTCCTCTATGCAGAAGCCTTCGATCGTCCGCAACCCGCTCATCGCCTCTGCAATTTCGATGACTATTGAGGGGGAGCCGGGAGTGCCGTCGTCATAGGCCCCGGCCGGCAAACGCGTCGATATACACGACCCGGTTGCTTGGTGACCTACTGCCAGTTGCTCCCACAAAGGCGGGAAGGTAACCCTTCAAGTGGGCGTGTTTCATTTGAGCTGCGCCCTGTGGATTAGCGAAGAACCCCTTGTTTCTGACTATTTCCGCCACCTCTGCGGTACCCGATACATCGTCCCCTGAGTCGCTCCGGTCGTCAAGAGGCATAGCAGTCCTTGGCTCCCTCCCAGCCTGGGCGTCCAGGCCGTCTAACCTACCTCAAGCTTAGACGCTGATCCGCTGCACGGCGGCCCGGTCTGTGTGCTCATAGGACGTGACCATTCCCGGGCTCTCGCTCCAGCTCTTTAATCCAGCGATCGATCATGGCCTGGGTGGGCATGTCGTTATCGAACAGATCGGACCCGATCCCGGCTCGCTCCAGGATGGCCTTGGCGGCCTGCAGGGCCACCCGCTCATCATCGGAATCCAGCAGCGCAGTTAATCGGCCCAAGGCAGGATCGACAGCGGCGAGCAGACGATTACGGGCGGCCTCGCGAACCTGGGGAGCACCACCGCCGTGCATCCGACACACGGAGGTACCGATGATCGCCGGATTCATGCAGGGTTCGCCGGCGCGGGTATGGGCGGTGCAGCGGCGTGCGTTATTAAGCGGCATCAGAGACTTTGCATGGGGTTATGGACTTATATGGGGTCATCGCCACCTCGTGCTCGACCAGTCGATGGGATGGTGGGGGTCAAACACTAGCGTGCCAGTGTGGAGCGCTTCGAGACCGGCGTCGACGGCTTCGCTCCCATACCGGTCGCACCAGGCCTCATGCAGCCGGACCCAGTGGTCCTCTTTGTCCTCGAAGGGAGCGAATTGCAGTGCCGAGACGATCGTCAACAGCGGGCTGCCCACCCTGTAATCCTCCAGAGTTGACACATCCCGGTTGAGCAAACCGCTGAGCTTGCGGAGTTGATCGATCATCGGCGCCACCCGAACGGCTCCCCAGGCTCGGGCTCGGGTCGGCCCTCCTCCCGAGCCAGGATGACAGCGCCGGCGAACGTGAACGGCGCCAGATCGGTTAGGGCTATGAACCCGTCGCCGCCCGGCCAGGCGTCGGCGTGAGTCCTGAGGATGCGATTCCGGACCGTGACGGCGATCCCGGCGCCGATGCCGTAGGTCGCGGCCTCTGTCGAGTGGTAGGCGGCGGTGTGGTCGTAGTCGGCCCAGCATTGACGACACCAGGCGGCCACGATCTGGCCGCCCTCCCTGTCGAGCCCGAATTGGGCGGCGTCGATTCGCACGAAGCCGGGGAAGCCGGTATCGATCTCGGCGGTCCCGCAGACGGCGCAGCCTTCCGCGATGCGTCGGGGTTCGGGGGTGGCCGGCTTCGGCGCCGGGGTAGTTCGGGCACCGGCCCGAAGTCGATCCGATCCCACCGCTTGGGTAGCCAGTCGAAACGCTCGGCGGCTGGCGCGGGGTCTGGATTGCCGGCGTCCCGGGCGGCCAGGACACGTCCGGCCCAGTCCACATCGGGAGTTGCCAGCGCCCCAGTTCGAGGCCTTTGGGCAGGTAGTCCCGGCCCCGAACAGCACGAAGCCTCGCGGCCACGGCGCCGGGTTCGTAACCCTCCCGGGAGTCGACGGCCCGGGCGCAATCCCGACAAGGGGTGACGGTTATGGGGTGTCGTCCCAACCCGTACCACCAGGCAGGCAGTGTGGTGGTCGTGGGCGTCCAGGGCCCGGACTCGGGTAGCTCGCCGCCACAGAGGAAACAGGCGCCGTCGATGCGCCAACGCCGATTGCAGGCGGCCTCCCGCTCCCACGCGGCGGCCTGGTGTTCCCGGCGGTCGAGCTGGCGCTGGGCCTGGTTGATCTCCGCGACGAGCTGACGGCTCTCGGCGGCGTTGCGCCGGCGTTGAGCCTCCAGGCGGGCGGCCTCTTTGGCCCGGTGGTTTCCGTGATTCTGGGCATTGGTAAATCCTTCCGAAGAGTAGAGGGTCAGCAGGCCGGGGCTGCCATGGAATCATGTCCGGCTTGGAAAGGGCGCCTGTTGTCACAACGGTTATCCAGACCGTGTGTGATCCAGGTCCCGCGGTTCTTGTGAACGTCCGTTTTCCCAGGTACAACGACTCTCGAGGGACGGCAGGTCCGCCCAGGGCTGACACCGGGCAGCATCAGGGCAACAATGAGCTGCAACTCTGCCATTACGCGCCCTCTAGCCGAGACGGCACGTAATCGGAGAAATCCCTGTTTTGGTGGGCTCTATTGCGTGACTTGTGTGTTTCTTGCGCCTCTTGGGCACGTAATCTGGGCAGTGACCAGATTGACGGTCGGCCCCTGGTCGTATGGTCGTGTTGTATTCCACGCCGAGCGACTCACGGGCGACACGTAGCGGCTTGGCAGTTATGCCTGCCCGACGGGCTTCCTTCGCATCTGGGCCTTATGTAATGGACCGTCCGAGAGCGGGTCGGGAGCCACTCCTTGGCCTCCGCAGTCAGCGTCCGATCCTCGTTCGTGCCCAGTAGGTCGTCGGCGCTAGCGGTGTCCTCACCAAGCCAGGTGATTCCGACGACGTCAACGGAGCCGGGAGTTCCATCGGGGAGCATGCCGGAGACCTGGCGGCTTTCGAGACGGAAACGGAGGGATGCGACAGGGGGCGAGGTGTTCGACTTCGGCATAGCGACGACACGCTCAGGGCCGTTCTCGATGTCGGGCGGGTTGCCGACGATCAGAACGCCACGGGCGGCGTTCACGTAGCCGACGGAGCCAAGCACTCGGGAAACAGCGTCTCCGTAACCCTTGTTCGTATGAGCCACTCCCACGACCGCAGCGCAAGTATCACCTGCCAGGCGACGAGAGGCGCAAGAGCGCGCCGGAGGGATGCATCCTTGTGTCCGTCGATCCGCTCGGACAGGTGGGCGTTTAATGGGTCAATGATGACCATGGCGGGGATGAAGTTTCGACAGCTTCTCGTACGTGACCCAGATCGTCGGGGAGCGTCACGTCGCGGTCGTATTCGCCGTCTTGCATGGTGAGCACCCGCACCCGTTGGAGGTCGGCGCCGGCGGCGTGGAGTCTTGGTGCAACCACGTCGGCGACATTCTCCTCGGCGGTGAGGACGAGTACTCGTTGCGGAACACCGCGGAGATCGCCGTCGAGCTGGCCATGGGTGAGTCGCGCAGTCAGTTCGACCGATAGGGCGCCTTTTCCGACTCCTCCCGGCCCTGCGACGATGGTCAGGGTCCCGGTGGCGATCCGGTGCCTCCAGGCCCATTCCACGGCGCGGGGGGTTACCGCAGACGGATCGATCAGCCGGTATGCGCTGTCAGGTGCCGGCGGGGGAACGAGCCCGGTGGACCGCAGCGATCGATCAAGGGACACGTCGGGTGCCCTTTCGGCCAAAGGGGCGACGCCTCTTGTTGAGCCAAGCTTTCCAGGCACCTGCGATCCAGTCAGATTCGAGGTCGTTCCAGGGTGGCGGGGTCCGCTTCCAGCCACCAGACCCATGCCAAGCCCTCAGATTGAAGAGCGGCACGAGCGAAGAGGGCCAGGGTTCGGGACCCGTGGCACGGGCATCGATGTGTTGCCACAGACGGTTGCCGACGGACCCTCGGCTTGGGGTATAGGTGCCTCCAGCGATCTCAGAGATCAGACCGTCAAGGTCCACGGCGCCCTGGCCGTCAGAATTCACGGAAAGGCCCCTCGACTCGATCCGATCTCAGAGACTCGACCCAGTTGTCGAGGTCTTCTCGACGGAACAGGACCCGTTTACCAATTCGCACGCCGAGAGCGCCCGGCAGTTCTCTGCGGGTCCGCTGTGTGTAGAGGGCCCCGCGAAGAGGTCCTGAACATCTCCGCTACTTCGGCTGTCGTGAGGTACTCGGACATCTCCGC
>CAVUUV010000008.1:0-144412 GCA_963744905.1 uncultured Acidimicrobiia bacterium | reverse complement strand
GCCTCCAGTTACGACGCGCTCGCTTCGAGTTGGGGTCGCCTCGATGAAGCAGGTCCTGATATGCGCGAGGGTTACGTCGAGCGGCTCGAAGATCGGGTTCCTTCTGGAGCGGAGGTGGTGGAGCTGGGCTGTGGGACCGGGCTGCCGGTGGCGGAGCGTCTCGCCCGGCGATACCGGTACGTCGGCGTTGACATCTCGGCGGAGATGATTCGTCTGGCGGAGGCGAACGTCCCTCAGGGTCGATTCCGGGTGGCCGACATGAGGGACGTCGAATTCCCTGCCGGCAGTCTCGGTGCAGTGGTGGCGTTCTATTCGATCATCCACGTGACGCGCCGAGACCAGGCGGGTCTGTTCGCCCGGATCCGCTCATGGCTTCGCCCCGGGGGTCTGTTCGTGGCGTGCCTGACCGCAGGGGATTTGCCCGGGGGCTGGGAAGACGACTGGCTAGGAGGTGGGCCTATGTTCTGGAGCGGCTACGACACCGATACCAACCTGGGGCTGTTGGAAGAAGCCGGGTTCGAGATCGTCTGGTCGGAGGTGCACACGCAGATGGAGAGGGAGACCGAGGAGCGGTTCCTGTGGGTGGAGGCGCAAAGGCCGCAATGAGTGATCGGGATGATCCGGAGCTGGTGGCTGATGGGGGCGAGTGGGTGCCGATGGAGGTACAGGAAGCCGCCGAGTTGTTTTCCGGGGCGCCGTTCCGCTGGTGGATTGCAGGCGGACATGCCCTGGAACTGCACACCGTCCGCAGCTGGCGGGCCCACGACGATCTGGATGTTGGTGTTCGCCGCCAAGACGCCAGTCAGCTTTACGAGTGGCTGGCGGGATGGGATCTGCACGTGGCGGCCGCAGGCGAATTGCGGCCGTGGAAGGGCGATCGTCTCAGTGCCGATCAGCACGAGAACAACGTGTGGGCGCGCCGCTCGCCGGGTGCGAGATCCAGAGGAAAGGCCTGATCCCGCCTACCCCAATTCAGCGCCGGGGGTTGAGTGTGCCTCCGTGAACCGTGGCGGTGGTTGGAGGCACACTCAACGGGTATCGCCACCCGGCCAACCCACCGCCGACCGCGTAAACGCCACATTTTCGATCGAAGATGACTGTTCGCACCATGGATAGGCACCTGTGTTGGTTTATCGAAGAATGTGCCGATGGTCCCGGGCAGCCATGACTCAGTCCCCTGGGCCTTCGGCCGCGTAGGCTGGAGATTGGGGTGTACCGGAGGTACATATGACAGTCTTGGTTCCCCTCCTTGCCACTCAGGAGACACAGGCTCGGGAAGACCCGATCCGGGTTGTAGTGGTAGACGATCACGAGCTGGTCCGCCAGGGCCTCAGGGCTCTGGTTGAACGCCAGGCGGACTTCTGCTTCGTTGGCGAAGCGAGTTCGGTCGCCGAGGGCGTCCGGCGGGTAGCTTTCGACGAGCCCGATGTGGTGGTGCTCGACTTCTCCCTGGGAGATGGGACCGGGGCGGAGGCCTGCCGGCAGATGCTGGAGACCTCACCCAACACCAAGGTCCTTATATTGACCGGGTATGCGGACGGGCACGCCCTGGATGATGTCCGCGAGGCGGGCGCCAGCGGGTTCCTGCTCAAGAGCGGCGACAATCGCCATCTCACCGACGCCATCCGCCAGGTGGCTCGTGGAGAGACCGTCTTCGATGGACCGCAGGGCAGACCAGAGGTCACCCGTCCGACATGGCTGGAGCGATTGACCGACCGGGAAGAGGAGATTCTCTCCCTCATCTCCGAGGGGCTGACCAACAGGGAGATCGCCGATCGGCTCTACCTGGCCGAGAAGACGATCAAGAACTACGTCTCCACCCTCCTGACCAAGCTCGGAGTGGACCATCGGTCCGGGGCCGCCGCCCTCTACGCCGACTACTGCGCCAAGTCCCAGGTCCGTCGCCCGCCCAGCGAGTGGCCCAACAGCCGCTGAGGAGCTTCGCCGGTATCCGGCATTCGATCGAGGGTCTCCAGATCGTCCGTCTGCGCCGATCTTGGTGAACGCGCCAAGGCGAGAGCCTGCAAAGCGAATCCCCTCGACGGCATTATCCGTGTCGGGTTTTGCCGGTTCCGACGCGCTAGCCGGTTCTCAGCCAGATTCGATCTGGCTCCCGATTCACCTCACAGGCTCTCGTTGATTCATACCATGCCGTATTGGTTGCCCCACCAGTAGGGCCGAAAGTCCTGATGGCCGAGAGACCGAGGGTCAGGCGGAGTGGGCCACGAGGTAGTCGGCGGCGCCGTCGATGGTGATGAACTTGGACACGTCACGCTGAGGGATGTCGATGCCGGTTGCCTCGTTGATGGCCAGCATCCAGTTGAGGTAGTCCATCGAGTCCAGGTCCAGTTGGTCTGTCAGGTCGACGGAATGGTCGACCGTGGACGGGTCGACCTCGGGGGCGATGTCTCCGAGGACCCGGAAGACGATGGCCTTGGCTTGATCGGTGTTCATAGCTTCTCTGGCTCCTGAAGTAGATGGTCGAGAGTGGCGAGGAGTAGGGCGCCTGTGTGTCCGTCGGTGACGCGGTGGTCGCCTGCCAGGGTGGCGTGCACCACCGGGTGCACGCCGACCATCCCGTCGACGGCCACGGGTTGGTCGGTGACCTTTCCGAATCCGATGATGGCCACCTGGGGAGGGATGATCACGGGGAAGGCGGTCTCCACGCCTCGATCGCCGAGATTCGTGACCGTGACCGTGGGGTCGGACATCTCGGAGCTGCGGATGCGCCAGGTCCGGGCCCGGGACACCACGTCTCGGAGGGCCTCCATCATCTGATCGATGCTCATCTGGTCGGCGTCGTGAATGGCCGGCGCCACCAGACCGCCCTCACGCAGCGACACGGCCACGCCCAGGTGCACCACATCCGAGGGGTGGTATGCGTCGTCCAGCCAATGCCCGTTGAGGCCCGGGACGTCTCTGAGCGCCAGGGCCGTCGCCCTCAACAGAAGCGCCGCTGGCAACAGACGCTGCTGGAGCGATCGGGCCTCGTTCTCTTCTTCGAGCCAATCCATTGCCGCCTTGAGATCGATGTGGGTTCCCAGGTAGTAGTGAGGAATCTCACGCTTGGACCGACTCATGGAGCGGGCGATCGCGGTCCGCATCGCCTCGACCCGGTCCTGGCCTTCGGCCGCCTCATCTTGGGCAGGCTCCGTCGTGGCCGGGTAGCCCTCGGTGGCAGCCCGGGCCTCCTGACGGGAATGACGGGGGCCGGTCGCAACGGATTCGATATCCGTCACCGTGACCATTCCGTCGGGACGAGTCGGGCTGATGGTTGTCAGGTCCACGCCGAGATCCTCGGCGACCTTCCGGGCTCGCGGTGAGACCCGGGGTCGTTTCTGGGCGGCTGCCCGATAGACGTCCTGGCGGGTGACCTCTCCGTCCTCTGTGGGAGAGATCGAGGCGAGATCCACGCCGAGCTGGTGAGCCAGGTGGCGGATGGGCGGGGTGAGATGGGGTTCGGAATGCTCGGGCCCGGTCGGTGCCGGCGTTGGAGGCTCGGGCTCCGAAAGGGGCTCGGGAGCGGATGGGACCTCGCTGATCGGCTCCGGGGCGCCCTCGGCCGGCTGTGGGGTCGGGACGGGCACTGCCACTGCTTCCAGTGGCTCGAACAGGGCGAGGGTGGTCCCGACCGGTATCTGTTCCTGGCTGGGCTGAATCAGGAGCTCAGCCACCTTGCCCTCTTCCCAGCTTTCCACTTCCACCAGGCCCTTGTCGGTCTCGACCTCGGCCACGATGTCGCCCCTATGTACGACGTCGCCCGGTTGTACCAGCCACTTGACCAGCATCCCCTCGTCCATGTCCGCTCCCAGAGAAGGGAAATGGAACTCGATCATCGCCCTACCGCCTGCAAGCCGGCGGCCACGATCCGTTCGGGCTGAGGAAGCGCGGCTTCCTCCATATGGCGGGCGTAGGGAATGGGGACCTCCGCCGAGCACACTCGAACCGGTGGAGCGTCGAGCTCCCAGAGGGCATCCTCAGTGACCTGGGAGACGATCTCACCGGCAACGCTGCCCGTCTTCCATCCCTCATCCACAACCACCAGGCGATGGGTCCGGGCGATGCTCTCGAGAATTCCAGGCGTATCCAGGGGTCGAAGCATGCGGAGATCGATCACCTCGGCCGCCACGTCCTGATCGGCCAATGCCTCGGCCGCTGCCAGGGCCTTGGGCAGGCTTCCCCCGTAGGCGACGATCGTCACGTCGGTCCCGGGTCGGCGGATGGCGGAACCGGTCAGCGGGGCAGGGCCCGCTCCTTCGGTCAGGGTTCCCGACAGGCCGTAGAGCCCGACGTGCTCGAAGATGATCACCGGGTCGGGGTCTTCCAGGGCCGACCACAGCATCCAGCGGGCATCGTCGATAGTGGCCGGAGCCGCCACCTTCAGTCCGGGCACATGGGCATACCAGGCCTCTAGGGAGTGGGAATGCTGGGCGGCGACCTGGCGTCCGGCTCCAGTGGCCATCCTTATCACGACCGGTACGTTGAGCTGGCCACCCGACATGTGCAGATAGAGGGCTGCCGTGTTGACGATCTGGTCGAGGGCCAGCATGGAGAAGTTGACCGTCATCACCTCGACAATCGGTCGCATACCACCCAGGGCGGCCCCGATCCCGGCCCCGACGAAGGCCGATTCAGACAAGGGGGTGTCGCGTACTCGCTCGGGCCCGAACTCGTCCAGAAGCCCCTTGGAGACTGCGTAGCAGCCGCCGTAGCGGCCCACGTCCTCGCCCATGAGAAACACGCGCTCATCTCTTCGCATTGCGTCGCGAATCGCCTCGCGCACGGCTTCCCGATAGGTGAGCGTTTCGACCGGGGTGGTTGTTGAAGCGGTCATGATGGCACCTCGCTGTGGACGAATCGGGTCAGATCCTCGACCGACTCCCAGGAGCCTGCCTCGGCGTACTCCACTGCGGCGTCGATCTCGGCGGCGACTTCGGCTTCCAGACCGGCCACGTCGGCCTCGGCCAACAGCCCGTCGGCCATGAGTCGTTGCTGGAAGATCTCTATGGGGTCGCGTCCCTTCCAGTTCTCCACCTCCTCCCTTTGCCGGTAGAGCTCGGGGTCGAACATGGAATGGGCCCTGAAGCGGTAGGTCTGACACTCGAGAAAGTGAGGCCCGGACCCGGCCCGGATTGCTTCCACGGCCCGTCCGGCGGCCTCTTCGACCTCGAGCACGTCCATGCCGTCCACCGCCCAGGCAGGAACCCCGTAGGAGGCGGCCTTGAGGGTGAGATGGGTCTGGGACTCCGACCGTTCCAGGGCGGTGCCCATGGCGTAGAGATTGTTCTCGCAGCAGAACAGAACCGGAAGCTCCCAAAGGGCTGCCAGGTTGATCGCTTCGTGGAACTCCCCTTCGGCCATGGCCCCTTCGCCGAAGAACACGGTCGTCACCCGGTGTCTGTCCTGCATCCGATCGGCCAGGGCCAGGCCGGCCGCCAGCGGCAGTCCTCCGCCAACGATGGCGTTGCCGCCATAGAAGCGACGGGAGGCATCGAACAGGTGCATCGACCCGCCCCGTCCGCGGCTGCAGCCGTCGACCTTCCCGTACATCTCGGCCATGATCGAGCCGGCATCGACCCCACGGATGAGGGCATGGCCGTGTTCGCGGTAGGTGGCTACCACGGCATCGTCCGGTTGGAGACTCTGCATCACACCCACGGCCACCGCCTCCTCACCGATGTAGAGGTGGAGGAAGCCCCGGATCTTCTCTTGCTGATAGAGCTGCACGCAGCGCTCTTCGAAGCGCCGGATGCGCAACATCTCCCGCAACAGGTGGATGAGGTGGTCACGGTCTTCACTCATTGGTCTCCTCCATTCTCCAGGGTGGACAGGTCGCCGGTGGGCAAACCCAGCTCCCAGGCCCGCAACAGACGGCGCATGATCTTGCCGGAGCGGGTGTGGGGCAGCTGCTGTTCGTGGCCGATCTCCCTCGGGGCCACCGACGCTCCTAGATGGCTCCTGGCCCATCCGAGCAGTTCCTTCTCCAGCTCCGGGCTCCACTCGAAGCCGGGGTTGAGGGATACGAATGCCTTGACGATCTCACCAGCCACCTCGTCTGGCTTGCCGATCACCCCGGCCTCGGCCACGGCGGGATGTTCCATGAGGGCCGACTCGACCTCGAAGGGTCCGATCAGGTGCCCCGCCGACTTGATGACGTCGTCGGCCCGGCCAACGAACCAGAAGTAGCCATCGGCGTCACGCTCGGCCAGGTCTCCAGTCCGGTACCAACCGTCGGCGAAAGAGCGCCGGTAGCGTTCTTCCATTCCCAGGTATCCCTGGAACATGGAGGGCCAGCCCACCTTCAGGGCGAGCTCGCCCTCGGTGAGGGCCTCGGTCTCCTCTACGGGCGATCCTGTCTCGTCCCGGAGCGCAGAGCCGTTTTGATCTCGTCGGAGAATGGTGGCCTCGATACCGGGGAGGGGCCTACCCATCGATCCCGGGCGAATATCCTCCGAGGCGAAATTGGCGATCATGATCCCGCCGGTCTCGGTTTGCCACCAGTTGTCGTGTACCGGCAAACCCAGGGCCTCCTCGCCCCAGATGACCGCTTCGGGGTTGAGTGGCTCGCCCACGCTGGCCACGAACCTGAGCGAAGACAGGTCGTATTCGCCCGCCACTTCCTTGCCCACTTTCATCAGCATGCGGAGGGCGGTGGGAGCGGTGTACCAGACCTCGACCCCGTGATCCTGGATGATGCGGTACCAGCGATCGGCGTCGAAGTCGGCCTCGTCGACGATGTTGGTGACACCGTGGGTGAGTGGGGCAATGACCCCGTAGGACATGCCGGTCACCCAGCCCGGATCCGCTGTACACCAGAAGATGTCATCGGGATGCAGGTCGAGCGCGTAGAGGGCAGAGACGTAATGGTGCAGGACCGCTCTCTGGGTATGAACCGCTCCCTTCGGGGTGCCGGTGGTACCGGAGGTGAAGTGGAGAAGAGCCATGTCTTCGGGCTGCATGGGACGGGGAGGGGTGGTGGGGTCACCGGACGACATGAGCTGATCGAAGTCGATCGTGTCGGTCGGGTCTGCCTTCGCTCCGGTATCGATGACGATGACATGGCGGAGATGCTCGAGCTGGTCCCTGATGGGCAGGATCTTGCGCTTGTAGAGGGTGTCGGTGGTCACAAGTACCGAACCCTCACCCAGGGTGAGTCGAGTCTGGATGGGCTCGGGGCCGAAGGCCGAGAACAGGGGCGCCACGACGCTTCCGTGCTTGAGGGTCCCCAACACGGCGGTGTGGAGCTTGGGAGTGCGATTCGACAGAGTGAAGACCCGTGTCCCGGGACCCAGGCCCAGGCCTTCGAGGGCCGAAGCGAAGCGGGATGTGTCGGCCGCAAGCTGGGCGTATGTGACATCGACCACTTCGCCGGTGCGCGACAGCCACTTGAGGGCCGTCTTGTCAGGCTGATGATCCAGGTGGCGATCGACGGCCTCGTGGGCGATGTTCCAGTGGCCATCGGCAAGCAGATCGAGTCCCTTGATGGCGTCCTGCCAGTCGAAATCGAGTCGGGTCTGGTGATAGTCGATCAGGTTGGGGGGCTTGCGGGGGCTTCTGGTCTTGTGGATGGGCGGGTATTCGAATGTGGCGGGAGGTGCTTGGCTGGTCATGCTCCCAGCCTGCCGGGCGGGCCACGGGTCGGTAAGGGGCAAAAGTCCCCGCCGCGGGCAAGCGATCTGGGTTCAGGATCCGGGGTCGGGGCCGCCGTTGTTCCCGGTCTGAGCCGTCCCGGCCCAAAGCTCGGGCCCTCCCCGACCCGGTCGCCCCTCCCTGACGCCGCATCCGGACTCGGTTCAATCGAGGCTGACCTGCGTCGGTGCGAGTGGATAGGGGCGAAAGTCCTCTTGGGCCGGGGGTCGCGGCTGGGCCCATGGCCTAGTGTGAGCCTTCGTGGTCGACGTCCCGCATCGCCCAGGATCAGATCCTCGATCCTGAGCATGCATGGGATCTCAGGTCCCGGATGTGCCGCTTTTGGACGGCATCACCACCTAGGCGAAGGGAGCAGGGCACATGAGCATCGGAGTCTTGACCGCCGGGGGGGATTGTCCCGGGCTCGACGCCGCTATCCGGGGGGTGGTGACCCGGGTGGTGAAGGCGGGTGTTGAGGTAGTCGGGGTGGAGAACGGCTGGCAGGGGCTGATGGAGGGCCGGACCCGCAAGCTAGGCCGGGACGACGTGCGCGGCATCCTCGTCCGGGGAGGAACCATCCTCGGGACTTCGCGCATGGATCCGTACGTGCACGGTGATGGTTTCGAATCCGTGCGGGAGACCGTCGAACGTGAGTCCCTCAGTTGCCTGGTGGTGATCGGAGGCGATGGCTCGCTCAGGACCGCCCGGCGGCTGAATGCCGAGGGCCTTCCGGTGGTGGGGATTCCCAAGACGATCGACAACGACATCGCCGGCACGGATACCACCTTCGGGTTCCACACCGCGGTGCAGATAGTGACCGACGCCATCGACCGTCTCACCACGACGGCCGAGTCTCACAACCGGGTGATGGTGGTCGAGGTGATGGGGCGAACCGCCGGTTGGATCGCCACCTACGCGGGAATGGCCGGGGGCGCGGAGGCCATACTGGTTCCCGAGGTCGCCTACGACCTGGAGGACCTGGCCGCCAGGTTGCTCAAGCGCCACGAGGTGGGCAGGCACTACTCCATCGTCGTCGTGGCCGAGGGCACTCCCGGGCCCGAGGGCAAGGCCGCCGATCGGGGGGTCGATGTCTACGGCTTTGCACGGCTTGGTGGGGTGGGGGAGCTGTTCGCCGGGGAGCTGGAACGACTGACCGGCTTCGAATGTCGCGTCATGACCCTGGGCTACCTCCAACGAGGCGGATCGCCCACTGCTTACGACCGGATCCTCGCCACTCGCTTCGGTATTGCCGCGGGGAGCCTGGCGTTGGCGGGGAAGGGGGGGACGATGGTGGCCTTGCGCGGAGATGAGATCGTGACTCTCGACCTCGACGTGATAGATGGACCTCCGCGTAACCTCGACCCGGAGCGCTACGAGGAAGCTGCCTGGTTCTTTGCTTGATGGCGCCCGTACCAGGCTCGACCTGGCCAGGATGAGCAAAGGGCTGGGGAGAGAGGTACGGTTGGCTAGCAAGGACGAGTTCGGGGCCTTGTTCGAAGATTGCGTGTGCGGGGCGAACCCCGTCGGTGACGGCGTACGGAGTGCTTGTCGATGAGCGGCTCACGTCAGAGACGATCCTCTGCGACGGGGAATCGCGTGCCGGCGCCGTATCGATGAGGCGGGACGGTTACCTCTACGTGATACGCCCCCATATCTGAGATCTGGCGGCCCGGGACTGAGGAAAGGAGCGATTATCGACCGATTTCGCAGGCGTATGGGCTCGGATCTCTATTTCGAAGATCGTCAAGACGCGGGCCGGCGACTGTCCGAACGGCTCGGTCACCTGAAGGGCCCCTCGACGGTGGTGCTGGGTTTGCCCCGGGGAGGGGTTCCGGTGGCCGAGCAGGTGGCGGCGGCCCTCGATGCCCCTCTCGATGTGATCATCGTGCGCAAGCTCGGGGTTCCCTGGCAGCCCGAACTGGCAATGGGGGCGATCGGCGAGGGCGGAGTTCGGGTGCTGAACGACGATCTGATTCGCTCTTTGCGTTTGGGCGAGGACGACGTGGCACGTGTCGAGCAGTCCGAAAGGGTGGAGCTGGAGAGAAGGGCCGAGTCCTATCGCGGCGACCGGGACATGATCGACCTAACCGGGAAGGTTGCGGTCGTCGTCGACGACGGGATCGCCACCGGTGCCACGGCTGCCGCCGCCTGCGCGGTGGCAAAGGCACACGGGGCCGGGCGCGTGATTCTGGCCGCCCCCGTGGCATCTGCACAGGCGATCAGCCATCTACGCCACGAAGCGGATGAGGTCGTGGTGGTGGGGGCGCCGTCCGACCTGGGGGCGATCGGTGCCGTCTACGCCGACTTCTCTCCCACCTCCGATTCCGAGGTGGGCCGGATCCTCCGCCAATACACCCTCGGGGCTGAGTCTGGCGGGGACGACGCCGGCGATCCCGCTCGGTCGTCTCATGAGGTATCCATCGCCCTGGCAGACGTGAGCCTGCCCGGCTACCTGACCCTCCCTTCTCCCACCTCCTCGGTAGTCGTCTTCGCCCATGGCTCCGGCAGCAGCCGGAACAGTCCCCGCAACAGGAGCGTTGCCTCCGAGCTCAATCGGGCCGGGCACGGGACCCTCCTGTTCGACCTGCTCACGGAGGCGGAGAGCCGGGATCGTCGCAACGTGTTCGACATCCCGTTTCTGGCCGAGCGCCTGCAAGGGGCGACGCGGTGGCTGAAGGAGAACCGGGCCGGGGTCGCCGACGTCGGCTACTTCGGGGCCAGCACCGGGGCAGCAGCCGCTCTCGTGGCCGGCGCCGAGATGGGTGAGGCCATCGAGGCCATCGTGTCACGAGGTGGTCGCCCCGACCTGGCCGGGGACCGATTGCCTGTGGTCAAGGCACCGACCCTGTTGATCGTCGGCGGAAGGGACACCGAGGTACTCGCCCTCAACCGCCAGGCCGCCTCCCGTCTCACCTGTCCCCATGAGCTGGAGATCGTGGCCGGCGCCACTCATCTGTTCGAGGAGTCCGGGGCCCTGGAAGAGGTGGCGCGACTGGCAGTGGAGTGGTTCGACCGCCACCTGGGCTGATCGACCTTTCGGGTTACTTCACCGTCACGACGGTGCAGCCGGCCAGGTGGGCCACCTTGTGGGACGTGCTTCCCAGGAGCATCGATTCGATGCCTCCCAGGCCTCGTGAGCCCATCAGGATCATGTCGGCGCCGATCTCGGCGGCGCGGTCCACTATGACGTAAGCCGGGTGTCCGGCCACGATCTCGGTCTTGGGTCGGGGGAGTCCGGCTCGCTCGATGCGACCCGCCGCCCTCTCGACGATGGACTCGGCCGCTCCTTCCAGGAGGTCGTGCTCGGTGAGGAATACCCGCTCCAGGGCGGCGAATTCCTTCAAGCTGGGTGGAATCGTGTATGACCCCGGATCGCTCATCACGTGCAGGACGGTGAGGTCCGCTTCGTAGCGTTTGGCCAGGTCTGCTGCCAGATCGGTCGCCTTGGTCGCATGGTCCGACCCGTCGACGGCTAGCAGTATGTTGTGGAGCATGTGGTCTCCTCAGGTCTCAGGGCGATCGGATCAGCTCGCTCCAGCGCCCTTGCCTCCGATGGCGGAACGTCGATGGAAGCGCAGGATGGTTCGTGGTCCCGCTCCCGACTCGATCGAAAGACTCTTCACTGCTCCATCCACTTCCTCCAACCAGACCTTGTCAGGCTGGTGGATCTCATGGCGCAGCGATACCCGGTCCTGATCGTCGCGTTCGCCGGCCGAGACCTCGATCACATCGTTTGTGGGGTCGTAGATCAGCCCGTGCCACGGAACCCGATCCGCCTCCAGCTGGTCACCGACCTCGTCACCCACTATCTCCATGGTGACATCGACCGTGTTGGGCTGGGGCAGGAGCCGATCGAGACTCGAAAAGGAGTCCCTGGGGACCTGGCGCGTGTTGCTCATCGCTTCTCCTCCTGTGGGCGACCTTGTCTTTCCATCATCATGACTGGAGGTCTGCGGGCCAGGGTCCAAGGTCCCCAGTAGTCAGATCGGGCGCCGATTGGGGTCGATTCCACCCATCGGGCATGAGCGATCCCGGTGTTGGGTTCCACAGACGCAATGGGAGAAGGCGAAGTCCACGAGATCCGAAATCAAGGCCGAAGCCATTGCCACGGTGGTATCGGCGGCGCCGTAGTACATGCGCACCCGTCCGTCGGGCTGGGGGATCCAGCCGGTGGGGAACACAACCCCCGGAACGTCTCCGCTCTGCTCGTAGTCGGCTTCGGGACCGAAGACCCATTCGTCGCTTCTAGCCAGCACCACACTGGGGTCGTCTCGATCGAGGATCGCCACCCCGGCCCGATACAGAAGGCCGGCGGCCGTGGCCTTGACCCCGTGAAAGAGGATCAGCCAGCCCTGGGCGGTCTCGAGTGGTGGCGGGCCCAGACCCACCTTCTCCCGATCCCAGTGTCCCGAGCGTCGGCTCTCGATCAGGACCTGGTGATCACCCCAATGGACCAGGTCCGGGCTGTAGGACAGCCACATGTTCGATCCCCTTCCTGCCTCTGCCGGCGAGGGTCGATGGATCAGGGCGTAGCGGTTCTCGAACAGAACGGGAAACAGGGCGGCATCCTTGTCGTCGGGGGGCGAGACGATGGCGCGCCGCGTCAGCCGGCGGAAGTCGGTGGTCGAGGCCAGCGCCACCAATGGTCCGCTGGGGGAGAAGGCGGTGTAGGCGATGAGATACTCGTCACTCAGCCGGGTGATGCGGGGATCCTCGGCCCCCCAGTGGTGGTGGTATTTGTCGCGGTCGGGCTCGATCACCGGATCCGGATCGATCTTCCAGTTGCCAATGCCGTCGAGACTCCGGGCCAGGGTCAGATGTGACAGACCGGAACGGTCTTCGACCCTGACCAGGAGCACGGTCTCGCCGTCGGGCCCGACGGTGGCGCCCGGGTTGAAGACCGCATTTACCGTGTACGGCCAGGCCTCGGGTGTCAGGATCGGGTTGGCGTCGTGGCGACGAAATAGCTGGCCGTGGCGGGGGTGTCTGGTCTCTTGGTTCATGCAATTGCTCCTCGACATGCCAGGGCGGTATCCAGGGCCCGCCGGGCGTGGCCCAGGTCGACCGGAGCCGGGACGCCCTTGTCTATCGCTTCGACGGTCCAGCGGAGAATCCTCTGCAGGCATCCCCTGTACACCGACGACTTGTCCTCGTCCATGTGAAAGACGATTCTTCGGACCGGAGGGTCGGCCGACTTGTCGATCGAGGCATTGGGGAAAAGGGAGTCTGCTCCTTCGACATCGCCCACTAGTTGTCCCGAGAGTGGTATCCAGCCGTCCAGACGCAAGGTGCCCCGCTGGAATCCGACCTCGATCGATGTGGATTCCGAGGCCCGGGTCCGACTGAACACGTGAACGTGATTCGACACGCCATTCGGGTGACACACGGAAGCGGTTTCACCGATTCTGGCCCCGCCCTCTTCGATCGGACAGGCCCACGTTTCCTGAGCCTCACCCAGGATGCGCAAGGCCAGATCGAAGAAATGCACGCCGTGTTCCACCAGGATGCCTCCGCTGCGGGCGGGATCCCAGAACCAGTGTTGGGGGCCGAGGTGATCGGATGCGGCGAAGTTGGTGACCCCGAAGCTGACCGGGCTCCCGAGAAGACCGTCTTCCGCCAACGAGATGGCGGCCGTGACCAGCGGATGGGCGATGAGCACGTGGTCGACGGTCACCACCAGCCCGCGTCGTGTGGCTGTTTGAGCCACCATCTTCGCCCCCCGCTCATCGGTGGCGAGTGGCTTTTCGACGATGACGTGGCGGTCGGCGGCCAGAGCCTCGGTGGCGATGGCGGCGTGGGTGCTCGGCTCCGTCGCCACCGCCACGATCTCGACCGCCGGGTCCTCGAGCAGCGCCGACAGACTGGGGTGGTTGGTGACACCTTCCCCGGGATCGACGGCTCGCCGGTCGTGAACGGCGGTCACCTTTTCCCTCCAGGCGTCGTGAAGCGTCCGGCCGAAGCGGCCATATCCGACGATTCCGACCCCGTGGGGCTTCAGCATTACCGCGGTCTTCCGATCATTACTGCACAGACCCCAAATCCACCACCAGAGGGACGCATCCGACCAGCATGTCCGCTGTGACACCAACCAAGAGCGCAAGGCTCATGGCCCAGCGTCTCAGCACCGAACCGATCGTCTCCGCCGACGCCGCCCCCGGCTATGGCGCAGTGTTCAATGCAGGTCTGGTCCATGAGAGCGGCCGGTTCCATCTGTTTGCGCGCGGTGTGCGGGAGGGATACCGGCCCAATCCCTGGCCAGGAGCAAAATTCCTCGACTATCGGTCCGACGTTCTCCTGTTCGAATCCGAGGACGGCCGCAGCTATGACTTCAGAGGTGTGCTGGCGAGCGGGTCTGACGATGGGGTGTGGTCGTACGAGGACCCACGTGTGCAGTGGGCGGGCGGCACCGAAGGATCCTGGTACATGACATACACCGATCTCCCCGCTCCCGGGTCCAGTGCTCCATGGAGGATCGGCCTGCATCGTCTCGTGTTCTCCCGGGGTCGGTTTCATCTCAATAGAAGCTCGGGAAGAGTGGTGAGTCCTCCGGGGATTCCGGACAAGGACGCGATTCTGTTCGACCTGGCCGACGGCCGCCTGGGCATGGTTCACCGGATCCATCCGGATATGCAGCTGGCCGTCTTCGATTCGATCAGTGACTTGATCGACCCCCCGTCCGGCTACTGGGACGCGTACCTGGCCAATCTGGCCGACCATGTGATCGTCACCCCCTCACCCGGGGCGCTGGGGGTCGGCGCCGGTGCCCCGCCGATTCTGACCGAAGAGGGCTTCCTGTTCTTCTATCACGAACGCGACGCCTCCGGAACCTACGTCGCTAGGGTCACCCTCCTCGACGCCGCCACCGGCCGGCCCCGGCGACATCTCCCCTGGCCCATCCTCGCTCCCGAAATGCCGTGGGAGAGGGTCGGCGACGTGGACGACGTCGTCTTCGTCCAGGGCGCTCACCGTATGGACGACGGCCGGATCTATCTGACCTACGGTGCTTCCGACCGGGTGGTGGGAGCGGCCACGATTGACGAGGCGGCTCTGCTCGAGGTCCTCCTGAACCAGGATTGATCGTGCCATCTCGAGCGCTCCGAGGGCGCAGATGGTCGATTCAGCTCCGGCGTTTTCGTTCGTTCCCTGAGCGGTGAGCCCGTCGTGGCCGGCGCCGGTCCCGGTGTCGTAGAGCGGAGTGCCGAGGTCGTTGAGCCCCAGGAACCAGGCGGCCGCTGCTATGGCCTGCTCTTCCCAGGACGGCTCCCCGGTGATCGAGTATGCCCGGGCACAGGCAGAGACCATGGCCGCCGCCTCGATCGGCTGCTGATCGAACAGGGGGCCGTTGCGGACGTCGTCGTGAGAAAGTCCGCCGACGGGGGTGAACGAGAAGTGGGGGCCGGGTCGCTCTGCTTCCACCAGCCAGGCCAGGAGATCCAGGCCCCGTTGTGTAAGCGAGTCCTCTGCCAGCGCTGAGCCGAGGGCCATCAGGGCGTCGGGCCACCGGGCATTGTCATAGCTGAGGCGATCCTCGGGCCACGGCCAGTGGGCCGACGAGAAGGTCGACAGATGCCAGGCGGCGGTCTCGGCCACATGACCCGCTCGTGTGTCGTCGGGGTCGATGGAGAGGAGAGCCGAGGCCCCCAGTCCGGCATACAGATAGGGCCGGGGCCACAGCAGCTCGTAGGGGAGAACGACGTGGTCGAAACAGTCCCGGGCGCATTCTCTCACCCAGGCCCTTCGGGCATGAGTGGCTGTGTGGCCGAAGGCCCATAGGGCTCGCCCGAGGGTATCGAGCGAGTCGGGCCCCACCCAGCGGCGGTCGTAGGCCATGCGGGTCCGGACGGACCCGTCCGGCCGGATGGTGTCTGCCATGTAGGAGATGTAGGTATTGGTGAGCCGTTCGGTCAGCGTCGAGGGTTCGTGCCAGTCGACCACCAGCATCAGTGCCCGGGCGACGTCGTCGGTGGCGTACCCGTGCTGGCGACTTCCAACCAGACCGCGCGCGTGTTCGAGGATGCCGGTGTCGTCGCTGAGCCGGGCGATGTGATGGAGCTTGCCTCCGGTGGTCAGGCCGTGGTGATCTCTCATCGGATGCCTCATGCGGCCCCGCTCCTGGCCCGCCCGGTGGCTCGTTTCGCCAATACGTCGTGTCTTCGCGCTACCGACGGCCATCGCAGCTCCGCCGCCCGTCGTTTGGCGGCCATCCGGGCGACGAACAGAGCACGGGGCCGGGTGAAGTAGAGATCGATCGCCCGGGCAATGGCCCTGGAATCTCCATGGGGCACGATATGACCCGCCCCGTCAGACAGAAGCTCGACGGCGTGGGGAAAGCTGGTGGCGATGACGGGAAGTCCCGCCCCGACAGCCTCCACCAGCACGCCGGAGGTGACCTGGTCGGCGGAGTCGTAGGGAAGCAGGGCGACGTCGGCGTGGCCGATGAGGTCGCCGAGCTCGGCATCGGTCATGTATCGATCGTGGAACTCCACCATGTCCGTCACCCTCAGGTCGGCGACCAGCCTCATCAGCATGTGCCGGTAGGACTCACCCTGGGAACGGAGCACCTGGGGATGGGTCGCCCCGCAGATCACGTATCGAGGCAGGGGCTCGATGTGCCGAAGCCGCGACATGGCCATGATTCCCAGCTCGATGCCCTTGCCGGGCCCGATCAATCCCCAGGTTGCCACGGTGGGCCGGTCGTTGAGGCGTACACCACGGTGCAGATATCCATGGGCACCGTGGGGAACCACCCACACCCTGTGGGGGTCGATCCGATGCACGGCTGCCAGCTTGTCACGGGCGGCATGCGACATCACTATCACCCGGTCGGATGACGCAAGCAGCCTCTCCATGATCTGGCGCTGGCGTGGGCTGGGCCGGGAGAGAACCGTGTGCAGGGTGGTGTAGATGGGCTTTTGAGAGTCCTCGTAGAGCCCCAGAACCCTTCGGCCGTCGTCAGGCCCGAAGATCCCGAATTCATGCTGTACCCAGATGACGTCATAGCCCTGGGCGACCTGGAGAACTCGCTCCGGCCAGCCAGATGACGTCGGGGCCTCCTCAGCCGCTACCTCCGGATCGATGGAGATCACCTCGTCGGGCGACTGGAGCAGGCGGGCGACGCCGAGGCCGTGGCTATCGCCTCGCACCCCGGTCATAGCGGTGATGAGAGCGCGGGTATAGGTTGCCAATCCGCACTCGGTGGGCGGGTAGGTACTCACGAAGAGGATGCGGGCGGATCGGTCTGACTCGGTAACCATGTTCTCCCGTGGCAGGCAGTCTCATCTACCCGGATTTCGGTATTCCTAACTAGAGTCAAAGGTCCATGGTCGTCCGAGAGGGGCGGCGAGGGATGAGTATCAGCATGGAGACACAGGGCGCGCGGGAGCCTGGCCTTGCCACGACGAGGGGGAAGGCCGACGTTGGTTCGCTTGCTGTGGTCGTGGACGCCCTCCCGGTGGGGGTTCTGGTCGTCGATGAGTCGGGCCAAATCGTGCTGGCCAACGACGCCGCCGTCGACATCTTCGGGTGGACTGCCGACCAGCTCCTGAGACGACCGGTCGAGGATCTGATCCCTGAGGAGCAGTGGTCCAGTCATCGCGATCACCGGGCCGAATACGCTAAGAATCCATCGGTTCGCCGTATGGACCAAGGACGCCTGCTACGTGCCCTCCGGGCAGACGGTTCGATGGTCGTGGTGGATGCTGCGCTCAGTCCCGTAGTACTGGATGGGATCGCCCACGTCGTGGTCACAGTTTGGGATATGACGGAGCGAGTCGACGCCGAGCAGGTGGCCCGTCGAGAGGAGTCCTGGCGAGCAGTGCTGGACGATCGGATGCGCATCGCCCGCGATCTGCACGACAGCGTCATCCAGGACCTGTTCGCCACGGGATTGACGGTGGCCAACGTCATGTCGGCTTCGGATGAAACGGTCACCGCCATGTTGGAGCGGGTGGCCGAGCAACTCGATACCGCCATCCGGCGTCTGCGCGAAGCGGTGTTCCAGCTCCACGCTCACTTCTCGCCCGACGACAACTTCCAGTGGTTGGTCAGGGATGCCACTCGCGTGTTGGGGTTCGAACCCGGGCTGACCGTCACGGGTGATCTGACCGCCCTGACATCCGACCTCCTGATCGACATCGAGGTCGTCCTCAGAGAATGCCTGTCGAATGTGTCGCGTCACGCTGAGGCGTCCGAAGCGCACATCACGGTCGAGGTAGGCGATGAGGTCGTCGTGAGCGTGGCCGACAATGGAGTGGGGCTGGAGGGCGGTGGCCGGGAATCAATGGGTACCGGCTTCCGGAGTCTGGAAGAAAGGGCCAGACAGCGAGGCGGCCAGACTCTGGTCGAGTCGTCTCCCGGTGAGGGGACAACCGTGGTGTGGAGGGTGCCGCTGCCATCGCGCTGAGTTCCCGATTCGGACCCTTCCGCCCATGGTGACTTTGGACCCTTGTCGGAGCCGGGCCGGTTGTGGCCAACTGACAGCCATGATCGATGTGGTGCTGGTCGCCAACGACGCCGAAACGGGAGTGGGGCTACAACGGCTGCTGGAACAGGAGGGGGATGTCCGCGTGGTGGGTCGGGTCCGCACATTGGAAGAGGCGGATGAGGAGCGGTGGAAGGATTTCCTGGTGGTAGTCGGCCCGGGAATGGTTGAGTCAGCAGACAGACTCGTATGGGTCTCTTCCAACCACCGTCGACTGATACTGCTCACCCCGGCGGTGTCCCGGGCCCAAAGGCACAATGGCGTGATCGAGGTCGCCATGGAGTTGACGGGGAAGACCCTCCGATCGGCGGTGCGGAAAGCGGCTGCCGAGGCCCACGGATCCTGAATCGGATTCGAACGAACCGTCCGAGGGGGACTTTCGGCTCTAGTGGGCCGGCCCCCGGCTCGCGACTCTGCGGCAGACAAGGAGGCAGCTTTTGACGGATCTCGAAACGGGCCCGCCGGCGGAGGCGCAGGCCACCTCCCGGTTGCGACGCAGCCGGAAGGAGCGTGTGATCGCCGGAGTCTGCGGCGGGCTGGGAATCTATTTCGGAGTCGATCCGGTCTGGTTCCGGGTGGCTTTCGTGGTGCTGACCGTAGGGGGCGGATCGGGCATTCTGATCTACCTCATCTCCTGGTTGGTAGTACCTGAGCAGCGGCCGGATGAGACGCTGGCCCAGGGTCCGCGGACCATAGGGGACCAGGGACCGGTGATAGCGGGAGTGGCGCTGGTGGCGATCGGATTGATGCTGCTGGCCAATGCCCTCATCCCCTGGTTCGATCGGATCCTGTGGCCGTTGGGTGTGATCGTGGTCGGCTTCGTCCTTCTCTACACAGGGAGTCGTCGTGAACGCACTTGATACAACTACCCCCTCTCCGCCAGAGGTGAAGTCACCTCAGCGTAAGCGGCTGTACGGGCCGATGGTGCTGGGAGCCATCCTGGTCGTGGCGGGAGGAATATGGCTGCTCGCTGCTCTGGACGCTTTCAGCATCCGGGCCTCGATCGTCCTTCCCGCCATCCTGGCCGTGGTCGGCCTGGCCCTGATCGTGGGTTCCTTCGATGGACCTCACAGTGGCCTGGTCGTATTCGGGGTTTTCCTCACGATCGCCGTGGTGGCGGCCGCCGTTGTGCCGTCTGGCGCTTTCGACGGTGGAATCGGGCAACGGGAGTACGTGGTCACCAATCAGGTCGATCTGGCTTCGGACTACAACGTGGCCATGGGCGATCTGACGCTCGATTTGAGCGGTCTGACCCTCACCCAGTCGACCACGATCGAGGTTGCGGTAGGCACCGGCCAGATGCGGATCACGCTACCGCCGGATGTCCCGGTCAGCATTGACGCGGCGGTGGAGGCCGGGCAGATCAACCTGCTGGGTGAGACCGCAGACGGGCTATCTGTCACTCGAACCTATACCAGTCCCGGATTCGCCGATGCGACCGTCGGGTTGACGCTCGATCTCAACGTGGTGGCCGGCCAGATAGAGGTGAGGCAATGAAGCTACATGCAGGAACCCTGTTCGCCGGAGCGATATACCTCGCCATCGGCATCGCATTCATCTTCGAGTCGCTCGGCGCCTGGTCCCTCAGGGTCAGCGATCTTCGCTACGTGGGGCCGCTGGCCTTGGTGGTGGCGGGCTTCGCAGTGGTAATCGGATCGGTCACCAGGGCCAACAAACAGAGCTGACCAGTCGCGGAGAGTTCCCCCGGCTTTCTCCTCCCCCGCAGGGGGAGGTGGTGAGCGGAGCGAGCCGGAGGGGGATCCCGAACGCGCGAGGCGCGGCCAAAATCCCCCCTCCCCGTCCCTGCGAGCGGTACTCCCCCCTTGGGGGGAGAGACGGTACCCGTACAGCCCCGAGCCCTGAGATCGCCCGGCCCAGACGGATCCCTTGAACTGAGCCGGCCCCGGCGATTGGTCGGGGCCGGCTCAACGGACGACGTACCGGCTTGCGAAGTAGCTCAGCCGGCTTTGACCGGAATGGACTTGGGGGCGGGTTCTGAAACCTCGGGGATCGGAACGGTCACAGTGAGCACACCCTTGTCGTAGGTGGCGATGACGGCGTCGGGATCGACTCCGTCGGGGAGGACGATCCTACGTTCGAAGCTGCCGTAGTGGCGCTCCTTCATATAGTGATCTTCCTCTTTCACCTCGCGCTCATCGTGCTTCTCGCCCTTGATGGTGAGAACATCGTCCTCGACCGTGACCTCGACATCCTTTTCGATGTCGATGCCGGGGATTTCGACTGTCACCACCAGCTTGTCCTGCTCACGGTGCATGTCCGTCCTCAGGCGGAACTGGGGGTGGTCGCCCGGCTCGGTCGGCCAGTAACGGTCCACCATGGCCCGAAAGTCACGCTCCAGGTCTAGAAGCGGCGTCCACAGCTTGGTCTCCATCTCGCCTCCTTTCCATGTCGACCTCCCCGCGGACCGGGGCTATCGCGATGGTCCGTCTTCAGCAGGGGGAGTGCCAGGGCCAAAAGACTCTGTGAACGCTTTCGCCCCCCTTGGCGACGTTTACGTTCACAGAGGGTCAGCCTGCCAGACCGGCCCGCACCAGGAAGGTGGCCATTTCGGCATCGGTTGGTCTCTAATGGGTCTATCGGGCTTGGGGCTTGAAGCCGATAAGGTTGGCCCTACCTAAACAACGAAAGGACCTCATGGCAGACGAAACCCAGCTCATGGTCTGGATCGACCAGGACCTGTGCACCGGTGATGGCATCTGCTCCGAGATCTGCCCGGACGTGTTCGAACCCCGCGACGACGGGTTGTGGGTGGTCAAGGAGGAGGAGAGTACCTTTGGTCGCCGGATTATCTTCGACGGCAAGGACGGACCCGACTCGGGCCCGGATGGAGCCCGGGGCCTGGCCCGCATCCCCGACGACCAGATGGACCTGGCCATCGAATCCGCCGAGGAGTGCCCCGGCGAGTGCATCATGATCCAGCCCTATCAGGCGGACCTGGTCCACAGCTGATCGACCTGGAGCCGGGGCAGTTATCCTCGCTGCGTGGTCACCTTCCCCGACCAGGTCATCCTCACTGAGTCGGCTCCCCGCGATGGTCTGCAGTCGCTTGGTGCCTTCGTCTCCACCGAGGCCAAGGCCGGGCTCATCGATGATCTGGCCGCTGCCGGTGTAGTCAGTTTCGACGCCGTCAGCTTCGTTAGTCCGGCCGCCGTGCCCCAGATGGCCGATGGCGCCGAGGTGGTGGCCGGAGTGGCGCGTAGCGGGATCTTCCTCAACGGGTTGGTGCCCAACCTCCGGGGTCTGGAGGCGGCCGTTGCGGCCGACATCGACGGAATCGGACTGCTCACGGCGGCTTCGGATTCTTTCTCCCAGGCCAACATCAACGCCACGGTCGATCAGTCGATGGAGCGGATTCGGTCCATCCTCGATCGCAAGCCGTCCACGATGAGTGCCCGCGCCTACGTCTCGACCATAACCCACTGTCCATACGAGGGGCCGACGGATCCGGGAAGGGTCGCCCAATTGGTCGAGAAGCTGCTCGAATGGGGCTGCGACGAGGTCTTCCTCGGGGAGACCATCGGGATGGGGACCGTCACTGATGTGGAGCGGGTCCTGGAGCGAGTGCTGGTGGCCGCCCCCGTGGACCGGTTGGGCGTGCATTTCCACGACACTTACGGCCAGGCCCTGGCCAATCTGGTGCTCTCCCTGCAGGCGGGCATCTTCCGTCTCGATTCGTCCGCGGGCGGCCTGGGAGGCTGCCCATATGCTCCCGGGGCGGCCGGAAATGTGGCCACCGAGGACGTTCTGTGGCTCCTGGATGGGGCCGGCGTCACCCATGGGATCGACAAGGAGGCGGTGGCGCAGGTGGCCTTCGACTTCTGCCGGGAACAGCATCTCACTCATCGGAGCAAGGCAGGTCGCGCCATGCTGGCTGCCGCCGAGAGGCGGGGATGAACATATACCTCGACGACGACCTGCGAGCGATGGCGGCCCAGACGGCCGAATACGTCGAGCGGGAGATCGTTCCCCACGCCGACTCGTGGGAGGAGCAGGGTCATGTGCCCCGCCCGGTCCTTCGGCACATGGGAGAGATCGGTTTCTTCGGACTGAGGGTTCCGGAGTCCTATGGGGGAATCGGCCAGGGGGCTTTGGCGTCAGTCGTGTTCGCCGAGCAACTGGGAAGATCGACCTACGGGGGATTCACCATCACTGTGCTGGCCCACACGGATCTGGCGACGCCGTACCTGACCAAGTTTGGATCTGATGAGCTCAAGCGGCGATACCTCCCCTCGATGGTGTCGGGCGAGAGGATCGCCGGCATCGCCGTCACCGAGCCTGACGCCGGATCGGACGTGGCGGCCATCCGCACATCGGCGCGTCGAGATGGCGACGGATACGTCCTCAATGGGACCAAGACCTTCATCACCAACGGGGCCGAAGGTGATCTCGTGCTCGTGGCGGCCAAGACCGACCCTGACGTGAAGGGTTCGCGCGGGTTATCGATGTTCGTCGTCGAATCGGGCACCGAAGGCTTCGAGGTCGCCAAGAAGCTGGACAAGATGGGCTGGCGGTCCTCGGACACCGCCGAACTGGTGTTCTCGGACTGCTACGTGCCGGCCTCGAACCTGATCGGGGAGGAGGATCGGGCCTTCTACTACATCATGGAGAACTTCCAGAACGAGAGGCTGGTGCTGGCCGGCCAGTCCCTGGGCGAGGCACAGCGGGCTGTGGAGATCACCGTGGATCATCTCCGCGCTCGACGCGCCTTCGGCTCGACGTTGTGGCACAAGCAGGCGATTCGCCAGCGAGTGGCTATGGACCAGGCGCGGATCGATGCTGCTCGCCAGCTCACCTACCACGCCGCCTGGCTGGAAGAGAGAGGCGAGGAGACGGTCCGACTGGTTTCCGAGGTCAAGGCGCTTGTCGGAGAGCTGGTCAACGAGGTGCTATACGACTGCGTGCAGTTCCATGGAGGAATGGGCTTCATAGCCGAGACCGCGATCGAGCGTCTGTACCGTGATGCCCGGGTGCAATCGATCGGCGGTGGTGCCACAGAGGTGATGCTCGAAGAGGTGGCCAAACGCCTGTGAGTTTGATCAGGAATCGGACTCCAACCCGACCGGGGCGATGGCGCCGGAGGCGGCTTCGATCTCTTCGGGCTCCAGCGGGTGCCAGCTCAGATCGAGAGCAGCCCACATGGTTTTGGCACGCGGGTAGAAGAGGATGGGCACCACCAGGTTGGCCCCCAGTGTCAGGCCCAGCAGCCAGTTCCAGGGAACATCGGGCTGGGTGAGCATCATCCCCCCGATCAACAGGATCAAGAAGAGGCCGAAGGTGATGGTCGTTATCACGATCATCGCTCCGACCCAGTAACCCGGTTCACGTTCGAACAGAAGCCCACAAGACGGGCATCGATCATGCAGCTCGAAGAAGCTGGCGAAGATCCCCCTGGCTCCGCAGCGTGGACAACGCAGTCGCAGAGCCCTGCTCATCATCCGCCAGGTCGAGGCTGAAGGATCCCGCATGGATGGGAAGGCTACGCACCCGGCGCTGGCTCTCCTAACCTCGGGTCGGTGAATCCCGAGGAGATTGCCTCGCTGCGCACCGACTACGAGACCCTTGGCCTGAACAGGTCGGATCTCGCCGACGATCCTTTCCATCAGTTCGAGCGCTGGTTCGACGACGCCGTTTCGGCCGGCGTCAATCAACCCAACGCCTTTGTCCTGGCAACGGCCAGTGTCGACGGTGCTCCTTCTGCCCGGGCCGTTCTGATGAAGGACATCTCGGCGGAAGGGCTGGTCTTCTACACCAACATGGACAGTCGCAAAGGCCAGGAGCTGGCGGCCAACCCCAGGGCAGCAGCCTGTTTCGTGTGGTTAGAGCTGCATCGACAGGTTCGACTGGAAGGGGTGGCACAGGAGGTCGACGACCAACGGGCTGACGCGTACTTCCTTAGCAGACCGCCCGGAGCCCGGCTGGCGGCGGCCGCCTCCCCTCAATCCCGGGTCGTGTCCGACCGGTCTGAGCTCGATCGCGCCTATGCGCAGTTGGAGGAGCGTTATCCCAACGGAGAGGTGCCTCGTCCGCCCCGTTGGGGTGGTTATGTCATAGTCCCCTCGGTGTTCGAGTTCTGGCAGGGTCGACCCAACAGGTTTCACGATCGTTTCCGCTATCGGTTGTGGGAAGACGGTTGGCTGATCGAACGGTTGGCTCCTTGAGGGCGAAGGGATCACGATGCGCCTGACCGTCCTCGGGTCGGCCGGGACCTATCCGGTCGCCGGGCGCCCCAGCTCCGGCTTCTTGATCGAGGAGGGCCAGACCCGGATCTGGTGTGACGCCGGGCCGGGGACGATGGTGGCGCTCCCGGTGGGACTCGACACCATCGATGCCGTCTTCGTTTCTCACGGTCACCCCGATCACTGCCTGGATGTGGTTATCGCCACCCATGCGCTCGCCTTCGGGCCTTCCCGGCGCTCGGGGATACCCCTGTATGGGCCTGCTGCCGCCCTGGAGCTGGTGAGCACCTTCGTCGACGGGGGAGGGGTTGAGCGAGTATTCGACCCCCGGCCACTCGAGGACGGCGCTCGCCTCGAGGTGGGGTCGATGACACTGGCGGTAGCAGAGGCGGATCACTCGGTCCCGACTCTCGCGTCCCGATGGGAGTCGAAACATCGCAGCCTGACCTTCTCGGCGGACACGGGTCCGGCCGGACAATGGATGGAGCTGGCCCGAGACACCGATTTATTCCTGTGCGAGGCGAC
Organism: uncultured Acidimicrobiia bacterium; assembly: GCA_963744905.1. Lineage (GTDB taxonomy): Bacteria > Actinomycetota > Acidimicrobiia > Spongiisociales > ZC4RG35 > DATFFO01. The sequence goes on along the minus strand of CAVUUV010000008.1, from coordinate 119,581 downwards.
CTACCAGGGAGAGCCGGGCGTAGCCGAGTACCCCCATCATCTGACCGCCCTCGAGGCAGGTCAGATCGCCCGCCAGGTGGGTGCCAGGGCGTTGATGCTCACCCACATCCCGCCACACCTTGACCCGGCTCGTTCGGTGATCGAGGCCGAGAAGACCTACGGGCGGGCCGTGGCCTTGGCCGTGCCGGGCGCGTCGACCACCCTGTGATCCACAATCCCAGCCTGGAGGAAACCATGAGCCGAGAGCGTCCCCACGATGAGCTGAGACCGGTACGGATGACGTGCGGGTTCACCGATGCCACCCCGGGATCGGTCCTGATCGAGATGGGAAAGACGCGGGTTCTGTGCACGGCGTCGGTGGACAAGGACCTGCCCCGGTGGATGCGCGACAGCGGCAAGGGCTGGGTGACCGCCGAGTACGGGATGCTTCCCGGCTCCTCGTCGGAGCGGATCCGCCGGGACCAGTACCAGGGTGGACGGCAGAAGGAGATATCGAGGCTGATCGGGCGGGCTCTGCGCTCGGTCGTTGACCTGAGCCGTATGGGAGAGGCGATGGTCCGGGTGGATTGTGACGTGATCGAAGCCGATGGTGGCACCCGCACCGCTGCCATAACCGGGGCCTGGGTCGCCCTGCACGACGCACTGGTGGTCGCCGAAGAGGAGGGCGTGCTGTCGGCAGGAGCGCTGGTGGATCACGTTGCGGCGGTGTCCACGGGGATCGTCGACGGTGCTTTGCTGCTCGACCTGGAGTACGAGTCCGATGTGGCGGCCGAAGTCGACATGAACGTGGTCATGTCCGGACGGGGCCTGCTGGTGGAGGTACAGGGGACGGCCGAGGGCGCCCCCTTCACCCGTGACGAGCTCAACGCCATGCTGGACCTGGCCGCCGGGGGAATCGAGCAGTTGATCGACCTTCAAAAGCAGGCCATAGCTTGACGATCCCCCGGCTGGTCATCGCCACCAAGAACGAAGGCAAGATCGTCGAGATCTCGGCGCTGCTCGCCTCCCTGAACCTGGCCGACGAGATCGTCGGTGGTCTGGAGTGGCCGGAGGTGGAGGAGACCGGCGACACGCTGGAAGCCAATGCCATCCTCAAGGCAGAAGCCGTAGTGGAGGCAACCGGGCTACCTGCTTTGGCCGACGACACCGGTCTGGAGGTCGCAGCCCTCTCGGGGAGACCCGGCGTGCATTCGGCTCGTTACGCCGGACCAGACGCGACGTTCGATGACAACATCGCCAAGCTGCTGGACGAGCTCGAAGGCGCCTCCGATCGCTCCGCTCGATTCGTCACCGTGGTGGCGCTGGCCTTTCCCGACGGGGCCAACGTTACAGCCTCCGGTTCGCTGGAGGGGCGTATAGCCGAACGGCGCCGAGGGGCGCGACGGATTCGGCTACGACCCCGTGTTCGAGGTGGACGGACTCACCTTGAGCGAGATGGGCCAGGAGGCCAAGAATCGGCTCTCGCATCGGGCCCTGGCCCTACGAGAGCTGGTCCGCACTCTGGGGATCTGATTCACTCGAAGGGCGGGTGCGGGCGAGAGGACTCGAACCTCCAAGAGCTTTCGCTCACCAGGACCTAAACCTGGCGCGTCTTCCAGTTCCGCCACACCCGCGAGGTGAGTAGTGGGCCGCCCGGGACTCGAACCCGGAACCGTTTGATTAAGAGTCAACTGCGCTGCCAGTTGCGCCAGCGGCCCAGAGACCAGGGTAATCGTTGACGAGTTTTCGAACCACATCGATCCACTCAAGAGTCCGCAGCCAAGCGTCCGTGCTCGATCTCATCCTGAGCCTGCATGTTCCATGCGGCAGGTGATTCTTTCGGTGTCCGGTTCCGTCGGGTTTGATGAATGACTTCGTGAAGTCCCCGATCGGATCGAGCCCGAGGTGCGTAGCCCACCACGCTCGGCGCCTGCGGTTCGTCGTTGTCGGCGTGGAGATTGATGCTGGCGCGAAACTGCGCTTCGGGGCTGTGAAACTCTCGAACCCACTCTCGATAAAGGATCAGAGCCGACGGTTCAGTATGGGCCATTTCAAGGCGTCGATTGGTCTTCGCTCCCTCAGCCCAATACAGAATCACGCCGGCGATCCAAGGCGCATTCTCAATAAGGGTCAACGCCTGGGTCCGGGCCTCTTTCCTCAGCTGCTTGATTTGCTTCATCGCCGCTTCCGCTGTGTGTTCACCGGTATCACCTCGGCGAGAACCCGTCCGTAGGAGGATCGCCCGTTTTTGAACCTCGCTCAGGTCGATGCCGCGACACCAGGTGGCCAGGGTGCTCTTCTTGACATCGATAAGTTGCCGGATCTCCCCGTAGGAGAGTCCCAGGCGGCGGAGGTCCCTCCCGATCTCCGATCGTTCCCACTGTGATAGCGAGTCCCAGGCGCCGACTCGGGACTGTAATTCCTGCGGTACCCCTATCTCCTCCGCTATCCACATGTTCACACGGTATGAATCGCCTCTGACAGATTCGGGGAAGCGAGTACCGTGAATGCCTCGCGGGCCGTGGCGCAGCTTGGTAGCGCGCGTGCTTTGGGAGCACGAGGTCGTCGGTTCGAATCCGACCGGCCCGACCAGGTACAATTGATCCGCCCCGCGGGTGTAGCTCAATGGCAGAGCTCCAGCCTTCCAAGCTGGCTATGCGGGTTCGATTCCCGTCACCCGCTCGCATCCTGCCCCCGTAGCTCAATTGGATAGAGCAGTGGACTTCTAATCCACAGGCTGGGCGTTCGAGTCGCCCCGGGGGTACCGGAAAATCCCTGGTCAGGCCCGGTTTCTGTCCCTGGCGTCCTGTACGCTCGACACCTTTGGGTGCCGATAATGGACGCGTCGACGTACTGTTTCGTGTTCCGCTGCCGTCTGGGGGCCATTCATGCCGATCACCGTGATGAACCACCTGACCCTCGACGGGGTCATGCAAGCTCCGGGACGCGCCGACGAGGACACCCGAGGCGGCTTCCCGTATGGGGGCTGGGCGCAGGCAGACAACGACGAGGTGATGGATCGGTTCTTGGGTGAGCGGATGTCCCGTGGCGGCGACGGTGCGCTCCTGTTTGGAAGACGCACCTATGAAGACGTGCTGTCGTTTTGGAATGCCCAGCCGGAGAACCCCTTTGCCCCGCGTCTGAACGAGGCCCCGAAGTACGTCGCGTCGACCACGCTCACCGAACCGTTGCCTTGGCCTAACTCCAAGCTCTTGGCGGGTGACGCCGTAGAGGCTGTGGCCAGTCTGAAGCGGGACAATCCCGAGACCAGCTTTGGGATCATGGGCAGTGGGGCCCTGGTCCGCGGCCTCATGACCCGCGACCTCGTCGATGAATGGCTGCTGATGATCCATCCACTCGTCCTCGGGACGGGTCTGTGCCTGTTCGGAGAGCAGATCCCACCGGCGAGGCTGTCCCTGGTCGACACGGTCGTCACGACCAAGGGGGTCCTGATCGCCACCTACCACCGGACAGACACACCCGTGTGACGAAGGGTGTCGTATGGTCGGCTTCTCTCGACACAGGAGAAGTCCGATGAAGTGGGTTCGCCGTCTCGAGGCCCTTGCGGTTGCCGCCGGTCTCCTCGTGATCCTGTTGGTGGTGGTCATCGTGGTGTCGGCTCTGGCCAATCGGATCGGTGTCGCCATCGTCTTGGCTATTGCCCTGGTGCTGGCCGTCGTGTTCCGATGGGCCCGGCGCCGAGTGCCGGCGGGAACCGTGCTCGAACTCGACCTCGACCAGGGAGTCGTCGAGGAGACCGTTTCCGGTTCGCTGGGGCACTACGTCAATCGGGGTTCAGTGGTCCTCCGTGACGTCACCGATGCCCTCAGACGCGGCGCCGAGGACGATCGCATCGTGGGGGTCGTCGCCCGTCTCGGCAACGGAGGGATCTCCATCGGACACGCCCAGGAGTTGCGTGATGCCGTCCACGAGTTCAGATCCTCGGGGAAACGAACGGTCGCCTTTGCAGAGAGTTTCGGCGAAGGCGGCCTGGCCACCGTCGACTACTACCTGGCGACGGCGTTCGAAGAGATCCATCTCCAACCGGGTGGTGACGTCGGTGTGGGAGGGGTCGTGGAGCGGGTGCCGTTCGTGCGCGGGCTCCTCGACCTGGCGGGGCTCATCCCCGACTTCGATCACCGCAAGGAGTACAAGGCTGCCAGGTACCTCTTGACCGAAAAGAGCTTCACCCCGCCCCACGAGGAGGCGGCGCGGAGTGTGCTCGAGGACCAGTTCGAGCAGATCGTTTCCGGCATAGCCGCCGACAGAGGCATCCCGGCTGCTCAGGTGCGGGAGCTGATCGACCGGGCACCGCTGCTCTCGTCGGAGGCCCTGGAAGCGGGGCTTGTGGATCGCCTCTCTTACCGGGACCAGGCCTACCACTCGGCCCTCGGCGACGGTGCCCGGCCCATGTTCGTCGAGAGCTACCTGCGGCGGGCGGGACGCCCCTACCGGCGCGGGGCCAGGGTGGCCCTGATCTACGGGACCGGCAGCATTCACCGGGGACGGTCGGTCTTCGATCCCATGACCCGCGGCCTGTCCTTTGGGGTGGATGACGTTGCTTCTGCCTTCAGGGAGGCGATCGACGATCGCAAGGTGAAGGCGATCGTGTTCCGGGTTGACTCGCCCGGAGGCTCGGCTGTGGCTTCCGAGGTGATGCGACGGGAGACGGTCCGTGCCCGGGAGGCGGGGAAAGCGGTCGTGGTATCGATGGGCAATGTCGCCGGATCGGGTGGGTACTGGATCTCGACGTCAGCCGACCGAATCGTCGCCCAACCGGGCACGGTCACCGGTTCGATCGGAGTGGTCGGGGGCAAGCTCGCCATGCGGGCGGCCTGGCGTCGGGTCGGCGTCAACCTGGAGGAACTACACCTGGGGCGCAATGCCACCTTCGCCCTGGCCGACGACCCCTACACCGACTCGGAGCGTGAGCGACTCGGGGCCAGCCTGGACTCGATCTACGAGGAATTCAAGTCACGGGTCGCCGAAGGAAGATCGTTGGACCCGGGTGAGGTGGAGGAGCGGGCCAAGGGCCGGATCTGGACAGGGGCGCGGGCTGTAGAGCTGGGGCTGGTCGACGAGTTGGGTGGGCTGGACCGGGCGGTGGAGCTGGCCGGAGAGCTGGCCGCCGTCCCCGCCGACCGAGGTGTGGCATTGAGGGTCTTTCCTCGAAGGAGGGGGATCCCGTTGCCCGAGCGTAAGGAGAGCAGTGAGCCGGTGGGACAGGCTGCAGCTCTTCTGTTTCAGCTGGTCGACTCCCTGACCGGGGTCTCCCGATCCCCGGTCGTAGAAGCGAGAGTGCCCTTCTCCTGGCGGATGTAGCCCCGACCCAGGGGACAGGAGGCGTCCCCGGCCTACGTGAAGCGTCAGGGAAACCTCAGATCATCCTTTCACAACTCCCACCGGGTGGAGTCGAGCCACCAGGCCGCCCAGACTCGCCGCCTGGCACACCCGGGCTACTTCGTTGACGTCCTTGTAGGCATAGTCGGCTTCTTCGGAGAGAAGGCGGATCGAGCGTGGACGTACCGAGATTCCTCTGGCCTCCAGTTCGTCTTTGACCTCTCCGCCATGGCGGACCTTCAGAGCCGCGTGACGGCTCATCATCCGGCCGGCGCCGTGCGCGGCTGAATCGAAGGCGGGGTTGTCGATCACTCCTCTCAGTACCCAGGAGGCGGTTCCCATGGAACCGGGGAGAAAGACCGGTTGCCCCACCTTCTTCAGATCATCGGGCAGATCGGGATGGCCTGGGGCGAAAGCCCGGGTGGCCCCCTTGCGGTGGACACAGAGGAGACGGTCCTCATCGTCGATCCGGTGTCGTTCCAATTTGGCCAGGTTGTGAGCTACGTCGTAGACCAGATCCATCCCCGTTTCCTCCGAGGAGATCCCGAAGGCGGCGGCGAAGCCCAGTCGGGTTTCGTGGGCCAGAACGTGACGGTTGGCCCAGGCGAAGTTGGCCGCAGCCGCCATAGCCCCGAGATAGGCCTCCCCTTCCGGCGAGCGGACCGGTACGCAGGCCAACTGGCGATCCGGCACCTCGATCCCGTATCGGGCCATGGCCGGGCCCATGAGCCTGACCTGGTCCTGGCAGGTCTGATGACCGAGACCCCGGCTTCCGCAGTGGATCATCACCGTGATCATTCCTTCAGCCAGCCCAAAGACCCGGGCTGCTTCGGGATCCTCGATCCGATCTACTACCTGCACTTCGAGGAAGTGGTTGCCTGCCCCCAGCGATCCCAGCTGCCCTGCGCCTCGTTCGAGCGCCCGCGACGAAATCCTTCCCGGAGCGGATCCAAGCGACGTTCCTCGCTCCTCACATCGCTCGAGGTCGGCCTTGTTCCCGTAGCCTGCTTCCAGGGCTGCGGCGGCACCTCGCTCGAGTACTTCCTCCACCAGTGACTGGGGGGCAATAGCACCTTTACCCAGGCCGCGGGGGATGCGACGGGAGAGCTCTTCCATGACCGCCCGGCGGTGATCCTCGAAGTCGGACAGGGCAAAACGGGATCCGAGGAGGCGTACCCCACAGCAGATGTCGAAACCCACCCCGCCGGGCGATATCACCCCTCCTTCTTCTACATCGGTGGCGGCCACCCCACCGATGGGAAAGCCGTATCCCCAGTGGATGTCGGGCATGGCCATCGAGGCGTTCACGATGCCCCGAAGATGAGCCACGTTCTCCACCTGGAGTACCGCCTCGTCCGCCTCGGCCTTCACCAACAGCTCATTGGAGGCGAAGATCCGCCCCGGAACCCGCATCCCACCGTGCTTGGGGATCTCCCAGATCACATCCTCCCGGGGACCTGTGCCTCTTCTCTCCTGTGCCGTCTCTGAGCGGGTGGGTGGGGTCGTGTTGGTTGTCCTGGCCGGGTTGGTTCTGTCAGTAGCCATTGGTTGAGCGAGACACCACTACCGCCCCAGATCTGCTCTCTCTGGCTTGTTCAGCTCGAGATAATCGCCGAGCTCCATGGTGATGGTCTCGGTGTGAGTGCCGGCGTTGAAAGTGATTTGGGGGCTGGTCAGTCCGTTATCGACCAACATCGGAACGTCATAGAGTGCCCCAAAGGGCGGCTCCGCTCCCCGTTCGCAGTCCGGGAAGGAGGCCGCGAACTCGTCCTCCTCGGCGAGCCGTATGTTCTGGGCGCCGAGAACGTTTCCGGCTTTCTCCAGGTCAACCATCCTGTCGCCGGGGACCACCGTCATCACCAGCCGGTCGTCCGCCATGAGCATGACTGCCTTCGCCATCTGGCTTCCCGGCATGTCTTCAGCCTCGGCGACCTCACTGGTTGTGTAGGCGATTGGGTGGGGGTGCGATTCGTACTTGACCCCATGTTCCACCAGGTGAGCACGTACTCGTTCTGCAGACATGGCGTATCTCCTTTCTCATTTTGCCTCTATAGCGGAACGTCGGTGAAGCCACCAGGGGAGAAAGTCATTAGCCCTGGCGGTCGGGGTTCGGATCCCCCTCCGTCTCGTTTTGCTCGCCACCTCCCCCGCGGGGGAGGAGACCGCGTGGTGTGGCCCTGGAGGTCGGGGTTCTCTTAGACTTGTGTTTCTTGGTGGCCGTAGCTCAGTCTGGTTAGAGCGCCGGCTGTTGGGTGCTGTGTGGCCCTGGGGGTCGGGGTTCTCTTAGACTTGTGTTTCTTGGTGGCCGTAGCTCAGTCTGGTTAGAGCGCCGGCTGTTGGGTGCTGTGTGGCCCTGGAGGTCGGGGTTCTCTTAGACTTGTGTTTCTTGGTGGCCGTAGCTCAGTCTGGTTAGAGCGCCGGCTGTTGGGTGCTGTGTGGCCCTGGAGGTCGGGGTTCTCTTAGACTTGTGTTTCTTGGTGGCCGTAGCTCAGTCTGGTTAGAGCGCCAGGTTGTGGCCCTGGAGGTCGGGGGTTCAAGTCCCCTCGGTCACCCCATCCGGCCGCCGCTCCGTTGGGGGCGGCGGCCTTTGATCCGCCAATCGAAACCAGGAGAGTCATGACAGTGAATGTTCGCGAGGCCGGGCCGTTCGAGCGGGTGGTGGGCTTCGAGCTGACGGACGCCGAGATCGATGCCGCCAAGTCTGCGGCAGCACGGCGCCTCGGAAAGGATCTGAAGCTGAAGGGCTTTCGTCCGGGTAAGGCTCCCCGTCCGGTCGTCGAGGCAGCGGTGGGATCCGCCCGGCTCCGTTCCGAGGCGATCGAGGAGGCAATTCCCCCAAAGCTGTCCGAGGTGCTTTCCACCGAGGAACTGAGGCCGGTGGTGAACCCCGAGCTCGAGAACGTCGAGGACATCGACGGGGGCGTCTCGGTCGAGGTCAAGGTCACCCTCTGGCCCAAACTCGAATCCGTTCCCAGCTACCGGGACCGCAAGATCGAGGTCGATTCTCCTGAGGTGACGGAGGAAGAGCTCGATGAGCAGCTCGATCGCATGAGGGAGCAGTTCGGCCAGGTCGAAGAGGTGGAGAGGCCGGCCGCGGAGGGAGACTTCGTCTCGGTGGATATCGAAGCCACGGTCGACGGCGAAGAAGTCCCGGAGGCGGCTGCCACCGAGCTCCTCTACAGAGTCGGATCAGGCGGACTGGTCGAGGGGGTCGACGATGTTTTCGATGGGGCGTCGGCGGGAGATGTGATCGAGATGGACGCCCCTCTGCCCGAGGGTTTCGACCGGGCAGGCCACGAGGCCAGATTCAAGTTCATAGTCAACGAGGTCAAGGAGCTGATCTTGCCCGACCTCGATGACGAGTGGGTAGACGAAAACACCGAGTTCGACACTGTGACCGAGTTGCGCACGTCCTTGCGCCAGCGGCTGGAGGCCATGAAGCGATCACAGGCGGCCCGCCGGTTCCGGGACCGAGCCCTGGAGACACTTCTGGACCAGGTCGAGTTAGAGGTGCCGGTGGCGCTCTTGCGGGCCGAGCGGGACGAACTGTTGCACAGCTTCCTGCATCGACTGGAGGACCAGGACGTGTCGATCGATGACTATTTCTCGGCCACGGGGATTTCCCAGGAGCAGTTCCTGGCCGACCTGTCGTCCCAGGCCGAGCGCAGCCTGCGGACCAGGATCCTGCTCGAGGCCGTGATCGATGACGCGGGCATCGAAGTCGACGACAGCGAGGTCGATACGCTGCTGGAGAGCATCGCCCAGCGCACCGAGGACCCAGCCGCATTCATGAAGGCGATTCGGGGAACCCCTCAAGAGTTGTCGCTTCGCAGTGATATGCTCCGCGATAGGGCCCTGGAGATGATCCTGGACCACGCCACCGCCGTCGATCCGGAGGGAAATGAGATCGACCTCGACATGAGCCTGGCCGAATCGGAGGCGGTGCCTTCCGTCGGCGAGCCCCTGGAGGGAGAGATCGTGGAAGGCGAGATCGTGGAAGCAGAGCCTCTGGAAGGCGAGGTAGTGGAAGGCGAGGTCGTGGAGAACGAGGATGTCGGAAGCGAGCCCGAGCTAAGCGGACCGATGTTCGAAGGCGACCGGGACGATGAGGAGAATGTGTGATGTATTCGAGAAAACTATGACGCAGAAAACTATGTGGTGCCGACCGTCTTCGAGCAGACCAGCCGCGGGGAGCGCTACTTCGATATCTACAGCCGGCTGCTGAAAGATCGAATCATCTTCCTCGGCACGCCGATCGACGATACGGTGGCCAACCTGATCATGGCCCAACTGCTCCACCTCGAGTCGGACGATCCCGACAAGGATGTGTTCCTGTATATCAACTCGCCGGGTGGTTCCATCACTTCGTTGTTCGCCATCTACGACACGATGCAGTACATCCGTCCCGACGTGAACACGGTGTGCATGGGGATGGCGGCCTCAGCCGCGGCGGTGCTGCTGGCCGGAGGTGCTCCGGGCAAGCGTTTCGCCCTTCCCCATGCCCGGGTCATGCTGCACCAGCCTCACGGTGGTGCGCAGGGGCAGGCCAGCGACATCGAGATCCAGGCAAAGCTGATCGTGCAGATGCGCGAGCAGCTCAACGAGATCCTGGCTCACCACACCGGCCAGGACCTGGAGAAGATCAGCCAGGACACCGAGCGGGACTACTGGATGCTGGCCGACCAGGCCAAGGAGTACGGTGTCGTTGACGGAATTCTCACGCGCCAGGAGCTGGCTGCGGTAGCCTCCGAGTAACAGGAGAGGTACATGCCCCGACTCGGTGAGGGCGGCGAGCTGCTCAAATGCAGCTTCTGCGGCAAGTCACAGAAACAGGTAAAGCGACTCATCGCCGGTCCCGGCGTCTACATCTGCGACGAGTGCATCGATCTCTGCAACGAGATCATCGAGGAGGAGTTTTCCAGCGAGGAGGAGTTCTCTTTCACCGAGCTCCCCAAGCCGGCCGAGATCCATTCCTACCTCGACGACTATGTGATCGGCCAGGAACTGGCCAAGAAGAAGTTGGCCGTGGCCGTCTACAACCACTACAAGCGGATCCGTAGCGGTGACACTCGCCACAACGACGTCGAGTTGCAGAAATCCAACATCCTCCTCATCGGACCGACGGGGTGCGGCAAGACCCTCCTCGCCCAGACTCTGGCCCGCCAGCTCAATGTTCCATTCGCCATCGCAGATGCCACCACGCTCACCGAGGCGGGGTATGTGGGCGAGGACGTGGAGAACATCCTGCTCAAGCTCCTCCAGGCGGCCGATTACGACGTGAAACGAGCCGAGCAGGGAATCATCTACATCGACGAGATCGACAAAATCAGTCGCAAAGCCGAGAACCCGTCGATCACCCGGGACGTCTCGGGCGAGGGCGTCCAGCAAGCCCTGCTCAAGATCCTGGAGGGAACGGTGGCCTCGGTCCCCCCACAAGGTGGTCGCAAGCATCCGCATCAGGAATTCATCCAGCTCGACACCTCCAACGTCCTCTTCATCTGCGCCGGCGCCTTTGCCGGTCTGGAGGACGTGATAGGAAACCGCGTTGGCAAGCGCGGTGTCGGATTCGGAGCTGAGATCCGGTCTCGCCAGGAGCAGCGGCCCATCGAGCTCCTCTCACAGGTGATGCCCGAAGACCTGATCAAGTTCGGACTCATCCCTGAGTTCATCGGCAGGCTGCCGGTGGTAGCCACGGTCGAGGACCTGGACCAGGAGGCCCTGGTGAGGATCCTCACCGAGCCCAAGAACGCCCTGACCCGCCAGTACGCCCGCATGTTCGAGATGGACGGGGTGGAGTTGGTCTTCACCCCGGATTCACTGGACGCAATCGCCGATAAGGCCAACCATCGCGGAACCGGGGCCCGGGGCTTGCGGGCCATACTGGAGGAGGTGCTGTTGGCCACCATGTACGATCTGCCCTCGCGCTCCGACGTGGGAAGGGTTCTGATCGATCGCCAGGTTGTCGAGGAGCGGGTATTGCCCACCCTGGTTCCTGTGGCCGATATCGACACACCCTCCGAGCGCAGCGCCTGAGCGCAGCGTCCGGGTCCGGACCGATAGACCCAGTCACGAGATCCTGTGAAGACCGGCGTTGTCTTGCTTTCTGAAGCGGGCGGCCGGGCCAGAAAAGTCAGGAGTCGACCGGGTCCTGACCGCGAGCAACCTCTTTCCTCGGTCGGGGCAATAGGCGGCCGCCGCCGCACCACTCCCTTTCCGAGTAGGTTCCTAGACCCACAATTGGTCTTCTTGCCTTGCACCTCGTCCGTTGTATGGCATCCTGTACTCGAACCCGCTGCCGGTTCATCTGAAGTTGGCACCTTCGGGAGCTGCGGAGCCAGGGTCAGGATAGAAACACATCTGGGGCTTTGGGAGGCACCATGAACAAGTTCGCCAAGAGGCGTATTGCTGGGCTGGTCACTCTAGGGATGCTGGTCGGAGCGATCGCTGTCAGCTCTGCTCCGGCTGCTTTCGGGGCTGCCCCCAATTGCCCGGATGGGTACCAGACTAAGGTTGATCCTCCGACGGATGTATCAGCATCCTGGGGTTCAGCCACAGTTGGTACCGGATATGTCGAATTCACGGTCAACTCGGGTTATGAGCTTGATGTCTGTGTCAAGGGCGGTGCCAACGGCGTTACCTTGGCTACGATCACTGGTCCTGATACCCAGAAGGTCTACACCCCTCTGAATCCGAATGATCAGCCGGCGGGCGTGTCTCACTACGAGTACACGGTCAGACAGACCACAACCACGACGACCCCGACTACTTCGTCTTCGACCACGTCTTCGTCGACTACTTCGTCTTCGACTACTTCGTCTTCGACTACTTCGTCTTCGACCTACGTCGTTCGTCGACTACCTCGACTACGAGCACGACTGTGGCACCGACAACGTCTTCGACTACGAGCACGACTGTGGCACCGACAACGTCTTCGACTACGAGCACGACTGTGGCACCGACAACGTCTTCGACTACGAGCACGACTGTGGCACCGAAGACGACCACAACGGCGCCATCCGTATCACCGACCACCGTGTCGAATACCCCGGATACATTGCCCTTCACCGGGCTGGAGTCCGGCGATCTGGCCATCGTTTCGCTGCTGGCTCTGGCGCTAGGAGCCGGGATTCTGTATCTAACGCGTGGCGGCGAGGAGGCCGCGCCTCTAGACCGCTCCTGAGCTAGCCGACCCCGTCCCAAGAGAACCCCGGATTAACCTCCGGGGTTCTCTTTGTGGGGCCGATCATGAACCACTCCCAAGCCATCGCCTATCTCGACGCTCACGTTGGTGCGGGCATCAAGCCCGGCCTGGATCGGATCCGCCTCCTGGTCGAGACGATGGGGTCGCCCCACACCGGTTACCCGATCATCCACGTGGCAGGCACGAACGGAAAGACTTCAACCACCTGGCTGTCCGCACTGCTTCTCACCGCCCACGGTCTCAACACCGGCACCTACACCTCGCCTCATCTCGAGGTGATCGAGGAGAGGCTGGGGATCAACGGACGTATCGCCACAGAGGACGAACTCACCCAGGCGGTGGCGGACGTTGCCGCCTTCGCCGACATTCTGGAAAGCCGCGGCCAGGCCCAATTCACCTATTTCGAACTAACCACGGCCATGGCATTCGCGTTCTTTGCAGAGCACGCCGTCGAAGCGGCAGTGCTGGAGGTGGGTCTGGGCGGCCGGCTGGATGCAACCAACGTTGTGGACGCCGATGTGGCGGTATTAACGGGCGTGGGCCTCGACCACATGGAGTATCTGGGTCCGACAGTCGAGGCGATAGCGGTTGAGAAGCTGGCCATCGCTGGGCCGGGATCGATCCTCGTGACCGGCCCGCTGGTGCCCGCGGTGGAGGAGCTGGCCCAGGGGGTGGCGGCCGACCTCGGCATCGAGCATCGTGCCTTCGGGCGCGATTTCTCCGTGGATGCCAAGAGAGCGGTGGGTGGCTGGCGGCTCGATGTGCATGGTGCCGAATCCTCTTATCCCGATGTCGTGATCGGGGTCCATGGCCGACACCAGGCCGTCAATGCCGCCGTGTCGGTGGCCGCGGTCGAGGCGCTGCTTGGGCGGGCTCTGGACCCTTCGGCGGTAGTCGAGGCCTGCGCAGCCTTCACCGCTCCGGGGAGGATGGAGCCGGTGGCATCAGACCCCCTGGTCTTGATCGACGGGGCTCACAATGCCGACGGGTTCGAGGTGCTGGAGGCCGCTCTGAGCGAGGAATTCCCCACCACACGCTGGGTTCTGGTGCTGGGGGTGATGGGGGACAAGGACGTCGAGGCGATGATGGGCCACGTCCGGGACCGCATCGATGCAGTTGTAGCCACCCAGATCGTCTCGGACAGGGCGGTCCCTGCAGCCGAGCTCGGACGGAGAATCGAGGAGGCCACGGATCTCCCCATCGAAGTGGTGACGGACCCCGCTAGAGCAGTGGAAAGGGCCCGGCAACTGGCAGGGGCGGAGGGAGCCGTCCTCGTCACCGGTTCGCTGTACATGATCGGCCAGGTTCGCTCCGCCCTGGCGAAGGCGAACGGCTGACCGGCCCCGGTTACGCTGCAAACCCATGGCAACTCAGAACACATTCATCATGGTCAAACCGGACGGCTACCGGCGAGGCCTGGTCGGGGAAATCATCGGGCGCTTCGAGCGCAAGGGGCTCTCGCTGGAGAGGATCCGCTGCCTGGTCATCGACGAAGAACTCGCTCGCCGTCACTATGCAGAGCACGTCGATAAGCCGTTCTTTCCCGACCTCCTCGCTTTCATCACGTCCGGGCCGGTCGTGGCGATGGAGTGGTCGGGCGAGGGGGCGGTGGCGGTCGCCCGGGCCATCATGGGCGCCACCAACCCGGCCGACGCCGGTCCGGGCACCATCAGAGGAGACTTCGGGCTCGAGGTGACCCAGAATCTGGTCCACGGGTCGGACTCCCCGGCCAGCGCCGAGCGAGAGCTGGGGATCTTCTTCCCCTGACCTGATTCCGGCGCCGCCCGTCCCCACCCGCCACCCTGACCTGATTCCGGCGCCGCCCGTCCCCACCCGCCACCCTGACCTGATTCCGGGCCACCCATCGCCGCCCGCCACCCTGACCTGACTTCCAGCCCCACCCGTCCCCGGTAGGGCCGGGGGTCGAATGGCGACAAACCGGTCGCGCCGCCTACAATCATTTCTCCGCCAGACAAGGTCTCCAGAGAAGGTCTATGGCCGATACCCTCTTTTCCTTCGCCGGCCAGGATATGGCCATCGATCTCGGCACCGCCAACACCCTGGTGTTCGTGCGGGGGCAGGGCATCGTGCTCAACGAGCCTTCGGTGGTGGCCATCAACTCCCAGAACGGCCGTGCCCTGGCGGTGGGGATGGAGGCGAAGCGGATGATCGGCCGCACCCCGGCCAACATCACCGCCATCCGACCTCTGCGCGACGGTGTGATCGCCGATTTCGACATCACCGAGAAGATGCTCCGCTATTTCATCCAGAAGGTGCACCGTCGTCGCTGGGCGCGTCCCAGGATCGTGGTCTGTGTCCCCTCCGGGATAACGCCGGTCGAGCGACGAGCCGTCGAAGAGGCCGCTTATCACGCCGGGGCGCGCCGGGCCTACACCATCGAGGAGCCCATGGCGGCCGCCATCGGCTCAGGGCTGCCGATCGGAGAGCCTTCGGGGTCGATGGTGGTGGACATAGGCGGTGGCACCACCGAGGTGGCCGTGATCTCCCTGGGAGGGATCGTGGTTTCTCGTTCGATCAGGGTGGGAGGCGATGAGCTCGACGAGGCGATCATCGACTGGGTGAAGAAGGAGCACAACGTCCTCATCGGGGAGCGGACCTCCGAGCAGATCAAGATGGCGATCGGGTCGGCCTGGCCCTATGCCGACGAGCCTTCCGCAGAGGTTCGGGGCCGAGATCTTGTGACCGGGCTTCCCAAGACCGTCACCCTCACCAGTCCGGAGATAAGAGAGGCCATCGATGAGCCATCCCAGGCCATAGTCGATGCGGTCAAGTTCACTCTCGACAAGACGCCGCCGGAACTGGCGGCCGACATCGTCGAGCGAGGGATAGTGGTCACGGGCGGTGGAGCCCTGCTGGTGGGCCTGGATCATCGCCTGGCCTCGGAAACCGGCATGCCCATCGTCACCGCCACCAAGCCATTGCAGTCGGTGGTACTCGGTTCGGGTAAATGCCTGGAAGAGTTCGACACACTCCAGGGTGTCCTGGTCTCCTCGTCCCGGCCCTAGGGCCGCCGAGTCCGGCCCCACATGACTCCTATGGAACGGCCAGACAGAGCGCTGCCCACATTCATCACTCTCATCGTCCTGGCGGTCCTGTTCATGACCTTTGACGTGCGGGCCCAGGGGGAAGGTGTAGCGGCCGTGATTCGGGGAGGAGCCCAGACGATCATGGCGCCCCTGCAGCGTGCCGCCACGGTGGTGGTCGATCCGGTCGCCGACTTCCTCAACGGTCTCAGCGACATCACCTCTCTGCGGGAGACCAACGATGCCCTCAAGGCTGAGCTGGCCCAGGCTCAGGCCAAGCTGGCCGAGGCGGACGACGACCTGGCCCGCCTCAAGGTGCTGGAGAGGCTCTACGACCTGAATCTACAGGACACCCAGGTGGCTCAGATCCCGGCCAACGTGATCGGTCGGGCCGACCAGTTCGACCTCGCTTTCCAGATCGACAAGGGAGTCGACGACGGGGTGATCGACGGGCAGCCCGTGATCGACGTGAACGGGTTCGTGGTGGGGACGGTCGAGACCGCCTCCCCCAATACCGCCATAGTGGTCCCGATCACAGCCAGCCGTAATCAGGTAACGGTACTGGTCGGCTCGGAAACCGGGCTGCTCAAATCGAAGCCCGGATCATCGGACATGACCCTGGAGATCTTCGATGCGCGCGATCCCGTAGCGGAGGGTGATCAGGTGGTGACCGCGGCCAATACTTTCCCCTCCGGGCTCCCCGTGGGAGAGGTCTTGCAGGCTGCCTCGCCCGAGGCCAGTCAGCTCACCACCACCGTTAGGCCCTTCGTCGACCCAGAGAACCTGCGCGTGGTGGTAGTGCTTGCCTGGCCGCCCGACCCCACCCGCCTCACCACCACAACCACGACCGTCCCGACCACCGACACCACCGAGGGCCCGCCTGTCGACACCGCCGCCGGGGGCGGTGGATGAGGGCGCGTTCGATCCTGGTCTCGCTAGGCCTGCTGCTCGTGGCCCTCATCATTCAGACCACCCTCATCAGCAGGTTCCGCTTCGTGACCCCCGACCTGATGATGCTGCTGACCATCATCTTCGCCCTGACCAGCATGCGACGGGAGATGGTTCTGTTGCTCGGTTTCGGAGCCGGCCTGGTGGTCGATCTGCTCAGCTCCACGGTCATGGGTCTGAGGGCGGCAGTCTTCACCGTCCTTGCCTTCATCGCCGTCCGAACCGCCCAGCGGGCCGATGCCGGACCCGTGGTAGTGGCAATCTGGGTGGGGCTGCTCACCTTGCTCGGAGTGGTGTTGTTCCTCCTGGTCGGTACTCTCTTCGGGCAGGGAGGTCTGATCACGACAGACCTGGCACGAAGAGTGATCTTCGTCCCCTTGACGAACCTGGCACTCAGTTTTCTCGTGGCACCCATGGTGATTCGACTGATAGACGGAAAACGGAGAGGGCTGCTGTGAAGTTCAGCCTGCGCGTTGGTGTCCTGGGCTTCGTCTTCGTGGCCCTGTTCTCGGTGCTCGGCCTCCGGTTGTGGTTCGTTCAGGTGGCGGAAGGCGCCGCGATCGCCGACCAGGTCCAGGAGCTCGCCTGGCAGGCGAAGACGTTCGAAGCTCCCCGGGGCGACATCTATGACCGGACCGGCGAGCTGGTCGTGACCAGTCGATACGTTCCTGCAGTCGAGGTCGACCGGACTTTCGTCAAGCCGGCCCAGCGAGCCGACCTGGTGCAACGTCTCTCAGCGGTGCTGGGCATACCGGCTACCGAGATCGATGCTCAGTACGAGGCGGCGGGGACAAATGGTCGGTTCACGATCGGAACGGTGTCGACCGAAACGGCCTACGAGCTGGGTACCCGTCTCGAGGACTTCCCGGGAGTCGACATAATCAAGGTTCCCGAGCGGGTGTATCTGGCCGGGCCCGACCTGGCCCACGTGGTCGGCCATCTCGGGCTACCCACGGCTTCGGACATCGACGCCAACCCCGACCTCGACCCCAATGTCCGGATCGGTCAGCTCGGCGTCGAGAAAGTGTACGACGACTACCTGCGGGGCACCCCCGGCTCGTCGGAGTATCGGGTGGCTCGGGGCCAGATCGTGGAGAGCCGTCCCGAGGTGGCCGCCAAGACCGGCGATACCGTCTACCTAACCCTCAATCTCGAACTCCAGGAGCTGGTGAGCCGGGCGCTGACGGATGGCATCGAACTGGCCAACGAGGTCAAGGCGACAGATCGCGCGGCCGGCAAGCAGGTGTTCTCCGACGCCAAGCGTGCCGCGGCCGTGGTCTTCGATGCTCAGACGGGCGAGGTGCTCGCCCTGGCCTCCCATCCCAGTTTCGACCCCCAACAATTCGTGTCGGGCCTGGATCAGGCGACGTTTGACGAGCTCCGCAAGGAGCAAGCCTTCAACAACCTGGCCATCAGCGGTCTGTACCCGCCTGCCTCGACCTTCAAAGCGATCACCTACACCGCCGCACAGCAATATCAGCTGCCTTTCCCCGAGAACCAGGAGGGCATAGACGCGGCCGACCGAAAGGTCCACTGTGACGGCACGCTCCAGCTCCCCAACCTGGCCGACGGGTCGGCTCAGGTCAAGCACGACTGGTACACGGGGGACAAGGGCTGGCTCGACATCCACGGCGCTTTGGAGCAATCCTGCAACATCTACTTCTGGTCGATTGCCCTCGGTGTGTGGCAGCACCGGAGGAATATGGATGTCAACGTGATCCAGGAGCTGGCAACGAGCCTCGGATACGGCGAGAAGACGGGGATCGACCTCACCGGCGAAGCCGCAGGCACGGTTCCCACACCAGAACTCTTCCAACAGTTGAAGGATTATCAACTCGCCCACCCTGACGAGCCACCCCGTCTGGATCAGAGTCGCCTCAACCTCCCCGGAGGGCCGTTCCTGGGTGGCGACCTGATGGACCTCGCCATCGGTCAGGGCTTCCTGACCGCCACGCCCCTTCAGGTCGCCGTCTCCTACGCGGCTCTGGTCAATGGGGGAGACGTTCTCCAGCCGGCGGTGGTGGCCGAGGTTCGGGATCAGGATGGCAAGATCATCTATCGCCACGACCCCACCGTCGTGCGCACCGTCGGCATCGATCCGGCCGTACGCCAGTCTCTAATCACCGACCTGGGCCGAGTGGTGAGCCAGGGAACCGCCCACCGGGCCTTCGCAGAGTTCGGTCCCGGCGTCGAGGAGGTGGGGGGCAAGACCGGCACCGGCCAGACCTCTCCCAACCGGGACAACCACGCCTGGTTCGTGGGTGTGGCACCGCTATCGAACCCCAAATACATAGTCGTGGTGCTGATCGACGAGGGTGGGTCCGGCGGCGGAGTGGCGGCCCCGGTGGCGCGGAGCATTCTCCAGTACCTGATGGGGAACAAGCCCACCCCGATCGTCCACGGTGAGGACGCCGACTGATGGCCACGATCGCACACACCGCACCCGAGGCCGTCACTGATCGGCGGCGCAACCGGCCGGACTGGATCCTGTTCGGGACCATGGTCGTGTTGGCTCTGTTCGGGCTACTGATGATCTACTCCGCCACCAGGGTCACGGGAGCCTCGTCCATGGAGCGGCAGATGATTTCGGTGGCGGCGGGCTTCGTCGTATTCCTTCTCACGTCCTTCGTGGACTACCGCGAATATCGCCACCTCATCCCCTACATGTATGGGCTGATCATCATCGCTCTGGTGGGCGTGTTCTTCTTCCCGGAAACCAACGGCGCTCATCGCTGGATCGCTTTCCCCTTCTTCGACTTCCAGCCGGCCGAGTTCGCCAAGGTGGTGGTCGTCCTGGCCCTGGCCTCGATCCTGGCGCCCCACACCCGCGAGGACGACAGGCCGGGTCTCACCTGGTCGAAGGTGGGGCTGGTGCTGTTGGTAGTGGCCCTACCAGCGGCACTCATCTTCATACAGCCCGACCTCGGAACGATGCTGGTCTTCCTGTTCGTGATGATGGCCATGCTGTTCGCCGCCGGAAGCTCGTGGCGTCAACTCACCACGCTCACCGGCGGAGGTCTGCTGGCGGTCGCCTTCGCACTCCAGCGGGGCTGGATCGCCGACTACCAACTCGACCGCATCCGGGTTCTCGTCGATCCCACGGTCGATCCGCAAGGGATCGGCTACAACCTGATGCGCTCCAAGCTGGCCATCGGATCGGGCCAGCTCTTGGGTCGGGGGTTGTTCCAGGGGACCCAGACCAACTTCCAATACGTGCCCGAACAGGAGACTGACTTCATCTTCACTGCCGTGGCCGAGCAACTCGGCTTCGTCGGCGGGCTTCTGGTCCTGGCCGCGTTCATGGTGCTGATCTGGCGCCTGCTCATCATCGCCACCAACGCCCGCGACAAATTCGGGGCTCTCATAGTGGTGGGGATAGGCGCCATGTTCATGTTCCACGTATTCATCAACGTGGGGATGACCATGGGTATCACACCGGTCACCGGGCTGCCGTTGCCTTTCCTGAGCCTGGGCGGGTCGTCGTTCCTGGCCATGAGCTTCGCTCTGGGCATAGCCAACTCGGTCTGGTTGCGCCGGTCGCCGGTTCCTGGAGAGGACTACGTGGTCTGATCACCACCGGCCCGCCCGGCTAACGTGCGGCCGGTGTTGTGGCAGCGCGGAGAACGGGGCTGGGTGGAGGTCATCTGCGGCCCCATGTTCTCGGGCAAGAGCGAAGAGCTCATCCAGCGGGTAACCCGATCGGTTATCGCCCGGATTCCGGTTCAGGTGTTCAAGCCCGCCCTGGATGACCGATACTCGCAGCGAGAAGTGGTGTCGCATTCCTCGCTCTCGGTGGGAGCGCAACCCGTCGATACTTCCCACGAGCTCTTGTTGTCGGTCGAGGACAGGACTCAGGTCATCGGCATCGACGAGGGGCAGTTCTTCGACGACGAACTGGTCGAGGTGGTTGAGCGTCTGGCCGAGGCCGGCAAGCAGGTCATTGTCGCCGGTCTCGATCTCGATTACCGTCGCCGACCCTTCGAACCGATTCCCACGCTGTGTGGCCGGGCCGAGTACGTCACCAAGGTCCTGGCTGTTTGTCACCGGTGCGGGGGCCCGGCCCTGTACACGCAACGGACGGTGCCGTCCGATGACCTCGTGGTCCTGGGGGCGATGGGGGCATACGAAGCCCGGTGCCGACAGTGCTACAGCGTCGAAGAAGGTCACCAGGAGACTTTCGGCATCGATTAATGAGGCCACCCCGTTCGGGGGATGCGAGTCCCTGGCTTCAGAGATGGTCGAGACGACGAACGACACTGCTAGTGTTCAGGTATCGCCGCATTCGTGCGGTTCCTCCTCGGAGTTGACGGTGACAGCCTTGCTATTGGCACGATCATTCACTGGCCGGCTCCCGTATACCGGGGCCGGCTCTCATCACCATCTCGGGCCTTCAGAGCCCGCAGGGCCGTCACTCATCGTCCAATTCCACCCAGCGGGTCCGTACGCCAGGTTCGACTCCCGCTCTACACGTCGTTTACCCAGGAGTGGTTACACATGTCATTGTTCCGTCGACGCACCCCCACGGTGCTCAAGAAGGCAACCTCGGACGGAGACACGCTCGAAGAACGCAAGACCTTCCGCATCGGCGGTCAGAAGGTCGAGGTCCGTCGCGTAGAAGATGCGGGCCCTGTCGGGCGCCAGAAGACTGCCCGCAAGCGGTCCGAGCAGAAGACAGAGCGCAAGCGCAGCTCGAAGCAGCGTTCGTCCGACAACCGGGACACGGCCAAGGCGAACGGTCGGCCGCCGCGCGAGCAAGAGATCATCATCCCGACTGATGTTGGCCGGCGCCAGATGCTGGTCCGTTCCAACGGTGATCAGACCCAGATCGTCATCCTCGAGGGCCCGGTTCTGGTCGAGCACTATGTAGCCCGCCCGGACCGACGTTCGATGGTGGGCAACATCTACCTGGCAAAGACTCGCAATGTTCTTCCGGGCATGGAAGCCTCCTTCCTCGACTTCGGAGCGGCCAAGAACGGGGTCCTCTATGCGGCCGACGTGGGCTACGACCGGAAGAAGCACCGCAACGGGCCTCCTCGCATCGAGGAGAGCCTGTCCGAGGGTGATGAGGTGCTGGTGCAGGTGGTCAAGGACCCGATGGGTGCCAAGGGTGCCCGGCTCACCGGTCAGCCTTCTCTGCCGGGTCGCTATCTGGTCCTGGTTCCCGACTCCGACGCCCACGGGATCAGCCGGCGTCTCCCCGAAGAGGAGCGCAACCGTCTCCGCGACGTCATCGCCCGCGTCAAGCCGGAGGGTTTTGGCGTCATCGTCCGCACCGCCGCCCTCCACGCCACCGCCGAAGACATCGCCTCTGACATCTCCCGGTTGGTGAGCACCTGGGAGGAGATCACCGGAAAGGCCTCGGGAGGCGGGGCGCCCCGGCTGGTGTATCAGGAGCCCGACCTGCTCATCAGGGTGATAAGAGAGCACTTCACCGCCGATTTCAGGCGTCTGCTCATCGAAGATCGCCAGGCCTACGACAGCGTTGTCGAGTACCTGGGCTCGACTGCCCCGGATCTCGTTTCCAAGGTCCAGCTCTACGAGGACTCCGATCTGGGCCTATTCGAGAGGTACCACGTTGACGACCAGTTGCGCAAGGCGCTGGAGCGGCGTGTCTACCTGCCCTCAGGCGGCCACCTCGTCATCGATCGGACCGAGGCTCTCACCGTCATCGACGTGAACACCGGCAAGTTCGTTGGCACGTCCTCGCTCGAGGAAACGGTCCTGCAGAACAATCTGGAGGCAGCCGAAGAGATAGGTCGTCAGCTCCGCCTGCGCGACATCGGCGGCATCATCGTCATCGACTTCATCGACATGGAGAAGGAGAAGAACCAGCAGGCCGTTCTGCGACGGCTGCGGGAGACGCTTGCCAAGGACAAGACCCGCACCCAGGTCTTCGACGTATCCCACCTGGGGTTGGTGGAGATGACCCGCAAGAACGTGTCGGCTGGACTGCTGGAGCATTTCTCGGAGCCCTGTCCTCATTGTGAGGGACGCGGTGTTCTCCTCCACGAGGAAGCGGTCCGCAACGGCATCCCCATCGTTACTTCGATCGATGCCGACTGAGCTATTAGTGGTGTGTCGCCCAAATGATGGCGCGGGCTCTCCGGCCCTCGGCGCCCCTGGCGGCGTCGAAGTGCTCGCCGCAGCTCCCCGGCTGCGACTGTGCCCCTTCTCCTTGCCAGATGACGCCGATGACTCGGAGACACCGTCCCCCTGATTGAGCGACACACCACTAGGCGCTTTGTCGCAGAGTCTCGTCGCCTGGTAATCTGAAACCCGGTTCCCCCGTTTCACGAGGATTTTTCTATGTACGCCATCATTCGCGCCGGCGGCAAGCAGGCCAAGGTGCGCTCCGGTGACGTGATCGAGGTCGAGCGCATCAAGGGCGCTCAGGACCAGGTCGAGTTCCGGCCCATACTCGTCGTGGATGACGACGGCAACACTGTGACCACCCCCGACGGCCTGGCCGATGCCAGCGTCAAGGCGCGGATCCTCGGTGAGGTCAAGGGCGACAAGATCGACATCTTCAAGTACAAGAACAAGTCGGGCTATCGCCGCCAGATGGGACACCGCCAGACCTACACCCAGCTGGAGATAACCAGCATCGATCTGAAGAAGCCGACCCGTAAGCGTTCCGCAGCCAAGGCGTCGGAAGAGGCTGAGTCAACGGAAGCATCCCCGGCCAAATCCGCTTCCACCAAGAAGGCTTCGACCAAGGCTTCCTCGACGAAGGCTTCCTCGACGAAGGCTTCCTCGGCGAAGTCCTCCTCGGCCAAGGCCGACACCCCTGAAGCCAAGACTTCCCGTACCAAGAAGGCAGCCGACAAGGAGGCCGCCTCCTCAGAGGAGGAATAACCCATGTCCAAGACCAAAGCAGGCGGTTCCAGCAAGAACGGTCGTGACTCGGCGGCTCAGCGCCTTGGGCCCAAGGTCTTCGACGGCCAGACTGTCAATGCCGGCGCCATCATCGTGCGGCAGCGGGGCACCCGTATTCATCCTGGTGACAACGTGGGGCGGGGGAGTGACGACACTCTCTATGCCCTTTCTACCGGCGTGGTTCGCTACGGGGAGCGCAACCGCCGTCGCCTCGTAGACGTCATCGTCGACTAGTCCGTCCTCAGCAGGGCGGGCTCCAGCCATGTTCGTCGACCGGGTTCGCGTCCACCTGCGTGGTGGCAATGGCGGGGCCGGTGTGGCCTCGTTCGTCCGGCGGAGGGGGCTTCCCAGAGGTCGGCCCAACGGTGGCAACGGCGGGAAGGGTGGTGACGTGAGCGCCATCGTCGATCCCGGGATGAGCTCACTGCTGACCTATCAGCGCAACCCACATCATCGCGCTGGAAACGGCACCCACGGCCAGGGAGATCTCCAGCATGGCCGCTCGGGCAGCGATCTGGTGCTCGGGGTCCCACCCGGAACCTGTATCTACGATGAGGACGGACAGCTCGTGGCCGATCTGGTGGCGGAAGGCCAGTCGGTGGTCCTCGTGGAGGGTGGCCGGGGTGGCCGGGGCAACGCCGCATTCGTTTCTCCTTCCAACCGGGCACCGTCGGTGGCGGAGCAGGGTGAATATGGGCGCGAGGCGAGCTTCGTCCTCGAGCTGAAACTGTTGGCCGATGCGGCCCTGATTGGCTTCCCCAACGCAGGCAAGTCGACTCTGATCTCAGTGGTTTCGGCGGCCAAACCCAAGATCGCCGACTACCCGTTCACCACCCTGGAACCCAATCTGGGTGTCGTCGAGGCGGACGGGCGCGAATTCGTTCTGGCAGATATTCCCGGCCTCATCGAGGGGGCGGCCGAGGGCAGAGGCCTGGGCCACGAGTTCCTGAGACATGTGGAGCGAGCCCAGGCCCTGGTGGTTCTGGTCGACCCGTCGCCGCTGCAGGTGGAGGAGCCGAAACGCCAACTCGAGATCCTCCTCGATGAGCTGCGCCGCTATTCGTCTGAGCTGGCGGACAGGCCGAGGATGGTGGTGGTGGGAAAGGCCGACCTGCCCGAGGCTGCCGCCGCCGGCGAGGCCCTCCCCGATTCGATCCTGGTTTCCTCGATCACTCGATCCGGACTACGTGAGTTTGTGCGGGCAGTGGCCGACCTCGTCGAACTGGCCGAGCGCCGGGCACCCGATCGCCCGGGCTATATCCTCCATCGTCCCGTAGAGCCGCCTTTTCGGATCGGGAGGGAAGGCGAAGCCTGGCGGGTGGAGGGGCTGGCGGCGCGACGGGCGGTGGCATTCTCCGACCTGACCAACCCGGAGGCGGCCGATATGGCTGCCGATCGTCTGGCCCGCCTGGGCGTGGATCGGGCCCTGGCTCGGGCCGGGGCCGTAGAAGGTGACGAGGTGAGGATCGGAGATCTGAGCTTCGAATACGTGCTTCCGCCAGAGGGCGGGTGGACCGAGGCCGCAGGGGAGGAAGAGGAGTGAGGCGCCCGGTTCAGGGGCGCCTGGTGGCCAAGGTGGGCTCTTCCAGTCTGGTGGACGCGGCAGGGGTGCTGAACGAGGATGCGGTCGAGCGGACGGCCCGGGCCGTTGCGGAAGTGTGGCGGGCCGGGCATCCGACCACGCTCGTCAGCTCCGGGGCGGTGGCTTCTGGCCTGTCTGCCCTGGGCCTGAACGAGCGGCCATCGGACATCCCCGGATTGCAGGTGGCGGCCGCCGTCGGCCAGGGCCGGCTCATGCACCTTTACACGAGGGCCTTCGACGAGCAGGGACTGATTGCCGGACAGGTCTTGCTCACCCGCGACGTGTTGGCGAACAGAGAGCAGTACCTGCACGCCCGTCAGTCTTTGGATCGAATGCTGACAGAGGGCATCGTCCCGGTCGTCAATGAGAACGACACCGTCGTCGTCGACGAACTGCGGCTCGGAGACAACGACCGCCTGGCTGCCATCGTGTCCCATGTGGTGGGGGCGTCTCTGATGGTCATTCTCACCGACACGGCGGGTCTGTTCGACTCGGACCCCAGGAGAGGGGAGGCCTCGTTCCTGGATGCAGTCGATCACACCGATCAGCGGCTCGACGACCTGGCAGGATCGGGGCCTTTCGGTTCCGGAGGGGCAGCCTCGAAAGTGGGGGCGGCCAGGATGGCGGCATGGTCAGGTATCCCGACGGTCGTCGCCGGGGCCGGGACCTCCCTGGTGGAGATCGTCCACGGCTTCGAGCTCGGGACCTGGGTCGAGCCCAGGCCGGCACCTCTGGCAGCGCGGAAGTTATGGATCGCCTTCTGTCAACCCGTGCTGGGTGCGGTCACGGTCGACGATGGGGCCGAGAACGCTCTGGTGCACTCGGGTACCTCGCTGCTTCCCGTCGGGGTGGTGAGCGTGGAAGGGGAGTTTCGCCCCGGCGACGCCGTCGATGTGCGAGGACAATCCGGTCGCCTGATAGGTCGGGGTCTGGTGCGTGTCTCCGGCCATGAACTGCGGGAGGCAGCCGGCCAACGGGGGGCGGGCGAGGCCATCCACCGCGACGATCTGGCCGTGTTCGTCTAACCATTGTCAGGAGGGGGCATGCCCCCTCCTGGCCACCCCCTGTGTGTTCCGACGGATGGGTCCCCTCGTTCCTCGGGGATTCGTCGGGATCTCCTGGTCGGGGCTTTCCCGGTCAGGCCTGCTCTATTCGTCTCCTGCTACGGGTCTGTAGAGCCACTCCCACTGCCGCCGTGATCAGCACGGCGCCAACCCACGTCCAGACATCCGCCCCGGGCTCCGGGTAGCTCTCCGCCGGTTGGAGTGTCGTGATCTCTTCCACCTGGAGATAGGTCTCGCCCGTCAGGGCGGGATCGTTGTGGTGGAAAGTACCCACGGCCTGGACCACGGGGCCAAAACGCCCATCACGCCCGGGTGGTCCGATTACGCCTCGATCGAACACTTCCCGAGGAACACGGGCCCCTATTCCGATGTTGGCACCGACCGGGGTGCCACCGGCTCCGATCGGAGAACGGACGTAGGAGTCGTCGTTGATCTGGACCCACACGCCGTCTGATCGGTAGGAGTAATCGCCCACCAGTTCACCGCTCACCGAGATGCGTTGGCCGTTCCAGAACTCCAGATCGTTGAGGAGATCGCTCACATCGAGCAGGGGCACGCCGGGGACCGTGGTGGGAGTTGCTCGTTGCGCCCTGGCGGGGAGGCTGCCCAAGGCCAGGACAACCACCAGGGTGGCGCAAGAGAGACCCATCGCCCTTCTCATTCGCCGGCCACCGCTGATAGACCAAAACCGAGCAGAGAGAATATGGCGATGAACTCCAGGCGGCCCGCCCACATGAGCAGGATGTAGGTGATCTCCAGTCCGGTGGGCATTCCGGCGCCACTGATCCCCACCGAGAGCCCGACCGTGCCGGCTGCGGACACCGATTCGAACAGGGCGTCCTGGAGGGGGTATCCGTAGAAGATTCCCACCAGCGCCCCGAACAGGTAGAGGGCAACGAAGAGCAATGTGACCGCCATGACGGACTGCGACAGGGTGGGGGTCAGGTGCCGGTTGCCGTTCTGGAAGTAACTGCGTCTGACGACGGAGTGCTCCGGCAGGAGCGTCTCCCGGATCATGTTCCGAAGCGTCTTCAGCGTCAGGCCGACCCGGAGGGCCTTGACCCCACCCGATGTGGACGAGGCCATACCGCCCAGAGCCATGGCGGTGGTAACGGCGGCGAATGCCAGCCCGCCCCATTTGGCAAGATCCGGCCCGGTCACGGTCGAGAACCCGGTCGAGGTGTGGGCCGAGAGCACGTGAAATAGGCCGCGCCGGACCAGAGAGCCCACGTCGTGGTAGGTGCCGGCCAGGATCAGTCCCATCACCGCCAGTGTGCTGGTGATCAGCACAGACGCCGCCATGGTCTTGGTCTCCAGATTCTTGAGGATGTTGCGCGGTCCCCGCCACAGGGCATAGTGGACGCCGAAAGACAGCGTCCCGGCCAGCATCAGCCACATGGTGACGATCTCGTAGGGAAAGGATCGGTAGTAGCCCACCGAGGTGGACATGGGTGAGAACCCGCCCGTGTCGAAGGCGGCGCTGAAAACCGAATAACCGTGGAGGAGGGCGCGTCCCGGTTCGTATCCGAGCTGGAATACTCCTATCAGCCATAGGGCGGTGATCCCGAGCACTCCGTGCCAGATGGAGACCAGCCAGATGAAGCGAGCGGTCGAGCGGACCGAGGGGAAGATTCGTTCGTCTCGGGCCTCGCCGTGATACAGGGCCAGGATCCCGCCGCCGGCGAAGACGGTGAGGGCGGCCAGGACTATGCCCTGCCCGCCCAGGAACTGGGTAGTTTGCCTCCACACCGTGAGCGAAGCCGGGGTGTGGTCGACGTCGGACATCACCGACAGTCCGGTGGCTGTGAACCCCGACATCGACTCGAATACGGGGTGCACCAGGTTCCCGAAATGACCGCTGAGAGCCAGGGGGATGGCTCCCAGGATGGGCACCAGTAGCCAGGTCAGGGCTACGATGACCATCCCGTCCCCCCAGCGGAGCGACCGCCCGGGATCCGGTCGGTAGCGGTCCGTCAGAGCCCCGAGAAGGGCAGCCACGCCGCTCATGGTGAGGAACCACCCCAGAGGTCGCCACTCTCGCTCGACTACGGCCACCGCCGTCGGGATCAGGCCCGTGCCGGCCACGACCCACGAGATCCGTCCCAGGTAGTAGGCGATTAGCTCGGCGTCCTCGCGGTGGGGACGAAGCAGCATCAGTACACCAGGAGCAGCAACCAGGTGAGCAGGGCCAGTGTCCCGATCAAGGCCGCCAGGGCACCTATCTCGGCCAGTAGGTGGAGCACTCCCCCCACCAGGTCTGCCCTGGGTGAGCTCAGGCCGGGTGCGGGCAGGTAGCTCATGACCCGGGTTCTCCTCGTATCACCCGTCGTACCTCTTCTTCGTTGCTGGTGAAGGTGACCACCATGATCCGGTCGCCGGGACCGATCAGAGCTGAGCCATCGGGGATGATGATCGTCTCCTGGCGTCGGATGGCGGCCAGGACGGTCGAATCGGGCAGGTTCAGCGATGCTACCTCGGCCGGGGTCCGACCAGGCCGGCACCTCGATCTCGATCAGACCCGCCTCGCCCTTGCCCAGGGAGGCGACCCGGTTCAGGTCGGCGACGTCGAGGTGCTGGCCCAGGATTTGGACCAGGAGGTCGGTGACCGAGACCCAGGGGACCCCCAATGCCTCGAAGGTGCGATCATTACGTGGGTCGTTGACCCGGGCCAGGACCCGTCGGCAACCGAAGGCGGTGCGGGCCAGCTGACATGCGACCAGGTTGACCTGGTCGTTGCCCGTTACCGCCACGAGGTAGTTGGCGTGTTCGACGTCGGCCTCCTTCTGGATGCGAACATCGGTGCCATCTCCCTCCAGCACCAGCGCCCTCGATTCCTCTGCCAGGACACGGGCATGATCCGGGTTGGCCTCGATGACCACCACAGGGATCCGGTCCCGGGTGAGGACCCGGGCCAGGTGGCCCCCCACCTTGCCTCCTCCCACTATCACCACCTTCACTTTGCTGCCCCGCTGTCGATGAACCGCTCGATCTGGCGCCTCACACCATGATGGGCAGCGGCCACCACCAGATCGCCTGACAACAGGGGCTCGGTGTCGGCGGGGACGATGGTGCGCTCCCCCCGGCGGATGGCCGCCACCCGCAGCTCGCCATCCACCTGGAGATCGGCCACGGTCATCCCCTGCACATTCTCGGAGAGATAGAACTCGATCACTTCCACTTCACCACCACTGAAGGTGACGTGGACGGCGAACTCCTCGGAGACGATCGACTCATACGCAACGGATGCGATCAGGTTGGTGGTGGAGATGTGGGGGATGCCCAGAGCCCGATACGACTCTTCCCGGGCCGGGTCGTGCAGGCGGGCTATCACTCGGGGGACGTTGTACACCGCCTTGGCCACTTCGACAGCCATCAGATTGGTGTTGTCATCGTCGGTCATAGCGCAGAACACGTCGGCCCGACCTAGCTGGGCCTCTTCGAGGATGTCGACGTCGTAGGCCTCGCCGGGTATGGAGATCCCGTTGAAGTCGCGACCCAAAGCGTCAAGGGCGGCGGCACGATTGTCGATCACCACGACGTCATTGCCTGCTTCGGCCAGATCCGTGGCGAGCCGGCCGCCGACCCGTCCGGCTCCTGCGATCACGATGTACATCAAGCAAGCTCTCGTATGGGGAGTGGGGTAGGCCACCTCGGGGTGGACCTGAGGAGTCTAGGTGCCTGAGCCGCAGGCGCCGGATCGCAGCCCGGGCCCATCGACTCATCGGCTCGCCGAGGGTGCGGAGACCTTGGGACCCCCGGGCGAGCGCCGCGATGGTCGCGCTCTGAGGCCTGTTTGAGGGGCTCCTACACTGGTGGTCTCCCATGACGGTCGAAGAAGACAGCCTTGAAGTGATCGAGTCGCCTGCTCAGTTGATGGACGGCCTGCGCACCGTCGGCTACCTGGCCGACAAACGGATCGCCCAGGTGGCGTTTCTGGCTCGGAGGCTGGGCAAGCCGATTCTGGTGGAGGGCCCAGCCGGGGTCGGCAAGACCGAACTGGCCAAGTCGCTGGCCGCTCTCTGGCAGCGGCCCCTGATTCGTCTGCAGTGCTATGAGGGTTTGGATGAGGCGAAGGCGCTGTACGAGTGGAACTACAAGCGCCAGCTGTTGCGGATCCAAGCCGACCGCGGCCAGGAATGGGATTCTCTGGCCGACGACATCTTCTCGGAGGAATTCCTCCTCACCCGGCCGCTGCTCGAGGCGATCCGTTCGACGGTTCCGGTGGTGCTGCTCATCGACGAGATCGACCGGGTGGAGATCGAGACCGAGGCCCTTCTGTTGGAGGTCTTGTCAGATTTTCAGGTCTCGATCCCGGAGCTGGGCACCATCACGGCTCGCACCATGCCCTTCGTGGTACTCACCTCGAACAACACCAGGGAGCTGTCGGAAGCTCTCAAGAGGCGCTGCCTCTTCCTCCACATCGGCTACCCCGACCCGGAGCGGGAGCAGGAGATCCTTCTGACCCGGGTCCCGGAGCTGCCCGCCAAGCTGGCTTCACAAATCGCGGCGATCGTTCGTTCGGTGCGTCAAATGGATCTGAAGAAGGCACCCTCGGTCTCGGAGTCGATCGATTGGGCCCGAACGCTGGTTGCCTTGGCCATAGAGCACCTCGACACCGCAGCTGTGACCGACACTCTGCACGTCCTGCTCAAGTACCAGACCGACATCGACAAGGCCACGGCCGAGTTGCAGAAGGCATGACCGTACCTTCGGCGGAGGGCGTTGCCGGCTCACCTATCACCTCACTCCTCACCGGCTTCGTCGAGGAGCTGAGGGCCTGTGGGGTCCCGGTTTCGATGGTGGAGACCATCGACGCCATGCGAGCCCTGGAGGTAATCGACATCTCCGATCGGGCCGGTCTCAAGGCGACGCTGGCGGCGACGATGGTCAAGGCGGAGCGGCACCTGCCCGCCTTCGACACCGCCTTCGAGGTGTACTTCGCCCGTCAACCCAGCCCGGGTGAACCCGAGGAGCAGTTACTCGATTCTTCGGATGGCGACCGAAGCGGGGGCGACCGGGGTGCGAGCGGCACCAGCGCCGAGGACCTGCGCCGCGCCTTGCTGGAGGCGCTGAAGAACATGGACATGGGGGCCCTGGGATCGGCGGCAGGTAAGGCAGTGGACGAGTTGTCGGGATTCGAACCGGGTCGGCCCGTGGGCGGCACCTACTACCTCTACCGGACGCTGCGGCGCCTCGACATAGACCAGATCGCCGAGATGCTGCGCCAGATCATGACAGAGGAGGCAGGCGACCTGACCGAGATCGAGCGTCGTTTGTTGGGCGAGGAGGTCGAATCGCGGCTGGAAGAGCTCCGTGAGGCTCTGCGTGACGAGATCCGTCGGCGGCTGGTAGCCGACCGGGGCCGGGAGGCGGTGGCGAGGACCCTGCGGCGGCCCCTGACCGAGGACGTGGATCTGATGCATGCCACCCGACAGGACCTGGAGGCGATCGAGGATGCCATCGTTCCTCTGACCCGGAAACTGGCGGCGCGGCTGGCCCGCCGCCGGAGAAGGCTGCGGCGGGGCCGGCTCGATTTCCGCAAGACGGTACGCCGGTCGCTCGCCACCGGTGGTGTTCCGATGGAGCCGGTGTTTCGAGCGCCCCACCCCCACCGTCCCGAAGTCTTCCTGCTCTGTGACATATCGGGGTCGATGGCCACCTTCGCCCGCTTCACTCTCCAGTTCACCTACGCCATGTCCACCCAGTTCTCCAAGCTGCGCTCTTTCGCCTTCATCGATCGGGTGGACGAGGTGACCGAATTCTTCGGCCCGGGCACCGATTTCCCGGATGCTCTGGCTCGAATCGCCTCGGAAGCACACGTGGTTCTCCACGACGGTCATTCCGATTACGGCACCGCCCTGACCGGATTCGTCGATCTCTTCGGATCCGAGGTCACCCCCCGTAGCACGGTGATCATCACCGGAGATGCCCGCAACAACTATCGCCAGCCTCACCACGAGATGCTGGCCGAGATCGCCCATCGGGCCCGGGCCGTCTACTGGCTCAATCCCGAGCCCCGCAGCTACTGGGATACCGGTGATTCAGTGATGGGCGTCTATTCCCGCTGGTGTGATGGTGTCCACGAGGTGCGCACGCTGCGCCAGCTGGAGTCCTTTGTCGAGCAGATCAGCCTTCCGGTGATACGACCTCATGCCCGTGCCCCCCGCTGAGGTTTGCCTCAACTTTGCTTTCGACCCATCCGATACTGTACGCAGATTGATTCTTTCTTCTGATACCGACTTGCGAGGTGAGGCTTGGGTCAGCGAATACTCGTCATAGAAGATTCTGCGGTGATCCGGCGCCTTATCGAGGTATGCCTGCGAGCGGCCGATCTGGAGATAATCACCCGTGACGACGGACCCAGCGGGCTAGCGGCGGTGATGTCGGAAGCTCCAGACCTGGTGGTGCTCGATATCGGGCTCCCGGGGATGGACGGATGGGAGGTCCTGAGCAACGTCCGCTCCGACGAGACCGTGAAGTCGACTCCGGTGGTGGTACTGACCGCCCACGCCGAGGAGGAGTCGCGACGACGGGCCGACGAGGGAGGAGCCGATGCCTTCGTCACCAAACCCTTCCAGCCCAACGAATTCCGCAAGACCGTCCTCGACCTGCTCGTCTAGGACCCCTGTCCTCAGACGGGCTGTTTCATCACCTGGCCCAGACGCTCCACCAGATCGACCACCCGGTTGGAGTAGCCCCACTCGTTGTCGTACCAGGACAGCACCTTGACCAGGTTGCCTCCCAGGACGTGGGTGCCGGCCGAGTCGAAGATCGATGAGTGGGGGTTGCCGATGATGTCGGTGGAGACGATCGGATCCTCGCTGTACTGGATGATTCCCTCCATCGGTCCCTCGGCAGCTCGCTTGATGGCGGCATTCACCTCCTCGGCGGTGACATTTCGTTCCAACTCCACCACCAGATCGACGGTCGAACCGTCCGGGACGGGAACCCTCATCGCCATCCCGTCCAGCTTGCCCTTCAGTTCAGGCAAGACCTCGCCCACCGCCTTGGCAGCTCCGGTCGTGGTGGGGATGATGTTCTCGGTGGCGGCACGGCTACGGCGCAGGTCCTTGTGAGGGACGTCGGCCAGCCGCTGGTCGTTCGTGTAGGCGTGAACGGTGGTCATCACGCCGTGCTTGATGCCGAACTCGTCGTTGAGGACCTTGGCGATGGGCGCCAGGCAATTGGTGGTGCAAGAGGCGTTCGAAACGATGATGTCGCCCGCATCCAGGCTGTCGTCGTTCACGCCCAGCACCACCGTCTCGTCGATGGGATCCTTGGCCGGCACGGTCAGGATGACCCTTCGGGCGCCTGCGTCGAGGTGTTTCTGCAGGGAGGCCCGATCCCGGAACACGCCCGTCGACTCGATGACCACATCGACGTTGAGGTCTTTCCAGGGGAGCTCGGCCGGGTCGGTCTCCCGAAGCATGGCGATCCGGTGATTGCCTACCACCATCGTGCCGTCCTCAACGGTGACCTCCTGGTCGAAGGGACCCATCACCGAGTCGTATTCGAGCAGGTAGGCCAGTATGTCGTCGTCGGCCAGGTCGTTGATTGCCACCACGTTGATTCCCGACAGGGGGCGGGAGGCGATGATGCGGAACACGGCTCGTCCGATTCGGCCGAAGCCGTTGATGGCGACGTTGAGACTCATCTCATGATTCCTTTCCGAGGTCGGAGGCGAGGGTCTCGATGACCTCGACCAGCCGCGCCGAGTAACCCCACCCGTTGTTGAACCAGGTGATCGTCTTGACCATGGTTCCGGCCATAACCAGTGTGGCCAGCGAGTCGAAAACCCCCGAGAATTGGGAACCCTTGACGTCTGAGGACACGATGGGGTCTTCGCTGTACTCGAGAATGCCGGGATAGCGGTCGCGGGCAGCCTTTTCGAGGGCCGCGTTGACCTCTTCCTTGGTGGTCTCCCGGGCGGATTCGATGACCAGGTCGACAGTCGAGCCGTCCGACACGGGAACGTTGAGGGCTACGGCAAACAGCTTTCCGTCGAGCTCTGGCATCACCTGGGCCACGATCTCGGGGGAGTTGGTCTGCTCGGGGATGATGTTCTCACCGGCGGCACGGCTGGACCGGAAGCCGGATGTGGGGACATCAGCCAGGCGGCCCGAGTTGGATATGGCGTGGACCGTGGTCCAGAAGGCCCGTACGATCCCGAACTCTTCGTCGAGCGTGCGCAGGACGGGAGCAATGGCGTTGGAGGTGTTGGATCCCATCGCCACGATACGGGGAGCCGAATCGAGCACCTCGTCGTTGATTCCGGGCAGGACCATGGGTATGTCGCCTGGCACCTCGGGGCTGGAGGCCACCACAACGGCCTGGGCCCCCGAGTCGAGGTGACCCTGGTTGGCTTCCCGCGTCCGGTACCGGCTGGTGGCCTCCACCACCAGGTCCACCCCGTGTTCCTTCCATCTGGTGTCGGCCGGTGTCTTGGCCCTGTCGAAGACGATCTCGCGTCCCTCGGCCGTCAACACGCCATCCGAATAGGAGACCTCACCGGGATAGCGTCCGTAGATCGAATCGTATTTGAGTAGGTAGGTGAGGCCGGCCGGATCGGCGATATCCGAGATGGCGACTACCTCCACATCGGGGTGTTGGCGTGTGAGACGGAACACGTTGCGGCCGATGCGGCCAAACCCCATCAGGCCGATGCGGATCTTGGTCATGTCTGGCGTCCTTGAAGTGGCTTGTCGCCCTCAACGCTAGACCCTCCGCCGCCGCCAGTGACAACGCGTGGCGGACCCCAACCCCCTTCCCCGCCCGGCTTCATCGCGGTAGGTTTGCCAAGAGCCGACCGTGGTGAAGGAGGGTTCATGTGGATGCTGGTGGCTCTGGCCTGCCTGCTCCCGCCCGTTCCCGGAGCAGTGGTGGCGGGTTTCGCCCCGCAAGGAGGGTACGGGGGCCACTGGGGGATCGATCTGGCCGCCATCGAAGGGGCCGGTGTCCGTGCTCCCCTGTCGGGAGTGGTCTCGTTCGCCGGCAGCGTCGCCGGGATGCAGACCGTCACCGTCAAGTCCGGCGAGGTGAAGGTGTCATTGTCCTACCTGTCTGCTGTTGCCTCCTCAACTGGTGAACGGGTGGCCAGGGGACAGGTGGTGGGTCGTAGCGGTCGGGCCCACGGACGCGGAGCCGTCCACATGTCGGTTCGAATCAATGACAGTTACACGGATCCGGCACCGCTCCTGGTCTGTCGGTGGGGCCCCATCAGCGATGCCCTCCGATTGGTTCCCTATCCTGGCGCCGGTGCGAATCGGACTTCTCGGTGGAACCTTCGATCCCCCTCATTTGGCGCACCTGCATACGGGTGAGGTCGCCTATCGCCAGCTCGACCTTGACGTGGTTCTGTTCATGCCGGCCGGATCCCCCTGGCAGAAGGTTGGTCGGGGCGTGTCCGGCCCCGGTCATCGTTGGGAGATGACCCGACGGGCGGCGGAGGGTGTCGAGTACTTCAAGGCCGACGAGCGGGAGGTGCATCGCCAAGGATGGACCTACACCGCGGATACGTTGTCCACCTTCGACCCCGCCGACGAGATCGTTCTCATCCTCGGAGCGGACGCCGCCTGCGGCCTTCCCACCTGGGACCGGGCTGACGAGGTGATGAACCGGACCACGCTGGCAGTGGCACCTCGAGCCGGCACGCCCAGGGAGCGGGTGGCGTCGGCGGTGAGCGGCGAATACGTGTGGCTCGACATGGTGGAGCTCGACATCTCGGGGACTCTGATTCGCGAGCGCCTCATGGCGGGCAGGTCGGCCCGCTTCCTGGTCAGGGATGGCGTCTGGCGATACATGACCGACCATCAGCTCTATGTGTCTCAGGCTCGTCCTCCGGTACAATGAAAAGGACTGACACCAGGAGGAGCACCCGTCATAGAGACCACTGAGATCGCCCTGATGGCGGCCGATGCCATCGCCGACAAGAAGGGATTGGATGTCGATCTGCTGGAGGTGGGTGATCTCCTGGCCATCACCGAGGTGTTCGTGATCGCCACCGGGACCTCCCGTACCCACGTCAGGGCCGTGGCCGATGGAGTGGAGAAGGCATTGGCCGAGAAGGCGGATCGCAAACCTCTCCGGCGCGAAGGGACCGGACAGGGCGAGTGGCTGTTGTTGGACTATGGGGACGTGGTGGTGCATCTGTTCCAGCCCGAACAGCGTGAGTACTACGGGCTGGAGCGTCTGTGGCGTGATGCTCCCCGCCTGGCCTGGGAGGAGCCGGTGACCAGCGACGTGGCCTCCGAGGCCTGACCACTTTCCAGTCGCCCGAGGGCTTTGTTAATCTGACGTATCCCTTTGGGGCTGTAGCTCAGCCTGGCAGAGCACTTGCATGGCATGCAAGGGGTCAGGGGTTCAAATCCCCTCAGCTCCACTTCAAACTCCCTGGCCAGGGGCGCTTTCTCTCCGTCTGTACACCGCGTGGCATTTTCAGGGTGCCTATCAATGTGCGCCCCTTCTGTGACGCCCCTTCCCAGTGAGGAGACGGCCCTTTACGAGTTGGTGGATGGTTCCGCGTCTAGGGTGTCACTGGTGACCGTTCGTGACTTCCCATCGGCCGGGCGCTGGGGGTGAACGGCTTGTGACGCGAATCATGAGGGCTCGATTCCCGCGACTCGAGGCCATCTTCGGGACTGAGCTCGTAGACCTCACCGAGGAGCACATTGGGCGGGCTCTAGGGGCCGGAGTCGAGGAAGCTCAGGATCTGGACTTCAAGAGGGAAATGTACGGAGGTTCAGATCGGGACAAACGCGACCTGGCCACGGACGTTGCGGCAATAGCAAATGCGAATGGTGGCTTATTGATAATCGGCATCGATGAGGAGGATGGCCGAGCTGCCGGATCCAACCCCGTGCCCCTCACCGAACGGGAGGCCATGCGTTTGGAGAGCATCGTCGCATCGAATGTCTTCCCCTATGTGGAGAGCCACGTAATGAGGATCCCTTCCGCGGGGGACGATCAGGTCGGTTACTTACGCGATCCTGATCCCCCCGAGCTCGCTTAGACCTCATGGCGTATCGGTCAATGAAGGTTTTCGATATCCAATCCGCAGTGGGCGCAGAAATCGGTATCTAGGCGAGTCTGAGATTGCCAATGCGTATCGGGACCGCTTTGCTATGGCTCGCAGTCGGGCCGGGAGAGTGGATCAGGTTGAAGAGCAAGGCCGATCGGAGATCGATCTGGATGCGTCTGCATGGCTTGTTCAAATCGCAGTACCTGACCGTCCGGGGTCAATGGAGTTGTCCTACACCACACCGAGAGCCCTCCAGGAATGGATTAATCGGGTAGACGATGGTCCTAGTGATGGCAGGCCTCACTACTTGAGGCCAGGTCCAATCGATGTGAGAACCCGAAAGAGGCGGGTGACCGTGGCGTGGGGTGGTGTCTACTCAGAGCTCCATGTTGACGGCTCAAGTTTCCTGGCAAGCCCCATTGGTTGGGGCCAGGGGCCCGCAGGTACCTGGGAATATGGCCCGACTGGTGTGCTGATCGATGACGAGTTGCTAGCCACAACTCTGCTAGCTCAGACACGAATAGCCGCTGCGCACGCAGTTGAGAACGCCCATACAGGCGGCGACGTTCTTGTCCGTGTACGCATCGTCGGAGGAGTCACCTACGAAGGCAACCGCATCGAAGGCGAGAAGATCCTTGTTCATCAGCGTCATCACAGCCCGCAGCAATTGCCCAACACCACTCGCATCGTCACTGCCGAGACCGAAGCCACACTTACGCTGGAGGACCTCTACATTCATGGCGCCGGATGGGTCTCGGCTGCCTCGGCGGTCATGAAGGATCTCGTTCAAGCCTTCGGCCTAGCCGAGCCATATCAATTCACCGAGACAGGTGAAGTCCGAACCAACTACTTCTCGAATCGAGCTGCCTGGGCGCAGGACATGGGACTGGGACAGTCGGAGGAGATTCTCCGCTAGACGAGCGAGCCCCGGTTCCCTGGACGCAGAGAGTTCGACGCTGATGGCTCAGGCCCGTAGACGCACTGTCGGCCGGAAGCCCCAGAGCACCACGTCGACAGTGTCATCCAACAACAGGGCCCGGGCATCTCGGCCGGCCCGACTCGCCTGGGTGAGCCAGATGGCTAGGAGCCCGTTGAACAATGCATGTCACCCCTCTTGACGACCATGCATCACCACCCACTGCGTTCTCGGCCCCGCCATTCCGGCACAAGGAGTGGCGAAACCTCGGCCTTGCGGCTGGCGCGCCTGGCCGCCAATCCGAGCAACGGCATTATCCAACAGGCTTCTAGGCGCCCATCCTCGAGCACCTCGGCGCCCGAGCCAGGCCGTGGCGGAGCGGTTGATCTGGGTGCTGGACTTGGACCCGGAGGTGGCGGGGGAGTTGCGGGCGGTGGCGGTGGAACGGATCTACTCGACCCCTTAGTCGAAGACCTGTCCGGCCTGCAGTGAATCAATCAAGGCACAGGCAGGCCGAGTTTCGCCTCTGCCGCGGCGGCGACTGGTCAGTCGTCGACACACGAGCCTAGGAGCCTGTTGGATAATGCCGTTGCTCGGATTGGCGGCCAGGCGCGCCAGCCGCAAGGCCGAGGTTTCGCCACTCCTTGTGCCGGAATGGCGGGGCCGAGAACGCAGTGGGTGGTGATGCATGGTCGTCAAGATGGGTGACATGCATTGTTCAACGGGCTCCTAGTGGTCCTGGACGGGGATATGGTCCGACGATCCCGCCTGGGACGGGAACGTCGACTCACAGATCTGGAGGACGACTCGCCTCTACACGTGGCCATCGTCCGACGGTGGTTCGATCTGGTCGGAGTCGGCGCTCTCGCCCTCTTCGGCCTCCATCTTCTCACGTGCCCGCCGCTCGGCCCAGCGAAGAATGAGGATCACCGCCACCGCCGGGAAGACGAAGATACCGATCTCGTCGATGCCTCCGTAGTGAGCCAGGATCGGGGCAAGAGCGTGCATCATCCTGCCAGGATGACCAGGCCGAGGCTGGTTAGCAACACCATCAGCACCAGCATGGCGTACTGGCTGCGTACCGCAGCCGCCCCCTCGAAGTCTGCCAGGGCTCGATCGTGAGCGAGGACCACGCCGGTCACGTGACCCGTCACGATCACACCCACCTGGAGGTACCAGATCGGCTCGGGACGGCGTATGAAGAAATCGACCTTGCGCGCTGCGGTGCCGAAAAGGTCCCATCCCAGGCCGAAGGGGTCGGACAAGGTCGAGAAGAGCTGCTGGCCCTCGAAGATGACCAGCGTGAAATAGTGTGCCACGGCATAAGCCATGCCGATGGGAACCAGCGTGTGTGCGAATCGCTGGGCAACCTTCAGGGTGGTGGAGGCTCCACCGGTCATGCGATTGGCCACGGTCGATGCGCCCAGATAGGCACCGCCCAAGACCAGGACGATGCCTCCCATCGCTGCCGTCTGAGCAGCCATCCCCCAGCCGGGCCACCAGGAGGCGGCCTTGAGCCCGTCGTAACTCACCGTGCCGATAGTCATGACCACGAACGCCCAAAGCCCGGGCCATTCGGGCAGTACCACTAATGCCCGTAGCCATCCTCGGCGGCGCGGTTGCCCCTCGACCCTTCCCAGCGGTGACACGGAACTGAAGAGGCGGTTGTAGACGGTGAACATGTCCCACGATCCCAGCCCCGTGTCGCGACCAGCGATGGCGATTACGGTCAGGAGCACGGCCGTGTAGAGAAGGGCAGCTCCGGCCAGGGCCAGTGGGGACTCGGAATGGGGGAAGATGAGCTCCATCCAGGCAAACCCGAAGAAGAGGAAGGTGGCGGGCCACACGCCCCATCGCCTGGACATACCGGGCCGCTCCTCGTTGCCGAGTCGCGTCGCCGCGGCCACGGTGCGCCATGGGTTCAAGACGGTGTAGGTGTCGCCCAACACCGCAGACGAGAAGGGAACCACCAGCCAGAACACCACCCAGACCAAGACGGGGGCGATGGTCGTTCCTTCAGCCCCGGCCAACCATTCGGCCAACCCTGCCCCGAGAACCAACAGAAGCGACAGCACCCCCACCACCCGGGCCAGCCCAGTCACGTACCGCAGCCACGGGGCCCGCCAAGCACCGTATCGGGGCCCATCCTGGAGCCGCGGCCGGGGCCAGAGAGCGGCGAGGAGCGCAAAAGAGAGCGCCACAACCAGGGCGGCGCCTATGGCGAAGTAGCTGACCGGCACAGGGAGGTCGAGTCGGCCACCGATGCCGTGCGCCATGGCGGGCATGGGAACCAGTAGGGCCCAAACAACGACCAGGGGCCCGGCCATGCGCCGGAGAATGCTCATGGCTCGACGACGAGCTTCACCAGTTCGAGACTGGCACCCTCCAGCTCCACCTCGAATTCGCCGGGAACATCCGCAGTGAAACGGACCTTGACCGGAACGCCGGGCTGAGTGTCGAAGTGAAGGTCATAGCCGTGAACGTGGACCTCGTCGGCCACGTCGGCCACGACCTCGAACGCCGCCTCGTCTCCTAACTTGAAATCGAGGGTGTCAGGGCCGCTCACCTCACCCGCGCTCACGGTGATGGCGGGAAGAGAGGGTGTGGTCGTAGCGGCCATCGACGAGCTGGTTGCGTACCCTGTCGTACCCGGCGAAGCGATGGATGAAGACGGGGCCGAAGAAGGTGCCTGAGTCGTCGGCGTGGGCCTGGTCGGGCCGGTCGACGCCGTGTCCGGTGAGCCGCCGCAGCCCATCAGCACCAGCAGGCCGACCACCGTCAGGGAGGTCTTGCGCATCATCGAACCGGACCATACGACATCACTCAGGACTGTGGTAGCCGGCAGAGCGGCAAACCAAATCGACGCGATTCGCTGGGTCCGTCGCATCTTGGTAGGTCGTCGTGCTGGCGCATGCCACTCGTGCCTCGGCCGCCGCTTTCCGTCACGGGCCTTCGGTGGCGGTGCGGCTTGTGGCTCGCTTGCACCCGGCGGACGCCGGCCGCAGTCGACTGGTTCAGCGGTAGAAATTCTCAGGATTCGGCTTGAAACGCCCCGAAAAGGCAACTCCCGCCTCGGGCAAGAAAAATCCTTGTCACCCAGCGCCACAGGACAAGAACAAAGCTGTGGGCGGTCACTGAGTGACGGGCAGGAGGAGTGGGGACCCGGGTACCACACCAATGCAGAGGTGGAGTGGCCGACCGGTCAGGCCACTCGGTCACCGCCTCGGAGTCCCTGTGCTCCTGCTCCCACTCGGCCCGGACCTCCAGCATCCGGGCCACGATCACCTCTACCCACTGGATTCAGGGGTCTGGGCAGGCGTCTGGGCGAGCCCGGCTTGAGAGCCGCCTAGTAGGCAATTCCTACGAGGATCAGGAGCACGTAGAAGACGAAGGGGGGTATGTCGTCCGTGGCCACGAACAGGATCAGATAGCCGAGGTCTGCTGCCAGCACGACCCATCCCAGCCAGGTGGGAGAATCTGCCAGCAGAAGGGCTAGGCCTAGGGCCGCCAGGCCGGCAAGGGTCAGTAGCACGTAGGAGCGGAACGGCCAGCCCGGCTGTTTTCCCTGGTTCCATCCGACCGGGTCCAAGCCCCGTAGCCAACAGCTATAAGACCAGAGCAGCGATCCGACCACCATCGCCGTCCCGCCCGACACCAGCAGCAGCCCCACCCCAGCACCGAGCGCCAACCCGTACTCGACCACACCAATCGCGGTCAGCACCGGACCCAGGGAGTACAGGACCTGAGCCACCCGCCACAGCACCACGTGTTCCGTGAGTAAACGGAGACGCTCCTCGGCGTCGGTGGTCATGAACACCCTGGGTACCCCGATGGCAGCCCCAACCAGGAACAGGCCTGAACCGGCGATCAACCACGTCGATCCGGACACCAGACATCACTCCATTCAACGGCCTGGTCCCTACCGAGCCGGCCTTATCGATGCGGCCGGCGCTGGCAGATTACAGCACCGGCACGCCTGGAATCGCCTGGACGAGGTAGTTCTCCGCATGGCTGCAGATTCTGACCACTCATCGTCGGATCCGCTCATTCCCGCCCGGTTGCGGTATCGCCGCGGTGTATGACCCAGGGAATCCAGTCGGGGAGGGTGATCTCGGCCTCTCTGAAGTAGATTTGATAGGCGTGGTAGGGACAGTAGGAGCCCGATGGCGTGCGCAACTGCGCTGCGGCCCGGCAGCGCTCGCACAGCCTGGTTCCGCTTCCCCTCCGGCTAACCGGCGCGGTCTCCTGCATACGTAATGGTTATCGGCAACTTGCCCGCCGAGGATCAGGCCCAGATCTGGTACGCACGAGGGCACTAGGAGCCCGTTGAACAATGCATGTCACCCATCTTGACGACCATGCATCACCACCCACTGCGTTCTCGGCCCCGCCATTCCGGCACAAGGAGTGGCGAAACCTCGGCCTTGCGGCTGGCGCGCCTGGCCGCCAATCCGAGCAACGGCATTATCCAACAGGCTCCTAGGGCGCGAGCGGAGTTCATCCGATCGATCACGCTGATCCGAATCACAGTCATGACACAACACCAGGCTCGCCAGCAGGAGTCCGTCTGGGAGTACCCGCGTCCTCCGCGCCTCGAAGCCGATCATCGCCGGATACTGGTCTGCCACGGGGACTCGGTCCTGGCCGATTCGCCCCGTTCATTCAGAGTGCTCGAGACCTCCCATCCGCCCGTGTTCTACCTTCCAACCTGGTCGGTCAAGAACCGAACTGCTCGCCCTCAGCTCCATTCGAACCATGTGCGAATTCAAGGGCGTAGCCGACTACTGGGATCTGGGCGGTCCCGAGCCGATCCCGCGGGTGGCATGGAGCTACCCTCAGCCCCTGGCCGGCTACGAGGACTTAGCGGGATGGCTTGCCTTCTTTCCGGGCAAGGTGGAGTGCTACGTCGACGGCGAGAGGGCCATGTCCCAGGAGGGCGGGTTCTATGGCGGGTGGATCACATCCGAGATCGTGGGGCCATTCAAGGGGGCGCCGGGCACAGACGGTTG
This sequence comes from uncultured Acidimicrobiia bacterium, assembly GCA_963744905.1. Classification (GTDB taxonomy): domain Bacteria; phylum Actinomycetota; class Acidimicrobiia; order Spongiisociales; family ZC4RG35; genus DATFFO01. The sequence goes on along the minus strand of CAVUUV010000008.1, from coordinate 76,605 downwards.
GTGACCGGGGGTCACTCTCCTTCGGGAATGACCACCCACAGGACCAGGTAGATGAGGATCTGAGGGCCGGGCAGGATGAGGGAGAGGATGAAGAGCAGCCTCATGACTCGCCTCGGGATCCCGAATCGGTCGGCCAGACCAGCGGCCACGCCGCCGATCATCCGACCCTCCTTGGGACGGACCAGGGGAGGTGGTTGGGGGCTCATACCTCAAAGCTACCGGACGGAGCGGTGTATGACCGCGAAGATGGACAGACCGAGTATCGGCGCCCGCCGAGGGGAACACGTCCAGCGTCGTGCCGGGGTTTCGGCCAGGGTTCGGCCGGTGGAAGAAGCGTGTGGGGAACCAGTGGAGGGCGGCTGTTGATCAGCCGAAACGACCCGTGATGTAGTCCTCGGTGCGCTGGTCGGAGGGGTTTGTGAACAGGGTGTTGGTGTCGTCGTACTCGACCAGCACCCCAGTGCGCTGGCCGTCCTCGCGTACGTCGACGGTGAAGAAGGCGGTGCGGTCCGAGACCCGGGCCGCCTGCTGCATGTTGTGGGTGACGATGACGATCGTGTACTCGTTCTTGAGCTGGAGCATCAGTTCTTCGATGCGAAGGGTCGCAATGGGGTCGAGCGCCGAGCAGGGCTCATCCATCAGAACCACGTCGGGCTGGACTGCTATCGCTCTCGCGATGCACAGGCGCTGTTGCTGGCCACCCGACAGGGCCAGGGCCGACTGGTCCAGCTTGTTACGCACCTCATCCCAGATGGCAGCCTTACGTAGAGACTCCTCGACGATGTCGTCGGGTCTTCGGTTTCCGTAGATGCGTGGTCCATAGGCGACGTTGTCGTAGATGCTGGTGGGGAAGGGGTTGGGGCGCTGGAACACCATTCCGATCTTGCGACGGATTTGGACCGGGTCGACATCGTCGTCGTACAGGTCTTTTCCCTCGAAGATGATGGTGCCTGCCACCGAGACATCCGGAATGCTGTCGTTCATCCGATTGAGGCTGCGCAGCATGGTCGACTTGCCGCAGCCCGATGGGCCGATGAAGGCGGTGATCTCATGGGCCATGACTTCGAGTGAGACCCCGCGTAGGGCACGGAAGTCGCCGTACCAAAGGGAGAATCCCCCGATGGCGTACACGGGCTCGGGCGACGGATCGCTCTCGTTCATGGGCTCAGGCTTGGGGTCCGCAGCACGATTTACAACCCTCCGTCTCGGCGACGGGGCGGGACCTCGCTCGGAGACTTCAGTGAGGCCCTCCATGGTCTGGTCCTCCTCGGCGGGTGGGGTCATCCGAACCTCCCCGACACGTAGCGGTCGGTGCGCTCATCGGAGGGGTTGGAGAAGATGATGTCGGTCGAGTTGAACTCGACCAGACGTCCCGGATCGCCCGTCTCCTCGATCGAGAAGAAGCCTGTGAAATCCGCCACCCTGGCGGCCTGCTCCATGTTGTGAGTGACGATGCCGATGGTGTACGAGTTCGACAGCTCGCGCATCAGGTCCTCTATGCGGAGGGTGGCGATCGGATCCAGTGCCGAGCAGGGCTCGTCCATGAGGATCACGTCGGGCTCGACGGCGATGGTGCGGGCGATGCACAAACGCTGCTGTTGGCCACCGGAGAGAGAAGAGGCCGGATCAGCCAGACGATCGTCGACCTCGCCCCACAACTGGGCCCCCTTCAACGACTGTTCCACCCGGTCGGCGATCTCGTCACGGGGATAGAGAGCGTTGAGGCGCATTCCTGCCGCCACATTGTCGAAGATGCTCAGGGTGGGGAACGGATTGGGACGCTGGAACACCATCCCGATCACCCGCCGCACCTCGGCCGGCGAAACAGCCGGGTCGTAGATGTCCTCGCCGTCCAGTGCCACCAGACCCTCGACCCGGGCGTTCGGAACCAGTTCGTGCATCCGGTTGAGGCATCGAAGCAGGGTCGACTTCCCGCATCCAGAGGGGCCGATGAAGGCGGTGATCTTGCCCGCCTGAACGGTCAGGTTGACGTCGGCGATGGCCCGGAAGTCGTCGTAGAAGGCGTTGAGCTCCTTCAATTCCAGAGACTTCATCGTCGGGCTCCCTTGGCCTGGCGGGAGGCGAACCAGCGGGCGACGATGGTAAAGGCGAGGACGATGATCACGAGCTCCAGGCTGGCGGCGAAGGCTCTCGCCTGGCCGGCCGGGAAGGGGTTGCGGGCCCCGGCGTAGATGTAGAGGGGGAGGGCCGAGATGGGCTGGGTCCAGCTCGACACGAGCTGAACCGATCCCAGGGCGGTCATGATCAGTGGGGCGGTTTCGCCGGCTGCCCTGGCCACTGCCAGCATCACTCCGGTTGCGATTCCCGCTCTGGCGGCCGGCAGCACCACCCTCATCGTCGTTCTGGCCCGAGTAGCCCCGAGGGCGTGGCTGGCGTCGCGGAGGCTGTCGGGGACCAGCTTGAGGATCTCTTCTGTCGAGCGGATGATGATGGGAAGCATGATCAGGGAGAGGGCCAGGCCGCCGGCGATGGCCGAGAACCCGACCGGGGTGTCGACGATGAGGATCGTGTAGATGAACAGGCCCACGAATACCGACGGGACTCCGGTCATCACATCGGCGAAGAAGCGCACCGAGGCGGCGAACCGCCCCCGACCATACTCGTTGAGGTAGATGGCGGCGCCGATTCCGAGGGGAACGGAGATCAACGAGGCCAGGCCCACCATGTAGGCGGTCCCAACGACGGCGTTGAGGGCGCCCCCTCCCTCCCTGATGTAGGTCAGGGGTTGGGAGGAGGTGAGAAACTCCCAGGTCATGGCGCCGAGGCCCCGGATCAAGAGGAAGTAGATGATCAGGCCGAGAGGTATGAGTGAGACCGCCACGGCGGCGTACATGGCGAGGAGGGCGAGTCGGTCCTTGAGCAGGCGACGGCGCGAAGTCGGGCGTCCCAACGACCTCTCGGCCAGTGTGGTCATGTTGCCCCCCTGGGGGTACTGGTCCGGGCCACGATCAGCCGGGCGATGATGTTCACGATGATGGTGATCACGAACAGCACCACGCCCACCCCGAGCAGAGCCCGGATCTGCTCGGCGCCGGCCTCCTGGAACTGATTGGCGATCACCGCCGCCATGGTGTAGCCCGGTTGGAGGACAGACACGTGGATGTCGACCTGGGACCCGATCAGGAGAGCCGCCACGATCGTCTCGCCCAGAGCCCGGCCCAATCCGAGCATGACCGCTCCGATGATTCCCGCCCGGGAGCGGGGGAGGACCGAAAGGCGGATCATCTCCCAGCGGGTGGCTCCCAGCGCCAGGGCGGCTTCCTTCTCGCCGGGAGGCACGGTGGCGAAGACCTCACGGCAGATGGCGCTGACGATGGGGACGATCATGATCGACAGGACCAGACCGGTCGATAGGTAAGAGAGCCCGAACACCGGGCCTTCGAAGATCCTGGACCACCCCAGGTACGTGGCCAGGAAGTCCTGAACGGGCTTGAGGACCCAGGGTACGAACACGAACACGCCCCACAGGGCATACACCACGGAGGGAATGGCGGCGAGGAGGTCGACCAGATACGAGACGGGCCCGGCGACGCGGCGTGGTGCCACCTCGCTCAGGTAGAGAGCGATGAGGATGCTGATGGGCACACCCACGATCACGGCGATGATGGCCGTCACCACGGTGCCGTAGATGAAGGGGAGGGCTCCGTAGATGCTCTCGCCGGGGACCCAACGCATCCCGGTCAGGAATCCGATTATGCCCTGAGACTGGAAGACGGTGCGCGATGAGATGGTGGTCGAGACCACCATCAGGCCCAGAGCCAGCAGCACGAAGGAGGCGGTGGCGACGGTCGCCCAGCGAAAGACACGGTCCCCGGTTCGCCGGGGACGATCTACCAGCGGCTTGCGCTCCTCGGTCCCGTGCTCGGGTCCGGGGTCCAGGTCTTTGGTCACGGTGAGACGGTCATGTCTTCGTCATGGGCAACGATAGAAGGGGCCGGGCCACGGCGTGATTCCGTCGTGGCCCGGCCCCCAGTCCCTTCTCAGCTGTTGCCGATCATGTCCACGAAGGTGAGTGCCTTCTGCTGGAGCGAGTCGGGGATCGGCGCGTAATCAAGCTGGACGGCGGTGTCGTCGCCGTTCTCCAGTGCCCAGTGGAGGAAGGACTTGAGCAACTCGGCCTTGTCGGCCGGGGTATTGCCGTAGGCCAGGATCCACGTGGCCGTGGAGATCGGCCACCCCTTTGGGGCCGGAGTGTCGGCCAGGATGAAGCGGAGATCATCAGGGATGTCGGCGCCCTCGGCGGCGGCGGTGGTCGATTCGAGCGACGGCTCCACCGTATTGCCGGACTTGTTCACCATCGAGGTGGTGGAGAGGCCCGCCTGGACGGCGTAGGCCAACTCGACGTAGCCCAGGGACCCGTCCTGCTGGGAGATGGCGGCGGCCACTCCGTCGTTGCCTTCTCCGCCCACCCCGGTGGGCCACTCCACCTCTTTACCGAACCCGACCTGGTCGTGCCAGGTGGAGCTGCAGGTGTCCAGGTAGAGGGTGAAGGCGTTAGTCGTCCCGGAGCCATCCGATCGGTGCACCACCTGGATCGGCTCATCCGGCAGACTCGCATCCGGATTGAGCGCGGCCAGGGCTGGATCGTTCCAGTTGGTGATGGTGCCCAGGAAGATCCCGGCCAGGGTGTCGCAGTCCAGGGTCAGGGTGTCCACGCCCGACAGGTTGAAGGAAGGCACCACGGCTCCGAACACGGTCGGGATGTGATACACGGTGCCGTTCTCCGAGGCCTGGGCCAGTTCATCGTCGGTCAGATACGCGTCCGAGCCGGCGAAGTCGACCGTCTGCTGGATGAAGTTCTGCACGCCGCCGCCGGAGCCGATGCCCTGGTAGTTGATCTGGACATCCGGGTACTCCTGCTGGTACTCACCGATCCACTCCAGGTAGAGCGGGGCCGGGAACGTGGCGCCGGCGCCATCCAGGCTGCCCGATAGTTGCGTGCCGGTCGTTTCGGTTCCCCCGCCACCGGCGGTGGTGGTCTCCCCAGAGGAGGAACCGCACGCCGCAGCCACGAGGGCCAAAATGGCGATGAGGGCTCCTGCACGAACGCTTCTTCGCATCGCTTCTCCTTGTTGACGTAGTCCGCAGCCAGGGGATCCGCCACCGTTTGCGGTGTCTTCGTCCCGCACTGCCCGACGTCAACGTAGGCAGCTCATCTGTCCCGGCTGTGTGCCTCAGTTGAACGGCAGGTAAACCCTTCCGAGGGCTATTGCCCGGCCACTCGAGGAGCAAATTGACCCCGGGCTAGGGGCCATTCGGCCCTGGGTAGCGAGGGGATCCTGGGCGTACCTTGATAGGGCGAAGGAAAGGAATTCCATGAATCGTCTGCTCATCCTGGGAGCAGGAACCGCCGGGACGATGATCGTGAACAAGCTTCATGACCGGCTACCCCCGGACTGGGAGATCCAGGTCGTCGAACCCTCCCATCGGCACCTGTACCAGCCCGGCCTCCTCTTCGTCCCGTTTCATCTCGAGGATCCCGACGGCCTGATCCGCCCCTCGAAGAACTTGCTGCCCGACGATGTCACGGTGACCCACTCCGAGGTAGAGCGTGTCGTGCCCGAAGCCAACAAGGTGTTGCTGGTCGACGGCACCGAGGTCGCCTATGACCAGTTGGTGATAGCGACCGGGACCACCCCCCGGCCCGATCAGACGCCCGGCATGATGGAGTCCGGCTGGCGAAAGACCGTTCACGAGTTCTACACGCTGGATGGGGCGATAGCTCTGCGTGATGCGCTGGATGAGTTCAAGGGCGGCCGACTGGTGGTCCACGTTACCGAGATGCCCATCAAGTGTCCGGTTGCGCCCCTCGAGTTCGCCTTCCTGGCCGATGATCACTTTCGCAAGCTCGGCATGCGCGACGAGGTTGAGCTGGCTTATGCCACGCCTCTCTCCGGGGCCTTCACCAAGCCCACTTGCTCCCAAGCGTTGGGAGGAATGCTCGACGAGCGTCATATCAGGCTGGAGGCCGACTTCTACGTGGAGCACATAGAGGAAGGCAAGATTGTCTCTTACGACGAGCGGGAGATCCCCTTCGACATGTTGGTGACCGTACCCACCAACATGGGTGCTGAGTTCGTGGCGAGGTCGGGTCTCGGAGACGAGCTCAACTACGTCAAGGTGGACCCCCACAACTTCCTCGCCACCGGCTACGAGAACATCTTCGCCGTGGGTGACGCCTCCAACATCCCCACCTCCAAGGCGGGGTCGGTGGCACATTTCGCGGTCGAGGATTTCGCCGACAACTTCCTGGAGCACATCGCGGGTCGACCCATGGAGCGCTCCTTCGACGGCCACTCCAACTGCTTCATCGAAGCCGGAAACGGCAAGGCCCTATTGATCGACTTCAACTATGACACCGAACCACTTCCGGGAACCTACCCGATCCCGGGAATCGGCCCCATGAAGCTGCTCAAGGAGTCGCGCATCAACCACTGGGGAAAGCTGGCATTCAAGTCCATCTACTGGCACCTGCTGTTGCCGGGGCGCAGGCTGCCGGTTCCCAACCACATGTCGATGGCCGGCAAGGTTCGGCCCGAACAACCTCAACGAGAGGAGATCAACGTATGACTGCTGCCACCATCGCCGGGAGGTCGGTGGATGTGGATGCCGAGGGCTTCCTCACCGATCCATCCCAATGGGACGAGGCGCTGGCGGAGACGCTGGCGTCGAACATAGGCATCGAACTGACGGATGCCCACTGGGCCGCCATCCGGTTTGCTCGCCAGGACTACGCAGACACAGGCGAAACACCCACGCTGCGCCGCATGGCGACGGCCGGCGGTGTGACCACCAAGGACATGTTCGCCCTGTTCCCCAAGAAGCCGGCCAAGAAGATGGCCTACATCGCTGGGCTGCCCAAGCCGGTCGGCTGCGTGTGAGGAGGCGACCATGACCACCACCTTGGAACCGGCCCCGGTTCCCGCATTCGCGGACGAGAAGGAGACCGATCGCAAGCTCTGCATCATCTGCTCGAAGGGTTCGCTCGACATGGCCTATCCGGGCCTGGTTCTGGCGAATGCTGCACTGGGCGAAGGGGTAGAGACCCATCTGTTCTTCACTTTCTGGGGCTTTGACATGATCAACCGGGAGACGATGGGCCACCTCAAGTTCACTCCGGTGGGCAACCCGGCCACGCACATGCCCCCGTCGCTGATGGGCCTTCCCGGAATGACCGCCTTCGCCACCCACATGATGAAGAAGCAAATCGAGGGAATCGACGTACCCGACGTGCCCGAGTTCCTGGAGATGATCACCGACGCCGGCGGCCACCTGTGGGCGTGCCGGATGTCGGCCGACATGATGCACCTGGAGGAAAAGGACCTGTACGAGCGGGTCGAGGGGATCATCTCGGCAGCCGATTTCATCGAGCTGTCCGAGGACGCCCAGATCATCTTTGTCTGAGCCCCGCCGGGGGGAGGTAGCTCCAGAACTTCCCCCCGGGGGAGAGACGGTTTTCTCCTCCCCCGCAGGGGGAGGTGGCGAGCGAAGCGAGCCGAAAGGGGCTCGGGAATCCGCGGCGACGTTAAGAAAGATCCCCCCTCCCCGCCCTGCGGGGATTACTCCCCCCTTCGGGGGGAGAGACGAAGGGGAGCGAGGCGAGCCGATGACTAACTCTCGTCGTAGGCCGTCCACTCCTCCCACTCGGGCAGCTCGATGTCCTCAGGTGTCTCCACCACCAGGTCCTCGGACTCCGGCAGCTCGTCGAAATACTCGAGCCCGTCGACCATGTCGGCGTCGTCCAGGCTGAGCATGAAATAGCCCAGGGTGTCGTAGCGTTTGTCGTCGGGGTCGAATACCCAGGCAACCGCAATCGGCTGCTTTCCGAGGTCTCCCCGGGTCAGGAGCAGGCTCGGATAGCGAAGCAACAGGTCATTCAGGCCATCCACAACGCCATCGCGTCCGTCTTCGCCGAGGAACTCGGCTTCGACCTCCGGTGCCATCATCGCCCCCAGCTCGTCGAGATCCCTGGCATTGAACAGATCCACGAACTCGACCAGGGCGCTGTCGAACTCGGATCCATCCGGGTTGGGGTCGTCCCGGGGCACGAAATCGTCCGGGGACGCAGGGGAATCCTCATCGAGGTCCTCCGTATCGACATCGCCCTCATCTTCTTGCATATCCGTGGGGTAAAGGTCGGTTTCTGGGCGAGCCCGGACCATTTCGTCGAGATCGAGCACCGATAGCTCCTGGTCGATGAGGGGCTCAGGCTCGTCCCAACCGTCGAGGATGTCTTCGCGATCCATGGCCATCCTGTCTGTTGCTCGACTCTGATACTGGCCGATCCGCTGGCTTACGTTTAGAGGCGGAGGTCCTCAAGTGGTAGGACGTCGCATGCGAGGATCCGGCCTCTCGAATAGGGCCGGACCTGAGTCTGGAGATTGTGGCGAAGGTCCCTGGCAGGCCGTGCCTGGGTGGCGAGAAAATGGCACCAAACGAGCGGGTTCAGAGGAGAGCGAGCATGCAGACCCAAAATCGCACCGAAACACGGAAACGTTCGACCCGGTCGACTCGAAGGGTGGGATACGGTGTGGCGGTCGCCGTCAACGTCGTCATGGTGGTCGTGGTGCAGAATCTGCTCACCTGGGGATGGCCGGCGTTCCTCACGCCCGACTTCGATCGCGTCGTCGGAATCATCACCGTGTCGCTGGTCGCTTCGATCATCTTCAACCTGGCGTATCTCGGGTACGACCCCGATTGGTTTCGTCATGGAGGTCAGGTGGTGACGGGAGCAATCAGCCTTGCGGTCACGGTTCGCGTCTACCAGGTGTTTCCCTTCGACTTCTCGCGCTGGACGTTCGACCCCACCGGCGCGGTGAGGGTGGCGTTGGTGGCGGCGATGGTCGGGGTCGGCATCGCCGTTTTCGTCGAGCTCCTCAAGATGATGAGGGCGGGGATGGAGGGGGCGGCGTGATCCCCTCCGTGGCCGGTGCCCACGGGGGGTGAGACGACATATGGGTTTCAGAATCCTCTCACACACGGCCGATACCGGAATCGAGGCGACGGCCCCCTCCTTCCCGGATCTGCTGGCGGAGCTGGCTCGAGGCATGTTTGCAAGTATGGCTGTCCCCTCGGTGGACAAGCCAACCAGGTCCGTCGTAATCGAGGTCGAGGCAGGATCGGGCGATGATCTTGTTGTGGACGCCCTTTCGGAGCTCCTCTCCAGGTCCGAGATCGACGACGTGCTCCTGCATGAGTTCCGGGTGGAGGGCTCAACCGAAATGGTGACCGTGGAGGCGAGCGGTACGCCCCTGAGAGATACCGAGCAGACCGGACCACCGATCAAGGCCGTGACTTATCACGACCTGGTCGTGGAACAGCGTCCGGAAGGATGGTACGCCAGGGTCTACTTCGATGTCTGAAGGAACCGGGCGCCTTTCGGATCCCCCTCCGGCTCGCTTTGCTCGTCACCTCCCCTGCGGGGGAGGAGAGGCCGGCTCAGGCGACCCGCATCTCCTCCACGCCGATGAGGCTGTCGTACAGAGTGTCCAGGGTCTCCTTGATCAGGGCCCGGATCTGATGCTCGGGCATGTCCACTACCTCCGAGATGCGCCCCAGGGTGGCGGGGGGCTCCTCTGCGAGCCCGAACCGCATCTCGATGACGATGCGCGCCTTGTCGGACAGCTCGGCGACGCTGCGACGCAGGGCCTCATCCAGGAGCAGGCGCTCGGCCTCGGTCTCAGGATCCACCGCGTCGGAATCAGCGATGAAGTCGGCCAGTTGAGCACCGTCCTCCCCTACAGGGGTCTCCAGGGCCACCGTGGTGGTGACCGACAGTGCTCGGTCCACGTCGCTCTCGGAGATGCCGGTCTCCTCGGCGATCTCCTCGCTGGTGGGTGCCCTGCCCAGCTTGGCCTCCAGTTGTTCTGAGGCAGAGCGGACGGCGGGGAGGATATCGAAGACCCCGGCCGGGATCCGGATCGTGTCGCCCAGGTTGGCCCGGGCGCGTTGCATCGCCTGGCGAATCCACCAGGTGGCGTAGGTGGAGAACTTGAAGCCGCGTCGCCAGTCGAACTTCTCAACTGCGGTCATCAGGCCGAGATTTCCTTCCTGGATCAGATCCAGCATCTCCACGCTCCCGCCCACATAGCGGCGAGCATTGGAAACCACCAGGCGCAGGTTCGCCTCGATGAAGCGACGACGCGAGGCCTTGCCCTTCTGGACCAGCTTCTCGAGCCCGTTCTTCTCGGATCGGCCGGAGAACTTTCCCTCGGCAAGGCGACGGCGAGCTTCCTCGCCCTCTTCCATGGCCTGAGCCAGCTCGACTTCTTCTTCGGCCGACAGGAGCTCATACTTCCCGGCACCCTCCAGGTACTGGGAGACGAGATCCTCGGTCAGTACGTTCTTGTCCTTTATCACACGCATCAAAACCCTCTGTTGGGCCATCCGAACCCGTCACTCTACCGAACATCCGTTCGCTGGGCGACATTCCCTCCTGGCGCTGCTTTCTCGATGGGTCACCATCAAGGTTGCCCACTAGGAAGTAGACCAAAACGAAGATGATGATCAAACCGACGCCAGATCGCCAATCGAGAGTCTTGTTCCCCGTCCCACGATCCGCCAGGGGAGAAGGTCACTCTTTGTCTTGGGAGCTTCGGTGAAGGGATCAGGTCGCCGATCCGAGTCTCTCCCTCAGGCGCTTCTGAGCCTGTTGGTCACCGAAGATCGTCAGAGCATCACCCGCTTCGATCGTCAGGTCGCCCGATGCGACCAGCAGTTGGTTCCCTCGGTGCACCGAAACGACCAGACATCCCTCGGGCCAGGGAATCTCGCGGATGCGTCTTTCCTTGGCGGGAGAGTCGGGCAGGATCTCGAAATCGAAGAAGCCTGTGCCGTCGATGCTCGGCCTGCTGGCCCGTTCCGGCATGCGGTCTCGACGCGCGGCGGATCCCAGGGCGAGGTGATAGGCGGCTACCGCGTCCTCGCGACGAAACATAGCGACCAGCCTATGAGGATCGTCCTCGTCCACCACCGGGAGGCGGCCTACGCCCAGCGCAGCCATGCGTTCCAGGGTTTCGGACACCGGCAGGTCCATCGTCACCGTCACGGGGTCCTTGGTCATGGCCTCCTCGACACTCACCTGGTCTGACGGTCCACCGGCCCGGAGGATGTCGGTCTGGGTGACGATTCCGATCAGCTGATCGCCCTTCACCACCGGCACTCCGTGAAGGCGGTTTCGGTACAGGACTCCCTCCAAGTCCGTCAGAGAGGTCTCGGCGTCAACCGTCACCGGGGATCTGAGCCCCAGGTCGCCCACGGTGACGGTGTCGAGCAGGTCGACATGGTCCACCCGAGGATGGATTCCCATCCGCAGGAGCGGTGACGTGTAGACGCTCTCTGGATGAAATCGATTGGCGAGGAGAACACTGATCGCCACGGCCACCATCAACGGCATCACCAGCCCGTAGTCGCCGGTGATCTCGAACACGATGAGGATGGCGGTGAGGGGAGCGCGGGCGGCTCCGGCGAAGGCGGCTGCCATTCCCACCAGGGCGAAGGCGCCCGGATGGATATCGGAGCGCTGCCACACCAGGGCGGAAAGCTGGGCGAAGGCGCCTCCGGCCATGGCCCCGATGAAGAGGCTGGGCATGAAGATGCCGCCCGCTCCCCGGCCACCCAGGGTGGCGGAGGTGGTGATCACCTTTGCCACCGCCAGAAGACCCAGGAGCCACCATGCCATCTGGGCCTGCTCACTCAAGACCGATTGGATGACGGGTTGGCCGGTGCCCAGGGCGTCAGGCAGAGCGAATCCGAGCGCAGCCACCAGCAGACCCAGGCCGAGCGGACGTAGCCAGCGTCGGAGCTGGGTCGGATTGACCTGGAACCAGTCGATGGCGTCGATGTAGAGCAGGGCCAGGCCGAAGGTGATCAGTCCCAGGGCGGCGAACAGCGCCAGCTGCCAGGGGTCGGCGAGCGAATAGGGGGAGACCTGAAAGGTGAGGCCCTCGCCAATCAGGGAGTGGGACACCACTGCCGCCGCCACCGACGCCAACACCACAGCGTGGAGGTACTTGACCGACAGATCCCTGAGCACCACCTCCATGGCGAAGAACATTCCGGCTATGGGAGCGTTGAATGTGGCGGCGATACCGGCTCCTGCCCCGGCCGCCACCAGGGATCGCTTGGCATGCTCGGAGACTCGGGTGGCGTCCGCCACCAGCGAGCCGAGACCCGCTCCGATCTGGGCGATCGATCCCTCCCGGCCTGCCGACCCGCCGCCCCCGATGGTCAGGGCCGTCGCCACCGTCTTGAGGATCGGTACCCGGGCCCGGATCTCGCCGCCCCGGGTGGCGAGGGCGGCGATTATCTGCGGAACACCGTGCCCGGCCACCTCGGGGGCGAACCGATCGGTGATCAGTCCTGCCAGCAGCATTCCGGCCGGGACGGTGAGCAGCATCCATGTGTGGGAGAGCAGAGGGATCTTTGCCACGAGGCTGGTCAACGATTGAACGTACTCCAGGCTGCGGATGAGCACCGCCGCTCCTACCCCGGCCCCGGCACCCACGATCAGGGCCAGGACCAGGAAACCCGGACCACTGCCCGGCCTCAACCACCGTGACCATCGAAACTGGAGCATGCGGCGGCCAGGGTAGGCTGCCCGCCTCCTGGATTCTGACGGAGCCGGGCAGGGTTGCACGCTGTCGATGCCAACCTGGGACTGGTCTGAAAGGAGCGCAAATGACCAGACTCGGCTACCAGATCCCCAACTTCACCTACCCCGGCGTCGGGGAGGGAGACCTGTTCTCCTTCGTGGCCGCCCAGGCCAGAGAGGCCGATTCGGCCGGATTCGACACCGTCCTGGTGATGGACCACTTCTACCAGCTGCCGGGGCTCGGGGATCCCGACGACTACATGATGGAGTGCTACACCCTTCTCGGGGCCCTGGCCCGGGAGACGTCGTCGGTGCGCCTGGGTTCGCTGGTCACGGGCAACACGTACCGCAACCCTGCGGTTCTGGCCAAGGTCGTCACCACCCTGGACGTGGTGTCGGAAGGTCGGGCTCAGCTCGGTATAGGGGCCGGGTGGTACGAGCTGGAGCACAAGTCGTTTGGAGTGGAGTTCGGGACCTTCACGGATCGCTTCGAGAAACTCGAGGAGGCGCTTCAGGTCATCCTGCCCATGCTGAGGGGTGAACGACCGTCTCTCTCCGGTGATCACTATCAGGTGGAAGAGGCGATCAACCAGCCCCCGCCGGTGGGGAGAATTCCGGTCATGATCGGCGGCAGTGGTGAACGCAAGACCCTGCGCATGGTGGCCCAGTACGCCGACGAGTCGAACCTGATCGCAGCCCGTTCAGACATTCCGCGCAAGCTGGAGGCGCTCGAGCGTCATTGCCAGAACCTGGGACGTGATCGAAACGAGATAACAGTCTCCTGGCAGCGTTCGGCCTGCATCGCCCCCACCATGGAGGAGGCCGAGAAGGAGTTGTCTGCGTATCTGGGGCGGCGGGGGATGGACCTGTCCCGTATGGACGAGGAGAGGCGACAGTCGATCCGTGGCCGTTTCAACGTCGGAGACCCCGACACCGTCGCTCAGCGTTTCGCCGATGAGCTCAGGGCCGGGGTGGACGGGTTCACCATCAATATGCCTGCCAACGGTCACATCCCGGAGCGGGTCTCACTGCTCGGGGAGACGGTGGCGCCTCTTCTGGCCTCCTGATTTGGGCGGGCGGGAGACCCTGGCTGTCGGGACCAAGGCCCCTAACCGGGCGGCGATTCCGCCCGTACCGTGGAAGGCACTATGAACGGACGAGAGATAATCTCCGAGCTGCGCCAGCCGACCCGGGATCTGCGGGACTCCATTCCCGACACCTGGGCCGGGTTCGCACAGCTGCACCGCGAAGCCGTGTCCGACGGGGTGATCCCCGGTCACATCAAGGAACTGATGGCCGTCGCCATCGCCGTGGCGGAAGGCTGCGAGGGGTGCATCGCCTACCACGCCCGAGCGGCGGTCCACAAGGGCGCCACCGAAGCCGAGTTGAGCGAGGCGCTGGGCGTCTCCCTGCTGATGGCGGGCGGACCGGCCTCGGTCTATGCGCCCAAGGCTCTGGACATGTTCCGGGAGTTCAAGGAAGCGTCGCTCGTCTCCCAGACGTGATGGACAGACGATCCGGACGAACCGGAGTGGTCACTGATGTGTCTTGTGAGAGCGATGGCTGACGTGTTCGATGTGGGCGTCGGGGCCCGGGAAGACGAGTGTTTCGTGTTCGCTGTCTGACCATCGAACCCGGTAAGGAGGATTCCCTCCCTCGCCGACGTCGAGGATTTTCCCCTCGCGCAGTGGCTCGTGCACCTTGTGCCCCTGAATCACTATCCGGTCGCCGACCTTGGCATGCATTTCGACCTCCATGTGTCGATTGGCTCCAAGCTCATAGTTGGCCCGGGCTCGGCGCCGGAATAGGGGAAGAAGTCACGTTCGCCTCGAGGGGCCGGCGGTACAGCCAGGCGCCGCCCGACGTCCAGCCCGATTCGAACCACATCATCCAAGCCCTGAACACTCGTCGGGCGCCAGGAGGCTCCCGGTAACAGTCTTCGCCCCCCCCTCCAGGCCCGCCAGCCGGAGGAGGCGATAGTCCCGGGGTTTGGGGACTTTTGGCCCTGGTGATCAGCACCGAGGGGCAGGCAGCTTGTGGTCAGCGTCAGGAAGGACGGAGCGGTGGAGCCCGGCAAGCGGCCCACGGGCATCGGGACCCAGCACAGGCGAGAGATCCTTGTGGAAACTCTGAGAGGGGTCAGATTGAGGCGGCGGACCCTCCGTCCCGATCAGGTGGCGTCGGTGGACATTCACGCCACCGAGACCTATCTCAGTAAGAGGGCCAACAACTGGCTGACCCTGCCCGCCCACCTCGAGGATTGCAGGGGCTGCTACTACCTCGGTTGAGGATCTGCGGGGCGATGCGTCCGGTCAGGAATCCCCATACAGGTCGGTGAAGAGCCTGGCTGATCGAATCCCGTAGTCGGCATAGCAGTTGTTCATGAGCACGTGGACCGAGTCGGCATTCTCGGCCATCTCGCGCACCCGTGGAACCCACTCGCCCAGCTCCTGGGGCGAATAGTCATAGCGGAATCGCTCGGCGGCGCTGATCCCGCGCTTCTCCCAGTTGTCCCGGTTACGTCCGTGGAGGCGGACCTCGGAAATAGGCGCGGTGACGGCTACGACCGGCGGTACCGAGCTCTTGAATCCTTGCGGCTCATCGACGGCCACATAGGCCAGGCCGTGGCGTTCCAGGAAGTCGAGCGTCTCCGTCATATGGTCCTCGTCCAGCCAGCGCCCATTGCGGAACTCGACCGCCAGTTGGAAGTCTTCGAGGTGCTGAGCCAGCCATTTGAGGTATCCGAAGCTGCCCCGGTTCGGATACACGTAAGGGGGGAGCTGAGCCAGCACGACCCCCAACTTGCCCGCTGAGTGGAGGGGCATCAATGCGTCCCTGAAGGCCTGAACGGCCTCCGCCTGCAGCTCCCGGGGAAGGTCGCGCATATAGATGTTGCGTTTTTCGGCCAGCCCGGCGGGCACCTTATCCCGCAGGTGCTTCCAGAGTGAAGAGACGGGAGTCGGGTGCTGGGTGAGAAGGCGAAAGGCCTTCACGTCGAAGGTGAAGGAAGGAGGCGTCCGCTCGACCCACAATCCTGCCACCTTCTCGGAGGGAGGCGCGTAGTAGGTGGCATCGACCTCCACTATGGGGAACTGCTCGGAATAGAAGACGAGACGCTCCTCGGCGCTCATGTCCGTCCTGGGGTAGAAGGTGTCGGTCTTGGTCAAGGTGGGGTCTGTCCATGAGCACGTCCCGACCTTGACCTCGCCGGGCTGGGAGGGAGGCACGGTTCTCCGGGAGGTCGGTGGGTACAGATTAGGAGCCTCATCACCGACCGGGGGCCCGGGCCCGTCTATCTGACCGATCCCCGGGAGAATCCAGACCCTTTGGGTTGGCGGACCGAAATCGTCGCTCCCTATCGGTCCTGATCGCCCTCGCCGTCCCCGACCCGCCCCGGGGCCGGGAGGGTGAGGCAGAATCGGCTCGTTCCCGACTCGTACTCGTAGTCCAGCGTTCCATCCATCAGTTCGGCCAGCTGACGGGAGATCGAGAGGCCGATCCCGACCGCACCGTCTTTGTGTATGCCGGGACCGGCACGGTGGTAGGGGTCGAAGATCCTCTCCCACTCCTGGCGGGGAATCCCCTCGCCGTCGTCGGTCACCACGAGGGATACCGAGTCGGACCCTCCCTGTAGGTGAATGCCCACATCAGGTCCGCCGTATCGCTCGGCGTTGGTGAGGAGATTACGGACGATCTGTCGGATCCGGGCCGTGTCGCCCAAGGCCAGGGTGGGTGAGCCGCTGGCCGACACCGTCACACCCTGAGTGAACGATCCGCCCGCCTCCATGGTCTGTTCGATCACATTCCTCATATCGAAGGTGGCGCGCTCAACGGTGATCTGACCTGCCTCCGCCCGGGCAGCGACGAGGAGATCCTCCACTATGTCGGCCACCTCCTGGGCGTGCTCGACGACCAGGGTGGTCATCTGCCGCCGGTCCTCCTCGGTCGTCTCTTCTTCCTGGAGCAGGCGGGCGAACCCCAGGATGGCCGTGAGAGGGGTCCTCACCTCGTGACTCACCGAGGCCACGAAGCGGCTCTTTGCCTCCACCAACTCCTGCATGCGACGCTCCTCATTGCGGTGTGGTGTCACATCCAGGATGGTGAAGACGGCTCGCGTGAAGTCGGGCTCGCCCTCGACCAGAGGCGCCGCCAGCGTCGATTCGGCGTCATAGGTGACGCCGTCGGGGGTGGCCGCCGCATAGCTGGCATGTGCGATGGGCCGTCGTTCCCATACGGCTTCGAGCTGGGTCACCCAGCTCTCCTCGGATCCGGGATTGACGATCCTGGGATCGATGGGACCGATCAGCTGATCGGGGGGGAGGCCGACGGCACGCACCGCGGCCGGGTTGGCGGCGACGATTCGGATCAGGGGGACCAGGGCCCGGATCGTTCTGATGTCGTTGTCGAGATAGTCACGCAGCGACTCGACGCCCCGGCGACGCAGGTCGTCCATCCAGGCCTCCATCTCCGTGTAGTCCTGCTCCATGATGGGAATCGGCGAGATACTGAAAAGGTTCTCGAAGCTGGATCGTCCCACCCTCGCCCGGCGCAGATCCTGTTCCATGTCCTCGGTCTCACGCAGGGCTCCGTCGACCCAGGACACGAAGTGAGCCCAGGACTCGCGATCGGGGGAACCGTCCGGGCCCGTATTCAGTTGGGCGAGTTGTGCTTTCAAACGGGGGTGGAGGCCATCTGTTGAATACGGGTAGTGGCTGGAACGCGACGACGCGACGAGGTTCCCCGCTGTTTCGATCATCGGTCATTGAATCGGCCGGACCGTCCCTGGGGTTGAGGACCAGATTCTGACTGGTCCCTCGTCGTCAGCTGCTGAGCAGCGGACCGTGTTCAGAGATTGCCGCGTTCGCCTTGTTCTCGCTCGATGGCCTCGAACAGGGCCTTGAAATTGCCTACCCCGAATCCGGCCGAGCCGTGGCGCTCGATGATCTCGAAGAAGACCGTGGGACGATCCTGGACGTTCTTGGTGAAGAGCTGAAGCAGGTAACCCTCGTCGTCCTGATCGACCAGGACCCCGAGCTCGGCGAGCCGGTCGATATCCGAATCGATCCGGGACCAGTCGAGGCGCTTCTGCAAGTCCTCGTAGTACGTGTCGGGTACTCGCAGGAATCTCACCCCGTTGTCACGCATGGCCGAAACGGTGGCAATGATGTCGTTGGTGGCCAGAGCCATGTGCTGGACCCCGGGGGTGTGATAGAAGTCGAGGAACTCCTCGATCTGGGACTTCTTCTTGCCCTCGGCGGGCTCGTTGATGGGGAGCTTGATCCGGCCCTTCCCGTCCCACAGCACCTTGGACATCAGAGCGGTGTAGTCGGTAGCGATCTCCTCGTCGTTGAAGTGGCGCAGCTGGGTGAAACCCATGATGTTGGCGTAGTAGGCGGCCCACTCGTCCATCTTGCCCAGTTCGACGTTGCAGACGACGTGGTCGATCAGCTCCAGCCCGGTCGGTGTGGCCGGCGCCCAGTGCTTGGTGGGCTTGTATCCGGGCAGGTAGACCCCCGAATAGTTGGACCGGTCCACGAAGCTGTGGATCGTCTCCCCATAGGCTTCGATCGAAGAGACCACGACCTTGCCGTGCTCATCCTCGATCGAATGGGGCTCCTCGTGGGGCCGTGCGCCCCGATCCACCGCCACGGCAAAGGCCGCTTCGGCGTCGGGAACCAGGAAGGCTACGTCCTTGACGCCGTCGCCATGGAACGCCTGGTGCTTGACGATGGGCGACTCCGGTTGGAGACCGGCCGTGACGACGAAACGGATCTCACCCTGCTCGAGAACGAACGAGGAGCGGTCGCGGACCCCGGTCTCGGGGCCGGCGTAGCCGACAACGTCGAAGCCGAATGCGGTCCGGTAGTAGTGAGCGCTCTGGCGGGCGTTGCCGACGTAGAACTCGATGGCGTCGTAACCGAGGATGGGCATCAGATCGGTCATTTGGTCTCCCTGATCGCGGCTGTCGAGGATGTCCTGGCTTCGATTGTTGCTGTGGCTGGGCAGCTATGACAACTGATTCGGTTGTAGCTATGCAATTTGTATACCGCACTAGTCTTGGTCGTGTCCATGACTGAACAATCCGACCAGCCGATCGACCAGCTCGATGCGGGGATCATCGACATGCTCCACGAAGAGCCCCGTATCGGCATCCTGGAGCTGTCCCGCAGGCTGGGGGTGGCCCGCGGAACTGCGCAGTCACGGCTCAACAAGATGTTGGAGCGAGGTGTTGTGGTGGGCTTCGGTCCCGACATCGACCTGGCCGCCATCGGTTACGGAGTCATGGCCTTCACCACCATCGAGGTGGTGCAGGGTCGCATAGCCGAGGTGATAAATCCCCTCCAACGAATACCCGAAGTGCTCGAGGTGCATTCGATCGCCGGACAGGGGGACCTGTTGATCCGTTTGGCGGCCCGCTCCAATGAGGATCTGATGGATCTCCTGGAGCGGATCCTGACCATTCCCCAGGTTGCCCGCACCTCGACCGCCATCGCTCTGGCGGGCCAGATCCCCCACAGGACGATTCCGCTGGTGCGCAGGGTGGCCGACCCTAGGCCATGAGCGGGGATGAGCGGGGAGGTCAGCCCACCGCTCGCCGGTACATCCTCACCGCCAGGGGAGCGAACACCACGATGATGCCTGCGATCCACGCCAACGACTGCAGGACCAGCGTGGTCGTGTTGTCATAGCCCATGGGCGCAAGCGCCTGCTGGGGCAGGAACAACGAACGCAACGTGTTGGAGAGGATGGTGATCGGCTGGTGGTTGGCAAAGGCCTGAAGCCACGAGGGCATCGTGTCCGTGGGGACGAAGGCCGATGATGCGAACACCAGCGGGAAGATGGGCAGGAACCCGGCCGTCTGTGCTGCCTCCGGGTTCTTCACCGCCAGACCGACGGTGCCCATCACCCAGGACATGGCATACCCGAACAGGAGGGCGAGGGCGATTCCCAGGGCGGCCTTGCCGATACCCTGGTCGAAGCGCCATCCGATCAGGTACCCGACCACCATCATCAGCAGGGTGACGAAGCTGGATCTGACCAGATCGGCCAGGGTTCGGCCCGCCAACACGCCGGAGCGGGCCATAGGCAGCGACCGGAATCTGTCGATGACTCCGTTGGAGAGGTCCTCGGTCAGGCCGAGGCTGGTCGAGGTGGCACCGAACACGGCGGTCTGGACCAGGATCCCGGGAATGAGAAGCTGGATGTAGTCGAGTCCCGGCACCCCGGCCCCGGCGACGATGGCTCCCCCGAAGACGTAGTTGAACAGGAGGAGGAACATCACCGGCTGGATGGTGGCGAACACCACCAGCTGTGGCAGCCGGAGGTTGCGCAGCACATTGCGTTTGGTTATTACCGCCGTGTCCCGCAGGGCAGCGGTCAACGGGACCCTGTTGTAGATGGTTGGGGTTGCTGTGGTCATAGGGGTGTCCTTTGCCTGTCGCCACTGCGACGGTCCACCTTGCCGTCGGGCGACGGTTGATCCGTTCGGTGCCCGGTGAGGGTGAGGAAGACATCGTCGAGGGTGGGTTTCCTGAGCGCGATGTCGTCGGGAATGATCCCGGCATCGTCCAGCTCGCGAACCACCCGGGTCAGGGTGGCCGATCCGTCCGGGGCGGGGATGCTCAGCGATGGGCCGTTGACACTGGGCTGCTCTCCGGCCACTCTCGCCAGCGCTTCGACAGCCGTACCCCGGTTTTCCCCGGGTATGTGGATCTCGACCACGTCGCCGCCGAAGTCCTTCTTGAGCTCGTTAGAGGTCCCCTCGGCGATCAGCTTGCCGTGGTCGATGACCCCGATGCGGTCCGCCAGCCGGTCGGCTTCCCCGAGGTACTGGGTTGTGAGCAGCAGCGTCGTGCCGCCGGCTACCAGCTCCTCGATCATCTGCCACAGATCGAGCCGACTGCCCGGGTCCACACCGGTGGTGGGCTCGTCGAGGAACAGGACGGAGGGACGGCCCACCATCGAGGCTGCGAGATCGAGCCGTCGTCGCATACCTCCCGAGTAGGTGCGCACGGTCTTGTCCGCCGCCTCGGTGAGGTTGATGCGTTCCAGCACGTCGATTGCGCGCTTTTGAGCCTCGGCTCGGGGCAGGTCGTAGAGACGTCCCACCATCTCCAGGTTCTCCCGTCCGGTCAGGAACTCGTCCACGGCTGCGTACTGCCCGGCCAGCCCGATCGTCCGCCGGACGGCAATGGGATGGGTGAGGACGTCGACCCCGTTCACCCTGGCGACGCCCGAGTCAGGTCGCAACAGGGTGGTGAGGATTCGGATCAGAGTCGTCTTGCCCGCTCCGTTGGGGCCGAGCAGCCCGTAGACGATCCCCGGTTCGATGCTGATGGTGACGTCGTCGAGGGCACGTAGATCGCCGAAGGTCTTGACGACGTTGCCGGCCTCTACCGCATATCGAGTATCAGACATGTATCTCCAATCGGAATACCGACATGATGTCGTCAATAGTTTAGTTAGTCAAAATCCTACTGAATCAACTAAGCTGGTAGACCATGGAAGCCAACCGCCGGGACTTGCTGGAAGAGGTGGGCCAGCTCCTGCGCCAGATATCTCTCCGGTCGCGGGCTCACGTGCATGAGACGCTGGCCGACATGGACATGCCCGGTCCGGTGAGCTGGGCGTTGCGGGAGCTGGCTGAGCCGATGGCGATGCGCGACTTGGCCGAGCGAATGTGGTGCGATGCCTCCTACATCACCGCAATAGCGGACCGTCTGGAGAAGGAGGGCTGGGCTGTTCGAGGGAGCGACCCCGATGATCGGCGGGTCAAACAGCTGGTGCTGACCGAGGGGGGAAGGCGGGCCCGGGCGGAGATGATCGATCGCATCCACGCTGATATGCCCATTGCCCGCAACCTGACCACTCAGGAGCTGGAGCAACTGGTGGGGCTGCTTCGCAAGTCTCTGCTGTCAGACCACTGAAGGCCGGCGTCAGAGCCCGGTGTTCAGGATCCAGTGGGGATCCACTTGACCCTGACCTGGACCGAGGCCGGAAAAGAGGCATCGCCTCTCATCGCCTCCACCCGCCAGGACCCGACCCGTTCGTAAGGGAGGGGTGGCAGCACGCGGCTGCAACGCCGGGTCTCGGCTTCCTCCGTGCACCGGTGGAAAGAGCCCAGTACCTGATAGCGGGTGCCTGAGTCGGTGACAATGACCACATCCATGTCACCGTCCTGGGCCAGGGGCTGGATGGAGATGGTTATGTCCATCCGGTGCTGGGCGGGGTCGAAGGCCAGCAACGCCCCGCTCGCCTCGGTTGCGCCCTGGGCGAAGCTCAGGTCGGCCTCCGAGTTGAGGTCGCCGTGCATTACCCCGGCGCCCAGCCCCGCACAGGCAGCACATAAGGCCGCCACGGCCAGGAGGAGGCCCGTTCGAAGCATTCTGCCTCCGAGGTTACCCCGGGACGACTCCTTACGGGCGGGCGCCCTGATGTCGGGGGAGACGTCACCCGTAGTGGTAGAAGCCCTGGCCGGTTTTCCGGCCCAACTTGCCTGCTTCGACCAGTCGGGTGAGCAGGGGAGGGGAGGAGTACAGGGGCTCCTTGTACTCCTCGAAGAGCACATCGGCTACCAGCTTCATCGTGTCGAGTCCGATGAAGTCGCACAGCTCCAGTGGCCCCATGGGGTGGTTTGCCCCCAGTTTCATCCCGGCGTCGATGTCGTCGGCGGTGGCGTGACCCGCCTCGAACATCCGAATCGCGCCCAGCAGGTAGGGAACCAGGAGCATGTTGACGATGAAGCCTCCCCGGTCTTTGGCCCGGATCACCGTCTTGCCCAGTTGCTCGGCCACGAAGCCTTCGGCCTGTGCCTCCACCGTGTCGTCCGATAGGGGTGTGGTGACCAGCTCCACCAGCGCCATGACGGGAACCGGGTTGAAGAAATGGAGCCCGATCACGTGCTCGGGACGCCGGGTCGCGGTGGCGAGGCGGGTGATGGGAATCGATGATGTGTTCGAGGCGAGGATGGCGTCGGCGTCGGTGACGATCGAATCGATCGTTCGAAAGATCTCTCGCTTGAGCCGCTCGTCCTCGGTCACGGCCTCGATCACCAGTTGCCGGTCCGCCTGTTCGTCGAAGTCGGTCGTGAAACCTATGCGGCTGATGATCTCATCCTGTTGGTCTTCGGTCATCCGGCCTTTGGCCACCGATCGCTCTACCGAGGCGTGGACCCTGTTGCGGGCCGCCTCGCAGGCGTCGGTCGAGATCTCGTGAACGACAACGTCGCATCCGTGGCCGGCCGCCACCTCGGCGATGCCGGCTCCCATCTGGCCGCCCCCGATGACGCCGAGGCGTTCGATCTTCGTCATTGCTGCTCCAGTTCGCGGTCAAACGACATGATGGCAGCTTGAATCGCCGCATCGCCCGTCCCCACCCGCCGTCCTGGGGATCGGTTCCTGCTCTACCAGTTGGGGCGGGGAACTCCGTAGGGCTGGGTCTCGTGGGCCCGCTGGGTGTCGTCGACCAGATAATTGAGACTGGATTCGACCGACATGACCCCCGCCACGTCGCCTGACAGCTCCTCCAGCAGCCGAGCGTCCGTCCTGGTGGGGACGACTCCAGCCAGCTCCACGTGACCCTCAGAGACCGATATCTCCACCCGGCCTCCGTCGATGGCCAGGACCTGTCCGATCAGGCGATGCCGGATCTCGTGCTCGATGGTGGCATCCGAGCGAGCGAACACGCCCAGGATGTCGGAGCGGCTGACGATCCCGACCAGCTTTCCGTCTTCGTTCACCACCGGCAATCGCTTCACCCTCTTGGTGCGCATGAGACGGGCTGCTTGCTGATGACTGGCCCGGGGCTCGATCGATACGACACTGCGCGTCATGATGGCGCCGACCGTGTCAGCATCGATCAGACGGGCCTCGCGCTCGAAGAGGGCCCCGATCAGCCCGGACCGGGTCTGGCCGCTGGCCTTCTCCACGAAGTCGGATTCGCTGATGATTCCCACCAGCTGCCCGGTTTCGTCCACCACCGGCAGTCCGCTCACACCGCGCCCGGTCATGAGGCGGGCGGCTTCCTTGAGGGGCGTGTCCGCGCCAACCGTCGCCAGGTCCGTTGACATCAATTCACTTACTCTCATCGAGACCTCCGTGATGACCTCGTATCCAGCATGGTCTGGAGCGTGTAGCGGCACTAGGGGCCAAGGTCCCGCTGCCGACGGACCCGCCGCCCCGGCCGGGTACCCGGAGTCCACCCGGGTCACCTGCACAGAGAGGCGCGACAGATCACTAGGTTGGTGCCTGAGCCAGTTGCGGACACACGAAGGAGCGAACGATGGCCTTGGAGAGCACAGGACGGGCACACTGGGAGGGTGACCTGCAGACCGGCAGCGGCACAGTGAGCTTTGACACCGGGGCGCTGGCAACGGTGCCGGTGACTTGGCGGGCGCGCAGTGAGACGCACGACGGGGTCACCAGCCCCGAGGAGTTGATCGCCGCCGCCCATGCCGCCTGCTTCTCGATGGCCCTGTCCAACGGCCTGGCCAAGGCCGGTCATGCCCCGGCCAGTCTCGATGTCACCGCCACCGCCGCGTTCATCGCCGGCACCGGCATCACGGGAATGGCTATCAAGGTGACGGGGGACGTACCGGGCATGTCTGAGGGGGACTTCCGGGCTGCCGCCGAAGCCGCCAAGGAGGGCTGTCCCGTTTCTCAGGCCCTCAAAGGCAACGTACCCATCACCCTCGAGATCGGCTGAGTACTCCGCGTCGCAATTACGGTCGCGTGTTTCGGCGGGTCGGCGGTGCCAGAAGGTCA
The DNA here is from genome assembly GCA_963744905.1 of uncultured Acidimicrobiia bacterium. GTDB lineage: Bacteria > Actinomycetota > Acidimicrobiia > Spongiisociales > ZC4RG35 > DATFFO01. The sequence continues at coordinate 52,230 of CAVUUV010000008.1, read as the reverse complement.
GGACGTGGCCAGTTTCCCGGTCCGTACATGACAGGCGGCCAGATGGCGGCGGTCGCCGTTGGCGGGATCGGGCTCCAGGACGGGTAGCTCGACATCACACACACCCTCCACAGCCAGGGGGCAGCGGGGGTGAAAGGAGCATCCCGGGGGAGGGTTGATGGCGCTGGGTATCTCGCCCGCCGGCATGGGCTGGGTTCGACGGTGGCGAGGGTCTGGAACGGGGACCGCTTCCAGCAGGGCCTCGGTGTAGGGATGTAGGGGCGACCCGTACACGTCGGCCAGGGGCCCGATTTCGGCGAGCTTGCCCAGGTACATGATGGCGATCCGATCGCACACGTACTTGGCCGTGGCCAGGTCGTGGGTGATGAACAGATAGGTGAGATCGAACTCGTCTTTGAGCTTCATCATCAGGTCGAGGAGCAGGGATCGCACCGAGACGTCGGCCATGGCGATGGGCTCGTCGGCCACGATCAGGTCGGGCTGTGTGACCAGGGCCCGGGCGATGACGACCCGCTGCCTCTGACCCCCCGAGATCTGATGGGGGTACTTGTCGGCAAAGATGTCGGGCGGTGACATGCCCACTGCGTCGAGTATTTCCAGCACCTGGTGATGTCTCTGGTTGGGGGTGAGGTCCGGCTGGTGGATCTCGGAGGGGTGGGCGATGGTCTGGGCAATGGTCATGCGGGGGTTGAGTGAGGCCAATGGATCCTGGAATATGATCTGCATCCGGCTGCGGAGCCGTCTCATCTCCTCGTGGGAGAGGTTGGACAGGTCTGTGCCGTCGAATAGCACCTGGCCCCCGGTCGGCTCGAGCAGGTTGAGTACCAGTCGGCCCACCGTCGATTTGCCCGAGCCCGACTCTCCTGCCAGGCCGAACACCTCACCCCGACGGATCTCGAAATTCACTCCGTCGACTGCTCTCACCGCCGGTATCTCGCCCCGGTTGAGGAGACCGGCCAGGAATCCGCTTTGGAGGGGAAAGTGCTTCTTGAGGTCCCTCACCTCGACCAGGGCCTCCCCGTGGGTCGCTCGGATCTCGCTGCCTGGCATGGTCCGGGTCTCAGACACCGCTGGGCACCTCCGCCGGGTGCTCCTGGTATAGCCAGCACGCAACGAGATGGTCCTCGGGCATCCCCTCGACCGGGTCGAAGGCAGGCTCACGGGCGGGACAGATGTCCATCACGTGGGGGCAGCGGGGATGGAACCGGCATCCCGACGGGGGGTGGAGGAGGTTGGGAGGGGCACCCTCCATCTTGTAGAGCTCACCACCGTCCAGTTCGATGTTGGGTACCGAATGCAGAAGACCCTGGGTATAGGGATGCTGGGGGTCTCCGAAAACCTCCCGTACGTCACCCACTTCGGCCATCTTCCCGGCGTACATCACCGCCACCCGGTCGGCCACCTCGGCCACCACGCCGATGTTGTGGGTGATCAAGAGGATGGTGAGGTCGAACTCCTTCTGCAGCTCCTTGAGCAGGTCGAGGAACTTGGCCTCCACGATCACGTCCAGGGAGGTGGTGGGCTCGTCGGCGATGACCAGGTCACAGTTGAGGGCCAGGGCCAACGAGATCATGACCCGCTGTCGCATCCCGCCCGACATCTGGTGGGGGTAGTCATCGATCCGCTCGCGCCGGATCCCGAGGCGCTCGACCAGGTCCTCGGCTCGCTCCCGGGCGGCGGATTCGGTCCAGTCGGGGCGGTGGGTGAGCATGGTCTCGGTCAGGTGGTCGATGATCCGCTGCACCGGATTGAGGGACGTCATCGGGTCCTGGAACACCATGCCCAGACGGCTGCCCCGGATCTCCCGCATCCGACGGTCGGAGAGCTCCATCAGATCGTGGCCATCGAAGAGCAGTCGTCCGGAGGTGATACGGGCCGGTCCGGTGTGGAGACGCATCAGGGCCTTGCCCAGGGTGGACTTGCCGCATCCCGACTCCCCGACCAGGCCCAGGATCTCGCCCTTGTTGATTTCGAGGCTGACGTCGTCGACGGCCCGCACGGGTCCGATCCGGGTCGTGTATTCCACGGTCAGGTTCTCGACCGAGTAGAGGATGGGCGGCATCAGCGTCCCCGCAGCTTGGGGTTGAGTATCTCTGTCAGGCCCTCGCCCATCATGGTGAAGGCCAGTACCACCAGCATGATCGCCAAGCCCGGGAAGGTGATCAGCCACCACGAGGTCTGAATGAACTCCTGACCGCGGGCCACGTCGATGCCCCAATCGGCGGTATTGGGTGGGAGGCCCAGGCCCAGGAAGGAGAGTCCTGCCCCGGTGAGGATGGCATCGGCGACGTTGACCGAGAGGATGATGGACACGGAGGGGATCACGTTGGGATAGACGTAGCGACGCAGGATGGAGCCTGCCCTGGCACCGATCGAGCGAGCCGCCTCCACGTACACCTCTTCCTTGACCGACAGCGTCTGGCCGCGCACGATCCGGTAGTAGGTGGGGACGTAGAGGACGGCGATGGCCACGATCACGTTCAAGATCGAGGGTCCCAGCACCGCGGTGATGGCTATGGCCAGGATGAGGCCCGGGAAGGCATACAGGCTGTCCATGACCAGCGTGAGGAGGCGGTCCAGCTTGCCTCCCGTGTATCCGGCGATCAGGCCGAGCGGGACTCCGGTCACCAGGGCCACTCCGGCTGAGGAGAATCCGATGATGAGGGCGATCCGGGTTCCCCATATCAGGCGGCTGAACACGTCCTGGCCGATCTGGTTGGTGCCGAGCAGGAATCCGCCCGCCGTCGACTGCTGTCCGGTGATGTCGTTGCCCTCGACCAGGTCCGGGAATTGGTCGGCTACGGCCTCGTACTCGGCGGAGCGCACCACGGCGGCCGTCACCTCGCCGTCGACCACCGCCTGCAGTGTCTCGGGCACGGTGTCGAAGCGCTCGATGGAGGGTCGCAGGCGTAGGTCACCCGACTCCCGCAGTTGGCCGTCGATGGTCTGGGCCTGCTCACGGAGGGCGCCGGCCGTGGGTACGCCGCGCACGACGCCCACCTTGGGGCGGGGTGCATCGGAGGGAACCGCCAGATCCTGGAGATCCTGGAGACCGGATCCGGCCAGAGCCACCAGCACCGGCACGTCGGGATGGGCACCGGGAGACAGGAAACGAGGACCCACCTGCTGGTCGGGGGGATAGGGCGCAAGAGGGCCGGGGAAGATGGCCACCACGATGAAACCCGCCACCATCACCGCGGCGATGGCCACGAACCACCAGTCGGCGCCATACCAGCGACGAGCCATGAAGATGCGACGGGTGAACCCGACCCGGGCCAGGTCCTCTTCCCAGTCAGGTCGTGCCTCCTCCTCGGCTACGGGCGTGCCGCGGGTGCTCAAGTTCTCGCCTCCTCCATCATTCTCAATACCTGACCCGGGGATCGACCAACGAGTAGACGATGTCCATGGCCAGGCTGATCATCGCCACCAGCAAAGCAAAGATGGTGATCACGCTTTGCACGGCGGTGTAATCACGGGCGGAGATGCGCTGGACCAGATACTGGCCCATGCCGGGCCAGGAGAACACGGTCTCGGTGAGGACGGCCCCGGCCAGGAGGATGGCGACCTGGAGCCCGATCAGGGTGACGACCGGGATCATGGCGTTGCGGAGAGCGTGGCTGTAGACCACGATCCGCTCCCGGATGCCCCGGGCCCGGGCGGCGTCGATGTAGTCCGCCTGCAGGGTCTCGATGACGTTGATCCGGGTGAGGCGGACGAAGACGCCCGACAGGATCAGTCCGAGAGTGAACACCGGGAGCACCAGGTGAGACACGACCGATCCGAAGGCGGTCCAGTTCCAGGCCAGTACCGAGTCGATCAGGAGGATGTTGGTCACCCGGTGCAGACCGGTAGAGACCACGGCGTCGATTCGCCCGGCGATGGGGAACCAACCCAGACGCAGCCCGAACACGAGTTGCAGCATCAGGCCCAGCCAGAAGATGGGGATCGAGTAGATGACCACCGAGTAGATGCGGAGCCCGTAATCGGTGACGCGTTTTCGTCGCGAGGCGGCCAGTGCCCCACCCCCGACGCCCAGGGACAGGGCGAGCAGGGCGGCCGGGACGACCAGCTCCAGGGTGGCGGGGAAGCGCTCACTCATCTCATCGACGATGCGGCGGTGTCCTCCGGTGAGGGAGCGGCCGAAGTCGAGGGTGACGACGCTGCCCAGGAAGCGGCCGTACTGGACCAGGATCGGGTCGTTGAGGCCCAGCTGCTCGCTGATCCGTTCGATCTGCTCGGGGCTGCCCTTGGGCCCGAGAGCCGACCTAACCGGGTTGCCGGGGAGGATCCTCATGATGAAAAAGACCAGGGTGGCGAGGATGAAGACCATCGGCAGGGTGAGACCGATGCGGGTGAGGATGAACCGGCGCAGCCCGGTCGAGCCTCGCACGAAGATGTAGATCAGGCCGATCACGGCCGGTATTCCGATGATCAGGAATATGAGGGCTATGGGTGACACGGATCGGCCAGGGTACAGAACCGCGGAGAGGGGGGCGGACCGGCCGGTCCGCCCCCCTCTCGTCGCGTTACTTGCTCGTCTTGAGCAGCGAGTAGTTCAGGTCGAACGCCGGCCCCACGTTGAGGGTCTCTGGCGTTGCGTACTGATCGCTACCCGAGATGTAGTCGGGATACACGATGTGCTCCGACACGATGATGATCGGCAGCGTGACGACCATGTCGGCGTACAGGTCCTGGATCTGTCCATAGATGTCTGCACGCTTGGTGGTGTCGGTCTCGACCGAGCCCTGGTTGAGCAGGTCGACCAGCTGCGACGCCTGATCCGTCAGTGGATCATTCGTGTCGGCGTCGGTCACGTTGGTGCCTTCACCGCCGTTGAACACGAACGGCTCCAGGTAGTTGGAGGGGTCGGGATAGTCGAAGAACCATCCCAGCACCCCGGCCGGGTAGGACTCGCCACCGGTGAGAGCGGTGACGTACGTGCTCCACTCCTGTGACTGGAGGTTGACGTCGATGACGCCGCTGGCCTCGAGCTGTTGCTCGATCAAGGCCATCCAGTCCGCCGTCTCGGCACCGTAGTGCTCGGGCGGGTACCACAGGTCGAGCTGGAGATGGTTGTTCTCGTCATAGCCCGAGTCCGCCAGATACTGCTTGGCCGCGTCCACGTTCGGTGCGGCATACGTCTGGTCGAACGAGTCCTTCTCTCCCAGGAATCCCTTGGGAACCATGGAGTAGATCGGATCCACCTGGCCACCGAACACCACGTCGGCGATCTCGTCACGATCGATCAACGAGGCCACTGCCTTGCGGACGTTGGGGTCGTCCATGGGGGCCATGGTGTGGTTGATGATCAGGTAGCGGATGCCGCCGCCGGAGACGGTGCCGATGTTGAGATCGGTGTTGTCCTCCAGCTGACCGATGAGCTGTGGTCCCAGGAACCGCCAGGCGATGTCGATCTCACCGTTCTGCTCCGCCAGCGCCATGGTCTGGGGGTCGGAGAAGTAGCGAATGATGATCTGGTCGGCCTGTGGGGTGAGCTCACCCGTGTAGTTCGGGTTCGGCTTCAGGACCGTCTGCTCGTTCTGGGTGTACTCGCTGATGTACCAGGGGCCGGTCCCATAGATGGGAGCCTCCGGGAACAGCACGCACTCGTCGTCCGGGTAGATGTTGGGATCTGCCGGGAAGTAGGTCGGGCGGGCAACGATCTCGTTGAAGAACCCAACCGGGCGGGTCAGATGGAACACGATGGTGCTCGCATCCGGAGCCTCGATGCTGTCCACGAAGGGGGCGGCCAGTGCACCCGCCACTCCGTTGGGGCAGTCCGGTCCGGGCCCTGGCGCCAACAACCGGTTGAGCTGCTGGGCATAGCTGGTCGCGTCGAGCGGTGTCCCGTCCCCGAACTGGAGACCGTCCTTGAGGGTGAACGTGTAGGTCAGGCCGTCGTCCGACACATCGGGCATGTCCGTGGCCAGGCCCGGCTGTACCTCGGTGGTGCCGGGCTTGAACGTGAGCAGGCCCTCGTTGATGTTGGACAGAAGCTCCCAGTCGTGAATGGAGTAGGCATCGGCCGGATCGAGCGAGGCGATCGTGTCGGTCGTGCCGATGATGATCGTCCCGCCGCCGCCGCCTGCCGTCGTCGACGTGGCCGGGGCCATGGTGGTGGCCGTGGTCGTCGGCGGGGCAGCGGTGGTCTCTGTCCCTCCCGCGGTAGTGCTCGTGGTCTCTTCGCTCGTCTGGCCGCAGGCGGCGGCGACGAGGGCGAGGAGCGTCACGATGGTTATCCATCGTTTCATACGTGTTCGTCCTCCGTTTGCTTCGCTAGGTGTCTGCAAGCCTGCCCGCCCCACGGCGGGAGGTGTGGGAGACCACGCTACTCGCTCCAATCAGCCTGTGCCTTACATGGGCCCTCGAATGCCTGGGTCCTACCGTCTGGAGAACCGGTCGAACGGCTCAGGATCGGACACCCGGTGCTCCTCGGCCAGCGCCTGTACCCGGTCGAGGTTCAGTGGCGGGCCGGGGGGCCAATCAGGCGACAACCCCACCCGCTCGGGTGCGCTGACGACCGTCCACCAGCCCGGTGGCGTCGAATCGAGCTCGCTCCAGTCGATCGGCATCGCCACCGGAGCACCCGGAAGCGGCCGCAGCGACCACGGAGACACCGTGGACTGGGCCCAGCGATTGCGGAGCCAGTCGACGAAGACCCGCCCTCCCCGGTCGGCTTTGTGGAAGGCGGTCGTCATCTGGTGGGGATGGCGCGCCTCGACCACCAGGGCCAGGAGGCGTGCGGCGTGGCCCACCGCCTCGAAGTCGGCCTGAGGGCGTATGGGGGCAACCACGTGGTAGCCCCGCGATCCGGTGGTCATGACACCGGGCAGCAGCCCGACGTCCTCGAGGACCTGACGGGCGGCCAGCGTCGCCTCGACCGGGGGAGGCGCTCCCGGAGCAGGATCGAGGTCGAGGACCAAACGGTCCGGCCGGGTGAGGTCGGGGAGGCGGGAGGTCCAGATGTGGAAGGTGATCGTGCCCTGGTTGGCCAGGTAGGTGAGGTCCCTGACCGAGTCACACAGGGGATGATTGGTCGACCCCCCGGCCTTGGGCACCGCCACCCTCTCGATCCAGTTCGGGAAGTATCGGGAAGCATTCTTCTGCATGAACCCGTCCCGCTCGATCCCGTCGGGGAAGCGCTGAAGTGTCAGGGGTCGCCCGCGCAGGTGGGGAACCATCGCCTCGGCCACCGACTCGTAGTAGCGCACCACCTGGGCCTTGGTGATTCCGTCCTGGGGGAAGTAGAGCTTGGTGGGATTGGATACCTCGGCCACGGGCCAGAGTCTCGCACAGACTTAGGCTGTCGGCACTCATGTCCCTCACCGGCAGAAAACAGATCCAGGCTCTCGCTGCGACTTTGGCTGTCCTGGCATTGGCGGCGCCGGCCTGCAGCCAGCGGGCTGTCGCGCCCGATCAGAACCTGAACACAGGGATCGGCTTTCGGGGAGGGCCCGACCGGGCCGGTGTCATCGAAGGCTCCGGCCCGGCACAGCCGAAGATGCAGTGGTCGATCGATACCGGGGGACATGTGATCTCCTCGCCGATCCCGCTCGCAGACGGGATCGTGGTAGTCGGAGGGGACGGTTCGCTGCGCCGAATCGACCTGGACGGCACCCAGCAGTGGAGCAGGCAGATCGGCGCCTCGGAGGCAACCCCCGTCGTCGTCGGCGATGTGGTCCTGGAGCCTGACTCCTCTGGCTCGTTATTCGCAGTCTCGGTCAACGATGGCGAGGTGATCTGGAAGAAGGCTCTGGGCGGTTCGGTTCGGTCTTCGCCGTTGGTAGCCAACGGCCAATTGATCGATGGCGTCGATGACGAGGTGTTGACTGTCGACATTTCCGATGGCTCGGTCGTCCACCGGTTTCCGCTGGGAGCCTCCACCGGGTCGTCTCCGGCTCTCTCGGAGGGGGCAATCGTCATCGGCGACGCCGACAACCAGGTGGTCGCTCTTGACATCGCCAACGGCTCGAAGCTCTGGTTTCACGATTTCGGTCATCCCTCGATGCCTCAGACGTTCTTCAGGGTGGCCGATGGGGTGGTGGCAACCCCGGCGATCGTCGACGGTGTCGTCTACGTGGGCTCGGTGAACGGGCGCATGGCGGCTCTCGACCTCTCGGATGGAACGGTTGTGTGGGACTCGAGCCTCGATGGTCCGGTCTACTCCTCGGCGGCCGTAGCCGACGCGGTATTCGTCACGACCGCCGCAGGCACGGCCTACGCCCTCGACCCGGAGACCGGGACGGAAATCTGGGAGACGCCCCTGGGTGACGCTTCCTACGCCTCACCGCTGCTCGCCACGGATCTCGCGGTCGTCACCTCGGAGGCGGGGATCGTGTTCGGGTTGGATCCGGTCGACGGAGCAATCATGTGGCAGGTATCGATCGGCGCCAAAGGCGACTACATGGCCTCGACTCCGACATTGGTGTCGGGCCTCGTGGTGGCGGGGAGCAACACCGGCCGGGTGGTGGGTCTGGGTGATGCCGGGCCGGTCAGCAGCACCGAGGGCGGGTGAGTCCCACCGCGCCCTACACCAATCTGATCAGGTACTGCCTCTTCTTTCCCACCCGCAGGACCAGAGCCGATTTGGTGGCCAGGTCCTGGGTCCCGACGGTGCGGGTCGAGTCCTTCACCTCGTCTTCGTTGATGCGCACCGCGCCCTGCTCGACGAGCCGTCGTGCCTCGCCGTTGCTCTTGGCGGCGCCGACCGCGGTCATGAGATCCAGCAAGCCCATCCCGCCCTGGAGCGAGACGCGCTCGATTTCCAACGTGGGTGCCTGTTCGAAGGCCATGGCCAGGGTGGCGTCGTCCAGATTCGTCACCGGGGTGTCGCCGAACAGCACTCCGGTGGCCTGGGTGGCGGCCCGCAGCCCCTCCTCACCGTGGAGGATGCGGGTTGCCTCCTCGGCCAGGAGGCGCTGACCGCTCCTCGAGCCGGGATCCTCCTCATGCGCCTCCACCGCCTGCTCGATCTCGTCGAGGGGCAGGAAGGTGAACATGCGCAGGAACCGGCCCACATCCCGATCGTCGGTGTTGAGCCACCACTGGTAGTAGGCGAACGGCGAGGTCAGGGCCGGGTCGAGCCATGGTGCGTTGCCGGCCGATTTGGAGAACTTCTTCCCATCGGAACCCTCCACCAGCGGCCAGGTGAGGGCGTGGACCTTCTCGCCCCGGCGCCGCCGGATCAGATCGACACCGGCGATGATGTTGCCCCACTGGTCCGATCCTCCGGCCTGGAGAGTGCAGCCATAGGCGGCAAAGAGGTGGTCGTAGTCCATCGCCTGGAGCAGTCCGTAGCTGAACTCCGTGTAGGAGATGCCCTGCTCTCGGTCTTCGAGGCGGCGTCGTACCGACTCGCGAGCGATGAGCTGGTTGACCGAGAAGTGCTTGCCTATCTCCCGCAGGAAATCGAGAACGGTGACATCCTTGGTCCACTCGTAGTTGTCGACGACGATCGTGTCGGACAGGTCGAGAATGCGCCCGAAGTCCTGGACGATACCGGCCATGTGGGCGGCGACGGTGGCGTCGTCCATGAGGCTGCGCTCTTCGTCCTGGAACGACGGGTCGCCGATTCGACCGGTGGCACCTCCGGCCAGGGCGATGGGGTGGTGCCCGGCGCGCTGGAGCCAGGCCATGGTCATCAGGCCGACCAGGTTGCCCACGTGAAGGGAGGAGGCGGTCGGGTCGTAGCCGACGTAGAAGGTGCGCCGCCCCGAGCCGAGATGCTGGCGGAGGCCCTCCTCGTCGGTGTGGTCCTGGAGGAGGCCCCGCTCTTTGAGGATGTCGATCGGATCGGTGCCTGACATGGCGGGAACGGTAATGCCCGCCGCCGACAGCTCCGGAACCGATATTCGCTTCAGCGGGTCGGACTACCGGGAGTACCCTCAGAGGCCCATGTCCTACGACCATCAGAAGATCGAAGCCAAATGGCAGGAGCGCTGGAGCCTGTCGGGGGCGTTCGAGGTGGAGGAGGAGGCCGGGCGCCCCAAGTTCTACAACCTGTGCATGTATCCCTATCCCTCGGGAGCCTTGCACCAGGGGCACGTCCGCAACTACACGTTCGGGGACCTGTTGACCCGCTACCAGACCATGCGGGGCTTCAACGTGCTCTCTCCGATGGGATGGGACAGCTTCGGTCTCCCGGCCGAGAACGCCGCCATCGGTACCGGCGTCCAGCCACGGGAGAACACCGAGGCCCAGATCGCCACCATGGCGGATCAGATCAAGCGGCTGGGAGCCATGTACGACTGGCGCCGTGAGCTGGCCTCTCACCATCCCGACTACTACCGGTGGGATCAGTGGTTGTTCCTCAAGCTGTACGAGCGAGGCCTGGCTTACAAGGCGGAGGCGCCGGTCAACTGGTGCCCCAACGACCAGACCGTCCTCGCCAACGAGCAGGTCATCGACGGGTTCTGCGAGCGTTGCGGGGCCGAGGTGGTCAGGCGCAACCTGAGCCAGTGGTTCTTCAAGATCACCGACTACGCCGACAGGCTGCTCGACGACATCGAGCACCTGGAGCACTGGCCCGATCGGGTCCGCACCATGCAGCGCAACTGGATCGGGCGCTCCGAAGGAGCCACCTTCACCATGGAAGTGGCCGAGTTGGGCGCTTCCTTCGAGGTCTTCACCACCCGTCCCGACACCATCTTCGGCATGACCTTCGCCGTGCTGGCCCCCGAACATCCCCTGGTCGATCAGCTCGTGGACGAGACGGAGGCCGAGGAGGAGGTGAGGGCCTATCAGGAACAGGCGGCGCGGATCACGGAGATCGAGCGCATGGCGGAGGGCGACAAGACCGGGGTATTCACCGGCCGTCACGCCGTCAACCCGGCCAACGGCCGTCCGGTGCCGATCTACGTCGCCGATTATGTGCTGATGGGATACGGCACCGGAGCCATCATGGCCGTACCCGGTCAGGACCAGCGAGACTGGGACTTCGCCACACGGTACGGGATCGAGATCATCCGCACCGTCGAGCCGCCGCCGGAATTCGAGGGAGAGGCATATCTGGGCGACGGTCCGGCCATCAACTCGGGCTTTCTCGACGGGCTGGCGATGGAGGAGGCCAAGGAGCGGATCATCGGGTGGCTCGAGGACCGAGGCGTAGGCCGGCGCAGTGTCAATTACAGGCTGCGGGACTGGCTGATCAGTCGCCAGCGGTACTGGGGCTCTCCGATTCCGATGGTGTCGTGCGACGAGTGCGGGCTGGTGCCGGTACCCGAGCAAGATCTGCCGGTGATGCTTCCCGACGTCCAGGACTATCTGCCCAAGGGAAGGTCACCCCTGGCCACAGCCGAGGACTGGGTAAACACGACCTGCCCCGCCTGCGGAGGGGAGGCGCAGCGGGAGACCGACACCATGGACACTTTCGTCGACAGCTCCTGGTATTTCCTCCGCTTCACCGACGACTCACCCGACGATCGGACGATCTTCGATCGCGGGAACGCCCGCTACTGGATGCCGGTCGACCAATACATCGGGGGCATCGAACACGCCATCCTCCATCTGCTCTATGCCCGCTTCATCACCAAGGTGCTGTTCGACATGGGCCTGTCACCGGTGGAGGAACCGTTTGCCCGCCTCTTCACCCAGGGAATGATCACCCTGGGTGGGGCCAAGATGTCCAAGTCGAAGGGCAACGTCGTCGACCCCATGGCCCTGCTCGCCTCGCATGGAGCCGACGCCCTGCGCCTGTATCACCTGTTCATGGGCCCGCCCACCGACGACGCCGCCTGGGACGAGAATGGCGTGGAGGGCACGGCCCGCTTCCTGGATCGGGTGTGGCGCCTGGTCACCGGTGAGGTGGGGGAGACGGTCGACCGCGATGAGACCGGGGCCGATCGGGAGGTTCTGGCCGAGGCTCATCGGGCGATAGAGAAGGTGACCACCGACATCGAGCGGTTCTCTTTCAACACTGCCGTGCCCGCCCTGATGACTCTGACCAATGTCCTCACCGATTACGCCCGGAGCGGGGCGCGGGCCGAGACCATGGCCCGGGCGATCGACATCCTTTTGCTGCTGCTGGCTCCGATGGCTCCTCACGTCACGCATGAGCTGTGGGAGCGGCGCGGGCACGAGGGGATGCTGGCTGCCGAGGCCTGGCCGGAATGGGATCCTGAGCTGGTCAGGCGCGAGGTCGTGACCATGGTCATCCAGGTCAACGGCAAGGTTCGGGACCGGTTCGAGGTGGACGCCGATATCACGGCCGAGGAGGCCGAGCGGTTGGCTCTCGAATCCGAACGGATCCAGGATTGGATCTCGGGGGGAGATGTGGACCGGGTCATCGTCCGGCCCCCGAGACTGGTGAACCTCGTCGTGCGCTGATGCGGGCGGCAGACCTGCTGGGGAGGCTCGACAGCCCTGCTCTGCGGGTGCGCCTGCTCCCCGTCTACCCGCAATCGGTACGGGTGCACCCACCTCCGTGGTGGCTGAGGGGTGTGTGGCCGGCCTGGGTGGGGGCCATGACCCTGCCCTGGGGAATCTACGTCAGGCCCGACCTGCTCCGTGGTCACCCCGAGTCTGTGGCCCGCCTGCTGTGCCACGAGCTGGTGCACCTGCGGCAGTGGAAGACACTCGGCGTCTTCGGTTTTCTGCGCCGCTACTTGATCGACTACCTAGGGGGTCGGGCCGCGGGCCTGTCCCATCATCGGGCCTACCAGGCCATCGATCTGGAGGTCGAGGCCGCCCAGGTGGTCGCCTCCCTGTGAGGAGAGGTGGGAGAGGTCCCTCCCTGGCGGCCTCTTCTTTGGACGCTGACGAACGCTAAATCCCTTCTTTGGACCACTACCATCGCTATGCGTTCCTGAGCGTCCAAAGAACGGGTGGGGCGTTCCCCTACGTCCAAAGAACGCTCGCCGGGCCGCTAAGGCCGGGTCGGGTCAGTCGGGGATGACGATGCCGGACAGGTCCTCGGGATTGGTCGGGTATGCAGGTCGAGGGAGTCGAGCAGGTCGATGGTGATCTCGCCGATGACGAGCTTGCGGTACCACTTGCGGTCGCCGGGAATGACGTACCAGGGAGCGCGGGCGGTAGAAGTCCGCCCCAGCATCTCCGAGTAGGCGGCGGCGTAATCGTCCCAGCGGGCCCGGGTGTCGAGGTCGGCGGGGTTGAACTTCCAGTTCTTGTCCGGGTCCTCGAGGCGCGACTCGAGGCGCTCCTTCTGTTCTTCCCTGGAGATGTGGATGAAGAACTTGAGGATCGTGGTCCCCTCGTCGGCCAGCATCTCCTCGAATGCGACGATGTGGTCGTAGCGCCTCCGCCACCGTCCCTCGGGGACCAGGTTGGCCACCCGAACCACGAGCACGTCCTCGTAATGGCTCCGGTTGAAGATGGCGATCTGGCCGTTGCCGGGCACGTGGGGATGGACCCGCCACAGGTAGTCGTGGGCCAGCTCGGGCGGGGTGGGAACGCCGAACGACGTGACCTTGACGCCCTGGGGGTTCATCCGCCCGAACACATCGCGGATGGTGGAGTCCTTGCCGCCGGTGTCCATGGCCTGGAGGACGATCAGCAGCCTGTGCGAACCGTCGGCGTAGAACACCCTTTGCAGGTTGCGCAGATGCTTGGCCAGCTCTTTGACCCGCTTCTTGCCCTCCTTCTTGTCGCCGTCCCAGCCGGCATCGGAACGGGTGGGGAGTGAGGCGAGGTCGACGATCGTCCCCGGTTTCACTCGCAGGTGGTCATGGGCCATCCCGGCACCATACCGCCGGATTGGTGGAATCAGGGGGGTGGTCAGGCTGCCGCCGGTCCGGTACAAATTGGGGGAGCGGCCACGGCGGGTCCAAGGCAGGGGAGGCGATGGATCGGCGCTGGCTGGTCGGCGGAGTCGTGGCGGTGGCGGCGGTGCTGGCCGGGATCTGGTTCGGTCGGGGAGTGGAGGCCACGCCGCTGGCTCCTGTTCCCGAGCTGGAGGCCGATGCCCCGGGAATGAGTCCGTCCGCCCCGGCGATGACCGAGGGCGCATCCGTAGGCAAGGACACCGTCCTGGTCTATGTCTCGGGGTGGGTTTCCGAGCCCGGGGTGGTCAGCCTCTCTCCGGGGGCCAGGGTGGGTGATGCCATAGCCCGGGCGGGTGGCGCCCGTCCGGGTGCCGATCTCGAGGTGGTCAACCTGGCCCAGACGGTGGCGGACGGGCAGCAGGTGATTGTCCCCGGCCCTTCAGTACCGCCGGGCGAGGCAGGGACCGCCTCGATCCCATCACAGCCGGGGCCGATTCCACTCAACACGGCCAGCGCCGACCAGCTGGAGGAGCTGCCCGGGGTGGGACCGGTCCTGGCCGAGAGGATCGTGGCCCATCGCCTGGAAGTCGGCCGCTACGAGAAGGTCGAGGACCTGCTCGAGGTTCCCGGGATCGGCGAGGCCAAACTCGCCTCGATCAGGGATCTGGTCGCCGTGCCCTGATGGGCGCCCTCGATCGGCGCACCCTGGTCAGGCTGGGAGGGGCGGGGTCGGTCTGGATGGGGGCGGTGGCCGGTCGCTGGTGGGGAATCTCGTGGTGGGTCACGGGGCCCGTGGCGGTGGGGGTCCTTGCGCTGGTCATGGTGCCCCGGCGCCGTCGCTCCCTGACGGCCCTGGTCCTGCTTCTCACCGCCACGGGGGTGTTTTCGGGCATGGCATCGACCCGACGCCAGCAGGCGATCCTCGACTACTCCTCCGCCCCGGGCCGGGTGGAGATGACGGTGCGGCTGCTGAATGATCCCCGTCGGGGCGACTACGGATGGTGGGTGCTGGCGGTCCCGGACCCGCCTCTCCCCACCCGGCCGGGAGCGATTCCGCTGTTGGTTTCACTGTCGGAGCCCCCTCCCGCCCAGGCCCGGGAACAATTGATCGTCCGGGGAATGATGCTCTCCCGCAGTGGCCGGGCGGGCGGGGAACCATACGCCGGGGTGCTCAGGGCGGACCGGGTCGAGGCCGTCCCTGGCTCGGCGCCTATCTGGATGAAGACCGGCAACGTGGTCCGGGCCAGAGCGTTGCACAGGCTCTCGGGCCGGGGCAGAGACAGAGGACTTCTGGCGGGGTTCCTGGTGGGTGACACGACCGACATACCCGAAGCGGACATGGAGGCGATGCGACGCTCGGGGCTCTCCCACCTGGTGGCGGTATCGGGCAGCAACGTGGCTCTCTTCCTGGTGCTGGTGCTGATGGCAGCCGGCCCGCTGGCGGCCGGACCCCGCCGCCGGGCCGTGGTGGGACTGCTGGCCGTGGCGATTTTCGTGGTCGCCACCAGGTGGGAACCCTCGGTCGTCCGGGCCTCGGTCATGGCCGCGCTTGTGCTGCTGGGTCGGATCGGGGGATGGGCCCTCGACGCCTTCTCTGCGCTGGCAGCGACGGTCGTTCTACTGGTCGTGGTCTCCGGGGAGCTGGCCACCGACGTCGGATTCACCCTGTCTGTCCTGGCCACACTCGGGGTCCTGGTGGGCACGCACCTTCCGTCTGGAGGGATCCCTCACTGGCTGGGGTCGACGCTGACGGCGACGGTTGGCGCCCAGCTGGCGGTGGCGCCCGTGCTGATTGCCGTGTTCGGTTCGATTCCCTTGCTGGCACCGGTGACCAACCTCCTCGCCGCTCCTCTGGTGGCCGTCACCACGACGGTCGCCACGGTGGGCGTCGGCCTGGGCATGGATCCCCTCATACGCCTGGCGGCCCTGGGTGCCCGGGGAGTGCTGGAAATCGCCCGCTTCGGGGCGGGGTGGCCACAGCTGGGATGGATCGGATTCGGCGCCGCCACCGGTCTCGGGTTGGCCACGACACGTCGCGCAACCCGACCTCTCGTGGTCGTCGTTGCCGCCGTGGCCGGGGTCCTGGTCATCCTGGGTGGCTCCCATCAGGTTCCCCGGCCGGGGGCAGTGGTCTTCGATGTCGGCCAGGGCGACTCGATCCTGGTCGTGGCCTCCAATGGCTCGACGCTTCTGGTCGATGGCGGGCCGGAGGCCGCCCTGCTGGAGAGGAAGCTGTCCGAATACGGGGTGACGAAGGTTGACCTGCTGGTGCTGACCCATGTCCACGCCGATCACGCCACCGGCCTCGAGGCGGTGGTAGGCCGTCGGCCGGTGGGCGAGTTCTGGTTTCCGACCCCACCCCACTCGACTCCCTCCTCGGAGCACATAGCCGAAATTGCCCGGCGGGCCGGCCTCCGGTTGAGGGCGGCGCCGGTGGGGACGACCCGCCGGTTGGGCGATCTGTGGGTGGAAGTTCTGGGACCCGTCCGGGAGTATGCCTCGCCCAATGACCAGTCGGCGGTGCTCCTGGTTCACCGTGACGGCGGTCCCCGGCTGCTGTTGACCGGCGACGCAGAGAGCTACGCCCAGGCCGACCTGGCCGGGGTGAAGGCAGAGGTACTCAAAGTTCCCCATCAGGGCGCCGCCACCTCAGACCTCGATTGGCTGGCATCGGTGGGGGCCGAACTGGCGGTGATCCCGGTGGGCCCCAACGACTACGGACATCCCTCACCGGAGGTGATAGCAACGCTCGAGTCTCACGGGACCAGGGTTCTCCGCACTGACCGGGATGGGGACGTCGTCATCTCGCTACGTTGACGTCGGTATCCGATCGGTGGAGACTCCGCTCATGTTCAGTGGGGAAATCCAGGCCGGCCGTCATCTACTCCGATTCGGAGGGGTGACCCACGTCATGGGCGTCATCAACGTGTCACCGGAGTCGGAGAACAAGCAAACCGTGGCCACCTCGGCCCGGGAAGCGGTGGCTCTGGCCGAGCGTTACCGGGACTGGGGCGCCGACCTGATCGATGTGGGCGGGCAGTCTTCTCACTGGAAGAACCCCACCATCGACCCGGCCGAGGAGGTATCGAGGTTGATGCCGGTGGTCGAGGCACTGGCCGGGCGGGGCTTCATCGTCTCGGTCGACACCTGGAAGCCCGAGGTTGCCGCAGCGGCCGTGAATGCGGGCGCCGCCCTAGTCAACGACACGGGAGGGTTGCGGTCGCCGGCCATGGTCGAAGTCGTGTCCGGGTCGGCGGTGGCGGCGGTGGCGGTCCACGTCGATGGCGAGCATCCGCACGCGGTCGATGAGGTCGCTCTACTGGGGGACAAGGCGGCGACGACGGCCAAGGAGTTCGCCCGGCTACTGGACGGACTTCCCTCCGGCGTGGCGGAGCGGGTCATCATCGATCCGGGCATCGCTATCAACTACCGGGGCGATTACACCGCCTATACCCGTCTCCAACTGGAGGTGATACGCCACGCCGACGAGTTCGAGAGCCTCAACCGCCCACTCCTCGTCCCGATCCCTCGCAAGCGCGATATCCACTGGGTGAGTGCCTACGTCGCCATGGCGCTCGAGCAAGGTGCGGACATGATCCGGGTTCACGATGTCGCCGTTGCCTCGGAGTTGACGCGTCTGTGGGATCGCCGGGTAGGTTGAGGAGTGTCTCTCTATGTCGTCTCCGGCCCGTCCGGAGCCGGGCCGGGTGAGCGGGAAGAGATGCTCTCATCCGCTCAAGGGCTGCTGACGAAGTCGGGTGTCTCACCCTCGGATGTGGTGCGTATCGACGTGCCCGGGCGTGGGGCAGGGGAGGAGGGTGAGGGGTCGTTGCGCGCCGAACTGGAGCCGGCGGTTCCGATCCTCCAATCGGGGTCGCTGTTCGGCGGTGCGCAGGCCCTGATGGTCGTGGACGCCCAGAGCCTGCAGGTCGGCGAGGCGGAGATCCTCGCCGAGCTCATACGACAGCGGGACCCGGCCAGCGTCTCGGTGGTGCTCGTGGTGGAGGGCAAGCTGCCCAAATCCCTGGCCGCAGTCGCCAAGGAGGGGGCAGAGACCGTCTCGATCAAGAAGATGTGGGAGCGTCAGGCCTCCCAATGGTTGGGCCAGGAGATCCGATCCCGCGATCTGGTGTTCGAGAAGGGTGCTGCCGAGGCCCTGGTGCAGAGATTCGGAACCGACACCGCCGCCATGGGGCGGGCTCTCGACCAGCTGCGCGAGCATCGGGGCAAGGTCACCGCCCAGCTGATCCTGGACCGATTCAGGAACCGTCCCGACGAGCCGCTGTTCCTCTATCTGGACGCTCTGGAGAAGGGGGATACGGGCCAGGCCCTGCGTCGTCTGGCCGATTTCCTCACCCACGGTCATCCCCTGCAAGTGGTGGGTGCCCTCGACGGCGACCTCAGGCGCCGGTCCCTGGCCGCGGCCGCACCGGATCGGGAAACGCTGGGAAAGTGGATGGGGGCGAGATCGTCCGATCGTCGTGTGGACCGGCTGTGGCGATCCCGGGGCAGGGTGCCGGATTCGTCGCTGCGGTTGGCTCAGGAGGCCGTCCTCCGGGCCGATCGGGCGCTCAAGACCGAGCCCGAGGACACCCACCGGGTCACCATGGAGCGACTCACCGTGGCGCTGTGTCGCTGGTACACGCGCTGACCTCGAACAGTCGAGCGGGAGTCGCGAAAACCATCCTCGCTCTCCCAAGCACGGTGAAGAATTGTTCACTATATTGAACGTTCATTATGTTGAACGGAATTCGTATTCAGATGAAGGGGACCGGTTGAGCCTGGAACGGGACCAGCCGACGCCACCGGTCGACGAAGCGGCCGCCTCCAGGCTGGGTGAGATGATCCGCCGGGAGCGATCGGGCCGCTTCACCGTCCAGCAGCTGGCCGGGGCGGCCGGTATCTCCACCGGCTCGTTGTCCCAGATCGAGAGGGGCAAGGGCAACCCGTCCTTTCGGACCCTGCAGAAGATCGCCACAGCCCTGGGTCTGCGCATCGGCGATCTGGTCGAGGCCTCCACCGGGGCCGCTCACGGACCGATGGTGGTGAGGCGGACCGAGAGAGCCCGGCTGCAGCTGGGATTCGACGGCCTGGTCTACGAGCTCATCACCCCCAACCTGCGGGGATCGTTGGAGATGCTCCAGACCCACATACCACCGGGCTTCTCCAACCGGGACAATCCCTTTGGCCATCAGGGCGAAGAGTGCGTCCTGGTCATGGAAGGAGACCTGGTGGTGGGGGTGGGGGCCGAGATCCATGAGCTTTCTTCGGGGGATGCGATCACCTATGACCCATCGGTTCCTCACTGGTGGGCCAATCAGACCGACACCGAGGCGACCGTGGTGGGGGCTGTCACCCCGCCCAGCTTCTGAACCGAGAAAGGACCGAACCGATATGAGAACCTCCCGACGTCGCTGGACGACATCGATTGCCCTCCTCGCCGCCCTGGCCATGGTGCTGGCCGCTTGCAGCTCGGGCGAGAGCGTGAATGTCGGAAGCACCAGCAGCTCGACGGTGGCCACCACCGCACCGAGCGGTGGCGGCACATCCGCCACCACGGCCGGCCCCGGCACTACCGCCGCCCCCTCCGGGGGAGACAACGTGCTGATCGCCGCCCAGGGCGCCGAGCCCGATCGTCTCGATCCCCACCTGACCTCGGCCTACGCCAGCTTCCAGGTGCTGGAGAACGTGTACGACACCCTGGTCCAGCCGGGCGACGACCTGACCATGGAGCCGGCCCTGGCCGAGAGCTGGGACGTTTCCGACGATCAGCTCACATGGACGTTCCATCTTCGTGATGGTGTGACCTTCCACAACGGTCGAGCCTTCACGGCCGACGACGTCGTCTACTCCTACAACCGGATCATGGATCCCGATGTCGCGGCCAACAATGCTTATCGCTTCGGCTCGGTGGACTCCGTCACTGCCGTGGACGACTCCACCGTCGAGATCCACCTGACCCGTCCCACTCCCAATCTGCTGGTCAACATCGGCGGGTTCAAGGGGATGGCCATCATTCCCAAGGAGATCGTCGACGACGGGAGCATCGATACCCATCCGGTGGGGACCGGGCCATTCCGGTTCGTCTCCTCCAGCCCGGACCAGGGCATCATCCTGGAGAAGAACCCCGACTACTGGGGTGATGGGCCCTCCCTGGACGGGATCCAGTTCCGCCAGATACCCGACGAGACCACCAAGCTGACCGATCTGCAGACCGGGGCAGTCGACTGGATCGACTCGGTCCCGCCCCAGCAACTCGATTCCCTGGCCAACGACGATTCGGTCGTGGTGGGGCGCACTCCCAGTGGGACCTATCACTACTTCGCCCTGAATGAGAACCGCAAGCCGTTCGACGACGTGCGGGTGCGCAGGGCCATCGCCATGGCCATCAACAGGGCCGACATCGCCGAGGCGGCTCAGTTCGGCGCCGCGACGCCCAACCAGACCGCCATTCCCGAGAACAGCTTCTGGTACCACGAGTACTCGCCGTTCACACCGGGCGATACCGCCGGCGCCCAGGCGCTGCTCGACGATGCGGGCGTGTCCGACCTGAACATCGACATGCTGGTCACCTCGGACTATCCCGAGACCGTGACCCAGGCCCAGGTGATCGCCTCCGAGTTGCAGCCGCTGGGGATCACGGTGCAGATCGACGATGTCGATTTCAACACGTGGCTCGACCGTGAGGGAAGCGGCGACTTCGATGGCTTCATGCTGAGCTGGATCGGCAACATCGACCCTGACGACTTCTACTACGCCCAGCATCACACCGATGGCAACTTCAACTTCCAGGGCTACTCGAATCCCCAGGTCGACGACTTGCTGGACAGGGCCCGGGTGGAGACCGATCAGGATGCCCGCAAGGCGCTCTATGACCAGGCGGCGGAGATGATCGTCGACGACGCCTCCTACACCTACCTGTACAACCCCGACAACATCCAGGCCTGGGGGCCGCAGGTGGAGGGCTTCTCGGTGCGGGGTGACAACGCCGTCCGGTTCGTCAACACGAAGCTGAATCGGTGAAGCCAGATGGCCCGGTCATCGGAGAGATCCGGTGACCGGGTACATCGCCCGGCGCGTCGGTCAGATGCTGATAGCGCTGTTGGGGGTGAGCATCGTCGTGTTCGCTCTCATTCACATCGTCCCGGGTGATCCGGTTCGGCTCGCCCTGGGGACCCGGTTCGACCCCGAGGTCTACCAGGCCCTACGCCACCGGGCCGGCCTCGATCAGCCTCTCGTCACCCAGTACCTGGGATGGCTGGGAGGGGCGGTGACGGGCGACCTGGGGGTGAGCTTCCGCAGCGGTCAGCCGGTCACTCAACTGGTGCTGCAGCGGCTTCCCGCCACCCTCACCCTGGCCGGGGCGGCCCTCTTGATCGCCCTGCTGGTGGGGGTGCCACTGGGAATCATCTCGGCGGTGCGTTCAGGGTCGAAACTGGACTATCTGGCCACCGCCGCCAGCCAGGTCGGGGTGTCGATTCCCGACTTCTGGGCGGGGGTGATCTACATCCTCGTCTTCGCCTCGATCCTGGGGTGGTTCCCCGCCTCCGGGTACGTGTCGATTCTCGATGACCCGCTCCAGTGGCTGCACCATCTCGTCCTTCCCGCCCTGGCGGTGGGCCTGGTGTCGGGGTCGATCATCTTCCGTTTCGTGCGCTCGGCAGTCCTGGAGGCGCTCAACCAGGACTACACCCGCACCGCCCGGGCCAAGGGCCTCAGTCGCTGGCAGGTCCTGAAAGACCATGTCCTCCCCAACGCCTGGATCCCCATCATCACCGTGGTCGGGCTGCAACTCGGCTTCCTGCTCGGGGGCGTGGTGGTGGTGGAGATCGTCTTCGCCTGGCCTGGAATCGGACGCCTCGCCTACCGGGCCATCGGGGACCGCGACTACACCTTGCTCCAGGGCACGGTCCTCTATATCGCCCTCCTCTTCCTGACCATCAACCTGGTGGTCGACCTTCTCTACGGCTGGCTCGACCCGAGGATCCGCTATGACTGACCCGGCATCCGTTACCGATCCCACTACCACCGCCGACGCCGGTGAGCCTCCCGTGGAGCACCGCTCCCGGCTGCGGACGACGGTGGAGACCGTGCTGCGCAACCGTCTCGCAGTGGCGGGCTTGATAATCCTGGCCGTGCTGATCCTGGTGGCGATCTTCGCCCATCTCATAGCCCCCTTCGAGATCAACGGCGTCGACATCTCCAACCGGCTCATGGGTCCGTCCTGGACGCACCTGTTCGGCACCGACGAACTCGGGCGGGATGTGTTCAGCCGGGTAGTGATCGCCTCGCGGGTCTCCCTGGAGGTGGGAGCCATCTCGGTGGGCATCGCTCTGGGTGTCGGCGTACCGGTCGGTCTAATCGCCGGGTATTACGGCGGCGCCGTGGACTCGGTCCTGATGCGGATCATGGACGTCCTCTTCTCCATCCCCGCCATCATGCTGGCCATTGCCATCGTGGCCTCGCTGGGCTCGGGGATCGTCAATGCAATGATCGCCATCGGCATCGTCTACACCCCGATTTTCGCCCGCATCACCAGGGGATCGGTGCTGGGCCTGAAGGAGTCGGTATTCGTGCGAGCGGCTCGCTCGGTGGGAGCGAGCGACTTCCGTATCCTGCGGACCCACATCCTCCCCAACGTGATCGCCCCGATCATCGTTCAGACCTCGCTCAGCCTGGCCTTCGCCATCCTGGCCGAAGCGGCTCTGTCCTTCCTCGGTCTGGGGGTGCAGCCGCCCGACCCTGCCTGGGGGCGGATGCTGACCGACGGGAGGCAGTTCTTCCAGCAGGCACCGTGGATGGCGTTCTTCCCCGGCCTGGCCATCGTGGTCACCGTGATGTCGTTCAACTTCGTCGGTGACGGGCTGCGGGATGCCCTCGATCCCCAGCAGCGCTCGGTGATCGAGTCTCGAGGAGCGGGAGCATGAGCGAGGTACTCGAGGTCGAGGACCTGAGGATCTCTTTCGGCACCCGGGAGGGCCGGGCTCACGTGGTCAACGGTCTTTCCTACCACCTGGGGGAGGGCGAGACTCTCGCCATCGTGGGCGAGTCGGGATCCGGCAAGTCCGTGTCCACCCTGGCACTCATGCAGCTGCTGCCGGTTCCGCCCGCCCGGGTGGAGGGTGAAGCGATATTCGAGGGGCGGGACCTGCTCTCGCTGCAGGAGAGCGAGATCCGAAAGGTGCGGGGCAACAAGATTGCCATGATCTTCCAGGACCCGATGACGTCGCTCAACCCGGTCCGCACCATCGGCGAGCAGCTCATCGAGCCCATCGAGCTCCACCTGGGGCTGAAGGGCCGGGCCGCCCGGGACCGGGCCGCCGAGCTGCTGGAGGCGGTGGGGATACCTTCTGCGATAGACCGGCTCGATGACTACCCCCATCAGTTCTCGGGAGGGATGCGCCAGCGGGTGGTCATCGCCATGGGCATCTCGTGTGAGCCCGACATCCTCATCGCCGACGAGGCCACCACAGCCCTCGACGTGACCACCCAGGCCCAGATCATCGACGAGATCGAGGGCCTGCAGGAGCGCCTGGGCATGTCCCTGATCTGGATCACCCACGATCTGGGTGTGGTGGCCGGCATCGCCGATCGGGTCATTGTCATGTACGGGGGCCGGATCATGGAGGAGGCGAGCGTCGACGACCTGTTCGACGTCCGTCGTCATCCATACACCCGGGGTCTGCTGGCCAGTCTCCCCGTTCCCGGATCGGGCCGGCCCGACCGGCTCAACGCCATAGCGGGCTTGCCACCGGACCCGATGCACATGCCTCCGGGCTGTCCCTTTGCCCCCCGCTGCCCCCATGCGGTGGACCGCTGCGTGGACGAGCGCCCCGAGCTGCGTTCCCCGGTGCCCGGCCACGAGGTGGCATGTCATTTCGACCCCGGGGAGCTCTATGAGTGAGGCGCTGCTCGAGGTGAGGGACCTCGAGGTCCATTTCCCCGTCTACGGAACCGGAATCCTCCGGCGCAAGACCGGAGCCGTGAAGGCGGTGGACGGGGTGGATCTGACCGTCCACAAGGGCGAATCGCTGGGGCTGGTGGGAGAATCCGGTTGTGGTAAGTCGACCACCGGCCTGGCCCTGTTGCGCCTGGTCGAGCCCACGGCCGGGTCGATCACCTTCGACGGGATAGACGTGCGCTCGCTGGGCAAGCGCGACCTGCGTGCCCTGCGGCGGCGAATGGCGATGATCTTCCAGGACCCGATGGCGTCTCTCGATCCCCGCATGTCCATCGCCGACATCATCGCCGAGCCCCTCCTGGTCCATTCGATCGGATCGACCAGGGCGCAGCGTCAGCGTCGGGTGGGTGAGGTGATGGAACTGGTGGGGCTCAACCCCGATCACCGCAACCGTTATCCCCATGAGTTCTCGGGCGGCCAGCGTCAGCGGGTCGGGGTGGGACGGGCTCTGGCCACCGAACCCGATTTCATCGTCTGCGACGAGCCCATCGCCGCCCTCGACGTTTCCATCCAGGCCCAGGTGATGAACCTGCTGGAGGACCTCCAGGACGAGCTGGGGCTCACCTATCTCTTCATTGCCCATGATCTGGCCGCGGTGCAGCATTTCTCCGACCGGATCGCCGTTATGTACCTGGGCCGAATAGCCGAGGTGGCCGACCGCGACGACCTCTATGACGCTCCCAAACACCCTTACACCCAGGCGCTGTTGTCGGCGGTGCCGGTGCCCGACCCGCACAAGGAGAGGTCGCGCCGGCGAATCCTGCTCGAAGGCGATGTCCCCTCGCCTCTCCATCCTCCCTCGGGTTGCAGCTTCCGCACCCGTTGCCGATACGCCTTCGAGCCCTGCCCGGAGATCGAGCCGGAGTTGGCCGGGTCGGGAGGCCACCTCGTCGCCTGCCATCTCTACGATGGCGACGGCAACCAGATCGTCGAGGTCTGATCGCCCTCCACTGAAGCCATGACCTATTCCGTGATCGCCTTCGATGCCGAGTCGGGTGCCTACGGCATCGGCGTCCAGTCGCACTGGTTCAACGTGGGGCGATCCGTGCCCTGGGCCCGTTTCGGCGTGGGGGCGGTAGTCACTCAGGCGCTGACCGATCCCTCCTACGGGTGGCGGGGCCTGGATGCCATGGCGTCCGGTCTGGCCCCCCGGGAGGCACTCGACTGTCTTCTGGCCGGCGACGATGAGGCGGATCGGCGCCAGGTGGCGTTCATGGACTCGGAGGGAAGGGTGGCGGTCCACACCGGCGCCCGGTGCCTGCGGGTGGCGGGCCACCAGATCAGAGAGGGTTGGGCGGTGCTGGGCAACATGCTGTGGGACGAATCGGTGCTCCCCGCCATGGCCCAGTCCTTCGAGGGCGCCTCCGGCACCCTGGCCGAGCAGATCGTCGAGGCCCTGGCCGCGGCCGAGCAAGCCGGCGGCGACGTGCGCGGAAGCCAGTCGGCTGCCATCCGGGTGGTGCCGGGGGCGGGCGATCTGGCCCGGCGACAGGAGGCGGGAATCGACATCAGCGTGGCGGATCATCCCCATCCCGTCGACGAGCTGCGCCGTCTGGTCAGCGTCGACCGCTCCTACCGGGAGCTACGTCGGGGCGAAACGGCGGTTGCCCAGGGTGACGAGGCGGCGGCCCTGCACCATCTGGACCTGGCCGCCCGGCTACGACACGGGGTGGAAGTCGACTTCTGGCGGGCACTGGCCCTGGCCCGGCTGGGGCGGTCAGACGAGGCGACGGGGATCATGAGCTCGGTGGTGACCGGCGCCCCCAGATTCCTGGAGCTCCTGGTTCGCCTCAGCGAGGTGGACCGGGTGGCCGCCGGGTTGCTGGCGGCGCTGGAATCCTGATTTCCGCGCGACATTCGCGGCGCATGTGCGCCGAATGTCGCGCCAAAACGGGGGTCAGCCGGCGATGCGGGCGGCCAGGCGCGACTTGCGGCGGGCGGCGGTGTTGGGCTTGATGACGCCCTTGGACACGGCCCGGTCGATCTTCTTCTGAGCGGTCCGGAACAGCTCGTCGGTGGGCTGTCCGGCTTCGGCGGCGGCGACGACCTTCTTGACGGCCGTCTTGACGTCGCTCTGGACCGACTTGTTGCGCAGGCGCCGCACCTGATTCTGGCGGTTGCGCTTGATCTGTGACTTGATGTTGGCCATGACTCGATCAGTGGGTGGACAGTGGAGTCGCCGGCGCCGAAACTGGCATGCGCGGCGGAGACACCAAGATAGCAGGGCGGGAAGGACCGGTACAATACGTGTTCCCCCCGGTTCACCTGTGATACCCCAAGCGCGCATTCGCAACTTCTGCATCATCGCCCACATCGACCACGGCAAGTCGACCCTGGCCGATCGTCTGCTGGAGCGCACCGGAGCGGTCACGGCCCGTGAGATGCGCGAGCAGGTGCTCGACTCGATGGACCTGGAGCGCGAGCGGGGGATCACCATCAAGGCCCAGACGGTGCGTCTCGTCTATCGGGCAACCGACGGCACCGACTACGTCCTCAACCTGATCGACACTCCCGGCCACGTCGACTTCTCCTATGAGGTGTCGCGGTCGCTGGCCGCCTGCGAGGGTGCCCTGCTTCTGGTAGACGCCGCTCAGGGAGTGCAGGCCCAGACCCTGGCCAACGCCTATCTGGCGGTCGACGCCGGCCTGGAGATCATCCCCGCCCTCAACAAGATCGACCTCCCCGCCGCCGAGCCCGCTCGGGTGGCCGAAGAGGTGGCAGGCGTCCTGGGAATTCCCGCCGAATCGGTGACTTTCCTGTCGGCCAAGACCGGCCAGGGGGTGAACGATCTGCTGGAGCGACTGGTGGCCGAGGTCCCGGCTCCGGCCGGTGACCCCGACGCCCCCCTCCGCGCCCTGGTCTTCGACTCCTACTTCGACCCGTACCGGGGCGTGGTCTGTTACATCCGGGTGGTCGACGGTCGTATCGCCAGTGGCGACCAGGCACGGTTCATGGCCACCGACGACGTGCAGGAGATAAACGAGATCGGGTACCTGACGCCCAAGGTGGTCCCCACCGCCGAGATGGGTCCGGGCGAGGTGGGCTATCTGATCACCGGGGAGAAGGAGATCGGACGGATCAAGGTGGGTGACACGGTCACCACCGCCCGCAACGGGGCCTCCGAGGCCCTCCATCGCTACGCCGAGCCCAAGCCGATGGTGTTCTCGGGCATCTTCCCCACCGACGGGGACGACTTCGAGAACCTGCGCGACGCACTGGACAAGCTGTCGCTCAACGATGCCTCGCTGGTGTGGGAGCCGGAGACCTCCAAGGCGCTCGGGTTCGGGTTCCGTTGCGGCTTCCTGGGGCTGTTGCACATGGAGATCGTCCGGGAGCGCCTGGAGCGGGAGTACGACCTCGACCTCGTCGCCACCGCCCCATCGGTTGCCTACCGGGTATCCACCTCCGACGCCGACGAGGTCGAGGTCCGCTCGCCCCAGGACCTGCCCGACCCGGCCACGATCATCGAGATCTCCGAGCCCTACGTGCGGGTGATGATCCTCACCCCGGCCGAGTACGTGGGCACGGTGCTGGATCTGCTCCAGACCCGCCGGGGAGAGATGGGAACGATGAACTACGTCGGGACCGAGCGGGTGGAACTGGACTACCAGGTGCCGCTGGCCGAGGTGGTGTTCGACTTCTTCGACCAGCTCAAGTCCCGCACCAGGGGATACGCCTCGCTGGACTACGAGCCGTCCGGGTACCGGCCCTCGGAACTGGTCAAGGTGGACCTGTTGCTCAACGGGCAGCCGGTCGACGCCTTCTCCTCGATAGTCCATCGTGACAAGGCCTACGAGTACGGCAAGAGGATGACCGAGCGGCTCAAGGACCTGATTCCCCGCCAGCTGTTCGACGTCCCCATCCAGGCGGCCATCGGCGGGCGCATCATCTCCCGGGAGACGGTCAAGGCCAAGCGCAAGGATGTCCTCGCCAAATGCTACGGGGGGGACGTGAGCCGCAAGAAGAAGCTCCTCGCCCGCCAGAAGGAGGGCAAGAAGCGGATGAAGATGGTGGGATCGGTCGAGGTCCCCCAGGAGGCTTTCGTGGAGGCGCTGCGTGTCGGAGACTGATCTGAGGCCGGATTCGGTGGAGGTGGCCGAGGCGGCCGCCCGTCTCCGCTCGGCCTACGTCCACGTCCCGTTCTGTGCCCGGGTGTGCCCCTACTGCGACTTTGCCGTGGTCGAGGGTCGCGACGATCTGGCCGACCGCTACCTGGCCGCGCTGATGGCCTCGATCGTGCGAGCCGAGCCCTGGGAGCCACTCGATGCGGTGTTCGTGGGCGGTGGTACCCCGAGTCGCTTCGGTGTCGGTCGGCTGACGGCGGTGCTCTCTGCGCTGCGGGACCGGTTCGGGTTGACTCCCGAAGCCGAGGCCACGCTGGAGGCCAACCCCGAGGACTGGAACGACGATCTGGCCTCTGCTCTGGTCGAGGCCGGATTCACCCGGGTTTCCTTCGGAGCCCAGTCTTTCGATTCGGAGGTGCTGGACTGTCTGGGGAGGCGCCACGGACCCGGCGACATTTCTCGCTCAGTCGCCTCGGCCCGCAGGGCCGGGTTCGCCTCGATCAGTCTGGACCTCATCTTCGGAACGCCGGGCGAGGGCCTTTCCGCGTGGGAGCGGACCGTCGAGCAGGCCGTCGCCCTGGAGCCGGATCACCTGTCCTGCTACGCCCTGACCGTGGAAAAGGGCACTCCGCTCAGCCGCCAGGTGCTGTCCGGTGCCCCGGCCCCGGACCCCGATCTCCAGGCCGACCAGTACGAACTGGCCTCGGAGCTCCTCGCCGGGGCCGGTTACGTCCGCTACGAGGTGTCCAACTGGGCCCGACCCGGCCATGTGTGCCGCTACAACCTGTCGGTGTGGGGCCAGGGCGAGTACGAGGCGTTCGGCACCGGGGCGCACGGGTTCCGGAACGGCGCTCGCTTCCGCAACGTGCGCCGGCTGGACGCCTACCTGGAGCGGGTCGAGGCGGGTGTATCACCACGAGCAGGAGAGGATCGTTTGGCCGGATTCGAGGCGGAACTGGATCGGGTGTTCGTGGGTCTTCGGCGGGTGGCGGGGGTGTCCGATGGGCCCGGGGTGCAGGCTCTCTTATCCAGCCAGGAGGG
The DNA here is from genome assembly GCA_963744905.1 of uncultured Acidimicrobiia bacterium. Lineage (GTDB taxonomy): Bacteria > Actinomycetota > Acidimicrobiia > Spongiisociales > ZC4RG35 > DATFFO01. The sequence goes on along the minus strand of CAVUUV010000008.1, from coordinate 23,446 downwards.
CCGGCGGCTGGTGGAGGCCGGGCTGGTGGAACACGGCTCCGGGCATCTGCGGGTGGTCGACCCACTCCTCACCGATGAAGTGGAGCGGGCCGTGCTGGGGCTTTGACACGCCCACCCGCCCGGCCTGAGGCCACTACCCTGTAGGTATGTTGGAGGAACGGCGCCAGGAGATTCTCCGCACTCTGGTGGAGGAATACATCCGCTCCGGCGAGCCGGTCAGCTCCCGCACCATCTGTGAGACCACCGACCTGGGTGTCTCCACCGCCACTGTTCGCAACGAGCTGGCCGCTCTGGAGCGTGATGGGTTCGTCTATCAACCCCATACGTCCGCCGGGAGAGTCCCCACCGCTACTGCCTACCGCTACTACGTCGACCATCTCGGACCGACCAAGTTGCGGGCCGCCACTCACCTCAAGATCGCCGGGTTCTTCGACTCGGTCCACCTCGAGCTGACCAAGCTGTTGAAGGCCACCAGCCGGCTGCTGGCCGACGTGACCCACCTCCCGGCCGTGGTCGTCGCCCCGGGTCTGACGGGGGAGCGGATTCGCGATGTCCACCTGGTCCATCTCACTCCGGAGCTGATTCTGGCCATGGTCGTCACCGAGGGGGGGAGGGTCATCCAGGATCGCGTCCGTCTCGAGATTCCCGTCGCCGCTGAGGAGCTGGAACAGGCCGAGACCGTCGTCACCTCGTCTGTGGCTGGGGCCGGCATTGGCCAGCAGCTTTCGGTGGCGGCGGAGGAGCGATGGCGGCCCGAGGCCGTGGTGCGCGCGGCCGAGGCGGTGGTGGGCATGATCGGTCAGGCGGCCAGTGCCGACTCCGACGTGTTCGTGGACGGGACCCGACAGATGGCGACCGTGTGGGAGGACCTCTCTGAGGTGCAGCGAGTCCTGGAGGTGGTCGAGCGGGAGGCGATGGTTCTCAACATCCTGGCCCGGGCGCCCGGAACTTCGATTCAGATCGGCTCCGAGCTGCCGGTGCCCGACGTCGACATGGCCGTCGTATCCACCACATACGATTCCGGCATCACCTCCGGCAGTGTGGGAGTGATCGGCCCGATGCGGATGAACTACCGCCGGGTCATATCGGCGGTGGAGGAGGTCTCCCGTGAGCTGGAAGACAGGATCCAGTCCTGAGCATGGGTCCCCCAATGGGCTTCCGAAAGTGCTGCTCGGTCCCTTAACCTCCTGACGTGGCCACCGACTACTACTCCGTGCTGGGTGTCGCCCGCGATGCCTCTCCCGAAGAGATAAAGAAGGCCTTCCGTGTCATCGCCCGGGAGAGCCACCCCGACGCCAATCCCGGGGATCCCACCGCAGAGGAGCGTTTCAAGCAGGCCGCCGAGGCCTACGAGATCCTGAGCGACCCGGAGCGGAGGCGCCGCTACGACCGCGGGGACACGATCGACCTGGGTGACCTGTTCTCGGGCGGCTTCGGTGGGTTGGACGACCTTCTTCGCTCCGTGTTCGGCGATGCCGGACCGTTTGGAGGCGGCGGAGGGGCCCGGCGTCCCCGGGGCCGGGACGTGCTGGTCCGGGTCGAGGTGTCCCTCGTTGAGGCCGCTTTCGGTACCGAGACCGAGGTCGACTTTCGTGCCAACCGGGCCTGCGCTGCCTGCGGCGGAGACGGATCGGCCCAGGGCACCAGCCGCATCACCTGTGGCACCTGCGGCGGCGCCGGCCAGGTCCGGGTGGCCCGTCGCTCCCTGCTCGGCACCATGATGACCGTGTCCACCTGCCCGGATTGCCAGGGAGTGGGCACGGTGATCGACGAGCCCTGTCCCGATTGCCGGGGAACCGGCGTCGAGTCGGCCCAGCAGTCGGTGACGGTCCAGATACCACCCGGCGTCAGCACCGGTACCCGGCTCCGCATCACCGGCCGCGGTGAAGCGGCCGGCCCGTCGGCCGCCCCCGGCGACCTGTTCGTGGAGGTGGTGGTGGGTTCCGACGACCGATTCCGCCGTGAGGGCGATGATGTCGTCTACCACGCTCGTCTGGGCCTGTCGGAGGCTGCTCTGGGCGCCGAGGTCGAGGTCCCCTTGCTGGACGGTGGCGCCGAGACGGTGGACATACCCTCCGGCACCCAGCCCGGCTGGACGACTCGACTGCGAGGCGAAGGCATGGGGCGCCTGGGGAGACGGGGTCGTGGTGACCTGATCGTGGTGGCGGATGTGGTGGTGCCGGTGGAGCTCAGCTCCGAGGAGGAGGACCTGCTCCGCCAGTACGGGGAGAAGCGGGGAGAGAACCCCAGCCAGCCCAGCCTGTGGCGCCGCGTCAGGCGCTGATGGCCCAGACTCCTCATCTCTACATTCCCCGGCCCTGGGAGGGAGACACCCTCGGGCTGGACGATACCCAGCGCCATCACCTGTTTCGGGTTCTCCGCCTCGATACGGAGGGCCCCGTAACCTATACCGACGGAGCCGGAACGTTCGGTGAGGGCCGCTTGACGGAATCCGGAATCGCACGCGGGACAGAGCACGAGGTCGATCGACACGCCTACCTGTCGGTGGCGGTGGCTCCGCCCGCCTCCCGCTCCAGATGCCGGTTTCTGGTCGAGAAGCTGGCCGAGCTCGGTGTGGCCCGGCTGATGTGGATTACCACCCGACGCAGCGAGGGGCGGCCCCCGCCCTGGGACAAGGCCAGAGCCTGGGTGGTGGCTGCCCTGGAACAGAGCAGGGGCGCCTGGTTGATGGAGATGGGATTTTCGTCTCTGCGGGAGCTCGATCCCGAACGGGTGATAGTGGCGGATCCCGCCGGCGCGCCGGGATCGATCCCACCCGGATCAGTAGTGGTGGTGGGTCCCGAAGGTGGCTTCGAACAGGATGAGATCCCCGACGATTGGGGGCGAGTTTCCCTCGGCCCCAACATCCTGAGGGTGGAAACGGCCGCCATCGCCGCCGGCGTCCTGGCAACGGTCCGTCGTGGGGAGCACACGCACGGCTAGGCTTCCTGACCGAGGGAGGTCCAGGTACTCGAGGACTAGGTACTGAAAGTGGAAGACGGCTTCAATGTCGCGTTGGGTAGCAGGTTGCGGGCGGCGCGCCGTCGCCTCGGCTGGTCCCTGACCGACGTCGAGCACCACACCGGTCAGGAGTTCAAAGCCTCGGTGCTGGGAGCCTACGAGAGGGGCGAGCGGGCCCTCTCGGTGCACCGCCTCTATCGCCTGGCCCAGATCTACGACATCCCCATCTACCACCTAGTCCCCACTGCGCTTGCCGAAGAGCAGGCTACGTCGGCGTTCGACCTCGAACAGCTGGCCGAGGGCAAGGGAGCCGAGGTGGTGGAACGATTCCTGTCTTCGATTCAGCTGATGCGCGACCCGGAGCCCTCGGAAATGGCTGTCCGACGCTCCGACCTGACCATTCTCAGTTCGATGCTGGAGTCGATGGCAGACGTTCCTGCCGGCTGATCGACCCTGGCCCGAGTGGTTTCGGTCTTCTGTCTGGTGCCTGTTGGCCCTAGAATTCGCGTCTCGCGCCGGATTGGCTCTTCGTGACTTCCGAGATCACCGAATCGCGGGTGCGCGTTCCCAGTAACCACTTGATGTTGGACCTTCTCGGGGAAGGCGACACCCACCTCAGGCAACTCGAGGCTCTGTTTCCCGAGGTGCGCATAGTGGCGCGCGGCAACGAGGTGTCGCTGGCCGGTGCCCAGAAAGAAGTCGAGGACGCCACTACCGTTCTCAACGAGTTGCTCATCCTCGTGCAGGAAGGTGATGACCTGGACGTCGACCGGGTCTCGCGCGTGGTGCACATGGTCAGGGATCAGGTGCCCAGTCCCTCCGGCGTCCTCACCGATGGCCTGGTCGTGGGCCGGGGCAAGCTGGTTCGCCCCAAGACCCGCGGGCAGCAGGTCTATATCTCCGCCATTCGCGACAGCACCGTCTCTTTCGGGATCGGCCCGGCCGGAACCGGCAAGACCTATCTGGCCATGGCCGCGGCGGTGGAGGCCCTGATCTCGGGATCGGTACGGCGCATCGTGCTCACCCGTCCTGCGGTGGAGGCCGGTGAGAGACTGGGCTTCCTGCCCGGGGACCTGGCAGCGAAAGTCGACCCGTATCTGCGTCCTCTCTATGACGCACTATGGGACATGCTGGGGCCGGATGAGACCGCCCGGCTCACCGAGCGGGGAACCATCGAGATAGCCCCGCTCGCTTATATGCGTGGTAGGACCCTCAACGATGCCTTCGTGATCCTCGATGAAGCCCAGAACACCACACCGGAGCAGATGAAGATGTTCCTGACCCGGCTCGGCTTCAACTCGAAGATGGTGGTGACCGGTGACGCTACCCAGACCGACCTCCCCTCCCAGCAGAGCTCGGGCATCAACGTGGTGCGGGAGATCCTGGCCGGCATCGAGGGTGTTTCTTTCGTCGAACTGACCAGCCGGGATGTGGTTCGCCACCGCATAGTGGCATCGATCGTGGAGGCGTATCAGCGCTTCGAGAGCGGGCGCTGATGAAACGCCACACCCTGTTCCGAATCGGCATCTTCGTTCTGACCACGCTGGCTGCCTGGGGAATACTGGCCTATCAGAACAGAGAGAACACGACTGACGCCCTGGAGGCTGGTCAGGTTGCCACACGTGACTACAAGGCGGTCAACGCGGCCAGTGTGACCAACACCGTTGCCTGGCAGCAGGCTCAGGAGGATGCCGCCAACGCCGTGGAACCGGTGGCCGTTCCCCGAACCGATGTGGAAGAGACGGTCCTCGAGAACATCGAGACGTTCTTCACGTCGATCTCACAGGCCGTGATGCCCCGAAGCGAGGTCACCGGATCCACCACCTCCTCCACCAGCACCACTACCTCCACCACGACTTCCACCACGCAGCCTGCCGGGGCCGGAGCCGACTCCACCTCGACCACTACCTCGACCACCGTTCCCCCAGAGGACGTGCAGGTGGAGGGGTTCCTCTACATCGATGCCAACGGCAACGGGCAATACGACGGCCCGGATCTGCCCGAGGACGCCGCTCCAGGCGACGTTGCCGATCGCCCCCTCCCCATGCAAACCGTCGAGGTCCAGGCTCCCGGTCGGGTCGGACGTGCCGAGACACAGTCCGACGGCACCTTTGCGGTCAACGTGCCGGAGGGAGAGCTGACGGTGGGGGTCCAGACTTCTGATCCGGAGTTTCCCGGCTTTGCCGTGTCGGCCGGCCAGCTCAATCAGACCATCGAGTGCAGCGCAGGATCCACCTGTCAGGTCGATCCGATCGGATTCAATCCCGAGTTGGTCCCGGTCGACGCGGTGGTGGAGGCGCTCTCCCCCGATACGCCGGTGCCTGACGAGTCGATCGCAACCCTGGCCGCCATTGCCCGCCAGGACGTCGTTCGCACCGCGGTCGGCGGCCAGTCCCATATGGCGGTGGTGCAGGAGGCCGCCATCTCCCGGGCGCAGAGCCTGTTCGGTCAGCGCATCTTCGAGACGGACACGGATCAGGGGCTCACCCTTCAGGACGCCAGGACCGCTGCCACCGAGCAGCCGCCGCTGGTCTATTTCACGGACACCGCCACCCGCGATCAGGCGGCGGGACAGGCGGCCGGCGATGTGGTGGCGAACTTCCTGCTTCCCAACTGGGCATTCGATCCCGACGCCACCGCCCAGAAAGCAGCCGACGCGGCGGCGGCGGTGTCCGAGGACGACTACAAGGTCCAGTACACGGCGGACGAGGTCATCGCCTCCTCGGGGCAGGTACTCAGTCAGCTTCAGGTAGACGCCATCAGCGCCACGGGTGGGTTCCTGGAGCGATCCCAGCGGGTGTGGGGCCTGTTGGCGGTCCTGGCCATCCTCTCGGCCGTCCTGGCCCTCTACCTGAACCGGTTCCGGCCCGAGTTCTGGGCCAGGCCACGCATGGTGGCCTTGCTCGGGATCCTCCTCGTCCTGGCTGCCGGGGCGGTGCGAGCGACGATGTTCCTGGCGCCATCGTCCAGCTGGTACGTGATGCCGGCGGTGGCGTTCGGGTTGATGGCCACCGTGCTGTTCGATTCGCGTATCGGGGTGCTGATGGCGCTGGCGGTGGCGATCCTGGTAGCGGCCGGCACCCGTGATCCGGGCCTTACCGTGTACTCGCTGCTGGCGACGATGGCACCGATCGGCTTTGTGTCCTCGGTCTCCAGCCGGCGGGCATTCCGCAACGCCTCGGTGTTTTCGGCCCTCGCTGCCGGTTTGATCGCCGCCGCCACGGCCTGGTTCTTCCACACCGGCCCCCAGGAAGAGGCGCTGATGTCGGTGGGCACCGCGGTTGCCTGGGCCTTCGGGGTCTCGCTCGTGGCGTCCCTGGTGGCCCTGGCGGCCCTGCAGTTCTTCGAGTCGGCCTTCGACATCACCACCACCCTGGCGCTGCTGGACCTGACCGATCGCAACCACGAGGCGCTGCAGCTGATTCAGGAGAAGGCCTTCGGGACCTTCAATCACTCCCTCATGGTGGGGACCCTGGCCGACGCCGCAGCCCGCTCCATCGGGGCCGACCCCCTGTTGGCCCGGGCCTCGGCCTACTACCACGACATCGGCAAGACCGAGCTGCCCACCTTTTACATCGAGAACCAGTTCGGGATTGCCAACCCCCATGACGAGATGACCCCCGAGGAGAGTGCCGGGGTCATTCGCCGCCACGTCACCGACGGCGTCAAGCTGGCCGAGAGGTTCAAGATCCCCTCCGAGGTGGCAGAGGCGATCGTGAGCCATCACGGCGACGCCATCATGCGCTATTTCTACGAGAAGGCCCGCGAGGAGGATCCCGACGTCGATCCCAACCTCTTCCGCCACGTGGGCCACAAGCCCCGCACTGCCGAAACCGCCATCGTCATGCTGGCGGATTCGCTCGAAGCCTCGTGCCGGGCCGTGTTCCAGAACGAGGAGCCCACCCCGGAATCGATCGAAAAGGTGGTCAACCGGGTCATCGACGAGAAAGTCAACGACGGCCAGCTCTCCGAGTCGCCCCTCACCCTGTCCCAGCTCACCGCGATGCGAAAGGCCTTCCTCGGATCACTGGTCGGCCACTACCATCAACGTATCGCGTATCCCAATTTCCCAGGTAGCTGAGTCTCGCCGATGGACGACCCCTCCAGTCGAAGACGTCACGCCCGCCTCGGGGCGGGCACTGTGGGGATGCATTGCCGAGAGGCACGTTCGGAGTGAACGTGTTCGTGGCCGACGAACAGGCTGTGACCGTTGACACGGCGGCGATGCGCAAGCTGGCCGAGTCTGTGCTGGAGGCCGAGGGCTGTCCGTCCGAATCCGAGGTGTCCGTGATCCTGGTCGATGAGACCGAGATGGCCTCATACAACGAGCGTTTCCTCAAACGGACGGGGCCAACCGATGTGATCAGTTTGCCCATAGAGGATCTCGCCCCGGGTCGCCCCCCGACGGCGGTTCCGGCCGGTCCGCCGCCGATGCTGGGGGATGTGATCCTGGCTCCTTCGGTGATTCGCAACCGTGCGACTGACAGGGGAGTGAACTTCGAAGACGAGATGGCGTTGCTCGTCGTCCATGGACTCTTGCATCTGCTGGGGTACGACCACGACCTGGAGGAGGACGCCGAGGCGATGGAGGCCAGGGAGCACCAGCTCCTGGAGGCGGCGGGGAGATGGCGCCCGTGATCCCTCTCCTGGTGGCTTCGATCATCGTTCTGCTCATTGGGGGCTGGGTCCGGGCAGCAGGTTCTGCGGTGTCGCTCCTTCCCCGCGCCGACGCCCATCACGACGCAGCCGAGGGGAGGAGAGGGGCGCGTATGGTGGCCAACCTCCTCGACGATCGAGCCCGAATACCGCCTGCGGTCGGAATGGTGGCCAGCACTCTCCTGGTCCTGGCCACATTGCTGGGGGCAGTGGCGGTGCACAGGCAATGGTCAGGAGGGGCTCAGGTCGGCTTCCTGGTGCTGGTGGCGGTGGTGGTCATCGTCCTCGGCGACGTCCTCGCCCGCCTGCTGGGGCGGAGTCGCCCACAGGCTGTGGCGTACAACTCGGGGCCCCTCTTGGTGGCGGCCGTTCGTCTCGGAGGCTGGACGGCAGAACGGGTAGTGGAGGAGAACGGAGACGGAGTGGCGAGCGAGGAGGCCGAGGATGAAGACGAACTGGCCTTGATCAATTCGGTGCTCGAGTTCTCCGAAACCATCGTCCGCGAGGTGATGGTGCCCCGTCTCGACATGATCACGATGGACGTGGACGCCGGCAAGAACGAACTGGCCGGGGCGGCCATCGAACACGGTTTCTCCCGTTTCCCCGTGAGTGACGGAGACGAGATCGTGGGTGTCTTTCTGGTCAAGGACCTGCTCCCCGCCATGCTGGCGGGTGTGGACGGGGCCACGGCACGCCGGCTGATGCGGCCCGCCTACTTCGTCCCGGAAGTGAAACAGATCGCCGACCTGTTGACCGAGATGAGGGCGACCAAGAACCACATGGCGATCGCGGTGGACGAGTTCGGCGAGATCGCCGGGCTGGTCACTATCGAGGACCTGCTCGAGGAGCTCGTGGGTGAGATCGCCGACGAGACCGACGAGGACGAGATCTGGGTGGAGCCGATTTCGGAGGGGCACTGGAAGGTGGACGCACGGTTGGATGTAGAGGATCTGGAGAGTCTGGTTGGTCTGGATCTGCCCGAGGGCGATTGGGATACCGTGGCCGGACTCGTTCTCGGCCTCGCCGAGCGCGTACCTGAGCCAGACGAGACGTTCGAGGCGGGCGACGTCGAACTGACCGTGGCCCGGATGCAGGGGAGACGGGTGGCCGAGGTGATCGTCACACGCACTCGATCGGCCGCCGGGCACGACCGGCGGTGAGATCCGGATTCGTGGCCGTGGTGGGGCGGCCCAACGTCGGCAAATCGACCCTGGTCAATCGCGCCGTGGGGCAGAAGGTTTCGATCATCTCTTCGCGGCCACAAACCACTCGCTCCACCATCAGGGGGGTTCTGACCCACCAGGACGATCGGGGCGAGCCGGACTGGCAGATGGTGTTCATGGACACTCCCGGGTTGCACCGGCCCCGCACCGAGTTGGGCACACGGCTCAACAACCTGGTGTACGGATCCCTGGCGGAGGCAGACATCGTGCTCTTCGTCATCGACGCCACGGCTCCGATCGGGCCCGGCGATCGACTCATCGCCGATCGGATTGCCGAGGGTGGCTCGCCGGCGGCGGTGGCGGTGAACAAGATCGATGCCGCCCGGTCCGGCGAAATCGTTTCCCAGCTGGCCACGGCGGGCGACTGGGGCTTTCACGCTTACGTACCCGTCTCGGCCCTCACCGGCGACGGTATGGAAACCCTGTTGGCCGAGCTGGAGCCGATGCTGGGAACGGGCCCCCTCTACTTCCCTCCCGACCAGTGGAGCGATCAACCCGAGGCGGTGGTGATAGCCGAGATCGTTCGGGAGAAGTTCCTCGACAGGCTGCGGGAGGAGTTGCCCCATTCCCTCCTGGTGCGGGTCGAGGACATCGAAGAGCGTGACGACGGGCTGGTCACCATCAACGCCGACGTGATCGTCGAGCGAAAGAGCCAGCGGGGGATCGTGATCGGCAAGGGAGGCTCCCTGCTCCAGTCGGCGGGAACCGAGGCCCGCCAGGAACTGGAATCCCGGTTGGGAACCAGGGTCAACCTCCAGCTGCACGTGTCAGTCGAGCCCGACTGGCAAAGGCGGCCCGCCCTGCTGGATCGGCTCGGTTTCCAGGAGAGGTGAGGCGGGGTTGGGTGTGCGTCCGTCAACCGTGAGGGTTGGTGGAGGCACACTGAATCGGATGGCGGACCTGTGTCGGGGTTGGGTGTGCGTCCGTCAACCGTGAGGGTTGGTGGAGGCACACTGAATCGGGGCGCCGGCTATCTGGTCTCTCTTTCGCGATCTAGGCTGTGGTTCACATGCCGGACGCCGCGCTGACCATGAGGCTCTCCGAGCTGGTGCGAACCGATCGACTGGCCGAGGCCAACCTCTTGCTGGCCAGGTTCGTCCATCCCGCTCTCGATCAGGAAGCGGTGCTGGGGCGGATCGACGATCTGGCGACCCGGGTCGACGGCTCCAACCATCTCGCCCTGCGCCGGGTGATCTCCATCGCCGAGGGAATCGGTGGAAACGTGGACGACTACCACAATCCAGACAACCACTTCCTGGACACGGTGCTGAGCACCCGCCGAGGCATCCCCATCTCGCTGTCGGTTCTGTGGATAGAGGTGGGGCGGCGGGCCGGGATGGAGATGGAAGGCGTGGGCATGCCGGGGCACTTTCTCGTGTACGCCGGTGGTCAGCTGGTCGACCCCTTCTACTACGGGGAGTCGATCGGTTTCGACGAGGCGGCGATGCTGGTGGCTGACGCGTTGGGAGGGGAACCACGGGCGGACCGGAGCTGGTTCCGCCCGGTCAGCTCGGCCGAGATCGTCCGGCGGATGCTGTTGAATCTCGAGCACCTCTACCGGGATCGGGAGGATCCCCACAACCTGACCTGGGTGTCCGCTTGCCTCGAGGCCGTGCCGGCCTAGAACAGGATTCCGGCAACCCTGGGTTCACAGCGTCGCCCGGCGACGCTCACAACCCTGGGTTCAGCGGGACGGTTCCGAGCCGGGACGGTTCCGAGCCGGGGCGGTACCGGGCCAAGGGGGAGGTTCCATCTAGCCTGAGGACGCTCATGGCGATTCGCAACGACCAGGGCATCGTGCTCCGGGGCTATCCGTTCGGTGATGCCGACCGGGTGGTGGTGCTCCTCAGCCCGAACAACGGGAAGCTGCGCACGGTGGCCAAGGGGGTCAGGAAGACCACGAGCCGCTTCGGAGGGCGCCTGGAGCCGTTCACCCATGTGGATCTGGTCCTATACGAGGGACGCAACCTCGACATGATCACCCAGGTGTCGATCATCGAGGGCTTTCCCCGGGTCCGGGCCGATCTGGATCGGGTGGTGGCAGCGGGGATAATGGTCGAGGCGGCCGATGCCGTTGCCCAGGAGGACGAGGCCTCCCTGCGGCTCTTCCTCCTGCTCCAGAGAGGGCTGAAGGCTCTCGAGGTCGGGATCATCGGTAACGATCTGATCACCTCATTTCTCCTCAAGCTGGCCGGCGTGGTGGGTATAGCCCCCGCCCTGGAGGTATGTGCCGCCTGCGGCCGGGCCGAAGGCCTGGAGCGGTTCTCCTTCGCCGGGGGAGGGACGTTGTGCGCCCGCTGCCATGGCGGCTCGGGAGTGCGTCTCCGCCCCGGCCTCACCGCCTACCTGGCCGCCCTGGAGCGAGCCGACTTCACGGCTCTGCCCGCCGGGGACGAGAGCCTCTCCGGCGAGGCGATGGGGGTGGCGCGCCGATTCGTGGAGTATCACCTCGATCGCACGCTCGCCTCGCTGGCGGTCCTGGAATGACCCTCGACACCACAGGGGTGGACTTCGACCAGATTCCCAATCACGTCGGGCTCATCCTGGACGGGAACGGACGGTGGGCCAATGCCCGCGGTTTGCCCCGCACCGCCGGACACATGGCGGGGGAGGAGGCACTGTTCGACACGGCTGAGGGAGCGCTGGAGCTGGGGATCCGCTGGCTGACCGCATTCACGTTCTCGACAGAGAACTGGAGCCGGTCTGAGGAGGAGGTGGAGTTTCTGATGTGGTTCAACGAGGACCTCCTGCTCCGGCGGCGGGACGAGCTCCACCAGCAGGGAGTCAGGATGCTGTTCTGCGGCGACATGGCCGATCCCCGTATCCCCGATCGCAATCGTGTCCACATGGCCGAGGCGGCGGAGAAGACGGCCGGAAACGACCGGCTCAATCTTGTCTTCGCTTTCAACTACGGGAGCCGCCGCGAGATCGCCCGGGCCGCCGCCGTCATCGCCGGCGAGGCGGTGGCGGGAAGGGTCGACCCCGATCAGGTCGACGAGGAGACGATCTCCCGCCATTTGTGGATCCCGGACATGCCCGATGTCGATCTGGTCATCCGCTCCTCGGGTGAACACCGGCTCTCCAACTTCCTCCTGTGGCAATCGGCCTACGCCGAATTCTGGTTTCCGGGCATCCTGTGGCCGGATTTCAATCGCCAGCACCTGGTCGAGGCAGTGATCGAGTACCAGAGCCGTGAGCGGCGCTTCGGGGGAGCGGAGGACGCCGTCGAGCACTGACCCCGGCCGCCGATCCTCACGGCTGGCCCCACCGCCCACGTATTCTCCTACCCATGGTTTCGGTGCTCGTGTTGATCGTGGCCCTGATCATGGGTCTGCTCATCACCCGAATCGCCACCAGCATCCTGGTGGCGACGGGGATGAGCTTCCAGTACGCCCGGTTTCAGGCTCGTTCGGCCTTCACCGGGGTCGGTTTCACCACGTCTGAGGCAGAGCAGGTGGTCAATCATCCGGTCCGACGCCGGGTGGTGATGGTGCTGATGCTGCTGGGCAACCTGGGGATCGCCACCCTGGTGGTGACACTGTTCAGTGCCCTGAACGTGAATCGGGGGACGGACGCCTTCACCCGGGTCGGGGCGATCCTCGTCGGCGTGTTCCTGGTGTGGCGGCTGGCATCGTCGAAGAAGATCGACGAGTGGCTGCGTCGACAGCTGGAGAGATGGACCGAGGGGCGGTTCTCCCTCAAATTGCGCGATTACGCCGGGTTGCTCCAGGTGGCGTCCGACTACGACATCGGCGAGCTGAGCGTTCGAGCCGAGGACTGGCTGGCGGGCAGGACGCTGGCCCGGCTCAAGCTGAACGAAGAAGGCGTGATCGTGCTGGGGGTGGAACGGAATGGCGGGTACGAGGGCACGCCGCGCGGGGACTTCGTCATAGAGGCGGGCGACATTCTCATCCTCTACGGGCGTCATGACGTGCTACAGGACCTCGACAGTCGTCGGGCCGGAATGAGTGGAGAGCTGATCCACGTCGACCGGGTCGCCGAGCAGCGCCGGCGTGACGCCGAACCGCAGACGTCGCCGGCTCCCGACCCGGTCGACGAGAGCGGGTGAAGGGATCGGCGGCACCCCTTCCTACACTGATTCGCTCACCCATGACTGCATCACTCGAAACCATCTCCAATCTGGCCAAGCGGCGCGGCTTCGTCTTCCCCTCCTCTGAGATCTACGGGGGAGTCCGATCCGCCTACGACTATGGGCCCCTCGGTGTGCTGTTGCTACGCAACGTGAAGGAACAGTGGTGGCGTTCCATGGTCCAGAGCCGGGCCGACGTGGTGGGAATCGACTCGGCCATCATCCAGGCTCGGTCGGTGTGGAGGGCCTCGGGGCACGAGGAGGTGTTCACCGACCCTCTTGTCGAGTGCCGCAACTGCAACGCCCGGCACCGGCTCGACAAGCTGGACGACCCCGACCAGTGCCCCACCTGCGGCAAGACGGGGACCTTCACCGAGCCCCGCCAGTTCAACCTCATGTTCAAGACCCACATGGGGCCGGTGGAGGACGAGGACAACCTGGTCTACCTCCGTCCCGAGACCGCCCAGGGAATCTTCATCAACTACGAGAACGTGCGCCGCACCAACCGGCTCAAACTACCCTTCGGGATCGCCCAGGTGGGCAAGTCGTTCCGCAACGAGATCACCCCGGGTCAGTTCGTCTTCCGGACCCGGGAGTTCGAGCAGATGGAGATGGAGTACTTCTGCCGGCCCCAGGAAGCGGACCGGTGGTTCTCCTACTGGCAAGAGCAGCGCTTCGACTGGTATGCCGACCTGGGAATGGACCGGGACCACATACGCATCCGCCCACACGAGCCCGACGAGCTCTCCCACTACTCGGCCGGGACCGTCGACATCGAGTACGCGTTTCCCTGGGGCTGGGACGAGCTGGAGGGAATCGCCAACCGGACCGACTTCGATCTGCGCCAGCACTCCGAGCATTCCGGCGTCGACCTCCAGTACTACGACCAGGAGACCGACGAGCGCTTCTTCCCCTACGTCGTCGAGCCGGCCGCGGGCGCCACCCGCACCACCTTCGCCTTCCTCATCGACGCCTACCACGAGGAGGAGGTGCGAGGGGAGAAGAGAGTGGTGCTGGCCCTGGACCCGCGTCTCGCCCCCTATCAGGTGGCGGTGCTTCCCCTCTCCAAGAAGCCCGAGCTGGTGGAGGCGTCGGCAAAGGTGGCCGATTCCCTCCGCGCCGAGTTCATGGTGGAATTCGACGAAACCCAGTCGATCGGGCGCCGGTACCGCCGACAGGACGAGATCGGGACTCCCTACTGCGTGACCTACGACTTCGACTCCCTGGACGACAACGCCGTGACGATCAGGGACCGGGACACGATGAGCCAGGAGAGGGTCTCCATCGACCGCCTGGCCGAGGCGCTGGCGGCGAGGTTCGCTTGATCCCCGGTGGAACCGAATTGGCCGTCGATACAGAACAGGATTAGGTACCGTCGAAGGATCCTGATGAAGAGAGCGTTGATTGGAGTGGCGATCATTGCCGCCGTCGCGTTGGGAGGACTGGCCTATCTGTATTTCGCGGGCGGCTCGGGTGAGCCCTCCACCGAGCTGACCACCCCTCCCCTCACTTCGGCCCCGACCGCCGGCACAGCCGGGACCACCATCGACACCAGCGCCGGGTCTACCACTTCCGCCGGCGAGGAGAACCTGGGATTCGTCATCTCGTCCGATGAGAGCCAGGCCAGCTTCGAGCTGGGAGAAACGCTGCGAGGCAACCCCAACCATGTGCGTCGGCACCACCCACGAGGTGGCGGGGCAGGTCCGCTTCGACCCGGCCGACCCCTCGACGATGGAGTTGTCCCAGATGGTCGTGAATGCCCGCACTCTGAAGACCGACTCCTCGCTGCGGGACCGGGCCATCCGTGGTCCGGTGATCCTCGACTCGGCCTCCGACGAATTCGAACTGATCACCTTCGACCCGACGGCCATCGAGGGGTTGGCGTGATACGCTAAGCGTTGGCGACTCGGCCAGCTTCACCGTGACCGGCGATCTCACCATCAAGGGAACCACCCGGTCCGTCACCTTCGACGTCGACGCCTCCTGGCCTCAGCAGGACCGGATCGAGGGAACCGCCACCGCCACTGTGGATAGGACCGCCTTCGGGATCTTCATCCCCAACGCCCCCGGGGTGGCCGGCGTGAGCGAGGAGGTCACGCTGACCCTCGACTTCGTCGCCACGGCAGGCTGAGGCTGATGGCGTCGCCGCCCACGGGCCATCAGGTCGGTGGGCGGTTCCGGGTCGAGGAGCGATCCCCCGCGTCCTCGACCGCGAAGGTGTAGGTTCGGCGCGAGGATGCCGAGCGGGCCGCAAATCCAGCCCGCAACGAAAGGGACGGGTATGAAACGCTCATTACTGGCTGTGGCGCTCTGCGTCGCCCTGACCGGCCTGGTGGCCGCACCGGCCGTCGCCGCCGTCGATAGCAACCCCAATGCCGTGCAACTGGTCAACGTCAGTTGCCCCGACGCCGGTATGTCGTTTGATTCGATCTGGGTTCCGTCGGAGCATTCGGTGGTCGGCCACAACCTGGACGCCAACTTCGTGGGGGTGGCCAAATCGATCTACGCCACCGATTCTGCCGGTACCCCTGTTGCCGAGATCTTCGTTCACCCCGGACAGGGCCTGCACAGCATCACCACCTGGTGCTTCTGGCCGGACCCGGGGAGCCCTACCGGCTACATCGGCGCAGACATCCTCTTCAACGCCAACCTGCGCTGACCTCGACGGCGGGACGGTCGGCGTGCGGGAGACAGGGCGACTCTGCCTCCCTGCCGATCGTGGGGGCCCGTGGAAGGAGGTAGCAGTGTGCCCGTCCTGGGGAGGTGGATCGTCTCTCAGTACTCCTGCGGTACGAAGGTCTGCTCGGTTATAGGCGGTCGTAGATAGGCGATGTCCTCACGCTCGGGCAGTGCGACGGGATCGGGCACCACGTCGGCGTAGTTGAAGCAGGACAGGATGTGACTGATGCAGTTGAGGCGGGCCCGGCGCTTGTCGTCGGAGGGCACCACGTACCAGGGGGCCTGTTTGATGTCGGTGTACTGGAAGGTGATGTCCTTGGCCTGTGAGTAACGCACGTACAGCCGGTGCTCGGCCAGGTCCATGTCGGACAGCTTCCAGCGCTTGAGCGGCTCCTGGTTGCGTGACTCGAAGCGACGCCTCTGCTCCTCCCAGCTGACCGAGAACCAGTACTTGAGCACCTTGATGCCCGAACGAACCAGCATCCGCTCGAACTCGGGTGCCGAGCGGAGGAACTCGCGGTGCTCGTCCTCGGTGCAGAAGCCCATCACCCACTCGACGTTGGAGCGGTTGTACCAGCTGCGATCGAACATCACGATCTCCCCGGCGGCGGGAAGATGGGCCACGTAACGCTGGAAGTACCACTGGGTCTGTTCGCGCTCGGTGGGCTTGGGCAGGGCCACCACCCTGACGTGGCGGGGGCTGGTCCGTTCGGTGATCCGCTTGATCACGCCGCCCTTGCCGGCCGAGCCCCGGCCCTCGAAGATGATCAGCACCTTCAGACCCCGGTCCGCCACCCAGTACTGGAGTTTGACCAGCTCTTCCTGCAGACGGGCCAGCTCCGCCTCGTAATAGCCCTTCTTCAGCTTCCCCTTCTTGTTGTACTTCTCCTCGCCGGCCGGCATGCCCGAGCTGACCGGGTCGTCGACGCCCTCGGGAAGAGGTCCCGACTCGTGCTGGTCGCTCGCTGCCATCGTCAACTCCTTCCTGTGGCTCACCATAGGACCTCCGATCGGGCCGTGGTGGGCGCAGTCGGCTCCACCTCGTCGGGTTTCACCGTCCGAAACGTCGGGCCTTGTTCGTATCATCAGAACCAGATGGGCTACTCCCGGGACGATATCGACAGGGTCCGACAGGCCACCGACCTGGTGGAGCTGGTCTCGGCAGTGACCAAGGTCAAGCGTTCGGGCCGCTCATTCATGGCCATCTGCCCGTTCCATGAAGAGAAGTCGCCGTCGATGTCGCTCGATCCGGCCCGGGGCCTCTACCACTGCTTCGGGTGCCAGAAGGGGGGCGACGTCTTCACCTTCCTCTCCGAGTCCCAGGGCCTCGACTTCAACGATGCCCTGGAGGAGCTGGCTCGACGAGCCGGGATCCATCTCCAATCCGACCCGGGAGCCGACCAGCGTCGGGGGCGGCGCCAGGCCCTCCACGATGCGGTGCGCAGGGCCATCGAGTTCTATCACGAGCGGTTGCGCTCCGGGGAGGACGCCGGCCAGGCTCGGGCCTACGTGCGGAGCCGGGGCTACGACGGTGACGTGGTGAGTGAGTACCGGCTGGGCTACGCACCCGAAGCGTGGGACTCGCTGGTGCGAGAGCTGAGAGCGGGCGGGGTCGGAGAGCGGATCCTGATCGACGCCGGATTGGCCCGCCGGGGAAGAGGTGGTCGGCTCTATGACTACTTCAGGGGACGGGTCATGTTCCCCATCCACGACCTGCGGGGCGACCCGGTTGGTTTCGGCGCCCGACTGCTCTCGGGGGAGGGTGCCAAGTATCTCAATTCGCCCGAGTCGGCCATCTACCACAAGTCCGGCCTCCTGTACGGGCTGGACAAGGCGCGGCCCGCCATCGCCCGGACCGGGCGATCGGTCGTCGTCGAGGGCTACACCGATGTGATCGCCCTCCACCAGGCCGGCATCCCCGAGGCGGTGGCCACCTGCGGCACCGCCCTGACCGACGATCACTTCGATCTGTTACGCCGGTTCGCCGATCGGGTGGTTCTCGCCTTCGACGCAGACACGGCCGGGTCGGAAGCCGCACGACGCACCGCCGACCTGGAGGCGCCGGTTCGACTCGACCTCGACATGAGGGTGGCGATCATGCCCGACGGCGGCGATCCGGCCGACATCGTCCAGGCCGGGCGCATCGACGAGGTGCGCCGGGTCATCGACCAGGCGCGCCCCCTGATGCAATTCCGTCTGGAGCGAGAGGTCGAGAAGCTCGATCTGAGCGAGCCCGAAGCCCGGGCCCGGGCCTTGCACGCTGCCGCCACACAGGTGGCACACATCTCAGACCCGATCGCCCGACGCGAGTATGAGCGGTTCGTGGCCCGGCTGGTGGGCGTCGACCTGGAAACGGTCACGGCGGCGGTGGGCCGGGGGCGCCGCCCGTCCAACGGCAACGGTGTCGGCTCCAGGAGGTCCACGCCGAGACGACGCCTGGAAGAGGATCTGTTGCGGTTGATGGTGGCCAACCCCTCCGGCGCTGAGCAGATCACACCGGATTTGTTCGAGGCGGCGGATATGAAGCAGGCGGCGGAGGTGATCGCCGCCACCCGGGGACCTGCAGGTGACGAGGTGGATGTGGCGGCACTGGAGGCGAGCGCCGAAACCAAGAGCATGCTGATCGGCCTGATGGTGGGTGCCGACGAGCTCGACTCCGAAGCCCTATTGGCCAAGGCGGCGAGCATGAGGATCGATGCCGAGATCGATCGTCTCGAGGCCGAGGTCGCCGCCACCGATCCGGGCGACGAGAGCTATTCACATGCCTTCAACCGCTTGATAGCTTTGCAGCAGGAAAGACGCAGACGATGAGTGAAGCCGTGGACGAGGTAATAGTTGCCCTCACCAAGAGGGGAAAACAACGCGGCTTTCTCACCATGGCCGAGGTGCAACAGGATCTGGAGGATGCCGAGGCAACCGGAGAGTCGTTCGAGTCGGTCCTGGAGACGCTTCGGTCCCGTGGTATAGACCTGACCGAGGAGGGTCCGGAGGTCGAGATGAACCTCGACGAGGTGAGCGAGATAGCCATCTCCGATCCGGTCCGCATGTATCTGAACGAGATCGGGCGCTATCGGCTCCTCACCGCCCAGCAAGAGGTGGAGTTGTCGATGGCGCTCGAGGCGGGTCAGCGGGCTCAGGAGCGGATCGACAAGGAGGAGCTGTCCGAAGAAGACGCCGCCGTCCTCCACCACGCCGTGGTCGAGGGTGAGCTGGCCCGGCGCCGACTGGTCGAGGCCAATCTGCGGCTGGTGGTTTCCATCGCCCGCCGCTACGTGGGACGGGGGCTGGCCATGCTGGATCTGATCCAGGAAGGCAACATGGGCTTGATGCGGGCCGTGGAGCGTTTCGACTACCGCAAGGGGTTCAAGTTCTCCACCTACGCCACCTGGTGGATTCGCCAGGCCATCTCCCGGGCCATCGCCGATCAGGGACGGACCATTCGCATGCCGATCCACGTCCTTGATGTGGTCAACAAGCTACGGCGGGCGCGACGTGAGCTGGCCCAGGAGCTGAGTCGCGACCCCACCATCGACGAGCTGGCCGAGGACCTGGACCTGGCGCCGGAGCGGGTGGAGGAGTTGATGCGCTTCGCCCAGGACACCGTGTCGCTCGAGACCCCCGTCGGGGAGGATTCGAGCGGGACCCTGGGCGACCTGGTCGAGGATCCCGACGGGGAGCGCCCGGTCGATGCCGCCACCTTCGCCAACCTGCAGGACCAGCTCGCCCTGGCCCTGGAGGGATTGAGCGAGCGCGAGCGCGATGTCCTCATCATGCGCTTCGGACTGGCCGACGGGAAGATGCGGACCCTGGAGGAGGTGGGGGCGGCCTTCAACGTCACCCGGGAGCGGATCCGCCAGCTGGAGATGAAGGCATTGGCCAAGCTTCGCCATCCGGATCGTTCCCAGCGCCTGGCCAGCTTCCTCGAAGAGGGCTGAGTCGTCGACCCCGAGGAAGCGGAACCGTCATACTCGGGTAATGCGGGCCAACAGCCTCGGATATCGGATCCCTCTGTTCGGTCGTGAGGTCTATGCCGCTCGCCGAGCGGCGGCGGTTGACGCCATCCGCGCCGCAGGGCTGGATGTGATGCTGGTCACCATCCCCGAGAACATCTACTACCTGGTAGGTCTGGATCACTTCGGATACTTCGCCTTCCACATGCTGGTGATACCCGCCCAGGGCGAGCCGGTGCTGGTAGCGCGACAGATGGAGCACGTCACCGTCGGCCGTGATCTGCCCGACATCCGCTTCGAGGGGTACGGAGACCACGACGATCTGCCCCGTCATTGCCTGGAGGTGGTCGACTCTGTCGCCCCGGGTGCCCGGCGGGTGGGAATGGAGGAGTCGAGCCTCTACCTGATCTCCACCGTTGCTCGTGCTGTGCGGGACAGCTACGAGACCGTCATCGACGCCGGCGATCTGGTCACGGCCCGGCGCCTGGTCCAGTCACCCGAGGAGTTGGAGGTGACGCGTCAGTCGGCGGCAATCAGCGACGCCATGATCGGCGCGGCAATCAGCGCAGCCGGGCCGGGAGTGACCGAGCGCGAGGTCGCGGCGGCGGCGGTGGAGGCGATGATGGCTGTGGGTGGAGAGCCTCCCGCCTTCTGGCCTTTCGT
The DNA here is from genome assembly GCA_963744905.1 of uncultured Acidimicrobiia bacterium. GTDB lineage: Bacteria > Actinomycetota > Acidimicrobiia > Spongiisociales > ZC4RG35 > DATFFO01. The sequence continues at coordinate 3,224 of CAVUUV010000008.1, read as the reverse complement.
CCGTTGCGCGTCCAGGTTCAATGAGGACCACACCACCTGGACCGACTACCCCCTCCATCCCGGCGATGCGTTGTTCCTGGAGCTATCGGGGTCGGTGGGTCGCTATCACGCCCCCATGGGCAGGATGGTGTTCGTGGGGGTGTTGGCGGAGGGTTCTGAGTTCGTGTCGGGTGTGTGCCTGGAGGCCTTCGAGGCGGCCCGGCTCGCGGCCCGTCCCGGGGTCGAGGCGGGGCAGGTCTACCAGGACTGGCAAGCGGTGCTCGATGCCGCCGGCCTGGCCCATTACCGACGCCACCATTGTGGATACGCCACCGGAATCGGGTTTCCGCCCAGTTGGAGCGGCAACGGGGTGCCCAGAGCTCTGCGGCCGCAGAGTCGGGAAGTGCTCGAGGAGGGAATGGTCTTCCATCTGATGTCCTGGCTGATGGAGACCGGGGTGGGCGACTATTTCGTCTCGGATCCGGTGGTGATTCGTCCCGACGGGGCAGAGCGCCTCTCGGCTACGTCACAGGCCGTCCAGGTGGTCTAGCCGGCCCCGGCGTGGGATGATTGGACCATGAGATTCCGTCTTGGACTGATCGTCGGGGCAGCCATCGGCTACGTGCTGGGTGCCCGGGCCGGCCGGGAGAGGTACGAGCAGATCGCCCGCGCCTACCGCCGTCTGCGAGAGCATCCTGCCGTCTCCCAACTGTCAGACCAGGCTGTGGGCCTGGTCGACGTCGGCCGCCACGTGGTGGCGGGGGGCCTGTCGGCAGGCGGTAAGGGCCTGCGGGCCGTGGCCAACGGCAACGGCAAGCCCGACCCGCGCGTCCCCTAGCCCCGTTCTTTGGACGACGACGAACGCCCCACCCGTTCTTTGGACCGTGACAAACGCATAGCGCAACTCACGGTCCAATGAACCCCTCAACCGTTCCCCGACGTCCAATGAACGTGTCGGGCGGACGGGAGACGTGTCCTACGATGAGGGTTGTCGGCAGGGTCTGATCTCTCGGAGAGACGAGACCGGTTGATTGGATCGTGCTTGGTTTCGGCCTTCCGGCCGGTAACCTTCCTCGTTCGATCCGGGGTAGCTCAATCGGCAGAGCAGCGGACTGTTAATCCGTTGGTTGTGGGTTCAAGTCCCACCCCCGGAGCAAACCCTTGCGGTTGAGCCATTTCCGGCTTACCGTAGGTTCGTGGCCGACTTGCACATCGTTAGCACAGCGGATAACAACCCGCTCTCCCTGAGCGATCTGGAACCGTCCTGGGTGCGATCTCTGAGGGCAGCCAACCGCTCGGAGCGCACTATTGATAGCTATGTCTTGGCGCTGTCTCAGTTGGCGGACTATTTGGGTGATCCTCCAGTTACGTCGGTGACCGCAGACGACGTGAGGGACTTTCTCGCCAAGGTGCTGGAGGACCGAGCCTCGGCCACGGCCCGTCAGCGCCATGCCTCGCTACGGCAGTTCTTTGTGTGGGCGTGGGAGGAGTCGGAGATTGCGATCAACCCGATGGCCAAGGTCCGTCCACCCAAGGTCGTCGAGAAGCCAGTGGAAGTCCTTAGCCCAGACCAACTCCGTGCCCTGTTCAAGGCTGCCTCGGGGACCGGGTTCACCGATAGGCGCGACACGGCCATCCTGAGCCTTCTGTTGGACTGTGGTCTCCGCCTGGGCGAGATTTCGACCATCACCCTCTCCGACATCGATTGGGACGCTGAGACCGTCACTGTTACCGGCAAGGGTGACAAGATTCGTACCGTAGCCTTCGGGCGAGAGACTGCTCGCGATCCGATAGGTACGATCGTGCCCGCCGCCGTCATCCACAGCCGACCTTTCTGACTTTTGGCTGGGGGCGAAGGGGTCTCTCACCGGCTCAGGCATTTACCAGGCGCTCAACCGCCGAGCGACAGTGGCCGGGATTGGACATGTCCATCCCCACCAATTCCGCCACTCTTTCGCTCACTACTGGCTGGAGGCCGGAGGTAGCGAGGGAGACCTAATGGAGATCGCCGGGTGGTCCTCAGCGCAGATGCTCAGGCGGTATGGACGGCCGGCGGCAGCGGCTCGTGCTCGTCAGGCCCATCGACGGTTGTCCCCTCGAGATCGCCTTTGAGCACTCCGCATCGATGGTATGTTGATGGAGCGGTTATCCCGAGGATGCCGGACGAGGTGAAACCCCGACGACTCCGGCTAGGGTCGATTCTTTGATGGCGATCGCCTAGACGCCGCAGCAAACCAACGCTGCCGATGTCTAGGAATAGCGATGCCACTGAATTCCAATCAGCGCAAGCTCCGAGCGCAGATCGCCGCCCACTCCCTCCACGCCCAGGGTAAGACCAACACCGCGCCCGCTCGGAAGGCCTTCATGGAGCGCTTTGAGCGTGAAGTGGACCCGGGGGGCGTTCTCAGCCCGCAGGAGCGAGCCAAGCACGCAGATCACGCCATGACGGCGTACATGAAACGCCTCGCCCTAAAACGTCACCGTGGTTCTTCTCAGGAGACCGGCCAATGACGGTAACTGGTAAGGCGCAGCATGCCTGCGGCCAGTGCGGGTCCAAGACATCGTCAAGGGGTATCTACTGCTCGAACGCGTGCCGTCAGAAGGCCTACCGCCGTCGTAACGGTCAAGGTAGACAGATCGTTACATCGGCGGTGGTCGGCAAGAACCACCATCTAGTTGCCAAAGTGTCAAGGCTCTACCTGAGACCTGGGATGGTGGTGGCCGACGTGACATACGGCAAGGGTGGTTTCTGGAAGTCCACCGACACCACCATCTACGACTTCCGTCCCTCAGACATCACCACCGGGACCGACTTTCGAGACCTCCCCTACCTCGACGAGTCTCTTGATGTGTTGGTGCTGGACCCCCCCTATCACATCAATCCAAAGGGTCGGACGAGCATCCCCGACCTGCTGAATTCCTACAACCTACATCTCAGAGAAGAACCTGTGCTGGACCTTTATCGAGTGGGGTTGAGGGAAGCGCAACGAGTGTCCAGGGCAATGGGATGGCCTGGGTGAAGTGCCAGGATGCCCATGGGGGAGGGCGCTTCATGCTGAATCACATCGACATCCTTGACTTGGCCGTCAAGATCGGATTCGAGCCGGAGGACTTGTTCATCTTGGTGACCACCAGTTATCACCCCCTGAGCCGGGAATACCAGTACCACTCCAGAAAGAGTCACTCCTACTTGTGGATCTTGAAGAAGACCGTCGCCGGACCCGAGCAACCATCCTGAGAACGAG
>CAVUUV010000007.1:0-398303 GCA_963744905.1 uncultured Acidimicrobiia bacterium | reverse complement strand
CGGGTCCCTGGGGCTGGGGTCGTGGGTGGCCCGTGAGCTGGCCCGGATGATGGGCGGCGACGTGACATATGAGCGTCGCCGTTCGACCACCCGGTTCACACTGGCTCTGCCGCGGGTTCCGGCTCAGGACGAGGAGGAGAGCGACTCCCCCACAACCCTGACCCCCCGAGTGAGCGTCGGTGGATGAGCCGGCTCACGGCCGGTTCCGTGCTGGTGGCCATGGCGGTCGTGGCGTTGACCCTGCCGGTGCTGGCATCCGGCTACAGCTACGCCGACGACTTCTCCTCGGGTGGCTACCACGGCTCGACCGGTTCGGAGACGTGGACCGCGCCGTGGACCGAGATAGGTGAGTCCGATGGACCGAATGCGGGTTCCGTGACCGTCTCCGACTCAGACCTGTGCACCCTCGACCCCTGTCTCCTGGTCCAGGGCCTTGTCGGGGTGAACAACGTGGGCATAGCTCGCAAGATCGAGCTCGCCGCGGGAGATTCCGCGGATTTGCGCTACGACATCGACTTCCCCGGCGGGGTACTCGTCGAGGGATCGGCCCTGGTCCAGGCCTCCGCCGACGGGGGATCATGGAAGACCCTGGCCACCCATTCCCCCGGAACGGCCGGAACGTTCAGGGTTTCGCTTCCCAACGCCTCCTCCACCATCGACATCCGCTTCGTGACCTCGGGTCTATCGCTGCTGGGGTCGATGGCAATCGATTCGGTGGTTATCAACGTGGCCAGGCCGGCGACCACCACCACGACGAGTACCACCACAACATCGAGCTCGACTTCCCTCACTCTTGTCACCACCCCACTGCCCACCACCCTGACGCTTCCCACCACGAGCCTGCCGCTAATCACGACTACGACCACTGCCACTTCCACCACCAGCCTCCCGACCACCACCACCACCCGTCCGGCTCCTCCACCACATCGTTTCGGACCGATAACACCACCACCGTGGCGTCGAGGAGCGACGGCGGCTCCTCCACCACCACATCCACTACATCCACCACCATCCCCCGGCAAGACCAATCGGAACCAGTGGTCCCCCCGCCAGGCGACCGGCCCGGGCCACCGCCACCCCCATCGAGTTCCTCAGGGGTGGTGACTCGACTCGATCCCGGGCTCAGGGCCGGGCGGTTCAGACTCGGAATTCAGGCACAGGAGAACCTGGCAGTTCGATTCGTGCGGGCCAGCGAGCACCTCGGTTTCGACATCCTGGCCAACCTGCTCCTGGGCATCTTTCTGGCCTGGGCTTCGGTCTCCCGACTGGAGCGGCGCCGGGAACGGACCTGAACCAGGTCCTCTGGGCACCGGTCTGGTAAGCGTGGCCGAGGCCGCCTGAGGCCGGCCCGGCGCAGCCGGTCAGTCCAGCTCGGCAACCAGCGCGTCAACCAGCCGCCGGTAATCATCGAGACGGTTGTAGCGCTGGGCGGAGATGCGCAACACCCGTCGACCCGACCATGCGAATACCGGTACCTCGATGGCATGATCGTGACGGAGACGTGTGGTCAACTCGTCGGTGAGACCCTCGTCATGGGGCAGTCCCGGCAGGACCATGGCCGCCATCGACCCGATCCAGTCTTCCTCCGCCCCCGGATCCAGATCGAGGGCTTCGACCAGGATGCGTCGCCCCTCCAGGGCCAGGGTGTGATTGGCCGACATGACACCTTCCCATCCGTCGGGATGAGCATTGCCCATCGTGTCGATCGCCGCCGGCACCGCGAGCCAGGCAGAAGGGTCATCTGTCCCCACCCAATCGAATAGCGCCTGGAGGCGGGTCTGGCCGGGCAGAACCATATTCCAGCCGTGGGAGATCACCAGGGGCATGACCTCGTCGACCCGCCGCTCTGCCACCGACAAGAAGGCGGCGCCCTTGGGAGCACAAACCCACTTGTGGAGGTTGCCGACGTAGTAGGAGGCGTCCAGCGCCGCCAGGTCGAGCGGGACCATGCCGGGACCGTGGGCGCCATCCACCAGCACGGGGAGGTCGGGCTCGAGAGCCGCCGCTATCTCCCCGACCGGCATCACCAACGCGGTGGGCGAAGTGATGTGGTCGATGAGCACCATCCTGGTTTTGGGACTGCGAGCCAGGTCGATTCGATCGAGCACCATGGCGGCATCGGGAGGGGGGAAGGGGATTGGCACCTCCACCACCTCGGCGCCGGCCCGTTGAGCCCAGGCCCGCGCCGCGTTCTGGCAGGCGTTGTAGCCATGGTTGGTGACGATGATCTCGTCGCCTTGCCGCAGGGAGAGGGAAGAGAGGACGCAGTTCACTCCGGTGGTGGCGTTGTTGACGAACACCGTCGTCTCCGGCCTGCCGCCCACGAAGTCCACCAGCCGCCGGCGGGCGTCCTCGAGGGCAGGGTGATACTCCTCGTCGAAGAAGCGCACCGGGTTCGATTCGAGTCTCCGCCGCCAGTCGTTCTGGTCCTCGAGGACGCCAATGGGGGTAGCCCCGTATGAGCCATGGTTGAGGAACGTGACGTCGGGATCCAGCACCCAGCTAGCCACGACCGCCTCCCTCCGGCCGGCCCGGGGCACCCACCTGGTTCATAGGCGGACCGGGCCTCCTCTCGGGGAGGTCCGCGACAGCCGGGGACCATGAAGCGGGCAACGCATGAGGGATCAAGGTAGCGGCCCGGAATCGGGCGTGGGTCACACGCCTGACCTCGAGCGGATCGGCGCCGGGTTCTCCCCATCGACCGCTGAAGCATTCTCCCCTACAAAACGGGCCCCCCAGGGTTCCGTTTTGCTGATAAAAACGCCAATCAGCCCGTTAGCGCCGCTTCGTACTCGGGGGTGAGCTCGTAGTCGGAGTGGCGCAGGGGGAGGGGGCGGCTTTGACCGGGGGCCGGGGGGCGGGTGGAGACCGGGTCCAGCACCTCGACGTCGGACACCCCTTCGGTCTCCAGCGGACCACCTATGAAGTCGGTCCGCCTCCACAGGTTCGTCCACCTCGTCACCCGGGTCGCCACCTCCCGATACAGGTCACGGGAGCAATACTCGGGGAAGTAGCGGGCGTAAAGCCGGGTCAGGGGTGACCCGTAGGTGAGGAGCGCCCCCGAGGAGGACACCTCGGTCGACGACTGCAAGATAGTGGCCACCGCCAGCACCGATCCCTGGGAGTGAGCCGACACGATCACCTTCCCGTTCCCGGTGAGGGTCACCAGCCTGTCCCTGAGCTGTGGGATGGCTCTCTCCCCATAGGCGGGAGGGCACCAGGGATGAAACCAGCGCGGCCAGAAGGTGGTCACATCCCACACGATGCCCACAACCCGTCTGACGGCCCTGCTTCGGTAGAGGCGGGAGATCCCGAATACCGCCAGGATGGGCAGCAGGCCCAACACCACCGAGGCAGGCCTGGCAACCCGATCCGCCCAAGGGCCCAGGCCCATCCCTGACGAATCGCCCGCGGTCAGCAGGGCAGCCGCCACTACGACCAGGACGATGACCACGACCACGCCGAGGATTGCCGCCGACCGGTCGGTCAGGGCCGCCTCCGCCTCCGACCTGGCGACCCCTCGCGCCCAGTCCCGGTCCTCGGCATCTTCGCAGTCGAGCCCGCCACGCTCGACGAACCGGGACGCCAGCTGCTCACAGTTCGGCCCGGGCCCGATCCGAGACCAGAAGGCACCGACGACCAGCACCAGAACGATCAGCGTCAACAGAGTGATCACGGCCGCGTCCGACACCTCGGCTGCGTAGTAGATGGGCGGCTGGGAGACCGCAACTCCCGCTCCCCCGCCACCCTCGGCCACCGGTGAGCCGAGCAGATCGGCGAGGCGGATCATCAGCCCGGACCCGAAGGCGCCGATCAGTCCCGCCGCCACCACCAGGAGTAACGGGGCCATGAGGGCCGCACGCACGCTCCCCCTACCCTCCCGGCGCCAGGCGACGAAGGCTGCCACGCCCAGGCACAGGGCCAGCACGGCATACGAAGGCAACAGCACCCGGACCAGGACACGTGCCCCCGGGGCAATACCCGGCCGGGGGCCCACCTCCTCTCCCAGCCACACCAGCACCGCCGTCGACAGCCAGAGAGCGATCGCTGCGCCGAGAAGGAAAATGTGAACCGGGCTCGCCACACCCTCCAAACGCAGGACGGCCGTTCCGCAGAGCACCATGAGTATCCAGCCGGCCATCAGCACAGCCGACCCGTCCACCACCCCGACGTGGTGTGCCACCGAAGCCAGGGTCACCGAAATCGCCGTCAGCGCCCCGGCGGTGTGGGTCAGACCCAGCCGGTGAGCGACGTGCGGGGAGCGCCATAGATCGGGATGGTTGAGGTTGAGCCGATAGGCCGGGTCCGATCGTGCGGTGAAGTCGACACGATCGTGAATGGCGAGTTGGCTACGCCGGGCCAGCCAGGCGAGAAGAAATATCACCGCCACAGGGACCACCGCACCTACCACCAGGCTCCGGCCGAGGTGACCGTCGACCAGGCCGTTTTCCCACGGCGAGAGCCACCATCGCCCGTCTGTGCAGGCCAGCCGGGAACCGCACTGGTAAGAGATCAGGTCGATGGCGCCCACGGCGACGAAACCCGTCACGCTCAAGGTGAGCACCAGCCCGAAGAGACGGATAAGGGCCGACAGGACCGAGTCCAGCGCAGTACGAGACCGAACTGCGACCTGAGCAGCCCGTCCCCCATGCCGAACCATCCATCCGGCCAGATTGGCCAGAGCAAAGGGAGTCAGCAGGACCCAGAGGGCCCGCAGCCGTGCCGCCGAGGTCAGCCCGCCCCAGGAGTAGCCCTCGAGGAGGGGCCGCCGTCCCACATCGGGCCAGGGCCGGAAGAATCCCGCCGCCGGATCCCCTGCCACCCGTTCAGTGACGGGAACGTCGAGCAACTCTTCGGGGCTCGCCCCTCCCACCCCGTGCACCCGTAGCTCGATGGTCTCGCCGTGGTCGTCGTCCGGGCGAGGGCGGAGTCGGGATGGTCTGGCCATCAACCGAACTTACTCCGGGGGATCCCGGTCTACATCCTCCGCAGGGCTCCTCGATCCACCTTGCCCAGGTGGGTCTGGGGAAGGGCGTCGAGGAAGACGATCCGGCGGGGATGCTTGTAGGGCTCGAGACGCTCCAGGACCCAGGCGGTCAGCTCGTCGGCCGACACCTGGCCGGCCCTGACCACGAACGCCACCGGCCGCAGCAGACCGTCCTCGTCCGGGATCGGCACCGCCGCCGCCTCCTGCACCGCCGGATGCTCCAGCAGACAGCCTTCCAGCTCCTGGGGCTGGAACCACTTCCCCTTCACCTTGACCGCGTCGTCGGCCCGTCCCCGATGAGTCACATAGCCTTGCTCGTCACGAGACACCAGGTCTCCGGTGACCACCCACTCCCCCATGAAGACCTCCCCGGTGGCATCGAGGTCCTGCCAGTAGCCCAGACCGCGCGAATCGCCCTTGACCCAGAGACGCCCCACCTCTCCGTCCGGGACGTCATGGCCGTCCGGATCGCGCACGGCCAGCTCGAAGCCGGGCACCGCCTTGCCCAGGGTCCCCGGACGCACGTCACCCGGCACGTTGCTGACGAAGATGTGCCACATCTCGGCAGTGCCGAGCCCGTCGAGGATCTCGATGCCGAAACGGTCGTACCACGACCGGTACAGGGTCTCGGGCAACGCCTCCCCGGCGGAGGTGACGAAACGAAGGCTGGAGAGATCGGCTTTGGCGGCCCGCTCGTGGTTGAGCATCTGGTTGATGGCGGACGGGACGTGGACGAGGATGGTGGGCCGATGTCGCTCGATCCTGTCGAAGAGGACGTCGGGGGTGGGGTGCTCGGGGAAGAGGACCGCGGTTGCCCCGACCGAGAACGGGAAGAAGAGGTTGGCTCCGGTGGCATACCCGAAATAGAGCTTGGGGACGGCCATCGTGACGTCGTCGGGCCGGTAACCGACCGCGGCCGTGTAGAGAGCGGTCGTGTTGGCATATGAACGATGGGTCTGGGGAACCGCCTTGGGAAGCCCGGTCGTCCCGCCGGAGAACAGCCAGATGGCGGGGTCGTCCCGGTGGGTCTCGAAGCGGGGACAGGGCCCGGTCCGGTCCAGGTCGTCGATGGTGCGGGCCCCCGACCACTCCCCTCCCACGACTATGACCTCCACCGGCCACCGCGCGGCAGCAGCCGCCTCGATCATCGACGCAGCATTGTCGAAGTGCGTCAGAGCCACCGGCGCCCGGGATCGCTCGATCATCGAAACCAGCGCCTCCACCGACAGACCCGGGTTGACCATCACCGCCACCGCCCCGATCCTGAGGATGCCGAACAGGGCGGCAACGTAATCGGGGCCGTCGGGAAGGGCGATCAGCACCCTCTGCTCGGGATCGATTCCCAGCGAACGCAGGGCCACGCCGTAGCCCCGGGCAAGATCATCGACTTCTCCGTAGGTGAGTGACCGGTCGTCGAGCCGCAGGGCTTCCTCGTTGCCCCGGCCCTCCTCGACCCGATCACCCAGGAAACGCTGGTCGATATTGAGGCGGGCTGGGAGTTCGACGGTCGACATGGGGCAAAGGTACTACCCGGATCCCCCTCCGGTTCGCTCCGCTCACCACGTCACTCTCCGGGGAGGAAACGCGTCCGCGCGTCACGCGCCTTCCGGATCCCTCTTCCTCCAGCGGGGGAGGGGAGGCTCTCCTAACCTGGGCCATCATGGGCCGCAACGAGGACGACCTTTACTACCACGACTACCTGAAGCTGGACCGGCTCCTTTCCTCACAGGAGCTGGAGAGCGCGGCGGCAGGCGACACCGTCCACGACGAGATGCTGTTCATCATCGTCCATCAGGCCTACGAGCTGTGGTTCAAAGAGATCCTGTGGGAACTCGACGACGTCATGGAAGCCTTCGGCGGTGCCTCCTTCGACGAACGCCACACCGGCCGGGTGGTATCCCGGCTCCGCCGGGTCACGACCATCCAGCGCATCCTCCTCGACCAAATCGACGTCCTTGAGACGATGACCCCGATGGACTTCCTCGACTTCCGGGACTACCTGGTTCCGGCTTCGGGGTTTCAGTCGGTTCAGTTCCGGCTGATCGAGAACCGCCTCGGAGTCCGCCCCCAGGACCGCCTTCTCTTCGAGGGTGCCCCCTACACACACCGACTCAGACCGGCCCACCGGGAAGAAGTGGAAGCCTCCGAGCATCAGCCCTCCCTCCTCGGGGCGGTCGATTCCTGGTTGGCGCGCACGCCGTTCCTGGACGACTACTCGTTCTGGGACGCCTATCAGGACTCGGTGCGGGCCACTCTGGAGGCCGACATGAAAACGGTGTCGGCCAATCCGAATCTGACCGGGCCGGAGCGGGAGGACCAGCTGCGGTCTTTCGAGACCACCATGTCCCAGTTCGAGGCTGCCTTCGATCCCCAGCGTCACCAGGAGATGGTCGCCGCCGGCAGCCGCAAGATGTCCTACCGAGCCTTCCAGGCGGCCATGTTCATCTCCCTCTACCGCGACGAGCCCGCCCTGCAGGAGCCCTACCGGCTGCTCGAACTCCTCGTGGAGGTCGACGAGGGGTTCACCACCTGGCGTTATCGCCACGCCCTCATGGTGCAGCGCATGATCGGGGCGAGGACGGGGACGGGCGGTTCGGCCGGGGCCAAGTACCTGCTCAAACTGGCCGAGCGCAGCCGGGCGTTCTCCGATCTCCTGGTCCTGCCCACCTTCATGGTCCCCGCCTCGACCCGGCCCGCATTGCCCGAGGGACTGACACAGAAGATGCGATTTCGGTACCAAGAGTGAAAGAGGAGTTCACCCGTTTCCTCCAGGCGGGCGGGGATCGCCTCCACGCCGCCGCCCACTCCCACCACCCCTGGCCCGACGTGACCTATGAGGCACACCGGCGGGCCTGGGAGGACGCTGCCCGACTATGGGACGACAAGTGGGACGACATCTTCGGACAGATGGTCCCTGCCGCCCGGGCCGGGGTGGCGCGAATACTGGGGCTCCCCGACCCCTCGACCCTGGTGTTCGCTCCCAACACCCATGAGTTCGTGGTCCGCATCGCCTCCAACCTTCCCCGTCCTTTTCGGGTATTGACCACGGATTCGGAATTCCACTCCTTCGCCCGCCAGCTCCTGCGCTGGGAGGAGGCAGGCGTGGCCGTCGCCACCCGGATAGCCGCCCGCCCCTACGACACGTTCCCGGAGCGGTTCCTGGCCGCCCAGGATGATCAGGAGCTCATTCTCTTCAGCCACGTCCACTTCAACTCCGGGTACGTAACTCCGAACCTGTCCGAGATCGTGGACCGTCTCGATCCCGCCGCCACCGTCGTCATAGACGGGTACCACGGGTTCATGGCCCTACCCACCGATCTGGGGTCGGTGGCTAGCCGGGCCTTCTACCTGGCCGGGGGCTACAAGTACGCCATGGCTGGAGAGGGGGCCTGCTTCCTGCACGTTCCGGCCACCGCCCCGGACCGTCCCGTCGACACGGGATGGTGGGCGGGCTTCGATGCCCTGGAAGGAGACAGGACCGAGGTGGTATACGGGCCGGGAGGCCAGCGCTACGCCGGTGCCACCGCCGACCCGAGCGGCCTGTACCGGCTCAACGCCGTTTTGGCCATGCTCGAGCGGCGACAGATGACCGTGGCCACCATTCACCGGCACGTCCGCCGCCTCCAGGAACTACTTCTCGAACTGCTGCATCCGGCTCTCACCGCCACCCTTGTTCCGCCCACGGTGACAGACAGAGGTCATTTCCTCACGTTCGAGCGTCCCGATGCGGCCCACCTGTATAGGGCCTTGCATGAAGACGGTGTCGTCACCGACCACCGCGGGGATCGGTGGCGGATCGGGCTGGGGATCTACCACGACGAAACCGACATAGAACGGCTGGCCAAGCTGGTCAACGCCCACTTCTGAGAGGAGGACGATGGACATCTCCAATGCCCTCATCGACCTGGTCGTGGCCACCGGGCTGAGCGCTCTGCTCGGTCTGGAGAGGGAGATCAGCGGCAAAGAGGCCGGGCTGCGCACCCATGCTCTGGTCGGTCTGGGGGCTGCGCTGTTCACCCTCCTTTCCCGGAGCGTCTTTCCCAATGCCGACACAGCCCGGGTGGCGGCCGGCATAGTCAGCGGGGTCGGGTTCCTGGGAGCCGGAGCCATCTTCCGCTCGGGACCGCTGGTCAAGGGGCTGACCACTGCGGCCGGATTGTGGGCGGTGGCGGCGGTGGGTATGGCAGCAGGAACCGATCAGATCCTCCTGGCCACGCTGGCCACAGCCCTGGCCGCGGTGGTGCTGGTCGCGTTCCGCTGGTTCGAGGACGTGGTCAGCCGCCTCCGGGTCGGTGTGACCCTGGTAGCGACCGTTCAGCCCGCCTCCTCCTATCTAGAGGTCTTGAAGCAGCTCGAGTCGATCGACCCGCGCGTGGAGCTCATCGACGTGCGGGCCGGGGAAGACGCAGCCCAGGTTTCGTTCCTGGTCCACCCCAACAAGGCCGAGCTTCTGGGACACGCCCTGCTGGCGATGGATCCGGTGGTGGCTACCGAAGTCGGGTGAAGCCCTCCATTCAGCCGGCCACGACCGGAATCCGCTCCAGGGCAGCCGCCACCTTCTCCTCGGGGTATTCGTAGTCCACCAGGTCGCCCCGCAGGTAGGCGTCGTAGGCGGCCAGATCGAAGTGCCCGTGGCCGCACATGGCGGTGAGGATCACCTTCTCCTCCCCGGCCTCGCGGGCCTTGATCGCTTCGCGCGCCGCAGCAGCGATGGCATGGGTGGGCTCCGGAGCGGGGATGATTCCCTCGCTGCGAGCAAACTGAACGGCCCGATCAAAGCACTCCACCTGCCCGATCGCCTCCGCCTCCATCAGTCCCAGTTCGTAGAGATGGCTGATCAGAGGTGACATGCCGTGGTAACGAAGCCCGCCGGCGTGAATGGGGTCGGGCACGAAGTCGTGGCCCAGGGTGTGCATCTTGACCAGCGGCGTCATCCCGGCCGTATCCCCGAAGTCGTAGGCATAGATGCCCTTGGTCAGGGAAGGGCAGGCGGCGGGCTCGACACAACGAATCGTGGGGTTCATCCTCCCGGCCAGCTTCTCACGCAAGAAGGGGAATGAAAGCCCACCGAAGTTGGAGCCGCCGCCGGTGCAGCCCACCAGGATGTCGGGCTGCTCGCCGACCTTCTCCAGTTGCTTGAGTGCCTCCTCGCCGATCACGGTCTGGTGCAGCAACACGTGGTTGAGCACGGAACCGAGCGAGTAGTTGGTGTCGGCGTTCTTGGCCGCCATCTCGACCGCCTCGGAGATGGCGATGCCGAGGCTGCCGGTGCTGTCGGGGTCCTGAGCGAGGATGGCCCGCCCTGCCTCGGTCAGGTCGGAGGGCGAGGGATGGACGGTGGCACCCCACGTCTCCATCATCGAACGGCGGTACGGCTTCTGGTCGTAGCTGATCCTGACCTGCCACACCTCGCATTCGAGGCCGAACATGGTGGTAGCCAGGGCGAGGGCCGAACCCCACTGGCCGGCACCGGTCTCGGTGGTGAGCTTGCGTATCCCGGCCTTGGCGTTGTAGTAGGCCTGGGGCACCGCCGTGTTGGGCTTGTGAGAGCCGGCCGGGCTGGTCCCCTCATACTTGTAGTAGATCCTGGCCGGCGTATCGAGGGCCTTCTCCAGGCGGCGTGCCCGGTACAGGGGGGTGGGGCGCCACAGGCTGTAGACGTCGAGGACCTCACCGGGGATGTCGATGTAGCTGTCGGTGGACACCTCCTGGAGGATCAGGTCCATCGGGAAGAGCGGAGCGAGGTCGTCGGGCCCGACCGGCTCGTGCGTACCGGGATGCAGCGGAGGTGGCGGGGGTGCCGGAAGGTCGGGGATGATGTTGTACCACGCCTGCGGTATCTCGGATTCGTCCAGCATCACCTTCGTCAGCTCGGCCATCGGCTTCCTCCTGGGATTGGTTGCCCCGAACCTACCACCGGGTTGAATTCAAGGATCCGGCGCCGGAGATTTTCTGGCCTTGTTCGGCCCGGACGTCGGCTCAGTCGGCCTCGGTGACGGCCGTGGCGACCAGCTCGACCTTGGCGGCCGGGTCGAATAGCTCGGTCACGCCGAACAGGGCCATGGCGGGGTAGTGGCGGCCGAACACCTGCCGGTATGCCTCCCCGATCGGACCCAGGGAGCGGCGATATTCCTCCACGACCGTGGTGTAGATGTGCAGACGCACCAGCGACTCCGTGTTGTATCCGGCCCGGTCGAGACAGGCGGCGACATTGGCGACGGCCTGGCGGAACTGGTCCACCAGCCCCTGGGCGATCGATCCATCGCCCCGATGCCCGGCCTGGCCGGCCACGTACAGGGTCCGGCCGGGAGATGCCTCCACGGCGTGGCTGAATCCGACCGGGTCGGGGAGACCCTCCGGGTTGATCAGGCGGCTCATCGCCCCGGCTCGAACGGCGGCCCGTGACCGGGCACGATCAGATCGGCCACCGCCATCACCCGCTCCCGTTGGGCGAGCAATGTGTCGAGGTCCTCGGCTAGGGGATCGTCCTTGATGCCTTCCCACCACCACAGATGCGTGAAGGCCACGACGCCATCGGCAGTGTCGACGAGGGTGGTGATGTCCTGGCGGGTGTGGCCGGGAGTCTCCATCAGCCGGATGTTGTCGGACAGCGAGAAACCCTCGGCCGGGCGGTCCGTCCACCGGTCCCGCTCGTAGATGGCCCAGTAATCGTGCAGGGGGACGGGGGGGAAGAGCGCCACGTTCACCGTGTGGTCGGGATGATGGTGGGAGATCACCACCTCGGTCACCTGGTCGGGCCGGACATCGAGGCCCTCCATCGAGGTCAGGATCGCCCTGCGATCGGGGACCATGCCAGGGTCGACAACCACCACATGTGACCCGTCCCGAACCAGCCCGATGGTGCCGGCGACACCTTCCTCCCCGGCATACCCTTCGAAGAGGATGTCGACGCGGGCCGGGCTCACTTTCCACTCCATTTTGGCTCCCTTTTCTCCTTGAAGGCGCGATGGAACTCGGCGTGGTCTTCGCTGGTCATCAACAGGGCCTGGGTCATCGCCTCCAGTTCGATGGCAGCCGACAGACTCATATCCGCCTCGGCGGTGAGCAGCTTCTTGGTCGCCCCGTAGGCAAAGGTGGGCCCGGCCGCCAATCGCTGTGCCAGGTCCAGTGCCTCGGTCAGCAGCTCGCTGTCGTCCACCACAGAGCTGGCCAGGCCGATGTCAGTCGCCCGATCGGAGTCGACCGGATCGCCCAGCATGAGCAGCTCGGTGGCTCGACCCAGGCCCACCAGCCGGGGCAGGAGGTAGGCCGAGCCCATATCCGCGCCCGCCAGCCCCACCTTCGTGAACAGGAAGTGGAACCTGGCCGACCGGGCCAGGAGGCGGAAGTCGGCTGCCAGGGCAATGACCGACCCCGCCCCGGCCGCCACCCCGTTGACGGCGGCGATGATCGGCATGGGAAGCTGGCGCATCCCCTCCACCACCGCCCCGGTCATGCGGGTGAACTCGAGCAGAGACCGGCTGTCCATCCCCAGCAGCTCGCCGATGATCTCGTCCACGTCGCCGCCCGAGCAGAATCCCTTGCCCCGGCCGGTGATGACGACTGCCGAGACGTCGGTCCGGTGGGGCAACTCCCCCATCAGGTCCCGGAGGTCGGCGTAGACGTCGAAGGTGAGGGCGTTGAGGCGCTCGGGCCGGTCGAAAGTGACCGTGGCGACGCCGTCGGCGATATCGAAGTCGAAATGCTCCCAAGAGCCGGTGAAGCCGGCCGAGGCCCGGAAAGGGCTCACAGCTGCAATCCTCCGCCGTCGAGCACGATGCTTTGCCCGTTGATTGCCGCCGAATCGGGATGGGCCAGGAACGCCACGACGTGGGCCACTTCTTCCGGCGCCAGGAGGCGCCCCAGAGGCACGGAGCGAACCAGACGCTCCCGGGCGGCTTCGGCTTCCATCCCGGTCTTCTGGCCGATGCGCTCCACAGAAGCATCCGTCATCGGGGTGTCTACATAGGCCGGGCAGACCGAGTTGGCCGTAACCGCCGATCCGGCCAGTTCGGCGGCCACCGCCCGCATCAAACCGAGGACGGCATGCTTGGAGGCAACATAGGCGGCGATATAGCGGGCGCCGACGTGGGAGGCGACCGAGGCCACGGTGACGATGCGCCCCCGATTGCGCTGTTTCATTCCCCCTATCACCGCCCTGGTGCACAGGAAGGCCCCGGTGGCGTTGACTCTCATGGTGGACTCCCACTCCTCCAGAGAGGTACGCTCGAGCGGGGCCGAGGGGGCGACTCCAGCGTTGTTGACCAGCACGTCTACGGCACGGCCGTCGAAGAAGTCGGACACCGCGGCCGCGTCGGTCACGTCGAGCACTTCGGTGGTGACCGACCCGCCCGAGGCCTCCACCGTCTCCGCCAGCGCCTCGCGGTCACGGCCCGTAGCCACCACCTCGTATCCGTCGGCCGCCATGCGGACGGCCACGGCCCGACCGATACCCCGGCTGCCGCCGGTCACAACACAGGTTCCGTTCATGAGCCGCAAACCTAGTGGGGCGCGGAGGAGGTCGGAGTCAGGTCGCCGGCCCTCCCCTGGTAGCTTGGCCTGATGGTGGTCACGATGCAGCGATCCCGGGGGCTCGGTGATGGGAACGAGAGGTGAGGGAGACGGGATGAGCCTCTCCCCCGACCAGACCGCCCTCCTCTCCCAGGCCGAGAAGACCGGAGCCGAGCTGGCCGGGCCCCCCCGTGCCGGTTCGGGCATCAATCGCTCTCTGGTCCTCGCTCTGGGCGAGTCGGGACTGTTGCACCGCCTCTATCCACCCGAGGGGCTGTCGGCCACCGACCTGTGCCTCATCCGCCAGGGCCTGGCCCGCACCAACACCGAAGCCGAAACCGCCTTCGCCCTCCAGGGTCTGGGCTCCTATCCCATCTACCAGTCCGGACGGCCCGAAGTGTCGGACACCTGGATCCGCCGTGTCGTCACGGGCGAGGCCGTGCCTGCCTTCGCTCTGACCGAGCCCGAAGCCGGCTCAGATGCCGCTGCTCTGGAGCTGAGTGCCGAGCCCGATGGTCAGGGCTGGCGATTGAGCGGACGCAAAGCGTGGATCTCCAACGCCCCCGATGCCGACGTTTATGTGATATTCGCTCGCACCACACCGGGTGCCGGCTCCCGGGGGGTGTCGGCTTTCGTCGTGCCCGGTGACAGCCCGGGCCTGACCGGTTCGACACTCGACATGCTCTCGCCCCATCCGATGGGAAACCTGGAGCTCGACGGCGTAGCCGTGCCCGGCGACCACCTGCTGGGGGAAGAGAACGGCGGCTTCTCGGTGGCCATGGCCACTCTCGACCTGTTCCGGCCCTCGGTGGGCGCGTTTGCCGTGGGCATGGCTGAAGCGGCCCTCAAGATCGCACGCCAGCACGCCGATCAGCGCCAAGCCTTCGGGCGGGCCATCTTCGAATTCCAGGCCGTGTCCCATCGCATCGCCGACATGGCCACCAAGACGGCCGCCGCCCGGCTGCTCGTATACGAGGCCGCCTCCGCCTACGACCGGGGCGACCGACAGGCTCTGACCGGACTGGCCGCCATGGCCAAGCTCACCGCCACGGAGACGGCTCAGGAAGTTGTGGACGGGGCAATCCAGATCCTGGGTGCCCGGGCCCTGGAGAACTCCCACCCCCTCTCCCACCTCTACCGCGACGTCCGGGCACCCCGCATCTACGAAGGGACCTCGGAGATCCAGCGCAACATCATCGCCCGCGAAGCTCGCCGAGGCCGCCTGGGCTGGTAACCCCGCGAACGCAAGACGCGTGCAAGATCCCCCCTCCCCGCCCTACGGGCGGTACTCCCCCCGTCGGGGGAAGAGACGAAGAGGCCGGGGGATCCGGGACACGCGTTCCGGGCGGGTTCAGTCTGCCAGGGCCACCCGGGAGCGGACCATGATGCAGGCGTCGGCCAGGTACTCGGCCCCTTCCTCCTGGAGGATGGTGAGCAGCTCGGGGCTTTCGGCCCCGGGCTGCACCCAAATGCGGTCGTAGCCGATGTCCAGGGCCTGACGCACCACCTTGACTCCCTCGGAGGAGGGAACGACCAGGTCGATGATGTCGGGTTCTACCGGCAGGTCCGCGACGGTGGCGTAGGCGGGGTCTCCGTCGACGGTGTCCCGGCCCGGGTTCACTGCCAGCACCCTGTACCCCTTCCGCTTCAGGTCCCGGTAGATCACCGACCCGTACTTCTCCCGGTTGTCGGTGGCCCCGACCACGGCGATGGTGGCCGACGTGTCGGCCAGGATTCGGGTGAGAGGATCCATGCTGGGTTCAACCTTCCCGTGTGTGACGGGATTCCCCCGCCGCCAATGCTTCGGACAGACCGGCCAGGTCGGGGACCGAGATGGTGGGCGTGACTGAGGCGATGCCCCAGGGCTGGCGTCGTACGAAACAACCCGCAGCACCGACCGACTGGGCTCCGGCCACGTCCCAGTCGTGGGCTGCCACCAGCACCATCCGGTCTATGTCCACTCCACACACGGCCGCCGCGTGAAGATACACCTCGGGAGCCGGCTTGAAGCGGCCGATGGCGTCGACCGAGATCCAGCGCTCGAAGAAGCGGTCCAGCCCGGAGTTCCGCAGCTGGGCGGCCACCGCTTCGCTGGACCCGTTGGTGAGGGCGATCATTCTCCGTCCCTCCGAGGCGAGGAGCCCTAGACCTGCTTCCACGTCGGGATGCGGGGGAAGCCGGGTCATCTCGCCGACCACCTCACGGGCTTCCTCCGGGGTAAGCATCATCCCCCGGCGAGCAGCCATCCACACCAGGACCTCCGCCCCCAACTCGCCGAAGGGTTGGTAACGGCCGATGTGGTTGGCAACGACGGATCTGTGCAGCAGGCGAGCAAACCACTCACCCAGACCGATGCTGGGCCCGACGGCGGCCTCGAGAGTCGGGGACATGACCGACACATCAAGCAAGGTCTCGTTGACGTCGAAGGCCAACAGCTCGTATCTCACCTCTCCACCGCCCCCTGCACGGCCTCGATGGCTGCCACCAGCTCGGCGGGGACGGGGATCGGGCGGAAGTCATCACCCGAGACCACGACCTGGACCTGTCGGGCCTCGGCCACCGTCCGCCTGCTGGCCTCGTCCCAGGTGGCGAGCTGCATGGTCAGGGATGTCGTTCCGATCCGCTCCACCCGGGCTCCGGTGACCAGGACGTCGCCGAGGCGGGCCGTGGAGTGAAAGTCGATCTCCGTCCGTCGCATCACAATCTCCACCTCTCCCCAGGGATACCCGACCAGATCGAAGAGGTCGGTGAGCGCGTCGTCGAAGTAGCGGGCGTAGTTGGCATTGAACACGATCCCCTGGGCGTCGGTGTCCGAATACCTGATCTTGCGCGTGTAGGTGACCGGCCAGTCCATGACGAGGCCACGGTAACCGCCCTTTGTGAACGGAAACTGCGCCGGCGGCGCAGTTTCCGTTCACAGACACAGCCCAGCCACCCGCCTCGTCGGTGCCACAATGGGCGGGCATGGAAGTGATCGTGGATGGGAGGGCCCTCGGAGTCGAGGCGGTGGTGGAGGTGGCTCTGGGAAAGGCCAGGGCACGTCCCGGGCCCGACCTGGCCCGGACGATGGGCCCGGCCCGGGACCTGGTGGCGGGTGTCGTCGCCGGCGACCAGACCGTCTATGGGATCACCACCGGATTCGGCGCCTTCGCCTCCACTCGCATCGATCCCTCAGAGGCTCGGGCGCTGCAGGTCAACCTGCTTCGCAGCCACGCCGCCGGCGTCGGAGATCCGATCCCCGACGAGGTGGTCCGGGCCATGCTGCTGCTCAGGGCACGCACTCTGGCCCAGGGTCACTCTGGAGTTCGACCGGTGGTTGTGGAGCGGCTGCTGGAGCTGTTGGATCGAAACGTCCTCCCCGTGGTCCCCCGTTATGGATCGGTGGGAGCCTCCGGTGACCTGGCTCCCTTCGCCCATCTCGCCCTTCCCCTGATCGGAGAGGGCCGGGTTCGCAGGGGTGGCATCGAAACCGACGCCGCTTCGGCTCTGGCCGAAGAAGGGCTCGAGCCTCTAACCCTGGAAGCCAAGGAAGGCCTCAGCCTCCTCAACGGAACCGAGGGCATGACGGCCATGCTCTGTTTGGCCATCGATCGGACTGCCCGGCTGGCGGCCGTCGCCGACATGGCGGTGGCCCTCACCATCGAGGCGCTGATGGGCTCGGCCCGGCCCTTTCGGGCCGACATCCACGCCCTCCGGCCCCATCCCGGCCAGGTGGCTTCCGCCGCCCGCATTGCCCACCTCCTGGCCGGGTCGGAAATCGGGGCCAGCCACGCCGACGACTTCTCCCATGCGGTTCAGGACGCCTACTCCCTCCGCTGCGCACCACAGGTCCACGGGGCGGTGGTGGACACTCTCGACCATGCCCGCCGGGTGGTGGAGATAGAGCTCGGCTCTGTGGTCGACAACCCCATTGTCCTGGCCGAGTCGAACGAGGTCATCTCGGGGGGCAACTTCCACGGCCAGCCGCTGGCGTTTGCCGCCGACTTCCTCACCGTGGCGGTGACCGAGCTGGGATCGATCTCCGAACGCCGCACCGACCGGCTGCTCGACCCGGAGCGCTCGGCCGGGCTCCCCCCGTTCCTATCCCCCCGCCCCGGCCTCCACTCCGGCTACATGCTGGCCCAGTACACCGCCGCCGCCTTGGTGGCCGAGAACCGGGTCCTGTCCCACCCAGCGTCGGTGGAATCGATCCCCACCTCCGGCTCACAGGAAGACCACGTCTCGATGGGGTGGGGGGCCGCCCGCAAGCTGGGTGAGGTGATCGACAACACCACCCGGGTGCTGGCGGTGGAGCTGGTGTGCGCCGCCGAGGGCATTGCTGCCCGGGCCCCACTTCGCCCCGCGCCCACCACGGAGGTGATCGTCGAGGCGATTCGATCACGAGTCGCTCCACTCACCGCCGACCGACCGATCGGCATCGACCTGGAGGCGGTCGCCCGGCTGATCTCCTCGGGCGGACTGGACGAGTTCGCCTGATGGAACCATGGCTGCTCACCGGGATCGGTGAGCTGGTGACCAACGACGACCCTCACGGGGGCATTCTCGGCCTGGTCGAGGACGGGGCTGTGGTGATAGAGGGCTCGGAGATCCGCTGGGCGGGGCCCGCCGGCGATTTGCCCGACCGCTGGCGGGGGGCGCGCACTATCGACGTTGCGGGCCGGGCAGTCTGTCCCGGGTTCGTCGATGCCCATACCCATCTGGCTTTTCGCCGGCGACCGCTCAGCCGAGTTCGCCCGCCGGATGGACGGCGAGTCGTATCAGTCGATCGCCGCCACCGGGGGCGGGATCCTGGCCACCGTTGCGGCCACCCGTGAGGCGACCCGGGACGCTCTGATGGGCGGCGCGCGAAGGCGCCTTCAGCGCATGCTCGCCACCGGCACGACGACCATCGAGGTCAAGTCCGGCTATGGGCTCGACAAGTCCACGGAGCTGCGCCTCCTCCAGGTGGCTGCAGAGGCAGGCGAGGGTTTGCCACTCACGATTCGCCGTACCTTTCTCGGTGCTCATGCGATTCCGCCCGAATACCGGGAGGATCGGGATGGCTATGTCGACTACCTGATCGAGGAGATGCTGCCCGCCTGCAGCCCCCTGGCCGACTTCTGTGACGTGTTCGTCGAGGAGGGCGCCTTCGACGTCGACCAGGCACGCAGGATCCTGTCCGCCGGCCAGAACTCCGGGCTACCCGCCCGGGTCCACGCCGAGCAGCTCGGCCACACGGGTGGGGCGGCCCTGGCGGCCGAGTTGGGCGCCGCCTCCGCCGATCATCTGGACCATGCCACCCCCGCCGACGCGGAACTCCTGGCCGGGGCCGGGACCGCGGCCGTTCTGGTGCCGGGCGCCTCCTTCCAGCTTCGCCAGGCCCAGGCGCCTGGGCCGATGCTGTGGTCGTCCGGCGTCACCGTGGCACTGGCCACCGACTGCAACCCGGGGACGTCGTTCATCGAGTCGATGCCCTTCGTCATCTCTCTCGGCGTGGTGCAGATGGGGCTCTCGCCCGAACAGGCCCTGTGGGCCGCGACCAGGGGTGGAGCCGTGTCGTTGGGCCTGACCGACCGGGGCACCCTGGCAGAGGGGCAGCAGGCCGATCTCGTGGTGCTGGAGGCACCCTCGTATCGTCATCTCGCCTATCGGCCCGCCTCCGACCTCATTGCCTCGGTTGTGGCAGCGGGCCAGGCCGACCGGAGATTGTCAGAAGTCGCCGAACGGACCTGAAAGGTCGGTCACATCTGTCACCTGGTCGGCCGGAGGTGGCTCGATGGTGACTTCCTTTCCGAAGTCGTAGAAATCGAAGGTCATGGTGAGCGAGTCGAATTGCTCATCAGGCGATGTGGCCACAGAGTTGCCATCCATCTCGATCGACATGCGATGGACCAATCCGTCGCCGTCCACCCACACATCGAGGGGGAACGAGCCGGTGGGCAAAGGACCCTGGCTCTCCAGTGCCGACAGCTCCTCGGCCGAGAGCTGGTTGCGCCAGTCCTGGTCCACCGTCACCCGATAGTGATGGGTGCTGAACCCGTGCACGTCTTCGACTCCCAGATCCTCGACTTCACCGCCTGCCTTGGACAGCGACTCCAGGAAGGAGGTGGGGTCGGAGGGAGTGGCGCCGGTTCCCATGTCGCCCGTCACCGAAGACTCCTCATCAGCCGGCATCGAGATCCAGTCGGTCTCAGCGCCCAGGAAGGCGGTGAAGAACGGGAAGGAGAGATACACCGTGTCACCGATTTGGCGGATCTCGAGCTTCCCGAACAGATCGGCCAGCTCGGGAGGAGCGTCCTCGCCCATGGCGGCACCCATCGAAGAGAGATCCATCGTCATGGCCGTGTCGCCGGAGATAGGGTCTGTGGTCACCGAGAAGGTCATCTCGATATCACCCAGTCCCTGATCGCCGGCAATCCCCGCGATCTTCATGACCCCTTCCGTTCGGGAGGGGACCGAGCCGGCGCTGGTCTCCATGGCGGCCTGCACCACGGCCAGGTCCCCGCTGGCGGTGGGCGGGGCGGTGTCCGCCGGAAGCGTGGTCGAAGTGGTCGAGGTGGTGGTGGTCGACGTCGTCACACTGGTAGTGGAGCTCGATGTGGTGGCGACGGTGGTCGAGGAAGCCACGCCTCCCGACGGGACGGAAGTGGTGGTCTCGGATCGAGCGGCGCCGCCGCAGGCGCCAGCCACCAGGGCCACGCAGGCCAGGGCGACTATACGGGTCTTGTGTTTCATGGCGCTCCTGGCGTCATTCGATCGTGTGTTAATGCATCGGCGCCGAGCCGGACCGAGTTGAGTGCTGGCTCGTCATTCCCCCCGAGACGACGCCCCCATCAGGGCCTCGGTCGAGTCGGATCGGATGGCTCCGTCCGTCAGGGAGCGGGTCTGAGTGAGGCGGTAGAGCCAGACCAGTGCCGGCACGGCCAGCACGCCGGCGGCCACGAACGCTCCCACCATCGACCAGAGCACCGGATCGGAGGCGGCGTAATCCCGGATGCTGGCCGTGTCCTCCAGCACCCACGGGTACTGGGCCGCCCCCCACCCCCACAAGATGGCGACGGTGGCCAGGGCGGCGGCGGGACGTGCCAAGAGGTAGCGACGGGTCCACAAGAGCCAGACCGAGGCCAGGCCACCCAGGGCAGATGCAGCGACGAGGACCAGACCACGGGGCGAGGTGAGGCCGTCGAACAGGGAAGTTGCATCCGCGGCCAGGACCCCCACCCCGGCCAGAGCCACCATCCCGGCTGCCACCGCCGCCACCAGGCCCCGGACCCGGAAATACTCGGCCATCTCCTGATCGGCGTCCATGGTTGCTTCCCGGGTTAGGAGGACTGCTGCCAGGTAGGCGCACACCACCACCGCCAGGACACCACCCAGCACCGACGTGGGCGTGAGCCAGGATCGCCACTGATCCCCGGTGGCATTACCCAGCGGGACCCGGCCCGAAGCCACCGCTCCCACCACGGCGCCGAGGAAGAACGGGGTGATGACCGAAGCCCCGGCGAACCAGGCCCCGTACCAGCGCTGACGCCCTACCGTGTCCGCCCATTTGCGAAAGGCGAACCCCGAGCCGCGGAAGACGATCCCGAACGCGGCCAGCGTCAGCGGAATCCACAAGGTCGTGGCGATGGAGACGAACGGTTCGGGAAAGGCCGTCCACAGGTAGACGAGGATGAAGATCAGCCAGACGTGGTTTGCTTCCCACACCGGTCCGATGGCCTGTTCGATCATGGCCCGAGGTCGACGACCGCGCTCGGCCCCGCCGGCGAGCAGGTCCCACACCCCGCCCCCGAAGTCGGCCCCGCCGAAGATGGCGTAGCAGGAGATGCCCAGCCAGATGATGGCGGCGATCGCATCGGCCAGCATCAGTCCTCGACCTTCTCCCTCGCGGGGGGTGGACCGTACGGAGTGGCCACCTCAGCACCACGGCTGAAGCCGGCCGAGATGCGACGCAAGGCAATCAGTGTGGCTCCGGTCAGCACCAGGTACACGACGGCGATGGCTGACATACTCCAGATGACGCCCTGAGCCGCGGTCACCGCGTCGGCGGTCCGCACCAGCTGCCACACGATCCAGGGCTGGCGACCCACCTCGGTCGTGATCCATCCGGATTCGATGGCCACCACGGCTCCCAACCCGGCTACCGACGTCCCCCGCCAGAACCACACCGATTCGGGCAGGCGTTTGCGTCTCCACCAAACGATGGCCATCCACAGGGACAGGGCCAGCAACCCGAATCCGATCGCGACCATGAGCTGGAAAGCAACATGGACGATGTTGACCGGAGGCACCTCTTCGGGCGGTATCTGGTCCAGCCCGGGCAGTGCCCCGTCCAGACTGCGGGTACCCAGGACCGAGGCCAGACCGGGGATCTCGATCCCGGCCACGACCTCCCCGTCCTTGAGGAAGCCACCCACGGTGAGCGGCACACGGGTCCCGGCTTCGGGAATCAGCTCCATGGCGGCGAACTTGGCCGGCTGGGCCTCGATCAGGCGACGGGCCGCGGTATCGCCCACCACGATCTGGAGCGGCGAGGCGACGGCCGCCACGATGAAGGGGATCAGGAACCCGAGCCGATGGTGGCGATCACGCCGGCCCTTGAGCCAGCCCCAGGCGTACACCCCGGCCACCAGGAAACCCGACATCATGTAAGCGGCCAGGAGCATGTGCAAGTACTGCACCAGCGTGGCCGGATTCAACATGGCCCGTATCGGGTCCACGTTCACCACTTCGCCGCCCATCAGAGCGAAACCGGCCGGGGAATTCATCCACGAATTCACCGACAGGATGAAGAAGGCTCCTGAAATCCCGGCCGCCACGATCGGGAACAGGGAGAGGAAATGGAGCCGGGCCGACAGGCGCTTCCAGCCGTACAGGTAGATGCCGATGAAGATCGCCTCGAGGAAGAACGAGATGCCCTCGAGAGTGAAGGGGAGTCCGATTACATCGCCGTAGGGCCCCATCAGACCGGGCCAGAGCATCCCCATCTCAAAGCTGAGGATGGTTCCCGAGACTGCACCCACGGCAAACAGAACCGCCATGGTCTTCGACCAGCGGCGGGCCAGCTCCAGGTAATGGGAGTCGCCGGTGCGGAGCCCCCGCCAGTGGGCGATCAGCGTGATGAGCGGAAAGCCGATCCCCAGGGCAGCAAGGATGATGTGGAACCCGAGGCTGAGCGCCATCTGGTTCCGGGCGGCGAGCAGGTTCAGATCTGCCAACACCATCTATATGGAAAGGTACCCGGTTGGCGGCAACGGTGGGTAATCACGACCAGGCCCCGGGCTGAGCGGTGGGCTTGATGTCGCCTGGTGGGCAGGGGTTCAGGGCACAGCAGCGCCTCATCCAGCCCCTTGCCGAGGCGGGCCGCGCCCAAGGGAGACGGTCGCTGCGGAAGCGCTCCCAGCCAGTTCATGAGTGTCTGCGCAACTCTCCATCCTGATCGGCAACCACCCTGGGAAGGTACGGGCGGTTTGACTCGATCCCCAAAGCCTCAGGTCTCGGATTCGATGAGAGCCTTGATGGTGGATGCGCTCTGCTCCATCATCGGCCGGATCCTGTCCTCCATCGAGTCGTCCACTCCGGGGAACTCCCCGCCCAGGGTGAGCCTGGTGGTTTCGTCATCGACTGGCTCGAACAACACCCACCCGTTGATCGTCATCGGCCCGTCCCGGGTTTTGACTCGCATGACCTTCTCAGGTTCGAACTCGACGACCTCCATGGTGCCTTCGGTCGTGTCGCCGAACCGGGAGGCTCGCCGCTTGATGACCGTGCCCACACCGATGGGTCCGTCTGACGTGGCTTCGAGTTCGAGTGTCGGGTCCCAGCGGGGATGGTTCTCGACATGATGGACCGCGTAGAAGTCCCATGCTGTCGCCACGGGTCGGTCGATAATCGTGGAAACCTCGAGCTCCAGGGCTGCTCCCTTCGCACCCTCCCAGCAGACCCTACACCTCCATGCGGCGCGGCGGACCGATCGGAATACTCCCCCAGACCAACGTGTCATCACCTATGGGCCCCCGGACAGACCCAGATCCCCCGCAGATCGAACCCACCGGCCGGCGCCACCCCCTCAGATGATGTCGGCAGCCTGCTCTACTGCATGGCCGATGGAGCGACCCAGGACTCGGAACGTCGCAGGTGATCGGAGGTGATCGCTTCGGTGAAGTCGGCGAAGGTGCGCGCTGCCGCCTTCTGCAACACGACGATCCCGATTCTGAATAGTGCTCTAGACCAGCCGGGGCCGTTCAGTCCCGCCAATTCTCGCCTCAGGTGGGTTCCGGAAGGGGTCGCCTCCAGGGTGGTGATGACGAACCCGCTCCCTTTCAACGGCTTGGGCAACAGGTCCTCGGTCACGATCTTGGTGAACGGCTTCCACTCTATGATCCGCTGAGGCGTCACCCGGTCTCCGTGGTAGCACTGATAGACGCTACCTTCCCCGATCCGCCCCCCGACCAGGTCTGTGACTTCCTGCCTCTGGCTCCCCAGCAGTATGTTGCGAAACACGGGCGATGACAGATAGTCCCACACCACCGCAGGACCCATCGGAAGGTCTGCTTCTTGGACGACGAGCACTTCTGAATCATCGAAAGTGACCCCGGGGTCGTTGCCGGGGCGATAGACCTCGCCCAAATCCTGTAAGTAGGTCTCCACGCGACCGAAGTCGGCCACATCTTCAGAATGCGACACCAGGGTCGTCACCTCCGCCAGACCAAGCTGATCCCGGGCCGAACTCGTATAGAGGCAATAAGCTCGCATCCCGAGCCGGTCAGTGACTGTGTTCTTCAACAGCCGGTGCACCAAATTGACATCGGGTCCCAATAGCTCGTCGTAGGTTCCGATTCTCTGAACCAGGAACGAGCCGAAATGGATCACGAACTTGAGGTCGAGGGATGACACATTGGCACACGCTCTGCACTTACAGGTGTTGTTGAGGACCATCGAGTCGATGGCTCGACGGAACGCCACGTAGGTACCCTCGACCAGATCGAGAAACATCCGTCCATCGGTGAAAGCGTCCTCGAACGCATAGGAGAACACGGCATCTCCCTCGAGCTTCGAGATCCTCATCGGTGGACCGGCGCGGTCGACAAGGAGCTCCAGCAAATCCGTGAGGGTTCCATGCGCGTGTTCTAGCTCGGACGCGTTGAGATACCCGGTGTAACCGGTGATGTCCGCGACGCACAGAAAGGCAAGCTGCTCAGGTGGCATGGCGTCCCAACCCTATCGATTCCGGGCCAGACGGGACGGGTTAGCGGTTTCGCGCTCCGAACTGCGACCCAACCACGAGCCCCAGGTTGTCGCTTGGTGCGGGGGTTGGACCGAGATAGGGCAAAAGGCCCCAGCGTGGCGTCCGTCGACATCGACCCCTGGCCAGGAGAGACGGAACGGTTGAATGGTCCGACAAGAGGAACGAGATGCCACACAGGCATCTCCCCCGCTGGGCCTCCGTTGCCGGCGTCTCCCCTCTGGCGGGTGCGGCGATTTCCGTTGTGGCCTGCGCGGCGAGCGGATCGAATTCATCCTCAGACACAATGTTTCGCACTCTCTGAGCGGTACGGGTCGGAGATCACCTTCGGGCGTACGAAGATCTAGCCGAAGAGGACGGAGACGCCGACCCCGAGCAGCTGCGCAGCCACGATCACCACCGCCGCCACTCCAAGGTGCTCCAGCACGATCGGTTTTGGATCAACTCCCTGCCGACGGCCCGCATAAAAGCTCAACAAGGCCAACGCGAGCGCACCCCACACGATGCTCACCAACACTGCCGGACCGAGAGGGAACAGGAGCACTGGGACCACGAAGCTAAGGGCCATGACGAGCTTCGCGGCGAAGGTGGCCGCGGCGGCGCTCCAAGTCTCACGTGCGGAGTGGATGCCCTCGCTCTCCTCGGAAATGTGGATCCCCAGCGCATCGGACAGGGAATCGGCGACGGCGATGGTGAGGACGCCGGTCACTACGGCGGCCTCGGAGCCAGTGCCCGCCGAAAGCCCCACCAGCAAGCCGACCGTCGTGATCACACCGGACGTCACGCCAAACGAAATACCAACAGACCAAGAATGCCCCAGGCGTCTCATGCCGCAACACTGCCACATTTCGATGGGAAGCCCGCCACCAGCGCACCGGCCATTCGACCTCGATCCCTGACAAGTCCCGATCGGGGAACACACAGCGCCTAACTGGGTAAGCGGCCAGTTTGGCGATACTGCAGCCGCCTTCCAGTCACGTCGGCGGTGTCGCACTCAGACGCTGACCATTCTGCCGACTGCCCATCCCGACTGTTCCGGGCAGGTTTTGGGTCTGCCGATAACGGGATCTTCTCCTGCCCGGGGCATGCTGGTGAGCGGAGTCTGGTGCTCGGTTGGCCCGCAAGGAGGGAGGAGTCTTGTTCATGAACGTGGAGTTGGAGCATCGGACGAGATTCCCGGACCTCGATGTGAGCGGGGACGACCCGGTCGCCACGGCGAAGATCGCGCCAGCTCATCTCCACGAGGTCCCCGACTACTACGAGTGTCTCGAGGAAATGGAACCCACGGCCGTCTCCGGACGGAGCGGACAGAAGTCTCGCTGACGCCGACTTGGCCATGGGATTGCCCTCATGGAGCCGTGTCATCTCGATGTCCGCGAGCATCAAAGCTCTGATATTTGGCCCTGGACACTCGGAGGAGCTGTCGTATTCGGCCCTCGGGCGAGGTGGCCCGGCTAGGTTGAACACCTACCGAAGTGATCCATGTCTGATATCCCGTGGGCCGCCGTGGTGCCGGTCGCCGTTCTGCTGGCTGCTTTCGTCATCTATTGCTGGGTGGATATCAGTCGCAGCCGGGTTCGATACCTTCCGAAGTGGGCCTGGGCGGTTATTTGCGGAGTGTCCATTCCGGTGGGCGGGATCGTATATCTGCTCGTCGGCAGGGATCAGGGTGCTGCTCCCTCGTGATGATCGAGACCCATGGCCTCGTCAAGCGCTTCGGGGCTACGACGGCACTCGACCATGTGGACCTTCGTGTTCCGACCGGTTCGGTATACGGCCTGGTAGGGCCCAACGGGGCGGGCAAGACAACACTGCTCGGCATCCTGGCCGGACTGCGGACGGCCACGGCCGGTAGCTCGCGGATCGGTGTAGATCGGTCCCAGATGGCCGTCCTTCCAGACACTCCACAGTTCGATCCCTGGCTGACCGCCCGTGAGGTCGTCGACCTGGCGCGCGTGCTCACCGACGACTCCGTAGCACGTGACCGAGTCGAGGAAGTCCTCGCCGAGGCAGGTCTAGCCGACGACGCCGATCGGAGGGTTGGTGGGTTCTCACGGGGAATGCTGCAGCGGCTCGGGATTGCAGCCACCGTCGTAGCCGGCCCCCGCTTAGTCATTCTCGACGAACCCTCCGCGGCTCTCGACCCCCTCGGGCGTCGTGATGTTCTCGATCTCGTGAGCCGACTGCGGGGCGAGGCCACGGTCTTGTTCTCGAGCCACATCCTCAGCGACGTTCAGGAAGTCTGCGACACTGTTGGTGTTCTGCGTGGTGGTGAGCTGCTCTATCAAGGCCCTATCGACGAGTTGCTCGTTGGCACTGCGACACCGTCCTACTTGGTGCGCATTCGCCCCCCCGTGCAACCCGCCGTCGAGGCACTGCGAACCAAGACGTGGGTCACCGGTGTCGACACCACCTCCGCCGACATGGTTCGTGTCTCGGTCACCAGCGTGGAGGATGCCGAGCGTCATCTGACCGAAGCCCTCACCGGACTAGGTGTGCGGGTCGTGTCCTTGGGGCCTGAAGCCGCCACCCTTGAGGATGTATACCTGGAACTCACGTCATGAGCCTCTGGAGACTCGAGTGGCTACGCCTTGTGCGGACCAAACGATGGATCGCACTCGTGGCCGTGTACCTGTTCTTCGGCTTCGTGGGGCCATTCACCGCCCGCTACCTCAGCGAGATCCTCGGCCTGGTTGGGGGCGAAATCGAGGGAGCGACCATCTCTCTACCCCCACCAAAGCCGGTTGACGGCCTCAGTCAGTTCTCCTCGAACGCGTCCCAGCTCTGCCTCCTCGTCGCAGTAGTTGTTGCCGCCAGTGCGCTGGCCATGGACGCGAAACCCGAGATGGCGATCTTCCTACGTACCCGTGTCGCCGAGGTACGAAAGCTGCTCTGGCCACGTTACGTGATCAGCGCTGCAGCTATCGCCGGCTCATTCCTCCTCGGTGCTCTGACCGCCTGGTACGAATCCGCCGCGCTCATCGGCAGTCTCCCTGCCGCCGGTGTGCTCGCCGGCATCACGTATGGCGTGATCTACCTATTCTTCGTCGTAGCAGTCGTGGCGGGAGCTGCCAGCCGAGCCACGTCAGTGGTTGGCACGGTCCTCATATCGATCTTCGTGCTGCTTCTCATGCCGATTGTGGGACTCATACACGCCGTTGCAGACTGGCTCCCCAGTAATCTCGCGAGTGCCCTGACGGCAATCCCCGACGGGGCGTCGGCGGGGCAGTACTGGAAGGCAACAGTCGTAAGCGTCCTCGCGAGCGCTGTCGCGTTCTGGCTCGCCAGCAGATGGACCGCCGCCCGGGAACTATGAGGAACCTCCCCTCGCCTCGTAGATCAGGTTCAAAACCTCGCCCACATGAGGACGCCTGCGGAGCGGACCCGGTTGAGCCCGGACGCCTCAGCACCTTCTAGCGAATCTCGCCGGGCTCCGAGCTCGATCGGAGTGTCTGTGTAGCTAGCGCAGATTGCCGGTTCGAGGGCGGGTGCGGGTGCGCGATATCGGTCCTCGGCGTGAGCGATCTGTGCGGTGTGTGCTCGATGCCAGGGTGACGATCCACGACCAGTCCTGATCGATGCTGTTAGCGATAGCGAGTAGCCGCTGGAGCGCGACGAGTTCTGGTCGTGGCGCTTATCGCCAGATCTCGGGTGAAAACGCACGCTTCCCAGGAAGCGCCGAACGGCACGTCGAGGAACGGATCGTGTGACAATTTCTGCTCTCTTCCGTTGTATGACGGAACGTGATACAATCGTGGCATGGCTCAAGCGATCTCCGTTCGACTCGACGAAGAAGCTCTCCGAGCCCTTGGCTTACTCGAAGCCTCGGGCATGACCCGCTCTGAAGCGATACGCGCGGCGTTGGTGGACGCGGCAACTCGTCTCTCCGACAAGCAGGCACTCGCCGCCGAGGTTGCCGCATTGGAAGCCGACGAGGAAGACCGGGCTGAGATGTTGGCGGTCGCCGACCTCATGGAGAGCCTCCGTGCGCCGAGGTGACATCTTCGCCTTGCGGCTGCCCAAGGGCGTGGGCCACGAACAAAAGGGGCCACGGTTCGGAGTTGTCGTGCAGTCCGACGCCTTCCTTCCTCGCTCGGTGGTCCTGGTGGCGCCTACGTCGAGGAGCGCTCGATCGGCGTCGTTCCGACCCGAGATTGAGATCGGTGGCAACTCGACACGGGTACTGGTGGAACACGTCGGCGCCATCGACTTGAGCCGACTGGGAGATCTCGCCGGCCACCTGACACCGGAAGAACAATGGGGTGTTGATGCGGCCTTGCTCACCGTTCTGGGTCTGAGCTGACGCGCCCAGATCGCCCAGATCAGGCGCAGTAACGCCCGGTTCATCAAGTGCTCGGGAACGGCACGTATTGAGCGGGCGAGTCGCCCTCACTCCTTGAGTTCGACTCCAATCACGATGAGGTCCTTGGTTCCAGGGTTCTCGATGACGTGGGGAGGCGTTCCGTCCGACCAGATGACCGGCGGCATCTCAAAATCATCGCCCTCATCACGGGTGTCGACCATGACTCTGCCCGTGTCGTCCTTGCGTATGAAGTGATCACCTGAGACGACGTACATGAGAGTCCGGGGATGGGTGTGGACCGGCGTGCTATCACCGACCCCGACGACGGTCTCTATGACACGAACCCGGTCGTTCTCGAATAGAACTTCATGGTGGTCGGGAGCAGCCTCCACGCCATCGAGTTCAGGGGGCCAAGAATCTCTTGTCTTCATTAGCGGAGGCTATCCGAGATCGGATGTTGACACCCGCGCTCAGCACGTATAGGGCGGCCCGGTTGGGTCGGAGACGCTTCAGCACCTCTTAGCGAACCTCGCCGGTCTCGACTTCAGAATCGACCTGTCGATCTAGCTAGCGCAGAACGCACCGGATACCGAGCGCGTGATCCGGCCGATTCGACAGCTCGCTGCCGCCATCCAACGTTCCACTGCTGCCTGGTCGTTAGCTTCCAGTCGATGGGGATGGGGGCCGACTGTAGAGGTCTCGGACGGGGATGAGCAGTCCGGTCGCCGAGAGCGTGATGAGCATGATCTGGTGAATGTGATCAGAGCCGGGCGGCAGGGCGCCCACGAGTTGGGCAAGCCAGAAGACGGGGTAGTACCAGAGCGTGAACCACGCCCACATCTCTCGGCGTCGGAAAGGGATCAGAGTGATCATCAGGCCGAATACCCCCATCCCGATCGAAGCCACGCCAGCCGCCCGGACATAGCTTGCGTTGTCCGAATTGGACCAGATCGCGGTGATGACTCCGAAGACGACGATGGCCGCTCCAGTCAACGCCAGGAGTATCCAAGCGATCCTGAACCTCAAGTCGTTCCTTGGCCACATGATCAAGGAACGTTAAGCGCCGACGCGACCGACTCGTCGACGCAGGGTCCTGAGCAGCTGTGGACCACCAGGGAGACCCGGCTCTTGACAACCGCCACGGAGGGCCATAAGGCACCTGCGGCTACCATTACCAGTCCATCAGGTCAGAGCACCGGGTTGGGATGAATTGTGACTCTTCACCGCTGGATGTACCGAGGAGGCCGCCCGAATCTCGCAGCCCGGCTGCAGAATCGGGGTTGGGCGTTTCTCCACTCCTTGGGGATACTCCCCGACCGTTTTGTAACTCTCGAGGTCGTCGGGAGGAGATCAGGGGACATCATTCGCTTTCCGATGGCCATGACAACCATGAACGGAGAGAGATACCTGGTCTCGATGTTGGGAGAGACTGCGAACTGGGTGCGCAATGTCAGGGCAGCTGGCGGTAGAGCCAACCTGGTGCACGGCGTCCGTGAACAAGTCCTACTCGAAGAGTTGGACCCAGCTCAAAGAGCCCCAATCTTGAAGGCCTATTTGCGGATTGCGCCCGGAGCACGACCGCATTTTCCCGTAGGCAAGAATGCGCCCATCGCCGATTTTGAACAGATAGCTGCAGAGTTCCCCGTGTTTCGGATAGGGACTGGCAGGTAGACAGCAATACAACAAGCAGGCGACGCGGTAAGGGCCTGGCCAAGGGGTCGCCGGGACCTGCTCGGACCTGAGAGCAGTAGCTGACCGATCAGCGATTATGAGCGGGTAACGCACATTGCAGCAGGTGCCCGGGGTCGGCACATATAGAGCGGACCGGTTGGATCAGCGGTGCCTCAGCACCCCGCGCCTCACCGGTAGCGGCTCAAAATCCTTCCGCCGTAAGACCCGCCAGCCCGCTACTACCAGGCTCCTCCGCCACCACCGCCACCGCCGCCACCGCCGCCACCCGAGAAACCGCCTCCTCCCCCCGAGCTGGACGGGGCGGCGAAGGCGCCGTTGAGGGCCGACTCGAGACCGGCGAAGGCATTCTCCGAAGAGCCGCCGGAGTATCCGTGCGACCCGTACCAGTACACGTTCGACGTGTCGGCCAGTTCGGGCGGGGCATGGAGCCGGGCGCTCTCCAGCACCGCGCTCGCCACGCCCAGGGCCACGCCGTAGACGAGGAACCGATCCCACAGCGCCAGGGAGATGGCCGGAGCTTCCTCGAGGCGGGAAAAATCACGCAGATAGCGAAGGAAGGCCTCCCAGCGAGCCGCCTCACTGGCTCCCTTCGCCGTTCTCCTCACCCGGACCCGGCGCGGCCCGGTTGCGGCCAGGAACAGGACTCCGTTGACGATCAAGGCGATGGCGACGGCGAAGAAGGCGGCCCCTTTGAGGACCTGCCCGCCGGACACCTTGGACACGATGAAGATCCCCAGAGCGCCCAACCCGATGAAGCCGGCAGCCACCAAGACCACCACTCTCCGCCCCGAACGATCCAAAAGCCCTTCCGAGTCGAGAGAGTCGGGGACCGCCTTGGCAAAGGCTTGATAGGAAACCGAGTTGGCCTGGGCGTCTTCACGGATGAGCTTGCGGAACTCGTGCAGCGGCTGGGGGCCGTCGGCCAGGACCCGCTTCATCACATCCAGGACTTTCCTCTCGAACTCACTGAGATGGTCGGGCACCTGGCCCAGGTCGAGCTCCAGGTCGCTGATCTGTTCGTGGCGCAGACCGAGGAAGGTGGACTTCTCGCTCTCGATCGGCTTGGCAGTCAGTATTCCCCGTCTTATGAAGTCGAACACGGTGGCGGTGAAGGCACGTTCGTCCGCCCGTCCCTGGCTGAGTAGCGCCGACACCTGGGCCGGGGCCATGTCACCGGGTGGCTCCTGCTCGTACTCACGGTCATAGGCGACCTGCGGCTCTTTGCCGTAGCGGATGTAGACGAACAGCGCCGCTAGTACGGCCGGCACCACGGCCAGGATCGCCGCCCAGGCCACGATGCTGCGAACCCTGGCCAGAGCATCGGTCTCGGCCTGACCGATTGCCACCTCGTCGGCCTTGATCACGTCCAGCCCGTTGCCGGAGAGGACGGAGGCACCGGTGGTGGAGGTCAATACGTGACGGGGGAAAGCCACCCGGAACTCGACGTATTGACCGGCGGGTACGTTCTGGGCAACCAGGCTGGGGCTGATCCCGTCCGGACCGAGGCTGGTCTGGCCGGCGACGCTGGCCGGGTGCCCCCAGACCAGAACCTCGCCCTGGCCTGCTCCGGCGGGAATCGCCATGGTGGCGTCGAGGTGGTCGAGCCCCACGCTCCACTCCTCGCCCCACACCTGCAGATATACGTCCACGTAGTCGTCGTAGGCCTTGGCCAGGCCCAACATCGTGTATTTGAGCTCGAAGGTGCGGGACTCGTCGGTAGCGGCGTAATGCCACACGACACGAACCCTCCCGCCCAGGTCACGGACACCGAAGGTGCCGGGCGGTGACGAGCATCCCAGGTCGGTGCAGCCTCCCGGCTGATAGGTACTGCCACCCTCGGTCACCGACACGTCGGTGATCGACTCTCCAGCCCGCAGCGGAATCTCCCGGTATCCGCCGCTGAAGCTTCCCTCGAACGAGTAGGTGATCTGCTCGGTCACGGCGACCGACCCGTCGGGCCTGACCTGAACCGAGACGGTGGCCTGGGGCAGGCTGTACGACTTGCCCAGGGCAGGCAGGGCCCCGCCCAGCGCCAACGCCGCCAAGGCCAGGGCGGCGGTCAGGATGCGGGTGGTCTTCAGAAGTCCACCGCCGGAGGCGCCTCGGCCTCGGTTCCCGCCTCGAAAAAGGCCCGGGTCTTGAAGCCACTCATGCTGGCCACGAGGTTGGTGGGCACCGACTGGACGGCGTTGTTGTAGGTCAGCACCGAATCGTTGTAGATCTGGCGGGACACGGCGATCCGGTTCTCGGTGTCGGACAGTTGGGTTTGCAGCTCGGCGAAGTTGGGGGCGGCCTGGAGCTGGGGATAGTTCTCGGCCAGGGCGAAGAGCTGACGCAGTGCCCCGGTCAGGACGTTCTCGGCCTGGGAAGCCTCTTCGGGGCCCTGAGCCGCCTGGGCGGCGTTTCGGGCTTCAACGACACGCTCGAACGTCTCCTTCTCATGGGAGGCGTAGCCCTTGACCGTCTCCACCAGGTTGGGAATGAGGTCATAGCGTCTCTTGAGCTGCACATCGACCTGCGCCCACGAGTTGTCGACCCTGTTGCGAAGCTGGACGAGCCGGTTGTAGGCCAGGGCCCACAGGACCAACAGCAGGACGACTATTCCGATCAGCCAGTACACACCGACTCTCCTTGCTCGGGCGGGCGGCGCAAAGCCTACAACCGGGCATCCCCCATGGAGCGGACAACCTCCCTCCATCGGGCCAGGGCACCCAGGTCACCCTCCTCCCGCAACGGATCGTGCAAACGGTCCAGGATGGCCAGATAGATGTCCGAGGCGGGTCCTATCACGTGCGCCTGGGCGTCATGGGCTCCCCGCACCATCTCGTAGCCCGTGTCCGTGGCCATGAGGGTCCAGGTTCGGTCGTGGTCGGAGGGGTCGAACTGGGCGATCGGGCCTGGCTCTCCGGGGTCGTCGGGCCTCACCCAGGGCAGCCACATCACCCGCACCTCGTCTATCCCGTCGGCGGCCACCTCGGGCGGAAACGGAGTCGGCACCCCCACCGCCGACTCGGCGTCCCAGCGATGGACATCGGTCTCCAGGGCCATCCGTCTCCGCCAGAAGGCCACGTCCGGGTCGGGCCCGTATCCCCAGCAAGGCATGTCGGGGTCGGCCCCCGCCAGCGCTTGGATCATGTCCTGCAAACCGGTCTCGAACCACTCGACCAGCCCCTCGGCCGGGGGCTTCTCCGACTCGGGGCTCTCAGTCAGCCCCTCGGACACGACCCGGGCGGTGCGGCGATGGATCACCCCGGTATGGACCACGAGATCCCTCACCGTCTTGCCCGGGTAGCGGGGAACGGGCCGGTCCGGGTCCTGGCGACAGATCTCGGCGATGCGCGCACCGGCCCGGCGGGTCAGGTCCTGGCGATCGAAGGGAACCTCGTTCATTTCTTCCGCTCGAGGGCCTCCACCATGGCGGAGCCCATATCGGTGGGAGTGGGAGCAACGACTATCCCCGCCTCATTCAGGGCGGCGATCTTGGCCCCGGCGGTGCCCCGACCCCCAGAGACGATGGCACCGGCGTGTCCCATCCGCTTGCCGGGTGGGGCGGTGGTACCGGCGATGAAGCCTGCCACGGGCTTGTCCATCTTCTCGGCCACGAATTCGGCCGCTTCCTCCTCGGCAGTACCCCCGATCTCACCGATCATCACCACACCCTCCGTGTCGGGGTCGTCCTGGAACATGGAGAGGACGTCGACGAAGTTGGTGCCGTTGACGGGATCTCCGCCGATGCCGACCGCGGTGGTCTGGCCCAGGCCGAGCCGAGTGATCTGGTGCACGGCCTCGTAGGTGAGCGTGCCGGAGCGGGAGACGACTCCGATCTTTCCCGGCTGATGGATGTAGCCGGGCATGATCCCGATCTTGCATTGCCCGGGTGTGATCACACCGGGGCAGTTGGGACCGACCAGACGGGTCGGCTTGTCGGCCAGATAGCGTTTGACCTCGACCATGTCTGCCACCGGGATTCCCTCGGTGATGGCCACCACCAGGCGGATGCCCGAGTAGGCGGCTTCCATGATGGCGTCGGCAGCGAATGGGGGCGGCACGTAGACCACGGAGGCGTCTGCCCCGGTTGCGTCCATCGCCTCCTCCACCGAGGCGAAAATGGGAAGCTCCACACGGTAGGTGTCGTCGCGTCCCGACACTCCCGAGTGGTCGGTCTCACCCTCGAACACCTCGGTGGTGCCGGCCCGGGAGGGATGTACGGCCCCCACCATCTGGGTGCCGTAGGCGATCGCCTTGTCGGTGTGGAAGGTACCGGTCGATCCCAGGCCCTGAACGATGACCTTGGTCTCCTTGTCGACGAGAATGCTCATCCGGCCAGCTCCACGATCCGCTCCGCCCCGTCCTTCATGTCGTCCGCCGCCACCAGGTCGAGGCCCGACTCGCGGAGGATCCGCTTGCCCTCTTCGACGTTGGTCCCCTCCAGACGGACCACCAGAGGCACTTCCAGGCCCACCTTCTGGACCGCCTCCACCACGCCGGTGGCGATCACGTCGCAGCGCATGATCCCCCCGAAGATGTTGATGAAGATTCCCTTGACCTTGGGGTCTTCGGTGATGATCCCGAAGGCGGTCGCCACCTGTTCGGCCGTGGCCCCTCCCCCGACGTCGAGGAAGTTGGCCGGCTCGCCGCCAACGTGCTTGATCGTGTCCATTGTGGCCATAGCCAGACCGGCCCCGTTGACGAGACAGCCGATGGTGCCGTCCAGGTTGATGTAGCTCAGACCCGCCTCCTTGGCCTCCAGTTCGGCCGGGTCCTCCTCGGACGGATCCCGCATCTCGGCTACTTCCGGATGACGAAAGAGGCCGTTGTCGTCGAAGGCCATCTTGCCATCCAGGGCCATCACCTCACCGCTGGTGGTCACCACCAGCGGGTTGATCTCGATCAGGTCGGTGTCGAGCTCGGAGGCGGCCTCGCTCAACGCCTCGACGAAGCTCACGAAGTTGCGGGCGGCTCCCTTGTCCAGCCCCAGGCCCCGGGCCAGGGCGTTGGCCTGGAAGTCGGCCAATCCGAAGGCAGGGTCGATCGTCTGGCGCAGGATCTTATCGGGTGTCTCGGCCGCCACCTTCTCGATCTCCATGCCACCCTCGGTCGAGGCCATGACGATGTTGCTGCTCAGAGAGCGGTCG
Source organism: uncultured Acidimicrobiia bacterium (assembly GCA_963744905.1). Taxonomy (GTDB): domain Bacteria; phylum Actinomycetota; class Acidimicrobiia; order Spongiisociales; family ZC4RG35; genus DATFFO01. Next base: position 362,451 of record CAVUUV010000007.1, on the reverse strand, counting down.
AGGAGGATCGACAAGTACAACTCACGGGCGATATCGATCCCCTGTTCGATGTAGAGACGTTTGACCTGCTTGCCCTCGGGCCCGGTCTGGACGGTGACCAGGGTGGAGCCCAGCATCAGCCCCGCCAGACGCCTGACCTCCTCTTCTGTTGCCTCCACGCCGCCGTCGACCCCGGCGGTGACCACATTCACGCCGTGTACGTCGGGATGCTCGGCGAAAGTCCCCTTGCCCCTTCCCCCGGCGTGGATCTGGGATTTGACCACCACCACCGGATTTCCGGTCGACTCGACCAGTGGCCTGACGGCGGCCACCGCCTCCTCGACAGTGGTGGCGACCCTGCCCTGGGGGACGCTGATTCCCCGCTGGCCCATGAGCTCTTTGGCCTGATACTCGTGAATCTTCATGGTGGCTCACGGTAGTAGGGTCCGCCGAACTGGTTCTCGCGCGATATTCCGGGCAGATATGGTCCGAATGTCGCGCCAAAACGGATCAGTCCGCCCCGATGTCCTCTGCCCACACGTCGGGGTGGGCCGACTCGAAGGTGCGCATCATCTCGATGCAGTCGGGGTCGTCGAGGATGACTATCTCGACTCCGTTCTCGGCCAGCCAGTCATGGCCGCCGACGAACGTCTCCGCCTCGCCGATCACCACCCGGGATATGCCGAACTGGCGCACCAGGCCCGAGCAGTACCAGCAGGGCGAGAGCGTGGTGGCCATGGTGGTCCCCCGGTAGCTCCTGCGACGGCCGGCGGCGCGGAAGGCAGCGGTCTCGCCGTGAATGGACGGGTCGCCGTCCTGGATGCGGCGGTTGTGGCCCCTGCCCCACAGCTCTCCCTCGGGCCCGAACAGGGCCGCCCCGATGGGCACACCTCCGCTGGAAGCACCCAGGCGCGCCTCCTCCTTGGCCACCTCCAGCATCTGGCGGTCGTTCACACCCGCTCCGGGACGTGCTCCGCCACCCAGTCGGTGATCTCGTCCAGGGGTGCGCCGGGGGTGAACACCTCGGCCAGCCCCTTCGCCTTGAGCACGGCGATGTCCTGGTTCGGAATCACGCCGCCCCCGAACACGAGTATGTCGGAGGCGTGGCGGGCGGCGAGTTCCTCCACCACCTTGGGGAACAGGGACAGATGCGCCCCGGAGAGCGACGACAGCCCCACCGCGTCTACGTCCTCCTGAACGGCGGTAGCGGCGATCTGGGCCGGGGTCTGATGGAGGCCGGAGTAGATCACCTCATGGCCGGCATCGCGCAAGGCCCGGGCGATCACCTTGGCCCCTCGATCATGGCCGTCCAGGCCTGGCTTGGCGATGAGGATCCGTCGCACTTCTCTCAGGTTACTGCGACTCGGGGAAACCCTCCCGGGCCTCATTCCTCCTCGTCGGCCGGCTCCTCGTCGATCCACCATTCCGTGAAGTCGACACAGCGCCCGTTGGAGTCGAAGCGGATCACGAACAGGTTGCGGTAGCTGGCGGGGGGACTGGTGTATCGGGTGTGACCCCTCACGACGGCTAGATCGTCCGTCTCCACGATCGGGTGCCACTCGAACTCCCAGTTGCCGGGTGTGTCGTCGATTTCCAGCCACCGCTCGACTATCTGGTCGCGCCCGTGCCAGGGACCGCCTTCCACCTGGGGGTCGTACACCGCCTGCGGGGAAAAGAGCCCGGCGATCTCCTCGGGATCATTCGAGAACCAGGCGGCGGTGTAGCGGTCCATCCACTCTTCGAGTCGCTCGGTCATCAGTCCTGCTTGCCCTTGCCCGCCGCACGCTGTTCCTGTTTCCAGCGTCGCACGCTCTCCAGGGAGTCGGCGCTGTCGATGTCGGCGGCGGATCGTGGCGTATCGTCGGCGAAAGGCCCGGCTAGCCCTTCCCAGCCCTCGGGCCTCACCCCGAAACGCTTGGCGAGGAGGGCAAGGAAGATCCTGGACTTCTCCTCCCCGTACCCGGGCAATTCGGAGATTCGGGAGAAGAGAGTGGCGGCGTCGGGATCGTCGGCCCACAACCGGGACCCCTCACCTCCGTAGTGCTCGGTGAGGTGGACACACAGTTGGTGGATGCGACCGCCCATGCTCTTGGGGAAACGGTGAATGGCGGGCTTCTGGCGGCATATCTCGACGAACTCGTCGGGATCCATGGCGGCGATGCGGGCGGCATCGAGGTGACCCAGCCGCTCCTCCAGCGTCGCCGGTCCCCGGAAGGCCCACTCCATCGGCACCTGCTGATCGAGCAGCATCCCGATCAGCAGGGCGGTGCCGTTGGTGTTGAGCAGGTGGTCGGCTCCGTCGTCTCCGGTGATGGCAAGGGTTCCGGTCATCGCCCAGACCCTACCCGGCCTCAATCCCGCTCCGCCAGACGCCGGAAGTCGTCGGGGGCATTGCGATCGGTTCTTCCCATCAGACCGGCCCGGGTCACAGCGGCAGTGCCGAACCGGCGCCGGATCTCGTCGATCTGGCGGTCGATGGCCTCCCCGGCCGCGGCGGCCGCACTTCCCGCCGCCTCCACCGCGCCCTTGTCCCACCCCAGCTCCATCTGAACCCCGGTCCCTTCGCCGAGACCGGAAACCGACACACCCACCAGGGTGACGGGCTCGGACGGGTCGTCGATGGCCTGGCGCAACAGCCTTGTCGCTACGACGTTGATCGCCTCGGTGCCGGCGGTGGGAGCGTCCAGGGTTTCCGACCGGGTCACCACCTGCCCGGGAGGGAATCTGACTCTCACCGTGATGGTCCGACCCTCTCGCCCCTTGGCTCTCAGCCTCCGCCCGATGCGGTCGGCCAGCCCCAGCACCACCCGATCCAGCTCGGCCAGGTCGGTCAGACCCCCGCCCAGGGCCTGCTGGGATCCGACCGACTTGGCACGGGGCCGTCGACGCACCGGTCTCGGATCGCGGTTCTGCGAAAGAGCCGCCAGATGCCAGGCGCTGGCAGGGCCCAGCCAGGCGGCCAGGCTGGCGACCGGCGTGGCGGAGATGTCTCCCACCGTCTCGATCCCCGCCCGACGCAACTTGCGGGCGGTGACGGCACCCACCCCCCAAAGGATCTCGACCGGCAGCGGGGCCAGGAACGCCGACTCCTCACCGGCCGGGACCACGACCAACCCGTCGGGCTTGGCCACCTGGGAGGCGACCTTGGCCAGATGCTTGGTCGAGGCCACTCCGATGGAGACGGCCAACCCGATCTCCTCTCTCACCCTGCGTCTGACCTCCCTTGCGATCGTCGGAGCCTCACCGAACAGATGCAGGGCACCGGAAACGTCCAGGAACGCCTCGTCGACCGAGATCTGCTCGACCGAAGGGGTGAAGTCGGTGAATACGGCCATCACCCGCTCCGAGAAGTCGAGGTAGCGGCTGAACGAGCCCGACACCACCCGAAGCATCGGGCACAGGCGGCGGGCTTTGGAGGTGGGCATGGCGGCACTCACGCCGAAGGCGCGTGCCTCATAGCTGGCGGCCAGGATCACTCCCTGGCCGACCGCCATGGGGACGCCCAGCAGGGAGGGGTCGAGCAGTTGCTCCACCGAGGCGTAGAAGGCGTCCAGATCGGCATGGAGGATGGTCGCTTCCCGGCTCACAGGAGCATCGTGCCAGAGGTGTGTGACGTATTACCGGCCTTAGTACAGTTCACGACCGGGGGTATGGTTGGACCATGGCAAAGACCCTCTCCAACCTGCACCAACTGCACCTGACCGGGGTCTCGCCCTGGTCCGACCAGATCTCCAAGAAGATGCTCGATGAAGAGGAACTGGCCCTTCGCATCGTCGAGGACTCGATCACCGGAGTGACCTCGAATCCGTCCATCTTCGCCAAGGCGATCGTGGGCACTTCCGATTACGACGAACCGATGAAGGCGATGGCCGGGCGAGGGGCGGAAACGACCGAGATCATCGCCTCTCTGATGGGGTCGGATCTTCAGCGAGCCTGCGACGAGTTGCGCAAGGTCTACGACGCCAGCAATGGCCGGGACGGATTCGTGTCGGTCGAGGTCAACCCGACACTGGCCCACGACACCGAACCCAGCATCGCCGAGGCCCGGGAGTGGGTGAAGCGTATCGACCGGCCCAACCTGTTGGTCAAGATCCCCGCCACCGAGGAGGGCCTGCCGGCCATCGAGCGCCTAATCGGAGAGGGTATTTCGATCAACGTGACGCTGATCTTCTCCCTGGAGCGATACCGCCAGGTCATGGATGCCTATCTGTCGGGCATCGAGGCGTACCTCGACCAGGGCGGCGACGCCTCCCGGGTGGCCTCGGTCGCCTCCTTCTTCGTGTCGCGGATGGACACCGAGGTGGACAACCGTCTCGAACGAATCGGTACGCCCGACGCTCTGGCATTGCGAGGCAAGACCGCTATCGCCAACGCCCGCCTCGCCTACCGGGCCTTCCTCGACACGTTCCAGGGCCAGCGCTGGGAATCCCTGGTGGAGCGAGGCGCCCGCATCCAGCGCCCCCTGTGGGCTTCCACCTCGACCAAGAACCCTGACTACCCCGACACCCTCTACGTGCAAGAGCTGGTGGCGCCCCACACGGTCAACACCATGCCCCTCGACACCATCGACGCCTACCAGGACCACGGCCCCGATCCCCATCCATTCGGGCCCGAGGAAATGGCGCATTCGGCAACCATCCTCAGCGCCATGGCCGATGTGGGCGTCGACTACGACGACGTCATGGAGGTGCTGGAGCGGGAAGGGGTCGAGAAGTTCAGCGCCTCCTGGAACGATCTGGTCGACGACGTGGATCAGGAGCGGCAGAAGCTGACCTGAGTGCCGGGTCGTCACCGCTTGGGTTGGGCATTGTTCCTGGCCAGCGCCGGGCTCTTCCTGGTGACCGGCATCAGAGACGGCGACCTTGTCCTCGTCATCGCCAGCATCGTCTTCGGCGTCGGTTGTGTCCTGTTCTTGATCCGAGGCGGCGAGTAGTCCCAGCGCCGGTCTCAACCGGCAGAGCGCGCCACCGCCACGAATCGGGTCACCGCGTCCAGGTCCTTGCGGAAGCCTCCCCCGGCGACCGCCCGGTTGGTACTGGTCAGGGAATCCACCCCGGCCGGCCTGACCACCCGTATCGCCTCGGCGACGTTGTCCGGGCCCAGACCGCCGGCCAGGATGACGGGTACTTCCAAGTCCACCACTATCTCCCGGCTGATCCGCCAGTCGTGCACCGTCCCGGCCGCACCGATGCCTTCCACCTGGCCCATCGAGTCGAGGATCAGCCAGTCGACGTGGCGAGCGAACCGGCGCGCCTCCGCCACCGCCTCCTCACCCGTCACGGGTATGGCCTGCATGAGCTCAATGCCCAACCGTCGTCGTTGCATCCAGGCCCTCAGGTCGGCCACCGCCGCCGGGGGGAAGGCAACCGTGCTCCCGCACAGGTGGAGGATGTCGGGATGGACCGCCGCCGCGAACATCTCCACCGCAATCAGATCCGTGTCGACCGTAAGGGCCACGCTCGTGGCCCGGCCCCGCAAAGCCTCTACGATCTCCCGCCCCATATCGAGCTCGATCTCCCCCGGCAGCCCCCGGTCCGAGACCGTGATCCCGACGTGATCCACTCCCGCCTCCGCCAGGACCAGCGCCTCCTCGACCGACTGGGCGGTGTATATCTGGACGATCACCCCCGGCAGGGTAAAGGCGTCGGTTAGCGTCCCCGTCCATGACCCGAGCCGTGGCCGCCCTAGGAGACATCAACATCGACCTCGTGCTGGAGATCGACCGCTACCCGTCGCCCGGCGAGGAGGCGTTCGCCCGCGGCCGCCAAACCCGCCTGGGCGGCTCGGCCACCAACACCGCCGTAACCCTGGCCCGGCTCGGGTTGGCGACCCGGATGCTGGCCCGGGTGGGTGCGGACGAGTTCGCAGACAGAGCACTGAGGGATCTGACCGGTGCCGGGGTAGGCATCGATTGCGTGCAGCGCGACCCCGCACTTCCCACCGGGTTGAACATGGTGCTGGTTGACGAGCACGGGGAGCGGACCATGGTCGGGGTGCGGGGTGCCAACGCCGCCTACGAAGCCGACCCGAACTGGGAAGGAGAGGCTCGTTGGCTTCATGTGTCGGGCTATGCCCTGTTGGAGGAGCCCCAGCGGGGAGCAGCGCGATCTGCCCTCTCCGCCGCCGCCGACCGGGGGATCCCGGCATCGATCGATATCCCCTCGGGAGTGGGGCATCGCATCGGGAAGGAACTCTTCTCCCACCTGGACGGCACCACGATCCTGTCTGTGGGGGCTGGGACCCTCAGGGAGGTGGCCGGCATCGGCGCGGTGGATCTGCTGCAGGCGGGCGTCTCCCAGGTGGCCATCACAGCCGGAGCGGACCGGTTCAGGATCCTGTCGGCCGCCGTCGACCTGAGCCTCACTCCACCCGACGTGGAGGTGGTGGACACGACCGGAGCAGGCGACGCATTCGTGGCCGGCCTGATCGCCGCCCACCTAGCTGGGCTCGAGCCCGGGCCTTCGGCCGTGGTGGCCGGGACCCTCGGGGCCTCCGTAACCCGGCATTGCGGTTCAGGGGCAACGGACGTAGTCGCGGCCGATCTCGCCACGCTCCTCCACCCGTCCCGCTGGAAGGATGCCGACCCCATCTGGGTGGAGAGGGCCCGAGAATTCCTGGCTGGCGGGCTCGGCTAGAGCTCGGTCTCACCCAACCGGTCGAGAAGCTCCTGGAATCGCCGCTCCAGGTCGGTCAAGCGTTCCTCGATCTCTACCAGCCCCGGCCCGGCCGCTGAACGACTCGCCCCGGCTGGCTCCTGAGAGGCGAGAGCTGCCGCTTCAGACAACACCTGTTCCACCCGGCGTTGGCTCTGACCGGGAAGGCGGGGCTGACGCCGGGCCAGGCCCGCCTCCTCGAGACCGTCCACCACCACCTCCACCTGGTCTGCCGAGGTAAGCGACACGTACCGACCGGTCCTCGACCGCAGCTCACCAGGCGTCTGGGGCCCGCGCAGCAACAGCACGGCCAATACGGCCTGGGCAGGCTCGGCGATCTCCAGGGCCTCGCCCAGTTTGTGGCGGTACTTGGTGACCCGATCACCCTGGCGACGAACCGGCGTGGCCAGACCGGCGTCGTGGAGGCGGACCGTGGCCGCCTCCACCTCCTGCTCGGTGAGATCCATGACCGGATCGCGGTTGGTCGACTGGTTGCACCCCGCCACCAGTGAGGAGAGGGTGAGGGGGTAGACGTCGGGTGTCGTCATCTGCTTCTCCACCAGCACACCCAGCACCCGCGCCTCGACCCCGTCCAGTTGAAGGCGCGGTGACTGCTCGCCCGGCGTCATCGTCATGACCGCGACTCTAAAGCCGGACTGGCAGCCACCCCAGACAGGGCCGACCTCAGAGCTCGCCTTCGAGCCGGGCGATCGAGTCCAGGCACCTCTCGAGCTGGGAAAGTTCGATGAACTCGTCCGCCTTGTGGGCCTGATCGATGCTCCCCGGGCCGAACACGACCGTGGAGATGCCCAGCTCCTGGTACAGACCGGCTTCGGTCCCGAACGAGACCACGCCCAGTTCAGCGCCCGGCGCCATGCGGCGTGCCAGGGCCACCCCGGGGCCATCGGCGTCCCGCTCGAATCCCCCCACCGCTCCCACCGTCGTGGTCGTCAGCGAGGCGTCCGGGTACTCAGCCCGCATCGAGGGAAGCAACTCCTCCTGGACGAAGCGCTCCACGGTCTCCAGAGCGTGGTCGCGGTCACTGTTGTCGATGGGGCGCATCTCCCATTCGAACGTCGCACCCGCCGCCGTGATGTTGCGCGCCACCCCGCCCGAGATGGTTCCGACGTTGAAGGTCGTGCCCGGGGGATCGAACGGGCTGTCGGCCGGAGCGCGATCCTCCATCTCGTCGGCCAGGCGGTCCAGCATCCCCACGAAACGTGCCGCGGCGTGGATGGCTCCCGCCCCCGCCGCCGAGATGGAGGCGTGACGCTCCACGCCACGGATCTCGGTGGTGTACTCGTAGCAACCCTTGTGGGCGATCACGATCATCTGATCGGTGGGCTCACCTACCACGGCGATGGCCGGTTGCAGCCCGCTCCGGGCCAGATCGGCCAGCATCACCTTGGCACCGTGGCATCCCACCTCCTCGTCATAGGTCAGGGCAACGTGCACGGGACGGGCCAGGTCCCAGGAGCCGATGACCGGAACCATGGCCAGCACGCAAGCGATGAAGCCCTTCATGTCCGTCGTGCCGCGCCCCCACGCCCGACCGTCCTCGATCGCCAGACGAAATGGATCCCGGGTCCAGCCCTGGCCCTCCACCGGTACCACGTCGGTGTGCCCGGAGAGAACCAGTCCCCCATCCACCTCGGGCCCGAGTGAGGCGAACACGTTCGCTTTGGTTCCGCCCGGGTCCCCTGTGATCGACAGGCGGGCACCGGAATCACCGAGGAGATCGGTGACGTAGTCGACCAGATCCAGGTTGCCGTCGCTGGAGATGGTCGGGAACGAGACCAGCCGGCCCAGGATCTCGACCGTGCGGTCCAGCACGGGTCAGGCCTTCACCAGCATCGGCCTCGGATACGAAGTGAGAGTCTCGGCCCGCCCGTTGTCGGTGATGCGAATGCTCTCGGTGATCTCCAACCCCCAGCCGTCCATCCACAGCCCGGGCATGAAATGAAAGGTCATATTGGGCTCGAGCACCGTGTGATCCGAAGACCTGAAACTGGCGGTGCGCTCCCCCCAATCGGGGGGATAGGACAGGCCGATCGGATATCCACACCGTGCATCGCGTTCGATTCCCGCCCTTTTCAGCTCGGCGTGGAGTGCATCGGCCACATCCCCGGCGGTGTTTCCGGCCCGGGCGGCATCCAGGCCTGCCTCCAGGCCGGCCAGCAGCGCCTCCTCGGCTTTAAGCATGTAATCGGGCGGATCCCCCAAGAAGACCGTGCGACACAGCGGGGCGTGGTAGCGGCGATGGCATCCGGCTATCTCGAAGAAGGTGCCAAACCCCTTCTCCAGGGGGGAGTCGTCCCAGGTGAGGTGAGCGGCGGCCGCCTCGGCTCCGGTCGGCACCAGGGGGACGATGGCCGGGTAGTCGCCGCCGTGCCCGTTGGCGCCTCTGATCCCGGTCGCCATGATCTCGGCCACCAGGTCGTTCTTCCTCATCCCGGGCTCGACCACCTCGGCGATACGGGTGTGCATGGCCTCCACGATGCGGGCGGCGCGGCGCATGTATTCCAGCTCCCGGGGCGACTTGACCATGCGCTGCCAGTTGACCAGCCCGGTGGCGTCGACCCACTCCGCAGCCGGCAGGTGGCTCCGCAAGGTCTCCCAGGCGGCGGCGGAGAAGTAGTAGTTGTCCATCTCCACGCCCACCGAACCGGCGCCCAACTCTGCCAACAGCCCGGCCAGCAGCTCCATCGGATGCCGTTCGGTGGACTGGACGTAGTGGTCCGGGTAGCCGTGAATGTGGTCGGGCTCCATATATACGGTGAGCATCGCTCCGGCCGCATCCTGGGTGCGGCCCCACCACCGGGGCTCGTCGTCGAGGGTGACCACCACGGCCTGGTGGACGTAGAACGACCAGCCGTCGTAGCCCGTCAACCAGGCCATGTTGGAGGGGTCGGAGAGGACCAGGGTATCGATGCCCTTTGCCTCCATGGCGACCCGGGTCTTTCTCAGCCGGTCGGCGTACTCCTGCCGGCCGAAGTCGAGCTCGACATCGGGCATCTCAGTGAGACAACACGGCACGAAGGAAGCGCTGGGTCCGCTCCTCCTGGGGGTTCTTGAAGATCTGCGATGGAGGCCCTTGCTCCAGGATCCGCCCGTCGTCGAACATGAGCACCCGATCGGCCATCTCGGAGGCGAATCCCATCTCGTGGGTGACCAGCATCATCGTCATGTCGCCCCGCTCGGCCAGCTTGCGCAGGACGTTGAGCACGTCTCCAACCAATTCGGGGTCCAGAGCCGAGGTGACTTCGTCGAACAGCATCACCTTGGGATTCATGGCCAGCGATCGGGCGATGGCGACGCGCTGCTTCTGACCCCCGGACAGCTGGATGGGCCGGGCATTCGACTTGTCGGCCAGTCCTACCTCGCTGAGTAGCCGCATTCCGTCTTCCTCGGCCTCTGCCCTGCTCTTGCCCAGCACCTTGATCGGGGCCAGGGTCACGTTCTCCAGTGCCGTCTTGTGGGGAAACAGGTTGAAGTGCTGGAACACCATCGAGATCTCGGCCCTAACGGAGCGGATGTGCTTCTCCGAGGCCGGAGCCAGTTCGCCGTCTCGCTCCTCGTGATAGAGATGGCGCCCGTCGATCTCGATGGTGCCCGATTGGGGGCGGTTGAGGGTCATGATCGTGCGCAGGATGGTGGTCTTGCCGGACCCGGAGGGGCCGATGATGACCACCTTCTCCCCTGCCCCCACGTCCAGGTTGAGCCCTCTGAGAACCACGTGGTCGCCGAAGGCGAGCGTGACGTCCCGCATCCGGACCATGGGCTGGTTGCTAGCGCTGGTATCCATATCTCCTCTCCAGCCTTCGGACGAACAGGGCGGCGGGGACGCTCACCACCAGGAACAGCACCCCGGCCATGGTGTAAGTCTCCATGGGTTGAAAGGTCCTAGACGAGATGGCGTTGGCCGTCGCGAGTATGCCGACCACGGTCACGGTCGATCCCAGGGGGGCGTCCTTGAACATGGCCACGAAGTAGTTGCCCAGGGCGGGAATCGAGGTGGGTATGGCCTGAGGGAGTATCACCGACCGCCAGGTCGTGACCGCGCCCAGGTTGAGGGCAGTGGCGGCTTCCCATTGGCCGGTGGGGACCGCTTCGATCCCGGCCCGATAGGCCTCGGAGCAATAGGTGCCGTAGTGGACCCCGAGTCCCACCACCAGGGTGACCGTTCCGGAGAGAACGATGCCCCAGTCGGGCAGGGCGAAGAAGATGAAGAACAACTGCACCAGCAGAGGCGTACTGCGCACGAACTCGATGACGGCCCGGGTGGGCCAGGCGATCCACCGGGTCGCCGCCCGCCGACCCAGGGCGAAGATGAGCCCCAGGATCAGGGCGACGATCATGCCCAGGATCGTGGCCCGAACGGTGATCAACATTCCCCGGGCCAGATCCCCGAGGATCGAAAAGGCGAATCCCCAGTCGAAGTTCATCGGGCTCCCCCGAAAGACTTGAGCACCCGGCGCTCCATGATCCCGAAGATCGTCGAGATCACCTGGGCGAGGACGAAATAGATGATGAGACCATTGAGGAACAGCACCGGGGTGCTGGCTCCGCCGATAACCACCCGGTTGGTGCGCAGCTTGTCCATCTCGAAGTTGAGATCGGACAGGGTTATCAACGCCACCAGGGCGGTGCCCTTGAGGATCTCGATCATCAGGTTGCCGAAGGGCGGGAGAATGACGGGTATGGCCTGGGGCAGGATCACATGGCGCAGACGCTGACTGTCCGTCATGTTGAGGGCAATGGTGGCCTCACTCTGCCCTTGCGGAACTGCCTGGATCCCTCCTCTCACCACCTCGGCTCCGTAAGCGCCCATGTTGGCCCCCAGGGCGATGACGCCGGCGATGAGAGGCGAGAGCCGGATCCCCAACAACTGGGGCAGGGCATAGAACACCCAGGTCAACAGGATGATGGCGGAGATGCCCCGGGCGAACTCGACGTAGACCGAGGACAGAGCGCGCACCCACCTGCGCGACGAGAGCCTCCCCACCCCGAATATCAAGGACAGCACCGTCCCCAGGGCCACGGCCAGGATGAACACCTCGAGGGTGACGAGGGTGCCCTCCCACAGTCGGGTATAGGCCTTGGAAGTCAGGAAGAGGTCTTGCATGCGCGAGAGGCATCCTCGTGCCGGGCCAGACGACCCGGCACGAGGATCACACCGTCAGGGGTTGGCCAGCTCTTCGGCCGTCAGACTCTCGGCCTTCTGGACGTCGGCGGGAGCGAAGCCGAAGCCGGTGACGATGTCCTCCACCGTGCCGTCGGCCTGAAGCTTGTGCAGCTCGTCATTGAAGGCGTCGCGCAGTCCCTGGTCGAGGAAGCCGTAGCCGCCGCAACCGACTTGCTCCACCCCGTTCACGACCGGGAAGAACCCATCGGTGGCCTCCAGCCCCTCGCGGGCGTCGACCTGGGTGTTGACCGTCAGGGCCGTGCCGGTGACGGCGTCCACCCGTCCCGCCTCCAGGGCGTCGTATTGGGCACCGACGTCGTCGAAGCGGGTGATCTGGTCGTCGGGCACACCGATGTCACTCGCGTACCCCTCCTCGACCGCTCCGCCCAGCACGGCGATCTTGGCACCGGAGTCGATCACCGACTGATAGTCGCTGATGTCGAGCGGATTGCCTTCCTTCACCGCGAACGCCTCCGACACGCAGTAGTCGGGGTCGGAGAAGATGATCTGCTGGGCACGCTCGGGAGTGATGAACATACCTGCGGCGATCATGTCGAACTGGCCGGCCTGAAGCCCGGGAATCAGAGTGCCGAACTCGACCACGGTCGCATTGACGTCGTTGATGCCCAGGTTCGCCAGCACTGCCTTGGCCACCTCGGGCGCCTCGCCGGTGGGATTGCCGTCCTCGTCCTCGTATCCATACGGAACCTCGTTGGCGATGCCGATGTTGATGCTGCCGGACTCCTGCAGTTGAGCGAGCAGGCCACCGGAATCGCCCGCCGTAGTGGCGCTGCCACCGTCGGAGCTTCCGCCGGTCGTCTCCTCGGTCGTCCCCCCACCTCCACAGGCGGCCACCACCAGCGCCAACACCGCCAGCGTCGCCAACAGTCGTATCGTCCTCGTTCTCACAGGTCTTCCTCCCTATCGGTCGGGTCATCCGGCTCAGTCGGGGACTGGTCCGATTCGACGACCGTAGCGGGTATCCCGAGAAGATGCGCTCCGAATCCAGTATGAATTCTTTATGGATACAGAGCGGATGCGAAGTACGCCACAACGCGATATTGTGTCCGGGCCGACCGCCCGGGTCCAGGATCACCCGGCCGAGAGAGGGATGGACATGGCGCCTACCGGTCCGCGGCATACCGCCGACGGCATATACGAAGCATTGCGAGAACAGATCTGCCTCCTGGACCTGCCCCCCGGCGCTCCGCTGAGGGAACAGACGCTGGCCGAACAGTTCGGAGTCAGCCGCACCCCGGTGCGGGAGGCCCTCACCATGTTGCGCGTCGACGGCCTGGTGACGCGCCAGCAAGGAGGCGGGACTTCGGTATCCACCGTTGATCTCAAGCAGATGAGAGACGTCTACTCGCTCCGGATAAAGCTGTCCGAACTGATCGCCGACTTCATGATCACTCCCGTCCCTGCTGGCATCATCGACGACCTCGACTCACTCCGTGCCGACATCGAAGCCGCTCGCGACACCCGAGACGCCCGGGCGATGGGCGCTTTGTACAACCGGCTCCACGAGACTCTGCTGGAGACCATCGCCAACCGGCCCCTGCGGCTGATCTCGGACCGTCTGTTTCGTCAAACCGCCCGGGTATGGGTCCAACTGCTCCCCGAGATGGACTGGGAAGAGGAGTTGGGAATCATGCTGGACGAAGTGGACGAGTGCATCGAGGCGCTGGAAGGCTCGTCCTCGGGCCACCTGGCCGAGATACGCAGCAAGCACATGAGCATGCTCCTGACCCGATTCAACGACTACCTGACCCGACCATTGATCTGAGAGGAGAGTCCGATGAGCTCTGAAGACCTGGGAAGGGGAACCCTGGCCGTCTGGGCGGGAGAGAGACGAGCCCTGCAGGGTGAGCACACCCAGGTACCAGTCGTCCACAGCGTTTCATACGGCTACGACGACGTGGCCCATTGGGGTGACGTGGCCCTGGGTCGGGAGCCGGGCCACATCTACGGCCGCAACACCAACCCGACCGTGGCCGCCTTCGAGGAGAAGATACGGGTGCTGGAGGGTGGTGAGGCCGCCACCGCCGCCGCCACCGGAATGGCCGCCATCTCCGACACCTTGTTCGCCCTGCTCTCCCCCGGTGGTCGGGTGGTTTCGGTCAAGGACACCTACGGCGGCACCAACCGCCTCTTCTCGCAGTTCCTGCCCCACTGGGGAGTGGAGGTGACGGTGTGCAACACCGATGACCACGATCAGATCGAGGCCGAGGTGGGTCGGGGCTGTGACCTCCTCTACCTGGAGACCCCCACCAATCCCACCCTGAAGATCCTGGATCTGGAGCGGCTCAGCCTGGCCGGCCACAAGACCGCTGCGGTCGTGGTCGTCGACAACACGGTCGCCACTCCAATCAATCAGAACCCTCTCGCTCTCGGAGCCGATCTGGTAGTCCACTCCGCCACCAAGTACCTGGGCGGCCATGCCGATGCCCTGGGCGGAGTGGTAGTGGGACGAGCTGACCTGGTCGAGAGGGTGTACGCCTATCGGGAGATCAACGGCGCCACCCTCCATCCCATGGCGGCGTATCTTCTCCTCCGGGGAATGAAGACGCTGCATCTGCGCATCGAGCGCCAGAACTCGAATGCAATGACCGTGGCCCGACACCTCGTCTCCCACCCGGCCGTGACCAGGGTCAACTACCCGGGACTCGAGACGCATCCTCTCCACGATGTGGCCGCCCGCCAGATGCGAGGCTTCGGCGGGATGCTCAGCTTCGGCCTGCGGGGCGACTTCGAAGCCGTCCGGAAGTTCATCCCCGCCATCGAGCGGGCCCACGCCGCTGCCAATCTGGGCGCAGTCGAGACCATCGTCGCGCCGCCGGCCACCTCCAGCCATGTCGAGTGCACCGCCGAGGAGAGAAAGGCCCTGGGAATCCCCGAAGGGCTAATCCGCTATTCAGCCGGAATCGAAGACCCGGACGATCTGATCGCCGATCTCGACCAGGCGCTGGCGGCGGTCTGATGGCCCAACTCTCCATCCTCACCGAGGACACGATCCGCGGCCTGGTGGGGATGGGCAGAGAGGAGTTGGCCGCCATCGAGGCGGTTTATCCCCTGATCAGCGACGGTTCGGTGGTGATGCCTCCGATCATGCGACTCGATGTGGAGGATCACAACGGTGAGGTGGACGTCAAGTCCGCCTATCTGCCGGGATACGAGGGGATGGCCATCAAGGTCTCGACCGGGTTCTTCGACAATCCACAGCGGGGCCTGCCCAGCCTGGGTGGTTTCATGATGGTCCTCGATTCGGAGACAGGTATCCCCCTTGCCGCCTTGTTCGACAACGGATATCTGACCGATCTCCGCACCGGATTGGCGGGGGCAGTCGCCGCCCGTCACCTGGGCGGGGCAGACCCTGCTCGGGTGGCGGTGCTTGGAGCAGGGGCTCAGGCCCGCTACCAGATCGAGGCCCTGCGGATGGTTCGCCAGGTCGAATCGGTTGCGATCTGGGCCAGACGACCGGAACAGGCCCAAACACTGGCCGATGCGGTGGGCGGCCACAACGCTGAATCGATCGAGGAGGCGGTGGCCGAAGCCGACATCGTGGTTACGGCCACACCTGCCGTCGACGGGCTCATCGAGGAATCCCACCTCCATTCCGGTATGCACATCACCGCGGTGGGAGCGGACGCCGAGCACAAGCGGGAGCTGGGCGAGGGCGTACTGGCCGGCGCCGATCTGGTGGTAGTCGACTCCATCGCCCAGAGCGTCCGCTTGGGAGAGGGCCGCGCCGCCGTGACGGAGGGCTTCGATCCGGCCACTCTCGTCGAGTTGGGTGACGTCGTGTCCGGACGTCATCCCGGACGCAGCGGGGAAGATCAGATCACCATCTGCGACCTCACCGGCACCGGGGCCCAGGACACGGCAATAGCCAGCCTGACCGTGACCAGGGCTCGATCCCGCGGCGTGGGCGATGTCATCGAAAACTGACATCGACGTCGCCGCCGCCCGCCGGCGCGTGGCCACAGTCGCGGTCCGCACGCCTTTGGTCGCTTCGCTCCCACTGTCGGACCGGCTTGGAGTGGAGGTCTTCCTGAAACTGGAGTCGATCCAGCCCACCGGCACCTTCAAGGTGAGAGGAGCGGCCTCGAAGATCCTGGCCCTCACCGAGAAGGAGCGGGCACGCGGCGTGGTGACGGCCTCTACGGGCAATCACGGCCGGGCCGTGGCCTATGTGGCCCGTCGGCTGGGTATCCCGGCCACCGTATGCGTTTCGAGCGGCGTCCCGGCGGGGAAGCTCTCGGCCCTGCTGGACCTGAACGCCGACCGCGAAGTGGTAGGCGACTCTCAGAGTCAGGCGCTCGACCGGGCCCAGGAGATCGCCCGCGATAGAGGTCTGACATTTGTCCACCCGTTCGACGATCCGGATGTGATCGCCGGGCAGGCGACCATCGGGGTGGAGATCGCCGAGGAGCTTCCCACCGTCTCCACCGTCCTCGTACCGTTGTCGGGAGGCGGTCTCCTGGCGGGCGTGGCAACGGGTCTGGAAGCCGCAGGCTCGGGAGCGGAAACCGTCGGCGTGTCGATGACCCGGGCACCGATGATGGCCATGAGCCTCGAAGCAGGTCATCCGATCGAAGTCCCCGAAGAGGAGACTCTGGCCGACTCTCTGCGCGGCGGCATCGGCCTGGACAACCGCTTCACCTTCGAGCTCGTTGCCTCGCTGTCCTCCAGGGTGGCGCTGGTGGACGAGGCGGTCATATGGGACGCCATGCGGTTCCTGTTCGAACGGCACCGTCTGGTCGCCGAAGGCGCCGGCGCGGTCGGGGTGGGCTCCCTGCTAAGCGGGACCCTCGAGCCGTTGCAGGGACCGGTGGCGGTCATCATCAGCGGCGCCAACGCCGAGCCCGAACACGTTGCCGGCCTGCTGGCGGGAGATCCGGCGCCGACTCTGTGACATAGGTGAGCGTGTGCGTGTCTTGACCAACCCCTACCGACCTGACGGCCTGGGTCCGCTGCCGGGACTGGACCACCAGGAAGTCAGCACCGACCCGGGCCCGGTGCTGGCCCTTCTGGAACGGTGCCCCGAGGCAAAGCCCACCCCGCTGGTCGATGCGCCGGGGCTGGCCGCATCAGCACGAATCGCCCGACTGTGGCTCAAGGACGAGCGGAACCGGATGGGACTGGGGAGCTTCAAGGCACTGGGAGCGGCCTACGTCATCGCCCGGGAGGCAGCCTCGACTTCGACCAGAAAGCTGGAAGGGGTGACCTACGTCGCCGCCAGTGCAGGGAACCACGGGTTGTCCGTGGCGGTTGGCGCGGCGTTGTTCGGAGCCAGATCGGTGATCTATGTCAGCCAGAACGTGCCCGAGAGCCTGGCCGATCGATTGCGAGATGCCGGCGCCGAGGTGATCAGACAGGGCGCCGACTACGAGGACAGCATGGCCGCCGCCGAGGTGGCTGCCAAGGAGCACGGATGGCGGCTACTGTCCGATTCCTCCTGGCCGGGCTACTCACGAATCCCCCGCCAGGTGATGGAAGGCTATCTGGTGGTCGGTCATGAGGCCGCCGCTCAGATCGATCACCCGCCCACCCACATCTTCCTCCAGGCCGGGGTCGGGGGCTTGGCCGCCTCCCTGGCCGCCTACTTCCGGTCCTGTTGGGGGAATGCACCCGTGATCGTGGTTGTGGAGCCCGAGAGCGCCCGGGCGCTCCTGGAGAGCGTCGACGCCGGTGAGCCCGTCCGATCCGACGGCCCTCCCTCCACGATGGGTCGCCTCGACTGCAAGGAGCCTTCTCATCTGGCATTGGCCGTTCTGGCGCGGCTGGCGGACTACTTCGTCACTATCTCCGACGCCGAGGCGGACGAGGCTGCACAGCTCCTGGAGGCCCATGGCCTGGCCACCACCCCTTCGGGAGGCGCCGGTGTGGCGGCCGTCATCAACGCCGATCGCCCTACCCTCGGCCTGGAAGATACGAGCCGGGTCCTGGCCGTCCTCTCAGAGAGGGCCCTCCCCGAAATGTCGGCCCCGTAGGACGGCCACCGATCCACAACGAAGAGAGCTGATCTAGATGGAAACCTGGGACACGATTCAATCCCGCCGGAACGTGAGAACCTACGAGGACCGCCCCATCCCCGAGGACGACCTGAGGAGGATCCTGGAGGCGGCCCGGCGCACCCCCTCTTCGATGAACTCCCAGCGGTGGGACTTCGTGGTCTGCACCGACCGGGCCCAACTGGAGAGGCTGTCGCGGGTGTGGAAGAACGCCGGCCACGTGGCCCGATCGGCGGCGACGGTCGCCCTCATCGCCCCCGATGCCGACAAAGCCCGCACCCGCGAATCGATCCAGTATGACCTGGGCCAGGCAACGATGAGCATCGCTCTCGCCGCAACCGATCTCGGCATCGGGAGCGGTCACTCCTCGGTGACCGACCAGGACCTGGCCCGGGACATCCTGGGCTTCCCCGAGGACCACTTTTGTGCCTGGCTGATGGCGCTGGGCTACCCGGCGGATCGCCCCATGCACCCCCTGCAGCACCCGAAACGCCGCCCTTTCGAAGACGTGGTGCACTGGGATCGGTGGTGACTTTGTGAACGGTTTCGAGGCCGCAGGCCGAAAAACCGTTCACAGACTCACGCCTTCTCGAGAGGCGCCCAGGACAGCAAGAGACGCTTCTTGCCCTGGGTGTCGAACATGATCTCGGCTTCGGCCCGATCGCCTGTTCCGATCACCTCGCGCACCGTTCCCAGGCCCCACTTGTCGTGGCGCACCCGGTCGCCCTGCTCGATCTCGGCCGGAGACACCGTGGCCCGATTGCCGGCGGCGCTCTCCGACGAGGCGCGTCGGGCCCGTTTGGCCGCTTTCTCCATCAACCCGGGGGGGATCTCTCCCAGAAAGCGTGACACCGGGTTGTAGTTGGTGCTTCCATACAGCATCCGGCTCCAGGCGGAGGTGAGGTAGAGCCGGTCCATGGCCCGGGTTATCCCCACATATGCCAGCCGTCGCTCCTCCTCCAGCTCCTGGGGCTCGCCCAGGGTGCGCATGTGCGGGAACACGCCATCTTCCATCCCCACGATGAACACCACCGGAAACTCGAGGCCCTTGGCCGTGTGGAGGGTCATCAGTGTCACCGCCCCTCCCCCCTCCTCCCACTCGTCGACGTCGCTGATCAGCGCCGTGGTCTCCAGGAACACCCCCAGGCGACGCTGATTTTCCATATCGTCCCAGGGCTGATCTCCGATCACGGCCCCCTCGTTGGACTCCTCGAACTCGGCTGCCACCGACTGCAGCTCGCGCAGGTTCTCCACCCGCCCCATCGCCTCGATGGAGCGTTCGGCCTCCAGCGCCGCCACATAGCCGGTCTCGTCGAGCACGGCGCCCACTGCACCGGAGATCCCCCCGATGGCGACCGACTCCCCCAACTGGTCGATCAGGGCCACGAACTCGGCGATGTTGTTCTGAGCCCTGGAGTTGAGCGCCCCGATCTCGTCCGCCCGGCGCAGCGCCTCCATGAAAGTGATGCGCTGAGCGTCGGCGAAGCGATCCGCATGGCCGATGGTGGTGGCGCCTATGCCCCGTTTGGGCTCGTTGATGATCCGCTTGACCGCCACCTGGTCGGCCGGGTTCACCAGCACCCTCAGATAGGCCAGGGCGTCCTTGATCTCCTTGCGCTCGTAGAACTTGACCGACCCGACCACCGTGTAGCCGATACCCCTCCGCACGAACACGTCCTCCAGGACCCGGGACTGGGCGTTGGTGCGGTAGAAGACGGCGATGTCGGCTGGGTTGAACCCCTCGTCGATCAGAGCATCGACCTGATCGGCCACGAACCCCGCCTCGTCGTGCTCGTCCTCGGCCTCGAAGCGGACGATGGACTCGCCGGCACCCCGATCCGACCACAGGTTCTTGGGAGTGCGCCCGGTGTTGTTGTCGATGACGGCGTTGGCGGCCTGAAGGATGGTTTCGGTGGAGCGATAGTTCTGATCGAGTATCACGATCCGGGCATCGGGGAAGTCCTGCTCGAATTCCCGGATATTGCGGATGTCCGCACCCCGCCATCCGTAGATGGACTGATCGGCGTCACCGACCA
Organism: uncultured Acidimicrobiia bacterium; assembly: GCA_963744905.1. Taxonomy (GTDB): domain Bacteria; phylum Actinomycetota; class Acidimicrobiia; order Spongiisociales; family ZC4RG35; genus DATFFO01. The sequence continues at coordinate 342,584 of CAVUUV010000007.1, read as the reverse complement.
CACACAGGTTGCGATGCTCTGCCACCAGCTCCTTGACCAGGACGTACTGGGCCCGGTTGGTGTCCTGATACTCGTCCACGTGCACATAGCGAAACCGGTCCCGGTACTGGCTCACCACATCGGGGAAGGCACCCATCAGCTCGACGGTGATCATCAGCAGGTCGTCGAAATCCATGGCCGACGCCTCCAGGAGCCGCTGCTGGTAGAGGCGGTAGATGTCGCTCACCTGCTCGTGATAGAAGCCCTCCCCCCTATGGGCGAAGGACTCGTAGTCGACCAGCTCGTTCTTGGCATTCGAGATGGTGGCCTTGACCGATCGGGGCGGGAATCTCTTCGTGTCGAGGTCGAGGTCCTTGATCACCTGGGTCATCAGCCGCACCGAGTCGGCCTCGTCATATATCGAGAAACCGGACCGGTAGCCCAACCTGTGACCCTCCCTGCGCAGTATCCGCACACAGGCGGAGTGGAAGGTCGAGACCCACATCGACCGGCTGGCTCCTCCCACCAGCCCCGCCACACGCTCCTTCATCTCGTTGGCGGCCTTGTTGGTGAAAGTGATGGCCAGGATTCGGCCGGGCTGCACGTGGCGATCCCGAATGAGATGAGCCACCCGATGGGTGAGGACCCGGGTCTTGCCCGAGCCCGCTCCGGCCACCACCAGAAGAGGGCCCTCGGTGGCTGCCACCGCCTGCCTTTGAGCGGGATTGAGGCCTTCGAACAGGGGCGAGTCGGTCAGTAAGGGCTCGTCACCGACCCACCCTGACGCTTCACCTCCGGCGTCGTCGCTGGTGAACCACTGCGTCTGCATCCCCGTCGATGGTACAACTCCGATGAGCCGTAATCACATGAACGTGATTCGGGGGCCTTCCCCGGCGACTATCGCCCGGTCAGCACGAGGATCACCAAAAGGGTACGGACCGCACCCAGAACCGGCCCGAACGGCAGTGCGAACCCAACCCAGTACACCAACTCGAACGGGAGCAGAACCAGCGCGAGCCACAGGGCGATGGGTTGAGCGGTCCACAGCAGGACCCCCACCCCCACTTCGGCGAGACAGACCACGATGAAGCCGATGAGCAGGGAGACGCTGGTGGGCAGCCCCCAATGCTCGAATGGGCCACCGCCATATGTCGGAAACCCCATGAACGTCCACACCTCATGCCGATCGACGAAATACCGCAGACCGAACACAGCCGGCAAGCCGAACCCAACGCCGCTGATCCAGGCGAGTATCGCCGCCGCTCGGGTCACACCACGACCGCCACGTCGGGAATATTGACAGACTCGGGCTCGCCCCATAGGTCGGGAACCCCCACGAATTCTTCCCTGGTTCGAGAAACGCGTCCCTCGATCACACACGCGTTATTCGGTGGCCGTCTGCAGACCCGATGGACGCCGCGGCTCGACCGATTCAGGGACAGGGAGAACGCTGCCGTCGGCCTGCCGCTCCCCGGGCGTCAGGGGAAGTGAGAAACAGAAACGGCTCCCGGTGGGGAAGCGCCGTTCGTACCACACCTCACCACCCATGGCCCGGGCCAGGCGCCGGGCAATGGGCAGTCCGAGCCCGATTCCCGAAGAGGATCGGGAGTCGCCCTTGGAGAGCTGCTCGAAGTGCTCGAAGATCTGTTCCACCGAGCCATCTGGCACTCCCGAGCCGTTGTCGGCCACCACCACCACGTAGTGATCTCCGTGGCTGAACCCCTCCACCAAGACCTGCTCCCCCCCGTATTTGCGGGCGTTCTCCATCAGGTTTCGGATCACCTGCTGGACCCGCTTGGGATCGGCGTCGACCATCACACCGGTTGGCATCGACACCACGGCGTCGCGGGCACCGTCGGAAGCCACCAACAGATCGGTCACCTCGTGCACCACCTGTCCGAGATCGAACACCTCCGGCTTGAACCGCAGCCTCCCCGCCTCCAGTCTCGGTATGACAAGCACGTCCTCGACCAGATCACCCAGATAGAGGGACTGCTTGTGGATGTAGCCCAGGAACTCGTCGACCTCGTAGTCGGGCAGGTCGCGCCAGTCGAAGAGGGCATCGGCGAATCCGGCGATGGAAGTGAGCGGCGTGCGAAGCTCGTGGCTGACCATGGCCACGAAGTCGTTCTTGATCGAGTGGGCTTCCTCGGCGGCGGCGACGGCCCGCCTCTTCTGCAGATTGGCCCTCACCGCCACTGTCACCGAAACCGCTATCGCCACCAGACCGGCAATCGGAAGAGCCAGATTCAACCAGTCGGGCATCCCGTCACCTCCCCATTACCCCTCGCGCTCGACCCTTCGAGCATACCGGGCAGCGACACACCACTAGGAGCCTGTTGGATAATGCCGTTGCTCGGATTGGCGGCCAGGCGCGCCAGCCGCAAGGCCGAGGTTTCGCCACTCCTTGTGCCGGAATGGCGGGGCCGAGAACGCAGTGGGTGGTGATGTATGGTCGTCAAGATGGGTGACATGCATTGTTCAACGGGCTCCTAGACCCGCTCTTGGCGACGATCCGAGAGGAGACGCCGGATGGTGCTGGTGAGAACACCCTTGCGCAAGTCGAACTTGTCCATGTAAACGTCCACGCCCGCCTCCCAGGCCGCCTTCTGCTCGTCGGGCGTGGCCACACCCGAGACCATCACGATGGGGATGCCCACATCGGCCGCCCGCAGGGCCCGTACCAGGTCGACCCCCGACGAGCGGGGCATGGAGTAGTCGACTACCAGCACGTCCATCGCCATCTCGGCCAGTTTGATGACCGCCTCCTTGGCGTCGGGCGCCACGATCACGTCGAACCCGGCACCGCTCAGAGTTGCGGCGATGAGCTGTCGCACCCCGGCCGAATCGTCCACCACAAGCACCGAAGGGCGAACGGCTTCTGCCTGATCGCCGGCCCGGGCGATATCGGCCAGGTAATTGGGGTCGATCACCACCAGCACCTCACCACCGCCCAGGAAGGCGGCTGCGGTCATGTGTGAGGAACCTTCGAGAATCGGGCCCAGATCCTTCACCGCCACCCGTCGGCGATCGATGATCTCGGGCACCGTCACGGCCACCAGTCCCGATCGCCCGGTCAGCACCACGACCTCCTGGTCGGAATTGAAGTGCACGATGCCCAGCACCGTGCCCAGTGACACGACCGGGATCCGTGATCCCTCGAAGGTCATCTCCCGGCCACCTCCCGTCAACTCCACGCGCGGGTCGGCCAGAGTCATGGTTGCGATCACGGACGCCTCGGGGATCCCCCAGAACTGGTCTCCCACACCCACCACCAGCATGTTCTGGAGCACGAGGGAAACGGGCAGGGTGAGCAGTACGGTGGTCCCCTCGTCGGGCCGGGACTCGATCTGCATTCCCCCGTGGATTCGCTCCATGGTGTCGGCGACCACGCTCAGCCCTTCTCCCGTGCCGCTGAAATCGTCGGGCACCGACCGGGTCGAGAACTCTGGCTTCATCAGGATTGGAGTCAGGCCACCAGAGGTGTCGAGGCCCATCTCCACGGCCCGCTCCTCCACCGCCTTCCAGTCGATGCCGGCACCATCGTCGCTGATGCTGACCTGCACACGGTCGTCCCTGAGGCGAGCGTGCACAGAGACGATGCCGGTGGCGGGTTTACCCTTAGAGCGGCGCACGTCGGGGCCCTCCAGGCCGTGGTGGACGGCGTTGACCACCAGATGACGGAGTGGTTCCCGCAACTGCTCGACGATCTGGCGGTCGAGCAGGATGTTCTCTCCCGACTGTTCGAAGCGCACGTCCTTTCCCAGCTTGCGGCCCAGATAGCGGATGAACTGGGGGAAGGTCTCGGTCGCCTCCCGGAACGGGACGTCGGCCAGCGAAACGGCCTGATCCTGGACTTCCTCCAGCGCCTCTGCCAGACGGCGCAGCTGGGACCGCCAGGCGCTCAGCACCCTCTTGGGATCGGCTCCGTCCATGCTGACCAGAGCCAGGTCTGCCAGGGCAGAAGCGTCCAGGGCCACTTCCACCAGTCGATTGATCAGCCGGTACAGGTCGACACTGTCGACCCGGGTGATCCCATCGAGGAGCGAGGCACTCACCGAGGACAGCAGGCCGCCCAGAGACTCGGCCGGGGCAACCACCTCGGGCTCGGAAACCGCTCTGGTCCTCTCCACCCGGGCCGAGGCCTGGCCCAGCTCGGTAGGGGAGGATTCGGGGTCGAGAGTTCGCCCCAGAGCCGCGGCCAGATTGATCAGGGCGGTGGCCAATTCGGCGTCCCCTCGGCCTCCGCTCTGGCGCACATCCGTCCACGCCTGTTCAAGGAGACTGGCGGCGGCCGCGATCGACTCGTTGCCCATGAGGCGGGCCGAGCCCTTGACGGTGTGAGCATCGCGCACGGCGTCCTCTGCCGTGGAGTCGTCGACCCGGCCCCCGCGCAGCAGGAGACGGCCCGCTTCGACCAGCGCGCCAGAACGCTCTTCCAGCTCCTGGTGGAAGAGTGATGTCAGCTCTAGAGACCGGGTTGGATCCAAATCCGCCTCTGTAAGAAGGACTCAACTGACAGTATCGGGATCAGCGTCCCTTCGCTTGAGAACCCCGGTCGACTGTTTCGGCTATTCCCACTCGATGGTGGCGGGGGGTTTGGAGGATATGTCATAGGCCACCCGGTTGATACCCGGAACCTCGTTGATGATCCTCCCCGACATCCGGCCCAGGACGTCGTGGGGTAGGCGGGCCCAGTCGGCGGTCATGGCATCCTCCGACGTCACCGCTCTGATGATGAGCGGGTACGCATAAGTGCGGGTGTCCCCCTGCACCCCCACGGTCCTGACGGCCGGTAGCACACCGAAGGCCTGCCATATGTCGCGGTACAGTCCCGCCCGGCGAATCTCCTCGATGATTATCGAGTCCGCCGCCCTGAGGATCTCGAGTCGTTCAGGGGTTATTTCTCCGATGATGCGCACCGCCAGGCCGGGTCCCGGGAAGGGCTGGCGCCACACGATGTCGGGAGGCAGGCCCAGCTCCTCGCCTACCGTGCGCACCTCGTCCTTGAACAGGTCCCGTAGAGGTTCGATCAGCTCGAACTTCATGTCGTCGGGCAGGCCACCCACGTTGTGATGGGTCTTGATCGTGGCTGCCGAAGAGCTGCCCGACTCGATCACGTCGGGGTACAGGGTGCCCTGCACCAGGAAGCGAGCCGCACCGATCTCGGAGGCCGCCTCCTCGAATACCCGGATGAAGGTCTCGCCGATGATGCGACGCTTCTGCTCGGGATCGACCACGCCTTTCAGCCTGTCGAGGAACCGATCGGCCGCCTTCACGTGGACCAGGTCGACCTTGAAATTGCGCCGGAATGTCTCCTCCACCTGCTCGGCTTCCCCCTCCCGCAACAAACCGTGATCGACGAAAATGCAGGTGAGTTGGCTTCCCACCGCCTCGCTGACCAGCGCGGCGGCCACCGCCGAGTCCACTCCACCGGAGAGGCCGCAGATGACCCGGGCGTCGCCGACGTCGTGGCGGATGGCCTCGACCTGAGCCTCGATGATCGAGTGGGAGGTCCAGATGGGCCGGGCCTCGCAGACGTCGAACAGGAACCGCTGCAGGATCTCACTACCCCGCGGGGTGTGGACGACCTCGGGATGGAATTGCACGCCGAACAGACCACGCTCTCGATTCTCCATGGCGGCAACCGGGGCACCGGAGGTGGTTGCGACGGTGGTGAATCCGGGCGGTCCCTGCTTGACGAAGTCGCGATGGCTCATCCACACGTCCTGTTCGGGAGGAAGGTCCGCCAGAAGCACCGACGAGCCGGTCACGGTGAGATGGGTCTTCCCGTACTCGGAGCTGTCCGTGTGCGCCACCTCACCTCCGGCCAGTTCCGCCAGCAGCTGATGGCCGTAGCAGATCCCCAGCACCGGTATCCCCATCTCGAAGACCTCGGGGTCGATCCGGTAGGCGTCGTCTGCGTAGACCGAAGCCGGTCCGCCCGACAGGATCAGGCCCACCGGCCCCTTGGCGGCGATCTCGGCCGGAGTCAGGTCCCGACTGACGATCTCGGAGTGGACATGCGCCTCGCGAACGCGCCGGGCTATCAGCTGGGCGTATTGGGCCCCGAAATCGACGACCAGGACGGTGTCAGCATCGGGCGGTGGGGTGGTCACCCCATACCCACCCGCTGGCTGCGCTGGAGCGACTTGCCCTCGGTCTGGAGTGACGGGGCGATCATCACCTCCGCCTTCTGGAACTCCTTCACGTCCGAATAGCCGGTCGTGGCCATGGACATGCGCAGTGCGCCGAACAGGTTCCGCTTGCCGTCGTTCTCGTTGGCCGGGCCGACAAGGATCTCCTCCAGACTGCCCAGCTCCCCGACCTCAACCCGGGCTCCGCGGGGAAGGGTGGGATGGAAGGTGGCCATCCCCCAGTGGAAGCCGCGCCCCGGCGCCTCAGAGGCAGCCGACAGCGGGGAACCGATCATCACCGCGTCGGCCCCGCAGGCGATGGCCTTGGCCACGTCGCCACCGGTCCTCATGCCCCCATCGGCGATGACGTGGACGTAGCGCCCGGTTTCGTCGAGGTAGCGAATTCTGGCCCCGGCGGCGTCGGCGATGGCGGTTGCCTGGGGCACCCCCACGCCCAGAACCCCCCTGGTGGTGCAGGCGGCGCCGGGACCCACCCCCACCAGAATCCCGATCGCCCCGGTCCTCATCAGGTGGAGGGCGGTCGAGTAGGAGGCGCATCCCCCGACGATGACCGGCACCTCGCATTCGGCGATGAACTGTTTCAGGTTGAGAGGCTCCTCGCGGGTCGAGACGTGCTCGGCCGAAACCACGGTGCCCTGAATAACCAGGATGTCGAGCCCCTCCGAGAGGGCAATCGGCGACAGCGTTTTGACCCGCTGCGGTGTGAGGCTGGCGGCGGCTACGATACCGGCCGATTTGAGCTCGGCCACCCGCCGGCCCACCAGTTCCTCCTTGATCGGCTCGAGGTAGATCTCCTGCATCCGCCGGGTCGCCTTCTCCGCCTGGAGCTGGGCGATCTCCTCGTAATAAGGATCGGGGTCTTCGTAGCGGGTCCACAGCCCTTCCAGGTTGAGCACCGCCAGCCCACCCAGGCGGGCGATCTCAATCGCGGTCTTGGGGCTGATCGCCCCGTCCATGGCCGAACCCATGAGCGGAAGCTCGAACTTGAAGGCATCCAGCTGCCAGCTGATGTCGACGTCGTCGGGGTCGCGAGTCCGCCGACTGGGAACGATGGCTATGTCATCGAATCCGAACGCCTGCCGACCGGATTTGCCGATTCCGATATCGATTTCCACGATGAATTCCTCCGCCGAGCGCCGTGGCCCTGGAGGGTACCAGTGTCGAGTTGGGTCGCGACAGTACCCTCATCCACTCATGAGACGGACCGATCCGTGACCCCGCGCTGGACCTTCGTCGACTTCGTGGTGGTTGTGCTGGGTGGGCTGGCAGGCGCCTTTGCCCTGGGTCTAGCGGGCTCGTTGATCGCCCAGCCCAACAGCGAGTTGACCCTCGTGGTCTCGATCATCGGCCAATATGCCGGTCACCTGCTGGCGATCTGGCTCATAGCCCGGGGCCGTGACCTCGGGGCGCACAGCCTGGGTCTGGACATCATCACCGGCGACATCCTCTACGTGGGCATCGGGGTGGTACTCCAGATCGTCATGGTGTTCCTGTTTGCCCCTCTCCGCAACGTCTTGGTCCCCAGCGGGCAGAACCCCCAAGAGATCGCCGACGTGCTGGTCCAGCTGTCGTCGCCGGCAGCCAGGATCGCCGCCGTCGCCGGCACGACCTTCATCGCCCCCGTCACCGAGGAGTTGATATTCCGGGGGGTCCTCCTCCGGTCGATGATTCGCAGCCCCCGATGGCTGATATTGGGAGTCACCGCCCTGGTGTGGGCCCTGTTCCATGTCCTGGGCGTGCCGACGGTAGGAGCTGGGATCCTGGTGGTGTCCCAGATCTTCTTGATGGGTCTGGTTTTGGGTTATCTGACCCTGCGCCACGACCGTCTGGGACCGGCCATATTCACTCATGCCGGGTTCAACCTCCTGGCCGCCGTCGTCCTGCTCCTGCCCCCCGGAGTCCTGGACCGGCTGGGCGGCTAGGAGCCTGTTGGATAATGCCGTTGCTCGGATTGGCGGCCAGGCGCGCCAGCCGCAAGGCCGAGGTTTCGCCACTCCTTGTGCCGGAATGGCGGGGCCGAGAACGCAGTGGGTGGTGATGCATGGTCGTCAAGATGGGTGACATGCATTGTTCAACGGGCTCCTAGCCGAGGTTGGCCCCGTACCGCAGGCAGGGGGAAGGGGCCCGGGTGAAGCTAGGTGCCAGCTTGGTCACCAGGCGGCCAGCCCCACCGCCTCCCGTACGGCCGCCATCGACTTCTCGGCCCGGCCGCGGGCATCGAGGGCGCCCTTGGCCATCACCCGGGCCACGTCTGCATCGTCCAACTGCTTGAAGCGGGTTCGAATCGGAGTCAGCCCTTCCACGACGGCGTCGGCCACAGCCGACTTGAACGGCCCGTAACCACCCTGGCGGTACTCGTCCACCAGGTCGGCAATGCTCCGACCGGAGAAGAAGGAGAACAGCTCCAGCAGGTTCGATATCCCGGGCTTGTTCTTCCAGTCGAAGGTGACCTCACGGCCCGAGTCGGTAACCGCCGACCGGATCTTCTTTACGATGACGTCCGGCTCGTCGACCAACAGGATGCGCGAACCGGGGTTGGGGTCGGACTTCGACATCTTGGAGGTCGGGTCCTGGAGGGACATCACCCGCGCTCCGATCTCGGGCGTGATCCGCTCGGGGATGGGAAACACCTCCTGGTAGCGAGAATTGAAGCGTTCGGCCAGGTCCCTGGTCAGCTCCAGATGCTGGGTCTGATCATCTCCAACCGGCACTGCATGGACATGGTGGACCAGGATGTCGGCCGCCATCAGAACCGGATAGGCCAGTAGCCCGAGATTCTGGCCCGCCCGATCCGACTTCTCCTTGAACTGAGTCATCCTCTCCAACTGACCCACACCGGTGAGGGTGCCCAGAATCCAGGTCAGCTCGGCATGGTGAGGGACCTGAGACTGGTAGTAGAGGAGAGAGCGATCCGGATCGATTCCCACCGCCAACAGCATCTTGGCCGTGTCCACCCGGGCGTTCCGAAACTCATCCACGTCGAAGGGAACCGTCATGGCATGCAGGTCCACTACGCAGTAGATGGTGTCGTAGCTCTCCTGCATGTCGACCCAGTTGCGGAGGGCGCCAACATAGTTGCCCAGGTGAAGGTCGCCGGTGGGCTGGATCCCGGAAAACACCCGTTGTCGTTCGGTTGTCACGTCTCGCTCCTGTTGGTGGTGGACAAATCAAAAACCGCCGGACGACTCCGGCGGCTAGATGGATTCAGGGCGCGCGGAGTCGTCAGTGAGGATTCCACCACCACAAACGACCTGATTGCACCATGGAGAGGATCCTAACTCGCCCCCTCTCTCGGGGCAACGGAGTAATTCGGCTCAGAATGGGAGCCCGATAGCTCGGCACAGAAAGGCTGAGAAGTCGGCCGAACGCCGGGAGTAGTCGAGGAACCGATCCATGAAATCGCCGGACGTGATTTGGCGCTGGGTGAGCCGGGTGCTGGCGATGAAATCCTTGCGCTTGAGGTCGTCGATGAGGGGATGCTCGGCGTCGAAGCCCCTGGGAGGACGGACCAGCGAGTCACCGCTCAGCGAGAACACCTCGGTGAACTCCTCGGCTCGAGTCGCCCGCATCCAGGCCACCGCATCCTCGTCGATCGACTGGCGGATCTGCTGAGCCAACTTGGCTTCGGGCCGCCACAGCCCCACCCCCATGAAGGAGCCGCCGGGTTCGATGTGGAGGTAGAACCCGGGGGCATGGGCGTCCTTGCCGGCCAGATGACGGAACTGGACACCGGTGTTGGTCTTGTAGGGGCTCTTGTCCTTCGAGAAGCGGATGTCGCGCTGGATGCGGAACAGAGACCCGCCCACCTTGCGGGCGTCGGCCGCGAAGTGGGGAGAGATCTCGGCCAGAGGGTCGGCCACATCGGTGATGAAATCGAGGGCCGGCTCCCTGACGTACATCTCGTAGTCGTCCTGATGAGCCTTGAACCAGTCCCGGTCGTTGTTCTCGGCCAGGTCCCGAAGGAATGCGAACAGCTTGGGAGTGAAGTAACGAGTGCCCATGACCGGGACTGTACGCAACCGGACCGACACGTTCTAGGGGGTTGGAAGCATCCAGCGGCCCGGGTCGGCCGAACCAGTGCTCTGAAGGAATTCGAGCCGGTTACCGAACGGGTCGGACACGTAGATCCGATCGAATCCCGGCAATGGCTCGTCGATAGAGACCTCGATCCCCTTTTCCTCGAAGGCCGATCGGAGAGTCTCGAGGTTCTCGACCAGGAAGGCGGGATGGGCTTTCGTGGCCGGTCTGAAATCTGACTCCACGCCCAGGTGCACCCTCACCGCCCTATCTTCGAACCAACATCCTCCCCTGACCGCGAGGTGCGGTGGCTTGGACACCCTCGAGAGGCCCAGGACCCTGCCATAGAATTGCTCCGCGATCGCCTCCCCGCCTGTGGGCATTGCCAGCTGGACATGATGCAGCGCCAGGAGCGGCTCCTTCCCCCCGTCGGCGTGGTGACTCTCGAGTGGGGCATCGAACAGCGCCATCTCCTCATCTGTAGGCCTTTCGAAGCCGGCCACCCAGGAGCGAAGGTCACCGAGCGTTGGTGGCCGGCTTCCATGTGTCTCCTCGAGCCGGCGCGATGCGATCCTCTCCCACAAGACCTCGGCCGGCTCGTCGAGAAAATGGAGTTCGGCGCCTACACCCAACTCCCGGGCATCCCGACGGAGAGCATCCCGCTCCGAACGAGCCCAGGTGCCCCACTCGACGATCACCGACCGGCCCTTGGCCAGCAGCTTCTGCGCCAGAGTGCGTTGGAAGCCCTCGATCGACGCACGCACATCCCCATCCCACAGGTCGATGCCCGCTGAGACCATCCAGTCATCCGGACTCATCCGAGCAGCGTTTCTCCCTTCGGCCAGCTTCCGGGCGAGCGTGGTCTTGCCCGACCCGGGCAGTCCGCAGATGATCAGGAGCCTGGCTTCCGACACGTTCCCACCGTATACCCGATCCGTAGAAGGGGGCTCGACATTTGGCCCAAGGCCGGCGGGTGAGCCGGGTAGGCGTCGAACGCCTGTTCGATTATGATGGACTTCATGGACACTGCCGGTGGTTTCCAGGGGTCACTGCTTCCGCTCCTCGAATCGAGCGAGCCCTTCGATCGAGCCTTCGGCGATCTAACCAGGCACGAGCTGGCCCGGGGTGCCTGGGTCGATCGCCAGCCGGGTTGGGTCAGAGACGCCGATGACCTCTTCTTCACCGTTCTCGATGCACTCGAGTGGCGAGAGGGCGTGGAGCGCATTCGGGGCGAGGAGGTCGCCCGGCCCCGGTTGGTGGCCTCATTCCCCACTTCCGAGATCCCCGACGGGTTGGGGGTCTTCCAGGAAATGTCCGATGCGCTAAGCGCCCACTACGGGGTGGCGCTGGAACGGATCACCTGCAATCTGTACCGGGACGGACGAGACAGCGTCGCCTGGCATGGCGACCGGGTGGCCCGGGAACTTCGGGAAGCGACCGTGGCCATCGTCTCGCTGGGTGAGGCGAGGCCATTTCGTCTGCGACCCAAAGGAGGTGGGCCCAGCATGGGCTGGAAGGCCGGCCATGGCGATCTGATCGTGATGGGCGGCAGCTGTCAACGCACCTGGGACCACAGCATCCCCAAGGTGTCCTCGGCCGGGCCTCGCATCGCGGTGATGTTCCGCCACTTCTACGTGTGGGGATGATCGAGGGCCACCTCGCCATCCGAGAGCCTCGGTTGGAGGCCCGAAAGATGGTCATCTGTCCCTGAAGCCCGGTGCCTGCGCCTGACCTGACGGCCCGATCCACCACTCTCCTGGACCGGCGCGGCGGCAACGGATCCACCGATGGTCGTGGCCTCACCAAGGCTGCCGCATGGCCCATGACCGCCCGCCCCGCGCGCCGGGCCGAATCTGGTTACGCGCCAACCCCTTGGAGGTGGTCCCCAGGACGCAAATCGAAGCCGCGCAGGAACTGAGCGTTGATGGCGACGATCACGGTGGAGGCACTCATCAGGACCGCGGCGGCAGCCGGTGCGAGCACGATTCCCGCCCAGGCCAGAGCACCGGCCGCCAGGGGGATGGCTATCACGTTGTAGCCGGTGGCCCAGGCCAGGTTCTGGCGCATCTTGCGATATCCGGCCCCCGACAGCCGGTAGACGCTGACCACACCCCTTGGATCGTCGGAAGCGAGGATGATTCCGGCCGACTCTATCGCGACATCCGTGCCTGCCCCGATGGCGATTCCCACATCAGCCTGGGCCAGGGCGGGGGCGTCGTTGACGCCGTCACCCACCATCGCCACCTTCAGGCCCTGCTCCTGCAATGAGGCCACCCGGGTGTGCTTGTCCTCGGGCAGTACCTCGGACAGGATCTGATCGATGCCGAGATCCCCTCCCACCGCCTCGGCCACCTGGTGGGCGTCTCCGGTGATCATGGCCACCTTGACTCCGATCTCGTGCAACTCGTCGACAGCCTGGCGTGACTCGGAACGGATCTCGTCCTCTAGCGAAAGGGCCCCGATCACGGCGTCGCCTCGAATCACATACAGCACCGCTGCACCCCGGCTCTCCCACTTGCCCACCTGTGACCTCACGGTGGCCGGGACCTCCAGACCCCTCTCACGCAGAAGTGCGGGACCCCCCACAGCGACGTGATCGCCGTCGACCGAGGCCTCCACCCCCCTGCCACTCATCGCCGAGAAGTCCCGAGCGACCGGGATCTCGCCCCGTTGGGACGCCGCCGCCACGATCGCCCGGGCCAACGGGTGCTCCGAATCGGACTCCACCGCCGCCGCCAGGGCCAACAGGCGATCCGCCTCTGTATCCGCGACCGCCACGTCGGTCAGGCGGTGGGCGCCCTTGGTCAAGGTCCCCGTCTTGTCGAACAGGACCACGTCCACGTTCCTCATCTGCTCGAGTGCCAGGCGGTCCTTTACGAGAATGCCGTTGCGAGCGGCCAGACCGGTCGAGATCGAGATCACCAGGGGGATGGCGAGGCCCAACGCATGAGGACAGGCGATCACCAGCACGGCGACCGTTCTCACCACTGCCTGGTCGGGCCGGCGCACCGCCAACCACACAGAGACCGTTATCAAGGCGGCGCCCACGGCCACGTAGAACAGGATGGCGGCGGCCCGGTCGGCCAGCACCTGAGCCCGCGAGCGTGACTGCTGAGCCTGGGCCACCAGGCGCTGGATGCCGGCCAGGGCCGTGTCGTCACCCACTGCCTGCACCCGGACCCGGATCGAGCTGTCGGTGGCCACCGTCCCGGCGACGACCTCCTGACCGGCCTCTTTGCGAACCGGCCTCGACTCACCGGTGACCATCGACTCGTCTACCTCGGCCGCCGCCCTCTTCCACCACTCCGTCGGCGGGCACCCTGCCACCGGGCCTCACCAGCACCAGGTCGCCCACGCCTATCCGCGACACCGGCACCGTCTCCGTGCCCTGATCTGTGATCCGCTCCGCCTCGTCTGGGAGCAGTTCGGCCAGGGCGGCCAGAGCGCCCCGAGCCTGGCCGATGGCACGCATCTCCATCCAGTGGCCCAGCAACATGATGGTGATCAACCCGGCCAGCTCCCACCAGAACTCCAGATCGAACCAGCCCAAGGTCGTGGCCAGCGAAGCTGCGTAGGCGACCGTGATCGCCATTCCGATCAGCAACATCATGGCCGGTTGCCTGTCGCGGGCCTCCCGCACCGCCCCTTTCAGGAAGGGCGAACCGCCGTAGATGAAGATCACCGTGCCCAGCACCGGAGACAGCCATCCGGATCCGGGAAACGACGGTGCCACATAGCCGAACCAGCCCTGAATGGTGTCGCTGTAGAACACCACCGGCAAGGTGAGGACCAGCGACAACCAGAATCGGTCACGAAACATGGCCACGCTGTGGCCGGCGTGCTGGTCGTGGCCGTCATGATCGGCCTGTGACCCCTGATGGTCGGTGGGGGTGGTCTGGTGTGAGTCCTGGTGGTGCATCGCTCGATCCGATCCGGCGCCCGGTGCGTTCTTTGGGTCACAGCATAAAGGGACTTTCGGCACTCGACCTACCCCACCGGGGGTGGGTACGGTCGTGGTCGAATCGAGTCCTTTATCGGGGCTTGAACTCGTCTCCGATAAGAAGAAGACAATGCAAGAGCGAAGGATTCCAGCATGATGTGGGGATATGGAACCTGGGGAGGGCTGTGGATGCTGCTCCTCCTGGCCGGAATGGTCGTTCTGGCCATCTGGGCGGTACAGCAATTCGCCCCCCCGAAGAGCCCCCCTGCTCCAGAACGACCCGACCGGGCCCTGCAGATCCTCGAGGAGCGCTATGCCAGAGGCGAGATCGACCGCGACGAGTTCCTGGCTCGCCGCGCCGATCTGGAGCGGACTCAGAGTGCGTAACAAGCCCCTGTTCTGGGTAGGCGTCGCTTTGATCGTGGCCTCACTGGTCGGTCCCCTCGCCCGATCCGCCATCTCCGATCAACCCCCCGGTTGGCGAGCCGATACCGGCCACGGCTACGACATGCCCATGGATCCGGGAGATCACATGGCACCGTGGATGTACGACGGTGATGAAAGCCCGCCCTCTGAGTCGGGATGGGGGCCTTCGACTGGCCAGCCCCGGTCTTACGTCGGGCCCCGTTTCGGCCCCGGGTGGATGCACCCGCCATCCACCGCACCGTCGAACTGAACCCCGGAGGGAGGTTCTCGAGTTGACCTACGGGGGGATCGGGGGCATACTCATCGGGCGATGACCATCAGCCATCCTGTCATCATCATTATCGATTGAGGCGCACGCCACAGCCCGGCCTGCGCCTGTAGCCCTCTGCCTATCGCAGGGGGTTTTTTCGTGGGCCGGCCAGCAACCCGCATCAACGGAGCACCACCATGACACCCAGCCAATCCCCCTCCACGAGTCTGGAGATATACGACACGACCCTGAGAGACGGCAGTCAGCAAGAGGGCATCTCCCTCACGGTGAGCGACAAGCTGCGCATCGCCCAGTTGCTCGACGATCTCGGGGTGGCCTACATCGAGGGAGGGTGGCCCGGGGCCCTTCCCAAGGACGACGAGTTCTTCGGCCTGGCCCGGACCCAGCTCAACTTGCGCAACGCCCAGCTCACAGCGTTTGGTTCCACCCGCAGACCCAGGTCGTCGGTTGCCTCGGACTCCCAGCTGCGAGCGCTACTCGCGGCCGACACCGAGACGATCTGCATCGTCGGCAAGGCCTCAGAACACCATGTCCGCCAGGCGCTGCGAACCGATCTGGGCGACGGCCTCAAGATGATCGGGGAATCGATCGAGCATCTGCGCGCTCACGGTCGACGGGTCTTTTTCGATGCCGAACATTTCTTCGATGGCTACCGGGAGAATCCCGACTTCAGCATGGCCGCGGTCCGCACCGCGGTCGAGGCCGGAGCGGAGAGAGTGGTCCTGTGCGACACGAATGGTGGCACGCTGCCCGGCGAAATCGTAGAGATCATCGGCAAGGTCCGATCCGAGCTGGGGGAGGAGGCCGGGGTGGGGGTCCACTTCCACAACGACGCCGGGTGTGCCGTGGCCAGCTCGCTGGCCGCCGTCGATGCCGGAGCCGTACAGGTGCAGGGATGCGTGAACGGTTACGGAGAGCGAACCGGCAACGCCGACCTGTGCTCGATCATTCCGGATCTCGTCCTGAAGATGGGCCGACCGGTGGTGAGCGAGGAACAGCTGACCCACCTCTCGCCCATCAGCCATCACATCGCCGAACTGGTGAATATCAGCCTCGATCCTCATCGCCCGTACGTGGGCGGCTCGGCCTTCACCCACAAGGCCGGCCTGCACACGTCCGCCCTGGCCCGGACCTCCGACGCCTACGAGCACACCCGACCCGATCGGGTCGGCAACCGCACCCGCATGGTGGTTTCCGAGCAGGCCGGACGCGCCTCGGTGATGAGCAAGGCCGAAGAACTGGGCCTGAGCATCGACGACGACACGGCACGATTGGTCCTGGAGCGGGTGAAGGAGCTGGAACACGTCGGCTACCACTTCGAGGCCGCCGACGGATCATTCGAGCTGCTGGTCAGGCGGGCGACGGGATGGGAACAGGACTTCTTCCAGCTCGAGTCGTACCGGGTCCACGTGGAGAGACGAGGCGGTGAGCCGGTTACCGCCGAGGGAACGGTGAAGGTCACGGTCGGCGGTGAGCGGAGAGTGACCACCGGCGAGGGAGATGGACCGGTCAATGCCCTCGATTCTGCCTTACGTCAGGCGCTCAGGCCTGTTTTCCCCCAGGTGGCGGATATCAAGCTCACCGATTACCGGGTTCGGGTGCTCGACTCCGCCGACGGCTCCGGAGCGTCGGTGCGGGTGCTGGTGGAGACATCCGACCGCACCGACACCTGGGGCACGATCGGGGTCCACGAGAACATCATCGATGCCTCCTGGGAGGCCCTCTCCGAGGGAATCGTCGTCGGCCTGTTGCGCAGCTCGGCCTAGCCGTGAACGGCAGCCCGGGTGACCGTCGACACACGAAAGGGACCGGCGACGAGCCTCGAAGCCCCCCCCCCCTGCCAGCCGGGGGGAGAGACGAGGAACCTCTCCACGTCTCTGAGACGGAGGGAGATCCGCACCGGGCCGGCCGCGCTTAGCCTGTAGCCGGATGCCACGACACCCCACTATGACCCACTGGGGGGCCTATGAGATCGAGAGTGACGGCCGGCGGGTGAATGCCGTCCATCCCTTTGCGGGTGATCCGGACCCCTCCCCGATCGGCCAGTCGATGCTCGAGCACGATCATCCGCTCCGCGTCCGTCGGCCCGCCATCCGCCAGAGCTGGCTCGAGAAGGGTCCGGGCGCCGCCACCGACCGAAGGGGTGTGGACCCCTTCGTTGAGGTTGAGTGGGAGGAGGCTCTGGACCGGGCAGCCGCCGAGATAGATCGAGTGCGCACCACCTTCGGCAACCAGGCAATCTATTCGGGCTCCTACGGTTGGGCGTCGGCGGGCAGGTTCCATCATGCCCAAAGCCAGCTTCGGCGGTTCATGGCGATGATCGGGGGATCAACCACCAAGGTCAACACCTACAGCCTGGCCGCAGCCGAAGTCATCGTCCCCCATGTGCTGGGCTGGTCCTACGACAGGGTCCAGGACGCCCACACGTCCTGGCCCATCATCGCCGGGCACACCGAGCTCTTCGTCGGATTCGGCGGTGTGCCGTGGAAGAACAGCCAGATCCAGTCGGGCGGTCAGGGACGTCATCTCCTCTCCTCTCACCTGGAGGCGTGCCGCCAGGCCGGGGTTCGATTCGTCAACATCGGCCCGATCCAGTCCGACATGCCCGATGCGGAATGGATCCCGATCCGGCCCAACACCGACACTGCGTTGATGCTGGCCCTGATCCATCACCTGATCAGGGACGACCTGGTCGACGAGGAGTTCCTCGTCCGGTACACGTCGGGCTGGGACCGCCTCGCCGCCTACGTACTCGGCGAGTCCGACGGGGTGGCCAAGAGCCCGGCCTGGGCTGGTCAGATATGTGACGTCCCCTCGGGCCGGATCACAACCCTGGCCACCGACATGGCCATGCATCGGACCATGGTCAACTCTGCCTGGGCGTTGCAGCGGAGCGACCACGGGGAGCAGACCTTCTGGACCACCATCGCCCTGGCCTGCGCGCTGGGCCAGATCGGCCTGCCGGGAGGTGGGTTCGGGCTGGGATATGGAGCGGTGGGGTCGGTCGGCAACGGAGTGACGAGAGTGCCCCTGCCCTCGGTTCCCCGGCCACCGGATCCACTCGCAGACTTCATCCCGGTCGCTCGCTTCGCCGACATGCTGGAGCACCCCGGCGAGAGCTACACCTACGACACCACAACTCGCTCCTATCCCGATATCCACCTGGTGTACTGGGCCGGCGGCAACCCGTTCCATCACCACCAGGATCTGTCCAAACTGGGTCGGGCGTGGCGCAAACCGGACACGATCGTGGTCAACGAGCCCTGGTGGACGGCCACCGCCCGCCGGGCCGACGTCGTGTTCCCCGTCACCCTTCCCCTGGAGCGAGACGACATCGGTGGGTCACCCGCCGACGATCATCTGATCGCCATGCACAGGGCCGTGGAGGCGGTCGGTGAGGCCAGGTCCGACCATCAGGTGTTCGCCGGATTGGCGGATAGGCTCGGCATCGGTGAGAGGTTCACCGCCGGTCGCACCGAGAGGGAGTGGATCGTCGCTCTCTACCAGCGGTTCCGTGAGCGGGATCCGACCGCTCCCGAATTCGACCAGTTCTGGGCGGGGGGTTTCCATCGCCAGAAACCGACTCCGACCGCCCACCTGGTCCTCCTCGACGAATTCCGGTCCGATCCCGAGACGAGTCCTTTGCCCACTCCATCGGGGAGGATCGAGCTGTGGTCCGAACCAATCCATCGTGCCAATCCGGCCGGATGCACCCCCCATCCCGCCTGGATGGAACCGGCCGAATGGCTCGGGAACGCCGACCATGACGAGCTCCACCTGGTCTCCAACCAGCCCCGTCCCCGCCTCCACTCGCAGTGGGACCACGGAGCGGTGAGTCGGGACACGAAGATCGAAGGACGTGAGCCGCTCCGAATCCACCCTGGGGATGCCCGACGACGCGGCCTGGCAACTGGAGATGTGGCGCGGGTGTGGAACCGACGCGGGGCCACGCTGGTGGGTGTTCTCGTAGACGAGGGGATCCGCCCCGGTGTCGTCGAGCTGGCAACCGGGGCCTGGTACGACCCCCTCGACCCCACCGATCCCGACAGCCTCGACCTGGCGGGCAATCCCAACGTGTTGACCCGTGATGTGGGGACCTCGGGGCTGGCCCAGGGACCGTCCGCCCACACCTGCCTGGTGCGCCTCGACCCATGGACCGGTCCCGAAGCACCTCGCCGGGCCGGCCTTCCACCCGCCTTCGAGACCTGACCCCGAGGCGAGATCAGGCGCGGTCCTGCCAGGGAGGACATCCGCACGGGCAATGAACCGTGCGGCGAGCCACCGTTGGATCTAGTGATGTGTCGATCAATCAGGGGGACGGCACCATCACGGCCCGAGACTGTGTGGTCCGCGAGACCTGCTTGTCCTCCTCGTTGTAGCCGTCGGTCTGGACGACGATCACCCTGCGACCCACATTTACCGGAGTGGCCACGAACCGGATCGACCCCGTCGTTACCGGTCGGAAGAAGTTCGTCTTCGATTCGATCGTCGAAGTCGTGGCGCCCTCGGAGAGATTGAGGAAGGCGCACAGGGCCGCCTTCCACGTCGCCGTGGCCTCCACTCTCTCTGGTTCCCCGGAGACGATCTCAGCGCCGAGCACTCCCGACCAAAATGCATCCGGGCAAGGGCCATGACGGCCAAGTCCGACGAGGACATCGACCAGATCTTGAACGGCCCGCCCACCCGCACGCTGTTGCCGACTACCCATCTGGAGGAGTCCGAGAGGCTCATGGCGGGATCGGCCTGACAGCCCCGATCCCCGGTCTTAGGATCTAGCCCAGCGCCACCAGTCGGGCTCGTCGCAGCCGGCGAGGGCCCACGTCTGCAATCAGGGAGGCCACTTAGTGACCGTCGGAGACACTTACCGCTCATTGTCCTCTGGAATGAGAGCCTTGCTGTGGGTGGCCGGGGGCCTGGTTGCCCTGGCCGGACTGCAGCTGTTCCTGTTGACCGAGGTCACAGACCGCTTCTTCGCCTGGACCATCGATCCGCCTCTCACGGCCGCCTTCCTCGGTGCCTCATACTGGGCGAGCGTCTTCTTCGAATGGGGAGCGGCACGGGCGCGGTTCTGGTCCTATGCCCGCATCTCGGTGCCGACCGTTTTCGTCTTCACCGTGTTGACTCTGGTCGTCACCGTCATCCACCTGGACAAGTTCCATTTCGGAGCCGAGTTCGAGGCGGTCACACGCCTGCTCACCTGGGCCTGGTTGGCCATCTACGTGGTGGTACCGGTGCTGATGGCGACCCTGTGGATCCGCCAGGGTCGTAGCGGAGGGGAGGACCCACCCAGGGAAAGGCCAATTCCGCTCTGGCTGTCGTTCCTGGTGGGTGCCCAGGCGGTGGTGCTGGCAGTGGTAGGCGTGTGGCTCCTCGTGGCTCCCACCAGCGTGCCGTGGCCGTGGGAGCTGACCGCCCTGACCGGGAGGGCCATCGGAGCATGGCTCACCAGCCTGTCCGTCGCCGCGGCCCAGTTCGTGTGGGAAGGCTGTCTGGTCCGATTGGCCACCGCGGCCCGCGCCTACACCGTGCTGGGCCTGCTCCAGATCGTGGCACTGATTCGCTACCCGGACCAATTCTCCTGGGGAAGCGCCGGCGGCGTCATCTACGTGATATTCCTGGCCTCGATCCTGGTGGTTGGACTGGGCTCGCTCAGTCTGCGGCGCCAGCCTCGGGCTTCCTCTTGACGCAGAGGACGGGCACCGGGGAATCGTGGAGGATCTCGAGGGCGTTGGAGCCCAGTAGCAACTTGCCGGTGGCTGACCGAGCCCTCACGCCTATAACCAACAGACCCGCCTCGTGATCACGCACCGCCCCGAGCAGGTCGTCGACCGGCTCGTTTCCCCGAACGAACTCGTGGGTGCAATGCTCGACGCCCTCCTTGTGAAGCCGGTCATGAAGTCGTTCCATGGCGGCGGCGATACGGCGATAGTCCTCGGTGGCGTCGTGATCACCCCCGTATTTGGAGTGGACCAGGACCAGTTTTCCCCCTCGCAGTCGGGTCTCCTCGATGCCCTGGTCGACGGCGGCCTCTCCCTCGGGTGAATCGATGTATCCGACTACTACGTTCATTGGCGTCACCTTCCGGCTGAGACGTTGCTGGCGCCGGAGGTTAACCGACCGTCTCAGCCCGCGTTGAGCGCGGACCCCTCCTCGCCCACCGTCTCCACCGCCACCACGTTGGCGATGATGCTCTCGATGTCGGCGGCCGGGACCAGAACCTCCGCTCCGGCCTGGGTCACGTAGTCGGAGACCGGAATCTCGATCTCCTGTATCGAGGTGCCCAGGCCCCGCATCGTCCAGGCCAGCGAAACGGCCTGGCTCAGGCCGAGATCGGTATCCACCGTTACATATGGCGCGATGCTCTGGGCGGCGGAGAGAGCTTCCTTGGGATCGGTGAAGTTGCTCAACTTGCCCATCATCTCGATCAGGAACTGACGCTGACGGCTGTTCCGGGTTAGATCGCTCACCCCACTCATCAGCTTCCAGCTGCCGTCGGCCTGCTGCTCCAGGGTATGACGGCTGCGTAACCAGGCCAGGGCGTTGGCACCGTCGAGGGTCTGGCAGCCGGCCGGGAGGTTGAGATGGGCCTTCCCGTCCCGAACCGGTTTGTCGAGGCAGATCTCATAGCCTCCGAGGTCGTCGACCACCTTCTGGAAACCGGCCAGATCCACCAGGGCGATGTGATCGACCCCTAGCCCGGTCAGGGACTCCACCGTCGACAGCAAGGTCGACTCGCCGTTCATGTCGTTGCAGCCCGCCAGGGTCTCGTTGACTCTCTCCCGGCCACAGGGTGTGGACACCCACAGGTCGCGTGGCAGGGAGACCAGAGCGGGTTGACCCTGATCCCGGGGTCGAATGAGCAACATGATGACGTCCGCACGAGCACCCGCGAAGTCGCCGAACCCGGATAGGTCGTCGAGATTGGCCCTGGAGTCGGACCCCACCATGAGCAGGGTGTCCACCCCATCTGAGGCCGAGGGCACGGGCGGGAGGCGGAACTCGGGCACGGCGGTTACGTCCGGATCGGTGGAGTGGTTGTCGGGGACCGAGGGAACGCTCGGCGACCGGACTATCTCCACCCGATCGACCCGGTTCCAGGCCACCGTGTAGAAGAGGGCCACGCCCAGAATCCCACCTCCCAAGATGGCGGCTATGCCGATCTGCCAGCGGCGACCGCGCTTCAACATTGAGCGTCTTCTCCGTCCATAAGCCCTTAGAAACTCGACTGGCCGGCTGCAAAGCACGGCCAATATTCATTGTATCCCCTTCTGTGTGGTGCCAATCCCGGGGTACGCTCACCGGTCATGACCCCCGACGAGTTTCGCACCGCCGGCCATGCCACGGTCGACTGGGTGGCCGACTACATGGAGTCGGTCGCCGATCTGCCGGTTCTCTCCCGGGTGGAACCGGGAGAGGTTCGTTCCCGTCTTCGGGAGTCACCACCCGACCGCGGGGAGGATTGGGACCGGATACTGGCCGACGTTTCCGCCCTAATCGTTCCCGGCCTGACCCACTGGCAGTCACCCGACTTCTTTGCCTTCTTCCCGGCCAACTCCTCCGGGCCCTCGGTGCTGGGCGATCTCGTGTCATCGGGGCTCGGAGTGCAGGGGATGCTGTGGGCCACTTCCCCCGCCTGCACCGAGGTCGAGACCCTGATGCTCGACTGGCTGGCAGAGATGTGTGGGCTTCCCGGAGGATTCCGTTCCGACTCTTCGGGAGGTGGAGTGATACAGGATTCGGCCTCGTCGGCCACGCTGGTGGCAATGCTGGCAGCACGCGAACGGGCCACCCACGGACAGGCCAACCGTCACGGCGCCGGAGGTGACCTGACCGCCTACACCTCGACCCACGGCCATTCTTCGATAGACAAGGCGGTGCGAATCGCCGGCTACGGGTCCGAGCGCCTCCGCCACATCGGAACCAACCCACAACATGCCCTGGATCCGGAGGCCCTCGAGGAGGCGATCATCGCCGACAAGGCGGAGGGGCTCACCCCGGCCATCGTGGTGGCGACGGTGGGCACCACATCCTCGACCGCCATCGATCCCCTGCCCGAAATCGGGGAGGTCTGCCGCGCCCACGGGCTGTGGCTCCACGTCGACGCCGCCTATGCGGGCACGGCGGCGGTGCTGCCGGAGATGCGATGGATCCTCGATGGCCTGGAAGGGGCCGACTCGTATGTGTTCAACCCCCACAAGTGGATGTTGACCAACTTCGACTGCTCCGCCTTCTACGTGGCGGACAGGGCCCAGCTGATCGAGACTCTGTCGATACTGCCCGAATATCTGAAGAACCAGGCCACCGCTTCCGGAGCGGTGATCGACTATCGGGACTGGCAGATCTCTTTGGGTCGCAGGTTCCGGGCGCTCAAGTTGTGGTTCGTGATCCGATCGTACGGCGTGGAAGGGATCCGCCGTCACGTCCGTTCCGGCATCGACCTGGCCCAGGAGTTCGCCTCCTGGGTGGATGCCGACCCCGAGTACGAGGTGGTGGCTCCCCATCCGTTCGGCTTGGTCTGCTTTCGCCATCGCGGCGGTGATGGGGTGAATCAGCAGATAGTCGACCGAGTCAACGATTCAGGCGAGGCCTATCTCACCCACACGATGCTGGATGACGCCTACACGATCCGGGTCGCCATCGGTGCCCCGACGACCAAACGGGAAAACGTGCTGGCACTGTGGGAGGGGATCCGCTCCGCGGCGCGCTGAGCCCTCCATCCCGTCGGTGCCTGGATGCCCCTTCCCCTGTGAGCAAGTTGACTCGTCGGTCCACAGCTTGTCGTGGCCGGCCCCGGTGTGGGTGACCTGGCTCAGTCGAGTGTCACCGTGGTGGCTTCGGTGGCGTAGGCGACCCCGGATGCGGTTCGAAGTTCCCACCTCACCGACAACACCGCACCGGAGAAGGGGGCTATGTCGGCGGCGGAGAAACGAGCCTTGGCATGTCCGTTGCCGTTGCGATCCGTGACGATCGTGGCCGTCTGCATGAAATCGGCCCCATCCACCACCAGCCAGACCTGATACTCGGTGTCAGGCTGAGCATTCTTCAATTGATAGCGCTCCTGGGCACCCACCACCGGTCCGTTGGGGTGAATGTTCACCACCTGACCGGACCCGGTCTCGGTGCCGACGGGACCGAGGACGAGGCGTTCGGTGTGATAAGTGGAGTCTGCCTGCGCGCACCGAGTCCGACAAACAGCATTGCCAAGACCACACCGGTGGACAGCACCGCTCTCCACCATGTCCCAAACCGATGAGCCGTCATCGTCCTACTCCCTTCCCGGATGTTTAGCCGACGCTACCACTGTCGTCGTGCCAAGAACCCCCGGGAGGGCGGAGATTGGCGTTGAGACCCCGATCGGGAACCATGGATCGGGCACCGATGTGAGCGAGCCCGGAGACCGCCCACGTCTCCGGGCTCGAAGTCGATGCGTTCAGCCGCCCACGCATTCCGTCAGGTAGGTGAAGATATCGGTCACCCCACGGCAGGCGGGACCATTCAACAGCGCCGGGTCAGCGATGGCCTCACCGTCGGGGCCTACGCCGATCCATGTGCTGGCATCCGCTACCCCGTCCCCGTCGATGTCGAAGGCGATGATGCCGTGAAAGCCCTCACCCTCCGGCCCAACCAGACCCCGCTCGAAGCGGTTGGCGGCGCCTTCGGTCATCCACAAGATCGAACCGTCGACTCCGATCAGCACCTGCGCCCCGTCCATAGGGTCGCTCTTACTGGCGTTCGTGCAGTGTTCAGCCAGAGCCGGTGCGGCGACCAGCAGGCAAAGCAGGGCCGCCACAGCTGTCACGAAGGTCGATCGTCTCATGCCACTCCTCCTTGTTCGTCATGGCAGATGCATCGTCGCCCCAGGCCGTTACGACACCGTTACGGCCTCTCTCAACGATCCGCCTTCTCGCTGCCACCAGACTGGCGACGGATGGCCATTCTGAGACCCGATCCAGTTTTCCCCCTCCGGGCGAGCTGACTTGTCGGGTTCGGCCGGTGCTCCCCCCTACCCCGCTGCTCCGCAGCGGGGGCCCCTTCCCCCTGCCGAAGGCAGGGGGACAAAGCTGTAGCGGGGGGCCCCTTCCCCCTGCCGAAGGCAGGGGGACAAAGCTAGTAGGTGTCGAGGCTGAGGAGGCGACGGACCATCATCGCCGTGGCCCCCCACAGCACGTCCCCCTCCAGGTCGTAGAACCAGACCCGGTGCCCGTTCCAGTCCTCGGAGCGCCACAGGTCCTGTTCGGATAGCTCATCGAGAGTCGGCTCATAGACCCGCACCACCTCCCGGGGAGACGGAACCAGTTCGGGGGCGCGGGCAGATGGCCCACGACGGGAACCACCATCAAGCGGTATTCGACAGTGTGAATGGGCGGCAGGTAGCCGACCACGTCCACCTTTTCGGGCGAAATGCCCACCTCCTCGTGGGCCTCACGCAGGGCGGTTTCGAGAGGGCCCTTATCGGCCGGGTCTGGGCGACCCCCGGGGAAGGCGATGTGCCCGGCGTGGGTGGGCATGGTGTCGGGGCGCTTGGTGAGGACCAGACGGGTCAGCCCATCAGGGCTCTCATAGAGGGCGATCAGCACCGCCGCTGCCGCCGGTTCGCCCGGCGGCGGCGGCTCCTGGATCAGATCGAGGCTGTTCCACACCTGCCGGATGGTAGGACGGGCGGCGAGATTGCCCTCCGGCTGGTGGGAGAGTGACGACCCGCTGCCACACCACGCGGCGATAGTCTGTAGCGTCATGGCCTCCATGCCCCCGGAGCTGGTGGAGACGGACCGTCTGATCCTGCGTCGGTTCAACCGACGCGATGTCACCTCATTGGAGGAAGGGGTTCGCTCGTCCCTGGCCGACCTGAACGAGTGGCTCCCCTGGGCGCACATGGACTACACCCACGACGACGCCGTGGCTTTCATCCGAGACTCCATGTCGGCATGGAAGGACGGCAAGGCCTTCGACTACACCATTCGTGACCGATCAGACGGCGATCGCCACATCGGAAACATCTCCATCTGGCAGACCTCGCGGACGGGCAAGATCGGAGAGATCGGCTACTGGATCCGTTCCGACATGGCCGGTCACGGTTACGCCACCGAAGCGACTCGGGCACTGCTCAGCGTGGGCTTCGTGAACATGGGATTGCACAAGATCACCCTCCGCATCGCGGTCGGTAATCGCGGTTCGGAGCGGGTGGCGGAGAAGCTCGGCTTCCACCGGGAAGGGCTCTTGCGCGAGGAACTCCTCATCCGGGGCAACTGGATCGACCACACCCTCTATTCGATGCTGGAGCGCGAATTCCGCCGCGTCCATCAGCGCTGACCCCACCCGTCGCCAACCCAGGGTTCCAGGCGTCGCCCAGCGACGCTCACCGCCCCAACCTCGACCGTGCGGAGCGCACAGTCGCCAACCCGAGGGTTCCAGGCGTCGCTCAGCGACGCTCACCGCCCAAACCTCGACCGGGGGCGGCCCTACGGCCGTTGCAGCGAAACCGGCTGCTAGCCGCCCACCGTGGCGGTGAGCACCTTGGCGGCGTCGCCGAAGACGGTGGCGATGGTGGGGTAGAAGCCGATCACGATGGTCAGCACCAGAGTGATGGCCAGGACGAGTGAGAGAGAGTTGGCCGGAGCGCGCTGCTCACGGATCTCCACTCCTTCGGGAGGAGGATCCAGCCACACCGCCTTGACCACCCGGGCGTAGTAGTAGAGGGCGATGACGGCGTTGATGGCGGCGATGATGGCCAGGACGACGGTGGCCGCCCCTCCGGCCAGTATCACCGACCGGAACATGGCGAACTTGGCGAACCAGCCCGCCAGGGGCGGGATCCCGGCCAGGGAGAAGAAGAACACTGCCGCCAGCACACCCAGGCGGGGGTTGTAGCGGCCCAGTCCGGCCCAGCCGTCCACCTCGCCCGACCCGGTCGCCCGGGCAGCAGCGATCACCACCGAGAAGGCGCCCAGGTTCATCAGGGCGAAGATGACCAGGTAGATGATGGTGGCGGCGAAGCCCTCGCTCAGATCGGAGCCGGCCACGGCGGCAGCGGCGAACGGCACCAGCATGAAGCCGGCCTGAGCGATGGAGGAGTAGGCCAGCAGGCGAACGATGTTGGTCTGTCGCAGTGCGGACAGATTCCCCACCGTCATCGACAGCGCCGCCAGCGCCCACACCACCGGCGCCCAGATCCCGGTCAGGCCGGGCAAGGCGAGGTAGAGGACGATCAGCATGGCGATGAACCCTGCCGCCTTGGAGTTGACCGAGAGGTAGGCCGTCACCGGTGTGGGCGCCCCCTCGTAGGTGTCGGGCGCCCAGAAGTGGAAGGGCACGGCCGAGACCTTGAAGCCGAAACCGACCAGCATGAAGATGATGGCCAGGATCATGAGGGGGTCGCCGCCCATGTCGGCCGAGGCCACGGCTATACCCTCAAAGGTCACCGACCCGGTCAGTCCGAAGATGAGTGACATCCCGTACAGCATCATGGCGGTAGACAGCACCCCGAGGATGAAGTACTTGAGCGACGCCTCGTTGGATCGCATGTCTCCCTTGCGCCAGCCGGCCAGCAGGAAGAGCGGGGAAGTGGTGAGCTCGATGCCGATGAAGAGCACGATCAGGTCCCTCCCCGAGGCCATGACCATCGAGCCGAGCAGCGAGGCCAGAATGAGCACGTAGTACTCGCCCTGGTAATAGCGGTCAGACTCGATGTAGGAGACCGACATCAACAACACCAGGTAAGCGCCCACTACCAGCAGCCCCTTCAACGTCAGCGAGAAGGCGTCCACGACGTAGGAACCGTCGAACATCGACCGGGTGGTCCCGTCCACGGCCAGAAGGACCAGTGGAATCGCGGCCAGGGCGGTGCCCGCCACGGCCAGAGTGGCCACCCAGAACTTGTTGCGCCGCGAGGTGAACAAGTCCAGGGACAGCACGGCCAGGATCGTGGCCACCACGACCAGCTCGGGAGCTACGGCCAACCAGTCGACCTTCATCTCCGAGCTCCGTGCTCCAGGCAGGATCCCGCCCCGGACACCTTCATCCACCCACCACCCGGGTCAGGGCGGCGGTGACGCCGTGGGAGCCGAATGCCATGTCGACCAGCGAGGAGACCACCTTCGACGTGGACCCGAAGATCAGGTTGGGGTAGAAGCCCACCACCACCGTGAACAGGACCAGCGGCACCCAGGCCGTCAGCTCGAAGCCGTCCGCATCGTGGAACTCGTGACCGACCCACTCCTCGCCGGGCTCACCCAGGTTGACCTGCTGGAGCATGTACAGCATGTACCCGGCGGTGAGAACGGTGCCGATGGCCCCGAGCACCATGGCGGTGCGGAACACGGTCAGGTTGAGGCCGGCCAGGGGGTTGTAGGAGCTGACCAGGGACATGAATTCTCCCCAGAATCCGGCCAGGCCGGGCAGACCGAGCGAGGCCATGGCGGTGAAGGCCAGCAGCCCACCGATGATGGGCATCAGCTTCATCTGGCCGCCCAGGCGGGCCATCTGACGGGTGTGGTAACGGTGCGACATCGATCCGGCCAGGAAGAAGAGGAGGCCGGTGATGAGGCCGTGGGCCACCATCCCGATGATGGCGGCGTTGATGCCCACATCGGTCAGGGTGGCGATGCCCAGCATCACGAATCCCATGTGACCGACCGACGAGAAGGCGATCAGCCGTTTGACATCGGTCTGGGCCAGACAGGCCAGGGAGCCGTAGATGATCCCGATCACGGCGAGGATGGCGATGGTGGGTGCCCAGCGCCGCGCCTCCTGAGGCAGGATCGGCAGCGAGATACGTACGAACCCGTAGGTTCCGAGCTTCAGCATGATGGCCGCCAGTAGCACCGAGCCCACGGTGGGGGCGGCGGTGTGGGCGTCGGGCAGCCAGGTGTGCAGGGGCCACATCGGCACCTTGACCGCGAACCCGAGGAACAGCCCGCCGAAGACCAGGAAGGCGAAGGTCCCGGTGAAGGCCCCGCCCGCACCCATCTGGGTTAGCTGGACGATGTCGAAGGTCCGTTCGGCGCCTGCGGCTCCCGAATGCAGATACAGGGCCAGGAACCCCAGGAGCATGAAGGCGGACCCGAACAGGGTGAACAGGAAGAACTTGATCGAGGCGTAGATCCGGGTCTCGATCACCCGGCTGAATCCGGGGATCTTGCGCGGGGTCCGGTCGCCCCAGATCCCGATCATGAAGTACATCGGCAACAGGACCACCTCGAAGAAGATGAAGAACAACACCAGGTCCAGTGCCACGAAGGTGCCCGCCATCCCGGTGGCGAGGAGCAGGATCAGCATCAGGAAGGCGCGGGGGTTGCGGGGCTCCTCGAAGTGGTTCCACGAGTAGATGATGGCCAGCAGCACGATGAAGGTGGACAGGACCAGGAGCGGAAGGCTGATCCCGTCGACGCCCATGTGGAAGTTGGCGTTGATGGCGGTGATCCAGGTCCGGTTGACCTCGAACTGGTAGGTGTTGTAGGCGTTGGAGCCGAAGTCGAAGCGGCCGATCGCCACCAGGGAGAGGGCGAACGACAGCAGGGCTGCCACGAGAGCCGTGCTCTTGACCGCAGTCTCACGCTCCTTGGGGACCAAACCCAGCACCAGCATCCCCACCAGGGGCAGGAACACGATCAGGGGCAGACCCCAGCTGTCGAACCATTGCATAGGAATCAACCCTCCTATAGGACCAGTACGAACACGATGACCAGCACGAGCGCCCCTACCACGAAGGACGCCGCGTACTGCTGGACGCGTCCGGTCTGGAGCTTGCGCAACCCGGACCCGGCCGAATCGGCGGCTGCCGACAAACCGTTGAAGATGCCGTCTATGGCACGTTGATCGAGGCCCCCGTAGGTGAAGCGGGCCACAATGGTCATGATCCCCGCCACCCCGTTGACGATGCCGTCGATGACGTAGTCGTTGATCCAGTTGGTGAACCTGGCCACGGGGCCCATGGTGAGGCGGCTCACCCCGAGGGCCAGGTCGTCCCAGTAGTAACGATGCCGCAACAGCGGGTAAAGCGCCGGGATCTCGAGCCGATCACGCTCATGCTGGGTGTCTCGGTCGGGGGCGAAGAGGATCCACCCCAGCACCAGGCCGGCCAGGGCTGCCCCGAGGCCGATGGCGGCCAGCCCGTAGTTGATGCCCTCGGCATGGACGTCCCCCATCGGCACCACCCGCACCGCCAGCCATTCTGAGAAGTTGCGGATCCCGGGCCAGGAAACGCCGGGGATGTTGAGGAAGCCGGCTATCGCCGCCGGGATGGCCAGGAGGATCATCGGCACCGTCATCACCGCCGGTGATTCGTGGGGATGGCCGTGGCCCTTGTACTCGCCGTGGAAGGTGAGGGCCACACATCGGGCCATGTACAGGGCGGTGATGAAGGCGCCGGCGATGGCCACCCACATCACGAACGTGTAGCCGCCGTCTCCCAGAGTGGCCAGGATCTCGTCCTTGGACCAGAACCCGGCGAAGGGGATGATCCCGGCCAGGGCGAGGGTGGCCACGACGAAGGTCCAGTAGGTGCGGGGCATGTACTTGGACAGCCCGCCCATGTCGGACATGTTGTTGGAGTGGACGGCGTGGATCACCGAGCCCGCCCCCAGGAACAACAGTCCCTTGAAGAAGGCATGGGTAAAGAGGTGGAACAGCCCGGCGGTGTACCCGCCCGCCGCCACCGCCGTCATCATGTAGCCGAGCTGGGACACCGTCGAATAAGCCAGGACCTTCTTGATGTCGTCCTGGACCAGGGCCACCAACCCCATTGCAAACAGGGTCAGGGCGCCGATGGCCACCATCCAGGGTCGAAGGTCGACGGCCAGGTGCTGATAGAAGGGAAAGACTCTCGCCATCAGGTAGACGCCGGCGGTGACCATGGTGGCGGCGTGCATCAGGGCAGACACAGGGGTGGGGCCGGCCATAGCGTCGGGAAGCCAGATCTGGAAGGGGAACTGGGCCGACTTACCGATGGCCCCGATGAAGAGAAGCAGACCGCCCGCCACCGCCACACCCCGCAATGCCGGGCTCTGGGTGACAGAGGCCTGGGCCAGCTCGCCGAAACCGAAGTTGCCGATCGAGACCCCGACCAGGATGGCGCCCAGGACCAGGCCCACATCGGCCAGTTTGTTGACCATGAAGGCCTTGTTGCCGGCGTTGACGTTGTCGTGATCCTCGAAGTAGAAGCCGATCAGGAAATACGAGGCCAGACCCACCCCTTCCCAGCCGATGATGAGCTGGATCAGGTTGGGGGCCCCCACCAGCACCAGCATCGAGCCGGCGAAGAGGGAGAAGGCGGCGAAGAACCAGGTCACCCGGACGTCGCCCTCCATGTAGCCCACGGCGTAGACGAAGACCAGGAGCCCGACCAGGGAGACCAGGAAGTACATCATGATCGAGAGCCCGTCGACCATCCATCCCAGCTCGAAGACGAGGCCCGAACCGATGTTGCCCACGGTGAAGCTGACCTCCCCCAGCACGCCGTTGGTCATGTTCTCGACGAACAGGACCGTGGCCCAGACCAGGTTGATCGCCAGGGCCCCGATGGCCAGCTCGGCGCCCTTGTACCGCATACGCTTGCCCACCGCCAGGATGGCCAGCATCGCCACGAAGGGGGAGACGAGCATGATTCCGGCCGTGTCGGCCCACCAACCGCCGGTCCCCGCCTCGACGGCGTGGGCCTCCTGGGCCAACAGCATGAGATGAGCCGGATTCACCATCTCATCAGTTCCAGCTCGTCGACGTTGGCGGATTGACGGTTGCGGAAGATCATCAGGATTATCGCCAGTCCGATCCCCACCTCGGCCGCGGCCACGGTGATGACGAACAGGGCGAACACCTGGCCCACGGCCTCGCTGGTGCGCAGGACCGCTTCGAACACGATCAGGTTGATGTTCACCGCCGCCAGCATCAGCTCGACCGACAACAGGACCAGGACGGCATTGCGTCTCACCAGCAACCCATACACACCGAGCGAGAACAGGGCCGCGGCCAGGATCAGGAACTGATTGGCGATCACACCGACCTCCTCTGCTCTTCTTCCAGCGGGGTGAGGTCGCGTCGGGCCAGTGTCACCCCACCCACCAGGGCGGCAAGGAGGATGAAGCCGACCGCCTCGAAGGGGACGATGAAGCGACCCAACAGGCTCTGGGCGATGACCGAGGTGTCGGTCGCCACCCCTGCCTCGGCCACGGGAGTCGCCCCGAAGGCGGACAGGCTTCCCCAGGACAGGACGCCGAAGAGAACGATGGAGACGAGAGCCGCCGGAATGCGGCGCGAGTTCTCCAGGCTGGTATCGAGCCCGGTGGGGGCCCGGGTGATCATGATCCCGAACAGGAAGAGGACGATCACCGCCCCGATATACACCAGAACCACCACCAGCCCCACGAACTCGGCCGAAAGCATGATGAAGAGGGTGGCCGTGCCACCCAGGGCCGCCACCAGGTAGAGGGCGGCGTGGATCACGTTCTGGGTGGTGACCACCCGGTAGCCCGACACGAGTGTCGCCACGCCCACGGCCAGGTAGACCCAGTTGACCGGCTGGCTGATCCAGTCGCCGAAGGTCACGAGGCCACCTCCGGCGGTTCGGGGACGGTAGGCAGCCATTCGTCCTGGAGCCGGTCCATGTCGTGCATGAGCTTGCCCATCTCGTACTCGGAGTACTCGTATTCGGGGCTCCAGAACAGAGCGTCGAACGGGCACACCTCCACGCAGATGCCGCAGTACATGCAGAGGGCGTAGTCGATGTCGAAGCGGTCCAGCGCACTGCGCACCTTGACCCGCCCTCCGGGCTTGTCGGGCGGAATCTCGTGCTTGTGACCCTCGATGTAGATACACCAGTCGGGGCAGTTGCGGGCACACAGCATGCACACCGTGCAGGCTTCCTGGTCCAGGGCGATGACGCCCCTGGCCCGCGGGACAGGCGTCTCCTTGACATCGGGGTACATCACGGTGCGCAGATGCTTGGAGGGGCGGAAGATGGTCTTGAACATCGTGGACAGGGTGACCCACATCCCCTTCCACAGGCCCATGCCGGGGAAGGCCTTCTTCCTCGTTGTCGTGGACGAATACATCAGAACACCACCTTGGCTACCGCCGTGATGGCGATGTTGACGAGCACCACCGGGAAGAGCACCTTCCAGGCGATGGTCTGGAGCTGGTCTTCACGGAAGCGGGGGAAGGTCCAGCGGAACCACAGCATCACGAACACCAACAGCAGGGCCTTGCCCACCAGGATCACCGGGCCCAGATAGGTGAGCTGGTCGGTGGTGAGCCCGGGCAGGGCGTATCCGCCCAGGAAGAGAGTGGCGGCGATTGCCGAGAGGGTGAACATGTTGGCGAACTCGGCCAGGAAGAAGAACAGGAACCGGAATCCCGAGTACTCGGTGAGGTATCCCATCACCAGCTCCGACTCTGCGATCGGCATATCGAAGGGGATCCGGTTCAGCTCCGCCAGCGCCGCCACGAAAAAGACCACGAACCCGACTATCTGGGGGAGGATGTAGGGATAGCCCAGGTCGATCTGGGCCAGGACGATGCTGTTCAGATTCAGGGTCCCGGCCTGGATCACCACACCCACCACCGACAGAACCAGGGGAAGCTCGTAGGCGATGAGCTGGCCGGCAGCCCTCAGCCCTCCGATCAACGAGTACTTGTTGGCAGACGACCACCCCGCCACCAGCACACCCACCGTGGAGACCGACGAGATGGCCAAAGCAAAGAACAGGCCCAGCTCCAGATTGCGGAAGGCCAGTCCGGGACCGAAGGGGATCACCACCACCACACCCACAGTGGCGGCCAGGACCAGGGCAGGGGCGATCTTGAACACCGGGGCGTCGGCGTTGTCGGGAATGATGTCTTCCTTCTGGAAGAACTTGACCCCGTCGGCGATGAGCTGGGCCCACCCCCACCTTCCGCCCGCGTAGTAGGGGCCGACCCGGTTCTGCATCTTGGCCGAGAGCTTCATCTCGGCAAACCCGATCACCATCCCCACCAGCGGGATGAGGGCGGCCACGATGACCAGCTTGATCACCAGCCCCAGCCAGAAATTGCTCATCACGTCGGCCAGAACGGAGGTCATCGATCCACGTCTCCCAGCACGAAGTCGAGACTGCCCATGATGGCGATTATGTCGGGGACCAGGACGCCCTCCAGCGCCCAGGGGAGGATGGACAGGTTGGAGAACGAGGCCGACCTGATCTTGAGCCGGTAGGGACCCTGGCCTCCGTCCGACACCAGGTAGTAGCCCATTTCCCCCTTGGGATTCTCGGCCCGGACGTAGGTCTCTCCCTGGGGCACCTTGATGACCTTGGGCACCTTGGCCTGGAGGGGTGTGGACGGCACCGACTCGACGGCCTGGCGGACGATGCGGGCCGACTGGCGGATCTCCTGCAAACGAACCCACCACCGGGCCCAGCAGTCCCCCCCTCGGCGGTGACGACGTCGAAGTCGAACTGGTCGTAGGGGAGGTAGTCCTCGATCCGGCGCAGGTCGAAGGCGACGCCAGACGCCCTCAGGTTGGGGCCGGTCACCCCGTAGGCTGCCGCCACCTCGGGCGGGAAGACGCCGATTCCCTCGGTGCGGGCCCGGATGATCTCGTTGTCGGCCACCAGGTTCTCGAGCTGGTCACATGCCTCCTCGATGTTGTCCATCGCCACCAGGGTCCCGGCGTAGAAATCCTTGGGCAGGTCCTGGATCAGCTTGCGAGTACTGGAGCCGGCTCCGTAGGCGGGCTTGACTCCTCCGATGCGGTTGAAGTTGGGGTGGAACCGGCCGCCGGTCACGCTTTCCAGGAGATCGAGCACCCGCTCCCGCTCCCGCAAGGCGAAGAAGAGCGGGGTCTGGGCCCCCAGCTCGAGCGGATATGAGGCCATGAAGATCATGTGCGAGCAGATCCGGGCCATCTCGGTGAGGATGAGGCGGATCCAGATGGCCCGGGCCGGCACCTCCAGCTCCATCAGCTTCTCGGCGGCGGTGATGAACGGAATCTCGTTGGCGTAGCCCGCCACCCAGTCGATGCGGTTGACGATGGTGGTGATCTGGGGATAGTTGCGCACCTCGGCCAGCTTCTCGTAGCCGCGGTGCATATAGCCGATCACGGGCCTGACGTCATAGACCCGCTCTCCATCCACACGGGCCACCAGACGCAGGACACCGTGAGTCGAGGGATGCTGGGGCCCGATGTTGAGGGTCATGTCGGGGGTCTCCAGCTCCACCGAGACCGAGACCTCAGACAGGTGACGGACCAGATCCTGGTCGATGGCCACTACTCCTCCTCCCCCTCGTCGGAGCCATCGGGCTCGGCGCCCTCTTCCTCCGAGCCCGCTCTCCTCCTCGTCGGGCTCGGGCATGGCCTCGACGTCCACCTTGCCCGGCCAGGGCTTGACCTCCCGGCTGAGCAGCGGGAACGACTTGCGGAGCGGGTTTCCCAGGAAACCGTCGGGAAGGTAGAGGTGAGTCAGGTCGGGGTGGCCGGCGAAGTCGATGCCGAACATCTCGTGGGCTTCGCGCTCGTGCCAGTTGGCGCCGGCGTAGACATCGACCAGAGAGTCGATTGTCGGTTCCTGGCGATCGAGACGGGTCGAGAACGTGACCCTCCGGCCCACCGTCAGGTCGGCGACCGTGGCCAGGACCTCGAAGTACTCCTCGCTGAGTTCCTCGGCGAGCGGATCGCCCACGGCGGGATCGTTCGACCAGTCGATGGCGGAGAGGAAGGAGAACGAGACCAGCTCGAACTGGTCCCGGGCGGTGGTCAGAGCCTCTACCCACCTCTCGGCGGGCACGGTCACCTTGACGGTGTCGAAGGTGATCTGAAATTCACCATCCACGGCCTCCGCCACGCTCTCCGCAAACTCGGTGAGCGGATGGGGGACCTCCTCGCCAGCCTCCTCGGCGGTCTCCTCGGTGGGATCGGCCTCAGGCGGGCTGGAAGTCACGCCGATTCCACTTCTCGTGAATGTCTTCGCCCTGGATCTTCTTCTGGAGGACGACGATGCCCTCCAGCAGGGCCTCGGGACGGGGCGGGCACCCGGGGACGTAGACGTCCACCGGAATGACCTGGTCCACGCCCTTGGTGACCGAGTAGGAATCCCAATAGGGCCCTCCGCAGTTGGCGCACGAGCCCATGGAGATGACGTACTTGGGCTCGGGCATCTGGTCGTAGAGGCGCTTGACGGAGGGCGCCATCTTGTCGGTGACCGTGCCGGCCACCACCATCAGGTCGGCCTGGCGGGGGGAGGCGGGTAGGGGGATGATCCCGAAACGCATCGAGTCGAAGCGAGGACCGGAAGCGGCCATCATCTCGATGGCACAGCAGGCGAGACCGAACTGGAACTGCCACAGCGAGTACTTGCGGGACCAGTTGAGCAGCCACGACACCGGCTTGGGAACGCCGAACCGCTGGACTACTCCCACCTCAGCACCCCCTTCTTCATGGCGTAGAACAGGCCCTCGACCAGGGTCAGCATGAAGGCGATGATGGCCACCAACCCGAAGAGACCCACCGACTCGGCCACCAGGGCCCAGGGAAAGAGGAAGGCGGCCTCCACGTCGAAGATGACGAACAGCAG
The DNA here is from genome assembly GCA_963744905.1 of uncultured Acidimicrobiia bacterium. Classification (GTDB taxonomy): domain Bacteria; phylum Actinomycetota; class Acidimicrobiia; order Spongiisociales; family ZC4RG35; genus DATFFO01. The sequence goes on along the minus strand of CAVUUV010000007.1, from coordinate 306,254 downwards.
ACCGAATATGTAATAGCGGACGTAGGTCTGGGACCATCCCAGCCCGACCGGATCGACCCCGCACTCGTAGGTGCTCTGCTTGGCCTCGGTGGGATTGGTGGGGCGAAGAACGGCAGCGATCCCCAGCATCACCATCACCAGCACCACCCCGAGAGCGGCGAAGGCTCCCACCGTGAGGTAGTCCTGGAAGTAAGTAGATATATCCATGGTTATCGAGGTCGTCGACCTGCGCGGCGAGTATAGGAATAGGTCGCCGAGCGGCGAAGCCGAGCCCTATTTGTCCCCCTGAGCGAAGCGAAGGGGTAAGGGGCCCCAGGCCAGCAGGCCTGGGGTAGGGGAACGTTGTCTCTCACCTGGGGTGAGACTCCCCCTACCTCCCGCCTCCGGCGGCAGGGACCTTCCCCCAGGCCTTCGGCCCAGGGGACAAAGCTTTGTCCCCCACGGAGTGGGGGAAGGGGACCCCAGGCCGCAGGCCTGGGGTAGGGGGGTGGGCCGAAGGCCCGGGCAAACCCGGCTCCCAGCTAGCTGCAGACGGGGGACCCTCAGGCCGGCCAGACCTTGCGGCCCCCACCCGGTTCGACGATCTCGTCGATGGCTCGCCTCTCCTCGTCCGACAGCAACGGCAGGAGGCCGGCTGAGGCGTTGGATCGGGCCTGATGGCTGATTTCTGGCCCCAGGGATCACGGTGGTCACGGCAGGTTGGCTGCGGACGAACCTCAGCGCCAGCTGGGCCATGGTCTGGTCATCGGGCACCAGGGGCCGGAGTCTCTCGACCACCTCCAGGTCGGCCAGGAACTGACGGTGCTGATCGGGATCCACGATCCAATCCCGGCGGAAATCGCCCTCGGGGAAGGTGTCGGAGGCGGAGTACTTCCCGGCCAGCAGCCCCATGGCCAGCGGGCCCCGCACGATCACCCCGATTCCGTTTGTCCCGACAGTAGGGCAGCAGTTCCCTCTCGGCGGTGCGATTGAGGATCGAGTAGTCGGTCTGGAGCACGTCGCAGTCCCCGTCGGCGTTGAACATCTTCAGGAGTCCCATGTGCGACGTGCTCACCCCCCAGGCCCGGACCTTTCCCTCCTCCTTGAGACGACGGAAACCATCGATGAACACGGGCGTGTTGGGCTCGGGTTCGTTGATGTGACATTGGATCACGTCGACGTGGTCGGTTCCCAGCCTCCTCAGCGATCCCTCCACCCCTTTCACGATCTTGTCCACCGTGTCGTACTGCGAGCGGAACGACTCGCGGTCGAAGTTGATCCAGCCGATCTTGGTTGCCGCCACGAACCGGTCCCGGCGCCCCTCCATGGCCTGGCCCAACAACTCCTCCGAATGTCCATCGCCGTAGACGTCGGCGGTGTCGAAGAAGTTGACTCCCTGGTCGAGGGCCGTCTCGATCGCTTCGAGGCTGCCCTGGTCCTCGGCCGGGCCCCATTCGCTCCCGGCCACCGCCCACAGGCCCAGCCCAACATCGGTCACCTCGAGGCCACTCCGTTCACCCAGGGGGCTCAGCGTCAACTCGGTCTCGGTCTTGGCAGTATCCATGCTCCGAACTTACAGGACCCTGCGGGGAAGCGGGCAGGACCCGGACCGCGGCGGGAGCGAGGTGGAAGGTCAGGGGCGGGCGGCGTAAACGGCGTGGACCGGGGTGGTGGCGACCTTGTCCACCGCTCTGTAACCGGCCGAGTGGAGGAGATCGGCCAGCACCCTCCCCCCTGCCTGGCCACCGATGGCCGCCTGACCGGGCTGGCTCAGGCTGTGCGGGACACACAGGAAGGTCGAGGCGGCGTAGTGGAGCACGCTGACCGGGTTAGCAGAGTGGTTCTCGACCGGGTCGTCGAGGGCGAACGGCTCGACCAGGGCCAGGATCCCGTCCTCGGCATGGCAGGAGTCTCCTCCGGGGAGAGCAACGGGGCCTGGGGCTCGGGCAGGGTGTACCGGCCCGTCGAGGGGTCCAGTGTCAGGAACCCCACCGATGCCTGCTGGGCGAGCCACTCCAACAGGTAACGCTCGGCACAGCCGGTGCGGGCCGCCAGTTCGGCGGGAGTGGCCGGGCCCTGCTCGGTCAGGTTCTGGTACGGGCCCAGGCGGCCACCGAGATGGGTCATGAGGACCGTGGCCGCGCCCGCCAGGCTGCCCTGGATCCGCTCCACGAGTGTGTCCATGTCCGGGGGCGGTTGAGGCTGGTTCTGCTGTGGCTCAGTCATTGGATCGACGCTACGGGTCCACCCGACCCACGTCTTCGGGGCCACTACCCAACTTGCCGCCGGGACAATGGCGGAAACCACGGAGAGATCAGGCGACCGGGCGCGGCTCAACAGTGCGCGGGCTGAGGTAAGGCGACCGGGCGATCTGGGCGTCGGTCAGACCCGAGAGCGAGGGAGAGGCCTGGCGCTCTCGTCGGGTCAGGTCGGGGACCACTGCCTGATAGCGTCTCGACCCGTGACCCGCCGACTCCCCAGCTACACAGGAACGGGCCTGGTCAACCTGGTGGCCGAGATCGAGAACCGCCTGTCGGGGACCGCCCTCACCGGCGGGTTAGACGACCCCATCCCCCGCACCGACGGCTACGTGCTCGTGCTGTTCGACGGTCTCGGTGCCGGCCAGCTCCACCACCGCTTCGCCGGGCCACTGATGGCGGACCACGCCATGACTTTGACCGCAGGCTTCCCCACCACGACCACGACCTCCCTGGCGACCCTGGTCACCGGTCTGGCCCCCGCCGCCCATGGGATCATCGGCCACATCCTCCATCTGCCCCCTACGGCAGAGCTAGTCAACACACTCAAGTGGATCGGCCCGGACGGGAGGCCGGTGGCACACGACTATCAATCGGTGCTGCCGGCGCCCAATCTGTGGGAGCGGCTGGCCCGGGCCGGGATCGAGCCGATCACCGTCCAGCCGGGCTCGTTCATGGGTTCACCGCTGAGCCAGGTGCTGTATCGGGGCTGCCGATTTGAGCCGGCCTGGTCGACCGAGGAACTGGCCCGGGTGACCGCCGACGTGGCGGGCCCGGGACGGTTGGTGATGACGTACTATCCGAATGTCGATGTGGCAGCCCATGTGAGCGGTCAACACAGCGAGGCATACCGCAAGGCGCTGAGCGGCGCCACCCGGCTGTGGGAGTCGTTGCGAATGATGCTCGCCCCGGAATCACCCTGCTGGCCACCGCCGACCACGGGCACATCGACTACCCGGAGGCAAGCAAGCAGCTGATCAGGGACCGTATCTACCACAGCATGCGGTTCTACGGGGATCCCCGGTCCCTATACGTGTCGGGATCCGACGACCTACTCGATCGCCTGGCCATGGAAACGGGAGCCGAGACCGTGCGTCCCCGCACGCTGATCGAATGGTTGGGAGGAGAGCCCCTCCATCCCGACCTGAACGTCCGGCTGCCGGATCGCCTCCTTCTCGCTCCTCCGGGGAAAGCTGTTGCTGCCGCGGCCGTTCGACAAGCGACTGATCGGCTATCACGGAGGCATCGAACCTGCCGAGATCGAGGTCCCGCTTCTGATCCGCGTTTAGCCCTACCTGGCCACGTAGACCCGCTCGGCAACATGGCCGGACAACGCCACACGGGTGGTGTCGTTGACCCGCACCGTCACCGTTCCATCCGGCTCCACGGTCCTCGACCTCGAGGAGGGCCCCGGGGCGAAGATCGTTGACGTCCAGGTAATCCATTACATCATCATCCAGTTCCAGCTCCTCGGAGATCCTCTCCAGCCGGGCGCTGCGATCACGCATGGCCGAAATGGGCTCCACCGAGGGCGGACGGTAACCGGCACCGGGGATAGGATTGCCGTGCGGGCAGGTCTTGGGATCGCCCAGCTTGTCCCACATGGCCCGCTCGACATCGTCGGAGATGGCGTGCTCCCAGGTCTCGGCCTCGTGGTGCACCTTGACCCAGGGCAGGCCCAGCACCTCGCTCAGGAAACGTTCGGCGAGACGGTGACGCCGCACGACTACCTCGGCCAGGTGCCGGCCCTCGTCGGTCAGGTCTATCTCGTCTCCTATGGTGACGAGCCCGTCGGCTTGCATCCGGTGCACCATCTCCGACACCGAGGGCCGGCTCACCCCCAGCCAATCGGAGATGCGGGCCTGAATGACCGGGAGGTCGGCTTCATGCAGCTCGAAGATGGCGGCGGCGTATTCTCGATAGGTAGTGCGATACTCGCTGGCCCGGTCCACACCGGGAATGATAGGAGGGGGGTTTTGGGGTGGACGGGACGTGAGGCGGACTCAGTCCGCCCCGGCCCAGCCCACCCGCAGTGCCAGGTAAGCCAGTACGAAGAAGCCGGCCGCCAGCACGGTGTGAACGGTCTTGAAGGCCAGCGACTGGTCGCCGCTCCAGACCGTGATCAGGGATCGAACCCACAGAACCACGGACCAGGCCGCGAACAGGGTCAGAACCCAGCGCTCTACCCCACTTCCATGGGCCCAGAAGATGACGCCTGCCGCCGCCAGGCCGATGATCAGAGAACCGCCGATCCGCGCCCAGTTGGCCAGGTCGCCCTGTTCGGCATCGGTGAGGAGCCGGATCCGTCCTCCCCAGGACAGCAGGGTCCAGAGCGGCGATGGCGATGGCGAGCCAGGTTCGCGACGACACCGGCTGATCGTAGGCGTGCCAGCATGGACCCATGATCGGTGTGGTCCTCGCCGGCGGCGAGAGCAAACGTATGGGCAGCGACAAGGCCCTCCTCGAGGTGGGGGGACGGGCCATGATCGACTGGGTGGCCGATGCGCTGGACCGGGTCTGCGGGCGGGTCGTGGTCTCGGGCCGCCCCGATGGCCACGGCTACCCCACCCTCCCTGACCCGGACGGGGCACATCGGGGCCCGTTGACCGGTCTGGTAGCGGCCCTGGAGGCCTTCCCCGGGATCCCGGTGGCCCTGGTAGCAGTCGATCAGCCTTGGGTTAGAGCCGCCACGCTCGAACAGCTCGGAGCGCTGGTGGAGGAGCTGGCGGTGGTGCCGGTGGAGGCCGGCGTTCGCCAGACCACCTGCGCCGTATACCCACCCGGACTGGGGGAGGTGGCCCGGGCCGAGCTGGCTGGAGGCGGGTCATTGCAGAGCCTCCTGGACGTGGCGGCGTTCCGGCCCGTGGTGGACTGGCGTGAATGGGGCGAGGACGGCCGTTCCTGGTACTCGGTCGACACCCCCCAAGCCGTGGCCGCCGGCCTGGACCGGTTCGGCCCCCCGCCCGGCTGAGCTGGCCCCAGGCCGGGTCAACCCAGGGTTCACAGCGTCGCCCAGCGACGCTCACGACCCCAACCTCGCAGCGCAGCCCCAGGCCGGGTCAACCCAGGGTTCACAGCGTCGCCCAGCGACGTTCCCAGCCCCAACCTCGCAGGGCAGCCCCAGGCCGGTCAACCCGGCCGCCTCGGCCTCAGCCGCCGATGTAGGACATCTCCACCTTGGGCAGATCGGTGGTGGCCCTTGAACGGATCTCCGAATAGCGGTCGGTGCGACTCCCCCATACCCGGTCGATGACCGAACCGATCTCGGTGTCATCCGCCCCGGATCGAAGCAGGGCACGGAAATCGGTTCCCGAGCTGGCGAACAGGCAGGTGTAGAGCTGGCCCTCGGCCGAGAGGCGGGCCCGGGTGCAGGTGGCGCAGAAGGGCTGGGTCACGGAGGCGATCACCCCGATCTCACCCGACCCGTCCTTGTACCGCCACCTGTTTGCCACCTCGCCCCGATAGTTGGGGTCGGCCGGCTCCAGCGGGAAGGCGGCGTTGATCCTTTCCACGATCTCCCGGGCGGGAACCACGTCGTCCAGACACCACCCGTTGGTGGTTCCCACGTCCATGTACTCGATGAATCGGACGATGTGGCCGCTGCCCCGGAAGTGCTTGGCCATATCGACGATCGAGCCGTCGTTGACGCCCCTCTTCACCACCATGTTGACCTTGACCGGATCGAGTCCCGCCGCCGAGGCCGCCTCGATCCCTTCCAGGACCTTGGAAACGGGAAAACCCACATCGTTCATGGCCATGAAGACATCGTCGTCGAGGGAGTCGAGACTGACGGTGACCCGGTCGAGGCCCGCCGCCGCCAGGACATCGGCCTTTCGGGACAGCAACGAGCCATTGGTGGTCAGAGTCAGGTCGTCCACGCCCGGAATAGCGGCCAGCATCCCCAAGAGAGTCTCCATGCCCTTGCGAAGAAGGGGCTCGCCACCGGTGAGCCGGATCTTGGTAACACCGCGGTCGACGAAAAGACGGGCCAGACGGGTTATCTCCTCGAAGGAGAGCAACAGGTCCCGGGCCAGGAACTCGTAGTCCCGGCCGAAGATCTCCTTGGGCATGCAGTAGGTGCAGCGGAAGTTGCAGCGATCGGTCACCGAGATCCTCAGATCTCGCACCGGGCGGCTGTATCGATCGACGAGCGGGATCGCTGTCACCCCCCAAACGTTACCGCCCACCGAGCGTTGCCCGCAGCGATCGCTGCTAAACACCCACCTGGCCGGCTTCGTTAGCGGGTTGGGCCCCGAGCCACCCACCCATCCCGATCGGGATCACCACCAACAACACCACCCAACCTATCCACGGCACCAGCAGCAACACGGTTATGAGCCCGGCGGCGTAGAGAAAGGATCGCACCGGGCTGCGGGACTGGTTGCCGAACCGGCCAACCCAGGGATAGACAGCGGTTGGGCTCGCGAAGGCCAGGGCGGCGGTCAAGCCGGTCACGGCCAGACCGAGCGGGGTGAACACCGCCAGCACGGGGAGGGCAGCCTCGGCGGGGGTGAGAGAGAGGAGCACTCCCGCCAACGCCAGCACCACCAGCGGGGAGATCATCACTCCCAGGCCCATCAGCCAGGCCTTCCACCACGACATCCCCACCACGGCCTGGGCACGCTCGCTGGGTCGGGGCGCGGCCCACATGAGAAGCAACCCGACAACCGCGGCCAGCATGCTGAGCACGATCTTGGCCAGGACCACCAGGGCACGGATCCGGACATTGGCCGCCAGCGGGCGGCGGTGGACGACCACACCACTCACTGCGGCGTTGGACACGTTCGAGGCGTCGGTGCTGGACCTGTAAGTGAGATCTCCCCCCACCTCGGTATCCGGCTCGACGCTCATCCGGCCGGTGGTCACGTCCACCCCGCCCTGGAGATCGCCTCCCAGGCTGAGCCTCCTGGTCTGGCCCTCGAGGATGCCGCCAACCGTTCCTGCCACCCGGGCACGATTGCCCCACACGAGGGCATCGCCGCTCACCGTCCCATCCACAGTCGATGACCAGGCCCCCACCACGACATCCTTGCCCACGGTGCCGTCGATCACCACGGTGGGGGCGACGGCCCGCACCGAGCCGTTCACGGTCCCGCTGATGTGCACCGATCCCGCCCCGGCGATGACGTCGCCGGTGACGGTCCCGGTGACGAGGACGTCCTGGAAGGCGGTGGCGATCAGATCGCCTTCCACCCTGCCCTGCACGACGACCCGGTTGCCGGCTGCGTAGAGATCATCCGGCACCAGCGCCGAAGTCTCGACCAGGACCACATCCGCCGAAGTCCGCTCGGCGGCCAGGGCGGTCAGGGGCAGGCCGAGGATGAGAACCAACACAATGAGGCCCGAGAGCCTTTCCCAGCGCCGGGCCCGGTCAGAGCGGGATGGCACGGCCGGCCAGGTCGAGGAGCGGGCCGGGCAGAACGCCGAACAGGATCGTGGCCCCCACCACCAGACCCAGCACCCAGCGCGTGGTGAGGGGCGCCACGAATGCTTCCCCGGAGGCGTCATCCATATACATGGTGACGATCACCCGCAGGTAGAGGAACAGGGCCACCACTCCGGCCAGGAGGCCGACGATGGCCAACCATTCGTACCCGGCGCCCCAGGCATCGGTGAACACGCCGAACTTGGCAACGAAGCCCGACGTGAGAGGAAGGCCACCCATCCCCAGCAGGATCACCGAGAAGGTCGCCGCCATGTAGGGCTGGCGCTGGGCCAGGCCGGCGTACTCGGTCAACGCCGAACGCGACCCCGATGGACCACTCACGGCGGCAACCACGGCAAAGGAGGCGACGAGCTGGATGGTGTAGACGGCGATGTAGAACCACACGTCGCGGGTTCCCGACCCTCCGGCCACCACACCGGTCAGGATGAAACCGGCATGGGCCACACCGGAGTAGGCCAGGAGCCGCCTGATGTCGTCCTGGACTATGGCCAGGACCGAACCCAGAACCATCGAGAGGGCGGATATCCCGGCCACGACCGGCGCCCAGTCGGCGGTCATGGCGGGGAACGCAGAGACCAGCACCCGGACCAGGGCGGCGAATCCGCCGATCTTGGCCACCGCGGCCATGAAGCCGACCACACCTGCCGGGGCCCCCTGATAGACGTCCGGGGCCCAGCTGTGGAATGGAGCGGCGGTGACCTTGAAGGTCAGACCGGTGATGACCAGGCCCAGGCCGAGGAGGATCACCCCCGGGTCGACCAGGACCACCCCGGTCAGGTACTGCCGCAGGTCCACCATGTTGAACCGGCCGGTGCCGGCGAAAACCAGGGCCACCCCGTAGACGAAGATGGCCGAGGCGAACGCACCCAGCAGGAAGTATTTGATGGCGGCCTCGTCGGAGGCAGCGGTCTTGCGATTGAAGCCGGCCAGGACATACAGCGAGATCGAGCCCACCTCGAGGCCGAGGAAGGTCATCATCAGGTTGGTCGAGACGGCCATGAGGGAGAACCCGGCCGCAGCCAGCAGCATCAGCGCCAGCATCTCCGCCGCCCGCCGACCCATATCATCGATCATCCGCCACGCCGCCGCCAGACCCAGCCCGGTCACGGTCAGCAGCACGTAACGGGCGAAGATGCCGAACCCGTCCAGACCGATCATGCCTGCAAAGGGCATCAGCGTGGTCACCTGGTGCTGGCTGCCCAGGAAACGGTCGAGCACGAAGGCGAAGACCCCGGCCAGAGCCACGACGAATCCAGCCACCCAGGCCAGGACCTTGCGATCCGGGTGCCACTGGACCTCGACCAGCAGCACCAGCGCCGCTCCCAACCCCAGGATCAGCTCGGGCGCGATCCCCAGCCAGGAGATGGTGGGCGGCTGGATCGCCCCCTGGGCCAGCAGGGGGTTCATGGCCGATCACCGCCCACGGCGAAGATGTCGGCTGCCCGCCCCGGCGGAGGGGCCTGATAGGTCGTGGTGGCCTCGATCCGGTCGAGTATGGCCTCGGTGGTGGGCTCGATCTTGTTGAGCAGCACCTTCGGGTACAGCCCCAGCACCAGGATCAGCACCGCCAGGGGGGCCAGCACCCCGATCTCCACCGGGGTCAGATCCGACAGGACCTTGTTCTCCTCCTTGGTGGGGACGCCGGTGAAGACCCGCTCGTACGCCCACAGGAAGTAGACCGCCGCCAGCACCACCCCGAATGCCCCCAGGATGGCGTAGACGGGCAGGCTGGTGTAGCTGCCCATCAGCACCAGGAATTCGCCCACGAAGCCGTTCAGGCCGGGGAGGCCGATGGAGGCGAAGATCATGAACAGGAAGAAGCCGGCATAGATCGGCATCACCTTCTGCAGGCCCCCGAACTCGTCGATCATCTTGGTGTGGCGGCGGTCGTAGATCATCCCCACCAGGAGGAACAGGGCGCCGGTGGTGAGCCCGTGGTTCACGTTCTGGATGACCGCACCCTGGAGACCGCCCGAGGTGAGGGCGAAAGTTCCGAGGACGATGAACCCGAGGTGGGACACGGAGGTGTAGGCCACCAGCTTCTTGAGGTTGGGCTGGACGATGGCCACCGCCGCCCCGAAGATGATCCCCACCACCGCCAGGATGGCCATGATCGGCACCCAATCCACCGAGGTCTGGGGGAAGAGGGACAGGTTGAACCGCATCAGGCCATAGGTGCCCAGCTTCAGCAGGACACCAGCCAGGAGGACGGAGCCTGCCGTCGGTGCCTCGACGTGGGCATCGGGGAGCCAGGTGTGGAAGGGAAACAGCGGCACCTTGATGGCAAAGGCCAGGGCGAAGGCGGCGAACATCCAACCCGCCGCCGTCGGGGACAGATCGAGCTTCATCAACTCGTCGAGCGCGAAGCTGGGTGTCCCGGTCTGGGAGGCATGGATGACCGACAGAGCGATGATCGCACCCAGCATCAGCGCGGACCCGAAGGCGGTGTAGAGGAAGAACTTGACCGCGGCATAACGGCGACGCTCCGAGCCCCAGATCCCGATGATGAAGTACATGGGGATCAGCACCGCTTCGAAGAAGACGAAGAACAAGAACAGGTCCAGGGAGATGAACACTCCCATCAGCGCGGCTTCCAGGAAGAGGGTGTAGACCACGAACTCCTTGCGCCTCTCGGTGATGGCACCCGAGGCGGCCAGGGCTATCGGCACCAGCAGGGCGGTGAGGACCACGAGAGGCATCGAGATCCCGTCGATGCCCACGTACCAGGAGATCCCCCAGGGCTGATACCAGCTGGCCCGCTCCACGAACTGGTACCCGGCCACGGGCTCGAAGACGAAGAAAAGGTATCCGGCCAGACCGAGAGGGAGGATCGAGAGCGCCGTCCCCACCGGTAGCAGCAGCTCACTGCGTCGACGCGGCACCAGCATCACCGCCATGGCGGCGAGCAGGGGAAGCGCGATCAGCCAGGCCAGCATCAGGTCACGCTCCCTAACCAGTCCATCTCACATCCCCCGCGCCAGGAGCCAGATGATGAGGATGAGGAGACCGGCGGTGAATCCGGCCCCATAGTTGCGCACGTATCCCGTCTGCAGCCCGCGCACCACGCCCGCCGCCCTGCGGAACAACCAGCCCACGCCGTTGACGGCCCCGTCGATCCCCCGTGCATCGACGTCGAAGGCGGCCACCTCCGCCGTTCGCCGGGCGGGAGCCACGAGGGCCGCCCCGTACAGGTCATCCACCCGGTAGGCCTCCTCCCAGGCCTGCCACAGCCTCCCGAAACCTGCCTCGAAGCGGCGCCAGGCGTTCATAGGACGGCTGTAGGCCAGCCAGGCCGCCACCGCTCCGGCCAGGGCGGCCAGGGTGGAGAGGCCGGCCAGGAGGGCGAACATGCCCCACCCCTCGGGTGGGTGTTGCATGGTGATGCCCTCGAAGGCCGGGTCGAGGAAATGCTCCAGGGTCAACCGCCACGGCGTGTTGATGAAACCCGCCCCCAGTGACAGGACGGCCAGGGCCACCAGAGGGATGGTCATGGTGCGAGGCGATTCATGGGGCTCGACGCCCTCGTCCCAGCGCGGCTCGCCCCAGAAGACGAGGACCCACTGGCGGGTCATGTAGAAGGCGGTCATCAGAGCCGCCACCAAACCGATCAGCCACAGGATGGGGAAGATCCCGCCCCGGGCGAACATGGAGCCCAGCACCTCGTCCTTGGACCAGAATCCGGCCAGGGGGGGTATCCCGGATATGGCCAGGGTGGCGATGCCCATCGTGGCCGCCGTCACCGGCATCTTGCGCCACAGCCCACCCATCTTGTGCATGTTCTGCTCGTCGGACATGGCGTGGATGACCGAGCCCGCCCCCAGGAAGAGCAGGGCCTTGAAGAAGGCGTGGGTCATGAGGTGGAAGATGCCGGCCACATAGGCGGTGGCACCCACTCCCATGAACATGTATCCGAGCTGGGAGATGGTGGAGTAGGCCAGGACCCGCTTGATGTCGGTCTGGGCGATGGCAATGGAGGCGGCCCATATGGCGGTGAGGGCACCGATCACGGCCACCGCCCCCGAGGCGACCGAGGACTCGACGAAGATGGGCGAGGAGCGGGCCACCACATACACGCCGGCCGTGACCATGGTGGCGGCATGGATCAGGGCCGAGACCGGGGTGGGGCCCTCCATGGCGTCCGGGAGCCACACGTAGAGGGGTATCTGGGCCGATTTCCCGGCCGCACCGATCAGGAACATGAGCCCGATGGCGGTGGCCAGGCCCGGGGTGAGCACCGAGCCCACCCGGCCGAACACGCCCTCGAAGGAGAACGTGCTGAAGTTGGTGAATACCAACATCAAGCCGATCAGGAAGCCGAAGTCACCGATCCGGTTGACCACGAAGGCCTTCTTGGCGGCGGCCGAGGCGCTGGGGCGCTCGTACCAGAACCCGATCAAGAGATACGAGCACAGACCCACCAACTCCCAACCCACGAACAACATGGCGTAGTTGCCCGCCAGGACCAGCGTGAGCATCGAGGCGGCGAAGAGGTTGAGATCGGTGAAGAAGCGATGGAAACGCTCGTCGCCGTGCATGTAGCCGATGGCGAACAGGTGGATCAGTGCCCCTACCCCGGTGACCACCAGAACCATGAGGGCGGACAGGGGATCCCATTGCAGCTCGAAGGTGGCCCCGATGGCGGGCATCCACTCCCAGATCTTGACGTGTTGGACCGCCACGTCGCCGCCGGTGAAGAAAGGCGCGGCGCCGGCCGCGGCCACCACGAAGGAGCCGGTGACGGTGGCAGTCGCCACCCAGCCCGAGAGGGGCTCGCGCAGGTAGCGGCCGAAGAAGTGGAGCAGGACGGTGCCGGCCAGGGGCAGGGCAATGATCAGCCAGAGGAGATCGGTCATCCCTTCAGCTCCGACAGGTCGTCGACCGAGGCGGTGGCCCGGGTGCGGAAGATGGAGACGATGATGGCCAGGCCCACCACGACCTCGGCCGCGGCCACGACCAGGACGAAGAAGGTGGCCATCTGACCGTTGATGTCGGCACGGGCGCTACCGGCGGTGATGAGGGTCAGGTTGACGGCGTTGAGCATCAGCTCGACGCACATGAACATCACCAGTGCATTGCGCCGCACCAGGATGCCGATGGCGCCGATCACGAACAGGACTGCGGCCAGCAGCATGTACCAGTCGTTCATCAGTCCGCCTCACCGCCCCGGTGATAGGCCAGGGCGATGGCCCCGGCGGCGGCGACGGTCAGGAGCAGCCCGGTCACCTCGAAGGCGAGCACCCACCCAGAGAACAGAGCCTCTCCGATCACATCGGCGCTGCCGTTGACCGAGTTGGAGGCCCCCTGTGCCCCCGGGACCCAGGCGAAGCCACCGGAGACGCCCAGATAGATGGCCACGCCCACCACCACGATTCCAAGGATCCCCACCACCATCCTCTGGCGGGGCAGCCTTTCGGAGGTGTCCTCGGCCATGTCGACCCCGATCAGCATCAACACGAACAAGAACAGGGTCATCACTGCCCCGGCGTAGACGATTATCTGGATCGCCCCCACGAAGTGGGCCAACTGGGCGAAGTAGATGACGGCCAGAGACAGCATCGTTCCCAGGAGGCCGAGGCCCGAATAGACCGGGTTGCGAGCCATGACCACCGTCACCGCTCCGGCGACGGCGGTTATGCCCATGAGGACGAGGATGATCCACTGGGCGGTCACGGTACGGACGCCCTCACCGGTCGGCCTCGTCCTGGTCGGGCTCGGGGTCCCAGCTGGCGGGACCCGGTGTCCCCTGCCACATCTGGATCCCCTCGTAGGCAGCCGAGCCGGACGGGGCGGTGGCACGCACCCAGCCATCGGCCGTGTTGAGCTCGGACAGGTCGGCCAGATGGTCGTCGGGGAACATGTGGGGCACGGTGCCGTCCTCGTGCATCAGCAGCTCGTCGCGGGTGTAGATGGCGTTGTCGCGGTGGGCGGTGGAGATCTCGAACAGGTGGGTCATGGTTATGGCTTCGGTGGGGCATGCCTCGACACACAGGCCGCAGAAGATGCAACGGAGCATGTTGATCTCATACACGAAGCCGTACCTCTCGCCGGGTGAGACCGGGTTGAGCGGGTCGTTGTCCTTGCCCCGCACGTAGATGCAACGGGCGGGGCAAGCGCCGGCGCACAGCTCACAGCCAATGCACTTCTCCATCCCATCCGGATAGCGGTTGAGGACGTGGCGTCCGTGGAAGCGCTGCGGCTTGGGGCGGAACTCTTTGGGGTACTGGGTGGTGAGCATCCGCTTGCCGGTGACGGTCCGGATCAACTCCGATCCGGTCACCTTGAGGCCTTTGAAAAGATCGCCTACCAGTCCCATCTCAGCTCCAGGGTGCTCCGAATTGGCGGAAACCGATCACGATCGTGGAGAGGATCAGCCACAGCAATGCCCCGGGGATGAGGCGCTTCCACCCCAGCTGCATGAGCCGGTCGTAACGCATCCGGGGCAGGGTGGCACGGATCCAGAAGAAGATGAACACCAGCACGTAGGTCTTGATCAGGAACCAGACCGTTGGGAGGATCCCCGAGATGATGGCCGGGAGGGTCCCATCCCAGGTTGGCCCTGTCCACCCGCCCAGGAAGAGGGTGGCGGCCAGGGCCGACATGGAGAAGATGTTGATGTACTCGGCCAGGAAGAACATGGCGAAGCGCATTCCCGAGTACTCGGTGTTGAACCCGCCCACCAGTTCCTGTTCGGCCTCGACCAGGTCGAAGGGGGCCCGGTTGGTCTCGGCGACGATGGCGATGAAGAAGATGACGAAGGCGACCACCAGGGGGATGGCGTTCCAGCGCGGAATGAAGCCGAGCCAGGTATCGGATTGGCGGGCGACGATGTCGGAGAGTCGGAGGGTGCCGCCCGGGCCCTGGGTGGCGCTGTACATCACCACCGACACCATGGCCAGGCCCATGGCCGCCTCATAGGAGATGGCCTGGGCGGTGGCCCGGATACCGCCCAGAAGGGGGTATTTCGACCCCGACGACCACCCGGCCAGCACCACGGCGTAAACGGCCATCGATGACATGGCGAGGACGAAGAGGATGCCCACGTTCAGATCCACTCCCTGGAGGGCGATCTGACGGCTGCCGATCGTGAAGGGCCGGCCCCAGGGGATGTTGAGAAAGATGAGGAAGGCGGGGATCACGGCCAGGAACGGGGCCAGGAGGTAGGTGGCCAGCTCCGCCTTGGCCGGGACGACCGACTCCTTGAAGAAAAGCTTCAGGCCGTCGGCCACTGTCTGGAGGATGCCGTGGAAGCCGGCACGCATCGGACCGAGACGATTCTGGAAGTCGGCCACGATCTTTCGTTCCGCCCACACGTTGATGATGGTGAGGATCAGGAGGAGGAGGAATGCCATGACAACCCTCAGCACCACGATGAGAAAGTCGATTCCGTCCATCAGGAGGCCAGCGCCGGCGCAGAGATCATCAGCACCTCCGAGAATAGGGAGGCGCCGGGGACCCGGACAAACCCTGGAGAAGCGGCCAGTCTGTGAACGCTTTCCGCGCCAGGAGCTGGATTTCCGTTCACAGAGAAGGGGGTGAACCGCACCACCGGCGAGGTCTGTGAACGCTTTTTGCGCTGGGAGCTGGATTTCCGTTCACAGAGTGGCCGTAACGTCCACCACGGGCGATGAGCCCAGGCTGGGTCCGCCGGGTTGGTTGAAGGGGACGTAGACGACACCGTGGTGGAGGGACTGGTCGAAAACCACCTCCAGCTCGGCCTCGGAGGTATCGGTGCTCAGCCGGACCATGTCCCCGGGGCGCACACCCAGGCGCCGGGCGTCGTCGGGATGGAGATGGGCGGCGGCGCCCGGGGCCAGCCGGTGAAGGGACAGCCCGTGGCGCATCATGGCGCCGTCGTCGTACATGGTCCGGGCCGAGTGGAGCACCATCTCGGCCGATACCGACGGCAGGGAGCTTGCCACCGGCACATACTCGAGCGGCTGCTCGGCTCCTTCGGCCGGGACCACGACTCCGTCCCGCTGATCCCACTCCAGTAGGTCCCAGGTGATCCCCCGATAGGCCGGCGCCACCTCGGAGATCTCCTTGCCGATCTGGCGGGACGAGCTGTAACCCATGCTCCTTACCCATCCGGCCGGCGATGTCGTCGATGATCGACCAGTCGGCCCGCGACTGGCCCGCCCCGGGAACGATGTCGTTGACCTTCTGCACCCGTCCCTCCAGGTTGGTGACCGTCCCTTCCTTCTCGGCGAACCCCAGTGCGGGGAGCACCACGTCGGCCATGTCCACCGACTCGGTGTGGAACAGGTCGATGGCCACCACCAGCTCGGCCTCATCCAGGGCCCGGCGGGCCAGGTCGGCGTCGGCCACGTCGGCCACCGGGTCGGCCCCCATCATGATCACGGCCTTCAGATCCCCAGAGGCGAGGCCCTCCAGGATTCCGCGCGTGTCCCTGCCCGGGGTGGTGGGGATATCGCCCCAGGCCTCCACACCGTCGCCCAGTGAGACGCGGCCGGGTAGCAGGTCCGGCGCCACACCCATGTCGAGTGCCCCGAACGTGTTGGCTCTTCGGGCCAAAGGCATGACCCTGGCGCCCTTGTCGCGCAGCCAGGCGGCCACCGACTCGGCCAGGCGGGGATCCTCCGTGGCGCCGGTCTTCCCCACCAGCGCCAGCAGCGGGCCCTGCTCGAGGGCCTGATCGATCTCGGGATGTTCCCCCGCTTGCAGCGCCGCCAGCAGCTCTCCCCCGGCGCCGGGCCGATAGCGCATTGTGTGGCGGGCGACATCGTCGAGGCCGTTGCGGCGAGGATGCACCACGATCAGCTTGGTTCCCGGGCGACGAATCGTCAGCCCATCAGAATTGGACATGACGTTGTTGGGATCGTGACCGGTGGCGGCAGTGCGTATCCGCAGGTAGAGGGTGGGATGCTCCTCCTTGAGGTCCGGCCCCCACACGAGGATCGTTGCCGCACCGTCGATGTCGTCGATGGTGGCCCGGTCGGCGGTGGCGGCCAGGAACTGGGAGGCGGGCGCATCGTCCATCCGACAGTCGAGGTGGTTGGTGCCCACCACGGTGCGGAGAAAACGGGAGAAGGCATAGGCGTCCTCGTTGGTCCCCCGGGCACCGCCCAGACCCGCCACCGACGTCCCACCATGCTCGGCGACGATGGCCGACAGCCGCCCGGCCACCAGATCCAGGGCCTCCGACCAGGTCGTCTCCACCATCGCGGCGTCATCTCCCCGCACCAGGGGAGCGGTCAGCCGGTCGGGTGAGTTGATGTACTCGAAGCCGAACCGGCACTTGTCCGACAGCCAGCTCTGATTGGTATGGGGGTTGTCGACTCCCAGGAATCGCAGCACCTGGTTCTGTGAGGTCTGGACGGTGATCGCATCTCCGGCCGAGCAATGCGGGCAGACCGACGCCATCTCCCGCAAATCCCAGGGACGGGCCCGGAAACGGTAGGCCGTGGCGGTGAGGGCACCGACGGGGCAGATCTGGACCGTGTTGCCCGAGAAGTAGGAGCGGAACGGCTCGTCGGGGAAAGTGTTGACCTCCGACCGGCTTCCCCGATCGAGGAAGACCAGCAGCGGATCACCCGAGATCTCCTCGGAGAAGCGGGTGCAGCGCCCGCACAGGATGCACCGCTCCCGATCCAGCATGACCAGATCCGAGATCTCGATCGGCTTCTCGTAGTGGCGCTTCTCTTCCACGAATCGGGTCTCACCGGGCCCGTAGCCCATGGTCTGATCCTGCAGGGGGCACTCGCCGCCTTTGTCGCACACCGGGCAGTCGAGTGGATGGTTGATGAGCAGGTATTCGAGGATGCCCTCTTGAGCCTTGGCGGCCATGGGGCTGTGGGTGTGGATGGTCATGCCCTCGTCGACCTTGGTGGTGCAGGCAGTGACGATCATCGGTCCGCGCTGGCTGTCCATCTCCACCAGGCACATCCGGCACATGCCCACCGGAGACATGCGAGGGTGCCAGCAGAATCGGGGGATGTAGAGGCCGTTCTGTTCGGCGGCCCGGATCAGGAGCTCTCCCTTGGGGGCGGTCATCTCCTGGTCGTTGACGGTGAAGGTGACGGTCTCGGTCTGTTCTTCGGTCGTCATGGGAGGGGGCACTTGCCGTCGTGGATGTGGGCCATCACCTCGTCCTTGTAGAAGTTCATGATCGAAATCACCGGGGAGACCGCCGAGGGGCCCAGCGGGCAGATGGTGGTCTGCCTGGGTGGCCAGGCCAGGCCGATGGAGATGTTGTCGGAGACGTCCAGCAGCAGATCGGCGTCGACGGGCCGCCCCTGGCCGGATTCGATGCGGCGCAGGATCAGCTCCAGCCAGGTGGTCCCCTCCCGACAGGGAGTGCATTGACCACAGGACTCATGGGCGAAGAAGCGGACGATCCGCTCCGCCGCTCTCACCACACAGGTCGTGTCGTCCATGACCACCACCGCCCCCGAACCGAGCATCGATCCCGCTTCGCCTGTGGCGCCCTTGGTCAGCTCAAGGTCGAGGTGGTCCTGAGGGTTGAACCACGGCGCCGACGCCCCGCCCGGAATCCACATCTTGAGCTCACGACCGTTGCGGATCCCGCCGCCCACCTCGTCGAACAGTTGCCTCCAGGTGATCCCATGAGGAAGCTCGTAGTTGCCGGGGCGGTTGATATGGCCGGAGAGGGAGATCATGTAGGTGCCGGCGTCCTCGGCGTGACCCAGCCCCCTGAACCAATCCGCACCCCTGTTGATTATGTGGGGCAGGTTGGACAGCGTCTCCACGTTGTTGACGATGGTCGGCTTCATGTACAGACCCACCGCGGCAGGGAAATAGGGCGGCTTCAGCCGGGGCTCTCCCCGTCGACCCTCCAGCGAGTTGATGAGACCGGTCTCCTCGCCGCAAATGTAGGCCCCGGCGCCGACATGGACCGTCACCTCCAGGTCGTAGCCGGTTCCGAGGATGTTCTTGCCCAGCAGGCCCGCCTCGTAGGCCTCGTCCACGGCCGCCTGGATGCGTCGGGCGGGCTTGGGGTACTCGCCCCGGATGTAGATGAAGGCATGTGGGACCTCGTTGGCCCAGGCGGCGATGATGGCGCCCTCGACGATCTGGTGGGGGTCGCGCTCCATGAGCTGGCGGTCCTTGAAGGTTCCGGGCTCGGACTCGTCGCCGTTGACGACCAGGTAGGCGGGCCGCTGGGGAGCGAGGAAGCTCCACTTCATGCCGGTGGAGAAGGCGGCACCGCCTCGGCCGAGCAGGTTGGACGCCTTCACCAGCTCCACCAGCTCGTCCCTGGTCATGCCCAGCGCCTTCTCGGCAGCCTCATATCCACCCGTGGCCCGGTAACGCTTCAGGGTGTGGGAGTCGGCCGGGTGTTCGGCCATTCTCCGGGTGATCACCTGGGGCTGTTCGAAGCTGGTGTTGGAAGGCCGGGTCGTGGTCACTTGCGACGATCCTGCTTGAGGGTGCCCAGGGGCTGAAAGGCCGGATAGGGGCCGATGGCTCCGCCCCCGGAGGGAATCGCCCAGTCGAAGCTCCGCTTGCCCCCGAACAACTCCTGGAGCTCATCGGGATCGACCACCTCGGGGGTTGTATTTCGAAGCCACTGGATGAGCTGGCGTGCCTTGTCCGGGGTGAGGCCCTCCACCATCTCGTAATTGACCTGGATGGCGGGTGCCCCTCCGCAGGCTCCGATGCATTCGGCGTGCTCGACGCTGAGGACTCCTTCTGGATCCGTCTCGCCTGCCGGCACCCCGGCTTCGTCTTCAACCGCGCTCATCACGTCGTCGGCGCCGAGCAACATGCAGGAGATGGAGGTACACACCGAGACCAGGTACCGGCCGGTGCGCTCTCGCTTGTACATGGTGTAGAAGCTGGCCACCGATTGGACCTGGGCCGGCGTCATGTCGAGCAACAGGCCGACCTGTTCCATTCCCTGGTCGGTGAGCCAGCCCTCCTCGGCCATGGCCAGATACAGCAAGGGCATCACGGCCGACCGCTTGTGCGGGTAGCGGTCGATGATCTGGTGAGCGCGCTCGAGTGTGGCTTCTGACCAATCCGACATCTGGAGCGCAGAATAGGAAGCCATCGTTGCCTGCTCCAATTGGGTCAGAACGCCACCTGGTCGGCCGGGAAGCGGTCGTCGCGGCAAGCCGCGCCGCAGACGGGCAACTTCGGGATCGTGGGCCTCATGGAGCGTGAGGAGATCATCGATCAGCCATCGAAAGAAGCGGGTCCGGCCCGTCGGTCGGGCCGCGTGTGTTCCTCTAGCCACTCAGCGGTCGACGTCCCCCATCACCGGGTCGAGTGAGGCGATGGAGGCGACGGTGTCCGCTATCAGGGAGTCGGCCATCATGACGGGCAGAGCCTGGAGGTTGTAGAAGGAGGGCGCTCGCACGTGCATCCTCCACGGCTTGCCGCCGCCGTTGGAAACGATATAGCAACCCAGCTCGCCCCGGGGGGACTCGACGGCGGCATAGGTCTCACCGGGTGGCACCTTGAAACCCTCGGTGAAGATCTTGAAGTGGTGGATCAGGGCCTCCATCGATTCGTCGATGCGGGCCCGAGGAGGCGGCGTGATCTTGCGGTCCGGCGCCCGGTAGTCACCCTTGGGCATGGTGTCCATCACCTGACGAACGATCTTCAGCGACTCGTCCATCTCCATCATCCGCACCAGGTAGCGGTCGAAGACGTCACCGCGGTCCCCGACCGGGACCTCGAACTCATACTGTTCGATGCCCGAATAGGGGAAGGCCACCCTGACGTCCCAGGGCACGCCGGCGGCGCGCAGAGTGGGGCCGGTGACGCTGTAAGCCAGGCACTCCTCCGCGTTGATGATGCCGACGTTGCGGGTTCGCTCCAGCCAGATCGGGTTGTCGGAGAGGAGGTCCCTGTAGCCGGCCAGGCGCTCGGGCATGACGTCGAGAATATGGTTGACGTCCTCACGCCATCCGGGTGGCAGATCCGCCGCCACGCCCCCCGGGCGGATGTAGTTGTGATTCATGCGCAGGCCGGTGACTTTTTCGAAGAAGGCGAGGATGATCTCCCGCTCCCGAAACCCGTACAGCATCATCGAGATGGCCCCGATGTCCATCCCGTTGGTGGCGATGGCAATCAGATGCGAAGAGATGCGGTTCAGCTCGGTCATCAGGATCCGGATCGCCTGGGCCCGGGGTGGTACGTCGATATCTAGGAGGCGTTCGACGGCCAGCGAGTAGGCCAGCTCGTTGTGAAGCGGGGCCAGATAGTCCATCCGGGTCACATTGGTGGGGCCCTGGAGGAAGGTGAGTCCCTCGGCGGTCTTCTCCATGCCGGTGTGGAGGTACCCGATGATCGGACGGGTACGGCGAATGATCTCTCCCTCCAGCTCCAACTGGAGGCGCAGGACACCGTGGGTGGAGGGATGCTGGGGACCCATGTTGACGATCATCCGCTCGTCGTCGACAGACTCCTCGTCGAACATGTAGTCGTCGCTGACCACCCGGCCCAATTCCTCGTCCAGGCGCACTCCCTGCTCGTGGGTCTCGAGCTCCTGGCTGCCCTCGTCGGTGGGGTCGAACCCGGCCGGCTCCTCGGTGCCGGCCACCCACATGTCGACCATCTGGGTGTCGGCAGACTCGATGTCCCCGGTCTCTTCTCTGATGTCGTCCCTGGTATCTGACATGGGTGTGTGCCCTAGGTGACTTTGTGGCTTTCCTTGAACTGGACCGGCACTGAGCCCGTCCCGTAGTCCTTGCGCAGGGGATAGCCTTCCCACTCGTCGGGCATCAGGATCCGGGTCAGGTCGGGGTGATCCTCGAAGACGACCCCGAACATGTCGTAGGCTTCCCGCTCTCCGAAGGCCATGCCCGGCCACAGTGGGGTGATCGAAGCCACCGTCGGCTCCTCGCCCGCCAGCGGAACCAGAACCCGGAGCCGGCGTCGGTGCTGGAGCGAGACCAGGTTCACCACCAGATCGAAGCGTGTGCGCCTGTGGCGGAACCAGTCGGTGACGGTGACGTCGGAACAGAGCTCGAACCCCGCCTCCTTGACCGCTTTCATGAACTCGAAGTATTCCCCGGAGTCGATGCGGACCACCTCCTGGCGGTGGGAGTCCTCCAGGCGGGCGCTCTCGAAGCCCCCCAGCAGGTCGGCCATGAAATCGTCGGGCTCCTTGGGGGTTCCGGTGGGTGCGGCCTCTCTGCCCACCCCGCCGGTGACGTCGAAGGAAGGGTGCCGGCTGGGCGCTCCCACGGCGCCGCCGCTGCCTCCCTTGGGAGGGCCCTCAGCCTCGGTCACGAGGCCATCTCTCCCGACATGATGCTGTCCTGGAGCTTGAGGATCCCGTGCATGAGACTCTGAGGCCCGGGCGGACACCCAGGGACGTACATGTCGACCGGGACCACCTGATCCACCCCCTGGACCAGGGCGTAGTTGTTGAACATCCCGCCGGTCGAGGCGCAGGCACCCATGGAGATGACCCACTTGGGGTCGGGCATCTGGTCATAGACCTGGCGCAACACCGGCGCCATCTTCTGGCTGACCCGTCCCGCCACGATCATCAGATCGGCCTGGCGAGGGGAGGCGCGGAAGACCTCCATCCCGAATCGGGCCAGGTCGTAGTGCGCGGTGCCGGTGGCCATCATCTCGATGGCGCAGCAGGCCAGACCGAACGTGGCCGGGAACATGGAGCGGGTGCGAGCCCATGCCGCCGCCTTGTCGATGGTGGTGGTGAGGATGCCGGGGAGAGAGGCCATCAGGCTGCCACTCCTCGATCGCTGGGTTCGGTGGCGTAGCGCCGGCGCCGCTTGACGTTCCACTCCAGGGCACCCCGCTTCCACACATAGGTCAGGGTCTCGACTACGAACAGGGTGAACAAACCGACTGCCGCCACTCCGTACCAGCCCAGATCGATCCAGCGCACCGCCCAGGCGAACAGGAACACGATTTCCACGTCGAAGATGACGAACAGCATCGCCACCAGATAGAACTTGACCGGGAATCGCTGGGCAGGCTCCACCTCGGGCAGAATCCCGCATTCATAGGGGGCGAGCTTCTCAGCCGTGGGCCGGTTGGGGCGGAAGAAGCGTGACACGGTCAGGGACACGGCCACGAAGCCAGCCGCCAGAACCAGCATGACGGCGACGGGGAGATAGTCGGCCAATGTCATTGCCCTCCTGACTCTAGGACCGGCATCGACGATGCAGAAGTCGGGCCACTGTTCCGACTTGCGAGGCGTCGATCCCGTAACGTTTCCGGAGCGGAGTGACGACACCATTGGGCTTGGCGATGTCGAAACATGCGAGAAGGGTGCCGGTGAAGACGTGGGTGGCGGTTGCGAGCGCCACCATGCTCCTGCTCGTATTCCACCCGGTTGCGTTGGCCCACAGTGGAGGCTTCTCGCTGATCGGATTCCTCTTCACCGTGCTCGGGGCTGTGATGGAGGTTCGGCTGCCCGGTCACCGCTTCGGACGCTTCATGCTGGTGGCGGGTGCGGGGATGTTGGTCAACGGGCTGGCGTTCATTCCCATGTTCCCGCCCCCGGCCACCCTCACGCCGATCGTGTTCGTCTCCGTCTACGTCGCCACGTTCTGGCCCATCCCCATCGGGCTTCTGATTCATCTGTTCTACGTGTTCCCGACCGGCCAACTCCCCTCGGGCCGGTGGAAGGTCGTGCGATATCTCGAGGGGGCTGTGGTGGCGTTGTGGGGGCTCATGATCTTCTTCTCCCCAACCATCTCGCCCCCCAACGACGAGTGGCAGCTGGCCAATCCCCTGGCGATCGGCAGCGGCACCTCTCCAGTGGGAGGGATCCTGATCGGAGTGGTGGGAATCGGCATGCTGGGCCTGGCTGCCGGTGGGTTCGCCGCCATCCTGACGAGGTGGAGGCGGGCCTCGTGGTCGGAGAAGAACCAGATCAAGCTGGTGCTGTACGGAGGAACGCTGTTCCTGGCCGCTTTCATTCTGCAGTCCTTCCTCAGCGAGAGCGGAACGGTGTTGGGTGCCCTGGCCAACGTGGCGTTCGTTGCCACGGCGGCTGCCATACCGGTGCTGATGACCCTGGCCATCATTCGTCACGGCCTATTCGACGTCGACCGTCTCATCTCCCGCACGGTGGGATATTCCATCGTGGTGATCGTGCTGGGCCTCATCTACGTGGTCGGGGCGGTCTACCTGCCCGTCCGCATCATCGGAACCAGCACCCCGCCCGTGTTCGTGGCAGGGACCACCTTGTTGCTCGCCCTGATCTTCAACCCCCTTCGGCGGCGGATACAGCGGCGGGTGGACCGTCGCTTCTATCGCTCTCGCTACGACACTGAGAGAGAGGTGGAGGCCGTGTCGGCGCGGCTACAGGGCCAACTCGACCTCGCCCAGGTATCAGGGATCTGGGTGGGCATGGTCTCCCGGCTGATGCGCCCCGAATCCCTCCGATTGTGGCTCCCGCCCTTCGACGGCGATCCGGCTGAGCCACCCCCACCCTGACACCTCGGCTTTGCCGAGCCCTTCGGATCCTCCGCCACTTCGTGGGGGACAAAGGGGTCGCTAGGCCACGGGGAGGGGGCGCACCAGGCGGGCCAGGGCGGCGTAAGCCGCCTCGCCCACGCCCTTTTCGTCCTCGTCCAACAGGTTGGCCATCACCTTGAGGGTCCACTCCATCAGCGGTCGATTGCGGAGCCCGACGTGGGCCAGGGAGCGCATCACGGGAGGGTTGCCGATCAGCTTGACGAATATCCGGGCCATCTTGTAGTAGAGGCCGTACTCATCCTGGAGGCGGGTGGCGTAGCGATACAGGACGGTGGGATCGTCGGCGCCGAGTGCCTGGGACACGTGCTCGGCCGCCAGCCGGCCGGTCTCGTACCCATAGGAGATGCCCTCCCCGTTCCAGGGGTTGATGGCCCCGGCGGCATCTCCCACGGTGATCCAGTTGGACCCGATCAACGGGCCCTTGGAGAAGGACATGGTCAGCTTGCCCCCTTCGGGATCGGTGATCCTGGAGTGATCACCCAGATCCCAGTAATCGGGCGAGGAGTAGGCCACGTAATCGTTCATCATCCTGGTGGTGTTGACGTGCTTCCACCGCTTGAAGGTGGACAGCAATCCCACCCCCACGTTGACCGTCCCGTCCCCGAGCGGAAACACCCACCCGTAACCCGGCATGGTGGCGCCCGAATCGTCGCGCAGATCGAGCTGGCTCTCTAGGAAGGTGTCGGCCGAGCGGGGTGAGCGGTAGTAGCCCCGGGCGGCCAATCCCATCGGGTAGTCCTTGCGCCGGCTGGTTCCGAGAGCACGCCCGAACCTGTTGAGGGAGCCGTCGGCGATGATCACCATGTCCGGGCTCACGACCTCTGTCTCCCCGCCATGGGATAGTGAAACCCCAGCGAGGCGCCCGTCTTCGATCACCGGCTTGGCCTCCGTCTTCTGAAGGATCTGCACCCCCTGTTTCTCCGCCAACCGAGCTACCTGCTGATCGAGGTCTCGGCGGCGGATGACGCCCCCCCAGTTGGGGAAGCGAGAGTGGTCGGGCCAGTTCATCTCCAGCATCAACTCATCGCCGGCATAGGAGCGCAGCCCGGTGATGGTATGGAACTCGGGGACGTCGAAATCGAAACCCATGTCGAGCAGCTGGCGGATGGCGCGGGGGGTGAGGCCATCACCGCAGGTCTTGCTGCGGGGGAATTCCTTCTTCTCGACCAGAGTCACCTGATGACCCGACCGGGCCAGCCAATAGGCGGCAGATGCACCGGCCGGGCCGCCTCCGACGACCATCGTGGTGGGTGAGGACATTGCGATCAGGATATCGGCCGGTCGCTGGAGACCCGCAACCCGGCCCCCGACCGAGGCTTGGATCAGGCGGGCTCCGCTTGTGTACCGTTCCCGTATGAAACTCTGGGCGATGGATGGCTGACCACCCGACCAGCAGGCGCGACCCGCCGCGGGCCACGATTCGTCGCCTTCCCCGCTACCTGCGCGCTCTGGAGACGGCTCCAGACCTGGCCAGCATCTCTTCAGAGGAGCTGGCGACGGCGGCCGACACCAACGCCGCCATCGTGCGTCGAGACATGAGCCTGCTGGGATTCTCGGGTGTTCGGGGCGTGGGTTACGACGTAGCCACTCTTCGCACCCTCATCCGCTCCGAGCTGGGTCTGACCGCCGACGTGCGGGTGGCGGTAGTCGGGGCCGGGAATCTGGGTCGGGCCCTGGCCAACTACGGCGGATTCGGTCGCCGGGGTTTCCGGGTGGTGGCCCTCTACGACAACGACCCGACCAAGGTGGGCGAAGAGGTGGCGGGGGTCCCGGTATTCGACCTGGACGCACTCACCCCCGGGACGAACATCGATATCGGCATCATCGCCACTCCGGGCAGTGTGGCCCAGGAGGTGGCCGAGCGCCTGGCGGCGGCGGAAGTGCGATCGATCCTCAATTTCGCTCCCACCCGGATCCGTCCAGGCAACGGGGTGGAGGTGCGCCAGGTGGACCTCTCCACAGAGCTCCAGATCCTGAGCTACTACCGCTCCCATGGCTGAGGCGAGCGAGCGAGGTCAGGCCGCTTCTCTGCTCTGAATCTCCTCGTACTGCTTCAGTCCCACCAGAAATGCCGAGAAGAGGATGGCCGACACGATCAGGTAGGTGATGGGGATGATGCGGATCTCGAAGGCGTTGAGACCTTCGAAGTTGTCCGGCTTGGGCCCGCGGGGAGCGTAGAGGATGAACAACAGGGAGCCGATCGTGGTCCAGGCCGTGATCCCCGCCCCGGTGACGAGGAAGGCCAGCTTCTTACCCAGGTTGGTCGAATTGAGCAGGAAGATGCTGCCGTAGAAGACGGTCACGGCCGCCAAGGTGAGGAGGATGCCGGTCACGAACAAGTTGGCCGACAGCAGGCTTCGCATCAGTTCACGCATCTTCTACCTCCGTCACTGGCTCCCCATCCCGTCCAGGTTGCCGCCCCGCAGATACTGGGCCAGCAGCTCGATGTCGCTCTCGGTCAGAATCTCCCCGAAGGCGGGCATCCTCCCGGAACCGAACCCGTTCAAGCCATACGGCTTCTGCTCCTCGGATCCCTTGGTGATGAACTGGATCAGCAGGTCGTCGGCGGGTTTGTCGGCGGGAGGGCCGAACTGAATCGGCTCACGACCTTTCCACAACGCCGGGCCAAAACCACCTGAGCCGGCCTCGAGCGTGTAGGGCACCCCGGCCGAGAAGCCGGCCGTGTGGCATCTGGCGCAGTAGGAATTGAACAGCAGCACCGCCCGCGTGGCCTTGTCGACGTCGCCGTTGAAGGCGGAGTCGGCCACACCCTGGAAGTCGATCTGCCATCTCTTCTGATCCAGCGCATTCTGAAGGAAGTCGACTCCCTTCTGGGCACCGGTGACCTGTTTGTCCAGATTGTTGGTGGTGACGGTGAGGTTGAGGGCTAGATTCTCGTAACCTGCCACCACGTTCGACGCCACGTCGGCGTCGGGCTCACCCGAGGTCTCGGGATTGGTGGGGTCGATGTTGGGAACCGTCACCTGAGAAGGGGTGGTGGCGGCGATGGCGGCCTGCACCTGATCGGAGATCGTCTTCTCGGCATCGGCGGACAGGCCATCGCCGTCGGCGTCCTGGCCTCCGTCGAGCGCAGCCCGGGCATCAGAGGCGGCCTGCTGCAGATCGGCCGAGGCTCCTTGGGCGGAGGCGGCATCTTCCAGAGCCTGCACGAAGGTCGTGGCCGAGCTCAGATCCAGGTCGCCCCGAGGCGGTGCCACTCCCAGCGAGGACGCCTGGTCGGCAATCGTGGACAGGGTGTCGATCGCAGCCGGGGACAGGCCGATGACCGGGTCGACCACGCCTTGATCGAGGGCCTGGGCCACTGCATCCCTCTGCGTGACCAGAATCGGCTCCTGGCCGGATGTCACCAGCTCGTCCAGCCGATCGAGGGCCGAGGTGGCGGTGGTGAGATCGTCCACTCCGTCGACGCTGGTGGGGTTCTGTGGATCGAGCGTCACCGGATCCATCACTCGCAGCGTGTCGACCAACTCATTGCCCAGGTCGACCAGACCGGTCTCGGTCGTATCGGAGAGACCGTCGCCATCGGTGTCGATTCCCTGGCCGGCGTTGTCCAGCAGGGAGCGAGCCCGGGTGGCGAAATCCGACACGATCGGAGCCTTGTCGGGGGCAGCGTTGATATCGGCCAGGACCTGCTGCTGTTTGACCAGGGCTTCCTCGGCGGTCTGGGTGGCGTTCTCGAGCCGCTTGGCCTGCTCCGCCCTGTACTGGTTCTCGAACTTGGCGACCGACTCCTCCTGGGACACCTGGATAGTCTTCAGATAATTCACGACGTCCTGCACCTGGGATTCGTTGAGCGGTCCTCCCCCGGCCAGTCCCCAGGCGGGCATGGGGGTGTTGCCACGTCCGTAGGTGACCCAGAAGGTCACCTCGTCCTCGCTGTAGCGATAGAACACGTCATTGAGAGAGGGAGCGGTCCACAGCACCGAGATCCCCGAGCGCTTCTCGACATAGGGGGCCGCACCGCCGACGCCTTCGGGGCCGTGGCAGGCGGAGAAGCACTGGTACTGGGTGACCAGAGCCTCGCCCCGGGCCACCGACTCGTCGTGGAACTGCCCGGTGAAGCTGTCCTGGCGAGCCTGCTCACCAAGGAAGTACAGCGGAAGGGAAACGGCCAGGAAGGCAGACAGGATGACGGCGGTCTTTTGAGCGCCCTCCAGCCGACGCGTCTCCAGCTCGTCGTCGGTGGTGCCGGGGGCGAGGTTGGACGGCACTTCCTCCCTACCACGACGCCGCAGCGCCGCCACCAGCATGAAGCCCAGCCAGGCCATGCCCCCGATGACGGCCAGGGTGATGACGATCGTCGATGACACCGCTCAGCCACCCATCCTCGAGAACGCACTGGTCGAGGAGATCATCCGATACACGAAGGGCCCCGGGGATACTCGACCGAGGGGACGGGTGCCCTGGGGGTCTCGATGATGGTGCCGGTGTGGATGATGAACTCATTGGCGTCGGTCACCTCGACCACGAAACGGTCCAGGTTGCGCGGGGCGGGACCGGCGAAGTACTCCCCTACCGCGTTGTACTTCGAACCGTGACAGGGACACTCGAAGCCCTGAGACGTGGCGCACCATGGCACCCGGCACCCCAGATGCACACAGCGCTGATAGAGAGCCATCATGTCGGCCGCCTCCACCTTCTTGCCCTCGAACTCGGCGGACAGCGTGGCTGGACCGGGGACGATATATGCCCGGGCCTCGGGGATGAAGAGGGGGAGCACTCCGCCGTCACTGGTGTGCAACTGGCCCTGGATGTCCGGGATCGCTCCGGCGTTGATGTCCGCACCGAAACCTCCGGTGACCCGGGGCCAGAGGAAGGCCAGGAAGCTGATTCCCAACCCGGCCCCCCAGAGACCGAAGAGGGATCCCAGGGACCGGTTGAAGAATTGGCGCCTCGTCACCCCCGCTTCCTCGGACGACACCTCGACCACCGTCTGGGCCTCGACCACCGACACCGAGACCGGCTCGGGTTCCTCCTCGACCTCTTCGGCCTCTACCTCGCCCTCTTCCACCGCCGGAGCCTCCTCGACCGCCTCGAGTTCCTCGGGCTCCTCGGAGGGACGGGCCACGGCGATCGGCTCCACCTTCACGCCCCGCATCGACCGGTCGGCGGTGCGAGTCTCGACGGCCACCTTCGAGGTCCAGTCCGCCGTCTCCTCCTCTTCCTCGCTGCGGGCACGGCGAAAGGCCACGGCGAAAGCACCCACGGCGCCGAAGATGGCCACCGCGGCCACACCAATGAGGATGAGGCCGGTCGTCGTCACTAATGGCCTCCTTCGAAATGCACCCAGTCCTTGAGATCGTCGAAGAAGATCCCCGCTTTCCATGGGTAAGCGAAGTTGAAGCCTTCAGCGCGGAACAGGACCCCGAGCATGGTCAGAGTGGCCGCACCGGCCAGGAAGATGGTGTAGAGCATGATGGCGAACTTGCGATCGGAGGGCTTCGTGGACGGATTGCGGTCCACATAGGGAATCATCATGAACCCCAACAACCCGATGATGGTGGGCACGGTGACACCGGCTATCTGAGGATCGAAGTAGGAGAGCAGCTCCTGCAACCCAAGGAAGTACCACGGTGCCTTGGAGGGGTTGGGGGTGAGGTTGAAGTTGGCCGGGGCCAGGAGAGGCGCCTGCAGGATCGTGGAGAGGATCACCAGTAGCGCCGTCATCGCCAGGAGAGCGCCGAATTCGGCCAGCATCAGATGAGGCCAGGTGTTGACCTTGTCGGTCGGGTCGGACTTGACCTGCTGGATCGCTCGCGCCTTGACCACGGTGAGCAGGCGCTGGGTGCGAACTCCTTCGGGTGTGCCGGAGGGGGTGGCCACTGGACGGGGGCTCACCATGGCGGCCATCTTGCCGTTCCCGGAGCCGTTGCCCGACCCGTCGCCGGCCGTCTCCGAAGCCGGGGGAGGCTCCTCGGTCATGGTGGCGACGGGAGCTGCGGCCTGTTCGGTCTCGGCCTCGGCGGCAACTGGCTCCACCTCCGCCTCCTCAGCCGGGGGAGTCCCGGGCACCTCAGCGCCGGCCTCGACCTCGTCCTGGGTCTCCTCATCGAGAGCGGCATGAGCGGAGGCGCCCGGCTGGGGCTTCGGCGCCTCGGGGGGCTCGGCGGGCGGCGTGGGAGTTGTGGGCGGCGCCTCCCCCTTCATCTCGGCCAGCACCTGTTCAACGGGGACACCCAGCGCCTTGGCCTTCGCCTCGGCCGATCTGCGGAGAAGACTCTCTGGGATGTCGGGCATGGTTGTCTCCTATAGGGGGCCGGACACGCCGCCGTCCTTGCGGACGCGCCAGAAGTGGACGGCCATGAAGATCACGATGATGAACGGAAGGAAGAGGACGTGGAGCACATACCAACGTAACAACGTGTTGGCAGACACCACAGCGCTACCCAGCAATGCGAATTTGACCTGGCCTCCCACCACGGGGACGTAGCCGGCCATGTTGGTGCCCACGGTGACCGCCCACAGCGCCAGCTGGTCCCAGGGGAGCAGGTAGCCGGTGAAGGACAGCAAGAGAGTGAGCAACAGCAGCACGACGCCCACCACCCAGTTGAACTCACGGGGCGGCTTGTAGGCACCGTGATAGAACACCCGGCTC
Organism: uncultured Acidimicrobiia bacterium; assembly: GCA_963744905.1. Taxonomy (GTDB): domain Bacteria; phylum Actinomycetota; class Acidimicrobiia; order Spongiisociales; family ZC4RG35; genus DATFFO01. The sequence goes on along the minus strand of CAVUUV010000007.1, from coordinate 275,509 downwards.
ATGTGAAGGAAGACGGTCAGCACCATCAGGTGGGCACCCCAGCGATGCATGTTGCGTACCAGGGATCCGAAGGCGACGTTGGTGGATAGCGCCTGGACGTCGGGGTAGGCCTGGGTCACCGTTGGCGTGTAATAGAACATCAAGAAGATGCCGGTGATGGTGAGGAGGATGAACAGGAAGAAGCTGAGACCCCCCAGACAGAGGGTGTAGGACAGCTTCACCCCGTGCCGTTTCACCTTGGCAGGGTGGAGGTGATAGAGCACGTTGTTCATGATCACGTAGGAACGATTGCGGGGACTGTCCGAGTAGCCCTTCTTGAAGGGCGAGCCGGGCCGCAAGACCGAGTCCATGAACTGTGACCCCCGCAGGCGATCGTTCAGTCCGCCGATCCGCTCTCTCAGGCTCGTCTTCTCGTCTGCCATGTCTCCTTACCAGCGCATTCCGTAGGCATACCCGTTCTTGAAGTCCCGCTGACCCGTGTCGACGTCCCAGGGGCGGCGATTCAGTTCGTCGATCGCCTCCGATAGGCCCAGTTCGACGGCCTGGTCGGCCAGCGAGCCCTCGAACTTACCAAGTGAGATCACCCCGGTCGGACATCTGTCGATGCACAGGGCACAACGGGTGCACTCGTCCTCGTCGACGATGAAGAATCCGTAGTTCTGGGGATCTTCTCCCGGGTTGTCGACGTTGACCGCTTCGGCAATGGCATCCAGGGACAGGTAGTGGATGCATTTCCAGGGGCAGATGTCGACGCAGCCTTCACACAGGATGCACTCGGACTGGTCGATGTGCAGGAACTGCTTGGGGCGGAGCTTGTCCTTGAAGTATTCGCCGTCCACCTGGGCCAACTGGTAGTCGTCCCGGATGGGCGGAGTCTCGTCGATGACACCCCGCGGCATCAGGAGCCCCTGACCAGCGGTCGACCGTAGGGGGAGATCTTCTCAGCCTTCTCGGCCCTGGCGGGAGGCTCGTGGCCGATGTCCTGGATCTTGTAGGCGAATATCGCCACCCCGACCAGGACGGTGATGTTGTAGCCCATCGAGATGGCGTCCTTGATCACGCCCCAGCTGATGTCCACATCGTTGCCCAGGACCAGCCAGGGGGGGAGGGTGAAGGCGATACGCTGGTTGGTCCAGTTGAGGTCGGTCTGAGACAGGTTGAGCCACTCGGAGGGGACGATTCCGAAGATCAGCACCAGCTCCACCCAGGCCAGAAAGGCGGTGAAAGCGGCCCGGGACCAGGTCATCGGTCGGCCCAGCACGAAAGCGAGGACGGCCCCACCCAGCATGAGCTGGGAGCCGCCGAAGGCGACGATGTAGCCGATCGACTTGGGGAACCAGCCCCGGGGCATCCAGTTGAGGTAGTCCACGACCACCGGCTGCTCAACCCCGTTGACCATCCGGGTCTGGGGGAAGTGGGCCCAGTGGATGATGACGACGCCCAGGACTATGGCCACGAACCCCACCACGAGGGCTGTCCAGCCGTAGCGGCTTTTCTGCTGTTCGGTGAGAGCACCGAGTCGGTACATCGGGCGAGCTCCAGAGCGGGTCGTCGTTGAGCCTGTTCTACCACACTCACGGAGTCGGGCAGAATTTTCCACCCCGCTACCTGCGAGAATAGCTCGGCGCTCGAATCGGGAGGCCGACGGCGCGCACGTTATGCTCCCGCCGACGACACCAAGGAGACAAGTGGCAGCCACCGCCACGGACATCCGATCATTGATGCAGGCCAACCGAACCGAACCCGACTCCGAGGCGGTTGCACATGTGGTCACCGCCACGATTTTCCTGGCCGTCGCCGCCATCGGCGCCGCCGTCGGACTCATCTCGATGACCTTCCCCTTCTTCGTCCCCCTCGGCTACGGGATCATCCGTGCCATCACCATGCTGGCCGCCTACGTCGGCTTCGGAGCGGTGGCCGTGATCGGGGGCGCCTACTTCGTACTCCCCCGCCTCACCGGAGCGCCGTTGTGGAATGAGCGACTGGCGCGTTTGGGGCTCCTCTTGATCGTCGCCTCGGTGGTGGTGGGCATGATCGTCGTGGGCCTCGGCCTGGGAGACGGGAATGAGGCCCTGGCCCTACCCTGGTGGATCGACCTACCCCTCTTGGTGGGCCTGGTCATCCCGGCCCTGGTAGCCGTGAACACGGTCCGCCACCGAAGCGAGGGACGCAGCTACGTCAGCGTCCCATACGTGGTGACGGCCCTGGTCGCCTTGCCGCTGCTCTACGTGGTGGGCAACCTTCCCAACCTCAGCTCCGTGGCCGCCACAGTCGGGGACCTCTTCTTCTCCTCTTCGTTCCTCATCGCCGGGGTGCTGCTGGCCTCTATCGGCCTGGTCTATTACGCCGTGGTCAAACAGACGGATCGACCCCTGGCCGGCCGTCAGCTGGCCCAGGTGGGGTTCTGGTCGCTCCTGTTCGGTGCCGGCTGGATGGGGATAAATCAGATCACCTCGGGACCGGTGCCCGACTGGCTGGCAGCGGTGTCCTCGGTGCTGGGACTTGCGTTCCCGGCCGCACTCGTCGCCACGGCCGCCAACCTGGTGGCGACGGTCAGTCGCAGGCCGGAAGGCGAATGGGATCCCGTCGTGACCACCGCTGTTTCGGGCACACTGCTGGGGGTGGGAGTAGCGACCCTCACCGCCATCGCCGGATTCCGCTCCGCCTCGACCCTTCTCGCCTACACCACGTTCTGGGAAGCCATCACCTACGGCCTCGTGCTGGGGGTCATCCCCCTCCTGACCGCCAGCTGGATGTTCCATGCCCTTCCCCGGATGACCGGTCGCAAGCTCTTTTCGACCGAACTGGCCCGGCGTCACGTTCGCCTCACCCTCTGGGGTGCGGGAGGGCTGATTCTGCTGCTGGGTCTGGGGGGTCTGGTGACCGGATATTCGTGGGCCGGGGGTGGGTTCACAGGCGCCTTCGCCGCAGTTGGAGACGGATGGGCGGCAGCCACGACGACCGGAAAGATCTTCGTGGGACTCGGGATCATCCCCGGGCTGGTGGCGGTGGCCGGTGATCTCACCCTGGCCTCCCTTCTGTTCCGAACTCTCACCCGGGGGCAGGTGACCACCCAGGAAGTCCTCGTGACCCATCTCGCCGACGAGGGACCCGGTGATGAGTGACCAGCTCAGCGCCGCCGCTCAGGCCCTGGGCGTTCCCGAGGCCATCGTGGAGCGGTCCGCCCGGGCCCGGGCTGAGGCCAGCGGCCAGTCCTATGAGGACGTGCTCGCCGCCTGGGCAGGCGGCGAGGCGGTGGCCTCCGGGGCGCCAACCGAGGCCCCACCCCCCGAGCCCACCCAAGCCCCGGCCGAGGCACCGGCCGAAACGCCGGCCGAGCAAGCTCCACCGCCTACACCGACCCAACCGCCAGCCCCGGCCGCACCGACCGAAGCCCCCCGCCCGGCGGCAGCGGTGGCAGTGGCCGAAGCTCGCCCCCCGGTGCTCGAAGCGCCCCCGGATCGGCCTCTGGCCCCGGTCGTCGGTGGCCTCGGTGTTCTGGTACTCACCATCCTGCTCGGTTTCGTTTTCCCGGCCCTGCCCGCCGCCAGCGACCAGGTTCGCTCATCTGCGATTCCCTTCAGCGCCCAAGCCCTCGATGGTCAGACGGTCTACCTTCATGCTGGATGCGGCTCATGCCACACTCAGGCCATCCGGCCGGTAGTGGCCGACGTCGGCCTCGGTCCGGTGACTCTGTCAGACACGAATCAGGTTCTGGGTTTCCGTCGCCTCGGACCCGACCTGGCAGACGTAGGAAGCCGGCTCGACGCCAACCAGATATCGGCCGTTCTCACCGGAGGAACCCACCCGGCGATGCCGTTGTCGAGCTCGGCCATGAGTGACCTGGTCGCCTATCTGAGCGAATCGGTCGCACCAAAGGCGGTCGGCGTCGCACAGGGAGGTCAGTGATGAGTGACCAGCTCAGCGCCGCCGCTCAGGCACTGGGCGTTCCCGAGGCCATCGTGGAGCGGTCCGCCCGGGCCCGGGCTGAGGCCAGCGGCCAGTCCTATGAGGACGTGCTCGCCGCCTGGGCAGGCGGCGAGGCGGTGGCCTCCGGGGCGCCAACCGAGGCCCCACCCCCCGAGCCCACCCAAGCCCCGGCCGAGGCACCGGCCGAAACGCCGGCCGAGCAAGCTCCACCGCCTACACCGACCCAACCGCCAGCCCCGGCCGCACCGGCCGAAGCCCCCCGCCCGGCGGCAGCGGCACCTCCACCGGCCCCGGAGCGGGTGTCTCCCGAGGAGGCGCTTGAGTACCCGGTCGTGGTGACCGTTCCCACGGCGGGCATCAAGGAGCGAACCACCTTCTCCATGCCTGCCTGGTTGGGGGTGCTCCTCCTCATACTCCCCGCTTTCGGCCTGATCCATCTCGCGGTCGGAGCCGGCGCGGAGTGTGGCACGGGAACCAATCTCAGGGTGGACCGGGTGAGTGGGGTCGTCCAGAACTGCGACGGATCGCCCTTCGAGGGCCGGGGCGCAGGAGGGGGTGGCGCCGACTACATCGCCCAGGGCCAGGAAATCTATGCCAATTGTGCCGGTTGCCATGGTCCCCAGGGCCAGGGTCAGGGCGCCTTTCCCGCTCTGACCAGCATTTTGAATGTCTTCGGATCCTGCTCCGACCACATCGAGTGGGTCACACTGGGCTCAGCCGGGTTCACCGCCGCCGGTCGGGCCACCTTCGGGGACAACAACCAGCCCGTCAATGGAGGCATGCCATCGTGGGGACAGACGCTCAGTGACCAGCAGATCGCCGAGGTGGTGGCCTTCGAACGAGTGCGACTGGCGGGAGGAAATGAGGACCAGGTGCTGGCCGATTGTGGACTGGTCCAGCCCACCGAGACCACCGTGGCGGGCGGAGGCGGGAACGGTACGACCGAGACGACGGCACCGGGTCAGTCCGCCACCACCGAAACCACCTCGGGCGCCCAGGCCAGCGCCTCACACTGAGCGGCGTCGAGCCGAGCGCCGGGCGCTGCGAATCACCTTCCTCAAGGGTCGCTCGGCCATCGCCGACTCGGCCAGAACCTCACCTCGCGGATCCAGCAGCACCGGTATCCGAAACGAGTACAGCCGAACCAGCTCGTCGTCGTCTTCGATTTGCACCACCCGAATCGGGCACGCCCAGACCCCGGCTGACCCTGGTGACGACCGCAAATGCGTCCTCACACAGATGGCAGCCGTGGCGGGTCACGAAGGTGAGGGAAAAATCGTTCAAGGTTGATTAACTCCCCGCCGATGTAAAATGTCAGCGAGAGAGGCAAAGCTCCGCCAATCATGCCAGGGCACGTTCTAAGACCCTAGGTGTGATCGGATAGCCTCCCAGCCCGCCCCACGGCGGAGCAGACTCTCTCGATAGACGAGGCCCCCATCGCCCAAACGGGGGCCTCGTCGCGTAAGGGGCCCTACCGCCAGTTACCCTCCTCCTGATGCGCCCGGCCACCGCTCTAGTCGTCGTGTTCCTGCTGGCTCTGATCGTGGCGGCCGGCGTGATCTGGCTGATCCGACTCTGAGCCGGCTTCCCCATCTACCGAACTAGCAGCCCCGACCACGGCCACCGGCACGCCTTCGGCCAGCGCCAGGGCTTCGTCGGCTCTTCCACCCCTCACTGCCAGCGCCACCATCCCGCTCGAATCGACATGGAGTAGGGCGTCCCCCTCGCCAACAGCCCCATAGGCCTGGACCCAGCGAACTTGATGCAGACGTGGTCCGATCTTGACGGTGACCACGCCTCCCTCCCTCAGACCCACCCGGGAGAGGTCATCGGGTGACAGGTTGGTCTGGGCGTTGCCGAAGTGGTCCACCCACCACACCTGACCCCTCACAGTGCCGCTCTGGGTCTCGGGTAGGGGCAGAAGCAGCGGAGTCACCGAATCGGGATCGAGCGCCGACCCCAGGTCGTCGATGGTGGCCTCACCCGAGGCGAGGAGGCCCGCAGCAGGGGCGAACAGGTCGCGTCCGGCAAAGGTGGCACCGTTGGAGGGGATGCGGGCTTCTTCGTTGTCGAGAGAGACGATGCGCGAGGCGCCACCGACCATGGCCACCGCCGGGGAGAGAAGGCCATTGTCGGGCCCTACGAAGTAGCCGGCCTCAGTCTGAGCGGCGATGGCACGCCGCTCCGTGCCCACACCCGGGTCGACCACGGCCAGGATCACCCCATGGGGCAAATACTGAACGCTGCGCGTCAGGGCCAGGGCTCCGGCCCGAACGTCGCCGCGGGCTATGTCATGGGTGATGTCGATCACCCGGGAATCTGGAGCCATAGTCGCCAGCACACCGTGAACTACGCCGACGAATTCGTCATTGAGGCCGAAATCAGAGAGGAATGAGATGGGAAGGCTCATGCAGGGGTCACGGTAGCCCCGGCCGGGTTTGGTCACGCCGGGGTCGCAGATGGCCCTCCCTATGCTGATCAGGGATGAGCGACCACCCCCATGAGACCCTCGCCCGCGAGCTGGCCAACGCCTCGACCGTGATGCTGTTGGGGGCTCTGGACACGGGCAAGACCACGATGGCCCACCGCATCGCCCGCAATGCCTCTGCCCACGGTCGCACGGTCGCCATGGTGGATGCCGACGTCGACAACAGCACCATCGGGCCACCTACCTGTGCCGGGCTCAAGTTCATCACCGACCCGGTCCAGCTCGAAGACGTATCGGCGGCCGACCATCTTCACTTCGTCGGCACTACCAGTGCCAGCCGTCTGATACTCCAGCTGGTCATCGCCACCGCTTCCCTGGTCGAGACCGCTCGCTCCGTCGGAGCCGACCTGATCGTCATCGACACCACCGCCACCGTGTCGGGGGTTGCCGGCGAAACCCTCAAATACCACAAGATGGAGCTGTGTCGACCGGACCGCGTCGTGGCGTTGCAGCGAGGCGGGGAGATGGAGCCCATCGTCGGCATGTTGAAGCGCTTCTTCTCCGTCGACGTCGACGTCCTTCCTGCCGATCCGGACACCGGGGTCAGATCCCCCGACGAGCGCGCCACCCGGCGTGCCGAGACACTGCGTCGCGCCTTCATCGGGCCCCTGGAGAGGTGGCGGGTCCGCCCCACCGTGTTCGCGCCGACCCTTCCCACCGGCCTCGACCTGGAGAGACTCGACCAGATGCTGGTCGGGGTCCATGATGGGCATGGGCACTGCCTGGGTCTGGGGCGGCTCGAGTACGAGGATGAGGCCGTTCGGGTGTTGACCAACGTCGGCGAGGGCATGAAGGGCCTGCGGCTGGGCTCGGTCCGCATCGACCTGGAGACCTTCGAAACCAAGCCCGTCTCGTTACGCGAGGTCATGTTCGGTATCTGAGCGGAGTCGGCGAGCCACACGAGACGGAGGGGGGATCCGGCACACGCGTCGACGCGGACAGTACTCGGGCCGTTAGGGGGAGGGCTAGCACAGCGCCCGGCAAACCTGTCTGGGATGGGCCCCGCACTTCCCCGAACGGGTTACCTGCCCCGACCTGCTCCCCGGGCGCTGTCATTGGGGAAGATACGAATCCCCGCACCCTCCGTCAACCGGGTCCAAACCCCGTCAGGGTGAGCGTCCACCACCACCAGATACTCTAAAGCAACGCATAGGCCGGGGTTTTCCCCATTTTCCACAGCTTTCCACAGGGTTTGTCCACAGGGGGGTGTCGAGAAGTTTCTAACCCGACTTTTCGCGGGCCGGTCTCAACGTTGCCCGAAAGCGTGGCGAACCAGGGGACGGAAGCTGGCCTCCACCATCTGGTAGATCTCTCCCAGTAGCCGGTCGAGGTCCTCGAGTCGGGCCCGCTCCCGACCGAGCCGTGCCCGGATGACGAGGCTCCCTTCCCGGTCCAGGGCGAAGTGGGCCAGCCAGGCGGCATGGTTGCGAACCAGGGCCAGTCGGTAGGCGGCGGTCGGGTCGCCCGCCGGAGCGGGTAGGACGTAGGCCTCGGCGGTGATCGTGTAGTCGCCGACCGTCCACCATACGGTGGTGGCATCGCGGACGGTCTGGCGCATCCGCACCGCCCACCGGCCTTCGACCAGCTCGGCGTAGACGACGTCGCCGTCCTCGTCTTCGAGCCAGAGCCGGATGGCCGACTCGAGCAGGCCCGAATCAGTCACCGGCCCCCGTCACTCCCCGATACAGCTCCAGAAACCTGTCCACGGTGTTCTCCCATGAGAACCTCTCCGCCCAGTCGAGAGCCTGTTTGGACATGAGGGTGGCTCGGGATTCGTCGGTCAGGATCTCGAGGAGAGCGGCGGCGTGGCGGTCCGCATCCCATCCGTCGACCAGTATCCCCGATGAGCCATCATCGACCGAAAAGATCAGGCCCCCCACCTTCGACGCCACGACGGGCGTGCCGCAGGCCTGGGCCTCCACGGCCACGAGCCCGAAGGACTCACTCCGGCTGGGTACGTGAAGGACGTCGGCGGCCCGGTACACATCCGCCAGCGTTCGATGGGGAACGGCATCGGAAAACACGACGGATCCGATCTCAGCCGCCCGCGCATAGAGCATCCTCAGCTCACGGGCGCCGCGGGTACCGGACGGCCCACCAACCACCAGCAGGGTGGCGTCACCCAGGGTAGATTTGACCTGCTCGAAGGCATCGAGGGCAACGTCGACACCCTTGACGGACTGGATCCGGCCCACATACGCAATCAGCGGACCCGAGGGCAGGCCCAGGCGACGACGCGCCTCCTCGCCCGAACCGGGAGTGAATCGACTGTGGTCCACCCCGGGGGGTGATACACACAGCGCTCCGGGATCGGCGCCGTAATGGGCGAGAAGGTCATCGGCCTCCAGCGGGGTGGCGGCCACCACACAGTCCGATGCGGCAATCACCTCTTGTTCGGCGGCAATCCGCAGTAGTCCCTCGGGAGGCTCATCGTGACGCCGGGTCAGGTTCTTGATCCGACCCAGGGTGTGGAAGGAATTGGCCATGGGCACGCCCACGTGCTGTTTGACCAGCAAGCCCGCCCACCCGGAAAGCCAGTAATGGGTATGGATCACCTCGATCGGGGGCAAGTCGTCGAGGACGTCGATCACACCGGCCGCGAAACGGCGCACGTAGGGAGCCAGCCGCTCGGTCGGTAGCGGCCGCGCCGGCCCGGCCGCGATGTGATGAACCCGATACCCGGGGACCACCGTCACCTGGGCGGGAAGGGAAGCATCGTCGCGACGGGTGAAGACCTCGACTACCACTCCTCGCTCAGCCATGGCCCGGGAGAGCTGGTCCACGTAGACGTTCATCCCACCGGCATCGCCAACCCCGGGCTGGAGAAGCGGTGAAGTATGCATCGACAGGTAGGCCACGCGCTGGATCATCTCGCCTCACCCCTGGTGGCGGTCACATCCGTGAGAGGGCGCGCCCGGGCGCCGAGTCGGAATTTGTAAGTCTCGTCGCCCTTCAAGAAGTCGAAGCGGGGCATGCCTTCCTCGATGGCCTGCTCGATCATCGTGCCGAGGAGGACCACCCCCGGGGAGCCCTCGGCCAATCCAGGATCGTAGGCCGAGTTGTACAGGTAGTAGCCGGAGGCGTCGGCAAAGCCCATGACGCAAGCGGCGGCAGTGTCCTCGGGAGTCCTCAGCAGGTCGATACGCCAGCCCGCCAGCTCCAGGAGCGAGGCGAACATGCGCCTTCGCCGGTCGGTCATGAACGAGCCCTTCTCGCCGCTCGCCAGCCGATGCAACCGAACGAACTCATCGAGAGCCCAGCCCGGGCCGCGGTGGGTCTCGTGGCGCACCTGGCCCACCGCCTCCTGGAAGCGGCGCCGCTTGCGGCGTATCTCGTGACGTTGCTTCTTGCCGACGTCGCTCAGGTATCGATCGAACGAATCCGGCAGCGCCAGCACGGCTGCCACCTCCTCGCTTTGGGAGACGACAGCCCAGCCCAGCGATGTCAGACTCGAGGCGAGAGGCTTGGCCGCCTCCTCGGGCAGAGAATCGAGCTCGAAGCCGGCCACCGAGGCATCCTCTGCGACCCTGGCGATGAGCTGTTCTGTGTCATCGCCCAATGGTGTGTGATAATCGGTGATGTCGCGCTCACCCGCAAACCGCACCCTGGAGCCTTCCCGGGTCAGAGCGAGGAGGCCGGTCCCGGAACTGACCACGAAGGGCTCCCCAGGGTCGTAGGCCGTCACCACCCGCAGGAAGTCCGGGGAAGCGAAAGGGCCGACCGCCTCCGCCAGCGGAGGCAGATCGAAGCCGGGGTCGTTCCAGAGCGTCACACCGACTCCAACACCGCATCCGACCTGATTCGTCCCACTTCGGACCCACCGCCCAGGACCGGAGGTGAGAAGACATCCACCAGAGCGGCCTGCACGGCTCCCACCACCACTCCCAACCGGCCCAGCCCCACCCCTGCGCCAACGCCGGCTATCACACCGGAGCCGCTCCACGACTTCACCCCGATCCCGTGCCCGGCCAGGGCGATGCCCAAGCAACCCGCCGCGCCCCCCTTGGCGGCGGCGCCCAGCCATCTCCCGATCAGGGCATCGGGACGATCCTCTCCCGAGATCAAGAGGGGATATCGCCCCATGACCGTCCGGATCCGCTCGAACCTGGGATCCACCTCCAGGAGAGCAAAAGCACGAGCCAGCCCGGCGGTCGTGGTTCTCCAGGTCGGAACACCGCAGCCGTCCACGCCCGGCGGCCCGAGATCGACGCCTGTCGTCTCGACCATGAGGCTCTCCACCCGTCGCTGCAGAGGATGATGGGGACTCGTATATGAGGCGAGGTCCCAGCCAGAGACCACACAGGCGGCGAGCATGGCCGCATGCTTGCCCGAGCAGTTGTGGAATCGGGTCTGCGGCGACCGGGTGCCGGCGGCGGCGAGACGACGATCGGCGGAGGGGACGGGACGGGCCGGAGGACACGCCAGGGCACCGACATCGAGCCCGTGGCGGGCAAGGATGTCCTCGACGATCGCCACGTGTACCGGGTCACCCGAGTGGCTGGCACAGGCCAGCGCCAGATGTGTGTCGGGCAGCGAGACACCGGCCTCGAGGGCGGTGTAGGCCTGAAAGGGCTTCGCCGAGGACCGCAGGAAGAACTGACGGTCCACGTCCCCGAACGAAGCCACGACCCTGCCCGTGGAGTCGGCAACGGCCACGGCCCCGTGGTGATACTCCTCCACCAAGCCAGAGCGCTCCATCAAAGCCAGGAGGTCAGAAGGATCGCTCACGGTTGGAGAGGCTCAGCTGCCGACGTCTGCGTCGGCCATTCCCCTCTTGTAGCGCTCTATGATCTCGCCCTGTAGAGCGTCGATCACACCATGCAACCGCCGGCGTGTGTCCGAGATCTGACTCTCCGCCTCGGCCAGGGCCATCTGAATGCCTTCCAGGTCGGAGACGTCCATTTCCTTGACCCGGGCGAACACATCGTCTTCGAGCACCTGATCGATGTCGCGCCGACCGGTTATCTCGGGCAGATTCAGCTCCAGAGAGAGATGACGGTAACTCCCCGCCGTGCTGCCCTCACCCAGACCGGCGGCGATGATCTCGGGCAGCGCCTCGATCATGCTTCGCGTCTCTTCACCCCTGCGGCGTCGAAGCTCGAAGGCCAGGAGGTCCATCCGGCCGTGGAGGAGACGCCGGTAGTACGAGAGTTCCCTCTCGACCTCTTCGGCCTCGTCCCGCCGACGCCGAAGCTCGTTGATGTCCAGATCCCCCACCTGAGCGGTGTAGTCCGGTGCCAGAACCTGGTCTATGCGGCGACGTTGCTGTTCGGTCACGACACCAAGGCTAACCGGACCACAGGCCCGTGCAGGCGTGCTCACGGTCGGAACTCACGCGGCGATTGCAGAGACCGTCAGAAACAGACCGACGCCAGGGTGGGATAGGGGTTGACTGCCGGCCGTCCCCTTCCCCCCGGGTGGATCTCGAAATGGAGATGGACCGCGCCGCCGGCCGCGTTACCGGTGTTCCCGGCGTAGCCGATGGTCTGGCCCTTGCTGACGCGCTGGCCGGAGCTGACTGCCCAATCCGACAGGTGGGCGTAGTAGTACCCGGTCCCGTAGTCGGCGATCAGCCAGATGGTGCGGCCGCCTAGACCACCACTACGAACTACGACCACCCCGTTCGCCACCGCCAGCAGTGGCTCTCCCCGGGCGGTCATCATGTCGGTTCCCTTGTGGGTCCGGCCTCCGGAGCGCGGGAAGCCCCACGAGTCGATGAAGGAGCTGTGGCCGGGAGTGATTGGGCAGATGAATCCCGGAGTGGCTCCGGCGGGCGCACCGGCGGCAGCACCGCTCTTGCCCTGGGCCAGCCTGGCGGCCCGCGCCGCTCTTGCGGCCTGCTCCTGCCGATACTGACGGTTGAGGTCCTTGCACTTGCCCGACAGCTTCTCATAGGCGGCTGAGGCAGCGTCCCGGGCCTGGTCCTGGCGGTTTACGGCATCGAGGCGATCGGCCTCCACCTGCCGGAGCTCGGCCTCCACCCCGGTGAGCTCGTCCTGGAACCGGCTCAGGTCCGCCTCCATGGCCGCTGCCGCTTTCAGCGACGCCTGGTCGTCGGCCGACGCAACCGCCAGCATCTCAGAGGTGGACATGACCTCGGCCACATTGTCGACCGAGAGCAAGAGCCCGGGTCCCCCTGAAGCACTTCTCATGTACATCTCGACCGCCTTCTGCTGAGCCGAGGCCAGCAGCTGGTCCCGGTTCTGCTGGCGGGTTTCGATGGCTCCGGTGATCTTGGCCTGCTTCTGCTCGACGGCGGCGACGTCGTTGGCCGCCTTCTCCCAATCCAGGGAGGCCTGCTCGAAGTCGGCCTGGGCAGCCCGATAGACGCTGAGCGCCTCCTTCGAGTCCTGACAGGCAGCCTCCACCTCACTCTTCGTGGTGGACAATGCCGACATCGGAAGGGTCAACGTCAGCGCCAGGAAGAGGAACAGGGAGGCGCGGCGGGCAACCGGGATCCGTGGCATGGGTTGCCTTAGGGTAAACCGAAATGTGTGCCCACGACCAGTCTCGGAGCGAGGTTGGCTCGCCGGCCCCGGTCAGAACCCACTGATAGAAAGGTGGCGGTCAGAGAACGAGGCGAATGATCGGGAAGAACAATGCCGCCGCCAGGATCGCCCCATCGAAAGATCTCATCGCGCCCGGAACTCGTGCGGTGAGCGAGACCCCTCCCAGGCGCAACAACGAGCCCAGACCACGTCCCGCCACCAGCGCCACGGCGATCTCCAGCCCAACGGGAAGGTAACCCGCTACGTCCAGATCCCAGAGGAAGGCCACCAGGATCGAGACGAGAATGGCCGACACGGCCATGACCGTGAAAGGATCGAGGAAGGGAAGGTCTGCCATCCGGTCGACGGCCACCCCCAGGACCACGCTCACCCCCACTACCAGCAGGAAGACGTCGATGGCCTGGGGGTCGGGGGTCAGGTTGGAACGGGCCAACACCATCGAGGAGGCGGCTGCCGCACCGAGGATGGCCACCATGGCTCCGGGCGCCACGGCATCCACCCGGCGAAACCCCTGCACCGACGTCCCCCACACCAGGACCACCACTACCGACAGGCCTGTGGCCAGGGCCATGCCCACGACCCCGGCAGCGTGGGGGAGGGTGGCGCCGGCCACCACCCCGACCAGGACCGCCAGAGCCGGGAAGGGGCGTCCTCTCTCCTCGAGGTAGAAGGCCACATCGACCACCCAGGCTCCCACGATCCCGACCACCACCGCCGCCCACCACGCATCCCCGGCCTTCAGGTTCGCCAACACCGCCACCACCGCCGCCAGGATCGGAACCGCGATGATGAGCTGGGGGGTGACATCGATCGTGGCCGCCCCGCCGGACACCGGCGGAAGCAAAGCGATCTCGTCGTCATCTTCGACCGGCTCGTCCCGGCCGGCGGAGTCGCCATTTCGCCACACCCGGGCTGTGTCCAGCACGGCGACGAAGCCGGAGCCGAACTTCTCGCCCAGGGTGTCGAGCACCTCGCCCACGGTCGAGCCGTCGACATGGATCCGGCTGGTGCCGGCCAGCTCCCGGAGGCGGGCGAAGAGTCTGACGGTGGCCATGGATGCGAGGGTACATGCTTGCGGGGACAGAATCCGGCCACCACCATCGCCCAACCCGGAGCCCCCTTTCCCGGTCGTCGACCGTATCCGTAGGCTGGGGCCATGTCCGCTCCCCCTCCGGTGGTGGCAGCCGACATCCCCTTGCTGGGCGATGAGCGGCTCAAGACCTGGGCCAAGGTGGTCCACTCTGTAGACGAGACCAAGAGCTCGGGCTGGGCCTTCGTGGGAGAGTTCATCGCCACCGGCGGGATCCAGGACGTGCCGGTCGGCTCGGTGCTCGTGGTGTACGGAGAGCGAGGCTCGAGAGCCAATCCCCGCCCGCTGGCGGCCGTCTACAGCGTCAACGCCGACGCCACCCTCACCCATCACGCCGAGGCCAGCGGCCGGGCCTGGGCACGCACTCTCCGCGACCACGTCGCCGAGCTGCTGGCGGCGGACCTCCGTCCCCCCTGGCAGGAGATGATCGACCTGTCCATCGTCCCCGACCAGGACCTGCTGGAGGAGGCACGCCGACGGGGCCTGGTGTGAGGCCCCATCCGGGACCGCGATCGGCTCCTTCGGCCCCATGTAGCGACCTTCGTCCCCCGGGGATCTGTCGGGCTACCGTCGGAACATGCATGCCATCCAGATCGCCTCGACAGGCGGACCCGAGGTTCTCGACTTCGTCGACATCCCTGCGCCCGAAGTCTCCCCGGGTCACCTCCTGGTCGAAGTGGAAGCAGCAGGCCTCAACTACATAGACACCTACCACCGCCGGGGTCTCTACCCGGTCGAGCTCCCCCTGGTTCCCGGAATGGAGGGGGCAGGCACCGTGACCGCGGTGGGCCCGGGAGCGGAAGGAATCTCGGTCGGTGATCGGGTCGCCTGGACCGATGTGCTGGGCAGCTATGCCGAGATCGTTTCGGTGCCGGCCGATCGCGCTGTGCAGGTGCCCGATGACATCGACAGCTCGACCGCAGCCGCGGTCATGCTCCAGGGCATCACCGCCCATTACCTGGCCCGGTCGACCTACTCCCTGGCCGCGGGTGAGAGATGCCTGATCCATGCCGGGGCGGGTGGCGTTGGACGACTTCTTATACAGATGGCCAAGAGCCTCGGAGCCGTCGTCTTCACCACCGTGGGCTCACCGGAAAAGGTCGAGGTGGCGTCGTCTGCCGGCGCCGACTACGTCATCGACTATCGCCACTCTTCATTCGACGACCAGATTCGGGAGATCGCTGGAGAGCGGCCCTTCGATGTCGTGTACGACGGCGTGGGAGCGGCCACCTTTGCCCAGGGGCTGGAACTCCTTCGCCCGCGGGGGATGATGGTGACCTTCGGCAATGCCTCGGGGCCGGTCGAGCCGGTCGCGCCTCTCGAACTGACCCGACAGGGGTCGCTCTACCTGACCAGGCCCACCCTGGGCCACTACATAGCCGACCATGCCGAACTGGTAAGGCGGGCCAACGATCTGTTCGAATGGATCGGGGCGGGCAGGCTCGAGGTCCTGGTGGGAGCCACCTATCCCCTGGCCGACGCCGCCCGGGCCCACCGGGCGCTCGAGGGACGGGCCACCATCGGCAAGACACTCCTCGTCCCCTGATAGGCCCGCTCAGGGAAGATCGTCGGCAGAGATCTCCTCTGCTCCGACGCCCGCCGCGGTGGCGTCCGGGAAGCGAGAGGCCAGGGCATCGGCCGCGGCGCGGTTTGAGGACGTTATCAGCGTCGCCGCAGTTATCTCGTCGAGGCGGTCCGGAGCCACCGAGGCCCTTTCACTCGCCCGACGCGCCCGAATGGAACTGGAGGTGCCGGGCAGCGACACTGCCTCACGGAAGAACTCCAGGGTGGCGTCATCACACCGGGAATCGGCGGAGCATTCCTTCCTGAACCTCGCCTCCGCTCCGCTCGAGGCGCCCTCACGGGTGAAGGCCACCGCATCCCCGACTCCGAACGGAAGGGCCTCGAGAGTGTCCCACCCCCGGGAGGGAACGGGAAGATCCGGTGTGTCGACCAGGGCCAGCGATGAAACCAGATCGGGATAGGCGACCGCCAGTTCCGCCGCCACCCCTCCCCCCCAGCCGAAGCCCACCACCAGGGCGGCGCCCACCCCTTCCTCATCGAGCAGGGAGGCCAGGGTGTCGGTCTGGCCGGCGGTGGAGTAGATCCGGCCCGGGGTGACGGGCCTGGCGCTGAGCCCGTACCCGACCAAATCGGGCACCAGGACCCGCCGACCTCGAGAGACCAGCTCCTCGGCCAGCGGAACCAGCAGAGCACCACCGACCATCTGGTCGTCATGGATCAACACCACCGTGTCATCGCCGGCGCCATACTCCCGCACGTTGATCACCACATCCCCCGCCTCCACCAGGCGGCCCGCAGGCCCCGGTACGGCCGGTGAACTCTCCAGCGCCGCGGCCTGCTGGTTGGTCGATGCCACCCAGATGACCAGTGCGAAGATCACCAGGAGTAGCACCAGCCCGACAAGCCGGCCGACGATGCGGGTGGCGGCATTGGGGTCTTTGGGAGGTTTGCGGAGGGTCACAGCATTTTCTGACTCGGTGGGTGCTGCTAGCGGTCAGAGTAACCCGCCGGCATGCGGGCGGGTTACGTCAGCGCCCGGGTCATGAGCGCGGCGCCCGGAGCGAACACCGATTCTCTCAACCGGTACAGGGTCTTCCCAACAGAGACCGTTGACCTGGGCTTGCGGCCCGTCGGCTTTCCGGGTCGTGGTCGCCTTCGCCGGCATACCCTAGATTGGCGCCATGGCTCCTCGCTCGCTCGACCATGTGGTGGTTGCGGTCGATGACCTCGATGAGACCGCAGGAGAGCTGATCAGTCTGGGATTTCACGTCACGGACCGGTCGGATCATCCCTTCGGAACCTCCAACCGGCTCGTGGTGCTCGAGAACTCCTACATCGAAATGGTCAGCGTCACCGACCCGGGGCGGATCCCGGACACGGGCTTCGCTCGTTTCTTGGCCGACGCACTCGCCCGGGGGGGTTCGGGGCCGGTGATGGTGGCGCTCAGCACGGACGACCCCCACCGCGACGCCCGGCGGGTCGCCGCGGCGGGGATGGCGGTTTCGGGCCCGAGTCGCTTCGGGCGCTGGGTGGATCTTCCCAACGGCGAGCGTCGCCGGGCCGAGTTCGTCACTGCGTTCCCCGAGTTGGGCTCTCCGATTATGGCCGGATTCTTCTGCCAGCATCTCACGCCCGAGCTGGTCTGGAGACCCGAGGTGATGTCCCATCCCAACGGTGCCACCAGCCTGTTGTCGGTTTCTCTGGGAGATCCGGGCGAAGAGGTTTGGCACCGGTTGGCCCTGCTGGCCGAAGCTGAGCCGGGCTCCGATCTCGTCCTGGGTATGGTGCGGGTCCGCTGTGGAGGAAGGGCGCTGGGGATCTCGGCTGCCGACGACCTCCAGGCCGATGTCGGACCGTTCACGTTGTCTCTGCGGAGGTCGGATTGATGAGAGACACCTACCTGGCTACCGCCGACGCCTGCAGGGAACTGCTCGACCATCCCGACCTCGATGCCCGGTGGGCGGAGCCCTCGCCTCTTCGAAACATGACCCTGGGAGCGCTGTGCGCCCATCTGGCGCGGGCCGTGATCGTTGTCGACACCTACCTGGACCGGCCCGGCCAGGGCCCGCCGGTGGATCCCCCCGGATACTTCCTGGCTGTTGAGGGGATCCGGGCTCCCGCCATCGGCGACCCCCTGGCCACTGGTGTACGGCACAGGGCCGAGGAGGCTGCCGCCCGGGGCCCCGGCCAGGTGCGCCGGGAATGGGACCGGGCTCGCCGACACGTCGAGGCTCGCCTGGCCGAGACGGACTCCGGGATGCTGATCGAGGTGTTCGGGTCGACCATGGCCGTGGACGACTATCTGGTGACCAGGCTGGTAGAACTGATCGTTCACGGCGATGACCTGGCCTTCGGCCTGGGCGCTCCGACCCCAGCCTTCAGCTCCGATGCCTTCGCCGCGGTCCTGGAGTGCCTGTGGGAGATGGCCCGCCGCCGGGCGAAGCCGATGGACCTCGTCCGCGCCATGACCAGGGTGGAACGCGACCAGATGCAGGCTCTGCGGGTCCTGTGACGCCGGCACCCCGCCGCCCCGGTCAGCCGTGTCTGCAGACGGTGATCCATCGGGCCAGGACGGTGCCGAACTCCTCCCCTGCATCCTCCTGGAGGAAGTGGCCGGCTCCTTCGATGGTCTGATGAGGCTGGCCCTCGGTACCAGGGATCCGCCTCAGAAAGGCTCTTTCGCCTCCCGCCGTGATCGGATCAGAGTCCGAGAACAGGCATAGAAACGGCTTGTCCCAACGACTGAGGACCGACCAGGCCTGGCGATTGGGACGGGAGGCGGGATCGTCGGGTGTAGTCGGCACCAGGCCCGGGAACACCCTGGCCGCCACCTTCGACTCTTCCGTCGGGAAGGGAGCATCGTACGCCGCCACGACTCCGGCCGGCAGGTCGGTGACCGTCCCGTTCTGGACCACCCGCCCCACGTCGAACGAGGGAGCGGTGCGAGCAAAGGTCTGCCATGCCGTGAACGCGTCGCTCATGGCCTGATCGCCGGTGGGAAGACCCGTATTGGCCACGGCAACGGCGCCGAACCTGTCCGGGTCGCCGGCGACGAGGCGAAGACCGATGAGTCCTCCCCAGTCCTGGCCGAAGAAGGTGATGTCGGCCACCCCGGTGGCGTCCAGCCATCCGCTCATCCAGTCCACCGCCGACTGGTAGGTGTACGCCTCGGGGTCGGTGGGCTTGTCGGAACGGCCGAATCCGACCAGATCCGGGGCAAGGACGCGCATCCCTGCCTCGAGAAGCGGGGGGATCATCTTCCGGTACAGGAATGACCAGGAGGGCTCGCCGTGCATCAGCAGCACCGCCGGCCCCTCGCCCTGATCTATGTAGCCCACTCTGAGCCCTTCCACGGTGGCGTATCTCGGCTCCCACGGGAAATCGGGGAGGTGGGCGAAGCGCTGGTCGGGGGTACGAAAGACATCCATGGTCGATGAAGGTAGCCCCCCGGGTTAGTGTCCTCGCGCATGAATGCCGCAGCGGTGACAGTCGCAATCGTGTTCGGGGGTCTGATGGGCTGGGGTCTGCGGGGACGCCTCGACGATCGCAGACCGGGAATGCTCGCCATGCTGGTCGGTCTGGTGATCGGGGCCGGGGCCCTGTTCGGCTCCGGCGAAACGGCCGACATGGCCAGCGGATCCCTGCTGCTCGGGTGCGGGGCGGGACTGATTCTGATGATTCTGCCCCGAAGGCGGGATGTGACCGACTGAAGCCCATGCCTCTGGAAGCCTCCCCTTCCGGTTCCACCCGATGGCCCTGGGGCAACGCCGCCTCCGTCTACGAGCAGATAGGGGGCGATGCAGGGGTGCGGAGACTGGTCGACCACTTCTACGACATTGTCGAGCGTGACTCCCCACTCCTCCGGGACATGTTGCCGGCCTCGACGGCCGGTTCCCGCCAGAAGCTGTATGAGTTTCTCAGCGGGTGGATGGGCGGCCCGCCTCTCTACTGGGAGCGACGAGGACACCCGGCCCTGAGGATGAGACACGCCCGATTCAGCATCGACGCCGAGGCAGCACTCCAGTGGTCGGCGTGTATGCGAGCCGCCATCGCCTCGAGTGCCATTCCAAATCCGGCAGCTTCCTGGCTGGGCGACGAACTGGCCCGGGTGGCGGACATGCTCCGCAACCAGCCCGACTGATTCAGTGTGCAGGACTCGCCGTGAATGTGTCGCGATGCGCGGTCGGGCGATGGGCAGCATCGTCGAGGTGAAAACCATCGGGGACTTCGCTCACGTCGAGGTCGTACGCAACCGACAGGTTCTCCGGAGTGAGCACCTGATCGGGAGCCCCCTCGGCCACGACCCGATTGGACAGGAGCAGGACGTGGTCGGCGGCCATGGCTTCTCCCGAGGTCGTGGGTGGTCAGGACCACCGGACGGCCCTCGGCCACCTCGCTCGCTATCACCTGACGGATGGTGTGGGCGGAGACGAGGTCGAGAGCGGTGGTGGGCTCGTCCAACAGGAGCAGGTCCCTTTCCTGGACCAGGCCCTGGGCGACGAACACACGCTGGCGCTGACCCCCGGACAGCTCGCTCAGGTGACGCCCGGCCAGACTGGCCAGGTCCAGACGCTGGATCGCCTCAGCTACCGACCCGACGGTCCTCGCCACCGAAGCGCCCCGTCATTCCCAGCCCGGCATAACGCCCCATCCCCACCACTTCGGCCGACGGTGACGGGGAGGGTCTCGTTGACCTTGGTGCTCTGGGGCACCAGAGCCACCCGTGATCGAGCCTGGCCCGGCGTCGTGCCCAGCACGGTGATCGTCCCGCTGACCGGTTTCTGCAGGCCGGCCATGGCGGCCAGCAGGGTCGACTTGCCCGAACCGTTGGGGCCCATCAGAACGCGTCAGCCCCGGGCTGGGCAAGGTGAAGTCCGAGGACGAGATGGCCAGGGATGTCCCCGTAGGACATCTCCAGGCGGCGTGCGACTACGGCGGGATCATTCACCGTCGGCATTCCTGGCACAGACCCTCGACCTCCAGGTTGTGCCGCGGTGAGCTCGTATCCGGCCCCGGTCGCCATCGGCGAGGCCAGTCGCTCGTAGCTCCTTCTCGTTGCGTTCTGACAACTCGACATCCTCCACGGCGCCACAGTTGATGCACACCACGTGGTGATGATGGCCTGAGAGCCACTCGGCCAGTTCGAACCTGGCCAGTCCATCCGCATCATGGTGCTTGACCAGCACCCCCGCCTCGTCGAGCACGGTCAGGTTCCGGTAGAGGGAGGAGAGAGGCACATCCATGCGCCGATGCAGATCGGCCGCCGATTCGGGCCCGGCCAGCCGGACCATGGCGGTGACCACCGCCTTGCGTCCGCTGGTGTAGCGAATCTCGTGCTCGGCCAGTCGACGTCTGACCGATTCGTGAAGCTCAGTTGTCTCGATCGAGCCTGCCGGCAATACTTGCCCTCCCTCCGATGGCAATGATACTCTTTCTCAAAATGGTAATACTGATTCTCAATATCGTCAAGACGCCTCGAATGCGGTGCAGTGGATTGAAGCGGTACTCGACCCTCCTCGTGATCGCCGTCGCTCGCACTGGCCGCCTGTGGCGGTAGCGACAACGCCCCCTCTCCCACCCGAGGGCCCTCTGGTCGTCGTGACCACCAGCATCCTGGGTGACGTGGTCACCCGCTGGTGGGCGATGCGGGACGGGTCGAGACCCTGATGGGCCCCGGCGTCGACCCCCACGAGTTCCTTCCTTCCGCCCGTCAGGCCGATCTGCTGCACCAGGCCGACCTGGTGGTGGCCAACGGCCTCGGGCTGGAAGAAGGCATGGTCGACGTGCTCGGCGCCGCCAGAGACTGACGGCGCGAACGTGCTCGAGGTAGCTCCGAAGGTGGATCCGATCCCGTTCTCGGTCGGCGAGGAGAAGGGCAGCCCCGACCCCCACTTCTGGTTCGACCCGACGAGGATGGCCCGGGCCGATCGGACCTGATCGCCGCATCACTCGAGAAGGTGGACCCCACCGGAGACTGGTCCGGCGCTGCCTCCCGGCTGCATACCGACATGCTGGACCTCGACGAAGAGGTGGCCCAGATCGTGGCTCCCATCCCGTCCGATCGCCGCAAGCTCGTCACCAACCACGACGCCCTGGGCTATTTCGCCGCCCGCTACGACTTCCAGATCATCGCCAGCGTGATTCCCGCCGCCAGCACCCTGGCCGAGCCCAGCGCCGCCGATCTGGCCGGACTGGTCGACACTCTGCGACAAGAACATGTGACCACGATATTCGCCGAGACGGGCGCCCCCGACACCCTGGCCAGAGCCGTTGCGTCGGAGTTGGGCTCCTCGGTGACCGTCCGCAGCCCTCTATACGGGTTCCTCGGGCGGGCCCGGTTCCGGAGCAGACACCTATGCCGGAATGATCAGGACCGACGCCAGGACGATCGCCGACGCCCTCGGCTGATAGCGTCCCGCCCATGGACTGGCTTCTGGCACCCCTCCAACCGGCCTTCATGCAGCGGGCCCTGGTGGCAGGCGTGCTGGCTGCCCTGGTCGCGGCGCTGGTCGGAACCTGGGTGGTGTTGCGGGGTCTGTCCTTCATGGGCGATGCCCTGGCCCATGGCGTCCTTCCCGGTATCGCCCTGGGCGTGCTGTGGGGATTCGATCTCACTCTTGGAGCGGCCGTGTCGGCGGTGGCGATGGTGGTGGGGATCAGCCTGGTTCACCGCTACTCACGCCTCAACGAGGACGCCGGCATCGGGCTGCTGTTCGTGGGAATGCTGGCCGCCGGAGTGGTGATCATCTCCCGGACCTCGAGCTACACGGGCACCCTGACCGGGATCCTCTTCGGCGACACCCTCGGCGCCACGGTGGGCGACATCGTTCTGTTGGGCGTGACCCTTCTTCTGGCCCTTGCCGCCACCGCCCTCTTCTATCGCCCTTTCCTGGTCCTGTCGTTCAACGAGGAGAAGGCCCAGATGCTGGGGCTTCATCCCCGGGCCGCCCACGCCGCCATGCTGACCCTGGTGACGATCGCCGTGGTCGCCTCGTTCCAGACCGTCGGCACCCTGCTGGTATTTGCCCTGCTGGTCGCCCCGCCCGCCACCGCCGCCCTGGTGACGAGACGGGTCCCGGCCATGATGGGGGTGGCCGCCTTCTCGGCGGCGCCAGCGTGGTGGGCGGGCTGATGGTGTCCTATTACGCCGACACTGCCGCCAGCGCCACGATCGCCCTTCTGGCAGTGGTCGTCTTCTTCGTGGTTCTGGCCATTCGGCCCCAACGCCGTCCCTTCTGACCTCCGGGTCCTCAGCCGGTCAGGTACGACTGGACCCGCGGGGCGACCAGGTCCACCAGTTCGTCGATTTCGGCGTTGGCGATCGCTTCGAACCCGACCACGTATCGGAGCACCGCCACCCCCACCAGGTGAGAAGCGACCAGTGCCACCCGAAGTCGAGCATCGGGAGCGTCGATGTGAGGAGCAATTCTGTCGAGAAGGCCCGACCCGAAGAACTCGCGCAGGGTCGCCGCCCCATGCTCGGTAGTGAAGGAACCTCGCAACATGGCCAACAGGCCATCGCGTGAGGCCGGAGTCTCCCAGACCGAGAAGAACAACCGCACCACACTACGACCGGCGTTCTCCACGCCGCCTTCGAGGACCGTGGCCGCCGCCCGGCGCGGAGAAACGGGCAGGTCCACACAGGCGCCGAACAGATCCTCCTTGGTGCCGAAGTAGTGGTGAATCAGGGCGGGATCCACTCCGGCGTCCGCGGCGATGCCCCGGATGGTGGCGCCGTGGTAGCCATGGGTGGCGAAGGCCGAGCGGGCCGCGGCCAGGATGTCGCCCCGGGTGTCTGATCCGGCCGGGCGCCGTCCAGCCCTG
Organism: uncultured Acidimicrobiia bacterium; assembly: GCA_963744905.1. GTDB lineage: Bacteria > Actinomycetota > Acidimicrobiia > Spongiisociales > ZC4RG35 > DATFFO01. The sequence goes on along the minus strand of CAVUUV010000007.1, from coordinate 252,144 downwards.
GCCATCAGGCAGCGGCTGACTTCTGTGACAGGGTCATGAAAGCCTCCTCCAGCGTGGACGGCTCCACAGAGAACTCTGCCTCCTGGTCCAGGCTCTCCAGCAGACCGGCCACGCGTGAGGGGTCGGCGCCGGGGATGCGAAGCCGGTGCCCGGCGGGGAGTGGTAGGAGACCCGCCCCCTCCAGGACGTCCAGGGCGGGGGCGGGCCTGGAGGTGGAGACGACCAGGGTCTCGAATCCTCCAACGATCTCGTCGACGGTCCCGGCCGCAACCGCCCTTCCCGAGGCCATGATGGTCAGCCGATCGCATTGCTCGGCCTCGTCCATGTAGTGGGTGGTCACGAGCACGCCCGCTCCCGAATCCGCCGCCGAGTGGATCGTGTCCCACAGGTCGGCCCGGGCCAGCGGGCCCACCCCGGAGGTGGGCTCGTCGAGAATCAGTAGCTCCGGGTGGTGGGAGATGGCAGCGGCGAATGCCGTTCGCCGCCGTAGGCCCAGGGGAAGATCGGCCACCAGCACATCGGACACATGGGCCAGATCCTCCGTCGCGGGCATGTCCACCCCGAATACGGAGGCGACGAACCGCAAGTTCTCCGCCACGGTCAGATCGTCGTAGAGGCCCAGACCTTGAGGCATGTAGCCCAGCCGGCTCCGCGCCCGGCGCCCCGGGGGTCCCCCGAACAGAGCTACCCGTCCGGCGGTGGCACCGAGCAGGCCCAGGAGAATGCGGATGAGCGTGGTCTTTCCCGCTCCGTTGGCGCCCAGCAACCCCACGATCTCGCCCCCATGGACCTGGAGCGAAACGCCGTCGACCGCCACCACTTCGCCGAAGCTGCGTACCAGATCGCTGGTGGATGCTAGAGGAGTCATGAGGCAGATTTCCTGGCCATGGCGGCTGCCGTCACCACATCCTCGAGGTCTGGAGACACCCGCTGTGCCCCCTCCGGGACCGACCCGTCCTCGTGCCATACATGCCAGGCGCTCCCCCGACGCCAGGATCGGGCATCGGGCGGGGGCCGGTGGGCGATGACGACCGCCCCCGAGAAACCCTCCCGGATCGAATCGGCGGTTCCGCTCGCCAGGACCTGTCCCTCATCCAAGAGGACAACGTGGTCGGCCCTCTCCGCCTCGTTGAGGTAACTGGTGGTGGTCAGGACCGCCATCCCCTCTCCGGCGGCGCGCAACAGGAGACGCCACAGCTCGGATCGGCTGACCGGGTCCAGACCGGTGGTGGGCTCGTCGAGAACCACCAGCTCTGGGTCCGCCAGGATGGCCATGGCCACGGCCAGCTTCTGGCGCATTCCGCCCGACAGCATCGCCGCAGGCCTGTCCCAGGCACCCTGCAGCCCGGTCACCTCGAGGAGCTGGTCGATACGGGTCTTGGCTCGCTCGGCCAGGCCGTAGCCGGAAGCTATGAAGCGAAGATTCTCTCCCACGGTGAGATCGACCCAGGTACCAGCGGCCTCGGGCTGGTAGCCGAGCCGTTCCCGGGGAGGCCTCATCACCGTCCCCTGATCGGGTGCCACCAGACCCACGAGCACCCGACAGGTGGTCGTCTTGCCGGCACCATCGGCTCCGATCAAGGCTGTGATGCTGCCCGACTCGATGTCGAGGTCGACGCCGTCCAGCGCCCGGGCGCCATCGAATGTCACGGTGACCGATTCCAGGCCGAAGCGGGTCACGCGGGGGCCTTCCGGCCCCGGCCCAGCTCCGACCGGAACCGCAGCACGGCCAGACTGAAGACGACCAGGCCCAGTCCCGCCAGCAGGCCCAGGGGCATGAGTAGGGAGGAGAAGGGTGCGTCCTTGAGCATCACGCCCCGGGCGATCTGGTTGAAGTAGGTGAGGGGAAGCAGATAGCCGATCCAGCGCACTCCGGGGGCCATCGACTCGAGGGGGAAGATGATCCCCGACAGGAGTACCTGGGGAAGGAGGGTCATGATGGCCAGCTGGATGGCCTGACCCTGGTTCTCGGACACCGTCGAGATCAGGACCCCGACGCCCAGAGTGACGAAGAGGAACAGCAGCGAGCCCAGGGCGAGAAGCCAGATCGAGCCCACGAACGGCACGTCGAACAGGAAGGCTCCGATGGTCAGCACCAATGCCAGGTCGATGGTGGCCACGGCGAAGTACGGGGCGATCTTGCCGACGAAGACGTCGCCCGGTCCCAGGGGCATCACGGCCAACTGCTCGAAGGTGCCGGTCTGGCGTTCCCTCACCACTCCCAGGCTGGTGATGAGGGAGCCGATGAAGATGAGGATGAGACCGGCCAGACCGGGTACGAGCACCGCCGAGGTGTCGAGACCGGGATTGAAGAGGACGTCGGTCTGGACCGGCATGCCCTGCTGGGCAGCCGCGGTGAAAGCCTGAACCGCGGCCCGGGCGGTGAACAGCTCCGAGCCGTCGATGTAAGCGGTGAGAGATCCGCCCTCGCCCGCCAGCACCACATCTGCCTCGTTGCGCCGCAGGATCTCGGCGGGATCCGATGAGGCGGTGTCCACCACCTCGAAGACGGCGGGCAGACGCTGCTCGACGCCGGGAGGGAGCGTGCCGACGGCGGCGACGTCGATGGCAGAGACGTCGAAGCTGGCCGCGTAACCGAACACGATCAGCAGCATCACCGGCATCACGATCATCATCGCCAGGGTGCGCCGGTCCCGCCGTACCTGTCGAATCTCCTTGGCGACCATCGCCCACATGGACAGCCCTTTCTCAACGTCCGATGAATTAACCTAACTCAACGACCGTTGAATTACAAGCGCTCCTCAACAGGCCCGAATAGAGTCCATCTTCTTCTCTCCATAAGGAAGGTGAGGTGTGGCGAGTACCGGGGCGTTCGGTTGGTTCTGGGCGACGGTGTACGGCCTCACTCATCGCAACCCTGAGTCGAACCGGGCGGTCATCGACCTGATCGACCTCGAACCCGCCGATCGGGTCCTCGATATCGGATGCGGGCCCGGGGCCGCCCTCCTCCGGGCGTCCACCATCGTCACCCAGGGATCACTCACCGGCATCGATCCCACCGAGAAGCTGGCCCGACTCGCCGCCCGCCGGGTTCACCCCGCCACCATCGAGGTGGCCTCCGTCGAGGACATGCCGTTCCCGGACGGCAGCTTCACGGTGGCCTGGTCGATCTCTGCCTATCACCACTGGCCCGACCAGACGGCCGGCCTGGACGAGGTGCACCGGGTGTTGGAGGAGGGCGGGTCGCTGCATATCGCCGAGCGCCATGCCCGGGGCCCCGGCCAGCACGGGCTGGACGGGAGCGAAATCGCTCTGTTGGAGAACCGGTTGAGCGAGGCCGGCTTCGGCACCCTTCAGGTTCGCTTCATCGAGCTGGGGCGCAAGGAGATGGCGGTCGTATCGGCCCGGGCGTGAGGATCGGCGTCTGAGTTCCAGACCCCGCTCCCCCTCTTTCTGATTTTCCCGACCCCGTCCCCACCCGGTATGTTGCCGATCCACTTCCCCTCCGCCGCGGCGCTCTTGGACGCCGCGGCGGGACTTCCCCACCCGGCAGCGGGTCTCGACGCGTTTTCGCCCTCACTGGGCCCTATGAGACCGGAGATCGCGAAAAAAGACCTTGAAAGCCGTTGACGGATGACACCCCTGTAATTACATTGTTGTATTCCACCCCCAAGATGTGGTGTCTGCAGAACACGCGACCACAACATCTTGTGGTTGGGGGAACAAGTCGGGTCAGCAGGAGCAGGAAGGATCGACCCCATGAGTCAAGGTCTGCGCATCGAACGACGGTTCACCGAGGCGGGAAAGGATGCGTACGACCAGATCGAATGGTCCCGGCGCGACAGCCGGATAACCAACCCCGATGGCTCGGTGGTGTTCGAGATGACCGACGCCGAGATCCCGGCCGGGTGGTCCCAGGTGGCGGCCGACATCATGGTGTCGAAGTACTTCCGCAAGGCGGGCGTCCCCCAGTACGACGAAGACGGCCGGCCCATCACCGACGAGAACGGCGAGATCGTCACCGGGCCGGAGCACTCCGCCCGCCAGGTCTTCGACCGGCTCGCCACCACCTGGCGCCACTGGGGTGAGAAGGGCGGCTATTTCGCCTCCGGCGAGGACGCCCAGGCATTCGAGGACGAGCTCAAGTACATGCTGGCCACCCAGATGGCCGCCCCCAACAGCCCGCAGTGGTTCAACACCGGACTGCATCACGCCTACGGGATCACCGGCCCCGCCCAGGGCTTCTGGTACGTCGACCCCGACACCGAGGAGCTGACCTCCTCCCCCGACTCCTACTCCCGCCCCGCCCCCCACGCCTGCTTCATACTCTCGGTCAAGGACGACCTGGTCAACCCGGGCGGGATCATGGACCTTTGGACCCGTGAGGCCCGCATTTTCAAATTCGGATCGGGCGCCGGCTCGAATTTCTCCGCCATCCGGGCAGAGAACGAGTTGCTGTCCGGCGGCGGGAAGAGCTCCGGGGTGATGAGCTTCCTCAAGATCGGCGACCGAGCCGCCGGCGCCATCAAGAGTGGCGGCACCACCCGGCGAGCCGCCAAGATGGTGATCCTCGATGTGGACCACCCCGACATCGAGGCGTTCGTCGACTGGAAAAAGGTCGAAGAAGACAAGGCTCGCCTCCTCATCCAGCACGGAGGGTTCCCGGCCGACTTCAATGGCGAGGCCTATGCCACCGTCTCCGGCCAGAACTCCAACAACTCGGTTCGGGTCTCCAACCAGTTCCTCGACGCCGTCATGGCCGACGGCGATTGGGAGCTCAAGGAGCGCACCAGCGGCCAGACCCGCAAGACGATAAAGGCGCGTGACCTGTGGCGTCGCATCGCCGCCGCCGCCTGGGCTTGCGCCGATCCCGGCCTGCAATTCGACACCACCATCAACGAGTGGCACACGTCTCCCGCCGGAGGCCGGATCAACGCGTCTAACCCCTGCTCGGAATATCTCTTTCTTGACGACACGGCCTGCAACCTGGCCTCGCTCAACCTGGTCAAGTTCGAGCAACCCGACGGCGGCTTCGACATCGAGGGCTATCGGCACGCCATCCGTCTGTGGACCATCGTGCTGGAGATCTCCGTGTCAATGGCCCACTTTCCCTCTCCGGAGATCGCCCGGGGCTCCTACGACTACAGGACGCTGGGACTCGGCTACGCCAATCTCGGTTCTCTCCTGATGCGCCAGGGCATCGCCTACGACTCCGATCCGGGTCGTACCATCGCCGGCGCACTGACCGCCATCCTCACCGGGCAGGCCTATGCCACCTCGGCTGAGATGGCATCCGTCGTGGGGACGTTCCCCCGCTACAGCGAGAACGCCGACTCGATGCTGCGGGTGATGCGCAACCACCGCCGCGCCGCCTACAACGATCCCGACTACGAGGACATCTCGCACAAGGTGATCGGCATCGACGCCGCCCTCGCCCCCGATGACCTGCTGTTTGCGGCACGTGACGCCTGGGACCAGGCCCTGTCCCTGGGCGAAGAGCACGGCTATCGCAACGCACAGGCCAGTGTCCTGGCTCCGACCGGTTGTCTCGTCGGTGGGTCGCTCGTCCCTACCGAGCGAGGTCTTGTTCGGCTGCGATCCCTGGGGAATCCGGAAGGCCCTCAGTGGCAGAATCTGGGACTCGGTGTCGGCACTGATGAAGGACGCAGAACTGCCAGCCATTTCTACATCAACGGCGTGGAGCCCGTCGTCAGCGTCGATACAGCCCGGGGATACAGGATCAAGGGGACGACGACTCACCGCATCAAGGTGGTGGATCAGGACGGGGCCTGGCAGTGGAAGCGGCTCGCCGATTTGGCAGAGAACGACCTGGTGCCGCTACAGCTCGAGCAGCTGGTCGGGGCATCACAGACAGTCACTTTGCCTCCACTTGGGGAGATGCATTGGACAGGGGATTTCTCCACTCGTGTGCCTCGGACCATGTCGCCGGATTTGGCCGAATTCGTCGGCTACTTCATGGGCGATGGTTCTCTCCACTCGAAAGGCATTCGCCTAGCGGTAGCCGCAGAAGATTTCGATGTGGTCGAGAGGTTCCGTTCCCTCGGGAAAGAGCTGTTTGGCATCGAAGCTCATATCACCGACCAGACGGGCTACACAGAGGTCGCACTCCACTCGGTTCCGCTCACCATCTGGTGGGAGGCGTGCGGATTTGCCAAGCACGCGCCGGTTGAGGGTCATACGGGGAAGGGATGGCATCCCCATATTCCCGATGCCGTGCTCGCCTCCAACGATCCCGAGGTGTATGGCGCCTTCCTGCGGGGCCTGTTCGAGGCAGATGGCACAGTCCACCGTGGTTATGCGTCCTGGTCGACGACCAGTCTCGAGTTCTCTCTCGACGTCCAGAACCTACTGCTGGCCCTGGGCATCCCCACAACGCGCAAGTTCGACGCTCCCGGCTGGGGAAGCAACCCGCTGGCCGTCCTGCGCACGCTGAATCTCTCCTATGGCGAGCGCTTCGCAGAGATGATCGGTTTCATCAGTGATCGCAAGCGAGCCGCCAACCGGGCGACCAGAACCCGCCAAGCCTCCCGCGGTGACTACGTGCCGGTCACCCGCCAGATGGTCGACCGTCTAGCTCCCGAGAACGACCGGATCCGCAAAACCATGCTGATGGCGCTTCAACCGGAGAGGCCTGGTCTCTAGACGCTCGGCAGAAGAGCTCTACGAAACAACCCACGATGAGGAACTCGGGCACTTGCTGAGCTTCTACTACGACCGAGTCGCCTCGGCCGAATTGGGAGAGGAGGAGTTCACCTACGATCTCTCGGTTCCAGACAACGTCACTTACGTGGTGAACGGGTTCGTCTCCCACAACACCATCGGTCTTCTGATGGACTGTGACACGACGGGAGTCGAGCCCGACTTTTCATTGGTCAAGTTCAAGAAGCTGGCCGGTGGGGGTTATTTCAAGATCGCCAACCAGTCGGTGGCTCCTGCTCTCCGACACCTCAGATACGAAGAGGACCAGATCACCGACATCGTCACCTACATCGTGGGGACCTCGTCACTGGCCAACGCCCCTCACATCAATCGGGTGTCGCTCGAGGAGAAGGGCTTCACACCCGAGGAGATCGACAAGTTCCAGGCCGCCTTGCCATCCGTTTTCGAGTTGCGCCACGCCTTCAACGTGTTCACGGTCGGTGAGGAGGCACTGCAAAGGATCGGCCTGACCCCGGACGACTACACGGCCTGGGACTTCGACCTGCTCGCCACGCTGGGATTCAGCAAGAGCCAGATCCAGGAGGCCAACGACCACATCTGTGGCCGTCAGACCATCGAAGGGGCACCGCATCTGCGTGACGAGCACCTTCCCGTCTTCGACACGGCCAATAGGAACGGTCGCTACGGGCAGAGGTTCATCCACCACACCGGCCACATCAAGATGATGGCCGCGGCCCAGCCCTTCATATCGGGCGCAATCTCGAAGTGCGTGACCGGTGAGACTCTGCTGACCACGGCCGACGGCCTGGTCCGGATCGACTCCTTGCATCGTGACGAGCCGGCCGACACCTTCCGTGACGAGGCGATCGAGGTCGCATCCCTGAGCGGACCACAGAAAACCGACGCCTTCTATTACGGAGGTCCTCGCCGGGTCAGGGCCATCACGCTCCGATCGGGCCACCGGGTGACCGGTACACCCAACCATCGGGTCCTGGTCGCGGCGAACAAAGGACTCGAGTGGCGCTACCTGGAAGACATCCAGCCCGGTGAATACGTGGCGACTCAGTACGGAGCGGATCTGTGGTCTGAGCTCCCGGCGCGTTTCGACGATTTCGTCGCTTCCAAGCCGTACGGGCCACAGAAAGCGGTGACGATCCCCGCGGAGATGACAGAAGACCTGGCTTTCCTGGTGGGTGCCATCGTCTCTGAAGGCCATGTGACAAAACAGAACTGGACGGTCGTTGTGACCAACGCCGACGAGGGCGTCCTCGCCAGAGTGTCTGAGATCTGGCAGCGCCTATTCGATGTGGCGGCACCCATCCGGCGACCCGAGGGCCGCTGCCCCAGCGTGCAGGTCTCCTCCAAGGAGATCGTCGAGTTCCTCGACTACCTGGGAATCGGACATGGTGCCTTCAACAAGCGCATCCCCGACGCGGTCCTCCGCTCGCCACGTCACATGGTCCTGGCTTTCCTCTCGGGCCTGTTCCTGGATGGGTACGTGAGCATCGTCGGCTCGCCCAAGATGGCCATCGCGGCCGCCTCACCCGGTCTGATGGACGACCTACAGGCAATTCTGACGAACCTGGGCGTCGTCCATGGACGGGTCACAAAGACGACGGACGGAACCGACTACCACGAGGTCTACGCAGCCGGGAAATGGGCCAAGCTCCTGGCCCGACTGGTCCCCTTCGCGGAAGCCGACAAGGCGGACCGTGCGATAGAGCTGCTCACCATGCGGTTCAATCAGTCGACCGCCGATGTCGTCCCGGGTCTCAGTGGTCGCGAGCTGTACGAGATGATGCCGCTGGACCGGGCCGATCAAAACGGCCGCAGCGAACGGAACCGGTTCACCTTCCTGCTCGACCCCCGCACGACTCATGTCAGTCGGCGCACCCTCGAGAGGGTGGCGATGGTGCCCGGGGTCGAGCTGCCCGAGTGGCTCGTCCGGGTCCTGGCCGACCGACTCCACTTCAGCCCGGTGGTCGAGGTCCGAGACGATGGGGTGAAGGAGGTCTACGACATATCTGTCCCCACCAATCACGCGTTCGTGGGCAACGGAATCGTCAACCACAACACCATCAACATGCCCAACGAGGTGACCCCCGAGGAAATCGAGGATGCCTACCGCATGTCGTGGGAGCTGGGGCTGAAGGCGATGGCCCTTTACCGGGACGGCTCCAAGGCAGCCCAGCCCCTCAACTCCAAGTCGGACGACGGTGTCTCCGACGAGGAGGACGAGAACATCACCCAGGCCATGGAGGTCGAGGCAAACATCCACTGGGGAAACATCCCCGCCGGTCTCTCCCCCACCCAGGCATACGCCAGCGGGATGAAGCCGCCCCGGTTCCTGCTCCCTGCCCGCCGCAGCGGCTACAACCAGGAGGCACGGGTGGGGGGACACAAGGTGTTCCTGCGCACCGGCGAGTACGAGGACGGAACCCTGGGCGAGATCTTCATCGACCTGGCCAAGGAGGGCGCCACCCTCAAGGGCATCCTGTCCTGTTTTGCCATCGCGGTGTCCAAGGGCCTCCAGTACGGTGTGCCGTTGGACGAGTTCGTGGACACCTTCACCTTCCAGACCTTCGAGCCGAGGGGCATGGTCGAGGGCCATCCCAACATCAAGATGGCCAACTCGATCATCGACTACGTGTTCCGCAGCCTGGGAGTGGAGTACCTGCACCGCGACGAGCTGGCCCAGGTGCCCCCCAACCGGGACATGGAACTTCCCGAGCCCAAGAAGGGCCTGGCGGCCGAGGCCGGACAACAGCTCGAGCTGGATGACGCCATGGCCGACTCCGACGTGGATGCCGTTCAGGCCGCGGCTCGCTTCGCCGACTCACCGGCTACCAGCGCCCAGGTACCACAGACACAGAAGATCACGGTGAAGGTCGATGCCGGGACGATGAGCATGCAGTCGGCCCTAGGCGAGATGATGGGAGATGCTCCACTGTGCGACACCTGCGGGCACATCACGGTTCGCAACGGCTCCTGCTACAAGTGCCTCAACTGCGGTAACAGCCTCGGATGTAGTTGATGACCGACAGATGTGGGGGGAGGGAGCACCGGCTCACACAGCCGGTGCTCCCTCGGGCGGGGGCCGCGGCGACATGTCAACCACCCGAAGACGGGTCACCCGGCGTCCGACGACACAGACCCACTCTGATCGTCCCTGGATCCAACATCCCGAACGACTCGCAGGCGAGCCAGGCTTGCCATCCGATTCTCTGCTCGAGGTAGAAGTCGACGGTCCTGTCTGCGTGGGAGTGGAGCATCGCCCGAGACCGCTCGCCTTTCGTCCCGAAATAGGTGAACCCGAGACCGGCATCCTCGCCGGCGTCATGGGCGTCCACGATGCATTGGAGAGCCGCCTTCGAGTCCTGCTGGGCCCCGTCCGGTCCCTGAGGCGGCGGCAGGTAGCCGGTGGCGTCGGAGTTGCACCACTGCTGCGGTAGGTCACTTGACCAGGGAACGCTGCTGCACGCCGGCATCACCAAAGCCATGGCCAGAAGCCAGATGGTCTTCCTCAGCGTGAGCTGGCGGACGTGGGGAACCGCTCGACCGACCGCATGGTCGAAAGGTTGGCCTGTTGGGCGTCGTGGATTAGTCAGAATTTTCGCGCCATCGGGTCAGTGCCTCGCGTAGGGTCGATTTGAGAGGCTCGGATCAGGGCTGAGCATTGGGCAACATGACTGAATCTGGAGAGGGCTCGGCGCCGGCGTCCGCGAGACGTTCCGGCGGCGATAAGGGCGTCTCCGCCGCGTTCGAGCAGAGGGGCGACTCAGGTCCGGCGCGGGCCAACCTCTCCGACACGAGTTCCGGTCGCCCACGGGGGCCTCCCGTGTGAACTCTCAGTTGTCAGAGAAGTCTTGGGGATTCCTCTTGTATACCGGCCCACACAGGGAGGCCGAGGGGCAGCGTACTCGTTTGACGAGGATGCGCTAGTTCGGTTGTTGTGCCGCATGCCGCTGCCCGGTCAGCCTCGAGCCTGGTCCCTGGGGGTCCCCACCCACCGCATAGTCGGTGGCCTTCCCCCAGGAGAAACCATGCCAACCAGTCAACGATCCCTTTGAGAACGTACCGCGTCGAGGGTTCCGAGCCGCAGAGCGACCAGGCCTCGCAACCGAGAGCGAGAGCACCCCCAGCTTCTCCCGGATCTGAAGCGGCGTCGAACAAGCAACGGTGCCGCTATTCATCGACGAGGAAGGAGAATCAATGCGTCGAGTAATGCTTCTACTGGTCGTGATCGGCATGTTCATCGCCACCGCGGCCGTTCCGGCCCTGGCCGGGAGTCCACATTTCGTGGGCAAGGCGACCATCGAACGGAGCGGGAACAGCCTCACGGTCTCGGGGAAGATCGCCGGACTGGGCAACGAGGAGCAGGTTGAGGTCCGGATCACGGTCGAAGCCGCCTGCATCAACCCTGGGGGGAAGCACCCCAAGGCCGAGAATAAGGAGAGCTTCGCTGCCGAGGGGACGTTCCCCGTGCAAAACGGGAAGGCCGACTACACCCTGACGGTGACGGCCACGTTCCAGCCGGACTGCTCACCGCCAATGATGGTCGAGTTCACCAACTTGGTGATCACCGATCTGACTCACGGCATTTCCCAGAGCTATCCCGGACCCTTCTAGGAACCGACCCTCCCCGAACGAATGACAGGGCGCCTGGTAGGCACGCTGTCAGTGGGGAAGAACCGAGTGGGAGGAGGGCTCAGAGCCCTCCTCCCACCACTGGTTTCTGAGTGGAGGCAGGGATCCCGCACCACGACGACCTGACCTCGGCGGAGCGCAGTCAGGCGGTCTGACTCCACGAAGCCAGGGGCAACATCAGAGCCTCCACAACACTCGGGGAGGTTCAGAACTCCTTAGACACCACGGATGGACGAGAGCGCAACGCCTTGAGTGGGAAAGGTCGGGTGTCGTCTGATCCCGTCACGTTCTGGTAACGGCGTGCTGGTTGAGTCGATGTCGGTGAGGAAGCTCTCGATGAGCACAGATCGTCGGAGAGCGACCACCCATGTTTGTCGCGGCGTCCACACTCGCCGTCGCGATCCTGTTCAAACCACTTCGCAAGCGAGTCCAACGAGTTGTTGACAAGAGGTTCAACCGGACGAGTTACCAGGCCGAGTAGGTGGCCGAGAACTTCGCCACCCGGCTCCAAGAACCGCGAACTGTTCGTCAGATCATGCAGATGTGGCATGAAACCGTCGACATGCACTTCAAGCCCACATTGGTTTGGCTGCTGTCACATGTGGTATCTCCCCAACGCGAGCGCAGGAAGGAACGAAATGACCTCCCCCACTACTCGACTGGAGCAAACCGGGCCAGTCCAAACGCTGGTTCGTGACTATCAGTGGTTCCACACCACGGTCGGCATCCTCGGCAATCTCACGTTCTTCGTCGGGTCGATCTTCTTCCTATTCGAAACCCTCAAGACCGTTGGCACCTGGTTGTTCATCATCGGCTCTTTCGGAATGCTGGTTGGGGCATTGGGACACGCGCTCGTGGACCACATCGAGAAGGAGCGAAGTGCCGGCTCGAGCTCTTAAGGAGAGTGGCTGAACCACCAACCGCTACTGATACCACCAATGGGCATGTCGACGGTGCGGATCGGCGCGCATACCGTTCAGCAATGCAAGCTCCGCTGATCCATCCAGGAAAGGGAGACATGATGAAGGTTCAGAGCAGGGTCGTTGTGGTGACGGGCGGAGGCAACGGGATCGGCCGTCAGTTGGTCCTGGAGCTGCTGCGGCGAGGAGCGAGAGTCGCAGCCGTGGACCTGCGTCAGGAAAGCCTCGACCAAACTACCGAGTTGGCCGGAGCCGGTGACAGGCTCGCCACCTTCGTCACCGACATCACCAACCGCCAAGCGGTTCAAGAGCTCCCCGATCAGGTCATCGGGGCCCACGGTCTGATCGACGGAATCATCAACTGCGCCGGGATCATCCAGCCCTTCCTCAAGCTGAACGACCTGGACTACGAGGCCATCGACCGTGTCATCAACGTCAATCTCTACGGGACGATCCACGTGTCAAAGGCCTTCCTTCCCCACTTGCTCGAACGACCGGTCGCCCATCTCGCCAATGTCTCGAGCATGGGTGGCTTTCTTCCCGTTCCCGGCCAGACCATCTATGGGGCCTCGAAGGCGGGAGTCAAGCTGCTCACCGAGGGCCTCTACGCCGAGTTGCTGGACACCAACGTCAAGGTCTCAGTGATCATGCCCGGTGCCGTAGCCACCGAAATCACCGCCAACTCGGGCATCGACATCCCGGGCGGAGCCGAGGCGGCCGCGGAGAGCGAATACCCGACCACCTCAGCCGAGGACGCTGCCCGGATCATTCTGGACGGGATCGAGTCCGACCACCTCCACATATACGTGGGCCGGGACTCGCGGATGATGAACCTGGCCAACCGCCTCGCCCCCCGTCAGGCAACGCATCTCATCTACCGCCAGATGCGGGAGCTGCTTCAGTCCTGAGCCGGTCTGGCCCTCGGGTCGGATCGCTCACCGTGGCGACCCCGTCAGGCGGGACCGGGCCACCATCCAAATGGGGTCGGAGGCGTCGGGCACGTGACCCTGCGAGGTGCACAGGCGAGGCCGTTTCACGGTTCTGACCTTCCAGGCCGAATCGGGAATCCAGAGCGTCAGCCCGCTTCCTCGAGTCTGTCTGCCAACTCGGTCAGTTGCCCGGCCAGGGCGCCCACTTCCGCATCGGACAGCCCCCGTCCTATGAGCTGCTCCACCGGAGCCACGGCAAGATCAGCCAACTCGACCAGCTCAGAGCCTTGCCGGGTGAGATTGGCCGCGAGAACCTTTCGGTTGTCGAGGCGCGGGGTCCGGATGATGAGCCCCCGATCCTCCAGGCCTGTGACGATTCGAATCATCGTCTGGGGAGTGACGAACGATCGCCGGGCCAGTTCGGCGTTGGACATGCCCGGCTGCTCGCCCAAATTCGCCAGGACCGCATACTGAGGAGCGGTCAGGCCCAGGTCGGAGAGCGCCTCGTCGATGCGCGACCGGAGAGCCTGTTGGGCTCGTTTGAGCAGATAACCAACCCGTCGGTCCAGCGGTCGAGGTGGAGTCATTTCCGATAGTATAAGCATGCTGATATTTTATCAGAATGCTTATATGTTCTACGTTCGAACTGATCTTCTCGGGCGACTACGACCTGGAAAGGGCCCGGCGTTTCCTGGAGGGATGGCCGCCCACCGTCGGTCGTCCTCAGTCAGCCAGGTCTCTCAGCTGGGCCGCACACCTGGACCGGACCTGGGATCCCGTTGCCATCACGGTGCGCCAGCAAGCAGGCACCCTGGTGGGTGACTTCGCCGGTGCCGCCGATCGCAACCAGGTGGCCGCTGAAGCCGCTCGTGTCCTCTCGGTCGACATCGACGGGTCAGGACTCGACGCCGTAGCCGAGCGAGACCCGATAGCGGGACACCTGTTGGATGAGAACCGGGGTCTTCGGCCGGTGTGCTTCTGGACGCCGTACGAAGCTGCCGTGTGGGGGGTGCTCTCCCAGCGCTCGAGCATGGAGATGGCGTCGGGGGCCAAGGACCGCATCACACGTGAGTACGGAATCGAGATCGATGGCGCACGAGCCTTCCCTTCACCCCGGCGCCTGCTCCAACTCGACGACTCTGTGGGGATAGGCGAGACGAAACGCGAGCGCCTGGGACATGTGGCCCATGCCGCCCTCGAGGGATCACTCGATTCCCAAACCCTGAGGCGCCAGGAGACCGGGCAATCCCTGGCCCACCTCCAGGACATATCCGGGGTGGGTCCCTTCACGGCCGAGCTCATCCTGGTGCGCGGAGCCGGACATCCCGACGTCTTCCCGCGCCACGAACGGCGCCTCCACGCCATCATGAGATCCGCCTACCGACTGCCCGATGCATCGGTGGACGAACTGGAGGCGATCGCCGATATGTGGCGTCCCTACCGGTCCTGGATCGGGTTCCTTTTCCGGAGTCGATCGGCCAGCCGCCTGCGAGGAGCCTGACCCCCGTTCTGTCTCCGACGACTCACACCCGGCGGCCGAACAGAGCCAGCAGACGGACCTCGGCGTCGGTGTCGGCGGGCACCTCGACGTAGTCGCCGAACACGCCCGAGGCCCGCATCATGGCCTCGTAGGGCCTCATCATGGCGTCACAATTCCGCACCAGCTCCTCATCCAGGCCCTCGTCACTGCCGATGGCCCGGGCCAGATCCCAGGCATGAACCAGGTGGTCGGAAAAGAGCTGGCTGAGGTAGTCCCGGGCCGGCATCTCCCCCATCGAGGTGTGGACCGGTCGGTCCATCGAGCCGGCCGACACCGCCTTCAACGCCCCGTCGCGTGCCCGCCGCCATGCTTGCTTGGGCTCATCGCCCAGGATGTCGCCATCGAAGCGATCCCCAACTTCCTCCAGGGTCTTGCCGGCCAACAACTCGGGAACCCACAAGTCCTCGTAGGTGAGGTGGTTGACCAGGTCTCGCACGCTCCATTCGGTGCATGGTGTGTCGTCGTCCCACTGACTGTCGGCAATCACCTCGACCCGCCGGTCGAACTCGCCCACCGCCCGGGGAAAGAGCTCCTGGACGTCGGTCACGGACTGACCAGCCACGGATCCGGGACGTCGAGATAGCGGATGTTCTCCACATGAGACATCCACGTCTCCACCTGCCGCGCCATGTCGTCATCGTCTCCCATGGTTTGTTCGCCCTGGCGTGCCTCCTCCTCGGAGGTGAAGTAGATCGCCTGGGTGAAGTGGCCCCGGTCGTTCCACCCGTAGATGCCACCGATCAGATCGGGACGCATTTCCGCCAACTCTCCTTCGTTCTCGACCACCTCGGCCGGTGAGCCTTCGCCCATGTAGGTGCCCTGGATGAACTGGACGAATCCGGCTTCGTCCGACCCGCCCCCAAGGAAGAGCTCGGTGTTGGGATAGTCGTGAAACTGGGCTCCTCCATCGAATAGACCAGAAGTCTCGGCCCACCACACTCCCTGCTCAGGGCGGTCGCTGTTGGCCCTGGCAGCGGTCTCGTCTTCGAACCTCACCATGGCGACGAACTCTCCGTCCTCGGTCATACCTGCCGTGGATCCCAACCAGCCCTCGGCCGAGGGGGCGAGTTCCTCCAGCCATGCTGTGAACCGTGTCTGGATCGCATCCGGATCGGAAACCCTGCCCTGAATGACCTGAATGAACATATGTCGCCTCCCTGAGTAGTCGATCGAGGCCAGACGCGGCCCCTTCTCACACCCACCATATGCGCTTTCCCGGGCGACACACACGACGCCGGCAACGAGGATGCGCGCCGAAACGCCCCCGCCCTCATGCCTGCCGACGTATCAGCACCACCACCATGCGGACCAAGGCCATCATCGACACCAGCAAGCCGACGGCAATGCCCGGAACCACCCACCAGCCGAACCGGGTAGGTGAGGGCAGGATCTGCTCAGACACGATGTCGGTGCCTGTGACGTTCAGCAGCCGGCGGTCAGCCGCCGGTGAGAATCTCTCGTAGTTGTTGCCGACGCTGAAGATGACCGTCGACGGTCGGCAATCGAGGCTCTTTACCAGAACGCCGCCCTGGGGAAGATATCCATCATCCCACCAGATCACGTAGCACTCCCCGCCGCTCTTCCCCATCAGAACGTTGTACTCCCGGTCCGTCCCCGGACGTAGAACCACACCCCCCTCGAAGCCGTCAGTCCCAACCTGATACTGGCCCGGGACAGCCTCCCCCGCCTGGATAGACCGATAGGCCGACCGCAGGTGTTCTGCCAGAGCCTCGGCCGGCGGATAGTCGGGGTTGGGCACCTTGGGGAAGGCTGCCACCAACACGACCGCCGCCGCGGCGAGGAGAGACACGGCCAGCCAAATGGCCGCGGCCTGGCGCTTCCGCCTCCTTCGCTCCACCTGCTCGGCGGCAGACTTGGCAGCGCTGAGGCTCTCAAACATGGCGATCGAGTGACCCTGCCTCGAGAGTCGCCAACGCCGGGGACCCTCCAGCACGACCCGGTAGGGCCCGTGCACGTAGCCGGTCGGGTCTTGCTGCCAGGCCATCGGACTCAACGAGACCGTCCCATGAGACTCGAAACCGATCCTACGTTTGAGGATCCTCGTCGGTAGAGGCTTTAGGCCCCGGACGAGCCTGTTCCGCAGGCTCCTTTGCCCTCACGCCTCCCGACGTATCAGCACTACCACCATGTTGACAAGGGCCATGACCGCCAGAAGCAGGGCAATGGCGATGCCCGGCACCACCCACCATCCGAACCGGGTGGGCGACGGAAGAAGTTGCTCCCAGACGATGGTCGAGCCGATGAGGTTGACGAGGTGGCGGTCGGAGGCAGGTGAGACCTTCTCATAGGAGTTGGCGATTCCGAAGATGACCGTAGATGGATGGCATTCCAGACTCCGCTTGAGGACACCTCCCTGGGGCAGGAACCCTTCGTGCCACCACATCACATAGCATCGACCGGCGCTCTCGCCCATCAGAACGTTGTACTCCCGATCGGTTCCGGGCCGCACCACCAGACCCCCTTCGAACCCGTCGGCGACAGCCTGATAGTCGCCCACAACCGACTCACCGGCGACGATCGAGTCGTAAGCGTCCCGCAAGTCTGCCGCCAGAGCCTCGGCGGGCGGATAGTCGGGATTGGGCACCTCGGGGAAAGCAGCCAGCCAGATGACCGCTGCTATCCCGACCAGACACAGAGCCAGCCAACCCGCCACCGCCCGACGCATCAGCCGTCTTCGTTCGGCCAACCCGGCGACGGACTGGGCCGAACTCAGACTCTCGAAAATTCCCATCGAACGTCCCCGCCGCTCGAGCCTCCACCGCCCAGGTCCCTCCAACACGACCTGGTAGGGCCCCCGCACGTAGCCGGTCGACTCCTGCCGCCAAGCCATCGAACTCAACCAGAGCACTCCATGAGACTCGACTTCGAGGCTACTCCAGGCGATCCGTCGGCGTCGGCCCCACCCGGGCTTCCGTCAGAGCAGACCGGAGGCGGCGTAGACGCGCAGAGCGGTGAGGGTGACCATTTCGTTGGGGGCCGAACGTCCCCAGTCGACCACATCGGTGTTGGGTCGATCGGAACCGGGCGGGTTCCACCAGTACCCGCCAGGACGCCATCGACCGTCCTCGAGACGCCTCTGCGCCAGTATCTCGAGGGCGTCGGAGCAACGGGGGTCTGTTGTGAGCTGCATCCGCCCCAGGACGTTGAGAGCGCTGAGGACGTCGTAGTGCCAGTAAGGGGGATAGTGCAACGTCACCCAGCTCTTGTGAATCGGCTCGCCACTCTTCAGGGCGCGAAACAGCCGATGCTCCAGTAATAGCTCGGCGGCCCGCCCGGCAGCCTGGAGTGCCTCGTCCTCGCCGGTCGCACGCCAGTACTCGAAGAGACCGCGGATCGGGGGCAGGGTCTCGTGGAAGGAGGAACGTCTTCCACTGGCGCGCACGGAGCAGTTCCAACCGCCATCGGGCCACTGCCAGCCGACCAGCGATTCGGCCAGCAGCTGAACCCGGGGGTCGGAGGCCAGGCCGAGCTGGGACGCTACCGCCAGCGCGTTGCCCTCCTGGGATGCGCAGCGGCGGGTGAGCCCGTCGATGACCCGGATGCGGCTCCGATGTCGTTCACTGGTGAGCCAATCGAGAACTGTGGCCACTGCAGGCGCCATGCCCGGATGCTCCCCGGGGATCCCCAGATCAACCAGCGACACCAACCTCCAGTGGGCACCGGCCCACTTGCGATACGGATGAACGCCGAACCCGCCGTCGGGCTTCTGACCCGCCAGCAGGGCTCTCGCCTTCGAGCCGTCCGCCACGGTGGTGAAATCGTCGACTTCCTCGCCGAGAACATCCCGGCGTGCCAAGAGGCGGACCCCTGGCTCCTCGGACTGGAGGAGCCAGTCGAGCGCAAAGCCGGTTCGGGCATCCAGAGTGATCTCCTTTCGCCGACGGGCCGGCCTCTAGACCTTCTTGATGACGTCTCCGCGGCGAATCGA
Source organism: uncultured Acidimicrobiia bacterium (assembly GCA_963744905.1). Classification (GTDB taxonomy): domain Bacteria; phylum Actinomycetota; class Acidimicrobiia; order Spongiisociales; family ZC4RG35; genus DATFFO01. The sequence continues at coordinate 233,517 of CAVUUV010000007.1, read as the reverse complement.
GCCCGGCCGGATGACGGTGGCGTAGACGCCACGCAACCTGAGCTCACGGCCTGTGGGAGAGTTGACGAACCGGAGGGCCTCCATCCCGAAACGCCGCGAGAACTTGGCACAGCCGGTGTGAGGTCGGGCAGTGATCTCGAGCACGGCGTTGCCGACCGACAATGTCGTGCCGGGCGGGAGATTCCCGACACCCACATCGAGATCCACGTAGAGCTGGTCCCCGGCCAGAGCCCACCGTGCTCTGCCCTGCGCCACCAGGTCGACGAAGCGAGCATTCATCAGGGTGATCTGGGAGTCGAATATCGGTGTCCCGTCCTCGCTCGCCTCGATGGTGCGGCTCCTCCAGGTGTCACCAACCAGACCGTCCGCCGCATCGAGAACCGCCTCCTCCACCACTTCTCGCTGCTCCACCGACGGCCGCCGGACGATCATCTCGACCGTGCCGGCGTCTGCCGCCGCGGCCCGGACGTGATCGAGGCCGGCCTCCAGCTCGGACAGAGAGAGGTGTTTCATCGGGCCATTATGGACCGAGCGGGCGCCGGGGGAAGGCCGATATCAGGGCTGCACTCAGGCGGGCCGCGTTTCGGGCTTCATCCCCAGGGCGTCCGAGAGATGCTCGATCACCAGATCCCTCGCCCTGGAGAGTTCCTCTCGCGTGTGAAGGATTGCAGAATCGAGATCTCTAGACTCCAGTGCGGCGAGCACGACCTGGTGATACTCCTTCCCAGCACGGGCCGGAGTCTGAAGAACGAGGGCCAGGTTTCGATATCGCTCGGTATGGCTCCACAGGATCCTGATCAGGTGATCCAGCCAGGGCGACTCGGCCCGGGCCCACAAGTCGAAGTGATAGCGCCCGTGCAACTGCGCACCCTCTTCCATCCGACCGGCCTCGAAGGCCGCGAACATCTCGTCCAGGGTATTTCGGGCGACACCCAGCGCCTCCTCATCTATGTTTGGCCACGCCCGCCGCAAGGCCTCAGACTCGAGGAGGATTCGGGTCCCGTAGGCATCACGCACATCAGACAGTGAGATCGACGCCACCACGGCACCGCGGTAGGGGCGATTGTCGACCAGTCTCTCCACTTCGAGCCGGCGTAGCGCCTCCCGTATCGGAATGAGGCTCACACCCAGGTCCTCGCTCAGTTCATGAAGACGCAGGGGACCCCCGGGCGGGTAGTGGCCCATGACGATCGCCGAGCGCAAGGCCTCGTAGACGCGGTCGACGCTGCTCCCGGACCGGGGTGGACCGTTGGTAGGCGTTTTCACAGAGGAAGCTCAATCTAACATGGGGGTCGTAGAGCCGGTGCCACTCCGGCTTGCTCCGCGTCTAGTGGCCCGCCTATGGATCCCGTTCCAGATTCGATCCTCGCCACTGCCCTTCCCGGGCTCGAGGCCGTGCCGATAATCGGAATCCTGCGCGGGATGCCGGCCGCATCCATCATCGACGTCGCTTCGGCTGCAGTGGAAAACGGAATTCGTGTCCTGGAGGTGACACTCGATTCGGACGAAGCCCTGTCTCAGATCTCGCGCATCGCCGGAGCCCTCCCTCAGGTAACGGTAGGGGCAGGCAGTGTGCTTCGCTCCGACAGGGTCGAACGGATAGCCGACTGCGGGGGCCGCTTCATCGTGGCGCCGATCGTCGACGAGGCGACTGTCGAGGCGGCCCTGGCGAGGGGAATGGCTGCTGTACCCGGTGCGGCCACGCCCACCGAAATCGACCGGGCCGTCCGCATCGGAGCGACAGCGGTGAAGCTGTTTCCGGTGTCACAGCTCGGGGGCGTTGCCTTCGTGAAAGCTATTCGCTCTCCCCTCGGCCACCCTCCCCTGGTGCCGACGGGAGGCATCACGGCCTCGGTTGCCGAGTCCTACCTGGAGGCCGGAGCAGCGGCCGTCGGGGCTGGTTCCGACCTCTTCTCGGTTGAAGGCTTCGCCATGGGGGGAGTGGCCGAGATCGCTGCCCGGGCCCGGAGCTGGGCGGAGGCCGTCACGTGAGTCACGATGTGTTCACCCTTGGAGAGGCGATGCTCCGCCTGTCCCCGCCGGCCGGGGTTCCGCTCGACAGCACCGCCCTCCTCGACCTCCACGTGGCGGGTTCAGAAGCCAACGTCGCCGTGGCGCTGGCCGCGCTGGATCGCTCCGTGGCCTGGTACTCGAAGCTCCCCGAAAACCGCCTGGGCCGACGGGTGGCCCGCGATCTGAGGGCGGCCGGGGTCGACCTCTCCATGGCCGAGTGGCTGACCGAAGGTCGACTGGGAACCTATTTCGTCGAACTCGACAACGGTCCCAGAGGTACGTCGGTGATTTACGACCGACGGGGATCGGCGGCCTCACGGATGACTCCGGATGACGTTCCCTGGGAAGCCGTCGCCGGAGCCCGAGTTGTCCATCTCTCGGGCATCACACCGGCTCTGTCCGACAGCTGCCGGGACACGACCCTGGCCGTGGCCGAGGCCGCCAAGGCTTCGGCCTCGCTCGTTTCCCTCGATGTCAACCACCGGGCCCGTCTCTGGGGCCAAGAAACGGCCCGCACCGTGTTGAGCAAGCTCGCTGAGGGCGTCGATCTCCTCATCTGCACCCGTGAGGACGCGCTGACGGTGTTCGGCATATCCTCCCCGCCGGGAGATGCGGCACTGGAGCTGGCCGACATGCTGGACAGCTCGAACGTAGTGGTGACCGAGGGACCCAGGGGAGCGGTTTTGGCCAGAGACGGTTCGACCCTCCAGGTCCCAGCCCGGCCCACCATGATCGTTGATCGCCTTGGCGCCGGTGACGCATTCGCCGCAGGACTGCTGGACGGGTTGCTCGACGGTGACATCGAAGCGGGAATGCAGCGAGGTGTGGCCCTGGCGGCGGTGGCCCTGGCCACCTCTGGCGACCAGGTCCGCATCGACCGACGCGAGTTGGATCACATCCTGACCGGGAGCGAACGGGGCGTGGACCGCTAGGAGCCCGTTGAACAATGCATGTCACCCATCTTGACGACCATGCATCACCACCCACTGCGTTCTCGGCCCCGCCATTCCGGCACAAGGAGTGGCGAAACCTCGGCCTTGCGACTGGCGCGCCTGGCCGCCAATCCGAGCAACGGCATTATCCAACAGGCTCCTCTAGTGGTGTGTTGCTCAATCAGGCCGACGGGTGTCTCCCAGTCATCGGGCCGCCCGCAACGCCTCGATCAATCTCGCCACTCCCTCGTGCAACAACCCGGGGTCAGTCGCCAGGGAGACCCGCACATAACCCCGCCCTGCCGGACCGAACGCTTGACCGGGGGTGACCGCCACCCCCTGGTCCAGAAGCAGGGCGCGGGCAAAGTCCGTTGAATCGTTACCGGAGTCGGAAATGTCGATCCACAGGTAGAACGCACCTGCCGGCGTCACATACGAGATCCCCGAGCTATCGAGTTGGCCGAGGGTCGAGTCCCTCCGTCTTCGATACGCCTCTCGCATCTCCACGACGCAATCCTGGGGGCCGCTCACGGCGGCGAGAGCGCCCATTTGCGCCGGGGCGTTGACGCAGGCCGTTATCGGCTCCTGTGTCTTGATCATCAGCGGTGCCAGCTCGCCCGGGGCGAGGGCGTAGCCCACCCTCCAGCCGGTCATTGCATAGGTCTTCGACAGGCTCCAGACGGTGACCACCCGCTCGGGGTCGCCGGCCGAGGCGATACTCGGCGCCACCGGGCCGTCGAAGTAGATCTCGTCGTATACCTCGTCGGAAACAACCCAGAGGTCCTTGTCGGAGACCAGTGCCATCAAGTCCTCGAGGTGAGACCCTCTCGTCACCACCCCGGTGGGATTGCTGGGGGAGTTGACCAGGATGAGTTTGGTCCCATCGCTCACCAGCGGTTCGATCAGTTCGGCCGAAGGAAGGAAACCGTCCTCGACCCGCAGCGGGTACCGGACCACCTCCAGTCCCTGCAATGCGGCGATCATCCGATAGTTCGGCCAGGCCGGGTCGGGTATCAGCACCTGGTCTCCCTTGTCGCACAGTGCAAGAAAGGCAGCGAACAACGACGCTATGGCCCCCGGAGTGACCAGGATGCGCTCGGCGCCGGCATCCAGCCCATTGCGGGTGACGATCTTCTCCGCCAGCGCTTCACGTAACGCCGGGAGCCCGGCATTGGGCGTGTACTTGGTGTACCCGTCGATGGCGGCCTGCGCCGCCGCCTCGCAGACGTGGGCCGGCGTGGCGAAATCCGGCTCGCCCATCTCCAGATGAATGGCCCCGGGGATGGTGTTGGCCAGATCGAACACCTCTCTGATCCCGGAGCGATCGAGGCCGCGCACTGCCGCCGACGGGGACTTCATGGCTGATCGGCTCCTCGGATCGACAACACCGACAAATCTTATAATATCTCTCCCATGGTGGACCAACCGGTGTTGGAGGAGATGGCCGCCGACGGACATGAAACCGTCGTCTTCGGCCGGGATTCCTCCTCCGGGCTCCAGGCGATCATCGCCATCCACTCGACCGTTCTGGGACCGGCCCTGGGAGGGACCCGGCTGTACCCCTACACGTCTGAAGCCGAGGCGCTGCACGACGTCCTCCGCCTCTCCGAGGGCATGACCTTCAAGGCTGCGGCCGCCGGGCTCGACCTGGGAGGGGGCAAGGCCGTCCTGATCGGAGACCTGGAGCACAAGACTCCGGAGATGCTCCACTCATTCGGGAGGCTCGTCCAGCGCCTCGGCGGTTCCTATATCACCGCCGAGGACGTGGGAACCACGGTGTCCGACCTGGTCGAGGTGTCCAGCACCACACGCTGGGTGACGGGTCTGCCGTTCGACATGGGCGGGTCGGGGGATCCATCTCCTGCGACAGCTCGCGGTGTGGTCGGGGCTATGCGGGCGGCCGGGCAGCAACTCTGGTCTTCAGCTGATCTCGCGGACCGAACCATTGCCATCCAGGGAGTTGGAAAGGTCGGATCGCATCTGGCTCGCCTCCTGGCCGAAGAAGGAGCCACCGTCCTGGTCAGCGACATCGATCGGCCTTGCGCTGAGGAAGTGGCGGAGTCGATCGGGGCGGAGCCGTGTCCCCCGGACGAGATCCTGACCAGGCCATGCGATGTGCTGGCTCCTTGCGCCCTGGGCGGGGTCCTCGATCAGGCGACTATTCCACGTCTTCGATGTGCGGCGGTGGTCGGATCCGCAAACAACCAGCTGGCCGATCCGGCGTGCGCGGAGCGATTGGCGGAGCGGGACATTCTCTATGTGCCCGACTATCTGGCCAATGCCGGGGGAATCATCAACATCTCGGCCGAACTCGATCCGGGTGGCTACGACGCCGATCGGGCTCGGGACATGGTCGACGACATCGAGGACCGGGTAGGCCAGATCCTGGCTCAGGCAGTGGCGAGCGGTACCAGCCCAGCCGAAGCCGCGGCGGCACTCGCACGGCGCCGTCTGGAGAAATCGGCCAGGAATGCCGGGGTGGCGGTTTGACCAGGTTGCTCCTCGCCTCCAATTCCACCAACCCGGGACAGGGATATCTGGACCATCTGGCAGATGAGCTCTTGGAGCACTTCGCCGAATCGCGACCGGTAGCGTTCGTCCCGTACGCGCTCCACGACCTCGACGGATACGCCTCGACCGCCAAGAAGAGATTCGAAGAGTTGGGCCTGCACCTCGTTTCGATTCACGAATCGGCCGATCCAGCGGCTGCCCTGCTCGATTGCGAGGGAATCTTCGTCGGCGGGGGAAACACGTTCCGCCTGCTGGAGCGGATGATGGCCCTCAGCCTGATCGGCCCCATCCGCGTTCTGGTGCGAACCGGAGTCCCCTACCTCGGCACCAGTGCCGGCTCCAACGTGGCTTGCCCCAGCATCACGACCACGAACGACATGCCCATCGTTCAACCTCCGGACCTCGACGCGCTGGGCCTGGTCGATTTCCAGATCAATCCCCACTACGTCGACCGCGATCCGGACGTCCCTCATGGCGGTGAGACCCGCCAGCAACGAATCATGGAGTTCCACGAGGAGAACTCGACCCCGGTGATCGGCCTGCGCGAAGGCTCATGGCTGTCGATCACGGACGACGCGGTCGAACTGCGGGGCCCGAATCCTGCCCGTTTGTTCCGGGCGGGAGCGGAGCCCCGTGAACTGCAACCTGGTCCGATCGGTGGCTTTCTATGAGTGGAATCGGAGGATCGGCGCGCGGCTCCAGGAATATGTTATAAGATCCAGCGAAGGCGGCTGGGCGAGGACCCGGCACCCATCCAGGAGGAGAACGATGAGAATCAGACCCAAACTGCCCAAGGTCCTGGCTCTGGTAGTGGCTCTGTCAATGCTGGCGGCAGCCTGCTCCAGCGCCGGAACCGAGACCACCCCCACTACCACTAGCGGCGGGTCCACGGAGACGACCTCGGGCGGAACGCCGACCACGAGTGGCGCCACCACGGCCACCACCGGAGGTCAGGCGCCGTCCGAGAAGCCCGAGATCGTGGCTGCTCTCAGCGACACGGTCAACCTGATCGAGCCACACACGTTTCGGTCCACCTCCGCATACGCGGTGACCAGGGCCCTCTACGATCCCCTCATCCGGGAGAAGTACGACCAGCAGGCGGACGGGTCTCTGATCGGTATCCCCGGTGAGCACGTCGGCGAAGGCGCCGAGTCCTATGAGGTCACCGAGACAGACAACGGCCTGAAGGCAACCTTCCACCTCCGCCAGGACGCAACGTTCGCGGATGGCACACCGGTGACCGCCCAGGATTACAAGTACACCTTCGACCGGTCGATGCAGGCCGATTTCAGCTACATCACGGTTCTGTTGCCCTTCATCGGGGTGGACTCACCGGACCAGATCCAGGCCGTTGACGATTACACGCTGGAGATCGAGACCAACGCCAAGACGCCCCTGTTCGAACGCTTCATGACTTTCCAGGTCTTTGGAGCCATCAATCAGGCGCTGGTCGAGGCGAACACCACCTCCGATGATCCCTGGGGCGGCGGGTATCTGACCACCAACGCGGCGGGTTCTGGGGCCTACATGCTCCAGGAGTACAACCCCGATCGCCAGGTGGTGTTGACCCCCAATCCCTACTACTGGGACATGGCCAACGTCGCCAACAGTGGGGTGACCATTCGTACCGTTCCCGACGCCAATCAACGAGCCCTGCTCGTGCAGTCGGGCGACATCGATGTGGCTACCGGGATTCCGCCCAAGCTGCTGTCTCAGCTCGAGAACGATCCCAACGTCAAGATCTTCTCCCGACCCACCTCGGGCGTCTACTACATGGGAATGAACCAGGACATAGCGCCGCTCGACAACGTCGACGTCCGGCGGGCAATCATGCACGCCGTCCCTTACTCGGCCTTGATCGACCAGGTCATGTACGGCTACGCCTCTCCGGCGGGCGGTGTGGTGACCTCGCCGATGGAGACCTACGACGCCTCGATCGGTGACCAGTACAAACAGGACCTGGATCAGGCACGTACAGATCTGGCCAACTCAGGCGTGGATAGTGTCGATCTCACACTTGGCGTCCGCGAGTCACGCGCCACCGACCAGGAGGCAGCGGTGCTGATTCAGGACGCTCTGCGTCAGGTAGGGATCAACGTCGAGGTCTCGGTACTGCCCGATGCCGATTTCAGCGACAAGCTGAACAACGGTGAGCTGCCGCTGTTTATCCACGACTGGTACTCATGGGGTGAGGATCCCTACTACCAGATGACGTTCCTGACCACGTGCGGCTCGTTCGTGAACTACGCCCACTTCTGCAACGAGGAATACGACAACCTCGTGAACGAGGGCAAGTTCACCCTGGACGAGAACCAGCGCCAGGACATCTCGTCTCAGACGCAGCAGATCTTCTTCGACAACGCCGTGTGGGCGCCCCTGTGGGCGGCCGACCGCACCATCGTCACCGGCAAGTGCGTGACCGGCGTGGACAAGGAGTACACCAATGTCCCCGGATTCAAGTGGATGACGAAGACCGACAGCTGCTGAGTCATCGGTAAGGGGCCGCCGGCCCCCGTCCCCTGTCGGCGGCCCCTACCGTTGAGGAGACCTCATGTGGCGATACCTGGGAAAGAGAGTGCTGATCTCCATCGGCACGATCATCGGGATCGTGGTGGTGGTCTTCTTCATAGTGCGCGTGCTCCCCGGTGACGCGGCTGCGGTTCGGGCGGGACCCTACGCCAGCGAGGAGAAGCTCGCCCAGATCCGCGAGCAGTACGGCCTGAACGACCCACTCCCGGAGCAATTCGTCCGGTACATGGGAAACGTCGCCCAGGGCAACCTGGGTACGTCGATCCGGACCGACCAGCCGGTGACCGGCGAGATACTCCAGCGGCTGCCGGCCTCACTCGAGTTGGCTTTCTACGCCGTCCTGTTGGCCATGTTGATCGGAATCCCGCTCGGCATCGCTGCCGCCGCCAGACCGGACGGGTGGATCGACCGGGCCGCCCGGGTGTTCGCGGTGCTGGGCTCCTCCATGGCCCTGTTCTGGCTGGGCCTGTTGCTCATCTACTTCCTGTTCTTCCGTCTCCGCTGGTTCCCGGGGCCCCTCGATCGCCTGGCGGTGACAACCGAGGCTCCCCGAACCATCACCGGGTTCTACACAATCGATGCCGCCCTCACCGGTAGGTTCGGAGTAATGCTGGAGGCCTTCCGCTATCTGGCCCTGCCCGTTCTGACCCTCGGATTCGTGCTGGCCGCCCCGATCCTCAAGATGGTACGGGCGTCGATGCTCAAGACCCTGGCATCCGACCACGTTCGCACCGCCAGGTCCCTGGGGATCCCGAGACGGCAGATCCTGCTACGGGACGGCTTCCGCAATGCCCTGCTGCCGGTGACGACGGCCATCGGTATCGTCTTTGGCTACATGTTGGGTGGCAACATCATCGTCGAGTTTCTCTTCGCCTGGCCGGGGGTGGGCCGGTACGCGTACACCGCCATCCAGAACAATGACCTCGAAGCGCTGCAGGGCTTCGTGATCACGGTCGGAATCCTGTACGTGGGCCTCAACGTGCTCATCGACCTTCTGTATGCCTGGATCGACCCACGTATCAGGCTGGGCGGGAAGGTGGCGGTGTGAGCTACGCCACTCCCTTCCCGACCGGGGACTCCTACAAGGGTCCTGCCAAGGACTTCGAGACGGCTGAATTCGACGCCACGATCAGCCGCAAGTCATTCGCCCGCCGCAATCCCCTCGCCGCGGCCGGCATTGTGATTCTGGCCCTCTACCTCCTGATCGCCGTCTTCGGGCCGTTGATCGTCCAGAGCCCCATCGCCACCGAGCCGAGTGCGGCCCTGCAGGCCCCCTCGACGGCACACTTGTTTGGCACCGACACCTTCGGCCGGGATGTCTTCGCCCGGGCCGTCTACTCGGCTCGCCTCGATCTCAGCATCGGGATCGTCATCGCCCTGGCAGCAATGGCACTGGGCTCTTTGCTCGGTGTGATCTCGGGTTACTGGGGTGGATGGGTCGACGAAGTCATCATGAGGATCACCGACGTGGTTCTGGCATTCCCCGGCTTTGTCCTGGCCTTGATCCTGGTGGCCGTGATCGGCAACTCGATCCCCAACGTTGCCGTTGCCGTGACGGTGGCCTATATCCCCTACTTCATCCGTCTCACCAGAGCCGAGGTGCTCTCACAGAGAGAGCTGGAATACGTAGACGGGGCGCGCCTCGCCGGCAATCACAAATGGCGGATCGCATTCCGTCACGTGCTCCCCAACTCTCTCACCCCGGCCATGGTGCAGGCCACTCTGGTGGCGGGCTGGTCGATCCTCACCGTCGCCGGACTGGCTTTCCTGGGGGTGGGCATCCGCCCACCCACCGCTGAATGGGGTGTGATGGTGGCCGAGGGTGCACCCGACATCATCACGGGTCAGTGGTGGACCGCCCTGTTTCCGGGCGGCATGATCGTCCTCGCTGTCATGGCGTTCCATTTCATCGGCGACGAATTCGGCGGTGAGGAACTGTGAGTCTGCTCGAGGTTCGAGATCTGACGGTGGGGGTCGAAGACAGCCCCATCGACCTCCTCCGGGATGTCAGCTTCTCGGTCGAACCTGGCGAGATCGTTGGTCTCGTGGGCGAGTCCGGATCAGGCAAGACGATGGCCTCCCTGGCGATGATGGGGTTGCTCCCGTCCGGAATCGAGTTCCGCTCGGGGGACATTCGCCTGGAGGATCGATCTCTGGTCCGGAACGGAACGGTTCAGAGGAATCGAGGCCAGATGGCGATGATCTTCCAGCACCCGCGTTCCGCTCTCAATCCAACCATGCGGGTGGGCCGCCAGATCGCCCGTGTGCTGTCACTTCATCAACACATGGCTCAGGGCGAGGCCCGGCAGGCTGCCACCGGGGCGCTTGCCCGGGTCGGGATACCAGGGCCCCAGCGGGTTGCCCGGGCCTATCCCCACCAGCTCTCCGGGGGAATGTGCCAGCGGGTGATGATCGCCATGGCACTGGCCTCCCGGCCCCAGGTCCTGATCGCAGACGAGGCCACCACCGCCCTCGATGTGACAATCCAGGCCCAGATATTCGATCTCGTGCGCGATCTGGTGGCGGAGACCGGTGCGGGCGTGGTCTTCATCACCCACGACCTGGCGGCGGTGGCGGAGATGTGCGACAGGGTGACGGTGCTCTATGGGGGACAGGTCATGGAGACCGGGGGTAAGAGGGAAGTCCTCTCCAATCCCCAGCACCCCTACAGCCGCTTCCTGCTCGACGCCATCGAACGGGAGGTGGATCCCCGCGTCGAGGAGAAGGGGGTCAACTTCGCACTCACCGGTTGTCGATTCGCTCATAGATGTCAGTACGCCTTCGAGGCCTGCACCTCCTTTCCGCCTCTGGTCGAGGTGGGCTCCAACCATGCCGCCGCCTGCTTCCTCCATGCCCAAACCGAGGCCGTCGATGCCGCTGGTTGAGCTCGAGTCAGTCCACAAGACCTTCGGCGCGGGCTCGGGAGCCGTTCCGGCCGTGCGCGGCGTGAACCTCACCATCGAACCGGGAGAGACTCTGGGCCTGGTGGGAGAGTCCGGTTGCGGCAAGACGACTCTGGGCCGGGTGGTGGTCGGTCTTCAACAGGCGACCAGCGGTGCCATAACCTTCGACGGGGAGCCCATCGAGGGGCGCTTCGGGGACCCTTCCGTTCGTCGTCGCATCCAGATGGTGTTCCAGCATCCTGCCCAGTCGCTCAATCCCCGCATGCGGATCGCGGCGATGCTCCGGGAGCCACTCGACTTGCTGACAGAGATCGACCCTTCCGAGTTCGACGACCGAATCGACTCCGCTCTGCGCCTGGTGGGGCTGGGCTCGGAATACTCTCAGCGTCGGTCCCGGGCGCTTTCGGGAGGCCAGCAGCAAAGGGTCGCCATAGCGCGGGCCTTGATGCCAGAGCCCGATCTGGTCGTACTGGACGAGCCCACCTCGAGCCTGGACCAATCGGTCAGGGCGAGGATCATCGCCCTGCTGAGAGACATCCAGCAGGAAAGGCAGGTTGCCTACCTTTTCATCAGCCACGACCTTTCGACTGTCCGTCGCATCGCCGACCGGGTGGCAGTCATGTACCTGGGACGAATAGTCGAACTGGCGGACACAGAGACTATCTTCGACCACCCTCTTCATCCCTACACGAGGGCACTGCTGTCGGCCGTGCCCACCATGGACCTGGACAACCGCCGTCAGCGCATCGTGCTGGAAGGAGAGACGCCCAACCCCTCCGACCTGCCCACAGGCTGCTCCTTCCAGGACCGGTGCCCTCTGGTATACGACCACTGTCGTTCCAACGAACCGGGTCTGGTGATGATTCAGCCCGACCACTGGGTGGAATGCTTTGCAGTGGAGCGACAGACGAGCAAGGCGTAGCCATCAGCTTTCGACAGCCTCCACCTGGCTTGGGTCGATGTAGGTCTTGATGCTGTTGACCAAACCAGCGGAGAGCTCGAAGACCTCGGTGAATTGAATCTCGTACTGCTCGCCGCCGGACGAGGTGCCACGGCTGGTCAGCTCTACAACTACCGACTGCCCGTCCGTCACGACCGTTTCGGCCGTCATGTGCTCGTCGGGAAGGCGCTGAAAGAGCTCCGCCACATGATCCATCACCGCCCGGCGACCGACCGCAGACTCACCTAATGAGCTCCACAGTCGGATGTTGGGGTCATACAGTCTTCCCAGCGAAGGCAGGTCCTTGCGGTTGTAGGCCTCCACTATCTCGCCCACCACCCGGCGAGCTTCGTCTCTGTCGTTCATCCATACTCCGGTCCGGGGAGCGACAGATTATAAGATCCATCCAACCGTCCCCATCCGAGGTACCTATGAGCAAGAGAGTGGGTTTGGTGCTGGGAAGCACCGTCGGGCCTCCGCACCTGGCCGAGACTGCCGCCACGGCCGAGCGGGCCGGCTTCGATGAGCTCTGGCTGTCCGAAGACTTCTTCTTCACCGGCGGGATCGGCGGCGCCGGCATCGCCCTCGGTGCCACCGAGCGCATCCGGGTCGGCCTCGGGGTGGTTTCGGCCGTGGTCCGTCATCCTGCGCTCCTGGCGATGGAGCTGGCGACCGTGGCGGGCGCCCACCCGGGCAGGTTCTTGCCCGGAATCGGTCTCGGCGTGCCGGACTGGATGCGGCAGATGAACCTGATGCCCGACTCCCCGCTCACCGCTGTCCGGGAATCGGTCACCACCGTCAAGCGGCTCCTCTCCGGGGAGACCGTCTCTGAGGAGGGGATGGTGTTCGCCAGTCGGGATGTCACCCTCACCTATCCTCCGGAGACTTTCCTCCCCGTGTACATGGGAGTCATCGGACCGAAGATGCTCGAACTGGCCGGCGAGATCGCCGACGGGTCGATCCTGTCGGTGGGTGCCGGGATCGATTACGTACTCTGGGCCCGGGACCGCATCGAATCGGGGCGACACAAAGCGGGCCGTATGGACCCTCATGAGGTGACCGCCTTCACCATCTACGCCGTCGACCACGATCGTCACAGGGCTCGTGACTCGGTCCGCCGGACCCTGGGATTCTACAAGGCTGCGGGCGGCCGAAACGCTCTGACCGACGTGGCCGGGATCAGTGAGGACCTGACCGACATGCTGGCCAGGGGTGGGGCCGATGTGGTCGCCCGAGAGATGCCGGAGAACTGGGTGGATCGGCTGGCCGTGGCCGGTACGCCCGACGAGGTGGTCGAGAAACTGGGTCTGCTCCACGAAGCCGGAGCCGACTCGGTGGCTCTCGTGCCCGCCCAACCCGAACGGCTGGAAGAGACGATCGAGCTCACCGCCCAAGAAGTACTGACACGGCTCTAACGCCTCCCTCCGCCGCAGGCCGACGCCATGGCTTCACCCGGGCCGATGGCAAGGCCACAAAGGCCGCTAGGGCCTTGACGCGCTAGGAGCCTGTTGGATAATGCCGTTGCTCGGATTGGCGGCCAGGCGTCGCCAGCCGCAAGGCCGAGGTTTCGCCACTCCTTGTGCCGGAATGGCGGGGCCGAGAACGCAGTGGGTGGTGATGCATGGTCGTCAAGATGGGTGACATGCATTGTTCAACGGGCTCCTAGGCGTCCTCCCCATCGAAATGCTGCCGGTGGAGGCGGATGTCGTTGTTCTCATGGACCATCGTGATCTCGTCGTCGCGAACCTGGAACACATCGACGCCGTGATTCTGGTAATCCCTCCCGTGAATCGTCTGGGCCGTCTCTTCCCATAAGGCGGCGGCGTACTCCCCGTCGACGATGAGTTTGTGGATGCGGAAGTCGAGGTTCAAGAGGAGCGGTGTGTTCTGGCCGAAGAACTGCCGGGCTCTTTGCTTGCCACGAAAATCCGCCCGACCCAGGAAGCGCACCCAGACGTCCTCCGACATCGTGTCCACCATTCCGTCGCTGTCCCCGGCGAAGTAGCACTGATACAACCTGTCGACGGCCGCCCGAGTTCGCTGCTCTGGGTCCACGGCCTCTGGGGGCACCCCGATCCTCCTCCTCTTGGATCTTATAATATCGATTGCCACCCTAGCGGTCGGGAGGATCGTCCGTGACAGTCCAGCTGAGAAATGCGCTCGCGGGAGTCGGGGTGACCCCGGTCACCCCCTTCACCCACGACCTGACCCGCATCGATCGTTCCGCCCTGGCGGACAACCTGAGCTACCTGGTGGAAAGCGGCGTCGGTCTGCTCTACGTGGGTGGCAACACCGGCGAAGCCTTCTCGCTCGCGCCCGAAGAATGGACCCTGCTGGTCGAGACGGCCCTGGACGTGGCCGGAGATGCGTTGGTGGTTCCAGGAATCGGTCACGAGTACCCGGTTTCCTTGCAGATGGCCCGACGGGCTCGCCAACTGGGAGTGGCAGGTGTACTCGCCCTTCCCCGCCAACAGCCCTACGTCGCCTCGGCAGGCTTGTGCGGATTCTGGCGATCCATCATCGACGAGGCCGGCCTTCCTGCGGTGGTCTACAAGCGAGGGTTGCCCGACGACCAACACCTGGGCACGCTGCTCGATCATCCCTTGATCGTTGGCTGCAAGTACGCCGAGCGTGACATCGCCCGGTTTCGCCGCACCGTCGCCCAAGACGACTCCGGGGTCCTGTGGACGTGTGGCATCGCCGAACGATACGCCCCGTTCTTCCACCTGGCCGGATCGGTCGGCTTCACCTCCGGTCTGGCCAACTTCGCTCCCCATCTGGCATTGGAGATGCAGATTGCCCTCGAGAAGGGAGACATGGAGCGGGCCTTGTCGATCCGTGAACGGTGTCTCGACTTCGAGGACATCAGAGCGCTGCACGGAGATGCGTACAACGTGGCGGCAGTCAAGGCCGCCATGGACACTGTCGGGCTGAAGGGCGGAGGCGTCCGACCTCCTCTGATCGAAATCGATGAGCAGACCAGGCTGCGGGTCGGCGAGGCGGCCGCCCGCATGACACAGGAGCAGTCGAGCTGATGACCGGGTCGATTCGATCCAATGACGACGCCGAGGCGCTCATCCTGGGCCTGGGCATGTATGCCACTGGAGGGGGAGGACTGGCCTCCCGTGGCAGGAACTACATGACGGCGCTGCGAGAGGACGGCATCGAGGTGTCCTGGTCGAGCATCGACGAGGTCCCCGGGGACACCCTCACCTGCTCGGTGTACGGAATGGGATCGATCGCTCCCCACCCGCCCATGAGCCGCTCCGAGAGGCAGGCCTTCGGAGTGGATGAAGAACGCCATCCACATCCCTGGTTGCGTGCGGTCGACCAGCTCGAGCAACATCTCGCTCGCCGGATAGGCGCCATCGTCCCTTTCGAGCTGGGGCCCTCCAATACGCTGGTGGCGGTAGATGCCGCGGCGCGGTCGGGGCGAACGCTGATCGACGGCGACTACATCGGCCGGGCACTACCCGAGATGAGTCAGGCATTACCGGCAATCCTGGGCCTGCCCACATGGCCTCTGGCCATTTGCGACCCATGGGGAAACGCACTGATCATGACAGACTGCCCCAGTCCGCTCGTCGCCGAACGAGTTGGGAAGATGGTCTCACGGGTCACCAAGGCGGTCGACATGGGCGCATCCTGCTCCCATGCCGCCTTTCCGCTGATGGCTTCCCAGGCAAAAGGAGCCATGGTCACGGGGACGCTCTCGGAGTGTCTCACCGTGGGCAGGAGGGTGCTGGCAGCTCGCGAAGCGGACGCGGCGCCCGTCACGGCGGCGATCGAGGCCGTGGGCGGTCGACTCCTGTTCGAGGGAGTTGTCGTCGACCGCACCTGGCGAGACTCACCCGATGGATACATGGACGGCACCACCGAGATCGCTGGATCGGGGCCTTATCGGAACCGGCAGGCCGCCGTCTGGTTCCGCAACGAACACCACCTGGTCCGTATCGACGGGCAACCCGCTGCCATGAGCCCCGACATCGTGGCCATCGTGGACGCGGGCGACGCCGAGCCGATATCCAACACCGAACTGGACGTCGATCGACAGGTTGCTGTGATCGGCATCCCTGCCCGGACTCCGTTCCGATCGGGCGCGGCGCTCGCTGCGACCGAACCCCGCCACTACGGGATAGATATCGAATACCGCCCGCTCTCGGCGGATGGGTAGCAGGAGCACGACCCGATGCCCAGGAATACGCCGATCCTGCCCCTGGAGCTGCTGGTTCTGGGCCGGCACCGACCCGGAGAGCTCGTCCATCTGGCAGAACAGGCCCAGACCATCGGCTTCGAGCGCCTGTGGTTGGCCGACGAGCGGTTCTTCAGGGACTGCTGGGTGCTGCTGGGCACACTGGGCGCTCGCGTTCGCGGCTTGAATCTCGGCGTCTGCGTCACCGACCCATACGTTCGTCACCCCGCTCTGACGGCGGTTGCGGCTGCGACCGTCGACGAGATCACCGCGGGTCGGTTCACGCTCGGTCTCGGGGCCGGCATCTCCGGACTCTCTGCCATGGGCATCGAAAAGAGGAAACCGCTGACCGCTATGAGGGAGGCAATCGGTCTGATTCGAGCCCTACTGGAGGGCCGCCGTGTGGACCTCGAAGGCGAAATCGTCACCTTCCACGATACCGCCCTCGACTTCACCCCCAGACCCGGGATACCGATCATGATCGCCACCAACGGCCCACGAATGCTCGAGCTGGCGGGGGAGGTGGCGGACCAGGTGATGGTGCAGGGTCTGGCCTCTGTGACGATGGTTGAAACGGTGCGCCATCACCTGGAAGCAGGCCTGCGTCGGGCGGGCCGGGACGAACGGGCAATCAGGCTCATCGCCCGCCTCGATGTGGCTGTGTCGGATTCATCGCCGGACGAGGCGAGGGCGGCCATGCGTCCGGGCCTGGTCCGCCATCTGATCACTCATCATCCCCGCTACGCCAGTTTCGAACTGGCCGGGGTGGAGGTTCCGCCCCAACTCGCTGCCCTGGTCTCCGACACCGGGTACGGCCACGCCGATCACGCAGAGCTTGCCCGGGGGGTCCCCGACGAGTGGATCGACCACTTCTGCCTGGCCGGATCGGCCCCCTCGGTTCGCTCCAGAATCTCCGAGCTGAAAGAGGCCGGGGTGGATGCGGTGACCGCCGTACCGATCCCCCTGGAGGGGGCCGGCCTGGAGGAGATGCTGCTGCGCTTCGCCCGGGCGGCCGGGGCCGGGTGAGTACGGCCCTGACCCCTGGTCCTCACTCCGATCCGCTCGTCTGCAGACCGGTCATCTCCCCATAGCGCGCAACCGCCAGCTTCGCCTGATCCGCGTCATAGAACGTGACACGCCCCTGACCGAACCGTTGCGCCGTCTCCAGGCAGAAGGCGACGGCCAACCCGATGTCTTCGGGGTGGGAAGCATTCGTCGCCGAGCCGGGGACGGCCGTCTCGGCGGTGACCGCTACGCCTACCACCGGCGCCCGGGTGGCTACGGCCGGTTGGAGTATCGAGTTGACGTGGTAGAGCCCGTTCCCGTAGGGGGTGACATCGAACATCGACAGGGGAAGAACCCGGGGGGCCGTTCCGCACACATGCTCGTAGACGTCGAGCAGATCCGGTGCAACCGGGAGAATCCACCCCTGGCGTACGGTGGGAGTGATTGCGATCCCCCTCCAGTTGATCACCCGATTTCCCTTGGTGGCATCGACCACCAGGACTGCGTCCATCGACCCGGCCACCTCGAGCCGATTCATGGTGGCCATGCTCACCGGGCTTCCCATGAAGGGCACCGGGTCGTGGGGCTCGGTGGGCGCTTCCGGGCAGACGTGTGTGGCGATCACCACATCGCCCTCCAATAGGTCTCCGCGTTGCGCCCGCGCCGCCATCCGAAGGGAGCACGCCAGCGCCGCCACCGCGCCGTCACCATCGGACACGAGGCCCACCGCTCCCGGACGAGCCCCTATTCCTCCCAGTCGACCCACGATGCCGAGCGTGGGTGCGTCACCGCCGACCGACCGACCGCGCAGACCAGGAACCGTCACCTGGATGAAATCGGTGGCGCCGCCCTCCTCCTCGACATGGGAGACCAGCGGCTCAAGACCTGACTTCTGCAGGCGATCGGCCACCTCTTCGCCCCGGACCGGGCCATCCAGCAGTTGAATGGTTTCCATGACCTCGTACATGCCAAACGACCTCCCTGGGCGCCGGTTCGGTTCCCGGCCGGCTCGGATGTGGATCTTATAATCTCGCCAAGGGCCATGGCAGAATCCACCCAACCGCTCGTCGTCTTGCATCCGCTCCACGGGCCCGGTCTCGACGACGCTCTCCGCCAACTGGCCAATCTGTACCTCTCGACGCCCGACGAGGAGGCCGAGATGGCGGCGGAGCTCGGTCGGGGAGCAGCCGGTTTGATCACCTACCGGTGGGAAGACTCCTACCTGGTGCCGGGCCTGCGCTGGGTGCAGGCGATCTCGGCGGGTTATGACCAGTTTCCCCTCGATGCCCTTCGGTCCAATGGGGTGGTCCTGACATCGGCACGGGGGGCCCATTCGCCTGCCGTTGCCGACCACGCCCTCGCCCTCCTCCTGGCCCTCCTCAGAGGCCTGGGGCCGGCGCTGCGCAACTCCCGACACCATGACTGGCGTATCGGCAGGGCCTACGAGACCGAGGGGATCACGGTGGGGGTCGTCGGGCTCGGATCCATCGGCGAAGCGGTGGCCCGGCGGGTCCTCGCCCTGGGGATGGAGGTCATCGGCTGCAAGCGCCGGCCGGATGCTTATGCCGGCGTGGTCCCCCAGGTCGTGGGGCCCGAGGGCCTCGTATCGTTGTTCCGGCGCTCCGATGCCGTGATCCTCACTCTGCCCCAGACTCGCCAGACAGAGGGCCTGATCGGTGCCCGGCATCTGGCGGCATTGGGGGGAGGTTGGCTGGTCAACGTGGGTCGAGGATCTGTGCTCGACGAAGAGGCCTTGCTGGCTGCGCTCCAGGAGGGAACGGTGGCCGGGGCCGGCCTCGACGTCACCGCCGAGGAGCCGCTCCCGGGCGACTCACCTCTGTGGGACCACCCACGGGTGATCATCACCCCCCATATGGCCTGGGTATCGGATCGCCTCACGCCGCGGCTGGTCGAGATCATCGAGGCCAACGCCGACGCCCTGATCGGAGAGGGACAATGGATCAACCAGGTTCTCTGACTACCGGGGCCCGGGAGAGGGTCGGATCAGATCGCCGAACCGGGGGTGGAGGTGACGAGCTCCACCTCGTAATCGACTTCCAGCTCCATGGCCCTGGCCCGCATCCCCCCTCGCCAGGCATCGCTTTCGTAGAAGGCTTCGGTGAGGCGGCTCCGCTCGGCCTCGTCTACGAATCCGCGCAGGTACACGAATACGTCCGGATCATCGAGGGACTCGAAACTCCCCAGAATCCTCATACCGGTTCGAGCCATGGCGGGCACGACCTCGCTCTCGAACCAGCCGACGAACTCGTCGCGACGGCCGGGCACCAGGGTGTAGCGGCGGATTTCGATCAGCATGCGATGTCCTCGAGGGAAACAGCACCTTACGACGGAGCGACCGAACCGGCCACCCTGGGGGCGTCATGGAACTGACCGGCAGACGTGCGCTGGTGACGGGAGCCTCCTCCCACCTGGGGGCGGCAATCGCCAACAGCCTTGCCCAGAGGGGAGCTCGAGTAGCCGTCAACCATCGCCACTCGCCGAAGGAGGCGGCGCAGGTGGCAGGTTCCCTACCGACGGTGCCGGGCGGGCCCCACATTGCGATACAGGCAGACGTGAGCGATGGGCGGGCGGTCGAAGAGATGGTCGACAACGTGGCCGATTCCCTGGGAGGGCTCGAGATATTGGTGAACAACGCCGGACCATATGGCGCCACCCCCCTTTCAGAGGTCGACGGCGACGAATGGAACCGGGTGATCGAGACCAGCCTCAAAGGGAGCTGGCTGTGTGCCAGGGCGGCGGCCCCCCACATCAGACGGTCCGGATGGGGCCGGGTGATCAACCTGTCGGCGGTCTCAGCCGGGGTCCGGAACCGGGGCGCCTACGGGTTCGCCAAGGCGAGCGTCGAGGACCTAACCGCACAGCTGGCACTAGAGCTGGCCCCCTACGCCACCGTCAATGCCATAGCGCCCGGCCAGATCCTCGACAGCCTCGAGGACCTGGAGGCATTCGACCCCGACTGGGCGGCGGCGGTCACCAAGGCCACCCCTCTCCAGCGGCTGGTCACCCGGGCCCAGCTGGGTGAGGTGGTGGCAGCCATGTGCTCGGAGGCCTTCTCGTCGATGACAGGAGTCACGATCAGGATCGACGGCGGGCTCGGCTTGAACGTCTTCTGAGGTCGGCAGGGTCGTCCCGGTCAAGACCTTCTGTGAGCCTCGATCACCAAATTGGAGGTGCGGCGGAGGTCGTCCTCCAGGGCGGCCAAGGCGGCCTCGGCGTCTTCGGTGGCGATGGCGTCGATGATCCGTCCATGGTGATCGTCACCCACGTCGACGAAGGCCCGAACCCGGGCAGCCAGGCGCCGGTGGCGTTCGGTGTGGCTCCACAGGATCTCGATCATGTGGAGAAGCCACGGCGACCCGGATGCCTCGTAGATGGCGAAGTGGACCCGGCGATGTAACTCGTAGAAGGCGGGGTCGTCCCGGCGCACCAGTGAGACCATCTCGTCGCGCCAGCGTCGCACCTCGGCCAGGCCTTCCTTGCCGAGCTTCCCCATCGCCCTACGGAGGGCCTCCTGTTCGAGAACGATGCGGGTGGCATAGACGTCCTGGACGTCGGCGGGCGAAATCGAGGCGACCCGCGCCCCCTTGTTGGGCACCGCCTCCACCAGTCGCTCCATCTCCAGCTTCCTCATCGCTTCGCGAATGGGAATCAGGCTCACCCCATAGACCCGGGTCAGATCCTGATGACGGAGGGGAGCCCCGGGTGGGTACTCGCCGTCGATTATGGCGCTGCGCAACTCCCGATACACATGGTCGACCCGGCTGGTGGGAAGTGAATCATCGCTTGATTCGTGCAATGGGCAACCTCGAGGCAGCGGGTTAGAGAGGCTATCACGGGCCGCTTGGCCCACCTTGGCGGGCCAAGCGGAATGTTATAAGATCGGTCGCCCATGGCGACGGTTCTCTCCCCCGACCTGGCTGGATTCAAAGCCGTCCACACGCTGTCAGAGGCACAAGCCGTCCTCGGCGAGCTCGGCGAGGAAACCCGGATACTGGCCGGTGGCACCGACGTCATGGTGCAGCTCCTGCGGGGCGAGATCTCACCCACCCGGCTCCTCCACATCGGCCGCATACCCGAGCTCGCCGTCCACGGAGTGGACCAGGGTCGGGTCCGCCTGGGGGCGCTCGTCACCCATCGACTCGTAGTCGAGCAAGGGGCCCTCGCCGGGGCGCTACCCGGGCTGTCCGAAGCCTGTGCCACCGTCGGTGGATGGCAGACCCAGGAAGTGGGCACAGTGGTAGGCAACGTCTGCAATGCCTCGCCGGCGGCCGACACCCTTCCTCCACTCCTCGTAGCCGACACCATGGTTCACCTCTCCTCATCCCGAGGAGAGCGAGCCCTCCCTCTCGATGAGTTCGTGCTCGATCGACGATCGACCGCAGCCCGACCCGATGAAATCGTGGTGGCTCTCGAGAGTGGCGCCTGCGGCCCCGGATCGGGTGAGACTTATCTCAAGGTGGCGCCCCGGACGGCAATGGAGGTGGCTCTGGTCGGGCTGGCCGTGCGACTCCACTTCGAGGGCGGATCTCTCACAGACGCCCGCATCGCCGCCGGCGCCGTTGCTCCCAGACCGTTCCGGGTCCCCGAGGCCGAGGCGATTCTGGTCGAATCGGCCCTGAGCGACGACGGGGTGGCCGAGGCCGCCGCCCTGGTCGCCTCCCGAGCCCAACCGATCGACGATGCTCGAGCCAGCGCCTCCTACCGACGTCGAGTGCTGGGCAACATCCTGGCTCGGGGGGTGAGCGTGGCCAGGGCCAGAGCCATGGAGGCATGAGTATGCGATTGGACCTGACGGTCAATGGGCGCGAGGAGTCGGTCGATGCGGCTCCTGGGGCAACACTGCTCGAGGTTCTCCGCGAAGATCTAGGCCTCACCGGGACCAAAGAAGGCTGCGCCGAGGGTGAGTGTGGGGCCTGCACCGTGCTGGTCGACGGGCGCCCGGTGGACTCTTGCCTGTTCGCCGCCCACGCCGCCTGGGGAGGAAGCGTCACCACCATCGAGGGCATCGCCCAGGCAGACACCCTCAGCGACCTCCAGAAAGCCATGATCAAGGCCGGAGCCGTCCAGTGCGGCTTCTGCACGCCCGGGTTCGTCATGACCATCACCGCCCTGTTGACCGATAACGCTCATCCAACCGAGGACGAGGTGCGAACTGCACTGGCGGGCAACATCTGCCGGTGCACCGGCTATTCGCAGATCGTCGACGCCGTCCTGGAAGTGTCGGGTGATGCGAGATGACCGCCGTAGGCACGAGCCCGGAACGCCGCGACGGGGAGCCCAAGGTGACCGGCAGCGCCGACTACACGGCGGACGTGACGCTGCCGGGGATGCTTCACGGAGCAGTTCTCAGATCCCCGGTTGCGAGGGGACGGATCCGTCGGCTCGACACGACACCGGCCCTGTCCGTTCCCGGCGTTTGGGCGGTCGTCAGTGCGGCTGACGCACCCGCCAAGCGAACGGGTCTGGCCATCGGCGACCAGCCCTTGTTCGCCTCCGAGGCGGTGACCTTCGAGGGTGAGGCCGTCGCCGCCGTCGCGGCCGATTCCGCCTTCGCCGCCCGCAGGGCCCTGGAATCCATCATCCTCGAGATCGAGGAACAGCGTCCGATCGTCGATCTCGACGAAGCCGTGGCCGAGGGCGCCGATCTCGTCCATCCGGGATGGGAATCCTTTCGACCTTCCGGCCCGGACTTCCCCCGTTCGGAAAACGTCTGCGCGGAGATGCGATCCGATCCCCCCGGTGTGGACGAGACCTTCGATCGGGCCCCGGTGATCGTCGAGGACGAATACCGGGCGCAACGCCAGTACCAGGCCTACCTCGAGCCCAAGGGGGTGGTGGCCACCTACGACGCGGGCCGGTACACCGTCCACGTGTCACATCAATTCCCCTTCAAAGTCCGCGACCGCCTCGCCGCGGCTCTGGAGATCCCCCAATCGTCCGTACGTGTGGTGGGACATCACATCGGTGGCGGCTTCGGGGCCAAGCTCGACCTCTCGATCGAGCCCTACGCGGCGCTGCTGGCCCGGGCCACGCGGCGGCCGGTCAAGATCGTCCAGGATCGCACGGAGGACATGATCACCTGCCAGTGCCGCGAGGACGCCATCGTGCGGATTCGTTCGGCCGTCTCCCGAGATGGGCAAATCCTGGCGAGGGACATCGACGTGCTGTTGGATGCGGGAGCGGCCGGGACCGACGGACCCTTCCTGGCATCGATTCCTCTCATCCTGGCAGGTGCCCCCTATCGCCTCGGGCCCACCCGCGTCCGTTGCCGGTGCGTCTACACCAATACCGCCCCCACCGGGGCCTTCCGGGGGGTGAGTGGCACTCATCTCGTGTTCGCGATGGAGCGCCATATGGATCACATCGCCCGCCAGTTGGGCATGGATCGACGCCAGATCCGCCTCGACAACCTGGTCGAGGACGGTCATCGCCTCCTCAATGGTCAGGAATTGCCCGACGCTTCCATCTTCCGCCAAGCCTTCGACGCCGTCGACGAGGTGGCGCCCTGGGACACACGGGAGGACGCACCGCTGAGGGGTCTCGGTCTCGCCGCCTGCGTGTGGCTCACCAACCCCATGCCCGGGTCCGTGGTGATGAAGCTGCACGAGGACGGCCGGCTGGGCCTGATAACCGGGGCCACCGAGAACGGCTCGGGCGCCGTTGCACTCGGAGTCACCCAGATAGCAGCAGAGGGACTGGGCATCGGGGCGGACGACGTCATCGTTTCGATGCCGGATACGGACACCGCTCCCTTCGACGCCGGATCGCAGGGATCACGCACCACTCACGTGGTGGGACGGGCGGTGGTCAACGCTACGGCCGAAATGCGCACCAAGATCTTCGAGATCGCCTCCGAGCTGCTGGAGGCGGCCGTCGAGGACCTCGAACTCGTGGAGGGCCAGGTCCGCGTTAGGGGCGTCCCGGGATCGAGTATCAGCCTGGCCGAGGTGGCAACGGCGGCCACGGACCAAGGCAAGTCGATCGCCGCGACCGGGTCGTATGCCACACCCCCGCCCTCATACGACCCGACCTGTGCCAGCGGGTTCCTGTTCACCACCTTCCCTACCCCCACCTACCACGTGCACCAGGCGGAAGTCGAAGTCGATCCCGTGACCGGAAACGTGACGGTGCTGCGCTATGTCGTGGCCCAGGAGGTGGGAAAGGCAATCAACCCCGACGGAGTGCGCGGCCAGATTCAGGGGGGTGTCGCTCAGGGACTCGGCTATGCGCTGTGGGAGAACCTGGGCATCGATGACTCCGGCAGGTACCGCCAGAGAACCCTGGAGTCCTACCGGCTCCCTCTGGCCAAGGATGTGCCGCGGGTCGAATCGGTCCTTCTCGAGCATCCCGACCCCGCCGGGCCGTTCGGAGCCAAGGGCGTCGCCGAGCCCCCCGTGGTCCCGGTCGCCGCCGCCATAGCCAACGCCGTCGCCGACGCTGTGGGAAGTCCCATCGACTCCATCCCCATCACCCCCGAGATGGTCCTCGAGGCGCTGGAGCGCTCCGGGAGGTGAACCAGCTACGCATCGGGGTCGATGTGGGGGGCACCAACACCGATGCCGTGGTTATCGCCGGCCGCCGGGTGATCACCTCCGCCAAGCGCCCCACGACTGCCGACGTCCTCACCGGGATAGTGGATGCGCTGAGTCGAGTACTGGGCGAGGTGGAGGGCTCTGACTGTCGACGCCCTCATGATCGGCACGACCCACTTCACCAACGCTGTCGTCGAAGCAAAGGACCTGGCACGCACAGGAGTGCTCCGGCTGGCCGGATCAGCCACCAGAGCCGTCCCTCCGATGACTGACTGGCCGCCCGCCATTCGAGCCGCGGTGGAGAGCGACGTGCACTACGTGTCGGGTGGATACGAGTACGACGGGCGCCAGATCGGCCCCATCGACATCGATGAGATAGCCCGGGTGGGGAGGAGTTTCAGGGCGGCCGGGATTGCCGGTGCCGCCGTCACCGGAGTCTTCTCGCCGGTCCGTTCCGACCAGGAGAACGAGGCAGCGCGGGCTCTGGAGCTTGCAGCCCCCGGCTTGCTGGTGAGCCGCTCGACCGAGATCGGGCGACTTGGCCTGATCGAAAGGGAGAACGCCACCATCCTCAACGCGGCGTTGCGTCCTCTGGCTGCCCGGATCGTGGACGCCTTCGAGGTCGCCGTCGCCTCGCTCGGCGTCGATGGAGCAACCCTGTATCTGAGCCAGAATGACGGCACCCTGATGGGAGCGGGGCACACCCGCTCCTATCCGGTGGCGACCTTCGCCTCGGGGCCCACGAACTCCATGCGGGGGGCTGCCTTTCTCTCAGGCGAAACGGACTGCGCTGTGATAGACGTAGGGGGGACGACCACCGACGTGGGGATCCTGCGGCACGGGTTCCCCAGGGAGGCCCCTATGGCCGTGGACATCGGGGGCATACGCACCAACTTCCGCATGCCGGATCTGGTCTCGATCGGTGTCGGAGGTGGATCGATCGTCAGGGAGGGTCACCAGGTGACCGTCGGCCCGGACTCGGTTGGCCATCGCCTCACCAGCGAGGCCCTGGTGTTCGGCGGCCGCACCCTGACGGCCACGGATGTGGCGGTGGCAGGAGGGCTCGCCCGGGTGGGAGACCCCGATCGGGTGGCAGGACTGGACGCCGCCCTGGTGCGAGAGGCGCTGGCGGTGATCGAGGATCAGGTGGCCGGAGCGCTCGACCGGATGAAGACCGGGCCCGACCCGATACCTGTGGTCCTGGTTGGTGGTGGCTCGATAGTTCTCGGTCACGACCTGACCGGCGCATCCACGATCCTCAAGCCTGACCACAGCTCGGTCGCCAACGCCATCGGCGCCGCCCTGGCCCAGGTCGGCGGCCATGCAGACCGAATCGTCAGTTACGGCACCGGTTCGCGCCGGGAAGAACTCCGGAAGGTGACCGAGGAGGCCCAACGGCGCTGCATCGAGGCGGGAGCGCGTCCGGATTCAGTGACGGTCGTCGACCTGGACGAGGTGCCACTCGCCTACCTGCCCTCCAATGCCGTGCGAGTGAGCGCCAGGACGGTGGGCGATCTGCCATGAGATCGATGACGTCCGACGACCTGGCCACCCTGTCGGTGGGAGCCTCGTTCCTCGGCGCCGGTGGCGGTGGTGACCCCTACATCGGGACCCTCATGGCCCGCCAGGCTCTCGACGACAAGGGGTCGGTGACGGTGGTGGACCTCCCGGAAGTCCCCGATGATGCCATGTGCGCCATGTCTGCGGTGATGGGTGCCCCAACCGTGCTGGTGGAGAAGCTCCCCGGAGGCAATGAGCAGATTGCAGCTCTGGCCGCATTGGAGCGCCACCTCGGCCGGGAGATCACGCATGTGATGTGCGCCGAGATCGGAGGGCTCAACTCCACGTTGCCCATCGTCACTGCAGCCCAACTCGGCAAGCCCCTCATCGACTGCGACGCCATGGGGCGGGCCTTCCCCGAGATACAGATGAGCACGCCCACCCTCTACGGCATCGGTGCCTCGCCCATCGCCCTGGCCGACGACAAGGGCAACCGCGTCTTGATCGAGGCCGTCGATAACCACTGGACCGAGCGTCTGGCGCGATCGGCCACCATCGACATGGGAGCGGCGGCGTTCATCGCATTGTTCGCCCAGACCGGGGAAGAGGTGAAGCGCTCGATGATCGGCGGCTCTCTCACGAGGGCCCAAACCGATCGGCTCCGCAATCCTCGAAGCCCGCCGGGTCAAGGCCGACCCGATCGAAGCCGCGCGGCGGGCTTCGGGCGGATACAGGCTGTTCCAGGGCAAGATCGTGGATGTGGAGCGGCGGACGCAGGCGGGATTCGCCCGCGGTGCGGTTCTCATCGAGGGAACCGAGACCGACGCCGGAACCAGCCTCGAGATCGGCTTCCAGAACGAGAACCTGAAAGCCGAGCTTGCCGGCGGCCACACCATCGCCACCGTGCCCGACCTGATCGTCATCCTGGAAACGGAGACCGGCACCCCCGTCACGACCGAGGAACTGCGTTATGGATTCAGGGTCACGGTCCTGGGAGTGCCGTGCGACCGGCGCTGGCGATCGCCCGCGGGTCTGGAACTGGTCGGACCCGGGTACTTCGACCTGGACGTCGACTATGTTCCCATCGAAGATCTCCACCGAGGGGACACCGCCCATGGCTGATTCGAGCCTCTCGGGGATGGAGGCCCTGGTGACCGGTTCATCACGTCACCTGGGCGCGGAGATCGCCTCCGAGCTGGCCAGACGGGGGGCAACCGTGACCATCACTTACCTGGCCGGGCGGAAGCAGGCCGAAGACGTAGCCCGCCTGCTCCGGGAGGAGACCGGACGGCCCCATCACGTCATCCAGGCCGACCTCTCCTCCGCCCCATCGATCCGCGACTTCCTGGGGCGCTTCGAACAGGAGGTGGGTGAGGTCGACATACTCGTCAACAATGCCGGTCCATTCTCGATGGACCCCTTCCTGGATCTGGCCGAGGAGGAGTGGGACCGCATATGGGAGAGCAACGTGCGAGCGGCACACCTGTGCTCCCAGGCTCTGGCACCGGGAATGCGACGACGCGGCAGGGGTCGGATCGTCAACGTATCGGCCGGGTCGGCCTACATTCGCAATCACTCCATCTACACACTGGCCAAAGCCGCCCTGCTCACCCTGACCGAAGCCCTGGCCCTGGAGCTCGGCCCAGAGATCAGCGTGAACGCCGTCGCTCCCGGCCAGATTGCCGAGTCGGCCGACGACATCGCCGAGTTCGACCCGTCCTTCGTCGAGAGGGCGATCGAGAGGACTCCGCTCCGACGTCTCGTCACTCGGGGAGAGATCGCCACGATCGTGGCCGACATGGTGGGCCCGACCTACGACTCGGTGACCGGAGTGACGATACCGATCGACGGCGGCTGGAGACTCAATCGCTTCTGACCTGAGCCGGCGCCACCGAGGTCAGCGGGCGCCGGTACCGCCCCGGTGCACCCGGACCTCCACCCGTTCGAGTGTGACCAGCCCGTCGCCGATCATCCGATCGATCTCGGGCAACACCCCCTCGATGGCCTCGGCCGTGTCGACACACTCGATGATGATCGGCAGGTCCTCGGACAGGCGCAGGATATGAGCCGTGTGCAGGGTGCTCGACTTGCCGAATCCCTCGATTCCCCGCACCACCGTCGTTCCGGCCAGACCCCGCTTTCTCAGAGCCCCGACGATCGCCTCGTACAGGGGCCTGCCCTCATAACTGTCGGACTCACCGATGAAGATCCTGAGGAGCCGATTGTCGCTGGTGTGGTTCATCGTCTCACCCATGTTTAGCTCGTGATCGAATACCCTGCTGCCGCCAGCGCCAGGCCCGCCAGCAGCATCCCTACGAGATTCACCACCGCCCTCGTCCGCGGCCGGGGAACCAGGCCCAGTCCCAGCGACTCCACCATCCAGGTGGAGAAAGTGGTGAAGCCGGCCAGGAAACCGCCCACCGAGGCAATGGCAACCGATCCCGAACCCGTGCCCAGCGCAGCGCCCAGGGCGAAAGCCCCGGTCAGGTTGACGGCCACCGTCCCGGTGGGGAAATCGGAGCCAGACCAGCGCTGCACCAGGCCCGACACCACGTATCGGCACACGGCTCCCAGCCCGCCTGCGGCGACGGCAATGACGAAGGTCATGGGCGGCCCCTGCCCACGCTGTCACCGATCAGCGCCGCCAGCACGCCACCCAGCATCGAGACCAGGACATAGGCCACGGCCACCCACCCGCGGCCATCGTCGGTCAGGCGAACCACCTCGACGCTGAAACCCGAGAAAGTGGTGAAGGATCCCAGAGCGCCGATTGCCCAGAAGCCCAGCGACCAGCGAGGCCATACCGATCTCTGTCGACGGGCCAGATAGAAGCCGGCCAGGGCCGCCCCGGCCAGGTTCACTCCCAGCGTGGCCCACGGAAACCCGGACCCACCGGGACCGACCAGCTCGCCTACCCCCAGGCGAGCCGCAGAGCCGATCAGTCCCCCGCCCAGCACCGAGCCCAGGTCGGTCATGCGACGCGGATTCAGGTAGCGGCTGATGGTGGGACTCATGGCTCTTGAACTGAAAGAAGGGTTCGCAGGAGCCATCAGCCAGGTGGCGGTTAGCGGCGAGCTCCATCGCCGTTTGGGATCATACCCTCGCCTGTCGTCAAACTCAGCCGACTCAGTCGAGAGTCGAGTCGTTCAAGGCGATGGCGCGTCCCAGCAAGAAGATCCCGGGGATAGATCGGGCAATTCGAACCCATCGGTTGCTCGACGGGACCGAGCCGGGTGCCATTACGGTCCCGTGCTGATGGATCATGAGGCACGCCGTCGCTGGAATCGGCGTCACGAAGGAGAGGAGGTAGGACCGCCGTCGGTGTTTCTCACCGACCTGGATCCTTACCTCCCTCGGCGAGGGCGCGCCCTCGACGTGGCATCGGGACGGGGAAGGAACGGCCTCTGGCTGGCAGAGCGGGGCCTGGAGGTCACATTGATCGATATTTCCGAGGTGGCCCTGTCCATCGCCGGCCAAGAGGCGCTCGAGCGCGGCGTGGAAGTCACCACGGTTCACTCCGACCTCGAACCCGACGGCCTACCCAAGGGCGAATGGGATGTCATCATCTGCTTTCACTTCCTGCACCGGCCGCTCTTCTCCGAGATGGTGCAGGCACTGCGGCCGGGAGGCTGGTTGGTCTGCGAGGTGGCAACCGTCGCCAACCTGGAGCGACATCCCCGCCCTCCTCGCCCGTTCCTGCTGGAACCGGGTGAACTGGGCCTTCTCACCGAGGGCCTGCAGCCGATCATCTCCACCGAGGGCTGGACCGAGGAGGGCCGCCACAACGCCCGCTTTGTCGGCCGGCGGCTCGGGGAGGCGCCTACCCCCGATCGACGGGGATGACGTCCACGCCGGTCGGGCGGGATACGACCACGACCTCCTCGCCCGGATGATCTGCCAGGGCAGACGCCACCTCGTCCGCCGACCATGCGCCCCCGTTGTCTTCGAGCCGCCTCCAGAGCCGAACTCGACCACCGGTGATCCGGGACACGGCGGTGGCGATCTCCTCGTCGGGGGGGCCAATGAGCAAGATGAAGCGCGGTCCCCGGCGGAGGGCGGGCTCGTGGTCGCGGTCGACCCGATAAACGAGCCAGTGGAAACCGGCGATGGCGCCGGTCGTGGCCAGAAGCCCGATGGGGAACCGCATACTCCGCAGGGTCTCGGAACCGAACGTCCCCTGAAACAGGTCGTCGAACGCCATGAAGACACCCACCAGCAGGGAGATGACGGCGGTGATGCCACCCAGGCCGAACAGGACGAAGAGATATATGCGCCGTGTGATCGACCCACGCTCGAGCTCGGGATTGGCCTCGGCCTGCCGCTCGATTCCTCGCCAGTAGATCCACCACACCGGGGCTCCGACAACGAGCAGCGTGACCGCTGCCAGCAGGGTGTTGATGGCGCTCTCTCCCACCGAGATTGCCGCCCCGCCGGCCACCGCCTCGATGAAGGCCACCAGAACCGTGGTGACACCCGCCGCGGCCGTTAGCAGCGCCACTCCGGCCATCAGATACTCGTAGACCCGCCGGGCCTCGGTCCGCTCCCCGGCTGCTGCCTCCTCGAGAATGGCGTGGTGATACCACCACACGACCATCCCTACCACTGCCGTGGCCAGGGCAGCCGGGAACCCGTTGAAATGCACAGCCGGATCGTCGACGGCCGGCCGGCCCACGACCCAGACCAGTATGTCGTAGAGAACCGTGCTGGCGGCGGCGATGGTGGCTATCAGACCGGCTGCCACACCGGCCAGCAGCCCGTACCCGACCCACAGGGGAGTGTGCTCTTCGTTGGAGGCAGCCCTGATCCAATAGAGGAACCACACGATTCCCCCCACCACGAGCAGCGCCGCCGACCGCAGGATCGGGTTCTGGCTGCCGAACACCACGGCTCCGTCGCTTGTCCCGATCAAGGTCCTCAGGCTGGCTGCCAGCAACCCGACCGCTCCGGTGGCACCGGCACCCAGACCGATGACCGAGCCGACCAGATGATGAAACCTTCGCCTTCCGGGTGGCGAGAATCGGGCCTCCATCAGCCAGTGAGCCACCCATACCCCGGCCCACACCAGTAGCCGGGCCAGGGTGGTCCCGTCGTAGGGCTCCACCGCCATCAGCCAGGCAAGCATCTGATAGAGGGCAACCATCGAAACGACCAGCGCGGTGAGGGCCGAAACCGTTATGTAGAAGGCCCATCCGAGTGACCGGGGCTCCTTCTCGTCGCTGATCAGGTTATGTCGAGCCGCACCCCCCACCAGCAGATAGAGGGGAATCCCAATGACGGTGAAGGTGAGGCCCCGGGCCAGGTCGGTCTGAGAACGAACCAGGTCAGAGGTGCCCAGGATCCTCCCAAACAACTCCGAAAGCCCCAGGGCCACCACCACCAGCAGGCCGTAGAGAAGCAGGTACTGGAAGAAGCGGCGGACGCCGGCCGCCCCGGCACTCCCTCTCTCGTCATGCCCGCTGAGCCTGCGCACCCCTGCCACCACGGCGGCGACTATCCCGGCCAGCACCACGAGGAGCGCAAACGGTCCCAGGATGCTCATGGCTTACCTCCCTCGCAGAAGAACATGGGCCAGGGATCCCCGGTGATCAGCCAGCTGGCTCCAGCACCACGAAGCTCGAATTGCTGTTCCTCGCTGTACTCCGAGGCAGCGAATGGGCCGTCGCCTGTATAGGTCATTCTCACCTCCACCCGAGCCGTGGAGCCGCTGGACGTGGTGTCCACCAGGACCACACGGACGGATCGGGAGGCGAAGGCCCGGTCCAGGTCGGCGGCGTCGCAGCCGCTGGCGGGGTCGATCCGGGCGATCGCCGCCTCCTCGTTCCCCTCGAAGACGTCCTGGAGGTAGGCCTGGACCACACCCTCGGGAGTGGACACATCGATCTGTGGAGCGGGCCGGGTGGCTGCGACTATGGCCGCCGCCACCCCCAGCAGTACGACGGCCCCCACGACGATGGACAGGATTCGGTTGGGATGCATTGCCACGACCAAGAGTATGGCGAGCGAAGATCGGCCAGGTAGGGTCCATCGGCAGGTATCGACCGTCGGCGTGTAATCATGGGAGGCATGTGTGTTGATGCAGATGCCCAACCCCCCATCCCCAGTTCGGGCGGCGCCACCACCCGCTCGCTGACGCTCACCGCCGGTGACGGCACGGTGTTCAACGCCTACGAGGCGCTGGCGGCCGACGACCCCACCGAGGCGGCGGTGGTGGTCTTGCCGGACGTCCGTGGCCTGTTCCCCTTCTATGAGGGCCTGGCAGCCCGTCTGGCCGAAGCGGGCCACGACGCGGTGGCGATCGACTACTTCGGGCGCACCGCCGGGACGGAACCCCGACCGGCCGACTTTCCGTTCATGGACCACATCGCCCAGACCAGTTCGGCCGGAATCAACTCGGACATCGCCGCCGCGGTAGACCATCTCCGAAGCCGCAGAGGGGACGCAGCCGTGTTCACGCTCGGTTTCTGCTTCGGGGGCGCCTGCGCATGGCAGGCCACGACCCACGGCATGGATCTGACCGGCGCCATCGGGTTCTACGGGAAGCCAGATAGCGACCGACCCGCCGGCGACGGCCCCTTCCTCGATCGAACCGGCCTGGTCGAGGGCGCCATACTGGCCCTGATGGGAGGAGCCGACCCCTCCATCCCCGCCGAGACGATCGAGAAGCTGGAGGGCGCTCTGGGGAAGGCAGGAGTCGAACACGAGGTCGTCACCTACCCCGGTGCCCCCCACTCATTCTTCGATCGCAAACAGGAGGAATTCTCCGCCGAGTCGGCCGATGCCTGGGAGAGGGTTCTGGCCTTCATTTCCTCCCATTCGTAATTGCGACGCGGAGTACCTTAGTACCCCGCGTACTTAGCCCCGGCAGGTCCAGTGACTCCAGCCGCCGAGGTGATAAACCAGCCAGGCGGCCACGGCCACGTTGGCCTCCGGGTCGTATATCGAGGCGCCGGAGAACCCCGCATCGGCGGAGCGTTCACTCCAGTACTTGGGAAGGTGCTGGAAGAGGCCGCTGGCACCCGATCGGTGGTTGCGGGCGTAGGGATCACCCTGGGACTCACACGACATGATCCGTAGGGCACGGTCCACGTCGGAGGGACGGAAGTAGGCCTCCACCACGGGCCGCCAAACCTCCACCCCGCTGCCCTGTGTCCACTCGGACAAGGCCAGCCGGGTGACGTAGGCGTCGACCACAGAACTGGGGATAACCGGCAGTTCGGCCGGTATGGGGAGATGGAGGGCACGGGTCAGAAAGGCCGCCATCTGCGCCCTGGTCACCGGGGCGTCGGGACAAAACGCGCCGTCGGCGCAGCCGGCGGTGATACCGGCGGCCGCCAGCCTGGCGATGTCACCCTCGTAGACGGTCCCATCGTCGTCGGCGAATGGATCGCCGGGGGCCGCCGGCAGGTCCAGGGCCCGGGCCAGGAAGCTGGCCATCTGTCCCCTGGTTACGGGCTGGGTAGGACAGAACACGTCCGCCGCACACCCGTTGGTTATTCCGGCATCGGCGATCGCCCCGATGTCACCTGCGAAGGGGCTCTGGGCGGTGTCGGAGAACACCGGGGTGGAGGGATCCAGGTTCAGAGCCCGGGCGAGGAAGGCCGCCATCTCACCCCGGGTGACGGGATCATCGGGACAGAACTCCCACGGATCGCAACCCGACGTAATCCCCGCCGACCACAGTGCACTCACGTCGGGCTCGAACATCGATCCGTCCACATCGACGAAGGGGCCCCGGCCGTCGGGTTTCGATTCGGCTGCCATGGCCGGCAGCGAGATATTCGTGATCGCGATCACAAGAAAGGCCAGTGACGCGACGATTCGTTGCTTGTTCATGTGAATCACCTCCGCTTGACCGCTCGGGGTCGGCTCGGGTAGCCCGCACCCGCGCCGTCTCCCAGGTAGGCAGCGGGGGAGCCCGGCCATCAGGCCGGGACGAGGCTGAGAATGACAAAACCCCGAGGTTCCCCGGGGCAGAGACAGCAGCCAAGTGGCTTACTGTCGAAAACCACCGTATCCGGGTAGTCCCGCATACGGGTAATCGAATCGGCCCGGCCGTGGGTGGATGATCAGCCGATCAGCATCGTGGCCAGATGCTCACCGATGGCCAAAGACGCGGTCGCAGCCGGGGAAGGAGCATTGAGGACGTGAAGGGCGCCCTCCTGGCCGACCACGGAGAAGTCGTCCACCAGACGGCCGTCGGGCCTCAACGCCTGGGCACGCACGCCGGCCCCGCCCTGAACCAGATCCTCGGTTCGCAGGTCCGGGATCAGCTTCCGGGCCGAGGCGGCGTAGAGGCGGCGCGACCGGGACCTGATCATCTCGGCAATACCGGTCGTGGCGTAGCGGATGGCGAGCCGGGCCAGCCCCGGGGTGGCCAGAGTGGAGAGGAACTCTCTGAGATCGGGACTGGCTCCCCGATAGTGGTGGCGCCCCACCGCCAGCACCGCGTTGGGACCCACCTCGACACGACCGTCTATTCCCCGGGTGAAGTGGACGCCCAAGAACGGGAAACGAGGATCGGGGACCGGATAGACCAGGTGACGGACGAGATGGTCGGATTCGCCCACCAGACGGTGATACTCGCCCCGGAAGGGGACGATCTGCACCGGTGGGTCGATCCCCGCCATCTTCGCCACCCGGTCCGATTGCAGGCCGGCACAGGCGACGAACTTGGGGGCCCTGATCGCCCCTGCCTCGCCCGCCAACTCCCAGCGGCTCCCGATCCGCCTGATCGAGCTGACGGGCCAGGACGTGCGCACCTCTCCCTCCAGGCCCGCCGCCAGCGAACGGGTCACGGCGGCGTAGTCGGTAACCCCCGAAGCGGGAACCCACAGGGCACGCAACCCGGCCACATGCGGCTCGATGTCGGCCCACTCCCCCGGCGCCAGCGCCCGGATCCCGCGCAGGCCGTTGGCGGTGCCACGCGTGTGCAGGCGATCGAGAGCCCCCAACTCCGACGGCTCGGTAGCCACGACCAGCTTGCCCGTCACCTCATGGGGGATGTCGTGGGCGGCGCAGTAATCGACCATCCGCCGACGGCCCTGCACGCACAACCGGGCCCGCAGAGATCCGGGTTTGTAGTAGAGGCCGGAATGAAGCACGCCGCTGTTGTGCCCGCTCTGGTGAGTTCCCACCTCGGGGGCGGCCTCCAGAACCACGATGCGGGCACCGGGGCGCTTGGCCATCAGTGCTCCGGCCGTGGCCAGGCCGACGATTCCTCCCCCGATCACCGCCAGGTCGAACTCCTCAGACATGTGACCCACCCCGGCCGTTGATCCGGCCCCCGGGCCGGGGGGAGGTGAGAGCGGAACCGATCCGTCGTCGCATCCGCCGATTGTGGCAGGGCCTTCCACCATCGTGGACGGTTAGCGTGGGCACCACATGGAACAAGAGTGGTACTACTGCCTCGAGCATCACACCGTCGAACCCAAACTGGGGTGTCGGGTCACGGAACGACTCGGCCCCTATCCGACCCGGGAAGAGGCGGCCCACGCCCTGGAGAAGGTAGACAGGCGAAACGAGGAATGGGCACAGGACCCGGACTGGAAGGACCTGGAGGAGGAGTAGACCGATGCAGATCAGCCGTTTTCCCGTGGTGGACCTGTCCCGGCTCCCCGAGGACCTGCGGGCCCGCATAGAGCCGGTTGCCGAACGTACCGGGTTCGTGCCCAACGTCTTCCTGGGCATGACCCATCGCCCCGACGAGCTGCGCGCCTTCATGGACTTCCACGACGCCCTGATGGAAAGGGACTCCGGATTGACCAAGGCGGAGAGAGAGATGGTGGTGGTGGCAACCAGCGCCGCCAACGACTGCCTGTACTGCGTCATCGCCCACGGGGCCATCCTCCGGATCCGGGCCCGTGACTCCGAGATCGCCGACCGCATCGCCGCCAACTGGCGCACGGCGCCGGTCACCGAACGCCAACGGACCATGCTGGACTTCGCCGTCAAACTGGCCCGGGTCCCCGAACAGATCGCCCCGGCGGACTTCGACCTGCTCCATGAGGCTGGATTCACCGACGACGACATCTGGGACATAGGGTCGATAACCGCTCTCTTCGCCCTGTCCAACCGGATCGCACACCTGGCCGATCTGCAGCCCAACCCCGAGTTCTTCACCATGGGCCGCTGAGCCGGGAAGAACAATGGCCGGTTTGGCTCGACGCAGGTTCGATGCCTCGCCGACCACGTCAAGCGCTGCGAGTGCCGACCCGCGGCCCTGAGCTCGAGGGGCCAGTCAGGCGCCGCAAACTGGAGGGGTCAGGTCAGCCAGCGCAGGAGCCAAAGCGACGACATCCCCGCCACCAGCACCCAGACCAGTGAGCGGGTTCGCCAGCCGACCAGCCCGCCCACCGCCAACGAGATGAGCTCCACGGCCCCAACGTCGCCTCCGCCCTCGCCTCCATAGAGCAGAGACACCACCAGGGCCGCCATCACCGCCGGCGCCACGAAGCGGAGCGCCTGACGCATCGCCGGCGGCACAGGCCGGTCGGCCAGAGTGACGATGAAGATCGAGCGCAGGAAATAGGTGCCCACACCCACCACCACGGTGGCGATGAACGCCAGCCACCACAGGCTCATGGCCGGATCCTGGCCGCCACCAGCCCGGCCACCACCCCAACCCCGGCGCCGACCAGGATTCCCCCCCGGTTGGGCAGACCGAGTGTGGCCCAGGTGGCGGCCGCTGATGCCCCCGCCGCCACCAAAGCCGGAGGAGCGTCGACGGCGCCGATGAGGAGGCCGAGGAACAGCAGCGGCACGGCGAAACCCAGCGACCATGCCTGCGGCACCACCGGGCCCACGATCAGGCCCAGGGCCACCGACACCTGCCACACAGGCCAGAAGGCGAGGGCGGCCCCCATGTAGTACCGGCGAAACGAGGTGGGCGGATCCTCGGCCCGGAAGATGGTGAGGGCGAAGGCCTGGTCGATGAGGAAGTAGGGACCCAGCCATCTGAACCATCGGGGCTGGGAACCGAAGGTGGGTGAGAGGGCTGCCGAATACATGAGGTGGCGGGCATTGACCACCAGCCCCGCCACCACCACGGCCAGGAGCGAGGCCCCTTCCCCGGCCAGCGTCACCACGGTGAGTTGTGCGGCTCCCCCGAAGATGAAACTGGCCCCCAGCCACCCGACCAGATTGGGCACCGGAGACTCGGCGATGGTGAGGCCCAGCACGAGGGCGAACGGCACCACCGGCACGAGCATGGGAAGGGTGTCGACCATCCCCTGGCGGAAGTCCTTGTCGAGCATGGACGGGCCACGCTACAGGGCCGGACTGAAGACTCGGTCTCGTCCGGCCGATCAATGTTCCGTTGCATACCGAGGAAAACCGCAATAGCCTCGGTTTTCGCGAGGAGATTCCATGAGCAGGCCCATCTTTCCCCAGAACGTCATCGCCATCATCTGGGACTTCGACAAGACCCTGATTCCCGGCAACATGCAGAAGCCGCTCTTCCGCCATTACGGCATCGACGAGGTCGCCTTCTGGACCGAGGTGGAGGGGCTCGAGGAGTGGTATCACCGCCACGGCAACGACCTCATCGCCCGGGACACCCTCTATCTCCACCACATCCTCACATACGTCAAGGCAGGGCGGATGCCTGGGCTGTCCAACGCCCTCCTTCGTGAGCTGGGCGCTGAGATCGAGTTCTATCGAGGCATGCCCGAGTTCATGGGCCTGATGAAGAAGACGATCGAATCCGAGCCCCTCTTCGCCGAGCACCAGATCCACATCGAGCATTACGTGGTCTCGACCGGGTTGCGTCAGATGATCCTGGGTTCGGCGGTGGCCCCGTTCCTCACCTCGGTGTGGGCATCGGAGTTCACCGAGCTGGTAGCCCCTCCCGGCTACGTCGACGGTCAGGAGCGCCTGTTCTCGCCCGAGGGCCAGATCCAGGAGCTGATCTACACGATCGACAACACGACCAAGACCCGGGCCCTGTTCGAGATAAACAAGGGCACCAACAAGAACCCCTCCATCGACGTCAACGCCAAGATCGCCCGCGAGGACAGGCGGGTGCCCTTCCAGAACATGATCTACATCGCCGACGGGCCCTCGGATGTCCCCGTCTTCTCGGTGGTCGAGGCCAACGGAGGACGCACCTATGCCGTGTACCGGCCCGGCTCACCTGCCGAGTTCCAGCAGGCCAGCCGACTGCTCGAGCAGAGTCGTATCGACGCTTTCGGCGAGGCCGATTACTCGGAGGGCTCACAAACCGCCATGTGGATCACCTACGCCGCCGAACGAATCGCCGGCCGGATCGTGGCCGCCCGCCAGGAGTCCCTGTCGGAGCGCATCGGTTTGCCTCCCAGCCACGTGGCCGAGGACTGACCCCCCAATTTCCACCCGCGGCAACAGTCCCGGCTGACCCTCCGACGCCGAGATGGGCAGGCAGCTGGGTCGGCATCGGGGCACGATCGGTCGTGAGATCGCAGCCAACGGCGGCCGGGGGGCTTATCGGCCGTATCGGGCTCAGGACCGGGCCGATCGTCTGGCTCGCCGCCCCAGGCGACCCTGGTGGGAAACACGGCCTGTCCTGTGGAAGGAGGTGGCTCATCTGTTGGCGGACAACAAGTGGTCCCCTCAGCAGATATCGAACCGGTTGCGACGCGACCATCCTGATGATCCACACTGGTGGGTGTCGCACGAGTCGATCTATCAGGCGGTCTACCTCCAGCCCAAAGGAGAGCTGAAAAAGCAGCTGGTGGCGGGGCTGCGGACCCAGCGGCGATACCGCAAGGGACGTTCCCACAGCCCAGACTCGGGAGGCAGCCGGATAGTCGACATGGTCAACATCAGCCAGAGGCCTCCCGAAGCCGACGACCGGGCGGTGCCCGGCCACTGGGAAGGAGACCTGATCCTGGGAGCCTGTCCTACCCTCACCGCATGGACATTCTCGTCGAAGCGCACTCCGGAATTCGCTGGCTGGTGATGGTGGGATTGCTCGCCACTCTCATCGTTTCGTTCATGCGGGCCCGGACCGACACCGACCCCGAACAGCCCTGGCTGTCGTGGGTGGCCATCATCTTCGATATCCAGGTCGCGCTGGGCATCATCCTCTACCTGGGCGATCAGGGCTGGAGCAAGGGCGGGTTCATCGCCATCTACCACCCTCTGGCGATGCTGGCCGCGGTGGGCGTCTTCCACGCCGGACTGGCCCGGGGTCGGAAGACGGCCGGAGGATCGGGGTGGCGCACCATCGCAGTCATGACCCTCGTCTCCCTGGTGGTCGTCCTGGCGGCCATCCCCTGGCAAGGCGTGCCCGCCTGATTCACCCGGCGTCGACGACCACCGCCTCCAGCGCCACCTTCACCATGTCGTCGAACGTGGTTTCCCGCTCGTCCGAACTGACCCAGGTGCCCTCGAGCACGTGATCGGAAACCGTCAGGATGGTCAGGGCCCGTGCCCCCTTCTCGGCTGCCACCCCGTAGAGGCCGGCCGCCTCCATCTCCACCGCCAATACCCCCATCGACTGCATCCGCTCGAAGGCGGTGTCGTCGGGGGTGTAAAACAGATCGGCGGAGTGGACGTTGCCGACTCGAACGTCGATTCCGGCGGCCTCCGCAGCCTGAGCCGCGGCGCGCAGCAAGGCGAAGTCGGCGGTGGCAGCGAAGTCATGGCCTCCGTAACGAACCCGGTTCACCCCCGAATCCGTACATGCCCCGATGGCCAGGATTACGTCGCGTATGGCCAGGCCGGGCTGGAGGGCGCCGCATGATCCCACTCGTATCAAACGCTCAACGCCGAATTCGGTGATCAGTTCTGTGGCGTAGATCGAGGCCGAGGGAATCCCCATCCCCGTCCCCATGGCCGACACCGGCACGCCTTCGTAGGTGCCGGTGAAGCCCAGCATGTTCCGTACGGCGGTGACCTCACGGACATCGTCGAAGAAGGTCTCGGCGATGTGCTTGGCTCGCAGTGGATCACCGGGGAGGAGGACGGACGGAGCGAACTCGCCCGGGTCGGCAGATATGTGGGGGGTGGCCATGGATGATTCTCCGGTCGGTTGAACGACCGCCAAGTATCGCACCCCTCCTCTCGACCGTCAGATGCGCCTATTTCCACCGGTGCGCTTCCACCAGCCCGTCCCCCACCGCCCCGGTCAGCCGGTCGACGGCTGTGGCCAGCTCCCGGTCTATCACGGTGAGCATGTCGGTCCAGTCGCTCATCTCCTCCAGGTCGTCACGGCCATCGGAGATCCCTCTCAGTCCGACCAGGGCTACTCCAGCCCGCTGACATACCCTCAGCACCGCCCAGGTCTCCATATCCACCATGTCGGCCTCGATCTGGTCGTATCGGGAACCGGTGACGATGTCGGACCCGGTCGACAGGGAGGCGGAAGCCAGGCCGGGTACCTGCCAGGGCAGGATCTGAACCGGATCGATGCCCAGGAACGGGGTGACACCGGCCGGAATCCCCAGGGCCGAGGCGTCGACGTCGCGCCACGACACCTGCGAGACACAGAAGACTCCACCCCGCGCAAGGGTTGCGCTGCCCGCCGAGCCCGCCGAGACCACCAGGTCCGGCAGGCGCCCGTCGACCTCGAGCCGGGCCAGCGCTCCGGCCAGGACCGCGGCCGACTCCACCGGTCCCACCCCGGTGATCAGAGGCCGGAAACGACGCTGCAACTCCTCTCCATACTCGTGATCGGTGGCCATGACGAACAAGAGTCGGCGGCCGGCGACGTCCAGGAGTTCCATAATGTGATTATGGGACGAAGAGATGGTCCGGGACATGATCATGTGACATAGGACCCTGGGGTGGCGATGCCACATCTCGTAGGTTCACCACCATGCCACCAACCTGGGCGGCCGTTCTTGCCGAGAGTCCGCTGCCATGGCTCCTCGAGTCCACTGAGCCTGCGGTGCGGGCGTTGACGGTACAGCATCTTCTCGGTCGCCGCGCCGATGACCCTGAGGTTCGCCGAGCCCGTACACACGCCATGGAAGTGAATCCGATCGCCGGGATCATGGCCGCCCAGGACGAAGCAGGCTGGTGGGTCAAGCCCGGACCGGGGTATGCGCCGAAATACAGTGGCACCGTCTGGAACCTGATGTTCCTCGATCAGCTCGGTGCCGACGCTGACGACGATCGGATCCAGCTCGCATGCGAGTACGTGCTCGCCTGGAGCCCGACGGCGTTGGGCGGATTCGGGGCCTCGGGATCCCACCTGGAACGGAATCCGCCGCCCTCGTCGGCCATTCACTGCCTCAATGGCAACCTGGGCAGGGCGCTGATTCACTTCGGTCATCTCGATCACCCGACAGTTCGCGCCGCGACGGACTGGGCGGCGAGGACCATCCTCGGAGAGGGTGTAGAGCGATGGTATGCGTCGGGGACCTCGGGCTCCGGCTTCGCCTGCGGCGCCAATGAGGGACTCCCGTGCGCATGGGGCGCAGTCAAAGAGATGCTTGCGCTGTCCGCCATCCCCATCGACCGGCGCACCGATCGGGAGCAGCGGGCGGCAGACGCAGGCGTAACCTTCCTCCTGTCACGGGACCCCGCCGTCGCCGACTATCCCATGGGGTACGGCAACACCAAGCCCAATGGTTCGTGGTTCAAGCCCGGTTTCCCGTCGGCCTACGTGACCGATGTGCTCCAGAACATGGAGGCGCTCGGAGAGCTGGGAATGGCGGCCGATCCGAGGCTCGACGCCGCCTATGAGTGGCTGCTCGGTCTGGCCGACGACCACGGTCGGTGGAAGAACCGTAACGCCTACACCGCCAAGACCACGGTCCAGATCGACAAGCAAGGTGATCTGTCGAAGTGGGTGACGTTGCGCGCCTGCAAGGTCCTGCGTGCTCGCTTCGGCGACTGAGTGGAGGCGGGTGCCTTTCCACCGCTTCGAGTTCCTGACGGTTGTCGAGTGGGCCGGGGTCGAAGGGAGACGACTGCCCGGGGGCGGGTCGAGCGGCTTTCTCCTAGGTCAGGCCGAGGGGGAAGAAGGCAGGGGATCCAATCCCGCCATTCCCCGCACTGTGTCGAGGGTGTCTGCTTCGGCGGGGTCCTTGTCGGGGCGGTAGCCGCGCAGGCGGGCGAACCGCAAGGCCACTCCGCCCGGGTAGCGGGTCGACACCTGGACGCCGTCCAGGGCCACCTCCACCACCAGCTCGGGGCGGACGAACACGGTTCCCCTGGTGCGGCGGACCTCTATCTCTTGTAGGCGACGGGTCTGCCACTCGAGGATCTGGTCGGTCATGCCCTTGAATGTCTTGCCCAGCATCACGAACTCACCACGGTGCCTGGCCCCCAGATGCAGATTCGATAACCAGCCAGAACGCCGCCCGTGACCCCATTCGGCCCCCAGCACCACCAGATCCAGAGTGTGCACCGGCTTCACCTTCACC
The DNA here is from genome assembly GCA_963744905.1 of uncultured Acidimicrobiia bacterium. Lineage (GTDB taxonomy): Bacteria > Actinomycetota > Acidimicrobiia > Spongiisociales > ZC4RG35 > DATFFO01. Next base: position 191,090 of record CAVUUV010000007.1, on the reverse strand, counting down.
CAGGCCGCTCCCCTGCGACCGGCCTGGTAGGTGGAGTCGATCGCCTTCACAACCACGCCTTCGTGTCCGGCGGCCAGGGCCTCTTCCAGCGCCCGGCCCGCCTCGTCCGCCTCTTCCACCACCCGGCCCGGCACCACCTGTTCACCGGCCAGTCGCTGGAGATGACGGCGACGCTCTTCGAGCGGCCGATCCAGCAGATCCGCGCCGTCCAGGTGAAGCAGGTCGAAGAAGTAGACCGTGAGCCCCTTGTCGGGCATCTCGTCGGTGCCGAACCGCCCCGCAGTCTCCTGGAACCGGGCCGGCCGCCCCCGTGAATCGACGAAGAGGACCTCGCCGTCGAGCACGACGGAGTCGCAGTCGAGGCCCCGAACGGTGCTCACCACCTCATCCAGTCGCTCGGTGACCCGGTTCAGGTTGCGGGTGTAGACCTCGACCACTTCGTCCTGGCGATGCGCCTGGACGCGGACCCCGTCCAGCTTCCAGTCAACCAACGCAGGTCCGGTCCTGGCCATGGCCACCCCAACGTCTTCGGCGCTCTGGGCCAGCATCGGCTTGAGGGGCCGGAACAGCCTCAAGCCCACCCGGCTGAGTGGATCACCGTCGGGATCCAGGGCCATCTCGGCCACCTCCCAAACCCGGCCGTTGAGCATCAATGCCCGGCGTACCTCCTCCGCCGGGGCGTCCGCCGCCCTCGCCACGGCCTCCACCATCACGCCCTCCAAGGCGCCCTGGCGTATCTCGCCGGTCATCAACCCCACCAGAAAGGACTGCTCGGCGTCGGTGGCGGCGGCCATGAGCTCGGTCACCAGTTCCCGTGACCGGGCGGTCGAGCCCGGGCCGCTGGTGGCGCCCAGCCGATCGAAGACGTCCATTACGTCGGCCAACTCGAGGCCGGGCCGGGTTGATGCCCGGGGCAGATCACTGATCGTGGCCCAGCCAACACCGAGCGCACCCTGGGGGATCACCCCGGACAGGAAGGCGACTGCCGTGGGCACCGACGGCAGGTCGAGGCGCTCCAGATAGTCGGCCAGCAGGTGGATCTTGGAGGTTCGGGAGGAAGTGCCGGCTACCCGATTCGAAACCGAGACCAGCTCGGCCAGGCCACTCATCCGGTTGAAGCCTCCGACAGCTGCTTGAGCACGGAGCCGTCAGCCACCCAGTGCCCTGTGTAGGAACGCCGCCATCTGACCCCGCGTCACCGCATCGTCAGGACAGAACCGATCGTTCACCGGCGGATTGCATCCCTTTGTGACCCCTGCCGACGCCAACCACTCGATGTCGGCGGCGAACGTCGGCCCCTCATCGGTGAACCCCAACGGAGAACCCAGCGGCAAATCCGGCAAAGCCCTATGCAAGAACGCCGCCATCTGACCCCGCGTCACCGCATCGTCAGGACAGAACCGATCGTTCACCGGCGGATTGCATCCCTTTGTGACCCCTGCCGACGCCAGCCACTCGATGTCGGCGGCGAACGTCGGCCCCTCATCGGTGAACACCAACGGAGAACCCAGCGGCAAATCCGGCAAAGCCCTATGCAAGAACGCCGCCATCTGACCCCGCGTCACCGGATCGTCAGGACAGAACCGATCGTTCACCGGCGGATTGCATCCCTTTGTGATCCCTTCCCCTGCCAGCCACTCGATGTCGGCGGCGAAGACTGACGATTCGAGGTCGCACAACCCCGAGCCTGATACCGAGACCTGGTAGGTGCCGTCGCCTGCCGCGGCCACGCTCACCTCCCGGCACTGAACCGTCTTCGAGGTCCCCTCACGGATGACCTGGGTCAGCGGCCTGGAATAGGCGGCCAGGTCACCGGGATCGAACGGAACCTGACCCAGCGGTATCTGACGTCGAAAACCCATGTCGTAATCCGGGTCGTTCAGGCAGTCGACGATGTTGGCCTCCGGGCACGGAATGACCTCATACACCTCGACCCCCGCCCACACGGCCGGGATCGGGTCGTAGGTGGACGGCGAGCGGGCGCCGAGGGTGTAGTAGCTCGAGTCGGCCTGGATCACCGCCATCTGGATGCCCTCCCCGTCGTAGGGTTCCAGGGTGAATGTGGTGGGCCCGGACCCGATCACCTCGACCTGGTCGGGGTCGATCCATCCGGCCGCATAGCGATTGATGACCGCCGTCTCGTAGGGGAGGTCGAAGGTCCCGTAGCCACCCCCGGTCTGGCCGTAATTGCCCGACATGAGATCCAGGGCGTTGTCGTAGTCGTTGCCGCTCACGCCCGTGTAGGAATGGGGCCAGGTCTGAGTGTGCCCCAGCTCGTGAGCGGCGACCATCGAGAAGGTCCGGTCGTAGCCGACCAGGGCCCAGCGGTCGTTGTAGGGCCAGTTGGTGGCGGGTCCGTGTCCGGGCCCACCCAGACCACCGGACCACGGACCGGCGATCAGCACCCCGTTGGCGTGATCGCTGGCGCCGTCGGCCGCCGTTTGCATGCAGCCCTGCTCGCCCCCCTGGGCGGAGCCACGGGCCACGAAGTCGATGTGGAGACGGCCCTGGGACTGGGCGGCGAAGTAGGGAGCCACGTCGGTGTCGAGCTGGGCCACGACGTCGTCGACGTCGGCGGAGATGTCACAGGTCCACACGTCGATCACGTCCGTGCCCAGGCTGTGGAAACGGACGATGTCGATACCCGGGACGAGTCCCAGCGGATCCGTCGCTTGGGGCGCCAGGCCGGTGACGGACCCGGCCGGTGGTATGACCTCGTCCCGGCCCAGATCCACTACGTCGGCGGATGCCATCGCACCCAGCGGCAGGGAGACCACCAGCACCATCAGAAGCACGGCGAGGGCTGCCTTGGTGATTGCGACCGGGTGTGGCATGGCTCTCTCTCGTACTCGCCCCGAAGGTGAGGAAATCTACCAGCCTGACGGGACGCCGGCGAGAGGCCATACTCGGGAACATGAGTTCAGACACATATCGATTCATCCTCGGCCTGCGGGCCATCCGCTCCTATCAGCCCCGACCCCTCGAAGACTCGGATCTCGAGGCGATTCTCCAGGCGGCCCGATGGACCGGCAGCTCCAAGAACCGCCAGGACTGGTCGTTCGTGGTGCTGACAGATCCCGGCCACAAGGAGGAGCTGGCCGCCTGTGGCGACTACACCGACCCGGTCCGGGCGTCGGCAGCCACGATCGTGCTCGTGCAGGAACCGGGAGGATACGAGTTCGACATGGGCCGGGCCGCCCAGAACATCATGCTCGCCGCCAAAGCGATCGGGGTGGCGTCGTGTCCGATCACCCTCCATCGCGAGGAGGATGCCCGCCTGGTCGTCGGAGCGCCCGAGGACCGGCGCACTCGCTATGCCGTGGCTCTGGGCTATCCGAGCGAAGATGCCGAGCCCCGACGCATCGGCGGACGCAAGGCCCTCGGGGCCGTGGTGCACACCGAGCGGTACGGGTGAGTGGGATACCTCTCTCCTGGGAGGAGGTCGCCGACGCCGCCGAGGCCATCTCCTGGGTGACCTACCTGGCGACGGTCGGAGCCGACGGGCGCCCCCATGTGGCAGTCGTCGCCCCGGGTCTGGCCGAGAGGGGTCACATCTGGTTCGCCACCCGCCGCAACACCCGCAAGCACCACAACCTCCTCGCCAAACCCGACGTTGCCTTCCACTGGCCGGTAACGACCGGATCGGGGCCAGGAGAGTTGTTCGCCCGGGGTGTGGCCGAGGTGCATGACGACGACGATGCTCGCACCCGCCTGTGGAATCGCGTGGTTCCCTATGACATGACCAGCTTCTGGGGCTCTCCCGACAATCCCGATCTGATCCTGGTCGACGTGGCCGCAACCAGGGCGACCCTGATCGGGCCCGAGTTCACCCGCCGGGTGTGGGAGCCGGAGGCGGAGGGCTGAACCGGACAAATTCACTTCGAATTTGACCCGGGTGCCTTGTAACTTTGACGACATGACGTCAGCTCCACTGGTGGCAGCGCGCGGTCTCGTCAAGAAGTTCGGCGATGCCGTGGCCGTCGACCACATCGACTTCGAGATCCGCCAGGGTGAGGCCTTCGGGTTCCTGGGCCCCAACGGGGCCGGCAAGACATCGACCATGAAGATGATCGCCACCGTCAGCCCGATCACCGAGGGTGAGATGACCGTCTTCGGCCTCGATCCCCGGACACAGGGGGCCCGGATCCGCAGTCACCTGGGCGTAGTTCCTCAGGAAGACAACCTCGACCTGGAGCTCACGGTGGCCGAGAACCTGTGGATATACGGCCGCTACCACGACGTCCCCAAGGACGAGATCCGACGCCGCACCGATGAACTGCTCGACTTCGCCCAACTGGCGGAACGGCGCGACAGCACGGTCGAGTCGCTCTCGGGGGGAATGAAGCGACGGCTCACCATCGCCCGGGCTCTCATCAACGAGCCCGACCTGGTCATCCTCGACGAGCCCACCACCGGTCTCGACCCCCAGGCCCGCCATGTTCTGTGGGACCGCCTCTACCGGCTCAAGCAGCAGGGCGCCACGCTGATCATCACCACCCACTACATGGACGAGGCCGAACAACTGTGCGATCGCCTCGTCGTCATGGATCAGGGCAAGATCGCTGCGGAGGGGTCCCCTCTGTCCCTGATCGAGAGGTTCACCACCAAGGAAGTGGTCGAGCTTCGCCTCGCTCCCGATACCGAGAACGCGAGCCTGGACCGGCTGGACGGCCTGGCCAAGAGCATCGAACTGCTGGCGGATCGGGTTCTTCTCTACACCGACGACGCCGATGCCCTGGTGGCCGAGATCAACCGCCGCCAGATCCCTCACGAGCAACGGCTCACCCGCCGTTCCACGCTGGAAGACGTGTTCCTCCGCCTGACCGGACGGAGACTGGTGGACTGATGAACACTCTCGTCAAGCAGATGCGGGTGGTGGAGGCGGAGGCGATCGGCTACAAGCGCACCTGGCGAGGTACGATCATCTCGTCCTTCGTCAACCCGGTGCTGTTCCTGGCCGGGATGGGCCTTCTCCTGGGCAAAATGGTCGACCAGGGCGGGGGCAGAGCCGAGCTTCCCATCCCCTTCATCACCTTCGTCGCCACCGGGCTCCTGGCCGCCACGGCCATGCAGACCGGTTTCGGCGAGGGAGCCTGGCCGGTCATGGCCGGGATCAAGTGGCGCAAGACGTTCGACGCCATGCTGGCCACCCCGCTGAGCGTGGCCGACCTGGTCGGGGGACGGCTGATCTGGGGAGCCATCCATCTCGCCTTCACCATCGGCATCTACGCCGTCGTGGCGGTGCTGTTCGGAGCCATGGAACTGGTACCCGCCCTGGTGGCCGTGATCGCCGCCGTTCTCTGCGGCCTGGCGTTCGAGGCTGCCGCCACCGCCTTCACCGCTCATCTGGAGAAAGAGACCGGCCTGTCCACCGTGATGCGCTTTGGGATCATCCCCCTGTTCTTGTTCTCGGGCACGTTCTTTCCCGTCTCTCAGCTCCCGGGATGGCTGCAGCCGGTGGCCATGGCAACCCCCCTGTTCCACGGGGTGGAGCTGGCTCGAAAGCTGGCCCTGCCCGAGGTCGGACCTCCAATCGTCTCCACCATGCCGATCTGGGTTCACGTCCTGTATCTGGTCGCTATGACGGCGGTGGGCTGGATGCTGGCCATCCGCCTGCTCAGAAAGCGGCTCGAGCCATGACATCACAGGCGGCACCGATCCGCATCACTCCTCCGGCCGTCCTGGGGGGCCTGCGCGCCCACCGCCTCCTGGAGCGCAACCTGCTGGTCTACCGGCGTAGCTGGACGATCATCTTCTCGGGGTTCTTCGAACCCGTGTTCTACCTCTTCTCGATCGGCGTGGGCCTGGGAGCACTGGTGGGCGATGTTGTCGGCCCGGGTGGCAAACCCGTCACCTACACGATGTTCGTGGCACCGGCCCTGCTGGCCTCTTCGGCGATGAACGGGGCCGTCTACGAGTCGACCATGAACATCTTCTTCAAACTCAAGTTCGGCAAGGTCTACGACGGGATGCTCACAACCCCCATGAAGCCCATGGACATCGCAGTCGGGGAGATCTCCTGGTGCCTGATTCGGGGTTTGCTCTACGCCGTTGGCTTCCTGGTCGTTCTCCTGGCGATGGGCCTCACCCGGGGCTGGCTGTGGCCGCTCGTCCTACCCACCGCGGTCCTGTTGGGCTTTGCCTTCAGCGCCTGCGGGATGGCGGCCACCACCTGGATGAAGGGCTGGCAGGATTTCGACCTGGTCAACCTGGTCACCCTGCCCCTGTTCCTGTTCTCGGCCACGTTCTATCCCCTCGACGTCTATCCCCCTCTGCTCCAGAACATCGCCCGGATCTCGCCCCTCTATCACGGTGTCGAACTGATCCGGGGCTTCGTGCTGGGTGTGACGGATTGGTCGATGCTGGGACACGCCGCCTTCTTGCTGATCATGGGTCTGATCGGTCTGGCGATCACCCGGGTCAGGCTGGCCAAGCTGCTCCTCACCTGAGATCACCCATCCGGAGCGGGCCGCCCTTGCTGGGGCTCGGGGTGTCACTATCCAGACAAGGCAGTGAGTTCGGCGACAAACCGAAAGTTGAGTTGTCGTCCCGCCTTCGCCTCCAGGACGGGCTCTCGTCACTTAGAGTGTTCAGAGAAGACACGCCGGAGTCACCGGCGGACGAGGCAAGATCGAGGAGGTCACATATGAAGAGGAAGCTGATAGGACTGCTCGTCGTGGTCATGGTCGGAGCGCTGGCGGTGCCTGCTCTGGCGATCACCGACGGAACGCCCGACGGCACCGGCAACGCCGCCACATACCCCTACGTCGGACAGTTGCTGTTCTACGTCCCAACTGCGATCGATCCGCGCTTCGGGCCGGAGGATCCGGGTGCTTGGTTCAACTGCACCGGGACGTTGATCGATGACAACGTCGTCGTCACTGCGGGCCACTGCACGTTTGCGGTGGGCGACGGCCTCCACTCGACGCTGGCCGATCCCGACATGCCCAGCCCCCTGGTCGACACCAATGACGATGGAGTGTCGGATAACGGGGCCGGCGGTACCGACGTCTGGGTCAACTTCTCCCAGGAGCCGAATTACGACGGCTTCCCACCCAGCACCGACTACTTCGACAACCCGGACGACACCACCGGGCCAGACGACAACACCAACGACGACCGGTTCTTGGATCGGGAAGCCTGGCTCGACGGCCCCGATGCCACGGATTGGATCCGCGGCACGGCGTGGCCCACCCCGTTCTACAACGACGCCGCCTTCCTGTTGTTCGATCTCGGCGTGGTGGCCCTGGAACCCGGGACCGGCGAGAGCGTGCCATCGGGCCCCTACCCCAACCTGGTCGACCTCGGAGCACTCGATAAGTACGAGGCCCCCGGCGGTGGCCGCTACAAGGCCAAGGATCGCTTCACCGCCGTCGGCTACGGGTTGCGTGAGATCGTCCCCTTCTTCGAGCCCAACTACGCCGCCGGAGAGGAAGATCAGCGCTACTACGCCGATGGGCTGATGGTCATCGACGCCACCGGGGTGCTGGGCTATGGCCCGACCTTCCCTTACGACACGTCGCTGCTCTTCTCCAACAGCCCGGGCCAGGCCCACATCGGTGGCACCTGTTTCGGGGACTCGGGTGGTCCGATCTTCGACGCCTCCGGTGATTTCGCCGCCGTCACGTCGTTTGGGCTCAACCAGAACTGCAAGGGGACCGGGGGAGGTTATCGCCTCGATCAGCCCGAGGACCAGGACTGGCTCAACCAGGGCCTCGGAGGCGGAGGCTGGGGCTCCCATCCTTACGGAGACTCACCCTGGCAGTGACCGCCGAGCGTCCTAGACCACAGTGAGTGAGAGTGGGGCCTCGATCGGGGCCCCACTCTCCCTTGCCCCGCCCCCCGGCAAGGGCGCGTAGCCTGCGGTTCATGATCGATCTCAGCTTTCCGTTGCACGCTCCACATGGCAGGGAGCTCCACACGCCCGGGTGGCTGCAGGAGGCGGCTCTGCGTTGCCTGCTCAACAACCTCGACCCGGAAGTAGCCGAGGACCCCGAACGGCTGGTGGTATACGGGGGCCGGGGCAAGGCGGCCCGCTCGATCGAGGCGCTGGACAGCCATCGTCAGGACGCTGGAGAGGCTCCCCAACGACCACACCCTGTTGGTCCAGTCGGGCAAGCCGGTCGGGGTCTTCCGCACCCACGAGATGGCACCGCGGGTCCTCATCGCCAACTCCCTGCTGGTCCCGCGCTGGGCCACGCTGGAGAAGTTCTGGGAACTGGAGGAGGCCGGACTGATCATGTACGGGCAGATGACGGCCGGCTCGTGGATCTATATCGGCACCCAGGGGATTCTCCAGGGCACCTACCAGACCTTCCTCGCCATAGCCGAGAAGCGCTTCGAGGGCTCCCTGGCCGGGACCGTCACACTCACCGCCGGCCTGGGGGGCATGGGAGGGGCCCAGCCTCTGGCGGTGACCATGAACGGAGGAGTGGTGATCTGCGTCGAGGTCGATCCCGAGCGAATCCGGCGCCGGCTGGAGACGGGTTACCTGGACGAGGTGGCCGACGACCTCGATGACGCCCTGGCCCGGGCGGAGACGGCCCGCCGCGACCGCCGCCCCCTCTCCATCGGACTGGAGGGGAATGCCGCCGACGTGTTCCCCGAGTTGCTGGCCCGAGAGGCGCCGGTCGACATCGTCACCGACCAGACCTCCGCCCACGACCCCTTGTACGGCTACATACCTCGTGGCTACGACCCCGAGGAGGCCGCCGATCTGCGCCAATCCGATCCCGACACCTACATCAAGGCCGCCCGGGAGTCGATGGCCGCCCATTGCGAGGCGATGGTGGGATTCGCTCGAGCCGGGGCCGAGGTGTTCGATTACGGCAACAATCTGCGCGGCGAGGCTCAGACGGCCGGATTCGGGGAGGCCTTCGCCTATCCGGGGTTCGTGCCCGCCTATATACGCGACCTCTTCTGTGAGGGGATGGGACCGTTCCGATGGGTGGCGTTGTCGGGTGATCCCGATGACATCGCCGCCACAGATCGTGCGTTGCTCGAGCTGTTCGGTGACAAGCCGGGTCTGCGCCGCTGGCTCGAGTTGGCCCGGGACAAGGTTCACTTCCAGGGTCTCCCCGCCCGCATCTGCTGGCTGGGGTACAAGGAGCGCCATCTGGCCGGCCTGGCCTTCAACGACCTGGTCAGATCGGGGTCGATCAAGGCTCCCATCGTCATCGGACGCGATCACCTCGATGCAGGATCGGTCGCCTCGCCCTATCGGGAAACGGAATCCATGGCCGACGGATCAGACGCCATCGCCGACTGGCCCATCCTCAATGCCTTGCTCAACACGGCGTCGGGAGCGGCCTGGGTGGCGGTCCACCACGGGGGCGGAGTCGGCATAGGCAACTCGATCCATGCCGGGGCCCAGGTGGTGGCCGACGGCACCGACGAGGCCGCTCTCCGGCTGGAACTGGTGCTGACCAACGATCCGGGTACCGGCGTCATGCGCCACGCCGACGCCGGCTATCCCAGGGCCCGGACCGTCGCAGCCGAGCGGGGACTCGACCTCCCCATGGCATGAGCTCGCCGACGTGACTCGCTGGCATTGCCAATGGGCCCGCACCCCGACCGGTTGGGAGCAGGACGTGGTGGTCGAGACCCGGGGAGACCGCATCGTCTCGGTGTCCACCAACGGGTCGACTCAGACCGGAGCCGAGACGCTGGAAGGGGCCGTCTTCCCCGCCTTCGCCAACACTCACTCCCACGCCTTCCATCGACTGCTGCGAGGGATCACCGGAAGGGGAGACTTCTGGTCCTGGCGCGACGTCATGTACGAGGTGGCGGCCCAGTTGGATCCAGACTCCTATCGCCGGGTTGCCGTGGCTGCGTTCCGGGAAATGGTGGCGGCGGGGTATGGGACCGTGGTCGAGTTCCACTACCTGCATCATCAGCCCGATGGAACGCCCTACGACGACCCCAACGTCATGGCCGACGCCCTGGCCGACGCCGCGGTCGAGGCCGGGATCGGGCTCACCCTTCTGAATACCTGCTATCTGTCGGGGGGATTCGGTCGGCCCCCCGAAGGGGTGCAGCGACGCTTCGCCGACCCTGACGCCCATGCCTGGGTCGAACGGGCGTCGCGGTGGCGACCCCCGCAGGGAGTGGTGGCGGGAGCGGCGATCCACTCGATCAGGGCGGTGGATCCGGCATCGGCATCGGTCGTGGCTGCGTGGTCGGCGGGACGACCCCTCCACGTCCACCTGTCGGAACAACCGGCGGAGAACGACGCCTGTCGCCAGGCCTACGGTGCCAGTCCCACCCGGGTGCTGGCGGACGCCGGCGTTCTCGGACCCGACACCACCGTCGTGCACGCCACTCACCTCGATCAGACCGACGTGGCGCTACTGGCCGGGTCGGGAGCCGGCGCCGCGATCTGCCCCACGACCGAACGGTGGCTGGCCGACGGGATCGGGCCCACCGCCACCCTGGCCGGAGCCGCCGTCCCCCTCACCATCGGCTCCGACTCCCAGGCGGTGATCGACCCTTTCACAGAGATGGCGTCTCTCGAGCTGCACCAGCGTCTCGTCACCCGAACCACCGGGACCCACGAGGAACCGGATCTGGTGGCGGCCGGGCTGGGGACCCCCGCCGCCATCGGACGCCCCGAGCCTGCCGGGCTGGTGGCAGGAGCCCGGGCAGACATGGTGGCGGTCAATATGAACTCGCCCCGCACCGCCGGCGTGGAACCTGCCGGCCTGATATTCGCCGCCACGGCTGCCGACGTGTGTGCAGTGGTGATGGGAGGACGGTACATGGTCGGGCGCTGACCCTTACGGGCCTCGGCCTCTACCCTGGCATCCTTATGAGCGCCGCAGAGCTGGCCGCACGAGAACGAAGTGAGCTATGTGACCTCATGCTCGAACTCGGACCAGACGCTCCGACTCTCGACACGGGATGGACCGTGATCGACCTCGCCGCCCACCTGGTTGCCCGTGAACACGACATCTGGGCGACGCCCGGCCTGGTGTGGGGAGGCGCCTTCGCAGCAGTGATGGAGGCAGCCAGAAAACGCCGCAGGCGCAAGAGCCTGGACAAGCTGGTGGGTGCGATCCGAAAGGGACCCCCGATCTGGTGGCGACCGGTCCCGGCCGGGCTGCAGCTGCACGAGTACTACATCCACCACGAGGACGTCCGGCGCGCCAACGGCCGCGGTCCCCGGGCCGACCGGCCGGATCTGGACCGCACCCTGACCCGACTGGTTCGCAACTCGGCGCCGGCGTACCTCCGCAACGTGCCGGTCGGCGTGGAACTGGTGGTAGAGGGCGAGACCATCTACACACATGGTCCCGAGCCTCGCGCCCGGCTCGATGGACCACCGGGCGACCTGGTCCTGTACCTGACCGGAAGAAGGTCGGCGGCTCAGGTGGCTCTGGGAGGCGACCCCGGGGCGGCGTCGACGCTCGCCGAGGCGCCCCTGGCCATCTGATGTCGGGCAATCTGGCTGCCGTGGCGCTGATAGCCGCCACGGTCCTGGCCGCCGTTTCCCTGATCCCCCAGATCCTCAAGCTGGTGCGCACGGTCGACCCGGCCGGCGTGTCGGCGACATGGCCCGCCATCGGCGGGGTCACCAATGCCGCCTGGTCGGTCTACCTGGTCCACCAGGGCCTGTGGCCCGCTTCCATCTCCACCACGCTGATGGTCGTCTTCTACGGCGTCGTGCTGTGGGCCCTGCGGCGGGCCGGGACCGACCCGGGTATGCCGCTCCTCCGGGGGGTCGTATGGAGCGTCATCCTCGTGGTGCTCACCTGGGCAGGCGGATGGCTCGCCCTGGGCACGGTGCTCGGGTTCGCCCAGTTTCTGCAGGTGGCACCGGCCCTCTTCACCGCCTACCGCACCAGGCTACCCAGTGGCATCTCCCCCGCCACCTGGTGGATCGCCGGCAGCGAAGGAGCTCTGTGGGGCTACTACGGGTGGTTCCACGGGGACCTCCCGATCATGATCTTCGCCGTCACCTACGTCACCACTTCTGCACTCATGTTGGGCCGCTACTTCGCCGTGGCCCGTCCCGCAAAGGGTGGTCCTCGATCTTGGGTACCCTGTGGGTGATGGAAGAAGAGCAGACCAAGCAGAAGCAGAAGAAGACGCGCCCCCTCCGGAACATCTGGAGGCTGATCCTGGCGATCATCGGTGTGATCGCCATCGTCCAGGAGTTACGCAAGCCGGCCGAGAAGCGGACCTGGCACGGCAAGGTGGGCGACCTCGTCCCCTACGACTTCCGAATGCCAACCGCCCAGCGTTTCCGCGATACGTACTGGAACCCCGATGGCCCAGTCGTCTCCTCCAAGGTGTGGGGTGTGGGATGGGCACCCAACTTCGGCGCCGTCAAGGGCTGGTTCGGCGGCTGATCGAGGCGGGAGACGCCCCGACCGGGAGCCTGTTGGCTTGATGCCGTTGCCGGATTGGCTCTCCGGCGCGCCAGCACGCGAGGCCGAGGTGGCGGGACCGAGAACCCAGCGAGTGGTGTTGCATGGTCGCCAAACCGGGTGACGTGCGTTTGTCCAACGACACCACTAGGGCAGGATTTCCACATATCCGTTCGTTCCGTGGACGCGGATCCGCTGTCCATCCCTGATCAGCCGGGTGGCATTTTCCACGCCCACCACGGCCGGAAGGCCGTATTCCCGTGCGATCACTGCGCCATGGGTCATCAGGCCCCCCACTTCCGTGACCAGGCCCTTGATCGCCACGAACAGGGGCGACCAGCTCGGATCCGTGTAGGCGGTGACCAGGATGTCGCCGGGCTCGAGATCGGCCTCTGCCATGTCCAGAATGACGCGGGCCCGTCCCTCGATGGTCCCGGCGGATACCGGTAAGCCGACCAGCGCCCCGGCCGGCACGTCGTCGCGTCGGTAGTCCCCGGCGATGGACTCGCCATCAGACGTGAGTACCCGGGGTGGCGTGAGCGCCTGATATACCTTGAACGCCTCCTTGCGGCGGCGGATCAGCTGGTCATCCACACGGCTGGTGCGGACCACGTCCATAAGCTCATGGAACGTGAGGTAGAAGATGTCTTCCCTGTCGCGGACCACGTGGGCCTGCACCAGGCGCTCGGCTTCTTCCAGCAAGGCCTGCTTGTAGACGAAGTAACGGCTGACCATGCCGTACTTCGGATACTCCCGGTACCCGATGAACGTCCGGACCCGGTCGATCATCCGCTTGGCCTCCCCGGCCTTCGACTCCCCGTCCGGCAACGCCCGCAAGCGCTCCAGCAGCTCTCCCTCCTTCTTCCGGGCCTCCCGCCGCCCTTGCTCGAAGCGCCGCTTGCCGGCGCCGGGCTCGAAGTTCTTGATGTTGCTCAGAATCAGAGGGACGAGGGTTGTGGGACGTTCGCTCCAGCGCGGCCTCGTGATATCGATCTCGCCGACGCAGCGCATGCCGTACTCGTCGAGCCAGGCCCCGATGGCGTCCCGCGCTTCCGTCCCACCCGCCAACCTGGGTAGCTCGTTCAGGAATTCCTCGTTCTCGACATGCCGTAGGAAATCCACTACCTCCGGATGCGGGCGGATCACGTCCGCCACGTCCAGGAGTGCCAGCCCCATCTCCGACGTGACGTTGTTGGGGACGGATTGCGTCAGCGTGTCGGCCGCATTCTTCTCGCCCAGCCAGGCGTACAACTGGTCGTTGAGCCACCACGTGGCCTCCATCCCCGCCATGATCGCCTGATAGCTTGTCGGGTCGAACAGGATCCGCCTCAGTTCCTGGATGTCCGCCGCGATGAAGTCGAGCAGCGCCGGTCCGGACTTCGTGCGAATGGCGCGCTTCAAGGCGGCGACGGAGTCCCGGTTGCGCCCGATCAGCTCGGCGACGATGGCCGGATCGGTCTCGATCGTGGCCGGCGCCCCCCCGGCCGGGGCCTCCCCGGCCTCATCATCCGGGAGCGACGGGATGAAGTCATCACGGTCGAGGACCGTCTGCAGCGCGTCCCTGATCAGCGGATCGGATCTCCCCACAAGCCCCAGGAGGCTGGCGCGGCTGGCGGGCGAAGCCAGGGCCCGGGTGACGTCGACGAACAGCCTCCCACCTGCCTCGGCCATGGGCCGGGGGGTGGTCATCTGCCAGAAGGACAGTCCCAGGGGCTTCATCGGGTCGGTCATCATCTGCTGATGACCGACGGAGATGTAGACGTGGTTCTCCTCGTCCTCCGCTTCGGGGACGGGAAACAGCGTGGTGATCGGCCGGCTCTGGACGATCTGGAAGTCGTCGTCGTCCAGGCACCATTCGATGTCCTGGGGGCGGCCGAAGTGCGCCTCGATCCGGCGGCCCAGCTGCGCCAGCCGCAGGACCTGTGCATCCGTCAGCGCCGCCTGCTCCTGCCGCTCCGGCTCGATCGCGTGTTCCTGGGTCCCCCCTGCCGGCGAGGCGAGGATGGCGAGCCGCTTGGCGGCGACCGTCCGGGCAACGACCTGGCCGTCCCGCACCCTGTAGACGTCGCCGTTCACCAGGCCGGAGACCAGAGCCTCGCCGAGCCCGAAGCCGGCCTCGACGGTGGCCACCTTCCGGTTCCCCGTGACCGGGTCGGCCGTGAAGAGGATGCCGGCCACCCGCGGGAAGACCATATGCTGCACGACTACGGCCATGTGGACCTTGCGGTGGTCGAAGCCGTTCCGCAGGCGGTAGGTCACGGCCCGCTCGGTGAAGAGCGAGGCCCAGCACCGGCTCACGTCTTGCAGGATCGCCGCCGGTCCCACCACGTTGAGGTACGTGTCCTGCTGGCCCGCGAACGAAGCGGTGGGCGAATCCTCTGCCGTGGCGCTCGATCGAACGGCATATGCGCTTTGCTCGCCAAGACGAGCCAGCGAACGCGTGATAGTCCCCGCCAGATCGTCCGGCATCTCGAAGCCTTCGAGGATCGTGCGGATCTCCGCGCTGAGCGGGCTGATCTCGGCCCGATCGTCCGGGTCGAGGCGCGAAAGCCGATCGAGGCGATGGTCGATCGAGGGCGTTTCCGCCAGGATCCTCCGGTAGGCGTCGGTCGTCACGCAGAAGCCGGCCGGCACGCAAATGCCTTCGAGCCGCGAGAGCTCCCCCAGCTGGGCTCCCTTACCGCCCACGAGCGCGACCTGTGTCCGATCGATCTCCTGAAGACCCAACACATAGCGGCCCATCCCGCTCACCTACCTCTCCGGAAGGGGTACTGGCGACTCGACAGTCTTAGCGCCTTGCATCGCCCATCGATTCAACCTGCTCCCCCAGGGGCGCCTATGGCTCAGGTCTTTATCCAACCGTCAGGATGGTCACTCGGTTCCGCCACTTGGCAGCGGCTCGATGACCGAACCTTCCTCAGGCATGCCCATTTTGCGCTCGACAACACGGTCGGAGCCACGTCGCCACTCGCGAAACCGGCGGAACACCATCGGCAGGCCGTCCGCCGACATCGGGTCTGGACGATCCATCACCTGCATATGCACGTGGGGCTCCGTCGAATTCCCCGAATTACCGCATTCGGCAAGATGCTCACCCTCAGCGACACTTTGACCAACCGAGACGCGAACCGACGCGGCCTTGAGATGAACCAAAGCCACATGCGCTCCCCCATCGACAGCGACGATCACATGGTTGCCAGCAATGGCCCCAATGCCTCGGCGGACACGGGATGGCTGACCAATCGCATAGGGAATGAGCGCGAGCTGCGACCGCCGGCCCTCGTGATCGGGTTCACCGTCGTGCACCGCCACAACGGTCCCGCGGGCCGGAGCAAGAATGGGCCGACCGAAACCGACGAAGCGGTCGAGCGGTTCGGAAGAGAGGAACGTCCGCCAATCGCGGACCGTAGCCGTGCGGTGACGGTCGTCGACCCCGACGAAGTCGATAGCATACCGCTCTCCGAACAGGTCACTCCCATGGCTCGGGACACGCCGCGCGGGGCTGTTCTGCACGCGCCATAACCCCACAAACGGAAACGAGACTTCGACGGCTTTGCGCTGGCGGCGGTTAGGAGACGCGGGTACGGTCATGTCGTCACCGTATATGCCACCCAGGGGCCACCGACACCGGTCTGAACAGCTCTCCTACTGGTTCGGGGACAAACCTCTCCAAGCCAGAGAGAACGAAGCTCGTGAAGCGAGACGACCCGGATCGGGACGGGAGACCGCATGAACGCCAACCATCTTGAACAGGTCCGAGGAGCCGTCGAGACACGGTCAGACGAGTTGGTCGATCTCCTGGCAGACTTTGTGGCCATCGCTTCTGCGAATCCACCGGGCGTCCGGCTGAAAGAAGCCCGGGCCTGGATCGGAGGGAGTCTTATCGAGTGGGGCATCCCCTTCGATGTACAGATCAAGCCAGATCGGACCCAATCGACCGATCTGTTTCCGCTACATTGCCGTAAGCGCGGTCAAGGAGTTCGCGAACGGACTGCCTGTCCGCGTCTTGGAGTTCTGTCCCCAGGTGTTCGGAGCGAAGCTCGTCCATGAACTGTTCCCACAGCGTAGGCCCGCCCTCGGCGAGGACTCGTGCTCGGATACTCAGCTCCTCGCTGGCAGCCAGCCACCGAACTCCCCATTCGCCGAGGGCAGACATGACCGGTATCAGCTCGATCGATGCTTCGGTGAGATTGTAGATCGTCCGTTGACTGTGCGTTGGATCCTTGTGTCTGGTGAGCAGGCCAGCGTCGACGAGGTGATTCAGGCGGCTGGTGAGGATGTTGGTGGCGATCCCTTCCTCGCAGGACTCGTATAGATCGCGGAAGTGGCGACGATCCCCAAATATGATGTCGCGGAGCACGATCATGCTCCAGGCGTCCCCGAGCACTTCCACGGACAGGTTGATGGGACAACCCGATCGCTGCGTCTTCCTCTTCATGCTCTCCCTCCGCAACCGCTTGCATATCGCAAGCGGTTGACTTACGGTAGATCTGATTGCATCTTACAACTGGTTTGGTTTCGGAGAACACGATGATCCAAGAGCAAGTCGAGGCTCTCATCGACTCAGCGGTTGAAAGCGGGAAAGAGACCGGAGTCCAGGTCGCCGTGTTCGTCGACGGCTCCCCGGTGGTTGACGCAGTTGCTGGGGTAGTTGACCCAACCACCAGTCGCCCGGTGTCCGCGGAAACCCTGTTCTTTGCTGGGTCGACGGCCAAGGGAATCGCCTCCGCTGTCGCCCACACTCTCATCGCGCAGGGATACCTGAGCGACGACCTACCTCTCGTGGAGGTGTGGCCCGAGTTCGCTGCAGACGGAAAGAGTGGCGTCACGTTGTCGCACGTGCTCTGCCATACGGCGGGTGTGCCGGCTCCTCCCTACGAAACCACGATCGAAGACCTGTGCGATTGGGATCGTATGTGTGCCGCAATCGCAAACGCCCATCCCTGGTGGAAGCCGGGAATGAAGTTCGGTTATCACGCCGTCACCTACGGGTTCCTCCTCGGTGAGACCGTGCGTCGAGCCACCGGGCACACTCTCTCATGGTGGCTCCACGAGCTCATCACCGGTCCAATCGGCATCGGAAACGACGTGCATTTCGGTGTCCCCCCGACACTGCTGGCCCGCATGGCAAGACAAGTCGCCGATCCAGATACTGCTCTCCCCTTCCCGGAAGCAGGCTCGCCGGCGGATCGGGCCATCCCCCCGGCCATCCGCCCGGATGCCGCATACGCCAATCGCAGCGACGTGATCATGGCGAACATCCCATCGCAAGGCACCATGACGGCCGTCGGTGCCGCGCGGGTCTACGCGGCCCTAATAGGACATGTCCCCGACCTTGAACTAGTCAACCCCGCTCGCCGTGAGCGGATGGCCAGACTCACACACCGGGGCCGCGACGCCGTGATGGGAGTCGAGTCGGAGTGGGCGTTCGGATTTAGTCCACACCGCCCGGCGAGCGAGCACCAGCGTGCCGGGTCGACCTTCGGCATGTTCGGATTGAACGGCACCGGCGCCTACGCAGACAT
Source organism: uncultured Acidimicrobiia bacterium (assembly GCA_963744905.1). Taxonomy (GTDB): domain Bacteria; phylum Actinomycetota; class Acidimicrobiia; order Spongiisociales; family ZC4RG35; genus DATFFO01. Next base: position 173,197 of record CAVUUV010000007.1, on the reverse strand, counting down.
CGCCTCAGGCGTCGCCGTTGCACTCATGCGGAATCGTTTCAATCCCGACAGCACACTGCTCGTCGAGGTAGACCGAATCGTCGCCGAGACCTACCCGCCGCATTCACACAGCAGACAGCGACACGACGAAGGAGGACGGCGATGACCCATCCCGTGAGCGAACTGGACCGTCGATTCAGCGACCCAGACACCAAGCCGACAGACTGGCAGACCACCACGAGAGCCCTCGAAAAAGCGCAGCTGTCCTGGATCACAACAGTCCGCGCCGACGGGAGACCACACGTCACCCCCCTCGTGGCGATATGGCTCGAAGACCACGCCTACTTCACCACCGGCGCGACCGAGCAGAAAGCCATCAACCTCGAACACAACCCGGCCGTCGTCCTCACCACCGGCTGCAACACGTGGGATCGAGGGATCGACATCATGATCGAAGGCCACGCTACCCGGGTCACCGACACACCAACTCTGCAGAGGCTGGCTTCCGTCTGGGCACAAAAATGGCACGGGCAATGGCAATACCAGCCAGTCGAAGGAGGATTACATCATGCTGCCGGTGGCACGGCCCTCGTCTTCCGCGTCACCCCCCGGAAAGTGCTCGCCTTCGGCAAGGGAACATTTACCCATACCCGCCACGTGATGCGCGGTGACCCTCAACACGTCGAGTCTCAGGCTCAGCACTGAACATCTCCTCCCTGAGAGGTGCTTTGCACCTTGAATTCTGTGGGCCGCTTGTGGAGCCGCGGATAAGGGGGGAAGAACTAACTGCGATCGTCCTGAGTCGGCCACGACGCTCTCCCCAGGCCGTTTCGTGGGTGGAGCTGACGGGATATGAACCCGTGACCCCCTCGTTGCGAAGGATGCGGACAAAACAGCTGTGACCTGGGGCTTCAGCGCTCCTCGGGCGGTCTGTGGGGCGGGCTGTGGAGCGAGCGACGTGAGATAGCGTGATTCGTTGTGAACTCGACTGAGCCCTCAGCCTGCGATCTCAAAGTACCGGTCATCCCCTCCCCGTCGAAGGTGTGCAAGAGCAAAACCTGCTTGCTCACGGATCTGACCATTCGACTGGTCAACACCAACCCGCTCCTTCGTCGAGGTTTGACTATTGACGATAGGGATCATATAGTGAATATACGATTCGTTGAATGAGCCCTATGGAATCGCGCAGATACACCTCAGAATTGAGAGATGCCCAGGCGGCTGCCACCAGGGACCGGATACTCGATGCGGTTGTGGAGGTACTCGCCGAAGGTGTGGACACGCTCTCAATTCCGTCGGTTGCCGAAAGGGCGGGGGTGTCGATCGGGACCGTCTACCGGCATTTCGGTGACAAGGCGGGACTACTCAAAGCTCTCGTGCCTCATGCCGGGAAGAGGTCCGGAATCGATATGGAGTCGATCCCGGAAACGCTCGAAGAGGTCGATGATGTGGTGCGCAAGGTGTACCACCACTTCGAGAACACCGACGATGTGTTGAGGGCCGCCTTCGCATCTCGCATCGGTCGCGAGGCGAGGGTTCGAGGAAGCGGCGAGCGGTTCGAGTTGATGAAGAGGATGATTCATAACATCGATCCGAATATTCCAGGCGACCAGGCAGATCACTTGGCGAAGCTGGTGCTGATCCTGACCACATCCGACGTCTACCTCCAGTGGAAAGACCGACTGGGCATGGATCCCGAAGGGGCGGCGAACGAGGTGATGTGGGCGATCCGAACTGTCATCCGAGGGATCTCATAGTGAGCGGTCCTGACGTATTCGCCCTATCCGACACTCCGGATGCTCCCCTCTCCACCGTAGGCGGAAAAGCGCAGAGCCTGGGCAGGCTCAAGCGGTCCGGCTTCAGGGTGCCGGACGGATTTGTCGTGACGCCGGATGCCGTGTTGGACTCCATGGACATACAGGCACATGTGAGAGCCTTCCGTGGGGAACGGTGGGCCGTTCGGTCTAGTGGGGCCGCAGAGGACGGAGCGAACGAGTCACTTGCTGGCCGCTACCTATCGATCCTTGATGTCGATTCCGGCTCCATACCGACGGCGGTCGGCGGGGTCAGGGAGTCGGCCCGAGTCAAGGATGACGTGACGATACCGGTACTCACCCAGGTCATGATCGACCCCGTGTGCGCCGGAGTCGCATTCACCGCCGATCCGATCACGGGCAATAGAGATGAGACCATCGTCGTTGGAGCCAGGGGGGTGGCGGAGCGGTTGCTGTCCGGCGAGACCCAGGGTGACGAGTGGCGAGTAGCAGGAGCACGTGCCAAGCCGGTCCGGCAGCCCGAAGGTGTGCTGGACTCAAAGTTGGTGCGACGTGTCGCCAGGGTGGCAGCTGATATAGCTAGAGAATTCGATGCACCCCAAGACATCGAGTGGGCATGGGATGGGAAGGAGCTGTGGGTAATTCAGGCGCGTCCCATCACGCGGTTGCCCGACGAGGTGAGCTGGGAACCTCCGGCACCGGGCGTGTACCACCGCTCGCTTCGCTTCGGAGAGTGGATACCAGAACCGGTTACTCCTCTGTTCGAGTCTTGGCTGCTTCCGCGAATGGAGAGACGTCTGCACGATCACATCTATGAGCAGATCGGACAGGTCGCACCCGAACCACTACATGTGATTGTGAACGGCTGGTACTACTACTCGCTCAACTGGCTGCCCGTCCCCGGTGTGGCATTCCGGAAGAACTTCTTCAACATCCTCGGTCGCCTGGGCAAGGACTGGCGGAAGGCTGCACCGATGTTCCCTCAGACAATTCGCTTCGCGTACAAGGAATGTGAAGATGACTGGCGGGAGAACATCCTCCCTCGTTTTCACCGCACTGTCTCAGAAACGGCGCGGAGAGTCGAGAACCTCAGCCCCACCCAGCTCATTGGCCTGGTCGATGAATTGGCGGACGAGGTGGGTAGCTACTTCGGCTCGATCGCGACGGTCGCCGGCTCTGCCTACAAATTTGAGGCACAGCTGGCGCAGTTCTGGAACAAACATCTGAAGGAGAAGCTCGGACTCAGTCACATGGTCCTGTTGCAGGGGTTGGAAATTCCTGATGTCGTCTACCGAACACCGCGCCTCGAGTCCCTCGACTGGTCTCTCCCGCCGATGAGTCCGGGCATCGGCCCTGTCGATGTCACTGAGCTGAAGGATCGTCGCAACAGAACGGTAGGTCGGGCCGAGAAGATCTTGGCCGGCTCACCACGTCGTCTTCGCAAGTTCCGAAGATTGCTCGCAGAGGCGCAACACGTCGTGCCCGTGCGCGAGGAACAACTCAGCCTGCTCTCGCTGCCCTGGCCGGTGATGCGTCGAGCCGTCCAGCGAGTGGGTGAGACCCTCGCCGCCGCCCGGGTGCTCGGCTCCCCCGACGACATCTTCTATCTGAAACATTCCGAGGTCGGGTCTCTGCTCGAGAACCCAGAGCCCATGAACGCGATCATCACGGCCCGGCGGGAGGACCGGGCTCAGGCGACCAAGCTTGTCGCCCCCCTGTGGGTGGGCAAAGTCCCGCCGATAGCACGGTTCCTTTTCACATATAGCGGCAAGGTCATGGGAGCGATCCGCTCGGACGGTGCCATAGTCCACGGTGTTCCAGCAAGCCCGGGCCGTGTGACGGGCCGAGTACGGGTTGTACGAGACTCAACCCAGTTCGACGAGTTCCAAGACGGCGAGATTCTCGTGGCCCCACTCACGGCCCCTGCGTGGACTGACCTCTTCGATCGCGCGGCAGCAGTCGTCACCGACGTCGGCAGCGCGCCTAGCCCACGCTTCGATCATCGCTCGCGAGTATGGAATACCAGCCGTCGTCGGTTGTGGAGACGCCACCGTACGCCTCAAAGACGGGCAACTCATCACAGTCGACGGCTCGACCGGCAACGTGGAGCCGGCGGGGGTGGGACGCGAACCGTGACAACGCTGGGTGCCACCAGGCAAACAGACTATCCGGTGGACCTCACCGGATGCTGCTTGAACTCGCTCCTCGGCTAGAAACCATTGAACTGCAAGAGAAGCCCCGGCCGGAACAAAGCGACTCAACGTCACCGCCTCGGATACAACTACCTCCACTCGGTAGTAGGCGACCACTCCCGCCTCGCCTACTCGGAGTTCTGTCCCGACCAGACCGCCATCACCAACCTCAGGTTCACCCGCCGGGCGGTCCAACGGTTTTCGGACCGGGGCGTCACCATCACCTCGACCAAGACCGACAACGCCCCAACTACCTCTCACACTCTCGAAGGAGTCGGGAATCGCCACCTACGCATCCCCCTACAGCCCTCAGATCAACGGGAAAGTTGAGCGCTACCAGCGCAACCTCACCAGCGAATGGGCCTACACCAGGTGACCTCAGACGACCACTGAGCCCAAGCCTTGCCCGACTGGCCACACACCCACAATCACCACCTACCACACCGCCCAAGACCGCCCTAGACGGCTCACCCATCAGCCGCGTCAACAACCTCAGGGGTCACTACAACTAACGGCTTTGTGACGAGTCGAAATCGATGGCCGCCTGGAGGAGGTCTCGAAGCCGGTTCTCCCCCTTCTCGCCCAGCACCCCGAAGATCCTCTCCTCGAGACGGGTCACCTTCTCGTCGCACGCCTTGAGGAGGGCCATCCCGTCATCGGTGAGTTCGGTGAGCTGGATCCGGCCATGGTCAGGTGACACACGACGGGCGATGAGCCCGCGCTCCTCGAGCCCGTTGACCACCTCATGCATCGCCTGGGCGGTGATGTAAGACCGTCGCGCCAGCTGGGCGTTTGAGAGACCGGGACGGTGCTCGATCACACTAAGCAGGGTGTACTGGGGAACCGTCAGACCGAAGGGCTCCAACACGTCGGTGAGTTGGGAGCGAACCAGACGGTCGAGTCGGGCCACCAGGTAGCTGGTCCGGGGTCCCTTTTCGACACGATCACGGCTCATGACGTCACGGACCTAGATCGGTGTCCACGCCGAGCAGGGCAGCGGCGTTGTCCTTGAGGACCATCCTCTCCACCTTCTCGTCAACCTCGAGCGTCCGGAAGTCGTCGATCCAGCGGTCCGGCGTGATCAGCGGATAGTCCGAGCCGAAGAGCATCTGATGCCTGAGCGGGCCTTTCATGTAAGAGACCAGTCGGGCCGGGAAGCGCTTCGGCGTCCAGCCCGACAGGTCGATGTGAACCTCGGGCTTGTGGAGCGCCACCGAGAGGGCCTCGTCCTGCCAGGGAAACGAGGGGTGGGCCATGACGATCCTCATCCCGGGAAAATCGACCGCGACGTCGTCGATCAGCATCGGGTTGCCATGTTTCAGCCGTATCCCACCGCCTCCGGGCAGACCGGCGCCGATGCCGCTGTGCCCGGTGTGGAACAACGCGATGGACCCATGAGCCTCGATCAACTCATAGAGCGGATATGCGATGCGGTCGTTGGGATCGAACTGTTGAATATTGGGGTGGAACTTGAAGCCCTTGACCTCGCCCCCCTCCAGGAGCTCCCCGGCCTCGTTGACACCGTCGGCTCCCCTGTGCGGGTCGATGCTGGCGAAAGGGATCAAGACATCGGAGTGGCGACGGGCGCCTTCGACCACGAAGCGGTTGGGGATCCTGGGCTGACCCGTGGTGAGGGCGGAGTCGACCCCGAAGACCACCGCCTTCATGGAGCGCTCCCGGTAGTAGTCGGCGATCTCGTCGATGGAGGGCAGGCGGACCTCGCCCCTGAAGTACCGGCCGGCCGCCTCCCTCAGCTCGGGGGACAGGTGATCGTCACCGTTGGGGCCGATCTCGACGTGGACGTGGACATCGATCGCTGCCGTCTCTTGGAGTGCTGCTGCCAACGGTCTCTCTCTCCGATCAACCCGGAGAAACGATATCAAGGTACCTGATATATTGCGATCCGTCGCCGCCGTTGGAGGTCATTCGTGAGAGGTCTCATGCAGGACATCCCGCTCTCGATCCCCCTGATCCTACGTAGGGCCATGTCGATCGGGGCCGAAATGACCATCACCTCGGTCGAGCCGGCCGGGGTGGACCGGCGAACATGGGCCGAAGTCGGCGAGCGGTCCCTGCGTCTTGCCTCCGCGCTCGACCATCTCGGGGTCTCCCCTGGGGCCACGGTGGCGAGTTTCGCCTGGAATGGCCACCGCCATCTCGAGCTGTACTACGGGGCACCGTGCTCTGGACGGGTGCTCCACACGATCAACTTCCGTCTCCACGGCGACGTCATCGAGTATGTCGTTGGGCACGCCAAGGACGAGGTCGTCTTCGTCGACGCCTCCCTCACGGCGACGCTGGCACCGTTGCGTGACCGTCTCCCCGTGGAGACCTTCGTCGTGATGGAAGACGGAGGCGATATCGATCCCGCATTCGGCGATGACCCCCGCTACGAAGACCTGATCGCCGGCCACGACCCCGCCGAGCCCCTGGAGGTCGACGAGAACGACGCCGCATCGATCTGTTACACCAGCGGCACTACCGGCAAGCCCAAGGCGGTCGTCTACTCCCACCGCTCCGTAGTCCTCCACGCGATGGGTGAGCTCATGGTCGACGGTCACGCAGTGCGGCGCGGGGACGTCGTGCTCCCGTTGACGCCGATGTTCCACGTCAACTGCTGGGGGCTCCCCTACGCCGCCGGTCTCGCCCCCGCCTCGCTGGTTTTCGCCGGCGCCGACACCAGTCCTCCGGCGGCGGCCAAGCTCATCGAGCAGACCCGGCCGACGGTGCTCGCCGGGATTCCCACCTTCTGGGTGCAGATGGACTCGGTCTTCTCGTCGGGCGACTACGACCTCGGCTCGGTGGAACGCATCCTCTGCGGGGGCGCCGAGGCGCCACCGGCACTCATCCAGAAGTACACCGACCGCGGCATCCACTTCTTCCACGCCTGGGGGATGACCGAGATGTCTCCCAGCGGCACAGCAAACTGGATCCCGGCTCACAGCGAAGACGTCGAGCACGGCGCCAAGCAGGGGATCGCCGCCCCGACCGTCGAGCTGCGGTTGATGGTCGACGAGGAGACCGAGGGGCCGTGGGACGGTGAGACGGTCGGAGAGCTAGAGGCCCGTGGCCCCTGGGTCGCCTCCTCCTACTTCGACCCCGAAGACGGCGCCAACGAGGACAAGTTCAACAACGGGTGGCTGCGCACGGGTGATGTGGGGCGCATCTACCCCGATGGCACCCTGGAGATCGTCGACCGCACCAAGGACCTGGTGAAGTCGGGTGGAGAGTGGATCAGCTCGGTCGAGCTGGAGCGGGCCCTGGCGTCGCATCCGGCCGTGCACGAGTCCGCCGTCGTGGCGGTACCCCATGAGCGATGGGGCGAGCGACCCGCCGCACTGGTGGTCCTATCCGCAGGGGCAGTGGTGACGGCCGAGGATCTGAAGGAATTCCTGGCTAGCAAGGTCGCCTCGTGGCAGGTCCCCGACATCGTCGAGTTCGTCGACGACCTGCCCAAAACCGGCGTCGGGAAGATAGACAAGCGACGCCTCCGCGACGAGGTGGTCCCCGGGCTGACCGACGGCGCCCTCTGAGCTATTCGTAGAAGCGGTACACCGCCTCGGCGACCAGGGCGGGCTTGTCCAGGCCTTCCACCAGCATCGTCAGATCGGCCACGACTTCCACGCCCCCCTCGACCTCTCTCGCCGAAGCGAGACTGCCCTCGAGGCGGATTCGAGATCCGACCGGGACCGGCGCGGGGAAGCGGAGGCGGTTGAGCCCATAGTTCACCGCCATCGCTACGTTCTCGACCCGGAGCAGCTCCGACCAGAGCGGGATGACCAGTCCCAGGGTGAGATAGCCATGGGCGATGGTCGACCCGAACGGACCCTCGGCAGCGCGCTCGGGATCGACGTGGATCCACTGATGGTCCCTGGTGGCGTCGGCGTAGGTGTCGATGTCCTGTTGGGTTATCTCGATTGAAGAGCTCACCCCGAGGTCGGTGCCTTCCTCCAAATCGAGGAGGTCGGAGGGTTTGTCGACTGTCAACGTCATCTGCGGCTCCTTCTAGTGGTCGAAATCCGGCGGCTCGATCCCGAACGACTCCAGGCTCTCCCCTACCGTCGTTGAGAAGACGTCGGCGATGGTGTCGGCGTCCCATCCCCCGTCCTTGAAGGCACTGCGGACCTCGACCGGGTGAGACCAGAGGCTGAGCCGGTCGCCGCCGATTCCGATGCACTGGCCGGTGATGTCGGCGGCCCGGTCGGAGGCGAGGAAGACCACGAGCCCGGCGCAGTCCTCCGGGGTGCCGAAGGAGATCGCCCGTCTCACCTCGCTGGGGATGGGCTCGCCCTTCTCGACCATCTCGGCATAGGGCGCCAGAAACGGCACGCCGGCGGTCATCGCAGTGACGGCGTTGGGGACGACGGCATTGACGGTCACTCCGACCCGGGCCAACTCCATCGCCCAGGTGCGGGCCATGGCCGCGATCCCGGCCTTGGCGGCGGCGTAGTTGGTCTGGCCGAAGTTGCCTCGCTGCCCCGCAGGGGATCCGGCAAGAATCAGCCGACCGCCGTTCCCGGCTTCGCGAAACTGGATCGCAGCGGCCCGGGCGCAGGTGAAAGTGCCGCGGAGATGAACGCGGATCACCGCGTCGAACTCCTCGTCAGTCATCTTCCAGAGTGTCCGGTCCCGGAGGATGCCGGCGTTGGTCACCATGATGTCGAGGCGGCCATAGGTGTCGACTGCGGTGGACACCAGCGCTTCGGCGGTCTCGGCATCGCCCACCGGCGTTCCGACCGGAGTGGCCTCTCCCCCGGCGGCGCCTATCTGATCCGCTGCAGCACCGGCTTTTTCGTCGTCGACATCGTTGACCACCACCGCGGCTCCTGACGCGGCGAGCGCCGACGCATAGGCGAGCCCGAGACCCTGGCCGCTGCCGGTCACGACCGCGACCTTTCCTTTCAGATCCATCAGTGCTCCCTTATGAGGTCGAACTTATGAGATCGACCGAGTATAAGGAAACATGATATTCCGACAAGTTGCCCGGCCCGATGAGACCGCCCCATCCCAGCACCGGATCTTTGCCACATTTTCCCTTGCCTGTATCAGGTAGCTTGATAATATCGCCCCACTCGAGGAGGAGCTGGCTACGAGATCGAATCTCGAAGGGCTGCGTAGATCCGGTCACCCCGGATCGGCTGAGGTGGCGTCATGCTTCAGCTCGTAGACGTCACCAAGACCTTCGGTGGTCTTCGTGCCCTCGACGGACTCTCCTTCCAGGTCGGGCGCGGTGAGATCCTGGGCATGGTCGGCCCCAACGGATCCGGAAAGTCGACGGCGTTCAACGTCATCACCGGGGCACTGCGCTGCGAAGCGGGGAGCGTCGTCTTCGACGGCGAGGAGATCACGGGGCTTCCGCCGCACCGAATCGCCCACAAGGGAATCGCTCGGACGTTTCAGGTGGTCAGGCCGTTCCCACAGTTGACTGCACTCGAGAACGTCTTGGCCGGACGTCTCTTCGGCGGGGAGGGCTCGAGCCGCAACAGAGACTCCACAGTCGCCGCGATGGCAGTGTTGGACCAGGTCGGGCTGACCGACAAGGCAGCGGTCACCGCCGGGTCGTTCACGATCGTGGAGCGCAAATGGCTCGAGGTGGCGCGGGCTCTCGCCGCCAACCCGAAGCTGATCCTGCTCGACGAGTTCATGGCAGGGCTCACTCCGCGGGAGGTCCCCCACGGGATCGACCTGGTCAAGTCGATCAGAGACTCGGGCGTCACCGTGGTGCTGGTTGAGCACGTCATCAAGGCGATCACAGGTGCCTGTGACCGGGTGGTGGTCCTCGACGCCGGGAAGAAGCTCGCCCAAGGCTCGCCCGACGACATCGTCAACGACTCTGCAGTAATCGAAGCCTACCTGGGCACACATCATGCTCAGCGTTGACGGCCTCGAGGTGGCCTACGGCGATCTCCAGGTCGTATGGGGCGTCTCCTTCGAGGTCCCGGAGAGCTCGATCGTGGCGATCCTCGGCCCCAACGGAGCCGGCAAGACGACGACCCTGCTCGCCCTCATGGGCCTGCTGCCGGTGAAGGCGGGGGCGGCCTCGCTCAGGGGAAGGTCCCTGATCGGGATGCCGACACACCAGATGGTCGAACAGGGGCTGGTGATGATCCCCGAGGAGCGAGCCGCTTTCGCCACGCTCACGGTTCAGGAGAACCTCGAGCTCGGCTCGCACACGGCGCGTGCACGCCCCTATAGAACCGAGACCATGGAGGAGGTCTACGAGACGTTCCCCCGACTGGCCGACCGCAAGGCGCAACTGGCAGGAACGTTGAGTGGTGGCGAGCGGCAGATGCTGGCGATCGGAAAGGCCCTGATGGCCCGTCCGGAGCTGCTCATCCTCGACGAGCCCTCCCTGGGCCTGGCACCCATCATCGTCGAGCAGATCTTCGACGTGATCAGCGAGATAAGAGAGCGCGGCGTCTCGGTGCTCATGGTCGAACAGCACCTGGAGATGGCCTTGGAATCGGCCGACTACGCCTACATCCTCGAGATGGGCTCGATCGTCACCGAGGGGACCGGCCCCGAGCTCGAGGCCGACGCCAGGGTTCAGGAGGCGTATCTGAGCCTATGACCCAGCTGATCCTGCAGAGTGTGGTGTCGGGCATCCTCGTTGGAGGCATGTACGGGCTGGTCGCCCTCGGTCTGGCTCTCGCATTCGGCGTCCTGAAGGTGCTCAACGTCGCCCACGGCGAGCTGGTGATGCTCGGGGGCTATGCCTCCTTCTTCGCTTTCACGTTCTGGGGTCTGGACCCGTTCGCTTCGATGCCGCTGGTCTTCGTGGTCACGTTCCTCTTCGGAGCCGTCCTCAACTTCGCCCTCTTCAGATACGTCACCAGAACCGAGGTCCACACCCGGATCAAGAACTCCCTTCTGATTTCATTTGGACTGGCACTCGTTCTTCAGGCACTGGCGGTTCGCTTCTTCACCGCCGACGAGAGAACGATCTCCACCACCTACTCCCTCGAGGCGTTCACGATCGGGTCGGTCAGAATCCCCGTAGTGAGGCTGGCGGGTCTGGTGGTCGCTTTGGTGGCGGCATTCGCTCTCGAATGGCTGCTGGCCCGCACCAGGTTTGGCCGTGCCCTCCGGGCCACATCCGAGGACTGGACCCGGGCCGCACTGACGGGCGTGAACGTGAGACAGGTCTACCTCATCGCATTCGCAATCTCCGCCGCTCTGGCAGGCATATCCGGTTCGATGGTGAGCCTCGGATACAGCGTCAGCCCCAACATCGGCCTCGGGTGGACGTTGAACGCCCTGATCGTCGTGGTCCTGGCGGGACTGGGCAGCATGCGGGGCCTCATCGTGGCGGGGATCTTCCTGGGTTTGGTGGAGAGCCTTGCCGCCGTGTGGATAGGAGGGCAGTACCGGGAGGTAGCCGCCCTGGTCTTGTTCCTCGTCATCCTCAGCTTCCGACCGCAGGGCTTCTTCGGGAGAGCGCATGCGTAACAGGACGAACCTCATCGCCGCGATCGTGGTCCTGGGGCTGGTTGGCGGCATCGGGATCGTCTCGGAGAACCAGCACATCCTCACCCTCAGCATTCAGACGATGATCCTGGCGGCCCTGGCCTCCAGCTGGAACATCCTCGGAGGCTTCACTGGTCAGATCAGCCTGGGGCACGCGGCCTTCTTCGGTCTCGGTGCCTTGATCACCCGGGAGCTGTGGCTGGGCGGAACGCCGCTCGCCGGCGCCGTGGCGGCGGGGGTCGTCATCACCGCCCTGGCGTCTGCTGTGGTCGGTGTTCCCATGCTCCGGTTCCGTGACATCTACTTCGCCATCGGCACCCTGGCCCTTGGTGTCGCCGTCTTCATCACTGCCGGGAACCTGTGGCCCGGGATCAGCTCCCTCCCGGCCGAAGCGCTGCGCAACTACGACTTCACCGGCCCCTACTTCGTAGCCCTCGGCGTGTTGGTGGTCACCGTGGTGGTGTCTCTGTGGCTGAGGCGCAGCAAGGTCGGGCTGGGGATGATGACTGTCCGCGACGACGAGGAGGCGGCCAGGGCCACCGGAGTCAATGCCTTCGCCCACAAGATGATCGCCTTCGTCGTGAGCGCCTCATTGGCGGCCCTCGCCGGAACCGCCTTCGCCTATTTCAGCGTCAGCTACTACCCGAGCTTCCCATTCGGCGTCATCTGGACCTTCGAGGCGATCCTCGTCGTCTTCATCGGAGGTGTTGGGACCATCGCCGGCCCACTCCTGGGGGCGGTCTTCTTCATCGTCGGTCGGGACGCCCTTCCCACCGACATCGACGAGTTTCAGGTCGTGCTCTTTGGGCTCCTATTCATCGTCGTCGTGCTGCTTCTGCCAGGCGGCCTGATCGAGGCGGTGGAGCGACTGGCACCGAGGGCCAGGGACAAGAACACGAGGACTACAGCAGACGGACCGACGGCAACCGAAGGAAAGGAAATGAGATGAGACATAGAACGCTTCTGGCCGTGCTCACCGTGCTCGCCATGGTGCTGGCGGCTTGCGGCTCGGGAAACGGCGGGTCAGACACGACCCAGCCCGAGGAGACCCCGTCCACCGCGGTCGAACAAACCACCGCCACAACTGGTGAGACGCCGACGACGAGCGGCGGATCGATGGAGGCCCCCGACTCGATCCACATAGGTGCCGTGGTCCCCCTCACCGGGGCATTCGGTGGAGGTGGAGCCCAGATCCAACGAGGCTACATCTATGCGGTGGACGCCATCAATGAGGCAGGTGGGGTCTACGTGAAGGAGTTCGACACGCAACTGCCACTCGAACTGGACGTCCGCGACGACGCCTCCGACCCGAATCAGACAACCAGCATCATGGACGACTTCGCCGGAGAGGGTGTAGTTGCCTATCTCGGCGGGTTCGCCACGCCCGTCCATGCCGCGGGCGCGGCAACGGCAGAGAGAAACCGGATTCCGTATCTCGGGGTGGCCACGTCCACGCAGGCCTTACACGAACAGGGATATCAGTACTTCTTCTCCCCGTTCCCCAAGTCGCCCGACATGGCCAGGACGGTCTTCGAGATGCTCAACGGCCTCATCCCCGAAGGAGAGCGCCCGCTGCGGGTGGGCATCTTCCAGGAAGCCACCGACTGGGGTGCCGAACTAGGGCCGCTGTTCGTCCAGGAAGCCGAAAGCCACGGATACGAAGTGGTCTACAACGAGACCTACGCGCCCGGGTCGACCGACTTCACCGATCTGATCCTCGGCGCCCAGGCTGCAGACGTGGAGTCGCTATTGAGCCTGCCGACGCCTCCCGACGGCTTCGCCCTTTACCAGCAGATGGGCGAGCTGGGCTGGAAACCGCCGTTCAACCTGGTGATTCGGGCAGCCGACGTGCCTACCTGGAACGACCTCGGAGAGGCCGGCGAGGGAGTGGTGCTATCGGCTCCCTGGCACCCGGCATTGGGATACCCGGGAACCGAAGCGGTGAACGAACGCCACATCGAAGAGGAAGGGCGGCCGGCCGACCCCGTCGTTGGCAGTGCCTACGCCATCGTGCAGATACTGGCCGACGCCATCGAGCGGGCCGGGACACTCGACCACGACGCGGTGCGTGACGCCATCGCGGCGACAGATGGCCTCGAGACCATCATCGGGCCCATCAAGTTCCGCGAGGACGGGACGGCTCCGGTGCCGAATCCTCAGATGCAGCGGATCGGCGGGAAGATCGAGCTGATCTGGCCAAAGGACTCGGCCACGGCCGACCTGGTCTACCCGGCTCCGTGATCCAGAAGATGTCCAGGCCCCGGTCGAAGGATCCGGGGCCTGGACCTGTGCGGCCTCCGAGGAAAACTCCCAGGAAACCGGTATCAGCCTGAGTCTGACGCGCTCTTGCTACACAACTGGGCAATCCACGTCGGCAGCGTCCGAACCAGCGCATGAACTCAGCTACGGCCGGCCTGGTCTACCCTGCCCCTAGTCAAAGCATCCGGTGCCGAACCCCTGCAAGAGACCAACCCAGTGTTACACGCTGGGAATCAGCCTCCCACCAGTCGGTGGGGCCGACCTCGCCCGTCAGATAGCTGGTCCACTGCCAGCCGTCACCCCAGCGAACAACGGCCGAATTGGGTACGCGCCCCTGATGACATCGGGCGGGGCCGTTCGCTAAAAAGAGGAATGGACCGTGGTGGGGAACGGCCGGCGGAGAGGGGTGAGGAGACGAGACATAGCTATCGGGGAGAACGACTGTGAACAAGAGCGATCCTGCCTACGCCGGGCAGAAGGAGTACACACCCTTCTTCCTTTCGATCTACGACGCATTCGTTCTGGGGTTCATGACCGGGGTGGTGTGGCAATGCCCGAAACCTCCGATCGTCGAGCGCTACCGCACATTGGCTGGCCATCGGCATCTCGAAGTCGGGCCGGGCACGGGTTACTTCCTCGACAAAGCCGACCTCGCAGCGATCACCGAGATCACGCTGCTCGACCCCAACGTCAACGTCCTCCGCCACTCGGCACGCCGCCTGGAAGCGTTGTCGCCGCACACGGTGGAGGCCGACGTTCTCAAACCGCTACCCGTGCACGGCCCCTTCGACTCGGCGGGTCTCAACGGCGTCCTTCACTGCCTGCCCGGCCCGCAGCAGGCCAAAGCCGCCGCGTTGAGAAACATCGCCTCGGTTCTCACCCCGGGAGGGACTCTGTTCGGGATGACCATCCTGGGATCTTCGGCCGAACACACCGCCCGGGCCCGCTTCTTTCTCAAGCAGGTCAATCGGCGGGGAACCTTCGACAACCTGGGGGACTCCGCGGAAGGGCTAAGGAAGATCCTCGAAGAGTCGTTCCGTCACGTTGATGTCGAGGTGGACGGATCGGTGGCCCACTTCACGGCGGTTGGGCCCATACCGAGGACCCTCCCGTGACCCCCTCGTTGCGAAAGATGTGGTCAAAACCCTCTGACAAGGGGCATGGCCTCCGATTCCGGCCCTGTGGGGCGGCCGTGGGCCGAGCGACGTGAGATGTTGTAAGACCTAGTGAGAGATCGTAAGAGGACCTTCCCCATCGGGTCGAAGCCAACCTCGGACCTGTATGACCTACAGCCGCCAAACCCTCGCAGCCCGCGCCTTTACGCTGTCCAACTCTGATGCAGCTTTGTCTGGGACACGGCCCACCCACATGGCGCGGCGGAATCTTCGGAACGGTCGAACTTCGTAACGCTCGGATCCACGAGCCCGGCTTCGACTCTGCCGCCCTCCGCACTACGACCGTTGAGCGAGTCTCCCCGTGAGTGCGGGGCCCCTGCTCCTGACGCCAGACCTACATCGGGGCGGGCGCCGGGATGGAAAGCGGGCATTGCCCTCGCTCTGGAAGACTGGGCGGCGGCGGATCGAGACGTGGCTCAAAGAGGTGCCCGATAGAACATGTCGGAATGTCAAAAGGGGTCGATAACCCCGGGATGTCGCAGTAGTTGGATATCAGAGAGCACGCTGCACGTGTCCGAACCCGTGGCTGTCGACTTTCGACACGAGGTACCGCGGCTCCGTCCTTGCAGGATCGTTGAGACGAACCTCAGTGGGTGGACTGAGCACCTCTTGGTCGAACTCGGCTGGAGGTCTGGCGGACCTATCTCGAAATCGAACTTGTGGCAGGTTCGGAGTCTCTTTCACCCGTACCGTGATCCTCCGCCTCCGCCGCCAGGTTTAGGAGACGGCGGGCGACGAGCACGGCGAACACCGCCCAGGGGATGAGAGACGCCAATGCGAACACCAATCCCACCGTCCCGAAGTTGGACGGAACCGCCATCAGCACAGCCGCTACCAGGCCCCAGATCGCGATGGCTCGAGTGAATACAGCGCTTCTGTACATGAGGACGGCGAACACCAACAGGGTGACGAGGTTGAAGAAGTAGTAGATGTCGAACGCCGTTCCCATCCAGGTCGCCAGCATGCCGTCCCCGGTTGCGACCAACGCCACCTGCTCGGCGGGTCCTGCGCTGACGTAGGCGTGGGCCAGCGACAGCATCTCCACCGGGCGGGGAGAAGCCATATACGCCGCCATCCCCAAAGTGCCGAAGCCGAGGGCGACCACTACGGCTGAACGGCTCACCCGCCAAAGGACCACAGCCAAGGCCAGATACACCAGAAAGGCCATGAGATTGCTGACGATGTACATCCCGTCGAGGGACCAGAGCCCGAGCAGCGGATTGCTTACGAGCGTCTCGAAGAACTCCACCGTTGTCTCCGGCGGGGGCCAAAGCGCATAGGCGCCTATTTGAACGACGATCAGCGCCACGCTGGCCAACGCCGCCCAGGCCCCCAGAACCACCAGTCCCTTCCACTCCCGCACATCGTCCCCGACGTCCATACTGTCTACAGTGGTCATCGCTACCTCCAAGGGCCTCCATCCGGTTGTAGCGTTCCGAGCTCCTCTCAACCAGGGCAAAAGGACCCTGATCGTCCTGGCAGGCCGTCGGGCAAGCGCGGCCGACGAGCACTGCTTTTCTGGCCCTGGCCGGATTGGAGAACAACCAAAGGTTCGCCTCCTTGAATGGGAATGCTCACCTCGCTGTTCTCACCATCGTCGCAGCGCGTACCTATGACCATCTCGACGTGTTGAAGTGTGACGACCACGGGACCGCCCCCATCCCACGATCCTCGCTTCCGCGACAAGTCAGGGGTCTGTCAGGAGCCGATGGGGACCTTTGCCCCTGGTCGGAGACCGCCCGAAAAGGAAGGCTTGGAACTGCCGTCGGATGAGGTTGTGGACATGGACTTGTTGTCGTATTCCGTCGAGGAGAATGTCGATCGAACACCCGCGGAGGTCTTCGACTTCTGCTCTGATCTGACCAACGAGGCCAGATGGAATCCGGACATGGAGCATGTTGAGAAGGTCACCGACGGGCCGGTCGGAGTCGGAACCCGGTTTGAGGCGAAGTGGACAAGAACAAGGCCGGTAGTCGTCGAGGTCGTCGGCTTCGACCGCCCGGAAAAGTGGGAGACCCGTTCTAAATCAGGGGGGTTGGAAATCACCGTCCGGGGAACTCTCTCCGAGGCCGGCGGCGGAACCCGCATTCAGACGCATCTCGCCGTCCGAGCCAAGGGCTTGGCCCGCCTTTACGCCCCGCTCGCCGTTTTGGCCATGCGCCGTGGCGAACCAGGGAATCTGAGGGCCATCAAGAAGGTGCTCGAGGCTACGAGCAGCAGCGACCCTATGCGGTGAGGCCAGGGGCATTCGGGTGCATCCACCTGCCCCCCCACTGGGCTCCGGCCGTGGTGAGAAATCAAGGGCCTCACGCGTGGCAATTCCCCTAGCGCGACGCAATCGTCCATCGACTGCCACGCCAGCGAACGCTCGGAATCGGTCCGTCTCGGGAGTGGGACACGCATCCGCATCTGGACCTGACGTATTTGGTAGAAGCCGGGTGCCCGAGGGTCGAGTGGGACTGTTCATCAAACTGCACCACACCGTCGCCGACGGAGCTGCCGGCGTCGCCGCCCTCGCAGTCTTCTTGGGCACGAGCCCTGACGAGACCCCTCCCATATCTTCCGACTGGAACCCGGAGCCTGCCCCAACCCGCATCGAGCTGATACAGGACAACCTGAGAGACCACTGGGAACGACTCCGCCGTACCATCAGAGCACTCCTTCATCCGGTGGCTCTATTGAGACGTATCCGGATGGCGGCAGCAGAGGTCAGGCGGATACTCGGAGAGGCCAAAGCACCGAAGACAAGCCTCAACCGTCGCATCGGGGACCGACGTCGACTCGCCCTTGTGCGCAGCGAACTCAGCACCTTCAAAGAAGCAGCCCATTCCGTTGGCGGCACCGTCAACGACGTCCTGCTCGACGTGGTGGCGGGCGGCCTGAGAGACCTCCTGACAGGTCGGGGGGGCCGGTTGGCGACGTTCTGCCTCGCGCCATCGTCCCCATCGCCGGTGGGATCGACACCGAATCGGGCAACCAGACGATCAGCGGAATGCTGGTCCCGCTCCCCATCGGCGTACCCGACGCCCGCCACCGACTGGAGACAATCGCGGCCGAAACCACGGTGAGAAGGCAGAGCCCCCTGTCGTATGACGAAGCCGGGATCCTCAACTCACCGACGATGCAACGGATATCGGCCCGCTTTGCAGGACGCCAGCGAGTATCCAACCTCTACGTCGCCAACCTCCAGGACCCCCCATGCACCTGTACATGGGGTCAGCACGCATCCAGGAGTTGTTCCCGGTCGTCCCATTGATTGGAAACACCGCGATTGGAGTGGGGGCGTTGTCCTACGCCGGCCACTTCAACCTGACCGTCGTCGCCGACCATGACGCATGCCCAGACCTCGACGTCTTCGTCGAGGGTCTACGCGATACGTTGCATCATCTGGCGCCATACCTGCAACGCCACTCACTTTGAGCCGTGTTCGAGACAGTGACTCCTTAGGTCGGGCGACCCTGACTTCCTCGCAGGAAATGAGGGGGTCACGGCACGTGCCTTGTGGGCCACCTGTGGAGCGCGAGACTCCGGCACCAACTAGGAAAGCGAGTCGGACGCGATTGCAAACCGCCCTGACCAGGAGGTTTCATGTGGAGCTGACGGGACTTGAACCCGTGACCCCCCTCGTTGCGAAGGAGGGTCAGCGGTCTCAGCCGCCCGAGACGACCAGCTCCGAGTCTCGTGACAGACCCTCGGTCTCCCTTGAATCGAGGAAGCCGTGGGGAAGCTTGACGCGGCGCGCACCCCCGCTGTGGCCGCGCACCATGCGGTGGGCTTCGGGAGGGAAAGGGATCGTCGGGTCGAGTCGTCCCACCAGATCGGCCACCTCCTCGGGGCTGGACACCCGGGACAGACGGTCACGGATCTCGCGTCCCACCGGAAAGCCCTTCAGATACCAGGTGGGATGGCGCCGGAAGAGGTTGATGCCGTGGCGGGGACCAAAGTGGTCGACCAGCAACTTGGCGTGCTCCACCATGATCTCGCCCACCCGTCCCAGAGACGGGGGTGGTGCAAAGGGCAGCCCCGACATGACGGCCGCCAGGTCACCGAACAGCCAGGGTCGTCCCAGACATCCTCGCCCCACCACCACCCCGTCACATCCGGTCCGGGCCATCATCTCCACCGCATCGGCGGCCGTCCATATGTCACCATTGCCGAGGACGGGAATCGTGGTCACCGCCTCCTTGAGTGAGGCGATCGCCTCCCAGCGGGCCGAACCCGAGTAGCGCTGCTCGGCGGTGCGGGCGTGGAGGGCAACCGCGGCCGCTCCCTCATCTTCGGCCACTCGCCCGGCATCGAGATAGGTGAGGTGCTCGTCGTCGATCCCCATCCGGAACTTGACCGTGATCGGGACCGGGCCGGCGTTGCTCACAGCCGCCCCGACGATGGCCCCGAAGAGATCGATCTTCCAGGGCAGCGCCGCCCCACCCCCGTGGCGAGTCACCTTGGGTACCGGGCAGCCGAAGTTCAGGTCGATGTGATCGACCCCGTGCTCGGCCACCAACAAGTTCACCGCCTTCCCGACGCAGGTGGGGTCGGTTCCGTAGAGCTGCACGGAGCGAACACTCTCGGAGGGGGCGAAGGTGGTGTTGGCGAGCGTCTTGGGATCACCCGCCACCAGGGCACGGGCGCCGATCATCTCCGAGACATAAAGACCGGCCCCGTAGCGGCGGCACAGGGTGCGAAACGGCGCGTTGGTCACCCCCGCCATTGGAGCCAGAATGACGGGGGGATCGACCTCGAGACCGCCGATATCGAGTGTTCTCACCCCAGCCAGGTTATGCGCTCTGGTTGATCAGGGAGTCGTCGGCCAGGTTCTGGAGACGGACCTGGCCCCGGGCCACCATCTTCTGGTCCTCCTGGCGGGTAATGACCACCTGCCACAACTGCTGGGTCCGGCCCCGATGAATGGGGGTGGCTTCCCCCATGATCACCCCCTCCCGCGTGGCCCGCAGGAAATCGGTCATATTCGACAGCCCCACACACCCGACCATGCCCTTGGACATGGCCCACAAGGCCGCTCCGGTGGAGGCGAGCGTTTCCACCAACGTGCAATAGACGCCTCCGTGGACGATGCCGTAGGGCTGATGGTGGTGCTCGGCGATCTCGACCCGCCCCACCGCCCGGTCCCCGTCGGCTTCCAGGATCTCGATGTCCGAGTGGGTGACGAAGTTGATCCCGGCGTGTAGGTCTTCCATGAGTCGCGACACTAACCCCGGGGCCGGTAGCCTCAGGACGTCATGCAGTTGAGCCGATACGAAGACGCCCAGCCCTACCAGTTCGCAGATCTGTGGTTGCGAGAGCTGTCACCGGAGGCGATGAGAGCCGGCTCCATGGCCGAGGTCACCATCCCCATCGGAGTGGAGCGACCGGCCCGTCATTCCCAGAAGGTGGACCGGGTCTACGTAGGGATTACGGGCCAGGTCCAGTTCACGGTCGACGGGCAGACCGTCCTCATCGGCCCCGGTGACGTGATCCACATCGCCGAAGGGGAACAATACGGTTTCCTCAACGGCGGCCAGGAGGAGGCCCGTCTGCTGCTCTTCCGCTCCCCCGCTCCCAATCCGCCCGGGGACGGCTGAGGCGGGGAGACGCTCAGGCCACCACCGTGATGCCGCGCCGGGCGAGCAGGCGACGGGTGGCGGGGAGGGGCAGGCCGACCACGGTGCTGGGGTGACCCTCGATCTTCTCGACGAACACCGCCCCCTTTCCCTGGATGGCGTATGCTCCCGCCTTGTCCAGAGGCTCGCCCGTGGCGACGTAGGCGGCGATCTCTGCACCGGTCAATTGGAGAAATCGAACCCGGGCCGACTCGACCACCACCTCGGAGACCACCTCACCTCCCTCGACGCCGGCCACCGCTACTGCCGTCAGCACCAGATGTACCGATCCGGAGAGACGCGAGAGCATGGCCCGGGCCTCCGCAGGATGAACAGGTTTGCCCAACACGGTCCCGTCGTGGACCACAACGGTGTCGGCCCCGATCACCACCGCCCCTGGACCGGCCAGTGTCTGTGCCTTGGTGCGGGCCAGTCGACTCACCAGGGCGTGAGGATCCTCGTCGGGGTGGCGGGACTCGTCGATGTCGGCAGGGGCAACACGGAACGAGACGCCGAGCGTCTTCAGCAGTTCCGCCCGGCGCGGTGATCTGGAGGCGAGAACCAGAGCCGTCACGCCAGGAGCCGCCCGGAGCGTAGGACGTGAACCGGCTCCCGGAGTGATTCCGGCTCGAGGTAGGGATCGGCCTTGAAGAAGACCGCGTCGGCCGGCGCCCCCACCGAAAAGGGAGCGGGCCGGTCCATGTACGAGCGGACGGTCTCCGAGGCGGCCGCCACCGCCCGTTGCGGGTCGAGGCCATAGGCGACCAGTCGTAACACCTCCGGGACCACGTCCCCACCGGCCAGGGCCATATCGGTCCCTGCCATCACCGACACTCCCGCCGGTACCTGGGCCAGGAGGGCTCCCACGTTGTCCAGACCGCTGCGAATGAGCCGACCTCCACTCGAGCCCTCCCCCAGCATCTCCACGATCTGTTCCATGCGGGAGATGGTTGGCACCCAGGCCCCACCCCGCTCACCCAGCGCCGCCACATCCTCGGGCGTGAGAAACAGGCCATGCTCGATCGAATCGACACCCGCCTCTACCGCCCGCGACGGCACCTCGGGAGCCATCGTGTGGATCGCCACCCGGGCACCGCCGTCGTGGGCCACCCTCACCGCCGTCTCCAGGTCCGCCTGCTCGAAGTTGGCCACGGCGCCCCGGCCCCGGCGGGGCCAGTCTCCGACCAGTTTGACCCACCCTCTGCCCTCGGCAACTGCTTGTTCGACCGCGGCCGCCAGGCCGGCCGGGTCGGTCTCGACACCAAAACCCGGGTAGTAGCCCTCCGGAACGGTGAGCATCCGCCCGGCCGCCTCCCAATCGGGTGACCGGGTGGGGGCGAGGGAGGTCAGGGTGGCGACAACCGTGGTGTCGCTCCAGCCTTTGTCGATGATCAGGAAGGTCCCCCGGCTCAGGCAGGCGAAAGCGCGCCTCCGGATCCCGGCGGGGTCGCCCGGATCACGCTCGTGCTCGGCTGCCAGGTGGGCGTGGGCGTCCGCCAGACCGCCCAGCACGAACAGGCCCTGCCCGAGATCGGGCTCGGCTCCCGACGACGGAGGATGCCAGCTACCGTCCGGGCCGACTTCCATCAGCCGCGGAGTCCTCTCACCCGGGCCGCGAAGGGAGATCAGCATGGCCAACCACGGTACAGCCGTAAGCTCCTCACATGCGCCGTCTCGCTCCGGTCCTGACTCTGACTCTCATCCTGGGAGCATGTGGGTCCACCAGCACGAGCACCACCGGGGCCACGGCGCCCGCCACCGGCGCAACCTCCTCCGCCACCGCTACATCCCCCACCACCACCGCAACATCCCCCACCACCACCGCAACATCCCCCACCACCACCGCAACATCCCCCACCGCCACCGGAAGCAGCGTCGGTTACGAGGTCAGCGATTGCCACACCCCGCCCGTCGACTTCGCCCTGCTCTGCGACGTCTACGGCTACCTCCAGCAGTACCACGTCGATGCTCCGCTCGACCCCGCCTCTCTGGCCGCTGCTGCCGCCCTGGGTGTCGACTCCATGGAGCGGAACGGCTCCGGTGCGGGGATCGGGTCGTTCCGGTGCGCAATCCCCGAACCCGCCTTCGAGACCACCTGCCACAGCCTGGCCCAGCGGGTGGCAACCGGCGGTGTCACCATGGCCGAAGGCGTCGAGGCGGCCGTGGCCTCGATGATCAAGCTCAGTCTCGACCCCTTCACCTACTACATCCCCCCCGAGCTGTCGGGGGCGCTCTCGGACGAAGGCGTGGTGGCGGCGGTGGGCCTCCTGGTCACCATCACCGACCCGGTGGGGTCGGCCTGCACGGTGGTCCAGCCCCCGTGCCGGCTGGAGGTCGCTCTGGTGGCCGAAGACGGCCCGGCCCACGAGGCCGGACTGACCCCGGGCATGGTCATCACCGCCATCGACGGTGAAACCGTCGTCGGCGACGGACTGGTCGACATCGCTGCCCGGCTCGACGGCCCCAGCGGGACGACGGTGACGGTCGATGTGGAGACGGCCGAGGGCGACAGCGCCACCCTGACGCTCCTCCGGGGCGACGTACCCATCCCCACGCTCGACGTCGAGCTACCCCGACCGGATGTGGGCTACATTCGAATACCCAGCTTCCAGGCCGGGATCCCGACCTTCGTCCATCAGGCACTGGCCCAGCTCCAGGCCAGAAGCCCGGGACGTATCGTGATCGACCTGCGCGACAACCCCGGTGGTTATGTGGATGAAGCCACTTCGGTGGCGAGTGAGTTCCTCCCCGATGGACTGGTGTTCCGCTCCAGGGGCAGGGATGGCGAAACCGACTATCCGGTCCAGCCCGGCGGGCTGGCCACGTCCGGTGTCGACCTGACGGTGGTGGTCAATTCGGGCTCAGCCTCTGCGGCCGAGATCCTGGCGGCCGCCCTCCAGGAGCGGGGAAGGGCCACCGTCGTCGGCACTCACACCTTCGGTAAGAACACCGTCCAGATAGCATTTCGCCTTCCAAACGACGGCGAGCTCCGAGTGACCATCGCCCGATGGACGACACCGGAGGGAGAATCGGTCGCCATCACCGGGCTCGAACCCGATACGCAAGTCGACATACCCCTCGACGCCACCGCCGCCGAGGTGGTCGACCTGGCCCTGGGAGCATCTTGAGACGGTTCAACACAATTCGGGTGGCTGTGATCCTGGCGGCGCTACTGGCGAGCGCATGCACCGGGACGAGCGGGTCGGGCACCACCATCCCTCCTACCACCACCGCCTCTCCTAACACCTCCGCCGGCTCTTCCTCCTCCTCGGTGGCCACATCAGCCTCATCGATCCCTTCCGAGACCACCGCAGCCGGCCACGACTTCGAGACCGCTTCATGCGGGGAGATCAGCGGCGACCTCCTGTGTGAGTCGTACGAGCTGATTCGGCGCCACTACGTCGACCCCGTATCCGACCAGGACCTCGTCCAGGGAGCCCTGGCGGGACTGACCGACATACCGGTCCAGTCGGGTTCGGGCCTGGACGTCTGCCCGCTTCCCACCGAGGCCTTCGTATCGGTGTGCGACAGCATCGACCAGCAAGGGCTGGATGAAGCCTCGGCCGAGAAGGCGGCCGTGATGGGGATGATCGAGAGCGCCCTCGATCCCAATAGCGCCTACTTCGACGCCGACGCCCTGGCGGTGATCGAGGAGGAGCAGTCGGGCCAGATCGAGGGTATCGGTGCCCTCGTCTCCACCAAGGAGGAGGGCGCAGACCAGCCCAACACCTGCCAGGTGATCTCCGACCTGTGCCATCTGGTCATCGTGGCCACCATCGAAGGCGGGCCCGCCCGGGCCGCCGGGCTCCAGGCAGACGACGTGTTCGTGGCCGTGAACGGCCAGCCGATCCAGGGCAAGAATATCGATGAGGTGACATCGATCGTGCGCGGCCCGGCCGGGACCGACGTCGAGCTCACCTTCGATCGGGAGGGGAAGCAGTTCACAGTGACGATCGAGCGGGCCGCCATCCAGATCCCGGTGGTCAGCTCCGAGATGGTGGGCTCTGTCGCCTACCTCCGCCTCAATCTCTTCACCGAGAACGCCGACGAACAGCTCCGCGACGAGCTCGGCAATCTGTTGACCAATGACCCATCGGCCCTGGTGTTCGATCTACGCGACAATCCCGGTGGCCTCCTCTCCACGGCGGTTGGAGTGGCCTCAGAGTTCATCGATCACGGTCTGGTCGTCTCCACCCAGTCCCCCGATGCCACCACGCCCTATGAGGTGGAGTCGGGCGGCCTGGCCACCGATCCCGGTCTTCCGATGTACATCGTCGTCAATCAGGGAAGTGCTTCGGCCTCCGAGGTGGTGGCGGGAGCTTTGTCGGACGCGGGAAGAGCCACCATCGTCGGGGAGAACACCTACGGCAAGAACACGGTCCAGCAGCGGTTCCCTCTCTCCAACGGCGGTGCCCTCAAGCTGACCATCGCCCGCTGGCTGACTCCAGAGGGCCACGACTACGGCGGGACCGGGATCACTCCCGACGTCAGCGCCCAGCTCCCCGAGACCATGACCCCGGCCGAAGTGGTCGGCCAGGTCGTTCCCACCACGGCGGGGTGACTTTGTGAACCGTTTTGCGGCCCAGGGCCGCAAAACGGTTCACAGACCGGCCTGATGGCGCGGGTAGGGCACACCCGTAGTGCTGTGACAGTCGTAACCGTGGGGGTTCTTGGCCAGGTACTGCTGGTGGTAGTCCTCGGCGAAGTAGAACTCGGACAGGGGGGCGATCTCGGTGGTGATCTCACCCATGCCCGCCGCAGTCAGGGCCGCCTGATAGATGTCGCGGCTCTTCTTGGCGGCATCGAGCTGGGCGGGGGTGGTGGTGTAGATGGCCGAGCGGTACTGGGTACCGATGTCGTTGCCCTGACGCATCCCCTGGGTCGGGTCGTGGATCTCCCAGAATTTGGCCAGCAGGTCCTCATAGCTCACCCGATCGGGATCGAAGGCGACCAGGACCACCTCGGCGTGGCCGGTGCGACCCGTGCATACCTCCTCGTAGCTGGGGTTGGGCGTGTAGCCCCCGGCGTATCCGACCGCCGTGGTGTAGACCCCGTCGACCTGCCAGAACCGCCGCTCGGCTCCCCAGAAGCACCCGTTACCGAAAACGGCCGTCTCGATACCTTCCGGGAACGGGCCCTGGATGGGGTTTCCGTTGACATAATGCCGCTCCGGCACACTCATGGGCTCGCTGCGTCCCGCCAGTGCCTGACTCCGGTCCACCGGCGTCGTCTTGTCCTTGCTGAACCACATCGTCTTCCTCCGTCCTCTATACACCATTCAACACTGGAGCCCGGGCCTTGTTCCGGATCGGAGCGGGTTTCGCCAAAGTTCACAGACGGCGGGCCAACGTCAACCCGTCCGCCACGCCCACCATCACCACGTCGAAGGCCGGGTCGTCGGCCAGGGTCTGATTGAACTGGCGGATGGCCCGCGTGTCGTCGTCGGTGGGGTCGGAATCGACCACCCGGCCATACCAGAGGGTGTTGTCCACCATCAACAGGCCGCCGGGGCGCAAGAGAGTCCTGGCCCTTTGCAGGTAGTCGATATATCCGCTCTTGTCGGCATCGATGAAAACGGCGTCGAAGGGGCCCTCCAGCTGGGAAATGGTGTCATGGGCGTCGCCCAGGCGCAGTTCGATTCGGCCCGCCACACCCGATTCCTCCCACAATGATCGGGCGTGATCGGTCCATTCGGTGCTGCGATCCAGGCACGTCAAACTTCCTTCCGGGCCGAGGGCGTCGGCGATGACCAGGGCACTGAGGCCGATGAAGGTGCCGACCTCCAGCGCCCGGCGCGCACCGATCAGCCGCAGCAGGAACCGGATCAGCAACGCCTGGTCCTCAGAAACCTGCATGGAGGAACGGCCCATCTCCCCAGCCCTCTCCACGGCGACCGTCACGCCGGAGGGCAAGGGGTCGGATGAGGAAAGGAGGTAGTCGAGGGTCCGATCGTCGAGGGGTACCTGCTGGGAGCGGCTCATGAGTTGAGCTTCTTGACCACGCCTTCGAGGAACCGCCCCATTTCCTCTTCCGGATCGTCCCGATCGAAGACGGGCAGATCCGGGTTGCGGTCCATGATCTCCTCGAGGAAGTCCTTGCGGGTCTCGTCATCTATACCCGTCCTGAGGACCACGGCGTCGAAGCGTTCGTTACGCCACAGATGGCGAAGATCGGCGTTGGCGGTCACGCCCACCACGTCGTAGCCGAGGACACGGGTCTCGCGGATGGTGCGGGCCAGAACGGATGGATCCTGGCCGACGATCAGGATGCGTGGGATTGCCATGGAGGAGTGTCTCCTGGGTAGAGAAGCAGCGCCAACCCTAGATGATCTCCGGACGGCCTTTTCCCTGCCCGTCGGGCTCCGGTAGGCTTGATCACCCCATGCGTCTCCTGCGGACGCTCTCCGTCCTCCTCCTTCTCGCATCCATCCTGGGGCTCGTGTTCGGCGGGCAGGGTTCGGCGCGAGCTCAGAGTGTCGAAGACGCCAGACAGAAGGCCGACCAGGCCCAGCAGAGGGCCGAGGAGGCGCACAGCCTCCTGTCGGAGACCGCCAACAACCGGGCCGGCATCGAAGACGACCTGGCCGCCTCCCTGGTCCGACTCTCTCAGCTCAATTCCGAGCTGTCCACGGTCTCCTCCGAGCTGGACGATCTGCGTCGCAACCTGGCCCAGGCCGACCTCGAGCTCACCTCGCTGGCCGACGATCTCAGCTCCCAAGCGGTTGACGCCTATGTCAGGGCCGTGAGCGTCCCCGGCGCCGTCGTGCTCGGGGTCTCCGACGCCGAAGAGGCTCTGGTGGCATCCAACTCCATCGAATCCGTCATGCAGGACGACCGCCGGTCTGTGGCAGAGCTCACCATCAAGCGTCGCGCCCTGGAACGGCTGCGCGGGGCGTACCTGAAAGACCAGGCCCGGGTGGCCGATCTGCAGCAGCAGGCCGACGCCGAGTCCGATCACCTCCAGAACCTGCTGGCAGAGGCCGACACCCAGGTGGCGCAAGCCGCTGCCCAGGCCCGCAGGGCCGACCTGGCCTACCGCTCCGCCCTGAGTGAGGTGGACGCCGCTCGTGCCAGGGAAGCCGAGAAAAGACGCGAGGCGGAACGCGCCACCTCCACCACCACGGTTCCGACCACCACAGCCACATCCACGACGACCACCACGTCGCCGGCTAGCTCCCCGACCACCACCCCCGGCGACCCTCCCTCCACCACCACTCCGCCTCCGGTCACAGGTGGCACCTTCCCACCCTCGGTGGAACGTTGGCGCCCCCTGGTCTCGACCTACTTCCCGGCCGACCGGGTCGAGGGTGCCCTGGCCGTGATCAGATGCGAGAGCTACGGCGACCCCAACGCATACAACCCTTACAGCGGCGCAAGCGGCCTGTTTCAGTTCCTTCCTTCCACCTGGGCCACGGTCAGCCCCCGGGCAGGATTCACCGGGGCCAGCCCCTTCGACCCCGAGGCCAACATCGCCACCGCAGCTTGGCTGACCGCCTACTACGCCAATCGGGGATCCGATCCCTGGGCGGCGTGGGTCTGCCACCCCTGAACCGGGCCCATCCGGACCTGGCAGGAAGGTGACGCCACCCGCCATCGCCCTCCGGGCTCGACGTGGAGAGGCCGGGTAGATCGATTCACAGTGCTTCCCCGGTCAGGGGGTCGTAGAGGCGGATGGCGTCCGGGGGCACATACCAGTCGACATGGTCGCCGGCCGACAGCGGGGTTGAAGCTTCGATGCTGGCCACGAACCCGATCCCGGGACTGCTACCGAGACCGAACAGAACACGTTGCCTGGCCCCTACCAGCTCCACCCGGCCCACAGTGGCACGCAGCCGTCGATCGAACGGAATGCCGGCCGAGGCCGGGCTCAGATTCTCGGGCCTCACCCCCGCCACCACTCTCTGACCGTGCTGCGATCCGGTCGGAACCTCTCCCACCACGAGACGCGAATCGACCACATCGACACGCCAGCCGGAGGCGGCATCCAGCGTGGCGGGGAAGCGATTGATCTCTCCCATCAGCTCGGCGACTTCTAACGTCGAGGGGCGGGCATACACCCGGGGAGGCCGACCGACCTGGGCCACACCGCCTCCCTCCAGGACCGCCACGCGGTCTGCCCAGCGAAAGGCATCGGCAGGCTCGTGGGTGGCGATCACCACCGTGAGCTCGCGCCGTCCCATCACCGCTTCGACGAGTCGTGCCCGCCGTTTGGGATCCGTCCCGACCAAAGGTTCATCCATCAGCACCAGGGACACATCGGGACGCACCAATGCACGGGCAGCCGACACCAGCCGGCGCTGCCCGGAGGACAGCTCGGTGGTGCGTCGTGACAGCAGGCGTCGGATTGAGAACGCCGAGGCAGTTCCCCGCACCCGATCCGACCGATCCGGTGCATCCGCACCGAGGCGAAACGGAAAGTCGAGGTTTCCCCTCACGTCGAGATGGTCGTAGGCAGCGTCGTCCTGGAAGATCATGGTCACGTCCGGGCGAGCCGGCCGGGGCGGGGAGCCCATCACGTCCACCTCGCCTCGGCTGGGGCGTTCGAGCCCGGCGATGACGCGTAGAAGCGCCGTCTTGCCCGATCCCGAGGCGCCCAGGACGCACAGGCGCTCTCCGCGCTCCACCTCCAGGTCGATCCGGTCGAGAATGATGGTTCCCCCACGGGTTATCGAGACCCCCGCCATGGCAACTGCGCTCACGCTGCCGAGCCTACGCTTGCGCCCGTGTCAGGCCTTCGACTCACCTCCGGAGGCGCCCACATGTCGGTGTGGGCGCCGGCCGCCGAGACCGTGGAACTGTGCCTGTTCGACCCGGCCGGCAGGGAGGATCGGCAGGTTCTGGCCCGGGACGAGGCGGGCAATCACACCGGCATCGTGACCGGGATCGAGCCCGGTCAGCGCTACGGGCTGCGGACTCATGGACCATGGGAGCCGTCGAAAGGCCTGTGGCACGATCCCTCCCTCCTGCTCCTCGACCCCCACGCGCGGGCGGTCTCGGGTCGATTCGAGGATCACCCCAGCCTCCACCATGAGGGGCCGCGCTGGAACACGGCGAGCCTGGTGCCGGTCGGTGTGGCAGTGGAGAATCCTCCCCGGCCCCGACCCGGCCCTCGAACCCCGTGGCGGGATACGGTCATCTACGAGACCCACGTCCGCGGCCTCACCATGCGCCATCCACGGGTAGATCCGGAGCTACGCGGCACCTATCTGGGGGCTGCCTCACCGCCAATCATCGAACATCTCCTTCGTCTGGGAGTCACGGCGGTGGAACTGATGCCCGTTGCCCACCATGTCACCGAGCCTTTCCTCCAGGCCAGGGGCTCGACCAACTACTGGGGATACTCCACGCTGGCCTGGTTCGCTCCCCACGCCGGTTACGCCACCTCCGACGACGGGCGCCAGGTGGCCGAGTTCGCCACCATGGTCGACTGCTTTCACGCCGCCGGCCTGGAGGTGATCCTCGACGTCGTCTTCAACCACACCGCCGAAGGGGGTTACGAGGGCCCGATCCTGTCCATGAAGGGACTCGACAACGGCGGCTGGTATCGGCTCGATCCCCGTGACCGGCATCTCTACGTCGACTGGACCGGCACCGGCAACACCGTCGCCACCCACCATGAGCGGGTTCGTCGAGCGATTCGGGCGGCCCTCCTCTGGTGGGCCAACGACCTGGGGGTGGACGGCTTCCGCTTCGATCTGGCCGTCACTCTGGGAAGGGAGCACATGGATTTCGACCCCCGGCATCTCGCCTGGCTGACCGAGGACCCCGAACTGGCCCACGTCAAGCTGATCGCAGAGCCCTGGGACCTCGGGCCGGGCGGCTATCGCCTGGGCCAATTCGGGACACGGTGGGGGGAGTGGAATGCCGTATTCCGTGACAGCGTCCGCGACGTGTGGCGGGGCCGGGGAAGTCGTCGTGCCCTGGCCGAGGGGCTGACCGGATCGGCGGGTGGAATCGACGGCCATCCGATCAACTTCGTGACCGCCCACGATGGCTTCACCCTCGCCGACCTGGTTTCCTACGACCACAAGCACAACGCCGACAACGGGGAGGAGGGGGAAGACGGCCACGACGACAACCGATCGTGGAACTCGGGCGTGGAGGGACCGACCGACGATCCCTCCGTGCTGGAGCTTCGCCGCAGGCGATCAGCCGCCTTGTTGGCCACCGTGGCCGTGGCCGGTGGTGTCCCCATGTTCCTCGGGGGCGACGAGCTGGGCCGCACCCAGTCGGGAAACAACAATGCCTATGCCCTGGACGGCCCGACATCCTGGTACGACTGGTCATCGACGCCGATGGCCGAGGTCCTCGGTGCCGCCCTGGCCTGCCGGCGTGCTCACGCCACCCTCCTGGCCCATCCCCTGGAACCCGACCAGCTGCAGTGGCGCACTCTCGAGGGAGACACGCTGACCGACTGGGATCGAGCCGGCCCGCTGGTGGCGGCGATGGATGACGGCGCAGACGCGGTTGTGGTCGTCGTCAACCCCACCGCCGATGACCAGGACGTGGTGGTCCCCGAGGGACGCTGGCGCGTGGAGCTCGATTCGTCCGGACTGAGATCCGGCCAGCTCATCGCCGGGACGCTGCGCGTAACGGCCTGGTCACTGCTGGTGATAGGACCCGATCAGACGATCTGACCCTTTGCCACAGCTACGACCCCGCCGTCGGACACGGTGAAACGCTGCGCATCTCTCTCCCGGTCGACACCGATCTCCGCACCGGGCGGCACCTCGACGTTCTTGTCGATGATGACGTCGCGCAGCACCGCCCCGGACCCGACATGGACGTCGTCCATGAGAATCGCTCCGTCCACCACCGCCCCCGGCTCGATCCTGACCCCGGGCGAAGCCACCGTGCGTCGCACGTAGGCGCCGGAGAGGATGACGCCGTTGGACAGCAGGGCGTCTGCTACCTCACCGGCCCCGTGCTCGGCCACCGCCACGATCTTGGCCGGTGGGCTGGTCCGGTCCGAGGTATAGATCGGCCATTCATCGTTGTAGAGGCTGAAGACGGGCTCGGCCGATACCAGATCCATTTGCGCTTCGAAGTACGAGTCGAGGGTTCCCACGTCGCGCCAGTAGCCACGCTCGCGCGGCCCTACGCCCGGCACCTCGTTCAGGCTGAAGTCGTAGCAGCTGACCACACCCTTCTCCACCAGGCTGGGGATCAGGTTCCCTCCCACGTCGTGTCGGGAGGAATCGTCGTCGGCGTCCTCGCGGACTTCCTCGAGAAGCGCCTCGGTGGTGAAGACGTAGTTGCCCATGGAGGCCAGGCACGCCTCCGGGTCGTCCGGGGTGGGTGGTGGGTCCTGGGGCTTCTCCAAGAAGTGAGCGATGCGGTTCGACCTTCCCTCCAGCTCGATCACCCCGAATGAACCTGCCTCCTCTCGCGGCACCCGGATCCCCGCCACCGTGGCTCCTGCCCCGCTCTCGATGTGCGCCTGCAGCATCTGGGAGGGATCCATGCGATAAATGTGGTCTGCACCGAACACGAAGATGTAGTCGGGCTGCTCGTCGGCGACGATGTTCAGGTTCTGGAATATGGCGTCCGCCGAACCCAGGAACCAGCGCTCACCGAGGCGCATCTGAGCAGGCACCGAGGTCACGTAGCTTCCCAGAAGTGTGGACATGCGCCACGTGCGGGAGAGATGGATATTGAGGCTGTGGCTCTTGTACTGGGTGAGCACCACGATTCGGCGCTGGCCGCCGTTGACGAGGTTGGAGAGGGCGAAGTCGATGAGCCGGTAATGGCCGCCGAATGGAACGGCCGGTTTGGCCCGATCCCTGGTGAGCGGCATGAGACGTTTGCCCTCCCCGCCGGCCAGCACCATCGACAGCACCTGAGAGCTGTTCACCCGGGCACCCCGTCGGCGCCGCCCTCAGCCGAAAGGAAAGGCCGTTTGGTCGGCGACCTCTGGGATCCTGATGACGAGTCCACGTCAGGCGAGCGTACCTGTGTGTCGCTCACCATGTGAAGGAGTGACGATGATCGAGATATCCCCGCTCGGCGGTAGCCTGTGGGGGTCACTTTCGTTTCAGCCCCGAGCGGAGAGCCCATGGCAACCGTGACCCTGACCGGAGAGAACTTCCACGAGACGATCCAGGACAACGACACAGTCCTGGTCGACTTCTGGGCCGCCTGGTGCGGGCCGTGTCGGTCTTTCGCCCCCGTCTACCAAACGTCGTCGGAAACCCATCCCGGCATCGTCTTCGCCAAGGTGGACACCGAGGACCAGCCCGAGCTGGCCGGTGCGTACGGGGTGCAATCGATCCCAACCCTGATGGTGTTCCGCGATCAGATCCTCCTCTTCAACCAGGCCGGCGCCCTGCCCCCTGCTGCCCTGGAAGATCTGATCACACAGGTCGAGGCCCTGAACATGGAAGACGTCAAGGCCCAGATAGCCGATCAATTCCGGGTCGACCAGGAAGTGGAAGCGGAGATCCTCACCACCTGAGGAAACCAGAGTCTCCCGATCGCACCGGGTCGACCGGATACTCGCTGACGGCGAGGCTCAAGACTCGACACGGTTCTGACGATGACCACGAGGGTGAGTCCACTGACGTCAACGCAGACATACGTGTTCGCGGGCGAAATGCAGCTCGGCGAAGAGCTGATCGACATCGCTCTCGAGTTCCAGGGCAACAGCGTCCGCCTGCGCCACGCCGATACAGTTATCGGCTCCTGGCCCCGAGATGAGACCGGCTTCGTGCGGCTATCTTCAGATCACTACCGGGTCACAGCCGACGGCGATTCGATCTCGTTCCATCCCTACACGGCGAGCCAATTCGGCCAGTTCCTGTCCGGTGAGACTCCCGAGATCACGGGGGTCCCCGGCGAGGGGAACGGCAGCGAACTGGTCGCCGACGACCAGTCCCAGGCCACGGGTCAGAACGGATACGTCCCTCAGCCCGACCACTCGGAGCGGGCAAGCGAGGTCCCGCTGTGGGACTCCCTCGACGAAGACGCGGTTGAACAGGAACTGCCGCTGGATGCTGGGGATGAGTCCGGCTCGATCAGGCCCGACTCGATCCACGGCCCCAATCCGGCTCGTCCGGTCTATCCGCCCACCGAACCGGAGCCGGTTCGTTTCTCGAGCCCTCCCCCGCCCGCCCCCATTCCCGACCACGCCGACCATCATCCATGGCAGCACTCCGCCAACGGCGGGCCTGCGGAGTCTTCTACCGGGTCCACGCCACCGGGCCCGGCTGAGCAGCTCCTACCCTCCGCCCTGGCGCCCGTGCCCGGTCCGTCCGGGAGGACCGAAACGTACCCGCCGGCACCTGAGCCGACGGAGACGGCCCATCCCGAGGCGACATCAGACGAGGGTGAGATCGCCGCGCTCCCTCTCGACCCGGAGCCCGACCTGCCCGGGCCCAATCACTACCCGGCCCCGGCCGAGGATGAGGACGAGGCAGGAGTGGTCCCCATGGAGATGGCACCCGCGACGCCGGTTGAACCGGCGCCGTCCGAACCCATCAAGGAGGATTCGCTCGCCGCCGTCGCCGTCGCCCTGCTGGAACGGATTCGCGACCGCATCACATGGATTCGATCCTTCGTCCGCCCCAGCGAGGACCCGGTCGTCCCACCCGAGCACACCTCCGACGACGCCAGGGCCCCCTCCGACGACGCAGAGAACCTGCGCCAGTGGGCCATGATCTCGGTGGTGGGCCTGGCGGCGATGGGGCTTCTGGCCGCTCTCGTGTGGGGAGCCATTTCGCTGTTCGGTGGCACCGGTGCAACCGCCACCATCCCGACGACCATCCCCACCACCCCCTCCAGCGTGGCCAATGCGATCGATCGCACTCCCGCCACCACTGCCGCCCCCTCTGTCGGCCCGCCGAGCACCACGGTTCCCCAGAACCAGCCCAGCTTCATCGAGCAGTGGAACAAGCTGGCCAGCGCCTACGCATACAACCTGGCCATCGACGCCGGCAGTGAACCCGTATCCACCGACCTGACTGCCAACATTCACCTCTCCTTCGACAGTGACCGGGTGCTGACCCTGGACATGACACCGGTCGGCAACGGCTCCGACCGGGACATCCTGGTGGCGATGGGAATGGCGGTGGCGTGGGCCGAGCCCGATCTGAGCCCCCCCGCCCGCAAGGATCTTCTCGGCTCACTCGGGATAGACATCGACCACCCCAGGCTGTCCGACATCGGCGGTGAGCTCTCCCGGGCCGGCCACACCTATCGCGCCAGCGTCATCGACGGGATCATCCGCTTCCAGGTGAGTCCCGCCGCCTGATCGGTGGCCGGCGGATCAGGCTTCCTCGGACATCCACTCGTCGATCCGGTCCAACAGGTATTCACTGACCTCCCGTGAACGATCAAGTGCCTCACACAACTGATCGCGTCCCATCATCATCTCCACCAGCGAGACCGAGGTCCGGCCGATGAGGGTGAGGCGTCGCTCCGGTGCGTCGGTGACCGCCCCATAGCTGTCGATGGCGGAGACCTCGATCGAGAGGGCCATGCCACCAATGCCGGCCAGGTCGGTGGCCAGAACCAACAGGTCGGGAGGCGCGGCCAGAGGAGGTGCAGCCCAGTTGAAATACAGGTCGAGATGGAACTCGTCGGGCGGTTCCTCCCAATCGTCGACCATCTCGTCGAGCTTGTCCTGGAGAGCGAGGAGGACACGGGGATCGACATCCAGGGCAAGGTGGAGGTCGATGGGCCGCCCACAACCGGACTCCGGGTGCAGATCGACCTCCCAGGACTGACGGAGAGAGTAAGTCTCGACGATATGGCGCTCGTCGTGGACGTGGAAGCCGTGGTCGATGGCGTGTTCCTTCAGATCCGTGACGAAACCGGCGATGTCGATGGCCACGACGCCAGCCTACAACCGCCCATAAGTCATCAGGAAGGGGCACGTTGGGGCTGGTGAGAGCACCCGGGCCGCGGTCACAGGCCTCGTTCCCCGGCCGACGCCTCCCCACCCGGCGACCCCGCCAGCGCCCGCTCCACCACATCGGCCACGAGCCCCGACAGCAGCAACGGCTTGTGAGCAGTCATGGGCAGGGGACTGGCTCCCTCGGCCGCCGCCGCCGTAGCCCGCCGCAACAGCTCGGGGTCCTCGACCTCCCGCCCGACCAGGGCCTGTTCTACGGCGGTCAGCCGCCGCGGCACCGGTGCCACTGCCCCCGCCACCACTACCGCCCAGGTGATGGCCCCCTCGTCGACTCCCAACCGACAGATCGCTTCGACGGTCGGCCACTCTGCCAGCACCCTTCCGGCCACTCGCCCGTATGCAGCTCGCTCGGCTACCGGGGGCCCGACCCGCACGGTCGCCAGCACCTCGCCCTGGTCGAGCTGGTTGTCTCGGGAGCCATCGGATCCGTCTCCCAGCAACTCGACCACGGAGCGGTCGGGGCCACCCGCAACCGTGACCCGCCCCTCATAGGCGATCAACGCCATGGCCAGCGACGAGGGATGGGGCGCCACGCAGGGGCTCTCGTCGAAGATGACCCCGTGCCCGTGCTGGCCCTCCCGGGCCGGACATGATCCGCCACCCGACTTGAGGCATTCGAATCCGGGGTGCCGGTAGTAGGGGCATCGAGTGCGCTGGAGCAGGTTGCCGCCCACCGTGGCCACCGCCCGGATCTGGGGAGTGGCAAGAGCGCCGGCTGTGGCGCTCAGGCCGGGGTAGGCGTCGGCCAATGGCCGATCCGTGGCCACGGTGGCGATGCGCACCATGGCCCCGATCTCCGTC
Source organism: uncultured Acidimicrobiia bacterium (assembly GCA_963744905.1). Lineage (GTDB taxonomy): Bacteria > Actinomycetota > Acidimicrobiia > Spongiisociales > ZC4RG35 > DATFFO01. The sequence continues at coordinate 137,039 of CAVUUV010000007.1, read as the reverse complement.
CCGTCATCGGACCAGGTGATCCGGTCCAGGCCGGGCACGTGGCGCAGGTCGATGATCTCGGCCCGGGACAGCCCGAGACGACGTCGTGCCTGGAGATCGGTGCCACCCGCTCGATACTCGCCCTCGGCTGCGGTGGCCTGGTCCAGGTCGACGGGCTTCTTCACGACTGTGCCACCACGTCCGCCGGGAGGATGGGAAGCCGATGAAAGGGGCGACCGGTGGCCTGGGCCACCGCGTCGGCCGCCGACGCCGGGACCGCCACCAGAGCCAGCTCGGACAGGCCCACCCCGCCACCGGCCACATGCTCGAAGCCGGTTTCGACGAACAGGACATCCATCACCGGTGTGTCGGCGATCCCCATCAGGTGGTAATCCTCGAGATTGGCCGTGATCACGGCCCCGGTGGGGTGGTGGAGCAAGCGCTGCTCATGGAAGGCCATCCCCAGGCCCTGGACGATCCCCCCGAACACCTGACTCCGGGCCAGCTCGGGGGCGTGGATCTTCCCCGCCGCCACGGCCGTCTCCGCCCGCAGGACCCGGACGTGTCCCACCAGGGTGTCGACCTCGACCTGGACCAGGACGGCCGACTCACTCAAGCCCCGGCCGAACTCCAGGCCACCGACCGAGAACGGGAATGGCACCAGACGCGACTCGTCGCGAGGCCGACCCGCCGTCACCGTCACCTGCTCCAACCGGCTCAGGAGCTCCACCCACGGAAGCTGCTCCCCGGCATGGACCACTCCCCCCGCCACCAGCTCGGCGCCCTCCATCCCCAGGCCATACCGAACCTGGTCCAGCAGCAACCCCAGAACCTGATCGGCGGCCGAACGGGCGGCGGGCCACACCGTGGCGGTGGTGCGCGAGCCCGAGGAAATGGGACCGTGCCCCAGGTTCGATCTCCCCAGCCGCACGGTGACGTCAGCCGGATCGACTCCGAACGCCCCCGCCACAGCAGTTGCGAGAGCGGTTCTGGTGCCGTTGCCCATGTCCTGGGTTCCTGTTGCCACGCCGATCCCCTCCGGCCCGGCCCACACGGTCACCTCGACTCCGGTCTCGTGGGCGTTGAACCAGGAACCGAATGCCACCCCCACGCCCCGCCGGAAGCGACCCGAACCCCGGTGGTTGCGCTCGGCCCACAAGGGGTGGGAAGCGGCCCAGTCATACATGGCGGTCCGGAGCGGCCGATCGTTCCAGGAGCGGCGCAGCTCGACCGGGTCACGACCCAGGCGTCCGGCCAGCTGATTGACCGCCTGCTCCAGCGCGAACAGCCCCGGAGGCCCCCCCGGTGCCCGGAAGGCGGTTGCCGGAGGAGCATTCGACACCACGTCATAGTCGAGCAGAGTGCGGGGAGCGCCGGGATAGACCAGACGGGGAAGGAAGGAGGCAACCAGGCTGCCGGACGAAGCGCCGCCGTCGGCCCGTGCCGTCATGTGGATGGCGCGCAATTCCCCCCGGGCCGACCCGAGCAGGGCCAGATCGATGTCCACCCCGGGGCGGTTCCCACCCACCGCCAACTCCTCGGCGCGGGTCTGAGCCACCCTCACCGGCGCGGAGGCCGCCTCGGCCAGACGGGCCGCCGCCACCGGCTCGATGCCCAACGACTGCTTGGCGCCGAAGGCACCACCCACGTAATCGGCCACGATGGTCACGCGGTCGGGGTCGACTCCCAGCTCCTTGGCCAAACGGTCCCGACTGGTGAACACTCCCTGGGTCGAGAGGTGCACGACGAGGCTGCCGTCGCCCTGCCATTCGGCCACGGCGTTGTGTGGTTCCAGCGCCGTGTGTGAGTGAACCGAGGTGGACCAGCACCCCTCCACCAAGAACGGGTCCCGGGCACGCCGGGCCGCTCGCAGCCGACTCGCCACCGAGAAGGGGTTGGTGGTCCCGATCGGAGTGGGACCGACCAGGTTCTTGCGGCGGAAGTTGGGCATTGGGGGGCCCTCGTTGTTGGAGGGAGGGATCCACCAGCCATGGACGTCTGGAGCGTCCTCGGCCAGAGCCGCCTCCGCCCCTACCGCTTCGGGCAGGGGTTCAATGGCCACGGCGACCCGCCGCTCCGCCGCCATCGCAGTGGGCAGGTCGGTTGCGGCGATGGCCGCCAGGGGCTGGCCGTTGTAGCGGATCCGGTCACCTGGCTCGGCCAGCATCACGAATGCTTCTACTCCGGGCAGGGCCAGGGCGGCGGTCGGGTCTATCGAGACCAACTCACCGTGGGGTATGTGCGAGCGGATCACGCGACCCGCCAGCGCATCGAGATGAACGTCGGTGCTGAAGCGAGCGACCCCCGTCACCTTCTCCGGTCCATCCACACGGGGCCCGGTGGTGCCTCCGTCCTCGAACTGGCCCGCGCAGGCTGCCGCCACCGCCTCGTAGATGCCCTGATAGGCGCCGCACCTGCACAGATGTCCGGCCAGTGCCCGGGCGATCACCCCGCGTTCCGGCCGCCGGGATCCGTTGTCGGCTCGCCACCGCTCGTAGAAGGTGACGGCCTCGACCACGAACCCCGGTGTGCAGTAGCCGCATTGGAGAGCGTCGTGGGCGAGGAAGGCGGCCTGGACCGGGTGGAGCCTCTCTCCGGCTCCGATCCCCTCGATGGTCACCACGTCCGCATCTTCCAGATCCTCGACCGGGAGGAGACAGCCGGCCACGGCAACTCCATCGACGGAGATGGTGCAGGCCCCGCACACGCCCGTGCCACACACCAGCTTGGTGCCGGTCAGGCCCAGCTCCATCCTTATGGCCACCGCAGCGGTCTCGTGGACTCCGCTGAACCGGGCGGGGCTTCCGTTGACAGACACGATGTCGATCCTAAGTACTCCGCGTCGCAATTACGGTCGCATGTTTCGGCGAGTCGGCGGCGTCGATGGCAAGGACGCAGTCCGCAGGCGCACCCGCAGCGGTGCGTCAAGGACGAGGACACAGCAAGCGGCGCCGTAGCCGGCTCGGCTTCAGGGCCGCCGGGTCAACCTGCCCGTCAACCACCCGATCACGAAGGCCACCACACCGGTGCGCAGCGGCGATTCCGGAACCGGTCGCTCCACGACCCGGGTCTGCTCAGCACGCTGACGTTGTGAAGGTGGGACGATGTCTCCGTAATCGAGATAGTCGGCGTAGACCTTGGTCACCTCGGCGCCGAACAGATAGATGGCCCACATCAGGTTGAAGAAGAACAAGAGGATGGCCACCCCGCCGATCGCCCCCAGAGCCCCACCCACGGCGAACCGGTTGAGGTAGAAACCGACCCCGAAAGCTCCAGCCAGCCCGATCAGGGCGGTGAAGAGTCCGCCCCGGCGGGCAGCCTGCCAGGGAATCTTGGCTCTCACCAACAGCTGGAAGGTGAGGCCGACCACGACGACCAACATCACCAGGGACGTCAATGGCACCAGGAACGAGAGCAAGTTGCGAAGCCAGGCCAGGTCGAATAGGTCCCGCAGGAAGTTCACCGCCCCCACGGCCAGGATCGGGGCGAACACCAGCGCCGAGAGAACGATGGCGCTGACCAGGGCTATTCCCCGCTGGATGACGGCATTGAAGAAACCCCGGATCTCGTCGGGCGGGACCTGAAAGATGAAATTGAGGATCCCCTGCACGTGCAGTAGCACCGCGGAAGCGCTCCAGGCGGCCAGTGCGATACCGATCCACAGGAAGGACTGTCGGTACGTGGCGGCCTGGCAGGTGAGCTGGGCGAGGGGGTCGGCCACCGCGCTCCCCGCCACCTCGTTGACCTGGAGAAGGGCACGATCGAGCGGATTGCTCGAGTCGGCCGGAATCACCGACGCCTCCACCGTGCTGCATTCGGACTGAGTGACGACCGTCTCCGAGGAGATGAACCCGACCGTTCCCACCACCAGGAACAGCAAGGGGACGAGGGAGAAGAGCGTGTAGAAGGCGAGGGCGGCGGCGAACCGGGTCGCCATGTCCTGGCCGAACTCGTCTGCGGCGGCCTTGAGGAAGCGGAACAATCGCCGGCGAAGGGGCAGGTCTCTGTCGGGCACCTCCATCGATCGTACCGCCCGTACACTCGTTGGCCTATGACCACCTTTCCCTTCCAGCCACCCCTCCCCACCATGGAGGCGAAGACCTCGGAGCGCTGGCCCACCGACGGTTATGCCTTTGAGCCGAAGTGGGATGGGTTCAGAGCACTGTCCTGGTCGGCTCCCGAGATTCGCCTCGACTCTCGCAACGAGCGCCCTCTGCTGCGCTACTTCCCCGAACTGGAGGGCGCACTACGGCAGCTCCCCGAGGGCACCGTGGTCGACGGCGAGATCGTGGTGGTGGTCGACGACGTCACCCAGTTCGACACCCTCCAGCAGCGTATCCACCCGGCCCAGTCGCGTATCGATCTGCTGTCCGAGGAGACCCCGGCCCAGCTGGTGGCCTTCGACATCCTCGCCCGAGCAGGTGAGGATTTGCGTTCCCGCCCCTTCGCTCAGCGACGAGAGGCTCTGGTCGAGGTGGCCGCCGGACTGGACCATCCCTGGAACCTCACCCAATCGACCACGGACCTGGAGACGGCCCACCGCTGGTTCGATGAGTTCGAGTCGGCCGGATGCGACGGGATCGTCGCCAAGGCCCTGGACGGCCCCTACGTGTCGGGAAAAAGGGCCATGGTCAAGATCAAGCATCGCCGCACCGTGGACGTGGTGGTGGGCGGTTTTCGCGAGCACAAGGACGGAGGAAAGATCGGGTCACTCCTGCTGGGGCTTTACGATCGGCGGGGCGAGCTCGCATTCGTGGGTCATTGCTCGGGCTTCCCCGACAGTGACCGGGCGGAACTGTTCAGCCAGTTCAGCCGGCTCGCCACCGATGGCTCGTTCGGCCAGGGGGTGCGGGTTCCCGGAGCCGAGAGCCGATGGTCGGGGGGCAAGGACATGGACTGGACCCCGGTCGCACCCGGGGTGGTTGTCGAGGTCTCCTACGACCAGCTAGAGGGTGATCGCTTTCGACATGCCACCCGATTCCACCGCTGGCGACCCGACAAGGACGCTCGCTCGTGCACCTTCGATCAACTCGAACGACCCCGGGGCCCGGGCTTCGGCTCCGTCGTCGAGTCCTGACGGGGCAGACAACCGGAGTGGATGTGCCACACTTCGCCGGTGCCTTCGGTCGTTTCGACTACATCTCTCACCCACGATTACGGCGGGGTCGTGGCACTACGTGCCCTGGACCTGGAGATACCGCCGGGTGTCACGGGCCTGGTGGGGGCCAATGGTGCCGGTAAGACCACTCTCCTCCGCATCCTGCTCGGCCTCCTCCACCCCACGGCGGGCCATGTCCAGGTGTTGGGGGCGAACCCCGGGACCGAGCCGCTCGAGGTAAGAGGCCGGGTGGGCTACATGCCCGAGGGCAATTGCCTCCCCAACGACCAGACCGCCGCCGACTTCGTCGCCTTCGCCGCCGAACTGGCCGGCGTCCCTCCCGGAGAGGCCCGTCGGCGCGCTTCGGAAACCCTCTTCCTGGTCGGGCTCGAGGAGGAGCGGTTTCGCTACCTGGGTGATTTCTCCACCGGCATGCGCCAGCGGGTCAAGCTGGCCCAGTCGATCGTGGGCGACCCGAGCCTGGTGCTGCTGGATGAGCCCGCCTCGGGCCTCGACCCCGAGGGCCGGGAACAAATGCTGGGCCTGATCGGGAGGCTGGGGGGCTTCGGGATCAACGTCATCGTCAGCTCCCATGTGCTGACCGACATCGAGCGGACTTGCGACTGGGTGGTGCTCCTGGATGCGGGGAACCTGGTCCGTTCGGGTCCCCTGGAGTCTGGAGGGGATCTGGGCTCGGTCACGGTGGAGGTGATCGACCACCCCCAAGAGCTGATGGCCTGGCTGCAACGGCGAGGGCTGGAGACGTCTTTGCGTGGCAGGGCGATAGTCGTGGCCGGAGCCACCGACGGGATCGAGAATCAGATCGTCGAAGGGGTGGCGGCGGTGGGGGCGGGTCTGGTTCGAATGATCAGGGGTGCCGCATCTCTGGAGGACGAGTTCCTGTCGAGGGCCGGCCGTTGACGGGTGGCGTGATCTACGACCGCGGCTACCGCCGCTACGAGGGTCCGAGGCTGGGCGTGCACGGGGCCCGGCGTGCCATCTTCCGCGAGGGCGTGCGCCGGGTTCTTGGGCTGCGACGCAAGGCCCGACGCAAGATCCTGCCCTGGTCGCTGCTGACAATCGCCGGGGGATCGGCCGCCATCTTCGTCGGCCTGCATTTCTTCGCCTCCCAGCTACCCGTCGATGTCGCCAGCCAGCTTCCTCGCTATGGCGAGCTCTTCGATTTCTTCTCCTGGATCGGCATTCTCTTCATCGCCCTGACCGGTCCCGCCCTCCTCATCCCCGACCGGACCCAGGGAGTGCTTTCGGTCTATTTCTCCCGGCCCCTGACCGTGACGTCGTATCTGGAGGGCAAGCTGGCCGCTTTCCTCGGCGTCACCGCCATCATCTACATCGGCCCCCAGGTGGCGCTGCATCTCGGCCTGGCCTTCCTGTCCCCCGACGGCTTCCTGGGCTATCTGGGCGGCACGCTCGACATCCTGTGGAAGGTGCCGTTGGTGACCCTGTGCTATCTGGTCCTGCATGGAGCCGTCGTCACCGCCATCAGCGCCGTGACTCCCCGCACCGGGGCCGCTGCCGCCATCTTCCTCGGGGTGCTGACCGCGGGTGGGTCGGTGGCGTCTCGAATCGGGCTGATCGACGCCCCCTTCGCCCGTTACGTGACCCTGCTGGCCCTGGATCAACATCCCCGCATCATCCGGGACTGGCTGTTCGGCATCGACACGGTCGCCTATCCGGCGGAACAGGTCGGGTTCAGCCCCTGGGTGTCGGTGGCGGCGATCGTGGTGGTGGCCGTGGCCGGGATCTGGTGGGTGCATCGTCGCTACCGGAGGCTGGCATGACCGACACCGTGATCATCGACGAGCTCTCCAAGTGGTTTGGCCCCAAGGTGGCACTGTCGGAGGTGACGACCGGTTTTGGGCCGGGAGTGACCGGGCTCCTGGGTCCGAACGGAGCGGGAAAGACCACCCTGATGCGAGTGATCACCGGGCTGCAGCGTCCCTCTTCGGGGACGGTACAGGTGTTGGGCGAAGACCCCCGTCGCCACTACGACGTCTACCGCCAGGTGCAGATGGTGCCCGAAGACGAGGCGGTCTATCCCCACCTCACCGCTCGCCAGTTCATCCGGCTCAACGCCCGGCTGATGGAAGTGGCCGACCCCGACGCCGCCACCGAACGGGCCCTGGAAACAGTTGAGCTGACCGACTCGGCCGACCGCCGCCTGGGAGGCTTCTCCAAGGGGATGCGGCAGCGGGCCAAGGTGGCGGGAGCACTCGTGGCCGACCCCCAGGTGCTGGTTCTGGATGAGCCGCTCAACGGAGCAGACCCCGTGCAACGCGCTTCGCTCATCGAGCTGTTCGTCCGCCTGGGGGGCGAAGGCCGCACCATCGTCGTCTCCTCCCACGTCCTGGTGGAGGTGGAGCGCATGGCCGACCGCATCGTGGCCATGGTCGACGGGCGCCTGGCGGCAGTGGGCACCGTCCCCCAGCTCCGGGCCGCCATGACCGATCGTCCCCGCCTGGTCCGCATCGACTGCGACCAGCCTCGCCGGCTGGCAGGTCGGCTCATCGCCGTGGAGGGTGTGGCCGGGGTACGGGTCAGAGACGGACGGGTGGAGGTGGAGGCCTCCGACGCCGGCAGCCTGGCCCACCACCTGCCCGGCATCTCGCTCGAGGAGGGGATCCACCTCAGCAGGGTCGAGCCCACCGACGAGTCGCTCGAGAGCGTGTTTCGCTATCTGGTCCACAGCCAATGACCTGGGCCGCCCTGTTCGTGCACCAGTTCCGTTCTCTCATCCAGGGGCGGAGGATGCTGGGTCTGGGCCTGCTGGCGATCGTGCCCGGTCTGATCCTGTTGGTGGTGGGCCTGGCCGGGGAGGGGGGCGGTTCTCAGGTCTTCGCCATCTCGGCCGGGGTCGGATCCACCACCTTTCCCATCGCGGCACTGATTCTCGCTGCCGCCACACTGCGGGATGAGCGCGACCAGGGAACGCTTCCCTTCATCTACCTCAAGCCCATTCCCCGCTCGCTCCTGGCCGCCAGCTCGCTGGCGGCCGCCGCCGCCGCCACGACACTGATCGCCGTCGGGGCCAGCGCGGCGGTGACCCTGGCAGCCTGGGCGACCGGGCTGGACACCGGAGCCGCCATCGCCACCCTGCCTCTGTTCATCGGGGCAGCGGTGGGCTATTCGGCGGCCTTCGTCCCCCTCGGCTACCTGGTTCCCCGGGTGATCCTGGTCGGCCTGGCCTATGTGGTGGTCTGGGAACAGATCGCCGCCCGGCTCATCACCGGAGTGGCCAACACCTCCATCTGGCGCTTCGCTCTCTCCATCTACGCCGACATCACCGCCGCCGGCCAGCGGATCCTCGACGAGACCCTGGGCCCGGTCGCCCCGGGGTCGTGGGGTGGGGTGGCCAAGATCATGGTGGTCGTGATGGCAGGTGGTCTGGCGCTCACCTGGGCCCTTCGGAGTCGCGACGCCGTCTGACCGCCGTCCCGGCTCAGTATTCGTCGTCGGGCCGTCGCTGACGTGAGGGCTGGACCCGGGGCGGCTCGCCGGGCTGCTTGGGATAGTGGGGGGGCCAGGGGGCATCGCCGATGCCGTCGGCCTCGTCGCGGGCCATCCACTCCATGAGGATGTCGATCCTCCCGGGATGGTCGTCGATGCCCTCGGTCAGATCTCCCACACGGGCGTAACGCTCGGCGGCGTAGCGGTCGAGCGGAAAGTCCTCGATGGCCACGTCGTCCAGCTCGTCCCAGGTGAACGGCGCCGACACGTAACCGGTGGGACGCACCCCGTAGGCAGAGGACACGGTCTTGTCCCGGGCGTTCTGGTTGAAATCTACGAACACTCCCCGCCGCTCCTCCTTCCACCATTTTGTGGTTACCAGATCGGGCAGTCTCCTCTCCAGCTCCCGGGCAAAGGCGAGGACGGCTCGGCGGGTCTGGAAGAAGTCCCATAGGCGTTCGATGCGCATGTAGACGTGGATTCCACGGCTGCCCGATGTCTTGGGCCAGCCCACCAGGCCGATCTCATCCAGCAGCTCCTTGGCCCCTCCCGCCGCCCTGCGGACGTCGTCGAAGCCGAATCCGGGCGTGGGGTCGAAATCGAGGCGGAGCTCGTCGGGATGGTCGATGTCGTCGGCCCGTACCGGCCAGGGATGGAAGTCCAGGCATCCCAGCTGGACGAGACGTATCACGTCGGCCTCGGTGCGAGGGACGTTCATCACCCCGGGACGCTGGGAGGGAAAGCGGATCGCCACCGTATCGAAGGGGGTGTTCTTGGCCGCACGCTTGTGATAGACCGGATCCTCTCCGACGCCATGCATGTAGCGCTTGAGCATCGTGGGCCGCCCCGAGATCCCCCGCGCCGCCCCCTGCGCCACCGCCAGGAAATGGTGGACCACATCCATCTTGGTCCACCCCCGTTGGGGAAACACGACCCGGCCCGGCGAGCTGATCCTCACCACCTCGCCCCCCACCTCGACCCGGGTCTCGTCCTTGCCCATCTCGCTAGGAAGGGTTGTCTTTGTGAACGCTTTCTCGGCCGCCGGCCTCGAAAGCGTTCACAGAACTTCGAACAACCCGGCGGCGCCCTGTCCACCACCGACGCACATGGTCACGATGCCGTAGCGGCCTCCCCGACGACGCAGCTCGCGGAGCAGATGGCCCACCTGACGTGCTCCGGTCATCCCGTAGGGATGACCGATGGAGATGGCGCCCCCGTTGACGTTGTAGATCTCGTTGTCGATCTCGAGCGTGTCCCGGCAGTAAATGGTCTGCACGGCGAAGGCCTCGTTCAACTCCCACAGATCGATGTCGTCCATACCGAGTCCGGCCCGATCCAGCAGCTTGGGAACCGCGAAGACCGGCCCGATCCCCATCTCGTCGGGGTCGACCCCCGCCACGGTCATGCCCCGGTAGTAGCCCAGCGGTTCCAGCCCCCGCCGTCGCGCCTCCTCCGCCTCCATGACCACGGTGGCGGCGGCCCCATCCGACAGCTGGGAGGCATTACCGGCGGTGACGTTCTTACCCTCTCCCCGCACCGGCTGCAGCCCGGCCAGGGCCTCCAGGGTGGTGCCGGGCCGGTTGCCCTCGTCCAGGCGGAGGGTGACCTTGTCCTCCGACTCCTCACCTGTGTCACGATCCACCACCTTCTTGGTGACCGTCACCTCGATGATCTCGTCGTCGAAGATGCCAGCCTCCTGGGCGGCAGCCGTGCGCTGCTGGGACTGAAGGGCGTACTCGTCACACGCCTGTCGAGAGATCCCGTACCGCTCCGCCACCACTTCGGCGGTATCGATCATGGGCATGTAGGCGTCGGGCTGGAGCTCGAGCAGGGCCGGATCCATGGCCCGGTAGCGGTTCATGTGCTCGTTCTGGACCAGGCTGATCGACTCGACTCCGCCCGCCACCACCACCTGCTGGCCATCGAGGACGACCTGTTTGGCCGCCGTGGCCACGGCCATCAGACCCGAGGAGCACTGACGGTCTATCGACATCCCCGGGACCGAGGCGGGAAAGCCCGCGGCGAGGGCGGTGAGACGACCGATGTTGGGCCACTGCGTGCCCTGTTGCATGGCACAGCCCATGATCACGTCGTCGACCTCTTCTCCTTCCACGCCCGCCCGCTCGACCGCCGCGCCCACCGCCATGGCGGCAAGGGAGGGAGCATCGGTGTCGTTGAAGGCACCCCGATAGGCCTTCCCGATCGGGGTTCTCGCAGTAGAGACGATCACGGCTTCGCGCATGTGGGCTCCTGGAGTGGTTGCACCGAAATATACCGGCTGGAGAGCGGCTCACTCATGGCAGGATCCAGCGCCCGACGCCATCGGACGGCTCTCCGGGCACCAGGTTTGAGTGGTACATCCAGCGCCTGTCAAGGGCGGGGACGTACGCTCCAGAACAGCAGCCTCGGAGGATGGCCGCGGCGCACCAAAGCTCGCGAGTGGTCATGGATCCTCGAGGCAACCCGGATCGATGCCGTGTTCTCAGGATCCACCACCGAACACACACGATCGATTCCAAGAGGGCCGAAGGCATGACCCAGACAGGCGCGGGCAGCCTCGGACACGTATCCATTTCCCCTGTACCTGGCCTGGAGGTGATAACCGAGCTCGACCCACCGGTCGCCGGCTACGGGCTGGTAGGTCAGACCACAGTCCCCGAGAAACCACCCCTCGAGGCGATGCTCTATGACCCAGAGCCCGAAACCATGCGCGGCGTAGCCGTCCAGGTTCCACTGGATCCAGCGCTGGGCATGCCGCCGGTCGCCCATCTCGGGGTAGAACCGCCGAGCGTGTGGGTCCTCGAACATCTCCGACACGTCGGCCAGGTCTTCGGGTCGATAGGGACGGAACCTGAGTCTCGACGTTGGGCCCGGTGTGGTGGCCATGGCCGATGAATCTACCGGCGGGACGACCCGACGGAATCGGCTGCGGCGACTTTGGGCGACCCGGTACGCTGAACGACATGAGCGAGCTCGTCGAGCGTATCCGCCAATCGCTGATCGGGGCGGACACCGCGGTACACACGCCGTTCGGGCTGCGCAGGGTGACCTACGCCGACTACACAGCCTCGGGACGCTCGCTGGGGTTCATCGAGGACTTCATACGTGACTCGGTGCTGCCTATGTACGCCAATACGCACACCGAGACGTCGGGCACGGGTCTTCAGACGACTCACTTCCGGGAGGAGGCGCGCGACATCATTCGCCGCTGCCTGGGGGCCACGCGCCACGAGCACGCCGTGATATTCGCCGGATCGGGCTCCACAGGGGCGATCGATCGTCTCATCGCCATCCTCGGTCTCCGCGTCCCGGCCGGGCTCGATGATCGTTACGGCCTCACGGCCTGTATTCCGCCCGACGAGCGCCCCGTGGTGTTCGTCGGGCCTTATGAGCATCACTCCAATGAGCTGCCCTGGCGAGAATCCATCGCCGACGTGGTCGAGATCAAGGAGGACTCCGACGGGCACGTCGATCTGGCGGATCTCGAGCAGCGCCTGGTGGAGTTCTCCGACCGGCCGCTTCGCATCGGCAGCTTCTCCGCTGCCTCCAACGTGACCGGGATCATCTCCGACACTTCTGCCATAGCCACCCTGCTGCACCGCCATGGGGCATTGTCATTCTGGGATTTCGCCGCCGCCGCCCCCTACGTGGGCATCGAGATGCGATCTCCGCAGACCCACGGCCTCGACTACAAGGACGCCGTCTTCATCTCTCCCCACAAGTTCATCGGTGGGCCCGGTACACCCGGCGTCCTGGCGGTGCGCCGTGACCTGGTGGCCAACCGGGTCCCATCGGTGCCCGGGGGAGGCACCGTCACTTACGTGAACGAAGACCACCATCGCTACGTCTCCGAGCCCGAGCATCGGGAGGAAGGGGGCACTCCCGCCATCGTCGAGTCGATCCGGGCGGGCCTGGTATTCGCTCTAAAGGAGCGGGTGGGGGCCGATCTGATTCGCAAGCTAGAGCACCAGTTCATCCGCCGGGCCATCGACTCGTGGTCAGAGAACCCCAACATCCGGATTCTGGGCAATCCTGACGCTGACCGGCTCTCGATCGTCTCGTTCGTGGTCAGAGCTCCCGCCCATCTCGGGGCCGACCGCTACCTCCATCACAACTTCGTCGTGGCGGTACTCAACGACCTGTTCGGGATCCAGGCCCGGGGCGGATGCTCCTGTGCCGGTCCCTACGGTCATCGCCTGCTGGGCATAGATCGCACCACCAGCTCGCTCCTCGAGGCCGAGATCGCGGCCGGCTGCGAGGTGATCAAACCCGGCTGGGTGAGGATCAACTTCAACTACTTCATTCCCGAGGACGAGTTCCGCTATCTGGTCGACGCGGTTCATCTGGTGGCGGAATCGGGCTGGAGGCTGCTCCCCCGGTACCGTTTCGACCCCGCCACCGGCGTCTGGCGACATCGGAAGGGCCTAGCCGACTCGCCGCTGTCCCTGGCCGGCTTCCTCGACACGCCCTCTGCCACCCCCGTCACCGAGCCCCTGGAGCGGCTCGATGACTACCTGGACGAGGCACGGCACATCCTGGCCGAATCGGCCCAGGGTGAATGCGAGACGGACTCGCTCCCACCTGGATCGGAATCCCTGCGATGGTTCCCGCTTCCGGCCGAGGTCTGAGGGAACCTACCTGGACCTCTACGACGTCGAAAGCTCATGAGACGAGCGGCGCTGCTTCTGGCCGTGCTGATCGTGGCCTGTGGGGAGGCCCCGGCAATGACCACAACGCCTACGAGGTCTGCGCCCGGATCGGGCACGACCGTCGGCGGCCTCCCCGCGGGCACCGTGATGATCGAAGCCACGGGCACGGTGGAGGAGGACGCCCGCGGAGTCGTTCTCTGCCCGCTCGAGACAACGGGAGCGTGTCCCGGCCTTCCGTTGTCCGGTGCCGAGGCGCCAACACCCGGCGATCAGGTACGCGTACGAGGCCCCTACGACGGTGTGTCACTCCAGCCCCTGGAAACCGCGCCTTGGGCGCCGAAGGGTTTCCAGCCTATGGAGAACCCCTGTACCGGAGAAGCCAACCTGATCCAACCACCGGCTGAGGTGTCCAACCGGGTGGGAGACATCCTCGACCAGCATCAAGCCGAGATAGCTCAGACCTGGATCTCCGACGGTCAGCTGGTGGTGGCCCTGAAGGGAGAGGCCTCTGCCTTGGCGGGGCAGTTGCGGGAGATCGCCGGGGTATGCGTGGTGACGGGGTTCGAGTACACGAGCGACCAGCTGGGCACCAAGCTAACCCAGGAGATTCGGCCTCTGCTGGCCGGTCGGGGCATCAGCATGGTGTCCGGCTCGACCGCGGCGGCGCCCGTTCCCACCATCGAGATCGAAACGGACGTCGTCGACTCCGCCACTCTGGCCTTGCTGGCCGATCGCTATGGCGATCTGGTGCAGGTAACCAGCTTCATCGTCGTCCTCGACCAGACCGTCGACCACCTACCCGCCCAAGTGCCGATGGTGGAGGGTGACATCGACATTCCCACCTACCCGATTCGGACCACGGCCGGAATGGCTGCCTTGATGAGCTCTGTTGTGCTCCGATACGACCACGGAGGTAACTGCCTGTACATCGAAGACTCCGATGGTTCCCGGCTGGTGATCGTGTGGCCCTTCGGGTTCACGGCTCACACCGGTGACCCGGCGGCGGTGTACGACCCGGCCGGCAACGTGGTGGCCCGGGTCGGAGTGCCGTTCGATATCGGCGGTGGGGAAGGGGAAAAGATGGCGGACGCGCCGCCTTGTCGAGCCGATCGACTCTGGATCGCCGACGCAGCACCGGCCGGCTGACGCTGATCTACCCTTCCCCCATGGTCGACCCGATCGAGAACCCCTCGCCCGAGGAACTCTCCCGCTGGCACCGCACCTTTGCCCCCCGCTTCTTCAACCACACCTGGGACCTGATGGACCGCGATTCGCTGGACCAGGACGAGATGGACGAGATGCTGACCTCTGCCTTCGCCCAGCGGGCTCACTGGTACCAGGTGGGTGACGCCCGCAATCGCGCCATCGCCGACTGGCAGGTGTCCCGGGCGGCGGTCCTGGCCGGATATCCGACCCTGGCCCGCCACTTCGCCGAGCGGTCACTGCAGGTCGGCGCCAGCCTGGATCCGTTCGTGATCGGCTTCGCCCACGAGGCCATCGCCCGGGCCGCCGCCGAGGTGGACGACCTCGACACCTTCGAGGCTCACATCGGCGCCGCCCGGGAGCTGGCGTTACAGGTCGAGGACGAAGAAGACCGCCAGATCCTGGTGGCCGACCTGGACGAGATGACCTCCCGTAACGGAGGGTGAGGCTTCTTTGTGAACCTTTTCGAGGCCGCAGGCCGAGAAAAGGTTCACGAAGTCACTTCGTTCCGTACAGGCGGTCCCCGGCGTCACCCAGGCCGGGAACGATGTAGCCGTGGTCGTTGAGGTGCGAGTCGATGGCGGCGGTGAAGATGGGAACGTCGGGGTGATGCTCCGCCAGGTAGTCGATCCCCTCCGGCGCCGCCAGCAGGCACATGAAACGCAGGCTGCGGGGATGGGTGGCCTCGATCCTCTCCAGCGCCGCCGAGGCCGAATGGCCGGTGGCCAGCATGGGGTCGACCACGATCACGTCCCGATCCCCCATCTCGTCGGGGACCTTGAAGTAGTACTCGATCGCCTCCAGAGTCTCGGGATCCCTGTAGAGGCCGATGTGGCCCACCCGAGCCGACGGGACCAGGTCGAGGATCCCCTCCAGCAGTCCATTGCCGGCCCTAAGGATCGAGATGGCCACCAGCTTCTTTCCTTCGATCATCGGGGCGTCCATTTCGGCCAGCGGAGTCTCGATGCGCTCGGTCTCCACCGGCAGGTCGCGGGTGATCTCGTAGGTCATGAGGCCGGCGATCTCCCGCAGGAGCCGACGAAAGTCGGCCGAAGCGGTCTTGTTGCGTCTCATCAGACTCAGCTTGTGCTGGATGAGGGGATGTTCGATGACGGTGACTGACATGGACTCCTACCCTTTGGCCTGACGGAGGAATCATGGCCGGTCGAGTCCATCAGATCAACGTGTCGCAGGGAGGAGTCCCCAAGAGGCCGGTTCCGCGTGCCCGTATCACGACGCAGGGAGTGGAAGGGGACCGCCAGGCCGACCGGGTTCATCACGGCGGTCCGCTCCAGACCGTGTGTCTCTACTCCCTGGAGGTGATCGAGGCCCTGCAGGCCGAGGGGCACCCCATCGAACCCGGCTTCGCCGGCGAGAACCTGACCCTGGCCGGCATCGACTGGCACTCGGTGGCCCCTGGAACGATGATCAGGGCGGGCACCTGTCTCATGGAGGTGACGGCTCCGACCGCCCCGTGCTCGAAGAATTCGGGCTGGTTCATCGACGGGAACTTCAACCGGATGAACCATTCCAGGCATCCGGGCTGGAGCCGGATGTACGCCCGGGTAATTGAGGAAGGCGATGTGGTGACCGGGGATGCGGCCGAGATCGTGAAGGATGGGGCCCTACCCTGACGACATGACTCCGATCGCCCGCTTTTCCCTCGTCGCTATCGATACCGCCGACACCGAGGGCCTGGCCCGCTTCTACTCGGCCATCACCGGATGGACCATCGAGCCGCATGAAGGCACAGGATGGATCCAGCTGGCTTCGGAGACCGGGGCGACCATCGCCTTCCAGGAGGTCCCCGACCACCGGCCCCCGGTCTGGCCCGGAAACGAGCACCCCCAGCAGCTCCACCTCGACTTCGACGTGGCGGATCTGGATCAGGGTGAGAGGGCCGTACTCGACCTGGGGGCCCACAAGGCGGACTTCCAGCCGGGCGAAACCTTTCGGGTCTTTCTCGACCCCGCCGGACACCCCTTCTGCCTGGTCCGCGAGTGAGCGAGACAACCTCCCGGCCTCCCACCGAACCCCCTCCCCGGGGTCACACCCGTGCAAAGTCGCTGGTCCTGGTCAACACCGGGGAGGGCAAGGGCAAATCGACCGCCGCCTTCGGCACCATGATCCGCGCCCTGGCCCGTGGATGGAAGGTGGCCGTGGTCCAGTTCCTCAAGTCGGGCGACTGGCACGTGGGGGAGGAGAAGGTCGCCCGTCAGCTCGGCGTCGACTGGTTCGCCATCGGCGACGGGTTCACCTGGGATTCCGAGGACATGGCGGAGTCGGAGGCCATCGCCCGGGAGGCCTGGCGGGCCGCCGCCGGGCTGATCCGGGCCGGGAACCACCAGCTGGTCCTGCTCGACGAGGTCACCTACCCGATGATTTGGGGATGGATCCCCACCGACGAGGTGGTGGAGGTGATCGCCGGACGTCCCCCTGCTGTGAACGTGATCTGCACCGGACGGGACGCCCCTACCGAGCTGATCGAGTTAGCGGACACGGTCACAGAGATGCGCAAGGTCAAACACGCCTACGACCGGGGCATCATGGCCCGGCGCGGCATCGACTACTGAGGACGACGACCCTCAACCGGGCCAGGTCGACCTGCGGTTGGTCACCATCTGCACCGCCGCCACCGAGACAGCGGTGATCGTCCCCCCCACCACCTGAAGCGGAGTCAACACCTGGCCCAGCGCCAGCCACGCCACCGCCGCCCCCACGACGGGCTCCGCCGTCGCCACCACCCCGACCGAGCCGGGGTCGGCCCGGCGCAGCCCCGACAGCTCCAGCAGGAAGGGCGCCGCTGTGCCGAGTAGACCCACGAATACCAGCCGGATCCAGGAGCCCGAGGTGAGATCGCTGACTCGGGGCGGGACGGCCACGACCCAGATCAGGGCGGAGAAGGCGAACCCGTAGGCGATCACGGTCAGGGCAGGAAGCCTGGCCCCCAGGCGCTCACCCAGGATCAGGTAGGAACCGAAGGTGAGTGCCGCCCCGACCGCCGCCAGCAGGCCGATTGGGTCCAGCCCCACCCCCCAGGCTCCCGTCATGAGCGACGTCCCGACCACGGCGAGGGCAGCGGCCACCCAGGCCAGCGGGGGCACCTGGCGGCGCTCCACCCAGCGCATCCAGACCAGCACCAGCACCGGAGCGGTGAACTGGATCGTGGTTCCGGGCCCGACCCCGAGACGCTCGATGGCCCAGTAGAAGGTGACGGTGACGGCTGCCAGGTTCACCCCCAGCAGCGCCAGCAGGGCCAGATGGCCCTGGTGGGAGGCCAGTCCCCGGCGATAGGCGATGGCCCCCAGGACCAGGGCGGCCACCACCGAGCGGAATTGCGCCACCCGCACCGCCGAGACCGCATCGAAGACATCGGCCGCCACCACCGACGACACCCCGAACAGGACGGCCGCGGCCAGCGTCATCCACAGTCCAGCCACCCGGGTGCTCATCGACGGGAGACTAGTGTCCTGTCCGCTTGAAAGGGTGCATTATTTGGTGGTGTGTGCTGTTGCGATGATCTGGCCGCAGTAACGGGCGATGGAGTTGAGGATCTCTTCTGCGGTCTTGTGCCAGATGAACGGTTTGGGGTCGGTGTTCCATTTGTCGATCCAGTCGAGAATGTCATCGGCGAGCTGTTTGACCGACTGGTGGGCTCCCCGTTTCAGCTTCTTGGTGGTCAATGCGGAGAACCATCGTTCGACCAGGTTGAGCCAGGAGCTGTAGGTGGGGGTGAAGTGGAGGTGGAATCTCCGGTGGCGTAACAGCCAGCGGTGCACCCTGGGGGTCTTGTGAGTGGACAGGTTGTCCAACACCAGATGCACGTCGAGGTGGTCGGGGACCTCCCGGTTGATCCGGTTGAGGAACCGGACGAACTCGTCGCTTGTGTGCGATGGCCGTAGGTCGGTGATCACCCTCCCCTGGGCCACATCCAACGCGGCGAACAGATCCAGGGTCCCGTGACGTAGATAGTCATGGGTGGCCCGGGCTGGGGTGCCGCACAGCATCGGCAAGGTGGGTGCGGTGCGGTCCAACGCCTGGATCTGGGGTTTCTCGTCGACGGCGAACACCACCGCCGCTTCAGGCGGGTTCAGATACAACCCCACAATGTCACGGGTCTTTTCGATCAGGTCCGGATCCGGTGAGATCTTGTGTGACTCCTCCTTCCATGGTTTGAGACCGAACGCCCGCCAGATCTCAGCCACGGTGGTCTTGGAGATCCCATGCCTTTTCGCCAGATCCCTGGTCGACCAATGAGTCGCATCCTCGGGTGCCGACTCCAACGTGTCGACCACCACCGCCTCGATCGTCTCATCAGAGACCGTCCGCACAGCACCCGGCCGGGGAGCATCACAAAGACCCTCCAGCCGGGCCTCAACAAACCGGCGACGCCATTTCGACACCGTCGCCGGATGGACCCGCTCCGCCGCCGCCACCTCCTTGTTGGTCGCCCCCTCAGCACACGCCAACACGATCCGAGACCGCTGCGCCAACGCCTGGGACGACGAACGACGCCTCACCCAGCGCTCCAGGGTCTCCCGCTCACCATCAGACAACTCGATGACCGCTGTCGGCCGTCCACGCCTCACCATGATCCGCCTCCACAATGATCCAACACACAGCAACAGAATAACGCGACGAACCAACCGGACAGGACACTAGGAGCCCGTTGAACAATGCATGTCACCCATCTTGACGACCATGCATCACCACCCACTGCGTTCTCGGCCCCGCCATTCCGGCACAAGGAGTGGCGAAACCTCGGCCTTGCGGCTGGCGCGCCTGGCCGCCAATCCGAGCAACGGCATTATCCAACAGGCTCCTAGGTGGCGTAAATTGGTGCTCCCGCCGTCCCTATACCCTGGGACCGGTGAACGACCAGGCCTATTTCGTTTCGCCTCCGTCCGGCACGGCGGCGGGGGTCCTGCTCCTCCCGGGCTGGTGGGGCCTGACCGGGGCGGTTCGTCGCCGCGCCGACCGCCTCTCCGAGGCCGGATTCACCGTCCTGGCCCCCGACCTGGCGCTCGGCGTGCGTCCCTCGAGCGAGGACGAGGCCGAGCGGGCGCTGGGTGAGGCGGATCCAAACCGCATCGCTTCCCTCGTCTTCTCCTCGGCCCAGCTCCTGGCCGACAAGTCTTCTCCCGGTCCGATCGGCGTGATGGGATTCGGGAGCGGAGGCTCGTTGGCCCTGTGGCTGTCGGTGCGCCGGGCCCGGATCGTGACGGCGGCGGTCTCGTTCTACGGCAGCCAGGCGATCGACTTCGCCGGTGCAGGAGCCGGCTATCAGATCCACCTGGCCGAGGCGGATCGCTTCATCTCCCACGACGAGGCAGCCTTCATGGAGGCGACGATGGGTCTGGAGTCCCTCGAGGTCGTCACCCATGTTTACCCGGGTACCCGCCACGGCTTCGCCGATCCCGAGAGCCCCGCCTATGACCCCGAGGCGGCCGAATTGGCCTGGGATCGGGCGGTCGAGTTCCTCCGGGGCCGCCTCGCTCCGCTTCGACCTCAGCCGTCTCCGACCGCGTAGACCTTGCCATCGCCGCTGGCGATGAACAGAGCGCCGTCTATCACCGCCGGAGAAGCCCACACGGAGTTACCTGTGCGCCACCGCCAACGCTCGTCTCCCGTCTCGGCATCGACGGCATAGACGGTGCCGTCCTGGGTGCCGAAGTAGACGGTGTCGTTGGTTACCACCGGGGCGGCGGAAATCATCGCGTCGGTGTGGACCTTGGAGGGTGACCAGGACTCGTTGTAGTCGAGGTTGGTCCTGAGGTCGAGCGAGTAGAGGAACTGTCCCGCGGGCAGGTACATGTGGTCACCAACGATGGCGGGAGCTACGTCTACCGCCGTCTCTGTGGCGTAGAGAGGGAGCCGCTCGGAGACGATTCCGTCACAGGTCCCGGCCGGCATGGCGAAGATGGTGTTGCCCCGCGTGGGCACGTACAGGGCCCCGTCCGAGACGATGGGCGCCACCGAGATCCCTGCCGCCAGCTCCCGGGTGCACACCGTTTCACCGCTCTGGGCGTCGACGAGGTCCAGCCTCCCCTCCTCGGTTCCGACATAGACCACCCCGTCGACATATGTCAGCCCGGCCGTGATGGACCCGATCCCCTCACCTTCTGTCGGGTATCTCCACACCTCCGAGCCGTCCAGGAGGCTGAGGGAGTACACATGCCCGTCGGTGGTGGCCACATACACCACGTCGCCGGCCACGACGGGCGAGGAACGGATCCGTGATCCCAGATCGGTGCTCCACAGCTGACTGGAGATCTGGGTCACCGCGTCGCGGGCCCGAACGACGCCATCGTCACCCACCACGACGACCAGGGCGGGCTTCTTGCCTTCCCCGGTGTTGACCTCCCCGATGGCGGGAGAAGCCGAGATCCGCCCTTCGGTGGGGAAGGTCCACATGACCTGGCCCTTGGAGGCGTCGATGGCGTAGAGGTTCCCGTCGGTGCTCCCCACCAGGAGGTTGCGCCCGTACACGATCGGAGTGGCATCGATCAGCGCCGCCGTCTCGTAGGTCCAGTACTGACCGGCGGCATCGACCGGCCCGCTGGCGTCCTCGAACCCCGTCCGGGCCGGGCCTCCACGGAAGTAGGAGTTCCCGTACAGGAACTCGACCCCCTCCGGCAGGGCGATCTCCGTATTCTCGAGACTGGGCACGGTGGTGGCGACCGTGGGCTGGGACAGGACCTGGGTCACGACCGTGACCCCGGGTGGGGAAGCGAGAAGCTGGGCCACCCCAAACGACGTCAGGGCAGCCACCACGACGACGGCCATTGCCGCAGCCACCAGTTGGACGGGGCGCCAGCGCCTTCGGCGCCTGACCAGACCTCGATGGCGACGCTGGGCCGGGCTGAGCACCACGTCGGCGCCGGCCAGCCCTGCCCGGCGCAGGGCCTGTTCCAGGACGGCGGCGTTCTCGTCACCGGTCTCGGCACCAGGTTCGGGAGCCGCCAGGGCCTCGCTCACCGCGGGGATCGCCCGCCAGTCCTCTCTCCATTCCTCGGGGAGCCGCCCTTCGATGGCGCGCACTGCCCGGATCACCGGAGCGGCCCCCGGCTCCCTCCACAGCTTCCCGACCGAGGCCGCCCGGGCGGCGAGCATCGGGTTTCCCACTTGCACCGCCAGCGCCATCGCCTCACGGGCCACCTCGGTGTCCCGATTGCGGCGTGCGATGAGCAGCATCAGTTCGGCCGCCCAGCCGTAGTACTCCGACTGGAGGAACATGTCGGCCAGATCCTCTGCCTCTCGCTGTGACCATCCCCGGCCCGCCTCGGCGGCGACCTCCATCTGGATGGCACGGCACCGGGATCGCCACCTCCATCCGTCCGAGCCTGGTGGCGTGGCGGCGAGGGCGGTGGCGATATCCGAATCGGCCTCTGCCACCCGTCCCAAACCGAGCAAAGCCTGGGCCCTTTCGGCCCGGGCCACGTTCTCCCAGGCGGGCAGTTGTCGCTCTACGAGATCGAGGACCCGATCCGACGCCTGGAGAGCATCCTCGTACCGACCCAGCGAAAGCCCCCCTTCCGATAGGGCGAGATCGGCCAGGAACAGCGGCGCCTCCACATCGGCCCGAGCCGATAGCTCCCGGGCCGCCTCGACCGCGGCGAGGGCCTGGTCGGGATGGCCGGTGACGAACAATGCGCGAGCCCGCCAGGCCTCCTTGTCGGCAATCGTGGCCAGGTCGGCGGGGTCTGCCGTGTCTCGCAGGTGGGTGAACACCGACTCCGACTCGGCCACCTGGCCCCGGTCGAAGAGGATCCAGGCCCGGTTCTGTTCGGCGTAATAGCGCTGAACCGGTGTTGCCTCGGCCGCCAGAATGGCCAGGCTCTTCTCGAGCAGGGCATCGGCCTCGGCTGCGAAGCCGATCCGGTTCAGGGCCCGGGCCCGAAAGCTTCCCAGGGAGCCCAGCTTGGCCAGCTCTCCCTGGTTGACGGACTCCCATTCCGCCACGGCCAGAATCCGTTCCGCTTCCTGGGGATGCTGGCGATCGTCGGCTACGGCCGCGGCGAAACCGAGGGCATCGATGCGGATGGGCCCTCCCAGCATCGATCCCGCTGCCTCCAGCTCTGACTGGGCAGCCTCGGACCGGCCCATGTCCCGCAGATGGCGTCCACAGATGAGGCGCAGCTCACCCGACTCGGCGGGCCGATCGATGGAGGCCTCCCCGGCAGCCCGCAGAGCCGCCTGGGCGAGCTCGAATGCCTCTCCCGAGGCATGCCTGCTTTGTGCTTCCAGCGCCGCGCCCCTCAGCAACGGATAGGCTCGGGCAGAGTCGCCCGCCGCCAGATGGAGACTTCCCACCACCGAGTCTTCGGCGCCCGCCGCGGCGAGTGCATCTGCCAGACGACCGGCGATATGACCCAACCGGGCCTGCCCGACCTCGACCGAAGCGGCGGATGGAGCGGCCATGAAGCCGTTGCGCTCATCGCGCAAAAGCCCTTCGCTGACGAGGTGTTCGGCCACGTCCAGGGCTTGGCCGTCAGAGACGCCCAGGAGGGAGGCCACCACGGAGACCGGGAGCGGGATCGATACCAGCCGGGCGGCCACGACCAGGTCACGGCGGTCGGAATCGAGCTGGATCGGTTCGGTCGTCGACGCCGCTACCTCGATGCGAACCAGAGCGCCGCTGCGATTCGCCTCGTTGGCGAGGTTCTCGATCCACCACTCGGCCCCGGCGACATCGGGGCGATAGGACAGGATCATCAGCAGGTGAGCGCCCTGCTTCACCAGACGCTGGAGACGGCCCAGGGAGCTGGGATCGGCCCACTGACAGTCCTCCACCACCAGCACCGAAGCCGGCGATCCCTCCAGACCAAGTTCCTCGGCCACCCGACCCGCCGCCGCCCTGGTTGCCTCGGCACCCCGGGCCCGGGCGGCCGGGCCCAAATCGGGCGGCAGCGTCGAAACCAGGTCCCCGGCCGAGCCGTCGGCCGACTCGGCCAGGACGATGAGGGGAGAGGAACCCGAGACGAATGTCTGCAACGCCGCGCCGAGTTCGGCCGAGTCGCCAGTACCCCCCATGGCGCCCTCCCTATCGTTGCTATCCCTCATCGTCGAACAAGGTAGCCGGAACGCAGTGGCCCTGATACGGAAACCTCCCCCGCCCTTCTGTAAGGCGCCGAGAATGGCCCCGTCTACGGGTCATACAATTCCCTGCCATGGCCGCCGTCGCTCCACTCAGAATCGGACGCTTCCGGTCGTTGTGGGTGACGTCACTCTTTTCCAACGTGGGCTCGTTCTTCTACACCGTGGCCGCCTCCTGGCTGATGCTGGAGCTGACCGGTTCCGCCACCTGGGTCGGGCTGATGCAGGCGGCCAACACGTTGCCCCTCCTCTTCCTGGCCCTGGCGGCGGGGGCCATCGCCGACATGGCCGACCGGACCAGGGTCATGCTCGCCTCCCAGGTCCTGATGGGTGCCGCGGCCGCCGCCATGGCGGTGGCCACCTGGCTGGACCTCATCAACCCGCCCCTGTTGCTGGGACTGGGCCTTCTGATCGGGGTGGGAGTGGCTTTCAACCTCCCCGCCTGGCAGGCGCTGGTCCCCAACCTGGTTCCGCGGGGGATGCTGGCCTCGGCAGTGGCCCTCAACTCTGCCGGCTTCAACGTGGCCCGGGCAGTCGGACCTGCCCTGGGAGGACTGATCGTGGCCACGGCCGGGGCGGCGGCCGCTTTCGGCATAAACGCCATCTCGTTCCTGGGAGTGATCGTCGCCCTGACCGTGATCGGCCGCTACCTCTCCCTCCCCCAGCCCGAGCACACATCGATCTCCACGGCCATGGCGCTGGGGGTCAGATTCGCCCGCTTCACGCCGGCCTTCCGGCGCCTTCTCGGATTGCTGGCCCTCTTCGCCCTCACCTCCGCCGTCGTCCAGAGCGTGCTCCCCTCCCGCACCCGCGAGCTGGGGGGTGACGCAGGTACCTACGGGCTCCTGCTGGGAGCGATGGGGGTGGGTGCCCTGGTGGCGGCTTTCACCCGCCACCAGGTCACGAACGTCCTGGGCAACCGATCCGTCCCGTTCTCGATCATCGCCTTCGGAGTGGCCGGGATCGTCTTGGGCTCCGTTCCCTCGATCGCCTGGGCATCGGTCGCCCTGGCGGTGGCCGGCGCCTGCTGGGTGCTGACCCTGGTCACCCTCAACGCCACCAGCCAGACCATCAGCCCCGAATGGATCCGGGGGCGGGCAATGAGCCTCTACACCCTGGCCTTCACCGGCATCATTCCGCTGGGAGCCATTCTCGGCGGCACCCTGGCTGACGGCATCGGAGCGGGATGGGCCATGTCCGCCCTGTCGTCGGCCACGATCGTCCTGGGCGTGAGTGCTCCCCTGTTCCGGATCCCACAACTCGACGACCTCGAGGCGCCCGAGTTCACCCAGGACCAGGGGCTGGCCGACCATCCCCTCCACCTCGAAGGGGGCCCGGTCATGGTGATCAGCACCTGGGACATCGACCAGGCCGACTACGACGGCTTCGTCGAAGCTATGACCGGGGTTCGACTGGTTCGCCTCTCGACCGGTGCCTACCGGTGGCGCCTGTACCGGCATGTGGGACGCCCCGAGAGGTTCAGCGAGGTTTTCGTGGTCACCTCCTGGGACGAGCACCTCGCCCAGCACCGCCGCATCGACGACGCTTCGCGCAACCTGATTCATCGGGCCCGGGGCTTCGATCGCGCCGACGGGCCGCACACTACCCATCTCCTGGCGGTGGACGTTGAGAACCCGGCACACTGGGACGAGCTCGTCGCCTCCCATGCCGAGCTGCACCGTCTGGACGGGTCCATTCCGCTCGACAGCAGCCGGCCCGCCTCCTGAGTAGCGTCCACCATCATGGAATTCACCACTCTGCTCTACGAGGTGGACGGTCGCGTCGCCACCATCACCCTCAACCGGCCCGAGCGCCTCAACGCCATCAACGACGACATGCCGGCCGAGATGGCGGCCGCCGTCGACGAGGCGGAAGGTGACGACGACGTCCACGTGATCATCGTGACCGGCGCCGGTCGGGCGTTCTCATCCGGCTATGACCTGCGCGATTACGCCGAACGGGCCGAAGCGCCCTACTCGCAGTCGATGCCGTGGGACCCGATGCTGGACTACCGGATGATGAGCCGCAACACCGACAACTTCATGCGCCTCTTCTGGTGCCACAAGCCGACCATCGCCAAGGTGAGGGGCTACGCCGTGGCCGGAGGCTCCGACATCGCCCTGGCCTGCGACATGATCATCATGGCCGATGACGCCCGCATCGGCTATCCGCCCGCCCGGGTGTGGGGCTGTCCCACCACTGCGATGTGGGTGTACCGGCTGGGCCCGGAACGGGCCAAGCGGATGCTATTCACCGGGGATCTGATCAGCGGCTCCGAAGCGGCCCGGTTGGGTCTGGTGCTGGAGTCGGTGCCCGACCAGGAACTGGACGAGCGGGTGGCGGCCCTGGCCGCCCGCATGGCCGGTGTACCCCGCAACCAGCTCATGATGCAGAAGCTGATGATCAACCAGGCCCTGGACAACATGGGTCTCAGATCCACTCAGCTCACCGCCACCCTCTTCGACGGAATCACCCGCCACTCGCCCGAGGGAATGTGGTTCAAGCAGAGAGCCGAAGAAGTCGGTTTCGCCCAGGCGGTGCGGGAACGGGACTCGGGCGAGCCCATCGCGCCCGGGGTCAGCCGGCGGATGGACTGAACGGCCGGGTGCAACAACGGCACCCCGGCCGGGGTTCTTCAAGATGATGGATGATCTGTGCGCCCGTCTGGCGTCCGACCTGGACACCACCTTCCCCGAGCTCGTCACGGCCCTAGCCGACGACGTGTACTCGGGGCTGCGACGGATGGCGGGGGCCGACGAGGCCGAGGACCTGACCCAGGAGACCTTCATCCGCGCCTTCCGGGCCTTGCAGGGATACGAAACCGACCGCATCAGGAACCTCCGCCTGAGGGGATGGATCTGGACCATCGCCCTCAACCTGGGGAGGAACCATGCTCGCGCCAGGGCTCGGCGGCCGACTCTGACCGAACTGGAGGACCGATTCGGGGCTCCCGATCCCGAGCCGGCCGACTCGGCAGCCTGGGATCGCCGTCTGGCCAGGCTGCCCCCGGCCCAACGCCGGGCCGTGGTATTACGCCACGTGGTCGGTCTGGAATACACCGAGATCGCCGCCGCCACCGGCCGGGCGGAAGCCACGGCACGCAGCGACGTCCATCGCGGACTGGAACGTCTCCGCACGCTATTGGAGGAAGAGTCATGAACGTAGAAGCGAATCTGGCCGCCTTGCGCAAGTCCGCCCCTCCGGGGACCGGGCTGGCGGTGGGGCTGGGAACCGGGCTCACCCCCGGCTACAAGGTCTACGAGGCGCCGGTGGGCGAAGTCGCGGTCATCTTCACCCCGGAAGGAGTCAATTCGGTCCGCCTCGCCGAGGAGGTCGACCCGGCGGCGGTGGAGGCCAATCCACCCCGGGCATGGGCAACGCTCATCCCCAGGGCTCTGGAAGCCGGGAAGCCAGGCGATCTGCCGCTCGACCTCAGATCCGTGACTCCTTTCCGCCGTCAGGTGCTGGCCCGGGCGACCACCATCCCCCGCGGGGAGGTGCGCTCATACGGATGGCTGGCGCACCACGTCGGAAAGCCTGGAGCGGCCCGGGCAGTGGGTTCGGCCATGGCCGGCAATCCCGTGCCTCTCATCGTTCCCTGCCACAGGGTGGTTCGCTCCGACGGGCACATCGGCGCCTACTCCCTGGGAGGGCCGCACAACAAGTGGATCCTCCTGGAAAGCGAGGGAGCTCAGCCCGAACACCTCGAGGAACTGGCCACCTCCGGGGTCCGCTACCTCGGGTCAGACACGACCGGCGTCTATTGCGTGCCGTCCTGTCATCACGCCACACGGATCACCCGCCGGCATCTGCACAGCTTCCGATCCTCCGAAGAGGCCCGGGAGGCCGGATTCAGGCCGTGCCGGGTGTGCCGGCCCTCATAGACCCAGATCGGCCAGCGCCCTTTCGGTGGTGGCTGCGTCGACGTGGCGGATGGTGTGAAAGCCCAGACCGGCGGCGGACTCGATGTTGATGGGGCGATCATCGATGAACACGGCTCGCTCGGACTCGACGGCCATCACCGCCAGGGCGATGCGGAAGATCTGGTCGTCGGGCTTGCTCACTCCGAGATAGCAGGAACTGAAGAAGGCGGTGAAGATCTCATCGAGGCCGAACCGACTGATCCGGTACTCGTTGAGAGCTCGCGACTCGTTGTTGATCGTGGCCATGGTCAGACGGGTGGAGGCGATTCGCCGCACCAGCCCGATGCCCCCGTCGAGCGGTCTGGACCCCGATCGCATAGTCTGGGCGAAGTCCTCCACCGAGAAGGGACGCTCCCGGTAGAAGACGGTGCGCTCGAGATAGAGCTCCAGGTCGATGCGCCCCGTTTCGAACCGCTCGGCAACGAACTGGTGGCGGTCCTCGAACTCCTCCCAATCCAGGTCGAAGTGTTCACACGCCCTGTGTCGTTGGGAATGGTCCCAGCCGTTGGTGAGCAGCACCCCGCCCACGTCGCAGAAGACGACATCGATCCCGGACATCGCAGCGAACGTTAGTGAACCCTCGCTGAAGCGCCCGCCCCGAGATTCTCGGGGCGGGCGCTTGTGTCAGTGTCCTCGAGGCGGGGGAGCGCCTCGGGGAGGTCGTCGGTAGCGGTTTCTCTGTTTGTTCCGGCTGACCTTGCCTCGGGCGGGTCGCCGTGATTCGGGCCGGACGTAACGCTCTTTGCGAACGGCATCGACCGACCGATATGACGCGTTCAGCATCAGATCTCCTATGGGTCGGGGCATGGGCCTAACGGCCGATGCTGGTGGGGAACGCCGCCGCCGGGGCGGCGCAGAGTGGACGGGCCTGAAGCTCCGTCAGCCGGCGATGCCGGTAACGGAGGAGGCGCCGAACATGAGTGTCGGCATGATCAATTGCTCCTTCCGTCGGGGATGGAGCACGTTAACCGGTCGTCGATCAGCGCGCCGGCTATTTGTCGGGCGGCTCAGGCGAACTTGGTTCGGGGTCGCTCCTGCAGTTCGCCGTCCACATGGATGTCTACCTTCTCGTTGTAGAAGGCGACCATCCCGGCGATCTTCTGGCTCTCGGGCACCGGGTAGTCGTAGCTCCAGACGATGTCGTCGTATACCTCGTCGCCCACGGTGACGCTCCAGTAGCGGGCGTCGCCCTTGTATGGGCACGAGGTCTTCTTGTCGGTCGGAATGAGAAGGTCGAAGCGAACATCGGTCTTGGGGATGTAGTAACGCACCGGGAGACCGGTCTCGAAGAGGAAGGCGGCACCCCGGGTGTCGGCCACGGTGACACCGCCCACCTCCACCGTGACGTGACGGGTGCTGTGGAGTATGTCGATGCGGGTATAAGGGTCGCGGGGATGGACGAACACTTCCTCGTCCTCCTCGAACCAGTGATCCATCGCCTGCCATTTGAAGGCGAAGTGGTCGGCCAAAGCGTCGACGCGAGCGTCGTCGTAGGTGTAGGCGGCTTCAGAACGGTGGTCGCCGTCGACCACCACGTCGTAGAAGGTGGCGTCACCGAGACGGGGGGAATGCCTCGTCTGGTCGGTAGCCTCCAAGTAATCGGATTCGACGTCGCCGGCGGGGAAGTAATAGGTGGGGTAGTAGGGGACCTCCCACACCCGGAGAGGGTGGGAGCTGTCGGCCACCATCCGGCCCGCGACCATGACCCGAACCCTGCGCTGGGAGCGCTCGACCTTGACACGCTCTGACATGCTGGTGGACATCGCGGCTCCTCCTCGGTGATTGCGTTCTGATTGGGGCTTGCCTCTTCGGACAACAGCCGGCGACCAACTCGCATTCCGGCCATACACTGGAGCCATGGAACGGGTTACGGCGGTTGCCAACCAGAAGGGCGGCGTGGCCAAGACCACCTCCGTCCATGCCCTGGCGGCCGGACTGGTGGAGATGGGCAGGACCGTGCTCGCCATCGACCTCGACCCCCAGGCCTCGCTCTCGTGGGCGATGGGAGTGGAGCCCGACGAGCTCGACCAGAGCCTCCACGATGTGCTCATGGGGCGCATCGACCCCGAGGAGATCCTCTACGACTCCAACGGCATCGACCTGGTCCCCTCTTCGATCGATCTGGCCGGGTCAGAGGTGCATCTCCACACCCGTACCGGGCGTGAGTACGTCCTCCAGCGTGCCATCGCCACCCTGGTGGAACGATACGACCATGTCCTGTTGGATTGCCCGCCCTCGCTGGGGATACTGACCATCAACGCACTAACCGCGGCCGACCGGGTGCTGGTGCCGCTTCGGGCCGAGACCCTGAGCCAGCGAGGTGTGGACCAGTTACGGGACACGGTGGGAGACGTCCGCCTCTACACCAACCCCGATCTGGAACTGGCCGGGATCATCATCACCATGCACGACGCCCGCACCCGGCTGGGCCAGGAGGTGATCCAGCGGCTGGTAGACGCCGACCTGCCGGTGTGGGAACCCCCCGTGCCCCGCACCGTCCGGGTGGCCGAGGCGCCCGCCCGGGGCCTGTCCGTGCTGAGTACGGCCGGATCCTCCAAGGCGGCGGCAGCCTATCGGGCCCTGGCCGCCCGCCTCGACAAGTAGCCGACACCGGTCCTGGGAGCGGATGCGTTGGTTGCGGACGTGTTCTTTGGACGCTGGCGAACGGCTCCCCCGTTCTTGCGGGCGGGTTCTTTGGACGCTGACGAACGGCTCCCCCGTTCTTTGGACCGTCACCATCGCTATGCGTTCGCTGAGGTCCAAAGAAGAGATTTAGCGTTCGCTGACGTCCAAAGAAGACGGGACGATCCCAACGGAATGGGGCCGGCAAGAAGGGTCCGTTCTCAGCGGTAGCGCCACACGATACGACCCTTGGTGGGGTCGTAGGTGGAGACCTCGACGTCGACCTGGTCCCCCGGCAGGATGCGGATGATCCGGCCTCGTCGCATGCGGCCCGAGGGGCGGGCCATCACCTCGAGACCGCCCTCGATCTCGACTCGAAACGTGGCGTCGCGCAAAACCTCGCGCACCGTGCCACGCATCCTGATGTATTCGTCCTCGGCCATTCGGACCAACAGAGTAGTGGGGTGGGAGGCGAGCACCTAGACGGCCCGTCCGGTTGCTCCCGCACCCGGAGGAGGGAGGGGCTGGCGGAACAGGCCCGGCGGCACCGGCGCCCCTACCCGCACCAGGGCCAGGTTCCAGGACGGGGACATGCCCAGAGCCCAGCGCAAACCAGCGATGAGGGCGCGACCGGCCGGGAGGGCGCCGGGGCGACTCTCCACGGCCAGGACCTTGCGGAGTCGCTCGGGCAAGGTGGCCACGGCGGCCGCCTGCATGATCTGGTAGCCGACTTTCTGGCCCGGCGTCTCCAGGGGTGGACGGCGCAGAAACTCGACCGCGTCATCCATCCCCGGCGATGGAGCCAGATGAGGGTGCCATTCGACCCACTCGGCCAACTCGGCGGCGGTGGCTGGCAGCGGATCCGCATCGAGGAGTCGACCCACCCGGGATTGCTCGGCCACGAACTGGTCGGCCTCCCCTTCGGTGAGTCGGGCAGGGCCGAACTCCTGGTAACAGCGCAGGAAGGAGTCGGTGAGGGCGTTGTGGACCCAGGCAGACAGGGCCGGGGCGTCGGCCGAATAGGGCAGGCCGCGATGGGAGAACCCGGCCACCACCCGATGCGCCCGCCGCACCCTGGCCACCGCCTCTTCCACCTCGGGCATCGCGCCGAAGGTGGTAGCGGTCACGTAGGCAGAGGTGCGGGCCAGACGGCCGAGCGGGTCCTCCCGGTAGCGGGAGTGCTGCTCCACGCCGGCCACGACCTCAGGGTGGGCCGACTGCACGAAGAGGGCCCTGATCCCTCCTTCGAATGCAGCCACGTCGCCGATCACCCGCCAACTGACCGATCCAGGGCCGAACAAACCCGGATCGCCCTGGTAGCGAAGCGAATCGGCCAGTGGATAGGAGCCGTGAGCAAAGGGCCCGGTGGCCGATGTGATCAGGCTCGCTCTGGCTCGTTCTACCGCTCGATCGAGGATTCCCACCCCTGAAGTTTCTCACGCAATTCGCTTTTGGCGGAGTTCGGCCAGCGCCGGGGGCACACCTAAACTTTGAGCGACCGGTCAACTTCACAGGCGAGGACCCACATGGACGAGAGAGGCAGCGGGCGCAGGGTGGCGATCGTGGACGGCCTGCGCACACCCTTTGCCAAGTCGGGAACCGACCTCAAGGACGTGAGCGCTCTCCAGATGGCATCGGCGCTGGTGACAGAGCTCGTGGTTCGCTCCGGGCTCGACCCCGATCAGGTGGACCGGGTGGTCTACGGCTCCGTCATCCAGGATGTCGCCTCGCCCAACATCGCCCGCGAGATCGTGCTGGCCTCACCGATTCCCGACACGGTCGACGCCTACAGTGTCACCCGGGCCTGCGCCACCAGCACCCAGACCTTCGTCGACGGCGCCAAGGCCATCCTGATGGGAGAGGCCGAGATCGTCATCACCGGCGGTGCCGATTCCCTCTCCAAACCCCCCGTCACCTTTTCCGATGAGTTCGTGGAGGTGATGATGCAAGCCCGCTCGGCCCGGGATTTGACCGGCAGGCTCAAGGCGTTCAGCAAGCTGCGTCCCCGCGACCTGGCTCCCAATCCGCCCGCCATCGCCGACCGATCCACCGGCGAGACGATGGGTGACAGTGCCGAGAAGATGGCCAAGATGAACGGCATCAGCCGCCAGGCTCAGGATGCCTACGCCTTCGAGTCGCACCGCAAGGCGGTCGAAGCCTGGGAAAAGGGCATCTATGACAACGAGGTCATGGCTTTTCCGATCCCACCCGCCTTCAGCCACGTGGTCGAGCGTGACACTATCCCCCGCCCCGACACCAGTCTGGAGAAGCTGGCGGCCCTCCGACCCGTGTTCGATCGCAAGTACGGGTCCGTCACGGCGGGGAACTCGTCTCCCCTCACCGATGGGGCATCGGCATTGATTCTGATGGAAGAGGGCACCGCCCGTCGACTCGGCTACGAGCCCAGGGCGTTCCTGCGCTCCTACGCATTCGGCGCCGTCGATCCCAACTGGCAGCTCCTCATCGGCCCGGCCCTCGTCACCCCCGTGGCGCTGGACAGGGCGGGAATGAACCTGGACGACGTCGACGTGATCGACATACACGAGGCTTTCGCCGCCCAGGTGCTCTCGGTGCGCCAGGCCCTGGCATCCCGTCAGTTCGCACGTGAACACCTCGACCGTGACCAGGCGGTGGGTGAGATCCCTGACGACAAGCTCAACCTCTACGGTGGGTCGATCAGCCTGGGCCATCCCTTCGGTGCCACCGGCGCTCGCCAGCTACTCACCATGGCCAACGAGCTGGTGCGCCGCGACGCCGGGACCGCCCTCATCACCCAGTGCGCCGCCGGCGGCCTCGGCGCCGCCGTGATCCTGGAGAGGTGAGCTTCGGTGAGCATGCCCCCATCCACCGACCCGCAACCCAGGGTTCCAGGCGTCGCCCAGCGACGCTCAGGGCCCCAACTTCGCCAAGCACCGGCACCCTGGCCCAACCCAGGGTTCCAGGCGTCGCCCAGCGACGCTCAGGGCCCTAAGTTCGCCGTGAGTACTCCACGCCACCCGTCCCCACCCACCACCCGGATGAGTACTCCACGCCACCCGTCCCCACCCACCACCCGGATATGACTACCAAACAAAACCAGCTCACCCATTTCCGTCTCGATCTCGACGACGGGGTCGCCACCGTCACCATCGACAAGCAGGGCGAGGACATCAACACCCTCGATCCCTCCCTGACGGAGGACTTCGCCACCCTGCTCGATCGACTCGAAGGCGACCCCGACATCCGGGCGGTGGTCATCGCCTCCGGGAAGGAGGACAGCTTCGTCGCCGGGGCCAACATCCGCTGGTTCGCCGAACTCACGGATGCCGCCGCCGCCAGCGAGGCGGTCCGTCAGGGACGGGTCATCTACGACCGTCTGGAAGCCCTCCACACTCGGCGGGCCAAGCCGGTCGTGGCTGCGATCCACGGGGCCTGTCTCGGGGGTGGCATGGAACTGGCGCTGGCCTGCTCTCTTCGCATCGTGACCGACCATCCCAAGACACAGCTCGGTCAGCCCGAAGTACAGCTGGGTTTGACCCCCGCCGGAGGCGCCACCCAGCGCATGCCCGCCTTGATCGGTGTGGCCCCCGCCCTCGACCTCCTGTTGACCGGCAAGCCGGTACGACCCCGAAAGGCTCTCCGCCTGGGCCTGGCCGACGAGGTCGTGCCGCCCACCATGCTGGTCGACATCGCTCGTGATCGAGCCCGGGCCGCCATCGGGGCGGCACCCGAAGCCGAGAGCGGTCTGCGCCAATGGCTGTCCGGCAGCGGCCTCCAGAAGCTGGCCCTGGAGACCAACCCGGTCGGCCAGGCGGTTCTGTTCCGCCAGGCTCGCCAGAGGATGATGGCCGAGACGCGAGGCAACTACCCGGCCCCGCCCAAGATCCTCGAGGCAGTCCGAATCGGAGTGCAGGAGGGTCGGGATGCAGGCCTGGAGGCCGAAGCACGCTTCTTCGGCGAGCTGGTCACATCACCCGAGTCCCGAGCCCTCAGGTCCATCTTCTTCGCCACCCGCTCCCATCCCGACACCTCCGGCGCCCATGGCGTGGCGCGGGTGGGGATCGTGGGCGGCGGCCTGATGGGAGCCGGCATCGCCACCGTGTCCAGCCTCAAGGCCGACAGCCTGGTGCGGGTCAAGGAGGTGGACGAGACCGCGGTGGCCCGTGCCCTGGCCTACGTCTCCAGGGCCCTGCATTCACGGGTTGAACGACACCGGATGAGTGAGTTCGAAGCCGAGAAGGCCATGCTGGCGGTGACCGGCACCACGGACTGGTCCGGCTTCGCCGGCGTCGACCTGGTCATCGAGGCGGTGTTCGAGGACCTGGAGTTGAAGCAGAACGTGCTGCGGGAGGTCGAGGGTGTGATTGGACCCAATACGGCGTTCGCCTCCAACACCTCATCGTTGCCCATCTCCTCCATCGCCTCCGCCTCCCAACACCCCGAGACGGTGGTCGGCATGCACTACTTCTCCCCGGTGGAGAAGATGCCCCTGCTGGAGGTCGTCGTCACCGACGACACGGCCGACTGGGTGGAGGCAACCGCCGTCGCCTACGGCTTGCAGCAGGGCAAGACGGTCATCGTGGTGTCCGATGGAACCGGGTTCTACACCAGCCGGATCCTCGGCCCCTACTCGGCCGAGGCCTTCCACCTGCTTTCCGAGGGAGCCAGGGTGGAGGACATCGACGGGGCCATGGAAGCCTGGGGCTTCCCGGTCGGTCCCCTGCGTCTGGCCGACGAGGTGGGCATCGACGTCGGCGCCAAGATCGCCGTGATCCTCACCGACGCCTTCGGAGAGCGTATGGCTCCACCGCCCGGAATGGAGGGCCTGACTGCCTCGGGTCGCAAAGGCCGCAAGAACGGCAAGGGGTTCTACACCTACGAGAAGGGAAAACGCGGGGGCGTCGACACCACCGTGTACGAGGACCTGCACGTGGCGGCAACGGGGGGCATCGCCAGAACCGACATACAGGAACGCGTCGGCCTGGCTCTGATCAACGAGGCCGCCCGCTGCCTGCAAGAAGGGATCCTGCGCTCGGCCCGCGACGGTGACATCGGAGCAGTGATGGGCATCGGGTTTCCTCCCTTCCGGGGCGGCCCGTTCTTGTGGATCGATCAGGTTGGTGCAGACCGGGTCGTGGAACGGCTCGAGCGACTCGCCGCCCGCCACGGTCCCCGCTTCGACCCTGCCCAGATCCTGGTCGAGGCGGCGCGGACGGGCCGCAAGTTCCGCGACTAGCGGACCCTCGTCAGGGCCTGACACCTCGGCTTCACCCGACCCCTTATGGGTCCCCCCTACCCCAAAGGCCCAGGCTCCGCGCTTAGCTCGGGTCCCTGGCTGAACTGAGATCGGTACAGGGCTGCATAGGCGCCTGCGGCGGCGAGGAGCTCGTCATGGGTTCCTTGCTCGACGATCTGGCCATCCTCCATCACCAGTATTAGATCGGCGTCGCGAATGGTGGAGAGGCGGTGGGCGATCACGAAGCTGGTGCGCTCGCTGCGCAGGGCTGTCATGGCATGCTGCAACAGGGCCTCAGTTCGGGTGTCGACCGAGCTGGTCGCCTCGTCCAGGATCAGCAACGCCGGGTTGGCCAGGAATGCCCGGGCGATGGTGATGAGCTGTTTCTCACCTGTGCTGACGTTGTCGCCCTCGTCGTCGATTACGGTGTCGTAGCCCTCGGGGAGACTGTGTACGAATCGGTCCACGAAGGTGGCCCGGGCGGCGGCGAGGATCTCTTCCTCTGTGGCGTCGGGGCGTCCATAGGAGATGTTGTCGCGGATGGTGCCCTTGAACAGCCAGGTGTCCTGGAGAACCATCGCCACCCGGGATCGCAGATCGCTGCGCCTGACCCGGGAGATGTCGACCCCGTCCAGTGTGATGCGTCCGCCGTCGAGGTCGTAGAAGCGCATGATCAGGTTGACCAGGGTGGTCTTGCCCGCCCCGGTGTGGCCCACGATGGCCACCATCTGGCCCGGCTCCACCGTCAGCGACACATCCTCGATCAGCGGCTGTTCGGGGTTGTAGCTGAAGGAGACGTCCTCGAACGCAATCGTCCCGGCCCCGCCATCGACCAGCGGCCCGGCATCCTCGTCGGACGGCTCCTCCTCGGCATCGAGCAGCTCGAAGACCCGCTCGGCCGAAGCCACACCCGACTGGAGCAGGTTGATCATCGAGGCCACCTGTGTCACCGGCTGGGAGAACTGGCGGGAGTACTGGATGAAGGCCTGAACGTCACCCAGGCTCATCGTGCCACTCGCCACCCTCAGCCCGCCGATCACGGCGATCAGGACGTAGTTGAGGTTCCCGATGAACATCATGATCGGCATGATCAGCCCGGAGAGGAATTGGGCCTTGAAGCTGGCCTGGTACAACTCTTGGTTGTCCACTTCGAAGGACTCCTGCACCTCCCGATGGCGCCCGAACACCTTGACCAGGGCATGGCCCGTGTAGGTCTCCTCGATCTTGGAGTTGAGGGTTCCGGTGCGGCGCCACTGGGTGATGAACTCGCTCTGTGAGCGGCGCATCACCCACCCCGCCACGAACATCGTCACGGGGATGGTGATGAGGGCGATCAGGGCCAGGGTGGGGGAGATCCAGAACATCATCGCCACCACGAACAGCACCGTCAGCACCGACGACAGCATCTGGCTCATCGTCTGCTGGAGGCTCTGGGAGATGTTGTCGATGTCGTTGGTGACCCGGCTGAGCAGCTCGCCCCGGGGCTGGCGGTCGAAATAGCGCAGTGGGAGGTGGTTGAGCTTGTCCTCCACCTGGGCCCGCATGTCCAGGATGGTGGCCTGGACGACATCGTTGAGCACGTAGCCCTGGAGGTAACGCAGCAGCGATGAGCCCAGGTACAGGGCCAGCACGATCAGCAACACCCTTCCCACGGCATCGAAGTCGATGCCCCGGCCCGGCACCAGGTCGATGCCTCTGAGCAGGTCGGCGATCTGGCCCTGGCCCCGGGCGATGGCGGCCTGGATGACCTGATCCTTGGTCATGCCGGCCGGTAGGTTCTTGCCGATTGCCCCGGCAAAGATCAGATCGGTGGCCCGCCCCAGGACTTTGGGACCCACCGTGTTGAGGGCCACGCCGATGATCCCCGCCACCAGGACCACCGTCACTCGCAGGCGCTCTGGGCGCAGGTATCCCAGCAGCCTCCGCCCCGAATTACGGAAGTCGAGCGCCTTCTGGCCCACCATGCCACCACCGAAGGGGCCGCCTCGCCCGGGACCGCCCTGGCCCTGGATTCGCTCGGTGGCCTTCATGGTGCGGGGAGCGGTCATGATGCCGCCACCCTGAGCTGGGACTCGACGATCTCGACGTAGGTGGGGCAGGTGTCGAGCAGCTCCTGGTGGGTGCCCATTCCCACCACGAGCCCGTCCTCCAGCACCACGATGCGGTCGGCGTCCATGATGGTGGATACCCGCTGGGCCACCACGATCACCGTCGACCGGGCCGTCACCGGACGCAGAGCCCGTCGCAGCCGGGCATCGGTGGCTACGTCCAGGGCAGAGAAGGAGTCGTCGAACAGGTACAGCTCGGGCCGGCGGATCAAGGCCCGGGCTATGGCCACCCGCTGGCGCTGGCCCCCCGACAGGGTGGTCCCTTCCTGGGACACGGGAGCGTCGAGGCCCTCTGGCATCGCTTCCACGAAGTGACGGGCCTGGGCGATCTCGAGCGCCTCCCACATCTCTTCGGGGGTGGCGTCGGGCTTTCCGTAGGCCAGGTTGGAGGCAATGGTGCCCGAGAAAAGGAAAGCCTTCTGTGGAACCAGGCCGATCCTGGCCCACAATGCCTCCGGGTCGTACTCCCTCACGTCCACCCCGTCGACCAGGACGGCTCCGGCGGTGACGTCGAACAGACGCGGGATCAGGCTGACCAGCGTGGTCTTCCCGGCCCCGGTCGACCCGATGATGGCGGTGGTCTGACCCGGGTCGGCGCTGAAGCTGACGTCCCGCAGCACCGGGTAGCTGGCACCCGGGTACTTGAACTCCACTCCACGCAGCTCGAGATGGCCCCGGGTTGGGGTCGTGGTGACGCCGGCGGCGGGCGGGACCACCGAAGACTCCGTGTCCAGCACCTCCCCGATGCGATCGGCCGAGACCGAAGCCCGGGGAACCAGCATGAACATGAAGGTGGACATCATCACCGCCATCAGGATCTGGATCAGATAGGACAGGTAGGCAACGACGGATCCGATCTGCATGGCCCCGGCATCCACCCTGATCCCACCGAACCACAACACGGCGACGCTGGACAGGTTGAGGACCAGGAGCACGGTGGGAAAGATGGCGGCCATCCAGCGACCCACCGTGATGGCCACATCGGTCAGCTCACGGTTGGCCTGCCCGAACCGATCGGTCTCGAACGGCTCCCGCACAAAGGCCCGGATCACCCTGATACCGGTGATCTGCTCTCGCAGCACCTGATTGACCCGGTCGATGCGCGTCTGCATGAGGCGGAAGGCCGGCACCATGCGCGACACGATCAGCCCTATTGCTCCAGCCAGCACCGGGACGGCCACCGCCACCAGCCACGACAGGCCCACGTCCTCGCGCAGGGCCATGATCACGCCCCCCACCATCATCACCGGCGCCGGGATCAGCATGGTGAAGGTCATCAGGACCAGCATCTGCACCTGCTGAGGATCGTTGGTGTTGCGGGTGATGAGCGATGGGGTACCGAAGTGAGCCACCTCCCGGCCGGAGAAGTCCCCCACCGTCCTGAAGACGGACAGCCGCAGATCACGACCGAACGCCATGGCGGTTCGGGACCCGAAGTAGACGGCGGTGATGGTGCAGGCCACCTGGAGGAGCGAAAAGGCCAGCATCCAGGCACCAACCCGGATGATGTATTGGGTGTCGCCCTTGACGACGCCGTTGTCGATGATGTCGGCGTTGAGGGTGGGGAGATAGAGAGAGGCCAGGGTGCCGATCAGTTGCAACCCCACGATCAGTGAGATGACCCTGCGGTAGGGCAGGAGGTAACGCTTGAGGATCCGAACCAGCATCAGTCCCCACCCACCCGACTGGGCTCGGCCACTCCAAACAGGAACGTGTCGACCATCTCGGCCACCCCGAGACGCTGTCCGAGATCCGTCCAGGAGATCCCCCGGGCGGAGACCAATCCGGCGAACACCGCCGCCGCCGTGGCCGGCGGAAGCCTGAGCCGGCCGGCGTAACGCTCGAAGAGGGTGGTGAGGGCGATATTGATGGCACTGCTGGCGGCGGCCATACGCGACTGGCCCTCAGCCATGTGGGCGGGGGAGATGGGCAGGGAGCGGACCAGCGGGGCCAGGGAGAAGAAGACCTCGAGCCTCTCCAGAAGAATGCGGGCGGCCTCGGCCAGCTGGACCTCGATCGGGGCCCCGTCGTGAATCTCGGACAGGGCCTTGACCACGGGGGCCGGGT
This sequence comes from uncultured Acidimicrobiia bacterium, assembly GCA_963744905.1. GTDB lineage: Bacteria > Actinomycetota > Acidimicrobiia > Spongiisociales > ZC4RG35 > DATFFO01. Next base: position 97,611 of record CAVUUV010000007.1, on the reverse strand, counting down.
CCATGGCCGTGGCCAGGGCCGATCGAATCAGGGCCGTCTTGTCCTCGAACACGCTGAAGATGGTCCCCTCCGCCACCCCGGCCGCCTCGGCCATCTCCCGGGTGGTCACGGCCGCCCCGCGTCGGGCCAGCAGCGGAATAACCGCCGTGATGATGGCGCTCCGCCTCTGATCGGGGGGTAGTGGGTCTGCCCGGCTCACGGTCGGCCAGCATAACTGAGTGAGTACTCACTCACAAGCCGATTATCCCGGCTCGAGGAGTCGGTCCTAGCACCTAGGCTCCGCAGCTCTGATCTCATTGCGTCAACCTTAGGTTGACAGCTTCTCTCTGTCAACCCTGGGTTGACACAGGCCTGGAACTGCCTCGACGCCGGGCGGGCGAAAGGATCTCGTGCCCCTGCCGGGTGTCAGGACATGGCCGCCGTACCCCTTCTCCACGACTCGTACAGATGCCCGTACACGCCGTCCTCGCCGACCAGCTCCCCATGGGTGCCGTCCTGGACCAGCCGGCCGTGGTCGAAGACGAGGACCCGGTCCGCCTTCTCGGCGGTGGAAAGTCGGTGGGCGATGGTGACGACGGTCCTACCGCTGGCCAGCTCGTCCATGGCCCGGTTGATCCGCACCTCGGTGGCCGGGTCGACGGCCGAGGTCGCCTCATCCAGGACCAGGAGGTCGGGATCGGCGATGGCGGCCCGCACCAGGGTGACCAGCTGGCGCTCCCCCACCGACAGGGCGCTGCCCCTCTCCCCGACCGGGGTCTCCAGCCCGGCCGCCAGTTCATCGAGCCAACCCTCCAGACCCAGTGCCTCGAAGGCGGCCCGCACCTGCTCATCCGAAGCGTCGGGGCGGCCCATCCTCACGTTGTCGGCGATGGTCCCCGAGAACAGCATCCCCTCCTGGGGGACCATGACGACCCTGTCACGCAATGAGTCGAAGCGGACCGTCGACACGTCGACATCACCCACCCTGACCACCCCGTCGGTGGGATCCATGAGCCGGGTGAGCAGCTTGGCGAAGGTCGTCTTCCCCGAGCCGGTCTCTCCCACCACCGCCACCTTTTGGCGGGGTTCGATGCGCACGTCGAGCTTCTCCAGCGCCGTCGGGCCACTGGCCGACTCGGCGGTCTCGCCCGCCCTGGGATAGCGGAAGGTGACCCCGGCGAAAGTGGCGCCCAGGGGCCAGTCGGGCAGGGCGACACCCTCCTCGCCGGGGTCGGCTACGTCGGTTGGAATGGCGAGGATGTCGAGAACCCGCCGCCATCCGGCCACCGCCGTCTGGGCCTCATTGACCGCCTCGCCCAGGACCTGCACCGGTTGGATGAACAACTGGACCAGGAAGAGGAAGGCCACAACCCTCCCCACCGTGGTGAGGCCATTCACCGCCAGCAGTGTCCCCACCACCACCACCCCGGCCATCACGAGCCCCGACAGGATCTCCCCTGCTCCGGAGAAGGACGCCGAGAGGCTTCCCGCCTCGACCCCGGCCCGGCGGTGCTCCTCGATCGCCGTTGCCAGCCTCCGTCGAATCCGGCCTTCGATCCCGTAGGCTCGAATCACCGGGGCACCCACGACCACCTCGGCCAGCACCGCCAGCATCCGCCCCACCTTCTCGCGCACGATCAGATAGGCGCTGTCGAGTCTGGTCTGGAACCAGCGCATGGTCACGATGATGATCGGCAAGGACGCCACCACCACCCCGGCCAGCGGGGGCGAGTAGTACACCATCACCACGAGCGCCAGCAGGGCCTGGCCGCCGTTGGTGATCAGCATCAGCCCGGCCCATTGCATGAAGCGGCTGATCTCGTCTACATCGGAGGTGACCCGGGACACCAGGGCACCTCTCTGCTCCGAGGCTTGATGGAGCATGGAGAGGTCGTGGATATGGCGAAAGGCGCGTATACGCAGACCGGAGAGGGCGGTCTCCGACACCTTGGCCAGACGGACGTTCATCCATCCGGTGGCCCCGGCCGTGACAAGCACCGCCCCCAGAGCGATGAGACACATATCGAGGACGAAGCCCATGTCTACCTGTCCCCCGCTCAACCCCCCATCCAGTATCTGCTGGATTGCGATGGGCACCACCACCCGTCCCGCCGTCGCCACCAGGGCCAACAGCAGGGTCCCGGGGAGCCCCCGACGCAACTCCGGGGAAAGGCGAAGACCGCGCTTGATGGTCTGCCACGCCCCGGACCGGCGCCTGCCCGACCTCGAGGCGGCTACCGCGGTCATGAGACGGCTTCCGACTCGTAGGCATCGATGAGGGCGGCGTAGGAGGGAAGGCCGGCATAGAGCTCTTCGTGCGAGCCGCGGCCGATGACTCGCCCGTCCTCGACGAAGATGACCTCGTCGGACAGGACGATCGAGGAGCGGCGATAGGCGACGATGACCACCGTGGTATCGAGCTCGGCCAGACCCTCGAGGATGTCGGCCTCCACCGCCGGGTCCACCGCCGAGGTCGCATCGTCGAGTACCAATAGCCGGGGACGGCGGATCAGGGCCCGGGCCAGGGCAATTCTCTGTCGCTGGCCCCCCGAGAGCGAGGCGCCCCGCTCCCCCACATGAGACCCGTAGCCCTCCGGCATCTCCGTGATGAATTCGTGCGCTCGGGCGATCTTGGCGGCGCGGATCACCTCGGTCTCGTCGTACTCACCGCCCAGGGTGATGTTGGCCCGAATCGTGTCGTCGAACAGGAATGCCTCCTGGAACACCAAGGCGGTGGAGTCGGCCAGTGCATCACGGTCCAGGTCCACCAGACCCCTTCCGTCCAGGTCGATGCGGCCCCGCTCGGGGTCGAAGAGACGGACCAGGAGCTGGGCGATGGTCGACTTGCCGGAGCCTGTCGGCCCGACCAGCGCCACGGTCTTTCCCGGTGTCACCTCCAGCGTCACCGACTCCACTCCCCGGCGATCGGCCTCGGCGCCCCGGTCGATCACCTCCTCTGCGTCGGCCAGGTCGGCCACCGACGTCTCCGGATACAGATACCCGACCTCCTCGGCAGTTGCCGAGGCTCCGCCCCGGCCCCCGAGGCTGTGGCGACCGTAGTCCACTTCCTGTTGGGTGTTGAGCACGCCTTCGACCCGATTCCACCCCACCACGGCCCGGGGCAACTCGCCCAAGAGCCAACCGAACACACGCATGGGAATGGCCACCAACCGGAACAGGAAGGCGAATGTGACCAGGTCACCCGCCGAGAGGAAGCCCTGATCCACTCGCCAGGAGCCCACTGCCAGGATGGCCAGGATGGCGATGTTGGGCAATGCCTCCACCACCGGATCGAAGGCGGCGCGCAGGCGACCTACGTCGACCATCCGATCCCGCAGCAGGTCGGAGCGAGCCCCGAACCTTCCCACTTCGGCATCTTCCCGCCCCAGGGTCTTGACCACCAGAGCAGCATCGAAGGACTCGTGGGCGATCTCGGCCACCTCCGCCCGAAGACGCTGGGCGGTGGCGGCTGCCGCCCGCATCCGACGCTGATAGAGGAAGTTGACCACTCCGATGGCGGGCCCGGCGGAGAAACCCACCAGGGCCAGATAGGGATCGGTGAGCACCAGGAGCACGGCGGTGGCGATCAGCATCACCAGCACCCCGAATGCCATGGGAAGGGGGTTGGCAATGAACGCAGCCGACTCCACGTCGGCGTTGGTGTTGGAGAGGAGCTGACCGGTCGGATGACGTCGGTGCCACTCGATGGGAAGCCTCAGGTATCGATCGGTCACCTCGACCCGGTCACGAGCCTGAAGACGGTAGTTGGCCGCATATGCGCCCAAGCGACGCCCGGTGATGCCTATCCCGCGAACGACCGAAATCCCGAATACGGCCAAACCGGCACCGACCAGGGTCGACGTGGCGATCTCGCCCGACCTGACCGCCGGTAAAAGGACGGAATCGGTCACCCAGCCGAGGATGAAGGAGGACCCGACCGTGGCAGCGGCGAAAAAGAGCGTTCCGACACCGCCCACGGCGAACTGGCGTGGGGCACGCCGAAGCTGGCGACGGATGAGGGCCCACCCCCGGCCGCGCAGGCCACCGGCGGAAGGGTCTTCGAGAACACGCTTCACGCCCGGTGAGGGTATCCGCCTCTGTGCAGGGTGCGGAAGTCGCGCCACGCCTGTTCCGGACCCCCAGGGGAAGAGATATCCGTCTCTCCCCCCGAAGGGGGAGTACCGCCCGCAGGGCGGCAAGGGGGGATCTTGCCGAGCGGCCTCAGGCCTCGATCATCATGCCTACGTCGATCGGGATCCTGGTGGCGTCCCAGTAGGAGCCGATCCGGGCCACGAACCGCCCCGGCTTCTCGGCGTAGACGCGGGTCCCCAGGATCTGGGCGGCCCGCTGCAACTCGGCCCTCCTGTGCTGGGCCAGAGCGGCGAAGAGGGCGCGGTCCACGGCATCAGGACACAGGTCGGGGTTCACCGAGAGGAGGGACAACAGCTCGGCCAGGTCGTGCTCCTCCCCCAGGATCGCTCCCAGACGGTCCAGGGCGGCGGCATTGGCGTCCATGACCTCGGGCCACAGGGGATAGAGGAGCTCGACCTGGTGGCGCAGGTACTTGACCCGCTTGCGCCACAGATGGAAGTTGCGAGCCGTGGGCCGGCGGAGAGCCTGTTTCATTTCGCCCCGCCCTCGGCCATAGGTTTGCTCCAGGCCGGGAGCGATGGCCTTGTAGCTGTTGCGAATGGCCGACCCGTACACCCTCTTTTCGGTCTCACCCACCGGCCAGCCGGAGAACCGGGCCCGGGCCCGCTCCAGCGTGGCTATCACTCGATCGACGGCGTCGCTCTCATGGATCACGCGGCGGCGAATACGAAGGGCCCGCTCGTCGAGGCGCTCCCCGAGATCGTCGAACACGTCGATCGGGAGTGAGCCCTCGAAACGGGCCGCAAGCCCCGTCACGGTCTCCACTGTCACCGCACTGGCTCGCACCTCGGAGATGAGGCGGCCGGCATCCCGCAGCGTGCGGTTTTCGTAGCGATATGCCTTGTCGCCGATCTCGGCCCTGACCAGGCGCAGGATCGCTCGCAGCCGCTTGAGCGCCTTGCGGGCCTCGTGCACCGCCTCGTCCACGTCATCGCCGCGGTCACGCAACGAGTGGACCGCCGATTCCAGCTGACTGACGCTCAGCCTTTGCAGCCCCTCACCCAGGGGCTCGCCAACCCGGAGCAGAAAGGCCTCTGAGGTCACGGCGGGAAGGTAGCGACCCCGTTCGGGGTCGAGGTGACGCTGCACCCTCGAGATGGTAACGAATCGGGCCCTGGCTGCCGCTTGACAACCCGCCCACCCCTTCGCATCATCGCCCTTGACCCAGGGAGTCCCTATGAGATCCCCATCATGAAGTCGGCCGGAGTCCTGCCGTATCGCCGGGACGGGCACCTGGAGGTTCTCGTGGCGCACCCGGGAGGGCCGTTCTGGGCCAGGAAGGACGAAGGCGCCTGGTCGGTGATCAAGGGCCTCGTCGAAGAAGGAGAGGATCCCCTGGATACGGCCCGCCGTGAGTTCACCGAGGAGACCGGGTGGCAGCCTCCATCAGCGCCTTGGGTGGACCTGGGCGAGGTGCGGCTGCGGTCGGGCAAGCTGGTGGCCGCCTGGGCTGCCCATGCAGATTACGACCCATCCACGCTGCAGCCGGGTGAGTTCACCACCACCTTGCGAGGCCGCCAGGTGAGCTTCCCCGAGATCGACCGGGTGGCCTGGTACGACCCGGCCACGGCCAGACGCAAGCTGAACCCTGTTTATGGAGAATTTCTCGACCGTCTGGAAGCCCATCTGGACGAATAGCGTTGAATAGGCCGTGACCGACAACAGCCCAAGGAGAGCAATGACCCCCAAGACCGATGCCGAGTGGCGTGAGAAGCTCAACCCCGAGCAGTATCAGGTCCTGCGCAAAGCGGGAACCGAGCGGGCCTTCACCGGCCGCTATTGGGATGAGCACACCGATGGTGTCTACCGGTGCGCCGGGTGCGGAGAGCCGCTCTTCTCCTCCGAGACCAAGTTCGAGTCCGGATCCGGCTGGCCCAGCTTCTACCAGCCCATGCCCGAGGCCGACATCGAGGAGTCCGAGGATCGCTCCTACGGGATGACCCGCACCGAGGTCAAGTGTGCCAAGTGCGGGGGCCATCTCGGCCACCTGTTCCCCGACGGGCCCAAGCCCACCGGCCTCCGTTACTGCATCAACTCGGCGGCACTCGACCTGGAGCCTGCTGAGGAAGAAGCCGAAGCCTGATTTCAGTGGCCGGGCGGTGACCATCGCCAGGCGTCGATGGCTTCCTCCCCCACCCTCGCCCCACATCAGCACCTCCTTGCCCGTCCAGACCATGTCGAGCTGCCCCTCCTCCGCGGGTAACGCTCTGCCAGGCGCCTCGGTCGTAGATGCCCAACCCCGCCCTGCGCCAGGAATCGGTCGCCCATCGGCACCGGCCCATTCGCTCCCTCGGTCGCCGGAATCGGGATCGGCTCTATGTCGGCCCACTCGCCTGTCCTGAAATCGAGCTTGCGGGTGGGATGATCTTCGTCTTCCCAAACGATGATGGCCTGGCCGCTGATGGCGCTTTGGTGCGGGTAGGAGCAGTCGGCAAGATCTTTGCTGGCCAGCGCCTCAGCGTCGAGATCGACCCAGCTCTGGCCGTTCCAATAGCCGAGGTACCGACCACGGCAGAATTCGGACGGTTGCCCGTCGCCCCGGTGCCGCTCACTGGGCGCACCGCTTCCTGGTGCTCCGTCCTCCGGCGGCGCCGGAGCAATCTCATGACCGAGGCCATCCTGGCAGGCCGGTCACCCATCGCCCGGAGGCTCCAGGGCGCAGCTACCGATGCCTGGACGGCAAGCAGGTGCTGATCGTCGCGGGGCACCGAACCCGTCGGCCACTCTGGTCCAGGTGGCGGTGGCTGGGTCATAGCGGCGGTCTGTCGTAGCCGCACGATCATCGACTCTCCGTGAGACGCGCGGTACCGACCCCGTTCGAAGGGACTCTGCGGATAGCTCGCCAGCGACCCGATCCGGGTGTAGACAGCACCGTCCACGAGTCGGGGCACGAGTCGGTTTCCGAGCGCCCCACACGATCATTTCGCCCACCCACAGACCTGTGCCCGCCCGGCGTGAGAGGCCCGGATCGAGGTAGAAGGGTCGGTGGGGTCGGGCGCCGACGACTCCACCACACTGATGTCGGGTCCCAGGCCGGGCAGGAGCGAATACTTCCTGCCGGGATGATCTGGACTGCCCGTCTATACTGCATGCCACGCCACTCGTCGCATCCCCGACGCACCACGAAATCTCGAAATCACTTGCATGTGAAGAGGAGGTCGTCGTTGTAGCCCATCGAGAGGCGGATCGAGTCGAAGGCGGAGAGCGGACGGCGGGGCGTGGGTGCACGCTGTCGACCAGGACTGACTCGGCGTGATCTCCCCATCTAGCCAGGAGTCGTCGTAACATCCACCCGCATGACCAATCCGCACCCTGCCCGCAGCATCCGTCCCGGATTCAACCCCGACCATCGAACCGGCTGAAACGTGACGATCCCGAGAGACACCCTCGACCATGATTCCGGCCGAGATTCCCGCCACTCCCCGATCCACATCGACGGCTCGGACCGGATCTCGAAGGGGGTTCCACGGACAACCATCCCCGGTTCCACCCAGGAACGGGTTGCGAAGAGATCTCGTATGGAAGGCAAGTCACCGTGCCACGCCGGTGGATGGGCGATCCACCACTGTTGACCCCAGGTCGAAGGACCGGCGCCGGTGCAGGCAACGATCACCGCTGTCATCAGCGTGAGGCTGATTCTCTTCACATGACTTGAGACGACGCGCTGCACGCCAGAGTTCACCGACCGCCTCGGCCTCGGCTCAGTCTGTCAGGAGAGACGATCCGGAAACCCCAGCCCCGCCAGATCCACGACGGCACCGATGGCGGGCGCTTCCAGGGTCGGAGCATGGTCGGGCGCTGCGATCAGGGTGCGTGAACCGGGTCTGGCTAATCGATTGCCTGAGATGTCAGCGGTCCAGTAGCGCAGCCTGCCGACTGCATGCCCACATGATCACGCTGTGCCGTCCCCGAAGGCGCCTCCACCTGCCATGGCTCCGCCATCGGCGTCAGCCGTCGCAATATCTCCCTCCGGCTGGCTCGTCAGGGAGATCGACCGGCCAGATCGTCACCATCCAGAAACTGGTCACCATCTAGGACACGATCCGCTGCCCCGCCTGACGGGCAACTCGGGTGGGCTCAACCCAGGGTTCCAGGCGTCGCCCGGCGACGCTCACCGCCCAAACCTCGACGCCTCGCCTCAGTGAGCCACGCGATCGCTGTCAACGATCGGCGCATCAGTGTCGTCTGTGTCTGTGCCGGGATGTCGGGCGGGCGGGATGGGTGGACGATGATGGGGTGTCGGTGCGAGGAGATGTTGAGTGGATCGCCCGGATGCGGCGGATGTCGAGGCGGCAGCCGCCGGGACGTCGTCGCTTTCGAGCGTCTGGTCCGGGCAATGCACGGGCACGTGTGGCGGTACGTGGTTCACTTGTTGGGGGACCCGGTGTTGGCCCAGGACGTGTCCCAGGAGGTGTTCATTCGGGTGCACCGCAAATTGGGGACACTGCGGGACCCGGACCGGTTCGTGCCCTGGCTGATGACCATCGCCCGGAACGCCGCTACGACGCCGGCCGGTCCCGCACGCGACGCCGGGTGGTTCCGCTGGTCGATCGGGAGGTGGAAGGCAGAGGTCTTCTCCTGACCGCATCTCGGTGTAGAGGTTCCGACGCGTTGGGCCGTTGATGCGTCGCTGCGAGAGGCGTTGGTGCTGGTTGGGTGGTCGGTTTGAGCTACGACGAGGCGGCCACAGCCATCGGGGTTCCGTCGGGCACGGTGAAGAGCCGCGTGTTCCGGGCCCGAAAGCGGCTGATCGCCATCCTCCAGCCGGAAGCCGATGATGCCTGAGATGACGTGCGATCGGATCCAGGCGGCGATGTCGGCCGCTCACGACGACCACCGGCCCCTGGAAGGTGATCTGGATACGCATGTGGCCGAATGTCCTGATTGTTCCGCCTTCTCCGAGCAGTTGCTGCTCCTGGATGACCTGTTGACCCGGAGCGACGTCTCCAAGGCGCCGAACCACGATCGTCCTCCGTTGCAGACCGCTCGAAGACATCGACCAGTTGTGATAGGTGGCTGCGGCCGCTCTGATCGGGCTGATGGCGGGGCGATGATAGCCGGCCAGGGACGTGTCCAATCGATCCAGGGCCACGATCTGGGTGATCGCCTCCACAGAGCGAGTCCTTCGGTGACCGGGCTTCGAGCGGGGTTGTTGGTGGTAGAGCGGGGATGGCATCCCGACGTGCCGGAACGTGTCTACACGGGCACGCTGTCGTATTCGGCTCCCGAGCAGCTGGCCCTCGACCTGGTCGACACCACCGCCTACCCGGGCCCGGACTGGTCATCCAACAACGTCGAGCTGGCCATCGCCGACGGTGAGTCTGGTGTCGGAGGCATCTCCACCGTGTCCGCTCGACGCTCTGCCCGACTGCCAGCCACCGCCGGTCACGGTCGCCTATCAGGGCCTGAAGCCGTTCGATCAGGGGGTGGTCGCGCCGCTGGAGATCATCGGGCCGGGTCGGAGCCTGAACTGGTGGAGCGGCCTGAGCGTGTTGGGTGACACCACCCTGAACAGCCGGGACGTGGTTCAGGTGCAAACCACCGTGGCCGGAGCCAACATGATCCGGCCATAACCAGCCAGGGGGCGTGGCGCCAGTTCCATCCCACCGACCGGGTTCTGATGTGGCTCGACGCCGACACTCTGGTCCGGTGCGGCTGGAGGTGTTCGCCACGGACACGCCGCAAAGGAACCTGTGGCAGATCCGCCGCGGCTACGACGACCCCACCGACCGGCCCATCCTCATCGTCAGCCTCCAAACCTCACCGTCTCCCCTGCACCGGTGACGGTAAGTGTGCCGCCCGGCGCCCGCTCGGGAGGATTCGTCGAGGGCCCGGCCACGGTCCCCACCCGGACCTCGAGGCCGGCTTCGGGCCGCACCGGTTCGGGCACTGGCCGCTGCCCGAAGGCGACCAGGTGCAGGTCGGTTCCTGGAGTGATGGCCGATCCTGGCTGATGGTCCAGGCCACCGATTCTTGGACCCGACCTGAACTGTTCGGCATCTCGGGTTCCTTCGCCCAACCGGTCGATCTGGGTGGAGGGTCGGTGGGGTATCTGAATCCCCGGGGCGACGCGGTGTCCGTCCACGGCGACAACCTGAACCTGGTGGTCTCCGGGTCTGTTTCCCAACAGGATCTGTTGGCGGCGGCCGCTTCCCTGGGTATGACCGGTCGTATAGTCCCGACCGACTGGGCCCAGGCGGCCACCGTCGACCCGGCCCAACTCCCGCCGCGGGTGCTGGTGCCCCGGGTGGAGGGATGGTCCATCCTGGCTACTGCCGACGGCGACACTTCCCGCATCCTCCTCACCGGCACCGGCAGCCGAACCGTCCTCATCACCACCGCCCCCGGTGATCAGCTTCAACCACCGGCCGGCCCGGACGTGATCGCCACCCAGGTCAGAGGCCTGCCGGGGCGTTTCGACGCCGCCACCTCCACCCTGGAGTGGGTCGAAGACGGCCACGTCATCCAGATGACCAGCGACACCGTGGGGGTGGAAGAACTGACACAACTCGCCCAGACCATGGCACCGTCATGAGACGGGGGATCGTCGTGGTGGTCCTCATACTGGGAGCAGCGGTGGGGTATTCGGCCACCGTCATTGTCGCCGGTCCCTCCACTGTCGCCCCCTCCGACACACCTGCCGCCCAGCCGACCACCACCCGCCAGGCAACAGCCACCGAACCCACCCTCACTACCTCCACCGTGGCCGCTTCGACCCCCACCACCCAACCCGGTCCCACCACCTACCTGGTGTGGTCGACGGGAGGGCTGTCCGCCGACCTCGTCGCAGGACTTCGAGACCTGTTCGATCAGGTGTCGATCGTCAAAGGCGACGTGGTCGAACTGGACCAGACCGGTGGCTGGGTGATCCCCCTCGACGCTCTCGCCATGCGCCCCACCGACCAGGCGCCGTTCGATCCGAACGGCGACCTCGACCCGCTCCGACCTGGCACGGTCATCCTGGGAGCCACCTCCGCCCGGCTACGCAACGCCCAGGTCGGAGACACCCTCACTCTCAACGGCGCCGTCTTCGTAGTGGCCGGGATCGCACCCGACGCCACCGTCGCCGCCGCCGAGGTCGTCTTCGACCAGGCCGACCCCAGCCTGCCCATCGCAACCGACCGCTACGCACTGGTCGCCTCCGACCTGGCCCACACGACATGGCACGCCGCATCTGGGCGCTCTCACAATCGATCCGCACCGCTTCGGATCCGTTCCTCCCAAGAGACACCCTGGCTGCGCCACGGCGACGCCGTCCTCCCTCAGGTGTTCATCAAAGCGCACTGGGCGAGTTCGCCTACACCAACCGAAGCGGATCCACTTTCGACGAAGACCCCGCCTTCACCGACCAGAACATCATCACCACCAACGTGCCGATCCTCGGCCAGATCACCTGCCACCGCACGGTCACCGAGATGCTCACCGGCGCCCTAGACAAGCTCGAGGAGCAGGGCCTCTCCCACCTGATCGACCCGGCCGGGTTCGCCGGCTGCTGGTACCCACGCCTGGTCCGCACCGTCACCGGCACACCGGCCGGACTGTCCCGCCACTCCTGGGGCGCCGCCGTCGACATCAACGCCCCCACCAACCAATTCGGATCCACCGGCGACCAGGACCCCAGCCTGGTCCAGATCATGCAGAAATGGGGTTTCACCTGTTCTTGCGACTGGATCGTTCCCGACCCGATGCACTTCGAATACGGTAAACAGCCCTGATGATGCGCCCACGATCCGGGCCACTCCGAGGTCCGGAAATCTCGAGACTCCACGAGCTCAGACTTGTCCGGGGCCGGCCACGGGTCGGCTATCTGTCTTGGGAAGGTCGATCTCTCCCGCCTCTCTCCCAGGCACCGCGCAACTCCGAAGCAAAGCGATCATCGCCACGCCAGAGCCAAAGCCAGTTCAAACCGTCGACGGGAGGAGCACCGACAGACGGTGAACCAGCCGCCATAAGATCACCCAGGACCTTGGGCACGGATCGTTGCAGTACACTACGGTGTACTGCCTGATGCACCTCTGGAACCACGAAGTCCAACCGAACTCTGACTGTATCTACACCGCTGCGGTCAATCCGGAGCTCTCCGAGCCGCACTGGTCCAGGCCTGGCACACTCCACTCCTCCTTAGCAGTCAGATAGGCGAAGAACGGACCATCCTCGACCCACCCGAGCTGACCCCTGTAGAGTGCGCTGCGCGAGCCACGTCACCGAGCCGAATGTCGCCCTCTCGAACTCCAGCCAGGAGCCGCCCGCCAAAGCGAGAAGGGGAATCACGAGTAGCGCCACTACAGCGACTGCCAGCAGCCACCTGATCCGGAATCAACGCTCCAACGAACAACCATATCAAACCGCAAAATCTTTCACACACAAAAACGCGCAAACCAACTTTCACAAACAATCAAACGCAGCAGTCGCCCGATCCTGACACCTCACTTACTGATCGGCATCGACCTCACGAGCTATAGCGGAGCGTATTCAGTCAGCTGCCGTCCTGCCTTGGCCGGTTGGTGAGAGACATCCAACGCCTCCACAGTGGCCTGAGTGTCCTGGGATCCTCCGACCTGACCACCAGTTGCTAGCTTCTCCTCATAGCGGGAGCGCTGATGAGAGAGAGGTCGTGGCACCTCGAATGCGTCCATTGATCTCGCAGATATCAGCCGTCTAGTTGCGATCGTCTTCGGCCCGACCTCCTCCCAATTCCCGCCCACCAGTGAGAGCACTAGATGATCAGCTTCGACCTCGTATCCACCTGCGTCCAGCACCCATGTCGTTCTCGGAGTCCCTGGTTACAGCGGTTTCGCCGACCGAGTCGGCCAGACGGTCAGAACCATCGGCTTCAAGGGCGTCGGATCCGACCAAAGTCTTACCCTGATGCCCAACCCCGACTGGACCTGACTCAGTCAGGTTCACCACCAGTCCGATTCGTTGGATAGTTCTTCCCTAGCGGGCGAACCATCCCCGATCGGGAACGTCATATGAGTGTGCGACCCAGGATTCGCTTCTCGACCGTGATCTTGTTGTCGATGATGGTCGTCAGCTGCGTGGGGGCGTCTCCGTCGCCCACGTCGACCCAACCTGCGCCGACACCCACCAACGCTTCGCCAACCACTTCGGTCACCGAGCCTTCAACCACCCAAGAGACCCCCGCTGGCCTACCGACTGAAGCGGAACTGGTCCCGAACCCGCTCGCCAACGTCGGCTCCGACGTTCGACTGCTCGCCGCCGACGACGAAGGCCTGTGGGTCATCCACGGTTCGGGCCTGATCGAGCTGTTGGACAGCGACAATCTCCAACGTCGGTATGAGTATCAGGTGGGGCCGGACAGTCAGGTCCTCGCCGCCCAGGCACAGGACGGTTCGCTGTTTTTGTCCGACTTCACGTCCCAGACCGTGATCCGACTCGACGCGGGGCGTCTTGAATCGGCCTTCGCCGCCTCGGTCACTCGCCTGCAATCGGGGATGACCCTGGTGGACGACACGGTGTGGGTGGCGTGCTGTGGGCCCGACCAGCCACCGGGGGAAGGAACCATCACGGGCGTCGATGCCGAAACCGGTCACCGAATGGACGTTGTCGAGGCGCCCAACCCACAGGATCTGGAGTGGGGATTCGAGAAGCTGTGGGTGGCCGACGTCTCTCCGGGGGGCGTGACCGCCGTCGACACCCACGACCTCTCCATTAGCCGCAGGTGGACATCGACGACACCATCAGCCACATCGTGATGGCGGCCGACACCGTCTGGGCGGGAGGCGAACAAGCTCTGTATGAAATCGATCCCGACACGATGCAGACGGTCAGAACCGTCCCTTTCGAACCATGCGGTAACTGCACCAATACCTATGAAATGGCCGGGAACGGGGACCAGATCGCCGTCACCATCCCTCACCGCCCTGTGGTAGCGGTCGGCGACGGAACCAACTGGACCGCCTACGGCATCGACCAACCCGTCGCCCTCGCCATGACCCAAGCCGACTTGTGGGTCGCCGGCGCCGCTGGCTCCCTCTACCGGTCGATCTCTCCGGGAACGCCGGTCTCCAGCCCCATGAGCAGGTCATGTGCAACACGTCCCGAGTGTCGGGCGATTTCGACGGTGACGGCCGAGACGACATCGTCTCAATAGCCGCCAGGCCATCACCCACAGGATGCCGATCGAGACCCAGCCTGGAGGATGGTCTCTGACCGTGGCGTGGTCGCATGGCACCACCAGTTCGTGGGGGCTACCAAGGTGTGGACCATCCAGCCGAACGGTCAGGCAACCGCCACAGGAATGTGTGAAGCGTTCGCCGCTACCGACTTGAACGGCGACGACCGAGCGGAACTGGCGGTAAAAACCCAACAGGCGGCCGGGTCGATCTCCGTCCTCCAGTTCTACGAACTGTCCCACGACGAGGCCTCGCCAAGACCGCTGGAAGTCGCGCCGGGCGGGCCGGGGCCAGAACGGATCACGGCAGGACAAACAGGGTCCATCGGCTACGGGGCCGCGCCATACCACCTGGACAACCTGCAATGCAGCGAAGGGCCCGACGGAATGGTGTTGATGGTTGCGACCGCCGCCGAATCAGGGGAGAAGGAATGGAGCGTCTTCGAAGGCACCTGGCGGTTCGACGGTCAACTCTTCCATCTCGTATCCGAACGAAGCTATTACGTGCCCAAGAACAGCCCCGAGGCGGAGAGTTTGTGGCCCGACGGCACCATCTGTCGTGCCCCCATCGGCCCGAGCATGGCACCCTGAATCGGGCACCCCGGCCCATTCGGGCAGCACCATGTGTTTTCTGATCAGAAGCCACACATTTTCGGGCGGTGGAGTCGCACGGCTGTTCTGACTCGATGCGTCGGACATTCACTTTCCCTGGATGGAGACGGCGCCCACTCCGTCTACCTCCACCTCGGTGCAATCGATATGCCTAGGGAGATCTCGTGATCCAGGGTCCTCGCCCCTCTTGATGACGAATGAAATCGGATGCCCGGACAGGTCCGTGTCCACGCTCGCCGTTGTACCTTGTCTCGCATTTCCTTGGGCTTAAGGCAAGGTGATGGGCGTTTCGGGCACCGCAACTCGGACCGTGGCGACTGTTCCCGAAACAGAAACCGTCGTTCCCTGGTCGGAGGTGATGCTGGGGCAGTCGACCGTTACCGACCACACTCCCACCTCCTCCCGCTCGGCCACGAGTTCAGTTGTCACCGAGCAATCGGATTCCTCACCCGACCAGAACTCGTTTCCGGCGGCGAATTGGTCGAGATGAAACGGCTGCCCCGGTCTCCGCGAAGGGTCATGGTGGCGAAGTCGAAGTCGCCGAACTTGCCGATGAAGTAGATCACGGAGCCCTGATCGGCGTCGGTCCATCTCGCCGTCTGAATTGGCGCCTCGAGACTCATGTCGCCTGCCACGACCAGGGTGCCACCCAGCTCGACGGGGGGTCGCCGGACAAAGTCCACCGGAAGGCGAATGGCTCCCTCCATGCTGATCGTGTGCTTCTGGTGGATGTCTGTCACGACGGGACAGGACACGTCGACCACCACGGTCGCCTTCTCGACACCCTTGGCCGGCTGCATGTCACAATCGGAAGGATCCGGGAAGAAGTCCAGGCCCGGTAGGTGCACCTGGTCGACGTAGGCCCCATGGGCGGGGTCCACGGCCACATCGACCTCGCCGAGACTCAGTGGCGGTGCTTCTGAAAACCAGTTAAGCCACCTTCGCCCTCGAAGACCAGGGTCGTGGCGACATCGCCCGTGATGTCGATTTCTCCAATCGTCATCTCGGGTCCCTCGACCTCGGTCGTTGGCTCACCCTCAACTCCGATCCCGGTTCCGGCCGTTCCGAGCAGCCACCGACCCAGCCCGAACGCCGCCAGGAGTGTGAGCAATGCAACTCCTCCTAGAACCCCCACCGCGCTGGCGCTGCGCCGGTTACTTCCCACCGGGCTTCTGCTCTTGGGTATAGGCGATGAAGTTCATTACCGAAAGGTGAAGTTCGCTGGACGGAAGTCATGGGTTGGCGGGACTTGACCGGCTCACCTCGAAGACGCCGACCTGCGTGACTCCGTCGCTTTCATAGACCGGGATGAACATGCTGCCTCGGCCGGTGGCCTCCTGCTGTCTCTGCCACACCACCGCCTCCTCCGGAGAGGAGACGTCTGCCCCGGTTATCGCATCCAGCGTGGCGCGGAGGACATAACCGTCGCGCCCGTTGGTCGCCCGCACCTGGATCAGGTCGGGCGCGTCGTCAGGCGCAACATCGTCCCGCAGCCGTCCGTAGCTCTGGCCGGCGGCGTTGGTTGGATAGTCGGGGACGACCGCCGGGCCGGGAGGACCACCTTCGACCGGTGACACGCCGGCGGGTATCGATGGAGCCTGAAAGGAGCAGCCCCCGACCAAGAACAATGGCTCCGGCAATCAGAAGGGCTGTTCGTCTTCATCCCCGTCACCTCGGGCCGTCACTCACACTCGAGCCTCACCAGCAGAAGCCGCGAGCGCGGTCAACCGCCAATCCCGCCGCCGGTGGGAGGCCAGCTTCCACCCGGGGGCGTCTTGTACTCGCGGGGAGCGACCTCATCGATGTAGTCGTCGTACTCGTTGGAGCGTCTCCACAGCCAGTAAGAGCCCACGACCACCACGACCAGGAACCCGATAACGATCCACCAGGCAGCATCCATCATTCACAGTCTTGCAGACAGTGAGGAACAACGCTCGAACTCGTGCGGATGTGCGGGCAGCGTCCTGCGCCGGGGAGTGGTCCCCACTTCTGTCTGATCAATGCGAGTTGATCATGTTGGTCGGCCGTGACCCGAGAACCGCACGGAGCGTCAGTGCGTAATGGCAGGCAAGTCGATCACGAGAGAAGGGAAGATCGATGAAGAGACGCACGATGTTGACGGTGATGCTGGCGGCGATCCTCATCGCCGGGTCGATTTCGGCGGTTGGCGCCGACGAGTCGAAGCTGCTGGACACCAACGCCATGGTTGGCGTACCCCGTCCCTACACGGGTGCGACGAACGCTATCCGCGGCGTGCCCGGCGGCGGTCTTCCTTGGGTGATCGATTTCGGCAAGGTGAAGGTCAGCCCCGAGGGCAGGGTGGACGTCGAGGTGAAGGGACTGGTGTTCGATCCGAATGACGAGGCTGTGATCGGACTCGGCATTGGCGGCACCAACACCGTTCCCAACTTCAAAGCGATCGTGAGCTGTCTCAGCAAGGACGCAGACGGGAATCCTGTCACCGTCAATGTCTCGACCGGCCTCTTCCCGGCCGACACCAACGGTAACGCTCACATCGATGACGAGGTTTCCCTCCCGGAGCCCTGCATTGCCCCGGTCGTCTTCGTGACCAGCCCCGGAGGCGCCTGGTTCGCTTCGACCGGTTCATAACCCGCCGGCGAGGTGACGGGACGACCCGGTCAGCGCACGGCCCGGGCTGCTCCCACCACGTCGAGAAGCAGGTCAGGGTCTACGGGCGGTGATGGGACGTTGGCCACGGCAAGCCTTCCGTGGGCGATTCCGTCGGTCATCTCCACCTCGGCTCCCAGCTCGTCGAGAATGGACCGCATGGGCCTGTTGTCGGAGAGGACCTCGAACTCGAGGGTCCCGAACCCGGCATTGGCCGCCACCACCGCCAGTGCCAGCACCAGGAACCGGCCCAGACCGCGGCCCTGGTAGTCATCCAGAACCGTGACTGCCACTTCCGCCGCGGTCGGGTCGGTGGAGGTCTTGGCGTATCGACCCACGGCCGCCGCGTCTCCCTCGACCAGCAGGCCCCAGGCGAACCGATCGAACATGTCGAGATCGGTGAGCTGGGTCAGCTCGTGCTCGGAGAGCGAGGTGACGGGGGAGAAGAAGCGGTAATAACGCGACCGCTCCGACAGGCGGGTGAAGGCCTCGCTGAGCAGGGCGCGATGATTGGGACCGAGCGGGATCAACTCAACGGGCGCACCGTTGAGGTTGAAGGAAGCTGTCTTGGGGGGACGCCAGATCTCAACCGACATTTAGATCTCTCTGCTTGCAACTGCAAGCATACCGCACGCGGAATCCCTAAACCACCGTCTTTCGCGAAGTGGTCCTCGTGGAAATCCCGCCCTACGGTGAAGACGGGTTTGGTTCCCCCCTACCTCCCGCCTTCGGCGGCAGGCACCTTCCCCCTGCAAGCAGGGGGACAAAGCGAGGGCTAAGCCCTTCCCCCTGGCAAAGCCAGGGGGACAGCGGAGGCAGCCTCGACTTCGTGCCACACCGCCGACCCCCTTAGCCTGCTGGGAGCGTGTCGCGGCGTCCACCTCTCGCCTTCATCTTCACCATCACACTGACCGGGATCCTCAACAACACCCTGGTCACTCCGGCCATACCCGACATCCTGGCCGAGTTCGGGGTCCCTGATCAGAAGGCGGGGATGCTGGTGGCGGCCGGATCGGTGGCGGGGATCGCGATCGCTCCCCTGATCGGTGTTCTAGCCGACCGATTCGGTCGCCGCCTCGTCCTCACCACCTGTCTGGGCCTGTTCGGGACCTTCGGCGGGGTGGCCGCCCTCGCTCCCTCCTTCACCATTCTGCTCTGGTCGCGCGTCCTGCAGGGAGTGGGATCGGCCGGTCTGATCAACCTGGCCGTGGTACTGATCGGCGACCACTGGGATGGCGCCACCCGCACCCGCCTGGTGGGGCGCAACTCCGCCATACTCACCGTTGGTTTGGCCTCGCTGCCTCTCCTGTCGGGAACGGTCACCGAAGCGGCCGGGTGGCGGGTCACCTTCGCCATCTACACCATCGCTCTGCTGATGGCTGTGGTCACCATGGTGGTCCTCGATGAGACCAGACCTGCCAACCCCCCACCGATCCGCCAGCAGCTGGGCGGTGCCGGCCAGGTCGTTCGCCAGCCCGAGGTGACGGTGACGTTCGTGATCGGGTTCGTGGTCTTCATCATGATCTTCGGATTGCTTCTGACGGTCTTCCCCCTCCATCTCGAGCAACGGTTCGGGATGTCGGCCGCCACCCGGGGCCTGATGATTTCAGTGCCCGCCATCACCTCGTCACTGGCAGCCTTCAACCTGGGACGGATCCGGGCCCATCTCTCTCCGCGCACGATCGTGATCTCGGGATCGGTCATCTTCATCAGCGCCTTCCTCGTCCTGGGTGCCTCGACAGTGGTGTTGTTCACGGTCCTCGGTGCACTCCTGTATGGATGCTCTGAGGGAATGTTCATCCCCACCATCCAGGACCTGGCCATGGCCACCTCGCCCAACGAGCACCGGGGGGCTGTGGTGGCAGTGTGGGTGGGTGCGGCCCGGCTGGGGCAGACGGTCGGCCCCCTCCTGGCCGGCCTGGCCCTGGCGATCTGGAGCCCCGGGACGACCCTGATGGTGGGCTCGGCCCTGGCCGGCATCATCCTCCTCGTCGGCCTCTTCGGACCCGTTTCGCGGTCGACAACCCCGGCCGCTGAGGGCCGTGGACGCTAGCCTCCCGCTCAGCATGGCCCGCACTTCCACCTCGACTCGCGCCTTCGGCTCGGGTCGGCGAGAGAACCACGACGCCTCCGGTTTCTACGGGCGGTTCACCCCTCCCCATGTCTCCGATGATGCCGAAGTGCGCTCCCCGGCAGTCGTGGATCGCATCTTCTGTGGCGGGGCGGCCGAGATGACCCGGTCCCAGGTGGCGGACAAGTCAGTGGCACTGGTGGTCACCTCTCCCCCCTATTTCACCGGCAAGGAGTACGAGCAGGATCTGGGCTCGGGCCACGTTCCCGCCAGCTACGTCGATTACCTGGGGTCGCTCTACGAAACGCTGGCCGTTTGTGTCGACAAGCTGGAACCGGGAGGGCGAATGGCGATCAATGTGGCCAACCTGGGCCGCAAGCCGTACCGCTCCCTGTCGGCCGACGTCATCTCGATCCTTCAGGACGACCTCGGCCTACTGATGCGGGGGGAGATCGTGTGGCAGAAGGCCAAAGGAGCGGGCGGATCGTGCGCCTGGGGATCATTTCGCTCCCCCGCCAACCCGGTGCTGCGCGACCTGACCGAGCGGGTGATCATCGCCTGCAAGGGTCGCTTCGATCGGGCCCTGAGCCGTCGCCGTCGTCAGGAGCTCGGACTACCCCACCGGGCCACCATCGAGACCGAAGAGTTCCTCCAGGCCACGCTCGACGTGTGGGAGATTCCCGCCGAGTCGGCTACCCGGATCGGCCACCCCGCCCCCTTCCCGGTCGACCTGCCCCGTCGCCTCATCGAGCTGTACACCTACCAGGACGACCTGGTCCTCGACCCCTATATGGGTTCGGGGACCACGGCCGTAGCCGCCCTGGCCACCCGGACGCCGCTACGTCGGCTTCGACACCAACCCCGCCTACGTGGCCCTGGCCGAGGAGCGCATTTCCCGTTTCGGCGCGACTTTCAGGGAAAATACGCCCTGAATGTCGCGTCAGAAGCCCTTGCGGGTCCTGGTGGTATGCCTGGGCAACATCTGCCGGTCTCCGGCCGGTGAGGCGGCGCTGGTGGAGGCGGCCGAGGAGGCGGGAGTCGAGCTCGACGTGGAGTCGGCCGGAACCGGGGCATGGCACGTCGGCGACGGAAGACATCCCCAGATAGTCGCCGCCGGACGCCGGGCCGGCCTGAGCATCGATGGAAAGGCACGCCAGATCGGCTCGCCGGAGGAACTGGCAGGCTTCGACCTCATCTTCGTCATGGACCACTCGAACCTGGTGGCGGTGGAATCGATGGCACCGGAGACCGCAGACCGGGTGCACTACTTCCGCGCCTTCGACGGCACCGATCAGGACGAGATCGAGGACCCCTACGGCCGGGCCGATCAAGCCTACGACGAAACCGTGCGGTTGGTGCGTACAGCCGCCCGGGGAATAGTCACCGCCATCGCCGACGGTCGGCTGCCGTGAGCTGGGCCCGGATGAGCCGCTCCACCGTGGGCGGCCGTCCGGTGGTGATCAAGGAAACCGATTACGACGCCGCCCTCGAGGCCGACGGCCTGCGAGCGCTGGACGAAGCCGGCGCCCCGGTTCCGGAAGTGCTGGAGGTCGGCCCCCACCACCTGGTCATGACCGAGGTCGGCGGCCCGCCGGATTGGGAGGGCCTGGGCCTGGCCCTGGCCCGCTGTCACCGTGCGACCGCCGACGCCTACGGCTACTCGATCGACAACGTCGTCGGACCGCTGGCACAGATAAACACCTGGACCGCCGGATGGCCCGAGTTCTACGCCCGCCACCGTCTTCGACCCCACCTGGAGACACTTCCGCCCGATCTGGGGCACCGACTCGTGGCAGTGATCGAAGATGGGAGACTGACCGACCTGCTCGAGCACGGCCAGGGCCCGTCCCTGATCCACGGGGATCTGTGGTCGGGCAACATCGTTGCCGGGAGGTGGCTCATCGACCCTGCGGTCTGTTTCGGGGACCGGGAGTTGGACCGCGCCTTTGCCGACCTGTTCGGCGGGATCCCCCGGTCGATGTGGGCCGCTTACGAAGAGGAGTGGCCCCTGGACCCGGGCTGGAAGCAGCGGCAGCCCGCTCTCCAGCTTTACCACCTGCTCATCCACGTGCGCCTGTTCGGCGGCGCCTATGCGTCGATGCTGGCCGAGCGCCTGGACCGGCTCGGCTGGTGATGGTGGGCGGCTACTCGCGGTCGGCCAGGGGGATGGCGGTGAACGGCAGCGCCGGGCCCAGAGTGACGGCTATGGGCAGGGCCACCCGCACCAGGACGGCGATCAGCACCGCCACGATCCCGGCCGCGATCCAGCGACGCCCCAGGCTGTTGGGATCGTCGCGCCGCACCGTCACGATCGCTCCCACCGCGAAGGCGATGATCAGCCCACTCAGCGGATCCAGGACGATGGCCAGGGGCCATCCGATCAGGGCTGCCAGCCCCATCGCCTTGACCACCGACATCGGCCAATCGGGCCGGCGGCTGCCGAAGGCGGCCACCGCATAGGCGAGGGGTACCAAAGCGATGCCCAGCGCCACTCCTCCCGCCCCCTGACCCTCCACTGAGGCGGCCAGGGGAATGAGCGTCGCCCATACCGACACCACCACCACTCCGGTAGCACCGGTGACGGCCAGCCAGGTGCGCCGCTTGGCCGGCTTGCTGGCGGGTCCGGCCAGGCCGATCAGCCCTTGACGGCGCCGGCCGTCAGACCCCGGACGAAGAAGCGCTGCAAGGAGAAGAAGACGACCATCGGCAGGATCATCGTCACGAAGGCTCCGGCGGTGAGCAGGTACCAGGACTGGCCCCGCGACCCGTTCAATGCGTTGAGGAACACGGTCAGCACTTCGACCTGGGGAGCTCCACCCAGGAAGACGTACGCCACCAGGAAGTCGTTGAACACCCACAGGAACTGGAAGATGGCGAAAGCCGCCAGGGCCGGAACCGAGAGGGGCACGATCAGCCGGGTGAAGATCTTGAAATGATCCGCCCCGTCTATCTCGGCCGACTCGATGATCGACGACGGCAGCGACCCTATGTAGTTACGTAAGAGGTAGATGGCCAGGGGCAAGCCGAAGCCCGTATGGGCCAACCACACTCCCAGGAACGTCCCGTTCAATCCCAGCGCCGGGAAGATCGGCACCCCTCCGATGCTGGCACCCAGGTTGTAGAGGCGCAGGATCGGGATCAGGGCCATCTGCAGGGGAACCACCAGCAGCGCCACCACCACCACGAACAGCCATTGCCGTCCCGGGAACTCCATCCACGAGAAGGCGTAGGAAGCGAAGGCGGCGATGGTGATGGGGATCACCGTGGCAGGGACGGAAACCACCAGGGTGTTGACGAAGGCATTTCCGGCTCCTTCGTCGATAACCGTCCGGTAATTCCCCAGGGTCCACTGGGTCCTGTCGCCCAGGGTGCCGAACACCGTCCACCAGCCCGATGTGTTGATGGCGTCGGGGGTGCGGAACGAGCTGATCAGGAGGCCAACGGTGGGAACCAGCCACAGCAGCACGACCACCAGGACGATGAAACGCACCAACCAGATACCGGCGCCCTCGCCGACGTTTCCACCCTTGACTTCCTTGGGAGCCTTTTCCTCTTTGACGACGGGAACATCGCGGGTGGTCATCGGATGGCCTCCTCTTCACGGAACCTGCGGACGTTCAGGATCATCACCGGTATCACCGCTATGAACATGAACACGGCGATGGCAGCGCCGTGGCCCCATTGTCGAAGGGTGAAGAACTGTTTGATCATCTCCTGAGCGACGATCTCGGTCCCGAACTGCCCCCCGGTCATCACGAACACGATGTCGAAGATCTTGAGGACGTTGATCACCATCGTGGTCAACACCACGACGATGGTCGACATGATGTTGGGGACGATGACCCTCCAGAACACCTGGACCTCGCCGGCTCCGTCGATCCGGGCCGCCTCGATGATGTCGGTGGGCACGGCCTTGATGGCGGATGACAGGATGACCATG
This sequence comes from uncultured Acidimicrobiia bacterium, assembly GCA_963744905.1. Classification (GTDB taxonomy): domain Bacteria; phylum Actinomycetota; class Acidimicrobiia; order Spongiisociales; family ZC4RG35; genus DATFFO01. Next base: position 74,094 of record CAVUUV010000007.1, on the reverse strand, counting down.
GCGAACCCGGTCTGCATCCAGATCATGATCACCATCAGCATCAGGTTGTTCCATGGCTGCTGCTGGAGCCACGGGACCGGGTTGGCCCCGACGCTGACCATGAATCCGTTGAGCAAGCCGATCTGCTCGCCGAAGCCCTCGGGACGGAAGTTGTACACGAACCGCCACACGATGGCGGCGCCGACGAACGAAACCGCCATGGGGAGGAAGATCATCGATTTCGAGAAGGCCTCGGTCCGCTTCAGCTTGTCGGCCAGTACCGCGAACCCGAGACCGATGGCGGTGGCCACGACCGGGACCACGATCACCCATCCCAACGTGTTGCGGATCGCCCGCAGCATCTCGGCGCTGCTGAACACGAAGGCGTAGTTGTCCACCCCAACGAAGGTGTCGCCGTGGGGTCCCCGGAAGCTGAGCCAGATGGTGTTCACGGCCGGATAGACCAGGAAGATGGTCAGGATGACCAGGGCCGGCCCGACGAATGCGAACGGCCTGATCCGGGACCCGACGTGCTCGGGGAGCAGCTTGATGAGCAGGTCCATCCCCCAGTAGAGGGCGAACACTCCGAACACCCCCACCACCAGAGCGACGATGACCACCAGCAGCTTGCTGGCGTTCTGGTCCTTGAGGAAGTTGAACGACCAGGCCAGCAGGGCGAAGGCCACGATCGGCACCGCCAATGAGGCGACTATTCGCAGTAGCCCAACACCGACGCCCTGGCCGGCTCCGCCTTCTGGAGGTGGCTTCGGCGGGGCCGGTTCCACCTCGACCGATCGTTCAGTCATGTTGTGCTGCTCCTTCCGCCTGGTCTGGGATCCTAACCAACACGGGGCGGCCGTGACGGCCGCCCCGTGTCAGTTTCTTCATCGACTCATCTAGGTGAGCTGCTAACTCAGCCTGAGAAGCCGGACTGTGCCTTCTCCATCGCCGCCTGCAGGCTGTCGGGCCCGCCGGTGGCGTAGTCGATCATCGCCTGCCAGAAGGTTCCCTGCCCAACGGCGGGATCCATCAGGTCGGAGGCGTCGAATCGAGCCGTCCCGTCGGACAACGCCGTGGTGATGGTGTCGGCCGCCTGGCCGATCAACTGGTCCCTGTAGCAGTCGGAACCCACCTCGATATTGGGCGAGATCCGGGCGATACCCTCGATCGAGCCCTGGGCGCACTGCACGTCCTTGGAGACGAATCTCTTGACGAAGTCCAGCACCTCGGGCCGGTTGTTGAGCACCCCGGCCAACTCGCCACCGATCAACGCTCCACCATTTCCGTCGATGGTCGGGAAGGGGAAGAAGTTGTAGTCCTCCAACGCCGTCACGCCTTCGGGGAAGAAGTTGGTGATGAACGTCCACAGGCCGGTCATGTAGCACGAGGGTGGGTCGTTGAACATCGGATCCGGCGCGTCACGGAAGTCGATCGACGGCACCTGGGCGGCGCCACCGAGGACGAACTGGTCGTTGTCGCCGAACAGGAGGTCGCCGAAGGTCTTGCCGGCGTCCATGATCGGCTGATCCGTGAACTTGACCTCGTTGGTGACCCACTGGTCATAGACGTCGGGGCCGGACTGACGAAGAACGATGTTCTCCATCCAGTCGGTTCCCGGCCAGCCGGTGGCAGCCTCGGAGCCGAAGCCGACACACCACGGCGTATTGCCGTCCTGAACCATCTTGTCGCTCAGGGCGATCATGTCCGCCCACGTCTCGGGCGGCGTGTATCCGGCCGAATCCCAGGCGGGAACGTTGTACCAGATGGCGCTCTTGAAGTTGACGTTGGTCGGAATCCCGTAGTGCTTCCCGTTGTACTCACCCAGCGACATGAGATAGTCACCAAAGATCGAAGTCAGATCGTCGATGTTGTAACCGAGATCCTCCAGGGCCACGAGGTTCCCGTTCTTGGCCTGCTCCACCACGGCGCCGGGCTGGGGCCAGATGGCGACGTCGGGCGGCGAGCCACCCTCGATCTGGATCTGGATCTGCGACTCGAAGGAGTCGGACCCCTCGTACGTTGCCGTGTAATCCGCCTGGCTGTTGATCTGTTCCTCGATCACCTGCTGGATGGCGTCACCCTCGGCTCCGGTCGGGGCGCCGAACACCGAGACCTCGCCGGTATTGGCTCCTCCACCACCACCGCCGCCGGTGGTCTCAGTGCCACCACCTCCAGTGGTCGTCTCTGTGCTGGTGCCACCGCAAGCGGCGATGACCATGGCGAGAACCACGGCCACGGCCCATAATCTGGACCTCTTCCGCATTCTTCCTCCTCGTTGTGTCTAGTTTCTCGGCTCATCGAGCCGCGCTCGGAGATCGTAGATCTCCCGCCCGTCTGGAAGACGCGCTGTAAGCGTTTTCGGACACTATGTTGGCCGCCGCCCCGACGTCAAGTGGAAGGGCCCCTCAGCAGCGGTCTGACGGCCACGAAACGAGCCAAGTTTCTCGATCAATCGCGGCGAGGAGGGGACCCGGTCGATCCCCGCACGATCAACTCGGTTTCCAGGACCGCCCGACGGGGACCGTGTGATTGTCCCCCCACCCTTTCCAGCACCATGTCGGCCGCCCGGGCCGCCATCCCCGAAACCGGCTGATGGATCGTGGTCAGGTCGACTGCCGCAGCCACGGCGTGATCGTCGAAGCCGACCACCGAAAGATGCCGGGGGACTTCCAAACCCGCCTGCCGTGTCGCCATCAGCGCTCCGATTGCCATCTCGTCCGAAGCGCAGAACACGGCGGTGGGGGGGTCGGTGCCTCCGAGAAGCTCTGCCATCGCCTCACAGCCTCCCTCGACGCTGAAGCCTCCGGCCAGTTCGGTCAGTTCCCCGTCGACCGCGTCGAGAGCCTCCATGAGCCCCTGGCGGCGGAGGGGGGCAGATTCGAACTCGAGGGATTCGTCCACGCCTCCGCCGATGAACGCCAGGCGCCTATGACCGAGAGCCAGAAGGTGGTCGGCCGCCATCCGGGCCGAGCCGAGATTGTCGATCAGCACCGCGTCGAAAAGGCCCGTGTCGACCCCGACCGTGGCCACGGCCATCCCGCTGTCGGCCAACGCCTCCCACATGTCGTCGTAGAGAAAGAGGTCCACGACCACCAGACCGTCGACCTTCTTGGCCAGGCCGGGCAGATCGGACACGAAGCGCTTCATTGCCTCGGGCCCGTCGACGGTGAGCAGATGCATATCGAGTTGGTCTCCGGACACGGCCGCCTCGATGCCCGCCAGGATGTTGCCGTAGAACCACGAGTTGACGATGGGAAGGGCCACGCCGATCGTCCCGCTGCGGCGAGCGGCTAGCCGGGAAGCGTGGGGATTGGCCCGGTAATCGAGCTGGTCAGCGATCTGTTGGACCCGGGCGCGGGTGCTGGGCGAAACATGGGGTAGGCCTCGCAAGGCCCTGCTGACCGTCGCAACCGAGACCCCAGCCTTCCTGGCCACATCCTCGATGGTGGAGACGCCGGTCACCCTTGAGTGCTCATTCAGTGGTCCGAATGTAAGCCCGGACCCGGACGGGGTCAAGGAAGCAGTCGGTGGGCCGGATGGCTGACCGGTACTCTCCCCGACCATGCACTGGTGGACCAACGCCGTCGGCTACGAGGTGTACATCCGCTCATTCGCCGACGGCAACGGCGACGGGATCGGCGACTTCGCCGGGCTGATCGAGCGGCTGGATCATCTGGCCTGGCTGGGGGTGGACGTGGTGTGGGTCACGCCCTTCTATCCCTCCCCGCAGGCGGATTTCGGCTACGACGTCATGGACTACACCGACATCGACCCCCAGTTCGGCGACCTGGACACCTTCGATCGGTTGGTAGAACGGGCCAGGCAACTCGGGTTGCGGGTGATGATCGACATCGTCCCCAACCACACCTCCGACCGACATCCCTGGTTCCTTCAGGCCCTGGCGGATCCGACCAGTCCCTACCGGGACTACTACATCTTCCGTCCCCCGGGTCCCGACGGAGGCCCGCCCAACAACTGGATCTCCAACTTCGGCGGCCCCGCCTGGACCCTCGACCCGGCCAGCGGGGAGTACTACTGCCACCTGTTCCTTCCCCAACAGCCCGACCTCAACTGGGCCAGCGAGGCGGTGCGGGCCGAGTTCGACCGCATCCTCACCTTCTGGATGGAGCGGGGCGTCGACGGCTTCCGGATAGACGTGGCACATGCCCTGATGAAACATCCCAGTTTCGCCGACAATCCCCAGATCGAGCCGCTGCCCGCCAATCCGACTCCCCGACAGGCATACAAAGCCTTCGACCATCTCTACGACCAGGACCAGCCCACCAACCGCGACATCTACCGTCGATGGAAGAGCCTCCCGGGCGGGTCCGAGATCTGCCTGCTGGGCGAGGTCTACCTGACCGATGCTGAGCGCAGCGCGGCATATATGAATGTCGGGGGGCTCGACTGGGCCCTGTTCTTCGCTCTCAACCGCCGCCCCTGGGATCCGGTCGCCTTCGCCGACGAGATCCGCCACTGGGTCAGAGCCGCCCCGACCGGGTTCGCCTGGTCCATCGCCAGCCATGACGAGCACCGGCCCGCCACCCGCTTCGGTGGAGGAGATGAGGGCCTCTCCAGGGCCATCGCCCTGTGGACCGCCCTGGCCATGCTTCCCGGCATGCCCTTTCTCTATCAGGGCGAAGAACTCGGTCTGGAGAACGGTTACGTGGACCCGGCCGATGTCCAGGACCCGGTTGGCATGGAGGCCCATCACGAGGGACGCGATCCGTGCCGTACGCCGATGCCGTGGGAGCCGGGCCCCGGCCAGGGCTTCACCACCGCCGAGCGGGCGTGGCTACGTTGCGCGCTGCGGCCACCCGGGGACACGGTGGCGGTGCAGCGGGAAGACCCCGGCTCCACCCTGAACCTCTACCGGCGATTTCTGCAACTCCGTCGCCGACAGGAAGTGGGCAGCCTGGGCCCCGCAGAGTGGCTCGAGGCCGGCCCCGGCGTGGTCGCCTTCCGGCGCCGGGATTTGACCGTGGTCGCCAATTTGACCGACTCGGGAGTCGAAGTCGATCTCGACCCGGCCACCACCCTGATCTTCGACACCGGCATGAAAGAAGCCACCGACGAGGCGGCTGTCCCTCCCCGCACCACGCGGATCTACACCCGTTGAGGCTGAAGGCACCCCCTACCTTCCCCCTGCAAGCAGGGAGACAGACCTTTGTCCCCCACGAGCGGAGCGAGAGGGAGCGGGCCCCCGCTGCGAAGCAGCGGGGTAGGGGGACGACCCAGGGGACGAACCTTTGTCCCCACACGGAGCGGAGCGGACAGGAGGGGGAACCGGGGTCCCACCCCCGCCGACGAAGCAGCCCTGCGCACAGGTAGGGGGACGACCCCAGGGTAGACGAACCTTTGTCCCGCCACGAGGCGGAGCGAGACTGGCGCAAGGAAGGGGACCCTGCTGCGAAGCAGCGGGGTAGGGGCCGGCGACCCCGAAGGGGTCGGGCGAAGCCGAGGTGTCAGCTCAGGACAGGGCCCAGTCCAGGACCTGGGTCATGTCGTCGGCGATGTGGAAGGTCATGTCCTCGCGGATCACTTCCGGCACGTCGTCTAGGTCGGCCTCGTTGCGGCGGGGCAAGATGACCTCGGTCAGACCGGCCCGGTGGGCGGCCAGCACCTTCTGCTTGACGCCCCCGATGGGCAGCACCTTGCCCTGCAAGGTGACCTCGCCGGTCATCCCCACCTCACCCCGGACCTTGCGCCCGGTCAGGAGCGAGGCCAGGGCCGTGGCCATGGTGATACCGGCCGAGGGGCCGTCCTTGGGGATGGCGCCGGCAGGCACATGGAGGTGGAACCGGTGGTCGAGCGACTCGGGATCGACCCCGAGCTGGTCGGCGTGGGATTCGACGAAGGACAGGGCGATTCGAGCAGACTCCTTCATCACGTCTCCCAGCTGACCGGTCAGGACCAGGTCGCGGCTTCCCTCCATCCCTGTGGCCTCGATGAAGAGGACGTCGCCTCCGGCTCCCGTGACCGCCAACCCGGTGGCCACGCCCGGCACGTCTGTCCGATCTTTGGCCTCGTCCTTCCACACCTTGGGCTTGCCCAGGTATTCGACCACGTCGGGGTCATCGACGGTCACGGGCGTGGCATCGTCCCCGGTGGCGATGGTGGTGGCCACCTTACGCGCCAGCTTCCCCAGCTCACGCTCGAGGTTGCGGACTCCGGCCTCCCTCGTATAGCGGTCCACGATCGAGGCCAGGGCGGCGGCGGTCACCTCCAGCTCCTCAGGCTCCAGGCCGGCGGCACGAAGCTGACGGGGAAGGAGGTGATCCCGGGCGATTTCCACCTTTTCGGCATCCGTGTAGCCATCGATGGAGATGACCTCGGTCCGGTCGAGCAAGGGAGCGGGAATCGTTTCCAGGACGTTGGCGGTCCCGATGAAGAGGACATCGGACAAATCCAGGTCCGTCTCCAGATAATGGTCGCGGAAGGTGTGGTTCTGGGCCGGGTCGAGCACTTCCAGCAGAGCCGAGGAAGGATCCCCGCGCCAGTCGCTCCCCACCTTGTCCATCTCGTCCAGCAGGAAGACCGGGTTCATGGATCCGGCTTCCGTCAGAGCACGGACGATTCGACCGGGGCGGGCACCCACATAGGTGCGACGATGACCCCGGATCTCGGCCTCATCACGAACTCCACCCAGGGCGACGCGGACGAAGTTCCGGCCCAGTGCCCGGGCCACCGACTCGCCCAGCGAGGTCTTTCCCACGCCGGGGGGGCCGACCAGCAGCAGGATGGCGCCGGCGCGGCGGTCGTTGTCGGCCTCCAGGCCCCTCTCCTGGCGAAGCTTGCGCACCGCCAGATGCTCGATGATCCGCTCCTTGACGTCCTTGAGGCCGGTGTGGTCGGCGTCGAGGACGGTCCAGGCCTCGTTGAGGTCGAGACGATCCTCGGTCCTGGTGGACCAGGGAACCTCGAACATGGTGTCGAGCCAGGTTCGCACCCAAGAGTGCTCGGGCGATTGCTCGCTCATCCGCTCCAGACGGTCGATCTCGCGGCTGACTGCCTCCGCCACCTTCTCGGGGAGATCTGCCTCCGCCAGCTTGGCGCGGTACTGACCGGGGACGTCATCGTCATCGCCCAGTTCCTTGCGGATGGCCTCCATCTGCTGGCGCAGGATGTACTCGCGCTGGCTCTTGTCGATGCGCTCGGCAGCCTCCTCCCGCACCTTCTTGCGCAGGTTCAGGTCGGCCAGGACCTCCCGCATCCAATCGAGCAGACGGCCCAGGCGGGCCCGCAGATCGAGCGTCTCCAGCACCTCGACCTTCTGTTCCAGCGACAGGTCCGGGGAGTAGACGGCCAGATCGGCCAGTTGGGAGGGGTTGTCGACCGAAAGCACCCGCTCGGCGACACCGCCGACGCCACGCAGGTTGAGAACCTCGGTGACCACGGCCCGGTACTCGGCCACCAGCTCCTCGAGGGTGGGGTCGTTGACGACGTCCACCTCGGTGACGGGCTCGGCTGCCACCCACAGGGCGCCGCTGTCGTCGGTGGAGCCGGATCCGACCCGGGCACGGGCCAGTCCGGAGACGACGACGTTGCCGTCCTCGTCGAATTCGGTGATCTCGGCCAGGGTGCCCACCGTGGCATAACGCCCGTCGATACGGGGCACCAGTAGCAACCGGCCGTCGTTGGCGCGGGCGGCGGCCAGGGCGAGCTTGCCCTCGGTGGTCTCCATCCGCAGGGTGACGACCATGTGGGGGAAGACGACTCCGTTGTTGAGGGGCAACACCGGAACCGTCAGATGAGTGGTCTCAGGCATGGGTTCCTCTGTAGGTCTGTTTCAGTTGCATAGGTCAAACCTGCCGCGTCGGGGTGATATTCCTACCCGGCAGGCTCAAAGCCAAAAATCCTATCGTACAGATTTATGAAATATGACATAGGGTGACTCAGGTTGTACTGTGTGCCAGGTTGCCAAGCAGTCTTAGAAACCAAGGAAAGGAATCGACACCATGGCTCGAGTAGTAGGTATCGACCTCGGAACCACCAACTCGGTCATCGCCACCCTGGAGGGAGGCGACCCGACCGTCATACCCAACGCGGAGGGATCCCGCACCACCCCATCGGTGGTGGCCTTCAAGGACGGGGAGATACTGGTGGGCGAGGTGGCCAAGCGTCAGGCCATAACCAACCCCGACAAGACCGTTCGTTCCATCAAACGCCACATGGGCGAGGACTGGAAGATAGAGGCCGACGGCAAGACCTACACCCCCCAGGAGATCTCGGCCCGGATCCTCATGAAGCTGAAGCGGGACGCCGAGTCCTATCTGGGTGACACCGTCACCGACGCCGTCATCACGGTGCCCGCCTACTTCAACGACGCCCAGCGCCAGGCCACCAAGGAGGCCGGCCAGATCGCCGGGCTCAACGTGTCCCGGATCATCAACGAGCCCACCGCCGCCTCACTGGCCTACGGGCTGGACAAGGAAGGCGACCAGACCATCCTCGTCTTCGACCTCGGCGGCGGCACCTTCGACGTCTCCGTCCTGGAGATCGGAGAGGGCGTGTTCGAGGTCAAGTCGACCATGGGTGACACCAAGCTGGGCGGAGACGACTGGGACCAGGTCATCATCGACTGGCTGGTCAAGACGTTCGACAACGACCACGGAGTCGACCTGAGCAAGGACCGGATGGCGGTTCAGCGGCTCAAGGAGGCGGCTGAGAAGGCGAAGATCGAGCTGTCCTCGGTGTCCGAGACCGAGATCAACCTGCCCTTCATCACCGCCACCGCCGAGGGCCCCCTCCATCTCCAGCAGAAGCTGACCCGCTCGGAATTCGAGAAGATGTCTGCCGATCTGTTGGATCGAACCAAGTCTCCCTTCCGACAGGCCATCAAGGACGCCGGGATCCAGGTCTCCGAGATCGACCACGTGGTATTGGTGGGCGGCTCCACCCGCATGCCCTCCGTGCAGGAGGTGGTGCGGGAACTGACCGGCAAGGAACCCCACAAGGGTGTCAACCCCGATGAGGTGGTAGCGGCCGGCGCCGCCATCCAGGCCGGCGTGCTCAAGGGCGACGTCAAGGATGTCCTCTTGCTGGATGTGACGCCCCTGACCCTGGGCATCGAGACCAAGGGCGGCGTCATGACCAAGATGATCGAGCGCAACACGACCATCCCCACCCGCAAGTCCGAGATCTTCACCACGGCCGAGAACAACCAGCCCGAAGTCGAGATCCACGTACTGCAGGGTGAGCGAGCGATGGCGGCCGACAACAAGAGCCTGGGCAAGTTCCGGCTCACCGGTCTCCCTCCCGCCCCGATGGGCGTGCCCCAGATCGAGGTCACCTTCGATATCGACGCCAACGGAATCGTCAACGTGAACGCCAAGGACAAGGCCACCGGCAAGGAGCAGGCCATGACCATCACCGGCGGTTCGGCCCTGGCCTCGGACGAGATCGACCGGATGGTCAAGGATGCCGAGTCGTATGCCGAGGAGGACCGCAAGCGGCGGGAGGCGGTGGAGACCCGCAACCAGGCCGAGCAGCTGGTCAATCAGACCGAGAAGGTGCTGTCCGAGCAGGGCGACAAGCTGACCGAAGACGAGAAGTCACCCATCGAGTCGGCCATGGCCGACTTGAGGGACGCCGTGGCCTCCGAGGACACCTCGACTGAGGACCTCCGCTCCAAGATGGAGCACCTGGCCCAGGTCTCCCAGGGTGCGTTTACGCGGATGTACCAGGAGGCCGCCGAGCAGGCTCAAGCCACCGGGGCCGGGGCGGGGGCCCAGGACGCGGCCGGCGACGAAGAGGTCGTGGACGCCGAGATCATCGACGAGGGTGATGAGTCGTGATCGGTCCGAGTACCGGTTTCGTCCCCGGGTGGCTCGACGGCCACCCGGGGCGGACCACCATCGACGATCGGTGGTCGACATGACCGAACCAGGATCCGAAGCGGCCGTGGAGGCAGAGGTGGTGTCGGAAGGCCACCCTGAGGTGGTCACCGCCGAACTGCCGACTGCCGCGGACCTGGGACTGGACCTGCCCGAGGATGCCCAGGCAGCTCGGGAGCTGCTCCTGACCAAGCTGGCCGAGGCCCGGGAAGAGGCATCGTCCTATCTGGACGACCTGAAACGGGTGGCGGCCGACTTCGACAACTTCCGTCGACGTGCCATCCGCGAGCAGTCCGAGACCACCCAGCGGGCAGCAGAGCGGGTGGTGGCTGATCTGCTGCCCGCCCTGGACAGCTTCGACGCCGCCGTGGCGGTGGAGGCCTCGACCGAGTCCGAGAGGAAGCTGCTGGCGGGCATGTTGCGCACCCATGACCAGCTGCTGGGAATACTGGCCAACCTGGGGCTCGAAATCGTCCCGAGCGAGGGCGAGCCCTTCGATCCCGAGATCCATGAGGCCGTGGTTTCTCCTTCGGAGGGAGAAGGCCGTCTCATGGTCAGCGAGGAGCTGAGGCGAGGGTACAAACTCAAGGACCGTCTGGTCCGCCCCGCACTGGTGGCGCTCGAGTACGAGGACTGAGGCGATGAACCGAGAGTGGGTCGAGAAGGACTTCTACTCGGTCCTGGGAGTGGCCCAAGATGCCCCCCAGGACGAGATCAAGCGCGCCTACCGCAAGCTTGCCCAGAAGCTCCATCCCGACGCCAATCCCGGCGATGCCACCGCCGAGGAACGATTCAAGGAGGTGTCGGAGGCCTACGCCACGCTGTCAGACCCCGAGCAGCGCAAGGAATACGACCAGGTCAGGAGGTTGGCCTCCTCCGGCGCCTTCGCAGGCGGAGGCTTCGGCGGTGGCGGATTCGGGGGCCAGCAACAGGTCAGGGTCGAAGACCTGTCCGACTTGTTCGGAGGTTTGGGCGGGCTTGGCGACCTGTTCGGCGGAGCCGGAGCCCGGGGTGGCCGCCGCTCGGGGGCGGCACCGGTCCGCGGCACCGATTCGTCGTCGGACTTGACCATCTCGTTCGACGAGGCCTTCTCCGGTCTGACCACCACCCTTCAGGTGCGGGGCCAGGCGGCCTGCTCCCACTGCGGTGGGACCGGGGCCGAGCCCCCCAGCCGTCCCCAGAGCTGTCCCACCTGTGGCGGGACCGGCTCGGTGGCCCGCAACCAGGGCTTCTTCTCCTTCAGCGAGGCCTGCCCGCAATGCCGGGGATCGGGAGTGATCATCGATGAACCGTGCACCGTATGTCGTGGATCGGGCTCGGAGGTACGTACCCGGTCCATCAACGTCCGCATCCCGGCCGGGGTCAAGGATGGCGCCACCATCCGCCTGGCCGGCAAGGGCGGGCCGGGTCGCAACGGAGGCCCTCCCGGGGACCTGCTGGTCAAGGTCCACGTCACCCCCCATCCCATCTTCGGGAGGTCGGGCAACAACCTGACCGTGACGGTTCCCATTTCCTTCTCGGAGGCGGCCCTTGGAACCAAGCTGAACGTGCCCACCATGAACGGATCGGTGCGAATCAAGATCCCCCCCGGCACCCAGTCGGGAAAGGTGTTCCGGGTACGGGGCAGGGGTGTGACCGGCGGCAGGGGACGACCCGGAGACCTCTTGGCCCGGGTGGAGATCCAGGTTCCCGACAAGCTCTCCAAGGACGAGAAGAAGTTGCTCGAGCAGCTCGACACCTACGAGACCGCCGACATGCGCGGCCACTTCGAGCCGTACCTGGAATGATGGTGGTGCCATGAGCGATCGGTCCCGCAAGAGAGCCGTATTCGTGATCTCGGTGGCTGCCGAACTGGCCGGCATGCACCCCCAGACGCTGCGCATCTACGAGCGCCGGGGGCTGATCGAGCCGTATCGGACCCCCGGGGGGACCCGGCGCTACTCCCAGGAGGACATCGAGCGCCTGCGTCTCATCGCCGAATTGACCGGCCAGGGGCTGAACCTGGAAGGGGTCAAGCAGGTCATGGAATTGCAGGACGAGATCGACCGACTCAAGGGCGAGGTGGAGAAGATGGAAGAGAAGATCGACGATCTCAGCGCCGAGGCGGATGAGAAGATACGTGAGATCCACCGCTCCTACCGCCACGAGATCATGCTCCGCTCCAACCTGCTCCCCGACGTTCCCCGCAAATAGGAGTCTCCCGGGTCGCCTCACCCCAGGGCGACCCTCTACGCTCAATCCGTTCACCAACCGAGGACAGGCCACTTTGTATCTACAGATTCACGGTGCTCGAGGCTCGATGCCCGTCGGCACCTCCGAGTTCGCTCGTCACGGGGGCGACACAACCTGCTACTCCCTTCACCACGACGACGGGTCCGTGATAGCGATCGTGGATGCCGGGACCGGGCTGCGCAGCATCCTCCCCGATGTTCCCGGGTCGGGTGGCACCTACAACATCCTGGTGACTCATTATCACTGGGACCACATCCAGGGCCTTTCGATGTGTGCGCCCATGTGGCGCAGGGACATCGCCCTTCGAATCTTCGGGCTCGGTGACCCGGCTCGCGGCATCGGTGACGCCATCACGCCCCCCTGGTTCCCGGTCTCGATCCGGGACGCGGACGTCGAATTCGAAGCCTCGCCCGACTCCTTCGAGATCGGAGGCGTCAACGTAACGACCTTCCCCCTCCATCATCCTCAGGGAGGGCTGGGATACCGCTTCGACTTCGAGGGCCAGGCCATCGTGGTGGCGACCGACCACGAGGCGGGGACCGCGGCCGATCGGGTCCTGGTGGAGATGTCCCACGGAGCCGACATCCTGGTCCACGACGCCCAGTATCTCCCCGAGGAGATCGAAGAGAAGAAGGGATATGGACACAGCACCTGGGAGCAGGCCACCAAGATCTCGGCCGAAGCCGGAGTTGACCAGCTGCTCTTCGCCAGTCATGACCCGAGACGATCCGACGATGAGGTCGACCGACTGGTGGAACTCGCCAGCGAGCGCTTCCCCAACGTGGCGGCCGCCGCCCCCAACCAGTCCTTCGTCCCCAAGTAACCCCCGGCGGGCACCCAGATGCAGGGCAGGATCGCCGTGGTGACCCTCCAGACATCGTCAATGTAGGCTCAGGTCAAGGACTAGATCGAACAGGCGGGACGGGATCGGATGAACGGGCCAAGCCCCTATCAGCGTTATCTGCCCCGCTTGATCCGCTACTGGGACGAGGATGCCCCGGGGCGCCTTCACCAGGCGGTCGAGGGATCGATGGTGTTCGTCGACGTCTCCGGATTCACCAAGATGTCGGAGCGGCTGGCTCGCCACGGCAAGGTCGGAGCAGAGGAAGTCACCGGCGTCATCGACGCGACATTCGGCCAGCTCCTGCCGGAGGCGTACACCTTCGGGGCAAATCTCCTCAAGTTCGGCGGCGACGCCCTGTTGCTGCTGTTCAACAAAGACGGCCATGCCTCCAGGGCCGCCGCGGCCGCCTACGCCATGCGAGAGAAGCTTAAGGAGGTGGGCACCTTCCAGACCACGGCGGGAAGGGTTTCGCTTCGGATGTCGGTCGGGGTTCATTCCGGCGTTTTCGACTTCTTCCTGGTGGGCAGATCCCATCGCGAGCTGGTCGTGGCCGGGCCCGGAGCGAGCGGCGTGGTCGATATGGAGGGCGCCGCATCGGCCGGTGAGATCCTCCTCAGCCCTGCAACCGCGACGGCACTTCCATCGTCTTCCCTGGGACCGGAGACCGGACCGGGCACGCTTCTGCGCTCCCGACCTGCTGTGGAGCACCTCGAGTTCCGGCCCGCCTCCAGCCCTCCGATCGATCTGGCCCAGTTCGTCCCCAAAGGGTTGCGGGGGATCCTGTCCGAATCGGACATCGAACCAGAACATCGGCCGGCGGCGGTTGCCTTCGTCCACTACATGGGCTTTGACCGCCTTCTGGCCGCCAACGACGCCGAGACGACGGGGGCGGTCCTTCAGACATTGACGGGATCGGTGCAGGAAAGCGCCGACCGTCACGGTGTGACATTCCTGGCTACAGACGTGGCACCCGACGGCGGCAAATTCATCCTCGCGGCCGGGGTGCCCGAACGCAGCGGAAACGACCATGAGCGAATGCTCCTCACGCTGAGGGACATTGTCGATTCAGCGCCCCCGGAGCTCCCGCTCCAGGTAGGGGTCAATTGGGGCCCGATCTTCTCGGGAGTGGTGGGACCTGCGTACCGTCGTACGTACACGGTGATGGGCGACGTCGTGAACCTCGCCGCCCGGCTCATGGCCCAGGCGCCGCCCGGGGAGATCTACACCACACGTGAGGTGCTGGACGGCTCCCGGACCACCTTCCAGTTGGAAGCACCTCCACCGTTTCAAGTCAAAGGCAAGAAACTGCCCATCCAGGCGTTCTCGGTTGGGTACCCGGAGGGAAGCCGCGAGACAGTCCAGTACGCCGATCTCGACCTAATCGGCCGCGACGATGAGATGGAGGCGCTCATCGGCCTGTGGACAGAGGTGGAGGGGGGGACGGCCAGAGCCGCAGAAGTCACCGCCGAGGTGGGCATGGGCAAGAGTAGGTTGCTGGCGGAATTCATCCAACGCGCCCGGCCCGGCCGGCTCGTCAGGACCGAATGCCGCCTGTACCAGCGCGCTACGCCCTACTTCCCGTTCCGATCCCTACTCTCCGGCCTGTGGGGCCTGGACAGCCCCGATCCGGCCGAAAACGTCCGGCGCCTGAGGGATCTCGTCAGGGCAGAATGCCCCGAGCTGGAACCATGGCTGGCGCTCATCGGCGCACCCCTGGACCTGGATATCGACGAGTCGCCAGAGGTCCTCGCCCTGGAGAGCCAGTTCCGCCCCAACCGCATTCTGGGGGCGACTGCCGAGCTTCTGCGTGCCACGGTCGACAGCCCCACCCTGATGGTGGTGGAGAATGTCCACTGGATGGATGAGGCCTCCAGCGACCTTCTCGCCGGGCTGACGTCGATGATGGACGGGGAGCCCTGGATGATCCTGACCACCCGCCGGCCCGGCACAGAGGGGTTCACGGCGCCGGACACCCCCACCGTGCGGCGAATCGAATTGGCAGCCCTGTCGGACGAAGAGGCCACACGATTGATTCTCGGCGCGACCGAAGCCTCTCCGCTCCGACCGGGGGAAGTCGAGACTTTGGTGGAGCGGGCCGAAGGCCGACCCTTCTTCCTCTTCGAGCTACTGGAAGCCCTGCGAGGGGGCAGCGACGTCGAGGCGCTACCCCAGTCCGTCGAAGGGCTGATCGGTGCGCGCATCGACCAGCTCGCCCCCCAGGATCGCCACCTACTGAGACGTCTGGCGGTGCTCGGCGCCGGGTTCCAGATCGATCACACCATGGCGGTTCTGACCGATGATGAGCGCCGCCCCGAGTGGCGGGCGCGAGCGCTCGAACGATTGAGCGAGTTCGTGTCCTCGAATCCGTCAGGTTGGACACAGTTCCGCAACTCTCTGATACGAGACATCGCCTACGAGGGGCTTCCGTTCAAGATCCGCCGCGATCTCCACGCCAGAGTCGGAGATTCCATCCGACTAGAGGCCGAGCCCCACCCCGAAACAGAGGCCGAGCTTCTCTCCCTGCACTACTTCGAGGCCCGGAGATGGAGCGATGCGTGGCGCTATTCCCTTCTGTCTGGAAACTCGGCCAAGGAGGTATTCGCCAATCTGGCCGCAGCCACTTTCTACCAGCGCGCCCTGGCGGCCGGCCGCCATCTGGACCAGCAATCCCATCAACGGGCCGAGGTAGCCCAGCTACTCGGTGACGTCCTCGAGCAGGCCGGCCGCTACGACGAGGCCCTCAACGCGTATAGGCGGGCAGGATCGTGGATCGACCAGAACGGGCCCGACCGAGCCCATCTGCTCCTCAAGCGGGCTCACGCCCGAACGAGGAAGGCGGCGTATGCGCAAGCTCTCCGTGATGCTTCAAACGGGCTGCGCCTCCTGGGCGACAACCCGTCTCCCGGGGCGGCCCGGCTCCGGGCCCAGTTGAGGGTGTTCCGGGCCACCGTCCGCATGGCACAGCAGCGACCCAGGGAGTCGCTGGAGATAGCGGAGCGGGCAGCCATGGAGGCGCGGGAGGCCGGCGAGAAGGCGGCCCTGGCCCGGGCATACGCCATCATGGACTGGGCCCACTTCGTCATGGGTCGCCCCGACCAGGCCAACCGCTCGCCCGAGGCCGTGGAGATCTACGAGTCGCTGGGACTGTTGGACAAGGCGGCCGACGTGATCAACAACATGGGCGGATTCTGCTTCTACATGGGCGATTGGAAGGAAGCTGCGGCCCGGGCGTCCCAGGCCCGCGCTACCTATCTGCGGGCGGGCAACGACGTCCAGGCGGCCATGGTCGGTTCGAACCTGGGTGAGTTGCTGGTCAGCCAGCGAAGACTCGACGAGGCCGAACCGATCCTGATCGACTCCGTACGCATGCTGCGTGCGGCCGGGAACCAGGACGATGCAGTGAATGCAGAGCTACAGATGGCTCGTCTGGTTGCGAAAAGGGGCGAGATCGAAGAGGCCGCTGAGCGATTTGGCAGAGTCCGAAAGGAGGCGCTGAACCTGGGTCAGACCCAGATCGCCTATGAAGCAGCGCTGCACCTGGCGGAATGTCACGTGGTTCAGGGCGATTCGCTGGGAGCGCTCGAGGAGATCACAGCCGCCCGCGACCGGGCCGACGAGGAGGCGGAGTTCTTCGAACCGAAGCGGGCCCGTATCGCCGCCGCGGCCATGCTGAATCTAGGTCTCGTGGACGAGGCCCGTTCCGAGTTGGAATCCGCCCTGGCAATGGCCCTCGAGCTGGGCCTGGTCTACGACGAAGCCCTGATCAGGACCGACCGTCTGGAGATGGCCAGGAGGCTGGGAGAGGCGCCCGATCCGGCGGAGGCGGACGAAGCGATCCGCCTGCTCGACCGGTTGGGGATCGAGCAGGCGGTACCGGTTCCTCAGAGCTGACGCGATCTCACTTGAATCGCCAGTCGCCTTCGAAGATGACGTGCCAGGTCGTGTTTCCCTGCCAGTCCTGGACGGCGTCCACCACGCATCCGTCGTCGCCCGAGGGTATGGCCTCGTCATTGAGCGAGCCGGCAGGATCATCGGAGAGATCCTGATAGTCCTCGACGCAGGCCGGCATGTCCTTGAAGTTGGTCGTAAGGCGCCGCCGAGTCGTACAGGAGCGTTCCGTTGAGGATCGTGGTGGTGACATCCTCTGAGAGGGTGATCCACGCCTCGTAGATCGCCGGCTGTGAACCGGGGTCGGAGACCTCGAACGTCACGCTGTGTTCTGCTTCGTTGGCCTCGAGACTGTACGGCTTCAGGACGCAAGAGGATCCATCCGTGTTCTGATAGCGGACGATGCTTGCCGACGGCGCTTCCGTCCGTGTCAGTGACCGTGTTGGCTCCCGACGTGCAACCCAGCACGCCCTCGAAGCTGGTCAGGTAGAAGATCGTGTCTTTGGCCACGTCGTTGCCGAAGTCGCCACTGCCCTCGAGGGACATGGCGCCGACCACGGGCTCGAATTTGACCCGGTTGAAGGGAAGGGCGGAATCGATGGTCAGCCGGCAGTTGTCCCGGGAGCCGGCGTCCGGTCCTGAGTCCGAGGCGTTCTTGCAGTTGGCGATGGACTCGTTGACGAGCGTACCCGGATCATCCGTCGTGGCGGTGGCGGTATACGGGTCGCCGGTGTTTCCGTCCACGCCCTCCCCGTTGACGATTGAGGCGCCGGATCTCACCTGGAAGGTGCCCATGACGGAGGTGCCTGCGTAGACCGTGATGTTTACCTTGGCATCCCCCTTCAGTTCCAGGTCCAGATCAACCTGCTCGGCCAGAGGGATACCGGCCGCGAGGGCAACCGTCAGGTTCTCCGTGCTGTCGACCTGCCCGCACGGCGTCCCCTGGGCTCCACCCGACTTGATCCCGATTCCGTCGTCTGACAGACCGGGGCCATTCCTGTTCCCCGTGACAGTGGCAACCGAGCCGGCGATGCTCAGTTGACAGCGAATGGGGGACCCTATGTCCTGCTGTGTCGCCGAACCTGTTGTCGGCGTGTACAGGAAATACCGCGATCCGTCCGAGCCGAGATGGAGATGAACGGTGCCGGCGTCATTGGGAAGGTGGCTGCCCAGAGCGGGAATCATCCCGACCAGCATCGCCACCACCGCCATTACCGCTAGGGCGAGATAAACCGGACGAGATCGCTTTTGCATTGTGGCCTCCCAGACCTTTGCCCATAAACAAGGGCGGACCCCGAGTCCGCCCGTATGCACGAAAGCATACACGCCCCGACAGACGGTTGGGACGAAACTGGGTAGTAATGGTCAAGTTGGCCCGGACACTCTCCCACGAGAGATCCGCGCTGGTCGACGGTCATTGTGACGGCCGGGAACCCCGGATCAGCGGGTTGGCTCAGCTGATCGAGCGCCCGCACTAAGGGGTATCGCTCATCCCACCACTTCCAGGTCCGCGCCGTAGGACTCCAGGGTCCGGGCGGTTCGACGCCATGAGGCCTCGTTGTTGCCGGCCGCCGTGAGGATGCGATAGGTCCCCGCTTCCACCCAGGTGGGATAGGCGCGCACGTTGCGCCCCACCCACCTGCCGTTGCGAGGAGCGAACTCGACCGTCAGGATCACCCCGTCCTGGGTCTCGGGCAGGAAGCGCTGCCCGGAGAGGAAGTTGCCCAGCCCATAGAAGATGTACTCACCGTTCACCTCCTCGACCGGGGAGACGACGTGGGCGTGATGGCCCACCACCAGGTCCACGTCGGGTGAGGCGATCAGGGCCCGGGCCACCTCCTTCTGGTAGGCGGTGGGTGCGGCCTGGTACTGCACGCAACAGTGCATGCTCACCACCACCACGTCGGCTCCCTCCTCCCTGGCCTGGTGGGCCTTCGCCAGGATCTGGTCCAGGTCCAGCATCTGCACCAGCCACGGCTTGTCCTCGGGCAAGCGCAGCCCGTTCAACCACCAGGTGGCGGCGATGTGGGCAAGGGTCACGTCTCCCACCTGATAGAGGGTGGCGTGATCTGCAGCGGACTGGCTGGTCGCCATCCCCGACTGCGCCAGTCCCGCATCGTGCAATCCCTTCACCGTCGCCTCTATCCCGCTCAGACCCTGATCCCAGGAGTGGTTCGAAGCTGTCGAACAGCCGTCATAGCCGGCCCCGGCCAGGCCGTCGGCCACCTCGTGGGGGGTGTTGAACCTCGGGTAGCTCGACAGGTCCTCGTCGGTGGCGGAGAGAGGGGTCTCCAGGTGACAAATGGCGAGGTCGACCGAGCCGATGATTTTGGACACCGGGGCGAACATGGGCCCGAAGTCGAACGGAGAGCCATAGGTGGCTGCCTTACGCCACAACTGGCTGTGGATCAGGACGTCGCCCGTGAAGGCCATCGTCACGCTGGGTCGGGGCGGGGGTATGACTGGAGTCAGGTCCAGGGCACGGGAGAGGAACGATGCCATCTGGTCCCGCAGCACCGGACGGGTGGGACAGAAGAGGTCGTTGGCGGGTGGATTGCAGCCTTTGGTGATCCCCGCCCGGGCCAGGGCCGAGATATCGGCAGCGAAGGGAGAACCGGCGTCGTCGACGAAGCGATCCGATTCGCCGGGCTCCAGGTGGAGAGCCCGGGTGAGGAAGGCGGCCATCTCCTGGCGGGTCACTACCCGATCGGGGCAGAAGAGGCGCGGGCCACAGCCCCGGGTGATCCCGGCGGCGGCGAGGGCCTGGATGTCGGCTTCGAACATCGAGCCGTCGTCGTCGGAAAAGGTGTCGCCCTTGGCCGCGGGCAAGTTGAGGGCGCGGGCCAGGAACGCCGCCATCTGCCCCCGGGTGACGGGATCCGTCGGACAGTAGAGGTCCGGCTCACCACAGCCGCGGGTTATGCCAGCCGCAACGATCGCCTCGATGGCGCCTTCGTGGACATCCCCGTCGTCATCGAAGAAGGTGCCGCCCGGCGACGAAGAGGTGGCTGGGGCGACAGCCTGGCCGACTGCCGAGAGCACCGCATTGGTATCTGGAGCAGCCAGGTCGACCCCCAAGGCCCCACCGGTGGCCACGGTGACAATCAACGTCAAGACCGTGGCTATCGGGCCCATGGGGAAAGTGTGGCACGGAGGAATCCGTCGAGCGGGCATAATGGCGGCCAAATGGACAGCTACTCGGGCGCGGCTCGTATCCTCGATTCCAACGGAATACTGCTGACGGTCGGCAGCGTCGATCTCGAATCCAAACCCGAGACTCGTTCCTGGGGCGGTCTCTTGCGGGTGATCGCCCACACCGGGGTGGCGGGCAAGGCCCTTCATGTCAAGCTCGATCTCGGCCAGGGACGAATCGGCGACGCCGCCCTCGATCCTCTCTCCCAGGAGGACGGTGTGGCCTTTTCCGAGGTGGCCGGAATCGGCCCCCAGCCCTTCTGAGCCTCGTTCCCTTGCTTGCGGGGAGCTGACTTACCACTTCGTGGGGGACAAACGGAAAGCAGCTTTGTCCCCCTGCTTGCAGGGGGAAGATCCCTGCCGCCGAAGGCGGGCGGTAGGGGGCGTCTCACATAACGTCTTCGTCCATGACCCGGCGCAGGTCGTGGACCGCATCCCAGACGTCGACGTGGTGCTGGAAAGCCGGGCCGAATCCGAATCGCAAGAGATTCGGCGGCCGCACATCGCCGATGACGCCTCGGTCGATCAGGGCCGACATGATGGCGGGGGCCCGGTCGTGGGCCAGGCTGACCTGGCTTCCCCGCGCCGATACCGCCCGGGGCGTCACCACCTCGAACTCGGGAAGCATCTCGTCGACCAGATCGATGAAGTTGGTGGTCAACAGCTCCGACTTGGCCCGCAACAGGGCAGTGTCCACGCCGGCGAAGGAATCCAGGGCGGAATCGAGGGCAGCCATAGAGAGAATCGGCTGGGTGCCGACCAGCGCCCTTCGCCGCCCCGGGGCGGGCTCGAAGTCGGCACGCATTGCAAAGGGGTCGGCATGGCCCCACCACCCGGCCAAAGGATTGACGAAGTGGTCCCATAGGTCGGGACGGACATAGGCGAAGGCGGGAGCGCCCGGACCTCCGTTGAGATATTTGTACCCACAACCGACGGCCATGTCGGCGTCTCCCAGCTCCAGATCCATGGCCCCCACCGAATGGGACAGGTCCCACACGACGACGGCCCCAACTTCGTGTGCGGCCTCGGTCACCCCAGCCATGTCGTGACGGCGCCCGCTCCGGTAATCGACGTGGGTCAGACAAACCACCCCCACAGTCTCATCGAGTTCCGACAGGACCTGGTCGGGCTCCACCACCACCAGCCGCCGGTCTGTCTGAGATGCGATGGCGCCCATCGTGTAGATGTCAGTGGGGAAGTTGCCCGAGTCGGTGAGGATCGTCGATCGATGCAGTCGCATGTCAGCGGCGGCATGCACCGCCTTGTACACCGCCACCGTGGTCGTGTCGCCGGCGATCACCGAGCCAGGATCCGCCCCGATCAACGGTGCGATCTTGTCTCCGACTCGTTCCGCCAGCCCCCACCACCCGTTCCCATCCCACGAAGTGATCAGGTCCCGGCCCCATTGGCGTAGCACCAGGTCCTCCAGCACGTCGGGAACGTGGGCGGGCAACGGGCCGAGGGAATTCCCGTCCAGGTAGACCAAGCCCTCGGGGAGGCTGAACCGAGCCGCCAGGAATGTGAGCGGGTCCGCCTCATCGAGTGCCTCGAAATGGGAGCGATCCAGCATCGAACGCCAAGCTAGCCGTCCTCGGTCCCCGGGTGAGGATGGAATCAATTTGCGCTCCGACCGACCCGCTGCCGAGCAACTGGTTAGTGTGCGACTGGCCCCCGGGCCGTAGTAACGAGTAGGAGGAAGCTCAATGGACCGGCGCGAATTTCTCAAAACGGCAGGCTTCGGAGCTGCCGGGCTGGCAGGTGCGGCCTTGTTGGCCGCCTGCCAGACCGAGGGAGGGACGGTGGCCACCACCGGCGGCACAACAGGTGGCACCGGCGGAGCCGCCACCACCGGCAATCCCGACCTGGACACCGCCTTGCAGGCCGAGGATCTGCCCGAGGTGAACTGGAACCTGGCTACGAGCTGGCCCACCAACCTGGACACCATCTTCGGCGGTGCCACGACGTTCGCCGACCGGGTGAGCGCCATGACCAACGGCCGCTTCACCATCGACGCCCGGGCAGGGGGCGAGCTGGTGCCTCCGCTGGAGGTCCTCCAGTCGGTCCAGCAAGGGGCCGTCGACGCCGGGCACACCGCTTCCTACTACTACCTGGGTCTCGGGCAGTGGTTGGCGTTCGGAACTGCGTTGCCCTTCGGCCTCACCGCCCGCCAGCAGAACGCCTGGCTCTATTACGGCGGCGGCCTGGACATGCTCCAACAGCTCTACGCCGACAAGTTCAACGTGATCCAGTTCCCGGCCGGGAACACGGGCGTGCAGATGGGCGGCTGGTTCAACAAGGAGATCAAGAGCCTGGCCGACATCCAGGGCCTCCGCTTCCGCATCCCCGGCCTGGGGGGGTCGGTGATGGACAAGCTCGGTGCCGCGGTGCAGGTGATCGCCGGTGGAGAGATCTTCCAGTCGCTGCAGACCGGTGCCATCGACGCCGCCGAGTGGGTGGGTCCCTACGACGACACCAAGCTCGAGTTCCAGACCGTCGCCAAGTACTACTACTACCCCGGATGGTGGGAGCCGGGCCCGACCCTGGAAGTACAGATCGGCCTGGACAAGTGGAACGCCCTCCCCGAGGAGTACCAGGAAGTGGTCAAGTCCGCCGCGGCCCATGCCAATGTGGACATGATGGCCTCCTACGACGCCAAGAACCCGGTCGCCTTCAACGACCTGGTGAACGGATCGGACGTGCAGGTCCTGCCGTTCCCCGACGACGTGATGCAGGCGGCTGAGGCGGCGGCATTCGAGATCTACGATCAGAACGCTTCCGATGATCCCGACTTCAAGTCGGTCTTCGACGCCTGGAAGCCGTTCCGTGATTCGGCCAATGCCTGGTTCAAGATCGCCGAAGGCGGGATGATCAACTACCAGCCTCAGGTCTGAGAAAAGACAGCTACGACGAAGGGCCCCCGGTCACCGGGGGCCCTTCTTCACGTCGTTGGCAGATCTAGCCGACGCCCAGACCCCCGCCCAGTCCGGCCAGATGCACCATCCAGGTGACGCTGGCCGGGATCAAAGCCACCAGGATCAGCCCCACACCCTGTAAGGCCATGAAGGGGAAAGCGCCCAGGTGTATCTCCTTGGTCTTGATCTCCGGTGGGGCCACCGACTGGAGGTAGAAGAGCGAGAACCCGACCGGAGGCGAGATGAAGGCCATGTTGAGGTTGATCGCCATCATCACCGTGAACCAGACCAGGTCCACCCCCAGGGCCTGGGCGGCGGGCACGAACAGGGGCATGACGATGAAAGAGATCTCCAGGAACTCGAGATTGATGCCCAGGAGGAACACGATCACGTTGGCGGCGACGATGAACCCCCACTTGCCGCCGGGGAGGTTGAGCAACCAGCCCGTGATCAGATCCTGGCCGCCGAGGCGGTCGAAGAGGAGGGCGAAGAAGGTGGAGCAGAACAGGATCTGGAGCACCAGGGCAGTGATCTGAGTCGTGGCGACGGCGGCTTCCTTGATCATCTTCCAGGAGAAGTTGCGATAGCCGATCGCCAGCAGGACCGCCCCCAGGGCACCGACCGATCCCGCCTCGGAGGCGGTGGCCAGCCCGAAGAAGATCGAACCCAGCACGGCGAAGATCAAAGCCAGCGAGGGGACGATGGAGACGACCGCCTCCTTGGCCAGCGCCGCTCCCGAGAGTGTGCGCTCTTCCTTGGGAATCGGTGGGGCGGTGCCGGGCCGCAGGTAGGCGATGATGACCGCATAGGCGGCGTAGAGAATCGCCAACATGATCCCGGGGATCAGGGCACCGGCGAAGAGCTGGCCTACCGAAACCGGCAGGAAGGTGGCCAGCACGATCAGCACCAGGCTGGGAGGGATGAGCTGGGCCAGGGTGCCCGAGGCGATGATCACGCCGGTGGCCAGCTTGTGGTCGTAGTTGTAGCGCACCATGACCGGCAGGGAGAGGATGCCCATGACGATCACCGTGGCCGCCACTACTCCCGTGGCGGCGGCGAGCAAGGTGCCGACGAATACCACTGCGATGGCCATGCCGCCCTTGATGGGGCCCATCAGCATGCCGATCGAGGTGAGTAGTCGCTCGGCCAGACCCGACTTCTCGAATACCGCCCCCATGAACACGAAAAAGGGGATGGCCAGGAAGGTGAAGTTGGCCATCGAACTGGCGAACCACTTGTTGAACAGCCCGTTCAAGATGGACGGGTCGAGGGCGCCGGTGAAATAGCCCAGGACGAAGAACACGAATGCGGTGCCGGCGAACGAGAACGCCACCGGGTAGCCCAGCATGATCACGACCATGAAGACGAGGAACATGATGATCGCCAGCCACTCCGCCCCCATCAGATCCTCCTCACGATCATTCGACCCGCACCGGAGCCTTGGACACGTCGTAGTGCTCCTTGCCCCTCAGGACCCGGACCAGCTTGATCATCTCGGCCAGCGTCTGCAGCGAAAGCAGGACGAAGGCCACCAGGATCACGGTCTTGATCGGATAGCGGGGCAACCCGCTCGGGTCGGGAGATCCCTCCTTGATCTTCCAGGAGAAGACGATCGGGTTGATCGAGACCCAGATGCCGATGACACAGAAGGGAATCAGCCCGATCAGGTGGCCCACGAAGTCGATCAGGGCCTTGGTCTTCTCGCTGCGGTTGGCGAACCAGAAGTCGACCCGGACATTTACCTGGTTCTTGAGGATGTAGGCGAAAGCCAGGAGGAAGATCAACGAGTAGAGGTACCACTGACCTTCGATAAGGGCATTGCTGGTCAGCTGCTGATGGACCGAGGCGCCCACTCGCCGCAGGACCACGTTGACGAAGCCCATCAGGATCGTGGGGACGACCAGCCACACCGAGACCTTGCCGAAGAACTCGGACAGGGCCTCGATTCCGTTGATGAACCAGCCATGATCGAGCGGAGCTCCCGACTCGTCCCTCTGGCGTCCGTCCCTTGGAGTGTCGGTGGCCATCGCCCGGGCACCCTACCCGACCTGAATGGCTCGAGGCGGCCAAACCGGCCTAGTCGTTGGCGGGCGTCCCTCCCCATTGCCTGACCAGATCGACTGCGGCCGGGGACAGTGCGATGTCGCGGGCGTGGATGATTCGCTCGCCCCGCACTACCTGCTACCACGGTCTCGGCGAAGTGCTCGGAAGGGGTGCTGAACCACACCTCTCCCCGGTACCAATCCTGGTCAGGCGGAAACCCCTGCAGGGCCATGAACCTGGCCCCGATCTCGTCCACCACCGGGCAGGAGGCTTCGAGGTGATGGCCGAACTCGTGCACCAGGGATTCGGGAAATCGGCGGGGTGAGGTGGGCACGAGGACACGTATCAGGTGGTCGGCGAAGTCGTAGGAGGCGTCCCCGTCGGGGAGGTCGCTGACTGCCACCAGGTCGACGTCGCCCAGGCAGCCCCGCTGGTTGGGGAAGGCGGCAACGAAATCCGACCAGGAGTCCTCGATGATCGTCATTGCCTCCGGCGGAAACTGCTGGCTCAAGCGGAGAACCGGCCCACCCCCGCTGTTGGCCCACACCACCCCCCCGATCACCCCCGCCACCACTACCGCCGCCCCCACCACCAAGATCACCGACCTGCGCACATACGTGTTTTTATCAGCAAATCGGGCCCTCAGGGGACGCGTTTTGTAGGGGAGAATCTCAGACGGGACGATCCTGGCGGGTCTGGTGCACCCGGTGGATCTCCGCTGTGGGCTGCAGGCCGGACGTGGCCGATGCAGGTGTGGCCGGGGCGGGCAGGGCCACCTGCACCACCAGCCCCCTTTCGGGAGCGTCTCGCAGGGTGATGGAACCGCCATGGGCGTCGACGATCGCCTTGACGATGGACAACCCGAGCCCGCTGCCGGTCGAGGACGTGTTGCCTCTCCAGAACCTGTCCACCGCTCGGCGCTTGTCCTCGTCCGAGAGCCCCGAACCCGTATCGGCAACGGACAGCATCACCTTCCCCCCGCCCGACGCGAGCGAGACCTCGACCGTGCCTCCGGGCGGGGTTGCCGTGATGGCGTTGTCGATGAGGTTGTCCAGGATCTGATCGATCGCTCCGGGGATCAACAGCCTGGGAGATAGGGGATCGTGGGGGGTGGAGCGCAAGGTCACCGACGACTCGGCGGCCACGGCTGACCAGATGTCGACCCGACCCCGAACCACCTCCTCCACGTCTACCGGCTCGCGGT
The DNA here is from genome assembly GCA_963744905.1 of uncultured Acidimicrobiia bacterium. GTDB lineage: Bacteria > Actinomycetota > Acidimicrobiia > Spongiisociales > ZC4RG35 > DATFFO01. Next base: position 47,964 of record CAVUUV010000007.1, on the reverse strand, counting down.
CGGGTTGCAGGTCGGTCCGGGCCAGCCGCAGCAACTGGCCGACGAGTTCACCCAGGCGCTCTGTCTCCTCGATCGCCGCCGTGATCTCCGCCCTCTGGTCGGCGTCGACGCCGGCCTCGGCCAGGTTCTCCAGCCGGAGCCGTAAGGCGGTGAGCGGGGTGCGGAGCTGATGTGAGGCGTCGGCGACGAAGGCCCGTTGGGCATGGAGCATCTCGCCCAATCGCCGCGCCATCCCGTTGAGGGTCTCGGCCAGCTCGGCCACCTCCGGAGGGGCATAGCGGGGGGCGGGCTTGGCCTTCAGGTCGCCGCTGGCAAACGAGTGCGCCGCCTCCTCCAGCTCACGGAGTGGCCTCGAGACGGAACGGGCCAGGGTGGAGCCAACGGCCGCCACGGCCACCAGGATCACCCCCGCCACCGCCGCCAGGCCCCACCAGAACTGGTGGATGCGGCCTTCCACCTGCGTGATGGGCAGGGTCAACCGAAGAGCCCCATGGACCACGCCCCCTGAAGCCACCGGCACCGCCACAAAGAGGAAGTCGATCCCCAGCGTGTCGGAGTGCCTGGTGCCCTGATCCCTCACCCCGGTGAGTGCCGTAGCGATTTCGGGACGGGTCGAGAAGTCCCGATCTACCGGCGCGTCCGTATCGAGCAGCGATATTCCGTTCGTATCCACCAGGACGACACGCGCCCCGGTACGAGCCCGATATTCCTCGGCGGCGGCCGGGCGGAGAGGCGCTCCGGAGTCGAGCACGTCCTCATAGGTGGTGGCCAGGACCGAGGCGTCCGAGGCGACGGCATTGGTGAAGCGGTCCCGTTCCCGCGCCGCGAAGAAGAAAGCGAGGGGTATCTCGAGCACCAGAATGACGAACAGGGCCAGCGTCAGATAGCTGATCAGAATGCGCCGGTTCACGGCGTCGCCGACTCTGCTGCCACCCTGAAGCCGACTCCACGAATCGTTTCGATCAGGTCGGCGCCGAGCTTGCGTCTGAGTGAGGCCACGTGGACATCGAGGGTCTTGGTGGACCCCCACCAGTGCTCGTCCCAGACCGATTCGAGGATCCGCTCCCTGGAGAACACCGCCCCCGGATCGCTGGCCAGGAACACAAGCAGGTCGTACTCCTTGGGGGTGAGCGAGACTGCCTCATCGTTGAACGTGACCATCCGGGTACGGCGGTCGATGGTTACCGGTCCCAGCTCCTGGGTGGTGGTGGTTATAGGCGAGGCGGCGGCCCGACGCAGCACCGCCCGGATCCTGGCTACCAGCTCCCGATATCCGAACGGCTTGACCACATAATCGTCGGCTCCGATCTCCAGCAGAGTGACGCGATCGATCTCGTCGCCGCGCGCCGTGACCACGATGATCGGGACATCGGATCGCTCGCGGAGCCTCCGGGCCACCGTCTGGCCATCCAGGTCGGGCAGGCCCAGATCCAGCAGGACCAGATCGCCCGGATCTGCCTCCAGTGCGGCTGCGCCGGTCTCGGCCAGCGAGACGTCAAACCCCTCCCTCTCCAGGCCCCGGCAGAGAGGGTCCGAGATTGTCTGATCGTCCTCGACCACCAGAAGTCGCATGCGAACAGCTTGCCATCCGGGGCCGGAGTAGTCGTATTTTCTTTACCGAATCTTGGATCTGGCTTCACTTCCTCTTTCCCCCCTTCCCGTAGGTTGTCAACCGCCAAGCCCACCTCGAAAGGGACACCAATGAAGCACCGGACAGGACTCATCACCGCCGCCTCGGTAGTGGGTGTCCTGGCGGCCGGCTCCGTCGCCATAGGGGCCAACCTGGGCATCCTCAATGCCTCCGGGAGCGATGCCGTCGGCGCGCTCAGCGTCGCCACCACCCAGCCCGCAGCCCAGATCGAGCAGGTCGACGACTCCCCGACGACCTCGAGCACGCAGACAACCCAGACCACACAGGCGCAGCCCAACCAGAGCCAGTATCAGGTCGAAGACGCTGGCACCGTCAGCGTCACCTGGGACCAGACCGGGGTCATCGACGCTGCCACCCAGCCGGCACAGGGATGGTCATCGACCATCGACGCTCTCGCTCCCGATGGCGTGGCCATCAGCTTCACCGACGGCACCACCACATACACCTTCACCGCCGAGCCCGACGATCAGGGCCAGCTGCGAGTCGACGTGGTGGAGCCGATCGTCCAGATCGTCACCGAACCCGCCACGAACTCGCCCAGTGTGGCCCCTCCCGCCGCAACCAGCACCTATGAGGGCGAGCACGAGGACGACTCTGGCGAGCACGAAGGGCGTGGGGATGACGACTGAGAGAAAGCCCCTCACCCCCGAGGAGAGGGCGGCCCGGCTGGAGGCGCTCCGGCAGCGTCGTCAGCCTGGCACCGGGAGCCCCTCCGAGCCGACCCTCGTCCAGCCCGCCTCCGGGACCGACCGCTCGGCTCCTCGGCGCAAGTCCCATCCCGCCCGCAATTCCCGGGCCGCCGCCACCGGACTGGCCGGCGGGCTTACGCTTGGCCTGATCGCCGGCTTGGCCGCTACCGGCGCCGCCTCCTCTCCCGTTGCCCAGGGGGTTGAGGCGCCGGTAGCGGCCACGACGAATCAGCCTGCCACCACCCTTCCCCAGACGACCCAGGCTCCCCAGACGACCGCCGCTCCGTCCACCAGCGCCCCCGCCGCTCCGTCGACCACTCAGGGGCCGGTCGCGCTCACCGCCCGTCGCCAGGTAGAGACCCGAGTGGTCCAGGTGCAGCCCGCCAACCCTCCCGCCGCCGTGAGCCGGACCAATGGCAGTCGTTGAGGCACGGCACCGGGCGATGGCGTCGGAGGTGCACGTGGCGGTGGCCGGAGGACCGCCTGACCTGGCCGAACGAGCCCTGGCCCAACTGGACTTCCTGGAGCAGAAATGGAGCCGGTTCATCGCCGGGAGCGACATCGACCGACTCAACCACGCCAACGGCGAATGGGTCGATGTGGAACCGTCGACGACGACCCTGCTCGAGGCGATGCGACGCTCCTGGAGGATCACCGGCGGCCTGGTGGACCCGACTGTGCTGCCATCCCTGATGGAAGCCGGATACACGGCCAGCATCGACGATTCCGGCCGTGTCACAGACCTTCCCGGTGGTCGGTTGTCCGGAGGCGGCCTCGCCAGCCTCGAAATCGACCCCGCCGGCAGGGCACGCCTCGACGGTGTCCTGAGCGTGGATCCAGGCTGTGTCGGAAAAGGACTGGCGGCGGACATGGTGTCCGAGGATCTGATCCGGGCCGGGGCCGATGCCGCCTTCGTCAACGTCGGCGGCGACCTCAGCATGGCCGGACTGGCCAACCCTCCCTGGCACATCGACGTGGAGCACCCCGTCAACCCCGAGCTCACCTCGCTCACCCTCTCCATGGTCGCCGGTGGCATCGCCACCTCCAGCACCCGCACCCGAACCTGGGAGAAGGATGGCGTGACACGCCATCACACCATCGACCCCCGCACCGGGTCACCCGCCGAAACCGACGTGGCGTCGGTGACAACGATCTCCGACATGGCCGCCGACGCCGAGGCGTGGGCCACGGCGGCGGTGATCGTCGGCGCCGGCGGCGCCTACGAGATGCTGGTGGCAGCCGGAGTGGACGCCATCATCGGCACCACCTCCGGAGCCGTCCTGCTCACGCCCGCCCTTATCGAGCAGGCCTCATGAACGGCCAGTTCTGGTGGTTCCTGGCCCGCTCAACCGGCATCACCGCCCTGGTGATGGTGTCTGCCAGCGTGCTGTGGGGACTGTTCCTGTCGTCACGGATCCTGCAGAGCAGACGCCGGCCCGCCTGGCTGCTCGATCTGCATCGCTGGCTGGGTGGCCTCTCCGTTCTCACCGTCGGTGTCCACATCGTGGCCATCGCCGCCGACTCCTACGTGCAGTTCTCCCCTGCCGCCCTCCTGGTGCCGGGGGTGGCAACCTGGCACCCGGTGGCGGTGGCGTGGGGTATCGTCGCCTTCTGGCTGCTGGCGGCGGTTCAGATCACCTCGCTGATGATGCGTCGCTTACCCCGCAAGTGGTGGCACCGAATCCACCTCACCTCGTATGTGGTGTTCTGGGCGGCGGCCATCCACGGGGCTGTCGCCGGGAGTGATTCGGGCCTGCCCGGGTACCGTATCGTGGCGGTGAGCCTCATCCTGATCGTCTCCTTTGCCACCGTCTACCGGGCAATCACCTCGAAGAGCGCCAACGGCGGACGTAGGCCGGGAAGGGTCCGCGGCATCTCGGAGGGCCAGGCGGCCTGATCATGCCGGGCGGCGGGCGGCCAGGTAGCGATCCTCGGCGGCGTAGTCGAGCATGGGGGCGAAGAACTCCTCGTCCAGGCCGGGCAATGCGGCGGCACCGTCCTCGAAGCGGGCTTGAGCCGCCAGCCACCTCACGGATTCTTCCACCGTAAAGGCGTAGTCGCCCACTGGGATGTATCCAAGCCTGGTGGCGGCGGAGGTGTCGAGAACGATGGGACGGGGCGCCTCCCAGGGATGCCGACCGAGGTTCGGGTCGCAGTCCTCGTCGAGGAGGATCTCCTCCCGTTCGTGACCGAGAATATGGGCGATGATGCGAGAGATCTCGACGGCGCTGGGGGCGTCGGGATCGGCGCAGTTGAGGACTCTCCTGCCCGGGTTTGCGGCCACGAGATCGATCAGGGCAGCCAGGTTGGCCGCGGCGGTCGTGTGATCCACCCCCGCCCCCCGACCGGCTAGAAAGACGGCCGGCCGCCGGTCGAGGGCTCGTTTGACGAACACCCATTCACGGGGCCTGGATCCGCCCGGGCCGTGGACCTTGGACGCCCGGATCACCGTTACGGGAGCACCGCTCTCCAACAGGACCTGCTCGGCGGCCACCTTGTTGGCCCCGTAGCCGGCCGGGGTGGTGTAGTTTCCGTCGCCCGGTGTCAGAGTGGGCTGGGCCTCGTCGATCGGAACCGGAAAACGGGGGGCCCCGGACGAGTTGACGTGGTTCCCGGCCCCATCTGCGTAGACCGCCTTGGTGGAGATCATCACCGACGAGGCGAATCGCGCCAGGAACGGGAGCAGTCGCTCGGCGTCCCGGGCCGTGTAGCAGAGGCAGTCGACCAGCATATCCCCACCCTGACGGGCTATCTCCGCCAACTGGTCGGGCCGGCGAGCGTCGGCGACGACGAAGGTCGCTCCTGCCGAGGCGAGGTTCGTGGGGAGGTGGGCGGGGTTGCGGCCCACCAGCCGGACGCTCCATCCACACGCCAGAAGACGGGCGGCGGTGGCACGGCCGATCACCCCGGTGCCACCCAGGACCAGGGCCGTGGGCATGGCGGCAGCCTACCCAGCCGATAGCGCCCGAACGCGTTCTCTCCTACAAAACGGGCCCTCAGGGGGCCCGTTTTGCTGATAAAAACGCGAAAGGGGGTGTCCCGGAGGATCCGGGACACCCCCTTGGGTGGGGTCAGGCCAGGGCCAGGTTGCCGTCCTCGGTGGTGAGGGTGACGGTGGAGCCGTCGTCGATGTGGCCTTCGAGTAGCTCGACTGCGAGGGGGTCGGCCACCTGCTTCTGGATGACCCGCTTCAGGGGCCGGGCCCCGTACACCGGGTCATAGCCCAGCTCGGCCAGCAGGTCGGCGGCATCGTCGGTCACCTCCAGCGTGATGCGGCGGTCGGCCAGGCGCTTGCGCAGGGAGACGAGCTGGATGTCCACGATCTGGCGCAGATCCTCCCGGGTGAGACGATGGAACACGACCACGTCGTCGATCCGGTTGAGGAACTCGGGCCGGAAGTGGCGCCGTACCGCCTCCATCACCCGGGTGGCGATGACCTCGTCAGGCAGGTCGGGCTGGATGTGCTCGGAACCCAGGTTGGAGGTCATGATCAGCACGGCGTTGGTGAAATCGACCGTACGACCCTGGCCGTCCGTCAGGCGACCGTCGTCCAGGAGCTGCAGCAGCACATTGAACACATCGGGGTGCGCCTTCTCCACCTCATCCAGCAGCACCACCGAATAGGGACGCCGACGAACCGCTTCGGTCAGCTGGCCGCCCTCGTCGTAGCCGACATAACCGGGAGGGGCCCCGATGAGGCGGCTGACCGAGTGCTTCTCCATGTACTCGGACATATCGATTCGCACCATGGCCCGCTCGTCGTCGAAGAGAAACTCGGCCAGCGCCCTGGCCAACTCGGTCTTGCCCACGCCGGTGGGCCCCAGGAAGAGGAACGACCCGATGGGTCGATTGGGGTCGGCCAGCCCGGCCCGGTTGCGGCGGACGGCGTTGGACACCGCCTCCACAGCCTCGTCCTGGCCCACGACTCGCTGATGGAGCCGCTCCTCCAGATGGACCAGCTTCTCCATCTCCCCCTGCATGAGCTTGGTCACCGGGACCCCGGTCCAGCGTGAAACCACCTCGGCCACGTCCTGGTCCGTCACCTCTTCGGACAGCATCCGCCCCTCGGCGTGCAGCTTCTCCAGGGTGTCCTGACGCTCGCTGAGCTGGTTCTCCAGCTCCCGCATCCGCCCGTAGCGCAATTCGGCCGCCTTCTGCAGGTCACCGGCCCGCTCGGCCTGGGTGGCCTGGGCCCTGGTGTCCTCGATCTGCTGTTTGGCCTCACGGATTCCGGCAATGGCCTGCTTCTCCAGATCCCAGCGGGCGGTGAGGGCGTCGATCTCTTCGCTCACATCTGCCAGTTCGCGCTCCAGGTCCTCCAACCGCTCCCGGGAGCGCTCATCGGACTCCTTGCGCAGAGCCTCGCGTTCGATTTCGAGCTGGATCCGCCGGCGGGTCAGCTCGTCGATCTCCTCGGGCATGGAGTCGATCTCGATACGCAGGCGCGAGGCAGCCTCGTCGACCAGGTCGATCGCCTTGTCGGGCAGGAAACGGGCGGTGATGTAGCGGTCGGAAAGCACTGCGGCCGCCACGAGGGCGGAGTCTGTGATCCGCACCCCGTGGTGCACCTCGTAACGCTCCTTCAAACCGCGCAGGATGCCGATCGTGTCCTCCACCGAGGGCGGCGAGACGTGCACCGGCTGGAAGCGCCGCTCCAGAGCGGCGTCCTTCTCCACGTATTTGCGGTACTCATCGAGGGTGGTGGCCCCGATCATGCGCAGCTCACCCCGGGCCAGCATCGGCTTGAGCATGTTGGAGGCGTCCATCGAGCCCTCGGCGGCGCCCGCCCCGACCAGGGTGTGCATCTCGTCGATGAACGTGATGATCTCGCCCTCCGAGGCCTTGATCTCATCGAGGACGGCCTTGAGGCGTTCCTCGAACTCCCCCCGATACTTGGCCCCCGCCACCAGGGCACCCAGGTCGATGGCCACGATGCGCTTGGTCTTGAGACCGTCGGGGACGTCGCCGTCGGCGATGCGGCGGGCCAGACCCTCGACGATGGCGGTCTTTCCAACCCCGGGCTCTCCGATCAGGACCGGGTTGTTCTTGGTTCGCCGCGACAGGACCTGGATCACCCGCCGGATCTCGTCGTCACGCCCGATGACCGGGTCCAGCTTTCCCTTCCGGGCTTGCTCGGTGAGATCGCGCCCATACTGCTCGAGGGCGTTGAAGGTGGACTCGGGGTCGGGTGTGGTCACCCTCTGGTTCCCCCGCACCTCGACCAGGGCAGCCCGGACCGCGTCTGCGGTTATGCCCAGGGCGCGGAAGGCCTCGCCGACCGGACCCGCAGCCTGGGAGAGGGCCAGAACCAGGTGCTCGACCGACAGGTAGTCATCCCGCATCTCACCCCGCGTGGTGTCGGCAGCCTCGAGAATCTTCGAAAGCTCGGGAGTCATCTCCGGCTGGGAGGCGCCATAGGCCTTGGCGATGCGATCTGCGATCCCTTCCAGCTCACGGCGCAGCGCCAGCGGGGCGACGCCGATCTTGTTGAGGAGCGGATAGACGAGACCCTCGGTTTGCCCGAGAAGCGCCAGCGCCAGGTGCACCGGGGCGATCCCGGCGTGGTTGTGGGACGCGGCCGCGTCCCGGGCTTCCAGCAATGCTTGCTGGCTTTTCGAGGTGAGACGGTCTAGGTTCATTCATCTACTCCATTAAGAAATCTGAGTCCAATCATATCAAGGCGAGGAGAAGAGAGAGTATTCCGATCTTTCCCCGAAATTGCCCGCCACGCCGGGTCGAAATGGTCAGCGGATCAGAGTGAGACGCCGGTTGAGGGCGTCGAGCACCGCCCGGGCCGTGGCGAGGACGGTATCTCCCTGGCGGATCAGAGCGGACCCCACATAGACGTCGGGACGGCCCGGCTCGGCCACCTGCACCAGAGCGATGGTGACGCCGTCCATGGAGGAGGTGCCCACGGCGGTCAACTCGAAGCGCGCCGAGCCGGTCACCGACTCGAGGGCGCGCAGTGTCGCCTCCCCCACCACCCGGGGCCGAAGGGAGCGGTCGGCAGATCCCTCGGCCCGACCGTGGTGCTCCTGGCCCTCCGCCTCGAGGACGACGGACACCGCCACGTGGTCCCCCAACTCCACGTCGACGGAGCGCAGGACTGGTCTGTCGAAGTCCATCGCCCTGACGATAGCCAGCCCGCGCCGCTGGTAGCCTCGTCAAGATGGGATCGACCCGGGAAGGAAGACGATGATCAGGGAATTCAAGGAGTTCATCAACCGGGGAAACATCGTCGAACTGGCGGTGGCCTTCGTCATGGGCCTCGCCTTCTCGACGGTCATCACCGCCCTGGTCAATCGAATCATCAACCCCCTGATCGGTCTCATCTTCAGCACGGCCAGCCTCGACACCTGGCTCACCTTCGGCAAGATCGACGAGGCCACCGGCCTCCCAGCGGGATCGGTCGGCGCATTCATCGGTGCGTTGATCAACTTCGTTATCGTCGCCTGGGTGATGTTTCTGGTGGTCAAGGCCTACAACCGCACCCGGCCCGAGCCGGAAGAAACTCCTGAACCCGGTCCCTCCCAAGAGGTGGTCCTCTTGACCGAGATCCGCGACAGCCTGCGCCGAGGCTGACCCGTCGGACAGCAGGCAACCCCGGTCAACCCGAGCATCCGGCAATCGTCCGTTGACTACCTGTTGCCGCCTGCTACTGTTGTATGCATGATAGCTGGCAGCCTAAGGTAGGCGACAGCCGATGGTGGACAGCGCCGTGCGGCCGGACCGGGGAACACAGCTCCTCAAGGGCGTGCTCGACATGTGCCTGCTCTCCATCATTCGAGAGGAGCCGTCGTATGGATACGAGATGGTGCGAAAACTCCAGGATCGGGGGCTCAGCCTGGTCAGCGAGGGGTCGATCTACCCCCTCTTGTCGCGTCTGCAGAAAGGCGGGCTCCTGGCCGGCTTCCTGGTCCAATCCTCCGAGGGTCCCGCCCGCAAGTACTACCGCATCACCGATCCCGGGCGGACCGCCCTCCAGAGTTGGAGCGAGGAGTGGAACCGGTTCCGTGATGGCGTCGAGGATGTGTTGAGGGGTGGGAACGATGACTGACATCGATGCCCTGGTCGAAGACTGCGCCCGCTACTGGGCGGAGACCGGCGTGCCTCGCAAGGCGGTGGAGGAGATGACTCTCGAATTGACCCAGCACCTCCACGCCGCCGAGGGCGAGGGACGGCAGGCAACGGACGTGACCGGCCCGGACGTGGCCGACTTCGCCGAGACCTGGGCGGCCGAGCGACGAAGGGGCCGGCCCCGGGCCAGCTGGGAAGATGTGATGAGCGGAAGGACCGAAAGGGACAAGCGGAAGCGACGCGAGCTCGTCGCCTATGGAGCCGGAGCCGTCGCACTGGTGGCGGCGGTGGCCGTGATCGGGAAAGGAGCCAACGAAGTGGACAACGAGATTTGGCGCTGGCTGTGGACTGGCCTGGCGGTGGTGATGGCGATCGGAGAGATGTTTACCGCCGGGTTCTTCCTCCTGCCATTCTCCATCGGTGCAGCCTGCGCGGCGGTGCTGGCCTGGATCGGGGCGGGAATCCTGGCCCAGTGGCTGGTCTTCTTCGGCGTCTCGGCGGTGGCCCTGGCTTATCTGCGCCGCTACATCACCCGCCAGGACGAGGGCGAGCAGCCCCGGGTGGGCGCCAACCGCTGGATCGGCTCCACCGGAGTGGTGCTCGAGGAGATCGACCCGGACACGGCCCGGGGCATGGTGCGGGTCGAGAACGAGGAATGGAGAGCGGTGTCGCCCCACGGGAGCATCATCCCCGCCGGATCCCGCATCCACGTCCTCAGCGTGCGGGGTGCCCGACTGGTGGTGGAGCCAGATGAGAACTGAACCCGTCCCACAACTTCACACAGATACGTCGACAGAGAAAGGTACGAGCCAATGCCAGCAGTAGTCATCCTGTTCGCGGTCCTGGCGCTGGCGATCATCATGGTCGCCGCGGCCGGCTTCAGGGTGGTGCGACCCTACGAAAAGGGCCTGATCGAGTTCCTGGGCCGTTACGAGAAAACGGTCGACTCGGGCCTGCGCTGGGTCATGCCCTTCGTCAAGCGGATCATCAAGGTCGACATGCGCGAGCAGGTCGTCGATGTCCCGCCCCAGGAGGTCATCACCAAAGACAACGTGGTCGTGACGGTGGACGCGGTCATCTATTACGAGGCCACCGACCCGGTCAAGCTGAAGTACAACGTAGGCCAATTCATTCTGGCCGTGACCAAGCTGGCCCAGACCAACCTCCGTAACGTGGTGGGCGATCTCGACCTCGACGCCGCCCTCACCTCTCGGGAGGTGATCAACGCCAAGCTGCGCCAGATCCTCGACGACGCCACCGACAAGTGGGGCGTACGGGTGGTCCGGGTCGAGATCCAGCGCATCGAGCCTCCCGCCGACGTCACCGACGCCATGCACCGCCAGATGAAGGCGGAGCGAGACCGGCGAGCCCTGGTCACCGAGGCCGAGGGTGCCAAGCGAGCCGCCATCCTCCGTGCCGAGGGGGTCAAGGAATCCCAGGTCCTGGAGGCCGACGGCCAGGCCGAGGCCATCAAGCGGGTGGCCGACGCCGAGCGCTATCAGAAGGAAACGGTGGCCGAAGGCGAGGGCCGGGCCATCGAGCGGGTCTACGGTGCCATCCACACCGGCGACCCCACCCCCGACCTGATCGCCATCCGCTATCTGGAGGCACTCCAGGGCGTGGCCAACGGCCAGGCGACCAAGATCTTCCTCCCCCTGGACACCTCAGGCGTCCTGGGCTCAGTAGCCGCCATCAGCGAGCTCTTCAAAGAGAACGGTGGCACCCCCACCCCCGACGGCGGCTCCCCGCCGAGCGGGTCGGGTCCCTCCTACGGGTCCTGATTCGCGTTTTTATCAGCGAAACGGGCCCTCTGAGGGCCCGTTTTGCTGGGGAGAACGCGTCGAAGTGCGCCCGGACCGGCTCAGCGCGACTCTCCTTGGGTCAGCATCTCCACCGTCCGGGCGAGCCTTCGTGTACGCGTCTCTTCCCGTTTGGCTTCGGTGATCCACTCCACGTACTCGCGCTGGTGGGTGTAGGAAAGCCCCTCGAAATGGTCGGCTGCCTTGGGAGAGGCGGCCAGCGCCCGGGCCAGATCGTCGGGTACCTCGACCTTGCGAGGCTCGACGTCGAGATCCACGGCCACGTCCACCACTTGGCCCGCCTCCACCCCGGCCGCCTCACGGTTGGCGCGGGAGAGGGGGAGGAAGTAGTCGCCGCCATAGCGTGCGATCGTGCTTCGGTAAGTGTATGAGCGCACTGTGACCTTGACCGCAGGACGCTTGCCGGACCCGAGTCGCTCTACCACTTCGGCCGGCACCCGGATGCCGGTTGCCGTCTTGCCATTCAGCTCGATCTCCGCTTCGAAACGTTCCATGATCAGATCCAGCCTATTCGCGTTCTCCCCTACAAGACGGACCCCTCAGGGTTCCGTTTTGCTGATAAAAACGCGAAATCAGCCTGCTAGGCGGGACATCGCGGCCAGGGTCTGTTGGACCTCGTCTGGGGAGACGGGGGGATAGAAGACCATGGTGTAGAGGTCGCAGCGGGCGCCGGGATCGTTGTACCAGGCCACCACCCAGCGGCCGTCTGGATAGGGACCGGCCACTGCCCTGGTCCCCGCAACGTCGACCTCGCCCTTCTCGCCCGGGAACTGGTGAGGGGGCAGGGCGCCGCGGATCAGGGCGATGGCGGGGTCACCGCCGTGACCCACCCACAGGGTGGTGTTGGTGCCACCGATCGAAGTGAACTCGTCGGGCTCAGCCGGGGTGTCCCCGGTGGCAGGAACTACCTCGGTGGGAAGCGACCCCAATTCATAAGGAGCCGGCGGGCAGGGAGGGGGAGGCTCGGTGGTGGAGACGGCGGAGGAGGAAATCGTGGCAGTGGTGGCGGCGATCGACGACGACGGCACCGCCGAGGTGGCGGAGGTCGAGGCCGAGCAAGCTCCGATCAATCCGGTGGTGAGGAGCAGGCCGAGGACGACGAAGGAGACCCGGGACCGCACGACACGCCATGGTACCCGTATCGCCGTGAAGGCACCCACCCTCGGGAGCAGAGGGTGCCGCAGGCGGTTAGCGTGACCATGAGCGCAGGAGGGATCGCAGTGGCGAACAGAAAAGAGATGGCTCGCAGGCGGGTTGCCGAAGCCGCCACCGATCTGCGCCGGATCAGCCACTGGATGTATGAGAATCCCGAACTCGCCTACCAGGAGTACAAGAGCTCGGCCCGTCTCGTCGAGTACCTCTCCTCAGCCGGCTTCGACATCGAGTACCCCGCCTACGGGTTGGACACGGCCTTCGCGGCCCGCATCGGCTCGTCCGGCCCCCAGGTCGTGGTCTGCGCCGAGTACGACGCCCTGCCCAGCATCGGCCATGCCTGTGGGCACAACATCATCGCCACCGCCGCCCTGGGCGCCGGCTTCGCCCTCGCCCCCATGGCGGACGACCTCGGAATCCGGCTCACCGTCCTCGGAACGCCGGCCGAGGAGAACTTCGGCGGCAAGGTCGAGCTGATCGAGGCCGGGGCCTTCGACGACGTCCAGGCGGCGATGATGATCCATCCTTCGACGGCGGACGTGGTCGACCCCAACGTCATCGCCGTGGCCCATCTCGACGTGCATTATCGAGGCAAAGCCGCCCACGCCTCGGCCTATCCCCAGCAGGGAATCAACGCCCTCGATGCCGCCGTCCAGGCCTACGTCAACGTGTCGACGCTGCGTCAGCACATCTACCCCACCGACAAGGTCCACGGCATCATCGCCCAGGGAGGAGATGCCCCCAACGTCATCCCCGACTACACCCGCTCCTCCTACTACGTCCGTGCCCAGAATCGTGACCGCCTCGACGGATTGCTCCCCAAGGTGATCGCCTGCTTCGAGGGCGCCGCCACCGCCACGGGCTGCAGGCTCGAGGTGGAGAACGTCGGTCACGTCTACGACGAGCTGGTCTCCAACTCGACCATGGTCGAGTTGTTCGCCGCCAACTCTGCCAAGCTGAACCGGCCCTTGCTGAGGGGTGACGAGCTGCCACCCTCCCAGACCGGGTCCACCGATATGGGCAACGTCTCCAAGGTGACGCCGACCATCCACCCCATGCTGAGCATCAACTCCGCCCCGGCCGTGAACCATCAGAAAGAGTTCGCCGCTCACACCATCACACCCGACGGCGACCGGGCCATCACCGACGGGGCTCTGGCCATGGCCTGGACCGTCATCGACCTGGCCGAACAGGATCACTGGGACGACCTCTGAGGCTCCCCGCCATCCGATGACTGCCTGAAAGTCGCCTTCTCGACCACAATTGGCGTCCGTGCGCATGGGCTCGAAGCTGAGATGGACCGTGGCCGTGGCCGGAGGATTGTTCCTCGGGCTGACTGCGTTCGCCCTCACCGGCCCGGCCGGTCGCTCGCTGGCCGGTCCCACCTCCACTACCGCCACCACCACGACCATTCTCCCCACCGCCACCACTCTCCCCACCACGACCACTCTCACCACCACCACCGCCACCACTCCCCCCGCCAGCACGACTCTGGTCACCACCACGACCGAACCTCCCCGGGGGAGGCTGGTCATCGACGCGGTGGGCGACGTCAACACCGACACCGACTACATCCCCGCCCTGGCCGAGACGGGTCAGGGCTATGCCTGGACCGGGCTGAGAGGCCTGTTCACACGCGACGACCTCACCCTGGCCAACCTGGAGTGTGCCCCGTCCAAGCTGGGTCAACCCCTGGACAAGGAGTTCACCTTCCGCTGTGACGTCGAGTCGCTACCGGTGATGAAGGCGGCAGGGGTGGACGTGATCAACATGGCCAACAACCACAGCCAGGACTATGGAAAGCAGGCTCTGCTCGACGGGCGGGCAAACGTGATCGATGCCGGCCTGGCACCGGTCGGTGTGGGCGCAAACGTCGAGGAGGCAACCACCCCGGCCCTGTTCGACATCAACGGCTGGAAGGTGGCGGTGCTGGGGTTCGGCGGCGTCGTCCCCACCACGAGCTGGATCGCCACCTCCGACAACCCCGGCATGGCCAACGGTGATGACGGCGAGGAGATGGCCGCCGCGGTACGGGCCGCCGCCGGCCAGGCCGACCTGGTGGTGGTGGTGATTCATTGGGGAGTCGAGTTGCGAACCGAGCCCACGCAGGGCGACCGGGAGCTGGCCCAGAAGATGATCGAGGCCGGAGCGGACATGATCTTCGGTCATCACTCACATCGGCTGCAGCCGCTCGAGAAGGTGGAAGGCGTGCCGGTGGCGTGGAGCCTGGGCAACTTCGTCTGGCCCAACTTCTCCGTGGCCGGATCCACCACCGCCGTCGCCCGGGTCATCGTCTCGCCCGACGGGACGACCCGGTCCTGCCTGCTGCCGGCGTTCATCAGCGCCCCCGGCCACCCCGAGCTGACCGGAGATGCCGACTGTTGAGGCCCGGGTCCGCCATCATTGGCACGCCATGACCCATCGCGCTCCCAATCCCCGAGCACCCAACCGGGCCTCCAGGTTCAGGCTCGTGGTGTTGGTTCTGGCGCTAGGTGTGGTACTGGTGGCCGCGGCCCGGCTGCTCTCACCTCCTGGCGATGGCCGGGGACCTTCCGGAATCCAGGCGGCCGCCGCCGATACCACCTCTCCTCGGTCGACGCTGCCTCTCACCACCACCCCGCTCTCGACCGTCCCGGTACCCGAAACCACCACGATTCCCACCACGACCACCACCACCCTGCCCACCCGCCCGGCCAACGTCGTTCCGGCCTGGACGGTCGGCCGGCCGTGGGGACAGGTGGTGGGCCTGACCATGTTCCGGGGCAACCCGACCCGCTCCTGGTACGGGGTGGGGCCGGTTCCCACCGATCCCACCAACCTGTGGCATTTTCCCGACTCAGGCGGAATGTGCGGCCAGTCCAGCGTGGGCGGGGTGTCCAAGCAGTGGTGTGGCTCGGGCTGGACCGGCCAGCCCGTCGTGTGGGAGCGGCCGGATGGGACCACCGAGGTCATCTTCGGCGCCTACGACAAAGCGGTCCACTTCCTCAACGCCGCCACCGGCCTGCCCACCCGTCCCTCCTTCCCCACCGGCGACATCATCAAGGGCTCGGTGACCCTCGACCCCGACGGCTATCCCCTCCTCTACACGGGTTCGCGCGACAACAAGCTGCGCGCCATCGCCCTCGACCGGGACCGGCCCACCGAGTTGTGGTCGTTGGACGCCAACGTGGTCAACGGGATCTGGAACAACGACTGGGACGGCAACCCGGTGGTGATAGACGACATCCTCTATGAGGGCGGCGAGAACTCGTGGTTCTTCGCCGTCGCCCTGAACCGGGGCTACGACTCCGACGGCCTGGTGACGATTGACCCACAGATGCTGGTGGCCATTCCCGGGTACAACCAGGAACTGTTGGACAAGGTGGGACGTAACGTGTCGATCGAGAATTCGGTTGCCGTCTTCGGCCAGCGGGTCTACTTCTCCAACTCGGGAGGGCGGGTGCTGGGTCTGGACGTGTCCAACGTGCGCCAGGGTGACGCCCCGATCGCCTTCGACTACTGGGTGGGTGACGACGTCGACGCCTCGATCGTGGTCGACTCCGAAGGGATGCTCTACGTCTCGGTCGAGGACGAACGCCACAACCAGCGCTCCAAGGATCTCGGCCAGCTGATCAAGCTCGATCCCTATGCCGACGGCGACCCCTACGTGTGGGGT
Source organism: uncultured Acidimicrobiia bacterium (assembly GCA_963744905.1). Lineage (GTDB taxonomy): Bacteria > Actinomycetota > Acidimicrobiia > Spongiisociales > ZC4RG35 > DATFFO01. Next base: position 31,920 of record CAVUUV010000007.1, on the reverse strand, counting down.
GTACCCGACCCGGGCAAGAACGGCGGCGACGGGGGGTTCTGGGCCACACCGGCCCTGGGCGACGGCTACCTGTACACCCAGAGCCATACCGGCCGCATCATCGCCGTCGACACCGACACCGGCGAGGTGGTGTGGGAAAAGCCGGTCACGCCCCACACCTGGTCGTCACCGGTCATCGTCGACAACACTCTCATCGCCGCCACCTGTGGGGGCGACATCAACGCCTGGTCGCTGGCCGATCCGGCCAATCCCACGCCGCTGTGGTCCCACCACCTGTCCGACTCCTGCATCGAATCGACACCGGCGGTGTGGAAGGGGCGGCTCTACGTCGGCTCCCGGGACGGCAAGTTCTACGCCGTGGGAGACGGGTGAGGGGCCTCTTTGTGAACGTTTTCCCGGGCCTGGGCCGGGAAAACGTTCACAGAATCTGGCTCAGGAACAGCTTCGTCCGCTCCTCACGGGGTTCGGTGAAGAAGTGCTCAGGTGTGCCCACCTCCACTATCTGCCCGTCGGCCATGAACACCACCCGGTCCGCCACCGCCCGGGCGAAGCCCATCTCGTGGGTGACCACGATCATCGTCATCCCCCCCTGGGCCAGCTCGACCATCACGTCGAGGACCTCGCCCACCATCTCCGGGTCCAGGGCCGAGGTGGGCTCGTCGAACAACATCACCTTCGGCTCCATGGCCAGGGCCCGGGCGATGGCCACCCGCTGCTGCTGTCCCCCCGACAGCTGGCCGGGATACTTGCGGGCCTGCTCTGGGATCTTGACCCTCTCCAGCAGGTCCATGGCCGCCGCTTCGGCCGCCGCCTTCGGAGTGCGCCGCACCTGGCGGGGAGCGAGTGTGATGTTGTCGAGCACGGTCAGATGGGGGAACAGGTTGAAGCTCTGGAAGACCATGCCCGTCTCACGTCTGATCACCTGGATGTTGCGCAGGTCGTCGCTCAGCTCGATCCCGTCCACCACGATCCGCCCGGCGTCGTGCTCCTCGAGGCGGTTGATGCAACGGATCAAGGTCGACTTGCCCGAGCCGGAGGGGCCGATGACGACGACGACCTCCTGACGAGCCACCTTCAGGTTGATGTCGTGCAGCGCCCGGAACGAGCCGAACAGCTTGTCGACCCCTTCCATCTCGATGGCGATGTCGCCCTCCACCCGGGTGGCATCGGCGAACACCTCCTGTCTTGTCTCGGTCATCGCGTGCCCACCCCCAGCCTCCTCTCCAGACGCTGACTTTCTCTCGACATGGTGAACGACCCCACCCAGAACAGGAACCCGATGAACACCAGCGACTCGGGCAACAGCCGCTGTCCGTTGAAGGCGGGCTGCTTGGTGATCGCCGACGCCGCGGCCAGGAGGTCCAGCACACCCAGGGCCACCCCGGCCAGCACCGTGTCCTTGAAAAGGGAGATGAACTGGCCGATCTGGGCGGGGATCACGTTGCGCAGGGCCTGGGGGAGGATGACCAGGGCGATCTGGCGAGTGGGCGAAAGGCCCAGCGCCTTGGCCGCCTCCTCCTGGCCATTGGGCACCGACTGGAGGCCACCCCGGATGATCTCGGCCAGGTAGGCGGCAGTGAAGAGGGTGAAGGTGACGATCGCCCGGATCACCTTGGAAGGGGCCAGGTTGGCCGGGACGAAGAACTCCAGGGAGACGTTGGCCAGGAGGAGGAGCACGAACAGGGGAGATCCGCGCACCGCCTCGACGTAGGCGATGGAGACGCTCCTGACCAGGGGCAATTTGGAGCGGCGCCCCAGTGCCAGCAGGACGCCGAGCGGGAAGCACAGGACGATGCCGGCCACTGCGGCGGTGATGTTGAACATGAACCCCTCCCACGACGCCAGGGGGACAGCCGCGGTGAGGAAGAAGAACAGGGCGATAGGCACGGCGATCAGCACGGCCACCAGCAGACGGGCCGGCCACGGACCCAGGGCTCTGGCCCCGATCCAGCGGCCCAGCCAGTAGCCGATGACTCCCGTCACCAGCGTGGCTCCGGCGGTGAGCCACGGTCCGGCCGTGTCGGTCAGGAGCAGGAGCAGCACCACGGTGGCCAGAAGCAGGCCGAATCGGCGGGCCAGGTCTCCGATCCGCTGGCCCGGGCCCATCCCGGCCACCCTCGACGTCCCAATCCGGATCTGGCGCCCGGCGATGATGCCGGCGATGACGCCACCCCAGGCGCCCAGGCAGGCGATCACCGCCGCCAGACGGGCCAGCAACTCGACCGGCCATCGCCCGACCAGCAACAGCTTGAGATTGACCTGGATGATCTCCCAGCGACCGGTGACGAAGACAAACCGGACGGCGCGGTAGGCCATGAAGACGGCAAGCGTCCCGAAGACGAGGGTGATGACGGTATCGCGCGGACCGCGGAACAGGTTCTTGCGGACCCAGGTCAGGGCCATGGTCCGGGGCGGGGGCACCGTCGAAGCGGTCATCGTTCCACCAGCCGGAAGTGGCGATTGGCCACATTTACCACCGCCGAGGTGATGAGGGACAGCACCAGGTAGAAGACAAGGGCGAGAGTGAAGGCGGGGACCGCCGCCGAGCCATTGCCGACCGAGATCTGGGTGACGTTGGTCAGATCGAAGTAGGAGAAGGCCGCTCCCAGGGAGGAGTTCTTGATCAGGTTGAGATACTGGTTGCCCAGCGGGGGTATGGCGGTCCGCATCGCCTGGGGCAGCACCACCCGCCACATGCGCTGGAAGGGCGACAGCGCCAGCGCGGTGGCCGCCTCACCCTGGCCTCTGGGGACCGACTGGATGGAGCCTCGCACGATTTCGGCTATATGGCTGGCGGTGTAGATGACGAGGGCGAGGAGCACTGCGAAGAAGGAGGGGTCGACTCGCATCCCGCCGGCCAGCTGGCGGCCCTCGACCCGGGGCAGGGTGACACCAACCCCGAGTACCAACCAGCCCGCCACCAGGATGACTACGAACACGGCCAGCCCGTAGAGGCCGGCGTGGGAGACGGCACCGGTCCTGTCGGCGATCGACTGTCGCCACCGGGCCACCAGCCACCAGGCGACGATCCCTACACCCACCAGGATGGTCAGCGCCACACCGGTCGTGTTCTCGTACCAGGGGACACCCAGGCCCCGGTTGGAGACGATGAGCCAACCGAACAGGGACCACGACTGCTGGATGCGGGGGAAGGTCTGGAGGACGATGGCCAGGACGGAGAAGGTCATGATGACCAGGAGCGGCACGTTACGGATGGCCTCCACGTAGACCGCCGAGAGCTTGCGGACCAGCCAGTTGCCGGACAGGCGACCGACCCCGACCAGGATGCCGATGATCGTGGCGAACACGATCCCCACCGCCGAGATGGAGATGGTGTTGCGGATCCCGACCAGGTAGGCGCTGGAGACCGGCGAATTGGGCGAGAAGTCGGCTCCGGGGATGTCGAAGCTGGTCGGGTTGGAGAGGAAATCGAATCCGGTGGGGACGCCGGAGGCGGCGGTGTTGCGCCGGTAGTTGCCGATCAGCCAGAAGAGGATGGCGACGACGATGAGGACGACCACGACCTGGAAGGTCCACGACAGGAACCTGACGTTTCGATAGAACGGTGGACGCTCGGCTGCGGCTGCCATGAGGTGGGGTGGCGGGCGGACTTATCCGCCCGCCACCTAGGTTCGTCGCTCAGCCGCGGTAGGGCGGGGCGTACATCAACCCACCGTCGGTCCACAGGGCGTTGAGGCCTCGCTCCAAGCCGAGCGGAGTGAGATTCCGCTCGAAGATCTCGCCGTAGTTGCCCACCTGCTTGATCACCTGATAGGCGAAATCGAGGGGCAGCCCGAGGCCGGGATCGAACGTGGTCGTGTTCCCCTTGTCGTCGGTGAACTCCCCACCCAGGAACTTGACGATGTTGGCGTCGTCCGAGGACAGCATGTCGTCGACATTGGCCGACGTGATGCCGAACTCCTCGGCTTCGATCGTGGACAGCACCGCCCAGTCGACCGCCTGTGCCCACTGGGTGTCACCGTCGAGCACGGCCGGGGCGAGGGGCTCCTTGGAGAACACCTCGGGCAGGATGCGCAGGGCATCCGGCCCGTCCGGGTAGGCGGAACGGAAACCGGTGAGCTGGCTGGAGTCGGAGCTCCAGCCGTCACACTGGCCGGCCTGGAACGCCTCCTGGATCAACCCCGGGTCGTCGAAGGTCCGGATCTCCCAGTCCAGTCCCAGCCGGGCGGCCTCGGCGGCGGCGTTGCCCTCGGTCGTGGTCCCCTTGGCCACACAGATGGTGACCCCGTCCATGTCCTCCAGCGACTGGAAGTCGCTGTCGGCCGCAACCATCATCCCCTGGCCGTCGTAGTAGGTGACGGTGAGGAACGTGGCGCCTTCGGAGCCGTCACGCCCGGCGGTCCATGTGGTGTTCCTGACCAGAACGTCGATCTGTCCCGACTGCAGGGCAGTGAACCGATCGGCGGTTTCCAGGTCGACGTGCTCGACTGCGGTCGCGTCACCGAGCACCGCGGCCGCGATCACCCGGCAGAAGTCGGAGTCGAATCCGACGTGCTCACCGGATTCGTCGAGAACGGCGAAGCCGGGGAATGCGTCGCGGGTGCCGCACTTGAGGCTCCCTCGCGCTTTCACATCGTCGAGAAGTGAGCCGCCCGAGCCGCCACCGCCGCCCGTGGTCGTGACGGTTGTGGCGCCACCGCCCGCAGCGGTCGTTTCGGTGGTACCGCCGTCGGAACTGCATGCTGCCACCACCAGCATCATCACCGCCGCCAGGGCGACGAGTCTGTGCCTATTCATATTCCCTCCATCGCTTGTCGTCTGAGGAACCTCCCGCCCGATGAGCCGTGGAGGTGGCGCTACCCTAGCGGCGAACCCGACGGCGGGGCCGAGAAACCTGTCTTTGTGAACCTTTTCCCGGGCGGTGGCCGGGAAAAGGTTCACAGAGCTGCGTGCTGGCGAACCCAGGCGTGCATGGCGATGCCCGCCGCCACCCCGGCGTTGATGGAGCGGGTGGAGCCGAACTGGGCGATGGAGAAGACCCTGTCGATCCCGGCCCGGGCGGCCTCCGACAGACCGCTCCCCTCCTGGCCGAACACGAACAGGCACTCCCGGCGGCAGGTCGGCCTGCTCCAGGGGCTCGGCGCCGGGCAGGTTGTCGACCCCGACCACCTCCAGGTTCTCGGCCTGCGCCCAGGCGAGGAGATCCGCCACATCCGCGTGGTGATGGACGTGCTGGTAGCGATCGGTGACCATCGCCCCCCTTCGGTTCCAGCGTCGGTGGCCCACGATGTGCACCCCGGCCGCCCCGAAGGCGTTGGCGGTGCGGACGATGGTCCCGATGTTGAGGTCGTGGCGCCAGTTCTCGATCGCCACATGGAATGGGTGACGAGTCCGGTCGAGTTCCTCGACGATCGCTTCCCTCTTCCAGTAACGGAACCGATCCACCACGTTGCGCCGATCGCCTTCGGCCAGGAGACGTGGGTCGAGGCGTTGGTCATCGGGCCAGGGACGGGGATGGGGGCCCACTCCAACTCCCGACTTCTCCTCCTGATCCCAGCGCGCCAGCAGTTCGGGCAGCTCCGCCAGGGAGCCGATCTCGGCGTCCGGCTCGGCTTCTGTCCCCGTTGCCCCGCTCCGGTTGATCCACACCGACCGCACCCCGGCCCGGCGCGCCCCCACCACGTCGGAGTGAGGCTCGTCTCCCACGTGGACCATCTCCCGGGGCCGGCACCCCGCCGCGGCGGCAGCCATACGGAACAGGCGCGGGTCGGGCTTGCGGATCCCGGTCTGGTCGGCCGCCAGCCAGAACTGGAACCGGTCGGCGATCGACATCGCCTTCCAGGTGGTGTTCCCGTTGGTGATCACTCCCAGCACCAGATCGTTCGGAAGACGCTCCAGCATCGGCTCCACATCGGGGAAGGGCTTCACGGCCGTGTCGCGATGGGTGAAGAAGAGCTCGGTGAGATGATCCACCAGGTCGGGGTCGGGCCCGCCCACGTGAGTATCGACGAACTGTTGGATGGCCATCCGCCTGATCAGGGCGTAGGAGGTTCCGTCGGGGCTGGAGCGGCCCACGTCGATTCGGGCCTGGAGAAGATCTTCCACCGTCCCGCCGTGACCGGGATGGAGCTCACTGACCCTCTCGACCAGGAGCCGGGTCGCCGAGAGCGACACCTCCTGGAAATCCCACAGGGTGTCGTCGGCATCGAAGGTGACGGCCCGGACCGGCAAGAGGCGTTGCTCCGTTCAGGCGAGGAGAGCCTCGACCTGACCCACGATCGAGTCTTGGTCGAGCCCGGCCCATTCGCTGACGGCATCGGCGCTGCCGAAGGGCAGGAACACGTCGGGCAGGCCCAGGCAGGCGACCCGCCCCCCGAGCCCGGTGCCCGCCAGCCTCTCCAGGACGGCGGCCCCGAATCCTCCACTGACGACGTTGTCCTCCAGGGTGACCGTGAGCCGGTGCTCGGAAACCCAGTCGGTGAGACGGTCGTCGAGGGGCTTGACCCAGCGGGCGTTGACCACGGTGCAGTGGACACCCTTCTGGCCCAGGGTGGTGGCGACCTTCTCGGCCGTCTCCACCATCCGGCCCACGGCCAGCAGGGCAACGTCGTCGCCGTGGCTGCGCACCTCCCACTCCCCGATCGGGAGCGGGGCGACGGGCAGGGTGGGAAGCGACGAGGCCGCCCCCTTGGGGAAGCGAATGGCCAGGGGCCCATCGTGGAGGGCGGCGGTTTCGATCATGCCGCACAGTTCCTCGGCGTCGGCCGGTGCCCCCACCACCAAGTTGGGGATCATCCGCAGATAGGTCAGATCGAAGACACCGTGATGGGAGGGTCCGTCGGGCCCGGTGACACCGGCCCGGTCCAGCAGGAACGTCACGGGAAGCTCATGGAGGGCGACGTCGCAGATGATCTGGTCCAGTGCCCTCTGCAGGAAGCTGGAGTAGATGGCGACGAAGGGCTTCTTGCCCGCCATGGCCAGGCCCGCCGCCAGCGTGACGGCGTGCTGTTCGGCGATCCCGGTGTCGATGACCCGATCGGGCGACTCATTGGCCAGTTCGCGCAACCCGGTCGAGGAGACCATCGCCGCCGACACCGCCACCACCTCGGGGTGGCGCCCGGCCACGTCGGCCAGGGCCCGTCCGGCCACATCGGTCAGCTTGAGCTCGCTCTTCAGGGCCCGGCCGGTGGCCACGTCGAAGGACCCGACGCCGTGCAGCTTGTCCTCCTCGTCCTCGATGGCCGGCTGATAGCCCAGGCCCTTCTCGGTGACGACGTGCACCACGACCGGCTCGTCGTACTCCTTGGCCCGCTCGAAGGTCTCCTCCAACAGGGCGATGTCGTGCCCGTCGATGTGCCCCGAGTACTTGAGACCCAGGGCGTCGAAGACGGTGGAGGGCTCCACCAGTTGCTTGGCCGCCTCCTTGAACCGGTTGGCCAGCTCGTCTGCCGTCTCTCCGACTATGGGCAGGCCACGCAGGATCTTTCCCACACTGCGCTTGGCCCATTCGTAGCGGGGATCGAAGCGGTAGTGGGCCAGGGTGGCGAGCGCGGCCAGACCGCCCACGGTGGGGGCGTAGGAGCGCCCGTTGTCGTTGAGCACCACGATCAGCCGCCGGGGTCGGGTGACGGCGATGTGGTTGAGGGCCTCGTAGGCCATTCCACCGGTGAGGGCGCCATCGCCGATGACGGCCACGGTCCATCCCTTGTAGCCCGCCAGAGCATGGCCCAGGGCGTAGGAGAGCGAGGTGGAGGCGTGACTGTTCTCGACCCAGTCATGGGGGCTCTCGGCCCGGTTGGGATAGCCCGACAGGCCTCCGAACTTGCGCAGCGTGTCGAAACGGTCCTGGCGACCGGTGACCAGTTTGTGAACATAGGCTTGATGGCCAACGTCCCAGATGATGCGGTCGCGGGGCGAATCGAAGGCCCGATGTAGGGCGATGGTCAGCTCCACCACCCCGAGGTTGGGCGAGAGATGGCCCCCTGTCTTGGAGACCGTGTCGAGGATCAACTGACGGATCTCCTCGGACAACCTCGCCAGTTGCTCGGCATCGAGGCGCCTGAGATCCGACGGTTGGTGGATTCCCGAGAGGAGGCTTTGACCGGACGGCGTCATCGACTCAGAAGGGTACCGTCACCCGATCTGGTTTGAGAACTATCGGGAAACTAAGTACTCCGCGTCGCAATTACGGTCGCATGTTTCGGCGAGTCGGCGGCGTCGATGGCAAGGACGCAGTCCGCAGGCGCACCCGCAGCGGTGCGTCAAGGACGAGGACACAGCAAGCGGCGTAGCCGGCCGTTGAAACGTCAGCGTGATTACGGGGCGGGGTATTGAGGCCCGACCATCCCCCGTCGATCTGCCCGCCGGCGGCTGGTGGCGTAAGCTGTGGAGCCCCGGGGCGGGCAGTTCCCGGGACCCCTCAAGGAGGAATCACCATGAAACTGAAGAGACTGACCTTATTGATGGCAGTACTCGCCCTGGTCCTGGCCGCCTGCGGCGGAGGAACCACCGATACCACGGCGGCGCCCTCGGAGACGACCACCGCTATGACCGAGACCACGGCCATGACCGAAACCACCACCGCCATGACCGAGACCACAACGGCCATGACCGAGACGACCGAAGCGATGGCGGACATCTCCACCATCGATCCGGGCACGTTGACGATCTGCACCGACTCCCCCTATCCGCCCATGGAGTTCGAACAGGACGGCGAATTCACCGGCTTCGACATCGAGCTGATGCGCAAGATCGCCGGCGACCTCGGCCTCGACCTGGCAGTCAACAACACCGGCTTCGACCCGATCACGTCGGGTACGGCCATGGCTTCTGGTCAGTGTGACATGGCAGCCGCCTCGATCACGATCACCGATGAGCGCAAGCAAGCCGTCGACTTCAGCGATCCCTACTTCACCGCCGACCAATCGCTGCTCACGAAGAAGGACTCGGGGATCACGACCCTGTCCGACCTGTCGGGGAAGAACCTCGGGGTACAGACCGGCACCACCGGTGAGATGTACGCCCAGGAGAATGCTCCCTCCGATGCCACGATCACCAGCTTCGAGAATCCGGGCGACCTGTTCGTCGCCCTGGAGTCGGGGGAGATCGTGGCGATCCTCCAGGACCTGGTGGTCAACGGGCCGCGCACGCTCGAAGACGACACCGTGACCGTGGTGGAGACCTACCCCACCAACGAGGAGTACGGCTTCGCCTACGAGAAGGGTGCCAACCCCGACCTGCAGGCGGCGGTCAACGACCTGCTGGCCAAGTTCAAGGACGACGGCACCTACGACGCCCTGTATCAGAAGTGGTTCGGCTCCAGCTCCACCACGGGCTGAAACCCCCCAACGATGCGTAGAACGACGGGGACCCGGTAGGGTCCCCGTTGTCTATGGCCGCCATCAATCTCAGGAGCCCCCGACAGCGACGGCGGCTGGTGCGCGGTGTCATGTACACGGTCCTGGTCCTGGCCGTGGTCGTCGCTGCCTTCGGAGCCGACTGGGAAACCATCCAGAGGGCTTTCTTCAATCCCGAGATCGCAGCCGAGATGCTGCCGGGGGTGATCACTATCGGCGCCAAGAACACCCTGCTGTTCACTGCGCTGTCGTTCGGATTCGGCCTGACCCTGGCATTACTGCTGGCGCTGATGAAGCTGTCGTCGATCAGCCCCTACCGCTGGTTCGCCAGCGCCTACATCGAGTTCTTCCGGGGACTGCCCGCACTGGTGACGATCATCCTGGTGGTGTTCGCCATTCCCATCGCCTTCGACGGAGCCGAGCACTGGGTTCCCGGCGGCTCGACCGGCAGGGCAGTGGTCGGGTTGAGTCTGGTCGCCGCCGCCTACATGGCCGAGACGATCCGGGCCGGCATCGAGGCGGTCCCCAAGGGCCAGTCCGAGGCGGCCCGTTCGCTGGGGATGTCGAGCACCACGGCCATGATCTCGATCATCCTCCCCCAGGCATTTCGGATCATCATCCCTCCCCTGACCAACGAGTTCGTCCTGCTCATCAAGGACACCTCACTGTTCTTCGTGGCCGGCACCACCCCGGTCACCAAGGAGCTGACCAAGTTCGGCCGGGACTTCATGTCCCAGAAGTTCAACGGCACCCCCCTCACCGTCGTCGCCATCGCCTACCTGGTCATAACACTGCCGCTCACCTTCCTGGTGAGTCGACTCGAGAAGCGAACCGCCAAAGCACGATGACCCCCACCGGCCCACCACCCCCGATTCAGATCCGGGACCTGCACAAGTCGTTCGGGGAACTGGAGGTGCTCAAGGGGATCGACTTCCAGGTGGAAGAGGCCGAGGTGGTGTGTGTGATCGGTCCTTCGGGGTCGGGAAAGTCCACCTTGCTCCGGTGTGTGAACCGTCTCGAAGAGCCCACCTCGGGCAAGATCCTCATCGAGGGCGAGGACATGACCGACCCGGACGCCAACGTAGACAAGCTCCGCACCCGGATCGGGATGGTGTTCCAGCAGTTCAACCTGTTCCCCCACCTGACCGTGCTGCGCAACCTGACCATCGCCCAGCGCAAGGTGCTGAGACGGAGCCAGAAGGAAGCTGACGGGATCGCCCGGGAAACCCTCGAGCGGGTGGGCCTGAGCGACAAGATCCACGAGTACCCCAATCACCTGTCCGGGGGCCAGCAACAGCGGGTGGCCATCGCCCGGGCGCTGTCGATGAAACCCGACATGATGATGTTCGACGAGCCCACCTCCGCCCTGGACCCCGAGCTGGTGGGAGAGGTGCTGGACGTCATGCGCACCCTGGCCCGGGAAGGAATGACGATGATGGTCGTCACCCATGAGATGGGCTTCGCCCGAGAGGTGGGCGATCGGGTGGTGTTCATGGACGATGGGGTGGTGGTCGAGCAGGGCCCGCCGATGGAGCTCCTCACCAACCCCCAGCACCAGCGCACCCAGCGCTTCCTCTCCATGATCCTGTAACCGTTGGGCCTCGGCTTCGCCGGGGCCTCCGGCCCGCCCCCCTACCCCGCTGCTGCGCAGCGGGGGCCCCTTCCCCCTTGCTTCGCAAGGGGGACAAGAGTCCTCCGCCGAAGGCGCGAGGCAGGGGCGCCAGGGGGGATTACCGTCCGGGTGATGCGCAGGCTTCAGACCGAGGTTCTCGTCGTGGGAGGGGGTGCGACCGGTGCCGGGGTGCTGCGCGACCTGGCCATGCGTGGGTTCGAGGCCATCCTCGTCGAGCAGCGCGACCTCACCCACGGCACCACGGGGCGCTATCACGGGCTGTTGCATTCCGGGGGTCGCTATGTGGTGAAAGATCCTGACGCCGCCGTCGAGTGCATCGAGGAGAACCGGGTCCTGCGCCGCATCATGGCCCACTGCATCGAGGACACGGGCGGCCTGTTCGTGGTCACGCCCTGGGATGACCCCGACTACGTCCCCCGCTTCGTGGCCGGATGCGAGCGGGCCGGGATCCCCTGCCAGGAGATCCCCGTTGCCGAGGCCTTGCGACGTGAGCCCCGGCTCAATCCCGACATCTCCCACTGCTTCGAGGTGCCCGACGCCGCCGCCGACTCTTTTCTCGCCACCCAGTCCACTGCCGCTTCCGCCCGTGAATACGGCGCCCGGGTCCTCCCCTATCACGAGGTGACGACCCTGGTCCGCTCCGGCGACCGGGTGGTGGGCGCTCGCTGTCATGATCTGGTCGCCGACGAGGAGGTGGAGATCACAGCCGACCTCGTCGTCAACGCGTCCGGCGCCTGGGCGGGTCGGCTGGCCGCCAGTGCCGGAGTCCACTTCGAAGTAGCGGCCGGGAAGGGCACCATGGTGGCCTTCAACCACCGCATGCTCAACACCGTGGTCAATCGATGCAAGATGCCCGAGGACGGCGACATCGTCGTCCCCATCCGCACCGTGGCCGTACTCGGCACCACCGATGAGGGCGTGGCCGACCCGGAGAGGTTCAGCGTCGAGCCCTGGGAGGTGGAGCTGATGCTCGAAGAGGGCGAGAAGCTGGTGCCGGGGATCTCGGCCATGCGTGTCCTCCGGGCCTGGGCCGGTGTCCGGCCCCTGTATCAGGAAGACGGGGCCGAAGAGACCCGCGACATCACCCGCTCCTACGCCCTCCTGGACCACACCGACCGTGACGGGGTGGAGGGTTTCGTCACCATCACCGGAGGCAAATGGACCACGTACCGCCAGATGGCCCAGGTGACGGTGGATCGGGTCTGTCGCAAGCTGGGTGTGGACCGCCCCTGCCGGACCCATCTCGAGGAGTTGCCCGATGACCGGGACCGGACCGGCTATCACACGCTGGGTGAGCGACTGGCCAGGATCGAGGACGAGGAACAGTACGGGGACCTGGTGTGCGAATGCGAGCTGGCCACCCGGGCGGACGTGATCGGGGCCATCGTCGAGGGCGAGGCCCGCACCCTCGACGACATTCGGCGTTCGGTGCGCCTCGGCATGGGGCCCTGCCAGGGGGGATGGTGCACGCCCCGGGTGGTGGGGTTGCTGCACGAGTGGAGAGGGGTTTCCGCCATCGAGGCCAACGTGGCCCTGCGCGACTTCCTCGAGGAGCGATGGAAGGGATTGCTCCCGGTCCTCTGGGGTGAGCAGTTACGGCAGGCGCGGCTCGACGACCTCATCTTCTACAGCCTCCTCCACGTCGGGGGTCTTCCCGGCCCGCCCTCCTCACCGCTGGGACCGATCATGTACGAGCCGCCCGACGACACCACCACCGTCACCGCCGGACCCACGAATGCGCCCACCGATCTGGCCGGGCCGATGGTTTCCAGCCTCGATCGTGACGTGATCGTGATCGGCGGTGGACTGGCGGGCCTCGTCGCCGCCTGGCAGGCGGCCAGGGCCGGGGCGGCCACCGCCCTGCTCACCAAGGGGTGGGGAAGCCTGGCCTGGAACGCAGGGTGCATCGACGTTCTCGGCTACCACTCCGACGGTCGGCCGGTAAGCGAGCTACGCCAGGCGCTGGACAGCCTCGTCGAGACCATCGAGGACCATCCCTACACCCGGATTGGAGTGGACCGGCTCCGGGACGCATTGGCTGCTCTGTCAGAATTGTGCGCCTCGGCCGGCTACCCACTGTTCGGAGACCCGGAACACAACACGATGCTTCCCGCCGGCCTGGGCGGGTTCCGGCCCACCTACCTGGCGCCCGAGACGATGAGGGCGGGGGACCTGGCTCGCCCCGATCCCATGCTGGTGGTGGGACTGCGGGGATTCCTCGACTTCTCGCCTGTCCTCGTGGCCGACAACCTGGCGTCGACCGGGATCGAAGCCACCGGGCTCTGGCTCGACCTGGCCACGATCCGCCATCGCCGTTTCGTCAACGGCACCGTCCTCGCCGAACTGTTCGAACGCGAGCCCTTTCGGGCTGAGGTGGCGTCTGCCCTGGCGCCTCATCTATCCGGGATCACCCGGGTGGGCTTCCCGGCCGTGCTAGGTCTGGGCGACGCTCCGGCGGTGGTGGCCGACCTGTCCTCCAGGCTGGGGGCGGAGGTGTTCGAGATCCCCACCCTGCCTCCGTCGGTGCCCGGGCTGAGGCTGCAGGCCATCCTGCGCCGGGCGATCGTCTCCGCCGGAGGGCGGGTGGTCGACAACGCCGAGGTGAGAGCGGTAGAGCGCGGGACCGACATGCTGGAGGTGACCAGCCTGGCCGCCGCCCGCCGCCAGCTCCACCGTGCCCCGAGGGTGGTTCTCGCCACCGGGGGGCTGCTGGGTGGGGGCATCGTGGGTGATTCCGACGGCAGGTTGAGGGAAGTCGTGGCCGGACTGTCGGTGTCCGGGCCCACCAGCCGGAGTGAGTGGCTGTCGTCCCACGTCTCCGATGACCAGCCCGTCTATCGGGCCGGGATCGAAGTGGGTCCCGATCTGGCCCCAGTCGACGGGCCCGAGGGCCTGGTGGTGGCGGGGGCCCTCCTGGCGGGCACCGATCCGATCCGCTCGCTCTCCCTGGAGGGCATCGCTCTCGCCACCGGGTACACCGCCGGGTTGATGGCCGCCGGGGTGGCGCCATGACAACCCGGGGTTTCCCGCTCGAACACCTCCCGGTCGAGACCACCCTCGATGCCTGCATCAAATGCAACATCTGCGTGTCCGCCTGCCCCTTCTCGGCCGCCACCGACCTGTTCCCCGGCCCCAAGTACGAGGCGCCCCAGGCGGGCCGGTTCCGCCACCCCGGCCAGGGCTCCCCCGACCACTCCGTCGACTACTGCTCGGGGTGTCGGGTCTGCAACGAGGTGTGCCCGACCGGGGTCCGCATCGCCGAGATCAACGCCCGGGCCAGGGCGACCATGGTGGCGAACGGTGAGTTCGATCTGCGCTCACGGCTGCGTAACAACCTCCTGGCGAGACCCCTGCTCCTGGCCCGGCTCGGAGCCCCGGTGGCGAAGCTGGTCAACGCCGCCTTCTCCAACCGGCTGCTGCGCCGGCTGGCACAGGGAGTGTTGGGGGTCGACCGACGCGCCCCCCTACCCATGTATGCCGGGGGAGAATCGCTGCGGTCCTGGCTGCGTTCCCGGCCCGTGAGTGGCCGGAGACCCGCGGGCACCGTGGCCTATTTCCCGGCCTGTTCCACCGAGCACTACGAGACCCGGGTGGGGCGGACCGCCATCCGTGTTCTGGAACGGCTCGGGTTCGAGGTCGTGGTGGCCAAGCCGTCCTGTTGCGGTCTGCCGCTGCTATCCAACGGGGAGTTCGACGCTGCCCGCCGCTACCACCGGCAGACCATCGAAGCCCTGCTCGACCACGCCCGGGCCGGCCGGGCCATCGTCGGGACCTCCACCTCCTGCGTGCTCACGGTGAAAGAGGAGGCGCCGGAATTGTTGGACGCCTACGACCCCGACGCCTGGCTGGTGGCCACCCACACCTTCGACCTGCACGAGTTCATCCTCGGCCTGGCGGTGGAGGGTCGTCTGCCGGAGCTGGGTGAGGTCCCTCTCCGGCTTCCGTACCACCCCCCCTGTCAGTACCGGGCCCACCGAACCGGGATCCCCGCCCGGGAAGTGATGGATCTCATACCTGGCCTTGAGGTGGTCGAGAGTGGGGCCGCCTGCTGTGGAATCGCCGGTACCTACGGCTACAAATCCGAGAAGTACGAGATATCGATGACGGTGGGCAAGCCCCTGTTCGAATTCGTCGCCCGGGAAGGCGCCCCGGTCGTAGCCTGCGACTCAGAGACCTGTCGCTGGCAGATCACCCACGGGACCGGAGTCCCCGCCATCCACCCGATCGAGGTGGTGGCGGCCGCCCTCGGAGTCGAGATCGAAGGCCCGCTGGCGGAGGTCCTGGCCCGTTGAGTGTGCCAACGACAACCCCCACCGTTCACCGAGACACACCCAACCCACCGCCCGGGACCACCCACCTTCAGTGTGCCAACGACAACCCCCACCGTTCACCCAGACACACCCAACCCACCGCCCCGGACCACCCACCTTCAGTGTGCCAACGACAACCCCCACCGTTCACCGACGCACACCCAACCCACCGCCCGGGACCACCCACCTTCAGTGTGCCAACGACAACCCCCACCGTTCACCCAGACACACCCAACCCACCGCCCCGGACCACCCACCTTCAGTGTGCCAACGACAACCCCCACGGTTCACCCAGACACACCCAACGGCGCACCGGGCCAGCACCAGACCCGTGGTCATTGGCCATCATCGGGCATCTCGACGCTGAGTCCGAGGCTTTCAGTGAGCCGCTGCAATTCGGCCAGAGCTGCGTCGCGGTTGCCGTCCTCCAACTTCTTGTCCAGCTCCTGCGCGACCTTCTCGAACTCGTCGACAGCCTTTTCAGAGTCACCGGCTCGCGCCTTGTCGATCGCCTTGTCGATGTGGTCCATGAGTTTCGCCACGTCGCGCTGATTCAGGTCGGAGCGAGGCGGCTGCAAGAGGATCGCCTCGATGCCATCGCGGAGCTCCTGGACGGGGTCCGTCGACGGACTCGTCGAGGTGGTCTCGACCAGAGTGGTGGATGTCGAAACCAGGGTCGTGGTTGTCGAAACCAATGTCGTGCCCACCCCTGTCGTCGACGGGCTAGGGGCCGCCGCGAGGCCCGGTTCATCCCCGCCCCTGAAGGCGAGAGCAAGTGCCACCAGCAAGACCAGGATTGCCGACAGCAGGACCGGAACCCGAAACCGACGGCTTCCAGGCTCGGGTTCCCCCAACTCATCTGGTGGAATTGGCGAAGGAGGAACTTCCATGACGAGCGTCGAATCGGACCCGCTGGCGCCGGCGGACACGGCTGGCTCCGACGGTGGCAACACCACGGTCGGAGCCTCTCCTCGAAGGGCGGCGCCGAAAGTCCGGGCGTCTGGCCGGATCTCGGGGGCACTTGCCGTCCCTGCCTCCAGAGCGTCGGCTAAGGCCCCAGTAGGTGCGGTGCCGGCTTCTCTCAGCATCTCCCGGACCACCACCGCCAACGAGTAGACATCCGATGCCTGCGTCGGCGACCCACCTGCGATCACCTCGGGTGCGGCATATGACGGGGTCGCCACGACCATTCCCTCCGCCGTCACCTCCCCCGCGTGCGTTGGGTCGAGAGCAATCCCGAAATCGGTGAGGAGTGGGCCACGGTCCGAAAGGATCACGTTGGCCGGTTTCACATCGCGATGGATGATTCCGGCAGCGTGAATGGCGGTCAGCCCGTCGGCTATTTGTGCCCCGATGTCCAACGCCTCGCCGGCCTCCAACCGGTCCATCGCGGCCTGAAGAGTTGGACCTTCGGCGAGCTCCATGACGAGGTAGGGCCCTTCCTCATCGCTGCCGTAGTCGTAAACCGTTATCAGGTTGGGATGACTCAGAGCGGCCGCCGCACGCGCCTCCCGATTCATACGATCAGCCGCCGAGGTGTCGTCCGGCGCGGCGGGATGAGGTCGCTTCACGGCGACCAGGCGGCCCAGACGGCTGTCACGAGCTCGCCATACTGTCGCCATCCCGCCCGAGGCGATGACCTCGAGCAACTCGTATCGATCGTCGATCAGAGGCACAGGATCATTCAATACCCGCACGGGAGCTAGTTCCAACCAACGCCACGTCCTGCTCGAAGCGACTTGCGCTTCTCCATGAGGACGAAACCGCGATCGGGCGGGCGGGTGTTGAGGTCACTACTCGAGGCAATGCGGCACGTAGGGGCCGGTTCCTCGCTCCTGATCCCGAGCCTTGCTCGAGCAAATTCCAGGGCAGGCGGCCCGGAGCCTGAACTAAAATCTGACATGTGGCCCTGTCTACGGACGCGCATCCACCCTCTCGGTCGGACACGCCCCTCGATCGAAGGTCAATCGTGTTCCTGTTCGTGAGCGTGGTGGTCGTCTTCGGCGCGTTGTGGGTGGCGGGCCGGATATGGATCGTCGCCGACCGTGCGGCACCGATCATCAACCTCATCGTCGAAGAAAATGGTGGGCCGCTCAGGCCCAGGAGTGGTACGAAAACGACGAGGCCAGGCGCATCTTCGACGCGGCGACGCCCGATGCGACCAACCCGTCGGATCAGCACATCGAAGGTGACGTCTTGTGCGGCCCAAACCTCATGTTGAAGATCTCCGTCTCGCTCGCCGCGTTGATGGTCATCGGGATTACCTCGATGGGCATGCTGCGCCGGGCAACACCGCTGTTGCTCGTCGCCTTCGCCTCGGCCGGCCTTTTGATCGCTCCGCTGATCATCTACGCCGACACGATCATCGCTGTCTCGGACATCGTCGAGTAGGTCGCCAGCCGGACTGGCGCTGCGTGCGGGCTGTCCTGAGTTCAGTCGACCCAGTCGAAGGTGCGGGTGACCGCCTTCTTCCACTGGGCATACTCCCGCTCCCGCTCGGCCGCCTCCATCTGGGGTCGCCACTCCTTGTCCTTGACCCAGTTGTCGCGCAGGTCGTCGAGCTCGGACCAGAAACCGGTGGCCAGGCCGGCGGCGTAGGCGGCACCCAGGGCCGTGGTCTCGGCCACCGCCGGACGCATCACCGGCACCCCGAGGGCATCGGCCTGGAACTGCATCAGCAGCTCGTTTCCCACCATGCCCCCGTCGACCTTGAGCTCCACCAGATCCACGCCCGAGTCGTTGTTCATGGCGTCGAGCACCTCCCGGGTCTGCCAGGCGGTTGCCTCGAGGGCGGCCCGGGCGAGATGACCCTTGGTGACGTAGCGGGTCAGGCCGGCGATGACACCGCGGGCGTTCGACTTCCAGTAGGGGGCAAACAGCCCGGAGAAGGCGGGGACGAAGTAGACCCCTCCGTTGTCGTCCACGGTCTTGGCCAGGATCTCCACCTCGGCGGCGGAATCGATCAGGCCCAGGTTGTCGCGCAACCACTGCACCAGGGCCCCGGTGATGGCGATCGAGCCTTCGAGTGCGTACACGGGCGCCTCCTGACCAACCCGGTAGCACACCGTGGTCAGCAGACCGCTTTTGGACGGAACCAGCTCCGTCCCGGTGTTCAACAGCATGAAGTTGCCGGTGCCGTAGGTGTTCTTGGCGTCCCCCACCTCGAAACACACCTGGCCGAAGGTGGCCGCTTGCTGATCGCCCAGGTCACCGGCCACCGGCACCCCAGCGAGAAGTCCCTTCGCCTCCCCGTACACCTCCGACGAGGAGCGGACCTCGGGCAGCACAGAGCGGGGCACTCCCATGAGGTCGAGGATCTCCTGGTCCCAGTCCAGGGTGGACAGGTCCATCAGCATGGTGCGGCTGGCGTTGGTGACGTCGGTGAGATGCAGCCCACCATCGGGCCCGCCGGTCAGGTTCCACAGCACCCAGGCGTCCATGTTGCCGAAGGCCAACTCTCCTGCTTGGGCCCGTTCGGCCGCGCCCTCGACATGGTCCAGCATCCAGCGGATCTTGGGCCCGGAGAAGTAGGTGGCCAGGGGAAGGCCCACCCTGTCTCGAAAGCGATCCTGCCCACCCTCGGCGGCCAGGTCCTCACAGATGCGATCGGTGCGAGTGTCCTGCCACACGATGGCGTTGTAGACCGGCTCACCGGTGGTCCGGTCCCACAGCACGGCCGTCTCCCGCTGGTTGGTCACCCCCACGGCGGCGATATCGGAAGTCGCGATGTCGCCCTCTGACAGGGCGCCCTCGATCACGGCCTGGGTCCGCAGCCAGATCTCTTTGGGGTCGTGTTCCACCCAGCCGGGGCGGGGGTAGATCTGCTCGTGCTCCTGCTGGTCGATCGCCACTACCCGCCCGCCATGGTCGAAGATCATGCAACGGGTGCTGGTGGTTCCCTGGTCGATGGCTGCTACGTATCGGGCCATCGGGTCACCCTATTCGAGGGCGGCGCCTGGCTGACCGCTTCCGGCCTCCAGCGAATTCTCCTTGCCGCTGATGAGCCGGGCGATGTTGGAACGGTGTCTGGCCAGAACCAGCAACGCCATGACCCCGGCCCAGGTCAGGGCCCAGCCGCGCTGGCCGGCGATGGCCAGGCCGGGTACGCAGAGGATCGCCACCGTCATCGACGCCACCGACGAGATGCGAACCAGGCGGGCCAGTGCCGCCCAGATCACCAGGAGGGCCAGACCCAGAATTGGGGAGACGACGATTACGGCCCCGCCGGCCGTCGCCACCCCCTTGCCGCCCTTGAAGCGATGCCAGATCGGGAAACAGTGTCCCAGGACGGCGGCCAGGCCCGCCCCTAAGGCCAGGGCTGGGGTACCGACCCACAGACCGACAGCCGACGCCACCGCACCCTTGAGCACGTCACCGACGAGGACGGGGGCGGCCGCCTTCCAGCCCAGATTCCGGGCCACGTTGGCCGTGCCCGGGTTCCCGCTCCCCAGGTCGTAGATGTCGAGCCCCTTGGCCCGAACCACGAGGACGGCGAAGTCGATCGAGCCGACCAGATACGCCGCCACGACGACCACGACCACAGTCCAACTCACCTCGCCCAGCATACCGGCGGGCCCCGTGACCGGCCCGGGTGGGTTCCTCGCTTTGCCCGCCCCAATCCCTTTCGCGAATCATGTCGCTATAGCGCGACCTGATTGCGCCAGAACGCCATCGGCTCAGCGGCACTCGCCCAGCCAGTAGACCGAGCCGCCGGCTAAGGCGAAGCCGGCCCTGGAGTCGAACTGGCGGCCGCCGAAGGTGAACGACACCGGCGCCTCGTAGGTGTGGGAGATCTCGACGGTGCCGGAGGGTGTATCGGAGCGGCGGGTGGTGGGACCGACCGGATCACCGGTGAGCTGGTAGTCCTCCAGGGTCACGATCTCGCGCTCGATCCAGGCCGAGCACAGGTCCTGACCGTAGGCCTCGACGACCTTGGGATGGAG
This sequence comes from uncultured Acidimicrobiia bacterium, assembly GCA_963744905.1. Taxonomy (GTDB): domain Bacteria; phylum Actinomycetota; class Acidimicrobiia; order Spongiisociales; family ZC4RG35; genus DATFFO01. The sequence continues at coordinate 11,717 of CAVUUV010000007.1, read as the reverse complement.
AGAGTCGATCAGGAATCCGGTGTCGTCCTCGTCGAGCGCCCGAACGAAGCTGGTGACGAATCCATCGATCGCCCCGGCCGGATCTTCCACCATGGAGCGTCCTGTTGAGGTTGTGGGGGTGGTGGCCGAGGAGGCGGAGGTCGCGCTCGCGGAGACGGAGCCCTCCGTCAGGGTGGTGGTCGGACCCGCCTCGGTTTGATCCCCGCTCCTGTCGTCTCCCAGCCGGGTCGCCAGGAAGGCAACCAGGGCGATCGCCACCAGCACGAGCGCGGCCCCCAGCAAACGTCTAGTCACAGCTGCTCATCCTCGGGCGGGTACCAGACTGGCCATTCTCGCCCGCCTGGATACGCTGCGCCAATGGCGACGGTAAGACGCGTAGAGGCCGGTGATGGTCCAGCGGTGCGGGAGATCCGCCTCCAAGCCCTGCGGTCAGATCCGGACGCGTTCGGGTCCACCTATGAACGCGAGCACGAGCGCCCGGCCGAGGTTTGGCTACAGCGCACTGCCGCTGCCTCCTCGGGGTATGAGCAGTGCCTGTTCGTGGCCGAGGACGGCACCGGCCTGGTAGGGATGGTCGGCGCCTACACACCCACCGGCGACTCGAGTCGACGCCACCTTTACGGAATGTGGGTGGCGCCCCATGTTCGCCGCGAGGGGCTGGCCGCCGCCCTGGTGGAAGCGGTCAAAGGCTGGGCCGTCGCCGCCGGCGCCACCCGACTGGACCTGTGGGTGAACGAGGTCAACGGCCCCGCCCTCCGTCTGTACCAGCAGGCCGGCTTCGCCGCCACGGGCAGGACCCAACCGCTTCCGTCCAACCCGGAGTTCAGCGAGAGCCTGCTTTCTATCAGGCTGGGCTGAGAGGCTCCACGCCGCCCGCAGAGCACGAGCGCACGGCCTGGGGAGCAGCCGGCCGGGAGCGGGTCCAGCACCACCACCGAAGCGGCCACCCCCAACACCCCGAAACCCAGGACTTCCTGGCCCGCATAGTCCAGGCCGGCCGTGTCTAGCTGCCCCCTACCTCTCGCCTCCGCTTCGCTCCGGCGACAGGGACCTTCCCCCTGGCAAAGCCAGGGGGACAAAGACCCCTCGCGCAACAAGGTTTGTCCCCCAGGCGCAGCAAGGGGGAAGGGGCCCCCGCAGCCGCAGGCTGTGGGGTAGGGGGGCGACCCCCGAAGGGGTCGGGCAAACCCGAGGCATCAGCCGGCCCAGGGCCTAGAACGCGGCGATCAGCAGCGCCACGCCCACCACCAGGGGGACCAGTAGGGGCATTTGTGGAAACCCGTCCCGCATGGCGACCACCGTGACGGCGATGGCTCCGCCCAGGGCAACTGCCGCCCATCCCGCCCACACCGCCGGCATGTCGGCCCGGATGATGGCGACTCCCAGCGGGACAAAGGCCAGGTTGGATCCGATCACCCAGCTTCCCTCTGCCAGGTAGACCATCCCCGAGAGAGGATGAATCCACGACGGTGTCGCCCCGGACTCGGCCCGTTCGGCAGCCGCACGCGACATGCCGGCCGTCTGATAGATGAGGCCCAGCACCCAGCAGCACAGCGCCACCAGGTAGGTCCCCAACGAAACGAAAGCCAGCACCCCCTCGCCTTCGTTAGACAGGAGATAGGCAAGTCCGGCCATCCCGGCCGTCATGGCGAAGACACCCACCAACTCCCACACCGCCACCCACCACCATTCCCACTTCTTGACCGCCACCCGGTCCAGCTTGTCGTCGAGGGGGAGGGCCCAGAACTCACTGTTGAACTTCCCCCTCACATACCCGACCGCCTGCACCCCCACCAGAAGCATCGGCACCACCAGCAGCACGCCCACGAGAACCATGTCGCTGCAGAAGCTACACCTCGGCGCCGGCGCCGCGTCGTCTCAAATGCCCTCCAGGTGACCCGAATTCGGCTGCCCCGCCGGTGTTCATAGGATCGGTGGGTGGTCGCCGAATCCGACAGGTCCCTCCCCCGGCGTCTTTTCTTTGCCCTGGGGATCCGCAATTACCGCCTCTACTTCATCGGCCAGTTGGTGTCCGTGTCGGGGACATGGATGCAGCGGGTCGCCCAGGCCTGGCTGGTCCTGAGCCTGACCGGAAGTGGAACCGCGGTGGGAGGACTCACCGCCCTCCAGTTCCTTCCCATCCTGGTGCTGGCCCCCCTGGGCGGGGTCATCGCCGACCGGGTCGACAAGCGACGCCTGCTCTACGTCACCCAGTCCCTGGCCGGAGCCATCGCCGCCACCCTGGGCTTGCTGATCGTCACCGACCGGGTCGAGCTGTGGATGGTGTATGCCATGGCCTTCGCCCTGGGGCTGGTGGCCTGTGTGGACAACCCCGCTCGCCAGGCCTTCATCATCGAGATGGTGGGCCGTGACCGGCTCACCAATGCCGTCAGCCTCAACTCGGTGCTGGTCAACGCCGCCCGGGTCTTCGGGCCGGCTCTGGGCGGGGTGCTGATCGTCACGGTCGGGATCGGAACCTGCTTCTTGATCAACGCCGCTTCCTACCTGGCCCTCATCACGGCGCTCGTGGTGATGAGGGACGCAGAGATGGTCAAGGCGGAGCCGTCGCCCCGGGGAAGGGGCCAGGTCCGCCAGGGCCTGCGCTACGCCGCCCGCACCCCCCGGCTCATCGTCCCGCTGGTCATGCTGGCCGTGATCGGCATCTTCTCCTACGAGTACTCGGTGATCCTGCCCCTCCTGGCCCGATTCACCTTCGGGGGCGACGCCAACACCTTCGGGATCATGTTCACCGCCATCGGTATCGGTGCGGTGGCGGGCGGGCTCAAGACCGGAGCCCGGACGGAGTACCGGGCGGCGACACTGTCGCTTCTGGCCGGTGCGCTGGGAATCGCCCTGGCGGTGGTGGCGGCGGCGCCAAACCTGTGGGTGGCGCTGATCGCCCTGGCCGGGGCCGGGGCGGCCGGGACCTCCTTCCTCGCCCTCACCAACTCGATGCTCCAGTTGACCTCCGCCCCGGAGATGCGAGGCAGGGTCCTCGCCCTGAGAGCGGTGGCCTTCATCGGGGCCCGCCCCATCGGCGCCCCCATCATCGGCTGGGTAGGCGAACACATCGGCCCCCGGGCCGGAGTGGGATTGGGTGCGATCGCCGCCCTGACAGTGGCGGCCCTGGCCTACCGCCGCCTCGCCGCCACCGACCGCACCGAGGCGCAGACGCCCCCCTACCTCTCGCCTTCGCTGCGCTCCGGCGACAGGGACCTTCCCCCTGCCTAATGGCAGGGGGACAAAGCGGAACCATCCCCTTTGAACCCTCAGGCTCGTCCCTCAGCTTTGTCCCCCCTACGCAGCAAGGCGAAGGGACCCAACCTCAGCTTTGTCCCCCTTGCGCAGCAAGGGGGAAGGGACCCGCAGCCGCAGGCTGCGGGTAGGGGGGTGACCCCGAAGGGGTCGGGCAAACCCGAGGTGTCAGATCACGAGCCTGGGCCCGACCTCAGGGAAGCGCGGCCAACGCCTGCTCCACCGCCTCCGCCGGGGAACCATGGAACAGCTCACCGTGGCCGGGTGCCACCACGTCGGCTTCGAGCTCCAGCAGCCGCGACAGCGAACGCACCGCTCCGGCTTGATCGTGGTTGAAGGCTTTGTGGAGGAGGCGGGGGCCGATGGCCCGCGTGAGGGGATCCTGGGTGATCAGCGCATCGCCGGTGATCAGCACACCCCGATCCGGGAGGTGGAAGGCACAGTGACCAGACGTGTGCCCGGGAGTGAATATGGGAGTGGGGTGACCGGGAAGATCGAGAGGCCCCATCGTGTCGGTGAAGGTCTGCGGTTCGGAAACCCTGTCGATCTTGGCACCGCCGTTGGAAACGGCGTTGAGCACGAAGGTGAACATCTTGGGGCGCCACAAGCGAGCTCACCATGTACAGGATCGATATCTGCTCGATTCGCTCGCCCCGGACCTGAGGCAGCCTCCTCGGTGTGGCAGTGCACGCCGACGCCGTGCTCGGTACTGATCATGGCCGCGGATCCCATGTGATCCACATGGCCGTGGGTCAGCAGGATGGCGGACAGGTCAGCCAGACTCGATCCCACCTCCTCGCAGGCAGCCTGGACTGCCTCCAGGTCCCCCGGATAACCGGTGTCGACCAGGCACACCGAGTCGCCGTCACGTATCAGATAGAAGTTGTTCCGGGACCCGGTCCCCCTCCAGACACCCTCCGCCACTTGCTCGCATGCATCCATCATTTCAGGAGCCAACCCTAGGCCAAATCCTTGGGCCCCCCTACCTCCCGCCTCACCTCAGGTGAGGGGGACAAAGCCAAACCCTTGTCCCCTGGCAGGAGCCAGGGGAAGGAAGGGAGAAGACAAACCTTTGTCCCCCGCCGGAGCCAGGGGGAAGGAAGGGAGTAGACATAACCTTTGTCCCCCACGAGCGAAGCGAGAGGGGGAAGGGACCCGCAGCCGGAGGCTGCGGGTAGGGGGGAGCCGAACCCGACGCTGTCCTACCCCGACGCCGGCAGTCGCACCGTGAACGTCGACCCTGCCCCCAGCTCCGAGACCACCCCCACCGTTCCATCGTGGGACTCGACAACGTGACGGACGATCGACAGGCCCAAGCCGGTGCCGCCGGTGGCGCGGGAGCGGGCCACGTCCACCCGGTAGAAGCGCTCGAAGATCCGCTCCAGGTCCCGCTGGGAGATGCCGGCCCCGGTGTCGGTCACCGACAGGACCGCCTCGTCATCCTGGCGTTCCACCCGGACCACCACCTCGCCACCCTCGTCGGTGTAGCGGACGGCATTGTCCAACAGGTTCCGCACCGCCAGGGCCAGGTCGGCCGCCGCACCCATCACGTGGACGTCACTCGTCTCCGCCCGCAGTCTCACCCCGCGCCGCTCGGCCAGCTCCGCCACCCTTTCCACCTCGGTGATGATGAGCTCGGCCAGGGCCACGTCCTCCGTCTCCGCCTCTCCGCTCTCCAGGCGGGACAGGTCGAGCAGGTCGGAGACGAGACGGGCGAGGGAACGGGCCGAGTTGCCGATCTGGCCGGCGAACTGCATGGCCCGATCGGGCGCCCGCTCCAGGGCCACTTCCAGGGCCTCGGACGAGGCCAGGATCGAAGACACCGGGGTCTTGAGCTCGTGGGAGGCGTTGGTGACGAAATCCCGGCGGACGTCGTCCACCCGGCGCCGCTCGGTGACGTCGCTCACCACCACCAGCACCCGGTCGTCCTCGAAGGGCGAGGCGATCACCCGCAGGATCCGGGTGGGCCGTCCGTGCTCCATGTCCTGGTCGATGACCCTGCCTTCGGCCACCGCCCGCCGCACCATCTCCTGGACCCGGAAGGGCACCACCTGATCGAGGTGGGAAGGCACCGGTCCCAACAGCGCCTCCAGGGAGCGGTTGGCATAGAGCACCTCCCCACCACGGTCCAGGAGCAGGGTGCCCTGGGGGAGCGCATCGAGTACCACACCCAGGGTGCGGCGCTCGCCCTCCACCTCGGCCAGACGGGATCCCAGCTCCTCGGCCACGGTTCGCAGGGACCTCCCCAGCCGATCCAGTTCCGCCACCGAAGAACGGGGAGGATCGATTTCCAGATTCCCCTCGGCCAGCGCGGAGGCGGCGTCGGCCAGACGAACCAGGGGACGGGCCAGGAGGCGAGCGACGAGCGCCACGGCCAGAATCCCGAACAGCCCGGCCAGGGCGACGATCAGCAGGAGCTGGGACCGAAACGCCGTCACCCGGGTGGTGACCGTGTTCTCGGGCAGCGATAGACGCACCACCCGGCCCTCGGCCCCGGGGACCGCCACGTAGAGCTGGCGGAACCCGGTCGTGGCACTGAGGCGGCGGTCGATACCGACCTTGCCGGACAGGGCGGCCTCCACCTCCGGGCGCCCGGTGTGATTCTCCATGTCGGCCGGGTCGTGCAGGGAGTCGGCCACCACCACGCCGTCGGGGTCGATCACCGTCACCCGGGCGTCGATGTCGGAGGCCAGTCGATCGACCGCCGCCACGATCCCGGGCGGGTCGGTGGGGAGGGTGTCGGCCAGTGTCAAGGCCTGCTGGGTGAGGCCTTCCTCCAGCTCGCCCAACAGGGTCGAGCGCGACGACCGCTCCACGAAGAAGCCCATCAGGCCCAACACGACCAGCACCGCCAGGGCATAGGTGAGGAGGAGTCGGCCCGCTAGGGAGCGCCGGCGAGGGCTGGCCATCGCCACCATTATCACATCGAGGCCGGACCCCCGGGCCTACCGTGGAATCGGTGGAGCGAAGCATCACAGCGCCCATGGAGGATCGCCGTCGTGTCGGCGGTGGTGCTGCTGCTGGTCTCCTGTGGGAGCACCGCCTCGACCACCACCTCCCCACCCGGGACCTCGAGTTCCACCACCACTTCCACGTCGAGGTCCACTTCCACCTCCACGTCGACCTCGTCCACCACGACGACCCGGCCCACCACCACCACTACGACCGCGCCCCCCTCGACTTCGGTCAGACCGTCTCCCACCACCACCTCGGTCCAGGCCGGCGAGGTCCCGGTCGTTTCGGTCACCGACGGCGACACCATCCGGGTGATGATCGATGGAACCGACGAGCCGGTGCGCCTCATCGGCATCAACTCCCCCGAGAGTGGGGAGTGTCTCTCCAACCAGGCGACTGCGGCCATGGAGGACCTCCTGTCAGAGGGAACGGTCCGCCTCGAGTCCGACCAGTCCGACCGGGACCAGTACGGGAGGTTGCTGCGCTACGTCTATGCCGGTGACGTGTTCGTCAACGAGGCCATGGTCCGCCAGGGCCTGGCCCTCGCCCGCCGCTACGAGCCCGACGTTGCCCAGGCGGACCGCCTGGAGGCGGCCCAGGCGGCGGCCCAGGCGGACCAGGTGGGGATGTGGGCACCCGACGCCTGTGGCCCCGAGGCCGCCGGCACCCTCCAGATCGGCCAGATCCACTACGACGCCGAGGGCAACGACAACGACAACCTCAACGACGAGTGGGTCGAGTTCACCAACCCGGGACCGGGCTCGATCGACCTGACCGGCTGGGAGATCAAGGACGAGTCGGCCAGCCATCGCTACCCCTTCCCCGGCGGCTTCACCCTGGCCGCCGGAGCAACGGTACGCCTCCACACCGGCTGTGGGACCGACACCTCCACCAACCTGTACTGGTGCAATCAGGGCTCGGCGGTGTGGAACAACTCGGGCGACACGGTCTTCGTCCTCGACCCCAACGGCAACGTGGTCACCGAGAAGTCGTATTCGGGCTGAGCGGGAAAACGAACTAGCCGGGGTGCACCCGTCCGGGCCGATGTCATGACTATGGTGCCGTCGAGGAAGAGGTGAAACGCCGCCGAATCTATGGGGCGTTGCGAGGGAATGCTCGAGTCTGCAGGAAAGTGCGGTCGGGTTAGGGCAGGTTCGTCCCCGAGTGTGGGAGCAGAGCCCTTCTCACCCAACGGATCTTCGATGTGGTGGTGGCCAGCCTGATCATCGTGGCCCTGTCCCCCGTCTTCGCCCTGGTCGCGGCGGCCATATTCATCGAAGACGGCCGACCGATCTTCTTCCTCCAGGAGCGGGTGGGGCGCCACCGGGAGCCCTTCATGATGTGGAAGTTCCGCTCCATGGTCGACGGCGCCGACGAGAACCTGCACCGCCTCCACACCGAACAGGTAATGAAGGGCACCGCCCCGCTACGTACTCCACGACGATCCCCGCATCACCCGGGTGGGGCGGCTGATCCGCAAGTGGTCGATCGATGAACTGCCCAACCTCTTCAACGTCCTCCGTGGGGAGATGTCGCTGGTGGGACCACGTCCCCTGGTGCCCTACTAGTCCACTGCCGCCTCCGGGTCCCACCGAACGCTTTTCGGTCCGGCCGGAGTCACCGGACTGGCCCAGATATCGGGGCGCCTCGACCTCAACGTCGCTCATCTCCGAAACCGATCTAGTGGAAGGACCCGGTCATTCTCGGCGCGAACTCCTGGGTCGCTGATCCCGCTCCCGGGACTGACTCCACCCACCCCTCTCTCGGTCAGGCGACCAACCTCGGTCTAGTAGCTCGGACGCAATCAAATGCCTGCTCGACGGCCCGCGTCATGATCTGATCTCGTTGGTGGTGGCGAGCGTGCCGTTGCCCGCTCCCTGCCAGTTTGTGCCACAACTCCTCATCGCGCAATCGCCGCTTGAACGCAGCTGCAATCAACGTGGGGTTTTACGGCTCCACGACGAGGCCTGAATCATTCTCCAGGAACGACGCCGCCACTCCTCGGCCAGCGTAGACCAGGGGCCAGCCCATAGCCATGAATTCAAAGGGCTTGGAAGGAAAGGTCCTGGCCATGGCCGGGGTGTCTTCAAGGCCAGCGAAAAGGATCTGATGACTCATACAGTTCAAAGAGGCGGTCTTGATCGGCGTAGCCGGTAAATCGGATGTTGGCTAACTCTCTGAAGTGAGCCTGCGCTTCTAATTCGGCTCGCATTGGACCATCACCCACCAATTGGATGTCCACTTCAGGAAGCAGTTCGGCAACATCCAACAAAGACTCCAGACCCTGGTAATAGCCAATTGCCCCGGCATAAGTGACGATCGGCCGGGTCAGGTTCGGCGTCTCACCCAGATGCGTCCCTCGCTCAAGAATCTCAGTCGACACGCCGTTGGGCGCGACCAGCAGACGACGGGGATCGACACCTAGCCCGAGAACGGCGTCCTTGATGCCGGTGTTGGAGGTCAGAATCGCATGCGCACTCCTCGCCACGAACCCAGCCCGCTGACGAAGTACAGCTCCCGCCCGGTGCCTGGTGAACGAGCGGAAGCCGCCCGACGTGTCCTCCTCGAGATAGGACCAGGTCAAATCACGAAGGTCCCAGACGAAGTGACACTGCAAGCGCCGGGCCAGGGTCGACCCGGCGAGTCCCACGAAGAGGCTGGGAGATGTGGCCCAGATCACGGCCGGATCCGTCGGTCGTGCCAGCCTGGCGAGCCGCTTGGCCATGGCCAGCTCTCGGAAGCCGCGCTGGATGTCTGACCCTATGTGAGGATGGAACGGATTTGCCCGCCTTACGCGAAAGGGCAGGGCCCTATCGTGGTCGTTCCACGATCCCGAGGCAAACAGGTTCGGTCTGGGGTAGCTGGGTTGGTTGGTGACAACAGTCACCTCGGCCTGGCCAGCCAAGGCGTGTGCCAACGCCGATAGCCGGTTTGCACCGGCATTGGTCTCAGGCGGGAAGCACTGAGTTAGGAGAGCGACTCGAACCGGCTGAGACATGATGCATCGGCTACCGTAGTCACGACCTCCCCAGGTGATGCGGAGTATCGGCAGTTTCGATCGCAGACCGTCGCTATTCCAGAACCATGCAACGTGCGTGTACCTGATGAGGTGCTCGGACGCCTTCTCCGTCAACCATGAGACGAATCTCATCAGCCGACGTGGCTGAAGGGCGGTGGTCACGGACGGAGTTGAGCTCTACCCTCGGGTCGATTCGGCGGCTCCACCCCATCCTTCTTCATTGGTTGCGGGAGACTCTGACTCTAGGTCTGCCGCCGGCAAACGCCTCCAGAAATGACCAGCTTCAGGGTGACCGCTCTCTGGTCGGGCCGGGTATCGGCCACCGCCTCCCTCGTCGACGATGACACTGCCTGGTATCTGGTTCGGTGATGGGCCGGAAGGCGACCTGCCCCCAAGGCATCCAGACAGAGTGCGTGGCTGCATGAACCAGTCTGGACGTACGCACTAACGTCCTCGCGTACATGCCAGCAAGCATCTGAGTTATACGAGCCGGAGTGATGCGCATCGCCTTGGTGGCTGCTGCCCGACCCAACTTCATGAAGATCGAACCAGTCCTATCGGCTGTTTCGAGCCGAGCCGAGACGGACTTCGTCCACGTCGGCCAGCACTACGACGCCAACATGTCGGGCACCTTCCTCGGGGACCTCAGCCTTCCACAACCGGACGTGTACCTTGACATCGGCTCTGGCTCCCACGGTGACCAAACTGGCCGGGCTCTGATCGCCTTGGAACGGCGCTTTCTGGAAACGAAACCCGACATCGTCGTGGTGGTGGGCGACGTCAACTCCACTCTTGCCGCGGCCCTAGCGGCATCGAAGCTTGGAATCAGGATCGCCCACGTGGAGGCAGGGCTCCGCTCCCACGACTGGACCATGCCCGAAGAGATCAACCGCGTCATCACCGATCGCTTGTCCCATTGGTTATTCACACCTTCCGAGAACGCCGGAGTCAACCTGGGCCGGGAGGGAATCGACCCTCACCGCATTCACCTGGTCGGCAACGTCATGATCGACACCCTGCTGCGGCTCCTGCCCGAAGCCCGCAAGAGGCGAGCACGCCAAAGGCTCGGCCTCGGCAAGCGCTACGCGGTACTCACTCTCCACCGGCCGTCCAATGTCGACAAGAAAGACTCGCTCACCGACATGATCTCGGCCGTCGGTCAGGTCGCCGAGACGTTACCCGTGGCTTTTCCATGCCATCCGCGGACCCGTCTTGCGCTGACGGATCACGGCATCGAAATACCAAAGACGATACGTATCATTGATCCCCTCGGATACCTCGACTTTCTCAACCTGGTAGCCGGCTCCTCGCTCGTACTCACCGATTCGGGCGGACTCCAGGAAGAAACGTCGATTCTCGGCATCCCCTGCCTCACCCTTCGCACCACCACCGAGCGACCCATCACCGTCTCACTGGGAACCAATGTCGTGGTGGGCACCGACCCAAACGATATTATCAAAGGGTTCAGACTGGCGCTTGGACGCCCCCGCCGGCCGGCTCAGATTCCCTTGTGGGACGGGAAGACGGGACCCCGCATCGCCGATGTCCTGCTCGAAGCCAGCTAGCTGACGCTCATGAAACGCATCCGCTCATCCCGAACCCGTGCCGTGGCTTGTGCCTGTGACCTGAGTGGAGGAGAGCCAGCAGTTACAGTGCGACGAATGGCAGAGCTTGACCGAGTTCACAGCGCGGCTGCAGTTGGCGATGCCGCCGTGCCGACAAAACGATGAGCTTCGACGAACGCGGCGGATTCGACGATCCAGGCCCCGGACTTCTCGAGTCGCTCTGGCGCTTTAGGCGGCTGGTCATCGCGACTGTGGTGACCGCCGCAGTAGCCGGTTACGGGCTCTCGCTGCTACTACCGGCCCGGTACGAGGCCAATGCGCAGTTGATTCTCGCCGACCCTTCCTCGACCTCAGCCTTCCAGGACTCCACGGCGGGGCGGGACCTGAGCCGCTACGTGCGAAACGAGGCCACCTATATCACGTCGTCGGAGGTTCTCGGTCGGGCTGCCGATGACCTCGGCGGAGTTGACTTGGAGACATTGCGAAACTCTGTGACTGCGGTCGCCGCCAATGACGTCGACCTCATTACCATCAGTGCCCGCCGCCCCACTTCCGATGGTGCAGCCGAGGTGGCCAATGCAGTCGCCGTGTCTTATCAGGAGCTGAAGAAGGCGTCGATCCAGTCTCGCGCCCAATCGATGGTCGATCAGCTTGCCGCAAAACGCGACCAACTCAAGGCACAGGTCGACGACTACGAGTCGGCTCTAAAGGACGATCCCAACAACTCGGGGATCAGTGAGCAGCGCGACGCCGCTTTGACCCAGCTTGTGGGAATCGAGAACCGCATCTCCCAGATCGACATCAACGCCGCCTTGTTCGATTCGGGGGTAGCTCACTATGAGACAGCCGAGGCGCCGGATTCAGCGGCCAGCCCAAAGCCGATCCGGAACGCCGCCACGCTGGCAGTTCTCGGATTGCTCGGG
>CAVUUV010000006.1:0-226691 GCA_963744905.1 uncultured Acidimicrobiia bacterium | reverse complement strand
TCATGATCGCTCCTCGTGGCTCGCCCTCTCCAGCATGGCCAGGACGAGGAAGTTGCCCACCAGGGCCGACCCCCCATATGACATGAATGGGAGCGTGATTCCCGTCAACGGCAGAACCCGTACCACCCCGGCGATGATCAGGAAGGCCTGGAGACCCAGGACGAAGGTGAGCCCGGCCGCCAGCAGGGTACGGAAACGGTCCCGGGCCCGGAGGGCGATGCCGAACCCGGCCGCCAGGAACAGAGCGAAACAAGCCAGGACGGCAATGGAGCCGGCCAGGCCCAACTCCTCGCCCACCGCGGCGAAGATGAAGTCGGTCACCGCGTTGGGGATCAGCCCCGGTTGTCCCAGCCCCGGTCCCGACCCGGACAGGCTCCCGGTGCCGAGGGCGAAGATCCCCTGCGCCACCTGGTACCCGGTGTCGGCATAGTCACGGAAGGGGAACAGCCACGCCTCCACCCGACGCTGCACGTGGGAGAAGGCCGCCCACGCCGCCACACCGCCTCCCACGGCCAGCAGGCCCCCGGTGAGCAGGTACCCGGCCGAGCCGGTGGCGGCGTAGAGGAGGGCTGTGAAGGTGATGAAGAGGAGCAGGGACGCACCCAGGTCCCTCTGGTAGATGAGGATGAGCAGGCTCCCCCCCCATACCAACAGCAACGGGAGCAGTTGGCGCGGTTCGGGGATGCTGAGGGGGCCCATCCGGCGATGGGCCCCGGTCAGAGCCGCCTGACGGTCGGCCAGATATCCAGCCAGGAAGGAAACGAAGAGCAGCTTGGCTATCTCGGCCGGCTGGAAGTGGAGCTGGGTGAACCCCAGATCGAACTGAATCCACAGGCGGCTTCCGTTCTCTGCCAGGCCCTTGATGGGAAGTGGGCCCGTCGAGGGAAGGTTGGGGAGTAGCAGCAGTGCCACCGCCCCCAACAGCATCAGGTTGCGGTAGCGGCGGATGATGGCCAGGCCATAGCGGGACAGGAGGGCCAGCAGCGCCACCGCCACCCCCGAGGCGATCAGGAGCCACCATCGCTGCAGGCCCGCCTGGTAGGGAGAGAGCCGGTACACCTCCATGAACCCGATGGCGGCGAGGACGCAGACTGGCGGGAGGAGGAGGGGACTGGCATCAGGCGCCCAGGCCCGCACGGCTACGTGCAGGCCACCGAAGGCGATCAGGAACACCAGGAAGGTAAGACCTACCTGAGCACCGATCGCCTCACCGCCGGCGAAGTCGACCAGGGCCACCCCGAAGGCGGCCAGTCCTGCCCCGATCGTTATGAGGACGGCCTCGGCGGTACGGGTCATCGGTCCAGCACCGGTTCTCGTGCTCTGGTCATGGACTGGAGTACCGGTCCTGGGACGACGGCTCAGGCCAGGACGTCGGCCACGAGCGCGGTGACGTTGTCGTGACCACCGGCCCGATTGGCGGCCTCCACCAGGCCCCAGGCGGCTTCCTCGGCTGAATCGGCAGCGAGCTGATGGGCGATCTCCTCATCGGTGAGCATGGCGTTCACTCCGTCGGAGCAGAGCAGAAAACGGTCTCCGGGCTGGAGCGGTTCCTCGAACTCGTCGACCATCAGGTTCTGGGTCAGTCCCAGGGCCCGGGTGATCATGTTGCGCTGGGGGTGATTCACGGCCTCCTCCGGAGACAGTTTCCCCGCTGCCACGTACTCGGCGGCCACCGTGTGATCGGTGGTGAGCTGGCGCAGCTCTCCGTCCCGCAACAGATAGGCGCGGCTGTCTCCCACGTGGGCGAATCGGCCGACCCCGTCCTCGCCGAGCTGCGCCATGGTCATGGTGGTCCCCATCCCGGCCAACTCCTGGTTCTCGGCCACCTTGAGGAGGATGGCGTGGTTGGCCCCGAGCACCTTCTGTCCTGGTGGGCCGACGATGTCAATCGCGGTGTCTACCGCTATGCGAGAGGCCACCTCACCTGCCACGTGGCCTCCCATCCCGTCGGCCACCACCAGCAGGACGCTGTCCTCGCTGCTACCCGACGTGGTCGGGTAGAGGGAGTCCTCGTTATTGGAGCGCACCAACCCGGTGTGGGTTGCGCTCGCCCATTGGTACCTCAACGTACCTCCATCACCGTCTTGCCCACCTGGACCGCGTCACCCCTTCTCAGCTCCACGGGTGCGGTGACACGCCGCCCATTCAAATACGTTCCGTTCGTGCTTCCCAGGTCGTGGAGGGTAAGCCCTCCGTCCTGGGAGACCAGCCTCAGATGGAATTCGGAAGCATAGGGGTCATCGATGACGATGTCCGCTTCGCTGCTCCGGCCGAGAACCGTGGCGTCGGTCACGGTGAAGTCCAGACCCGCCTGACTCTCGGACCGAACCACCACCACCTTGGTGCCGCGGCGCTTGCGACGATCGGCGTGGATACCGAGGTGGGTGGCGATGCCCCGGGCCACCTGCCAAACGAATAGGTAGATCAGTCCCAGAAAGATGAGGCGCAGCAGCGCGAGGATCACATCGGGCATGGCTCAGGCGATCTCGAGGCGAAACGACCGGTCGGCCAGGGTGATGGTGGACCCGGGGACGAACTCAACCGGCTCGTCCTCTCCGACCGGCTGACCGTTGATGCGGGTGCCGTTGGCCGAGCCCAGGTCGGTCACCCACACCGAGCCGTGCTGGCGGACTATCTGGACGTGCTGACGGGACACCTCCTCGTAGGGGAAGATCACGTCGCACTCCTCGGAGCGCCCCAACCACAGCCGGTTGTTGGCCAGCTCCACGGTGATGGGCCCGTTCAGCCGCCCCCACGGTCGGCGCTGGCCCTTGCGCACGTCGAAGCGACACGCCACGGTCCCGGGAGAAAGGCCGGGGTCGAGTCTGATCTCGGCGGAGGTAGGGCCGGGGAGACGCCAGCCCTCCTCGGCGGCGTGTGCCTCGTAGGCCTCGGTGAGCACACGGGCCAGGGAGGCGGGTGGAAGGGAGAGGTCGTCGGGGTGGAGGCTGACGATGACCACGTTGGGCACCATGGGACCGGTGGGGTGTTCGGTGGACTCGAGGTCCGCCTCGCGGACGATTCGGGAGGCGATTTCGGTGGGGTGAACATGGCCGGTGAACACCCTCCCCGCCATTCCGTCGAGCATCCGCTCCAGGCGCCTTTCAACGGCCCGTGCCAGTTTCACCTATGCCAGTGTACGGTGGCGGTGGTACCATCCCTCCTTCACGCGTCGATTCGACGTACTTCCTCACCCAGGGCGAGTGGCGGAATTGGCAGACGCGGAGGATTCAGGTTCCTGTGAGGTAACACTCGTGGGGGTTCAAGTCCCCCCTCGCCCACTCTCCGGAGCTTTTGGCGCGACATTCGGGTCAAACACGCCCCGAATGTCGCGCCAAAAGGCCTAGACGGGTTCGAAGCGGGCGGTGAAGTGGCGCAGCCAGGGGGCCTGGTGGACCATGCGCAGTCCGGAGAGGGACTCGGCCTGCTGGGCGACGTTGATCATGACCTCGCCCACGTAGTCGATGTGGCTCTGGGTGTAGGTCCGGCGGGGCACGGCCAGGCGGACCAGCTCGTTCTGGGCGGGGATCTCGGTTCCGTCCTCATCCCGCTTCCCGAACATGACCGACCCGATCTCGACGCCGCGGACCCCGCCCTCCACGTACAGGGCGCAGGCCAGGGCCTGGGCTGGGAATCTGTGAAGGGGGGATGTGGGGGAGCATGGCGGCGGCGTCGATGTAGATAGCGTGCCCGCCCGGCGGCTTGAGGATGGGGACCCCGGCTCGGTCTGCCTTGTCGGCTAGATAGGCCGTGGAGCGAATCCGATACCTCAGGTAATCCTCGTTGAGTGCCTCCTCGAGACCCGTGGCGACCGCCTCGAGGTCGTAGCCCGCCAGACCACCGTAGGTGGGGAAACCCTTCGGTGAGGATGAGAAGATTCCGACACTGCTCGGCCAGATCGGTGTCGTTCAGGGCCAGGAAGCCGCCGATATTGGACAGGCCGTCCTTCTTGGCCGACATGGTGGCCCCATCGACCAGGGAGAACATCTCCCGGGCGATGTCCCGGGGAGAGCGATCACCTTGACCAGGCTCCCTGGTCTTGATGAACCAGGCGTTTTCGGCGAAACGGCATGCGTCCAGGAAAAACGGGATCCGGTGGCGGTCGCACACCTCCCGCACCTGGCGCAGGTTCTCCAGCGAGACCGGCTGACCGCCGCCGGAGTTGTTGGTGACCGTGATCATCACGAGCGGTATGTGGTCCGCGCCTACCTCGGCGATGGTGGCCTCGAGGCGGCGAATGTCCATGTTGCCCTTGAAGGGATAATCGGACGAGTGGTCATGAGCCTCTTCGGTCACGAGGTCCCGTGCCTCGGCGCCCTGGTACTCGACATTGGCCCGGGTGGTGTCGAAATGGGTGTTATTGGGCACCACGTCCCCGGCGGAAACCGAGGTGGCGAAGAGGATCCGCTCGGCCGCCCGGCCCTGATGGGTGGGGATGACGTGTTCCAGCCCGGTGATGGCCTGCACCGAGTCCCGGAACCGATAAAAGGAGCGGCTTCCCGCATAGGACTCGTCACCGCGCATCATTCCCGCCCACTGGGCCGTGGACATGGCTCCCGTCCCCGAGTCGGTCAGCAGGTCGACCACTACCTCGTCGGCGTGGAGGCCGAACAGGTTGTAGCCCGATCGCTGTAGCGCCGCTTGACGTTGCTCGCGGGTGGGGAAGTCGATCGGCTCCACGGTGTGGATGCGAAATGGCTCGATGATGGTTCGGTAGGCCAGTGCGGTCTCCTCGGTCGGGTGGTTCGATCTTGAGCCGGTGTGCCCTCTCGTCACGAGGGCTGAAAGTCCTGAGACGGAAGGGATTCGGCCGTTTCGGGGACCGAAAGACAAGAAGCCGACTGGCGTCGGCGACTCAACGTGGTAGGAATGCCCCGAATGTTCGATGCTCCCCGCCGACGCCGTCGTCGACGTCTGGTCTGGCCACTGCTGATAACGGTCGTGGTGGCGATTGCCGTGATCGTTGCCACGTCGGGAAAGGATGCCAGGGCCACCATCTCCTACCTGGGAGACATGCGCAACGCAGCCTCGGATCTGTCGCTGGCGGGATCTTCACTGAACGACCTGGTCGGCAACCTGAGCCGGGTCGACCGGTCCGAGTTCCAGTCGGTGGTCTCGGGCGTGGACGATGCCCTGGCAAAAGCCCATCAGGTGGCCAATTCCGATCCGCCCGATCAGGCGC
Organism: uncultured Acidimicrobiia bacterium; assembly: GCA_963744905.1. Lineage (GTDB taxonomy): Bacteria > Actinomycetota > Acidimicrobiia > Spongiisociales > ZC4RG35 > DATFFO01. Next base: position 221,509 of record CAVUUV010000006.1, on the reverse strand, counting down.
TGGTTGGAGCCGCAACTCTGTTCCGTTTGGCCATCGACTCCTGGGACCAGGGCATTTCGGGGTTCTCGGAGGCCATCCTGGCCGCGGCCGACAATCCCGACGACAACACCGCAGTGGACGACGTTGCCTCGGCCATCACCGACGTCAGGACGGGCGATCAGATCTACGACGCCCTGGTCGAGGAGTTGAGCCGTGAGGACGTTCCGTCGCCGGTGGGGCCCATGCCCGCCGTGAGTCTGCTTCCGATGGACGTGCCGATCACGGTCCTGGCTCCGGGTTGGGTGTCGGCGGCGCGCTCGGAGGCGTCGGCTCTTCCTCTCCGGCCATCGGTGGGCATCGAGCAGGTGGCCACCAAACCGCAATGGGTCACCAACGCAGATGGTGATGTGGTGGTGCCGGCCACCGACACACTCGATCTGATAGTCGTGGTGTCCAACGCCGGAAACACCGATTCCGATCCGGCAGAGTTGCAGATGACGCTGTCGACCGGTGAAGGTGATCCGGTGGTGGTCACCAAAACGGTGCCGACCCTGGATGCGGGGACCAACACCTCGGTGGTGTTCGCCAAGCTCGCCGTGACTCCCGGGGTCACCTACCAGGTCGATCTGGCCCTGGCTCCGGGCGGCCCGGACGCCGTGGTCGATGACAACACCCACTCGGCACAGTTCACGGTGAATGCCCCCACCGACACGACCGCGTCCGGCTGAGCCCGGGGCGCCCTCGGTAGCATGGTCGACCTGTGATCGATCCACGCATCCTCAGAGACAACCCCGATCTGATTCGCCGGTCCCTGGCCCGTAGGGGCGCCGACATCGACCTGGACGCCATCATCTCCCTGGAGGAGGAGGCGAGAGCCGCCCAGACCGAGGCCGAACAGGCCCGGGCCGCACAGCGGGAGGCGGGAAAGGACATCGCCCGCCTGGAGGGGCCGGCCAAGGAGTCGGCCATCGCATCGGTGCAGGAATTGGCCGATCGGGTCAAGACCCTGACCGCCCGGGCCGACGAGCTGCGGAGCGAGTTCGATCAGGTCTGGTTGACGGTCCCCAACCTGGTCGACGACACCGCCGCCGAGGGACTCCACGAGGGAGAGGGTGAGGTGCTGCGCGAGGTGGGGGAGCGTCCCGAATTCGATTTCGAGCCGCTCGACTACGCCGCCATCGGCGAGGATCTGGACATCATCGACACGGTCAGGGCGGCCAAGGTGTCGGGGAGCAGATTCGGGTACCTCAAGGGCCAGGCGGTCCTTTTGGAGTTCGCCCTGGTGCGCTGGGCTCTCGACCACATGGTGGCGGCCGGCCACACCCCCATGGTGCCGCCGGTCCTGGTGCGGGAGGAGGCGCTGGTCGGGACGGGGTTCTTCCCCGCCGACCGCGAGCAGGTGTATGCGGTGGAAGCCGACGATCTCTACCTGGTGGGCACATCGGAGGTTCCCCTGGCCGCCTATCACGCCGACGAGATCTTCGAGACGGGGGATTTGCCCGCCCGTTATGCCGGCTTCTCGACTTGCTTCCGGCGTGAGGCGGGCACCTACGGCAAGGACACCACGGGGATCTTCAGGGTGCACCAGTTCGACAAGGTCGAGATGTTCGTCTTCTGCCTGCCCGGGGATTCGCCCAACGAGCACGATCGTCTCCTCGAGCTGGAAGAGTCGCTGGTGAGGCAGCTCGAGGTCCCCTACCGGGTAGTGAACATCCCCGCCGGCGATCTGGGGGCGTCGGCGGCCAAGAAGTACGACATCGAGGCCTGGTTCCCGTCCCAGGGCCGCTACCGGGAGATCACCTCGTGCTCCAATACCACCGACTACCAGGCCCGACGCCTTCAGGTCAGGTATCGGGCCGAATCGGGCAACGAGACCATCCACACCTTGAACGGCACCGCCTGTGCCATCGGCAGGACCATCCTCACCCTGCTGGAAAACCACCAGCAGGAGGATGGCTCCGTCCTGGTCCCCGAGGCTCTGCGCCCCTACACCGGGTTCGACCGGCTCGGGGCGGCGTGATCGGGGTTCTGGCGCGACATTAGGTCGCGGCATTCGGCGCGCCCGAATTCGCGCGAAAAGGGAAGCGTGAGCCAGGCTTCCGACCCGATCTTCGCCCGGATCGCCCGGCGCTACGACCGGATCAACTCGGTGCTGTCCCTGGGCCAGGAAGACAGGTGGCGCCGGGAGGCCGTATCGCATCTGCCGGGCGGTCTGGCGCTGGATCTGGGTAGCGGTACCGGCGCCGCCCTGGAGGCGTTGGGGGAGCGGCGGGTGGTCGGCCTCGACCCGGTGGTGGAGATGCTTCGGCTCAGCCCGATCGGATGGCGGGTGGCCGGAGTCGGTGAGCAGCTCCCCTTCCGCGAGCGGGAGCTTCGACGCGGTGTTCTCGGCCTACGTGTTCCGCAACCTGGCTTCGGTCGAGGCGACCCTGAGCGAGGTCGAACGCGTGCTGCGCCCGGGCGGCAAGGCGGCGATCGTGGACCTGACCCGCCCCCCTCACCGCCTCGCCCGCTGGGTCCAGCGTGCAGGCACGGCGGTGGTGCTCCCGCTGGTGGGCGGAATCATGGCCGGTGCGCCCCGCGAGTACTGGTATCTGCATCGATCGCTCGACTCGCTCCCAGCTCCTGAAGAGCTGTTCGCCGCCGGGCCCCTGCGGCTGGAGAGGGTGTGGAGGATGGGACTCAACGGCTTCGTCTACGGGGTGATCCTGGTCAAGGATTGATCGTGCACCCCACCGTCGGGAGGAAGTTCTAACCGGTGGCGGCGGCCGCCGGCTCCGGTCAGGCGCCCCTGCGGCGCCCGGGAACATCCGCTTAGGGCTGCTTCCTTCCGGACCTGACCCGGTTCGCGGCATCCCGCCGCGCAGGACCCAACCTTCAACACCACGTTTCCGCCGACCGTTTGATCCCGGTTGAATCTTCCCTCGGGTGGGGAATTAGGCCCCGCCTGGAGAGGATTTCGGGTACAGGGCACCCCTAACGCCCCGCTTAGCACGATCACCAGCCAGGTTACCGGGCGGACCGGCCCCGACGACAATGGCTCAGCGGCGAAGGGCGAAGAAGTCGGCCAGCAGGGCGGTGCTCTCGTCGGCGCGGATACCCGCCTCCAGTTCGCACATAGTGGTTGAGGCGCCGGTCCTGGGGGATGTTGTAGAGGCTCCAGCATGCTCCCGCCTTGAGATCGGCCGCTCCGTAGACGATCCGCCCCAGACGGGCGTTGACCGCGGCTCCGGCACACATGGCGCAGGGTTCGAGGGTCACGACCAGGGTATGGCCGTCGAGGTGCCAGGTGCCGGCGTGGCGGGCGGCCCTGGCCAGGACCAGCATCTCGGCGTGGGCGGTTGGGTCGGCCAGCTCCTGGCGGCGGTTGTGGTCGGCCGCAATGACCTCGCCGTCGGGGTCGACCAGGACCGCTCCCACCGGGACGTCATCGTGTCCGGGGGCTGTGCGGGCTTGGTCGAGGGCCATGCCCATGAGAGAGGCGATGTCCATTGGGTAATCTGACTTCCTGCTGGCTACGATTTCTCACTCTCGGGATCTCTCCGAGAGACCCATGGAGGGATCGCATAGTCTGGTCTAGTGCGCGGCACTGGAAATGCCGTTGGGGGTTCACGCTCCCTCGAGGGTTCAAATCCCTCTCCCTCCGCCGACAATTGAATGCCCTCTTGGAGGGGTCGCATAGTCTGGCTCGGTGCGGGGTGCCGCAAATGCCGGGTTGGGTGGAGTGAAGTCTCTTCGTGGGTGTGTTTCTACAAGTGAATCGTCAATGTTTCCCTCTTGGAGGGGTCGCATAGTCTGGCCTAGTGCGCGGCACTCGAAATGCCGTAAGGGACGGAAGTCTCTTCGTGGGTTCGAATCCCACCCCCTCCGCAAACCCGATAGAGCCCCGCCTCGGCGGGGCTCTATCCTCGCCGGGTGGAGATCCCCGACACGCCTGCTCTTCGCCATTTGGCCGAACTCGATGTTCCCCATGAGGCCAGGGCCTACGGGCGGGTCAATTCGATCGAGGAGGCGGCTGCCGCCCGGGGCGTGGACATCGACGATCTGATCAAGACTCTGGTGGTCCGGCGGGGTCCCGACGACTATTTGCTGGTCCTTGTGCCGGGTGGTCGAGTCATCTCCTGGCCCAAGCTACGTGATTTGCTGGGTGTCAACCGGATCTCCATGCCTGATGCCGATGAAGCCCAAGCCGTCACGGGATACGAGCGGGGAACCATCACCCCGTTCGGGACGCTCACGCCGTTGCCGGTCGTCGCCGACAGCACCATCGCCGGACGCCGGGTGTCGATCGGAGGGGGCGCGCACGGAGTCGGTGTACTGATCGAGGGCAACGACCTGATCGACGTCACCTCGGCCACCGTTGCCGAGGTGACCGAACTCCGCTGAAGGTCACGCTGAAACAACCCGGCCGATCAGCGCCATTCGATCGTGTGCACCAGCAGCGGCTCGGCGACGCCCTTCAGTTTGACCGTCCGGCCCGCCGATACGGCGAAGGGGATGCTCCCCGCAGACGCGAGGAGGTCGGCGGATGCGACGATCTCCTCGCGATCGCCGAGATCTCCCACCCTGGCCGCGACGTGTACGCCCTGGCCGGCATAATCGTCTCCCTGGTGTGTGGCCACGGCTTCGTGCAGGCCGATCCGGATCCAGGGGGCGAAGCCGTGCTCTCGCCGATGGTCCAGGAGTCTCCGCTGGATGGCCACCGCGCTCTCTATGGCCGCCCGGGGGTCATCGAAGGTGACGAAGAACCCGTCTCCGGTATGACGCACCTCCTCCCCGCCGTAGCGCGAGATGGTCTCGCGTAGCGTCCGGTCGTGCCACTCCAGCAGGCTCTCCCAGGCGGAATCTCCGATCAACCCGATCAGGTCGGTCGAGGTGACGATATCGGTGAACATGAAGGTCCTGGTGGTCCGCTCTCGTCTCCTGACGGGCTCGAGGTCGGTGGTTCTCATCAACTCGTCGATTCGCCTCAGGTCTGTGGCCGCACCGAGGCTCTCGAAGCTGGTGCGCGCTGCGCGCAACTCCAGCCGTGCTGCGGTCTGGTCCCCGGTTCCTAGCAGGGCTCGAGCCAGAAGCAGGCGCGCCTGCGCCGCCTCGTAGGGGAGATCGATTTCCTGCCAGAGCCGCCAGGCTCGGTCCAGATTCTCTTGTGCCTCTGTGTTGCGACCTTGATGGAGTTGGAGCGAGCCGCGGCAGGTGAGTGCGCTCGCCTCCCAGGCGGGGCTGGTGAAGGTCTGTGACACCTGTTCGAGCTCCTCCACCGCCTCTCTGGCCGTCTCCGGCTCACCCATCGCCAGCGAAATCTCGACTCGAGCAGGGAGAAGTCGTGCCCGGGAGAGGAGAGCCGTGGCGCCCTGCTCGTCGGGATGGCCCGAAGGCCCCAGGGCTCGTGCGATGGACTGGTCTGCCTCGTCGATCTGTCCCCGGTCGAGGAGAAGCAACGCATATCCGGGTTGAGCAGGGTGGCCGTATTCGTAGGCGCGCATGAACGACTCTTCGGCTTCGGCTAGATCTCCCATACGTCGCCGAACCTCGCCCACCTCGTAGTGCGCAAACCCGAGTCCGTCGAGGAGTCGGAACCTTCTCAGCTCGTTGCAGGCCACTTTGGCGTCCCGCTCCGCTTCGGACCAGGAGCCCTTGAGTCGCTTCAGCTCCGCCCGGTGCACCTGGCATATACCGGTGTAGCCGCCGATCGAGTTGGCCTTCATCCAACGTTCGGCCTCTTCGGTCCACTCTCCGGCCCGTCGGTAGTCGGCCAGGTTGCGGCAGGCGGCGATGGTGTTGCAGTAGACGTCGCTGGCGGCCCGCAGGTCCCCACCTTCCAGCATCGCCACTGCTGCCCCCTGATCGATCAACGAGATGCCCTGGCGCCACTCACCTCGCTGGATGAGCGCGATGCCTTTGAAGCTCAACCCCAGACCTTCGACACCGACGTCTTCATGATTCCGACCGATTTCTATGGCCTCATTAGCTAGATCTCGGGCCTGGTCCAGCTTGCCCTCCTCGAGGGCCATTACGGCGTGGAAGATTCGGAGCCAGCCGTGGCTGGCAGATTCAGGTTCATCCCGGAGCAGATCCTCGACTCGGGCTACCCATCCGCCGGCTACCGAGAATGAGAGTCTGCGCGTGGCCAGGTAGGCGAGGATCGCTCCCACGCGGGCGGCATCGGCCTTTCTCTCCTGTCGAACCAGCACGGCGAAGGCCCGTTCGAAGACTTCTATCGCCTCGTCGGGTTGCCCCGTCCACCAATAGGCGTCGCCCAGCCCGAGCAGATCCTCGGGATCGAGCCGATCCTGGCCGTCGACTTCCGTCAAGGCCTGGATCGCCCTGTCCCAATGGCGTTGCTGTATGGCTTCCCTGCCGAGGGTGAGAGGGTCGGGCATTGTTTCTGAGTGCGTGACTCCCGCCCGAACCTTAGTGGTGGGTGCGCTGGCCGGGAGGGGCCGACCTCAGGTCTGTTCGGCCAGCCTGGTGGCCAAGGTGGCGAGCATGCCCATGGCCACGCTGGGACGCTCGTCGAGGATGGACAGCAGGTCCGCCTTGGACAGCACAAGCCCGTGGAGGCCGGGGTCGCCCGAATCGACGTCGGCGATCCGTTGCCCGCCCCGGAGCAGCGACAGCTCTCCCACATGGTCGCCCGGTCCGTAGGTCTCGATCACGTCACGGGATCCGTTGCGAGCCTTGCTGACCACCGCCTCGCCCTCGACGATCACCAGCATCTCGTCGCCGGGCTCACCGTCGGAGTAGATCCGCTCTCGGGGCTCGAACTGGATTTCAGCCATCGTCGCCGCCACCAGATCCAGGTCTTCGGGGTCGAGCCCGGAGAACATCGGAACCCGCTGGAGGACCAGGACCCGATCCATTCGATTGAGTGTGTCGAGATGCTCGATGGGCATTGGCCCGAAGCTTGGCAGAGCCTGGCGAACCAGGTCGGATTGGTCGGCTGCGGAGATGGAGGCGAGATGAGCCAGATCGTCGCGGATCTCGGTGGCCAGACACCGGATCGCCAGGGCTCGCAGCCACGGGTCGAAGTCTTCGGACAGTCGGCGCAGCGTCTCTCGGGCACCGGGCTCGGCGCCGATCGGTGTCGGGTTCCAGCAGGGGGAGAAGGACGGAGAGCACCGTTCGTGCTCCAATCGTCTCCAACGCCTCGATGGCTTGATCTTTGGTCTCCGGATCGGGGGACCGGACCCCTCGCTCGACGATCGACATGACGTCGGTCGTGGCCGGGGTGGTCATCGCCCTGAGGACCCAGCGAACCAGGGTGTCGGAGCGACGCTGCAGCACCCGGATCAGGAACTGGCCCGTGGTCGAGCCGATCTCGCCCTCCAGCGCCCCGGCGGCGGAGCCGAGGAAGCTGGCCCGTTGGGCTTCATTCTTCGCCCATTCCCCGAACTCCCAGCCGATGTCTTCCACCGGAGTCAGCGCCTCGAGGGCGGCGTCGGTCGCCGCCACGCTGCCGTCCTCGAGGACCCCCAACAGGAGATGACGACCCGAGGGTCTGGCGGCCAGCGCCGCGGCCGACGCCCTCCGCACCCGCATGGATGGATCGTCGAGGCCGGGCAGCAGATTCTCCGGGTCGGCCTCCGGGCGCGCTGCCTGAGCCGTGGCGGCCGCCGAGCGAACTCGAGGATCGGGATGACTCAGGTAACGCGCCGGGTCGACCCCCGGCAGGCGGGAAGACCGAGCCGTCTGTTCGAGCAGGGCGCTGATCGCGGCCGGATCTCCGCCGTTCAACATCTCCTCCACGGTCCGCCTGGCGGCGTCCCCCCCGACCAGCGCAGCGGCCGTTGCTCTCACCCGGACATCGGGATCGCCCAGGGCAGGCGAAACGGTGGCGCTGATATTCGGGATCGAGTCCGGGGTCAACGAGCGGAGAGCATTCAGACGAACCTGAGGAGACTCATCGTCCAGCGCCGTGGCGATATGTCCCGCCATGCGGTCCGGTTCGAGGGCGCAGATCGAGTCGAAGGCGGCCGAGCGCACCAGAGGGCTCTCGTCCTCGAGCATCGGCTCCAGACGGGAGCCGGCCACGCCTGCGGGGAGACGGGTGAGACCGGAGAGCGCCACGGCGCGTGCTTCCGGGCGGGGATCGTCGAGATGGGACCGCAGGATGCGCTCTACGTCACCATCCACGGGAGCGACCACGCCGGCCTGGGCGACGTCGAAGACCCCGACCAGCCCTCTCTTGACGGCCGAAACGACGGCAGTCAGGTAGGCGGGCCGCATGGCTATCACGATCGCCAATGCTGCCCCGGAGATGGCCAGCCCGATGACGAACTGGCCGGTTCTCGACAGATCCTCCGACGAGAGGAGTATCAGCCCGCCTGCCATGGTTCCGAGTTGGGCGGGCACGGCGGTGACGAAAGCGAGCACGGCTCCCCGTCTGCGAGGGCTGAGCACATTGAACAGGGCGCTGAAGGTGGTCAGCTGGATGGCGTTGACCGCCACCCACTGCAATGCGCGGGCGATGGCGGCCGTGACCAGTCCGAATGTCACCAGCCATAGAGCGAACCCGCCCACGTAGACCAGGGGGACGATCATCAGCGAGATGACGATGCCCAGCCGGCGGAAGAGCCGGTTGGTGATGAACAGGGAGCAGAGGAAGGTGGCGGCGGTGGCTATCGACGAGAAGAGGCCCAGGAAGGTGGCCACCTCGGCTTCGGTGCCGAACGACGCCGTCACCACCTGGCTGAAAGGAAAGACGACCAGGAAGAAGACGGCGAACAGAGCAAAGGCGGTAACCGAAGCCAGCTTGAGCAACCTGGAGGCGCGGATGGCGGCGAATGCCTCTGCCATCTCTGCCCGGACCGGGTGCGTCCCGGTGTCCTCCCCGAGGAGCGTTCTCGCACGGACCAAGAGCACCGTGCTGCCGACCAGCAGAAGACACTGGACCGCCAGCAGGTTCTGGGTGCCCAGCCAGGAGGCCAGCGGGCCGACCAGGAGGTTGCCTACGATCCCTCCCGCCACTCCGGCGGTGGCGAAGATGGGGAAGAGGCGTTTGGCCTGCCTGGTGGTGCAGGCGGCACCGGCGGCATTCCACATGATGGTCAGGGTCCCGGTGATGAGGACCTGGGTCGATATCCAGATGATGGGGTACACGGCGGAGGTTTCTAGGAAGACACCGGCCCATTCCAGGCCGACCCAAACTGCTCCGATGGCGGAGGAAAGCCAGAGCCATCGGGTGGCGCCTCGGGAGGCGAGCCCGGAGGCATGAGCCATGGTCACGATCATCACCGCCGGCCCAGACAGCAGGATCATCAGGGGGAGTCGGTCGACCCCGTACCTGAGGAAGAACAGTGCATCGGCCGCGTTTGCCCCTACTCCGTGGCTGGATTGGGTGACGGCGAAGAGAGCCACCATCCATCCGACGAGAGCCTTCTCTTCGCCCCGAACCCCCAATGCAGACCACAGGCGACGTAGCGGAGGGTGGTCGGTGGCGGCGGTCATGGCGCTCAGGTCTAGCAGCGTCCTCCCGACGGGGAAGGTAACAGCTCGGGTCGTGTGCGAGTTGCTGTGGGGCCGCCCGGCGGGGCGGGACTTGCATTTCGAAGCCCCAGTTGGCAACATATCGACAGTCATCGATATGTTATAGGTCTGTTATGTGGAGATTCCTTCGGAGGTGTTTGCCGCTATCTCTGCTGTCCGACGTCGATCGCTCGTCGGCGGGAGAGACCGTTACCACCGCGGCGTTGGTCCCGCTCGGCCGAATCATCGGCACGGTTGCGCGGTGTTGCGATTTCGATCGGTGCTTCCGTCCGCTTCGGCCCCATTTGAGGCGGCGGCTGAGCGCCCTACGCGACAGATTGAGGGACCAACATCTCCCAACGATCAGACTGCGGCAGGTAGGAGACGACTACTACGTGATCGACGGACATCATCGACTCGCTATTGCCCACGAGCGGGGCATGTTCGCCATGGACGCCATCGTCACCTGCCTGTGCTGAAGGGTGTGTGGACAGGGGCATTCTCTTCGTGACCGGTTGCCGTTGGTCGAGTCGCTTTTCCAAATTCGCCAAGCCGGCGTCTACGACGCTTCGGGCGAGTTCCTCGCCCCGCCGGCGCCGTGGCAGGCGCCGTAGTGGGCCGTCAGATGCCGCTCTCTTCCGCCAGGGGTGCGACCCGGCAGACCTGGGCTCGCAGTGGTGAACTGCCGCTGATCGGGTCGCTAGGGGTTTGGCTGAGCACCAGGTTCAGGTTGGCGCTGCCCGGCCCGAACGGTGGGTAGCCGGCCAGGTCGAGTTCCTCGCATGGTTCGAACCAGCCGTGCTGGCCACAGACGACGTCGGGGGCGAGGGTCTCGTTGAACACGGCTCGGGCCCGAACCGTGCCCTTCGGGGTGGCGATCTCAACCCAATCTCCCTCGGCGATGCCTCGCGCGGTTGCTGTTTCCGGGTACAGCTCGACCTCTGGATCGGGCGCGTGGCGGCGCAGGTAGGCGACCTGGCGGTGCTGTGTCTCACAGAAGTACAGCGACTTGGCACAGGTGAGCACCAGCGGGAACTCGTCGGCGAGGTCGGGACGAGAGCGGGGGCTCAACGCAGGCTCGGTGAACGTGGGAGCCGGCGGCTGGCCGATATCGAGGAAGGCTTCGGCATAGAGCTCGATCCGTCCCGTCGGCGTGTCGAACCCTACCGGGACCCCGCCGTTCCCCACCGCCGCATGTTTCCGGTACCGGGCCTCCAACGGCAGCCGGACTCCAGCCGGGTTGTCGCGTAGCTGCTGGAGCGTCACCCCGCTCGGCTCCAGCTGGTATTCCCAGCCGGCGTTGACGTTGCCGCCGAAGAAATGCTCACCGAGTCCGAGGCGGGTGGCCAGCTCGAAGATGATCTCGATGTCCGGGCGGGCCTCGCCCACCGGCTTCGTCAGCGGGGTGCGCAGCTGGACCAGCGACTCGGCCTCCTGGGAAACCTCGAATCCGATCTTCAATCCCTCGGCTTCGAAGGCAGTGGTGACCGGGAGGACGATGTCTGCCTGTTCGGCGGTCGGGGTCATGAAGTGGTCCAGGTGTACGTGAAAGTCGAGTCCCCGCAGCGCCTCCCGACCGCGGGCGCTGTCGCCGTGGGCCATCAGGAGATTCGACCCGAAGCTCACCAGGCCCCGGGCCCGGTAGGGTCGGCCCTCCAGCGCCGCGGTGTAGAAATCCTCCCCGGTGACGAAACCGAAGCGGGCCGGCCCCAGGGGCCGGTCGTCGACGCCGATGGCTTTCGCCCACTGCCCCGCTTCGAGCAGTTCCGCACCGGCGACCGGGTTGGACGGGACGGGCGTGAACAGCACGTTGCCGCCCGGAGCGTCGAGGCAGCCGGTGAGCGTGTAGAGAACGTTGATGGCTCGGACGATCTGGGTCGTGTCGCTGTGCTGCTCGAGACCGCTCCAGGTGTAGAACGCCACGGGGCGGTGCTCCCACAGCATCTGAGCGGTGCGTTCGATCTCCGCCGCCGGGACACCGGTGATCTCCTCGGCGATCGTCGGTGAGATGGCCCGGCATTGTTCGGCTACGAGGTCGAATGCCGGACGGCAGGCCACCGACCCTCCGGCCGTGGCCACCTCGACAGTCCCCATCAGCGCCAGTCGCTGGTGGTCGTTGATGTCCGTGCCACGGGCGGCCGGATCCACGACTAGCGGCAGGCGCGAGACCTCGTCCCAGACGACGTAGTGACCCGCGTCGCCGTCGGAAGCCAGATCGGCGGCGCGCAGGAACCTCCCGGTATCGGTGCGGACCAGGAGCGGGCCGCTCGTCCAGCGACGCACGAACGGGTCGTCGTACCAGCCGCGCTCGATCATCACGTTCGTGATCGCGAGCGCCAGAGCCGCGTCGGTGCCGGGACGCACTCGCAGCCAAGGATCGGCCTGGGCGGCGAACCCGGCCCGGCGAGGATCGACCACGACCAGCTTCGCCCCGCGGCGCAGCGCCGCCCTCGTCGCCGTAGCGTGGGCGAGGCGCGACACCAACGGGTTGTAACCCCAGAACAGAATGCACCCGGCCCGGTCGAGATCGGGCATGAACCTGCCCGGCACCGGCGCCCCGAACGTGTAGAGAGACGCCAGATGGCGACCCCACCCGCACAGCTCCATGGAGGTGAGGAGATTGGGGCTGCCGTACGCACGCTGAAGCCGCTGGATCCAATCGACACAGTCGACGATCGCCGAGGTCGAGGGCGACACCGAGCTGAACACGACCGATTCCGGACCATGATCCCGGGCCAGCGCCCGCAGACGGGTGGCGACGGTGCTCGAGTGCCTCCTCCCAGCCGATACGCTGCCATCCGGGATCGGAGGCGCCCTTCGGCGCGGTGCGTTTCAACGGATGCTGCAGGCGGTCGGGATGAGCGGAGATGTCTGCCGCCGCCTTGCCCTTGACGCACAGAGCCTTCCCCGTCGGGTGCGACGGGTCGCGAGACAGCGAGAACGTCCCGTCCGTGACCGTCGCCAGCGCCCCGCATCGCGACACGCACAGCGGACAGAAGGTGGCCACCTTCGTCTCTCTCAGGTGCTTCAACGACCATTCTTGCTCCCTCGCGCTTCTGACACCCCGGGGCCGGATGGTGACAAGACACCTCCGGCCGAGGCAATGTCCAATCGTATATCCGAATGCCCCCGATGTGCCCTCGAAGCGCCCCTGCGAAGCGCCGGACCGGATCGCCGAAGGTGCATTCCGGCACCGTCCACGCTCTGCAGGAGCTCCACGGCCAGGCCGGCCTTTATGTGGACGGCCGGCGAGAGCTCGAGTTAGTCAGGCACATCGGGGGCCTTCGGGCCTATCGTGCGCAAATGAGCAGCGAACAGTTCGCGTGGTCGGGGCGCTCATGGCGGATGCCACTGTGGCTCTGGCTCGGACTGTTGACCATGTTCTTCAGCGCGCTCCACATCACCATCGACTTTGGGGTCGGCCTGTTCGACCTGCACGGGACCCTGCTCTTAACCGAGGCGACGACACTGGTCGGCGTGGCGCTCATCCAGCTCTGGTGGGCGATCTCGTTCATGGCCGGAGCCCAGGGCAACGGTGGCGGGGTGTTGAGCGCGGGGATCCTGGGCCTCGTCTGGGCCGCCCTCACCAACGGTTTCCCCATCGTCTACTGCCCGCCGGTATGCGAAGAGGCACGCCCCCTGACCGACGTCGGCCACGTCGGCAGCATCGTGTTCGGCATTCTGCTCGGCCTTGTCGCGATCTGGACTCTGTGGCGCGCCCGCGTGCGTCCCGGCTGGTTCATGCCCGCCGTCGCCCTCGCGCTGGCGATCGGCACGGTCGTGTCCCTCGCCAACGCCCCGATCGTGGAGCAAGATAGCGACACCCTGACCCAGGTGAGCACCCAGCGCTTGGCAGTGTCGCTGCCAGACCGTCTTGGTAGCCCCGGTGACCGGACCCCGGGCCATCCACTCGCCACACTTCTGTTCGAATCTGGATCGGAGCGGGTCGCATAGTTTGCGGAGGAAGGCGGGCGGCCGGTCCCCGCCTGAACATCCTGGAGGTGAATTCCGGCCAGATGCGATCCTCGGTGGGCGTCGGCTTACGCGCTACCGACTGTCGAAGGCACTTGAAGTCACTCGAGCAAGGGGGCCGGGACGGTCGGCCCCGGAGAACTCGGTTTTGGGAGCCGACCTCGAAGATGGCCAGACGCAGCAAGAACTTCGGTCCCCGATGATACGCTGACCATCGACACACCCACCGTCAGGGGCACTCGACCCAGTGAGGACCGTCTCGATGCGGCTAATCGTGATCTGGTGAGCGCCTCTGACCAGGGGGTTTTAGACACCCGGAGGGGTGGCCGAGCGGTCGAAGGCGACGGTCTTGAAAACCGTTAGGCCCCTTGCGGGGTCTCGCGGGTTCGAATCCCGCCCCCTCCGCCACAAGTCAATGCCACCCCTGGCCGCTTTAGTGGAGGTCACGAAAAACCTCCATCAGGTCGTGCTGGAAGCTGCGAAGTTCCCGACGATGGAGTTCGGATAACCGCTCCAGGATCTGTGTTCCCCTCTCGGTGAGATCCACCAGGCGTCGTCTGGCATCGGCGGGATCGGGGTGGCTCACCACCAGGCGCTTCTGCTCGGCCCGATCGACCAACCCCACGACCGAATGGGTGCGGCGCATGAGAACCCCGGCCAGATCTCCAATGGATGGAGAACCTCTCCCGGGGGGATGTCCGCGTATCGCCAGCAACAACTGATGTTGGGCCGGTGTCAGCCCCTCGGCTTGGGCGGCCCGCTCCGAGAAGCGGAGAAAACGGCGAAGGTGGTGCCTGAAGCGGGCCAGGGCCTGGTACTCGACGTCTCCCAGGGGGCGGTCGGCCGACGGGATCATGCGGGCGTGGTCCGGGTTCTCTGACTGGTGATGAGGTTCACCTCGCTGGTCAGCAGCATCGCCACCACCGCGGCGAGGGTGGTGGTGGGTAGGAGATGGATTCCGGCCATCTCGGTTACCACGAGAGTGCTTCCCAGGGGCGTCTTCGTTACCCCGACGTTGGCCGCCACCATACAAGCCGCCATCAACATGGTCGGGTCGACCCCGGGCAGGGCGGCGTGGAGCACAAGTCCGGCCGCCGCGCCCATGAAGAACAGCGGGATTATGAAGCCTCCTCTCCATCCGGTGGAGAGGCAAACCGCGCTGGCGAGGAGCTTGGAGACCAGGGCTGCGAGCAACGCCGCCACTGTGATACCCGGGGCGACGAGGCGGAAGATCTGACCCTCGCCAAAGGTGAGTGCGCCGAACGACCACAGGCTGAGGATCCCGACCACCAGCCCTCCCGAGGCCGGCCGCAGCCAGACCGGGATCTGAGCTACGAGACGGCGACTGACCGTTACCAGTCGGGCGAATGAGGCGGCTATGAGCGCCCCGGCGACCGCGGCGAGCACCGCCCAACCCAGATCCGAAGTGGTGCCGACCCGAGCATCAGGAAGCTCGAACACGGGGCCGAACCCGACTCCTTGCAGACCCAAGTACACGCCGAACCCGATGAGAGCCCCGGCCAGCGCCGGCATCAGCGCCTCGTAGTACTCGAGCCCGCGGCGATGGAGGATCTCGAGGGCGAAGATGGCCGACCCGAGGGGAGCCCCGAACAGCACGGTGAAAGCGGCCGCCATGCCGGTGATGGAGAGGACCCTGAGCTCCTCCTGATCCCGGTTGCCCCTCAGCCCGATCAAGGTGGCCACGGTTCCGCCCGTCTGCACGAGAGGAGCCTCCGGTCCCAGAGCACCACCGGCGGCGATTCCGATCAAAGAGGTGGGGAGGAGCGAGCGCAGGGCCCTTACATCCCGGTTACCACCGCTGACGTGGATGTTGTCGACCAACAGCTCGACGTCGCCGGTGTCGCCGAGCCAATGGACGAGCCCGCCGATGGCCAGTCCCGCCCCGATCAGCAACACGACGACCAGGGTCCGGCTGTGGCCTGGAGGAGCCAGGAGTAACTCGAGACCGTGAAGGGATCCCAGATAGACGGCGCCAATCGCCCCACCGGCTATCCCCACGGCCACCACCAGCCCGGACAGGAGACGGAAGGCCTGGAATCGGCGCAGCACAGTTAGATCGTAATACGAGATAAGTGGGTCCGGCCCGGACGCGCCGATCCCCGGACCGGAGTCCGGGGATCGGATGGCGTCGACTCGGGTCTGTCGCTCAGACGCCGACCGGTTCCTTGACCGGGGCGAAGGGCTTCGTCTCGGGAGTGCGGAAGGCGTGCACGAACCCGGCTATCGACAGGGCCGCCAGCAGGCCGGCGGCGATGAACGCCACCGTGGCTGCCAGAGCGGCCTTCTCGCCCAGGATGCTGAACCCGTAGGTGGTCAGCAGCAGGCCCCGCAGGGTCTCACCGCGGAAGGCCGTGTCCCGCTGGCCATTGACCTGGTCCAGCTGTGCTTGCAGGTCGGCCAGGTTGGGGGCGTTGTTGTCCGTCGCCTCCTGTACCTGAGCCTGCAGCTGCCGCTGGGGGGTTCCCAACTGGGCATAGCTGAGCCCACCGGTGGCATTATCGAGGTGCAAGCCGATGTAGTCGTTGGCATAGCACTCGGCCTGGGCGCCGGTGGTCATCAGCCGGGCGGCCTCGTCGCCCTGGCCGTACTGCACCAGGCAGGCCGACTGGGCCTCTTCGGCCGAGAGGTTCTCGGCAGGTGTGAAATAGATCTGCTGTTGGGACAGCTGATCGGATACGTAGGTCTTGGCGAAGTTGGCCTGGCTCACCATGGCGATGCCAAAGACCAACAACAGAACCGCAACTCCCAGTCCTCCTGCGCTGAACAGGATGTCGAGGGTGCGCCTTTTCATCATTAATCCTTTCTGGATTCGATGGCGCCATGATCCGTCGGCGGCGCTCCGCCATCCAGGGCGGATGGTCCCCGGGGGAGGGGTCTTAGGGCCTCAGAGTGGGGGGACCTTGGGCGGCCGTCCCGGTCCGCACACCGGTCAGGAGCCGGGCAGGAAGCGGGTGGTGAAGGCGTCGGTGACGTCGGTGGGAGCGTCTACAGCCTCGTAGCGGAGGAGGAGATCCTCCAGCGCCTGCCATTGCTCGGCCGTCTGCCAGCCGATCCCGTGGGCGGCGGTCAGGTCGGTCTGGGCATCCTTCATCTCGGTGTCGAGGATGAAGCGTTGGTGCTGGGGGTCGCCTTCGTCGCCCACGTACCTCATCACGATGTCGATCGCCTGGTCCGGATTGTCGCGGGCGTATTCGATGCCTCTCAGGGCGGCCCGTAAGAAGGCGCCGAGCTGCTCGGGCCGGTTGGCGACCGAGCCCTCGGTGGCGACATAGGTCAGGCCCAGAGTCGGCACCCCGTAGTCGGCCGCATCCCACATGTTGAGCTCGAATCCCAAACCCCGGAGGATGTCGGGCTCGTTCGACTTGAACACCGGGTAGACGTCGACCTGTCCCTGGGTGAGGACGCGAGGGTCGAATCCAACGTTGACCAGCTTGACCCGGGATTGGTCGACCCCGACTGCATCCATGATGGCGAACACGTCCGGGGGTGGGGTGCCCTTGTAGCCCACCGTGTGGCCCTCCCAGTCCTTGGGGGTGTCGATTCCGCTGTCGGCCAGGGCGACGAAGGCCTGCTGTCCGTGCTGGCCGATCAGGGCAATGGAGACCAGGGGAAGCCCCGGGTCGGCGCGCCGTTCCAGCAACACGGCCGCGTCCTGGGTGGTGACATCGACCTCTCCGGCGGTCAGGAGCTGGAGATTCTCGCCTCCGCCGCTGGAGTGCTGGATGGTGACGTCGAGCCCCTCATCGGCGAAGTAGCCCAGATCCTTGGCCACATAGGCACCCACGAAGGGGACATCCGCCTGGGGAGTGAAGCCCGCCATGAAGGTGAAGGGCTGGAGGTCGGTTTGCGCACCGGAGGACGAGCAGGCCGCCAGTGCCAGCAGGGCAAGCAGGGTCAGGATGGGCTTGCGCATGGTCTCCTTCTCAGGTCCAGTGGAGGGTGCGGTGCTCGGTGGTGACCACCAGGCCGTACACGCCCGCGCTCAGCGCGGCCAGCACGCCAACGGCGGCGAACAGTGAGGCCATGTCGAGGTTGGTGTAGGAGATCCACATCACCCGGCCCAGACCGGAAGAAGCGCCCATCCATTCGGCGATTACGGCCCCGATCAGGGCCAGAGGCGCCGTCACCTTGAGAGCGGCGAACAGGAAGGGCCGGGCAGACGGCCAGCGGGCGTGGGCGAAGAACTGTCGAGGTGGGGCGTTGATCGAGTGGAACCAGTCGGCTACCGCAGGGTCAACCGAGCGGAACCCCTCCAGGCAGTTGATCAACACCGGAAAGAAGGTGAGCAGGGCGGTGACTACCACCTTGGGGCCCGCCCCGAAACCCATCCAGATGGTGAGGATCGGGGCCACGGCGATGATGGGGGTCGACTTGATCAGCAGCGCCAGCGACATGACACCCTGCTCGAGGTGGTCCCAGAAGGTGATCAGCACCGCCATGGCGAGGCCGAGCGCGGCCCCGAGAGCCAGGCCCGCCACCGCCTCACCCAGGGTCACCGCCGCTGCCGGCAGGAGCCCCGTGGCGTCCTCTCCCAGGACCCGGGCCACGTCACTCGGGGCAGGGACCAGGTAGACGGGAGTGGCGGTCAGACGTACCGCCGCTTCCCAGACCCCGAGGACCACCAATACCAGCACGGCTCCGATCCAGTGCTTTCTCACGCAGGTACCTCAGCCTCGGCGGAGTGGCGCAGGATGTCACGCGCCTGGCGCACGACGTCCTGGAAGGGGATCGAGGTGACATCGCGGGGACGGGGGAGTTCCACCTCCAGCAGTCCAGTAACCGAACCTGGCCCGGGGGTGAGCAGGACGATCCGGTCGGCCAAGGTGACCGCCTCCGGGATGTGATGGGTAACCCAAACCACCGTGGGTCGGAATCTCTGCCAGATGTCGAGCAACTCGCCGGCCAAAGACTCGCGTGTCAGTTCGTCGAGCGAGGAGAAGGGCTCGTCCATCAGCCACAGTGGTGCCCCGATGGCGAGGGTGCGGGCCAGGGCGACCCGTTGTTGCATCCCGCCCGAGAGCTCACTCGGATAGGACTGCGCAGAGCGGCTCAGGCCTACCATCTTCAGCAGGTCTTCCGGTGGAGAGACGCGGCGCTCGGGATGGGGGTTGATCGATTGGGCCAGGGCCACGTTGTCGATCACCGTCCTCCATGGCAATAGGGCGGGGCGCTGTGCCATCCACCCCACCGCCTTGTCCTGGCGCAGTTGTTGGGGAGTGCGCCCGCCCATCGCGACGTACCCGCTGGAGGGCTCTGTGAGGCCGCCGATGATCCGCAGCAGGGTCGACTTGCCGGAGCCGGAAGCGCCCACGACTGCGGTGAACGAACCCTCGGGCGCTTCCAGGTCGATCCCCTCCAGGGCAGGCACCCCGGGGTTGCCGTAGGACTTGCCGATCCCGGCCAGTTCCAGCTTCACGAAGCCATCTCCGTCATTGAGGTCGGCCCCAGCCCCTGACGCCCGTGTATCCGCTCCGGTGTGATTCGCACCGCCGCCCATCCGTCCACGTCGCTCAGCTCGGAGCGACTCTCCGCTCCCTGCCCGAGATAGCGAGTGGCGAGGCGGCGGCGGAGGCCGGCCAGCCCACCCGGTACCTCCGACTGGTCGACCTCCGTGGCTCGTCCCGACAGGAACAGGCGTCGCAGCGGTGGCCAGGGCTCGTCGAGGGTGACCGAGACCATGGGGTTCTCGGAGATGTGCGCCCTCCACGAGGAGCCCGGGGAGGCGGCCAGCCACATGGCCTGACCGTCCCACTCGTACCAGAGCGGAATCACGTGAGGGGTGCCGTCGGCCCGCACGCAGGCGAGCTGTGCTCCCCACACCCCTCTCAAGAACTCGTCCAGTTCGTCGGGGTCCAGTTCCCGATTCGGGCCCACCGGTTCGGCGGCGGCCCAGCCGTAGGGCTGGTAAACCCCGGCTCCGAGCCGATATGAGAGGCGAGCTGCCATCTGGCGAAGCATGCGGCTGAGACGGTCCAGGGCGGGGGTGTGCGCCCTCGAGGAGGGGACCCCGGCCAGAAGGACTGCGGTCGGGGTGATGCCGTCCTCACAGATAGGGACTGCCAGCTCGGTGAGCTCGTTGTCGGAGCTTCTCGCCTCGCCGCTGGTGCGGATACGACGTAGCTCGTCGTTGTCTCCCTCCCCACCTGCGGTCACGATGAGGCCGTCGGGCGAGGCGTCCGGGCGCTGGGTGCCGGTCCGATATACGACTCTGACCGGCCGGTCCGGCTCGTGGTCGGCAACCACCACCGGGCCACCGGGCTCGGGCCAGACCAGAGCGATCGTCTCAGTGCAATCGATGCCTCTCACCTCATCGGCGAAAGCGCCCAGCAGGGTGTCGAGGGAGCGGGGGCGGTCGGGTAGCAGATCCCACAGCGCCGGGCCCAGGCGATGGCGGCCCGCTTCCGACTCCACGTAGTGGCGGGCCTTGAGCGTATTGAGCAGGGCATAGAGACCGCTGCGCGAACCGCCCAGCTCTTCCAGCAGCTCAGCCGTGCTCATCCCTCCCGTCGCATCGGCCAGTGTCTCGAGCAGCCGCAGCGTCCGTTCAGCGGCAGGGACCTGTTGGGAGTAGTCGGTCGTGGTCACCACGGCAGGATAACAGGATGTCCAGCATCATAGAAGGCCGTCCAGTATGCTGGACACAGGCCGATCCAGGAGGTTGGGCTACTCTCTGGCCCGCCGATGCTCCTCTTTGCCCAGACCACCACCACGACGGTGCCCGCCGCCAATCCCGCCCGACCCATCACGGATTTCGTGATCAGGGTGTTCAACCTCCCCGAAGCCAGTCTGACGGCGGGAGCGCTGGGCTGGATCATCGAGCCTCTGTTTCAGATCGTCCTGGCAGTCGTCGTGGCCTGGGTGGCCATCCGGCTTCTACGACGTCTCAACCGGCGGGTGATAACCCGCCTCAAGGAACGCCCCACCCCGAGCGCCTTCGGGATGGGAAGAGATGAGGGTGCCATCTTCTCGGCCCGCCGCGCCCAGCGTATGGAGACGCTGGGGACGATCTTCTCCAGCGCCATCGGTCTGGTCGTGTGGACGGTGGTGATCGTCACCATCCTGGCCTCGACCTTCGGGGTCAACGTCGGGCCTCTGCTGGCCGGTGCCGGGATCGTTGGAGTGGCGCTGGGGTTCGGAGCTCAGGATCTGGTCAAGGACTTCCTGTCGGGTTTCTTCATGCTGGTCGAGGACCAGTTCGGGGTCGGAGATGTGGTCGACGTGGGTGATGCCACCGGCGTCGTGGAGGGACTGGGTCTCCGGTCGACGCGGTTGCGCGACGTCTTCGGAACCCTCTGGCATGTTCCCAACGGCGAGATCCGTCGGGTAGGGAACATGAGTCAGGAGTGGTCGCGTGCCCTGCTCGACATCGGGGTGGCCTACGGGTCCGACATCGACCAGGCGGCGCAGGTCATCAAGGACGTGGCCGACACCATGGCTCACGAGGACGCCTATCAGTCGCTGTTCCTGGCGGATCCGGAGATCTGGGGTGTGCAGGACCTGGGGCCGGACTCGGTCGACATTCGCCTCGTCATTCAGACCAAGCCCGGGGAGCAGTGGGCCATATCTCGAGAGCTGCGCCGTCGGATCAAGCTGGCCTTCGACAACGCCGGAATCGAGATTCCCTTTCCCCAGCGGTCGGTGTGGGTCCGTGAACCCGAGCCTGAGCAAGAGGTGCCCGCGCAACGGGATCCCAGTGCTCCCTCACCGGCCCGGGGCAAGGCGGCCGCCGAGGAGGGTGCCACGGCCACGGCCGACCAGAGCGGCGATCAGTCGACCGAAGACGAGTCGGCCTAGAGGATGCAACTCCTCGGACCTGTCAGTGGGGTTCCCCGGCTGCCAACTGAGGGCCGGTCTTGACGGCGCGGCGCCGATCCTGGTCGCGCAGGTACCGCTTGCGGACCCGGATGGCGTCGGGGGTGACCTCGACCAGCTCATCGTCTTCGATCCACTCGATGGCAGTCTCGAGGGTGAGCCGGTGGGGCGGCTTGAGGTTTATGGCCTCGTCAGATCCGGAGGCGCGCACGTTGGTGAGCTGCTTGGGTTTGGTGGGGTTGGCGGACATCTCGTCGGGTCGCGAGTTCTCTCCGATGACCATCCCCTCATAGACGGGGTCCCCGGGGCCGATGAACAACACACCCCTCTTCTCCAGGTTGTTGAGGGCGTAGGCCGTTGCCATGCCGGATCGATCCGAGATCATGGCGCCGCCCACACGACCGGGGATGTCACCTGCCCACGGCATCCATCCCTCGTGCTGCTGTGTCACCAGCGCTGTGCCGCGGGTGGCGGTCATCAGCTCGGATCGAAATCCGATCAGACCGCGAGCGGGGCCGTTGGCGGACACGATCATCCGCCCCCTGTCGCCGGGATGCATGTCCTCGACCTGAGCGCGGCGGGAGGCGAGGGTCTGGGTGACGGACCCTACGTATTCGTCGGGCACGTCGATCATCGTTCGTTCGCGGGGCTCGTGGCGAACGCCGTCGATTTGGCGGACCAGGACCTCGGGCCGGCTCACCTGGAGCTCGAATCCTTCCCGACGCATCGACTCGATCAACACGGCGAGTTGCAGCTCGCCCCGGCCGGCCACCTCGACGATCTCCGGGCTGGACGTTTCGGCGATGCGAATCGACACGTTTCCCAGCACCTCCCGGTCGAGCCTGGCCCTGATCTGTCTGGAGGTGAGCAGGTTTCCGGAGGCCCCCGCCAGTGGCGACGTGTTCACGCCGAAAGTCATGCGCAATACGGGTTCGTCTATCTCCAACCGTCTCAGTGCCACGGGGTAGCGGGGATCGGCCAACGTGTCACCTATCTCCACCTCGGGGAATCCGGCCACCACGAACAGATCGCCGGCCCTGCGCTCCTCAACTTCGGCCCTCTCGAGCCCCGTGAACCCGAGAAGTGAAACGGGACGGCGCTCGAGGGTGGAGCCGTCGGCACGGAGCAAGGCGACCCGCTCCCCTGCCCGCAGCGTGCCTTGCTCGACCCGGCCAATGGCGAGACGACCCAGATAATCCGAGGCGTCGAGGTTGGTGACGATCGCCTGCAGCGGCGCCTCAGGATCTCCGGCTGGTGGAGGGATCGTGTCCACGACGCCGTCGAGGATCGCCGACAGGTCGGAGTCGGGCGGAGGGACGCCCACCCCCCGAACCGACCGTCCCAGCCGGGCGATCGAGGAGACGATGGGGAAGTCGATGTGATGGTCCTCGGCGTCCAGGTCGAAGAACAGCTGGTAGATCTCGTCGGCGACGGCGTCGGGACGGGCGTCGGACCGGTCGACCTTGTTGATCACCACCACGGCCGGAAGACCCCGCCCCAGCGCCTTGGAGAGGACGTAGCGGGTCTGGGGCATCGGTCCCTCGGCAGCGTCGACCAGCAGCAGCACTCCGTCGACCATGGCCAGGGCACGCTCGACCTCGCCTCCGAAGTCGGAGTGACCCGGCGTGTCGACCAGGTTGATCTTGGTCCCGCGCCAGTCGATCGAGGCTGCCTTGGCCAGAATGGTGATGCCTCGTTCCCGCTCCTGGTCGCTGGAGTCCATCACCCGCTCGACCGGGGTCTCGTGGGCCTGGAACACACCGGCGGCGTTGAGCATGGCATCGACGAGGGTCGTCTTGCCATGGTCCACGTGCGCGACCAGCGCCACGTTGCGAAGCGAGGGGGTTCCCGGCATGGGGTTTCAATGGTACTGGCCCCGGTGTGTGAGCGTCCGGGATGGATGCTGGCGAGCCCTCTACGAGCCGGCGTAGCGCATCTCGCGGCGGAACCTCTTCCAGTCGGAGGACCGGGTCGACCACAGGACGTCGGTCACGATCTGGACCAGTCCGAATGCCAGCAGAACCCATGACACCCAGCCCGGCAGGTCGGCGGCCAGGGCGGCGGGAATGAGGGCGAAGGGAAGGATCTTGCCGAACAGGGCGCCGGAGGCGTGCATCCAGGCCCTTCGGCGGGCGGGGACCAGGAGGTAGGTGGCGTAGTCGATCTTCACCCCCGGTTGGGGCCGGAGGGGCCCGGCCACGAACCAGCAGGTGAAGCGCATCCCCATGGCGGCGCCGGTGATGAGATGGGCCAGTCCGTGGGTGGAGGCGAACAGGGCCACCACCCCCAGGCCGAAGATGAGCCAGTTCCAGGGCTGGTCCAGGTAGTAGGAGGCCGCTACGCAACCCAGGCCGACCAACGTCGCCAGCACGGCCAACACCGTGCCGAGCCCGATCGCCACCGTGATCATGGGGAATGGCCGGAACGCCTGCTGGTCGATGGCGGCGATCCGGGGACCTAGCTCGCCGGCCAGGTCGGGGGAGCGCTTCACCGCTCCCACCGCCTTCCAGAAGTCCGTGTCGGAGAGGGACTCGCCCCGCTCGACGGCGGCCTCGGCATCGTCGAGGGCAGTCCGTATCTCGGCTTCGTTCATGCCCCCAAGCCTACGCGGGCCCGAACCATCGACTGTGAACGGTTTTACCGCCGTCGTCTGCGAAAGCGTTCACAGAGCGGCCTGGCCGTGGCGGTGCGGTGGACTTTGTGAACGGTTTTCGCGCCGTCGTCTGCGAAAGCGTTCACAGAGCGAGGTCTCGGAGGGAGGCGGTTGGGTGGACCCGCTACTCTGGTCGATTCGGAGAGGTGGCCGAGTGGTCGAAGGCGCTCGCCTGCTAAGCGAGTAGGGGGTGATTAGCCTCCTCGAGGGTTCAAATCCCTCCCTCTCCGCTCAGTTCCCCGCCGGTTCTGCACGAAAGAGCGGGCCGCCGTCGCCGGCCGCCCGCTCTTTCAGTCGATAGTCGGCCTCTAATTGGCCGCGTTCGGGTTCACCACCGCGCACAGGAAGTAGAAGTTGGTATCGACCTCGATCGCGACGCCGTCGCTGATAGCCTGATCGATCTTGGCCTCCGAGTCGAGCGGCAGGAGCGCTGCGTATTCGGCGTCCTTGCCCTGGGCAGGCATCACCACGTACACATGCCAGGGAACTCGATACTCCCCGTGTCCGGGGCTGCTGGGGACGGAGTCGAGGACGTGATCGTGATAGTCGTCGAAGGTGAGGCCGTCGCCCATGTGGTCACACGGATTGCACTGTGGATCCTGCGGCCACAGGCTGTGGTCCGTCGGATACACCACCTCGTACAGATCGGCCGAGGCATGCTCCAGGACCTTCGGGTTCTGATGCACATCGATGGCGTTGATGGTCACCGTCTGGCCGTTGTAGTAGGCCGGCTCGTATCCGGGGGGCCCGCCCGCCGACGCGATCGTGGCCGGTAGCAGTGTCGCTGCGAGCAGCGACACGACAAGGAAAGCGAGTCGCTTCCTCATGCTTCTCTCCTTCTGAGCCCGTGAGCTCCTGGTCGTTGGCGTCCGTCGGAGAGGGCGGACGCGCCTAACCGGCCCGGAATATCCCACCCGGCCTAAAGGCGCTCTAAACGCGGCATAAAGGGAGGATGCGGGTGGGCGCTAGGGCCTGGTCTGGTCGATCCAGGTCTCGACGAGCTGGGTGAGGACGGGGATGGTGACCGAGCCCGACGTGAGCAGCGTGTCGTGAAAGCCGACGATGTCGAAGCTTCTCCCCAGCTCCGCCTCCGCCCTGGCGCGGAGGTGGAGGATCTCGATCTGGCCCATCTTGTAGGAGAGGGCCTGGCCCGGCCAGCCGATGTAGCGGTCGACCTCCTGTTCGATGGTGGGTGTGTTGACGGCGGTCCACCCGGTGAGGAAGTCCACCGCCTGCTGACGTGACCACCCGAGATGGTGCATGCCGGTGTCGACGACCAACCGCCCCGCCCGCCACGAGTCGGCCGAGAGCATGCCCAGACGATCCACCGCCCCCGTGTACAGCCCCATCTCGTCCGCCAGACGTTCGGCGTAAAGACCCCATCCCTCAGCATGGACGCTCTGGCTGCGAAGCCTCCTGAAAGCGGGCAGATCGGTCAGCGCCGCCGCCAGCGCCCGGTCGAAGTGGTGGCCGGGGATGGCCTCGTGGAAGGCGGTATCTTCGGCTGAGAAGCGATCCCTCGTCTCCGGCCGGTGGGTGTTGAGGAAGTAGGTCCCGGGCCGGGATCCGTCCGGTGCCGGCACCATGTAGTAGGCGGGCGGCATGTCCTTGGCCAGGGAGGCCGGGACCGGCTGCACCTGACAGGGCCCGTCTGGGCGGACCCCGAGCCATCCGTCGATGTTGGCCCATGCACGGGCGATGACCTCCCGGGCATGCTCGAGCATCTCCTCCTCCGACCTGTAGCGCAGCCCGGTGTCGGTGCGCAGCCGGGCGAAGATCGCTTCCGGACTCGATAGCCCGAACGCCTCGGACCCGACCTCGGCATACTCATCGGCCAGAATCTCGGTGGCGTGGGCCAGGCCGATCCGGTGGATGTCGGACGGATCACGAGGAACGGTCACGAATCGTTTTACCAGCCGTTCATAGGTTGCCTCACCGTCGGGCAGGTGGCAGATCCCGGGTAGTTCCGACGAGCGAGCCACCTCTGTGGCTTCGCTGAGGAGGAATTGGCGATAGCCGGCGAAGGCAGGCCGGATGGCGCTGGCGACCAGCTCCTCCATGTCCTGACGCCACGACACCTCGCCGTTCCAGCCCGGGGGAAGCTTCAGGCCGACGAAGGGATCGGTGTCGAGCCCCGTCGCCAGATACGCGTCGATCTGGTCGATGACTCGGTGCACCGACACGAGAGCCGGAGTCATCCCGTCGGAGAACAGGCGCCGGTGTCGGTCGATCGTCTGCGAGAACAGGAGGGGGATCTGGGCATAACGCTCAGCGATCAGGGCGGCCGCTCCGGGATCCGGGGCAGAGATCTGGGCGGCCGCCTGGATCAGCTTGGCGTGCACGCCCAGATACGAATCGACCGGAGCGATCAGGATCTCGGTCTCGTACTCGGTCAGGTCGGCCTCGATCACGTTGGCAAGCAACGCAGCCGTTATCGGGTCTGAGGTCTGATTCGCCCTTCCGAGGTCGTCGAGGATTCTCTCCAGCGTCTGTGCCTGAGACGCCATCGCCTCCACGGACAGGTCCTCCAGGAGGCCGTCCCGATCGTGGACTCCGATCAGGGTTGCGTAACTCGGGTTGGCGTCGAGAAAAGCCTTCCAGTAACGCTCGGCGAGGTCGGCGATGGCTGACAAGAGGTCTCCTTGGTGGTGTGAGGCGGACACCATAAGGTGGGTGGTCGGGACGGAGACCGGTCGGGGTCGTTTTTCCCACTTTGCGTGTGGAGCTCGCTACGGTGATCGAGGTTCCGTGCCTGCCTTTGGGGGCTTTCGGGCGAGCCGGCGGGCTGAAACGGGTTATTCATGAAGACATGGACAAAATCCCCATCGATGTTCCTGGCTGCGATCCTGCTCGTAGCCGGTCTCGGGAGTGTTGTGCAAGCGCCTCCCTCCGCCGCGGCGACCACCATCGATCAGCTGCGGGAGAAGGCCCGAAAGATCGAGGCGAACCTGGAGGACCTCCAGAACCAGGTTGAGGTCGTCAACGAGCGTTATCGCCAGGTGCAGGATCGCCTCGCTCAGACCAACGCCCATCTGGAGTCGACCAAGAAGAGGATCGGCGAGGCGAAACAGAACCTGGATCAGCGCACCTCGGAAGCCCGGCTTCAGGTAGTGCAGATGTACGAGAACCAGGCCCTGGCCAGTGCCATGGGGTTGTTGGGCGCTTCGAACATGGAGGAGTTCGCTGCGGTGGACCAGTACACGAATGCCATCGCCCAGGACGATCACTCCATCGCCACCAACCTGCGGGTCCTGCGAGAGAATCTGAAGGAGGAAGAGCAGATCCTCACCGCCCAAAAGGGGCAGGTGGCCGCCGACGAGAAGGATCTCGCCGACCAGCGTCAGCAGGTCAAGGCATTGGTGGCCAAGCAACAGGACGAACTCAGCAAGGTCAACGGTCGTCTCGCCCAGCTCGTGGAAGAGGAGCGACAGCGCAGGGCGGCCGAGGAGGCGCGCAAAGCCCGCGCCGAGATGGCTCGCAAGGCGGCAGTGGAAAAGCATTCCCACCCGACGCCACCGCCGCCGGCTGTCAGCGGCAAGGCGGCGGTGGCGGTGCAGACCGCCATGGACCAGATCGGCAAGCCGTACCGTTGGGGAGGGAACGGGCCCTCGTCATTCGACTGTTCCGGCCTGACCAGATATGGGTGGCTGGCCGCCGGGGTCAGCCTCCCCCACTCGTCGGCTGCCCAGAAGAGGGTGCTGCCGGCGGTACCGATGGACCAGCTCAAGCCTGGAGACCTGGTTTTCTATGGCCACCCGATTCACCACGTCGGGATGTACATCGGCAACGGCCAGATGGTCGACGCCCCGTACCCCGGAACGTCGGTTCGCATCGACAGCATCCACCGCTCCGATTACGCCGGGGCGGGCCGCCCCGGCTGAGCCGACGCCACCAACCCTCCCGTTCTTTGGACGCCGGGGAACGCCCCTCCCGTTCTTTGGA
Source organism: uncultured Acidimicrobiia bacterium (assembly GCA_963744905.1). Taxonomy (GTDB): domain Bacteria; phylum Actinomycetota; class Acidimicrobiia; order Spongiisociales; family ZC4RG35; genus DATFFO01. Next base: position 193,662 of record CAVUUV010000006.1, on the reverse strand, counting down.
CGTCCACGAACGTATAGCGATGGTGGCGGTCCAAAGAAGGAACAGGCCGTTCGTCGCCGTCCAAAGAAGCAGGGGTGGGGGCGGGTGGTTACCCCCTCGACGTGCGCCCGCATAGCCTGACCTGGTGGCTGATCTTGTAGATCGTCTCTATTCGACGCTGATCGACGACGACGAGGACCACGGTTGCCAGGAGCTGTCGGACTCGGCCTGCCGGGAGGTTCCGGGAAATGCCGCCCGTCTGGTGGGCGGGTTCACCCTCCAGAAGCTGGGGGATCGAATCGCCGACCCGAAAACGGTTCTCACCTGGATGCTGACCTCGCTCGGCGCTCCCGGCTTCGTAATTGCCATGCTGGTCCCGATTCGCGAGTCGGGAGCTCTGCTACCCCAGACCGCCCTGGTGCCCATCGTGCGGAGATTCGGCCTACGCAGCCGGGTCTGGGCGGCTGGAGGTGCAGGACAGGGTCTGGCCGTGGTAGGCATGGGAGTGGCGGGGGCGTTGCTGAGCGGCCTCTCGGCAGGCTTGGCGGTGCTGGTGGCGCTGGCCGTCTTCTCCCTGTTCCGGGCGGTGAGCTCGATCACCGCCAAGGACGTGGTCGGCAAGACCATCCCCCGAGGCAACCGGGGTTCGGTGAGCGGCGTGGCCGCGTCGGTGGCCGGGCTGGCAGCCATTGGAGCCGGAGTGGCCATCGCCCTCCTCGCCCAGAATGCCGGATCCATGGTGCTGGCATTGATCGTGGGTGGAGCGTCGCTGCTCTGGTTCGGCGCCGGAGCGGTATTCCTGACAGTCGATGAGGAACCCACGCCCGGTGACGCCAGCGATGCGGCCACGACCATCGCCGAATCGCTCTCACTGCTGAGAGACGATCCGCCCTTCAGACGGTTCGTGATTGCCCGCACCCTGCTGCTGGTGACGGCTCTCAGTCCGCCTTTCGTCGTGTCTCTGTCGGCCGGGGTGAACGAATCGGATGTGTCGGGTGTGGGCCTGTTCGTGATCGCCACGGGAATCGCCGGATTGATCGCCTCGCCGATCTGGGGCCGGCTGGCCGACCGCTCGTCGCGGCTGGTCATGGCTGCGGCGGCGGGGGGCGGTTCCCTGGCGGTTCTCGGTTTCCTGGGCCTTCGCCAGACCGGTCTCGACTCCACGGTGTGGCTGGGTCCGGCCACCTACCTGCTGCTGGCGGTCATCCACGCCGGAGCCCGAATGGGCCGTAAGACATACGTGGTGGATCTGGGGAAGGGCAATCAGCGCACCAGGTACGTGGCCGTGTCCAACACGGTGATAGGAGCGATGCTGCTGATCGTCGGGCTGGCCGGCGCCGGAGTGGCACAGGTCGGTGCCCAGTGGAGCCTCCTGGGCCTGGCCGTGGCCGGCCTGGTCGGTGCCCGGGTCTCCTACAACTTGCCCCAGATCCACTGAGCAGAGCCGGCGTGGTGCCTCGTCAATCCGGCGTGGGGTTGAGGTGTCAGGATTCGTCAGACCGCGGCCAGCTCTTGTGCGGCCCTGTCAGCCATCTCGACCAGCCGGCCGAGTGAGACCTGATAGCTCGGCCCCATCTCCTCTTCGATGGTGGTGAGGACGTCGTCGGGGACGACCTCACCCGACTCGACGAAGAAGGCGGGGGCGAAGCAGCTGACTATCCGGGTCCCCTCTCCGCTCGGGACCAGGTAATCGGTGAATCGAAGCGCTACACCATTCCCCACCGGCAACAGGAGAGTCAGATAGTCCACGGGACGACGATCGAGCACCGTGAATACGAAGAGCACATCCGCACCGTGGGAGCAGTGATACTCGGCTCCGGGGCCGATCCGGCCGCCGGTCTCATTCTCCACTTCGTTCCTCTCGGCGTTCAACCACCCGGTTCGCTTGATCGGATTTACCAGGTGGTCCCACACCACCACCGGGGGTGCCTTGCTGTAGGCGCTGAGGGTCATGAAGGCATCCGCCTGCAGGACCTTGTTCTCGTTCTGGCGTCGTGAGAACTCCCAAACGTCACTCAAGGACGAGACGTACCCGGTTACCTCGCCCACGTGTTCGTATTCCTCGGTATGGGCCACCCATCCCGTCACGATTCGCTGTATGCCGAGGTCGTTCACGCACGCCTGGGTGACGAGTAGGTAATCGTCGATGCCGATCGTCTCACGGATGCTGTTCTTGAGCAGGCGGTGGGCCACCACCACGTCGGGCCCGGCCAGAGTCTCCATCCCGCCGACCTTGGTCTTGGCGATCTCACCGCAGTGCATGACGATCTTCAGACCGAGCGTATTGATGTTCGCGCAGGCATTGCAGGGGCAACTCGTGTTGAGGACCATGATCTCCAACGCCCTGGCGAAAGAGATGTAGAGCAACTCAACCGACTCGAGGACGGTCTCGCCGCTCGTACCCTCCGGCATCACGCCGTACATGAACACGGCGTCGCCTTCGATGCGGGACACCGTCAAAGGCGCCTCGATGGCGGTGATCACGGCATTGAGCAACTCACCGATGATCCCGTTGGCGTGGTCCAGCTCGCTTTCCGTCAGAAAGCGGGTGTAGCCCGAGATGTCGGCTAGTACGAGGTGTCCACGCATGATCGGCCCCCGAGACTCTACCTATGGACCGAGGCGATGGTCGCCGGGAAGCCTGATCGCCTCGTGCCGAGCGAAATCGCCATGGGTGATATTCCCCACGCGGTGCCCAACCTGGAATCCAGGATCCTCCCGACGACGCCCGAGCGTCGCTCCCATACGGTCATCTCAGAAGCCCTCCGAGGAGATTGTCATGGTCGAAGAGATTCCCGATCGCATCGACACGGTCGTCATCGGCGGAGGCCAGGCCGGCCTGGCGACCAGTTATCACCTCAAGCGCCAGGGCATCGAACATGTCGTTCTCGACAAGTACGAGAGCGTCGGCGATGCGTGGCGACGCCGGTGGGACTCGCTGCAACTCTTCACTCCCGGGCGTCTCAACAGCCTGCCCGGCATGCCCTTCACGAGCGGCCGTGCGTCGTGTCCCACCAAGGATGAGATGGCCGACTACCTGGATGCCTACGCCGGGAGGTTCGAGTTACCCATCCGCACCGGAATCGAGGTGGAGAGGGTGGGTCGGGCCGACGGTCGCTTCGAAATACAACATGATGGAGGATGTATCCAGGCTCACAACGTCGTTGTGGCTGCCGGCATCTACCACCGTCCGAGAATTCCCGGCTTCGCCGATGACCTCGCCGATGGCGTTCGCCAGATTCACTCAAGCGACTACCGGCGACCCTCCCAGCTGCAGGACGGAGGAGTGCTGGTGGTGGGCGCCGGTAACTCGGGAGCCGAGATCGCCCTCGAGCTGGCGGCTCGTCACCGGGTGTGGCTGTCCGGCCGCGATACGGGTCAGGAGCCGGTCGCCGCAGGATCCAAGCCCGGCCTCGTCTTCGCCCCGATCATGTGGACCCTGTTGCATCGGGTACTCAAGGTGAACACGCCCTGGGGTAGGAAGGCGCGGGACCACTTCATGGATCCGCCCCGGGGGCTTCCCGTCGCTCGGGTTCGGCGTAAGGAGATCATCGCGGCCGGGATCGAGCGGGTCCCACGAGCGACAGGGGTGCAGAACGGATACCCCATGCTGGAGGACGGGAGGATCCTGGAGGTGGACAACGTTGTGTGGTGTACCGGGTTCGTGCCCGGCTTCAGCTGGATCGATCTGGGGGTCTTCGACGACTACGGCTTTCCGGTCCAGTATCGCGGTGTGGTGGATTCGGTCCCGGGGCTGTATTTCATGGGGATTCCGTTTCAGTACTCACCGAGTTCGGCCCTGGTCGGAGGGGTGGCAAGAGATGCCCAATACGTCGCCCGCCACATCCGCCAGCACCGATCGCCCGTGCGCCAGGAGAGCGACCGGGTGGCGAGCTAGCCGCGGCGCTTTTCGCGCGACATCAGCGACGTATCCGCCGTGAATGTCGCGCCAAAACGAGTGGCTCAGTAGAGGAACATGGGTTTGCCCAAAACGTGGCGCACCTTGGGCCGATAGGACTGCTCGTCATAGAGCTCGTCGACGTCGACTCGCTTCACTCCTTCGGCCGTGACCGAGATCGGCACATGGGTATAGGTCCCGCCCCGCAGGGCCACCATGCGACCGGTTCCACCTTCCAGGGCCAGGTCGGCGGCCATCACCGCGTAGTTGGTCGCCACCATCAGATCCAGACGAGTCCGGGAGCTCCCGAACGCATCAGATAGCCGACCTGCTGGTAGAGAACCCCTTGCTTGGTTCGCTCCTTGAGCAACTCGCCGGTGAGGGCGCCGATGCCGCCCAGCTTGCGATGCCCGTAGGCGTCGGCCTCTCCGGTCAGGACCATCTCTCCTTCGGGCAGGCGGGCTCCCTCGGAGATGGTCATCATGGCGTAGTTGGACGGGTTCGATTTCTGGTCCTCCAATAGGAGCTCCGCCAGCTTGTCGATGTGGAAGGGGACCTCGGAGATGATGGCCCGGTCCACGCCGGCCAGATAGGCGGTGACGAGCGAGGTCTCGCCGCTGTAGCGCCCGAACAGCTCGACCACGGCGATGCGCTCGTGGGACCCCGCCGCGGTCCGCAGATTGTGGATGAACTGGACGCCTCTGGTCACTGCGGTCGAGAAGCCGATGCAGTAGTCGGTTCCGTGGACGTCGTTGTCCATCGTCTTGGGAATGGCGATCACCGGCACTCCCTCATCGTGCAGACGCAGCCCATAAGACAGCGTGTCGTCACCTCCTATCGGGATGAGGACGTCGATCTTGGCTGCCTCGATGACGGGGAGCACGTGGGCCGTCACGTCGTGCGGGCCGCCGTCCGAGTAACGGTCCCGCAGGAACGGGGGGAGGTCGTCACCGGAGACCTTGGCCGGGTTGGTTCGGGAGGTGTGGAGGAAGGTCCCGCCGGTGCGGTCGATGGTGCGGACCTCCCCGGGGCCCAGCGCGATCAGATTCGTCTCGAAAGTCGATCGTTCGTCGGGATTGGCGTCGACCAGGCCACCCCACCCTCGCCGGATCCCTACGACTTCGTGCCCCTCGTCGGCCGCCCGGGTCACCACCGCCTTGATGCAGGCGTTGAGACCGGGCACGTCTCCTCCTCCGGTCAGAATCCCGATTCGCATGCTGTTGGATGCCTCTCTGCTCGAACGGGTCCATTATGGCCGGGCGTTGGTTTGGGGATGCGGGTGCGCCGCCGATTCCCCAGGAAGGGTTGCGAGCAGCCGGGCGTTATGCTGTGGTCTCCCCCGGGCGCCCGTAGCTCAATTGGATAGAGCGTCTGACTACGGATCAGAAGGTTAGGGGTTCGAGTCCTCTCGGGCGCGCCATTCGAAAAGCCCCGCTCAGGCGGGGTTTTTCCTTGCCCCGCAAGGGTTTCTCCGAATCCCGTCCTTCTCGGTCCGCTGGAAACCCCTGCTCAGGCGGGGGTTCGGGCGGGAGCCGGCGCGTCGGACGGCTGGCGGTCATGCCGTGGGAGCCATTCTCGGGAGCCATTCTCGTAGCGCCGGTCACGTTCAGGTCCATCGCAGCGCGGAATGTACCGTTGGCTCGGTGGACGCTTCCCTCGCCTATCGGGAGTTGCTCAGCGTGAGGGCTGGCTTGCCCGAACGCATCGACTCGGTTAGGAACGGGGTCTACGTCCTATGGATCGATGCTGCGGGTTTCGTCGACCTCGACGTCGACCCTGGATTCGAGGGAGTCGCGTACGTGGGTGTTGCCGCCGGCTCCGGCAGGCTGAAAAAGCGGTTCCGTGAGGAATGGCGACGTAGTTCCGGACGCTCTACGCCCCGTCGCACGTTAGGAGTCCTGCTTCTCACGCGCCTCAGCCTGGTTCCCCGACCCCGCCCCGACAGGGATCCCCAGCACGGCACGCGGTATTACACATTCGGGGACGACGGCGAAGGTCGGTTGACTACCTGGATTGAGGACCACGGCACGTTCGCCTACTTGGAGACCGCATCCCCTGTAGATGCGGTCGAGCTTGAGGACCAGCTGGTACCCCATCTGGCACCGCCGTTGAACATCAGCAAGTGGAACAACCCCATTGGTCCCCGCCTTGGGGAGCTACGCCGGCAATCCGCCACTCTCGCGAGTGTCTATCGCTGACCCAGACAAAGCAGGCTCCAGCCATCACGACGGTTCGAGGCGAACGCCCGCGAGGTGCACTCGCATCTCGGCTGTCGGGTGGCGCAACAGGTGCTACGCCACCCGATGCCACCTCATGCGTACTGCACGAGCTTCCACGTGACCGCCTTACCTTTGTAAGGCGGCATCGTGTTGCCCTTGGCGATGGGCGCGTCTGTGGTCGGGTAGCCGACCACTCGCCAGATTCCGGACTCGGGGCACTTCTCCCCGGTCCGGGCGGTTGTGCCGAGAGGAACTCGGCGGAGGGTGGTCATGAGTGACCGCCTCCTTCGCTCGGAGGGCCAGTCGTTGCTCCATCCGACTCGCCCCTCAGCGATTCCCGTCGACTAGCGTCAGGGATTCAACCAACGCCGGAGCGATCCGGTATGGAGTGAGGCTCTGGCCGGCCCTTGGTCGCCAGAGCCTCACACGTCCCACCGTAGAGCATCAACGTCAAGTTTCGCGGTATTTCCGCTGGCGAGCGTGAGCAACCACGAGCACTAGGCGAGCGGTGTGCTAGCAGAAACTGCCCCGCTGTAGGCACGCACGGAAATCCGCAGTTTCACGCGGAAAACTACTAGCGTGTAATTCATGGCACGACCAAAGGTGCACAAGGAGAAGCGAGTCACCACGGCGATCCGCGTGCCCGAGCGGCTTCACAGCGACCTGGCCCGTGCGGCAGAGGAGCGAGACCTCTCCGTCAACTACCTGGTGGTGCGAGCCATCGAGGAATTCATGGATCGACTGGTTCCTGCCGAGGAGCTGAAGCTGACTCGGTAGCCGCTACTGGACTGAGCGACGGCTCAGGGGATTGATGGGTATGAGCGACGCTGATGTCTTGCACCGTTGGGATCGAGACGGGCCAGCTTCGCTCGGGTGGCGTGACTGGATACTCGTCTACTCCGACATCGACCGGTTCGTTGTTGTGGGCACGGAGATGATCCGTGATGCCCACCGACGTGCCTGGGATCAGGCCGAGGCTCAGCCCGTCAACGAAGACATCTGGGATGCCGGCGAGGCCTACGACCGCCTCGTCGGCGGACTGAACAGCGTCGAGCACGAGTGGATGTACCTTTCGGCTGCACTCAAGGACTCCGTGACCGCCTTCGAGGTGTACCTGGCGGCCCTTGCTGAGGAGATCCTCGTCGTCCACGGGTTGATCCAGCCGCCGTACGGCAGGCTCTCACCGTGGTGGGGGACCCTTAAGCGGTGGTATCGCGAGCACCTGGATCTCGACTTGGACTCCGAGGGTGTAGGTGAGATTCGGGAGATCCGACACATACTTGCTCATCGCCGCGGCGTGCTCCGGACCGAGGCGGAACGGGAGGCGTGGGGTCGGCAGGAAGGGTTCGGAGGACGGACCGTGGATCTGCAGCTCGATGGCGTCCGCGAGATGATGGAGACTCTTGCTCGCATGGTCAACATCGTTGAAGGTGCCGGGGTTCCCTTCACCCGGTTCGGGGGGAAGCGCTTCGACGAGGGGCAGCTGACGAATCTGAAGTGAACTTCCCAGTGCCAGGAATCCCCGCTCAGCGTTCATCCCGCGCCTGCGTCCGACGCGCGCTCTGCTGAGTCCGTATCGAACAGCACATCTGTGATCGCCTCGGTCGCCTCCTTCTTCTCGTCGCCGACGAGGTGCCGTAGACGTCCTTGGTGATCGCCACCGAGGCGTGCCCGAGCACCTCGGAGACGACCCACAGCGGGGTTCCCTGGGCGAGCATGATCGAGGCGGCCGAATGTCGCAGCTCGTGTGGCGTCCAGTGCCCGAGCCCGGCCGCGTGCACAGACCGGTGGAAGGAGTGGGCGAAGTTGTCGGGATCGATCGGCGTGCCGTTCTTGGTCGTGAAGACCAGATCCGAATCGGCCCATTCGGGCCCGACGGCGAGTTGCTCCCGAGCCTGGCGTGCCCGATGGGCTCGAAGCAGACCGTCGAGCGCCGGCGTCAGGTGGAGCGTTCGTCTGTGACCGCTTGGTCTTCAGGTCACGGAGGACGAGGTGAGTGCGTCGTCCAGACTCCTTCTGCGCCTCCTCGGCGGGAGCCGTTCCCGACGGATCTGATGACGCACATGCAGCGAGCCGAGCTTCGAAGTCGATGTCCGACCAGGACAGACCGAGTGCCTCGCCACGTCGAAGCCCGAATGTGAGCGTGATCGCGTAGAGCGCTTCGAGCCGGTCGTCCCTTGGCGGCATCCAGCAGGCTCTTCGCCTCGGCAATCGACAGGGAGCGCCCTTCAGGTTGCTGGATCCGAGGCGGATCGGACAACGCAGCCACGTTGCGGACCAGCAGACTCCTCCCGCTCCGCCTGGTGGAGCGCCGAGCGCAGCACGGTGCGCATGATGCGGATGCTGTTGGCGCTGTACCCGGCCTTCCGCTTGGCTGCCCACAGAGCGTTCACTTCGGAGACCGACAGCTTGGTCAGCATCTTCGAGCCGAGTGCCGGGCTTGAGGTGGAGGCGAACGGTGTCGGCGTAGTCGGCAGCGGTCGACTGCTCGACTCGTGCCGGCACGCCTTCGATCCATCGATCCAGGTAGGCCCCGACGGTGAGGCGACTGGTCGGGTTCTCCACTCCCGGCGTCCAGGGCACGGCGGGCCTCCTTGAGCTTGGCGATGACCTCGGCCTTGGTGGCTGCCCGACACCTTGACCCGTCGGCGCCGGCCATCCGGTGTGCGGCCCAGCGAGATTGCTCCCCGCCACCGGTCACCGTCCTGGTAGACGGAGTCCTCGCCCCGGCCTCGGCGGTCCCTTGCGTCATGTCCTCTCCCCCTCGCCCGCATCGGCGGAAGGCCGTCCCGGTGGTCTCACCGGATGTGCCTTTGCCCAGGCTTCCACCGCAGCCGTCTCCCAGATCCGTCCGGAAGCCAGCTCGGCCACCGGGTGCCGGGAAGTCGTCGTAGTCCCGCACAATCTGGTTCGCCCTCTGCCGGGTGACGCCGAGCATCGTGGCGATCTCGCTGAGCCCGACGAGATGACTGGTCACATCGAGCAACCATACGCCCAAACTCTTGACGGAGTAAAGCGTTATCTCGCGTCAGACGTACGCTGATTCCGAGACGGCTCGGTCGTCAGCTCACCCGTCACAAGCGGCCTCCTCGTGGTGAAGATGCTGGATGAACTCGACAAGCGCCTCTGCCGGAACCCGCCGGCTGGTGTCGATTCGCACGGTGGAGAGGCGACCCTGGCCGATCAGCTCGTACAGCTTCGACCGACTGATCGAGAGCACCTCGGCGGCTTCGCTGGTGGTGAGCAGCAGTTTCTCCACGGTCTCCTCCCTCAATGCCATCGCTCGGCGAGTCGGGCTTCCCGAGCCTGCGTCCGGGCTTCGGTTCTCGCCTCGGCTGCCGAGTGCGGGCGAGCCACTCGTCTCCCGGGTTGTCCCACCCTCGCCCGAGGTAGCGCCAGTCCTTGATCGCAACCGACTCCGGAGCACGTCTGGTCCCGGATCTCGACGACGTCGCCGACCACAAGGCGCGGGCCGATCGGAGCGCACCGAGCGTCGTCGAGTAGCTGCGGCTCTTGGTGAGCCAGTGGCCCCGGAAGCCCAAGGGTGTGCGCCCACCGACGCAGCCCGAGGTGTTTCGAGCTCGGGCCGACCGCCGAGGTCCCATGCCGTTGTCACGAGTCGTCTTGAGATGAGGTCGCACATCGAGTGACACCAGGTCCGACTCGTCGGAGGCGATGGTCGAGGCGACCGAAGGCATCGGTCGACTTGGTTGCGTACTTGGCGATGTAGGCCGCCACCGCGCCAGGCGACATCGAGTCGAGGGCCACTCGGCGCACGTCGATCTGCTCGGCCCCATCGATCTCGCCGCTGATCCCGTCGGTGGCGGGATACGAGACGCTGGATCCGCTGGCACGCGCCGACGCACGGCCGCCTCGAAGCTAGTCGATAGCTGAGTCGCTAGTGGTGGCGGGTCGGCCGGGCCGGTCGGTCCGTCGAGTCGCATGACGACGTGGAGGTGGATGAGCCCCCGTCCTGGTACTCGACGACCTTGGCGTAGGAGAGTCGAGCATGATCGGCGAAGCTCGTGAGCTAGCCGATACCCATCGCCTTGGCCAGCTCGCGCGGATGCCGATGGTGGTGCGACGCCACAGCTCGGTGGCGTGGGCGTTCCAGAGGACGGCGCCGGCGTAGTCGAAGCAATCCGACACAGAGCGGCTCACCGAGACGAGTCATCGTCGGGTTGATGGATCTGGCGGCAGTCGGTGCGACTGGCCGTGTGTGGCATCGGGGGAGCTCATGTCGAGGATGGCACATCCGGGCCGAGCCGTCCCTCTCCCGTCGGGTATGAACCGGCGCCGAAGCTGGGAGCCGTCAGGGTCACGAACAGCGATCGGATGCGTCGGCGGCATCCGTCGGGCACTCCCTTCCCGCCGCGCATCCCGGCGACGATGAGTGCCAGGCATCGGCCCGGTAGGTCTCCGAGCACGGCTCGACATACCGTTGCCCTCCTGGTTCCGCAGGCCTTGAGGAGGATGGCCGTCGGGTTCGCTGGCGGTGGTGTAGCTGGAGACAGATCTCGCCGGTGGCCGGGTCGATCTGGTGGGTGGTGCCGGCCAGCCGCACCGGGTGCTCGCACCAGCCGGTGGAGCGGGCCGATCTCGAGCCATCGCTCGAACGACTGCCGGATCAGCTGCCCGGTCGAGCAGCAGAGTCGAGCTCTGTCAAGCGGCCGCCACGTCACGCCTCCCAGTGCATCGACAGGTGGCCGTCCGCAGGGCCTCGGCCCGCGCCGAGATCGACGCCAGATGCTGAATCGTCGAGGTAGTAGGAGCGGAGGCGCTGTGGGATGCCGCCCTCGTGGAGCAGGTAGCCGACGCCGCGGCTGGCCGGGTCGACGTCGGCGGCCGAGTAGCCCGGCAGACGCCCAGCCCGACCCGAGGATCGTGTCCGACGCCTGCGGTGTCGAGCATCGCATCGCCCACCGGAATCCGAAGAGGTCGCGGATGGAGGTCGGGATCGACGTCGGCGGAGGGTTTCTGGGTCGCAGCAAGCACGATGATCCCGGCCGCTCGTCCGCGAGAAACGAGATCACGGAGGAGATCGGCGAACGCGGCTCGCTCCTTCCGGTCCGAGGTGGTGAGGTAGTGGGCCAGCTCGTCGACGACGACCACGTGGAGAGGCAGGCTCGTCGCCTCTGGGCGACCTTGCGTCTTCCGTTAGCAGAGGAGCTGGGCGTACCGACTGGTCCATCTCCTCTTGCAGGTTGCGCAGCACCTCGATGGCCTCGGAGACAGCTGACGCCGGCGGTTCCTTCGTGCGCACCGACTCCATATGGCGAGCTCGACGAGCTTGCCGTCGAGCAGCCAGAGCTTGCATGTCGGATCGAGCGCAGCAGTAGCCACCAGCAACGAGAGGGCAACCGACTTGCCGGCTCCGGGCTCGCCGCCGAGCAGGATGTTTCGCTCCGGCAGGAGAACCGTGATCGGTCTGGCCGTCCTCGCCGACGCCGACCGGGATCGGTTGCCACAGGCTGGCCTGAGGCGCATTCGACTTGGGCCAGGGGAGTGGAGGGCCGACGGCCAGTGGATCTCGGCGGGCGATCACGACCTCGGCTCGGGATGCGTTGTCCGGGATGCGCCGCACTCGGAGCTCTCGGACCCGAAGGGCGGCGGCGATCACCTCTGAGGTGTCCTTCGAGTTCCGGCACGCTGCTCCCACCGGGATGCGCACCTCGAATCGCTGCCCGGCCGGGATGTCCTTCATCCTCCGTGCGGTCGGCACCCGGTCCTCGAGGGATGCGATCCGGGCCGAGCGCACGGCCCGTGCCCATTGCCGTCGCAATCGGGCGTGGCGAAGGCGACGCCCGATGAACCTGCGAATCGGCGGCACCGCCAGCACGAAGGACACGAGCGACTACTTCAGCCAGCCATGCGTTCCCTCTGCCGTGGGAGTGCCTGGCCACTAGTCCGAGCGCTCCGCAGATGGCCGACGAGCGTGAGTCTCCACTCGGAATCCCCATACGGCGCGGAGGATGGCCTCGATGATGGCCTCGGCGACGTCCTCCTCGTGCTACGCATGGTCGTGCTCCAGGGAGTCGGGTGCGAGAGCGCGGATCATCGAGGCCATCTTCGACCTACGACCCGGACCGGGTGGCCGACGTGGGCTCGATCTGCTCGGCCCGGTACGCCACGCCGCTCCGGTCGCCCATGGTCCAGGGGGTCGCCACCAGCCCGGTGATCTTCACCGTGCTGCCTTGGTTGACGCCCTTCGGCTGGCCGGCCACCTTGACGGCGATCACCTCGGCGCCGCCGTCGTTCAGCGCCACCACCTGCACCGAGTGCAGTGGTGCGCCGTTCTCGTCCACCCTCGGAGCCTTCGACTCGAAGTCGAGGACCGGCTCGGGTGGGCCGGCCGCGAGGAACGTCATCCCCGTGGTATCGATCGGGAGTTTCACCTCTACCTTCCTTTCCGGCGCCCGTTCGGCGTCCTTCCGATGAGATACGTCGAGGTGTGGTGGACGGCACAACCGCGGCTCGCGAGACGTCTCCAGGCGCGAGTTCGCGTCGCGATCGCGTTTCCACGCTGCCCCTTATGTCTTGGGAGAATCGAGTGGTGCGCAACGACCGACTCCGTGAGGTGATGGACAGAGCCGGTGTATCGGCCGATCGGCTGGCTGAGCTCGTCGGCGTCGACCCGAAGTCGGTGTGGCGCTGGACCAACAAGGGCGTCGTTCCACGACGGATTGGGATGAAGGCGCGAGTCGCCGACGTCCTCAGCGTCGACGAGTCCGACATCTGGCCGGCACCTCGTCGAGACAGGTTGGGCCAGAGGACCGTCGAGGTCACCGAGGAGGTTGTCACCGTCTGGGCACACCGGGCCGATGCTCCCAAGGCCCGTTGGTGGGCGATGCTCTCCGGAGCCGAGACTCAGCATCGATCTGCTCGGCTACGCCATGCAGTTCCTACCCGAAGACCACTCCCGGCTCGACCGGCTGCTCATCGACAAGGCGGCCGCCGGATGCCGAGTCCGCATCGCCCTGGCCAACCCCGACTCCCCATACGTCGCCGAGCGGGACGAGGAGGAAGGCCTGGGCGGCACTCTCTCCGATCGGATCCGCACCACCATCGACCACTTCAAGCCGCTGTTCGGGGTGGAGGGCATCGACCTGCGGTTTCACCAGACCAGGATGTACAACTCGGTCTTCCGAGGAGACGACGAGATGTTCGTGACCCCCCACCTCTACGGTCTGAAGGGCTACCGCGCGCCTCTGCTCCACCTCCGCCGTCTCACCGACGATGGCATGTTCGACGGCTTCCTGGCTCACTTCGAGCGGGTCTGGACGTCTCAGAACCGATCCCAGCACCATGACCCGCATCGACCACTTCAACGATCCCCGACGCTCCTCGCCCGACCGGCTCGTTCCCGCCGCCTCGGCTGTGGTCGCTGACGACGAGGGCGATTGTTGTTGGCGAAGCGCACCGACAACTCGCTCTGGACGATCCCGGGAGGCACGATGAAGCCGGGGGAGACGATCGCAGAGACGGCGGTGCGGGAGGTCAAGGAAGAGACCGGACTCGACGTCGAGGTTGTGTCCCTGGTCGGGATCTACTCGAACCCGAACCACGTCGTCGAGTACTCCGACGGCGAGGTGCGCCAGCAGTTCTCGGTCTGCTTCGCCTGCCGACGTGTCGGTGGCGAGCTGGCGACGAGCGACGAGACGAGCGAGGTCGGCTACTTCAGCCCCGACGATCTCGAGGACATGGACATCCACCCCTCGATCCGTCTCCGAATCCAGCACTTCCTGGAGCAGCGAGTCCGAGCCCTACCTCGGCTGAGCGACGACCGCACCAGCGTGGACTCGTCGCGAGCCCCTCCACCCGTTCGACCGCATCCATCAGCTCCGGCCACGCCGCCCGCAGGCCTCGGGTCACCGGGCTCTCCTTCGCCATAGCGGCCTTCGACGTCGACGAGTCGCTGCTCGGGCGTCATCCGCTCGTCCGCTCGGTCCCGTGGCCAGGTCGCAGTACGCCAGCGCCGCCGAAACGAGGCTGTCCTCGTCATCGAAGTCGGCGAGTGCTGACTGCAGACCTCGAAGCCGAGCCTCGTGTCGGGCTCCGGTGTGGTGAGCCACCAAGCCAGCGAGACGCTCTTGTCCGAGCGCCCGCAGATGCCTGGCACCGTCAAGCGGATGGAATCCCGTGACTGCCAGCTCCTGGGCGTAGCCGATGTCATGAAGATTCGCCGCCGCAACAAGAACGTCGGCGTCCTCCGGCGTCAAGCCGCCTGCCAGCTCCCGTGCCACTTCGGCCACCGCCTGCACATGCCGCCAACGTCGTCCCAGCGGACGCAGCAGACCGCCGGCGTGATTCTCTGCCCATGTCTTCAGCTCCATGCCTCCCACCGTACGGCACGTCGAGCCGAAGCGCGACCCCGCCTGTGAGGACTTTCTCTACAGAATCAAGAGGCCGGCCTGCGGGCGGCCCTGGCGGGCCGTCCTCGGCCGCCGGACAGATGGCACTGGTTCGCCAGGTGAGACGGAGTTGCAGGTGGTCGATCCGCGGCAGGCCAATCAGCCTCCAACCTCCGGGATGCCCCGTCCTATTAGAAGAGCGTCATGTCTGGCTCCGGCAACACGACGCCTGACAGCGGCACGACGGCGCCATACTTGCGGAATTCATCTGCGAACTCCGTAACCTTTGGGCCGTAATAGATCACCGCACACGACATCGGAGCGCCTTTGGGATCTTCTGTCCCATGGATGAAGAACCGGAGCCTCGGTACATAGAGAAAGCACACCGCACTCGCCACCGGATACACATGGTCTTTCCAATGTCGAGTGTTTGTAGCTACCGGCACAAGGGCGATGACCTCAGAACCAGCCTCCGCAGCCTCCGATATTTTGGCGAACCAGTGGATGATCCTGGTCCCTCGCTTCTTGTCACTGCCGTATGGCGGATTGACGTAGATCGTTTCGTGCGGGGTCCAGTCTTCAGCAAGCCCATCTCTTTCGGGAAGCATGAATTCGACCCGTGCCCCGACCGTGGAGTACCTGTTTGAACAGGGATCGAGTGCGATATCACCTCCGAACACCTTCCGTACCGAGTCGACGATGTCGGGCGGAGTGCACCAATCTTTGGTGTCGCTAACTGCTTGACGTCCTGCCGTCATTTGCCTGCCTCCGGGCCCATGAGCTCACACAGAATGTGAAGGTTGCTGTGAAGGGTCTCGATTTCCGCTTGCGGTGAAATGACGTTGCACCACTCCTGCCAGGGCTTGCGTTCAGCGAAGTAGGCCGACAACTCTCGGTCGGCCTCAAGGTCCACAACAACCTTCGTGAAACAGTTGGTGCCTCCTGCTTCGGCGTAACTGCGCTGGAACGCCGAGCGCGTTGCCTCGAATCGACCGTCAGTTCCTTGAAGCGCAGTGCTGATGAACTCACCGAGCGCGGAGTCCGTCAGAAACAGAAGCCAGTCATAGGACTGCGCCAGCACCTTCATCTCCTTGTTCTGAGTATCGGCGGTAAACCAGTTCCCGTGGTTGCTAACGACACCGACAGTTAGGACCACGTTCTCAAGAGATAACCGATCGCGACCAGCGATCGCATCTTGAATGAACACCTCATAGTCGAGGTGGGTCGTGAGGGATCCGTCCGCCTGTTCAACGATTGCCGCAACACTGCCGTCTCTTCTCGGCACACGCTGAAGACCGGAGACTGACCGGGCGACATATGCACCCTGCTTCGCCTTCTCGATTGTCTGCGGGCCTTTAGCCTGTCCCTCTTCGACGCCAACGCGCTTGCACTCGAACATTGCAACCGGGCTGTTCGTCAATTTCGAGACTTCAAAGTTCTCTGGATCGGTTACGAACACGATCCAGAATCCGGAAGGATCGTCAGCGAAGTTGCACACGTGCCGAACGTTGCCGTTTGAGTCGATCAGGTTCCTCGTACGGACCGTCAACGACTCTGTATCGATTACGGGGACCCGTTTCAGCAGGCGCCGCGCAGTAAGCGACTGCCCGTGAGCGAGGCCCTTGAGAGAGCCCGAATGTCGTTCCACTGTGGGATGTAGCGTGAACTCCACGTTGTGAAGTATCTGTGCGTTTCCATACTCCGGCAGCCCACGCTCGATTGCTAGATATCGCTCCAGTCCCCAGTCCCGCAGCATGTAGAACGTGATCAATTCGACAAGCGTGCCGAGAGATCTGCCAGCGGCCTTCTTTGGCGACTTGGTCCACGCGAAGACACCTTCCGCCAGCGCGTTCTGCAGCTTGTCGACTGATTCGTAGGGCAATTCGGTCTCATCGGCCAGGGTCTCGTGCCGATCGTAGCCCCGGAGTGCGACAGGAACGGGAATGCTGGAGGCGAAGGGCTTTGGGGGGCACGCGGGGTGACCGGTGCGAGGATAGGGTGTCGATGTGATCGGGGAAGTGCTGGTTCTCGCAGTAGAGCTCGAGGGCCCGCTCGAAGACTGCTCACCACCTCCTCAACGCTCTCGCCTTCGCTCGCGACTTCTCGACCCCGCCGGGCGACCTAGCAGGGAGCCGCGTGGGTGGCCGCAGCGGTGGATCGTATGCCCAGGGTCTGCGGGTGGTTGTTCTCGCCGAACGACCTGCCGGGTGGGAGCCAAGTTGGGAGCCATTCTCTGGGGACGGCTATGAACGGCGGTGGACGGTGGTGGACCCGAGACGCCCATCGCTGCAGGCGCTGCGGACCCCTGTGGACGTACCTGGACACGGCTTGGAGATCTACGGATCAGAAGGTTAGGGGTTCGAGTCCTCTCGGGCGCGCAAAACGAAGTCCCTGCTCAATGGCGGTTTGGCCGCGTCGAACAGTCAGGCGATTCGGGGGCGGGTTTCCGGTGGGAGTGATCTTCGGGAGCCATTCTCCATCGGTGGGCCGGCGTGCGACGAGGCAAGGGCCCCTTTCAAAGAGTCTTTCGGTCGCCATAGGCCAGGTCGACCTTCTGACGCTCTGGCGTAGTCCGGGATCTCCTAGCTTGCCTCTAGGTGTCGGCGAAGGGCATCACGAATGACCGCAGAGGCGGTCACGCCTTCATCCTCAGCTCGGCGGAGAAGTCTCCCTTTCGACTCGGGGTCAAGACGGACGGATTCCACGGTCGATGGTTTGGTGCCGAGTCGGGGACGTCCGCGCTTCCCGCGACGGGCGATGATCTCATCGACGTCGTATCCCGCCTCGGCCTCTTCTGCGAGCTCTTCGATGAGCTCGTCAGTGGCCGGAGTGCCAGAGTTCGTGTAGCCGTATATGCGCTTGGTCATGGATCGAGCAGTCTCCCGTAGACGGGGCGCAGCGAATGATGAATTCGTCACCACCCGAAGGGATGAGCACGACGGTCTCCAGCAGGTTGCCAGCGCGGTCAGGACCGATGACGAGCCACCGATCGGGATCTTCCCGATGTCATCGATGACCATGGCGTGTTCAACCGCGTGGAGGATGTCCTCGTCAGGGATGTCGTGGCGGCGGGCAGACGGACGAATTTCCACACATCAATATCGTATTACAAAATCATGGAGTGGACGCGGCTTCAACCGGACGAGGCGGAATTGGGAACGCTCAGTATCGGCGGTCCCTTGATCTCCAGGCCGTCCCGCCGGTTGACCTCCATCATCCTGGCTGGGTTGATGGTGGGTGCTGCTTCGGACGCGTGGTCGGCGATCTCGACGAGCATCCGTTCCAGGTTGCCGGGTACGACCGCACATAAGAACCTGACCGGCTCATCACCGGCGTTGCCGAAGCCGTGAGGGATCCCGCGGGGCCCCCAGGCAAAGCCGCCGGGCCTCAACTCAACGGTGTCAGAGCCTGCTCGGAAAGTGAGCGTCCCATCGAGGACGAAAAATAGCCTCGTCTTCGTCGTGATGGAGGTGGAAGGCGGGCCCTGGATATTCCGGTGGCGCGGTGTACTCGTACATCGTCAGCGAGCCACCGGTGTCTTCGCCGCCGACGAGCATCCGTACCTCGATCCCCAACGTGCCTCTCACCCACTTGGCCTGACTGGGGCCATAGTGGACGCTCTCTCCGGTCAGCTCAGCTGTCATCTGGGTTTCAACCTATGCGTTCGGACACAGACACGCTCTCCCAGGAATCTGGGATAGGGCTGGCGTGACCAAGATCGCTACGTTGAGGTCGTGACCAGCGCGCTCCTTCGGTCCCTCGAAGCTATGTCGGTGGAGGAGACCGGCCATCACCAGTTTCGGCATCGCGCCGACGAGCTGCTCCGGCGCGCCATCGGCTACGACGTGTCCACCTGGGCTTCGGTCGACCCCTCCACACACCTCTTCACCAGTTGCGACCTCTACTCGTCATTCGGCGAGCCACCAGATCTGGAGAAGGAGCTATTCGCTCTGGAATTCGCCAACGAAGACCCGCTGACGTACACGAAGATAATCGACAGTGATCGCATCGCTTCGCGCCTCCGAGCCGAGGTGGACGATCCCAACACAGTGGAACGCTTTCGGCGTCTGCTCGCACCAGCGGGAGCGTGGGATGAGATGAGGGTGATCATTCGTGACCGCACGGGCGTGTGGGGCGCCCTCACCCTGACCCGGGCGGAATGGTGGGATCCGTTCGACCAGGCATCGGAGGAGACGATCGCTGAGGTTGCTCCCGCGCTGGCTGCCATGTTCCGCCATGCGTTTCTCGTGTCGGCACTTGGGGAGGGAGACCGGGCCCCAGGCGCCTTCACCGTCGATTCCGGGCTTAAATTCGTGGCCACGTCGGAACCGGCTGAACGTTGGCTCGACACCCTCACACGTGACCAGCTCCGAGCCACGTTGGCGTCCTTGATCCCGCACCTTGAGGTCGAATCGATCGTCCGGGCAACCGTCGTGGGTTCTGACGGTCCGGTGACCTTTCATGCTTTTCAACGGAAAGGAGCCGATGACCAGTTCGAAGTGATCATCGAGCAGCCCCGTCCAGCCGAGCTCGCCGAGGTCATCATGGCGGCCTACGGGCTCACACCCCGCGAGGCGCAAGTGACGCGAGAGGTGGCCCGGGGCTTGACCACTCGTGCAATCTCCAACACCCCTCGAGATCTCCGAGTATACGGTTCAGGACCACCTCAAGTCGGTGTTCGCCAAGGTAGGGGTGGTTACTCGGGGGGAGCTCCTCGATGCCATCTACAGCACTCACTACCAGCCGCGACGGGAGGCCGATGTCCCTCCCGGTCCCTACGGCTTCTTCTTGAGCTGAAGTCACATGTTCGACACCATCAACGAGCCGCTGACGACCAGGTAGACCACAAATAGTCCGACGGTCAGACGTGGGTAGCGACCCGGGCTGCCCCAGCCGACTGTCGATCGCATCCGCCAGAGCGCTGTGACCCCGAACGACAGGGAGGCGGCGTGAGAGATGTCCTGGTAGGGGAAGTCTGCGCTGGGCGGGGGAGCGGCGAAGAATGCGACGACACCGGTGAGGCCGACAGCGAGGAGTCCCGTTATCCACACAATCGATCGGATCGCTCCTTGATCGCCGGTCGCAGCTCGAGCCACCATCCACATCCACCAGGCGATCACCATGGCAAAGAGCAGGCCCGCGCCCGCCTGGTGAATCGTCATCTCCTCCGAGGTTGGCCCGTTGAGACCGATGTGCTGATCGATCAGACCATGCCAGACCACAGCTGCTGCGGCCGCCGTGGTCCAGGCAGCCCATCGAGTATCCGTTGTCAGTGCGACGGTCTGAGTCATCGGACCGGCTCCAGATAGACCATCGGCATCCTCCGGTCCGTGATCTGCGGGTAATAGGCAATGACCTCGTTGGTCTCCGTGATGACCGGCCACAGCCGGGCCGCCTCTTCCGAGGTTGCCGATCGGGCGCGGACGCGGTGGCGCTCCCCGCCGACTTCGACCGTGGCATTGGGGTCGGCCTGGAGGTTGTGCCACCACGCCGGGTTGGTGTCGGCACCGCTGTTCGTAGCGACTACCACCCGAGCATCCCCGTCAGGCAGCGAGAGAAGTGGGACCGTTCGCTCGCTCCCTGACTTGCGCCCGGTTGTGGTTAGCAGCAACGTTTCCATGCCGTTGATGCGACTGCCGATGCGTCCTCCACTGGCCCGGAGAAGGAACCGATGGATGTTCCGGAAGGTGGTGGACCCGCTGATCCGCATCATCGCCTTGGGCATGGGTGGCTTTTCGATGGTTGTCACGAGAGTGCCTCCTTGATGGCTCGACGACCAACGTACGGACGGCCAGATCGCGTCGCTATCCCGGATATCTGGGAGCCAAGTTGGGAGCCATTCTCTGTGGATTCCTGAGGCCGGGCATGAACGACCGTGGCCCGACTGGTCACCGACTTCGGGCTTAGCCGACTCCGGTGGACGCACATGGACGGCGTTTGGAGATCTACGGATCAGAAGGTTAGGGGTTCGAGTCCTCTCGGGCGCGCCATTCGATAGTCCCGCTCAGGCGGGGTTGTTCCTTGTCCTACACGGGCTTTCGCCGAATCCCGTCCTTCTGGGTCCGCTGACCTGGAACGGTCTGTAACACCTCTCGTGGACTGACCTCGTGTCAGATGCCACTCTTGGACTAACTATGAGGCACAGATGGTTGGTGGTTTTCCCGCAATCACACGCGTATTCCTTATGGGCGGGAGCACAGTGCTTCGTCGACAGTGAGTGCGACGTCGGGCGCTTGGTCTCTAACGAGCGACTCGAGGAACAGACAGGTACTGGTTGCCATGATCGCCGCCCTTACCAACACTATTGCCCCTCGACGCTCCCAGAAGAGCCCCACATGACGGCTGCGCGGGTTGGTCCCTTTCGACCATACACCTGTTGGTGAGGACACGCCTCAGTTCTCATCGGAGGTTTCATCCTCGATCGGATTCCCCGGGGTATCGGGCTCCCGGACGGAGCCGTCGACGTCTCCCTCGCTCGAACGATCGGGCAAGTTGAGAGTGCGAACAACAGCATCGAAGTCGTCGTCTCCCACCTCTCTCACACCTGCCCGGTCCGCCGGTTCATCGGTCGAAGTCGGCGGACGATCCGACGGCTTCGAGTCGCTCAGTATCCCGAATGACTCCCCTCGCAACGCCTCTGCCTTCTCCGCCTCGAACACGGCGCGCCGGCGAGAGAGCTCCGCGAATTGCTCGTTGACTTCGGTCTCGCGCCTACCGACCTCGGCGAGACGTTCGACAAGCTGACCCTCTCGGGTCTCCAGCTGACGGCGCAGCTCGGCGATCACCGCGTCAGGATCGGCCGCCTCGTATTCGGCGGATGCGATCAACCGTTCCGCCTCCATCCAGGCTCTCTCCGCCACTCCGTCCGCTTCTCTCCGGACGCGATCGAGGATCTCCTCGGACTCCTTTTCGAGCTGTTGGCGCTCGCTTATCAGGTCCGCCTCCCTGGCGGCGACGCGAGCGCGATCTTCGGACAGGTCGGCCCGTTGGACATTCAGTGACGCCCGTTCATGGTCGAGTTGGGAACGCCAATCCTCCAGCTTGGCTCGCCAGCCTTCAAGGCTTTCTCTTTCCAGCTTCAACTCTTCGCGTCTGGCTTTGAGAGCATCGGTCTGCTCTGTGCTGGCTCGATTCGCCTCATCGACGATTCGTGCAGCCTCCTCGCGGGCTTCATCCAAAGCCGCCTGTGCCGCTCGGTTCCGGTTCTCCGTCTCCTGCTGCTCCCGGCTGAGACGAGACTGAAGTTGAGCCACCTCGGCACGGAGGAGTTCCGCATCGCGGGCCATCTCCTCCGCCCTGGCCCTTTGGATAGAAGCGGTTTCGGTCTCGGCCTCGGCTACACGACGCGCCTCCGACCTGATTATCTCGGCCTCCTCCGTTGCCTCGTCTAGGGCTGCCTGAGCATCGGCCCGGGCCGACATGGCCAGGCGGTGAGCGGACTCGGCCTCTTCCGCCTGGCGCTTGGCATCGGAACGCAACACTTCGGCTTCGGCCGCCGCCGCGCTCGCGACGCGCCCTGCTTCTTCCGCCGCCTGCTTACGAAGGTCGATCGCCTTCTGGCGGGCGTCGGCGAGAGTCGACCGTGCCTGCTCGGTGATTTCGAGGACCTCTTCCTGAGCTCGCCCGACTATCTCCTCTGCTTTCGCCTCCGCCTCCTCGAGACGCTCGCTCGCCTCAGTCTCCACTTGTTCCCATCTAGCGGCAATGTCCTCGGTCGTCTCAGCGAGTATCTCAGTGGCGCGGCGTCGGGCATCGCCAACGATTTCGGCGGCAGATGCTCTCGCTTCATCCAGTTGAGCATCAGCTTCACTCCGGATTCGATCCGCCTCGCCTCGGGCCTGCTTGAGTTCGGTCTCCGCCTCCTGGCGAACTGCGTCGCTGGCTACTCGATCCGCTGCCACGGCGGCTTCCGCCTCGACCAGCGCGGCCGAACGTTCGGCGTGCTCGGATTCGAGGACCCTCATCCGCCTCTCGGCATCTGCAAGGATATGGGCAGCTTGTTCCTCGGCGGCGGTCCGGATGCCCTCGGCGATTGATTCCGTTTCCACGATGGACTTGGACGCCGTGCGCTCCGCCTCTCGTGCGGACTCAAGTTTCGCCCGGGCAGCATCCAACTCAGCTTGGGCCGCCTTGCGTGTGTCGGCGGCGGACCGCTCGGCACGGTCCTTGATCACCCTCAGTTCTACTTCGACTGCGGCCCGACGTTCTGCCAGTTCTGTGTCGACGGCACGACGTTGCTGCGACGATTCCGATTCGACGGCTTCCAGCATCGCGGCGCGCTCGGCGCGGGCGTCCGAGAGAGTCTGTTGCGACTCGAGTCGAGCCGATTCAGCTTCGGCCAGCTTCGTCTCCGCCTCTTCCCGAAGCTCACGCACCTCCTTCTCGGCTTGACCAGTGACCCCCCGGGCGGTGTTCTCCGCCAATCTCAGCATCGACTGCCGACTCTGATCTGCCTCTGCTCTTACGCGCGCCGAGTACGAGTCGGCCCCCCGTCGAGTCTGCTCCGCCCTAGCGGTTGCCTCTTCGAGCTGTGACCGAGCGTCGGCCTCCGCGTTCTGCCGTGCGTCGGTGGCCACCCGCAAAGCCTCGGCTGCTTCCCTGTGCAACTTGTCGGCCTCGGTCTTGGCGGCCGCCAGATCGGCTTTCGCTGCTGCCGAGGCGCTCTGAGCGTGCGCCTTGAGTTGTGTCGATTCACGGCGGAGGTTGGCCGCCGCTGCCTCGGCTCCCGCCCTGAGGGCTTCTGCCCGCGCCTCTGCCGCCTCTACGATTGCCGCGGCGACCTCGTCGGATTGGGTCTCCCCGAGCTGTCTCCGATGCGTCCCGGCGACGTGCTCCTGCGCCTCGGCCACCACCTCAGCAGCTCTCTGCTCTGCCCGAGCCAACACAGCGGCTGCCTCGGCGCGGGCAACAGTCACATCGACCAGCGAGTCCCCATCATCGGCTGAACGATCGAACCCAGATGCAGTCTGCTGGGCTTCGTTGACGATTCGCTTGGCCGAGGTTTTGGCCTGTTCCACGATCTGAGTCGCCTGTCTCCGTGCCCGCTCCAGGATCCGATCCTTGCTCGACAGCACCGAGGCCATGACCGGTTCGGCGGCCATCTCCGCCTGAGCGGCCTCTGCCACACGGAGCGCACCCCTCAACTCTTCGATTTCTGACTCGAGTTGGGCGACGCGACGCGTAGCGTCCGCGTCGGCAGCTTGCATCTGACGAGCCAGACTCTCTAGGTGGCCGTCTACCTCCGTCTTGTCGTAGCCACGACGCTTTACCGAGAAACGCCGGTCGGTGTTCATTTCAGATACGAGAGCCATGAAGGCATATCGGAAGTTCCTGCCGATCCTTTACCCGCTTCCCGTCTCATATCTCCCGGGGCGGCTGCCGAGGCCCAAGCCGAGTCGCCAGTTCCCACGTCCCCCCGGGTCGCTAGGAGCCCGTTGAACAATGCATGTCACCCATCTTGACGACCATGCATCACCACCCACTGCGTTCTCGGCCCCGCCATTCCGGCACAAGGAGTGGCGAAACCTCGGCCTTGCGGCTGGCGCGCCTGGCCGCCAATCCGAGCAACGGCATTATCCAACAGGCTCCTAGGCAGCCCAGGCCGGTAGAGTCAACCAGCCTGGGTTAACCTCCGGCGACGAGATGTCGGGCCCATCAACCGAGTTGTACCGCTCTGAGAACAGCGCCATTGGCACCTGGCTGTGTCGGCCCACCGATAAGGAGTTCCCCGGGGGCTGGATCGAGAACCCCACCATTGCCTTCCCCAGGACCTGCGTTCGCATACGCCAGGAAGGTGAGGAGCCCATCGTGGCGGACCCCAACGTGGCCGTCATCTACAGGGGCTCTCAGGAGTATTCCCGCACGGCGGTCGATCCCGCCGGCGACAGGTGCGACTGGTTCGAAGTCGGCTCTGATCTCGCCGAGGAGGTGGCCCGGCAGGTCCATGACAACGGCGCCGGTGGCGGGTCTCCTATGGGCCAGACCCATGCCCCGGTACCCTCCGATGCCTACCTGCTGCTGCGGGTACTGCTACGCCACGTCGTCTCCCCGGCAGGCCCGGACCCACTCGTCGTCGAGGAAACCCTGCTGCAGCTCCTAGAGCGTGTTCTAACTTCTGCCAATCGAGCAGGAACCGAGTTGGAGACGACGAGACCCGATCATCGCTACCTGGTCGAGGATGCCAAGGCGTTCATGGCACTGAACTTCCGTGCGCCATTGTCCCTGGCGGATGTGGGACGGGCCATAGGAGCCTCTCGGTTCCATCTGGCACGACTGTTTCGCGCCGTCACCGGGGAGACCATCCACAGTCACATCACCGATCTGCGACTTCGTGCAGCACTGGGAGAGCTGGAGGGAGGATGCGGGGACATCGCCCGTATTGCACTCGACCTGGGCTTCGCCAGCCACAGTCATCTCACCAAGGTCTTCCGTCAGCGATTCGGCATGACCCCCAGCGAATTTCGGGACCAAGCGGATTTGAGCAAGATCGTTACAGCCTGAGGTCCATTCCCGGCTCAGCATGACTCTGTCGCTAAAGGAGTCGGTTTGTTCCGGAAACACTTGACCTTGGTCGCCCTGATCGCTTTCGCGCTCATCCTCCCGGGCACGGCGATGGCCATCGGCACGTTCCTCGAACCCGACGTCGACGTGGTTCACACCCATGTTGGCGACCCTGCCGACAATTACGGCTGGGTTGGCGCAGCGCTGGGCGATCTCGACTCCGACAGTGTCCCCGACTATGCCGTGACCGCCATCACCGACGCCGAGGGCGGCACCCTGGCCGGTAAGGCCTATATCTACTCCGGAGCCGACGGTTCGACCCTGGACACCGTCAAAGGCCGACCTGGAGAGTTGCTCGGCTACTCGATGGATACCGCCGGGGACGTCGATGGAGATGGAACGCCGGACTATGTGATCGGCGCGCCGGGTCTTGGACCGGTCACTCCAGACGCCTTCGGTCGAGCCATCGTGGTCTCGGGCGAAGATCACACCGTGATTCGCGAGTTCGCCGCCGACACACAGACCCGTCTGGGCACAGCGGTGGCCGGAGTTGGAGACGTGGACGGTGACGGCCACGACGACCTCGTCATTGGCTCCGAGAACGCCAGCGCATCGAACGACCACGCGGGAAGGGCGACGCTCTACTCCGGCGCCGACTCTCATGAGATCTGGACCATCGATGGCCCTCATGCATGGGACCTTCTCGGCTCGGCGGCCGATGGGGTTGGGGATGTCAACGGCGATGGGGTACCCGACGTCGTGGTGGGCGCGTATGGCGCAACGGGTCGCAGTGGGGGAAGCGCCAATTCGTCTGGAAGAGGCCTGGCCTTCGTGTTGTCGGGAGTAGACGGAGAGATTCTGCACACTCTCCGTCCCCGAGCCGACGCGGTCAACTTCGCGCGATTCTTTGCCCGCGGAGCCGGTGATTACGACCGAGACGGGGTCGGCGACATCTTCATCGGCGATTACGGGGCGGGACGCGGGATCGGCGGACGGGTTGGCCATCCCGAGGACCTCAGCTCACCACCGGTTAACGGGACCGGCGCAGCTTACGTCTTCTCCGGCGCCACCGGTCGAGAGCTCCTGTTCATCGAAGGCGCGGTGTTCGGAGAAGGCCTCGGTCCGGGTCGCGGCATTGGCGACGTCGACGGTGACGGCACGCCCGATCTCCTGGTAGGCGCCTACACGTCTTCGGAGGGAGCCGTGGCCGGGGGCATCGCACGAGTCTATTCGGGCGCCGACGGATCCATCATCAGGACCGTCACCAGCACGACCCCGTTCGAGTTCCTGGGCGTAGACGCACTCGGGGTGGGTGACGTGACCGACGACGGCCTGGGGGATTATCTCCTGACAGGTTTCGGCACGGCCTACGTCGTCGCCGGGAGCTGAATCTCACGGCATACTCCCGGAGTTCCCCACCGTTGGACGGGTGGAGCCTTCACCTGCCGGGTAGGCGACCTCGGAGAATCGCACGGTTTGTCGTCTTAGTTCGTATGGGCGAGAGCGCTTCGCCAGATCGGCGCTGTCAGTAGATCACGAGACCAACTGCAGCTGCCAACCCGGATGAGCAGCGCCACCAGCCTGCTCCACGGGTTGGGGTCGACGTCGGCGGCGAGGTTGGTGATCGCATGAAAGACGATGGCGGTCAGGATGCTGCCCGTGTGCTGGGTCTCGGCATCGGCTTGCGCACTTGGTCGCATCCTTTGCCATTTAGATGGTGGCTAGGCGTGGGTGTTGGCCTCATCGAAGCCATCAACGTGGTGCCAAATCCCGTCTTGGTCCGGTCCTACATTGAAGTGGGCATCTCCTTCGTTGCCCTATCCCCTCAAAACGAAGATCACAGCGTTCTTTGCCAACCCGTGTCAGATGGGTTAGGCCCACGCTGGATGGACCACCATCACGAACATGGTGTCCAATCCTTGGTTGACATGGTCTCCACCCTTGTCGGGATACCGCTCTCATGCTCGATCGGTCGAGGGATGGTGCCACTATCTCCCGCGCGCTGCACCTATACGTGGCGCCGCCCTTCGAGTTCACTGGCTGATCAGATCGGTGTCGGGCTGATACGTGGACCAGGCAAACCAGAACGTGTCCATGTGGGGGATCTGCTCCAGCGAGATCCCGGCGAGTTGACCGGAAACGGCTGTCCCGGTTATGTCCCAAAGAGTTCCGGTCTGATCGTCGACGAAGTTGCCTTCCCGAGAACTGAAGGTGAGGGTCTCGCCGTCTACGACCGGCGAGAAGACCGCGACCGACCCCACGTCACGGCCGCTCACCACGAGCTTGGACTCGAGGGCGCTGGACTGGCCCTCCTTCCAGAGGATCACGATGGGGGTGTTGCCGACCCGGCTATTGGTGGCCGAAGCCGGCACCTGCATGAGCGATTCCAGCGTCCAGGCTCGTGCCGCGCCGTTTAGGGCTACCCCCACCACCCTTTGTTTGGCGACGGCGCGGTCGTCGACCGTCCCACGGAATAGGAAAGGTCGCGTGCTCGGATTGTCGTAACCGGCGTAAGGGTTCTCCCCGTAGGGACGCGTGAAACCCGTGGCGTTGCGATCGAGGACGACGCCGTCCGGGAATGACTCTTTGAAATCCGACCACCCGAGCAGCGGGGACGGGATTAGCTCCAGTTTCTGGCCGGTGAGCGCTCCCACGACCGCCCGGCCGTCGAAGTGGGTCCACAACGACTCTGTGGCCCGGTCGTACATGACCAGGGCTGAGGCGTAGAGTCGTCCCGACGTCCCGAACGTGGTGACCCGACCGTTGACCTGGCGCCGGTAGCTGACCGCGCTGTTGCACAGGGGGCAGTAGGTGACCGCCACCGGTATCCCCCCCACGGTGTCGTTGACGATCTCGTGCCAGATCAGGACCTGGACCGGATAAGCATGTACTTCGTCGTTGATTTCCAGGTACACGACCGGCTCGTAAGTGCCCAACCACTCGTCCGCCTCCTCGATCGAGACAAACTGAGGGTGGTCGATCGAAGGTATGCCATCGGGCGGGGGACCGCCGCTGACGATCTCGTCGGGATCGACCAGGGGTGGAGGAAAGGAAGGGTCACGCATGTCATCGAGAGCTGAGGCGAAGTTGCCTTCCGGATCCGGAGTTGCCGGAGGAGACGAGATGGTCGTCTCCGAGGCATCGAGGAGATTGGGCGACTCGCTGCTCTGGGTCTCGCGCCCACCGGAGACGCAGGCCGTAGCCAACACCGCCACACCGATGACGAACCCAGCAAGCCGCAGAGGCATCCCGCCATTCAACGTCGCCTGTGCGAGCCGTCGTCTGGCATTGTCGTAGGGGCGACACTTCCGGTGGGATATCGATCGACCGGGTTACTCGCTTCGGCCGGGAGCCGGGGGTTCGTCGCCATCACCCGGGGCACCGCCACAGCGTTCCCGCCTGAACGTCGCGACCAGAGACCGATCCTGAAACCATCCCCAGCGCGGCTCGGACTACAGATACGAGACCCGCCCCGCCCCGGGACAGGAGGCTCGGGCCTCGGAGCAAGAGGGCTGAGAAGAGGAGGCCGGTGGAGGCGAGAGCGATCGCGCCGCCCACGAGGCTGAGCGGGACGGCTCGCCGCAGCCTCGGCTCATCGAGGGCAGGCCAGGCAGCAACGGGGGGGGGGTCAGGTGGAACGTCGTGTCGGGAGGGATACCTCATCTTGGGGTGAACCGCGGCCGTTAGACTTATGCAGCAGGTCTTCTCGGATCCGAGGACGTCTCGAGAATGAATACCGCCCACGATCAGCATTTGGCCTGGCTGGCGCGTTCGTTCGGACGTCCCGATTACCTGCCTCTCACCGAGGATGATGTCGAAGCACTGAAGAATGTGGCGGAGCCGGTATCTCGGTACACCGGTTCGCATCTGTTCAAGGAGGGAGAGCCGGCCGTTGCCGCATACCTGATCCGTGGCGGCCAGGTCGATCTCTATCGTGTTCACAGCGGCCGGCGCAGGGTCGTTGCTCGGGTAGGGCCCGGGTCGGTGATCGGGGACATCGCCATGTTCGGCGAAGGTACCTACATATCCTCGGCGCGCGCCGTCAGCCAGGTGAAGGCGTATCGCTTCGAACGGGAGACTTTGATCCCCGAGCTGGCCAAACACCCGGCGCTGTGTCTGCGGTGGCTGGTGGCCGGATTGCGGCAGCTAGAGAATACGCAGCGACGCATCGTCCATCTGATGCATAAGACGGTGCTGGCCCAGGTGGCGGATCTCCTTGTGGAGGAGTCGAGCAAGAACCACACAGATGTCGAGTTGTCCCAGGCCGCGATAGCCACCCTGCTCGGGTCGAGCCGACAAACCGTCAACGAGGCGATCGGCGCACTTCGGGAGATGGGGGCGATCAAGACCGGCTATCGGATGATCGCTGTCGTCGACCCCGAGAAGCTCGCCGAAGTCGCCGCCGGTGAGCGGGGATGAAGACGCAAGGTGGGTCGCAAAGGCGACAATCTTGATCCGGTGCGAGAACGCCGGTTAGTCAGGGCTGTGACGACGACCCCTTCGACAGCTTCGTCGCTGTAGGGGATGGTCCCAACCGTCACTACGCGTGGTCTTGCCGGGCTGTCGGCGGAGACGGCATCAGAACCTCTGTGACGACTGCGAGGCCGGCCATGACGATGCCAGGAGAGTGGGTGGGGTCCGTGGCGCACAAGGGCGAGCCGTGGGAGGCGAGAATATGTCGCAATGAGCAATCAAGCCATCTCAGACCACGCTTTGCTCTCCGACTGTCACTCGGCGGCCCTCGTCGATCGGCGTGGTTCGATCGAGTGGTGGTGTCTCCCCAGATTCGATAGCCCGTCGGTCTTTGCCCGGATTCTCGACGAGAATGCGGGCCATTTCTCCATCAGACCGCCCGAGATGGTGGAGGTGACTCGACGGTACCGCTGCGGCTCCCTCGTCCTGACTACCACCTTTGTGACACCTACGGGAGCTGTCGAGATGACCGATGCCCTGGCTCTTCGGGAAGGAGTGCGTGGTCACGACCTTGGTCTGGATTCCCCTCATGTTCTGCTGCGGGCTGTGAGGTGTACCGAGGGCGAGGTGGACCTGGATATCGAGTTTGCGCCCCGGCCGGAGTACGGACTCACGTTTCCCTTGCTTCATGCGGTCGAGGGAGGAGTGATCGCCCGGGGAGGTGCAGCAACGCTTTGCTTGTCCGCCCCCATTTCGCTCCGGGTCGAGAAGCGCACCGGACTGGGCAGGATCGGATTGGTGGCCGGAGAGGAAGCGTGTTTCGCGGTGACATCCGGATCGAGCTGGGAAGCACTCCCGGTCAGGTGGGACCACTCCCGAATCGCCCGTCACATCGAGGACACGGTTCTAGCTTGGCGGTCGTGGCAGGAAATCCATCAGAGTTACGACGGCCCATACGCGGATGCGGTCACTCATAGCGGTCGGGTGCTTCAGGGTCTTACCTATCAGCCCACGGGCGCGGTGGTGGCGGCCCCTACCGCCTCTCTGCCGGAGGCGGTGGGCGGAAAGAGAAACTGGGACTACCGCTACTCGTGGGTTCGGGACTCGAGTTTCACCTTGAACGCTCTCTGGGTGGCCGCATGCCCCGACGAAGCCGCTCAATTTCTCTCGTATCTGACCACGGCTGCCAGCTCGTTTAGAGAGCGACAGGAGCTCCAGATCATGTTCGGTATCCGCGGAGAACGCGATCTGTCCGAGCGGGCACTGCCCTGGCTGGAAGGCTGGAGGGGCAGCAATCCGGTCAGGGTGGGCAACGGAGCGTGGGCGCAGCGTCAACTGGACGTCTACGGCGAGTTGTTGTCAGCCGTCCACCGTCTGAGGGATCAGTTCCCTGATCTCGATCGGGATGAGCGGGACCTGCTCGCCGGCCTGGCCGATGTCGCGGCTCGGGTTTGGACGCAGAGAGACCACGGCATATGGGAGATTCGGGGCGAACCTCGCCATTATCTCTACTCGAAGCTGATGTGCTGGGTCGCCCTGGATCGCGCCATCGGGTTGGCGCCGCTACTCGGAGCCGAAGAGCGTGCAGCCGATTGGGAACAGTCTCGGGACGAAGTCAGTAGAGCGATTCTCGAGCGGGGTTGGAGTGACGAGGTCGGAGCCTTCACCCAGGCTTTCGGAGCAGATGACCTCGATGCCTCCAATCTCGTTATTCCTCTGGTGGGTTTCCTTCCGGCGGACGATGCCCGCGTGCTGGCCACGATCGAAGCAATTGAGCAGGGGCTGGCCGACGAACGAGGGTTGATCTACAGATACCGGGCGGCCGACGGTTTCGAAGATGAGGAAGGTACGTTCGTTTTGTGTACTTTCTGGCTGGCGGAGGCGCTTGCCATGGCGGATCGGGTGGACCGAGCGCGAGAAGTCTTCGAGAGGGCGGCCTCGCACGCCAACGATGTCGGTTTGTTGGCTGAGGAGGTCGACTCGCACACCGGAGAGTTGCTCGGGAATTTCCCCCAGGCCTTCAGCCATGTCGGGTTAGTCAACGCTGCATGGTCCATTGCCGAGGCGGAGGCGAGGCAGTAGGGCATCCAGTGGATCCCATCTGAGAATTGAAGGAGGCACGGTCGGGTCGAAGTCGGTTCCCACCCCCATCTGTTTGAACAGATTGGTCAGGATCCGCGGACGCTGGTGAGGGCTTCCTCAACCCCCAAGGAGAATTCCCCTCTGCCGCTCCCGACACGCCCCCGATACTGCACCGACGGGCACCCTCGACCGGTCGGCGCATTGGGCAGGGCGGTCGGGAAGGGTCAACATCCTCGGGCGCCTCGTCTCCGGCGGGGTCCGGATCAGATCAGAGCCGTGTACATCAAGGCTGCCACGAGCCCATAAACGGCATGCCCGACGACGATCCCGACCGGTGTCATCGCCCCCCAGCGGACGCCGAACGGTCCCGGCGCCGGGACAGCGAGCGTTCCATCCTCAGAGATCAACGCCGAGCCCGTGGCCATCGTGTCCATGCGTGGATGCATGGCGGGGATCATTGGCATGGCAGCTAGGAAGATAACGCCGTGGATGGCGCCGATCAGAACTCCGATTCCGACCGACGCCGACCCGAAGGCAGCGAATAGGGCGGCGTATGCCAGGCCGAACACGACGGTACCCATGACGATGTAGTGCAATATGGCACCCAGACGCCGGGCTCGGTGTGGATCGGCACTCATCATGCTGCCCAGGACCAGTGGCATGGGTGGCATGTCGGTGAGGTGCATGGCGGCGGCGGCGATCATCGTGAGCGACATCGCGGCCGTGGCTCCCAATCCGGCAGCCAGGGCGGGCACGAACTCGAAGGTCATCGACTTTCCTTTCTGTGTGACACCCTCACTGCAACGCATCGGTCTCCCCGCCTCCCAGCCTCTGTCGGGATGCCGATAATCTGGTTGGGATCTTCCTGGAAATGGGGTCGGTACAGGCCCGACCATCCCCTGCCAGGCTCGAGTGGTCGCATCCGGATGGTGCTCGCAGACGCCGCTCACGTCGGCGAGCCCATGGGACACCGGGGTGTGGATCGTCCTCGGATGAGTCCGAAGCGGCCAAGCCCCTCCCCGCAGATACCTCAGACCGTCGCCGAGGACCAGTTAGGGCCGAGCAAGGCGTCGGCCTGCCCCGGACCCCGGTTACCCACTGGATGGGGTCTTCCTGGCCGGGCCTCCGCTGATCCCGAACAGGATCAAACCTCGGGCCATTGCGCCGCTCATCTTTCCTTCCTGGCCTGGGTTGAGGCCATGGCGTCTCAGCGGAACTCGTAGTCGTATGTGTCCCGGTATGTCTCGAGAAGGCGCAGCCAGACTTCGCTCAGAATTGGGAAGGCGGGGATGGCGTGCCAGAGGGTATCGAGCGGGATTTCGCCCACGATGGCGATCGTGGCGGCGTGGAGCAGCTCGCCTGCCGTCGGCCCGATGAAGGTGGCTCCCACGATCAGGTTCCGGTCGACGTCTATGACGAGCTTGGATGTCCCGTGATGACCCTTACCCAGGGTGGCGGCGCCGGCGACTCTGCCGATGTCGTACTCGACGGTACGAATCGGAATGCCGGCTTCCCTGGCACCCGCCTCCGTCAGCCCGACAGCCGCCACCTTGGGGTTGGTGAACACGACTCGTGGAGTGGCCATCAGATCTCCCCAGGCGCTCGTCGGTACTCCGGCGATGTGGGAGCCCGCGATCCTGGCCTGGTACTTTCCGGTGTGAGTCAGCAGTGAGCGTCCATTGACGTCTCCGACCGCGTACAGCCAGCCTCCGGGTACATCGACCGCCTCTAGGTGGTCGTCCACGGAGATGAAGTCTCCGGGCTCGAGGCCGACGGCCTCGAGGCCCAGGTCTGTGGTGTTGGGCCGACGGCCGGTTGCGATCAGGACCTCATCGGCTTCCACCCACACGTTCGATCCGTCCGCGAGAAGAACGTCGGCGGCAACCGGCCCGTCGGGCCGGCTGCGGCTTATCCGTTGAGTGCGCGCTCCGGTCATTACACGGATTCCCATCTCCTCGAAGGACTGGCGGACTTGCGCACCCGCCGCCGGCTCCTCGCGAACCAGGAGTGAGTCGAATAGTTCGATCAGCGTGACCTCCGCGCTTCCCAGCGTCTTCCATGCCTGGGCCATCTCGACACCCACTACCCCTCCTCCGATGACGAGTAGCCTTGGCGGTATCTCTTTGGCGGTCGTCACGTCGCGACTGTCCCAGACGTCCGTCTCTGCCAACCCTTCGATCGGTGGCATGGCTGAGGAGCTTCCGGTGGCGACAATCACTGCGCGGCTTGCCTGATGCCGGGAGACCCGGCCATCCGGGTGTTCGACGCTCACGATTCTTTCTCCCGCCAGTCGGCAATGTCCGCGGATCAGTCGGACATTGGCATCTTCCAGCCAGGCGACCTGTCCGGCGTCATTCCAGTTGCCTGCGAGAGCATTGCGCCGGGTAAGAGCCGTCTCAACATCGATGTTCCCTCCGGTGAAGCCGGGTGTGTGGTCCGCCATGTAGGCGACATCCCCGGGACGTAAGAGTGCCTTTGAGGGCATGCACGCCCAGTACGAACACTCACCTCCCACCAATTCTCGTTCCACGATCGCCACTTCTAGGCCGTGGCGGGCGGCCACCTCGGCGGCGTTCTCCCCGGCGGGCCCGGCCCCCAGCACGATCACATCGAATCCAGAATCGATCATCTTGTTCTCTCTTTCTTTCAAGTCGAGTCCTGGAACCCCACCACCAAACCTTCTCTTCACTAATCGTCGGCAAGGCGACAATCCCGATACTCCTCGGGCTGCCGAACCGCCAGCTCCTACCCGGCCCGGTGGCAACTTCCGTGGGACATCGGCCAAACTGGCGTGGGGCGGTTGGTCATCAACAGTTCAGCCCTCGAGGTGGGATCGTTTTCCGGCGAGAGCCCCCCCGGAAATCAGCGAGATGGCGAGATCAAGAAAGCGAGTTCGTAGGTGGTGAGCCCGACCTTCCGCGGCCCTACTGGCGCCCTAATCCCCACGGTCGACACGCGGGAGATGCGTGAGGTCGATCGAGTGGCTATCGAGGAAACCGGGCCCAACTTGTTCCAGATGATGGAGAACGCCGGGCGAAGCCTCGCCATCACCGCCATGGAGATGAGGGCAAAGACGTCCGACGGTCCGACGGTTGTCCTGGCTGGAGTCGGGGGTAACGGCGGTGGCGGTATCACCGCAGCCCGCCACCTGGCCAATCGAGGGGAGGAGGTGGTGGTGGCTGTCCATGATGCGGACGGTCTGGATGACGTGCCGTCGTTCCAACTGCGCCTGTTCGGCGCCACCTCGAGGGACGTCGTCTCTTTCGCGGATATCGGCCGGCTCAGACCGGCCCTCGTCATCGACGCTCTGATCGGCTACAGCCTCCACGATGCTCCCACGGGTGCAGTGGCGGACATGATCAGATGGGCCGGGGAGCAGGAGTCTCCGATCCTGTCCTTGGATCTCCCCAGCGGGATAGACGCCACCACCGGGATCGCTCCAGGACCGCACATCGAGGCGGACACCACGCTGACTCTCGCCCTGCCCAAGAGAGGTCTCATCAATGGGGCTGCCGGCGATCTGATCCTTGCCGACCTGGGCATACCGATGGAGACCTATCGCAGAGCCGGCATCCTGATTGAGGAGAGCCCATTCGGCCGCCGGTTCAGGATCCCGCTGGAACGATTCGAGCCGGCGGATGAGCAAGAACGAGCTGGATAGAGGCTTCACCACACACCTGATTCGCGGAGTAATTCGATCGATATGAGGGGTGTGGTGCGGCGCCGGCCAGGATCCCCGGACGATACGGGTCGAAGCCAGGGTCGGCATCGCGGAGATTATCGGCCCCCGGCCGGCCGGGAGCATAGGCCCGCTCTGTCGTGGTTACGACAATGGAGGTGCCCGAATGAGGTGAGCTCGGTATGTTCGGCAAAGGCGCCAACTCAACGCCGGGGCTAGCGACTCGGTTGCTGTGGCTGTGTGTCCTTACCGCCCATCGAGGAGCTGCATATGTCGGTTAATGGAGACCAGAAAACCATCGAGACGGGTGGCGGGCGATTGCTCAGAGGGCTGATCGGGGGAGTGGTCGCCGGTGCCGTCTTCATCGCCATAAACATGTGGTTCAACTCGTCGATTGGCCAGCCGGCCACTGCCCCGTTCAGGCTCATCTCAACCCTGGTCTTGGGGGCAGGGGCCCTGCAAAGCGGGGCGGCGAGCGTCCCGCTGGGAGTGGTCGTTCACATCGTGATCTCGGGGATCTTCGGTGTGATATTCGCGTATCTGGCACCGCGCTTTGCCACCAATGGAACCCTGGCCTTGGGGGGCGCTCTATACGGGGTCGCCGTGTATGTGGTCGACTTCTTGGTCCTCGCCCAGACCGTCTTCACACAGTTCCAGGCCCCCAATGATCCGCTCGAACTCGCCGCGCACGTGGTGTTCGGGCTCGTCCTGGCCTTGTTTTTCTACAGTTCCGGAACCCGATCCGGCGAACGGATAGTGGAGTTCGCCTGAACGGCCCCGGCCCCACGATCAGAGTGGTGGTTGAGGCAAGGGACCCGGAGGGGGCGATCAGCCGATCGTGCAGGCCAGTCGCCAGTCGTATCGGGCGAAGGAGAGGTCGGGACGTGTGGCGTGGATCCAGTTGATGGTGGTGTCGTCGATCCATGACTCGAGTGCGATGAGTACTTGGCGTCGCCGGGCGGGCAGCAACGTGGGCATGTGATGGGATCGGGCGAAGTCCCCACCGAACCACGAGAAGATGGGCGACATCACCACCCGATCGTCCAGCCTGTCCGCCACGAGCGCGCCTCGCTCCAGGAATTGCCGCATCTGTTGGTCTAGCTGGTCGGCGAGGTTCGGTCCGAAGGGTTCCGGCCGGAGCGTGGGACATGACACCGATCCGCAAACCAGGGCGGCGTGGACTCTTGGGTCGCCGAACCTGCGCACCTTGCCGTGCTCGATGTCATTCAGGGAAAGGGTCTCTCCTGCGACAGAAATGACCGGAGTGTTGAACGCTCCGGGGAGCCGCATCACCGATGCGACGTTGTCCCGGGAGGCAGTGGCGGCAACTTGGAGGGAAGCTGCGTTGTAGACGTTGATCCAGAAGGCCAAGGCTTCCGACGTCGAAAGGTCATTTGGGTCGACTTCTCTCATAGCCGCCAGATAACGGGCGAGATCGCAATCGACGGCCCGAAGCCGTTGCAGGGGCTTGTCACCGAGATGGCTCAGGATCTCCCCGAGAAGCGCGTGGTCGAGAGAAGCCTTTCCGGTCGGGGAGGGCGGGCGGACTCTGGCCAGCGAGGTGAGAGTCGACCAAGCCAACCCGAAGCGCATCAGAGCCCGTCGGACTGCCATGACTCCTTCAACGCACCATCGACCTCATTAGTCCTTGGAATTGTCGTCAGGCCGACACTTGCCACAGGTCGGTTGTTACGTCGAACGCCAGTACGCGAGGTCGAACCCAAGCAGGACGAAAGCCGTAAATCGACCGGTCGAGCAGGGCAGCCTCGAGCTGTTGTGAACGCCGGTGGAATTGAGAATCCCGTGCTGCAGGCCGGGTGGAGCCCGTGCACGCCAAATGGCGCCTAGAGATCCTACGGATCAGGAGGTTGGGTTGGCACGCGATAGGATCAGTCGAGGAGCTGTCTGACGAGATAGTCGGCTTGCACGGTGCTTGCTTCGTCGAAAAGGTCGCTGGGGTAGTAGAGGAGTCCGAAGTGTCCGCCGTCGAGATCGTGCCACTCCTTCTCAACGGGGAGGAGGTCGAAGGCCTCTCGACTGACTGCCGGGTTGGCGTGCATCATCTCGTCGGCCGGCGCGACCATCATCAGTGACGGGACGGTCACATAGGGAGTACACAGGTACGGGCTGTAGGAGGCCACGTTGGACGGGCTGATTCTCGTGGCCTGGTTCTGCCACCCGCTGCCGTGTCTGCCGCCGTATTCGATGAACCACCGGTACGCCTGGATGGGCTTGAGCAGCGACGGAGCGCCCAACTGGTCCGATGAAACGACAGGCATTGGACCAGCCTTGTCCTCGGGCCTACCGGAAACGTCACCGGATTCGAAGGTCTGGCGGATAGTTGCCAAGGCTCCAGGTGTTGGGTCCATGCCCGGCGAGTCGGCACCGAACACAGGGCATTGGGCCACGACCACCTTGACTCGAGGGTCGCAGGCAGCCACCAAGAACACCTGCCCAGCCGAATACGAGTCACCCCAGACTCCGATCCGGTTCGGGTCATGGTCCTCGAGGGTCGAGGCGAAGGTGATGGCGTCTCGATAGCCGCGGGACTGTACCCAAGGGTTGATCTCCTGGCGTGGCTCTCCCCCGCTGATGCCCAGATTTCGATGGTCATAGAGGAGGGCCGACACTCCGGCCTCAGCGAACACTTCGGCATACCGGTCTGCGACCATCGGGATGGTGGCTGAGGTGCCGTGGGTCATGATCACGGTCGGGAAAGGCGGTTCTCCTTTCACCGCCTTGTATAGGAACCCTCGGAGGACTGCACCTTCGGATTCGAACTCCACGCCAACCCGATGAGACCGCCAATCATCCATGGTGGGCATCCTATGACGTGGAGGTTCGGCCCCGATGATCCAGCGGGCATCCTCGTACATGCCTGGATGATTCCCGAATTCTTCGTGTGGGGCCACTGGAAGCTGAGTAAGTAGATGATGCCAACCTGCACGATCCACTCGACACGCCGCCGCCCCGGTGCCGGCGAGTACGGGCGACCCCTGCTCGTGCACATGTACACGTTGCGGCTCGCCGCGCCGGCGGCCATCCCGCCCGTTTGGCAGGTCACATCGATGAGGGGCTCGGCGCCGGGCCGGCATCGATCAAGTTCGAGACGGCGGGCAAGCGGGCCCCGCAGGTTCTGGTACACGCGGCGATCGCCCATTACCAATTCGAAGCGATTCACCCGTATCACGACGGGAACGGCCGCGTCGGACGCTTGATCGCAATACTGCTG
This sequence comes from uncultured Acidimicrobiia bacterium, assembly GCA_963744905.1. GTDB lineage: Bacteria > Actinomycetota > Acidimicrobiia > Spongiisociales > ZC4RG35 > DATFFO01. Next base: position 155,309 of record CAVUUV010000006.1, on the reverse strand, counting down.
GATGAGGGTCGGCGTGCCGAGACATCGGGTCTCTCAATCTCGCCTTGGCTTGAGGAGCGCAAGGAGCGTTAGCGTTGCAGGGCGCGTCTTCATTGCGGCCACCCAGCCTCCGCGGCAGGTACGTTCTCGACCCCACACCCGGGCACCCGTACTCTCCTACGCCATCGGCGCGGGTGAGACGGCGGCCGAGGACTGTCGAAGAAGCAAGATCCCCGCGTAAAGGATCACGAGGGAGAAGACGCCGGCGCTGATCCCGAAGAGCAGCAGGGACGTTGAGGTCGTGCCTGCAAACGTGTGCATGAATCCGGCCAGGAGGCCGATTACTGCACCGCTTACGGTCACCCCTCCCAGCCAGGTGGGATAGGCGCGGGAGGCCGCCAGGGCCAATCCGTAGAACAGGGCCGCTGCGCCGAACAAGGTGATTGCCCAGGCAAAGAACAGGCCGTCTGCAACCAGGGCGACGCCTCCCAATGTATCCGCTCCCATCGTCTCGGCTCCCCGGTGCAGGCCGGCGTAGATCGCATGCGTGGCGATTCCGATGGTGATGCCGGCCAAGCCGAATCCCCATCCCAGACGAGCCCATGCCTCGCCCGGAGAGTCGCTTATAGACCGGGTGAGGGCGAAGAAGGCGAGAAGAATGAGCAGGGACACGACGACGATGCCGACCATGGTGATTTCCCACCTACCGCTCGTGGCCGCCGTGTTCACGGTGGCTTGCAGGTCGCCCACGTCGCCGGAGTCTGAACGTGGACCCAAGAGGTTCACGACGATCGCCAGAATCCCTCCAACGATCGCCCCCCAGGCTCCAACTCGATACACTGCCTGGTCTTCCATGATGCCTCCTTCGTTTACGTCGAGGGATTCTTCGAAACGGTTCCGGTCGAACCGTCCACGGTGACGAGTTCGCCGTCGTGGAGGCGTGGGGTAGCGTTGCCGGTGGCCACGACGGCCGGGATGCTGGTACTCGCGGGCGATGATGGCGGGGTGGGATAGCAGCCCTCCGGTGTCCGTCACGAGGGCACCGATGACCGGGAACACCACCGACCACACCGGCGAGGTCGCCGGGCAAACCAGAACGTCGCCCGGCCGGACCTTGTCGAACTCGGACTCGTCCATCACCACCCGAACCGGCCCCGTGTACTCACCCGGTGAGGCCCCCATCCCTGTGACGATGGCGCCCGGGGGACCCGGCCTCCCGGTTGGTCTCGTCGACGGCCATGATCACCTCGTTGCTCCACAGGATCGCCTCCATGAGGGGTCGGGCGTCCGGCGGGCAGGAAGTAGAAGGACGGCGGCCCGGGCGGAGGTGTCCCGTAGGAGGGAGGGCCGGGATGGGCGTTGATCCATGCCTGTTCCCCTTTCCGCCGGCGCACGAGGGACCGCAGTTCCGTGTCTTCGGTGAGGGCGGCCACCGCCTCGTCGAGCTCGAGGTAGAGCACATCGTCGGTCTCGTCGGTCACGTCCCGAGCGGCGAGGCGCCCACCGATCTCCAGAGCGGCGTATCGAGCAGGGCGAGTGGCGAGCTGAAGCAGAAGAACTCGTTGTCCTCCCGCACCGGGTAGGCCTTCTCTGCTCGTTCAACCGCTCGCCGGAACCGTTGGAGGTCATCGGGGCGGTCGGCGAGCAAGGCCTGGGCCTCCCGAAGGGTCTCGGCCCGCTTGCGGGCGTTGTCCTCCAGGTCCTGTGCGGGTCGTATCCGCGTTCGATCTGACCGGAAATCATGCTGAAGACCAGCGCCGGGTTCTCGGCGAGTGTCACTTCGCCGAGGGTGGTGTGTCCCAAGGCTCGGCACCCATACTCGTGCAGGTACGCCGAGAACCTATCGGCGAACTCGTGGTCGGTCGCGGCAAGCCGACCCAGGAGATCTCCGCCTCGATAGTCGAGCAACTCCCGGATGGCCGGCCTGCTGGCTGCCATGTCGGCCAGATCCCGCAGGCGCCGTGCCGGTTCGGTGGATTTGTAGGAGGTGCCACTCACCAGCTCCATCGAGCGGGTCATGTCCCAGCCCAACAATTCCTCACAGCTATGGACCAGCTCGTACAGGATCGGGGCCATGGCGCCGTGGACTCGCATGTGGATCAGGATCCCCCTGACCATGAGCTCCCGGGCTTCCTCCACATGACGGCGTAGCTCATCGTCGGAAAGCGCCGGGAGGTCGACGTCACGCAGATCGGGCGATGGCCTTGGCCATCTCCGGCTGCCACTCCTGGTACCAGCGTTCGATGTAGCGGCCCGGAAGATCCGATCGGGTGGCCTCGATGGCCCGGGCGACCCGACGCCGCAGCATCGGGATCGTCCGGACGAGGAGCCACATGAGCCAGTCGGGAAGAGCCGGGCCCTGGCGGTCACCGAGCGGGACCATCCGCTGGTACGGCCAGCCCCCGATCATGCGGAACTCGATGCCTTCGAAGAGGTATCCGAATTCCTCCGACCATTGCGCACTGCACGGCCGGACCAGCTCGCCGAGGAACCGGTCGATGGGGACGTGCGAGTTGCCATGGCTACCGTCGAAGAACCAGAAACCGGGTGGCACCTCCACCTCTACCGGGATCGGTTCGATCCCCGGCTCGGGAAGCGACGTAATAGGACGAGCCTGCAGAACGTGGAGCCGACCGTCGGCGATTGCCCACTCGACGTCCTGTGGAGAGCCGAAGTGGGCTTCGATCCGGCGAGCCGTTTCGGCGATTGCGAGCGCCTGATCTGCGTCGATGGCGCCGTGGAGGGACGTCTGGCGCCGAGCCTCGTCGTCGTGGACTACCCATTGGTCGGGGGACACTCGCCCCGACACGAGCTTGTCCCCCAGACCCGGCACGGCGTTGATGATCACTTCCCGGCGGGAACCGGTCACCGGATTGGCAGAAAAGGCCACGCCCGCCGCCTCGGCGTCCACCATCCGTTGGATGAGGACGGCCATCGAAGCCTCTCGCAGTCCACGGCTCTCCCGATACTTGGTCGCATGTGTGGAAGCTGCCGACATCCAGGTGTGCCGCACTGCCTCTCCCAACTCGTCCAGACCCTCGACACCGAGGACTGTCTCGTACTGTCCGGCGAAGGAGGCGTCGGGGAGGTCCTCGGCAATACCCGACGAGCGCACCGCCACGGGTGTGTCACCCAGGATGGTCATCACCTCGGCGAGCAGGTGTCGCACCCCGGGCGACAAAGATGCAGGTGCCCCGTCGCCGGCGATGGATCCTGCGCCGATGAACGATGCGTGGGCGTCGGCGGTGAGAACGACACCGTCGGGGACGGGGAAGCCCGCCTGCAGGAGCGAGGCCTGGTTGGCCGCTTTGACTCCCACCCGGGCGGCGTCTCCGGGTGACACCCGACTCAACTCCAGAGTCAGCCCTGTGCTCGACCGGTGTGTCGTGTCCATCCCTATCCCTGCTCCTCTCTCGACGTGTCCTCACCGGCAGACCCTCGGTCTGTGTCTCCGCCAAGACCACCGAAGAACATCGCCACCATCACCTCTTTCGCCTTCTCAAGATCGACCTCGGGGTCCACTACGGCGAGGATGTTCGCTCCGTAATGGGTGGCGAGCATGATCCACGCAATGGCTCTCGAGTCGAGATTCGGGTTGAGCTGGCCCTGCTGTTGCGCTCTGACGATCAGACCCTCGGCGATGTCAAAGCCGTCGTGCCAGCGGTTCACCACTTCCTGGCGGATCTCCTCGTCGTGCAGGGCCTCGGCCCATGACCGAAGGTACATCCCCATCGTCGTCTTCATCTCCTCAGGGTGTTCGAACCGGCGCACACTCGTGCCGATCAGCATGTCGAGAAGGGACCGGAAGTCCTCCACCCCGTCATGAACGCCCAACAACTGATCGACGCTGGAGTCCCCGTGTCGACGCACCGCAGCCTCGATGAGGGCGTCCTTCCCGCTGAAGTAGCGGTAAGCCAGCGTGTCGCTCACCCCCGCCTGAGCGGCGATGTCGGCCATGGTCGTGTGTTCGAAGCCCTTGCGTGCGAAGCAGGCGATTGCCGCGTCGAGGATTTGCTGACGACGCTGCTCTAGATGGGCCTTCGGGACTTTTGGCATCGCCGTCCTTCGTTGATAAGTGAATCCTCATTTATTATTCGATAATGTTCTCGCTTTGTCAAGACTCTCTTCAAATGGAGCTGGCGAGACCGCGGCCTCCGAGCGATCAGGTGTGTGCGTCCCGCTACGCTCTAGGTCTGCGTGGCTAGAACCGACCACATCAGTGGAAGCCGTTCCATCCGTTCCGCCAGGCGGTAGCGACCGTCGTCGCCTAGTTGGTTGACCGGTCCGGCCTCCCACTCGAGGAACTGGTATTCCTGGACTTCTTCGATTCGAAGCCCCGCCTCGATCAGCGCTTGAAGGGTCTCGGCCATCCCATGGTTCCACTCGTAGGTGTCTGGGCTGTTCACCTGACCATCGCCGGCGTAGGTGTAGTCCTCCGACCAATGCTGTGGCTCGGCCGTCTCGAAGTAGGGGTAGTCGACCACGAGGAGATCGTCGTCCCGGTCTATGTCGAGCGCCCAGAGAATCGGGTGGCCTTCCCGCATGTAGAAGCGGCCGCCCGGCTCGAGGAAGCCGGCCACGACGTCGGCCCAGCCCTTGATGTCAGGCAGCCAGCAGATCGCCCCTACTCCCGTGTAGACGATGTCGAAGGTCTCGGGTAGGGCCGCTGGTGCGTCGTACAGCTCCGACACGATGAATCGCGCTGGCGTGCCGGTGTTCTCGCTGATGCGACGGGCTGCCTCGATCGATTTCGTTGAGATGTCGATCCCGGTGACTTCGGCACCGAGGCGCGCCCAACCGATGGTGTCGGTACCGATGTGGCACTGGAGATGGAGGAGACGTTTCCCGTCGACGTCGCCCAGTCTGGCCGCGTCGAATCTGACCACCTCACCGACGAACGCCGGGTCATCGATGAAACGCCGGATGCCGTAGACGTCCGACCCCACGTGGATAGGGACTCGGGCGTCCCAGTTGGCACGGTTCGTCTCGCGGTGGTGGTCGATCGGCATCAGCGCAGTATGACGCCCGAATCTCGGGTTGACGGGCAGGTTTTCCGTATACGGTTCCGCTGAAAAGCCCGCCCTCGAGCCGCGCCGAAAGGCTGTCGGCCATCCCAGCCACAGATGAGGCTGGTGCGACGACTTCTCAGATGAGTCCGTCGCTGGCGCGTCTCTGGTGGGCCGCCTCGGCCCTGAGCGCATCGAGGATCTCCTGGGGTGACTTGCCGGCCTCCATCAGCTCCACGGGGTCCAACCTGCACGGGCGATGGGGCGCGAATACTTCCAGCCAGAGGTCGATGAATACGCCGCCCTCGTCTGATGAGACGTGAGACGAGATGGGCAGGCCGTACGGATAGGACCGTTGACGTCGCATCGGTCGGCTCCTCGCCGTGTGGTGGTCCATCTCAGGGAATTTCCTCTGAGATGACCGATTATTACAGCATCGTTCCTCCAAGCTGATCCCATCCGCCGCCGGGGTTGAAGGATCGCGGCCACGGGGATCCGCTCGCCTCAACCGCAATTCCGTACTGCCCCCGAACGCTCCTCGGGCCGGCCGCGAAGGAATCTGGCTGAGGAGGTGCCGTTGCCGTAGGGTTGGAGTATGACGGAGGGCACCCTGGCGCCCGAGGAGGCGGCCCGTGTCTACGATCGGATCGGCCGTCTCCAGGACTGGCAACGCTTCTACGAGGGTCCCCCGACGCGGGACCTCGAGGCTCACGCCGACTTCGGATCGGCGACGGCCGTGTTCGAGCTCGGTTGTGGTACCGGTGCCTACGCCCAACGGTTATTGGGCGGTGTCCTACCGGACGATGCCGTGTACCGCGGTGTCGATGTGAGCAGTCACATGATCGAGTTGGCTTCGAAGCGTGTGGAGAGGTTCGGGAACCGCGCCGGCGTCGATCGCATTTCAGGAATGCCGCCCTTGCCCGGCCGGGACCATTCGTTCGACCGGTTCCTGGCCGTCTACGTTTTCGACCTCCTCTCCGGCGACCTGTCGATGGCTTTCCTCGAGGAGGCCCGTCGTCTCCTCACAGACGATGGCCGGCTGTGTCTGGTGGGTCTCACCCAGGGCCAATCGATATCGTCGCGAATCGTCTGCTCTTTGTGGAACGCAACCTGGCGCCGATCACCGTCATTGGTGGGTGGGTGCCGGCCGATCGACCTAACGGCTCTCCTCGGCGGTCGGTGGCGGATGGATCATGTCGGAACCGTCACGGCCTGGGCGATAACCTCCCAGGTGGTCGTGGCTCGTCCGTCCTGAAGGCTGCCCGGCTCTACACGCCACAGACCGTGGCACTGGCCGTAGCATCGTCGAAGCCGGGAGCTCGGGTGACCAACTCAGTCGGTCGTGCCGGCCGGCGGCTCCGGTGTCAGGGAGGGGAATCGGCCTATGGCGAGCATCAGGCCGGAGGCCGAGAACACGATGAATACGATCTGATGAATGTGGTCATTTCCGGGAGGCAATCCTCCCAGGAGATGGGCGAGCCAAAAAGCCGGGTAATACCAGAGCGTCATCCACGCCCACCTCTCACCACCTCGGAAAGGTATGAGGGTGATCATCACGCCGAACAACCCCAGGCCGACCGATGCCACCCCCACCGCACGGATGTAGAGCCTCTCGTCCGTCCCGGGCCACAGGGTGGTGACGATCCCGAACGCCAGTATGGCGGCGCCCGTCACGGCCAGCAGCGACCACGAGAGCGTGAACAAGGGATCGCGGCGGCGGTGCATCGGCGACCCTGGACCATAGCCCGCTCACTGAAGCCGGGGAAGGGACCCTGAACGTCCCCGGTCACGAAGGTCGAGTTCATGAACGTCCGGCACCCGAGGTCGGCGTCCGGCTTCAGGGTAGGCTTCCGGTCTCCTGGGCACGACCAATGACGACATCCATCCCATCTTCAATTCCAGAGACGCGCTACGCAGACAGTGACGGTGTGGGTATCGCCTATCAGGTCCTCGGGGACGGTCCGATCGATCTCGTGATGGTCCCCGGGTTCGCCTCCCACCTGGAGCACGCCTGGGCGCATCCCAAGTTGGCCCATTTCTACCGGCGGCTCGCCTCGTTCAGTCGCTTGACCCTTCTCGACAAGCGGGGTGTTGGGCTGTCGGATCGGGTCTCACCCAAGGACCTTCCCGGCATCGAGCAGCGCAAAGACGACCTCAAGGCGGTGATGGATGCGGTTGGCATCGAGCGGGCGGCAATGGTGGGCGCTTCCGACGGGGGACCGTTGGCGCTGCTTTTCGCCGCTACCTACCCCGAACGAACCGACCGCCTGGTGGTCATCAACTCCTACGCCCGCCGCGTCAGCGCGCCCGACCACGACACGGCCCTTACGCCCGAGCAGTACGGAGCCTTTCTCCAGGAGGTGATCGAACACTGGGGCGAACCCATTGCCGTCGGTCTGATTGCGCCCGGTTCGGTGAACGATCCCCGGTTCCTCAACTGGTGGGCGGCCAATCTCCGCCACAGCATGAGCCCCGGTTCGGCCCGGGCGATGGTCGAGATGAACGCCGCAATCGACGTCCGGGCAGCTCTTCCCGCCATCCATGTCCCGACACTCGTCATCCACCGCACCGGCGATGGTGCGTGCCCGGTGGCCGGGGGCCGGTATGTAGCCGACCACATCGAAGGTGCTCGTTTCGTGGAGCTGCCCGGTGATGACCATCTCCCATGGATGGGCGACGCCGAGACCGTCCTCGGCGAGATCGAGGAGTTCGTCACCGGCGATCGGCTGGGTTCGGTCCCCAACCTGGCATTGATGAGCATGCTCTTCACCGACATCGTCTCCTCCACCGAGACCGCCGCCCGCCTGGGTCACCGGGACTGGGCGGCGTTACTCGAGACCCACAACGGCATCGTCGAGTCGGGAGTGGCCCGGTTTGGCGGTCGGGTGGTCAAATACACCGGTGACGGGTCGCTCAGCGTCTTTGAAGGGCCGGCCCGTGCCGCCCGCTGCTGGCTCTCCGTTCGTGATCAATTAACGGCGATCGGGATCGAGATTCGTGGTGGCCTCCACACGAGCGAGGTCGAGATGCTGAACGGGGACTTGCGGGGGCTGGGAGTGCACATCGCAGCCCGCTTGATGGATCTCGCCTCACCCGGAGACCTGATCGTCTCCTCGGTAGTCCACGATCTGTCGGCGGGCTCGGGCTTGACCTTCACCGAAGCCGGCACCCATGCCCTCAAAGGCGTCCCCGGTGAGTGGCACGTCTATTCAGTGAAGTCATAGCCGCGCACGGACTCGGCTCTCCCGCGACGAACCCCGATCGCCGACGAGACCCAGGGCAAGCGGGTCAGATCGTTCCCGAAGCGGGAGGGCCGACAGGTTCCGTTTCGTCCTTCCCGCACTCGTTGTGGAGAAGAGCGCTCTGGTGAACGAGGCTGTCCTGGCTGTTCTACTTTCGTCCGATCTCGCTCAGGCGGATGATCTGGGTGCTGCCGATCATGGGGGCCTGGTGGTGCGAGCTATCTGCCCAGGGGCCTGCATCGGCTATCCACTCAGCCAGCTCGTCGTCGTCGATCTTCTCTTCGGGGCCGTTGTCTGGCGCGTGTTGTTTGCTCCTTCGACTCACGTTCGACCGACTCGTCGTGGGGCGCAACCCATCGGTTTGGACCGCCCAGGCAGAATAGGGACTGGACTCGAACAGGTCGAGCTTCCGCTCCATGAGGATGGCGTTGGTGCACAGGTCGACGAATTTCTTTCGGGCCACGAGCTCTCGGATGATCTCGTGGGGCCGGAGCCCTGGCCGCCGGCACCATTAGCACCCGGAACGCGGCTCAGTACCCATCACCAAATCCAACGCCGGTCGGAGCCACGGGGTGAATCGCTCCGGAGTGACGAGGAGGTCTCGGCGAAGCTTCTCGATCCCCACCCAGTGCCACTCGTCCACCTCGTCGGGGTCGGGGGCCGGCACACCCACTGGAGAGCCGGTGAAGACATGGTCGTACTCGTGCTCGATAAGGCCGCTCACCGGGTCGGGGGCGGTGTAGAGGAAGGTACCGACCTCCTCGAGTCCGCCGGCGGTAATGCCCATCTCTTCTGGAAGGCGGCGCTCGGCGGCGCCCCGGGGCGACTCACCGGGCCGGGGGTGGGTGCAGCATGTGTTGGCCCACAAACCCCCGAAGTGGTACTTGGCCGAGGCCCGTCTCTGCATGAGAAGCTCATCGTCACGGAGGATGAAGATCGATACGGCCCGATGTAGCTGTCCGGACCGGTGTGCTTCCAACTTTTCCGCAACCCCGATCCGGTTCCCCCGATCGTCGACCAGTTCCACGCTCTCGGTCATGCTCTCGTGAACTTACAGACACCTCGGGGTTCGTGACCGCGATTACGGGCGAGGGAGAGGGGACCGGTGTCCGCAGTGGACACATGTCGCTGGATCGCCGTCGCCGCGGTATAACTGAGGCCCCCCACAGGAGCCTTTCCAGTCGTGTCCCGCTCGTTGTTCTCGCTCGAAGGAATGTCCGCCCTCATAACGGGGGGAAACCGCGGCCTGGGACGGGGAATCGCCCTGGGCCTGCGAGCGGCGGGGGCTGTAGTGGCGGTGACCGGGCGAGATCCGGACAGGAACCGGGTCGTGGCCGGTGAGTTGGGGCGTGAGGGCATGGTTCTGGCCCTCGACGTGCGCGACGAGGACGCCGTGGCGCAGGTGGTGTCAGAGGTGGTGGCCCGGTTCGGCTCCCTCGACATCCTGGTCAACAACGCCGGTGTGGCCCGCGGGGCCCCGGTGCTGGATACCGAGCGCGAAGACTGGGATGCCACGATCGAGACCAATCTCACCGGCGCCTTCCTGTGCGCCAAACACGCTGGTCGGGCCATGGTCGAAGCGGGAAGAGGGGGCAAGATCATCAACGTTGCCTCCATCTACTCCATCTACGGCGCTCCCCGGTTGGCCCACTACGGCTCGTCCAAGGCCGGCCTTCTCGGCCTCACGCGGAGCCTGGCCATAGAGCTGGCGCCGCACAACATCCAGGTCAACGCCATCCTCCCCGGCTGGTACGAGACCGACATGACCCGGGAAGAGGTCGAGGGACCCCTGGGCGAGGACATCCGTCGAAAGACCCCGGCCGGTCGGTGGGGACAGAGCGAGGATCTGGTGGGTGCGGCGGTATTCCTGGCCTCGGCGGCCTCGGCCTTCGTCACCGGGATCTCACTTCCGGTCGACGGGGGTTATCTCATATCCGAGCGTTTCAGCCCGAACTGAGGGGTTCTTTCCCCGGGAGGGGCCGGAGCCAAATATGATCCGAGCATGATCGATCCCGATCGCGTGAAGCAACTGAGTCGCCTCCTCAGGGCGGCCGGGCGGGCTCACCACGCAGAGGTGGGCGGGCCCAGCCCGACCTGGTCGCAGTGGTATGCGGATTTCATCCACCCCGACATCGCCGAACACCTCGGCTTCGAGCCGAGCGTGGAGCAGGTAGCCGCCTGGCTCCGGGCCGCGGATGAGCAGCATCGAGCCGAGGCCCCGGACGAATTCTGGCCCAACTACTACGCCAGGTTCATTCTCGAGTCGGTTGGAGCCTGATCCCGGCCGAGCCTTCCGCAAGATGAATTCGCCACTCATTTCGAAGCTGCCAACCTGCGACGATGCGATTCGACATCTGGACGGCGGTTCGTTTCCTTCATGTCGGCTCAGCAATTCTCTGGGTAGGGGGTCAACTCACATTGAGCCTGATCGTGCGTCCGGCCACGGTTCGTCTCCTCGAGGACGAGACCCGGGTCGACCTCGTGAGCGACATGGGTTCGAGGTTCGCCCGCATCGCCGGTGCGGGCTTGATCCCCCTCCTCCTCGCCACCGGTATCGCGCTGGCCTATCACCGGGGAGTCACGTTCGGGGCGCTGGCCGTGCCGGGCTACGGCCGCACCCTGGCCGTCAAGATCACCCTGGCCCTGGTCAGCTTCGTCGTGGCCGGCCTGCACGGAGTGACGGCGGTCAGATCTTCCACCAGGGCGATCCGGGTCGTGGGGATGAGCGGAGCGATCGTCTCGGTCGTGGTGGTGTTGCTGGCGGTTTCACTCGTCCCCTGACCCGCGTGGGCTGGACTCGATCCGGTTATGGTTCGAATGATGCTGGAGCGGAGCCGAAGCTTGAGCCTCGACCTGCGGGGCATCGGGTTGGGAGCGACGGCAGTTGTGGTCCTGCTGGTCGGGGTCTGGCTCGGTTCCCAGGGACTGGAGTGGTTCGATCCTGCCCTCGCCCCCTACCTGTTCGGCACCTTGCTGGCCGTGTTCGGCACCGTCTATCGCTACGTGGTTTGGCTGCGGCGACCTCCCACCGCTCGCCTCAATCAGCGCGGGTGGGAGGCGATGAGAGCTCGGGGAAAGCTCGGATCCAACCTGGTGTCGCTGGCGGGAATGCTGGTAACCAACCTGGCCTTGCAGCGATTCATCGCCTCACGTTCTCGAACCCGCTGGCTCGGCCACCAGCTCCTCTTCTGGGGATGTGTCCTTGCCGGGCTGGTCACCTTCCCGTTGACCTTCGGCTGGATCCACTTCGAGTCGGCCGATCCCAGCGGCCGCACCTATCAGGCCTTCCTCGGACCCCTGGCGACGATCACGTTCGACGCCCGTAGCTTCCTGGGCTGGATCGTCTTCCACCTGCTCAACATCGCCGCCTTCCTGGTCATAGCCGGGGTGGTCATCTTCCTCGGGCGGCGTTTCCGCGATCCGGGCGCCAAAGCCCTGGAGCGAAGCGGGGACTTCGCCGCCCTGGCAGGCCTGTTCGCGGTATCGGTCACCGGTTTGATGCTCACCGCATCGAGCATGTGGATGGGAGGGCGGTTCTATTCGTTCCTCAACAACGTCCACGCCCTCACCGTGATTCTCGGCCTGCTTTACATTCCGTTCGGCAAGCTGTTCCACATCTTGCAGCGGCCGGCGAATCTGGGCATCGCCTTCTACAGGAAGGCCGGGACCGAGTCCGGCTTGCAGCCTTGCATCGAGTGTGGGGAGGGCTTCGCCTCCCGTCTCCAGATGGAGGACCTCAAAGAGGTGCTTCCCCAGGTCGGGTTCGACTACTCGCTCGACGGGGGCAACTACCAGGACGTGTGCCCCCGTTGTCGCCGCCGGCTGGTGGGTTTGGCTCAGGTTTCACACGTGGGAGGATTCGGCTGATGTCTCAGATCCCGGTGACCGAAGCCGAGCTGATCGAGCGTTACGGGCCCCACCTCAACCGGGTCCCGCCCGGGGGATGGGATGCCGGCCTCGAAATCGACCGGGTGGTCGACACCCACTGCTGCTTCTGCGGCCAGCAATGTGGCATTCGGCTCAAGGTCCACGACGACCGCGTGGTTGGTTTTGAGCCCCGCTACGACTTCCCTTTCAACCAGGGCAAGCTCTGTCCCAAGGGCGTAAAACGATATCTGCAGGGAAGCCACCCCGATCGCGTCCTGCATCCCCTGCAACGGGACCCGTCGGCTCCGGGTGGGTTCCGGCGAATCAGCTGGGATGATGCCCTGGACCGGACTGCCTCCGAGATCCGGCGCATCCAGGAGCGGTACGGACCCGACTCGTTCGCCGTGCTGTCCGGGGTTTCCATCACCAACGAGAAGTCATACCTGATGGGCAAGTTCGCCCGGCTGGGGATAGGCACCGCCAACCTGGACTACAACGGCCGTCTGTGCATGGTTTCGGCGGGCGCGGCGGGAAAGAAGGCGCTGGGGGTGGACCGCGCCGCCAACCCCTGGTCCGACATTCCCCTCACCGACCTGGTCCTCGTGGCCGGGGCGAACATCGCCGAGTGTGCGCCGATTACGACCAGCTATATCTGGCGGGCCCGGGACCGGGGGGCCAGGTTGGTCGTCATGGACCCTCGGGTGACGCCGGTAGCCCGGACCGCCCACGTCTTCCTCGGCGTCAGACCCGGGACCGATCTGGCGGTGCTGTCGGCGATGTTGCGTGTCCTGATCCAGCGGGACCTGCTCGACCACGACTTCATCGAAAACCACACCAATGGCTTCGAGGAAGCTGCCGCGGCGGTGGACCAGGCGACTCCCGCCTGGGCTGAGAGAGTGTCGGGGGTCCCGGCGGCGCGGATCGAGGAGGCAGCCGAAATGTGGGGAGAGTCGCCAACGGGGATGCTCCTCCACGCTCGGGGCATCGAGCATCACACCAAAGGGGTCGACAACGTCCTGGCATGCATCAATCTGGGTCTGGCGACGGGAAAGTACGGCAAGCCCGGTTGTGGGGTGTGCACCATCACCGGGCAGGGCAACGGCCAGGGTGGGCGTGAGCACGGCCACAAGTGCGACCAGCTACCCGGTAATCGCGATGTGACCAATCCCGAGCACCGCGAGTACATCGCCTCGGTGTGGGGATGCGACCCGTCGGAGATCCCCGGCAAGGGTCTCACCGCGCAGGAGATCATGAACGCAATCGGGGCGGGGGAGATCAAGGGTTTGCTGTCGATCTGTTTCAACCCCCTGGTGTCGCTGCCCGACTCCAATTTCACCAGGGCGGCCCTGGACAGGCTCGAGCATTACTCGGTGATCGACTTCTTCCTGTCGGAGACGGCGGCTCACGCCGACATAGTCCTTCCCGGCTCACTGCACGAGGAGGACGAGGGAACCGTCACCACACTCGAGGGCCGGGTGGTGAAGATCAACGAGGCCACACCCCCACCGGGGGAAGCCCGGCGGGATTGGGAGATCATCTGTGATCTGGCCCGGCGCCTGGGCCGCGGCCGGTACTTCGATTACTCCTCCACCGAGCAGATGTTCGAAGAGCTTCGCGTGGCATCGAAGGGGGGGAGCGCCGATTACTACGGGATCACCTGGAAACGGGTCGAGGAGGAGCAGGGCGTGTTCTGGCCCTGTCCCACCGAAGATCACCCCGGGACCCCGCGTCTGTTCGAAGGCGGCCGCTTCTTCCATCCCGATGGCCGGGCCCGGTTCATCCCCACTCCGTGGAGGGAGTCCGCTGAGGTGCCCGACGACGACTACCCCCTCTATCTCACCACCGGCCGGGTGATCAGCCAGTACCTGTCGGGAACACAGACCAGACGCATCGGCTCCCTGGTGGACCAGTATCCCGAGCCCTTGTGCGAGATGCATCCTCGTCTGGCCGAGGGGCTGGGGGTGAACAACGGCGACATGGTCAGGATCACATCGAGGCGGGGGATGATGACGGCTCCGGCCAAGGTGGTGGAGACCATCCGGCCCGACACGGTCTTCATCCCCTATCACTGGCCCGGTGACAGGTCGGCCAATCAGCTCACCCAGCGGGCTATCGACCCGATCTCGGGCATACCCGAGTTCAAGGTCTCGGCGGTGAGGGTGGAGAAAGCCACCGGCCGGGGAGACGTGCGCGACGACCGGGACCTCACCCTTCATGAGGGGGTCGCTGAATGATGCCGGTCGACGCATCTGCGGCTGTGTTCGCCGTCGACCACAGTCGATGCATCGGATGCCGGGCATGCGTGCAGGCTTGCTCCGAATGCGGAACCCATCGGGGGGTCTCCCTCATCCATCTCGACACCGTCGACCGGGGCGCCACCACCCAGACGATTCCCATGGTGTGTATGCATTGTGAGGACCCCACCTGCGCCGAGGTCTGTCCCGCCGATGCGATCAAGCAGAACGAGGACGGTGTGGTGCAGTCGTCGCTCAAGCCGCGCTGCATAGCGTGCTCGAATTGCGTCTACGCCTGCCCGTTCGGCATTCCCAAGATGGTCACCTCCTTCGAGCAGATGATGAAATGTGACATGTGCTACGACCGCACCTCCGAGGGCCTCAAGCCCATGTGCGCCTCGGTATGCCCATCGGAGGCCCTGTGGTACGGAACCGTCGACGAGTTCGAACGCTCGAGGCGCGGAGAGCTGGTTCGGGACTGGTCGTTCGGACATCAGGAGGTTCGCACCAAGGTGGCCGTGGTCACCGACCAGGCGGGGCCGGTCTCGGTTTCGATCGGAAGACGACCATCCCGCTGGCAGGATGACCCGTTCGGTCTGGAGGCGGTGGGATGAGCCGGGAAGGCGAGACCGGCCCGCCCATCTGGCGACGTGACTTCCCCTATACGGCGGCGGGTGAGGACGGTGTCACCCGTCGGGAATTCACCCGCTACCTGGTGGCGGCATCGGTGGCGGTGGCGGGAGGTGGGGGACTGGTGAGCCTGTGGGCGTCGCTGCGATCGGTCAACACGGGGACGCCCACTCCCATCGTCGCCCTGGACGAAGTGGCCATCGGTTCCAGCTTCCTTTTCTCCTATCCCACCGAACACGACCCCGCCATCCTGTTGCGGCTCGATCCCGAGACCTTGGTGGGGTTCAGTCAGAAATGCACCCATCTCGGTTGCGTCGTCTACTGGGCACCGAAAGACGGGCATCTGGAGTGCCCCTGTCACGAGGGGGTGTTCGACACGACCGGAGCGCCTGTGTCCGGTCCGCCGGAACGTCCCCTGGGTCGAATCGACGTGGAGATAAGGGGCGCGACGATATGGGCGACCGGCGTCGAGCCATCATGAGAGGGAGCGAATCACGTCAGCTCAGCACCGCGGTGCTGGTCTATGTGCTGGTGCTGGTCGGTCTGCAGCTGTTCTTGCTGTCGGTGGCAGTGGAGGGATTGCTGGCCTACGACCCTGGTCTTTCGTGGGCGGCGACCGGCGTATCCGCTGTTCTGGCAGTGGGGGCTGTTCTCTTCTACCGGTATCTCCCCCGTGACTGACCCGGGGTTGCCCAAGGGCCCCATCGGGGGCCAGATGTATGCCATCGTCGACGGGTTGGCCCGGCGGTTCCGAATCCCGGCACTGGTCCGCAATCACTCGTCGACGTCGGTCATGGGTTCCTTCGCCCTCATCAACGGATTCATCTCCATCGCGGTGATGTCGGCGGCGGCGTTCGTGACCGGGAGCGCTTTCATCTTCCCTTCGCTGGGCCCCACCGCCTTCCTGTTCTTCTACACGCCTACTGGTGCTTCGGCCTCACCCCGCAATACCATCTTCGGGCATGCCATCGGTGCCGGTGCCGGCTATCTGTCCTTGGTGCTGTTCGGTCTCACCGAGGCTGCGCCCGCTCTAGCCACCTCCGTGACCGGGCCCAGGGTGGCGGCCGCGGCTCTGTCTCTGGGCCTCACGTCGGGGTTGATGGTGTGGCTGCGGGTTCCCCACCCTCCCGCCGGGGCAACGACCTTGATCGTCTCGTTGGGGATCATGCGCACACCCGTCGATCTGGCGGTGCTGATGCTGGCCGTCGTGCTCCTCACCGTGCAGGGTTTCGTGATCAATCGCCTGGCCGGCATCGACTATCCGCTCTGGGCGCCCGGTAAGTGAACCCGGACCGGGGTCACCGCGTCGTTGCCTCCCACGCCCTGGCCCGGCGCGCCTTTCGGCTGGGTCTCGTATTTGCCGTTGTGGCCGTGGTATGGGCGGTCGTGACCCTGGTAGGGGACGGATCATGGTGGGGTCCCCTGCATGCGTTCCTGGCCGGCGCCGTCCTGCTCGCCATTTCCGGTGCGAGCCAGATGTTCACCATCACGTGGGCGGCCGCCACCCCGCCGGGGGCCGTGTCCAGCGCCCTTCAGAGGTGGGCTCTTGCGGTCGGCGTCGGCCTGGTGCTGGTAGGGGTCACGGCTGACATCGCGCCCCTGGTCTGGGTGGGCGCAGCGGGCGTCGTCATGGGCCTGGTCCTCCTGGCCCGCTCCATTACCGGAGCCGTGCGAAGGAGCCTGCTTCGCCGCTTCGACCTCTCGGCACGGTTCTACCTGGCGGCCATCGCCTGTGGGATCGTGGGGGTCAGTCTGGGAGCGATTCTGGGTTCGGGAAGTGCGGGCGGCCACTACGCCGATCTGCGTCTGGTCCACAGCCACCTGAACCTGGTCGGGTTGGTCGGGTTGACCATCATCGGGACCCTTCCCACGTTTCTTCCCACCGTTGCCCACCACCGGGCCGTGAGCGGGAGCGAAGCGAGGCTGGCCTGGTGGCTCTCGGTGGGAGGAGCCGTGGCGATGGCGACAGGGCTGGTGTTCGGCGGTCGGGCGGTCGGGTCGGGAACCGTTGCGGTCGCGGTCTCGGGCCTCGTGATGCTGGGCGGCATCCTGGTGCGACTCCGGGAAAGAGGGCGCCGGGAGCTGGCATTCGTTCAGGTCGTGGCCGGAACGGGCTGGTTGATCGTCTGGGCGTTGGTCGACGGAGCGACCCTGATAGCCGGGCGGTCCCTGGCCCCGGTGGGCGGGTGGACGGGCATGGCGGTGCTGGCGGGTGTCGGCCAGATCCTGGCCGGCTCCCTCTCCTATCTGATCCCTGTCCTCAAAGGTGCGCCGTTGACCACCCATCTGCGCGTCATGACCGCCCATGGGTGGCTTCCGCTGATAGCCGCCAATCTGGCGGGAGTGGCCTTGATCCTGGACTTGGGCCCCGTGGTTCTCGGGGCGCTGGCGGTGTGGCTGGGTGATTTCGCCATCCGGCTGTCCCGGGTCCTTGCATCAAGGCATCACATCGCATGATGCGACCATGCGCACAACGGTCACGCTCGATCCCGACACGGAGCAGATAATCCAGCGTCGGATGAGGGAGCGCGGGGTGGGGGGTGTGTCGGTCAAGGAAGCTCTCGACGATGCCATCCGCACCGGGGTTTCGGATTCGGCCGCCCGATCACCGTTTCGGACGGAAACGGCCTCGATGGGTGACTCCGTCGTGAACCGACGCCGGATCACACTCGGATCGTTCGAGGGCTGCTCGAGGATGTAGGGGCAGGCGGCAACCTGGTCAACGACGCCCATCTGGCGGCGCTGGCGATCGAGCACCGCCGCGCCATCGTTTCCTACGATGTCGACTTCGCTCGTTTCGATCGGGTGCCCCGGGGGCCTCCGCCGAGCTGAGGGATCCCCTAGCTCGACGGGTCGGGCCCGTCGACGTTGACTACGGGAGGGCCGCTGCCCACCCGCACCAGGATGATGGCCCCCTCATGGTCGGCTGAGTTCACCTCTCGGTGGACGACTCTCTTCGGCACGTGCACGAAATCGCCCGGTCCGGCCTCGATCGCCTTTGAGCCGTCGGTACCGAACTCCATCCGAATCGTCCCTCCCTCGACATAGAAATACGTGTCGTAGTCACCGTGATGGTGCCAGCCGGAAGGCTTCTGAGCGGCAGCCCGCACCAGACCCATCCATATTCCGTCTTCGGAAACGGCCTGTTCCCGCACCATGCCGGAGGTGGCATCTGCGGCGGCTACCTCCCTGTCTGCGGCATGAATGACCTCTATGTCAGCCATTTGGACCTCCTGGTTGCCTGGCTCGATCCTAAAACGCGGCTCGAGATCTATGTGTGCGTGGAATTCCTCCTGTCGAAGTCCCCTGTCCCCGGAGCGAATAATCTCTCCTCAGGATGATGTCTGCCCCCCATGCTCGAATCGGTGTGATCGGAGGGCTGAATATGGACATCCACCTCTTCGGGGCGGGAATGGATGGTCGTCCCGGGCTTCTCACCGCCAAGGACTATCTGGTGGAGCCGGGCGGGAAGGGGGCCAACCAGGCCCGTGCCGTGGCGCGGTTGGGGGCTTCGGCGATCCTGGTCGGGCGGATCGGTCAAGACGAGTTCGGTCGGATGTGCCTGGCGGAGGTCGCCGATGACGGCGTCGATACCTCCTTCGTGGTGCAGACGCCGGACCAGAGGACGGGGTTCGTGGTCATCGATCTGGTCGAAGGCCATCATGTCACCAGGGTGCTGGTGCCCGGGGCCAACGACGGCCTCGAGTGGGAGCACGTTGAACCGGCTCTCGACACCCTCGCACGATGTGACGCCGTAGTCACCCAGGCGGAGATCCCCCCGGTGGTCCTGTCGGCGCTGACTTCATGGTGCGGGGAGTCGGGCGTCCCGCTGTTCCTCGACCCCAGTCCTCCCCAGGCCGTCACTCAACAGATGCTGGCCGGCGCCGAAGCGATCACTCCCGACGCCACCGAGGCGGGTGGCCTGACCGGGAGGGAGGTCAGCACCGAGCCCATGGCCCGGATGGCCGCCGCCGACCTCCTGGCCCTCGGAGTGCGGAGGGTCCTGGTCAAGCTGGGAACCGACGGAACGCTGCTGGCCGGCGGAGAGGGAGCGGAGATGATCCCCACCATCGCGGTCGAGGCGCTGGATGAGACCGGGGCGGGCGACGTGTTCATGGCCGGTCTGGTTGTTGCCAGGGCCGGGGGAGAGGACTGGGCGGAAGCGGCCAGGTTCGCCAACGCCGCCAGTGCGCTCTCGGTGAGCCGATCTGGTCTCGCATTACCCACCTTCGCCGAGGTTCAGGAAGCTCTCGGAGACCCCGGCCGGCCATGAAAGAGCCCGGAGAGGGTTCGAGCAGGTCGGGCGGAGACTCGACGCTCGGCCCTGGGTTACGGCGGCAGGCGATGGCGGCGGTGGTCACCTTCGGGGTGGTCAGTCTCCTGGCCGACATCGTCTACGAGGGAGCGCGCAGCGTCCTCGGCCCCTACCTGGCGACCCTCGGAGCCTCGGCGGCGGTGGTCGGCCTCGTGTCGGGGGCGGGAGAGTTCGTCGGCTACGCCCTGCGCTGGGTGACGGGTGTCGTGGCCGACCGCACCCGGGGATACTGGGCGATGACCTTTGTCGGTTACGGGCTCACCGTGATCGCCGTCCCTCTTCTGGGGTGGGTGGGACGTGTCGATCTGGCGCTGGCATTGGTCGTGGCCGAGCGACTGGGCAAGGCGGTTCGCTCGCCCGCCCGCGACGCACTCCTCTCGGAGGTGGCGGCGCCGTTGGGGAGAGGCTGGGGGTTCGGCATCCACGAAGCTCTCGATCAGACCGGCGCCGTGGTCGGGCCACTGTTACTGGCCGGGGTACTCGCCCTGCGCCAGGGGGACTACCGCCTCGGTTTCACCGTGCTGGCGGTCCCCGGGGCACTTGCACTGCTTTCGCTGGGACTGGCCCGGCGGGTGGCCGGGGATCAGACCTCCGACATCGCAGGTGCCAACTCCTCATCCGTTGCGGAGAACGAGGACAGAGCCGATCTTCGGGCCAGGACCTACTTCGGGTTCGTGTTCCTGTCGGCACTCGGATTCGCCCCCTTCCCGCTCATCGCCTTCCACGTCACCGACCGTTCCCTTGTCGGGGACCCCGTAGTACCCCTGATGTTTGCTCTGGCCATGGCGGTCGATGCCGGCTCGGCCCTGCTGTCGGGACGTGCCTACGATCGCCGTGGGCTTCGAGTCCTGCTGCTCTTGCCGGGCTTGTCCGCCCTGACTGCCCTGGCCTTCTCATCGACGGTATGGCTGGTTTGGTCGGCGGTGGCCGTGTGGGGGGCGGTCATGGGAATCCAGGAGTCGACCCTTCGTGCCGCCGTCGCCGACCTGTCGGCTTCCGGGCGCCGCGCCACCGCATACGGGGTTTTCAACACCGCCTACGGGATGGCTCTGCTCGGAGGCGGGGTCGTGCTCGGATTCCTCTACGACCGTTCGGTTCCAGCTGCTCGTGGGCGTGGTGATCGTCACGCAGGTGGTGGCGGCGTTCGTGCTTCGTAGCCTTCTCCCGGGTAGTTCTTAATAGGACGAAGGGCGCGTCTGTTGTGCCAGCCGCGTCTTCGGGACATCCCTCCCGGGTTCGCGTCGCTCGCCAGTCCAGAAATCGGGACGTGCAACGCAGCACTCGGAGCCCGTTGAACAATGCATGTCACCCATCTTGACGACATGCATCACCACCTCCCCACTGCGTTCTCGGCCCCGCCATTCCGGCACAAGGAGTGGCGAAACCTCGGCCTTGCGGCTGGCGCGCCTTGCCGCCAATCCGAGCAACGGCATCATCCAACAGGCTCCTAGACCTCAGTCGGGCCCGAGACGAACCCATCGAAGTGGTCGACCAAACGGGTCCAGGCCTCCTCGAGCATGATCTCGTGTCCGGCTCCCGGGATGACGACCAGGTCGGCCCCAGCCCGGTTGCCGTGTCCTGTCATTCGTCGATGTCGAAGAAGGCGTCCTCGTCGCCACCGATGACCAGAGTGGGGGCTGCCACCTTCGGAGAGGTCGGGCGTTTTCAGGAGCAGATCCAGGAAGGCCCTGAATGAGGCATCCTGCAGTCTGGCCGAGTAGCGCTCCACCACCGAGTGAGGAACCGAGGGGGCGAATAGATACTCGTGGGCCCGTTCGGGCGTCTCCACCAGGGGACCGACGTTGAGGGTGGCGTTGATCCGGGCGAAGACGACGGGATGGTTCCGGGCCGCCTTGAGTGCAGCTCTCCAGGCTCCGCGGCCGGGCACCGAGGAGACGAGGATACCGGCCGCGGCCGGGAGCCCCCTGGCCAGGTAGTGCTGGGTGGTGAAACCTCCCATCGAGTGTCCGATCACCACCGGCTCTCGCTCGAGCGTCGCGGCGATCGACGCCACGTCGGCGACGTAGTCGTCGATGGAGCCGCCCCGGATCCTGCCTTCGCTACCACCGTGGCCTCTCAAGCTCACCGCGTAGCAGTCGTAGCCAAGTGCTGCCATGGCCCCCATCACGTGCTCATCCCAGCACCAAGCTGCTTGCCAGAAACCGTGAACGAACATGAGGGGTGGGTGGGGGGAGCGATGGTCGGGATGGTGTTCCAGGACCTCTAGATCCATGGTCGAACGATAGGTGAACCCGACAGGACCGGAGGTCGGCTAGCGTCTTGTCGACGCTGTGTCAGGAAAGAGGTGACGATGCGGGTTACCGAACGGACGCGCTGGCTGGGACTGGCCGTGCTGAGCCTGGGCGTCTCGATGATCATCGTCGACGCCACCATCGTCAACGTCGCCCTCCCCTCCATCATCCGGGACTTCGGGTTGGGTTTGTCCGACGCCGAGTGGGTCAACTCGATCTACTCGCTCGTCTTCGCCGCCCTGCTCATCACCCTGGGCAAGGTCGGTGACATCTACGGACGTCGCCGGCTGTTCATGATCGGTCTGGTCGTCTTCGCCGGAGCCAGCATGCTGGCGGGCCGTGCCGACGGCGGAGGAACCCTGATCTTCGCTCGCCTGCTCCAGGGCCTGGGCGCCGCCGTGATCCTCCCCTCCACCCTCTCGACGGTCAACGCCACCTTCCAGGGCCGTGAACGCGGCATCGCCTTCGGTGTGTGGGGCTCGGTGATCGGGGGGATGGCCGCCGTGGGCCCCCTCCTGGGCGGCTGGCTAACCACCGCCCACTCCTGGCGATGGGCCTTCTACATCAACGTCCCCATAGGTGCCCTGGCCCTGATCGGCACGTTGCTGTGGGTCAAGGAGACCCGGGAGGGTGAACGCGTGAGGGGGTTCGACATTGGAGGCGTGCTCCTCTCGGGCGTGGGCATGGCCGGCGTGGTCTTCGCCCTGATCGAAGGTCCCCGATTCGGCTTCTTCGAGCCAACCGAGCCCTTCGTCGTCGGCGGATTCCGCTGGCCGCTCGACTCCATCGCGCCGACGGTGGTCACCTTTGTGGTGGGTGCCCTGGCTCTGTGGGCATTCATAGTCACCCAGAGGAGCCGGCGCGCCGCCGACAAGGCGGTGCTGTTCGACCTTTTCCTGTTCCGCTTCCGATCCTTCACCCTGGGTAACGCCACGGCCATGATCCTCGCCCTGGGTGAATTCGGCCTGATATTCGTCCTGCCGCTGTTCTTGCAGGCCGTGCTGGATTTCTCCGCCTTCCGAACCGGCTTGCTGTTGATGGCATTGGCTATCGGGGCCTTCGTGGCCGGGCCTACTGCGGGGGCATTCGCCTCCCGGGTCGGCCCCCGGAGAGTGGTGAGCACCGGCATGGCGCTCGAGGCGATCGCCATCACCACGGTGGCGCTTCTCCTCGCCCCGGACCGCAACGTTTGGGCCTTCGTGCCGGGCCTGGCGGTTTACGGGGTGGGGGTCGGTCTGGCCAGTGCCCAGTTGACCAGCGTCATCCTGGCCGAGATCCCTCCCCGGGAGTCGGGACAGGCCTCGGGAATGCAGTCCACTTTCCGACAGGTGGGGGCGGCGGTGGGGATTGCGCTTCTGGGAACGGTCCTTGCGGCGGGGTTGCGGACCGGCACCCAGGACGCTCTGGCGGCAATACCCGATTTGCCACCGCAGGCCCGCCAGGGAATCGTGGAGGCGATCTCGGGTTCGGCCGGGCAGGCCCTGCCGGTAATCGCCCAGCAACCGGGGTCAGAGAAAGTGGTGGCGGCAGTGTCGGATGCCTTCGCCTCCGCTGCCAGGACGACGGGCCTGGCAGCGGTCGTCTTCGTGGTGGCGGGATTCCTCCTCTCGCTCCGGCTTCCCGATATCAGGTACGCGGACAAGCCCCCGGAACCAGACCTATCCGGCTGAGGCTGCTCGGTAGGGTGCGACCGTGAAGGCTTTGCATCTCGATAGAGCGGGTGGGCCCCTGCGCTTGGTGGAGCTGGCGGATCCCGAGCCGGGACCGGGAGAGGCGCTGGTGCGGGTACATGCGGCGGGGATCTGTCGCTCAGACGTCCACTACCGGGCCGGCGATCCCCGTCTTCCACCGCTACCCCGGGTTCTGGGCCATGAGATATCGGGGACCGTGGCCGCCCTGGGCCCTAAGACGACGGGTTGCAGCCCTGGCGATCGTGTCGGCGTCCACTATCAGACCAGCTGCGGCGAATGCCCGCCCTGCCTGGAGGGCGGGGAGCAGTTCTGTGTCGAGGGGGCCATGATCGGCAACCACCGGGACGGTGGCTTCGCCGAGTACGTAGTGGTGCCGGCCTCCAACCTCGTCTCCCTGCCCCAATCGGTCGATTTCGATTCCGCCGCGATCATGATGTGCTCGTCGGCCACGAGCCTGCATGCGTTACACAGAGCGCGGCTCCGGTCGGGGGAGAGGGTGGCGGTCTATGGGCTGGGCGGCCTGGGGTTCTCGGCCCTGCAGCTGGCCCGTTGGTTGGGCGCCTCCGATGTGGTCGGGGTCGACATCGACCAGGGGAAGGTCGAGCGGGCCCGCCGGATGGGATTCGATGCCGTCGATGCGTCGGAGAAGGACCCGGTGGCGGCGATCCAAGCTCTGGGAGGTGCTGATGTCGCCCTGGAGCTGATCGGTCTCCCTCTCACCACGACCCAGGCCCTTCAATCCCTCCGGCCCCGGGGCCGGGCGGCCATTGTGGGACTGACCGGCTCGGCGACCGAGGTAGCGATGTACGACGATCTGATGCGGCGAGAGACCGAGCTGATCGGGGTGATGGACCACCTCTATGCCGAACTCGTCGAGTTGATGGAGATCGCTCAGGCGGGGGGGCTGGATCTCAGTGGCATCGTCAGTCGCACAGTGCCGCTCGACGCCGGGGCGGTGAACCGTGCCCTGGACGACCTGGAGTCTTTCGGTGGCGACATCAGGACCGTGATTCACCCCGGAGCGCCCGCACAGCCGTTCTCCACTCCGTCGATCTAACCTGGCGGCGCTCCAGTCGAAAGGGTGCGCGTGGACATCATCGATCGACATTTCGCCGCCGAGAACGCTCACGACGTGGAAGGAACGCTGGCCACTTACACCGACGACATCGTCTGGGACGACGTCACCCATCCCGACTCCCCCTTCCGGGGAAAGACGGAGGTGGCCGAGGTCTACTCGGGAATCATCGATGCCATCCCCGACGTGCGCCTGGACACCGTCAAGCGATTCGCAGGTGAGGGTGGCCGGTTCGTCGTCGACGAGTCGATCCTGACCGGCCACGTCGAAGGCGACTGGGCAGGTGTCAACGGGGGCGGGGCCCCGGTCAGGGTGCGCATCCTGCACGTATTCGAGCTCCGGGACGGGTTGATCAGCTACGAGAACGCCTGGTTCGACGCCGCCGACGTGCAGCGCCAGATCGCGTCCTGGAAGTCGCGCTAGTCGATCTCGGTGTGGTCGGTGGCCTCCCGGCCGACCACGAACCAGATGGCGTGGACCGGCACGTCCCCGATGTTGTAGAGACGATGGGGGAGGGTGGAATCGAAGGCGATGGAGTCACCCGGCTCCAGCTCGTGCTGCTCGAACCCGATCTGCACACCGAGCCGACCGGAGACCACGTAGCCGTACTCGCGACCGTGATGGCGCATCAGCGACCGGTCGGGTGTGGAGGCGCCGCCTACCTCATAGATTGCCTCGAGGAAGTCCACCCCGTCCTCGGTTCCAGCAGTGAGTTGTTCCCATCGGACGCCGGAGTCGAGGTCGATGGCGGACCGCTGCCCCGGATGCACGAGCGGGCTGCGGCTGCGGCCGTCGGTAGGGAAGTCGTTGCGCTCATGGGGGTTCTCCTCGCCGTGGATGATGCGATCCAGCGACAGGTCCAGCTCGGTGACGATGGCGTACAGGGTTCCGACCGACGGCTTCGACACTCCACTCTCCAGCTGGGATATGAGGCTGGCGGACAGTCCCAGTCGCCGGGCCAGCTCACGCTGGCTGATGCCGGCCTTGATCCGCTCTTCGCGGAGACGGCCGCCGATTCCGTCTAGGGCGTCCTGGAGGTTGCCGGGACTGTGGGTCTCATCCACCTCGGCCCCAATTGGAGAAGGGATTCACATCACCATCCAGCCACTGTCGACGTACAGGTTGACGCCGTTGACCGACTCGTTCTCCAGGAGAAACACCGTAGCGTCGACGACATCGGCCATGGTCGCCAGGCGGCCGGTGGGAGTGCGCTCTATGTACACGTCGAGGGGCTTTTCCTTCCAGAAGGGACTGTCGCCCACGATGCCGGGGTGGATGGCATTGAACCTGATCGGTGCCAGCTCTATGGCCAGGGGGCGGATCAGGCTGGTGATCCCCCCGTTGACGGTGGCAACCGTGGTGCCGCCGGGGTAAGGGCGTTCTTTGGCCAGGCCTCCGTAGAGGACGACCGAAGCCCTCTCGGTCAGCTTGGGAAGCAGAACGTGGATGGTCTCGGTGTACCCGACCAGCTTCATCGTGGTGAGGTAGGTGGCAGTCGAGTAGTCGTAGCTCTTGACGGGGTTGCTGTCCCGGGCGATAGCGGTCAGAACCAGCCGGGAAACCGGACCGATGTCACCGAGTGCGGGGGCAATGGAGGGTGGGTCGGCCAGGTCGAAGGCGATTCCCTTCACTCCCTCACCGATTTCCGAGGCGATCTCGTGGGCCTTGTCCGGGTCGCGTCCGGTGATGATCACCGGCTTTCCCTGCCCGGCGTAGTGGCGGGCGATCTCGCGTCCGATCCCTCCGGTGCCTCCGACGATCACCACCGATTCCTCTGCCATTACCGATCGCTCCCTTCGCCTGTCTCGCCGTCCCCACGCCCTCGGCGCGGGAACCGGGAGTCAGGTTACTCACCGTTGCTGGTCGCGTGTAGTCCAGTTGAGCACCTATTTGTCGATCACGGTGAAAAATCCCCGCTCTGGCCGTTACGCGTGAACAGACTTGTGTAGTGTCACTGAGCGCAAATGGTCTCATCTCCGACAGTGGCATTGGTCGGCATCGGCCGGATGGGGGGCGCCATGGCCCGCACGCTGAGCCGGGCCGGGCTCGAGCTCGTCCTGTGGAACCGGGACGGGGCCAAGGCCGAAAAGGTGGCCGAAGAACTGGGATGCGATGTGGCGGCCGACGCCGCCGGGGCGGCATCCACGGCCGACGTCATAATCTCGAGCCTGGCCGACGACCGCGCCCTGGAGGAGGTCTATCTCGGCTCCGGGGGTCTGGTGGAGGGTGTCCGGCCCGGGTCGGTAGTGGTCGACACGAGCACCGTCGATCCCGGAACGGTCAAGAAGGTGGGCCGAGCTGTGGATGAGGCCGGGGCAGGATTCCTGGATTGTCCGGTATCGGGGAGCGTGTCGACCGTGGAGGCGGGCAGCCTGACCATCATGGCCGGAGGCGATCCGGACCTGGTGGAGCGTGTCCGTCCCGTCCTGGAGCCACTCTCATCGCGGATCATCCATGTGGGCGGCCGGGGTTCGGGGACGGCGGCCAAGCTGGCCGTCAACGCCCTGGTGCATGGCCTCAATGTCGCCCTGTCCGAGTCGCTGGTCCTGGCCGAGAAGGCCGGCGTCGAGCGCAAGACTGCCTACGAGGTCTTCGCCAGCGGGGCGGCGGGAGCGCCGTTCGTGCATTACAAGCGTGAGGCATACGAACACCCCGACGATGCGCCGGTGGCATTCAGCCTGGAACTGGTAGCCAAGGATCTGGAACTGATCACCGGACTCGCCCGCCGGGTCGGTGTATCGATGAGACAGGCCGAGACGGAGCTCGACATCGTCCATCGCGCCATTTCTGCCGGGTTGGGCGATGCCGATCTCAGCGCGGTGGCCGTGTTCCTGAGAGAGGAAGAAGACTGATGGCCCATCACATCGTCAAGCGGACCGAGGATCAGGTCTATGAGGTTCCTCCAGTGTTCCGTGAGCACAGCTCGGGCTACACGGTCGACTCGATCGTATCCGAGGAGGGTGGAGCCATCCAGATGGGGTTCGGAGTGGCCCGGTTCTCCGACGAGGCTCGGGTCGAAGCCCATCTCCACTCGTTCGAAGAGACCTTCTTCGTGCTGGAGGGAACCGTCACCGTGGACACGCCCGAGGGAAGCTTCCTGGTTCGCCAGGGGGATTACGGCCTCATCCCGGTGGGGGTTACCCACGCCATCCGCAACCTGAGCGGTGCTCCCGCCTCCCTGGCCGAGATGCGGGCCCCGGTTCCGAGACGGCGGAGCGATTTCGACACCTACTTCCCCCGGCCCCTCATCGTGGGCGAACCGGTCGAGATCGACGTGCGCGACCCCCGAAACCGGAGCTTCGGCCACATCGAGCCCGACAACATGGACCCGGCCCTCCAGACCCAGGACAAGCTCGCCCTCAGCGCCAGCATGCGCACCGCCCTCCTGGTCTACAGCGGGATCAGCGTGAAGATGATGATCGACTCCGACCTGGGCGCCGACCTCTCGACCATGTTCATGGTTCAGTACGAGCCGGCCGGCTTCGCCGGACCTCATGACCACCCCCTGGAGGAGGCCTACATGATCCTCGACGGCCAGGTCGAGGCCCGCTTCGACGGCCAGGCCTACCGTCTCGGCCCGGGCGACGTGGCCTGGGCCGGGGTGGGTTGTGTCCACGAGTTCCGCAACGTGGGGGAGGGGCATGTGCGCTGGCTCGAGACCCAGGCCCCCCAGCCACCACCGCGTCATTCCTACCGATTCGAACGCGACTGGGCCTATCTCACCGCCGCTCTGGAGGATGAACCGGGATCCGGTCCCAACCGTAAAGGAGCACAGGATGGATGAGTTTCCCGTAGCAACCACTGCCTCGCCGGGAGTGATGGGAGTCGATTGGGAGAACCGGATCGATTTCGAGCGTTTGCGCGGCTACCGCCTGGGGCGGGTGCGCCAGATGCTTGACGAGTTCGAGCTGGGGGCGGTGCTCCTGTTCGAGACGTCCAACATCCGCTATGCCACCGCGACCCAGATCGGTTACTGGGCCTTCAACAAGGGGGAGCGCTTCGCCCTGGTGACCCGGGAGGGCCGGCCTCGTATCTGGGACTTCGGCTCGGCCGCCAAGGCCCACCGGCTTCAGTTACCTCACATGTATGACCACGAGAACTCGATCGGCGGCAACACCGGTCTGCAGGGGGCGATCGGTCCCGAGTCGGGCCTCCACGCCCGCGCCGCCCGCGAGATCAAGGCAGCTCTGGCCTCGGAAGGCCTGAGCGGTGAGAAGCTGGGCGTGGACATGGCCGAGACGTCTGTGTTCCTCGCCCTCCAGGCGGAGGGACTGCAGGTGGTGGACGGCCAGCAGACGATGATGCGGGCCCGGGAGATCAAGAGTGACGATGAGATCATGCTCCTTACCCAGGCTTGTGCCATGGTCGACGGCGTCTATCAGGACATTTTCGAGGCGTTGAAGCCGGGGGTGCGCGAGTCCGACATCGTGGCCCTGGCCCATGCTCGTCTGTTCGAGATGGGTTCGGAGTTCGTGGAGGCGGTCAACTCGATCGCCGGGGAGCGCTGTTCAGCCCCATCCGCATGTGTTCTCGGATCGGTTGATCCGTCCCGGGG
Source organism: uncultured Acidimicrobiia bacterium (assembly GCA_963744905.1). Classification (GTDB taxonomy): domain Bacteria; phylum Actinomycetota; class Acidimicrobiia; order Spongiisociales; family ZC4RG35; genus DATFFO01. The sequence goes on along the minus strand of CAVUUV010000006.1, from coordinate 126,463 downwards.
ACCAGGCCTATTTCGACATCATCCACGTGTTCAACGGGTACCGCACCTGCTATTACCGCACCTTTGTGGTGGGGAGGGCCACTCAGGCCCATCGGGACGCTTTCAAGCAGACCCGGGAGTGGATGGACGCTGCCATCGACCTGGTTCGGCCCGGGGCGACGACCGATCAGATCGCCAAGGTGTGGCCCCGGGCGGAGGAGTTCGGGTTCGAGGACGAGATGGATGCGTTCGGGTTGCAGTTCGGGCACGGAGTTGGGGTGGGGCTGCATGAGCGGCCCATCATCAGCCGGTTGAACTCGCTGGATGATCCGATCGAGATCAAGGAGGGAATGCTGTTCGCCCTGGAGACCTATGCTCCTGCCGCCGATGGCCGTTCGGCCGCTCGTATCGAGGAGGAGGTGGTGGTGACCGCCGATGGGTGCAAGGTGATAACCCTGTTCCCGTGCGAGGAGCTGATGGTGGCCAATGCCTACTGACGGCCTTTACGACTACGCCCTGCGCCGGCCCCGACTGCCCGACGAGGTGGACCACTCGCTGGTCGGGGCCGACATCGACCTGGGGTTGCGTCTGGACATGTATCGCAAGCTGCAGGAGCTGCGCCAGTTCGAGAAGCGGGCCTACGACCTGTTCATGCAGAACCTGGTCAAGGGCACTTCGCATCTGTCGTTGGGGATGGAGGCGGTGGCTACCGGATTCGGTGCCGCCTTGCGGCCCGACGACTACACCTTCGCCACCTATCGGGGACACGCCCATGCCCTGGCCCGGGGCATGGAGCTGGGGCCGGCCATGGCTGAGCTACTGGGGAGGGAGAACGGTGTTCTTGGGGGCAAGGGCGGGTCGATGCACCTGACCGATGCCTCCCGGGGGATGATGGGTTCCTACGCCATCGTTGGTGCCCATCTGTGTGTCGCCAACGGCGCTGCCTGGTCGGCTCAGATGCGGGGCTCGGGTCAGGTGGCGGTGTGTCTTCTTCGGCGACGGGACCACCAACATCGGGGCATTCCACGAGGCCCTCAATATGGCCAAGATCTGGAATCTGGGGGTGGTCTTCGTGTGCGAGAACAACCTCTACATGGAGTACACGCCGATCGACCTGATCACCGCCGTCGATCATCCGGCCGCCGGCCGGGCCGGCTCCTATGGCCTGGAGCCGGTCGTCATCGATGGGAACGACCCCGATGCCGTCTACCTGACCGCCCGGGAGGCCCTGGCCAGGGCCCGGGCCGGAGAAGGCCCGATGTTGATCGAAGCACTCACCTACCGGTCGGGGGGTCACTCCCGGGCGGATCCGGCCAAGTACCGGCCCAAGGCCGAGGTCGAGGCCTGGCTCAACCGTGATCCGATACCCGTCTACCACGCCCGGCTTCTCAGCCTGGGGGTGGCCGAGGATCGGCTCAGCGTCATCGAGAGAGAGGTAGCTGCAGCCGTCGATGCGGCCACCGAGTTCGCCAAGGCCGGACGCCATCCGGTAGAGGACGCCCTGTTGACCGAGGTGTATGCCGATGGAGGGTCGCGATGGCGGAACTGAGCTATCGGGAGGCAGTCGCCTACGGCATCGCTCAGGAGATGCGGCGCGATCCCGCTCTGGTCATGCTGGGCGAGGACATCGCCGCCGCCGGTGGGGTGTTCAAGACCACCGTCGGCCTGCTGGACGAGTTCGGGCCCGACCGGGTGCGTGACACCCCCATATCCGAGCAGGCCATCGTCGGGGCGGCCATGGGTGTGGCCATGACCGGCATCCCCGCCATCGCCGAGATCATGTTCTCGGACTTCCTGGCGGTGTGCTTCGACATGGTGGCCAACGAGATCGCCAAGAGCCGTTACATGACCAACGGCCAGGTCAGCTTTCCCCTCGTGGTGCGCACCGCCAACGGCGGCGGCTCCCGCTTCGGTGCCCAGCACTCTCAGAGCGTCGAGAACTGGTGCATGATGATCCCCGGCCTGAAAGTCGTCGCCCCCTCCACGCCGGCAGACGTGGTCGGCTTGCTGGCCGCCTCCGTGCGCGACCCCGACCCGGTCGTGTTCTTCGAGCACAAGTCGCTGATGGCCACCAGGGGCGAGGTACCCGAAGGCGAGGTGGTGGACGAGCTGGGAATGGCGCGGGTGGTGCGAGAAGGCACCGACGCCACCATCGCCGCCCTGGCGCTCATGGTCCCCAGGGCCCTGGAGGCCGCGGAGCAGCTGGAGATCGCCGGGGTGTCGGCCGAGGTGATCGACGTGCGCTCCCTGGTCCCTCTCGACACCCGCACCATCCTCGAATCGGTCTCCAAGACGGGGCGGCTCTTCACGGTCGAGGAGAACCCCAGGCTGTGTGGTTGGGGAGCCGAAGTCGTCTCGATCGTGGGCGAGGAGGCCTTCTGGGACCTGGACGGGCCCAGCATCCGCATCACCACCCCCCACATCCCCCTTCCGGCCGCGGCTGCGTTGGAGGACCTGGCCATCCCCTCGGCAGATCGAATCTACGAGACGGTGCTCAAGTCACTCGACCCGGGGAACGGGTAGTGAGTTCCAGGAGACTCATCCGCGGCGGCTGCGTCCTCACCCTGGGGGCGCGAACGCCCAATTACACCGAGGCCGACGTGCTGATCGAGGATGATCGGGTGGCGGAGATCGGCCCCCGCCTTCGGGCCCGAGGGGCCGAGGTAATCGAGGCGACTGATTGCATCGTCATGCCCGGGTTCGTCGACACGCATCGTCACGTCTGGAAGTCGCTGTTCAAGCATCTGGGCGAGTCGGGGAGCGCCGGCGGGGCCCCCATGTCGCCCACGGTCTACGGGCCCCATTTCCAGCCCGATGACGTGTACGCCTCCACCCTGATCGGCCTGCTGGGAGCCGTCGAGTCGGGGATCACCACCGTTGTGGATTGGGCCGACATTCCCCCCGGCGCCGAATACGCCGAGGCTGCCCTCCAGGCCCACGCCGACGCCGGCCTGAGGACGGTGTTCGTTTCCGCCGGGCCGGAATGGTCGGCAAGGCCCGAGGGCCACGCCGCCGCTCTCAGGGCGGTGCTGGCCGGTCATGGATCAGGCGACGGCCCGGTTGGCATCGCTGCCGGGGTGGCCGAGCCCCTTCGGCTCGAGCTCGACCGGGTGGCGGGAGAATGGGCCCAGGCGAGGGAGCTGGGACTCAGGATCCATGCCCACGCCGGGTCGGATCCGTCCCAGAACGGTGTGGTGTCGGACCTGGCTCAGAAAGGCCTCCTTGGTCCCGATGTCACACTCGTCCATTGCCTGCATCTCGACGAGGCCGACTTCGACTCCATCGCATCGTCGGGCGCCTCCGTTTCGCTTGCGCCTTCCAGCGAGATGGCTCGAGGCTCGGGATCGCCCTTGGTCCAGAGACTGCTGGATCGCGACATTCGCCCCGGGCTGGGCATCGACGACGAGCGGGTCGCTCCCGGTGACATGTTCGGCCCGATGCGGGAGACGATCGCCCTCCAACACGCCACTTACTTCGATCGCAAGCTGGCCGGTAAGGGCGGGTTGCCCAACCTGCTCACCACCCGGGAGGTGATCCGTTACGCCACCAGCGATGGTGCCCGTGTGGCGGGCCTGGAGCAGGTAACCGGGTCCCTGGAGCCGGGAAAGAAGGCCGACATCATCCTTCTCCGCACCGATCGTCCCAACATCTATCCCATCAACGACCCGATCGGGGCGGTGGTCTGGGGCATGGACACGTCCAACATCGACTGGGTGCTGGTAGAGGGCCGGACGCTGGTCTCGAACGGGGCCCTGTCTGCCGATGTGGGTCGGGCCCGAGATCTGGCTCTCGCCGCCCAGCGCAAGGTCGGTCTGGCCTCCGGCCTCCTGGTCGAGGCGGCGACGGGAGGATCGGGTTGACCACTGCCCGGGCGCCGTCTTCCGCCCTCACCTCGTTCGTGGTGGCCTCGCGTTACCTGCCGGTATACCTGGCTCTGGTCCTGTTGGTGATCGTGGCCTCTATCTGGGCTCCGGCCGCCCTGGGCAGCGTGGCTCTGGCCGCCATCGCCCCTTTCGGAGCGTTGTTGGGTATCACCGCTCTGGGACAGATGCTCGTCATCATGACCGGCGGGATCGATCTCAGCGTGCCCGGCACTCTGACGCTGGCGGCGGTGATCATGGTCGGGGTCGGCCAGCAGACCGACGGTCGTATCGGCGTCGCCCTTCTCACAGCCATGGGGGCGGCGGCTCTGATCGGGTTGGTCAACGGGCTCCTGATCGGGGGCCTCAAGCTGAATGCTCTCATTGTCACTCTGGCAGTGGGCCAGGTCGTGGTTGGGGTCCTCAATCGCTACGGCAGGTCCTTCCCCGTGCAGAGCGCGGTGCCCACCGGCTGGTCGACTTGGACCACCACCCGCATCTTTGGCGTCAGCCCCATCTTCTGGATCGGTGTGGTGCTCACCGTCGTCCTCGTTCTCGGGTTCAGGTACACGGCGGCGGGTAGGAAATTCCAGGTGGTCGGCGCCAACCCGGTGGCCTCCAGCATCGTTGGTGTCCGGGTCAACCTCAACCAGATCTTGGCCTATGTGGTCGCAGCGGTTCTCTACGCCGTCGCAGGCGCAGCTTTGGCGGGTCTTATCCGGACGCCTGGAGTGGCCGTGGCGACCCAGTATCTCCTGGGACCCATCGCCGCCGTGGTGATTGGAGGGGCCTCTCTCACCGGTGGTCTGGCCAGTCCTCTGTCAACGTTTGCCGCCGCCTTCTTCCTCACCGGGCTCGACCAGACCATGAGGACGATGGGGCTGCCGACATCTCTCCAATTCGTGGTCTTTGGTCTGGTCATCATCGGGGGAATGCTGGTTTCGGGCGATCGGATCATCAAAGGCGTGGAGCAAGTCCTCCGCGAGCGAAGAGGATCGCGACGTTCCGGAGGAAACGAGATCGACGACTCAACCCGTGGGAATGGTTGAGAAAGGAGATCCCACGACCCCGACGGGCGAAATTCATCGGAGGAAGGAAGCAACGGGGCTGAAGAGCCCACAGGAGAAGGATATGAAAAGACTGAAGATCATCGGTTTGGTGGCCATCTTGGCCTTGTTGGCCGCGGCATGTGGCTCGCAAAGCGGTGAGACCACCACCACGGCGGCGCCGTCCACGACCAGTGCCATGACCGAGACCACGGCCATGACCGAGACCACGGCCATGACCGAGACCACCGCCATGACCGAGACCACGGCCGCCTCGAATCCGCTGGCCCAATACGACGAGGACCCATCCGCGGTCGATATGACGTTGGTTGACAAGGCATTGGGCCCGGTGCAGCCGTCCGATGAGGCCAGTTGGAACATCATCCTGGCTTCCATCGCTCGCGCTCACCAGGATCTGGATCAGGCCACGATCGATAAGGCGATGGAGTGCTGGGCCAATCAGGAGTGCGACACCGGTACCGGTGGCGACCTCGTCATGGGCTATGCCGACGGCGGCGGAAACGACGTGAACGTGTGGCGCTCGGTGAGTCACATGGAGGCGGTCCTCCAGGCGCTCACCTATCCCGAGATCGGCACCATCGTCTCTCGGGCAGCCAACTTCGATCCGGACCCCTCCGTGGCGGCCAATGACATCAGGTTCCTGATACAGCGCGGCGTCGACTTCATCGTCGGCTATCCCGACCAAGGTGTTGCGATCGCCGACGCCATACTCGAAGCCAATGCGGCGGACATTCCTTACGTTCCGTTCTCGGCGGGCTGGGTTGGTCTTCCTGATCAGGAGGGCGCACTCACTCCCGGACAGGACTACCTGACCGTGGTTGGCGAGGACCTATGCGCATTGGGCAAGAGCTTCGCTCAGGTGCTGAATGATCGGCGTCGGCACGGGCAAGGTGGCCACCCTGGGTGGCACGCCCGGCAACGCCCTGTCGCTGGGTTGGCAGCGTTGTGAGATTGCGGCATTGAACGACTCTCTCACGCTGGTGAACCCGCCACTCAACGAGAACAGCACTACCGGCGACACGAGCTGGTACAACCCGATCATCCCGGATGTGGTACGTCCCCTGCTCACCAACGATCCCGACATCAGAGGATGGGCATACGAGTATGCGGACGGGTTCCTGACCGCTCTTCAGGTCTATGACGAGCTGAACATCCCGGTCAAGGATCTGACCGTGGCGTTGCGCACCGACGAGCAGAGCCTGTTCTGCGACTGGGCACAGCGCGACGAGCCGACGTATAACATCTACTACTCGGCTGGTGGCAACTTCCAGTCGCGGGTCGGCGTCACGGCAGCCATGATGTCTCTCAAGGGGGCGACGATCCCCGCAGAGGTGGTCGTGCCCCACGTGATGCGCAAGGTAACGACGTCGGACTGCAATCCGGATCGGGTGAATCCGGTTGTGTCCGGGACCTCACTGGTTCCCGACAACGTCCTCCAGTTGATGTTCAGCGGCGGATGATCAGCAGCGATCCTGAAGGAGGGTCGACGACCGGCGATGTCGTCCTCGAGCTAGAAGGAGTCTCCCGGCAGTTCGGGGCAGTGCGGGCGCTGACTGGTGTCAGCTTCGACTGCCGTGCCGGTGAGGTCCACGCTCTGGTGGGCGAGAACGGTTCGGGCAAATCGACCCTCCTCGGGATCGCCAGCGGGTTCGTGGACCCCGATCTGGGCACGATCCGGATCGGGGGCGAACCCCTCGACCGCGACTCGCCGGCCCTGGCACGCAAGCTGGGCCTGGCCATGGCCTATCAGGACACTTCTCTGGTGCAGGCCGAGCCGGTCAAGAACAACCTCTATCTGGCCGCACCCCCCGACGAGCGCCCTCCCTTCTGGCGTCGCAAGAAGTGGGCGCGAAAGGTCCTCACCGAGTTCGATCTAGACCTGGAGCTGTTCCCTGACGCTCCGGCCGGGTTCCTCACCCTGGCCGAACGCCAGCTCTTCGAGGTGGCGAAGGCGTTGGCTACCAATCCTAAGGTGCTGCTCCTCGACGAGCCCACCACCGCCTTGGGCCCCGACGAGGTAGAGGCCCTACACCGCACCATTGTTGCCTGCCGCGATCGCGGTGTGGGAGTCGTATACGTGAGCCATCGCCTGCCGGAGGTCCTGGAGATCGCGGATCGGATCACCGTGCTCAGGGATGGCCGTAATCAGGGCACCTTCGACGCACGCGCTTCGACCGAGGCGGAGTTGGTGGAGTTGATCGTCGGCCGTCCCTTCGAGGCGGCTTTTCCATCTCCAAGCCCGACATCGGGTGAGGAACACGATGTTCTGGTGGTCGACGGTCTTCAAGGTCAGTCTTTCGGCCCGGTCAGCTTCACGCTCGAAGCCGGAGAGATCGTGGGGATCGCCGGGGCCGAGGGGAACGGCCAACCTCAGCTCTTCGACTGCCTGGCTGGCCGGGTTCCCCCCCGAGCAGGACGGGTCACGTGCGAGGGCAAGCAGCTCACTCTGATTTCTTCTCACGAAGCGGTCCGCTCCGGCGTAATGCTCCTCCCCGGGGATCGCAAGCACGAGGCTCTGATGGGCGTGCTGGGGGTCAGGGTCAACGCAACCATTCAGTCGCTTCGTCGCTTCGGGTTCCTCGGCTTCCTTAGGCGAGGCTCTGAGCGCAGGTCGGTGGCCACTCTCGTTGACCGCCTCGAGATACGAACGCCATCGCTGGAGCAACCGGTCGAGTTCCTGTCCGGCGGCAACCAACAGAAGGTGGCGGTAGCCCGCACCTTTCTGAGAGAACCACCCGTGATTCTCGCCTACGAGCCCACCCAGGGCGTCGACGTCGGCTCCCGCTTCGACATCTACAAGGCGCTGCGAGCTCGAAGCGCCGCCGGGGCCGCCGTCCTCGTGAAGTCGAGTGACCCCATCGAGCTGTCCGGCCTCTGCGATCGAGTGCTGGTCATGTCCCGGGGCACCATCATCGAGGAGATACCCGGTGATGAGCTCGAGGAGCGGCGCATCACCGAGGCCATCGTGAGAGGCCCCGGGTTGTCGAAGGCAGGTAGGTCGCCGTTGGGCGTGGCCATGCCCAAGTCCCCGACGAAGGAATCGTCGTGACCACCAGGGTCGACGCGGCACGCGCAGGTGGTCCGCAAGGTGCTGCGGAACGCCCGCGACAAGAACAAGTGGCGCAAGGTCATCAAGGTCAGGCTATGGATGCCGGTTGCGCTCCAGATTCTCCTGTTGGCGGGGTTGCTCTGGTACACCGACTCCCGGTTCCCGGGCTTCATCAACGCCACGAACATCTCCCAGATCCTGATCCTGGCGATCCCGCTGATCATCGCCACCATCGGTCAGACCCACGCCATTCTCGTGGGCTACCTCGACCTCTCCGTGGGGGCCATGATCAGCCTGGGGGTGGTCGTCGCTTCCTTCCTCATGGGCGCCGAAGCGACCACCGTCACGATCCTGCCGGGAACGGGGGCCGTCCTGCTGTGTGGAGTCGGCCTCGGCCTGTTCAATGCCGGGCTGATCCGGGGCGTCAAGATTCCGTCCATCATCGCCACCTTGGCCACGATGAGCATCCTCGACGGGGTGGCCTTGACGATGAGCCCCACCGCTCAGGGGATCATCAGCCCCAATCTGGTGTCCGTGCTCAAAGCGAGCGTCGGGGCCGGTCCCGGTCGCCTTCATGTGGTCGTTCTGGGCGCCTGCCTCCTGGACCTGTGGCTTCACGCCTCCGGGTCCGGCCTGGCGCTCAGAGCGGTGGGCTTCGACGAGAGATCAGCCAAGCGGGGCGGGATCAGAACCAACTGGGTACGGGTCCGGGCTCTCCTTCTCTCAGCGGTTCTGGCCGCGGTGGCCGCCTTCTTCGTCATGGCGCGATCCCCGATCGGCAACGCCCAGATCGGCTCCACGTTCGCCCTCAACAGCATCACTGCCGCGGTTCTGGGAGGGGCATCTCTGGCCGGTGGCCGGGCGACTTTCGTCGGCGGAACGGTGGCGTCCCTTCTCCTCGCTCTGATCCTCACCGTTCTGCCCTATCTCGGCCTGTCGCCGACCGACGGCACGATGATCGCCGGCGTACTTGTCCTGGTGGGGATCCTGCTCTTCCAGGTCGGTGACCTGAAGGAGCTGGTCAAGCGCAACTTCCGGCGGGCTCGCCGCCTGGTGCTGGGCAGCGCCGAGGGCGAGGCAGCGGTCATCCCCGATTTCTACCCGCAGGGCACCGACTTCAGCGTGGCGCCGACCGGGCGCAAGCTGATCCGGGGCGGTACGGTGCTCAGCCTCGACGGCAAGGTGGGGGACTTCACCACCGGCGACGTTCTGATCGAAAACGACAAGATCGTGGCGGTGGGGCCCAATCTGGCCAACGGCGAGGCCGAGTTGATCGACGCCTCGGGGATGATCGTGATGCCGGGATTCGTCGACACCCATCGTCACATCTGGGAGGGCCTGCTTCGCAACATCGGCACCGACGTCCCCCTGGAGGGGAGGACGAGCTACATCTCGTTCGTGCTCCACAAGCTGGCTCCGGCCTTCCGGCCCGAGGACGCCTACATCGGGGACCTGATCTCGGCCCTCGGCGCCATCGACGCCGGGATAACCACCCTCCTCGACTGGTCGCACATCCAGGGCTCGCCGGCCCACACCGACGCGGTGGTCCAGGCGTTGAAGGATTCGGGCCTCCGGGCGGTTTTCGCCTACGGATTCCCCTGGTGGGGCAAGTGGGAGGAGCGTCAGCCCAGCTGGTTCGTACGCGCCGCCACCGAGCACTTCTCGACCAAGGATCAGATGGTGACCCTGGCCCTGGCCGCTCCCGGCCCGGAGTTCACCGACTTCGAAGTGTCACGTGATCACTGGAAGCTGGCCCGGGAGACCGAGGCCCGGATCACGGCCCACGTCGGGGTGGGCAGCTACGGCCTCGATGCCAAGCTGCAGGAGATGGGCGAGGCCGGGTTGCTCGGCCCCGACACCACATACATCCACTGCACCACGCTCAACGACACCGAGATCCAGATGATCGTCGACACCGGTGGCACGGTCTCTCTGGCCTCTCCGGTGGAGATGATGATGGGCCATGGCATGCCCCCGATTCAGAAGTTCCTCAACCGCGGGCTCCGTCCCAGCCTCAGTGTCGACGTCGAGACCAACGTCCCTTCCGACATGTTCAACCAGATGCGATCGGTGCTAGCCCTGCAACGTGCCCAGGCGACCGAGGGGGGCAAGGAACCGGCCTCGACCAGGGAAGTGCTCGAGTACGCCACCATCGAGGGAGCCCGTGCCAACGGCCTCGACCACAAGGTGGGGACTCTGACCCCCGGCAAGCAAGCCGACCTCGTCCTGTTGCGCACCGACCGGATCAATACCACCCCGCTCAACGACCCTGCCACCGCCGTCGTGGTGGGGATGGATACCGGCAACGTGGACACGGTCCTGATCGCCGGGCGGGTGATGAAGCGGAACGGGAAGCTGCTCCACGTCGACTGGGAGGCGGTCAAGAGAATGGTGGCCGAGTCCCGCGACCACGTCCTGGCCAAGTCGGGCTTCCGCCCCCCCAAGATCTAGCCCCTGATCGTTCGATCGGACCCGGGGCGCGTGGCTTCGGTGTGCCTGCGACAACCCTGGCGGTTGACGGTGGCACACTCAACCGGACGCCACCTGCCCCGGTTCTAGCATTCGGCGGATGGGTCGTCTTTCGAGGATGCTGCGGGATCCGGTGGCCTGGATCCTGGCCATCGCCGGCGTGGTCGAGATGATCTCGGGCGGGACACCGGCCCGGGGGGCGATCCTCTTCGCCGGGGCGGCCATGATCATCGTCGACAGGATCCGGGCGGCCCGTACCGTCCGGGTCTCTTCTGCGGAATCGACCTCCGTATCCCCTGTCGACACCGTTGGATCGGCCGCCGGTCGATCTCTGCGGAGGCTGGTGGCATCGGGGAGGTTTCTGCTAGCCGCCGCGGTAGGCGCGTTGCTCGTCTCGCTCTTCGCCGTTCACTCCTGGCCTCTTACCGTTGCGGTGGGAGTGGTCGGTCTACTGGGTCTGGCTTGGGCCTGGGCGACCCTGGGCGACCTGCGACCCACCCGTAAGCCTCCGGCCCCTGCCTGGTTCCCCTGGGCCACGGTGCTGCTGGTGCTGGGCTTGTGGGAGATGACGGCGCTGATCGGCCAGCCCACCCTCGAAGTCGGGTCCTATGCCCATCCCACGATCAGCTTCCTGCTCGACCCCGTCCTGGCCACCTATCCCGGGCGGGTGCTGGGAATCCTGGTGTGGCTGGCGGCGGGGCGGGCTCTGGTGCGTAGGGCGTGAGCAGCACCCACACCCTCACCCTGGTCGGCTATGGGGCCATCGTCCTGGCCGGGGTGGCGATCGAGATCGCCGCCCGCCACCGGGAGGGGTCAGGCTTCACCTTCGACCAGATCCTCACCTGGGCCCTGCACACCCGCTCCGGGCGGCTGGGGATCTTCGCCGCCTGGGCCTGGCTCGGCCTCCATTTCCTGGGCTGACCCCCTTTCCTTGGTTGATCCCCCGGGTTTCTTTGGACCGTGGGGACCGGCTCCCCCGTTCTTTGGAGCACCACGAACGCATAGCGATAGTCAGCGTCCAAAGAACGTGTAGACCGTTCGTCAGCGTCCAAAGAAGGCCGGGTGGGTCGACCCGGAATCGGCACCTTAGCCTCCCGGCCCGGAGCGTTCCGGCGAAGGAGCGCTCCCTGTGTCGTAACGGAGGACTATCTTCACGACGGCAAGAGAGGAGAAGTCGGCTGCTCGAGATCCGTTCGCTGGGTCCACCCCAGATGGTGGTCGACGGGGTCACCGTCGTGGTCGACACGCGCAAGGCCGTCGCCCTCCTCTCCTTTCTGGCCGTGGAGAAGTCGGCCTCTCGTGACACGATGGCGGCCCTCCTGTGGGCGGAGTCCTCCTCGAACAGGGCCCGGGCTACGTTGCGCCGCACGCTGTCGGCCCTCAGGTCGGGGATCGGTGCGGATCTGATCGAGTCGGACCGTGACAAGCTCAGCCTGGTAGGCCCTTACCGATTCGATGTGGACGACTTCGAAGCGGCGTTGTCGGAGACATACACCCACGACCACGACCCGGCCAACGTGTGTGAGGAGTGCATTGCTCCTTTGAGCCGGGCCGCCGCCCTCTACCGGGGTGACTTCCTGGCCGGTTTCTCGGTGCGCGACGCCCCCGAGTTCGAGGACTGGGTGCGGTCGGTCTCCCAGCGTTTGCGCATCAGGGCGGGTGAAGTCTTACACCGGCTCGCCATGGCGCAGGCCGCCGAGGGCGATTACCCCGGAGCCATCGCCGCGGTGACTCGTTGGGTCGATCTCGACTCGCTTCACGAGCCGGCCCATCGCCTCCTGATGCTGCTGAACGCCTGGGCCGGGGACCGTCCCGGTGCGGTCGACGCCTACCGCGGTTTCGTGGCCCTTCTCGATCGCGAGCTGGGTGTTGCCCCACTGGAGGAGACCACCGAGCTGTACGACGCCATACTCGACGAAGACCTGCCGCCGCCGCCCGGGCTGCCCAGGAAGGTGCGGGCGAAACGGGCCGCCCGCCCCGAGCCATCGAGGGTTCTCCTCGATAGGACCGAGGAGATGGAGACGCTCCGGCGGAGCGCCGAAAATGCTCGCATGGGTGGCCAGATGGTGGTGTTGAGCGGTCAACCCTGGATGGGGAAGACCCGTCTATTGGAGGAATTGGCGGGCCAGATCGATCGGACGGCCGCCCTGGTGGTGGTCGGGCGAGCTTTTCGGCTGGAACAGGCCATCCCCTACGGCGTCGTCGCTCAGCTCCTGCGGGCGCTACGGCCTGCCATGGATGCTCACGCCTCGTCCATCCCGGAGTGGGCACGGGAGGAGACGGCTCGCCTCACCCCTGCGACGGGTCCTGCCCCCATCGACCTCGACTCGGGGCGGTTCGGGGAGCTGCGCCTGCTGGAGGCCACTTTCGAGGTCGTGGCCACGATCTGCGCGCAGGAGCCGATCGTGCTGTTGCTCGACGACGCACAATGGATGGATGCGGCCTCCGCCCGGGTCATTTCCTACTTGGGGCGCAGGATCGACGGCCTATCGGCCTGCCTGGTGGTGGCGCTGCGGGAGGAGGAGCCGCTCCCCGAGCCCCTCCAGGACCTGGTGGCGCGGGCGAACACCGTCGTCGACCTCGAGCCGCTCACGCCGGATTCGATCGCTGATCGCCTCTCGGGGGCCGAGGATGCGGCCGAGTTGATGCGCACAACGGGCGGGGTCCCTCTCCTGGTGCTGGAGGCTCTGAACGGCTCCGGCGAGGGCGAGATTGCCTCGCCGGGAGTGATGCGCTTCATGAAGGAGCGTCTGGGCGAGGTCGGCGATCTCGCCCGTCAGGTGCTGGCGGCGGCATCGGTGCTCACCGGTGTGTGCGATGCGGAACTTCTCCGGCATGTGAGCGGTCGATCCGAGGAGGAGGTCGTGGCGGCGGTGGAGGAGCTGGTCGGTGCCCGCCTCCTGCGTGAGGTGCCGGGAACCGGTGCCGGTCTCGGGTTCACACTCGACAGCTTGGAAGAACTCACCTATGAGTCGATTTCCCTGGTTCGAAGGAGGCTGCTCCACAAGAGGGCGGCCGAGGCGCTTGCCACACGGTCCGGGGCCCGGACCGATGCCGTCCTGGCCGGCGTGGTCGCCGCCCAGTACCGGGAGGCCGGCTCCTCCGAGGCGGCCGGCTGGTACCGAACCGCCGGCGATCTGGCCCGGGCCGTCTACGCCCACGTGGAGGCGCGCAACTTCTATCAGACGGCCCTGGCCCTGGGGCATTCCGATCCCGCCGGGCTACATCTGGCCCTGGGTGAGGTGGCGCTGTCGTTGGGCGAGTACCGAACGGCTCGCCAGGAATTGACTACGGCCGCCTCCCGGAGTGAAGGGGCCACTTTGGGCCTGGTCGAGCATCGGCTGGGGACGGTGCAGCGCCTGGTGGGGAGGTTCGACCTGGCCGACGAGCATTTCGAACGGGCCGGCCCGTCACATCCCTATCCGGCCGACCTCTATGCCGACCGGGCTCTGTTGAAGGCCCGTGTTGGGGACCAGGACTCGGCCCGCGCCCTGGGGGAGAAGGCGGTGGCGCTCGCCCAGGAGAGAGGTGACGACCGTCTGCTGGCCCGGGCTCTGAGTGTCCTGGCCTCGGTCATCGAGGATCCCGATCGATCCCTCGAGTACCTGGACAGGGCCCTCGCCCTGGCCGAAGGAGACGACGTCCTCACCATGGCCGCCCTGAACAACAATGCCCGGATCCTGAGCCGACTGGGGGAGGTGGACGCTGCCATCGCTCTGGTTGAGCAAGCCGTGGGCATCGCCGAACGGACCGGCCACAGGCATCGGCAGGCGGCGCTACTCAACAGCCTGGCCGATCTGCACCACGAAGGTGGCCGGGAGTCCGATGCGGAGGTGCAGCTGATCCGGGCCGTGACCCTGTTCGCCGATGTCGACGCCGGCGAGTTCGAGCCCGAGGTGTGGCTGCTTTCTCAATGTGAGGGTGAGGGCGAGGGCGATGCGCCACGCCGGCCGGTAACTAGGAGCCCGTTGAACAATGCATGTCACCCATCTTGACGACCATGCATCACCACCCACTGCGTTCTCGGCCCCGCCATTCCGGCACAAGGAGTGGCGAAACCTCGGCCTTGCGGCTGGCGCGCCTGGCCGCCAATCCGAGCAACGGCATTATCCAACAGGCTCCTAGGAGCCCGTTGAACAATGCATGTCACCCATCTTGACGACCATACATCACCACCCACTGCGTTCTCGGCCCCGCCATTCCGGCACAAGGAGTGGCGAAACCTCGGCCTTGCGGCTGGGGCGCCTGGCCGCCAATCCGAGCAACGGCATTATCCAACAGGCTCCTAGCCTGCCGCCAGTCGTTTGGCCATCTGCTGGAGCAGGGTGATGGCGATGGAAGGCTCCTCGCGCAGCAGGCCGAGCAGGTCACGGCGGCTGATGGCCAGACCGGTCAGGGCGGCGGTCACCGACACCCGGGCGGTGCGGGGCACGTCGGCGAACACCGCCAGTTCTCCGAAGAAGTCGCCCGACCCCAGCGTGGCGCTCTTGCCGCTGGGCATGTCGACCCGCACCGATCCCTCTTCGATGAGGAACAGGCCGGTGCCCGGCTGTCCCCTCTCGATCAGTACGCGGCCCTTTTCGGCCTGGAACTCGGTGGCCAGGTCGGAGATCGCCTTCAGGCTCTCTTCGTCGAGACCGGAGAACCCGGGGACTTTGCGCAGGGTGTCGATTTGAGGCTTGGGCACGGGTGACAGCCTAAATGATGTCGTAGGCAGGCGACGCGTCCTGCTCACCCCTCGAAGTGTCGCTCCAGACTGTGCCACACACTGGGGTAGTCGTCCTGGAGGGCGGGCACGGAGCCGGCGTAGGCGGTGGGAATGAGGGGGTATCTGGTCTCGAACATGAAAGACATCGTGTCGGCCAGCTTCTGCGGTTTCAGATCGGAGGTAGTGGCCTTCATCCAGGCGTCGTGATCGGGCCCATGGGGAAAGTACTGGTTGTGCAGGCTCATCCCCCCCGGTGAGAACCCTTCCTCTTTGGCGTCGTACACGCCGTAGAGGATGCCCATGAACTCCGACATGATGTTCTTGTGGTAGTAGGGGGGACGGAAGGTGTGCTCTCCCACCAGCCATCGGTCCTTGAACACCACGAAGTCGACGTTGGCTATGCCCGGGTCGGAGGAGGGGGAGGTGAGGACCGTGAAGATCGAGGGATCGGGGTGGTCGAAGCTGATCGATCCGATCACGTTGAAGTTGGCCAGGTCGTACTTGTAGGGGAGGTGGTTCCCGTGCCAGCCCACCACGTCCAGAGGTGAGTAGTCGGTCTCCACCACGAACAGGCGGCCGTCGAACTTGACGTAGAGCTCTCCCGGTCGTTCGACGTCCTCGAAGTGGGCGACGGGATAGAGGAAGTCGCGGGGGTTGGCCAGACCGTTGGCACCGATCGGACCCCGCTCGGGCAGTTCGAAGTAGGTGCCGTAGTTCTCACAGGCATAGCCCCGGGCCCGTTCTCCCATCAACTCCACCCGGTACACCATCCCTCGGGGCATGACGGCGATCTCTCCCGGAGTCACTTCCAGGATCCCGCACTCGGTGACGAATCGCAGGGCGCCTTCCTGGGGCACCACCAGGAGCTCGCCGTCGGCATTGTAGAAGTAGATGTCGGTCATCGACTCGGTGGCCATGAACACGTGGGCCGCCATCCCGATCTGGGCGTGGGCGTCGCCGTTGGTGGCCACCGTGTGGAGGCCGGTGAGGAAGTTGGTGGGCTGGTCGGGGAAGGGGACCGGGTTCCAGCGCAGCTGCCCGATGGGGGGGTCGGATTCACGACAGGGGGCGGTCCTGATCATGTGGTTCTCGGTCTCGGTGAAGCGCCAGGCGTGGCGGACCGAGGGGCGGATGCGATACATCCAGGTGCGTCGGTTGCGCTGATTGGGAACGGTGAAGGCCGTGCCCGATAGCTGCTCGGTATACAGGCCCAGAGGAGGTTTCTGGGGGTTGTTCTGTCCTTGGGGCAGTGCGGCGGGGACCGCCTCGGAGGCGAACTCATTGCCGAAGCCGGACCTGTATTCAGGTGAAGACTGGCCGCCGGTCATACTCGAACTCCCATCATTCTCGTCCTCGTTCTCATCAGGCGGGCTGGATCACTCCCGACACCGGCCCGAGAGGGATGGGGCCTTGTGGGCCCGGCGCCGAGCCGGTCAGGGTGATCTGGTCACCGTCTTCGAGAAAGGTCCGGGTCCACCCGTCCACCTCGATCGGATCGGTTCCCGACCAGGTCAATTCCAGCAGACTGCCGCGTTCGGCCCGGGTGGGGCCCGATACCGTTCCCGAAGCGAACAGGTCGCCGGGCCGGATCGTGGCGCCGTTGACGGTCATGTGCGCCATCTGCTGGGCAGCACTCCAGTACAGGGCCTGGGCGGTGTTGACCCCGGCGATCCGGGTGGCCGCGGGGGCGCCGGCGGGCTTCATCCACACCTCGAGGTCCAGTGACAGGCCCCGTGGCTCGTCGGTGCGCAGGTAGGGAAGGGGGACCGGTTCGGTCTGGGGCGGACCTTCCGCCCGGGCCCCGTCGAGGGCGGTCATCGGCATCACCCAGGCGGAGACAGAGGTGGCGAAGGACTTTCCCAGGAACGGTCCCAGCGGGACGTACTCCCAGGCCTGGATGTCGCGGGCGCTCCAGTCGTTCAGCAACACCACCCCGAACAGGTGCCTGTGAGCCTGGGTAATCGGCACCGGTTCGCCCAGGTCCGACTGGCCCCCGAGTACGAAGCCCACCTCGAGCTCGATATCGAGACGGGTGCTGGGCCCGAACTCGATGCCGTCGGATGTGCGCCGTTGCCCGCAGGGGCGCCGAATCGGCGTCCCGTCCACCACCACGGTGCCGCTCCGACCGTGGTAGCCAACCGGGAGGTGCAGCCAGTTGGGCATGAGGGGCTCGCGGTCAGGGCGGAACATCCGGCCCACGTTCTCGGCGTGATAGCGGGAGGAGTAGAAGTCGACGTAGTCCGCCACGGTCCATGCCAGGTGCATCGTCACCTCGTCCTGGTGGAGCGGCTCCACCCCGAACCCGGGGCCGGTTGCCCTGTCCATAAGCTCCTGGCGGAGTGCCTCCCAGGCCTGGGTCCCGGCGGCGAGGAGATCATCCAGGCTGCCGGTCTGTAACAGGGCGGGATCCACCGAGCTCACCTCACCCCGCCGGGACAGCTCTTCCAGATCGACCACGGAGTTTCCCAGCCCTACCCCAAGGCGGCGAGGACCCGAATCCCGGGAAAACACCCCGTAGGGGAGTGCGGTGGCGGGGAAATCGACGCTCACCTTGCTCCTTCGAGCGGGAGCACGCCCAGCCGGCGCAGGTAGCCGGCCGGCTCGGCGAAACTACACGATCCGAACGAGCGGAACAGACTGCGCATCTCGGCGGCCGCCGCCCCGCTCCCCACCCCGCGCCAGGTGGCGGTGACCGGGTCGAACTCCGCCGGGTCGGTGGCGGTCAGGACGGCCGGTGCCCGATCGGGCTCGCCCGCCACGATCGCCCGCACGGCGGCAAGGAGGTTGATGAATCCGTGCTCGACGGCATCATCGACGGTCGACGGATGGCGGTATGGGTGGTGCAGACCGGCGGTTGCCTTGAAAGGCAGGTCGAGCTGGTGGCACCGTACGATGAATCGGGCCACGACTTCGACTGCCGGAAACGCCGCCGCGGTCGCTCCGCCCGTCCTGATCTTGGCCCTGATGTCGCGCCCGGAGGCACGAACCCGCGCCAGCTCGTCCAGGAAGCCGGTATCGGCCGGGTCGGGTGACTCGACGTAGAGGGTCCGATCCTCCCAGACCGGATCGTCCATGGACCCCACCGTGTCGAGGCGAGCCTCGACCTGGGCGAGGCGAAGTCGCCGGTCCAGCTCCGGGGGGGAGACATCGAGGATCACCCCGAGCCGGACCGGCAGCGAATCCATCCCGCCGAGCTGGCTGGCTTTGACCAGGCACGGTCCCAGGATCCAGCCTTGGGGATCGGCCAGGGCCTGCTCGTACTCGGCCACAGCCTCCCCCAGAGGGAGGCGGGCAGGAGGGAAGACGCCGGCATAGTCGATCAGGTTGTGCCACAGCGCGTTGACCGGCATCTCTCCGGGCCACTCTACCGACAGGACCGGGCCCTGTTCTCCGCGGCAGCCCACCCGCCAAAAGTTCTAACATTATGACAATGACCCTGACCTGGTTGACCGTGGTGCTGCTGGCGGCCTCCGGCGTTGCCGCCGGGACGCTGGGAGCCCTGGTGGGAATCGGGGGCGGCATCGTCATGGTCCCCACTCTCGTGCTGGCTTTCGGATTCGACATCAAGGTGGCGGTGGCGACGTCACTTCTGGCGGTGGTGGCCACCTCCACCGGCGCCGGCGCCACCTATGTCCGTAGCGGTCTGACCAACCTGCGGTTGGGAATATCTCTCGAGCTGGCCACGACGGTGGGTGCCATTCTGGGCGGTGTGGTGGCGATCATGCTCTCGCCGGGTGTCATCGCCGGAGTCTTCTCGGTGGTGATGGTCGTTTCGGCCATCCTGGTGTGGAGGCAGCAGGACCAGACCCCGGCTGTCGCCGCCCACCCCACCGGAACGGCCACCAGTTCCGCCTTCTCGGGAACCTATGTCGACGCCCTGAGCGACCAGACCGTCGTCTACCACCCCCGCCGCTTCTACGCCGGGGCCGGGATATCGGCCGTGGCCGGGGTCCTGTCGGGGCTGCTGGGGGTGGGAGGGGGTTTCCTCAAGGTCCCGGCCATGACGCTGGGCATGGATGTTCCCATCAAGCCCGCCGTGGCGACCTCCAACTTCATGGTGGGTGTGACCGCCATCGCCAGCCTGGCCGTCTACCTGTCTCAAGGCCTGGTCAGGCCCCTCATCGCCGTCCCGGCCGCCCTGGGCATCGCCGCCGGAGCCACCCTCGGAAGCCGCCTCGCCTCGGCCCGGGTCTCGGCCCGGGGCGTGCGGGGAGTGCTGGCTGTGGTCATGGTGGCAGTGGCGGTTCAGATGGGTCTCCAGGCCCTGGGGATGAACGTCGGTGTCTGAGAAGCAGCTTTCCGGGAGGCACGTGGAGGAGAAGGTGGTGGCCCTCATCCTGCGGGTCGGATTGGTGGTGGCGGCAGCACTGATGGCGGTGGGACTGATCATCAAGCTGGTCGAGGGTGACCTGGTCGCTCACGCCCTCACCCTCTCCTCTCTCCTCCACCCCGTCGACGGAGGCGATGAGGTCATGGCCTGGGGGGTCCTCCTCCTCGCCGCCACTCCGGCCGCCACCGTGGTCAGTCTGGGAGTGATCTGGGCGATCCGGCGAGAGTGGAGATCTTCGCTCACCGCAGTGGTGGTCACCGCCATCCTCGTGGCCGGGGCTCTGGCGGGTCGATGATGGCGGTGCTAGACCGATCCAGCGCTCTGCCCCTGTGGGCTCAGGTGGAGGCCCACCTGCGGGCTCGGCTGGCGGCCGGTGAGCTGGACGAGGGTTTCCCCACCGAAGCAGATCTGGTGGAGGAATACGGGGTGAGCCGCCCCACCGTCCGCCACGCCATAGCCCGGCTGGAACAGGATAATCTGGTGGTTCGCAGGCGGGGCGATGGCACCCGGGTGACCGATCGAGCCCTGCGCGAGACCCTGGCCGGTCCCTACAGCCTGGCCGAATCCATCACTTCCTCGGGTCTGGAGGAACACTCGCTGGTTCTGGCTCAGGAGATGGCGCCCATTCCTCGGGGACCGGCGGCGGCCCTGGGTCTGGAACCCCGGGTCGGAGGCGGTCAACGTGGTTCGAGTGCGCTACGCCGGCGATTCCCCGGTGTCGGTGGATCACTCGTGGATCCAGCCGGATCTGGGTCGGAGCCTGGTCTCGGCGGACCTCTCGTCAGGCTCGATCTACGAGCTGGTGCGACGCCGGACCGGCGTGCTCCCATCGGGCAGTCGAGAGCAGATGTCGCCGGTCAACCCGGGCCCGGAGGACCGGGCTCATCTCCATTTGCGTCGCGGTGAGGCAGCCCTGCAGCTGGAACGGGTTGTGTATGCGGGCGCAAGGCCGATCGAGCATCGGCTGTCGCTGGTGCGAGGAGATCGCTACCGGCTCACCGCCACCTGGGGGACCGTTCCCATTTGACGTTGGGGCTCGGCCTCAGCTGGGCGCTTCCTGGGGTGTTTGCCCGGGTTCCTCGGCGAGGTTGGCCAGGACCTTGTCGGCCAGCCCGGCGACGGTGGCCATCTCCTGGGGGGTCATGTGATCGATGAGTAGCTGACGGACGTCATCGACGTGGCAGGGAGCGGCGGCCTCGATTGCCTCCCGCCCTTTCTCGGTGAGGGCGATGAAGTGGCCCCGCGCATCAGAGGGGCAGACGCGACGCTCGATCAGGCCCCGGTTCTCCATGCGGGAGAGATGGTGGGACAGGCGGCTCTTCTCCCAGGTCAGGACCTCCCCCAGCTCGTAGGGGCGCATTCGATCTTCGCACGACTCCGACAGCACCACCAGGACCTCGTAATCGGGCAGTGACAGGCCGGTCCGATTCACCAGACGGCGGTGCAAACGCGCCGCCAGTTCCATGCTCATGCGCTGGAAGCCGCGCCAGGCGCGGTTCTCCTCTTCGTTCAGCCAGCGGGGTTCGGACACGCCATCATTGTAACGGGTTGGAAACTAGTTGACACATCAACCCAACCCGTTGTATGATGAGGTTGATAAGTCAACTACGCGACACATGTCGTAAGGAGAGTCGCATGACCACCGCCACTGGTTCAACCCAGACCATCGAGAGGACGGACCTGACCGGTGACTACGTCATCGACCCGGCCCACACGCGAATCGGTTTCGTCGCCCGCCATGCCATGGTGACCAAGGTGAGAGGTTCCTTCAAAGATTTCGAAGGCAAGATCCACATCGACGGTGAGGATCCCGCCCGTTCCAGCGCCGAGGTGACGATCCAGGCCAGGAGCATCGATACCCGCAACGAGGATCGGGACGCCCACCTTCGCTCCAATGACTTCTTCGCCATGGAGAAGTACCCCGAGATCACTTTTGCCACCACCAAGGTGGAGCCGGTCGACGACTCGACCTTCCGGGTGACGGGTGACCTCACAGTCAGGGGCGAGACCCGCCCCATAACCATGGAGGTGGAGCACACCGGGGCGGCCATTGACCCCTGGGACAATCTCCGGGTCGGTTTCGAGGGCTCGGTGACCGTCAACCGCAAGGACTGGGGGATCAACTGGAACGCCGCCCTGGAAGCCGGTGGCGTCCTGGTGAGCGAGAAGGCCACCCTCGAGTTCGAGGTTTCGGCTTTCAAGCAGAGCTGACCGGCCCTGAGCAGGTACTGAAGGGGGTCGCCCGGATCCGGGCGGCCCCCTTCACTGTGTGGACGGGGGCGGCGTCCGGTGGTCCGGGTCCCACAGGTCAGGCTCCAGGTAGATGAGCGAGGCCATGGGGACCGCCTGGCGGATGGCCTGGGAGACTTCGTCGACCGCTCGCGCCACTTGCTGGGTGGTGAACGAGTGGTCGAAGTCCAGCTTGGCCGCCACCAGCAGTTCCTCGGGTCCGATGTGCTGGGTGCGGAGATCGATTATCCGGTTGACTCCGGGTGTGCCCGTCACCGCCCGCTTGAGCGCCTCCACGTTCTCGTCGGTGGCCGACTCGCCGATGAGGAGCGACTTCATCTCGACCACCAGGATCATGGCGATGATCAGTAGGAGGAGGCCAATGCACAGGGTTCCAATGGCGTCCCAGATGACATTGCCGGTGAGCGCCGACAGACCGACGCCCGCCAGGGCGAACAGGAGGCCCACCAGGGCGCCGGTGTCCTCCATCAGTACCACCGGAAGCTCCGGGGAGCGGGAGGAGCGGATGAATCGCCACCAGTTGCGATCGTCGCGGACTTTCGAAGCCTCGCCATAGGCGGTGTGGAGGCTGTACCCCTCGAGCGACATGGCGACGACCAGCACCCCGATCGCCCAGCCGATCGATGTCACCTCATGGGGCTGGCGGATCTTGCTGATGGCCTCGTACACGGAGTAGAGGCCACCCAGGGTGAACAGAACCATGGCCACGATGAAGGCCCAGAAGTAGCGCTCCCGCCCGTATCCAAACTGGTGCTGGTCATCGGCCACCATCCGGGCGCGTTTGCGTCCCAGCAGCATCAGGGCCTGGTTGGAGGTGTCGGCCAGGGAGTGGATCGACTCAGCCAGCATCGAGGCGGAACCCGTGGCCAGGAAGGCGACGAACTTGGCCACGGCGATGCCGGCGTTGGCCGACATGGCGGCGATGATCGCCTTGAACCCTCCACCCTCTGACACGGTTGGCTGCTCCTTCGGAACCGGACGGAAGCCGATTTTAGGCGGCGGGCCGTCACCCTTCTTTGGACGGTGACCATCGCCTCTCCCGTTCTTTGGACCGCCACCATCGCTATGCGTTCGTGACGGTCCAATGAAGCGGGGCACCGTTCCTCACCGTCCAGAGAAGCGGCCGCTCGCCGGTCAGGTGCCGGTGTAGTGGGGGGGTCGTTTCTCGAGGTGGGCGGCCAGGGCCTCGGACAGGTCGTTGGAGTGGAGGAAGGCGGCGTTCCACAGGGCCACGTAGTCGAGGGCCTGGTCCACCGTCAGGTCGTCGCCGGCGCTGAGCACCGACTTGGAGCCCTGAACTGCCAGCGGCGAGTTGGCGGCGATCTCTTCCCCCAGCCTCTGGGCGGCCTCGTGCACGGTCTCCACGTCCGGGTAGGTGTCGTTGACCAGGCCGATCCGCTGGGCGCGGGCGGCGTCGATGTCCCGTCCGGTGAAGGCCAGTTCGGCGGCGTGGCCGGGGCCGACGATCCCGGGAAGACGCTGCAGGGTGCCCACGTCGGCCACGAGTGCGAGACGGGTCTCGCGCACCGAGAACACGGCGTCGGCGGAGGCGAGGCGGATGTCGCAGGCAGTGATCAGATCGATTCCCGCCCCCAGGCAATAGCCGTGCACGGCGGCGATGACCGGCTTGGCGCACTCGGCCAGTGCGGTCATGGTGCCCTGGAGGCGTTTCACATCCCGGTACACCGCCTGCTTGATCTCGGTCTGGGACCGTCCCTCCGGCTGGAGGGACATGAGCATCTCCAGGTCGATCCCGACCGTGAAAGCCGGACCCCGTCCGGCGACGACGACGGAGCGGACGTCGTCGTCGGAGGACAGCTCGGCCACGGCGTCGGGGATGTCCGCCCACATGTCTGCAGACAGGGCATTGAGCTTTTCGGATCGGTCCAGGAGGAGCCAGCCGACGCCGTGGCGGATCTCGACGGTGATGTGGTGGTATCCCATGGGCGAATGCTATCCGGGAGTGGTGACGGGCCGGCTCACTCGGCGGCCCGAAAGGCCTCCCGCCACTTGACCCTCGATCCGAACCGGAGGATTCCGCCGGCGTACACCTGTCCGGCCAGCCGAATCATGATGACGATCGTCACCACGGTCACCAGCACCGCCAGGGCCATCTCCCAGCCCGAAATCTCCCCGAAGGCGAGTCGAATCGGGGCCACGTAGGGGGCCGTGAAGGGTATGAACGTGCCCACCAAGCTCACCGTCCCGCCCGGGTCGTTGAGGGCAGTGAAGCTGAACAGGTATCCGATCACGGCCAGGATCGACAGTGGGGCGGCTGCATTCTGGGCATCCTCCATCCGCGAAACGAGAGATCCGGCCGCGCCGAAGATGGTGGCGTAGAGGAGAAAGCCCAGTATGAACCACCCGATCAGGGCCACCACCGAATCCACGGGCAGCGCTGGTATCTCGATCGAGTTGTTGAAACGCAGGGCACCCAGGGCCATTGCCACCAGCACGATCAGCTGGCCGATCCCCAGGGTCCCGATCCCGATCAGCTTCCCGGCGAAGATCTGCCAGGGCCGCAACGTGGAGAGGAGCACCTCCACCACCCGGTTCGTCTTCTCCTCCGTCACGCCCGACAGCATCCACTGTCCGTAGGTGAGCACGGCGATGTACATGATGATGAGCCCGCCGAAGGCGATGGCGCCTCTGAGGTTCTGCTCTGACTCGGTCTCGCCGCTGACACTCTGGATCGCCAGCGGCTCCGATCCCAGGATCTCCACCACGTTGGCTGCCTCCTCGTTGCTCGACACCAGGTCCTGGACCCGGGCAGTGCTGGCGGCCTGCTGGAGGAGTCGTGGGGCCGACGAGCCCCCGAATGCACCGGTGTGACCCACGATCATCTCGGTGCCGTTGACGATGGCGGCGTCGATGGTCCCGTCTTTGACCGCCGCCTCGGCCCGGGCGGCGGTGTCGTAGGTATGCACGTCGAAATGATCGGCGGGTTCGCTCCCGGCCCGCTGTTTCGCCAGCTGATTGGCGGTGTCGATGATCTCCTGGCCGCCCGTCCCCACCAGTCCCACGTCGTAGGTGGAGGGGCCGCCTCCGATCAGGCTGGGGATCACGATCGCGCCCACGACGATCAGGACGGTGAACAGTGTCGAGATGATGTAGGCCTTGGAACGGGCCCGTTCTCTCAACTCCCGGCCCGCCACCAGCAAGACGCCCTTGAGCCAGGTCATCGGACGGCCTCCCGGAACAGGTCATTCAGCGAGGGGGTGGTGTATATGAAGTGGCGTACGTGACCGGCCGCTTCGGCCGCAGCCAGTAGTCCGCGAACGTCGGTGTCGGCGTCGATCATCAGTATGTGTCGCCCGTCCTGGTTTCGGGACGTCCTCACTCCCTGCAGAGTGCTCAGGACTGCGGAGACCGGTCCGTCCATCTCCAGCTCGAGGCGGCGGATGGGGGCGGCGTCCTTGAGCTTGTTCACCTGTCCGGCGAGGACGATGTGACCCTTGTTGATGATGGCCACGTCCTCGCACAGGTCCTCGACCAGGTCGAGCTGGTGGGAGGAGAACACGACCGACTTGCCCTGTTGGGATTGCCGCTGGAGCACCGCGGCCATGGTGTCCACCCCGATCGGATCCAGGCCCGAGAAGGGCTCGTCAAGCACCATCAGATCGGGGTCGTGGACCAGGGCCGCGGCGAGCTGGACCCGCTGCTGGTTGCCGTGGGAGAGGTTCTCTACAGCTTCGGTGGAGCGGTCGGCCAGACCCAGTTCGGCCAGCCAGCCGTCGGCGGCATCGCCTGCCTCCGAGCGGCTCATCCCGTGCAACCTCCCCAGATACAGCAGCTGATCGCGGGCCTTCATCTTTGGATAAAGCCCTCGCTGTTCCGGCATGTACCCGAACCGGCGCCGCAGCTCGGGTGTGATGGGCTGGTCGTTCCAGGTCACCTTCCCGGCGTCGGGAGTCACCAGTCCGAAGACCGAGCGCATGGTGGTCGTCTTGCCCGATCCGTTGGGGCCGAGGAAGCCGAGCATCCGCCCCGGTTCCACCGTGAAGCTGCACCCGTCCAGGGCGATGACGTTCCCGTACGACTTGTGCAGGTCGTCGATCCTCAACATGAGACCTGAGGTTAAGACGCCGGCGTACCCGTCCGGACCGGATCCGTTTGGAGGGGCGACCGGAGCCGATTCTCACAATGGCTGGATCGGCCGATAGGGTCCGCACCGTCATCTCTGCCTAGTGGATCGGCCTTGCGGCCCGGGGACCAATGATGCGTCGAGTCGTCGTCTTGCTGGTGGTACTGGGGCTGCTGTCGGCCTGCCAGAGCGGGACCGGCAACAACACCACGGTGCCCACGACCGGCCCCACCTCCTCGCCGACCTCGACCACGGGGTCCACCACCGGCGAGAGCACCCCCACCACCGTGGCGGCCGACGATGCATTGATGGAACGGCTCGGTTGGCTGACCGGCGTGTTCGACGCCGGGACGATGAGCGAGGCTGAGTATCAGGCCAATTTCACCTCCGACTTCATCGACAACGTCTCCTATCAGGATTTCCTCTCCGTCGTGCAGCAGGTGTCGAGCCCGGGCGCCGAGTGGTCGGTGATCGACGTCGAATCGAGGCAGGGCGACAACGCCACCGTGCTGTTGGGCCCTTCCACGGATGGTGAGCGGATCCGGGCCCAGATCTCCATCGAGCCCACCGTCCCGCACCGAATCCAGGGTCTGTTGATCCAGCCTGCCCAGCCTCCCACCCTCGACAACCCTCCCAAGGATTATCAGTCCGCCGCCGACCGCCTGGCTGAGATGGGGAACCTGGAACTGCTGGTGGCAGATGTGACCGATGGGTCCTGTCAGGCCGTGTTTAGCTCCGGCCCCGACGACCCGGCCCCGGTGGGATCTGCCATCAAGCTGTATGTGCTGGGGGCGGTGGCCGACGCCGTCGAGGCGGGGACCATCACCTGGGAGCAGAAGGTGGCCATCTCCGACAGCCTCAAGTCGATACCTACCGGAGTGATGCAGAACGAAGACGCCGGCACCGAGTTCTCGGTGCGGGAGATGGCCGAGGCGATGATCGCCCTGTCCGACAACACCGCCACCGACCATCTCATCCACCTGGTGGGGCGGGTCGCCGTCGAGCAGGCGCTGTCCGACTGGGGCATGGCCCAGCCCTCCCTCGACATCCCCTTCATGGACACGATGGATCTGACCGCCCTCAAGGTGGGGCCGGCCTCCGGTCTGGCCACCCAGTGGGTCGGTGCCGACGAGTCCGCCCGCCGCGACATCCTCGCCCAGATCTCCGACATCACGCCGGCGGACATCCCACTCTCGGAATTCGACCATCCCATCAGGCCCGACGAGATCGAGTGGTTCGCCTCACCCGGTGACATGTGCCGGGTCCTGGTCGGGCTCTACGACCGGGGAGACCCGTTGACGAAGATCCTCACCATCAACCCGGGCATCCCCGACGACGAAGGCAACTTTTCGGTGGTCGCCTTCAAGGGCGGGTCCGAGCCCGGCCTGGTGGCGATGAACTGGCTGGTGGAGCGCAAGGACGGACGCCGCTTCGTGGTGGCCGGGTCACTGGTCAATCCGGGCGAGTCGTTCGACCAGCTGCAGGCGACGCTGTTGTTCGGTGCGGTGCGGGATCTCGTCTCCGGGGAGTAAAGCCGCCGCTCAGTCTTCCGGCTCCAGGATCACCAGCGGGATCTGGCGGTCGGTGCGCTCCTGGTAGTCGTCGTAGCTGGGCCATATCTCGGTCATCATCGGCCAGAGCCGTTCACGCTCCTCGGGGGTGGCGGTGCGGGCCTTGGCCTGGAAGCGGTCTCCCTTGACCTGAACTGTGACGGTGGGGTTGGCGGTGAGGTTGTAGTACCACTGCGGGTGGTCGGGGGCGCCGCCCTTGGATGCCACCACCACCAGTCGATCGTCGTCCCGCCCGAAGATCAGAGGATGCTTTCGGGTCTTGCCGGTGACCGATCCGGTGGTGGAGAGGATCAGGGTGGGAACTCCTCGCCACATGTAGCCGGTCTCGCCGTCGGTCGCCTCGTAAGCCTCGACGTGCTCTTGGCCGAACAGGGTGCGCTCGCTGGTCATGGAAACTCCTTTCCCCTTCCCGAACGACACCAGACGAGGCCCATATTCCATCCCGGTACGCTGGCTTGATGGATCTCTATCAGGCCCTTTACACCACGCGTGCCATGCGTCGGGTTGCCCCCGACCCGATCGACGACGACACCGTGGCGGTCATTCTCGATGCCGCCATCCGTGCCCCTTCGGGGGGCAACAGCCAGAACTGGCGCATGATGGTTGTGTCCGACCCGGAGGTGCGCGCCCGGCTCGGTCCCCTGTACCGGGACGCCTTCGAGCAGTTGCAGAACACCGTCTACAAGCGTTCCTGGGCCCGGGCCAAGGAGGAGGGGGATGAGGCCACGCTACGGGTGATGCGTTCCTCGGCCTGGCTGGCGGACAACTTCGAGCAGGTGCCGGTGTGGCTGTTCTTCTTCACCCGCAACGACCCCTCCGGGGCCTCCATCTATCCGGCGGTGTGGAACGCCATGCTGGCCGCCCGGGGCAAGGAGATCGGCACCTGCCTCACCACGATCCTGGGCAGCTTCCAGAGCCAGGCCGTCTTCGAGATGCTCGGCGTGCCCGGCGACAAGGGATGGACACTGGCGGCGGCCGTCTCTTGCGGGCATCCCCTGGGCCGCTGGGACGTGGCCCCCCGCAAACCCGTCGAGGAGGTCACCTACTCCAACCACTGGGGAGATCCCCTCCCCTT
Source organism: uncultured Acidimicrobiia bacterium (assembly GCA_963744905.1). Classification (GTDB taxonomy): domain Bacteria; phylum Actinomycetota; class Acidimicrobiia; order Spongiisociales; family ZC4RG35; genus DATFFO01. Next base: position 98,021 of record CAVUUV010000006.1, on the reverse strand, counting down.
CCAGGTGGACGGCCCGCTCTGGGGCTGAAGAGCCGTTTTTATCAGCGGAACGCGCCCCTGAGGGGCCCGTTTTGTAGGAGAGAATGATCAGCCTGGGCTGGAATTGGCGGGCGGCGCGCTCGACCTGTGCGTAGTAATTGGGCCAGGAGATCTCCTCGTCGGAGGGAAGGTTGCTCAGCCCGGGCCGGTGCCCGACGCTGCCGTCGATCAGTTCCCGCACGATGTCGGCATGGCCGGCGTGGCGATGCGCCTCGGCAGTCATGTGAACCAGTATCTGATGCAGCGTCACCCGCCTGCGATCCTCCGGCCACCAGGGCACCAGGCCCTCGCCGTCTAGAGGCAAGGCATCGATGGTCTTGTCGGCGTGGGCCCACGCCTTTTCCCACAAGTCGAGGATGGAATGGCGTGACTCCTCGGGAGTCACCCACATGTCGGCGTTGACCTGAGCATCGTCGTCTAGCCAGGGCAGCGATTCGGAGAAAGGTCGCCCGAAGCAGGCACCGAAGTATCCGACACCCACCGACGCGACATGCTTGAGCAGCCCGAGCAGGTTGGTGCCCGTGGGGACCAGGGGCCGACGCACGTCATACTCCGACAGACCTTCCGTCTTCCACAGCAGGGCATCCCGAGCCACCTTGAGATAGCGATGGAGATCGGCCTTGGCGTATTCAGCATCCAACATGGGGGTGAGTCTACGAGCGGCTTGTCCGATTCTCTCCTACAAAACGGGCCCTGGGAGGGTCCGTTTTGCTGATAAAAACGGTCGATCAGAACAGGGTGGGGCGGAAGAGTCGGTCGTGGGTACGGAGGGCGTAACGGTCGGTCATGCCGGCCACGTAGTCGATGGCGCGGGTGAGGGGGTCGGCGTCGGGCACGGTGTAGGAGTCGGGGACTTCGTCGGGTTGGCTGGAGAAGTATTCGACCAGGTCCTGGACCACCCGCATCACCCGGCTCTTCTCTGACTCCATGCCCGGATCTAGATAGACCCGATCGAACATGAACTCCCGCAGCTCGTGCATCACTTCGAGGGCCCCGGCGTCCATGACCACCTCGCCCTCCCGATGCGACGTCTCCACCACCGACAGGATCATGGAGTTGATCCACTCCCGAGCCGTGGCCCCGAAGGTGGCCAGGACCCGGGTGGGGATGTCGTGATAGTCGAGCACCCCGGCCCGGAGGGCGTCGGCCACGTCATGGGTCAGATAGGCGATGCGGTCGGCGAAGCGGCACACGTGACCCCTCCGGGGTGGCGGGCGGGGGATCCACCTTCCACGAGTGGGCCCGAACCCCGTCCAGCACCTCACCGGTCAGGTTGAGAGCTTCCAGCAAAGTCAGGGTTCGCACCCCATGGGCGGCGTGGTGCCACTCACCGTCCACGAACTCGGTCAGTGCCTCCTCGCCGGTGTGACCGAACGGCGAATGGCCCACGTCGTGGGCCAGGCAGATGGCCTCTGTCAGGGTCTCGTTGAGGCCCAGGGCGGCGGCGACGGCCCGACCCACCTGGGTCACCTGGACCGTGTGGGTGAGACGGGTCACGTAGTGATCGCCTTCCGGGTTCAGGAACACCTGTGTCTTGTGCTTGAGACGGCGGAAGGCCTTGGAGTGGACGATGCGGTCCCGGTCCCGCTGGAAGTCGGTCCGGTATTCGTCCTTCTCTTCCGGCTCGGCCCGGCCCCGGGACTGGTCGGCCTTTGTGGCCGCCGGCGCCAGCAACTCGTGCTCCAGTCGCTCACGTTCGGGCCGGCGGCGGAGGAGGAGCGGCTCATCGCTCACACGATCCGCTCCCGGATGCGTGAGCTGAGGTAGTCCATCGAGGCGACGACGATGGCGATGGCCAGCATGTTGACCGATGCCGCCCGGTAGTTGAGCAGTCTGATGTTCTGTTGCAGCAGGAATCCGATCCCACCACCTCCGGCGAAGCCGATGATGGTGGACATGCGGACGTTGATGTCCCATCGATACAGGGTGAAGGAGATGTAGGGGGGCACGATCTGGGGGATCACGGCGTAGACGATGGTCTGGAGACGGGTGGCTCCCGAGGCCCTCACCGCCTCGATGGGTCCGGGCAGGATGCTCTCCACTTGCTCCGAGTAGAGCTTGGCCAGGGCCGCCACCGTGTGGAGGGCGAGGGCGAGTGACCCCGCAAAGGGGCCCAGGCCCACCCACACCACGAAGACGATCACCATGATGAGGGGCTCGATAGAGCGGATGGCGTTGAACACCGTTCGGGCGATGTAGTAGATCGACAGGCCGACCGCGATCTGCTCCTTGCGGTAGGCGCGAATGGCGAGTGCCAGACCGATGGCCGCCCCGACCGCTCCGGGAATGATGTAAACCTTTAGCGGATCCGTGATCTGGTACAGACGACCGACCCCGATCCCGATCACCACCGCCAGCAAGCCTCCCGCCGCCGCCGCCAAGGGAAGGCGGATCACTTTGATGACTCCGGCCGGAAGGCGGGACTTCATCCAGCCGCCCAGGGTGCCGGCCAGCACCACCAGCACCCCGGCCGTGGCCAGAGCGGTGATGAGCGTGATGATGGCCGCCAGGATGTCTCCCAGGCTGCCCACGAAAGAACCCAGGAAACCCAGGCTCGCCAGGCGAGGCGCCAGCCAATCGCCGGCGCTGCTCATCAGGCTGGCCAGGAGGAACAGGACCACGATTGCTGCCAGGGCGGACACCGCCAGGACGAAAGCCCGGGCAATACGCAGGCCCGGGCTGGGAATCTCGTCCTCGATGGGTGGGACCGCCCAGCGCACCACTCTCCAGACGATCGCTGGAATCACTATCAGCCCCACGATCGAGAGAACTGTGCTTCCAGTGATGCGTTCGCTGATAGACCCGGCCCAGCCGGCGGCGATGACGCCGACGCCGACGCCGACCGGGAGAGCCAGCACCTGCAATGCCAGCTTGGTCATCGGCACCCGGATGTCCCGCATCAGATTGCGTGCCGCCAGGAAACTCATCGGCACGGCGATGAGGGTTCCGAGAGTGGTCGCCAGGAAGGCGAGGAACACCGTCTCGATGATCCGGTTCCAGGTGTCGATGGCGGAGCGACTCAACCGGGGCGACTTCAGAATCGAATCGGTGACGGCGGCCGAGGTGGAGGACGTCCCGGTATCGGGGTTGTACAGAACCGCCTGCCATTGGGAGAGATCAGTCCCTCCAGGTCCTTCCAGAGTGAGCTGACCCTGGTCGGTCAGCCCGGTGATCCGGACCGTCGCCGCCCGGGGCTCGTCGATGGGAACGGCCAGGTCGTCGCGGGCCGGTCCGTTGGTGGCGACGAAGGGGTCGCCCAGAGTCACGAAGTCGACCACGTTGCGTCCCGGATCCAACAATGCCACGCCTGCTCCCGCCGGTGGACTCACCCCCAGGTCGGTCGTGAAGGTGCCGCCGTCGGGAATCCTGACCGGATCCTGCACCCCGTTCCCGTTGTCGTCTTGCCACACCTCCACACGGTTGAAGATCGTGCCCACGTTCTCGCTCGTGACCGCCCTGATCGTCTGTGGCTCATCGTTGGCCCGCTCACGGGTGTCGACGGTCAGGCTGAAGTTCCCGTTGGCGTCGGTCTGGAAGCTGGCCAGCCGCAATTCGAGGTCGCCCGAAGGCGGCACCTGGTAGAGGGTTCCCCGGGCATTGGCGGCGAAGTGGGCCCCGGTGACGGTGATCTCCCCCCCGGGCTCCACGCAGGAAGGGGAGAGTGTCAGGGCCCGCGTGTCGAGGGCCGGTGCCTCGGGAGTGAAGCCCCCCGCCGGACAGGGCATGTAGAACGTGACGTCGGTAGGTGTCTCGTCGCGTTCGTAGGTCAGGAGGTCGGGACGGGCCAGGGCTCTCAGGACCAGCACGAGCTGGTTCTGACGGGTCTCGGACTTGATCTCGTCCAGGTTGACGTCGGTGACCTGGAAGCCGTAGGCGTACACGACGATGCCGATCACCAGGAAGATGATGAATTTGAGGGTGCGGCGCAGTTCTGGCCCGGGCGTGTCCGGTCGGGACGGCTCGGTTTCGGTCTGGGGGGTCTCCTCGAGGTCAACCAACTCGCTCGGCCTCCTGGCCGTAGATGTCCTTGAAGCGAACGTCGTCGATCTCGACCGGTGGACCCTCGAACACCAGGTGGCCTTCCTTGAGGGCGATGGCGCGATCGGCGTATCGATGGACCAGATCCAGGAAGTGGAGGCTGCAGAGGATGGTGATGCCTTCCTCGGCGTTGATCTGCTCCAGGTACTGCATGATGCTGTGGGCCAGGACCGGGTCGAGGGATGCCACGGGTTCGTCTGCCAGGATCATCTCCGGGTCCTGCATCAGCGCCCGCGCCACGCCGACTCTCTGTTGCTGGCCACCGCTGAGAGCGTCGGCCCGCTGCCCGGCCTTTTCCTCGAGCCCAACCCGGGCTAGTTGGCGGTGGGCACGGGCGATCTGCTCACGGGGAAAACGGTTGATGATGCTGCGGGCCGGGCTCACGTATCCCAGGCTTCCCTGGAGAACGTTTGTCAACACCTTGGAACGACGCACCAGGTTGAAATGCTGGAAGACCATCCCGATCTTGCGTCGGATCCGGCGTAACTCTTCCTGGTTGGCCTGGGTCACGTCGAGCCCGTTCCAGAGGATCCTGCCCTCGGTGGGCTCGATGAGGCGGTTGATGCAGCGCAGCAGGGTGGACTTGCCCGACCCGCTCAGGCCGATCACCGCCAGGAACTCGCCGTCGGGCACCTCGAAGCTGACGTCCTCGAGGGCCACGGTGCCCCCTTCGTAGACCTTCGTGAGGTGCTCGACCTGGAGCATTTCTTCTACTCCTGTGTGGGGGCCGGGCGAGCTGGGCCCGCCCGGCCCCATCTTGTCTCTTGCTCAGCCTTCTGGCTGGTATCCGACCAGGTCGACGATCTTGCGCAGGCTGTCGTACTCGGAGTCCTTGGCCGGCTCGATGCCGGTCCATCCGTAGAAGTCCTGGCTTCCGATCGACTGATTCCACAGGCAGTTCTCGTCGGTATCGCAGGCACCGGCGAAGGCAACCAGGGCATCTTCGACCTTCTGGCGAACGTCCGGCGGGAAGTCGGGTCCGAACGACAGGGTGTCGTTGGGGATGTCGGGCGAGATCTCGAGGATCTTCACCTTCTGGACGATGTCGGGAGCGTCCTCGCGGGCGCTGGCCCGGGCATCGAGCACCCGGTATTCACCGTTCGGTCCGCACAGCAGCTTCGATCCGTCCTCACTGGGAGCGCAGGTATCGACGATGTCGTCGGGGATGTCGGGATTCATGCTCCGGTCCCAGGTCTGGTCGTCGGGAAGCAGGGGTGGGCTGAAGAAGGTAGTGGCGAAATCGGCCTCGCCCCGATAGACGGCCAGCGCTGCCTGGGGATGGCCACCAGACGCCACCTCTTCACCGGGCGTGATACCCGCCTCATCGAACATCAGTGTCGGAACCATGTAGCCCGAGGTGGAAGCAGTGTCGGGGTAGGCCCACGACTTGCCTTCCAGGTCACTGATGTCGGTGATGTCGCCATCACGGGGAACCAGGATCTGCGACCAGTACACCGACCAGCCGAAGCGGACCGCCTTGAAGGCGACGTCGACGCCGCAGCGGTCGCTGGCCAGCACGTAGCCCAGCCCGGGGATGAATCCCATCGTGTTGGCAGGCGAGGCGCACATTTCCTCGATCGTGGCCGCGTACGAGGTGGGAACGCTCACCTCGAAGCTGAGCCCGGTGGCCTCTTCCAGGGCCTGCTTCATGATGTCGCCGCCGGTGGTGATCACGTCGGCTTCGACCGATGGCACGAACAACACCTTGATCGGGTTGTCCGGTGTGCCGACGCTAGATGCCTCAGTGGTCGAGGTCATGGCCTCCGAAGTGGTCGTCATGGCTGCGGTGGTGGAGGTCATGGCCTCGGTGGTGGAGGTGGTCGCCGCCGTCGTCTCGGTGGCTCCGTTCCCTCCGCACGCAGCGATGATCAGGGCCAGCACTGCAAGCAGAGCCGACCATCTCAGTTTCTTCACGTTCGTCCTCCTATGGATGATGATCCGGCGAAGATCCCTCCGCCCGAGGCGACAGGGTAGAGAGTCAAACGGGTCGGGCGCCAACCGATCCGACCAGTTTCGTGAAGCCCTCCCAGTCGGTCACGTCCAGGCAGCCCGTGACCGGATGGTTCCAGGGCCGGACGAAGCGGACCACGGTGCGATCCGGGCGATGGGCCACCAGCGACTCCAGATTGTGGGGGGCGTCCTCGAGGTAGATGTCGCAATCGACCGACCACTTCTCCTCCAGGATGTGCACCTCCCGGGTGGGAATGCGGTGCTCGGCGATCCAGGCGAAGGTGTCGTGTATGGCCCAGGGCGGCTTGGTGGTGAGGATCACCACCGAGTGATGCTGAGCGGCCAGCCGCCACAGGGCGCCGACCGCGTCGGGGTAGGTCTCCAGGTGGCGGAAGAGGCTGTGTCCGTCGTGGTCCTGGGCCCAGCGCCAGAATTCACCCATGTGCCGGAAGTGGGTCAAAGAGGGGATGGCGTCCCAGGCCTGGACCGCGTCGAAGGCCAGGTCGGCGGCGAAGTCCTCGTTGTAGCGGCGGATCCAACCACTGTTGAAATCCGCCACCACCCCGTCCAGATCTATCCCGAGCCGCATGCCTGGCCAGCGTAGGCCCTCGTTTCGGCAGTCGGGCCGCCGCCGAATGTGGCGGCGAGGATCAGGTGACCTGCACCCAGCCCACCACTTCGGGGATGCGGCGCTTGAGCAGCCACCCCGCCACCCAGATCGAAAGGCCGTACCACAACAGGCCCCAGCCGATGGAGAACAGGGCGGTGAACCAGGGGGCGATCACCTCGCCGAAGGCGACGGTGAGGACGGTGACCGAGGCGGGGAGGGCGAGGAGGAGGCCGATCAGGAAGAAGGATATGAGCTGGCTCAACAGGGCCAGCAGGCCCTGCTCGGTGGCCTGGGCGAACATGTCGGTGCCCTCCCGGGGCAATCGGAGCGGAGCGAGGATGGAGACGATGTTCCCTACCGCCAGCAGGCAGCCGATCGTTCCCAGGCTGAGGGGCACCACCAACCCGGCCCAACGCCAGCCGCCCGACCACCAGGCGAAGAGCATTCCGATGAAGGTGGTCTCGAATAGCAACCCGATGAGAGCGGCGATGTTCTTGCCCATGATCAGCGAGCGGGGCTTGGCGGGCAGGGCGAACAGATAGGAGGCGGCGTTGCGTTCCCAGCCGAACTGGTTGAGTGCCACCGGCAGTCCCACCAGAAGGACCAGGGCCGGCGCCAGGACGGGGAGCCACTCCTTGGTACGGAACCGACCGATCCCCTCGGATCCCACCACCAGCGCTGCCACGGCCAGGCCGACGAAGATGACGGTCCCGGTCCATACCAGGCGCTGGCGGGGGTCACGCAGGTAGAAGCGCAGCTCCTTTCGGGCCATCATGAACGGGGCGTGCCAGCGGCCCCGGGCCATTCCGTGGCTGCCGCGCACCGTCGACACCCCCGACTCCTGACGGGGCGTCACCAGGATCCAGCGCAGGATCCGCTCCCATGCCAGGGCCAGGACGCCCACCCAGGCCGCTGCCACCACGAGGGCCACCAGAGCGGCACCGACGCGGCCGTCCCAGGCGGCGGTGATGGCGTGGGCCGGGGCCAGGGGAGCCACCGCCCACCAGAGGTGGTCGATGGGGTGGGCCAGGACGGCGCTGGTGAGACCGTGGTCGGCCACGGCCGAGCGGACGGTCTGGTAACCGGCGAAGCTGCCCAGCCCGATTCCCATGATCAAGAACACGGCCACGTCCCGTCCCCGCTTGCTGTGGAGGATGGCCGACATCAGGGTGGTGAAGGCCTGGGCTCCCACCACCAGCAAGATCAGGAACACGGCACCGGCCGGAATGGTCAGGGCCAGGGCGGACAGTCGGTGGCCCACGGTGGACCCGACCAGCGCCAGGGCGGCCACCACGGGCGGGGCCAAGAACGAAGCCGCCACCAGCCCGACCACCAGCTTGGGGCGAGGGATGGGGAGGGTGGCGAGTTGTTGCGGGTCGAGGTTCTCGTCCAGGGGGAACACCACCACCGGCAACGCCGCCCAGGCGATGAAGAGAACGAGGGCCGCCCAGGCCATGTACTCCTCGATTGCCCCCGATCGCAGCGCCGCCAGGGTGGAGAGGTGGGCCGAGGTGAGACGCCACGACAGCCAACCCACCAGGGCCAGGATCAGGGGGAGGCCGATCCTGCGCTGGCGATCGGCCCGAAGGCCGTTCCAGAACAGGCGGGCCTTCAGGCCGAAGAGCTCTCGAACCATGACAGTTCTCGCTCCTCGTCGGTGCCACCGACGGCGGCGATGAAAGCGTCCTCCACGCTCGAGACCCCCATCCGGGCGCACAGGCCGGCCGGGGTGTCCTCCAGCATGAGCTTGCCGTGGCTCATGATCCCGATCCGGGTGCACAGCTTCTCCACCAGATGCATCTCGTGGGAGGAGAACACGATGGTGGCGCCCAGCTCGGTGTAGCGGGAGAGGAGCCGGCGGATGAGGCGGGCGGACACGGCGTCGACCCCTTCGAAGGGCTCGTCGAGGAACAGCACCGGGGGCCGGGCGATGATGGCGGCGGCCAGGGCCACCTTCTTGCGCATTCCCCGTGAGTAGTCGCGAACCAGCTTGCCGGCATCGTCTTCCAGATCGAGTATCCCCAGCAGGTCGTCGCGGCGGGTCACGGCGTCGGGCTTGGGCACCCCGTGCAGGGCGGCGGTGAAGTCCAGCAGCTCGGCTCCGGTGAGACGCTCGTAGAGGTTGAACTCCTCGGGGAGTACCCCGATGCGGCGCTTCACCTCCAGGGGAGACTTCCAGGTGTCGAACTCGCCGATGCCGGTTCGTCCCGAGGTGGGGCGAAGCAGACCGACGATCATCTTGATCGTGGTGGTCTTGCCGGCCCCGTTCTGGCCCAGGAGGCCGTAGAACTCACCGGGGCGAATGGCGAGATCGAGCTGGTCGACGGCGTTCATCCGACCGAAGCGGCGCACGAGCTGGTGGGTCCACACCGCCGGGGCGACATCATCGAAGGTTCTGTCCAGAGAGGTAATCACCGCCACCAGTATCGGCGTTTCGTCGCCACAACGTGAGCGAGAACCCGTCCCGGGCGGAAAAGCGGACTTCTGTGAACCGTTTTTCGGCGCCGGGCGCCGAAAACGTTCACAGAGGGACCCCGTTGTCAGGAGGCGGGCGACCTCGGTACCGTCTTGGGTGCATGGAGTATCAGGCGCTGTATCGAAAGTACCGGCCACAGAGCTTCGATGAGGTGGTGGGCCAGGGTCACGTCACCGCCACTCTCTCCCGGGAGGTGGCCGAGGGCCGGGTGGCCCACGCCTACCTGTTCGCCGGGCCCCGGGGGACGGGCAAGACCACCACGGCTCGCATTCTGGCCAAGGCCCTCAACTGCGAGAACCGTCACCCCGACGGCTCTCCATGCAACGAATGTGAGAGCTGCCTGTCCATCACCGACGGGTCTTCCTTCGACGTCATGGAGCTCGATGCGGCCAGCCACAACTCGGTCGAGGACATCCGCGACATCCGGGTGTCGGTGACGACGGTCGCCTCCCATGCCGGCTCCCAGCGGGTTTTCATCCTCGACGAGGCCCACATGCTCTCCAAGGCGGCCGGAAACGCTCTGCTCAAGACCCTGGAGGAACCGCCCGACCACGTCTACTTCGTCCTCGCCACCACCGAGCCCTACAAGCTCCTTGACACGATCCGTTCTCGCAGCCAGCGCTTCGATTTCCATCCCATCCCCGTCGAGGCGCTGGCCGCCCATTTGGGTCGGATCGCCGACCTGGAAGGCTATGAGGTCGACCCGACCGCCCTGGTGGCCGTGGCCCGTCATGCGGCCGGGTCTGCCCGCGACTCGCTCAGTCTCCTGGAGCAGGTGGCCGCCCTGGGTGGCGGCACCGTGGACACGGCCGGGGTGAGAAGGGCCCTGGGCCTGGCCGACTGGGAGGCCTACGCCCAGCTGGCCGAAGCGGTCGGATCGCACGACGCCACCTCGGCCCTGCACCTGATTGCCCGGCTGGCCGCCGACGGCGTCGATCTGCGCCGGTTCACCGCCGAGGGGATCTCGTTCTTCCGGGGCGTCTTCCTGGCCCATTACGCCCCCAACCTGGAAGAGATCGCCGACGAGCCCTCCGACGTGATCGAGTCGTGGAAGAAGACCGCCACCGCCCTGCCTGCCGCTGACGTGTTGCGGGCGGTGGACGTCCTGGGAGAGGCGCTGGTTCGTCTGCGCGAGGGGCGCGAGGAGCGTCTGATGATCGAGCTGGCGCTGATCAAGCTGACCCGTCCCGAGGTGACCTCCGATCCCGACGCACTGGCCTCGCGCATCGGACGGCTGGAGCGACGGGTCGAAGCCATGGCCGAGGACGTCCCTCGCCCATCAGAGCCGTCCGCCCCTTCCCCCGAACGCCATCTGGACAGGCCCGAGGCGACCCCCCGGGTCCCCGAACCACGGCCCGAGGAAACGACCGAGAAGACGCCCGAGTCCCCCGAGCCCGACTCGCCCGCCGAGGCTGAGGCTCCGGCGGGTCCGCCTCTCCAGTTCGCCCAGCTCCAGTCGATATGGCCCGGCCTGTTCGGAAGCCTCCGTGATGTGCTCGGGGCCCGTCGCTGGGCATTGTTTCGCGAGGTGGTGCCGGCCGGGGTGGACGGGTCGGCCATCATCCTCCAGGTTCCGCACCTGTTTCATCTGGAGAATCTCCAGGACGATCCGGCCATCGCCAAGGTGGTGGCCACCAAGGCCGGGGACCTGCTGGAGCGACCGGTCACGGTTCGCTTCATCTCCTCCGGTGACGGTGGTTCGGTCGGAGAAGGGGGCGAGGAGGTCGACCTGGCCCCGGAGGATCTGCTCGAGGGCTCCTCCGATGAGGTGGACCCGGCTCAACTCCTGGCCAACGAGCTGGGTGCGGAACTGATCGACGACGACTGAGCCGTCCCCGGCCCTGGCCGGGGTTGGTCCTCTCAAGAGGGCGTCGGCCGGTGCCAATCGGTTTACGTGAAGTCCGTCAACCCGCCACGCAGCCTGGTGCGTCGCGCCGGCTCGGTCTGGATGGCGGCCGCCATCCTCTGTTTCGTGGGTGCGGTGGCGTTGGGACTAGCCGCCGGGATCTACCAGGCCAGCGCCACCCGACCCAGCGGGACCGTTGTGGCAGCGTCGGATGTTCTCCCCACAGGGGACGAGGCGACTCTGGATCTCGACCTTCCCCCGGGCAGTTACCAGCTCACCTGTCGAATCGTGGTCCAGACCGACACGGCCTGGTCGACCACTGCCAAAAGGGCATGCACACCTCCGTTCTGGTCGATTCCTGAGGCCACACTGTTCGCCGGGAGTGCGCAGGCTCAACGCCCGTCGATCACTACCCTGTGTGGGACCGCAGCCGAACCGTGGGGAATCCGAATCATGAACCGTCAGCCCGATATGCGCCAGCTCTTGCAGCAGGCCCAGAAGATGCAGGAGCAACTCGCCGCTGCTCAGGAGGAGCTGGCCGGCCAGAAGTTCGATGGCTCGGCCGGCGGGGGAGTCGTGACTGCCACGGTCTCGGGCGCCCAGCACCTGGTCAGCGTCGCCATCGACCCCTCCGTGGTCGATCCCGACGATGTCGAGATGCTCCAGGATCTGGTGGTGGCGGCGGTGAACCAGGCCATGAGGGCCGCTTCGGACGCGGCCGGCGACCAGTTCGGGGGTCTGGCCGGCGGCCTCGACCTGGGTGGCCTGCTGGGCTGATGTTCGAAGGTCCCGTCCAGCGCCTCGTCGATGAGCTGTCCCGCCTTCCCGGGGTGGGAAACAAGACGGCTCAGCGTCTCGCCTTCCACCTCCTGGCGGTGGAGGAGGCAGACGCCCGTCGCCTCTCCCGGGCCATCTCGGACCTGCGCGATCAGGTGCATCCCTGCCGGCGCTGTTTCAACATGACCGGTGCAGAGGAGTGCTCGATCTGTCGCGACGCCCGCAGGGACCCTCACGTCGTGTGTGTGGTGGAGCGTCCCCAGGACATACCGGTCGTGGAGCGGACCCAGGAGTTCCGGGGCCGCTATCACGTGCTGGGTGGAGCCATCTCTCCTATCAATGGGGTGGGACCGGACCAGCTTCGCTTCGCCGAGCTGAAGGACCGCATCGCCGACGAAGAGATCACCGAGTTGATCGCCGCCACCAATCCCACCATGGAGGGCGATGCCACCGCCATGTACCTGGCCCGCGAGTTCAAGCCCCTGGGAGTGCGGGTGACCCGCCTCGCTTCCGGCTTGCCGGTGGGGGGCGACCTCGACTACGCCGATGAACTGACTCTGGGCCGCGCCCTGGTCGGGCGCATGGAGCTGTGAGCCTCCCCGGCGGACCGGTCCCGGCACCCGTTCATCGCCCCACCACCTCGGGATCGGGGCATCTGATCTGGGACTGGAACGGGACCCTTCTCGACGACCTCCCGATCGTGGTCGAGGCGGTCAATGTCGGCCTGGCGGCCTACGGCGCCTCCCCGATCGATGCCGAAGGGTACCGCAACCACTACACCCGCCCGGTCAACCTCTTCTACGAACGCCTCCTCGGCCGCCGCGTCACGGATGCGGAGTGGCTGCGCATCAACGAGCTGTTCCATCAGGCCTACTTTTGCCGGGTGGACACGGTCGGGCTGGCTCCCGATGCGGGAGTTGCTCTCGATACTGCCCGCGACCGCGGCCTTCGCCAATCTGTCCTATCCATGGCTCCCCACGAGCACCTGGTCGGGATCGTCGATCGCCTCGGAGTGACGGGCTACTTCGACGCCGTCCGTGGCTCACAGGGAAACCGCGGGGCCGGGAAGGCAACCTCGCTGGCCGGGCATCTGGAAGCTCTGGAGCTGGATCCGGCCACCGTCGTGGTGGTCGGAGACGTGCCCGATGACGCCGCCGCCGCCTCGGCGGTGGGGGCCAGGGCCGTGCTGTTCGACGGGGGTTCCCACCATCGCCACGACCTGGAAGCGGTCGGAGTGCCGGTGGCCGGCTCGCTGACCGAGGCCGTCGATCTGGCCCTCGAGGTGGTCGCCGTCCGCTGAAGGCGGACCAGCGGAGGTGACGCGATGGCCCCGGTCGTTAGGGTTCGTGGTCATGAAGCGGTTCGCCGGTTCGAGGTGGGTGCCCGTGGGCGCCGCCGCTCTGGTGGCGGTACTCCTCACTGTGGTCGCCGTCGTCGCCACGGGCCTACCGGGCACGGAGTCGGCACCGCCTCCGGGAATCGACCCCGATGTCGTGGCGGACCTGGTCGGGCCCACCATGCGCCTCCTATATGCAGCGGTGCTCCTGGCTGCGATCTACCGCTGGCTGATCCGTCCCAGGGTGGCCAGACGCAGACGGAGCCGGGACCCGGTGTCTCCCTGGGCGACGCTGGCGGCCCTGGTGGTAGTGGCCGCCGTGGCCCTCCTCGTCCTACCCAGCCTCCACTTCGGCGGCCCCGGCGCCAGCGAGCCCGTGCTCCCCACCGTCACTACGACGGCGGATCCGGCCGTCCCCACATCCGATGCGGTGCCGGTGGCCGGCCCCGACGTCTGGGTTCTGATTGCGGCCGCGGTTGCCGTCCTGGCCTTCGCCATGTTCAGGCGGCGGACCTGGTCGGGCCGGGCCGGTCGGTATATACCGACTGTTCCCTCGCAGCCTCCAAGAGCCTGGATCGAATCCTCTCCGGACCCGGGCGACACCCGGTCCCGGGTCCTGGCTGCCTACCGCCGGGTGGCGGGCCGGGCGGCGGAGGTGGGAGTCGCCCGGGCCGGCTCGGAGACCGTCACCTCCCACCTCATGCGCCTGGCCGGATCGGAACAGGAAGGGCCGACCGGGCTCCTGGCCGATCTGTACAACCGGGCTCGCTTCTCGATCCACCCGACAAGCGGATCCGAAGCGACATCCGCCGAGCAGCTCTCCAAGCAGATACGGGAAGGCTTGTCCCATGCCAGGGACGACTAGGACCCTGGCCCGGACCACGGCCCTGGTGGCGGTGCTGGCCGGGGCGCTGGCCGTTGTCCACATGACCGGCCCTCCCGCCAATCTGCTTTGGGAGCTGCTCCTGGTGACGGCTCTGGCGGCGACCATGTGGCGCCGGATGCCCGGCCAGCCGGTGGAGGAGTCCTCCCCGAGGCCGATCTGGGCAAGACGGCGGATCCGCCCCCCTGCCGCGTTGCTCTCACTCGAACTGGAGGTGGCCGGAGCGGGCGATCCCAGACTTGGTGACGAGGTACGGCTGAGAAGACGTCTGGCGGCTCTCGTCGCCCATCGCGGCGGTCTGGAAGCCGAGGACGTTGCCGGCGAGAGTCGGCGGCTGTTGGGCGAGGAGGCGGCCCGGGTGCTCAACGGCTCCGGGCCCGTTACACCCGAGGAGGTGGAGATGCTGATCGACCGCATCAGCCGGCTGTGACCTCCGATGACCTGGCCCGGCTCGGGTCGGCCATCCTCGACGAGGTCGAGAAGGTGGTGATCGGCAAGCGACATGTCCTCCAGCTCATGCTGGCTGCGGCTCTGGCCGACGGGCACGTGCTGGTGGAGGATCTCCCCGGGTTGGGCAAAACCCTTTCGCTGCGGGCTCTGGCGGCGGCCACCGGTCTGGGTCACAATCGGATCCAGTTCACCCCGGACCTGATGCCGATGGACATCACCGGTTCGGTGGTGTTCGGCCCGGGGGACAATCGGCCCGCCTTTCGACCGGGCCCGGTGTTCACCAACCTGCTCCTGGCCGACGAGATCAACCGGGCCCCGGCCAAGACTCAAGCTGCCCTGCTGGAGGCGATGCAGGAGCGCCAGGTGACGGTCGACGGGGTGACCCATCCCCTGGAGGCTCCTTTCCTGGTGGTGGCGACGCAGAATCCGATCGAGTACGAAGGGACGTATCCGCTGCCGGAAGCGCAGCTCGACCGGTTCATGGTGCGGGTGGATGTGGGCTATCCCGATGGCGACTCCGAGTGGAAGATCCTCCGGGACCGGGCCGAGCGCCGCACGGACGGCTGGGAGCTCGATCGGATAGTGGATCGGGGCCGTTTCCTGCAGATGCAGTCGGTGTGCGAGGCGGTGCACGTCTCCGAGGCGGTGGGCCGATATGCCGTGGCGGTCGCATCCGCCACCCGCTCTCATCGAAGGGTCAGGGTGGGAGCAAGCCCCCGCGGCTCGCTGGCGATGATGAAGGTGGGACGGGCCGTGGCGGCGCTGGGGGGCCGCGACTTCCTGCTCCCCGACGACATCCAGGCGGTGGCGGTCGCGGCTCTGGCCCACCGTCTGGTTCTCCGGCCGGAGGCCTGGGCCCAGGGTGTGGACGAGCGGTCCGTGGTGACGGACTGCCTGTCGCAGGTTCCGGTGCCGGTGGTCGACCCGCATCACCCGTGAGAGCGAGATTGTCGGCCCGGGGCTGGGTCTATGTGACCGTGGCGGTGGTGGCTCCTTTCGCGGCTCTGGCCCTGGGCGATCCCGCCCCGGTTCTGGTCGTGGCCCCGATGGTGGTGGTGCTGGTTCTCGACTCGATGACCCCGAACCTTGCCCCCGCCTCGGTCGATGTCGCCACCAATGCCGAGCGGACCGTCGAAGGCGGGGTGGTGGAGGTTTCGGTGGCCGTTTCGGGCCGGGGGGCGGTCGCACACGTCCGGCTCCGTCTTCCCGCCCTGGCTCGGATCGTGGCGGTGGAAGGAGCGGAGCGCTCGGGGCGTTCCGGCTTGGTGGTCCCGCTGCACCACGGCGAGGGTCGGGCCGTGGCCCGGATTCGCCTCGAACGATGGGGTAACTACCGGCTGGGGAGAGCCGAGGCGTGGCTGACGGGCATCTCCCGCATGACCTTCGACAGGGCCCGGTGCGATCACCCGGAGGTGGTCACCGTGTTGCCGGACACCCAGACCGTTCGCCGGCTGGTGGCTCCCGAGGAGACGAGCCTCCATGTCGGCGATCTCGTCTCCGGCCGCCGCGGCCCCGGCTTCGAGTTGGCCGAGCTTCGGGTTTGGGCGCCGGGCGACTCGCCCCGGATCGTCAACTGGCGGGCCACGGCGCGCAGCTCACAGGTGTGGGTCAATCAGCGCCACGCCGATCGCAATGCCGACCTGGTCCTGGTGGTCGACTCCTTCCTCGACCCGGGGGCGGAGACCGAGGCTGGGTTGGAGTTCCTGGTTCGGATCGCCGCTTCTCTGGTCGACGTCTACGGCAGGGCGCGCAACCGGGTGGGGCTGATCTCGCTGGCCGGCCATCAGAGATGGTTCGGGCTCGAAACCGGCGCCATCCACCACCAGCGTCTGGTTTCGGCGCTGCTCGACACCCAGGCGGCGACGAGGCCGGTGTGGATGGCGGTGGATCGCATCCTCGGTCAGGCCATCCGACCTCCATCCATGGTGGTGTTCGTCTCTCCCCTGCTCGACGAGGGCGTCCGGGCCAGGATCGCCCTGCTGGCCCGCTCGGGAGTCGACGTGGCCGTGATCGCCATCGAGGTCTCCGCCCTGCTTCGCCCACCCCGGGATCGGCTTAGGGCGGCGGCGCGCCGGGTGTGGGAAATGGAGCGGGACATGACGATCGACCGGCTGCGGGAACACGGGGTGGCGGTGGGCAGGTGGAGCCCGTCGCGTTCGCTGGACCAGGTGCTGGAGGAGGTGGAGGCATGGCGGCGTTTGTGGCGTCGAGCCCGCGTCTGACCGGTCTGTGCGCATTCCTGGCGGCGGTGGGGCTGGCCCTCTTCGAGCCGTCCGGGCCGTGGCAGCCGATCAGCGCCGTGCTGGGTGTGGCCGTGGTCCTCTCGGTGGCTCTGGCGCTTCTGACCGGCCGCGCCACCGGGCTGGCGGTTGGGGCCGCCCTTACCTGCGTCCGCTTGGGGATCCACGGTGTGGCGGGCGACCGGACGCCGGGTCTGGTGGCCTCGGCATTCCTCCTCATCCTGCTGGTCGAGATGGGCGCCGACTCGATCGAGTCCCGACTTGTTCCCATGGCATCCACGAGCACCCTGTTGCGGTCGGCGATGACGGCGGCGGCCGCAGCCGCGGTCGTGGGGGTGCTCTCGCTGGTCACGGCCGTCGAGGTGGGCGGGTCGACTCGCCTTCTGGTCGGGCTAGGTGCGGCCTTGGCGGTGGCGGCGCTGGTGCTGTGGGTGGCGGGACCCCCAGGGAGTCCCCCACCGGTTGGGAGTCAAGAGCCCAGCGAGTAGGCGGCCAGGCGTTCGTACAGGGGTACGGCCTGGGCCAGGAGGGGCTGGAGCCGATCGGGCACCTTCGCCTCCTTGGGCCGGTAGGGGCCGAATCCGGTCGAGCGGTGAAGGCTGTCGTACCAGTAGGGCGCCCACACCCCGTCTTCCGGTATGGGCCCGGCCTCCCATGACAGCATGGCCTCATCGAAGCGGATTCCCAGACGGTTGCAGAGGGCGGCCAGCACTCCCGGCGGGTCCTCGAGAAGGAGACGCGAGTCGACCACCAGCGGGTCGTCGCCCCGGTCGAGGATGTAGTCGAGCAGCTCCACCTGGACGGGGAGGCCGGTGCCCTCCAGGTCCGGATCGGGCACCTGCCGGATCAGAGAGGGGAGCATCTCGGCCGGATGACGGGTGAGGATGACGTTGCGAAGCTCGGCCAGGAACGACCAGTCGAGGCCGCGCAGATGGTGGGCCATGTTCTTCAGGAACAGCACCGGGGTGGCCACCGGCCCCAGGATCACATCGCGGATCACGGTCTCGCCATCGTTGTCCTGGGCGGCCAGAACTTCGTCCCTTCCGGGGTGTTCGAGGCCGCTACGCACCAGGTAGTGGGCGTAGAGAGGCTCGTCCACCACGGTGGTGTCGTGACGCTGGTGGAACGAGTACATCAGGGCAGTGGAGATGTTGCGGGGGCCCGACCACACCGAGATCCGGATCACGGTCACGACGACACCGATCTCTCCAGGGCCTCGTGGTATAGATCCCGGAGGCGAGTGGTGACCGGGCCCTCGCCTCCGTTGCCGATCAGTCGTCCGTCGACCGACCTGACCGGGGTGAGACCGCCGAAGGTCCCCGTGACGAAAGCTTCCCGGGCCGAGTAGACATCGGTCAAGGAGAAGGGTGCCTGGTGGGTGACGATACCGGCCGCCTCGGCCTCCTCTAGCACCACCCCCCGGGTGATGCCGTGCAGGCTGTAGTGGCCCGAGGACGTCCACACCTCTCCGCCCGAGACGATGAAGAAGTTGGTGGCGTTGCATGTGGCCACCGCTCCGGTCGGGTCCAGCATCAGTGCCTCGTCGGCCCCTGCCTCCGTGGCCTGGATGAGGGCTATCACCTCGTGGAGCTTGGAATGGGAGTTGAGCCGCTGGTCGAGAGTGTCGGGGGGTGGGCGGCGCACGGTGGCGGTGAAGAGGTCGATGCCCCGTCGTGTTACTTCGGGGTCGGCCACCTTGTGCTCGGCGATGATGACGATGGTGGGGCCGGAAACCAGATTGGAGGGGTGCTGGGAGGGAGTGGACTTGGTGCCCCGGCTGATCATGAGGCGGACGTGCACGTCGTCGTGCATCCGGTTGCGGTGGATGGTCTCGTAGAGGGCCTCGGTCAATCCTTGCCGGGTCAGGCCCGGGTCGATCCGGGTGGCGGCAGCCCCCTGGAAGAGGCGGTCGAGATGGCGATCGAGAAAGGCGAATCGTCCCCGATGGAGCCGCAGGCCCTCCCAGATGCCGTCTCCGACCAGGAAGGCGCTGTCGAACACCGACACCCGGGCCTCGGGGCGGGGGAAGAACTGTCCGTTGATGTAGATCTCGACGGTCTCGTTGCGTTCGTCGTGGAGGGCCGTGTGGGTTCCGACGGGCATGGCCGGACGATAGTGGGGGGTTGGCGGGCCGTGTCGGACAGCCCGGGTGACGGTGGACCCCGGGCTCCGGGCCTGCAACACCGGGTGTCGGGGCGGACCGGAGGCGACTTTCGTGTTTGTTTAGTCCAGCTTCAGAGGTGCGTAATAAGTGTCCCGTAGCTTCGACACGGCGTCGGTCAAGGAGGCCGACCGGAAGGAGAATCTATGCGGAAGTTGAGTCTTCTGGCGGTGCTCGTAGCAATGCTGCTCGCCCTGCCTCTGTCTGCGTTTGCAGGCGTAGGTGGGCCGGCGTTCTACGTGGACGGAGACCTGTACCGGACCGTCGGGACCCCGACGGACTTTTCGGACACGGGAGCCCCTACCCACAGCTACGACACCATCTACCAGTTCTTCGGCGCCCAGCCCTACAACGTGGCCACCGCCGCGCCGGGCGATCCGGGGTTCAATGGTGGCCGGTGGCAGGTCGAGGGGATCGAATACGTCGGTGAGGCGACCTACGGCTCGGCATTGGCCATGTTCGATGCCAACCAGTCCGGCGACTTCGATTCCGCGGCCGAGGTCGAAGCGGCCATCGACGCCGGCGTGATCACAACGCACGTGGTCAAGTCGTTTGAGTGCCCCGTGATCCCGCTACCCCAAGGCCCCAACTGAATAGACCAGTGGCTGGCCCCCGGAATTCCGGGGGCCACCACATGGCACATGGTCGCCGCCTCAATCGATGACGGTGGCCGAGATCTTGCGAAGCTTGGTCAGGTTGTGGAAGGCGTCCATGTAGCGGATCGACCCGGTCTTGGAACGCATGATCACCGAGTGGGTGGCGCATCCACCCCCGTAGAAGTCGACCCCGCGCAGGAACTCGCCCCCGGTCACACCGGTGGCGGCGAAGAAGATGTTGTGGGAGTCGACCAGATCGGTAGTGGTCAGGACCTGGTCCAGGTCGAGGTTCTCGTTGTGGGCGAACTCGACCTCCGACTGGTCCCGGGGCCACAGCTTGCACTGGATCTCACCCTCCATGCAGGCCAGGGCGGCGGCCGAGAGCACCGCCTCCGGTGAACCGCCGATCCCCAGCAGGATGTCGATGTCGGTGTCGGGCCGGGCACAGGCGATGGATGCGGCCACGTCGCCGTCCCGGATCAGCCTGATCCTGGCCCCGGCTTCACGGGTGGCGTCTATGTAGTGCTGGTTGCGGGGGCGGTCGAGGATCACCACCCGCAGGTCCTCGACTCCGTTCCCCGTGGCCTTGGCCACCCTGGCCAGGTTGTCGGCCACCGGCGCTTCCAGGTCCACGGTGCCGGCCGCGGCCGGGCCCACGGCGATCTTGTCCATGTACACCAGGCTTCCCGGCGCGTACATGGAGCCATGTCCCTCGGCGATGGCTATCACTGCGATGGCGCCCGGCATCCCCGCCGCGGTGAGGGTTGTGCCGTCCACCGGGTCCACGGCCACGTCCACCTTCATGCCGAATCCGGCTCCAACCCGCTCACCGTTGTAGAGCATGGGGGCATCGTCCTTCTCGCCCTCCCCGATCACCACCACGCCGTCGATCTCGAGCGTGGCCAGATGGGCGCGCATCCCGTCGACGGCCGCCTGATCGGCGGCCTCCTTGTCGCCCCTGCCCTGCCAGCGGGCGGCGCCCATCGCCGCCGTCTCGGTCACCCGGACCAGGTCCAGCCCCAGGTTGCGTTCGATCGGCTCGGCCATCAGCCCTCCACCCTGACGATGAGGGCATCACCCTGGCCGCCGCCCCCGCACAGGGCGGCGGCTCCGATGCCTCCGCCCCTCTGTTGCAGCGCCGACACCAGGGTCGCCACCAGACGGGCGCCCGAGGAGCCGATGGGATGTCCCAGGGCCACCGCCCCCCCGTGGACGTTGACCCTGTCCTCGGGTAGGTCGAGGAGCCGGGTCGACCACAGCGATACCGCGGCGAAAGCTTCGTTGATCTCGACCAGGTCGAGATCGGTCGTATCCAGGCCGGCCAGCTTCAACGCCACCCGGATGGCTTCGGCCGGGCGCTCGTGGAGGGTGGCGTCGATCCCTCCGATCTGGCCGTAGGCGAGGATCTCGGCTGCGATCGGCATGCCGGCCGCCACGGCGGCATCCTTGTCGGCCACCACCATCGCCGTGGCGCCGTCGGAGATCTGGGAGGCATTGCCGGCGGTGATCGTCCCGTCGCCGACGAAGGCGGGGCGGAGCCGGCCCAGGGAATCGACCGTGGTGTCGGGCCGGATCCCCTCGTCTGCGGACATCACCACCGGGTCGCCCTTTCGCTGCGGCACCTCCACCGGCACGATCTCGTCGGCGAAGGCCCCCGATTCGGTCGCCTCTCGGGCCCGCTGGTGGGAGCGCGCCGCCCACTCGTCCTGTTCGCGGCGCTCGATGCCCAGCTGGCGGTTCTTGAGGTCGGAGGACTCGCCCATCGTGCAGTGGTCGAAGGCACAGAACAGGCCGTCGTGTTGCATCACGTCGACCAGTTCGGCGTCGCCGATACGAACCCCCCAGCGCAGTCCGTGGAGAACGTGGGGGGCGTTGGACATCGACTCCATTCCTCCGGCCACGGCGAAGCGAACGTCGCCGGCACGGATCCCCCGGTCGACCATGCCGATGGCGGCCATGCCCGACAGGCATACCTTGTTCACGGTGAGTGAGGGAATGGTCATGGCCAGGCCACCTTCCACCGCCGCCTGACGGGCCGTGATCTGGCCTTCACCCGCCTGGAGGACCTGTCCGAACACCACCTCGTCGATCGCCCCCGGGTCGACCCTGGAGCGCTCCACTGCGGCGGCAATGGCCCTCCCTCCCAGCTGGACGGCCCGGAGCGAGGCCAGGGTCCCCCCGTAGCGGCCGGTGGGGGTGCGGGCGAAACCGGTGATGACGCTGCTCATGCGATCAAGGGTATCCGGGCCTGCGCCCGGGCGGAACCTCGTCTTTGCCACGACATTCGCGGGCTCATGCACCCGGAATGTCGGGCCATGGGCGGGTGTGCTTGACTGAGCCCCGTGAAGTTGATCAACCTCGACCATGTCGCCATCGCCGTCGATGACCTCGATACCGCCATCGCCGGGTATGCCGACCGCTATCAGGTCGAGCCGCTCTATCGCGAGGTGGTGGAATCCCAGGGAGTGGAGGAGGCCATGATCCCGGTGGGAGGGTCCTTCATCCAGCTACTGCAACCTCTGTCGGAGGACAGCCCGGTGGGACGTTTCCTGGCCGGCCGGGGCCAGGGCCTCCATCACGTCGCCTACGCCGTGGTCGATATCGAGGCGGCTCTGGAGCACCTGGCCGCCCGGGGGGCGCGCCTGATCGACGAGGCAGCCCGTCCGGGGGGTCGGGGGACCAGGATCGCCTTCGTACACCCGGGAGACCTGGCCGGAACGCTGATCGAGTTGGTGGAGTTGCCCGATGAGTGATCATCTCCAGATCCGGGGAGGAGCGGGGCCGTTTCACGCCGCCGCCATCGCCGCCCTGATCCAGCACGTCCTCGCCGAGGAGGAGGCCGCCCGGCGGATCCGTCCCCATTCCCACATCCCCTCCGCCTGGGTGAGGGCAGTGCGTCCCCGTGATCCCTCCGATCCGCTGGATCCCGTGTTTCCCGACCCCCGGGGCGAACCCCACTGAGTATCAGGCGGCTCTCCGTCGCAGCAGATCGAGCTCGGGTGCCTTGAGCAACCACAGCACGGCCAGGTAGACCGCCCCGGTCATGACAGCCCCACCCAGCAGCGTGGCCAGGGCGACGCCGGTACCGGCGGGAGCGCTTCCCATCAGGATCCGGACCAGCAGCCACCCGGCGGCGGTAGCGGGGACGGCCGCAGCCACCACCCGGACCACGGTGTCGGTCACCGCCAGCATGGTCTCGGTGGTGTGGTGCCACCACAGAGAGATGGCGGCCGTGTACAGCGCCATGATGGTGACCGAGGCGATGGCCACGCCCGAGGCACCCAGACGGGTGGCCGAAACCCAGTAGAGGGGAACGGCCAGCACGGTGGCACCGGTCCCGATCACCACCGGGAGCCACATCCGCCGCGAGGCATAGAAGGCCCGGGTGTAGACCTGGTGGGCGGCCCACATCGGTATCGACAGTCCGTAGATGGCGAGTAGGGATGCGACGGTGATCGTGTTTTGGGGATCGAAGCGGCCCCGTTGGAAGGCGATCTGGACGATGGGCAGGGCCAGGCCGATCACAGCGGCCGCTCCCAGCCCGGCCACGGCCACGCTGGAGCGCACTGCCCGCCGCACAGTGGCCGCCATCTCCGATATCTTCCCTTCGGCGAAAAGTCGGGCCAGGAAGGGATAGGACGCCACTCCGGCCGCCTGGGCGATCACTCCGACCGGCACCATGTTGATCTGGCGGGCATAGCCCAGGGAGGCGATGGCCCCCTCCCCGCCCAGCTGGCCGAAGACCTTGTAGAACACCTCGTCGAGGGCCACCGCCGACTGGCCGATCATGAGGGGGAAGGCGAGCAAGAAGTACTCGGTCACGGACGGGTGCCGGAAGGGGACCGCGGGAATGAGTCGGGCGCCGAGGCGATGGGCACCCCACCACTGCAGGGCGAAGTTGCCCAGGAAGGCCCCGGTCAGGGCCCCCCAGATGAAGCCGGCCGGCCCCGCCTGTCCGCCTACGGCTCCGATCAGGCCCCCGGTGATGATGGCCAGGTTGTAGACGATCGGGGCCAGGGTGGGAATGAGGAAGCGCTGATGGGCGTACTGGACCGCCATCATCAGCGAGCCCAGCACGAAGAACACCTGGGCCGGCAGCACGATCCGGACCAATGTGACCAGCTCGGGGATGTGCTGGGCACCGATGTCGGAGAACAGCGCCCGGGTGATGGGCCGGGCGAAGACCGCCGCCAGGGCCGTGAGGACGACCATGAGGATCGCCACCACCCGAACCACGGCGGTGAACGAGGCGTTTATCTGCCCAGAGTCACCTTCGGCCAGATGGCGGCTGAGGATGGGCACGAAAGTGATGGTGAGATAGCCGCCCGCCATGAGGAAGAACAGGTAGTCGGGCAGGGTGAAGGCGGCCCGGTATATGTCTGTCTGGGCCCCGGCCCCGAGGATGGCGGCCAGGATCACCTCCCGCAGGAACCCCAGCGCCCGGGAGGCGAGTATGCCTCCCGACACCACCAGGGCTGCCTTGCCCAGGGTGGTGCTCACGACACCATGCTCCGGCGCAGGCGTAGGCCCTCGAGGAAGTCGTCGGGCACCAGCAGGTCCCCGGTCCCGGTGCCGACTGCGACGCCGGGCTTGTAGGTGCCGTGGAAGTCGGAGCCGCCGCTGGGCGCCAGGCCGAGACGGTCGGCCATGCGCCGCATCAGGCGTCGTCGCTCCGGCTCCGCCCCCGAGTGGTGGGTCTCGATCCCCATCAGCCCCATTTCCACCAGCTCTCCCACCAGGACCTCGAGCCGCCGGTCATCCTCGAAGCCGAGGGTCTGGGGATGGGCCAGCACGGGAACGCCGTTGCCGGCCCGGGCCAGCTCGATCGCCTCGGGAGGCGTGAGCCGGCGCCGGCCGACGTAGGCCGGTCTGCCCTGGCCCAGGAACAGGTCGAAGGCGGCGGCGATGTCGGGGACGTAGCCGTGGTCCATCATCACCCCGGCGATGTGGGGCCGGCCCACCGCCCCCTCGCCGGCCCGGGCCATCACCTCAGACATGGGAACCTCCATCCCCAGTTGGGCCAGCCGCTCCAGGATGGTGTGGTTGCGCTCGTCCCGGCCCGCCCGCAGCCCGGCGAGACGGTCCTGGAGGGGGCCGGGTTGGTCGTCCACCCACAGCACCAGCAGATGCATGCCCCCGGTCGCCGGCTCCCCGGCCAGTTCTGACCAATCCAGCGACAGCTCCACCCCGGGAACCAGCTCGATGCCCAGGCGGTCGGCGGCCACGCCGGCCTCGGTGAGCCCGGCCAGGATGTCGTGATCGGTCAGCGCCACCGCCGTCAATCCTGCCTCGGCCGCCAGCCGCACCACCTCGGCGGGTGTCTCCGACCCGTCCGAAACCACCGAGTGCGTGTGTAGGTCAACCGCCATGCCGACCACAGCCTACGGCCTGTCTGTGAACGTTTTCGGCGCCGATGGCGCCGAAAACGTTCACAAAACCCGGCTCAGCCCACCTCGATGGTGATGTCGTCGATGTAGACCGTTTCCAGGGGGAGGCTCTTCTCGGCCGAGTTGGGTCGGGTGGCGGTGGGGACCTGGGCGATGCGGTCCAGGGTTTCCTGGCCGGAGATGACCCGGCCCAGGATGTTGTAGTTGGGGGTCAGGGAGGAGGCGTTCTGGCCCACGACGACGAAGAACTGGCTCCCGGTGGTTCCCCGCCCCCGGTTGGCCATGGCAACTACTCCCGACTCGAACTCGAAGTCCGACGGCGGATACTCGTCAGGGATGGAATAGCCCGGGCCCCCCCGACCGGTGGCGTCAGGATCACCGCCCTGGACGACGAAGTCGGCCAGGATGCGGTGGAAGACGGTCCCCGCATAGAAGTCCTTCCGGGCCAGGAAGACGAACGACTGCACCGTCTCGGGAGAGGACTTGGGATCGAGCTCGATGACGAACTCGCCACAGGACGTGCTGACGGTGGCGGTGACACTGGCCTCGGGGCTGATGTCGGGTTGGGGCTCGTAGGCGGAGAAGGTTTGCAGCCCTTCTTCGGGCGGTGCCTCCGCCCCGCACGCCGTGGGTTGATCCCGGTAGCCCTGATAGGTGCCGGGAAGGGTCTGGCTCTTTTGGCCGAAGAAGCTGAGGACCAGGAACAGCACGACGACGAACCCGCCCATGGCGAAGGCAAACCCGAGCCGGCGCAGGATTTCACGGCGGCTTTCGGCCGCGCTTCTCCTTCTTCCGGCGCTTGGCCCGGTTCTCTTTCTGCCGTCGCCTTCTGTCGCTCATGGAGGCGTGATCGTAACGATTCCCCACCCCTTCCCCTTCTGAGTTGCCGCGTCGCGGCGTCGAAGTCTGGTCTGAGCCCCCGGGGCGCCTAACGTTTCGGGGACGATGAGCTTGATCGTCCAGAAGTACGGCGGTACCTCGGTGGCAGACCCGGAGCGGATTAGCCACGTGGCCGATCGCGTCGTGGCTGCTCACCGGGCGGGAAACGAGGTGGTGGTGGTGGTTTCGGCCATGGGCCACACCACCGACGCCCTCATCGAGTTGGCCGCCGCCGTCAACCCCAATCCGCCGGCCCGGGAGATGGACATGCTGCTCACCGCCGGGGAACGGATCTCGATGGCCCTGATGGCGATGGCGATCGAGGGACGCGGGGTGGGCGCGGTCAGCTTCACCGGCTCCCAGGCGGGCATCCTCACCGACGCCGCCCACGGGGCGGCCAAGATCCAGGCCATCCGTGGCACCCGGGTCACCGACTCGCTGGCCCTGGGCAAGGTGGTGATCGTGGCCGGTTTCCAGGGAGTCGACCCCGAGGGCAAGGAGGTGACCACCCTGGGCCGGGGTGGCAGCGACGCCACCGCCGTGGCCCTGGCCGCCGCCCTGGGCGCCGACGCCTGTGAGATCTACACCGACGTCGATGGCGTGTACACGGCCGATCCTCGCATCGTCCCCGATGCCCGGAAATTGGACGAGGTCTCCTTCGATGAGATGCTGGAATTGGCAGGGTCAGGAGCCGGGGTCCTCATGTCTCGCTCGGTCGAGTTCGGCCGCCGTTACAACATCCCCATCCACGTCAGATCGTCTTTCAACGAGCATCCCGGCACCTGGGTCAAGGAGCAAACCATGGAACAGGCCATAATCTCCGGCGTCACTCACGACCGCTCGGAGGCCAAGGTAACGGTTCGGCATGTGCCCGACCGTCCCGGCGTTGCGGCCAGCCTCTTCAAGCCGCTGGCCGACCACGACGTCGACGTCGACATGATCGTCCAGAACGTGTCCAGTGAGGGGTTCACCGATATCTCCTTCACCGTGCCCAACAGCGCCGCCGACACTGCCCGGGTCATCGCCGAGAAGGTGGCCGACGAACTGGAGGCAGGTGAGGTGGACGTCGACCTGGGGGTGGCCAAGGTCTCCCTCGTGGGTGCGGGCATGAAGTCCCACCCCGGGGTGGCGGCCACCGTCTTCACCGCCCTGGCCGGTGCCGGGATCAACGTGGAGATGATTTCCACCTCCACCATCCGCATCTCGTGTGTGGTCAGGGCCGAACAGGTCGAAGGGGCGGTCCGGGTTCTGCACGACGCCTTCGAGCTGGGGAAGGAGGAGCCCAGATGAGCGACCGTGTGGTGGCTGTGATAGGGGCCACGGGCCTGGTGGGCCGCACCATGGCGGCCATCCTCGAGGAGCGCCAGTTCCCTCTGGCCGGCCTGCGCCTGATGGCGTCGTCCCGTTCCGCCGGGTCGAAGGTGGAGACCCGCTGGGGCGAGGTGGAAGTCGAGGACCTGGCCAAAGCCGACCCTACCGGCATCGACATCGCCCTCTTCTCCGCCGGGGCAGCCCGCTCCCGGGATCACGCTCCCCGCTTTGCCGCCGCCGGGGCGGTGGTGGTGGACAACTCCTCGGCCTTCCGCTCCGATCCCGATATTCCTCTGGTGGTGGCCGACGTCAACGACCATCACCTGGCTCACCACGAGGGGCTCATCGCCAACCCCAACTGCACCACCATGGCCCTGATGGTGGCGGCGGGTCCCCTTCATCGCGCCGCCGGTCTGCGCTCGATGGTGGCCTGCTCGTACCAGGCCGTCTCCGGATCCGGGCGCAAGGGTATCGAGGAGATGCTGCGCCAGACGAGGGCCCTGCTCGAGGACCCCCGGGCCCTCCAGGTAGGCGGTTGGGTGGATCCCGGCTCGGATGTCTACGTGAGCCCGATCGCCTTCAACGCCCTGCCCTATGCCGGGTCGGAGACCGGGCAGGGCTACACCGACGAGGAGTGGAAGCTGGTCAACGAGAGCCGCAAGATCCTCGACGCCCCCTACCTGGCCGTCGAGCCCACCTGTGTGCGGGTCCCGGCCGTGACCGGCCACGGGATCTCCGCCACGATGCGATTCGACCGGTCCGTGGATGTGGGGGAAGCCCGAGAGATCCTGTCGGCCGCTCCCGGTGGGGAGCTGTGGGTCGAATCGGTTCCCACCGCCCTCGACGCCGTCGGGCGCGACGAGGTCCTGATCGGACGGGTGCGGGGGACGCTGGGCGAGCCGGGGGGCATCAATCTGTGGGTGGTGGGCGACAACCTGCGCAAGGGTGCCGCTCTCAACGCCATTCAGATCGCCGAACGGCTCTGATCGGACCCTCTCAGGCGCCCCAGCGGTAGATCATGGCGACGACGGTCAACGTCAACAGGATCAGTTCGGCGGTGATGAACCAGGACTTGGAGGCCACCGCCGCCCGGCCGCCGGCATCGTCGCCCGACTCGAAGGCCACGATGGCGGCGGCGTCTCGTCGGCCGGCATAGGTGGAGTTGCCGATGGCGCTGACCAGGAAGATCAGGATGCCCAGCATCACGAACCCACTCCCGAAGCTGTAGACGTCGTCGCTGGTCAGGACCAGACCGATGCCCGACAGGAGGGTGAGAACCGCCGCGACGGGGAAATAGGCCTTGCCCATGGCCTCATTGGCCTGGAGGAACGCCATTGCGCTCGATCCGCCCGGCTTCACCATGCGGGATTGGAGGAATACCGCCGCCAACCCGCCTCCGAACCAGGCGATGACCGACACGACATGAATCACCAACAACACTCGTTCCACGTAGTCTCCTCTCGCAGCCCGTGGGGAATCTAGACGAAACAGCTCGAAACGTGCACGAAAGGGAGGGAAGCGAATGAGCCGGCCCGGACCGCTCTCACTCCCCGAGGATGCGTATCTCCACGGCCCCGGTGTTGCCTCCCGAGGAGCTGTCGACCTGGAAGTCGAACGATTGACCCGTGGTGTCTACGTCGGCAGGCTGCGAATCGGCCGGGTTGCCGGCCGGGAATGGGCCCAGCTCGTCGCCCCCGTCCACCGTGACCGTGTAGGTATCTGTGATGGCGCTCCCGTCTGCCATCGACCGGGTGATGAATTCGAACCCGGTCACGTGGGCCGGGGCGCCCAGGTCGATCGTTATCGATGCGGAGTTCCCGTCCCCCGAAGAAGACCACTCGGTGCTCAGGTCGCCGTCGATGGCGTTGCTCGCCGCATAGGACGAGTTGAACTCCGAGCTGACCTGTGTCACCCGGGCGTCCAGGGCGAGGTTGGTGCGGGTGTCCTCTGTGGTCGAGGTGGTGGCGATCTCCGGGATTACGAAGGTGCCCACGTCGGACCGGTACAGGGTCCCGTCGGCCGTCGTGCCCTGAACCACGAACTCATAGGTGACCCCGGCCTCCGCGCCGGGCAGGTATACGTCGTGCTGGATGATCCCGGTGCCGTTCATGGCCAGGGAGTTGTTGAAGTTCCCGAACGTCTCGTCCTCGCCCCAAACGATGGCGCAGATCATGGGCTCGGTGGTGGTCACGTGGAAGATGCCCCTACCGGGGAAGGTCGGATCCGCCTCGAACGAGAAGTCGGAGGCCTGGACCTCCGAGAAGGGCCGCACCGCCGTGGCGGTCTCCCCTCCGCTTCCGCACCCGCCCAGCATGACGGTGCCCAGGAGGACGGCGGCGGTCATGGCCCGGGACCAAGGGATTCGTCTCACTTGCCTCATGATCGTCACCGGCGCGCTCTACTGCTTCTTTGGACGGTGGCTATCGCTATGCGTTCCTCACCGTCCAGAGAACGTCGGAACCGTTCCCTGACGTCCAAAGAACCATCGTGATCGGCGGGTCGGGCCGAACCGGGAACCGGTGGCCCGACCGGGGCGTCATAGTCCGGTGAGCAAAGTGCGTCTGTCGATCGCGGCGCTGGTGATGTCGATACTGGCCGCTGCATGCGGGGGTGGCTCGGCGCCAGATCCGTCGACCGTGCCGGGAGGTACCGGTCAGGGACCGGACGGGTCGTTCGCCGTCGGTGAGGTCGTCAAGGCCGATCTCCCTCGTTCGACGGCTTCCGTCTCGAGCGGCGATCTGGCAGCTGTGGTGGCCGGCGATCGGGCCCTCGGCCTGGAGCTGCTCAGGGAGGCCGCGGGTGACGGGAACATCATGCTTTCCCCGTACTCGGTCGCCACGGCCCTGAGCATGGCGTACGCGGGTGCGCGGGGGCAGACGGCGGCGGAGATGGCCGACGTCATGCATCTCACGGTTGAGGATCAGACGCTCCACGGGGTAAGAAGTGCCATCGATTCCGCGCTGGAGGAGCTGCCGCCGCCTCAGGACGATGAGGACACCCGTCAGCCCTTCACCATCCGGCCGGCCAATTCGGCCTGGGGTCAGGGTGGCTATCCGTTCCAGGACGACTATCTCCGCGTGCTGGCCGAGGGCTATGGAGCCGGGCTGCGGCTGGTGGACTACATGCACGATCCCGACGGTGCCACCGACGTCATCAATCAGTGGACGGCCGATGCTACCGAGGGTCGCATCCCCGATCTCATCCCGGCCGGGGCCATCGACGACCTCACCCGTTTGGTGCTGGTCAATGCCATCTGGTTCGAGGCCAACTGGGCCGAGCCCTTCGACCCCGCGGCCACGGCCGATGGGTCCTTCACTCTGCTGAACGGGAGTGAGGCCGTCGTACCGTTCATGCACATGAGCATCCGGACCGGATACGCCGATACCGATCTGTTCGAAGCCGTCAAGCTGCCTTACGCCGGCGACGCCCTCATGGTCATCGCCCTTCCCAAGACTGGATCACCTGCCGACCTGGCAGGCGCTCTCCGGCCCCAAGATCTCGATGTGGAATGGGAAGACGCCATGGTCGACCTGGCCCTGCCCAAGTTCGAATTCGACTCGACCGTGCCGCTCAAGAACCTGTTGACAGGGATGGGAATGCGGGCTGCGTTCACCCCACCCGTCACCGGCGCTCCAGACGAAGCGGACTTCACGGGGATCACACAGGCCCGTGAGCTTTACGTGAGCGACGCCCTCCACGACACGTCGATCACCGTGGACGAGAACGGCACCGAGGCGGCCGCGGCCAGCGCCGTCATCATGAACATCGTCTCGCGGCCGATGGCTGCCACTTTCAGCGCCGATCGGCCCTTCCTGTTCTGGATCGAGCACTCGCCCACCGCCGAGCCTCTCTTCCTGGGCCAGGTAACCAACCCCGCCCCCTGACCGAACCACCTCCCCCACGCGGCTTCTGTGGACGTAGAGGAACGGTTCCAGCCTTCTTTGGACGGTGACTATCGCTATGCGTTCCTGACGGTCCAAAGAAGCGGAGGGCCGTTCGCCCTCGTCCAAAGAAGGATGGTCCGAACCGGGCAGGCGCGATCGTTGTGACTTAATTCCCTGGGTTGAAGCGACCCGACGATGTGCAATGACGATGACAGGAGGCATCGTCAATGTCCGATTTCATCCCGATGTTCACATCCCCCCGAGGCGAAGCCGAGGTCATGGCTGCTTATCAGGCGGTGATGGACGAATGGAAGGTAGATCACCAGGAGCTCACCATTCCCACCAGCTTCGGTGACACCCACGTCGTGGTCAGCGGCCCAGAAGGCGGGCCACCCGTCGTGTTGCTCCATGCGCTGTTCGCCACCGCCACCTCCTGGTATCGAAACGTCGAGTCGCTGAGCGGGTTTCACCGGGTGTACTGCGTCGACGTCATCGGGGAGGCCAACAAGAGCCGCCCCACCAGGGCCATCCAGTCGATGGACGACTTCCTGCAGTGGTTCACCGAACTACTCGACGGCCTCGACATCGACACGCTCTACCTGGTGGGCAATTCCTACGGGGGCTTCACGGCGGCGTATTACGCCATGCAGCTCCCGGACCGGGTGCGCAAGCTGGTTCTCATCGGTCCCGCCGCCACCATCCACCCGATGCGGCCCTTCATGTGGCACATGTTCATCCCCAAGGCCGTCTACACCCTGATGCCCTGGTTGCCGGGCGTGAAGAGGGTGATGCGACGCGCCGTCGACTGGATGTACGGAGACCTGGCCAAGGACCCGCTGTGGGAGCCGCTCTTCTACCGGACCATGGTGGATGGCCGGCTCATCAACCGGGTCTTCCCTCGGGTCTATACCCGGGAGGAGCTGGCCAGGATCCAGGCTCCGGTCCTGGTGATCATCGGTGGCGAGGAGAAGATCTACGGGGAAGACGTCAGGGAGTCCGTGATGACACTTCTCCCCGGAGCCGAGTTCGAGCTGATTGCAGACGCTCACCACATCACGGCTCTGGCGCAGCCGGATGCAGTCAACCAGCGCCTGCTTCGCTTCTTCGACCAACCGACACCCGACTGACCCGAGTCCTTCTTTGGACGTAGAGGAACGGTTCCATGCTTCTTTGGACGGTGACTATCGCTATGCATTCCTGACGGTCCAAAGAAGCGGAGGGCCGTTCGCCCTCGTCCAAAGAAGGCGGGCGTCTGGCGCCTCTTCGGGCGTGTGCCTGCCCATCCGGGTACGCTCCACGAATGTCCCGGGCCCTGATCACCGTCGTGTTCACCGACATCGTCGGGTCGACCGAACTGCGGTCCGGGGTGGGCGACGACGAGGCCGACCGGGTGGTGGCCCACCACGATGCGGTGGTGGGCGAGGTGGTCGCTGCCCACGACGGGAGGGTGGTCAAGTTTCTCGGTGACGGTGCCCTCGCCACCTTCACCTCGGCGGTCGATGCCACGGAGGCGGCGGTGGCCATTCAGGATCGGTTGGCCGGTTCCCTTCCCGAGGTGCGGATCGGCATACACGGCGGCGACGTCGCGACCGACGGCGGCGACGTGGCCGGGCTTCCGGTGGCGGTGGCCAGCCGGCTCTGTGGGTTCGCGCCGGCGGGCGGGGTGGTGGTGAGCGGGCTGGTCCGCTCGTTGGTGGGCGCTCGGGGGACGTTCGAGTTCGAGTCGCTCGGCACCCCGCCGCTCAAGGGAGTCTCCGAGCCGGTGGAGGCGTGGCTGGTTGGGTCCGGTGAATCCGCCATATCCATGCCGGGCCGACTGCCGGCCCCAAGCCTGGGTAGCCGCACCGGATTGTTCGTCGGGCGCAGTGAGGCGATGGCCGTGCTCGACGCGGCCTTCGACCGGCGCCAACGCCAGTTCCTCATCGCCGTTTCGGGCGAACCGGGGATCGGCAAGACGGCCCTGGTGGGCCACTGGGCCGGGCGGGTCTATGAGGCCGGCGCCACCGTGCTCGTCGGCTCGGCGCCACCCGAGGGGGTGGCTCCCTATCAGCCCTTCATCGAGGCGATCCGGCCCCTGCTTCGGCTCGACCGATCGCTGCGGCCGCGCGGGTCGGGCGCCGCCAATCTGGCCAGGCTGATGCCTGAGTTGGCGGGGACGGCGGCGGGACCGCCACTGCTCGATGATCCCCGTACCGAGCGCTACGTCATCAACGAGGCGTTCGTCGAAGTCCTGGCCGGCGCTGCCGGGAGTCATGCCCCGTTGGTGCTGGTCCTCGACGACCTCCACTGGGCGGACGAGTCGTCCATCGTCCTGTTGGGGCATCTGCTTCGCCACGGCGATGACTTGCCGATGCTGGTCGTGGGTACCTACCGCGATACCGACCTCGATCGCCGTCACCCGCTGTCCGATCTGCTTCGGGATCAGCGGAGGGCACGGCGGGCGGAGAGACTCGACCTGGCGGGGCTCGAACCCACCGACGTGGCCTCACTGGTGGCGTCGGTGGCCGGGGGAACCGCACCCGACTCGGCGCTCGACGTCATATTGACCGAGACCGAGGGCAATCCTTTCTTCATCGAGGAGATCGTCGAGCACCTGGTCAGCGAGGGGATGGTGGTGGACGGAACCTGGGACTTCAACCCCGAGACGGCGTTGACGATCCCCGAAGGGATCAGGGACACCATCGGCCGTCGCTTGGACCGGCTGTCGCCGCTCGCCCAGGAGTTGTTGGCCACGGCCGCAGTGATCGGCTCGTCGTTCGACGTCGACATCCTGTTGGCCTCGGCCGACGTTTCGGTGTCGCAGGTGGAGGAGGCGCTCGAGGAGGCGCTGGCGGCGGGCTTCGTCACCGAGGGGCGCGGGCGCGAGATCTCGTTCGCCCATGCCCTCATTCGCCAGACGATCCTGGACGATATCTCCCAGCTTCGGCGGGGCCGGCTCCACCGGTCGGCCGGCGAGGCGCTCGCCGCCGCCGGGGCCGCCCCCGACCGTCTCGTGCATCACTGGATCGAGGCCCGTGAATATCCGCGGGCGCTGGAGGCGGCGCTGAGGGCGATGCGCGACGCCCAGTCGGTTGCCGCCCTGTCGGCGATCATCGCCCACGCCGACACGGTGTTGGAGTTGTGGGATCAGGTCCAGCCCGATCAGCGTCCCACCGGGGTGGAACGTCACCAGGCGATCGTTGCCGCCGGTCTGGCGATCGGCATTTCGCGGGGGTCGATGGAAGGCGTCGAGTATCTGCGCTCGCACCGCATCCAACTGGAGGCGGCGGGCGACCAGCGCGGCGTGGGCATCGTGCTGGCCGAGGAGGCGCGCCATCTGTGGCCGGCCGGTCTGGTCGACGAGGCGCTGGCGGCCGCCGAGCACGCCCTCGATCTAATCCCCGAGAACCCTCCCACCCCCGAGCGCGCCGGGGCCGAGGCCCAACTGGGCAGGCTGCTCATGCTGACCGGAATCGAGGGCGAACGCGCCACCGCCATCACCCGGAAGGCATTGCGGACGGCGGAAGCCGCCGGCGACCCGTTCACAGAGACGGCCGCCCTGGTGACACTCGGAGTTCTGGAGCTCGACCCGGCCGAGGGTGAGGTGGTCCTTCGCAAGGGGCTGGAGATGGCCACGGCACAAAACGCCGTGTTTCAGATCACCCGGGCCCGCACCAACCTCTCGGAGATGCTGGCCGGGCAGGGTCGTCACGAGGAGGCGGTCGAGTTGATGCGCGAGGGTCTCGAACTGGTGAGACGCTTCGGCGCTCAGGGCCAGTCGGAGAGCTGGATGGTGGCCAATCTGGCCGATCGCTATCACGACGCCGGACGATGGCCGGAGGCCCTGGAGGTGCTCGAGTTCACCGTTGCCCCCGGATATCCAGAGGCCGTGAAAATCGGTTTGCAGGCCCGAATCTTCGCCAACCAGGGTCGATTCGAAGAGGCGCGGGAACTGTTCCGCCGCGAGGACGAGGAGTACGGGCACATTACCGACATCCAGGTGCAGAGCCCGCTTGCGGCGGGCCGGATCTGGCTGGCGCGCTGGACCGGTGACACCTCGATGCTGTCCAGCGAGATGTTCGCCCTGCGCGACGAGGCGAGGATGTCTGCCTCGGCGGAGGGCGACGCCACCGAGTACCTGTTGGCGGCGTCGGAGGCGGCGGCCTGGGGTCAGCAGAACGGTCAGCCGCTGGTAGGGACGGACGAGTTCGACCGCTGGATGGCGACCGCCGATCGGCTGGCCGTCGAGTATCTCGGTGACGCCATGCGCGCCATGCTGGTGGCACAGCGGGCCCGGTTCGACGGCGTCGACGATCCCCGGTTGTGGGCCGAGGCGGTCCGGGCCTGGCCCTCGGACACTTTCGAACAGGCAGTGGCGGTGCTGGGATGGGTTCGCTCGTCACTCGAGATCGACTCAGAGATCCGGGCGGCCGCACAAGCTGCGCTGGCTACCGCCGACCGGCTCGGTGCTGAGCCTCTTCGGGCCGAGCTGGAGGGATTGCTGGACGGCTGAGAAGGACCACCGGTCGGCCCTCGGCATAACCCGGACCACAGCGCGCACCCGTGCGCCGGTAAAGTCGTGCTATGGCCCAGACGGGACTCGAGACGGTCTTCGAGTTGTATGAGTTCGCCTGCGATCTGGTCGCCGCCCGGTACTTGCGCGAGCATCCCGACGCCGAGGCTTCCGATGTCGCCGCGGCGGTGCGAGCCTGGGCGCGGGACCAGTCGCGGGCACCGCACGGGGACAGCGACGGGGTCCCGGTCTCGTTGCCGCTTTCGCGGTGACTTCGATCGAATCGGCTCTTCGGGACGCTCTGTCGCTGCTCGACGAGGTGGGCCGGCCCTACGCCCTTGTCGGAGGCCTGGCCGTGTCCGTGCATGCCGAGCCTCGGTTGACCCGGGACGTCGACGTGGTCGTGGCCGTGGCCGATGACGACGCCGCCGAGGAGGTAGTCCACGCCTTTGGCGCCCGAGGGTATGCGGCCGTGGCGGCCACCGTCCATGAACCGACCGGCCGTCTCTCCACCATCAGGCTTACCCGAGACGAGAGTTCCGCGCTCATCGATCTGCTGTTCGCCTCATCGGGTATCGAGTACGAGATTACGGAGCGGGCCGATCGTCTTGCCGTCACACGTGATCTCGTCGCGCCCGTGGCGTCGGTGGGGCACCTCATCGCTTTGAAGCTCCTTGCCCGGGACGACCGGCATCGACCAAACGACGCCGACGACCTGCGACAACTCGCCGCCTTGGCGACCGTGTACGACTGGGACGAAGCACGTGAAGCCGTCGACCTGATATCAGATCGCGGATTCGACCGCGGCCGGGACCTGGCCGGCAGGCTGGCTGCCCTCCGAGCTGATTCCTGACCCGCCCGGCTACACAGACTCCGGCGAAGACGCTCCCCCGTATCCGAGCCAGAATCCACATTCCATCAGGTTCCCAGATTCTCGCCGAGGTTGCGGTGAGGGCCGGCATCACAGCCGGCCCTCACCAATCTGGCATGTGGCCAGTCCGAACCCGAAGGCGTCAGCTCTTCGCCGCGGCGTAGGCGTCCGCGTAGTAGTTGGCGAAGTCACCCAGGTCCTCGAAGAACTCGAGGGTCTGCATAACGTCGTCTGGCGGGTAGATCGATGGATCGTCGAGTATCTCTGGATAGATGAACTCTTCGGCCGCGGCGTTGGGGCTTGCGTAGTAGTTGTAGTTGGTCAACTCCGCACCGTTCTCCGCGTCCAGCATGAAGTTGACGAACGCATGGGCTGTGCAGGGGTGCTCGACCGTGGACGGGATTGCCATCGTGTCCACCCAGGCCGCCGATCCTTCCACGGGGATCGCGTACCCGAAGTCCTCATAGGCGTCGTAGTCATCCGTCGAGGCCGCGTCGTATGCGGCCAGGAAGTCGCCGTTCCAGCCTTGTGAGACGTTCACCTCACCGGAGGTGAGCAGGTCCCAATACCCCGATGAAGAGAAGGCAGCAACCCAGTCCTTTGCCTGAGCAATGAGAGCGGCAGCCTCGTCGACTTCGTCCGGGTTGGTTGTGTTCAAGGAGTAGCCGAGATACTTCAAGGCGGAACCCATCGTCTCCCGCTCGTCGTCGAGCAGGGAGATGAGGCCTGCATTCGGCTGGGCCACCTCCTGGTCAAAGAGCACGGCCCACGAGACGCCGTTCTCGTCATCTATCGTGCCGTACTTGTATCCGATGCCCGTGGTCCCCCACTGGTAGGGAGCCGAGTACTGGTTGCCCGGATCGTAGGGGGGATCGCTGAAGAGCTCTGCGATGTTGGACATGTTGGGGATGGCGTCTTTGTTGAGCTTCACCAAGAGCCCGGCGTCCTGCATGATGGACACCATGTAATCGGAGGGCACGATCACGTCGTAACCCACACCGGCATCGATCTGGGCAAGCATCGACTCGTTGGAGTCGTACTCGGTGAGCACCACATTGACCCCGAACTCATCTTCGAACTTGGCCACGAGGTCGGTCACTTCGGCATCGTCGGCCAGTGATCCAGTCGGGATGTATTCCGACCAGTTGTAGAGATTCAGGTCTCCGTCCGTCTCGCCCAGCGTGCAGGCATCCGCCGCAGCCTGCACACCCTCGGCCGGCGGCTCCGTGGCGGCGGGCGCCTCCGTTTCTTGAGTGGCTCCTGTAGTCGGCGCAGCCTCGCTGCCCGACGGGGCGCCGGTGTCCGACGGGGCTTCGGTCCCCCCGGAACAGGCCAACAGGACCAGGGCCAGGACCGCAGTCAAAGCGATCATACGTTTCATGTGTTCTCCTCTCATGGTGCTTCCTCTTCGAGCATTGGCTTGTTGCCGCCTCTTCGTTGCATGAGCAGCGAAGAAAAGACCAGGATCATCGAAACCGCGATCATCACCGTGGATACCGCGTTGATCTCCGGGGTGACCGAGCGTCTGATGAGCCCGAACACGTAAACGGGCAGAGTCGTCGACCCGGGACCCTGGACGAAGCTGGTGATCACCACGTCGTCGAGAGATAGCGTCAGCGCCAGAAGACCGCCGCCCAAAACGCCGGGCATGATCAAGGGGAGCGTCACGCGACGGAACGCCTGCCAGCGGTTGGCGTAGAGATCGGCCGCGGCGTCCTCAACCGTAGGATCCATGTTGGCCAGTCGTGCTCGAACCACGATGGCGACGAACGAGATGTTGAAGGCAATGTGAGCCAATGTGATCGAAATACGCCCCAGAGGTACTGACAGCTGAGTGAACCAGAGGAGGAGCATGACGGCCATCGTCACATCCGGGATGATGACCGGCAGGTAGAGCAGCCCGTCGAAGGCGCCACGACCGATCCAGCGCCGGTACCTGTCCAAGGCGAGCGCAGCCGCCGTTCCCAAAACGGTGGATATGACCGTTGAGAAGCTGGCGACCCACAGCGAGTTTCGTACTGCCCTCAGCAGCGCCTCGTTGCCCACCATCCGCTGGTACCAGCGAGTGGAGAGCCCGCCCCAGATGCCTACGTTTGGGGCCGCCGAGAACGAGAAGATGACGACCACGAATATCGGCAGGTAGAGAAAAGCGAACACCATCCATCCGCTTGTCGAGAGCAACCGGTCAATCCGACGGGTCGAAAGCGCCGAGTTGACGCTCATATCGTTCTCTCGCCGCTACGGAAATACAGAATGGTTGCCACCAACATGAGGATGAGGATGGCCCCGGAGAGGGCGGAGCCGAAGGGCCAGTTCCGCGCCGCTCCGAATTGGGTGACGATGTAGTTGCCAAGCAGGGTTGCCTTGGCCCCACCGAGGATATCGGGCGTCACATAGGCGCCCAGAGAGGGTATGAAGACCAGAACAGAGCCGGCGATTATCCCCGGGCGGGACAGGGGCAATGTGATCTTCCGAAAGGCCTTCCCGCCGGATGCGTAGAGATCTCTGCCCGCCTCGACCAGGCTCCAGTCGATTCGCTCGATGGCTGCGTACAGGGGCAGCACCATGAACGGTAGGTAGCCGTAGAGGAGCCCGATGAACACCCCCGGCAAGCTGAACAGCATCCGTCCCCAGAGACCGGTCAGCTCACCGAATTGGGTGATATACCCGTTGGAATCGAGCAACATCCGCCAGGCGTAGGTCCTGACCAGGAAGTTCGACCAGAATGGGATGAGGACGAGAATCAGTAACAGGGTGCGTGTTCTCTCCTTGCGGCGGGTGGCGATCCAGTAGGCGAAGGGATAGGAGAGCAGCAGGCAGAGAGCGGTGTTGAGGACTGCCATCCACAGTGATCGAAATGCGATGGTTCGCACCAACGGGTCCGTGAGCCTGGCCCACGACTCGAAGTTCCAGCCCTCGAGCATCGGTCGGCCGGTGCGGCCACGACTGGCGAAAGAGAACGCGAACACCACGACCAGAGGCAGGGCGAAGAAGACCGTCAAGTAGAGATACGCCGGTGAGGCATGGAAGAACCCGCGCCACGACTCCCTGCGCTGCGCTCTCCGCTCCAGCTCGGGATTGACCCGCTCGTGTTCCTCCTCCCGGCGCCTTTCGAGCAGGGTCATTGCGCCAGCGCCAGAGCAGCTTCAGGATGGAATTGGACCACGACCTCGTCTCCGATTCCCCAGCGTCTCCTACCGGGCAGATTCTCGACCCGGACGGAGAATGACCCTGACTCTCCCACCGCCACCTCGTAGAGCATCGACTGACCCTGAAAGATGGTTGTGGTAACACGGCCTCCGATGGCGTTGCTCCCGGAGGGGACCTCCGATAGCTCGGCGTGGATGTCGGCCATCTCCGGCCTGAGGACAAGCGTGACGATGGTTCCCGCAGCCAAGTCCGTGTTCACCTTGACCATCTCGCCGCCGCTGAGACGGACGGCCCCCGGCTGGGTGACCTCACCCGGGAGAAAACTCGCCTCTCCGACGAAGGACGCCACGAACAGGTTCGCCGGTGACCGGTATATCTCCTCGGGCGTGCCAACCTGGGCGAGCCTGCCCTCCCTCATGACGCCGATCCGGTCGGACATCGTGAGCGCTTCTTCCTGATCGTGAGTGACGTAGACGAAGGTTATGCCAACGTTGTTTTGGATATCCTTCAGCTCCCGTTGCATCGCCTGACGGAGCTTCAGGTCCAGTGCCCCCAAGGGCTCATCCAACAACAGCACCTGGGGCCGATTGACCAGCGCCCGGGCCAACGCCACGCGTTGCTGCTGGCCCCCGGAAAGCTCTCTCGGCTTTCGCTTCTCCATCCCTCGCAGATGGACGAGCTCGATGGCTTCGTCCACTTTGCGCTCGATTTCGGTGTCGTCCACCTTCCGCATCTGCAGCCCGAACGCAACGTTCTCGAACACGTTCATGTGAGGGAAGAGGGCGTAGGACTGGAACACGGTGTTGACCGGACGCTTGTTGGGGGGTCGGATACCCATCTCCTCGCCGAAGATCTGCAGGCTTCCTTCCGTCGGGAACTCGAGGCCTGCGATCATCCGCAGCGTCGTGGTCTTGCCGCATCCGGACGGACCCAACAGCGAGAAGAACTCTCCGTCTTGGATATCGAGATTCATGCTCTCCACGGCAACGACCTCCTCCCCGAAGCGCTTGGTGACGTCCCGTATGGCTACTGCCACCGCTCGGTGGGCCTGGTGAGAAGTCGAGGCGCCGACCACTGCATCCGGTGATCGAGAAGCAACCGGGGCTGCGCCGAGATCAGAGTCCATGGTTGACCATCACGTGCTTGACCTCCGTGTAGTGCTCCAAAGCGTACGACGACATGTCCTTGCCATATCCAGAGTTCTTGAATCCCCCGTGCGGCATCTCGGAGACGATGGTGATGTGGTCGTTGATCCAGACAGTCCCAGCCTGGATATCCTTCGCCATTCTCATCGCCCGACCGACATCCTGAGTCCAGACCGAGGCGGCCAGTCCGTAGTCAACGTCGTTGGCCCAGGCGACGGCATTGGCCTCATCTCCGGCATCCTGGACGGTGAGGACTGGACCGAACACCTCGCGCTGGATGATCTCGGACTTCTGGTCGGCGCCGACGATCAGGGAGGGCTGGTAGTAATACCCGGGGCCGTCCAGCCGGCTACCCCCCGTCA
Organism: uncultured Acidimicrobiia bacterium; assembly: GCA_963744905.1. Taxonomy (GTDB): domain Bacteria; phylum Actinomycetota; class Acidimicrobiia; order Spongiisociales; family ZC4RG35; genus DATFFO01. Next base: position 57,138 of record CAVUUV010000006.1, on the reverse strand, counting down.
CCACCTTCGCCCCGTCAGAGACGGCCCGGTCCACATACCCCGAAACCCGATCGAGATGCTGTTTCGAGACCAGAGGCCCCATCTCCACTTCCTGGTCGTTTGGGTCCCCCACTGCGATGGCGCCTATCTGAGTCTCCAGGGCGCCGGCCAGGTCATCGTGCACGCCGGAGGTAGCCACTACCCGGCAGGGCGCGGTGCAATCCTGCCCCGAGTTGTAGAAGCTTGCCTCACGAAGCTTGTTGGCCACAGCTTCGACATCAGCGTCGTCGAAGACCACCACGGGGGCCTTGCCTCCGAGCTCGAGATGGACACGCTTGAGGGTGTCCGCGGCGGCACGGGCGACTGCCTTACCTGCACGAACACTTCCCGTGAGCGAAATCATGGCCACACCCGGATGGGCGGCGAGTGCCTCGCCCACCACGGGACCGGTACCGCACACTACATTGAGGACGCCCGGCGGCAGCACTCCCTCCAGAAGTTGGGCCAATCGGACCGCGGTAACAGGAGTGACCTCAGAGGGCTTCAGAACGACTGTGTTCCCGGCCGCGAGCGCCGGGCCCAGCTTCCAGGTGGCCATGTTCAGCGGATAGTTCCAGGGGGTGATCGCCGCCACCACCCCCAAGGGGTCACGCCGCACGAAAGACGTGGCACCCGACCAGTACTCACCTGCGGCCTTGCCTTCCAGATGCCGGGCAGCTCCGGCAAAGAAACGCCAGTTGTCGACGGTCAGATCGAACTCGAAATCAACGATTGAGACGGGCTTGCCCACATTCTCGATTTCCAGCCGCCTCAACTCGTCGAGGTTCTCCTCAATCATGTCGGCTACCTGGAAAATGGCTTCGGAACGCTGGCGAGGGGTTCTTCCAGCCCAGTCCGGAAAGGCCTCGGCCGCGGCCTCGACGGCGGCGTCGACATCTTGTTGAGTGCCGACCGGCATGGACGCCATCGGCTGCCCGGTGGCGGGGTTCATCACCTCGATCGTGGAGCCGTCAGATGAGGGCTGCCAGGTGTCCCCGATACGGTTGAGCAGTTCCATTCGGGCCGTGCCTTTCTCTGGATTCAGTTGTGGGCTCTCGTCACCAAGGGTGGGAGTTCCGAAGCCCGGTCACGCTCCACGGCGCGTCACATCCTTGGCGAACGCTTCAAAGACCGATACGTAGTGATCGAGTTCATCGTCGTCATGCATGATCGAGAGCGTCCACTGCTCGTCGGCGCCGGGAGTCATGTACACGCCATTCACCATGTGATAGAGCCAACCCAGGTAATTGAGGTTCTCGTTGAAGTACTCCGCGTAGGACCGGTAATCCACGACAGGCTCGTCGGCGAACATGACACAACCCTTGGAAGAGATCCCGACCGCATAGGCAGGCAGACCGTACCCATCGCATATCTCCTGACATCCATCCAGTAGGCGCTGGCCGGCCCGGTCGAGCACCCGATAAGCCTCCTCGTCGAGAACTTCCGTCAATGCAGCCTCGGCGGCAGCCATCGTCAACGGGTTGCCATTGAAGGTGCCGATCTGCGCCACCGAGCCGTCATCTATCTGGGCCATTATCTCCTCGGTGCCGACCACGGCTCCGATCGGAGTGCCACCACCGGTCGCCTTGGCGAGGGCGACCAGGTCGGGAACCACCCCGTAGCGCTCCACTGCACCCCCGCGAGCAATGGTCGCCCCTGTCTTGACCTCATCGAAGATGAGCACCACCCCGTGTTTATGAGTGATTTCTCGAACTGCCTCCAAGTAGCCGTCGTTGGGAGGGACGACGCCGATGTTCAGCATGATCGGCTCGATGATCATGGTGCCCACGTCGCTGTTCGCCGACAACGCCTCATCGAGAGCATCGGGATCGTTGAAGGGCACGACCACGGTCAGGTCCAGCAGGGCCTGAGGAATTCCGGCCGACTGTGGTACCGATACGGGCTTGGCCCTGGTTCCCATCTTCGAGGGATCCGGGTGCACGGAGACCATCACCGAGTCGTGATGGCCGTGATAGGACCCTTCGATCTTGAGCAGCGCCTCCTTGCCGGTGAACGCCCTTCCCAGCCGGATCGCGTCGAGCGTCGCCTCGGTCCCCGAGTTCGAGAAGCGGACCTTCGGCAGCCTGAACCGACGGGACAGCTCCCGGGCTACTCGCACCGCGCCGAGATTCGGGGCCACGAAGTGGGTCCCTCTCTGGGCGACTTCTCCGATGGCCGCAGCGATCTTCGGATGAGCATGGCCAACCACCATGACCCCAAAACCGTTGTGGAAGTCGCTGTACTCGTTGCCGTCGATGTCTATGACCTTGGAGCCGTGGCCTTCCCTGACGAATATGGGATGGGGAGGGTGCACCTGGAACGATGACGGAACTCCGCCGGGAAGCACCTGTTTCGCCTCCTCGACCAGCTCCCCCGATTTACTGGTGCGGAGGCGAAGAGACTCCTCCATCGACTTGGTGAGTTCGGCGACGCGATTTGGGTCGATCCTGCTGCTCATGTCCCTCCGATCGTATCCACCGCCTCATCTGACTTTCAGAATAGACTATTCATAGCACATGATGGCTCGCATCTGCGGCGTAGAACGAGGTTAACGTGCCTATATCGTCAAGAAATGGTACTCCACTCGATCGATGCATGATGAGCCCCTTCTACCGAGATGGGCTGATACGGTCTCATGAACGCATTTCCCGAGAGGAGATCCTCGGTGAGTAGAGGGAGCGACAGAGGAGCAGCGAATATGTCGAAGGCCAGCCCTCGTAACGGCCGACTTCAGTCCATTGGTAGGAACCAACTGGACGACAAAGACCTGCAGATCATCGCTGCCCTACAGATCAACGGGCGGGCCAGCTTCGCCGAGCTGGCCAAGGAGATCGATCTAAGCCAGGCAGCCATTCGCCTCCGTGTGAACCGACTCCTCGAATCCGAGGTACTCGATGTCGTGGCGATAACCGATCCGCTCCGGATCGGCTTCACGGTTCAGGCAATGATCAGTCTCACCATCGACGGGGATATCGAAGCGATCAGTGATGAGATCGGCTCACGTGACTACGCGGTGTATGTAGTGATGACTGCCGGTCGATTCGATCTGATGGTCGAGGTCCTGTGCGCCGACAACGACCATCTCCTGGAGGTGATCAACGACCTGCGATCCCTCGAGGGAGTTTCGTCGGTGGAGACGAATACGTATCTGAGGCTCACCAAGCAGACTTACGCCTGGGGTATACCGCCGGACGGGCAGCGGCGCCATGGGAAAAACGGCAACCAGGAGTAGCCACGCCGAGTCACATCCGGACGCGGTCACCCTTGGGGTCGTACATTGGACGCAGCGAGGCGCGTGCGGGGATCAGCTCACCGGCTACTTGAATCTCGTAGGTGCCGGCGCGGACGTACTCAGCCGTGACCCCCGGATCGTGCTCGACGTATCCGAATCCCATCGCTCCCCCAATCGTATGGCCGTAGTTGCCCGAGCGGAGGTAGCCGACCCGTAGGCCGTCCCGGAAGATAGGCTCCTCGCCATAGAGCAGCGGGTCGGGATCCTCCAAGAGGAACTGGACGAGCCTGCGCGGCAGGGCTCCCCTCTCACGATCAGCTAGGAGTGCCTCACGTCCAACGAACCCACCAGGCTTGTCGAAGTCGACGGCGAAGGCCAGTCCCGCCTCGAGGGGAGAATCGGTGTTCTCCATGTCGAGCCCATAGTCCTTGCGCCCGGCCTCGGTGCGGGTGCTCTCCAGTGTCTCCATGCCCGCATGAGACAGGTTGAAGGCCCGGCCCTCCCTGACGAGGGCGTCGTAGACCCCGAGGGAAAACTCCGCCGGTACATAAAGCTCCCAGCCCAGCTCTCCGACAAAACTCATCCGGAACGCCCAGCCGAGGGCGTACTCGAGGTCGAGACGCTGAGCTGTGAAGTAGGGAAATGACTCGTTGGACAGGTCAGCGTCGGTGATCCTGGACAGCAGTTCTCTGGACCTCGGGCCCTGAACACTGATCAGCGTGGTGCCCGATGTCGTATCGGTGAGCGATATCCGATCGTCGAGTCCAATTGCCCGTCGCATCATCGTCTCCACCCGGCGGTGAAATCCCTCGGCCACCACCACCATGTAGCGATCCTCCGCCAGCCGGGTAACGGTGAGGTCGGCGAGGATTCGGCCCCGGGGGTTCATCCACTGCGTGTAGACGCACCTTCCCGGCTCGACCGCCACCTCATTGCCGCTGAGATGATTGAGGATCCTCTCAGCGTCCGGGCCTTCAACCAGGAAGTTGGACATTGAAGACATGTCAAAGAGCACGACGTCGTTGCGGGTGGCGTGATGCTCCGCTTGGTGATATTTCCACCACCCGTGTCGCCTGTATGTCTTCTCGAACGGGACCTCCGTGCCGGGAGGAGCAAACCAGGCGGTGTTCTCCCACCCAGAGGACTCGCTGAAATGTGCGCCCGCGGCCACGAGGCGGTCGTGGAGCACCGACCGTCGCGCGTTGCGAGCCTGTTCGGGGTGTGAATGCGGCCACGAACCGGTGGAGTGGAGCCTGCCCAGCAACTCCACGGTCCTGGCTTTGCGAAAACGGCGTGTGGTCTGGAAGGGGTGTATCCGGGCGATGTCGACCTCGGTGACGTCCACGGGCGGCGCACCATCGACGATCCAGTGCGCCACGATCTTTCCCGCGCCTCCCCCCAGAAGAATCCCGAGCGAGTTGAATCCCGCTGCCACCCAGAAGTTCTCGACCTCCGGAGCCGGACCTATGAGGGAGCCGTTGTCGGGCGTGAAGCTCTCGGGTCCGGTGAATAGGTGGCGAATCCCAACCTGTTCCAGGATCGGGAACGGCTCCATCGCCAGTTCCAAGTAAGGAGCCAGACGGTCCCAATCGTTCTCGATGTGCCCGAAACTGAAATCATCGGGCACGCCTTCCACGCTCCACGGCGCTCCCACCGGTTCGAACAGACCGACCATCAGCCCACCCGTCTCCTCGCGGTAGTACGCAAAGCGGTCGGGATCCTCTAGTATTGGCATGTCGGAACTGACCGATTCGAACTGGTCGGTTATCAGGTAGGCGTGTTCCGCTGCCTGCAGTGGCACAGCGACCCCGGCCATCTCCCCAATTTGCCTGGCCCACATCCCGCCACAGTTGACGACGTGTTCGCAGCGAATATCGCCCCGTATCGTCCGCACGCCGGTAACCCGACCTCCGTCCAGGATGAAACCGACCACCGGCGTCTCCTCAAAGATCTTCACGCCACCGAGACGCGCGCCCTTAGCCAGCGACATCGCACAATTGGCCGGATCAGCGCGTCCCTCATTGGCGGTGTAGAACCCGGCGATGAGGTCGGAGGTGTCGAGCATCGGCCATAACTCTTTGACCTCATCGGGCGAGATCTCCTCTCTTTCGATACCAACGCAGCGCAAGAAGTCGGCCTCCCGGCGCAGCTTGTCGATGCGGTCGGGAGAGGCTCCGGTCTGCACATATCCGACCGGCCTGAATCCGGTGGAGACGCCCGTTTCCTCCTCGAGGCCCTCATAGAGTTCGCGGGTGTATTTCGACATCCAGGCCGAGGTCTCGGTGGTCATCCCCCCCGAGACGATCAAGCCGGCAGCATGCCATGTGGTACCGGAAGTCAGTCTGTCCCGTTCGATCAAGACGACATCGGACCAGCCGAGCTGGGTGAGGTGGTAGGCGACGCTGGAGCCGATGACCCCCCCACCGATGATGACCACCTGGGCTCGGTCTGGTAGTTGCATTTGCTCCTCCGTTTAGGGCGGTTCTCAGCCTACCCGGCTACCGAGTTGCGTGTCTCTGACCGGCAACTCTGTAGAAAAACTTGTCGTAGGTTGCATCAGTGCGCAGATAACTCGACGTTGTCCATTGTCACGATCGATTCACTCAGTCTCCCTTCGACGTTTGCGGGGGAATGCGGTGGTCGTCGTCGATCGATCTCGTCCTCGCCCGTCTGCGGATTCGATTGAAGAATTCCACGTTGACGAGTCGATAGATCGGCTTGCCCCGGTCAACGCGGTCATTTTGAATTAGGATCACCAGTCTGACAAAGAATCAACTACTGATGCGCAGAACCGAACCTGGGGTCGACTCTGATCTCCGCCTCCGACGTCATGCAGCTTGATGGGTCTCCACGTGAGGCGCTCTCAGGAGCAAGGCCGGCGGTGTTCTGGTCCGACCGTGACGACGCTCCTCCAAACTCGCCCACTCTGGGGGGGAAGATTACGTCCGATCTCACCGTTGTCGGGGCGGGACTGACGGGGCTGTGGGCGGCAATCCAGGCCCTGGAAGAGCAACCCGGACTGCGAGTGGTGGTTCTGGAAGCCGAGAGGTGCGGCTTCGGAGCCAGCTCGCGCAACGGCGGCTTTTGCGACGGCTCCCTCACCCACGGGTTGAGGAACGGCATGTCGCATTGGCCGGACGAGATCGACGCTCTGGTCAGACTCGGTTACGAGAACCTCGACGAGATCGAAGCCACCATCCATCGGTACGGTATCGCGGCGGACTTCCGGAGGGCGCCCGAGACTGGCGTCGCCACCGAGCCGTGGCATCTGGAGGTCCTAGAAGAGAGCGCACGAGCCCATCGCTCGGTAGGTGACGACATCGCATTGCTCGACTCTCGCGGCATGCGAGAGAGAATCGCCTCCCCCACCTATCTCGGAGGCCTGGTTCGACGAACCGGCACTTCCCTGGTCGACCCGAGCGCGACTTGTCTGGGGGTTGAAGCAGGCCGCCGAGAAGCTCGGCGCATCCATATACGAAAGGTCGCCGGTCGAGACGATCGAACCCAACGGCACTGGATTGAGGGCGACAACCGCGCAAGGTGGAGTCGTTGCCTCGGACAGGGTCCTGGTGGCCACCAACGCCTTTTCGGGCCCCGTTCGTCGGCCCGGCCACTACATCATCCCCGTCTACGATCACGTTCTGACCACAGAGCCGCTCAGCTCGGAGCAACTCTCCTCCCTCGGCTGGGAGGACAATGACGGGGTCGGTGACGTCTCCAACCAGTTCCACTACTACAGGAGAACCGAAGACGACCGGATTCTCTGGGGTGGGTATGACGCCACCTACCACTTCAACAATGGGATAGCCCCACGCTACGACCAGCGTGAGCGGACTCATTCGTTGCTGGCAAGGCACTTCTTCGAGACCTTCCCCCAGCTGGAGGGGCTTCACTTCACCCACCGATGGGGAGGCCCGATCGGCACTACCACCCGATTCACCGCGACCTGGGGAACGGCCCACGACGATCGCCTCAGCTGGGTGGGCGGCTACACAGGCCTGGGCGTGGGTGCGAGCCGATTCGGGGCAAGAGTCGCTCTCGACCTCGTGTTCGGCTTGGTTACCGAGAGAACGGAGCTGCGAATGGTGCGCGAAAGCCCGTTCCCCTTTCCTCCCGAACCGCTGCGATGGGCCGGCGTGGGGTTGACTCGAAGGGCCATCCAACGGGCTGATCGGCGCCAGGGAAGACGAGGGTTGTGGCTTCGCACACTCGACCGCTTCGGCATCGGTTTCGACTCTTGATCACCTCACCTCACCCACCGCGAACTCGGACACGGACCCCCGGATAGGATCGGAGCCATGACCACCTCTTCGCCCGTCCCCCTACCGGATCGCACCGAGGTGCTGGTGATCGGTGGAGGCGTGATCGGATGCAGCGTTGCCTACCACTTGACGCGGCGCGGCATCACGGACGTGACCGTCATCGAGCAGAACGAGTTGACGGCCGGCACCACATGGCATGCAGCAGGCCTGGTCTCCCAACTCAAGTCCTCACATAGCCTCACCGGGCTGGCGACATACTCGGCCCGTCTGTTCGAAGAGCTCGAGGACGAAACCGGACAGGCCACCGGATATCGCTCCCAAGGGTCGATTTCGGTGGCGGCTGACGAGGAGCGCTGGGAGGAGATACTGCGGGGCGCGTCCATGGCGCGGACCTGTGACGTCGAAACTGAGGTGATCGACCTGGATCGGGTCAGCGAGCTGTGGCCCCTCCTCAACACCGAAGACCTGATTGGAGCATTGCACATCCCACGCGATGGCCAGGCGTCTCCGGTGGACACGACGCTTGCGCTGGCGAAGGGAGCGAAGGCGCGAGGCGCGCGAATCATCGAAGGCATCGCCGTGGAGAAGATTCTCTCGGAGAACGGAAGGGTCAGAGGAGTCGAGACGGAGGGCGGCTACATCGAGGCGGGGACCGTCGTCCTCGCCACCGGGATCTGGACGCGTCAGCTCGCCGCCACGGTCGGGGTAAACGTGCCGCTGCAGGCCTGCGAGCACTTCTACATAGTGACCGAACCTCTCGACGGTGTGGAGCGGGGCATGCCAACGGTGCGAGACCCCGGTGGTTACACGTACTTCAAGGAAGAGACTGGCAAGATCATGGCCGGGTTCTTCGAGCCGCGAGGAAAGCTCTGGAACCTCGAGGGCATCCCCCGCGACTTCTCATTCGGCACGCTCCCCGAGGACTGGGAGCACATCGGTCCCATCTTCGAGAGAGCGGTTCATCGAGTGCCGGTGCTGGGAGAGTGCGGCCTCCAGCTCTTCTTCAACGGTCCCGAGTCGTTCACACCCGACGGTGTCTTCTACTTGGGTGAGGTGCCCGAGGTGGACGGTTGTTACGTGGCCGCCGGCTTCAACTCGGTGGGCCTCCAATCGGCCGGGGGGGTCGGCTGGGTGCTGGCCGACTGGATCGCCGATCGTCATCCCCCCATGGATCTCACGGCCGTCGACATCCGGAGGGCATTCCCCTTTCAGGGGGACCCCGATTACCTGGCAGAGAGGATCCCGGAGAGCCTCGGACTCCTCTACGCCATGCACTGGCCGTTCCGGCAGTACGAGAGTGCCCGTAACCGCCGTCTGTCCCCGATCCATGATCGTATCGATGCGGCCGGAGCCGTCTTCGGCGAAGTGGCCGGCTGGGAGCGACCCAACTGGTTCGCCACCGAAGGCGAGGAGCGCATCTACCGCTACAGCTACGGAAAGCAGAACTGGTTTGAGGCCTCGGGCAGAGAATGTCACGCTGTTCGTAACGCCGTTGGCCTGTTCGACCAGACGTCGTTTGCCAAGTTCAAGGTCGAGGGCCCGGACGCGGTAACGGCCCTCAATGAGATCTGCGCCAACGAGATCGATGTGGACCAGGGCAGGGCCGTCTACACGCAGTGGTGTAACGACCAGGGCGGAATCGAAGCCGACCTGACGGTAACCCGGATCGGCGAAACCGAATACTTCGTGGTGACCGCGGCCGGATCAGCAATCCGCGATGAGGCCTGGCTCCGGCGCCACTGTCGGGATTACGACGTGACGGTGGCCGACATGACCACCGATCTCGCCATGTTCGGGGTCATGGGGCCCCAGGCGAGGGCGCTGCTCGGCGAGCTTACGGCGGCCGATCTGAGCAACGAGGCCTTTCCGTTCGCCACCGCCCAGCAGATAAGAGTCGGCGGTCACCTGGTGCGCGCCCTCCGTTTGACCTATGTCGGGGAGCTGGGCTGGGAGCTGTACGTGTCGTGGGAGGAGGCGCCGTCGCTGTATGACGCCATCCTGGAAGCAGGTGGCGGTCACGGGCTGCGTCATGCGGGCTACCACGCCATGAACACACTCAGGCTGGAGGCTGGATACCGCCATTGGGGCCACGACATCACCGACCAGGACACGCCGTTGGAGGCGGGATTGGGGTTCGCCGTGGCATGGGGCAAGCCATCATTCGTCGGCCGGGACGCCCTGCTGGCCCAGCGCGAGCTTCCCCGGACGAAGCGTCTTATCCAGTTCCGCCTGGAAGACCCTGACCGCCTCCTCTATCACGACGAGCCCATCTACAAAGACGGCGACCTGGTCGGCCGAACCAGCTCGGGCATGTGGAGCTATGTCGAGGGACGCTGCCTGGCGATGGGATATCTGAATCACCGCGAGGGCGTAACCGAAGACTGGCTCCGCTCCGGATCATTCGAGATAGAAGTCGCCACCGAACGGATACCGGCCACCAGCTCGATCCGGTCCTTCTACGACCCGAGGAGTGAACGCGTCCGGATGTGAGGGGCTGGCCTATTCGCGTCTGAACGGGACGTCTGCCGTAACTTCTTCATCCATCTCGCGTGCTGCCCGATGACCCGAGTAGACCGCGGTGGCGATCGTGCCCGGTGCCAGGCAGTCGCCGATGCGTTGCACGTCGAAGTGCCCGGCCAGAGCGCGGTATAGGTCGTCGACGGGTGAGCGCGACGTCACCATGACGATGGCCCCGGCCTCCACCAGTTGCCGGTCTCCGGTATAGATCGACTGCAACGTCGCCGTCCCATCCTCCACAGCCACCACGGACGTCCCGGTTCGGAGGTCTATCCCCAGGTTGAGGATCCTCGCCTGGATCCTTTGCTGCTCTTCTGTGTGCCTGGTCCAGGTCGACACCTCGTTGGCCGGGGTGACGAGGGTCACGTCCAGGTTCAGGCGTCTCAACGCCTCGGCGATGACCCCGCCCATGTAGTAGTGCTCGTCGTCATAGAGCACCACCGGCCCGGCGGGGACCAGGCCGCCCATCACGTCGTCGGGCGTGATGACCGAGGCTGAATCCCAGCCTGGGATCGGAGTCTCGTGCCATCGCCCGACACCGTCACGGCGCCAGGTTGCGCCCGTCGCGATAAGCACCTTGTCGGGGCTGAACTGGAGAACCTGGTCCGCGTCCACGAGGCTCTCGAGGTAGTACTCGACGTTGGGCAGCTTGTCGATCTGATTGAGACGCCAGTCACGGACTCGGGCCCAGGCAGCTAGCCCGGGAAGTGCAGACTCCAACGTGACCCTGCCGCCCAGCCGGCGAGTGGCTTCCGTGAGCGTGACCTCATACCCCCGTTTGCCCAGCGACGTAGCGGCCTCGAGACCGGCGGGACCGCCTCCGACTATCAAGATCCTGGCATCAGAGCCCTTGGGCGGGATGTACTCGGGATGCCACCCCTTCCTCCATTCTTCGCCCATGGTCGGGTTCTGGGTGCAGCGGATCGGCGTCCCCGTCTGGTCGCCCGTGTAGCAGATGTTGCATCCGATGCACTCGCGGATCTCGTCGTCGCGTCCCTCGGCGATCTTGTTGGGGAGGAAGGGATCGGCGATGGAGGGACGCGCCGCGCCGATCAGATCCACCACGCCCTGTCGAACCAACCGGAGCATCGTCTCCGGCGAGGTGAAGCGACCGACACTGACTACCGGCTTGTCGGTGATGCTCTTGACCCAGGACATGGTGGCTTCCAGGCCCGCCTCCGGGACGAAACGAGAAGTTCCCATCTCCCAGCTGTAGTCGTGAACGGTGATGTCCCAGAGATCGGGCAAGTCGGCAAGAAGCTCCAGCATGGCTCGGGGCTCGTCGGTACTCTGGTCGTCGTCGGGCCCGCCGTCGCTGGCAGAGAAACGGACGGCTACGGCGCAGTGGTCCCCGATTGCCTCCTTGGTCTCGACGATCAGCTCTTTCAATAGCCGAGCCCGGTTCTCCAGGGACCCGCCGTACTCGTCGCTCCGCTGGTTTGACGGCATGAGAAACTGGCGGATGAGATACCAATGAGCCGCATAGACGTAGACGATGTCGAATCCGGCCCTCTGTGCCCGTCGGGCCGCTTCGACATGCCAGCGCTTGAACTCCCTGATGTCCGATTTGTCCATCGCCATGGTCTGAAGCGGATCGTCGACACCGGCGGGCATGCTCAGCGGGCCTAACGGAACCTCACGCGAGTAGTGGTTGGCGCTCGCCGCCCCGCCGTGCCACAACTCGGCACCCGCAAGCGACCCCTGGCCGTGGACCTTGTCCACCATCAGGGTGTGCCACTCGATGTCGCGGTCCTCCCAGAACGAGTGCGACGGATATGGCTCGTCGTCCGAGGAAGGGTGTATCGACGCGTACTCGGTACAAACCGTGCCCCATCCCCCCTCGGCCTTGACCTCCCGGAGAGAAGCTACCGATCGTGGGCGCCGATATCCCATTCCGGTGCAATGCGGCACCTGGTAGAAGCGGTTCGGTGCTACGACCGGGCCTATTCGAATCGGCTCGAACAGGGCATCGAATCTGGGATCACGTGGCATCTCTGTCTTCCGGTTGGAACGATCGCTGACTCTACGAACCGCCAAAACTCCACGGCAAGTGGTGGCAGCGCGGGAGGTGAGCTGAGCTCGAGCTGACGCGTTCGCTAGATTCGCCTGCATGCCCACTTACGCCGAGATCTATCGCCGATCTTTGGAAGACCCGGAGGGCTTTTGGGAAGAGGCGGCCGCCGATATCGACTGGACGAAGGCGTGGGATGTGGTGCTCGACAAACACGCCACGCCGGCGGCGCGGTGGTTCGTGGGCGGGGAGCTCAACACCTGCTACAACGCGCTCGACAGGCACGCCGACGGCGGCCGCGGCGAGCAGCCCGCTTTGATCTACGACAGCCCGGTCACCGCAAGCACGGAGACGTTCACCTATGCGGAGCTTCGAGGCCTCGTCGCGTCGTTCGCCGGGGTGTTGAAACGCCACGGGGTGGAACGGGGAGACCGCGTGGTCATCTACATGCCGATGATCCCACAGACGGTGATCGCCATGCTGGCGTGTGCTCGGCTGGGCGCGGTGCACTCGGTCGTCTTTGGGGGATTCGCGGCACAGGAGCTCGCTGTCCGCATCGACGACTGCCTGCCAAAGCTGGTCGTTTCCGCCTCGTGCGGAATCGAAGTCAATCGAATTGTCGAGTACAAGCCCTTGCTGGACCACGCCGTCGCTATGGCGAGCCATCAGCCAGACCACTGCATCATCTACCAGCGGGAGATGGCAGTCGCCGCGATGGGAGACAGGGACCTTGACTGGGAGGAGGAGATGGCCGCCGCACAGCCGCATGACTGTGTGCCCGTGGCCGCCACCGACCCGCTCTACATCCTCTACACCTCGGGCACCACCGGGCGACCGAAGGGGATAGTCCGCGACAACGGCGGCCACGCCGTGGCTCTGAAGTGGACGATGCCCAACATCTACGCCGTGAGTCCCGGTGAGGTCTACTGGGCCGCCTCGGACGTCGGATGGGTAGTGGGCCATTCTTATATCGTCTACGGCCCACTGCTGCACGGGTGCACGACTGTCCTCTACGAAGGTAAACCAGTGGGGACGCCCGATGCCGGGGCGTTCTGGCGTGTGATCGCCGATCACGGGGTCGTGAGCATGTTCACAGCGCCCACGGCGATTCGCGCCATCCGCCAGCAGGATCCCGAAGGTGCGCTCGCCAGAGGCTACGACCTGAGCCGGTACCGCTCTCTCTTCCTCGCCGGGGAACGCTGCGACCCCGACACTCTCGAATGGGCCCGGCAGACCTTGGGAGTCCCGGTGATCGACCACTGGTGGCAGACGGAGACCGGCTGGGCGATAGTCGCCATATGTCTCGGCGTCGAAGCCGTCCCCGTGGTCGCGGGTTCGCCCGGCTTGCCCGCTCCTGGATGGGATCTGGCCGTCTTGGGGCCCGACGGTGCCGAGTTGCCGGCCGGGAACATCGGGGCGCTGTGCGCCCGTCTTCCCATGCCACCGGCCGCACTTCCCACGCTGTGGAATGGCGAAACCCGATTCGTTGACACCTACCTGTCGAGGTTCGAAGGCTTCTATGAGACCGCGGATGCCGGTTTCATCGACGAGGACGGCTACGTACACGTGATGGCCAGAACCGACGACATCATCAACGTGGCCGGCCACAGGCTGTCCACGGGAGCGATCGAAGAAGTCCTCATGGCTCACCCCGATGTATCCGAGTGCGCCGTGATCGGTGTCGCAGACCACTTGAAGGGTCAACAGCCGGTGGGACTCCTCGTGCTGAAGGTCGGAGCCGAAGCCGAACCGGACACGGTGGTCGAGGACGTGATAGCCGCAGTCCGTGACCGGATCGGGCCGGTGGCATCGTTCAAGTCGGCTGTGGTCGTCGACCGACTCCCGAAGACGAGATCAGGCAAGATCCTGAGAGGCACTATGAAGCGGATTGCCGACGACGACACCTGGAACATGCCCGCAACAGTCGACGATCCAGCCATCTTCGACGAGATATCATCCGCACTCTCCACCATCGGGTATCCCCACCCGGCCCGTTAGGCGGCGTGGAGCGGAAGGCCCACAACGGGCGAAGCTGAAACGTCGCCCGGGACGTTGCCCCTGGGGCCGGTCGCCGAATTGCTGACAACACGACCTTGCACCACGAGCCAAGATCTTCTGCTTTGGCCGGCCGGGAGCAGGTGAAGGGCCAAATCTCGAGGCATCCAATTGGACGTACCCATCGCAGAGCGGCCGCGGCAACGACCCGACATTCACAACGATTCACACCGCCAGTCGCTCGAATCGCGATCACATGAGCTCGGGTACCATTCCGAGCCTGCGCATGGATTTCGGCGTATTCGACAATCCCCGGCCGAGTGTTGATTCGGCGACGGCCGCCCGGATCGTCCTCGACCACTATGAAATCGCCGGAGTCGCCGAGCCCTTGGCGGGAGAGCGCGACCGAAGCTTCAAGATCACCGGCGGTGCGGGTGAGTACGTGCTGAAGGTAGGCAACAGTGCCGATCATCCTGAGGCGCTGGAGGCACAGGGCGCGGCCATCGAATGGGCACTTTCCAAGGATCCGGACCTACCTCTAGCCCAGGTCTTACACACCAAGGCGGGGAACCTCTCGGGTCGCTACGCCGGCCACGCTCTCCAGTTGACCCGCTTCATCGATGGCGTCCGGCCACCTGACGTGAAGTCCCCACCGGCGCTCCGACGCAACGTTGGGTCCCTGGCCGCCCGTCTGAGCACGGCCTTGCGCGGCTTCGATCATCCGGCTCTGCACCGGGACTTTCCCTGGACTCTGGGCCGGCTTGCCGACTTGAGTGCCCTGCTGGAGTACGTCGGAGGGGAGCGACGTCGCTCTATCACGGAAGTAATCAGAAATTTCGAGAACAGGGTCGTTCCAATCCTCGACCGGCTCCCTGCTCAGGCGACTCACGGCGACATGAACCCCGACAACATCGTCGTCGACCCTGCCGACCCCGAGCGCATCGTTGGTCTGTTCGACTTCGGTGATCTGAGCTGGGGCCCGCGGGTCATCGAATTGGCGATCGCCTCCGCCTATCAGTGCTTCGGCGCCGATCCCGTCGCGGCGATGAGCCAGGTAGCAGCCGCATTCCACCTGAGAGACCCCCTCCAGCCGGTTGATGAGATGGAGCTCCTTCCGGATCTGGTTGCAGCCCGCTACGCCCAGTCTCTCTTGATGTCCGCCCGCCATGTGGCGACCAAGTCCGACAACGTCGATTACGCAACGGGTGATGTTGAGTTGATTTGGGAGACTCTGACGAGGCTGGAGGGGATTGACTCCCACGGAGCAGCCACCCGGATCCGGGCCGCCTGCGGTTTCCCGCCAGGGGCTCAGCGGTCCTTCCAAGAGGCAGCAGCCCTCCGAGAGCGGCGTCTCGCTCCCTCCCTGCACCTCAGCTATGACCAGCCGGTCCACTTGAGCAAGGGCGAGGGTGTCTGGCTCATCGACAGCGACGGCACTCGGCTGCTCGACGCTTACAACAACGTCCCCCACGTAGGCCATTGCCACCCCCAGGTCCTCCTGGCAATGGCCGGACAGTCCCGTCGCCTCAGCACCAACACTCGATATCTGGTCGACGGCGTCGCCGAGTACGCAGATCGTCTCGCCCGTCTCATGCCCGCCCCGCTCTCGGTGGTGTGGTTCGTCAATTCCGGGAGCGAAGCCAATGACCTCGCGTATCGCATCGCGAAAACGGTGACCGGTAATAGGGGGGTCGTCACGACCGCCAACGCCTACCACGGCACCACCACCGTCACGGCGACGATGTCGCCAGAGGAGCACAGCATCGCCGATCTCGAACCCTGGGCGGCTCAGGTCGCGGGAGCCGACCTGCTCAGCGATGCGGCGGCCGCTGACCTCCTGCCTTCTGAACTGGAGAGGGCCTGCCGCGATTTGGCGGCGCACCGGGAGCGGCCGGCGATGGCCATCTTCGACACCGTCTTCTCCAGCGATGGCATATTCGAGGTGCCCCCCGGATTGCTCAGTGCGGCCCGGGAATGGGCGAATGCCACCGGGTCCTTGCTCGTAGCTGATGAAGTCCAGGCGGGGTTTGGGCGCGTCGGCACTCGATTCTGGGGATTTGCCTCCGACCCGGCCATCCCCGACATGGTCACCTTGGGGAAACCAATGGGCAACGGTTACCCCGTCGCGGCGGTCGTCACCTCAAAGGAGATCGCTGACGAATTCGCCACCAGATCCCATTTCTTTTCGACATTTGCCGGCTCCCCGGTCGCCGCCTCGATCGGCACTGCGGTGCTGGACGTGATCGAATCGGAGGGGTTGGCAGCCAATGCCGAGGCCGTAGGTGCCTACTTGAAGAGGGAGATAGAGGCGCTCGCCAGCCCGGCAGTGGTCGACATCAGAGGACCCGGGCTCTTCGTTGGCGTCGAGCTACGGGATTCAGGTCTGGCCATGAGGACGGTCAACGGCATGCGACGACGAGGTGTGCTGATTGGCTCCACCGGGCCCAAGGGGAGAGTGTTGAAGATCCGCCCACCCCTGGTCTGTCACTATCAGCACGTAGACATCATCGTCGAAGCCCTGGCTGAGTCGCTGAAAGACGGCTGAGCCCGACCCTGTGCCTGTCCCGCCCGCCCCTTGCCCCGTGCGATGGGCGGGAATTACGACCCGGCTGAGATGTCGATCAGCTGATTGACAGCATTACCGACGTCTCGTCGGGCACCGGCATGGGCGTGTCACTGGCAACGCGGAGGCATTCGCAAATTCGTCGCTGCCAGCGGCGAACAGATCGCTGCGGTGAGCGAGCTGAGGGGGAAACCCAGGACGTACCTGTGTCGGCGGCTTACCACCGCAACAAGCCAGGTTTGTCGTGGATGTCACATCGGCGAGCGTGCCGATATGCGCACGCGAGAGAGGGCAGAAGCCAAACGCCATCTGCCCTCTCGCGTGTCTCGTAGCTACGGCCTGATTCAGTCGCACCAAGTGGGAGTGCCGATGCCATCGACTGTCACGGGCGTTCCTGTCTGGAAGAGCTCGGGCATCGTTCTATGAAGTGCTAGAACTTCGGTGAGGCTGAACGTCCCCAGGTTCGTGTCTAGGCCATCGCGAGCGACGTCATCGATCAACCCGGCACCCTTCAGAACATCAATGCCGGCCAGCTGACAGGCGATACCTTCAGGCTGTCCGCCGTCGCCTGCTCCAGCAGGTGGACCACCAGCAGAAGCAGGCAAGGCAAGGGCGAGTGCCGTAGCCACAGCTGCGGTAAGGATCGTGATCTTCTTTCTCATGAGATCTCCTCCTCTCTAGATGTCTGATCTCAACCACCCTTCGTAGCGAACCGTCCAACCGGATGACAATCTCGGTGGCAAAGAGGTGGGTTGGGTCCGGCGCCCCAATGCCACGACCTTCCCGTCCATGACCCGGATCGTGGGCGAACGAGCATCATGTGGGACGGACCACTCCCGGAGTGGGCCGCGTGGGCGAAGGTTTGGGCATGGACCGCGATCGGGGCCGAAGTCGTGGTCTGCGCCGCGCGGTGGGCGCGCGATAGAAACCGGTCCGAACCGGTCAGGCCGCTCCGGAGAGCGGCCTGACCTGGGGTTTCTGAGTCGGGACGGTGGGATTTGAACCCACGACCTCAGCGTCCCGAAGTCTCCCGGCATGGATTGGGGCGGACCGATGCGGACGAAAACTCCAGGTCAGGGCGTTACGGCGACCCGTGCGGACTGGTGTGAATGTCTGCGGACGCGCGATGAACGCGCGATGGAGTGGGGCTCTGCCTTTGGCGATAACTCCCAGAGAGCTTTGGCCATTGACGGCCAACTGTGAAATGGATACCGTTTCGATCAGGTCGGTCTGGGAGTGGATGTAGGAGAGATGAGACGCGTAAGTGGGGGTTTCTGGTCCCCTCTGACGCTCGTCATGGCCGCCGCGGTCACAATGCTCGCAGCAGCGCTGGCTGGAGCTACCAAGGCCGAGGCCGATGTCACAGTGCCAACGACAATCCCTGGAGAGTCGACATCCGACTCCGGGGCTCCGGAGTTGCCACCAGACAGGGGCGGCACGTCGATGGAGAATCCGGTGCCACCCTTCTATCCCGAGGACTTGCCCGAGGGCCTCCGACCCAAACCCGCTCCATCAGAGCACTTCGCAGGTCAACCTGATTTCAGAGTGTTCCGGATTCCAGTCGACGGCCAGCTGGTCGAGGTTCGGGTAGCTGACGGCCAAGTCGATCAGAGGTTGGTCGGCGACGCTGCTGCCATCCAAGCGACGAACAAGTATCAGACCGACCTGGTCGCGCCTGCCGACTTCACCAATAACGTCGAGCCCGTCTACAACGTTGACCACTTCGTATGGATAGCTACGCGTGGCTGTACTGACCCGGAGACATGCTCAGGCGGCGTCCGGAAGTCTTCCGGCTACACGTGGTTCGTCCCTATCACCGTAGAACTCGGCGACAATCTCGCGGAGAATGAGTATGGGATCCACGGTGGTCTTGCCCTTGGTGGCAGCGGTCAGAAGAACAAGTGGTACGTAGACTGGAGTGGCTACTACGGGCCTGATCATCCCCTCAACGGGGATCCGCTGCCCGGCTCTCCAAAGCAAAAGTATCTCAATCTCGCCGAGCAGCACTGGTATCGCTTGCGAGTGTGGCGAGTTTCATGCAGCGGTTCGGGCAACTACGGGTGGCTTCTAGCAGTTAAGGACCTAACAGCCGGTACGGCCGAGGTGCAGGTCGGCACGTACTGTGTGAACGCCGACACGATCTCAGAGGCGTACTACTTCGCGGAGATCATTGAACCCGACCCCTGCGATACCGACTTCTGGGGCACACATTCATATTTGATTCAGTACCGCGACGGTTCAGGCGGTCCCTACACATTCTCACGTGGTACAGGCATCTATGTAGACAACACTTGCGGTGTGCCTCCGAGCGGGAACACGAATCTCCGCTCGCCAAACCCGTCCATCGAATACACCATCGACGAGCGTGAGACCGCACGAGGAAGCAACGGTGGCATAACGCAGAATGGGCAACAGCTTTGGCCGTAGCCGACTGAATATTGTATTTCTTACCGCCATTGCCATTCTGATTGCGATCAGCTCTGCATGTTCTCGGAACCGAGAGAATGCAGATCAAGGTGGTGAGCAGCCTCCTGGCTGGGCGCTCGACATCTTCGGTGACGAACCTGGCTTGGACGTCGTCGAAGTTGGGAGAGATCACGTGGTCTACCTGTACGACGGTGACGCCTTCGAGATGGCAAGGCGAATCTCCGAGCGCTTCGGGTCGTCCGACTACATGGGCCTTCCAGGGCGGACGGTGGTCACAATCGAACTGGACGAAGGATTTGTCGTGATCGCCTGGACTCCGGAGGACCAGTCCACAGGGTGGCGCGTTGAGGCGACACTGTCTAGGCCTTAGCCCTGCCGGGTCCTCGTGAGATCAAATCTTGGCTCGTGGTGGTTTGCGAGGAGCCAGCTGAAGGTCTCGTGGCGTAGGAAGGCGAATCTGGGGCCGCCGGGTGGAGGTGCCGTTACAGGGCACTTGGTGGAAATGGCGTTGCGCCCGGGATTCTGGTGGTTGGCGTTGCTAAGTCGGAATGTCAGGATCAGGCCGATCGTGTGTCATGGATTTGGGTGAGAACGGTCGATCCAACGTCGCCGCGGACGTGCTCGACTCGTCTGGTCGACACTGCTCGCACGTGTTGACTCGGTGCCGCTGAGACCTTGACCGGAGCCCGTTTGCGCCGTCGGATCGGACTCTGATCTCCGAGGTGAAGGCGCGGATGGTAGTCGTGAGCGGCACGACGTCAATCAGGGTCGGCTGCGCGTCCAGGATCCATTGCGCGGTAACCGGTAACCACTACGGCGGAATGGCGGAAGCCGGGTTCTCTGCCTCTCCGGGGGGGGTCCGAGGTCGAGGTCGACGACGTCACCCGAGGTCAAAATCGAGCCAGTCGATGTGGGCTTTGGGCAATACGGGCTAGATCACTCACCGCGCGGAGCGGAATGGCGCACCATCTAGCACCCTCGATCCGGCAATCTGCACCAGCAAGACATTATCTGGGAGCGCCGGCCTGCTACCGATCGGGCAGGCCGTGGCAGTGCTTGTACTTGAGCCCCGATCCGCATGGGCAGCGTTCGTTGCGCCCTACCTTGGCTTCCGCCTCGACCGCTCGGGCAGCCATCTTCGCTGCGAACTCGACTCGCCGCTCGCGGGTCTCCAACTCGCCCTCCCACCGGCGGAGGTGCGCGTTCCACGCCCGGAGCCGCTCCTCTACAACCGCCGCCTTCTCCTCACGGAGACCAACCTGCTCCTGGCGTCTGGCCAGCTCATCCTCGGCCTGCTCGACCAACCACGGTCGGTGATCGTCAGTCTGATCACCGAACACAGTTACCAGCTCCCGGTCGATCAACGCCACGATGGCACGACCCATCGAGACGCCTGCCGAGTCGCAATACCGCTTCCACGTCGCCGGCGTCACCGGCACCCGCACCATCCGGTACATCTCGCCCTGTTGGAGACGGGCGAGCAGCTTGCGGTCGATCCTCGCCAGGGTGCCGTCGTCGAGGTCCATCAGGAACTCTCCTGTCTACATGTAGACATCCCGCAACTTGTTGCAGGTGCGTGTGTAGTTGGAGGGTGGTCAACGCGAATCGCGCTCGCGCTCGTCAGAGTCAAGTGCGGTCGGCGTGCTCGTTGACCTTGTGGCCGAGAGACGGTCATACCTGATTCTCTTCGAGTGGCCTCAGGGTGAGTCCAGGTGCGCGGTGAGGCTGTTCAGATCGCCGCAGCCCAGCGGCCATCGCCGTGGTGTCGGAGGATCGCCCGACCTTCGCAGCCGTCGGGCGGTGCCGCCGGTCGTCTCGAGCCCGATCGTGGTCGCTTCGGAGAGCGAAGAAACGGCGCATGGCCCGGATGGTCCTCGATGACCCTGTTGTTTGGATGTCAGTAGCCCTCCAACTGGGCGGTCAGAGCCAGGTGTCACCCGCTGAATTCCGGACTGGATCGTGGGATCCGTTTTGGCCGTTCTCGAGCTGGCACGCCGAGATGACAGGGTTCGCGCCACCCCGCTGACACTCCGTGGACAGGGTGCCGTGATCCGATGTGACCCAAGTCCATCCAGGAGCGCCCGGGTCATGTTGGTTGAGAAGCTGCTGCTGAAGCCAGAAGAAGCGGCCGAGGTGCTTTCGATCGGCCGCTCCAAGGTCTACGAGCTGATCGGCACCGGTGAGCTTGCCTCGGTGCGGATCGGGGCCAGCAGGCGGATCCCGGCCGACGCCCTCGTCGAGTTCGTGAGCCGGCTCCAAGGGGCGGCGGTCGACTCCGGGGCCGGCGGACGAGCATGAGCGTTCATCTGCGTTGGACCAAAGAAGGGGCCCGACGCTATGACGTCCGACTGCGTGACCCGACCGGCAAGACCTACACGAGGACCTTTCGGACCCGACGCGAAGCAGAGGCGTTCGAGTCCGACGAACGAGCCAGTCGGCGTCGAGGCAACTGGCTCGATCCACGCCGGTCGGAGGAGCCGCTCCGGACGGTCGCCGACAGGTGGCTCGATTCGAACCCTGCCAAACGACCGTCGTCCCGCGCCCGAGACGACTCGGCGCTCCGGGTGCACATCCTTCCCGGTCTCGGAGACAGATCCATCGGGTCACTCACCCCATCTGACATCCAACGATGCGTCAACTACTGGTCCGAGAGTCTCGCACCACGGTCCGTCAGGCGGATGTACCAGACCCTCTCGGCGGTCCTCAACGCCGCCGTGCTCGACGATCGGATCGCCCGGTCACCCTGCCGAGGGATCCGCTTGCCGGCCATCCAGCCGACCGACCGACCAGTGCTCACCGCGGACCAGCTCGCGGACCTTGCCCAGGCGATGGGGCCCCAGTACGCGACGATGGTCTATCTCGGGGCGGTGCTCGGGCTTCGTTGGGGCGAGTGCGCCGGTCTCCGCGTCGGCCGCATCGACTTTGACCGGTCGACCATTACTATCGCCGAACAGGTCACACGAGGTATCGGAGGGCGCTCTGTCATCGGACCACCCAAGTCCCAAGCCGCCCGCAGAACCCTGGCAGCACCATCCGTGCTCATGGAACTGCTCGCAAACCATCTCGAGCTGCGCCGGCTAACCACCAGGGACGGCGACGCCTTCCTCGTTGCGACCCCGGACAGGGAACACCTCGACTACTCGAACTGGCTTCACCGCGTCTGGTATCCGGCCCGGCAGCGGGCTCAGGTCGAGTGGGCGCAGTTCCATGACCTCCGCCGGGCCAACGCCACCGGGCTCGTCCTGGAAGGCATCGACCTCAAGACGGCCCAGACTCGCCTCGGCCACACCGATCCCAGGCTCACCCTCGGCATCTACGCCCAGGCGACTACCGAAGCCGATCGGCAGGCTGCGGAGCGCCTCGGGGACCGATTCCTACCTCGCCAGAACCGCGAGCGAGGTCGAGGTCGAGGACTGTGACGCGCGATGGACGCGCGATGCAAAAGGGGTCCTAAACAAGCAGGCCGCTCCGGAGAGCGGCCTGACCTGGGGTTTTCTGAGTCGGGACGGTGGGATTTGAACCCACGACCTCAGCGTCCCGAACGCTGCGCGCTGCCAAACTGCGCCACGTCCCGTGAAGCGTTGAGTGTAGTGATGCCCCCGGGTGATGGGCCAGGCGACGCCGGGCGGACGGTCGTGGTCAGGGCTGGGGTTCCAGGGCCACGGCGGCCCGCAGCTCCTGGGCTGTGAAGGGCTTGACCACCGAGACGTCGGCCCCGGCCCGGTGAGCCAGGAAACGGTCGGCGCTACGGTCCAGCAACAGGACCGTGCGCAGCGGTTCGATCTCGTGGGATTCGATGGCGGCTCGCAACGCCCGCACCACCGCCATTCCTCCCATCGAGCCCACCTGCAGGTCGACCACCGCGGCCATGGCACCATGTTGCTTGGCGCCCTCGACTGCGGCGCGGGGGTCGCTGACTCGATGAACCACGGTGCCCGGGTCGGTCAACGAGGCATGCACGTCGTTCTCGACCCAGTCGGTGTCAGTCACCACGATCACGTCGGCCATGGCTCGCCACGTTAGCCGCCCGGCCCCGGGCCAGGTCCGGGCTTGGGTGGCTGTGGGCACCCCTATCATTCCCGCCGGTGAGAAGGCTCCTGCTCGCTGCGCTCCTCCTGGTCCTGGCCGTTCCCTCGGTGGCGTCGGCCCAGACCGACCAGGCCGACCGTCTTGACGTCATCGACATCTCAGGCGCCCTGGATCGCCAGGCGGTCACCTTCATCTCCGACACCATTCAACAGGTGGCCGGGGAGGGGAGCCAGGCCGTGATCATCGAGATCAGCTCCCCCGGGGTGGTGGCGGATGCGGCTCATTTCGAGGCCCTGCGAGACCTGATCGCCTCCCCCCCGCTTCCGGTGGTGATGTGGGTGGGGCCGGCCCCGGCGGTGGCCTACGGCGGGGTGCTGGATCTGCTGGTGGCCAGTCAGATTCCGGCCGCGGCTCCGGGTGCGCACATCGGGCTCGCCGAGCCGACCCTGGTAGCCGATCGCAGCGACGACACCACCGATCTGCCCGTCGCTCTGTCCGAGTCGATCCTCACCGTCTCCGGGCCGGTCGAGGGCCTGGTCGAAGAGCTCAGCCCGGCCATCAGCCAACTGATCCAGGACATGGATGGGGCGGTCGTCCGGCTGGCCGACGGCCCCCGCACCCTCTCCACCCTGGTCCCCGGACCGAACGGGACGGTGCAGCCGGTACCGGTCGTATTCCACAAGCCCGGTTTCTGGAGCCGCTTCCTGCGCCTGGCCGTCACCCCCGAAGCGGCCTTTCTGTTCCTGGTAGCGGGGCTGACTATCGCCGCCTTCGAGTTCTATGCCATCGGGCCGGGTATCGCCGCCGCCATGGCGGCCATCTCCTTGTTCCTCGCCTCCTACGGGATCTGGGCGCTGCCGGTGCGCTGGTGGGCGCTGGTGGTGACCCTGGTGGCCTGGTGGGCGCTCACGTATTCCTATCAGCGGGGTGGCGCTGCCGTTTTGACCGGAGTTGGCGCCGCGCCTGATGCTGGTGGGGGGGTTGTGGTACGTGGACGGTGCTCCCCAGCTGCAGATGAATCCTGTGGTCACCCTGGTGATCGTGGCCCTGGTGATCCTGTTCTACACCGTGGCCATGCCCACCGTGGCCCGGTCCCGGTTCAGCACCCGGACCATTGGTCGGGACCATCTCATCGGCAGTCAGGGGGTGGCGCTGGTCGATTTCGATCCCGATGGCGAGGTGGAGGTGGCGGGGGCCCGATGGAAGGCCTCGGCCCATCGGGAGGCGGGTATTGAGAGGGGAGACGCAGTGCGCATCGCCGAAGTGGACGGTCTGGTTCTCGAGGTCGAGGCCGTCGAGGCCTCCGCCGACCCGGGCTGAGAGCGCGAAAAGCCACCGCAGGTTTTCCACAGGTTTTCCAATATTTCCCTGGCGAAAGCTGGGAAGTGGGATTAGCTTCGGTTTCCCCGCTCGCGAGGAAAGGGAAGAAATTGTCAGTAGACGATTGGCAGCTCAAGGCTCTTTGTCGAGGCAATCACGCCCATCTGTTCTTTCCTCCATCGACATTCGAACGTAAGGACGACCGAGAACGCCGCGAGATCCGAGCCAAGGCGATCTGCAACGTGTGCCCGGTCGAATCGGACTGCTCTTCATACGCTCTCGCCATCAAGGAACCGTTCGGGATCTGGGGCGGGATGACTGAATCGGAGCGCAAGGACCTCTTCGCCGCCTCCGCCGCTCGCTGACCCTCACCGCCGGGGTGACCGGCGGTCACCTCGGCGCATGGTCAGGTTCTGTCGGTCCGACCATTCCAGGATGGGAACCGCGTACTTGCGGCTCAGCGAATGGCGGTCGCGAAACTCGGCCACCGTGAACTCATCGGGCATGGCGGCGATGGCAGTTCTCAGCTCGGCGATGGTGGCGGGCAGGAAGACCAGGTCGTCCGAGACCCGCACCAGTTCACCCCTGCGAACCAGTTCGTGCACCAGTTCCAGGTCCAGGCCGAGCTCGACGAGGCGGGGAGGGGTCAGCCCGGAATCCTCCAGCTCACGGCGGGCCCGCCACCATGCCTCCTCGTGATCGGCGGTGAGTACGGCCCGATGATCGGCGGAGAAGGCAACCCCGCCTTCGGCATGAAGTCGGGGAGATGCCTCCACCACCTGCTCGGCTAGTTCCGCCGTCACCTCGAGCTGGCTGGCCAGGGTCGCCATGGGCAGACCCGGCCGCAGGGGAGCTTCGGCATGGAACGCCCGCACGAGCTTCTCGGCATGCCCCACCAGTCGGGCCAGTTCCGTCTCGGTGACGGCGGTGTCGCCGATGACCACGGCCCGGCCGGGCCGGCCCCCGGTATGGGCGAAGAGTCGGGCCAAGGAGTCCACCCCCCGCAGGTCGAGAAGGGCGTCGGCCGCCTCGTCGGGCTGCAGGCCCGGGGCAATCGCGGTCGCCTTGCGCAGGGGTTTGCCCCGGGCCGGCGGTGCCGGGTCGAGCACCGTGCCCCCGGCCACCACGGCCCGCCGGCCCGTTTCGCGCAGGATGAAGCGATCCCCGTAGCGAACCGGGAGGGGATGGTCGAGTATCACCAGAGCCGAATCGTCGAACATCCGCAGCCGGGCGGCCAGTCCGGTCGATCCCAGGTGGACGTGATAGGCGCCTCGCTCGGTCAGATCCTCCACGTAGCGCGCCGGCCGGAGCCGGGCCGTGAAGCGATCGGTCGTCAGCCAGTGGGACTCGATTCCGAGCATCGTCCCTCGCCCGATGTCCTCGGTCGCCCCCACCACGTTGAGCGCCACCCTGCGGTGGGGCGAGACCGTCTCCAGATGCTGCTCGTGGCTCTCGATGGCCCGGATGCGGAGGGTCTCTCCTCGGGGATAGGCGACCAGGTTGTCCCCGATCGCGACCGATCCACCCAGCAAGGTGCCGGTGACCACCGTCCCCGCTCCGGGAATGACGAAGCGGCGATCGACCCACATTCTGGGCTCGGTGGGCGGGGGGAGATTGGGCAGGGCCGCATCGAGCTCCTGGAGGAGCTCGGCCAATCCGGCCCCGGTCGCACCCGAGACGGGGAGGACCGGGCTCGACTCCAGGGAGGTGCCCTCCAGCTTTTCGCTCGTTTCCAGGATGGCCAGCTCGACCAGATCGGCGTCGACCCGGTCGACCTTGGTCACCGCCACCACGCCGCGGTCGATGCCCAGCAGGTCGAGCACGGCCAGGTGCTCCTCGGACTGGGGCATCCATCCCTCGTCGGCGGCCACCACGAACAAGGCGGCATCGATCGCCTCGATACCGGCCAGCATGTTCTTGATGAAACGTTCGTGGCCGGGGACGTCCACGAAGGAGACCTCGCGCCCGGAGGGGAGGGTGGACCAGACAAAGCCGAGGTCGATGGTCAACCCACGCCGCTTCTCCTCCTCCCATCGATCGGGATCCCGTCCCGTGATCGCCTCCAGCAGAGTGGACTTGCCGTGGTCGACGTGACCGGCAGTGCCGATAACGGCCACCTCAGCCCTCGTCGGTTACCAGGGCGTCGGCTACCAGCCCGTCGTCGGCCGGATCCACGGTGCGCAGGTCGATGAGGAGAGAACCCTCCCTGCGCCGCGCCAGGATGGGAGGCTGGTGGGAGAGGAGCCGGGCGAACATCTCGTTTCCGTGGCCGGAGCGGATGAGGCGGGACGGTATCTCGGCACCTGGAGCCGAACCTGCCCCGAGGGTGGAAGGCCCGTCCACCACCTCCAGGTCGGATCGGCCCGACCGTGCCACCACATCCTCCGCCCGCCGGCCGATGTCCTCTGCGCTCAGGGTGGCCATGCGCCACAGGGGGATCTCGTCAGCGTGGCCGGTCAGGTAGGCGGCCAGTGTGGCGGCCAGGGCGGCGTCGGTGGATCCGTCGATACGCAGGGCGCGAGCGGCCGGGTGCTTGCGGAGGCGATCGACCAGGTCGGCCTTGCCCACCATCAGGCCCGCCTGGGGCCCGCCCAGCAGCTTGTCGCCACTGAAGAGGACCAGATCGGCTCCGGCCTCGAGCGATTGACGCACTCCCGGCTCGCCTCCCAGCCATTGCGGTGGCGGACCACCCAGCCAGGGCACCCGGTTGTCCAACAGCCCCGACCCGTCGTCGAACACCAGCGGGATGGAGCGGTCCGAGGCCAGACCGGCCAGGTCCGACACCGGGGCCTCGTTGCTGAACCCGACGATCTGGTAGTTGGACGGATGTACCTTGAGGATGAGACAGGCATCCTCCACCGCCTGGTAGTCCTCGAGGCGGGTGCGATTGGTGGTGCCGACCTCGACCAGATCGGCACCCGTGGCGGCCATCAACTCGGGCAGGCGATAGGAGCCGCCGATCTCGATCAGTTCGCCGCGGGAGACCGGAACCCGCCCATTCCGACCGGCCAGCACGGCCAGGACCAGGAACACGGCGGCGGCGTTGTTGTTGACCACCAGGGCGGCCTCGGCGCCGGTCAGGGCCACCAGGAGACGCTCCGACATGGCGTTGCGCCGACCCCGCTCCCCGCTGCCCAGGTCCAGCTCGACGTTGCTGTAGGAACCGGCCACCTCGGCCGCGGCGCTCACCGCCTCCGGGATCCACGGCGCCCGGCCCAGGTTGGTGTGGAGCAGGACGCCGGTGGCGTTGATGACCCGGTGAGGGATGGAGAGGCGGATGCCGTCGAGGCGGCGCCCCACCTCGGCGTCGATGTCGAGGGAGGGATCTTCCCGGAATCGGTCCACCACGGTGCGGACGGTCTCGACCACGAGCTGGCGGGGCAGAACCGGCTCGTCGATTCGGCGAACTACGGCATCGACCGAGGGCGGTTTCTCATCGGGCATGGGCCGAGAATAGGACCCGGGACCGAAGAACCATTCTTCCCTCCGGAGCGGCCCTTCGTTTTCGGGGAGAAGCGCTTGTGACGCGGGTCTTCTCTGGACGCTGGGGAACGCCCCTCCCGTTCTTTGGACCGTGAGGAACGCATAGCGATAGTCACCGTCCAAAGAACGGATTGGGCGTTCGTCTACGTCCAAAGAACGGCGGGCCTGAGCGGGTTCACTCCCGGTGCTGGCCCTGCAACGCCGTCCAGATCTTGGACGGGGTGAGGGGCATGTCGAGGTGGCGGATGCCGAACGGGCGGAGGGCGTCGTGGACGGCATTGGCGACGGCCGGGGTGGAGCCGATCGTGCCTGCCTCGCCGATCCCCTTGGCCCCGAGGGGGTTCTGGTCGGTGGTGGTCTGGGTGTGATCGACCTCCATCATCGGCACCACCGTGGCGCTGGGAACCAGGTAGGTGGTCAGGTTCGACGTGATCGGGTTGGCGTCGTCGTCGTAGCGGAACTGCTCCCACAGCGCCTGGCCCATGCCCTGGGCGACGCCTCCCTCCACCTGGCCGTCGACGATGATCCGGTTGAGGATGGTGCCGCAGTCGTCGCAGGCCACATGACGCAGCACCCGCACGTCGCCGGTTTCGATGTCGACCTCCACCACGGAGATGTGAGTGCCGAAGGGAACCGTGGCCTCCTCCTGGGCCCAGCGGTCCTCCACCACCAGGCCCGGATCCTCGTCGGGCGCCGGGTCACCGTCCTCCTGGGTCATCCGGGCGATGGCGAACAGGTCGACCCCGCTGTCGGGTACCCCGGTCACTCCGATCCGTCCGTCCTCGAACTGGACCACGTCGTCGAGAGCGGCCTCGCGGGCACGTGCGAAGATCCGCCGGGCCTTTTCCACCACACCCACCGAGGAGCGGTGGATGGCCGACCCGGCCATCTGCAGCGATCGCGAGCCCATGGTTCCCCCACCGGAGGCGATCAGGTCTGTGTCACCCTGAACGAAGCGAATCCGATCGAAGGGCACCTTGAGCAGCCCCGAGGCGATCTGGACGAATGAGGTCTCGTGGCCGTGGCCGTGCGAGGAGGCTCCCGAGTAGACCACCACCTCATCGGGGGTCACCTCCACCTTGCCCCAGTCCTTGCGGCCGCCCGGAGCGGTCACCTCCACGTAGGAGGAGATGCCGATTCCGATCTGGAATCTGTCCATGGAGGCGCGTCGCCGGGCCTGCTCGGCCCGGAGGCGGTGGTAGTCCGCCTTCTCCAGGGCCAGATCGAGGGCCGCCTCGTAGTCGCCGCTGTCGTAACGTTCCCCGGTTCCGGTGAGGTAGGGAAACTCGCCCGGGGGTATGAAGTTGCGGCGACGGATTTCGGCCGGGTCGATCTGCAACTCGGCGGCGAGGAGGTCCACCAACCGTTCGATGGTCATGGCCGCCTCCGGTCTCCCCGCTCCCCGGTAGGCGTCCACGGGAGTGGTGTTGGTGACCACCGCCTGCCAGCGAAAGTCGACGGCCGGGATCCGGTAGGCGCCGGAGGCCATGCGCTGGGTGAAGTGGGCCAGGTACGAACCGAACAGGGGATAGGCCCCCCCATCCTGGGTCACCCGCCAGCGCAGCCCGGTGATGGTCCCGTCCGAGCGCGCCCCCAGTTCGACCACCTGATGCTGGGCGCGGCCGTGCGACATGGACAGCAGGTTCTCGGTGCGGTGCTCCTGCCAGCGAACCGGCCGTCCCAGCTTCATGGCCAGGGCCACCACCAGCACCTGCTCGGGGTAGGCGTTGATCTTGGCCCCGAACCCGCCCCCCATGTCGGGCACCTTGACGTGCAACAGCTCCCGGTCGATTCCCAGCACTTTCGAGATTTCATAGCGGGCGCCGTGTACGCCCTGGGACCCCAGCCAGACGTCGACCCCACCATCGGATCGGGGCACCGCCAGAGCATTGTTCGGCTCCAGTGGGACCGCTGCCAGGCGCTGGTTCTCCAACTCCACCGAGACCACCACATCGGCCCCCTCGAGGACGTCGCCCCCGGTGTCCAGGCCTCCTTCGAGGACCAGGTTGGTACCCAGTTCGGGGAAGAGAAGGGGAGCTCCCTCCTCCATCGCCTGATCTGTGGTGGCGACGGCCGTGAGCAGCTCGTAGTCGGGCCACACCAGCTCGGCGGCGTCGAAGGCGGCCGGGCGCGACTCGGCCACCACCACCGCCACCAGGTCGCCGACGAAGCGAACCCGATCGGAGGCGAGAAGGGGTCGGCGGGTCTCGTCGGTCAGTCCCCGGGCGGCGATGTTCATCGGCCCCAGCTCCAGGTCGGGGGCGGTGTAGACGCCCACCACTCCCTCCATCGACGCCGCCTCGGAGGTGTCGATGCCGGTCAGGGTGGCATGGGGAACGCTGGAGCGAACCATGACCGCCCACAGGGCCCCTTCGACGTTCATGTCGTCCAGATAGCGGCCCTGGCCGGTGATGAAGCGGGGATCCTCCGCCCGCTTTACGGCTGCACCCAGTATCGAACCCTGCATGGGCGAGGAGGCTACTCGCCCCGGTCAGCGACCCAGGTCGAGGTCGTCCTGGATGGCCACGGTGCGGATGGTGTAGATGGAATCGCCCGACAGGACCCCTCCCCTGCCCAGCAGACGGCCGAACTGCCAGTTGGAGAGGCCCAACTCGGGGCGGTCCAGGGCGTACTGGCCGTCCACCCAGCGGGTGAAGCCGTTGCCGACGAAGGGGGCGTCGACGGAGTCGTAGAACGCCCGGTGCTCCGAGGAGTCAGGGGAGATGAGGCTGGCCACGAAACGGGGCGAGTAGCGGTTGAAGGCGGCCACCGCCTCTTCGAGGCTCTGGGCGGAGAAGAGGGTGACCTCGGGGCTGTCCTCCCATTCCCACTCCCGGCCCACCTCGTCGAGGGGGATGGGCTCGGCCCGCGGCTCGGCCACCTCGCCCCCTGCCCGGGTGATGGGCGCCTCCTCAAGCCAGTAGCCGGGGAGCTCGTAATCGCCCACTAGGTGGAGCTTGGGGTTGGTGCCCCTGCGGTCTGCGGCCCGGCGCAGGCCCCGCAGCACCGCCTCGAGCAGAGCGGGGTCACTCCCACCGGCCAGGGCGACGGTGTTGAGGGTGTTGCACACCTTGCGGTCGAGGGAATGGAACACGGCCTTTTCCACGGCGTCGGCGTCGGCCCGTGGCGAAACCACGATCCACGCCCCCCCGGTCCCGTGCAGGCTGACCGGGATGCCGGCCTGGCGGGCGACCGCCCCCAGCTGGCTGACGGCGGCGCCGGACCCCCGGGCCACCGCCAACCCCAGCCTGGTATCGGAGAACATGGCCCACCCGGCCGACCGGGCCGGGGAGTCGACCAGAGTCACCGAGCCGGGAGGGAGCCCGGCGGCCTCGATGGCCGGGCCCAGGGCATGAGTCATGATCGCCCGGGCGGTTCCCAGAGCGTCGGAGCCGATCCGGAACACCACCGTGTTGCCGCTTCGCAGCACGCCGGTGGCATCGGCGAAAACGTTGGGCCGGCCCTCGAAGACGAACCCGACCACACCCAGACCGGCCCGGCGCAGCTCAACTCGCCAGCCGGAGTGGTTGATCGTGTCCTGGGCCGCATCGTCGGGCGGGAAGGACTCCCAGGTGGCAAGCCCCTCGATCATGTCCTTGCGCATGCGGTCGGTCAGCTCCAGACGGGTTACCGACCTTCCCCGCCGGCGGGCGTCCTCCACATCGGCGGCATTGGCCTCGGCGATGGGCTCGAACACCGCCTCGTCGGCCAGCCTCCGGGCAAAATCACGGTAGAAGGCCGTCACCGCCTCCTGGTCGATCCCTCCCATGCGGCCAAAGGCCTCGTGGGCGTCATCGACGGCCCGCCGGGCGGTGGACCACACCCCGGAGGTGATGTGGAGCAGATCACCCGTGTCCTGGACCACCACCAGACGGTCGCCCTCCGAGAATGCCTCGGACAGCTCCGCCGGGACGCGGACGACCCGATCGCCTCCGAAGGGGATGGCCATGCCGGCTTCGAGGCTGCGAAGGGGTTCGATCATGCACCGAGTATCCCAACCCCGCCCGGCGGCGGCAATCCGTATCGGCCCTCTCGCCTTCTCGCCGACAACAAGTACCCTCGGGGATGATGATTCGTCTGCTCGCCTTCATCGTCGTGCCGCTGGCCGAGATGGCTCTCCTCATCTACGCCGGCAGCCAGATCGGGCTGGCCGCCACCCTGGCCATCGTCATCATCACCGGCGTGCTGGGTGCCAGCCTGGTCAAGCGCCAGGGCCTGGCGGTGTGGGCCTCGGCCCGTATGCGTCTCGCCGAGGGGGCCCTGCCCACCGAGGAGCTGGCCCACGGGGCGATGCTGTTGGTGGCAGGGGCGTTTCTCCTCACCCCGGGTTTCATCACCGACCTGAGCGGATTTCTGCTCCTGGTCCCGGCGGTCCGGGAGTGGCTCCGTCGACGGGTGGGCCAGAGGCTGACGGCGCGGATGGACCGGACGGTGCGGGTGGAAGTTTGGCGGTGACGCCCCGACCGGCGGCCACCCTGGTGGCGGTGCGCCAGGGCGCCGGCGACATCGAGGTCCTGATGCTGGAACGGCCCGCCCGGGGGTTCTTCGGTGGGCTGTGGGTGTTCCCCGGGGGTGGTGTCGAGGAGATCGACGATTCGCCCCTGGCCCGGGAGGTGACGGAGTTTCCTCCCGACGCCGACGACCACCGCTGGAGGGTCGCCGCCCTCAGGGAGACGATCGAGGAGGTGGGGCTGGCCATCACCAAGCCCGGCCTGGCCGATGGAATCGGCGGAGTGGGAGAGGCAGTGTTCTCTCAGCTGGCCGCCCGCCAATATCGCCTCGACGCGGCCCGGCTCCGGCTCCTCTCCCAATGGGTGACCCCGGCGGGGGCCCCTACCCGTTTCGACGCTCGCTTCTACCTGACCATCGTCGACGGCGACCCGACCCTGAGGCCTCAGCCCGAGGAGGTCATGGCGGTGGAGTGGACCACGCCGGGTTCGGCCCTGCGACGTTTCGATGATGGCGAATGGGCCATGGTCACTCCCACTCTTCACCACCTGCGCTGGCTGGTTGGGTTTCAGCAGACCGACGACGTGTGGGATGCCGCCACCCGCGCCTCGGGACAGCGCATCAAACCGGTCCTCGAGCGAGACGGGTCGGAGGTGCGGGTCCGGCTGCCGGCCGATGCCGAGCTCCCGTGAGGATCGAGCGGGTGCTGGCACCCAACCCGGGGCCCTTCACCGGCACGGGCACCAACACGTGGATCCTCGAAGACGCCGGGTCGGTGGTGGTGATCGACCCCGGACCCCTCGACCGCCACCACCAGCAGGCGATCATGGATGCCGTTGGAGGTCGAGACCTCAGCGCCGTGGTGGTCACCCATACCCATATCGATCATGCCCCCCTGGCCAACCCCCTGGCCCGTGATCTCGCCGTGCCTGCTCTCGGTTATGGACCCGGGCCACAGTTCACCCCCGACGAGCTGCTGGGCGAAGACTCACGTCTGGACTTCGGGTCGACCTCCCTCCAGGTGGTCCATACGCCGGGCCATTCCGACGACCACCTCTGTTTCCTGGTCGACCGCGTGCTGTTCACCGGCGATCACATCATGGGCGGATCGTCGGTGATGGTCGACGATATGTCCGCCTATCTGAGGTCCCTGGCTCGTGTGCGGCAACTGGAGGTGGACCGTCTCTATCCGGGCCACGGAGAGGTGATGGACGAACCCAATCGGGTGGTGGACTGGTACGTCGCCCATCGCCTGCAGAGAGAACAGGAGATCCTCACTGCCCTGGCGGGCGGAGCCGCCTCTGTGAGCGATATCGTCGAGATCGTGTATCGGGACGTCGACCGCACCCTTCATCCCCTCGCCGCCCGCTCGGTGACCGCCCACCTCCGCAAGCTGGCCGATGAGGGCCGGGTCGACTTCGACGGCACCCGGGCCGAGTTGAGCCCGCCATGAGACGGCTTCTGGTGGGCCTGGTCGTATTGGCCCTGGCGGTTCCCGCCTGGGCAGACGTGACCAAGGATGATGTGGATCAGGCCCGCCAGCGGCTCGACCAGGCCCAGACCGAGGCCACCGAGCTGGCCGGTCGGCTGGAGGCCGCCTATCAGCGTCAGATCGGCCTCGAGGACCAGATCTCACAACTCACCGATGGCCTGGCCCGCACGCAGTCCCGGCTGGTGACGGCTCACGCCGACGTGCAAAAGCTCGCCGTCCAGATGTACATCGGGGCCAGCACCTCGATCTCCCTGGGCGCCCTGCTGGGGACGCCATCCGAGCAGGCCCCGGTGGGTCTCGAGTACGCCCGCCGGGTGACAGGAGTGGAGGACACGGCCATCACCAATCTCAAGGTGGTCGAGGCGGAGTTCGACAGACAGTCCTCCCTGCTCGACCAGGCCCGGGCCGATCAAGTGGCCGTCTCCGCAGAGCTGGCCGACCTGAGCGACCAGGCCGAGGCCAAGCTCGCCTCCGCCCAGTCAGACTACGAGACCCTCAAGCAGCAAAGAGCGGACGAGGAAGCCGAGCGGCGGCGTCTGGCCGCCATCGCCGCCACCTCGACCACCACGACGACAGTCGTCACTACCACCACGACGGCCACCACCACCAGTTCGCCCGGCCAGGCCACGACTACCACCGGCTCGCCCACGACGACTTCCACCACCTCTCCACCGGACACGACGCCCCCCGATCCACCGGCCGGTGTCACCCAGGCCTGCCCTGTCGATGGGCCCGTCTCGTTCGTGGACACCTGGGGAGCCCCTCGCTCAGGCGGACGCCACCACGAGGGCGTGGACATGATGGCGGCCCGGGGCACACCGGTGGCGGCCATCTACGACGGGACCATCTCCCGGGTGGGGACCGGATCGACGCTGGGAGGCAACACCATCTGGCTGCGCTCCAACGCCGGCGACTCGTTCTACTACGCCCATCTGGACCACTTCGCCGACGTCACCAAGGTGGGGGCGTCGGTGTCGGCCGGCACGATCATCGGCTTCGTGGGCAGTACCGGCAACGCCTCGGCCGCCTACCCCCATCTCCATTTCGAGTATCACCCGGGCGGCGGGTCGGCGGTCGATCCCTATCCGCTGGTGCGGAGCATCTGCGGCTGAAACCCGAAATTGAATCCGGGCGGTCCCAATGGGACCGCCCGGATTGAGGCCGAGGATCTGCGGGGGAAACCAGATCCCCGTACCGCTTCGGAGCCCGAGGGGGGACGGGACTCCGAAGAGCCTACGTCGAGAGAAGTGCCCACACCCGCTCGACCCTGGATGCCTCCCTCTGCATCCGCACAAACCCCGGGCTCCCCGTGAGGCCCGAAGCACCAAGGCACGTTCAGACACAATGATGGCGATAACTTGAGTGGTCGCCAGACCTGTTTCTCATGGACACGAATTGACTAGTCACTCCGGGGGCGGGATGACCAGGTGGGTCAGGCGTCGGCCGCGGCCAGGTCCTCGTCGAGCTGGGCGACCAGCTTGGCGATACGGCCGGTGCAGGTCTCGTCCGCCACCGGTGGCATGACCTCGACGATGCGGCGGCTCAGCTCGGAGAAGGCGGCCCCGGCCGCCCCCTCCGGGTCGGATCGCACCACGGGGCTGCCGGCGTCGCCGCCGGCCACCACCCCCGGGTCGAGGGGGATCTGGGCCAGAACGGGAACGCCTGCCTTCTCCGCCAGGTCCATGCCGCCCCCCTGACCGAACAGGTGGTAGGTGTGGCCGTGGTCGCAGACGAAGCCCGACATGTTCTCCACCACGCCCAGGATCGGCATGTAGGAGCGACGGGCCATGTCGGCCACCCTGACCGCGACTCGCTGGGCGGCGATCTGGGGAGTGGTGACCACCAGCATCTCGGCCTGAGGCAGAAGACGCGACAGAGCCATCTGGATGTCGCCGGTCCCGGGGGGGAGGTCGATAACCAGATAGTCGAGCTGTCCCCACTCGACCTGGTGCAGGAACTGCTCCAGAGCCTTTGACAGCATCAGCCCCCGCCACATGAGAGCGGTCTCCTCGGAGTCCACGATCAGCCCTGTCGACACCACCGACACGCCCTGAGCCCTGGCGGGCTGGATGAGGCGGGTTTCGTTGTCGGCCGAGAGCGGCCCTTCCGCCCCAAGCATGCGGGGTATGGAGAATCCCCAGATGTCGCCGTCGAGGACGCCTACCTCGAAACCCTGGTCGGCCAGGGCCACGGCCAGGTTGACGCTCACCGAGGACTTGCCGACGCCACCCTTGCCGGAGGCCACCGCCACCACGCGGGTACTGGGGGCGACCTGGGTGGGCTCGGCCTTGTCGCGGGCGTTGCGGCGGGCCCGGCCCATCAGCTCGGCGCGTTGGGACTTGGTCATGGCAGTGGTCTCGACCACCACCTCCCTGATTCCGGGCAGGGCCCTGACCTTGCGGACCGCGTCGCTCTCGATCTGGCCCCGCATCGGGCACTCGGCCACGGTCAGGGCGATGCCCACCGTGGCCAGGCCATCTTCGTCGGCCCTGGCATCGGTGACCATGCCCAGCTCGACGATGTTCCCGCCCAATTCTGGGTCGGTCACCGCCTCCAGGGCGCGAAAGATCTCGTCTCGGGTGGGCATAGTCATCTCGCTACCTTTTCCACCATCGTCATAGTGGGAATGCAAGGACCACCATATCCCCTATACTGACCCACAGTGAACCGGTGACGAGGCATCAGATGACCCAGATACTCACCATCAAGTCGAACAAGCCCCAGCAGACGGTTTTCCTGACCGACAACGCCATTGCCAAGGTGGGCGCGCTGATCGCCGCCGAGGGCGATGAGCAGCTGGCCCTGCGCATGGCCGTGCGGCCGGGCGGGTGCTCGGGATTCTCCTACGAGCTGTTCTTCGACAGCCAGCTCGAGGAGGGGGACATCGTCGAGGAGTTCGGCGACGTCCGTGTCGTGGTCGACTCCCAGTCGGCCGAGATGATCCGTGGCTCCACCCTGGACTTCAAGGACGGTCTGATGGGAGCCGGCTTCTCCATCGACAACCCCAACACCACCCGCACCTGCGGGTGCGGGAACAGCTTCGCCTGATCCCCCCCTTTTGGCGCGACATTCGGGACGCGTGTGGCTTGTTTGCCGCGCCAGAACGGCATCCCTCGGCCTGGCGGTAGCCTGAGTCCTAGCTAGTCCTTACCGCCATCTTCCAGGAGCCGTAATGAGCAAGAGGATTCTCGAGACGCCATCGGCCCCCGCCGCCATCGGCCCATACTCGGTGGCTGTGGAGGCCCAGGGCCTGGTCTTCCTGTCCGGTCAGGTTGGACTGGACCCGGTCACGGGGGATCGGGTGGCCGATGACATCCAGACCCAGACCCAGCGGGTGCTGGACAACATCGGGCTCATTCTCGGTGACCTGGGCCTGAGCCACGCCGACATCGTCAAGACCACCATTTTCCTGGCCGACATGGCCGACTACGCCACGGTCAACGAGATCTACTCCGGCTACTTCGCCGGTGAGCCGCCCGCCCGTTCTGCCATCCAGGCCGGGGCACTGCCGGGCGGTTTCCTGATCGAGATCGAAATCGTGGCGTCCCGCTGAACGAGGAGGACCGATCGTGGATCGACAGCAAGTATTCGAGGCGCTGGGGATTCGAACCGAGGGAGTGATTCCCGGGGTTTGTGTGGATGGTGAGTGGATCGACGGGTCGGGCCAGACGGCGGAGATCCCCAACCCGACCACGGGCGAGACCCTGGCCACGGTCAGCCTGGGCGGTGCCGCCGACTACGAGCGGGCCGTGAACTCGTCGGTGGAGACCTTCTCCCGTTGGCGGAGCCTCCCCCCACCGGTCCGGGGTGACTACATCCGCCGGCTGGGAAATGCCCTGCGCGAGCATCGTGAGGAGCTGGGGGCGCTGGTCACTCTCGAGGTGGGCAAGATCCTCCCCGAGGGGGTGGGCGAGGTCCAGGAGATGATCGACATATGCGACCTGGCGGTGGGCATGTCCCGCCAGCTCTACGGCAAGACCATGGCCTCGGAGCGGCCCAACCACCGTATGTACGAGCAGTGGCATCCCCTGGGCCCGATCGGAGTGATCACCGCCTTCAACTTCCCGGTGGCGGTGTGGTCCTGGAACGCCACCGTGGCCGCCGTCTGCGGTGATCCGGTGCTATGGAAGCCGTCGGAGCGCACCCCGCTCACGGCCATCGCCATCACCAACATCGCCAACCGGGTGATGGCCGGCAGTGGGTTCGAGGGAGTCTTCAACCTGGTGGCGGGGACGGGAGCCGAGGTGGGTAACGCCATGGTCAACGACCGCCGCCTCCCCCTCATCTCGGCCACGGGTTCGATCCGGATGGGAAAGACCATCGCCCCGGCCGTCGCTGCCCGCCTGGGCCGGTCGATCCTGGAGCTGGGGGGCAATAACGCCATCGTGGTCATGGACGACGCCGACCTGGAGCTGGCGGTGCGGGCGGTTCTCTTCGCCGCCGTGGGGACGGCCGGGCAGCGTTGCACCAGCCTGCGTCGCCTGCTCGTGCATCGGGCCATCGCCGACAAGCTGGTAGACCGGCTCAAGGATGCCTACGGCCACGTCTCGATCGGCGATCCGATGGAGGAGGGAACCCTGATGGGCCCCCTGGTCAACCGTCAGGCCGTCGACCAGATGATGGCCGCGGTGGAGACGGCCCGGTCCCAGGGCGCCCAGATCGTGGTGGGCGGCAAGGTGCTCGACCGTCCCGGGTTCTTCGTGGAGCCCACCATCGCCCGGATCCCCAAGGACTCCGCCATCGCCCAGGACGAGACCTTCGCCCCCATCCTGTGGGTGATCGAGTTCGACAGCCTCGAAGAGGCCATCGAGATTCACAACGGGGTGGTGCAGGGCCTGTCCTCGGCCATCTTCACCGAGTCGCTCAAGAGCGCCGAGCGCTTCCTCTCTGCCACCGGATCGGATTGCGGCATCGCCAACGTCAACATCGGAACCTCGGGTGCCGAGATCGGCGGCGCCTTCGGGGGCGAGAAGGAGACCGGGGGTGGACGTGAGGCCGGCTCTGACGCCTGGAAGGCCTACATGCGTCGCCAGACCACCACCATCAACTGGGGCGATGAGCTTCCCCTGGCCCAGGGGATCGAATTCGGATGAAGCCGGCCGACAAGGACGCCTGGGACGACCGCTATCGCGAAAAGCCCCTGCTGTGGTCGCGCGGCCCCAACCAGTTCGTGGAATCCGAGCTGGCCGATCTCGAGCCGGGGACGGCACTGGACCTGGCCTGCGGCGAGGGGCGCAATGCGGTGTGGCTGGCCGCCCGTGGCTGGGAAGTGACCGGGGTCGACTTCTCGGCCGTGGCCCTGGACCGGGCCCGCCGGAGGGCCTCTGAGGAGGGTGTCGAGGTGGATTGGGTCGAGACCGACGTTCAGACCTGGGAACCGGGCCGCACCTTCGATCTGGTCCTGATCGCCTACCTGCACCTGACCACTGAGGTCCGGGCGGGCCTGGTGAAGCGGGCCGTGGACTGGCTGGCACCGGGCGGGTATCTGTTCATCGTCGCCCACGATCAGGCCACCGCCGGTGTGAGCGGTCCCTCGGACCCGGATCTGCTGTGGGATCCGGACACGGCCGCCCGGTGGGTGACACCGTTGACCGTTCTCTTCTCGCGCTCGGCTCGGCGTGAGACCGAGGAGGGCGCCACCGCTCTCGACACAGTTCTGCTAGCTCGAAACGACCGGGAGGAATGATGTATCACATAAGCAAGAGAATCGAAGGCGGCGAGTTCGACCAGGTGGTGGAACGGGCCCGCCAGGCCCTGGCCTCGCAGGGGTTCGGGGTGCTCACCGAGATCGATGTCCAGGCCACCCTGCGCGAGAAGCTCGGTGAGGAGATGGACCGTTACCTGATCCTGGGCGCCTGCAACCCCACCATGGCCCACCGGGCCATCGGCGCCGCCCCTGAGATCGGCGTGCTCCTGCCCTGCAACGTGGTGGTCAGAGAGGATGGAGGCGATATCGTGGTCGACGCCATGGACCCGGTCCCGGTCATGTCGGTGGTGGAGACCCCCGGCGTCCATGAGGTGGCCCAGGCCGTCCGTGACCTGCTGGCCAAAGTCGTCGACCAGGTGGCCTGAGCCCGAACCCCTTCTTTGGACGCTAAACCCCTTCTTTGGACGCACACGAACGCATAGCGACGGCGACCGTCCAAAGAAGGCCAGGACCGTTTCCCAGCGTCCAAAGAAGCGCCCGGACTGCGCCCGGGTTGGTCCGGCTCAGACCTTGGACAGGGCCTGTTCGAGGTCGGCGATGAGATCCTCGATGTCCTCCATCCCCACCGAGAGACGAACCAGGCCGTCGGTGATGCCCGAGGCGAGACGCTCCTGGCGGGGGATGGCGGCATGGGTCATGGTGACGGGATGGGTGATGATCGACTCCACCGCTCCCAGGTTCTCCGCCAGCGACCACAACTCGACCGAGTCCATCAGCGTCTTCCCCGCCTCGACTCCTCCCCGCACCTCGAACCAGGCCATGGCGCCGAACCCGCTCGCCTGGCGCTTGGCCAGGTCGTGGCCGGGGAACGAGGCCAGGCCCGGGTAGCCCACCCGCTCCACCTTGGGATGATCCTCCAGCCACGTCGCCACGGCCATGGCGTTGGCCGACTGCTGATCCATCCGTGCCGACAGGGTCTTGGTTCCCTGCAGGGTGAGCCAGGCAACCATGGGCGACATGACCAGTCCGGCGGAGATGCGGGCGAAGGCGATCTTCTCCTGCAGGTCGTGGTCGTTCACCACCACCGCCCCGCCCAGGGTGGCGTTGTGACCGTCGAGGTACTTGGTGGTGGAGTGGATGATGACATCGCACCCGAGCCGGAACGGCTGCTGGAAATAAGGGGTGAGGAAGGTGTTGTCGGTCACGTGCAGCACGTCGTGCTCGTGGCATACCTCCGAGATGGCAGCCAGGTCGGTCAGTTTCAGGGTCGGGTTGGCGGGGGTCTCGGTGAACACGAGCACCGTCTCGGGCCGGATCGCCTCGGCCACCGCGTTCGCGTCGGCCGCGTCGACGAAGTCCACCGCCACCCCGAACTTTGACAGGAACTGGTCGGCGAACCGGTAGGTGCCCCCGTACACGACGTCGGCGATGAGGATGTGGTCGCCGGCCGAGAGGAGGCCCAGCATCACGGCCACCGTGGCCGCCATCCCCGACCCGTAGGCGGTGGCATCCACCCCTCCCTCCAGGGCGGCGATCTTCTCCTCGAAGGCCCGCACGGTCGGGTTACCGCCCCGGGCGTAGCTGTACCCCTTGCTCATGTAGGCGTCCACCGAGTCCTGCACGAAGGTGGTCGACTGGTGGATCGGCGTGAGGATCGCCCCGGTGATCGGGTCCGGCCTCACCCCGGCGTGAATCTGATCGGTCTTGAATCCCATGGTGGTGTCCATTGTGGTCGGCCGAGTCCGTTGGGTGTGCGTCCGACAACCTCGGTGGTCGTCCGAGGCACACTCAACCGGTACGTCAGTGACCTCCGAGGTTCGGTGTGCCAACGTCAACCGTGACGGTTGTCGCAGGCACACCCAATTGACTACGAGGGCCTGCGCAGGGCACGCTGTTGGCCCGTGGCGACGAGGGTCTCGAGACAGTAATCGAAGTCGTCGCGGATCATATGCCAGGTGAAGCGGAGGACGATGAGACCCTGGGCGGCAGCGGCGTTGTCACGTCTGCGGTCTCGCTCGAAATCTGCCTTCCGGGTGTGGTAGTTGCGTCCATCGACCTCGAGTATCAGACCCCAGGCCTCGATGAAAGTGTCAACGATCATCGGCCCGGCGCTGCCCAGCAGGCTGTGCTGGTGTCGGGCGGGAGGGATCTCGGGTCGGTCGATCAAGCGACGACTCAACCGTTCCAGCTCTGAAGTGGGCGGCTGATAGGCATCGGAACGGCGTTCTCTCACCGCTCTGCGCAGTGCTGGGGCTCCACGGACTCTGCCGCCGGCGATGCGCTCGAGGATGTCCTCGTAGTCGTCGAGCATGGCGGTCATTTTGACCAGTGTGTGGTCGACCAGGCGGCCGGTCTCAGCATCACTCATGGAGGCAGCCAGCTTGAGGACCGTTTCGGCCGGGCTGATGACCTCGAAGCCCGCCACTCTGGACCGGCTCGTCTGGAAGTAGAAGCGAGAGCGTTCCACCTTGGCGAGAGGTGAGCGAGCGTTGGCCGTGAACGGCACCATCACCTCGGGCCGTTCGAGGCGGGGAACCTCGAAACCGTGGAGCCTGGCCGCCGAGTTGCCCGTGACTACGGCCTGGTTGTGATAGAGGACGGCCGCGGCCAGGCGTTGGTGCCACGTGGGCGGGGCGGATGCCACCGCGTACAGGCCTCGAGCCACATGACGCCATTTACCCGTCTCCACGCGGCCCTGAATCATTCGGGGCGTCAGGCCCGCTTTCCGCGCCTGGGCATGGGTGACGATCCCGTACTGGTGGGCGAAGTACTGGTCGACCGCGGCATCAGGGTGCGTGCCAGTCATAGGGACACCCTGCCGGATCGGCCCGGCACCCGGAAGGGGGTTGGTTCGGTGTGTCTGTGTCAACCGTGGTGGTGGTCAGACGCACACTGAACGTGGGCTGGGCGACCGGGTTGGTTGGGTGTGTCTGTGTTAACCGTGGTGGTGGTCAGACGCACACTGAACCCTCCTCGGGCGACCGGGTTGGTTGGGTGTGTCTGTGTCAACCGTGGTGGTGGTCAGACGCACACTGAACCCTCCTCGGGCGACCGGGTTGGTTGGGTGTGTCAACGTCAACCCCAACGGTGGTCAGACGCACACCGAACCGGGTTCTTTCTCGGTGACCCCTTCAGGACGGGGGAGGGGCAGATCAGGGCGGGCAGGCAGGGAGAGAAGGAACTCGGTGCGGCCCCCCGAACGGCGGTAGGCGAGGCTTCCTCCCATGGCGTGGGCGAGGTGGTGGGAGACGTAGAGGCCGAGGCCGACCGAGCTTCCGGTGCGGGGTGTCTTGGCCGACCGCCGGTAGGGGAGGAAGATCGTGTTCACCTCGTCGTCGGGGATGCCGTCGCCGTCGTCTCGCACCACGACCTGGGCCTGGGTCCCCACTGCCCGGGTGGCCACCTCGATGTGATCACCCCCGTAGCGCACCGCGTTGGAGACCAGGTTGCGCAGGATCTGGCGCACCCGGAGTGAGTCGGCCTCGACGGCGGGCACCTCGTCGCCGGTAATGGAGACGACGGTTCCCTCGCCGTCGAAGCGATGGACGGTGGTGGCCACTTCCCGTCTCAGGTCGACCGGCTCGGGATCCATGCTCAGCGCCGAGCGTTCCAGGCGGGACACAGTGAGGAGGTCCTCTACGATCTCGGTGGCGTCCACTGCCTGCTGGTGGGCCAGATCGATCAGCTCCATGGCCTCTTCGGGTTCGATGTAGTCGCCGGTGGTGACTAGCTCGGTCATCCCCAACATTGCGGTCAGGTTGTTCTTCAGCTCGTGACTGACCGTACCCAGCATCTGGGAGCGATTGGTCTCGAGTCGGCCCAGCCAGATCCGGATCCGGGCGATGACGACGTCGAGGATGGCCACGGTCACCAGGACGGACAGAAACAGCCCGACGCTCCTGGGACTCAGATCCGCACCCATGAAGAAGGAGAGGCCGTACCAGGCGGCCAGATAGGCATAGAACCCGGCCACTGACCAGAAGGAGTTGGCGAACATAACCGGCAGGATGCTCAGGAAGGCAAAGGTGCCCGGGTTCACCACCGGGTTCTGATAGTTCAATGCCATCACCGCTCCCCACAGAGTCAGGTCCAGCACCAGCATGGGGATGGGTGAGCGCACCCCCCTCATCACCGACCATCCGGCATGGGCCAGCACCGCGGCCAGCACCAGTAGTACCACCCCGAAATGCCAGGTCCATCCCGAGATGAGGCTGACCACACCGATCAGTACCGAGCCCAGCAGGCTCATGCCGAGACGCACGTACTGGTACTCGTCGAGGAAACTCTCCATCGAGGATCGGGTCGGTTTGGACGAAAATGCGGAGTCCACCATTACGCCCATATATCGACCGGCGGGCTTCGAAACTGGAGCGACCAACAACCACGACGAGGGGGTCGTTCGTCCCGACCGAGGTGGGACGTAGCCATCTCCACCTCTCGATTGGGCACTGCTCGCAACGTAAGGGCTCACCTTTCCCTCCGTCATGAGGATGTGCCCCCAATCGTGGCCGGGAAGCCCGACGGGAAGATCTCGAGCCTCAGCCGAAGCGGTAGCCCACCGAGCGCACCGTCGTGATCCACGAGGCCCGCTCCTCACCCAGCTTGGCCCGCACCCGGCGAATGTGGACGTCGACGGTGCGGTTGCCGCCGTAGTAGTCGTATCCCCACACCTTGGAGAGGAGCTGATCACGGCTCCACACCCGGCCCTGGTTCTCGACCAGAAACCGCAACAGCTCGTATTCCATGTAGGTCAGGTCGAGGGGGTGGCCGTCGAGGGTGGCCTGGTAGGTGAGCGTGTTCAACTCGAGATCCTTGAACACCCGCCTCTCGTCCGACTCGGCGACGTGGAAGTGGCGACGCAGCCGTACCCCCAGCTCGGCCGGGTCGAGCGGCTCCAGGACGAAGTCGGAAATTCCCTTGGCTCGCTCGATCAGGGCAAGCGAGGACGAGTCGGCCACCACGATGACCGGAAGCCCGACGTCGTCGACGATCCGCTCCAGCAAGCGCAGCCGGCGCATGGGCTCGTCGGCCAGTTCCACCACCAGCAGGGCGGC
The DNA here is from genome assembly GCA_963744905.1 of uncultured Acidimicrobiia bacterium. Lineage (GTDB taxonomy): Bacteria > Actinomycetota > Acidimicrobiia > Spongiisociales > ZC4RG35 > DATFFO01. The sequence goes on along the minus strand of CAVUUV010000006.1, from coordinate 12,639 downwards.
CTCACCCAGGTCGGGGGCCTCCATGTCGTCGAGCCAGGACAGTTCCACGCCGGCCAGAGCGAGGGCGGAAGCCAGCCCTTCGCTGCAGTCGGAGGGAAAGGCGGCGACGTTCATGTTGGCTTCCGGTCAGAGGATGGGGAGGAAGTTCTCCAGCTCCCACTGGGAGACATGGCGTTGGTAGCGGTTCCATTCCTTGCGCTTGTTGCGCAAGAACCAGTCGAAGAGATGCTCCCCCAAGGCCTCGGCCACCAGCTCGGAGCGTTCCATGGCGTCGAGGGCCTCGGCCAGGGTCTCGGGGAGACGGTCGATGCCCGCCGCCGCCCGCTCGCTGGAAGTCATGCGGAACACGTTGTCGGCCACTTCGGGAGGCAGCTCGTAGCCCTCCTCGATCCCCTTGAGGCCGGCCTGGAGCAGCACCGCCAATGCCAGGTAGGGGTTGGCGACGGGGTCGGCGGCCCGGTACTCGACCCGCACGCTGGAGGCCTTTCCCTTCTTGGGGGTGGGCACCCGCACCAGGGCCGACTGGTTGTTGCGGGCCCAGGACACGTAGATGGGGGCGTCGAAGCCCCCCACCAGCCGCTTGTAGGAGTTGACCCACTGGTTGGTGACGGCGGTCATCTCGCGGGCGTGGCGCAAAAGCCCGGCGATGAAGGATTCCGCAGTCGACGAGAGCCCGTTCTCGGTGGCCGGGTCGTAGAAGACGTTGCGGTCGCCCTCGAACAACGACAGGTGCATGTGCATCCCCGACCCGTCGTGCTCCTCGAGAGGCTTGGGCATGAAGGTGGCGTAGATCCCGTGCTGGAGGGCCACCTCCTTGACCGTGAGGCGGAAGGTCATGATGTTGTCGGCCATGGAGAGGGCGTCGGTGTAGCGGACGATGATCTCGTGCTGGGAGGGAGCCACCTCGTGGTGGCTGTGTTCGACCGGGATCCCCATGTGCTCGAGGGCGTTGATGGTCTTGCGCCGGTACTCCTGGGCGACATCGAGCGGAGTCAGGTCGAAGTATCCGCCCCGATCGAGGGTGACGGGATGGGGCCCGGCGTCCTGGAAGTAGAAGAACTCCAGCTCGGGAGCAACATAGAAGGTGTAGCCCAGCTCCGAGGCCCGGTCCAGGCTGCGCTTGAGCACCGTGCGGGGGTCCCCCCCGAAGGGCTCCTCGTCGGGGGTGTAGATGTCACAGAACATCCGGGCGACCTGCTGTTCGGGCCGCCACGGCAAGACGGCGAAGGTGGCCGGGTCGGGGCGGGCCAGCATGTCGGCCTCCTGGACCCGGGCGTAACCGTCGATGGCGGACCCGTCGAAGGTCATTCCCTCCTCGAAGGCCACCTCCAGCTCGGCAGGGCTGATCGACACCGACTTGAGGAACCCCTGCACGTCGGTGAACCACAGCCTGATGAAACGGATGCCCCGTTCTTCCACCGTGCGCAGTACGTAATCGGCCTGTTTGGTCATGGGCTCAGAGCGGGTCGTGGGCAGAGATGCTGCATTGGTCGGTCATTATGGAGGCTGGACGCCGAAGCGGGCAATCGTTGCGTCACAGCCAGCCCGACTTCTTGAACCGGAGATAGAGGCTGATGGAGATGGTGGCCATCAGGGCCAGCGCCAGGGGATAACCCCACCACTTGTTGAGCTCGGGCATGTGGTTGAAGTTCATTCCCCAGATACCGGCAAGAAGGGTGGGAACTGCTGCTACAGCCACCCAGGCGGAGATCTTGCGCATGTCCTCGTTCTGGCGAACCGACACCTGAGTCAAGTTGGCTTCCAGGATCGAGGTGAGCAGGTCGGCCATGGCCGTGACCCGTTCCACAGCCCGGGTGAGATGGTCCAGTACGTCGCGGTAGTACTCGCGCAGCTCGGTATGAATGGCGGCGAAGCGGCCCCGGACCAGATTGTCCAGAGGGTCGAGTAGAGGCTGGGTGGCCTGGCGGAAGTGGAGCACCTCGCGTTTGAGGCGGTAGATGCGCTGGGTGGGGGTCTCGGCCCCCGGGGAGAAGACCTGCTCCTCCACCTGGCGGATGTCATCCTCCAAACCGATGAGGACAGTGGAGTAGTCGTCCACCACCTGGTCGATGATCTCCAGCAGCACTGCGCCGGGCCCATAGGCGAGCTCTTCGGGAGCTTCTTCGAGACGGCTCCTGACCCTGACCAATTGGCTGGCGGGCCCATGGCGCACCGCGACCACGTAATCGTCGGACAGGGCCACCAGAATCTCGCCCAGCTCGACCGACTCGCTTCTGTCGTCGTAGAGGGCGGGCTTGAGCACCATGAACAGCGTCTCGCCGTACATCTCCAGCTTGGGCCTCTGATGGGCGAGGACGATGTCCTCGGCCGCCAGTTCGTGCAGCTCGAACTCACGGCTCACCTCCTCCACCTCTTCGGCCGAGGGCTCGAATAGCCCGATCCATGAGAAACGGTCCGGAGGCTGGGAGCGAGCGAAGGCTCCCTCGACCCGGAACGGCTCGGGGTCACGATGACCTTTGATGTAAAGAGCAGCGTCGACGATCAAGCGGGCCTCACGGCTGGCGTAGGAATCAGGCTAGGGGGTTCGGGCCCACGCCAGAGCTCGGAGGGAGAGAGCCGCCGTTTCCTCCCCCTGAGGGGGAGAGATACCTGGAGGGGGTTCGGGGGCACGCGGGGCGCGAACGAACACATCCCCCAACCCTTCTGAGATGTGGGAGACTCGCTCAGCCGGTGCGGCGGCGGCGCTCGGCCAGCCAGCGGCGGCGCAGACGCTTGCGCTCATCGGAGGTGAGCCCACCCCAGATGCCGTCGCGCTGGTTGGCTTCGAGGGCGTAGAGCAGGCAGTCGTCCTGCACTTCGCATCGCCCGCACACCTCCTTGGCCTTGCGGATCTGGAGTTCTGCCGGGCCGGTTTCGCCGGCCGGGAAGAAGAGATCCGTCGGGTAGTCGGCGCAGGCCGCCCGCTCCCGCCAGTCGGTGCTGATTTCGAGTTCAAGCAGTCGAGATTCCATTTTCGTTCTTCACCTTATGACCCTTTAGCGTTAAATTCAATCGAAATATGAGCGATTTCTTGACGCTCCGCGAGGCGGCAGACCGGTTGGGTGTGCATTACATGACGGTCTATCGCTACGTGCGTCTGGGGCTGCTACCCGCTCACAAGGAGGGGCGCACCTGGAGAATCGCCTCTAGTGACCTCGATCTGTTTGAACAGGAAAAGGCTAGCGGTTCTTCCCATCCTGAATCGAGGAGAAGCGCCCCCTGGTTCGTCCGTCTCGAGAATCGCCTGCTGGCCGGCGACGCCACCGGGGCCTGGAAGGTGATCGAGGCTTGTCTCTCCAGTAGCTTCACTCCGGCCGAGGTGTATACGGATCTGTTCGTCCCCGCCCTGCATTCGATCGGTGACCGCTGGGAAGCGGGAGAGATCGGGGTGGAAGACGAGCACATGGTTTCCAGCATGGCTATTCGCCTCATCGGGCGCATGGCGCCCCATTTCTCCAGGCCGGGCAGACGTCGGGGCACGGTGGTGGTGGCGGCGCCCCCCGGGGAGCGGCACGGGCTGGGCCTGGCCATGGCCTCCGACGTGCTTCGCGGGTCCGGGTATACGGTCATCGACCTGGGGACGGACACGCCGATCGAGTCCCTGGAGCGGGTGGTGGCCCGCTCGGAGCGGATCCGGGCCGTGTGCATCGGGGTCACCATGGACGACTGCCTGGACGAGGCCCGCCGCATGATCCGGACCGCCCGGCGCCAACTGAGCCGATCGCTGCCGGTGATCCTGGGCGGAGCTGCAGTCGACGACCTCGCCCATGCCCAGCGGCTGGGAGCCGATCATCTGGCCGACCTGAGCAGCGTCCCGGCGGCAGTGGAGTTGGGGCCCACAGTCGAACCGGGAGTCGTCGTCTAGCCCGCTCACCCAGACCGGGGCGGACCGGGGAAGAAGGCGTTGGTCCGCTCCATGTACTCCTCATAGCCGGGGCGGCGTTTGGTGATCGTCTTCTCCAGCAGGCCCACACCCGACACCCTCATCAACAACACGCTCATCACGATCGGGCCCACCACCGTCCACCATTGCCCGGCGGACAGGGCGATCAGATACAGGCCCCACCACACCATGAAATCGCCGAAATAGTTGGGGTGGCGGGTGTAACGCCACAGCCCCTGATCCATCACCTTCCCCTTATTGGCGGGGTCGGCCTTGAACCGGGCCAGCTGCCAGTCCCCGGTGGCTTCGAACACGATCCCCACCACCCACGCCGCCGCCCCCAGCCAGTCGAGCAGGCCCAGCCCCGGGTCCGGGATCGGGCCCATCTGAACCGGAAGCGACACCATCCACATCAGAATGGCCTGCAGGCCGAACACCGTGAACAGGCTCTTCCACCAGAAGGTGTCGGGACTCTTGCGTCTCATGACCTGATAGCGGAAGTCCTCCCCGCTGCCCAGGTTGCGCCAGGCCAGGTAGATGGAAAGCCGCAGCCCCCAAATCGAGGTGAGAACCACCAACAGCCACCGCCGTGGCCCGGCTTCGCCCACCACCCAGAAGGCCACCCACGCCACCACCACGAAGCCGAATCCCCAGGCGATGTCGACCAGTGAGACGTCGGTGCGGGCCACCGAGATGATCCAGACCACGACCATGAGCGCCACGATCGCCACGGCCGTGGCCAGCATCACGGATCCGATCATGCCGGCTCTTCCACGGCCGAAGCGAGGTTTATCCAGCCGTCGATCTCATGCCACAGGTCGAACAGCCACTCGACCCGCCCCTGCCTGTCGTCGGGGATCCGCTCGGCCCCGATCCGCCACATGCGCACATCCACGTTCGTGCCCACCATCGCCCCGCGCCATATGTCGGCCAGCCGGGCGAACCCGTCCAGACCCCGGTGGGCGAGGACCACGATGTCGGCCCGGCACGATTCGAGCAGAGCAAGAACCCCACCGGTGTGGGGCGGCATGACCGAGCGCAGACCGTCGGCGAGACCATGCAGGCGGGGGCTGCGCTTTTCCAGCACCGCCATGACCCGCCGTCGCCGTTCCGGGCTGAAGCGGGTTCCCTCCGGGAACAGCAGCACCCCCTCGTGCGGGCCCATCCCCCGGGCCAGGTCGGCGATCTGGCGGGTGGCCGCAGCCGAGTCGCCGTCCCGGTCGATGAAGGCGTTGGGGAGGCGATTTCCGACCACGTCCAGGGCCGGGTCGGCCAGCAGTTCCTTCTTCAGCACGTATCTCAGCCGGATCCCGGCCGGTCGGGTGATGAAGGCGGCCGGGAGCAGATTGTCGACCAGGGAAGCATGGCGGGCCAGGACGATGATCGGTCCCGGGGCGGCGCATTCGATGCCGTCGGCGTGGAACCGGAGGCCGAAGATGGCCTCGACGGCCCGAAACAGGCTGGTCGCCCAGGCCGCCTGAATCCGATAGGTGCGCCGCCGCGAAGTCTCTCCCCGGGCCGTGGCCCACACCCATCCCGCTGCCACCAGCCCGATCACCTCGGCCCACAGGTACACGAAGGCGAAGGCAAGCAGTCGCAACGCCATGAAAGGCACCCGCCGGCTCGCATAACGGGCCACGTCCACCACCAGGGCCAGGACCAGCCACAGCGGCGACCCGGCCGTCACCACCACGGCCGCCAGCACCAGCAGGGGGATGGTGCGGAGGCGCCGTGATGCGGTCGAGTTCATGGCAGACAACTTAGTGCTAATTATCGGGGTCCGGGGCGGTCGACGCCGGTTGACGGTACCCGATCGCCCCCCAGTGAGCCCCGGCCCCGAAGGCGGTGAAGGCCACCAGCGTGTCGGGCCCCACCCGGCCCGCGGCCCGGGTCTCGTGGAAGAGGATGGGGATGGTGGCGGCGGTGGTGTTGGCGTAGCGGTCGATGTTCATCGGAACCTTCTCCGGATCGATGTGCAATCTCCTCGCCACCGCTTCCACGATACGGGCATTGGCCTGATGGGCGATGAGCAGGTCGAGGTCCCCCACCTTGCGGCCCATGCCGGCCAGAACGGTCTCCACCGCCTCGGGCATGTAGCGCACCGCCATGCGGAACAGGCCGCCTCCGTCCATGCGGGGCAGGTGCAGGCCGGCTTCGAGCTGGGCCATGTCGACGTAGGGACGATGGGTGAAGCCGAGGCCGGGCACCGTGATCAGCTCGTCGGCCTCGCCGTCGGTGTGGAGGGTGGAGGCGAGGATCCCGGCGTCCTGGGGCCCGGCCTGGAGGACCATCGCCCCGGCCCCGTCCCCGAACAGGATCGACCATCCCCGGGTGGCGTCGTTGATCCGGCGCTGGGCCGGATCGAGCTCGGCGTCGGACTCGCCCAGGACCACCCGCCACGAATCTCCCCAGGGGAGGTAGCCGGCGTGGACCTCGGCTCCGACCACCGCCACCGTCTCGGCTCGACCGGTGGCGATGAGCATGTCGGCCAGGTCGAGGCCGTAGAGGAAGCCGGCACATTGCTGGCGGAGGTCGAAGGTGGCGACGTGACCCAGTCCCGCCTTGTGTTGGACCGCACCGGCGATGCCGGGGGCGTAGCGGTCGGGGGTCATGGTGGCGGTGACGAGGACGTCGACCTCTCCCGCCAGCAGGTTGGCATCGATCAGGGCCGCCTCCAGGGCGGCCGCCCCCAGGTCCGACGACCCCGTCCCGACCGGGGCGTAGCGCCGCTCCCTGACGCCGCTGCGGCTCACGATCCAGTCGTCGGACGTGTCCATGATCCGGGCCAGGTCATCGTTGGTCACCACGTTGTCGGGTATCGAGACTCCCGTGCCGACGATGATGCTGCCCATGTGATCTTCCCTCCTGGCTCCATTGTGGCGGAAATCTGCGCCAAATGTTCGGAGACACCCCTGCCGGCGGATGTGTGTTTCCCGTGGTCATAGCCCGGAGGGGAAGTAGCCTGGGGCCGCCATGCCACGCATCAGGGCCGACTCGATCGCCGAACACAAGGAGATGACCCGGGCGCAGATACTGGCCGCCGCCCAGGAACTGATCGCCGAGATCGGCTCGGCCGACATCCCCCTGGGCGAGATCGCCTCCGCCATCGGCATCGGGCGCACCACCCTCTACGAGTACTTCGCCGATCGCGATGACGTGATTGCCTCGCTGGTGGAAGAAGAGTTGCCCGGAGTGGTAGGGGACCTGATCGCCGACTTTCCCTCCGGCCTGTCGGCCCCCGAGCACCTGGTGCAGGTGGCGGAGCGGACGGTGCGTTTCGTGGCCACCGACCCGGTCCTGGGTCTGATCCTGCATCGTGAGGTGGGGCGTCTGTCGCCCAGCGCCCAACAGCGCATCCGCGTGGCTCACGCCGACCTGGTCAAAGAGGTGGCCCACGTGTACCAGCAGGGAATCGACGAGGGCACCTTGCGGCCCTTCCCCCTCGACCTGGCGGGCCGCTTCATCCAGGACACGATCATGTCGGCCGCCCGGGCGGTCATCGCCGCCCCATCCCCGGCGTCCCGTCTCGACGAGATCCTCGACGCCATGCGCACCTTCCTCCTCGGGGGCCTGGGCTCCGACTGAGGCGGTTTGCATCGCCACCGATATGCCGCCAGGCTCGGGAGCCTGAGGTGGAACGGGAGGCGAGCTTGTTCGAGTTCACCGAGACGATCGAAATCGACCGCACCCCGGGCCGGGTATGGGAGGTATTGAGCGATATCGAGCGCTGGTGGGAGGACTCCAACCCCGAGCACGACAGCCTGGAGGTGTTGGATACTGATCGAGGGCTCGAGGTTGGAACTCGTCTACGAATCCACGAGCGCATCGCCGGCATCCCCGGAGTGGCAGAGGGAGAGGTCACCAGGCTCAAGGAGCACCGGGCCATCACGTGGGAAGCACCCGCGGCTCATTATCGGTGGTTTGGAATCCCTCTCACGGTGGCCGAAGCAGTTACCTGGACCATCGAGCCCACCGAACCGGGAAGCTCCAGGGTTGCAGCCCATGTCTGGGCCGTGTTTCCAGGCGGCTTCTTCGGGCGGCTGCTCGAGTGGGTTTTTCGACGACTGTTGCGGGGAGTCGCCAAGGACCGTGCCCACGCCCGCACCGAGCTTCGTTATCTCAAAGGGCTGATCGAGGCCTCCTGAGCATCGCTCCCGGTCGGGCGCCTGCCCTGTCGAGGCGCAGACACATGGTTGGCCGGTCCCAGGCCGGCCCCTCGGGATAAGGTATCGGTTAGTGGAAGCCGATACTCACACGACCAGCATGGAAGAACGCTACATCAATCGTGAGCTGTCGTGGCTCGAGTTCAATGCTCGGGTTCTTGCCCTGGCCCAGCGACCCTCGTTTCCACTCCTGGCCCGGGTCAGGTTCCTGGCCATCTGGGCCAACAACCTCGACGAGTTCTTCCAGGTGCGGGTGGCGGGTCTCAAGGAGCAGATCGCCCAGGGGGTACGCACCGCTCCGCCCGACGGGCTGACACCATCCGAGCAGATGGCCCGCATCCGCGAGATAGTCACCGCCCACACGGCCGAGGTCTCCAAGTGCTTCCTGACCGACGTGGCCCCCGCTCTGGCGGCGGCGGGCATTTCGATCCTCGATTACGAGGCGCTCGACGACGACGACCGCGCCTTCGTCGATGACCAGTTCCTGGAGCGGGTCTATCCGGTGGTGACCCCGCTGGCGGTGGATCCGGCCCACCCCTTCCCCTACATCTCCAACCTGTCGCTCAACCTGGCCATCTTCGTCCGTAACCCCGAGACCGGAGTGTCCCGGTTCGCCCGGGTCAAGGTGCCCCCCATCCTGCCCCGCTTCCTGGCCCTCCCCGACGGGCAGCGATTCGTCCCCCTGGAGCAGGTCATCTCCTCGCATCTGGAGAGCCTCTTCCCGGGCATGGAGGTGATCAGCCACCACGTGTTCCGGGTGACCCGCAACGCCGACATCGAGATCGAGGAGGAGGAGGGGGGCGATCTGTTGCTGACCATCGAGTCGGAGCTGACCCGACGCCGCTTCGGGCACGTGGTCCGCCTGGAGGTGGCGCCCGACATTCCCGAGGACGTCCTGGACCTGCTGATGCGGGAGATGGGCGCCAACCCCGCCGACGTGTACCGGGTGGAGGGGCCCATCGACCTCTCGGGTCTGTGGGCCATCGCCGAGGTGGACCGCCCCGAGCTGGACTTCGACCCCTGGCAGTGGCTGACGCCGATGCGGCTCCAGCCGGTCGACAACACCCCGCCCGACATCTTCAGGGTGATCCGCCAGGGAGACCTGCTGGTGCATCATCCCTACGACTCGTACACCAACTCGGTCGAGGCGTTCCTGGATCAGGCCGCCCACGACCCCCGGGTGCTGGCCATAAAGATGACCCTGTATCGCACCTCGCGGGACAGTCCGATCATGCAGTCGCTGATCGACGCCGCCGAGTCGGGCAAGCAGGTGGTGGCCCTGGTCGAGCTCAAGGCCCGCTTCGACGAGGAGCGCAACATCGAGTGGGCCCAGCGCCTCGAGGACGCCGGCGTCCACGTCATGTACGGGGTGGTCGGTTTGAAGACCCACACCAAAATCGCCCTGGTGGTACGCGACGAGGGCTCGGTGATTCGCCGCTACGCCCACGTCGGGACCGGCAACTACAACGACGCCACCGCCCGCATATATGAGGACATCGGCCTTTTCACCTGTGACGACGACATCGGCGCCGATCTGTCGGACCTGTTCAACTTCCTCACCGGATACAGTCGCCAGACCCGCTACCGGTCGCTGAGCGTGTCGCCCGAGGGGATCCGCAGCCGCATCGTCGAGTTGATCCGTATCGAGGCGGCCCAGTCCGACGGCCACATCACGATGAAGATGAACTCCCTGGTCGACGCCGGGATGATCGACGCTCTCTACGAGGCCTCCCGGCAGGGAACCCGCATCGACCTGATCGTGCGCGGCATCTGCTGTTTGCGCCCCGGGGTGCCCGGCCTGTCCGACAACATCAGGGTTCGCTCCATCGTGGGCCGCTACCTGGAACACTCGCGGGTGTATCGCTTCGGGGCCCGGGGCCGGGACCGCACCTACTACATCGGCTCCGCCGACCTGATGCCCCGCAACCTGGATCGGCGGGTCGAGGCCCTGGCGCCCATCACCGACCCCACCAACCAGTTCCGCATCGACGAGATGCTCGACGTGCTCCTGGCCGACGATGTCCTGGCCTGGGAGCTCGACGGCGACGGCAACTGGTACCGGGTCCCCGAGGTCCACGGCATCAACGCCCACGACACCCTCCAGGACCTGTCCACAGCCCGCTCCAAAGTCAGCTGAGTCTTCGTCCCACCTCTCCGCAAGGCCGAGGGCCCCGCCGTCTTGCTTTGTCCCCCTTGCTCCGCAAGGGGGAAGGGCCCCGCCGCCGGAGGCGGCGGGTAGGGGGGAGGGCCGAAGGCCCGGGGAAACCCGTGGTGTCAGGTCTGAGGAGCCTCACCCCTGCGCATGTGCTGCGATCGTGTCCGTCACCGTCTCCATGTCCCCCAGCACCTGGTTGTTCCAGAACCGCATCACGGTGAACCCGTGGGCTTCCAGCCAGGCGGTTCGTCCCTGGTCGTAACGGCTCTCGAAGTGCTGTGACCCGTCCAGCTCCCATATCCAGCGATGCCGCAGGCAGACGAAGTCGACCACGAATGGCCCGATCGGAACCTGCCGCCTGATCCGACAACCGACCTGCCCCCGTCGCACCGCGGCCCACACCACCGCCTCGGCCTCGGTCATCTCTCTTCGTAATCGCCGCGCTCGAGATGTCCTGACGGGGAGCCTCTTGCGTGTCATGCGACAACGTTGACGGACGGGTGTGACAGACCCCCCTACCTCTCGCCTCCGCTCCGCTCCGGCGACAGGGACCTTCCCCCTGCCTCCCGGCAGGGGGACAAACCTTTGTCCCCCTTGCAGAGCAAGGGGGTAGGGGGGCCGCAGGCCCGGGCGAGCCCGAGGTGTCAGGCCCAAGGGGAAGGGACCCACCGCGTTCTTGCTTTGTCCCCTTTTGGCTCCGCCAGGTTTGTCCCCCTTGCGGAGCAAGGGGGAAGGGGGGCGGGCCGTAGGCCCGGGCGAGCCCGAGGCGCCAAGCCCAAGGGGGAAGGGACCCACCGCGTTCTTGCTTTGTCCCCTTTTGGCTCCGCCAGGTTTGTCCCCCTTGCGAAGCAAGGGGGAAGGGGCCCCCAGGCCGTAGGCCTGGGGTAGGGGGGCGGGCCGCAGGCCCGGGCGAACCCGAGGCGTCAAGTCCATCCACGACGTTTACCCACCGTTCACCCCGGGACGGCCTCCAGGTCAGGATGAGGTCCTAACTTGACCAACGGTAAGCTCAGTATTTGGCAGCCCCGGAGGCCCGGCTGATGGTCGATCAGAGATCTCACTTCCACCAGGAACTCGACGAGCTGGAGAAGCGGCTGCTCGCCGTGGCCGACCGCGCCGAGCAGATGGTGAAGATGGCGATCGAGGCCTTCACCGAGGACAACCTCGACCTGGCCAACCAGGTGATCGACATGGACGTCTGGATCGACGACACCTACCTCGACGTCCACAACCGCTGGCTGCACCTGATGGCCCGCCAGCAGCCGATGGCGTCGGACCTGCGCATGATGTCGATGCTGCTGCACATGAACACCACGCTGGAGCGGATGGGCGACCAGACGGTCAACATCGCCAAGATGGCCCTGGCCACCGAGGACCTGCCCCGGGACTTGCGCATCGTCGAGGCGCTGCGAGAGATGAGCGACCTGGTACGAACCATGATCCGGACCGGTATCGAGGCCGTGATACGCCGGGACGCAGACGAGGCCCGCCTTCTCCCCGCCATGGACGAGCCGGTCGACCGCCTCAACCGCAACATGTACCAGTTGGTCGTCGAGTCCGGCCCGGACCTGCGCCGGCTGGAGTGGGCCACCAAGGCCCTGCTGGTCTCCCGGGCCCTGGAACGGGTCGGGGACCAGGTGGTGGACATCGGCGAGCAGGTGGCATTCCTGCTCACCGGCGAGATGATGGAGTTCGACGAGAGCGTCCTCGACGTGACGGGCGATGTATCCCCTGGCTGACAACGAGCGCGTCCTCGTGATCGAGGACGAACCCGCCCTGGTCGAGTCGATTCGCTTCACCCTCGAATCGGAGGGGTATGAGGTCATCACTGCCTCCGACGGAATCAAGGGCCTGGAACAGGCCAGGGATTCCAAACCGTCCCTGGTCCTCCTGGACCTGATGCTTCCCGGGATGTCGGGGATCGACGTGTGCCGCCAGATCCGCCAGGAGTCCGACGTCCCCATCGTGATGGTGACGGCCAAGGACGGCGAGGCGGACAAGGTGTTGGGCCTGGAGATGGGTGCCGACGACTACATCACCAAACCCTTCTCCACCCGCGAGCTGCTGGCCCGGGTCCGGGCTCAACTGCGCCGGGCGGGCCGCACCGGCACCTTCGCCGAGGCCAACGAGGTGCTGCGCGGGGGCCGGATCGAGCTGGACATCGACGCCCACGAGGCCCGGGCCGACGGCGAGGTGGTGCCGCTGCGGCCCAAGGAGTTCGAATTGCTCGAAGTGCTGATGCGGCGCAAGAACCGCCTCTCCACCCGCGACTCCCTCATCGACGAAGTTTGGGGCCCCTCCTACTTCGGGGACACAAAGACGCTCGACGTCCATATCAAGCGGCTCCGCACCAAGCTGGAGGTCGACTCCTCCAACCCCGCCCAGATCCTCACCGTGCGGGGCCTGGGCTACAAGTTCGTCGACTAGACCCCCATCTA
>CAVUUV010000005.1:0-722492 GCA_963744905.1 uncultured Acidimicrobiia bacterium | reverse complement strand
GCATCCCACAGGCGTAACTGGAAGTACTTGGTTGAGGGCTTCGTCAAGAACCGCTTCTTGAACCCTCCCCACGACACGAGCAGACCGGTGTCGGCTCCGAACGTAGCCATGACACCTTGCAGCTCTCGAAGGACCCGGACGTCTGCCGGGGAGGAGCCGGACTTGACCTGCACGACCATTCGGGGGGGATCAAATCCCATCGGGCCTCGTCCAGCAATGATGTCTACGCCTCCGTCCGGGCCGGGCTTCGATTCCTCTGTCTTGTAGCCCTGGGCTTCGAGCACGGCGGCCACCAGTCGAGACAGATCGTGGCCCTGGAACCGAGTAGTAATGCGCCCACGAATCTGGTCATCCGCTACCTCCCCGATATCGAGCGTGGCACTGTCGATGGTCTCATCTGAGTCCTCAGCCACGTCTGTGGGAGGTGGAGGGGGCATACCCTCCAGCATCACGCGACCACTCGTGCTTCGGCGTTGTTGCGCTTGATTTGACACACCGTCAGTGCCGCACCCAACGAGTACAACAGATCCTGGTCGAACGCCGACCGTGGCAGGTCGTCGCGTAGCCACTTCACCGGACGGGTGTGGTGAGCGCTGTCGGGGAGATCTGGGCGGTACGCGTAAGGCCCGGTGACTCTTCCTACGGCTATGGCGCTGCGTCCCTTCAAAGGCAAGACAATGAGGTCACCTTCGGATATTCGGTGGGCGAATGTCCACACTTGGCCAGCCCAATTCCTCAGTCGGTTGATCGAGTCGCCCGGGCGGGTGGTTTCGAGAAGTAGCTGGACATCATCCCGCGACGAAACCGTGGTCAGATCTCGTAGGTCATCCCAGCCGATCACGGCTAGCCCCTGTTCGAGAGCAAAGTCCTCCCTCTGGCCCTTCGATCCGGCTCGAACCATCCACATCGTCATAAAGCAGCTCCTTGCTCGGCGGGGACGCACGCGTGCGACCTGTCATCAGTTCGTAAAGCAGAGAAGAGAAGAGTTCCGCCAGGGCATCGGCTCGGGCTTCCTCCCAGGCGATCTTCCGGTCCACGGTCATCAGGGCTTCGGCAATCGCTTTCTGTTCATCCCATGGGGGGACGGGTACAGGCCACGGTTCGAGAAACCTGATGTTGATGTTCTTCTGGGTGCCCCGTGGAGCGAGACGATCCATTCCGGGTTGTTGGGTTAGGAGGTAGTAGTTGAGGTATTCGTTGAGGACACCGTCTCCCGGCGTGATCCCGATGAGGCTGTCGGGGAACGCAGCATCGAAGTCGAGAATGCCTGCATACCCGATATTGGCGGCGATTGTGATCACGATGGTCCCTGCCGGAAAGACTCTGCTAACCGCCAGGCCCCGCTCGTTCAGGGTTTGCGTGTAGTCGATGATGCGTCCGTCAGCGGCCGTCACATCACCAGTCTGGATGAAGGGGACTTCTCCACCATAGAAGGCAGGATCGTTACGAGGCCGGTGTGAGAACTTTCCCCGTTCTATGGCTGCGATATCTCCCAGTACAGAAAAGCTCCAATCAGGAGGAGTGGCTCCGATCGGAGTCTCCATCAGCATCTCGGGAGATGCGTCCTGAACGGGCGTTGTCCCGTAACTGAAGAGATGCCGCATTAGGCTTCGCTTCAACTCCCGGGCAGCGTCGATTACCTGCTCCGTGGCTTCCCTGGCCTGCTGGGCAGTGCGGAGGGCTTGGGCGATGGCCCGCTGCTCGCTGAAGGGGCGGCAACGCGCTCGTTGTCCAGATTCGCTGAAGTTGCGTATTCCGGTCGTCCTCTGCTCGTAGGTGCGGGTGCGACCCTGTTGATACAGCCACTCCCACAGGTATCAGAACGAAGCGCGGATCTTATATGGAACGAGGCGGACCTCTTGACGAAGTTGCTGAAGACAGTTGGGCAGTCGCTCGCTGCGAGGATTGTCGATAGGTCTCGAGAAGGGCACGGCCTGTTGCCGACCCTCGCTCCCCCCTTCCAACGAGCAAGTCGCCGGGCGCATGCGAGCGACGCGAAGACGCTTCGGGGTCAGGTATCGGACAGGCACCTGGGCGAAAGAACCGATGGCTACCCTCGCGAAATCAGTGCCTCTGATGACCCGGCACGTCTCCAGTCCCTCGGACGGTCCGCCCCAACCCCAGTCCCCGCCGGCGACCTCCGCGACCAGCGTCTTGAGCGGAACTACCCCCCACTCACTCACCAACCGTGACCGGACCCCGCCATTATGGCGAGTCCCAACGAGGTCAGAGCATCGGCAAGCGCATCATCCGCCATAGCTCGTTCCTCCTCTGCCTCCCAAGCAGCACGACGCGCATCCTCCAGTGGCAGCACCTCTTCTGCCCCGTCGACTGCCACATACCGGCCGGGTGACAGGTTGTAGTCGTTGCGGCTGCCTCGTCCGTGGTGACGACGGCCGACAGCATCTCGCTTCCTTCCAGTCCGCATAGACGGCAAGCGATCATCTCGATGTCCTCGTCGGTGAGGTAGTTCTTGGGCCGGCCCTTCTCGAACTGCTTCGAGGCGTTGATCAGCAGGATCTCGCCCGGGTGCCGCTTGGCCCGGTTGAGGATCATCACGATCCCGGGGGCGGAGGTGTTGTAGAACAGGTTCTCCGGCAGCAGGATCACGGCTCTCGACCAGGTCCTCCTCCACGAACCGCTTGCGGATGTCCCGCTCCCGGTTGGTGCCCTTGATCCGCTACCCCCGGCACACAGCCCCGGTGTCCAGCACCACCGCCATCCGGCCTGCCGGCTTGAGCGGAGTGATACATGTGCTGCACCCAGCCCCAGTCGGCGCTCGAGGCGGGCGGCGATCCCGTACTCGAACCGCTCGTAGGGGTCGTTCTCGTACATGGGACGGCGAAGTCCTGGTTCCACATCGGATTGGCGGTGACGAGGTCGAACCGCTCGCAGCCGCCCGTCCTCGGTGGTGAAGCGCGGGCTGCGCATGGTGTCGCCCAGGGCGATCTCGGCTTCCATGTCGTGGATGAAGGCGTTCATGCGGGCCATGGCGAACGTAGAGGGGTTGATCTCCTGGCCGAAGAGCTGAAGCGGAGCCACCCGTGGGGGAGGCGGCGGTGCCCGTTGTGGGCTTCGCCGTGGGTCTCCAGCAGGCGGAGGTGGCACTTGATCAGCAGGCCGCCCGAGCCACAGCATGGGTCGTAGACCTCCATCCCCGGCTGGGGGTCGAGGAGCCGGGCCATGAGGACGCCCACCTCGCGGGGCGTGTAGAACTCCCCGGCCGACTGGCCCTGACCCTCGGCGAACTTCCGGAGCAGGTACTCGTAGGCCCGGCCCAGGATGTCCGGCTCCACGTCGTCAGGCCGAGGCGGTGGCGTGCGAGACCTGGACCAGAGCTGCGAGCCGCTGGTCGTCCACGATCCGCTGCCCGGCGGTCGTGGCGTTGAAGTCCACCACATCGATCACGCCCTGAGCTCGCGGGTTCTCCCGGGCGACCGCTCGCACCGCGTCGGTCAGGTGCTTGGCCCAGCCCGGTGGTGTTCTTGGCGATGGTCGGCCAGCGGGCCGCCTCCGGGATGTAGACCCGGACGGCCTTGCGGTCCTCGTCAACCAGCTCCAGTGGCCGTCGTCCCGGCTGCCGAACTCGGTTGCCAGGCCGTCCACCTCGTCGTCGAACACGTCGGAGAGCCGCTTGAGGAAGACGAGCGGGAGGATGTAGTCCTTGAACTTCGGGGCGTCGAGGGGCCCACGGATCTCGCAGGCGGCGTCCCACAGCCAGGTCTCCAAGTTGGACACGTCCAGCAACTCTGTTCTCCCTACTCGACGATCAGGGCCTTGAGACTAGGGGAAGGGGCTGACGCGTTATCTCCTGTGCGAGTCTGGACAGCATCTCTCGGAGCGCTGAAGAGCCGTGGGTGCGGGTCAGCTTGCCTGATAGCTCCCTCGATCAGAGGCATCGCACGGTCGAGGTCAGCCCGGGAGCCTATCGTGATTTCGAGGTCCCCCGTACCGAAGTGGCCGATATCTGTTACGTCACGAGTGAACCCTTCGGTCAGTTCGATCGCGGCGGGATCGACCTTGACGAACACCAACAGTTTCCTGGCGTGGGGATGCACTTCGACGCAGGCGAAGTTCTGAATCCGCTTGAAGGCGATGTAGTACTTGAGGTGCTTTTCTTGCACATCGTCGCCCAGTGCGACGAGCTGAGTCTGGAGGTCGTCGTAGAGTGCATGGAGGTCCGGTGGGGCGCCCAGGTACTCGTCAACGGTCTTGTAGGTCGGGGAGGGCTTCGGGGTGCCGGTCGATCCACCCCCCGAGCTGGCAATCACTGCGTTGACCAGTTCGAAGAGGATGAACTCGTTGCCGTATCTCCGGTATCGAATCAGTTCGATGTTCCGATTCATCTGTCTAACAGCGTGCTCGTCGTAGCGGGTGAAATCCTGGGCGATGCACGACAGGCGGGACTAGACCAATCGATGGAGTCCTTGGCGTCCGGTCCGAGCTGCTCGATGGCCAGAATCGCGAATTCGCCTTGATGGTCGAGCAACCAGTCCAGATAGAACAGACCCTGGTTGATCACGTTCTCAGACTTGGACCGCTTGTACTCGATGATCACGGGAGAGTTGTCCTCGTCCATTCCGAGCGTGTCGATGCGCCCACCATGCAGTGGGCCGGTCGAGTACTCACTGGCCAGGAAGCGGATACCGAGAAGGGTTTCCAGGTTTTGTTCGATGAAGGTCTGGAGTTGCTTTTCCAGATCGTGCGGGGCCGCTACAAGCTCGGACACCGACCCCTCGTTGATTCTGAAGAGCTTGATGTCGCTCACATCAGCCCGTCCCATACTCGGTCATAGTCCGCCCATCTTGGTCGAGAACCGCGGACAGCGCCATGCTGGTCGAGCCAGCCTTTCCGCCCAGCACTCGTAGACACGGAACCGCCCACCGACCCGAAGGCCAATGGGCGGTACCGCATGGGGTGGAGGAGTGAGCCTCCACTGTGGGCAACGATACCGAAGTGACCTTGGCCGTGTCGGTCGGACGGGCCAACCCCACATCAACCCCACAGAAGGGTGGGGATTGGCGGGTAACGCCGGGATATGGCGGGAAGCCGTTTGCCCTGGTCAGAGGGCCTTTTCGAGCCTTTCCCCTGGTAGGCGATCTGGTCGGATATTCCCTTACAAGGAAGAGGTCGGCGGTTCGAATCCGTCAACGCCCACTGTCGGAAGGCCCTGTGTGTGTTGGGTTTCGGCTACCGATCGAGTTCGTGAACGGTCTGATCCTCGACCTGGCATTACCACCAACCTGCAGCTCTCCACCTCAACGCGCAGTCTCCGCATTACCTTGCGCAGCGACAGCTGAAAGGGAGGTGAACGCATATCGCGACCGGTTGTTCACGACGGTTCGTTGAGCCTTGGGAGGTCCGGAATCTCGACACGCTCCCCGCGTGGGATCTGCCGATCTTCGTCGTACATGGGTAGATCGCAGATTTCGGCGGGGTGGATCCGACCATCGCGACACTCAACGTGGATTTCCGTTCCTGAACTCAGGTTGGGATCGTCGAGCCGTACGATCGCCACGCCGCATCGTTGGAAGGGGGACCAAGCCGTCGAGCAGACGCGACCAGCCGGTGCTCCGTCCTTGCTCAGACCATTGCCAAGTCTCGCAACACCCCCTGGTATTTGCAGCCCCCAGATTCGCCGCCGCTTGTCGGCGTTTTGCAGCGCCGCCTTTCCGACGAAGTCGGCCTTATCCAGGTTCACCATGGAGCCGAGCCCCGCTGCAAACGGAGTCACCGTCTCGTCGAAATCGGATCCGGCGTTGAGCAACCCGGCCTCGATCCGGCGGGCTCCGCCCACAGCCACAGGGGTCATCCCGTAGGGTTTCCCGGCTTCGAGAATGCACTCGCCCACCGCACGCACATCGATGTCGGGCGACAGATACACCTCCCAACCGAGCTCGTTGGTGAAACCGGTCCGGGTGATGAGGACATCCTGGCCGGCGATCCGAACCTGTGCGGCATCGAAATAGCGGAACGGGTCGGGGTATGGTCCGTCGACCGAAGCCTCCAAGATCCTGAGCGATTCGGGTCCCTGCACCTGGCTGATCCAGACCTCCGGGTCCACGACCTCGACGTCCATGTTGCGGGCATGCGCCTTGAGCCAGAGCGACAGGTCACCGTCAGCTTGGCCGTACCAGAACCGATCGTCAGCCAGGCGAACGAGGACGCCGTCGATGATCATGCCGCCGTCGTCGTTGCAGGCGAACTGATAACTGCACCGTCCAACCCTGGTCTTGGTGACGTCCCGGGTGAAGACGAGGTTCAGCAGTCTCTCGGCGTCGGTGCCCCGAATCTCGATTGGCAATTCAGCGGTATGACGCAGGATCACCTGACGGCGCAGCCTCCAGTAGGCGTCCTCGGCCGAGCCACTGGTCATGCTCATTGCCGTCAACCGGCGATTGTAGATCGTGTACTGAGGATCGTAGGGAAGTTCCTGATAGACCAGGGGATGGGGCACCATCGTCCGAGCGAATTCGCTCGAGCGTGCGTCTTCGGTCGGTAACGGCAGGACCGCGAAGCGAACGTTTTGCTGGCCATCTGACATGCTTCCATCCGATCTATCGTGCGTTGTCAGGTATTTCGCTGTCACCAGTCAGGGCCGACACCAGATCGTCGTCTCTCCCGGCACCAATAGAACGACCCCCGGGCCGGTCGATATGACCTGCCCGGGGGTCCGTTCTTCGTGTGTTATCCGAGGTCGACGAACATGCCGTGTTCGTCGGTAGCGTGGGAGTTCAAGGTCTTGTTGATGGCGCCGGGGTTCACCCATGGCTCGGCTTCATCGTATTGCGGGGAGTGATTGCCTCCGATCTGGACTTCCTCGAGGAACATGTCGGCGGTGCCGTCCCCGTCAACGTCCAACCACACGTCCGCCCAGCCACCATTGAAGGTGTCGATAGTCGCTTCGCCGGTCAAGGCGTTGATGACGACCGTGGTGTGGGTGCCCGCGCCGGGCTCCTTAGACAGGTTTTCGCAATGAGCAGCAAACGCCGGACCAGCGGTGAACACAGTCAGTGCTCCCACCAGCAACGCCACCACAAGAATCCTTCGCATAGATGCCTCCACTCGCTTGACTTCACCACCACTCCCGGTGGCATGACCGGACAACATTAGACCTGGGCACGGTCGGATGCCGTCCACACCAATCACTATTTGGGGGAATTCAGGCCCCAGATTCCCAGACCCCAAATTCCAGACGGCCATTTCCCACTTCTTCAGGTTGCAGGCGCGCCGGTGAAGTCCGATCGTCCCGGACTCCTTGAACCTGGGCTAATCGCCCAGCGCCACTCCGGCCAGCTTGTCGGGGTTGAGGATGGCCCGCACCCCGATCACCTTGCCTTCCGCCACCTCCATGGCCACCAGGGCGACACACCGTCCCTCATGAACGGCCATCACCGCCGGGTCGCCGTTGACCCGGACCAGTGGAGACCTCGGTGCCGGGCGGGGCCTGGGGTGCCACTCCGACCAGATGACGGGCGACCCTCTGCGCCCCGAAGAGGAGTTTGCGCGCCGCCCGGGCCTTGCCTCCCCCGTCGGCCCACAGCACCACGTCCTGGGAGAAGACCTCGGCCAGTCGCTCGACGTCGCCGGCCGAGACCGCCTCGAGGTAGGCGGACAACAGTCGACGGTCGTCGGCGGTGATCCGGCGCGGTGGCGGCGGGTGGTATCGCCGGCCCGCTCCCGGGCCCGGACGGCGATCTGTCGGGTATTGGCCGGGCTCTTGTCGACGATGTCGGCGATCTCGGCATAGTCGAGGTCGAATACCTGCCGCAGGACCAGCACCGCCCGCTCCACCGGGTTGAGTCGCTCGAAGGCGGTGAGCATCGCCAGCGACAACTGCTCGGCCTCGACGACCACGTCGGCGGGGTCGGGGTCCATGTCGGTCACCAGCGGTTCAGGTAGCCACGGGCCCGTGTACTCCTCCCTCAGTCGGCGGGCCGAGCGCAGCTCGTCGATGGCCAGACGGGTGGTGATCGTGGTCAGGTAGGCGGCGGGTGATTCGATCGTGGCCACGTCGACGCCGGCCCAACGCAGATACGCCTCTTGCACGATGTCCTCCGCGTCGCCGACACTGCCCAGCATCCCGTAGGCGATGCCGAACAGGCGCCGGCGATGCTCCTCGAAGATCGCCAGGCTGGCGTCGGCGTGAGGCCGGTCGTTCATGACGCCTCCATGAAACCATCATCGGTCGCCGAGGTGGCGACGACCTCCGGCCAACCCTCCCTCACCGAGGGATAGGCGGGGGCCCATCCGGTCGTCTCCCGGAACCTGCCGTTGGAGACCCGCTGGGACACGGTCAGCAGGCCGGCGATAGGTCCCATCATCCTCCGCGCCAGCCACACGGGGACCCGGCGGGGTTTGGGGGCGTCCAGCGCCTCCACCAGCACCTCCATCTCCTTGGCCACGGTCACCGGTTCGTCCTCCACCACGTTGTAGGTCCCGGCCGGGGCGTCGACCGCCGCCGCGATGGCGGTGCCCGCATCGTGGAGGTGGAGGTGGGATACGTAGTTGTCGCCCTTCCCGAGGATGGGCATCTTGCGGGCCGCCACCGTCTCGAGATAGGCGGCCGACACCCTTCCCGGCCCATAGAGGCGTCCCAGCCTCAGCACGATTCCCCGGCCGCCGTGGGCGCTGAACCGGGCCACGTTCTCTTCGGCGGTGAGGGCCGAGTCGATCACCTCGAAGGGGGAATCGATGGCGGCGTCCTCGTCGAGCCACCGCTCCCCGCCGTCGGCGTAGGAGAAGGTGACCGACTCCTGGACGAAGACCACAACCCCGGCGGCGATGGCGGCGTCGACCAGATTGGCGGTCGCCTCCGAGCGCAGCCGATCGTTGGTGCGCCACGCCTCCCGCTTGCTCATCTCCTCTGCGGGCGGTAGGGCGGTGGCGAAGTGGAACACGGCGTCGAAGCCGTCCACGGCCTGCGCCACCTCCACCGGATCGAACAGGTCTACATCGCGACGGCCGAGGGCTTTCACTTCGTGACCAGCCTCGACCAACAGGGGAACGGCGGCGCTCCCCAGCACTCCGGTAGCGCCGGTGAACAGGATCTTCATGATTTTTCTCCTCTGGTTCGAGTTGTGTACAGGACGAGAGCGGGCACCACGACCAGGACCAGCAGAGCGGTGGCCTGGGTGATGGCCGAGGCCGCGCTGAAGGCCTCGAACGTGCCCAGGTGGTATCCGAAATGGAGGGCGCCGAAGGCGGCGTAGCCGACCATGGCGATTCGCAGCGCCTGGATGGATCGTTTCCATGCGGCGATCAACACGATGAGTCCCAGACCGATCAGCGCCGACCCGAAGTCGACCATCAGGTGCTCGTCGAACGGCCCCAGGGTCGACACCCAGGACGCTCCCGGATAGGGGAAGTCTTGGTAGAACCCGCGCGGCCACAGAAAGGCCCAGCCTCCGATCGTCAGGGCGGCGACGCCCATTGCTAGGGCCGGCGGCCAGATGCTCGTTTCTCGTCTCATGCCCATTACGACGGGACAGGGTGTGGATCTGTGACAGCATGGCGGGGTTTACCGGGGTTCTCCCCCTGATGCCGCCATTTTCTTGAGCAAAGACCCAAATTCGGCCGCCCTGCCCGAATACCGCCGGATAGACTGCTCACCCGTGATTGCGGACCCCGCCCCGCGGTCGATCCGGTCACTCGACGCCATCGTCCAGTCGGCCGCCGACGCCATAATCGTCGCCGACGACCTGGGCGACATTGTCAGCTGGAACCCGGCCGCCGCCACCATGTTCGGTTACACCGAGAATGAAGCGGCGGGCCAACCGCTGTGGATCATCGTCCCCGAGCGTTTCCGTGATGCCCACAAGGAGGGCCACGCTCGGGTCGTGGCCACCGGCGAGACCCGGATCATCGGCAAGACCGTCGAGGTGTTCGGTCTCCACCGGGACGGACACGAGTTCCCGATCGAATTATCTCTCGCCTCGTGGTTCGAGGGTGAGCGGCGCTTCTTCAGCGGCATAATCCGCGACGTCACCGAACGAACCGAACTGGTCGAATCGCTGGAAAGAACCGAACAGCGGATGAAGGCCATCCTCGAGTCCGCCAACGACGCCATCATCTCTATCGACCAGGAGGCCCGGGTGATGCTCTGGAACCCGGAGGCCGAGCGAATGTTCGGCTATACCGCCGAGGAGATGATGGGCGAGGAACTGACGTCCATCGTCCCGGAGCGGTTCCGTGAGGCCCACAAAGAAGGACACGCCCGGGTGGTGTCCGGCGGCGAGCACCATGTCATCGGCGGGACGGCGGAACTGGCCGGTCTGCACAAGGATGGCCGGGAGTTCCCCATCGAGCTGTCGCTGGCCACCTGGTCGACGGGCAACGAGCAGTTCTTCAGCGGGATCATACGCGACATCACCGAGCGCAAGCAGGCGGAGCAGGCGCTGCACCTGGCGAACAAGTCGCTCAACGAGAAGAATGCCCAGCTCGAGGCGCTGTCAGTCAAGCTCGCCAAGTACCTGTCTCGCCAGGTCTACGACTCGATCTTCGAGGGCCGCACCGAAGTGCAGGTCAAGTCCTACCGCAAGGAGTTGACGGTCTTTTTCTCCGACATCGAGGGCTTCACCGACCTCACCGACCGACTCGAGGCCGAGGTGCTGAGCGACCTGCTCAACACCTACCTGAGCGAGATGTCACGGATCGCCGATGAGTTCGGGGGCACCGTCGACAAGTTCATCGGCGATGGGGTGATGATCTTCTTCGGCGACCCCGACACCCTGGGCCGCAAGGAGGACGCCCTCGCCTGCGTGCGGATGGCGCTGCGGATGAAGCAACGGGTGGCAGAACTGCGAGAGGGATGGACGGACCGCGTGGGTCCCAGGCCCCTCCATGTTCGGATGGGAATCAACACCGGCTATTGCACGGTGGGCAACTTCGGGTCGGAGGATCGGATGGACTACACCATCGTCGGCGGGGCGGTGAACGTTGCCTCTCGTCTGGAGTCGACCGCCGCCTCCGACCAGATTCAGATATCGCACACGACCTATGCCCTGATCAAGGACGAGATCTACTGCCGGCCCATCGGCGACGTCAAGGTCAAGGGAGTCAGCCACGCGCTCCATACCTACGAGGTGGTGGGAGAGTTCGGCTCCCTGGGCCCGCGGGAGCGAATCGAAGCCGAATTGAGCGGGTTCAACCTGGTGCTCGACCCCACCAGCCTGGGCCCAGAAGAGGCCGCCAAGGCCCGAGAAGCCCTACAGAACGCCCTGGCCGTGCTGGAGCAGCAGACCGAGTAGTAGCCCGCTTTCCTCGGCGAACTCGCGGCTTCAGGCGCGGATCTCCGTTGTTGTCCGGGGAGACAAGGCCGGCCGGCTCAGTTTGTTCGACTCGATTAGGGCCCGCCGGGGCGACCTTTCAGCAGGTAGGTGTTCATGACGCCCTTACCCTTGACGTCCACCGGCCCCCGGGGCTCCAGCGCAAAGCGGTCCCGGAGCTCCAGATACACCTCGTTACTCACCTGGATTTCGTCCGGTATCCCCTGGGACTCCATGCGGGCGGCCGTATTGACCGCGTCGCCGTAGAGGTCGTAGCTGAATTTTCTCTTGCCAATCACCCCGGCGACCACGGTCCCGGTGTGGATTCCATAGCGCATCTGGAGTGGGCCGAATCCCTCGACTGTGTGCTTCTTGAGCTCCTCTCGCATGGCCAGGGCCATGTCGGCGACCACCTCGGCGTGATCCGGTCTCGGCGTAGGCAACCCTCCCACCACCATGTAGGCATCACCGATGATCTTGATCTTCTCCAGGCCCAGCCGATCCGCCAGGTCGTCGAAGGGCGTGAAGATCTCGTTGAGGAGTCGGACCAGCTCGTCAGGACTGAGGCGTTCCGATAGGGGGGTGGATCCGACCAGGTCGGCGAAGAGAATCGTCACGTCCTCGATCCTGTCGGCGATCACGGCTTCGCCCGCCTTCAGCCTCGTCGCCACCTCCTCGGGCAGGATGTTGAGCAGCAGTCGCTCGGACTTCTCCTGTTCCAATTCGAGTGCGTGGAGCGTGCGCTCGCGCTCGCTGACGAAATAGCGCAGCGACACGAAGATCACGAACGCCACGCCGAGGAAGTTGAGGACGAACAGGGCGGTGATCACTCCGGGTGGAATGGGGGGAGCCGAGGCTGCCAGGGAGCTGTCTAGCAAGCCAGACACGATCGACAGGCCGATGAAGCCCAAGAACCAAGGGCCGGGCACGGCTCCGATCAGGGAAGCCAGTAGCGGGGCTCCAACTGCCCACATGCCGACGCCGCTGCCGTTGACGAAGCCGCCGACACTCCACTGGAGCAGGAAAGGGAACGTGAGCCACATCGTCATCTGCGAAACGCGGAACAGCCTGATTCGCTTGGTTCGGGCGACCACGACCAGCCCGACGAGGGTCAGTGAGGCGTAGACCAGAGGAATGGCCGCCGCGAGGCCAAGACCGAGAACCAGGTAGCCGACCGACCACAGCGACACGATCGGGGCGGTCACCCCCGACATCAAGATGTGTGTCGACTTGTACGCCCTTTCCTGATCGGTATCGGACGGACTCGTCCCCAGGTCGATGAAGCGTCTCAGCAGTCCGGAGATGTGCCCAAAGAACACCACAGCCGGGGAGTATGGTCGCTCACGCTCGCAGAAACGTATGTCACGGATAGGAGAAACGGGCCCTCCACGGGTGCTGAGTACCCCATCGGTGGTGAACGAGCTTCTAGCATCGGGCCATGAAGCCAATGATCGAGCGGGGGGCCCTCCACTCGTTGAGTCTACGGTTCCGCGACCTCGAGCTGGAGAACAGGTTCCAAAAGGAGATGGGTTCGACCGCTGCTGGGGGGTATCGGATTATCACCGGGGCGATGGTCGTGATGTGGACGGCGGCCACGATTCTGCTCCCGACTGAAACCTCGCTCACACCACGGCTGGCGTGGACCGTGGGCGGTTCGATGGTGGCACTGGCCACGCTGGCTTTTGTCGGGGCAGCATGGGCCAGGACTCTGGACCGCCAGCACGCCCTCGCTTCCCTGCTCACTTCGTCCAACGGCCTGGTCATTCTGGTTCTGGCCGATGCAGGCGAGGTGGTCGAAGGGTACGCGGTGGCGGCGATCATGTTGCTGTTCTTGTTCGGTTTCGTTTCCCGCACCAGATTCGTCTTCGCGGTGTTGCGCACCGTTGTCATCGCAATCGGCTTGGGGATCGTGGTCGCCGCGTACGACGGGCCCGGGAGCCTGGTCATCGACGTGTTCTTGTTCTCGGCGGCGGGCGTCGGCAGTCTGGTCGGGCTCAGGCTGCTGGAGCGCAGCGGACGTCTGGTGTGGCATCAGCGACTGGTGATAGAGGAGCAGAAGGCCGCCATAGAAGTGGAGCAGGCCGAATCTGAGCGGTTGCTGCACAACATCCTCCCCAAGCCGATCGCCGAACGCCTCAAGCACTCGACGGGTACGATCGCCGACCGGTTCGAGGAGACCACGATCCTCTACATGGATCTGGTGGGTTCCACGCCCTTGGCGGTGGACGTGTCCCCGGAAGATCTCGTCGATTGGCTCAGCTCCGTCTTCACGAGCGTCGACGAGTTGGTGAGCCGGCACGGGGTGGAAAAGATCAAGACGGTCGGCGATGGGTATATGGCTGCGAGCGGTATCCCGGTGCCGAGGCCGGACCATGCAGTGGCGGCGGCGCGGTTGGCCCTCGACATCCGGTCCTACCTACTGAGCTGCGAACCGTTGGCCGGCCATCCGATCAGCTGCCGTATCGGGCTCGCCTCCGGTCCGGTGATCGCCGGCATCATCGGAACCCACAAGTTCCAGTACGACCTGTGGGGAGACACCGTCAACACGTCCAGCCGGATGGAGTCACACAGCGAGAAAGGCCAGATTCAGGTGGCGCCTTCCACCTATCGGCTCATTTCGGATCGCTTCCTGCTTCGGCGTCGGGGCGTAATTCCCATCAAGGGCAAGGGGCAGATGGAGACCTTCTATCTGATCGGCGAAAAGGATTGGTCAAAGGCGCAACTCCCCGGCCTTGACAAACCGGGGCAGCTCGTATGAGTTAGGTGTGGCAGGTCGTGTGGCAGGTTGGCGGGCGCCACCACACTCCACTCTGGCGGCGGATCTGCCGGAGGTGTCCTCCCGGTTGGCGAGTAGGAGGCTCCTGGTTCTCGGGAGATGTGGTCCCGACCCCGGCCCTCAATCCCGGCTGAGCGACGACGTCGGCTGGTCGACGAGGCTGGTGGTGACGGAGACCTCCCGTGCATCGAGGTGACGGGCCAGCGCGGTGAACCCCTGTCTCATGACGCGCCCATGGGCCCAGGCGAAGAGCGGCCTGGCCAAGGGCGCGATCAGATTCATCCAGCGCTTGGCAGTCGATACGTACCAACGGAAATGGATCGTGGTCTCATCCCCGTCCTCCTCGAAATTCGATTCACCGGTACCCACCAGGTCGCCTCTGGCCATTCCGCTGATCCGTCGGGGTGGCTCGACCTCTGTGGAAATCAACTCGAAATGAAGTGGGTAGAACAGCGGGCTCTGGACGGTGTAGGACGCCCGGGCGCCGATGCCCTTCTCATCTCCGCTGTCGACCAGACTCGCTCGCTGTACCGAGGGCCACCAGGACAGGAGATCGTCGGGGTTCGTCAGGGCAGCGAATACCTCCTGAATCGGCGCCTCCAGGACCCACGTGGTTTCGAAGAGGTAGTGGACCATGTTGGTGCAGATTATGACGGGAGACGGACATCTGCGGATCGGGGCCCGGATGGCCGTATCTTCTTGATGCACAGCCCCCTGTAACGTCGGAAGGATGACACACGACACCCCGATCGGCGCCATCATCAAGGGAGCCCTGGCAGGAGCTGCAGGGATGGTGGCCATGGACCTCGTCTGGTACAGGCGGTACCGCTCCGGAGGCGGAGACCAGACCTTCGCAGAGTGGGAGTTCTCCTCAGGTTTGGACGGCTACGACAATGCCCCGGCACCCGCCCAGGTGGGAAAGAGGGTGATCGAGGGTGTCTTCGATGTCGAGCTGGCGCCCTCGACTGTGGGAGCCATGAACAACGTCGTTCACTGGGGTACCGGTCTTGGTTGGGGAGCCATTCACGGGATAGTGATGGGCTCGCTGAGCAAGCCGAGAGCTCTCATGGGCCCCTTGACAGGTGCCGGAGCATGGCTGGCGTCCTATGCCGTGCTGGCTCCGGCCGGTCTCTACAAGCCCCTGTGGGAGTATGACCCCGAGACCCTTTGGAAGGACCTTTCGGCTCACCTGGCCTTCGGTGCCGGTCTAGGCGTCGTCTTCAGGATCCTCGCCCGCCGATAGCGCCACATCGCCATGCCCATCAATCGGGCGGTAGCCAACACTCCAGCTTCACTCTGCGAGCCACCGGTCGTCGGGAATTTCGATCCGGGCCATCGGCTGCAACCTATAGAGGCCTGAAATGGCTTAGCGGTGCCTATCGACCTCGTGCTGTTGGCCGTTTTCGTCGATGTAGCCCACCAGGCGGTAGTAACGATGACACGTCTGGCACTCGATATGAGTCAGGTGATAGCTGTCCAGGAACTCGTCGGGCGAGCTGAGGCCTCCACCTGCCACCGATGCCTCCCGCAACCCCGTGGGGCAGGCGCACTCGATGAAGAAGGCCAGGACCGGCGCCGGTCCGGCTCGCTGTGGGGGCTCCGAGGGGGGACGGTCTCCCACCGGGCCGTCGTGTTGGGAGGCGGAGATGTCCAACCGTTCGCCGAGTGACGGACGCCGGAACGCACCGGTGAGGCTCTTCAACATGTCGGTAGCCACCGTGGGCACGGTAAAGGACGGTGTGTGAGGTTCAACGGCAAACCGGCCTGATTGGTTCGTTCGACTCAGGGGGTGGTGGGGGTTTGGTTTCCTATGGCGGCCCGTTGGGGAGGGTGGTTCCGTCGGGTCGGGTGAAGATGAGGATGCCGTGGCCTTGGTTGGTGATGGTCCAGCCGTCTCTGTGGATGAGGGTGTGGTGGTGTCGGCATAGGAGACACATGTCGGACAGGTCGGTTGGCCCGAGTTGGTCCCAGGGAGGAGGTGGTGGGCGTCGCACCAGGAGGCGGGTCGGTGACAGCCCGGCATTCGACAGTGGCGGTCCCGGATGACTGCAAAGGGCTCGCCATTGGGCGGCGGATACGGTGCGTTTGTTTCTGCCCAGGTCGAGGATTTCGGAGTTGGGTCCGGTGAGGAGACGACATACTTGGGCGTCGCAGGCCAAACGGCGGGCGTCGGCAGCCGAGATGAGGGTCCCGTCGGTGAGTTGGCCGGGCTGGTCGTTGCCGCCGATCAGAGTCTCCCAAGGCACCACTACGTTGACTTGGGGTCGGTTGCCGTGCTCGGTGGGTGACTGGTTCGAGGCGAGGTGGCGGCGGATCAGTTCGGTCAACGCCTGGGCTCTGAGTATCGACCTTGACCCAAGCTGGTGTTTGGGGGTGGAAGCGACGATCTCGGAGATCAACGGTTCGAGGGCGGTTTCGAGGAGGTTGTGGTCTTCGGGGGACAGGTCACCGTCGAGACGTCCCCGCCCACCCATGGTTTTGGACGAATAGAGCCGCGACGGGTCCGGGTCGGCCAGTTCGGGGGGTTCTTGGTACAGACAACGCCAATAGGTGACGGCTTTGTGGGTGTCGGCCCAGGTCAGACCGACCACTGATTGGGCCAGAGTGGGTTCGTCGGTGGCGAACGCCTCCGGATGCTGGGACCACCCGTGGGCCAGTATCTCGAACTGGGACAGGGACAGGTCGCCGCTGCGGACCAGTTTGACCGAATAGGCCAACTCGGCCACGGCTCGGGCCAGGAACACGGCCCGATGGGCTTGTTTGACGCTCATCCCGCAGCGGTGAACCAGAAACGCCGACGTGGAGGTGTAACCGTCGTAACGGAACCCCTCCGAAGAATCCAAAGCCGCCACCCGCTCGAGTGCATCCAGCCGGACCTCATCCACTTTGAACCAGGCCGCAGCCACCGCCTCCATCCACTCGGGACCGTTGGCCGGCTCCCGGTCTCCATCCCACCCGAACGTATGTTCGCCCATACCCCGAACATACAAAACC
Source organism: uncultured Acidimicrobiia bacterium (assembly GCA_963744905.1). Taxonomy (GTDB): domain Bacteria; phylum Actinomycetota; class Acidimicrobiia; order Spongiisociales; family ZC4RG35; genus DATFFO01. Next base: position 705,455 of record CAVUUV010000005.1, on the reverse strand, counting down.
CCACCCACAATTCCTACCCCCTTGTCGGCCAAATCGACGAAATTTCTCGACGTCGCTCGACCGGGATTCGAGGTGCTCCACTATTAGAGTTCTTTCACCGTCTTTCTCCCGTGGAGACCCTGTCATGGACATCGCCGATACCGAAACTACGTCCGGCCTGACCTCGATCAACGCCCCTCTCTCGACTACCAGGTACCTGGCGGCGATGTGGGATCGACGCGAATTCGCAATCGAGGTTCCTCTCGAGCAGCTCCGGTCGGCCCACAAGCTCACACTGCTGGGCAACGTGTGGCACCTGGGCAATCCGCTGCTGTCCATCGCCGTCTACTACCTCATCTTCGGGGTGATCTTCCAGGTGAACCGGGGAGTCGATCACTTTCTCCTCTGGCTGACTATCGGGGTGTTTGCCTTCCGTCTCACCAGCAGCACGGTCCTCGGAGGCGCCAACGCCATCACCGCCAATGCCGGACTCATCAAGGCGATGCGCTTTCCCCGCGCCCTGCTCCCCATCTCGGTGGTGACCAGTCAGACCCTCACCTTCTTGATCGAATTGGGGGTAATGGCGGTTCTCGTGTTCCTGTCCGGAGTCGGGGTCTCTCGGCGTTGGCTGTTGCTCCCCCTGGTCCTGGCGGTCCATACCGCTCTCAATCTGGGCGGGGCCTTCATCTCTGCCCGTCTCAACGATGCCTTCAAGGACGTGCAGCAGATCATTCCGTTCGTGTTCCGACTGCTGCAATACCTGTCGGGGGTGATGTTCCCGATCGAGCGCCTCATCTCAGGCCTGGGTGACAACAAATGGGCCGCCACTCTGGTGTCGCTCAACCCGATCATGCGCATCATCGAGCTGTATCGATGGGTATTCCTGGGAACGGCTCTCGATTGGGGGAGCATGGCCCGCACCGCCGGGTTGGCGGCGCTGGTCATGTGGTTCGGGTTCCGCTATTTCCGGGCGGCTGAGTGGAGGTACGGGCGCGCATGACCGAGCCCCTATCCATAAGCGTTCGTGACCTCTACCTCGACTATGAGATATTCGAGGACCGTCGCGCTGCCATACGGGACCGCCTGGTGAAGCACCAGGGCACGGGCCGCAAGGTGGTGCGGGCCCTGAAGGGGGTGTCTTTCGATGTGGCGCAGGGCGAGGCGGTGGGGATCATCGGCTCCAACGGGTCCGGGAAATCGACTCTTCTGACGGCGGTGGCCGGCCTCCTGCCTCCTACCTCCGGAGACATTCTCGTGTCCGATGAGCCCAAGTTGCTGGGTGTGGGCGCCACCCTGATTCCGACTGCCACCGGGTACCGAAACATCCGTATCGGTTGTCTGGCCCTGGGGATGAGCAACGACGAGTTGGAACAGAGGATGAACGAGATCGCCGACTTCACCGATCTGGGTGAAGCGCTCGACCGCCCTCTCCGCACCTACTCCTCGGGCATGAGGGGCCGACTGCACTTCGCTATCGCCACCTCGGTCCGGCCCAAGATCCTCCTCATCGACGAGGCTCTGGCGGTGGGGGACTACGCCTTTCGGAAGAAGTCCAGGGCCCGAATAGAGACCCTGCTCGAGAAAGCGGGCACCCTTCTCCTCGTGAGCCACTCACTCAATGAGATCGAGGAGCAGTGCCCGAGAGTGCTGTGGATCGAGGAGGGGAGGCTCAGGGCGGACGGCGAGGCAGAGAAGGTGATCGCCCACTACGAGAAGTACGCCGACTCGGGAAGAGCACGCATCAGCCGGTAGGGATGGCGGCGATGGCCTCATCCAGGGCCTGAACGACTGAGTCGGCCTCGCCCACCAGTCCGTTCGACACGGCGGTAATGCCGTGGAGGCGGGGAGCAGTGGTGTCGGCGGTCCCTGTGACGATGATGGAGCGGGCCCAGACCAGAGCGTTCTGGAGCGGTATCGGGGTCATGGGACCGAACTGGACTGCCGAGCCGTTGGCATTCAGCAAGGTGAACAGCGCCGCCAGATCACGGTCGGTGTCGATGGCCGCCTGGGCCACCTTGGGACTGGAGATGAGGCGCCCCGAATTCACCTCGATCCTGACCAGACGAAGATGTTCGGGGTTGTCGTGATCGGCGATGGCCAATGCGGCCAGCTCGTCACGGGTAGAGGTGGGGTTTAGAGACGAGCCGGGGCCGTAGGGACGGATCGCCACCCAGTGCCCTCCCAGCGGCTCCGAGGAGGGCATGAACAGCGACACGGCCGAGGAAGGGGGCGGAGTTGAAGGGGTCTGGGAGGAGGACGAGGGCCGGGCCACGCCCTCGCCGGCGGAGGCACTTATGGCCCAGCTGTCGGAGCCGTTGAAGAGGGTCTCGGCGTCGGAGACGTGGTAGCGGCCCAACATGGCGGTCTGGACGGTGAGCAGGTCCTGGGGGTAGAGCAGGTGTCGGCGCAGGCTGTCGGGCATGTCGGCGATGGGCTCGATCAGGCCGGGGAAGATCTTGGACCAGGCGTCGAGGATGGGGTCGTCTGCGCCACCCACCTCGGTCCGGTAGAGATGGACCGTTCCGTCATAAGCGTCGACGGTGGCCTTGATAGAGGCGTGCATGTAGTTGAAGGCCCGCCCGGCCATGTCGCTCTGGCCCGACAGCCCCACCGAACGGGCGAACTGGGCGTGGGGATAGGTGCTGGCACTGGTATAGCCGTCCACGATCCAGGTGACCCGGCCGCCTGCCACCACCGGGTAGGGGTTGGCGTCGAAAGACAGGAATGGGGCCAGCATTCCCAGACGCTCCTTGACGGCACGCCGATAGAGGAGCTGGGGGTGGTCTCCGAGCTCGGCGGAGACGAACGGCTCGATTTCGCCGACGGTGAGGGCCAGGGCCAGACGCCGCCAGGCGCTGGACAGGTCGATGCCGGTTCCGGCATCGAAGGTGGCTTTCCCCAGCTCCTCTCGCCTGGTGCCGACGATGGCGTACCAGCCGGCCAGGTTTTCCCCGAAATAGAGCTCGGGCCGTTGGGGGGCCAGCTTCCGGGCCAGGGCATCGACATCGGGCCGGCCGTCGGCCGAGGTGGAGTCGGCGGGGACGGCCACGATGCCGTCGCCATGTGTGTACACGAGGTGGAGCTGGACCCAGCCCCGTTCTGGGAGATCGGCCCGGTTGGCGTCCCGGGCGGCGATCAACACAGGCCGCATCTGTCCATCCACTTCGTATCGATCGAGGTCGACGTCGGTGATGCGGGTTCCGGTGGTTCCCTGGAGAACCTGGAGAGGGGAGACGAGCATCGATTCGCCGAAGACCGGGACCTTGTTGAGCTCCGAATCCTGACTCGGGTCGGGAGGCTGGCTGAGGCCGTCGGCGAAGGTCTCGGTCGCCTGTTCGACCGAGTTGAGGCTGTAGGCGGCCTTGGTGGCGGTCAGGTTGTGGGCGATGTAGGGGAGCTGGTGGACGGCCTCCGCCGGCGTGACGATCAGACGGGTGACGAGGGCGGGGACGACTCCGATCAGCACCAGTTGCAGCACTCCCCATACCCCGTAGGCGATCAGCGCGGGGCGCCAGCGCCGGGCGCGGATCGACCACAGGGTGATCAGAGCCGTCGCCACGGCCACGATCGCCAGGACCCACAGGGCGGGCACCACGACCTTGATCTCGGTGTAGCCGGGCCCGTCGAAGGCGCCGTACTGGTTGGTCCCGTTGCCGGGCCAGCGGGCGAAGATGTAGTCGAGGGCCTGGAGACCGGCGAAGGCAGCTCCCAGTAGCGCAAGATGCTTGAGAGTCCGGGGTGACGACCTTCGCCCGCCGCGGGGGATCTTCAGTGCCCCGTTGGCGATGTGGCCCAACAGGGCGAAGGCGAAGGTGATCAGAACCAGGCCTCTCAGCCAACTGCTGATGATCACCACGAACGGAAGCTTGAAGAGGTGGTATCCGAGGTCCCAGCCGATGTCCGGCGCCGAGACACCCAGATTGGGGCCGTGCAGGAACAGAAGCCACGCTTTCCAGCGACCCATGGCCCTCCAGGCGGTGCGGAGCGTGAAGTAGACGGCGCCACCGATCAGGAGCCACTTGTGAGCCGGGCCCATTCGCTCTCGATAACGGACCACCAGGCGGTTGGGTCCGTTGTCGGGCGCCGGGCGTGTTCGGTAGGCGATCACAGCCGAGCCGATCAGCATCACGCCGGAGACGATCCCGGCCGCAACGGCCAAAAGGATCTGGGCTCTGACTTTGGTGCCCCACACGTCGGTGGAGGTGATGGTGTCGAACCACCACTTGTCGAGGGCCATGCCGGCCACGATTCGAGCGACCACCACCAGAGCGGCCAGGACGACCAGAACCAGGCCCAGACGGCGCTGGAACCGGGAACGCCGTGAGAACCACGCGACTATTGGAAAGGGAGGTGCACTGGGGCGGGTGGACATCAGCGGACAAGGTTAGAGGCCCCGGGTGGATTTGACGCTGTTCGCCGACGGCGGACAGACTCCCGGCTCATGCTCTCCCTCGCCGCCCTGACCATCCGGTTGGCTCAACTGACCCGCCCCGATCGGGCGGCTTCTTGGGACCCGGTCGGCCTTCAGCTAGGCGATCCGGCCAGAGAGGTTCGTCGGGTAGCCGTGTGTCACGAGGTCACGGAGGCTGTCGTGGAAAGGCTCGTCGCCGACCCAACGGAGGCAGTGGTGTCATATCACCCCCTGCTGTTTCGTCCTACCACCCGATTGGTGGCAGGCAGGTCCGCCTCGGGGCGGGCGTGGAGGCTGGTCTCGGCCGGCATCGGCCTACTGGTCACCCACACCGACTTCGATGCCTGTCCCGGCGGTACTGCAGATGCGCTGGCCGCCGCCTTGGGGTTGGAGGATGTTCGCCGATTCGGACCGGTCGAGGGCCGTTCGCAGGTGAAGGTAGTGGTCTTCGCCCCGGAGGAGTCCGTCGGCCAGATCGCCTCGGCGATGGCCGAGGCCGGCGCCGGTCGGATCGGCAACTACCAGAGGTGCTTCTTCCGCACCCCGGGTACGGGCTCCTTCACCTCCGGGCCCGGAGCTTCGCCGGTGGTTGGGAAGGCAGCGGAGACGACCGCGACACCCGAAACGAGAATGGAGATGATCGCTCCCGAGTCTGCCCGGAACGCAGTCATCGCAGCCCTGGTGGCGGCCCATCCCTACGAGGAGCCGGCCTTCGATGTGTTCGAGACCTCCTCCAACCACGGCCTGATCGGTCGTGTGGGTTCGTGGCAGGGCAAGCTGGGCGATTTGGCGGAGTCGGTGGCCGTGTCTCTCGGGCGCAAGGCAATGAGGGTGGCCGGCGAACTGGACCGTCGGGTTTCACGGGTGGCGGTCGTTCCCGGCTCAGGGGCATCGTTCCTCGACGCCGCCCGGAGCAGCGGAGCGGACGTCATCGTCACCGGCGACGTGGATCACCATCGGGTGGTGGCGGCGCTCGACGGGGGGATGGCCGTCATCGATCCAGGCCATGCCGCCACAGAGGTGCCCGGGGTCAGGGCGCTGGTGGAGATGGTGCGGGGCCTGGATGTCGAAGTCGTCGACCTGACCGGCGAGTGGGCCGGGCCCTGGGTGGACATCGACAGCAGCCCACTACCCTGACCGGCTCATGGAGATCCCTGCCCTCTCCGATCTTCTCGATGTCCAGGAGCTCGATCTTGAGATCGATCGGCTTCTGGCCCGTCGAGCCGGCCTGCCCGAACTGCAGCGCTACAAGGCCACCCAGGAGTCCCTCGATGAGGTTGAATCCCAGATCGAGTCGGCCCGGGCCGAGTTGCGTCGGCTCGAGCTGGACACTGACAAAGCGGAGGGAGAGCTCGAGCTCCTCGAGAACAAGTTGAGCGAGACGGAGACCCGGCTCTTCGCCGGGGGGATGTCGGCCCGCGAAACCGAGCACATGCGTCTGGAGGTGCAGAGCCTCCAGGGCCAGAAGGGCGCCTCCGAGGAGAGGGTCCTCGGACTCCTCGACCAGCTCGACCCTGCCCGCGAGGAGGTGGCCAGGCTCCAGACGCAGCGCCAGGAGTTGGCCGAAGACAAGGCAGAGCTGGAGAGCATCATCACCTCGGAGTGGCGATCCATCGACGCCGAGCTGGCTCGCAAGGAAGAGCGCAAGAGAGAGGCGCTGGCTCCCGTACCCGACGACCTCGTGGAGATGTACGAGAGGCTGCGCACCACCAAGGAGGGTGTGGCCATCGGACGGCTCGAGGACGACACCTGCGGTGGATGTCACATGCGACTCTCTCCGGCCGAGATCAACGAGGTGGCGAAGTCGGATCCACCCCGGTGCGTCCACTGCCGGCGCATACTGGTTCTCTGACTATCGCGGTAGGCCGATGCTCCTCTGGCACCTGGGCGCGGTCATCTTCCTGTTCCGCTGGATCTTCAGGGACCCAAAGGTGGACTTCAGGTTTCTCGCCCTCGGAGCCGTCCTTCCCGACGTGATCGATCTCTCCGTGGTGACTGTGGCAGGGGGAACCCAGGGTGAGTTGTGGGCACACTCACTGGCGATGCCAACGCTGATCGCTGCGGTCGTGCTCCTCACCACCCGGCGCGGGCGCCGGCGTCGGGCCTGGATGGCGCTGGTGGTCGCCTGGCTTTTCCATCTGCTGGTCGACGGCATGTGGACCGATGGACGGGTCTTCTTGTGGCCTGTATTCGGCTGGGCGCTTCCGGTCGGGAGTGGCGCTTTCTGGTCCGGGGCATGGGAGCGAGCGCTGAGTGACCCATGGCGATGGGTCCTGGAGCTGGTAGGGCTGGCGTATCTCATCTGGCTGGCGAGGGCCGCCCGAGTATCAGAGGAAGAGACCCGGGCCGAACTGGGGCGGACCGGTCGTCTTCGCCTACCGGATCGCTAAGCGGGCCCGTTCTCGCCCCTCTCTCTCCCCCCAAGGGGGGAGTACCGCCCGTCGGGCGGGGAGGGGGGATCTTTTGGCGTGTCGCGGGTGCTCTCTTGTGATGGTCTGGTGCACCACAGTCGGAGGCAGGGCACTACCGTCCTCCTTTCATGCCCGAGTCCGTTTCCGGCGCCAGGCGTTGGTCGGCGGTTTCCTGTGTCCTGATCCTTGCCTTCATCTCGGTGACGGCGTGCTCGTCGAAGCAGGAGGCTCCGCCTCAGACCACGACGCCCATTCAGTCCCTGGGCCCCGAGGAGCTGATCCGTCAGCTGATGGCGGCCGTGGACGAGGGTCGCTTCGAGGATGCAGCCGCCCTGACCGACTCCACCCAGGCGGCGCTTCTCACCCTCATAGAGGGTGCCGACGTATCTCAGGTGGCAGATGTATTGGCCGGAGACGGACGGGAGGTATCGGCCAACTTCTGGTCCGGCTTCGCCCAGACCCTCCCGGCCGATTTCTCATCCAAGGATCTTCAGATTTCCGTGGGAGACACCTTTGAGCAGGAAGGCGTGGAGTTCGTCCGGGTGACCGTTGAAGCACCGGAGGGCGATCCCCAGGTCTTCGTGCTGCACCAGGACGGTCGTTGGCAGGTGGACCTCATGGCCACGTTCGCCTCCATCCTGGCCGAGCGGATGGTGGCCCCGGTCGACAACCTCTTGCAGTCTGCCAACCCTGATGCGGGCGCGGTGCTCGAGCAGCTACGCGCCACCGCTCCCTCTCTGTCGGTAGCGACTCAGAACCCGGACCTGCCCGCCGAGGTCCGCCAGTCTCTGCTGGCCCTGATCGAGCGGGTGACCAGGATCGGTTGAGGCCCGTCAGGTCAGTCCCTGAGTAGGGGCAGCACCTCTCGCCCCAGTGTCTCGATGAGTGACGGTTGATCGACGCAGGTCATCTGGAACGTCACCACGTCGGCGCCCAGATCTTCGATCAGTGGCCGGTAGATCTCGATCACGCTGGCGGGATCGTGCACACGGGAATAGCGAGCCAGGATGTCGGCACGAGGCATCTCATCGGCCCGCTGGCGTAGGGTGAGGGGATCGACCGCCTCCAGCCGGCCGGGGGCCCGAAGTCCCCGCCAGGAGGTGAGGGCTTTCCAGGCCTCGTCATCGTCGGCTGCCCAGATCGACCACCTCGTAGCGATCACGGTCGGATCGGGCTTGCCTGCCTTCTGTGTCGCCTCCTGGAGAGGCTCGACCACCTTGGAAAGAGTGTCTCGGGGATCCTTGACCGACGTGATCACCCCGTCGCTGAGCTCGCCGGCCAGTGTGGCGGACTTGGGCCCGCCGGCCGCCATGTAGATAGGCAGGTGCTCCTGGATGGGTGGTGAATACAGCCTGGCGCGGTCGGTCTTGTAGTACTCGCCCTCGAAGGTGAGCTTCTCGCCGTCGAGCAGCCGGCGCATGATCTCCAGGGCCTCGGTCATGCGCGCGTTGCGTTCGGCGTAGGCGGGGAAGTCGTAACCCAGGGGCCCCTCGTTGATGTTCTCGCCCAGTCCCACACCGAGATTGAACCGGCCACCCGAGATCCGGTCCAGGGTGGCGGCGGCCTGGGCCACCACCCCCGGGTGGTAGCGGAACAGGGGAGTGGTGACACCGGTAGTGAAGACGATGTGGTTGGTGGCCTGGGCCATGGCGGCAATGGTGGAGAAAGCGAATCCGGCCGCGGAGTGATCGTCGACCCAGGGATGGAAATGTTCCGACACCACGGCCATGTCGAATCCGGCCTGTTCGGCCAGCACGGCATGTTCGACGAGCACCTCGGGCTGGAATTGCTCGTGGCCGCAGAAGTAGGCGAACTTGGTCAAAGGGTGAACCTCCGTCTCTTTCACCCGACTGTAGAAGCTCATCGCAACTGACGAATACCGGCACCGGGTCGGTGGGAACCAGGCAGCCGACGGCGGCACGGCGAGGGTGCCCCGACGATCGGAATCTGCCCTCCGGGGCCGAACTGGCGGATCCTGCCCGGGTTGGGCCCGCTCCCCGACGCGGCGCCGGCACGGAGGATCTAGTCTGGGAATACCTGTGTCGGGCTAAAGGAGCTGACATGAACATCATCTGGTTTCTCATCGTGGGCCTCGTCGCCGGGTTCCTGGCCCGCGCACTGGTCCCGGGCGCCGATCCGATGGGATTTCTCGCCACCCTGCTGCTGGGGATCGTCGGCTCGTATGTGGGCGGCTTCATCTTCGCCCTGTTCTCGAGCCGAAAGATCCTCGATTTCTCGCCTTCGGGACTGATCGGCTCCATCATTGGCGCCATCGTCGCCCTGTTGATCTATCGCTCGATGAAGTCGAGAGCCTGACCCTTTCACCACACCGGCCAGGGGAGAGGCGGGCGGTCGAGGGGTGGATCGGGATGACGGGGGTCTGACAGGAGTCGTCTGAGGCGTTCTCGGGCCGCCGACACCTCGGAGTCGTCCAACAGTCCTACCAGGGAATCGGAGAGGTCGTCCTCGTCAAGAGCCGCCAGCCATCTCTCAGGTATGGCCCGGCCGGCGAAGGACCACATCACGGTTCGCAGCTTGTCATCGATATGGAAGGTGAGGCCGTTGTCAATGGCCCAGATGTGAGGGCTGTCCGGCTCCCGCAGCAGGTGTCCGATCTTGCGGTCGGCGTTGTTGGCCACGAGGTCGAGCAGCACGACCGGCCATAGGTCCGGCGTCGCCTCCATGATGGCGGGGCGCGGATCCCAGTCGAGGTCCTCGTTCAGGAATCTCTGGGCCGATCCCGGCCCGTAGGGACCCGTCGCCATCCGGGTTTCGGGCACCACGCCCAGGTGCAGCGACTCTGACACCCGATAGCAGGCCACCTCGCGCCGGGCCAGGCTGCCGTGAGGGAAGTCCCAGAGTGCCCTTTCGCCCCGCTCAGGCTTGTAGACCCAGGCCCGTCCGGTTTCGTCGCGGGCCAACAAAGTGGCATTGGAGGCGCCGGGGAGAAGACCTTCGACCACCACCAGGGTCAGTTCCGTGTCGGGTGAGGTCGCCGCCATGACGGGAAGGCTAATGGTGCGGGGGTTTGCCCTTCCTCGTCGGGCGGGTCTCTCGGTCGAGACGGCTTCTCAGACTCTCTCGATCACGCTGGCCACGCCCAGTCCGGCCGCTCCCGAGACCGCCACCACCCCCCGGTCGGTGCCACTTCGCTCGAGTTCGTCCAGAAGGCACACCGTGAGGATGGCGCCGGTGGCACCGAAGGCATGACCCATGGCGATGGTGCCTCCATTGGGGTTGAAGCGTTCCCCGTCCACGCCCAGGTCGCGGCGGAACTTGAGGCACAGCGCGGCGAAGGCCTCGGCGAACTCGAACCGGTCCACATCCTCGGTGTCCAACCCGACCCGGTCCAGGGCCTTGACGGTGGCCTCCTGACCCGAAGTCAGCATGATGGTCGGATCCACCGCGGTGGTGGCGAACGACACCAACCGTGCCCGCGGGGTGAGGCCGTGGGCGCCGAGCGCCCTCTCGGAGGCCACGAGCACGGCTCCGGCGCCGTCGGCAAGAGAGGGCGAGTTGCCCCGGTGATGCACGTGGCGGACCCGGCCCAGATCGGGGAAACGGGTCAGTACGCGGGCATCCATGTCCTCGAAATCGGTGAAGGCCGGCTCCAGCGCGGCGGCCTGCTCCATCGTGACGTCGGGCCGTACGTGCTCGTCTGTCTTCAGGGTACGGTCCGGCCCCGGGACCAACACCAGGGACGGCGAGAAGTGGCCCTTTGCCCAGGCCCGGGCCGCCCGATGGTGGGTCTCGACCCCGTAGGCGTCGAGCTCCTCTCGTTCGAAGCCCTCCATGGTCGCAACCAGGTCGGCGGCGATGCCCATGTGCACGAAACCGGTTTGCTCGGCTATCCGGGGATCGGTCCACAGAGGGCCCTGGTCGGCGAACATGGGCACGGCGGAAACCGACTCGACCCCACCCGCCACCACCAGTTCCGAGACTCCTGCCCCCACCTGGGCGGCAGCGTGGTTGATGGCGTCGATGCCAGAGGCACAGAACCGGTTGACGGTCACCCCGGGTACCGAGGACGGCCAGCCCGCCATCAGGGCGGCGGTCTTGGCCAGGTTCGCTCCCTGGGCGTCGGTCTGCGATGCCACCCCCAGGATCAGATCGTCGATCGCCTCGGGGTCGACGCCGCTCCGTTCTACCAGGGCGCCCAAAACGGCCCGGGCCAGATCCAGCGGAGCCACACCGGCCAGGCCACCCCGGGGTGAGGCCTTGCCGCGCGGTGTCCTGACCCCCTGACACAGGTAGACCGGGTTCAACGTGTTTCCTTGGCGCTCACGTGGAGAGGACGAAGCTGGCCACCGTCGTAGTGCTGCCCCCGATGTTGATGGTCTGGGCGGTGCGCGCCCCCGGCACCTGGATGTCGGCGGCGGTTCCGGTGACCTGACGGGCGGCGTCCCACAGCATGCGGACCCCGGTTGCACCGACCGGGTGTCCGGCTCCGATCAGACCCCCGGAGGGGTTGACGGGGAGACGCCCGTCCATGCCCGTCCAGCCTTCCTCGACCGCCTTCCAGGATTCCCCGGGGGCGGTCAGACCCAGGTGGTCGTAGGCCATGTATTCGGAGATGGTGAAACAGTCGTGAGTCTCGACCACATCGATGTCGTCGAGATGCACTCCGGCTCGTTTCCATGCCATCTCCACCGCTTCGGCAACATGGGGGAACATGAGGCCGCCATCGACCGGTGCGGCCAGTTTGGTGTCGAGGAGCATCGGTGCCGTCCGCCGCCCCCACCCGGCGATGCGGGCCCGGCTGTCGAAGGGGATGTGGTTGTCTTCCAGGAACCTGGCCGAGGCGAGAACCACAGCCGCCACGCCATCGGTGATGCGTCCGCAGTCCTGCTTACGCAGCCGTCCCTCGATGACCGGGTTGAGATCGTCGTCCTCCCCGAAGGCGTCGGGCTCGAAGCTCCATGCCCGGGCCTGAGCGAGAGGATTGGCCCGCGCATTGGTGAAGTTCTTATCGGCGATGGCGGCCAGATGCTGGTGGTCGAGGCCATAGCGATCGGCATAGGCGTCTGCGATCCGGGCGAACTGGTTTGGCCATGGAAACCGGGCCCCGGTTGACTCACGGCCAACCCACATCGCCGCTCCCAGATGGCCCGCCGCGGTCTCGGCGTCGACATTGCGCATCTGCTCGGATCCCACCACCAGGATCACGTCGGCCCATCCTGCCTGGATCTGGGCCAGGGCGGAGAATGCCGCCATGGAGCCCGAGGCACAGGCAGCTTCGTGGCGGGCTCCGGCCAAACCCGACAGGCCGGGATCGATGGCGGCGATCATTCCACCCAGATGACCCTGGCCGGTGAAGAGCTCGCCGACGAAGTTGCCGACCTCGAACCCATCCAGTTGGTCCGGATGGACGCCGGCGTCCTCGAGGGCGCCCAGGGTCACCTCGCGCATCACGTCGAACTGGCTGGTTCCCTCGGCGGCCCAGTTGCGAGCGAAGTCGCTCTGGCAGCCTCCCAGCACGAAGACATCGCCATCAGCCACGGGACAAAGCAGTTCTCACCGGCCTGCAGCTTCCGGTGCCGCTCATGAGTCGCGCCGGGCTGAGGCCCGGCCGTCGAGAGCCTCCTGGGGCACCCAGCAGGCATGAAATCCGTTCGGGATGCGCTGGGGGATCAAGACCCGTCCCACTTCCGACATGGTCCCGGCGTCGAGGATGAGACACTCAGAATGGCCGTCTCGCTCGTCGTAGACGAACGAGACCAGATAGCCGTCGTCTTCGTCTCCGGCTCCTTGGCGGGGGGCGAAGGGCGCTTCCGAGCCCCAGCGGCCGGGCCCGAAGTCGTAGCGGGTCCCCTCACCACGGTGATTGTCGTACTTTACGATGCCGTCGAAAAGCGTCGTGTAGCTGTTCTCTATGGCCACGTGATACGAGTAGCGGGTGGGACGTCCCAGCCGGGTCGTGTTGATCACCGGGAATTCGGTGTTGAGGTCGTCCAGCGGCCCTTCGCTGGTTCTGCCGGTGCGGAGGTCGAACCGGTAGCGGTACCACTGGGCATCGAGACGCAGGTACTCGAGTAGCGATTCGAGCGGACCGGTTATCGGCTCGGCGGGGGGCCGGGGCCGGCGAGTGCGGCATACGTCCATCACGATCTGGTCGCCGTCCTCCCAGGCATTGATGGTGTGATAGATATAGCAGGGGTCCGCCTCGAACCACCGAACCTCGTCCGTGCCTCCATATCTGGGGATGACTGCGAAGCGGGTGGGCAGGTCGGCGGCGAACACCAGCTTGTGGCGGCCGGCGGAGAACACCTCGGGATCGGCGAAGAGGGGCAGGTCCATGAGGATCGAGTAATTCTCGGTCACGGCCATGTCATGGGGGAGGCGAGCGGCGGGAAGCGGTACCGGTACGTAGTGGCGTAGCACGCCGTCGGCAGTCACCACTCCGTACCACATGTAGGGCGGCTCGGGTCCGTAGTCGAAGAAGAGCAACTCTCCGGTGTGCTCGTCGACCTTGGCGTGGGCGGAAACGCAACCCTGTCTCTTCCCGCCCCAGTCTTCCGTCCCCAGGGTGGCCAGTGTGTCCGGATCGACCTTGTAGGGCTCACCGGCCAGATACCAGAGCGCCATCAGGTTCCCGTTGTGGAAGATCACGTCGGTGTTGGCTGTGTCCTTGAGCGAGCGGTAGTGGGGGCGCAAGGTGCCGTCGGTGGGGTTGCCTTTCGAGGGCTCGATCATCCCCGTGTAGAGGGTCCGACCGGCCTGGGACTCCCGCTGGAAGCCGATGGTGCGCACCCAGCGATTGCGGTAGGAGGCGGTCCCGTCGCGGAAATGGAGGGCGTGGAGCATTCCGTCGCCGTCGAACCAGTGGTAGCGCCCGGCCGGGGCGTGCTGGGGATTGGGGCCGTTGCGGACGTAGAGGCCATTGAGGTCGGAGGGGATCTCGCCTATCACGGTCAGGTCTGTGGCTTCGATTTCCGTGTCGACGGGGGCGTAGCCGTCCATCAGATAGGGGTTGTCCGTCGTGTCGAGGGCGACGTTGAGGGCGTCGTTGCGAAGGCTTACCACTGTCTGGCTCCCGGTTGGGCGTGCGGCGAAATCTACCGGTCGACCGACCGAAATTCAACCGACGGGTCAAATTCGCGACCCGGGCTATCGTTGCCCCTTCATGTCACGGCTGGTGGGTACCTGGGAGCTGGTTAGCTGGAGCGTCCGGGTCGGTGAAAGGACCCAGTTCCCCTTCGGTGGAGACGTGGAGGGGCTGCTCATCTACACCGTGCACGGGAGCATGTCGGCCACCCTGATGCGCAGGAATCGCTCACCCGTCTCGGCCACCACCCTGGCCGGGGCCACCGCCCGGGAGAGAGCAAGCGCGGCGGCGGGCTATCTCAGCTACGGGGGCACCTACACGGTGGATGGCCGGCGGGTGATACATCACGTCCAGGTTTCGCTGCTGCCCAACTGGGTGGGACACGACCAGGTGCGCAACATCCGCTGGGTGGGCGGGGACCTGGAGTTGTCGTCGGAGCCCGAGACGGGTCGATCAGGCCTGGAGATCGTCAACCGTCTGCTCTGGCGCCGGGTTAGTCCATGACGCCGGAGCGGATCAGGGCCACGAAGCGTTCGGCCAGGGCCTCGATGTCGAGACGTCCGGCAGGCGAATACCAGGTCAGAGTGTTGTTGAGCATGCCCATCACCGCCTTGACCGTGACCGGCAGGTCGAGGTCGGGGCGAAAGAGGCCGGACCGCACCCCCTCGCCGAGCATCTCCTCCCAGCGCCTTTCGTAGCTCCTCCCGAGGTCATCCACGATCGTGGCCGCTTCGGGGCTCACCGAGTGGAGCTTCTCGGAGTTGAAGATCGTGTAGAGGTCGGCATGCTCATTGAACACCTGGAGATGTGTCCGAACCGCCTGGTCGATCTTCGCATCGGGTGGTGCGTCCGAGAGGGCGATACCGGTGACCGCCTCCAGGGCCAGGCCCACCCGCTCCCGGATCAGCTCGACCAGGACCGCCTCTTTGGAGTCGAAGTAGTAGTAGAGAGCGGCCTTCTGCAGACCGAGGTCGTCGGCGATGTCCTGCATGCGGGCGGCGTGGTAGCCGTGCTGGGCGAAGCGACTGGCGGCAGCGTCGAAGATGGCCTGGCGCTTGGCGCGACGCTTGGCTGTCATCTCGGGGGCCATGGGGTCTCAGGAGGGGTGGTGACCGTTCACCGCCGGGCAGCGATGCCCCTCGGGGTCCTCGGGCAGCTGACAGCGGGGACAGATGGGCCGTCCGGCCGCCACCACCTCGAGAGCCAGCTCGGCCATGGCTGCCAACTGCTCGGGGGTGATCAGGAATCGGAGCGAGTCCTCTTCCTCCGGCGACGTCACCACCAGGGTTATGAGCCGGGATTCGAGGACGGCGATCTGGATGCCACCCACCCTGAAGCTCTCCATTTCGGGCGGTCGCAACGCCAGCTGCCCTTTGATCAGAGCCACCGCTTCGTGATCGGGGGACAGGTCGGCGGCGTTGAGCAGGGTCAGCGACTGTGAAGCGAGGGTGGCGACCTGCTGCTTCTCGGCCGGCAGCCAGACCGTTTCCCCGGCGGCCGTGACCTGAAGATAGAAGTGGCGGTGACCGGGCTCGCCCATCGCGCCTGCCACGAGCTCCTCGGCCGGGCCCAGGTCTCTCATGCGTGGGCCGGCCCTGGTGCGAGAGCGTTCATGGTCACCAGGGTAGGTAGTCCCTGACGGGGAAGATCGACCACGCTGACCGAGGCGGGAGAGATGACGATCCGTTGGAACAGGTCGAGGGGTTGGCCCAGGAAATGCGACAGGATCGCCTTGATGATGTCGGAATGGCTGACCAGGGCGATGGTGTCCTTGCCGTGGCGGTCGGCCAGTGCCTCGCACGTGTCGACGGCCCGTCTCTGGGCGGCGGCGATGGACTCGCCGTCCGGGAAGGTCATCCGGGAAGGGGTGACCTGAACGGTGTGCCATGCCTTGAGGCGATAGAGGGACTTCAGGGTCCGGCCCGACCATTTGCCGTAATCCACCTCCAGCAGGCCGTCGTGGACAACGGGCTCCAACCCGTGGGGGCGGGCGATGATCTCGGCTGTCTCCCGGGTTCGCTCGAGGGGTGACGAGTAGATCGCCTTGAGTTTCACCTCCGACAGCGCATCCGCCGTGCTCTGGGCCATCCCCCGTCCCTGGTCATCCAGATGAGCCCCGGGCAGGCGGCCCGTGAGTCGTTTCCCCGTTTCGTCGGTTGGGGCGTGTCGGATCAGAAGCAGTCGGGCCATTTCCAGGGAGGCTAACGGAAGGGAGGGAAAGCCCCTGCCGGCCCGCTTTCGCAACGACTCAAAAGAGCGTCTCCCGAACTGGATCTCTCAGTTCCGGCCCGTTGTTGCGCACCGAGTTGACCCGGGACGACACGCGATGCTCCATGAGCAGTTCGGGATCCATGGTTCTGATCAACGACAGGGCGGCCTGGGGGTCGTCCACGGAGGGATCCAGCCAGGCTCGCCACCAATCGTCGGGCAGCATCACCGGCATCCGATCGTGGAGAGGGGCGATGACGCCCCGGGAGGCGGTGGTGACGATCGAGAAATTGCGCTCCCACCCACCGCGCGGGTCCTTCCACGCCGACCAGATCCCGGCGAAAGTGATTGGAAAGCCATCGGCCCGGTATATCCAGTGGGCCGTCCTTCCCTGCTCCTTCGGCTCCCATTCGTAGAAGCCGTCGGCGGGCACCAGGCAGCGGTGGCGGGCGAAAGCCGACCGGAAGGCGGGCTTGGTGGCGATGGTCTCGGCTCTGGCATTGATGTGGATGGTCCCGGTATCGGACGACCAGTGGGGGATCAAGCCCCAGGCCATGGTGGTCAGGGTGAGCCCTCCGGGGTCGGGTGACACCACGTAAGCCCGATCGGTCGGGGCCAGGTTCCAGCTCGGAGCGAGAGGCTCGGAGGGGCCGTCGGCGATGGCGTAGTAATCGCGGTAGAAGTCGAGGTCTCCGGTCAGGGCGAACCTGCCGCACACGGTCAGCCCATTCCCGTGGGACCGGGGGCGCATCCGGTCCCCTTCTGGGCAATCATCCGGCGATGGCCTCCAGGTTGTGGCGGGCCCAGTCGTGGACATCCCAGCGCTGCACCACCCGGCGCAGGCGCCGCATCCTGTCCTGCTGTTCGGTTGCATCCATATCAACGGCCCTGGCGATGGTCTCGGCCAGTGCGTCGAGGTGATATGGATTGACCAGCAGGGCGTCGTCGAGCCGCTCGGCGGCTCCGGCGAATTCGCTCAGGATGAGCACGCCCGAGTCGTCGAGCCGGGTGGCCACGTACTCTTTGGCGACGAGATTCATCCCGTCACGAAGTGGCGTGACCAGCATCACGTCGGCCGCCACGTAAGCCCCGATCAGCTCCTCGAAGGGGAGCGAGCGGAACATGTAATGGACCGGCAGCCAGCCGGCCCGGCCGAAGCGGCCGTTGATCCTGCCAACCAGCTCCTCGACCCGACGCCTTATCTCCTGGTACTCGTCGACGTCCTCCCGGCTGGGCACCGCCACCTGCACGAAAGAGACCCGCCCGTGCAGCTCGGGGTGATCGTCGAACAGGGTCTCGATAGCTCGCAGACGCAGGTCGATCCCCTTGGTGTAGTCGAGCCGGTCCACACCCAGGATGATGATCTCCGGATCGCCCAGGTCGGTTCTCAACTCGGCCGCCACCCGCTGAGACTCTGGCCGGCCGGCGACGGCAGAGTAGCGCTCGGTCTCGATCGAAATCGGCACCGCTTCCGCCCGGACATGGCGCCCGTCGAGACGCAGGGCCCCGGCGGGCCCTTTGGCCCCGGAGAACTCGCGGGCTGCGGCGGCGAAGTTGAGAGCCGCTCGCCTGGTCTGGAATCCGATGTAATCGGCGCCCAGGAGGCCGTCCATGATCGAACGCCTCCAGGGGAGGCGCTCGAAGATCTCGGGGGGAGGGAAGGGGATGTGCAGGAAGAAGCCGATGCGGGCGTCGGGTATCGATTCGCGGATCATCCCGGGGACGAGCTGGAGCTGGTAATCGTGCACCCAGATCAGGTCGTGGGGTTGATAGACGTCCGCGACGGTGTCGGCGAAGCGCTGATTTACCCGTTGGTGTGGCCGCCACCAGTGACGGTGATACTCGGGAGGGCGGATTGCGTCGTGGTAGAGAGGCCAGATGGTGCCATTACAGAAGCCGTCGTAGTGGTTTTCGATCTCCTCGCCGTCGAGGGGTACCGGCTGATTGACGATCTGTTCGGCTTCGAACTGCTCGCCCTCCCCGCCGGTCGTGCCGCTCCAGCCCACCCAGACGCCGCCCCGCTCTCGCAAGACGGGGACCAGGGCCGATACCAGGCCTCCCGGGCTGGCGGTCCACTTTTGCTCCTCGTCATTCCACCTGACCGGCAGTCGGTTGGCTGCAACTATCAGCCGGGAAGAATGGGTCTCTGGCATCTATCGCTGACACTAACGGGATTGGCGGGCGGGGTTGGCGGGGGAGTCCGACGGGATTGGCGGGCGGGGTTGGCGGGGGAGTCCGAGAGCGCAAGAACGGCGGATAGGAGGTCCGATCCTTGGATCGGGAGGAGGGTACGCCTGTGCGCTCCCGGAACGTCCGGTGTGGTGGGCCACCGGTCCCCCGCGCCAACTCAATATAGCACGGTGCTAGCTCTTGCGAGCAAGCCCGGACGGCCGATCAGCCCGAGGCGGCCTCCCTGCGCTCGGCATAGAGAGAGGTCACCACGGTGACGATGAGAACCACCACTATCACCGCCAGGCTGGCCCAGGTAGGGAAGTGGTACCACTCCGCCACGATCATCTTCAGCCCCACGAAGCCGAGGATGACCCCGATGCCCAGGTTGAGATAGCGAAAGCGGCCCGCCATGCCCGCCAGCAGGAAGTAGAGGGCCCTGAGGCCCATGATGGCGAAGGCATTGGATGTGAAGACGATGAACGGATGCCTGCTCACCGCCAGCACCGCCGGTATCGAGTCGACTGCGAACACCACATCGGTGGTTTCGATCATGATCAGGACGGCGAAGAGGGGGGTGGCGAGCAGCCTTCCACTGCGGGTCGTGAAGAGCTTCTGGCCGTCGTAGTCGGTGGTGGAGGGGATGATCCGCCGGATCACCCTCAGGATCGGATTGGCCTCGGGGTGGACCTCCACGTCTTCGTGACGGGCGATGCGGATGGCGGTGAAGATGAGGAACCCTCCGAACAGGTAAAGCACCCAGTCGAAGTGCTGGATCAGCGTCACGCCGGCGAAGATGAAGATGGCGCGCAGGACGAGCGCCCCGAATATGCCCCAGAACAGGACCCGGAACTGGTATTCCCGGGGCACGGCGAAGTAGCCGAGGATCACCGCCCATACGAAGACGTTGTCGACCGACAGACTCTCCTCGATCAGATAACCGGCCAGATACTCACCTGCCGCTGCCCCCCCGTGCCAGAGCAGCATCACGACTGCGAATCCGAGTCCGATGCTGATCCAGGCGCTGGATTCGATGGCCGCCTCGCGCAGGCCGATCACGTGTGGTCGCCGATGGAGGACGAGCAGGTCGAAAACGAGCAGGCCACTGATCCCGACGATGAAGGCCGCCCAGGCCCAACCGGGCACCGTGAATTCGGCGAACCCGCTCTGGGCCCCTGCGCCCGCCAGCCCCGAGGTTGCCCAGATCACTCCGCCGCCCCTCAGTCGGCGGCGGGGGCTGAGGTGACCAGGCAGGTCGTTTTGGCTGATCGAACCACGGCCAAGGCCGTCGAGCCCAGCCGGAGTCGCTGCCATCCCGTCAGTCCGCGCGTGCCCATGACGACGAGGTCAGGCGTGTGGGTGGCGATGTGGTCGAGTATCGAAGGAGTGGGTCTTCCCTGGCCGATGGTGGAATTCACCGCCATGGCAGCTCCTTCCAGGCGAAGCTGGGCCCGCTTCAAGGCCGCCTCGGCATCGACCCGCCCGTCCTCGACGGAGAGCAGGGTCAGGTTGGTGCCATCCGAGAGTGGCAGAGACAGATAGCTGTCGAGAGCGGCCAGCGCATGGTCGGATCCGTCCACACAGACCGTGACGTTGCGGACCCTTCCCGACCGGGTCACCACCACCAGGGGAGCGGGCGGGTGATGCAGCAACCATTCCGTGGTACTTCCCGATACGACCGCTTCCAGGTGGCTCTCCGACCGCATCCCCACCACGATCAAGTCGGCATCTTCTCGCTCGGCCAGCATGACCCGCGGATCGGCATTGACGTGGAGGAACCGCACCGTCGCGTCCGGGATCATCTCGGGCGGTCGCTCCCATTCGGGAGTCCATTCGATGATCTCGGCGGGGCGGCCCCATTCGATGGCGGTCTCGTCGGCCGTCATCACGGCGACACGCCATCCCTTCCAGGGCTGCTGGGACATCCAGTTCCAGGCGGTGGTGGAGGGGGCAGTACCGTCGTCGGCCAGGACGAGCAGGGGTGGTGAGTCGGTCATCGATCTTTGGGTCGAGCGGTGATGGCCCCCTCACTGTACCGCTCGTCCTCCCACCCAAGGCAGGGGAAGGGCCCCGAGTTTTGTCCCCCTGCCTCAAGGCAGGGGGAAGGGGCCCCCGCTGCGGAGCAGCGGGGTAGGGGGGAAACCCACCACACCCGTCTAGTCAGCTCTACCGCCCCTGCGCTCGTGGAGGACAAAGCCAGAACTGTCGACTCTGCCCGGGCTCCGGCCAGCCTGGCGACCTAGTCCTCGCCCTCCATGAGGGCGAAGGCGCGAACGGGGAAGGTGCCCAGGCCTCTCACCTTCGGCGGAGTGGCGAAGAACGTGAAGGGCCGGTCAAGCAGGCTGGATAGCCCGGTCAGGTGCTCGACGATGAGTACGCCGACGGCGAGGAGTCTCGTGTGAGCGGGCCGCTCTCCGCCACCGGTGTCGTCGATATTGACCGAGTCGATCCCGACCAATGCAGCTCCGCGGTCGATCAGTTCCTGGACCGTTTCCACTTCGAGATAGGGATGGTCTTCTGCCCCATATCCGGATGTCCGCCAATGCACGTCCCAACCGGTGTAGAAGAGAACCGCGTGACCGGCGATGGGGGTGTCGGCGAGCACCTCGGGCCCAATGGCGGGCCCGGGAGCCTCCACACACAGGCCTGGCAGGTCGGCCAGCCGGTCGAGCGGGATATCGGCCAGATCGGGACCGTCGGGGTAGCGATGCGCCGGTGTGTCGAGGTAGGTGCCCGTGTTGGCCACCATCTCGATGCGACCGATGTGGAACTCGGTGCCCGGGGCATAGCGGGAACGCGACTCCTCGCGGCTCAGGTGATCGGTGACAACCGGCCCGGGCAACCCGGGATATGTGACCATGCCGGACTCGATGGCGTGGGAAAGGTCGATCAAGCGGGTCATGTGCTGGCTCCAGTTTCACGGTCGGCCGACTGATCGGGTCGGCGTCTTGTCAGGTTGAGGCCCACCCAGCCGAGCAGGGTGCCGGCGGCGGCCGAGCCGAAGGCGAGGAACAAGATCGGGAGGCCCCAGAACAGCATCGAGCGATCAGGCTGGCCCGCCTGCGATATGACGATGTCCCACACATACCACTTGATGCCAATCAAACCAGTCAACATCAAGATCACCCCGCCCACCAGCAGGGCCAGCGCCAGGATCCTGCGAACGGCGGTTCTCACGACGTGCCCACTACCACGGTTGTAGTATTACGGTATTTAGCGAAAGACCGAATCTAGTGGGCATCGACGACACCTTCAAGGCGCTGGCCGACCCGACCCGCCGGGAGATTCTGTGGCTCCTTCGATACGGGGATCTGACCGCCGGGGAGTTGGCCGCGCACTTCGACCTGGCTCGATCGACCATGTCGGGGCATTTCAACGTGCTCAAGAGTGCCGGACTCGTCGTCTCGGAGCGCAGCCGCAACAACATCGTGTACTCGATCAACATGTCGGCCTTCGACGACGTCGTCTCCACAGTCCTGTCTTTCGTTCAAGGTAGGCGACGACGTGGCGGCCATGCCGGCACCGCCAGCGGGTCCTCACAGGAGGTGAGCCGTGGTTGAACACCGCAAGTTCTGGGAGGGGTTGCAGCTGGCGATCCTGGCGGCCATGTTCGTGGCCGCCGCCGTCAGGTGGGGCTCCGTGCCCGACCGCATCCCCGTCCACTGGAATGCCGCCGGGCAGGTGGACGGGTACGGGGGCAAGATCATGGGGCTGCTCCTCATCCCCCTGATGTCGGTGGGCCTCTACCTGTTGCTCAAGTACGTGCCCCGGATCGATCCGGCCCGCCCCAACTACGAGAGCTTCGCAGGGCCTTACCTGCTGTTGCGGGTCGTGCTGATGCTCTACCTGGGTTACTTCTATGTCATCACCAACCTCGCCATCGGAAATCCCGAAGGCGTCCCCCTGACCAGCATGATCTTGGGGGCAGTCGGCGTCCTCTTCATCATCCTGGGGGGCGCCATGGGCAAGTTCAGACCCAACTGGTTCGTGGGAATCCGCACCCCCTGGACCCTGTCCAGCAAGCTGTCGTGGGTCAAGACGCACCGGGCCGGCGGACGTGTGTTCATCGGGGCCGGATTGGTGACCATGATCGGTGCTTTCATCGGTGGCGAGTGGGCTATCTGGGCAATGCTGGCCGTGATGGGCGTGGGCGTCGTCTTCCTCTTCGCCTACTCCTATTTCGTCTGGCGGGACGACCCCGACCGCATCCCCGCCCAGGAGGTAACGCCAGGTCCGGAGTGAGGCTACCGCCGGCTCGCCTATTGCCGGCTGAGGAAAGCCAGACAGCGGGACCGGCGATCGTGGTCCGGGTCGCGTCGGCAATCGACTGCCAGCCTGTCTATCCACCAGGCCGGGAGCCCCTGGCGGCGTGCCCCTTCCATCACGATGTCCACGTACCAGTCGAAGGGTGGTGGCGGGCAGGCCCCCGCTCCCGGCCAGCGGAATGTGACCGCCCCGATGGTGCTACTTCGATGTTCGACCAGGACTGGATACTCCTGGTAACCCGGCTCGGAGGCTCGCAGCGCAGGGCGGTCTGTGTCAGCCGCCTCATATAGGGTCCCCCAAACCTCGGCCGACTCGTCAGCGAGGATGTTTAGCTTGGCGGACCCGTCGGCGCCGGGCTTGTCCCACACCAGCCGGTGATTCGCCAGTCGGGCGGGTCCCAGGGCGGAAGCCGAAGGGCAGCGTCCCGGCCTGCGTAACCACGGGGCGAGAAGATTGGAGCCATAGGCGAAGTAGATCATGCGTCCCGTTACATCGTAAGGGGATAGGTTTGAAGCATCCGTTCGGAAAGCGGTGTGGCCAGGTCCTGCCACAATCGATTCCATGAAAGTCGAAACCCAACTGCCGCTCGGCAAGGTCGACCCGGGGTTGCGGGAGGCGGATCGGCCCGTGGTGGTGGATCAGGTTCCCGGGGATGCCCAGCTGGTGGAGAAGCTCGGCTTCGACGGCCTGGCACTGACCGAAACCAAGGAGGACCCGTTCGTGGTGATGGCGCTGGCGGCCGCCACCACCCAACGGATCCGTCTCACCACCGCGGTGGCCATCGCCTTTCCCCGCAGCCCCACCGTCACGGCGATGACCGCCTGGACCTTGCAGCGGGCGTCCAGAGGGCGGTTCGTTCTCGGGCTCGGTACTCAGGTCAAGGGCCACATCACCCGGCGCTTCGGAATGGAGTGGTCCGCTCCCGGTCCCTGGATCGAAGAATACGTAGCGGCGGTGCGGGCAGTGTGGGATACCTGGCAGAGTGGCACCCGGCTCGACTTCCATGGCGACCACTACGAGCTCACGCTCATGAACCCCCTCTTCGATCCGGGTCCGATCGAGTGGTCGCACATACCCATACATCTGGCCGCGGTCAACGCCCACATGGCGCGGGTGGGGGGCCGCAGCGCCGACGGTGTCCGTCCCCACCCGATCTGTACCCGCACCTATCTCGAGAGGGTGCTCAAGCCGGCCATCGAGCGGGGTGCCGCTGAAGCCGATCGCGATCCGGCAGAGGTGGAGGTGGTGGCCAGCCCTCTCATCGTCACCGGGCCCGACCAGGAGACCGTGGAACGCCGCATGTCCAATGTGCGGGCCAGGATCAGCTTCTACGCCTCGACTCGCACCTACCGGGCGGTGTTCGACACCCATGGATGGAGCGAGGTCGCCGAGCGACTGTCGGTGCTCTCGCGGCGCCAGGAGTGGGACGAGATGGAGCGCCACGTTACGGACGAGATGATCGAGACGATCGCCGTGGTCGGGACATACGACGATATCGCCCCCAGGGTCCGGGACCGGTTCGAAGGCGTGTGCAGCGGGGTCGAGTTCTCGATCCCGGTGGCCGGTCCGGGCGACGAGGAGCTCCTCTCCGCCATGATTCGACAGATCCAGGCGCCGTGAGAAGAAGCCACCCGTCGTCTGGCACGGCTCGGGTACTCGGGGCCTTGTTGATTGTGGTGCTCGTGGCCTCCTGTGGCGGATCAACCGTCGCCCTGGAGCGCCTGGTCAATCGACAGGACCGCTACGCCGGCCAGGTGGTGACTACCGAGGGCATGGTGTCGTCCTTCCAGGAGCCCGACGGGACCACCTCCTACATCCTCGAGGACGAGGCTCAGAACCGGGTACTCCTCCTGCCGGCCGATGCCGCGGCGACCCATCTCGGAGAGTCGGTGGAGGTGACGGGCCTGTTCGACTTCGACCCCGAGCGGGGACGCACGCTCATGGTGCAGACCTGGCGGCCCGGCGGGTAGCGAGCTGAGTCAGTTCCGAGTCCGTGGGCCCGACTCAGGAGCGGGACCGGCTCTGGCTCTGGGGCGGTGTGGAGATCTCCTCGAGTGGCTTACCGGGGGTGTCGACTGGAAGTCGGGCCATCTTCTCGAGACCGATCTCGTTCTTCTCCTCGGAGGGCATGAGATCGTCCCACGTGTCGACTTCTGCGGTGGTCCGTTCCGCCCACGCCTCGACGGTATTCAGGAGGCTGACGAAGAAGTCGACTGCGAGGGCCCTGATGTAGACCTGGTCCTGGGTGACGTTGATGCCGTCGATGAACTCTTGTTTGACTTCCCCGGCGAATTGGAGCATCTCTCTGGCGTCGGCGCGGACCTGTCTGAGTGTGCCGATCAGCTCGTCCTTGGTTCCGAGAGGGGCGACGAAGACTCGCAACATCGCCTCGAAGTCCATCGAAAACGGAGAGATCGGGCTGCCCAGCCATTCCCGTAGTGCACCCTTACCGGCTTCGGTGATCGAGTAGATCGTCCTCGCCCTCTTCCCGGTGTATTCCTTCTGGCCCTCTATGAGGCCCATCGAGGCAAGCCGCTTCGCCTCCCGGTAGATGGCGCTCTCGGCTCGGGGCCAGACGTATCGGAAGTAGCGCACTCGTTGCTGAGCCAACTCGTAGGTGGACCAGGACCGCACCGCGACCTGAGCCAGTACTGCATACGAGGTGGTCGTCAGTTGATCTTTCATCCCAAACCTCTTGACTTACTCCAAAAGAGAGTATATATATACTCCGAATTGGAGTATATCTCGGCCGTAAGGAACGGTCCAAGGAGGTAGGACGTGACCGATCGACCTGGAAGCGAGTACTGCGAGACGCTCGTCATCGGCGGCGGTCAGTCCGGACTCGCGGTGGGGTATCACCTTTCCCGGCGGGGCCTCCCGTACGCCATCATCGATGCCAATCACCGGATCGGTGACGCCTGGCGTAACCGGTGGGACTCGCTTCGTCTCTTCACACCCAAGCGGCTCGACGGTCTACCGGGAATGCCGTTTCCGGGATATCACTGGGGTTTCCCGAGCAAAGACGAGATGGCCGACTATCTCGAGGCTTACGCCCGGAGATTCGAAATCCCCGTCGAGACCGGTGTGAGTGTGGAAAGACTCTTTCGCCAGGGCGATCACTTCGTGGCGATTTCCGGAGACCGACGGTTCGAGGCCGACAACGTAGTCGTTGCCATGTCGAGCTGGCAGAAGCCCCGGATCCCGGAGTTCGCTCGCCAGCTCGACCCGGACATTCTCCAGCTTCATGTCGCTGATTACCGCAACCCCGCCCAGCTCCAGGCAGGCAACGTCCTCGTGGTCGGAGCGGGCAACTCGGGGGCAGAGGTCGCCAACGAAGTGGCGAGAACCCACCAGGTATGGCTGTCCGGACCCAGTACCGGGACCATCCCATTTCGACCAGAGAGCGTGGCCGCGAGGATTCTGATGCCGCTCATAGCCCGGATCGTATTCCACCGGGTGCTGACCACCAGCACGCCCATTGGAAGGCGAGTCCGACCCAAGATGCTGTCCACAGGTGAGCCCTTGCTCAGGACCAAGCCAAAGGACCTGGCCGAGAAGGGCGTGGAGCGGGTTCCGCGCGTGACAGGGGTGCAGGGCGGACAACCCCAACTCGAAGACGGTCGTCGTATCGATGCGTCCAATGTGGTGTGGTGCACCGGGTTTGAACCGGGGTTCTCCTGGATCGACCTCCCAGAAGTCTCAGTCCGGGCCCCCGAGCATCGCCGTGGCATCGTCGAGTCGGAGCCGGGGCTCTATTTTCTCGGCCTCAAATTCCTCTACTCGGTCTCCTCGGAACAGATCCACGGTGTCGGGCGAGATGCAGCTCATATCGCCGACGCCATCGCGGGGCGGCATGCGAAGAGTTTCCCTCACCAGCCGGTGGCCGACCGCCCGGCCCGCTCGTCTGCCTGACTGAGATCACCAGCACGACCACCAGCGACGCCCCGTACCGACGCTCGGCAATGCGGCTGCTTCGAGAACGTCCATAGTGCCCTCGGCCCTAACGAATAGCGAGGATGAAGGTCTGCGAGGCAGGATGTGGGTCAATATTCGAGCGAGGCCTCGGTGCCGATATCGCGCACTGTCGGATCTGGACGGTTTCGCTCGAGAGCTGTTGAGCGGCGCTAGGAGCCTGTTGGATGATGCCGTTGCTCGGATTGGCGGCCAGGCGCGCCGCAAGGCCGAGGTTTCGCCACTCCTTGTGCCGGAATGGCGGGGCCGAGAACGCAGTGGGTGGTGATGCATGGTCGTCAAGATGGGTGACATGCATTGTTCAACGGGCTCCTAGTTGTCGCCAACTTCCGGCCCTCGATGACAAGGAAGTACGGAAGCCTCCGGCAGTCGTCCAGTTCGGGGCGGCGAGCGACTTGCTCGGCAGTCGGCCGAGGCTCGCGTAACCCGCCGATAACCAAACCTGCTCCCCGGACCAGAGCGCTCCATTCAGACAGACTGAGGCGCCACAGTGGGGTCTCCCAGGAGTAGCGGAGCCCCGGCATGTTCCATTGCAAGGTGCCGGTGCCACTCTCGAAGTACCTGTCTACCTTGAGCGACAGCTTGTTCCCGTCATCGTCCCTCTCCCATACCCGGTAGGCCAATTCGCTGAAGGGATGAGGCACCGAGAAGACCAGGCGGCCACCTATCGGGAGAAGCTGAGCGGCTGCCTCGATCGCTTCCTGCGGATCACCCATGTCCTGGATCGACATGCAGGCGGTCACCAACTCGAAGGACGTCGGCGTCATATTCCGGTGGACCTGGGCGGCGTCCATCTCCAGGTACTAATGCCCAGAGGCTCGTCTTCCTCGTGGCGACGGGCGTGGGCCAGCATGATCGGACTAGCCGAGAACTGCGAGCCTAGTCTGGCTCATACTTCGGGGGATCTGGGGCTCTGTAGCCCGCCGCAGACCTCAGGTAGGCGACCAGCAGGGCTTCCTATCGTTCTTACCTTTCCTGTTGCTCTTCTTCGTGGACCTGTTCGCCTAGGTAACCCTCAGTTCAGCTGGTGAGCGACTCCACGATCTGTGGGTTGTACTCCTTCCACAGGGCCATGGACTCTGGTGTGAGTTTGGCGCTCAGAGCTGGTCCTGGGTCGGCTTCGATGAACATGGTGCTGTAGTCGTCGGGGTGTTCGGTCTGTACCCATTCGTTCACGGCCGTCCAGGCGGGTGTGAACTCTTCAAACGGGAAGTCTTCCGTCAGCCAAATGATCTGGCCTTCTGAGACCTCCATGCGGAAACGCCCCGACATCGGTGACTGGCCCAATGCCCTTGTCCACTGGTTCTCAAGTTGGTAGTCACAGGTGAAGAAGGTCCGATCGGTACCCGAAGGTGGGCCTCCTACGGTGTTACTCCTCCGGCAACCATGATCGAATGTGTAGGTCATGTCATATATGGCTCCCCACTCCCAGAGGCCCTGAATCGACCCGGGCTCGGAGGCGTGGTAGCCGAAGATGTCCAAGTACGTCGCTTCTGCGCCCGGGGTAATCAAGCCGTCGACCGTGGCCGCTTCGAGGGCTTCTGTTGCGTTGATGAAGGTCTCGGCGACCTGTTCGGGTGTCACGCTGGCGCCGGCGGCGGGTTGTAACTCCCCGCTCTGCTGGCTGGCCAGGATCACGCCGATGCTTATGACAATCACCCCTGCCGCTGCGGCCCACAACCAGTTTGGCCTGCGGGCGCCTTGCGGCGTGGTCTTGGTATGGGTGTTCAGGTTGGTCACTCCGCTGCTCCTTGGTCCGATGGTAGCGAGGTGTTCGGGAGCAACTGTCTCCACGAGGTCGATCTCTTCGAGATCCGGGATCGGATTCGATTGAACCAGGAGTTGGAAGACGGCTTCTTCTCTGCTCACCGCACACCTCCTTTCCTCGCAGCGGGGGAATTGCGATTCTGATCGAGAGTGTCATAGGCCTTGGCAAGTCTCTTCTTTGCCTGATGGAGACGCTGGCGCACGGCGTCGATGCTTATGTTCAGGGCCACAGCTATTTCGTCTTGTGGTAGTTCTTCCCACGCCGCGAGGAGGAGGATCTCCCGGTCGATCGACCTCAATGCCTCTAGGGCGGCCAAAACCTGGCGGCACTCCTCTCGCATCACGACAACCTCGAGTGGCGGAGACGCGGCGTCATGTCCAATCGAAGCCAGCTTTCTACCCAGCCTCAGGTGACGGGCAATGCCACGCCTCTGATTACCCAGCAGCCGATAGGCGACACCAAATAGCCAGGGGAGGCCATCCTGGCCTGCCGGCACCGCATCTATCCTCCGCCAAGCGGTCAAGAAGGTGTCGGCGACCACGTCATCGACCCGGTCGGCGGTGGTCCTGCGGCGACAGTAGGCGAGGACAGGTCGATGGAACCTCTCATACAGGTCCACGAACCGGGCATCTCTATCCGTCACAGCCAGCCAACCCTGGCGGATAACCACGCTTCATGGAAGAGAAATGTCCGCTTACCGGGAAACATGAGCCGATTCCTCGCTCACGACACGCACGACTCGGACATAAACACTATGCAACGGGGGTTGCGACGGACGAAGCCGGGTGCGGCCGGCCCGGAATCGTCCGGACCGTCCACCCGAGCCTCGACATACCCAGGTATAGGGCTGATGCACGTTCGCCTCCCGAACCCTTTGAGGCCGAGTTCCTGGCGGAGCAGCTAGCGCTTCGGTCACAAACGCTCTAATTCGCTGCCAGGCGTAAGGTCCTGGGCGGCCCCCGCAAGGCTCGCAAACGGGGCTTCTCGGTGTTCCACGGATCGGCGCAGCTTTGAGGTCCCTGGGGTTAGGATCGCCCCAGAGCTCAAGGAGTTGGCTATGGCGGGTGTGCAAGGTCGAGTGGCGGAAGGGTACGAGGGGGTCCGTCGGGCGTTCGAAGAGAACTTTGAGACTCGAAACGAGGTAGGGGCCGCGGTGGCGGTGGTGGTCGCGAACCGCCTGGTGGTCGATCTCTGGGGTGGGATGGCTGACCCCAAGGAACGGCGACCGTGGGCCGAGGACACGATGGTCAACATGTTCTCGGTCACGAAGGGGATGTCGGCCCTGGCGGTTGCTCACGCTCATTCCCGGGGGCTGTTCGACTACGACGAGAGGGTGGCCACCTATTGGCCCGAGTTCGCCGCCAACGGCAAAGAAGGCATCACGGTTCGTACCCTGTTGTCCCACCAGGCCGGGATTCCCGCCATCGACGAGACGTTGGATATCGAGTCGCTGGCCGATCCCGACGCGGTGGCCGCCGCCATCGCCAAACAGGCGCCCGCCTGGAACCCGGGCGATAAGCACGGCTACCACTCGTTTTCTCTCGGTTTCTACGAATCGGAACTGATTCGTCGCGTCGACCCCCGACATCGCACCCTGGGCCGTTATTTCGCCGACGAGATTGCCGCACCGCTCGGGCTCGACTTCTACATCGGGTTACCTGACGACGTTCCCGACGAACGGATCGCCCATCTGGCGATGAACTGGTACCGGGCCAAGATGATCTTCAATCTGTCCAAGCTCCCCTCCGAGTTTGTGAGGGCCTCGTTCAATCGGAAGTCCCTGACCGGCAGGGTGTTCGCCAATCCCAAAGTGGCGACCGATGTGACCGAATACAACAACCGAGCCGCGTATCGGGTCGAGATGCCTTCGGCCAACGGTGTGGGTACCGTCCGCAGCGTCGCCATCGCCTATGGCGAGTTCGCCGCCGGGGGAGCCAGGTTGGGCATAGACGCCGACACGCTGACTGCCCTCAGCCAACCGGCTGCCCTTCCCTCCTCCGGCACGTTCGATGAGGTGCTACGGATCGACACCGTGTTCTCGCTTGGGGTGATGAAGCCATTCCCCGGCTTCCTGTTCGGCTCGCCCCAGGCCTTCGGCACGCCCGGATTCGGGGGATCGATGGGATTGGCCGATCCGGCGCTCAAGATGGGGTTTTGCTACGCCATGAACCGGGCCGGCTACCACATATTCAACGACCCCCGCGAACGACTCTTGCGAGATGCCGCCATGGAAGCGGCAAGGGCGACTACTCCGACGAGCTCAGGCGACCAGGGCTGAACCGCCGCTGCGGGGTCCGCACTGAGGGGGAAGCCGCTCCAATGCCTGTCGTCGAAGCGCCTTCGACGACGAGCCGGCCGGTCATGATCGTTTCGTCTCACGTGGAGTCCGGATCTAGGTAGGGACTGATGCGGCTAGACCCGGCCTGTGATCGTCCTGAACAGAGCGCTCTGTGGGGGCCTCCGAATAGGGGAAACCCCCTGGTGAGAGGGGGTTTCCACGCTGCGAGTCCGCCTGTAAGCCGGATTCTGTCCGGAGCCTTGCGGCTCCTGGGCGACCATCCATCTGGGCTCACGGTTGCCCGTGAGCTCGAGCGGCCTACCCGGGGTTTCGCCGGCGGGCAGCCGATACCCCTGCTCGGCCTTGCTCCGGATGGGGTTTACCGAGCCGCCCCGGTCGCCCGGGACGCTGGTGGGCTCTTACCCCACCGTTTCACCCTTGCCTGTGCCCGAATCGGGCCATCGGCGGTCTGCTCTCTGTTGCACTTTCCGTCGGGTTTCCCCGCCTGGCCGTTAGCCAGCATCCTGCCCTGTGGAGTCCGGACTTTCCTCGGCTCTGCGAGAGCCGCGGTCGCCCGGCGGGCTCGCCGTTACCAGCCTACCCGGTGTCTATTCGTGTTCTCCCCTACAGAGCGACGTGCCGGGCACGTCGCTCTGCCGACGGGAACGCGGAAGGTGCCTCGGTGGTGACCGTCTGGAAGGAGAGGCCGACGAGGATGATTCCGGCCAGGCCGGCATCAGCGGCGGCGGCCTCGACCCGGTGCACCTGAGTCCAGGCGTGGGCGCGTCGGTGATCGGGGTGGGATGTTGGCCAGTTCCTTGCGGAAGAGGTCGGTGACCGCCACCGCCCCCATGGACTCCATGCGTTCGACATGGGCCGGGCCGAAGGGGGGAATCACCATGACGAACACCGGCGGGTCGTGGGGAGTGAGCCGGAGGCGGTCGACGTTGGGGGCCAGAGTCTCCGGGTCGATGACCGGCCCTGTGACCAGGAAATCCGCTCCCAGGTCCACCCTTTGTTGGAACTGCCAGCGCTGGAAGCGGGAGGGCATGCCCACCTCGAAGTGGGGCAGCCCGGTGCTGCGCAACTCGGTCAGATGGCGGACGATCTCGTGATGGTGGGCGAGGTGGTCGACGTGGGGCATGGTGTCTCCCACCACCACCAGGAACGACTCGACCCCGTTGCCGAGGGCGCCTCGCACCTCGGACTCGATGGCGAGGATGTTCCGGTCCCGGGTGGAGACGACCACCGTGGGGGCGACGTCGGGCACGTCGTGGGTCAGTCGGGCGGCGAAGGCGTAGGGCGAGACCCGGATCTTCCCGAACACGTTGTCGGTCACCAATACGTGGTCCCAGGTGTCGGCCAGGGCGAGATGGTCCATGCCCGGCAACTCGGGCGGGTTGACCTCGGCCACCCGCAGCCAGCCCTCATGACGCGTCAGCACGACGGATCTCCCTGGGGTCGACGGCGATGAAGTATTTGGCCTGGGGGTGATGGCAGATGATGGCGGAGGTGGTCTGTTCGGGGTGGTACTGGTAGCCGGTCTCCTCTCCCACCTCCAGGCCGATCCGTCCGGCCTCGAGTAGCCGGGCCACCGTCTCGTTGTCTCGCAGGTCGGGACAGGCGGGGTAACCCCAGGAGTAGCGGCCTCCCCGATACTGCTGGCGGAAGAGACCACCCAGGGTGGGGCCGTCCTCGTCGGCGAAGCCCCATTCCTGGCGGATCCTCAGGTGCCAGTACTCGGCCAGGGCCTCGGCCATCTCCACCCCCAGGCCGTGGAGATGGAGGTAGTCCTGGTAGCGGTTCTGGGCGAAGTAGCGGGCGGTTCGTTCGCTCACCCGGGGCCCCATCGTCACGATGTGGAAGGCGGCGTAGTCGCGATCGGGCGATCCGAGCGGGCGGAAGAAGTCGGAGATACACAGCCAGGGATCCTCGGGCTGGCGGGGAAAGGACAACCGGGCCGCCTCGTCCTGGCGGGAATCGTCGGTCCACACCACGAGTTCGTCGCCGTCGGAGTTGACCGGCAGGTATCCGTACACCACCTGGGGAGTGAGGAGGTCTTCGGTTCGCGCCCGGCGGAGTTGCTCGCGCAACAAGGGGCGAAGGCGTTCCAGGAACTCGGCGTGAGTCTCGCCGCCCTCGGGCCGATACTGCCACTGGTTGCGGAACAGTGCGGTCAGGTTCAAGTACTCGGCGATCCCGTCGATGGGGAGCCCCTTGACCACCCGGGTCCCGACGAACGGAGGGTCGGGAATCGGGTTGTCGATCGCCACCGAGGGGGACCGGGTCGGCACCTCGGCCCCAGCAGCCGGCCGATGAGGAGACGATGGCCGGCGCAACGGACGCGGCGGGGGAGCCTCCAATTGCTCGACCGAGGTGATCTCCTGCATGGCGGCCAGGCCGGCGAAGGCGTCCTTTCCGTAGAAGAGAGGGCCCTCGTAACGCGCCCGCAGGTCTCCCTCCACATAGGAGCGGGTCAGGGCGGCTCCCCCCAGCAGAACCGGGACGTCGGCCATGCCCCGGCGGGTGAGTTCGTCCAGGTTGTCGCGCATGACCAGGGTCGACTTCACCAGCAGCCCGCTCATCCCGATGGCGTTGGCACCCACCTCGACGTAACGGGCGATGAGGTCGTCGATGCCCACCTTGATGCCCAGGTTGTGGACCGTGTAGCCGTTGTTGGTGAGGATGATGTCGACCAGGTTCTTGCCGATGTCGTGGACATCGCCCTTGACGGTGGCCAGAACGATGGCGCCCCGGGCGGACTGGTCCGACTTCTCCATCTTTGGTTCCAGGTACCCGACCGCCGCCTTCATGGTTTCGGCGGAGCGGAGCACGAAGGGCAGCTGCATGTCACCGGAGGCGAACAGGTCGCCCACCGTCTTCATCCCCGAAAGGAGGATGTCGTTTATTACCTCGAGCGGCGACAGGCCCTCCTCGAGCGCCGCCTCCAGATCGTCTTCCAGGCCTCGCCGGTTGCCGTCGACGATCCTTCGCTGCAGTCGCTCGATGGAGAGGGAGGGAGTCCAGGTCGTTCCCGGCTGCCTTGGCTTCCGAGACGTCGGCGAAAGCCGAGAGGATCTCCTCCAGCGGGTCGTAGCCCTCCCGACGCCGGTCATGGACCAGGTCGAGGCACAGATCGACGTGGGCGGTATCGATCTGGTTGAGGGGAGTCAGCTTGCCTGCATGGAGTATGGCGGCATCCAGGCCGGCCTCGAGGCACTCGTGGAGGAACACCGAATTGAGTACCCGCCGTGCGGCCGGGTTGAGGCCGAACGACACGTTGGAGATGCCCAGGACGGTGCGCACCCCGGGCAATTCCTTCTTGATCCTCCTTATCGCCTCGATCGTGGCCTGGCCGTCTCTGCGCAGGTCCTCATCGCCGGTGCTGAGCGGAAAGGTGAGCGGGTCGAAGATGAGATCGGAGGCCTCGAGCCCGTAGCGGCTCACAGCCAGCTCGTAGATGCGGTGAGCCACCTCCAGCTTCCATTCGGTGGTGCGCGCCTGGCCCTTCTCGTCGATGAGCAAGCAGATCACGGCGGTGCCATGGAGCCGGGCCAGGTTCATGACCTTGTCGAAACGAGATCCGGGCCCATCCCCATCCTCGAGGTTGGCCGAGTTGAGCACCGATCTACCACCCAGACATTCCAGCCCGGCCTCCATGACCTCGGGCTCGGTCGAGTCCAGCACGATCGGGACCGTGATGTCGGTGGCGAAGCGGGAGGCGAGGGTGGTCATGTCGGCCACACCGTCGCGTCCCACGTAGTCGACGCATAGGTCGACCAGGTGGGCCGATTCCGCCACCTGGTTCTCGCCGATTCCCAGGCAGGTGTCGATGTCGCCCGACACCAGGGCTTGCTTGAAGGCCCGCGATCCGTTGGCGTTGGTGCGCTCACCGATGATGAGAAACGAGGTGTCCTGGTCGAGGGTGACCGGCGAGTAGGTGGAGGCGACCGACGGGTCGTGGCTCGGGGTGCGCTTGGCCAGATGGGCGCCGTCCAGCCGTTCTACCACCGCCGAGAGGTGTTCGGGAGTGGTGCCACAGCATCCCCCCACCGCACCGACGCCGAACTCGGTCACGAAGTGGTGCAGATGGTCGGCCAGCCCCTGCGGGCCCAGGTCGTAGTGCATGGCGCCGTCGACCACCGAGGGCAGACCGGCATTTGGCAAGCACGACAAGGGGCGACGGGAGTGATGGCTGAGGTGACGGATCGCTTCGTACATCTCCTCTGGCCCTGTGGCGCAGTTGAGCCCGATCACGTCCACGCCGAGGGCGTCGAGGGTGGTGAGGGCGGCCCCGATCTCGGTTCCTGGCAGCATGCGGCCCGTGAGTTCGATGGTGACCTGGGCCTGGACAGGGAGCTCTCGTCCCGCCACCTTCATGGCCTGGCGGGCTCCGTGGATGGCGGCCTTGGCCCCGAGGAGGTCGAACTGGGTCTCGATGATAAGGAGATCGACCCCGCCATCGATGAGCCCGGCCGCCTCGACCTGATAGGCATCGCGCAGCGTGCGGTAGGAGACCTGTCCCAGGGTGGGGAACTTGGTGCCGGGACCGATCGATCCGGCCACCCAGCGCACCCGGCCGTCGTCCCTGGAGAAGGAGTCGGCCACGCCGCGGGCAATGGCGGCGCCCCCGGCGGCCAGCTCATAGGCGCGTTTGGACAGCCCGTATTCGGCCAGAGGTATCGCAAAGGCACCGAAGGTGTTGGTCTCGACCACGTCCACGCCCACCGCAAAGAAGCTCCGGTGGAGGTCTTCGACCACATCAGGGCGGGTGAGATTGAGCATCTCGTTGCAGCCCTCCAGTTGCTCCCCGCCGAAATCGTCGGCGGTGAGGCCCAGACGCTGCAAGTTGGTACCGGTGGCCCCGTCGTAAATGACGGGCCGGCCGGAAGTGATGGCAGTCAGATATTGATCGGTTGCTGCATGCGCAGGCATGCGCGGCTCCTCCGTTGTCGTTTCCCGAAACGCTCAACGAGCGCCCCGGGCGGAGTCACCGCCTACGAGGCTGCTCATCGATCAGGCATTGGCACCGTGCCGGAAACATGAAGACATGGTTCGGTCGGACGCCGCGGCTTCGCTGGGCCTGTCCCTCCACCGCTCTAGATGAACGCTTCTTGCTGGGTTGTTGGGGTCAATCTAGCCCGTGTCGACGCTCAGTCCACTTTGGCGCCGGGTTGTCGGCCTCGGGTCCTGGTCTGGACTCGGAGGTCCCGCGGCTTCGCCGGCCCGCCACATGGCCTCCCATCCCGCCCCCCAGGATGGAGATCAGGGCCAGCAAGAGGACCTCTCCGGTAGGAGAAGGGCTACCGCCTCGGGCGGCCGTGGCTACGACCAGCAGGGCGATGCCCAGTCCCGCCAGGGCGCCGTGGAACCAGGCCGAGAAGGGGGCATGGCGGCCCGCCAGCCAGCCCGCCAGCGGGAAGGTGAGAATGGTGGCGAAGGTGGTGGCGGCGCCGGTGGCACCATTCATGCCGATGGCCGTGAAGATCAGCCACAGGATCAGCGCCAGCCCGGCCAGGGCGAGTATCCCCACCCCGATCCCGAGAAGGACCCCCTTCCAACGGACTGCTGCCAGCACGATTATCCACCTCTCTCGGCACGTCGGACTGTAGATTCGGGCCCCAGCGATGCCTATTCCGGAGGAGAGCCCGTGGTCATCAACAAGTACCTAGCCGAGCTGGTCGGCACCTTCATTCTGGTGATCGTCGGGTCGATGGCGTTCATCTCGGCGGGAAGCATCGGCACCCCGCTCCTGACGGTGCCGTTCGGGTTCGGGCTGGGCTACCTCGCCGCCATGTACGCCGTCGGTCACGTATCGGGCGGCCACTTCAACCCGGCCGTGACCCTGGCCATGTTCCTCGATAAGCGCACCTCGGCCACCGACCTGGTCGGCTACTGGATCTCACAGTTCGTCGGTGCGTTGCTGGCCTCCTTGCTGTTGGGGATCGTCACCAGCAGGTCGGACGTTGCCAACACGATCACCCGGTCCCCGGTCGGCCTCGGAGTGGGCATCACGTCCGAGATCGTGCTCACCGCCGTGTTCGTGCTGGTATTTCTCGCCGTCACCAGGACGGCACCTGCCGTGGCCGGGATCGTGATCTCGCTAACCCTGATGGTGGTCCATTTTGCCGGTATTCCCTTTTCTGGATCCTCGATCAATCCGGCTCGCTCATTTGCCCCCGCCATCGTCGGCGGAGATCTGACCGGCCTCTGGGTCTACCTGGTATTCCCCCTGGTCGGCGGGGCCATCGCCTGGGGCCTCTGGCAGCTATTCAGCCCGGAGGCAAGGACGATCGAGCTGGGCATGCAGCCGGGACCCGGGCCACTGGAGGCCGAGGAGGGGGAGCCGGGCCCCCCTCCCTCCGACGAGTTCTGACGGGCCGGGCAGGATCGGACAAACGGTCAGAAATCGTAGGGATCGAGCAGGTCCTCCAGGCCGGCGACCCACCCGGCCGGTAGCTCCCAGTGGCGGGCTCCGACCAGCATGTGCTCAACGACTGAATCCCGTGGACGGCCCCGATCATCACCGGACAGCACGTGGACCTGATAGCGCTCCCCGGAGCGATCGACCGCCCAGGCGGTGGCCACCGTCACCGTGCCGGAGGCAGCCGAGACGAACTTACCGAACTGCTCGTCGGGAACCGTGAACGTCGCCCCCCACAGCGTGTGTTCCTCGTCGGGGATGGCGACCGGCTGACCCTCGCCGTTGAATCCGAGGCGATGGGCCGGGAGATGAGCGATACGGTCGAAGTGGGCTGCCGGAGCCACCTCGGACATCAGGACCGGGTCGAGGAGGGGCCCGAAAATGAATCGCAGACTGGCGGTCACGATGGCGAGAGTGTAGGAGGATGGCCCCTACACTCGCCGTCCATGGAATGGAGCGTGGTGCTCGATCGTCTCACCTCCGGTCAGGATATCTCTCGTCGCGAGGCGAGGGAGGCGATGACCGAGGTGATGGAGGGTCGGGCCGACTCGGCTCAGATTGCCGCTCTCCTGGTGGCGCTACGGATGAAGGGCGAGACCGTGGAGGAGATGACGGGCCTGGTCGAGGCCTTTCGCTCGGCCGCCGTCCACGTTCCGATCGAGGATCGCGATCACCTGGTCGACATCGTCGGCACGGGCGGCGATCGCTCCCACACATTCAACATCTCGACCACCGCCGCCCTGGTGGCCGCTGGAGCAGGGGTGACGGTGGCCAAACACGGCAACCGGGCTGCTTCGAGTCGGTGCGGGTCGGCCGACCTCCTCGAGGGTCTGGGGATGGAGATCGAGCTCCCACCCGAGGGTATGGCCACCCTGGTCGAGGAGGAAGGTTTCGGGTTCTTCTTCGCCCCTCGCTACCACCCGGCGATGAGGCATGCCGTTCCCGTCCGGAAGTCGCTGGGTATCCCGACCGTGATGAACGTCCTCGGACCCCTGGCGAATCCGGCCGGGGCGCGCCGATATGCGGTGGGAGTTGCCGACTCCGACATGGCGGAGCGGATGATCCGGGTCCTGGCTTCACTGGGGGCGGAGTCCGCCTTCGTGGTTCACGGTGAGGACGGTCTGGACGAAGTGACCACCACCGGGCCCACCTTCATCCTTCGTCTTCGAGACGGCGAGATAACCCACGCCGAGTTCACGCCGGAGGACTTCGGGGTCAGGAGGAGCCGCTCATCGGACCTGACCGGTGGAGACGTGGAGACGAACGTGGCCATCACCCGCCGAGTCCTGGCGGGCCGGCCCGGGCCGCAGCGTGACGCGACCGTGGTCAATGCCGCGGTCGGGATAGTGGCGGGCGGGCACGCCGAGGGCTTCGTGGAAGGGGTGGAGGTGGCGCAGGCCTCGATCGACTCTGGAGCAGCCGCGGCCCTCCTCGAACGTGTGGTGGAGCGGAGCCGTTCCATGGGGGCGTGACCCGGTGTGACGGCTGTTGACCACAGGATGCTTCCCCCGACGTCGGGATAGCAAGAGGACCCCGGTAACGTCGGATTTGGCCATGCGAAGACTCTCATTGCTGACGCTCGTCGTGTTGATGCTGGCCGGCTGCGCAGCCGCCCCATCGGGTTCCCGGTCGACGACCACTACCCCTTCTTCGACTACGGCCGTCCGGACGGCGCCGGACTTCACCCTCCAGCTCGGCGATGGGGGCCAGTTCGTCCTGTCAGAGGAAACAAGGCCGGTGTTTCTCGTCTTCTGGGCCGAGTGGTGACCGACCTGTCGACGGGAGTTGCCCGTCGTGGACAAGCTGGCGGCCGAGTACGGGGACCGGATCGCCTTCGTTGCGCCGGCCTGGAAGGGAACCTCGGAGGCCACGGCCGAGCGGGCCGCTCAGCTATTCGGGTCCGGGAAAGTGGCCTGGGGTCTCGATTCCGACGAGGACGTCTTCGCCGCCTACGGCATTCCTTATCAGCCGGCCACCGTGCTTATCGGAAGCAACGACCAGATCGTCGAATCGTGGCTCGGGGCGCGCTCGGAGAGCGCCATGAGGTCGTCCATCGAGTCCCTGCTGTCGGAGGCTTGATCAGCCGGCCACTTCCGGCGGCCCGAGCGGGGCGTGCCACAATCGCCGCTCCGTGAGAAGTTTCGAGCTGTACCTGGCCGGCGCCTGCGTGTTCGCCATCGTCTGGCCCGCCCTGTTCGGGGTGCGACCGCGGCGCGGGCTGGTCGCCATCCTCCTGCCTGTGTTGGTCGTGCTTCAGTGGCAGGTGGAGGGGTTCCGCTGGCAGTTGCTACCTCTCTACATCGTGGCGATCGGGCTGGCGGCTGGTGATGTGGTGGCGGTGGAGGAGAGGCATCTGCCCTGGTTCAGGAGGGTGGGCAGAGGCATCTTCGGTCTGGTGGGTCTGGGTCTCGTCGTGGCCCCGGCCGTCATCCTTCCTGTGCCCCAGCTGCCGCTGCCGGCCGGCCCGTCGATCATCGGCACCATGACCGCCGAGGTCTCCAGCGTCGTTCCAGAAGGGGGCTTCGGTGGGGATCGGACCGGCCACCGAACCGTGGTCGCCCGGGTCTGGTACCCGGCCGGGTCGGTCGAGAGGCAGAAGCCCGAGCCGTGGGAGCCCGACTTCGACGTCGTGGTCCCCGCCTTCGCCCGGGAGATGGGACGCCCGGGTTTCTTCTTCGATCAGGCCCGCTACACACGTTCACATGCCTACGAGGATGCCCCCGTTGCCGAGGGCGCCTTCCCCCTTCTGATCTACAGCCATGGGTGGGGTGAGTTCTCCACCATCGCCCTGGACCAGATCGAGTCCCTCGTCAGCCAGGGATACATCGTGGTCGCTTTGGACCATCCCGGGGGCGCCGTGGCCACAGTCGTCGATGGACGGGTGATTCCACTGGCGGCCGAGGCCCTCGATCCGCCCGACGCCACCGCCGACCAGAAGCTGGCCGCAGAAGCGGCGGTCATCGACACCTTCGCGGCCGACATCACCGCGGTGCTCGACGAGATCGAGCGGGGCCCTCAGGGAGCGTTCGGTGCCCTGACAGAGGCCATCGATCCCGAGGCAGTAGGCATGTGGGGCCACGGCATCGGGGGTGGTGCGGTCCTGGAGGTGTGCCTGACGGACCCCCGCTGCAAGGCGGTGGCGGGACTCGATCCGATAGTCGAGTCCTTCCCTGATCCGTTGCTGGCAACGACGGCGACTCGACCGATGCTCCTGATGCGTTCTGACCCCTGGCGGGACAACGTCAACGATGCGGTACTCAAGGGGATCGTCGCCCGCTCGCAGACCATGACCTACTGGGTGGACGTTCTGGGGGCGGACACCTCTGACTTCCTGGCCACCCCGGCCATATCTCCGGTGGCCGATCGACTCGGGCTCAAGGGACCCATCGACGGCCAACGGGTAATGATGATCAACCATCGGTTCCTGGCCGGGTTCTTCGACCGGTTCCTGTTGGGCACCGGCTCGGCGGCACTCGACACGGCCAGCTTCCCGGAGGTGAACGTGGAGCTGCTGGACAACCGGCCGTGAGTGGTTGACTCGACCGGGTCAGTAACTCGGCTCGAGGGTGTTGCCCAGCAGGTGGAGGAAGACCAGTCCCGTCGGCAGTCCGAACTCTTCACCAGCCCGGGTAGCGAAGGTGAAGGGCTCGGTCAAGGCGCCCCTGCTCCACGTGCCCTCGAAGGCCTGACCATGGCTGAAGACCACGAGTTCCCCGGATCCGATCACGTCGAAGTCGGGTACCTCGGCTTCGTTCACATCCGTGTATCCGGCCCGGCGTTCGCCGACGGACATGACGACGACCGTGTCGGCGACGAGCGGAACGGGGTCGGCCCCATACTCGGGCAGGAACGTGGTGGTCTCTCCGTCCGCTGACCGCTCATAGCCGCCATCCCCGAAAGTCCACGTGACCGGTGACGAGTAGGGAATTGTGATCTCTTGGGCGCTCCCGGCCGGCGGGGGCAAGTCTCCCTCCGGCAACCCGGGCGGAACGTCGGCCACCTCGATCTGGGACAGGTTCACGAACAGGTTGTGAGGACGGGGCCGTTCCAGGCTCTGCAGGACTGAGGCGGTGTCGTCGAAGCCCACCACGGACACGCCGTTTGCTTCCAGTGGGGAGACTACGAATGGGCGCCCGCCGGTTGCCACGGCGGTGCCAGACAGGGCGGGAATCAGATCCACGTCTACCGGGCGCAGCGACCGGACCGGGCCCACCAGCACGTCGGCTGGGGAGAACAGGCCCAGGAAGCGTGTGAGTCCTCCCTCGACGGGCACCTCGAACAGGAACCGGGCCGAGCCCAGGCCGATCTGGGGCCGGGCCGCCGGGGCATTGTCGATCTTGACCGCGATCAAGCCGTCGCCGCTTCCGGTTGCCCCCACTTCCGTGTTGCCCGGGGTGGAGACCGACGACGGCGGCGCGGATACCGTCCCGGCGGTCTGAGTGGGCCGGGAGGTGGCCGGTGGCGACCCCGCCGTGCCGTCGGTCCCACGGCCGAGGGCGATCACGCCCAGCACTACTGCCGCCATCAGGGCAACCGCCCCGGTGACGGCCACCGTCACCACGTGAGCCTCCAACCAGCCCTTCCATGGGCGTGAGGCGGTCCGGGGTTCTGTCATGGCTGGATCGAGATCATGGCTGTGATTTAGCGCGTGCGGGTCTCAGATGATGGCAGATCAACTGTCGCCGGGGCCAGTCCGTGTGTTGCCCAGGATCTGATTGCCGGGGCTCTCCCCGCGGGAGATGCTGTCGATGCTCGTCCCTAGCGCCAGGGCGGTCGTCGGACCCACGATTCGTCCCACCACCGTGCCCTGGGGATCGATGAAGAACGTCTCGGGCACTCCGAAGACACCGAACCCCACGGCGGCCCGGCTGTCTGTGTCGACCAGGTACTCGGTGTGCCGGCTCATCCCCGCCTCCTCCAGGTAGGAGCGCGCATCAGCCGGGTCGTCCTCGAAGGCAATCCCGACGAACCGGACTCCCTGGTCGGCGAAGGAATCCGATGTCGCCACCAGATCTTCGTGCTCTATGCGGCATTCCAGGCACCACGAAGCGAAGAAGTTCACCACGACGGTCTCGCCGTGAAAGTCGCTCAGGCTGACCTGGCCCGACCCGATCAGGCGGTCCAGGGTCAGGTCCGGGGCGGGACGTCCCAGAAGGGGCGACTCTGCCAGGCCGGGGTCGGAGCCGAAGCGGCTGGCCATCACCACGGCCAGGACGGCCGTCAGCCCCACCACCCCCCAGGCTGCCATCCGGATCCCTCTACCGCGGGTCATGAGGCTATTGGGAGCACGCCGCGCCCGCCGTCGCTTGCTCGTACTCGGACTGGATCTGATCACGAATCGACGGGTCGAGGTCGGGAGAGTCGAGGACCTTCTTCAAGC
Organism: uncultured Acidimicrobiia bacterium; assembly: GCA_963744905.1. Lineage (GTDB taxonomy): Bacteria > Actinomycetota > Acidimicrobiia > Spongiisociales > ZC4RG35 > DATFFO01. The sequence continues at coordinate 663,144 of CAVUUV010000005.1, read as the reverse complement.
TGGGAGCCGCCGAAGCGGCATCGCCTTTCCCGCACCAGGTGACCAGAGCCTCCATGTACAAAGGGAAGGGGTCGTCGGGTACCAGGGAGCGGGCCCGGCGGAGAAGGTCGAGGGCGGCGTCCACCTGGCCGTTCCCCACATAGGCCATCCACCCGAGCCTGGTCAGGGCAGTCGCTACCTGATCGGTGCTCGCCTTGTCGCTGGAAGCCACATCCATGTAGTAGGGGAACGCACTCTGGTAGTCGCCCTGGTTGAAGTACCTCTCGGCCAGAGCGAGGCGCATCCCGTCGATGAGGGGATTGTCCTTGTTGGCGGCAATCACCGCGGCGAGCGTTTCGTTGGAGTACTGGGAGGGATCTCCCTTCAGGCCTGCCACACCCGAACCGGCACCCGGCCGGTCCACGACGAATGCACCTGCCACGACGACGATCGCCGCCAGCGACAGCACCATGACGACGGCGCCCACCACCACTCTGCGACGGGAGCGGGGCAGGGGAGTCGGTTGGGCGCGGGCCTCGGCCAGCGCCGATTCGGTCTCGGTCAGTTCCAGTTCGTACGCCGAGCGGAGATGACCTGCTGCCTCCGCCGTGACTTCACCCGCAGCCACCTGTTGGGCGAGTTCGTCCAGGTCGGTCTGCACCTGTTGGAGCCGGTACTCGAGGTCGGCGCTCTCGGTGTCGGCGGCCGATCCCCGCCTACCCCGCCGGATCGTCAGGGCCAGGCCCACCCCGGCCACCAGGGCGATTATGGGTATCAGCCACAGCGCCACCGATGAAGCGGAGAGCGGGGGCTCCAGCAGGATCGAGCCCGGGTAGGAACCGATCACGGCGTCGATGGCCTCCTGGCGGGTGGCGCCCGATTCCACCTCCTGACGGAGGATGTCCATCATGTCGGAGGCCATCTGGGAGGTCGATTCCGCGATCGGCACCCCCTGACAGACCGGGCAGCGGATCTGGCTGCCCAGCTCGGCGACCAGATCCGGGGAGCGGGGTCCCCCGACGAGGAGGAGCACCAGAGCGGTGGCCAGCAGCAGCGAGGAGATGACCGCCCAGGGGATGCCGTGGACGGCGCGGGCCAGGAGGGGGCGGTCGGCCAGGGTGGTTTCAGACATGAGAGCGCTCGTTGGCGATGCTCTTTGCCCGGGCCCGGGTCCGGCGTCTTATCGCCACGGCCCAGAAGCCACCTGCGGCCGTGACCAGTCCACCCAGCCACAGCATCCAGATCAGAGGAGAGGTGTCGGCCTCGAGCCGAATGCCGTTGCCGTCGATGTTGAGCAGCGTCAGGTAGAGGTCGCCGCCCGAGCGGGACAGGATGGCGGGAGTGGTGATTCCGGCGCTGTCCGATCCGAAATAGTTGGCCCGGGGCTGCAACTCCGACACCAGATCACCGTCGCGTGTGACGTCCACGTTTGCTCCCACCACGGTCTTGGAGGGCTCGGTGTGCTGGAAGGGCGAGCGGTAGGTGATTTGATATCCGGCGAAGTCGAAGCTGTCTCCCGGGGCGAGGTCGGCCGTCGTGTGGAGGGAGAGATTGGCCGAGAACGCCAGTCCGAGGGCGACGAGGGCCACGCCGACGTGGGATACCTGGCCCGACCAGAAGCCCTGGTCCGATCGCAGAACCTGGCCCATCTCGACCAGGATCGACCTTCCGGTGGCCCGGGTGCGGCGGCCGGCCTGTTCCATCAGGTGGCGAACGATGACCCCGATGACGAAGGTGGAGGCGACCACGGCCAGCACGACCCAACCGATCCGGCTGGCCACCAGGGCGGTGATGACCCCGGCGGCCAGGGCCACCTGCAGGGGTCCCCGGATCCTGGACCAGACCAGACGGGGTGAGGCATAGCGCCACGGGGTGACCGGCCCCAGCCCCATCATCAATAAGAGAGCGAAGGAGAGAGGGACCGCCAGAGAGTTATAGAAGGGCTGGCCGACGCCGACCTGGGTCCCGGTGAAAGCTTCGAGCATCAGGGGATAGACCGTTCCCACCAGCACCACCAGGGCGAAGACGGTCAGGAGGAGGTTGTTGGCCAGGAAAGTCCCCTCCCTGGACGAAAAGGAGTCGAGGCGGGGGGCGGAGGAGACCAGGTGAGAACGGGTGGCGAAAAGGGCGAAGGAGCCGGCCAGCACCACCACCAGGAAGGCCAGCAGTACCGGGCCTATGGCCGACTGGGTGAAAGAGTGAACCGACTGGATCGTGCCAGAACGGGTCAGGAAGGTGCCGAGGATTGTGAGGCTGAAGGCGGAGATGACGAGGACGAAGTTCCACGCCTGGAGCATTCCGCGGCGCTGCTGGACCAGGGACGAGTGGACGAAGGCGGTGGCCACCAGCCATGGCATCAGCGAAGCATTCTCCACCGGGTCCCAGGCCCAGTACCCACCCCAGGACAGGACCGAGTAGGCCCACCATCCGCCAAAGAGGATGCCGAGTGTCAAGAAACTCCAGGCCACCATCGTCCAGCGCCTGGTGCGGAGCAGCCATTCCGGTCCGGGCTGGCGCAGGGCCAGGGCGGAGATGGCATAGGCGAATGGGGTGGTCAGGCCGACATACCCGGTGTAGAGGATGGGGGGGTGAATCGCCATCAGGATGTGGTTTTGCAGGAGCGGATTGGGCCCCAGGCCGTCGGCGGGGGCCTGGGTTGCCACCCAGGGCCAGGGACTGGAAGCCAGGCAGCGGGCGGCGTCGGCCTGGACGCACACCCGGAAGGGATCGGCCACGGTCAGCATCAAGCCGAAGAAGAAGACACCTACCAGTCCCATCACCGCGCAGGCGCCGGCGGAAAGGGCGTCGCCCCTGGAGCGGTGATCACGCCATACCAGCCAGGTGAATAGCGCCAGGAGCAGACCCCAGAGAACGATGGACCCTTCCAGAGCCGCCCAGGCTGAGGCGATGTTGAAGGGGAAGGGGGTGGCCCGGGCATGATTACCGGCCACATAGGAGAGGCTGAAGTCGTCGAAGATCAGGGCCAGCTCCAGCACGGCCATGGACAGGACTGCACCGACCAGCACCAGCAGGGCGGGGGGCCGCAGGTCCCGGGTGGCAGGGCCGCCCCGTCTCAACTCCGCCGCCTTCTGGGCTCCCGCCACCGCCAGCCACACCGAGCCGCCCAGGGCGATGGCGATTCCGGCCAGGCCGGGGAGGGCCAGCATCAGCGACTAGCGAGCCCGGGTCCAGGCGTCACGAGGAGAACCCGCCCCCGGAGGTCGGCGTCTGGTAGTTCTCGTCATGGCGAACCACCGCCTGGTCGGCCAGGAAACGGTTGCCCTGCCAGGCACCCTCGACCAGGACCGGCACTCCGGCCTGGAAGAGAGGGGGTACCCGGCCGTGCAGCTCGACGGGGATCTCGGCGCTGCCGTCGCCTACCACGAAAGTGGTGACGGGGCCGTTCTCGACTACAGAACCGTCCTCGACCGTTCCCGCCAGACGGAAACGCCTCCCGTCAGGGAAGTTGGCCCTCTGGGCCGTGGCCTCCGATGGATAGAGGTAGTAGGTGAGACCGGAGGAGAGGTTGGTGACCACCAGAACCGCCACCAGGGCCACCACACCGACGGCTCCGATCAAGACGAAGCGACGATGCCCGTTCATCTCAAGTCTCCTGGTCGGGCCCGGTGGCGCGCCAGCGTAAGTACAACCAGGTGGCGTAGGCGCCGATGGCTCCGTAGGTGACGAGGTAGGCGGCTACTACCAGTGTCTCAGGCATCGGTGACTCCGTCGAAGGAGGGTGGGACCACCGCCCGACCTGCCAGGGGGAGCGGGGTGGCCGCGGCCTCCTGGCGGCGCATCGCCGCGGTTCGCACCACCATCAGCGCCAGGTAGAGGATGGTGAAGGCGGCCAGGTTGGCCAGCATCGCCACCAGCATGCCGGTGGGCATGGTGGCACCGTCCGGTCTGATCGACTGGGTCTGGTGGAGGCTGCGGAACAGGTTGACCGAGAAGTAGACCAATGGCACCTGGACCACAGCGATGATGCCGAGAAGGGAAGACCGGGCGGCTGCCGTATCGACATCGGGACTAGCCCGGCGCAGGGCGAGATAGGCCAGGTAGACGAAGAACATGAGCGCGGTGGTGGCCATGCGGGCATCACCCCAGTCCCAGTACGTGCCCCAGACGGCCCCTCCCCACAGCGAGCCGGTGATGAGGGCCAGGCCGGTGAAAAGGACCCCCAGCTCGGCCGACGAGGCGGCAATACGGTCCCACCGTCTGGTCCTGCGGACCCGCCAGATGATCGAGGCGGCGGCGGTGACCCCGAAGGCGAGGAACGCCAGCCACGCCGAGGGGACGTGGATGTGCATGATGCGCGAGTAAATGCCCTGGAAGGAATCGAGTGGGGCGGTCAGGGCCATATACAGGCCCGCGCCCAGGGCGCCCGCGGTCAGGCCCAGCAAGACTCTGATCCCTGTCGTGGAGCGTTTCATCGGGCTGCGTCTTCCAATGGTCTGGCGATCAGCGCCGCCGTCACGGCCAGCGCCAGGTCTGTGGCGGTCACCAGCAGCACCCACGGAAGGATACCGCCGCCGCGAGCCAACGACTCCAGGGCCTGAGATCCGGCGATGAGAAGGGGTATGGCCAGGGGAGCCACGATCAGCGGGGCCAGGGTGGAGCGCACCCTGAGCCCGGCAGTGACCTCGGCGGCCAGGGTCCCGATCTCGGCCAGGCCGAAGCCGGCCAGGGCGGCGGGTATCAGAGCCAGGTACCAGGAGGAGGGCAGCTCGGGGCCATACAGGAACATCATGAGAGGGAACATGACAGCCATGAAGGCGAGGATCAACAAGGCGGCAGCCAGAGCCCGGCCCGTCAACCTGGCCAGTGGGTCCACGCCGAGCAAGGAGATCACCCGCCGTTGATGGGCCCCGTCGGCTGCGGAGTGACGGAGGGCGATTTGCATGGCGAAGAGGAGCGTCACGACCCAAAACATGGCCGGCCCCACCCGGGAGATGACGGCGGTGTCGATGCTGAGGGCGAAGGGGAGCGTCATCAGCGCAACGGCGCCGAACGGAATGACGATCGCCACGACTTCTCCGGCCCGTCGCTCGGCGATCAGGTCGCGGCGGGCGAATTCGACCGCCTGTCGCCAGAACCCAATCACGAAAGGAGCCCCCCATCCAGGTAGAGGACCCGATCGACTCGTTCGGACAATGCGGCGGCGTCGTGAGACACCATCACCACCGCCCCCCGGGAGGCGATGGTCCGACGACAGATCTCGTCCACTATGACTGCAGCGTCCTCGTCCAGGCCGGCGTGGGCCTCGTCGAGCAGCACCAGCGAGTGGTGCGTCATCAGCAGCCGGGCCAGGTCGGCTCGTCTGCGCATCCCGTTCGAGCACGCCGAGGCCCGGCGCCGGGCGGCCGCAGCCAGGCCTACCTGGGTCAGAGCCTGGTCGGCGCGTACGGGATCGATCCCCGACAACCGGGCCAGGTGGCGCAGATTCTCGGCCAGGGTGAGGTCGTCGTAGATGGCGGGCTCATGTCCCGACCAGCCGATCCGGGACCGGATCGCCAGTACCTGGTCGGATCCCAGACGGGCTCCCAGCACCGAGCCACCCCCGGCCGATGGCGTGGCCAGCGTGGCCAGCACCAGTAGCAACGTCGTCTTGCCGGCACCGTTGGGGCCGGCGATCCCGACCGTTTCACCGGCCTCCACCACCAGGTCTACCCCGGCCAGGATCGGAACCCGTTCGACGGTCAGGCTCATCTGCGACAGCTCGGCGATGACCATGGCCAGGAGTGTTCAGGACCGCAACCGGCATGGCAAGTCGGTGAGGGCGGGGCAAGCGACGGTGGCCACCATCTTGACAACCGCTCCCTCCCGGTGGACCGTGAAGGGAATGAGTCGCCGGATTGTGGTGGTGGACGACGAGCCGCGAGTGCGTGAGGTGGTGGTCGACTACCTGAAAAGGGATGGCTTCGAGGTCCAGGAGGCTGCCGATGCCGGGGAGGCCAGGAGGCTGCTGGCGAGTTTCCGGCCCGATCTGGTGATTCTGGACATCATGTTCCCCGGTGCGTCGGGTCTTGACCTCCTCTCCGAGATTCGCAAGCGAGGTGATGCCGTGGCGGTCATCCTGCTCACGGCCCGGGCCGACGAGGGTGACCGGGTGGTGGGTCTCGACCTTGGCGCCGACGACTACGTGGTGAAGCCCTTCTCGCCCCGGGAGCTGGTGGCCCGGGTCCGTTCGGTCCTCCGCCGCGTTCAGCCCCCCGCGCCCGGATCGGTCATCACCCACAGTGCGCTGCGCATCGACCCGGCGGCGCGGGAGGTGACTCTGGCCGGAGTCTCCATCGACCTGACCGCCAAGGAATTCGACCTTCTGGCCTTCATGGCTTCCTCACCCCGACGGGTGTTCTCCCGGGCCGAGCTGCTCGATCATGTCTGGGATTCATCGCCAGAGTGGCAGGACCCGGCCACGGTCACCGTTCATGTGCGCCGTATCCGCCAGAAACTGGAGGATGATCCGCAGCAGCCTCGCTGGGTGACCACGGTGTGGGGGGTCGGCTATAGGTTCGAGCCATGAGGACGCTGATCTGGTCGGTTCTGGCCGTGGTTGCGGCGGGGGTGGTGATTGCCGAGCTCGCCATGGACCTGACCTGGTCGGATCGGGTGGTGCTCTATGCCGTCTTCGGTGCGATGGCGGTGGTGACCAGCCTGGTGGCGGTGGTTGCACTCCGCTGGGCTCCACGGATGAGGTCGGTGCTGACCAGCCTGCGGATCGTGGCTCTGGCGGCGGTGGTGGTGGCGGGAGGAGTGGTGGCAGGCGCAGCCCTCACCATGTTCATCGAGCCCCACGACCTGACTGTGGCCCTGGTGGCGCTTCTGCTGGGTGTGGGCCTGGGCGGGGTTCTGGCGGTGGCCGTGGCCGGGCCCCTCACCGCCGACCTGGACCGGCTGGCGGAGACGGCCCGTTCGGTGGGTACGGGTGATCTGGCGGTAGCCACGGGTATCAGTCGTCGCGACGAATTGGGAACGGCGGCGGCGGCGTTCGATGCCATGACCAGGAGGTTGGCCGAGTCCGAGCAGGAACGGGAGAGCTCCATCGAAGAGCGCCGTACCTTGATTGCCTCGGTCGGCCACGATCTCAGGTCCCCGCTGGCTTCGTTGCAGGCGGCGGTGGAAGCACTTCAAGACGGGATAGCGGCCGACCCGGCCCGCTATTTGCGAGGTATGGCCGCCGACGTCGATCACCTGCGCCGGCTGGTGGACGATCTGTTCCTCCTGTCCCAAATCGATGCCGGGCGCCACCGGGTGGATCCGGTACCGGTCGACCTCGCCGAGCTGGCCGACGAGGCGGTGGAGGCGATGAGCCCGGTGGCGGAGTCCCTCGGGGTGCGACTGGCCGTATCGACCGATGGTCCGGTCCCCGTGTTGGCCGACCCGGCTGCGGTGGGCCGGATCCTTCGCAACCTGGTTGACAACGCCGTACGACACAGCCCTGAGGACGGAACCGTCACCGTGACCGTGGGACGGTGTGAGGGGGGCGGGGCGATCGAGGTCTCCGACGAGGGTCCGGGTTTCCCTACGTCCTTTCGAGAGCACGCCTTCGAGCGCTTCGCCCGGCCGGACGAGGCTCGCTCCCGCCAGCAGGGAGGGGCCGGCCTCGGCCTGGCGATAGCCAAGGAGTTGACCGAGCTGTCCCGGGGCAAGATCGAGCTGGGGGAGGGGAGCGGGGGGCGGGTGAAGTTCGAACTGCCGGGCTCCTAGGAGCGTCGGGTCACTGGACGCAGAACTCGTTTCCTTCCGGGTCGGCCATTACCACCCAGTACTCGTCGCGCTCGTGAACGGGCCCGATGATGGTCGCACCATGGCCCTGCAGGCGCTGGACTTCGGCGTCGACCCGGGTTTGACGCCTGCCCAAAGGGACCCCGGGCCCGCCACCGACGTTGACGTCGAGATGGAGTCGATTCTTGACCGTCTTGGGCTCGGGGACGCGTTGGAAGAAGATGCGGGGTGTTCGGCCGTCGGGATCCACCAACGCCGAGGCGCGGTTGAACTCGGAGGGTGGTACGCCGATCGAGGTCAGGAACGACTCCCAGGAGTCGTGCCCGGCCGGCGGTGGTTGGACGATATATCCCAGGGCGACGGCCCAGAACCCGGCCAGCCGGGCCGGGTCGGCGCAGTCGATGACGATCTGGAAGGAGGCGCCCATCGGCTCCCATTATCCATCGGAGGCGTCGCCCCGGCAACGAATCGAATTCGAACCTGTTCAAGTTGAACGACATTTTTCGAATGCCGTTGCAAATCTCCCCCCCTTACGCTAAGGTATTCGATAGTTATCGAATCTAGTTGGAGTCATCGGACGAAATATGAATGTGACCAACTTTCCCCTGGTGAAGGATCTGACCGAGGGGGGGCGGCGTCTGCCCATCGAGAGTGACGGGTCTCCCGTCTATGACCTGATCCTGACCATCTGGCAGGTGTTCGACGAGAGCGAGGACGACTCTGCCTTCGAGCTGGGCCGCGACTGGTTCGAATCGGTGGCGGAGGCCACTCCGTCCGATCTGGCCGCCGAGCTGGTCTACCTGGGCGGGGCGGGTTGTTCGGTCTGGCTGGGCCTGATGGGGCTGATCGCCTCCTCCCCCCACCCCCATGACATCGACTCGGTTCTGAGCCATCTGGCCGGGATCGACCCTTTGTATCTGCGTCGCACCCTGCTGGGTTACAAACTGGACGACGAGCGGATCCCCGCCGAGCAGATCGACCGGGCGGCGGCGGGTGACGAGGAGGCCCTGGAACAGCTGCTGGCCTCGGCCCATCTAACCGAGGATCCGGCAATCGGAGAGCGCTACCGCCAGGTGTTCGGACTGGCCGGCACCGAATTGAGGGACCGGATAGTCGTCGCTCTGCGCCGTTTCCGGGAGGAGGTCTACCACCCCTTCGAGCAGGAATTCGGCCCGGCCACGATCCGGGCGGCGGCGGCTCGCCGGGCTCTCGTGCGGGGAGCCGAGGTCGAGGCGGTCATCGAAGAGGTGACCAATGGCCTCGACTACCGGATCCAGCCCGGGGTGGGGAGGGTGGTCCTGGTCCCTTCGGTGGTGCTTCGTCCCTGGGCCCTGATCGACAAGCACAACCAGACCCTTGTGGTGGGATACCCGGTCGCCGACGAGTTCATCGATGCGGATCCTGATGCCCCCCCGTCATGGGTGGTCAAACTGCACAAGGCCCTCGGGGACGAGAAGCGGCTCCGGATACTGCGACGTCTTTCGGAAAGCGGTGCCACCCTCGACGATCTGGCCGACATGCTCGGTCTGAGCAAGTCCACCGTTCACCATCATGTGGGCCAGTTGCGGGCGGCGGGCCTGGTCCGGGTCAGGGTGGAGAGCGACGACCACCAGAAGAAATACAACCTCCGTCCCTCCGTGCTCTTCGATGCGCGACAAACCCTCGACGACTATCTCGGCGCGGCCGGTGGACTCTCAACGACTCCGAGGAGTGAGCAGCGATGATTCCCTATCAAACATATCCCATAGCCAGATACCGCATGGGTGAATCCCTGGCCCATGCCGAGCGGCGGCGAATCAGTCGGGGGGCCCGATCGGGTGCAATCGGCGCCCACGGGACCGGGGTGATCGATGCCCTCGGCCACGGGCTCATCTTCATCGGCAGCCGGCTCGTGGCGGACCGCCAGGACCATCCGACCGCCCATCCCCCGAGCAAACGGGCCGCCTGAGCTCAAGGCTCGTTGTCTCTCGCTCCGGTGCCACCGACGGGGAGTGCGGGGCCGGCGTTTCGGTCCAGAACCAGCGCCGCCACCAGCCCGATCACCAGCGCCGCTCCGTACCACCACACCGGCCCTCCGTCGAGGCTGGGCCGCAGGGGTTCGGTCACGAGACGCGATCCCGCCACCCAGGCCAGGGCCAGCGCCGCGCGCGCACCCCGTCCCGGCTCGATGCGCAGGAGGAACACGACCCCGATCGCCATCGCCAGGGCGGCATAGATCTCCACCGGATGACGGGTGAGGGCGGAGCCGGGCAGGCTCCATCCCCAGGGCACGTCGCCCACGGTGCCGAGACAACTGGAACGCCACAGGCAGCCGGCGTGCCACATCGCCATCCCGGCCACGGCACCGGGAGCGATGAGGTCGAGTAGCCGACGGTCGGCCCTCGTCGACCAGATCAGGCTCACGAGAGCCGCCAGCGAGGCGCCCACGGTGCTGACGCCCCCACGGATGATGAGAACGTCGAGCGGATGGGTGAGCGGGTTGACGCCCACCGAGATCATCGCCACCAGGCGCCCGATCAACAGACCGGCCAGCCCGGCCGTGATGACGTGGTCTAGCTCCTGTCGGGCGCCACCCACCTTCATGACGAGCCAGGCAACTCCCACCGATGCCCCGGCAGCCACCGGCAGGCCGAATTCCATCAGTTGGTCAACTCGTCGATCATCAAAGCCAGGGTGCGCTCGTCCAGGACACCCGAATGGATCTCGATCACCTCTCCGCCCGGAGCCACGAAGTAGGTGATCGGAGTCCCGAAGCCGCCCAGTTCAGCCGGCACGGACCGGTTCGGATCGAAGTACTGATCGAAGTCCAGTCCGAATTCGGCGATGAAGTCCTTGGCCGCGGTCTGGTTGTCCTGCACGTCGACGCCGATGAACTCGACCTCCGGGCGCTGGGCGTGTGCCCGGTCGATGAGCGGGGCTTCCGATCGACACGGCATGCACCAGCTCGCCCAGACGTTGACCACCGCCGGTCTGTCCAGCTTCGAGAGCAGCTGGCGGATGCCGGGCCCGTCAATCGGGGGCAGATCCGGAGAGGTGGCGGTGGCCGAGCGCGGCGCCCCGCAGGCAGACAGCACCACCAGCAGGACGGAAACCAGGACCATCGAGGCTCGTCGCATCCGCCCCATCATCCCAGCCATGTCCAACAACCTGCGCCGGCTGGGAGGATGGAGCCCATGCGGAACATGGCAGAGAAGGAAATCCGTCGCTTCCTGATGAGTGGTACCCGGACCGGGAAGCTGGCCACCACCCGTGCTGATGGATGGCCCCACGTAGCTCCGGTGTGGTTCGTACTCGACGGCGACGACCTCGTCTTCACCACTTACGAGGACACGGTCAAGGCTCACAACCTGACCCGGGACGGGAGGGCGGCGATGTCGGTAGACGACCAGACGCCCCCCTATTCCTTTGTCGTCGTGGAGGGAACCGTGACCATCTCCGATGACCTGGAGGAACTGCGCCGGTGGGCAACCCGGATCGGGGCCCGTTACATGGGCCATGACCAGGCGGAGGCATTCGGACGGCGCAACGCGGTGCCGGGCGAACTCCTGGTCCGGCTCAGCCCGGACCGGACGATCGCCCGTGCCGACATGGCGGAGTGAAGCCCCGTCCCGGGGCACTCAGGCTCCCGGGGCACTCAGCCCCCACGAAAGTCGGGCAGGAGGCATTGGAGGGTGAACCCCAGGCGCCGCGGGACCTCCGCTCCCGCCTGGCTAGCCCCGGCGTTCCCTGAGAACGTCGAAAACCTCACCGAGGTCGACGTTGCGTTCGGCCAGCAGTACCAGCAGGTGATAGACGAGGTCCGCCGCCTCCTCGGCCACCCGCCGGGAATCGGCCTCCCCGGCGTGGTGATCCTTCGCCGCCAGCAGGACCTCGGTTGCCTCCTCGACTACTTTGCGGCCCACCCGCTCCACTCCACCGTCGAGAAGGGAAGTCGTGTAGCTGTCCGGGGGTCTCTCCCTCGACCGGGACCGGATCGTCTCCCAGAGCGGACCGAGGCCGTCATGAAGATGGCGGCGCTGTTCACCCCAGCATGTGGGAGCGCCGGTGTGGCAAACGGGCCCCCTGGGGAAGGCTTGGACCAGGAGTGCATCGGCGTCGCAGTCGATCTGGATGGATGCCAGGTTCAGGTAGTTGCCCGAAGTGGCCCCCTTCTCCCAAAGCTCTTGCCTCGACCGAGACCAGAAGTGGACCCTGCCAGTCTGGTGGGTCAGAGCCAGGGCCCGGCGGTTCATCCAGCCCAGCATCAGCACACGGCCGTCGGTGGCATCCTGGACGATCGCCGCCACCAGGCCGGCCTCGTTCCAGGCCACGTCGTCGGGGTTCACGACCAGGTCCTGCGGATCGGGACCCCGGCATCCTCCATGGCCTGTTTCACCTCGGTGATCTCGACCTGGCGGCGGTGGAAGATGGAGGCGGCCAGGACCGCCGCGGCACCGCCTTCGGTGACGGCCTCGACGCAGTGTCCGGGGCTTCCGGCTCCACCCGAGGCGATCACCGGCACCTCGACCGCCTCCGAAATCGCCCGGGTCAGATCCAGGTCGAAGCCGTCCTGGGTGCCGTCCCGGTCCATGGAGGTGAGCAGGATCTCGCCCGCGCCCAGCTCCACACCACGGCGAGCCCAGGCGACGGCGTCCCTTCCGGTAGGTTCCCGACCACCCTTGACTACCACTTCGAAACCGTCCCCGTTTCGTCGAGCGTCGATGGCGAGGACCACACACTGGCGTCCGAACCGGCGGCCACACTCGGCCAGGAGCTGGGGTGAGACTACGGCGGCGGTGTTGACCGACACCTTGTCTGCTCCCGCCCGCAGAGCTGCTTTCATGTCGTCGGAGCGACGGATGCCCCCCCCGACGGTCAGGGGGACGAAAACCCGGGAAGCGGTCTGGCGGACGACGTTCAGCATGGTCTGGCGTTCCTCGTGGGTGGCGGAGATGTCGAGAAAGCAGATCTCGTCGGCTCCTTCGCTTGCGTAGCGATCGGCCAGTTCGACCGGGTCGCCCTCATCGACCAGGTCGACGAAGTTGACACCCTTCACCACCCGGCCTCCGGTGACGTCGAGACACGGAATGATGCGCTTACGCAACATCGGCCGGCCTCCGTCTGCAGCTGGCTACGAACCGGGCCAGGATGCGTAGACCCGCTGATCCGGACCGCTCGGGGTGGAACTGGACTCCGACCACCGTTCCCTGTCGCACCGCCGCCACGAACGACCGCCCATGCTCGGCGGTGGCGGTCACCACCTCGGGTCGGGTGGGGACCGGAGCGTACGAGTGGACGAAGTAGACCACCGGATCGACCAGGCCCTCGAACAGAGGGTCCTCTCCTATGAGCTGCAGGTCATTCCACCCGATATGGGGAAGCGAAGGGGCGGCCTCGAGGCGGCAGACCGTGCCCTCGATAATGCCCAGGCAGGGGGCGCCGTCCTCCTCGGAGGCCTCGAACAGCACCTGCATCCCCACGCAGATACCCAGCAGGGGTCGATCGGTCGTCCGCAGCGGTCGGGCGAAACCGCCGGCCTCGATACCGTCCATGACGGTGCGAGTCGCCCCGACCCCGGGCAGGACGATCCCGTCGTAGGCGGCGAGGTCGGTGGGGGAGGAGACGATCTCGGTCTCGGCTCCGCACCGGGTCAGGGCCTGAGAGATCGAGACCAGGTTGCCGGCGCCATGGTCCACGACGGCCACTCGCGCCGGGCCCCGGGTCACAGTGCTCCCTTGGTGGAGGGAATCTCGTCAGCCCGGGCCGGGTCGAGGGCCACCGCCGAGCGCAGGGCCCGGGCCAGTGCCTTGATGGCCGCCTCGGCCACGTGGTGGTCGTTGTCACCGCGCGAGTGGAGGTGGAGGGTGATGCCGGCCGCCCGGGTGAATGCCTCCAGGGCGTGGGGAAGGTTCTGGGCAGTCATCGTGCCGATGGTCGGATTCCTCAACTCCAGGTCGATGAGGGCGTAGGGGCGGCCGGAGATGTCGACCGTGGCTTCAGCCAGCGCCTCGTCCATGGGCACCCGGGCGTCTCCGAAGCGGTTGATTCCCGCCCGGTCGCCCAGGGCCTGGGCCAGGGCAGAGCCCAGGACGAGGGCTGTGTCCTCCAGGGTGTGGTGATCGTCCACGACCAGGTCCCCTTTGGTCGTCAGATCGAGATCGAAGAGAGCATGAGTCGCCAGCGACGAGAGGAGATGATCGAAGAACCCGACCCCGGTGTCGATCGTCGCCCGACCCCGGCCATCCAGTTCCAGCGTGCACTCGACGCTCGTCTCGCGGGTGGAACGATTAGTGGTGACGCTGCGGCTCATGCGTTCTCCTCTCGGTCGAGCCGTATCCGGGCGGCGAGGCGGTGGGCGGTGAGGCCTTCGGCCCCGGCCAGGGTCTCGATCACCGGGGCTATGCCCTCCAGTCCCGCCCGGCTGATGCGTTGCACCTGACGCCACGACCCGAAGTCCTCGGTCGACAACGGCCCGTATGAGGCGGCCAACCCGCCGGTGGGGAGGACGTGGTTGGCACCGGTGGCGTAGTCCCCGGCAGACTCGGGAGCCCAGTTTCCCACATAGACGGAGCCGGCCGACGTGATGGACCCGGCATCGGCCTCGGGGTCGGCCGTCAGCACCGAGACGTGCTCGGGGGCATACTGGTTGGCGAAGGCGATGGCCTCCTCGTGACTCCCGGCTACCACTGCCACCCCGTGGTCCGTCAGCGCCTTGGTCAGGATCCGGGCACGCTCGAGAGTGGGCAGGAGCCGCCCCAACTCGGACTCCACCCTCTCGATCAGGCCGGCGTCTGTTGTCACCACCACGGCGGGAGAGTCGATTCCGTGCTCGGTCTGGCATAGGAGGTCCACCGCTACCAGCACCGGATCCGACCCGGCGTCGGCCAGTACGAGCGCCTCCGAGGGCCCGGCCGGCATGTCGATGGCGCACACCCCGTGTACGGCCAGCTTGGCGGCCGTGACGTAGGGGTTCCCCGGCCCGACGATCTTGGACACCGGAACCATCGTCTCGGTGCCGTAGGCCATGGCGGCGACGGCCTGGGCGCCGCCACCCGCCCAGACCTCCGTGGCTCCGGCCAACTTGCAGGCGGCGAGGAGCACGGGCTTCAGGTCACCATCGGGGCCCTCCGGCGAAACCACCACCACCTCCTCGACCCCGGCCACAACCGCCGGCACGACGGTCATGATGGCGGTGGACGGATACACGGCTTTGCCCCCCGGCACATAGGCACCCACCCGCCGCAGCGGCTGCCATGTACGGGTGATCTCCACCCCGGGCGAGGTGGTCACGGTGGTGGGAACGGGGATCTGGGCCTCATGAAAGGTACGAACGTTGTCGATCGCCCGCTGGAGAGATGCACGAACCGCCGGGTCCAGTTCCGAAAGAGCCAGGCCGGACTCAGCCGGCTCTACCCGTCGCCACCCTCCACCGAACCGACCGGACAGCTCGGTCATAGCCGCATCCCCTCCCGTGGCCACCTGCCGGCAGATGGCTGCCGCCTGCTCTGCCACGAGGGGATCCGGGACGGGCGATCGACGGGTGAGACGGCGCCACCCGGCCGGGGAGAGGCCTGCGAGGTCGACCCTGGTGAGTAATGGAGTGGTCATGGGATGAGCTGCTCGATGGGGAGCACCAGGATTCCCCTGCCGCCCGCCTCCTCCAGCCTGGGGAGCAGGTGCCAAACGTCGTCGGCTGCCACCACCGAATGGACGGCATACATGTCCTCTTCGGCCAGGGGCATGATCGTTGGCGCCTCGAGCCCGGGAATGATGTCGGCTATTTCGTCCACCGAGGCGGCCGGCGCGTTGAGAAGGACGTAGCGCTTGCGGCGGGCCGCTACCACCGCTCGAATGGCGGTGGCAATCCGCTCGGCCGTGCCGGCCACCTTTCCGGCAGACACCAGGACTGCGACCGACTCGAGCAGGGTCCCGATCTCCCGAAGCCCATTGATGCGCAGGGTGGAGCCGGTCGAGACCAGGTCGACTATGGCGTCGGCCACCCCCAGCTTGGTGGCCAGCTCGACCGATCCCCGCAGCGGCACCACCGTCACGTCGATCCCCAGCTCGCCGAAGAAGCGGGCGGTGGCGCCGGGGTGAGAGGTGGCCACCCGCGAGCCCGCCAGATCCTCGAGTTTGTCCGGCCGGGAGGAATTGGGGACCGCCGCCGCCAGGCGGCAGCGCCCGTACCCGAGATCGACCAGGACGTCCAGATCGCCGTCGAACTCGGTCAGCAGATCCACACCCGTGATCCCCAACTCGGCCACTCCGTCGGAGACCAGCTCGGGTATGTCCTCGGTCCGTACGAACAACAGCTCGACGTCGGCGTTGCCCACCAGCACCGCCAAAGCCCTTTCGGTGACCTCGAAGGAGAGCCCGGCCGCGTTGAGAAGGTCGATCGAGGGCTGTTTGAGCCGTCCCTTGTTGGGCACCGCCAACCTGACCGGGTCGCTCATCCGACTCCCTCCATGCGCTCCAGCACCATTCGATAGCCTCCCGCCCCATGGCGTAGCCACTGGTTGATCCGGGTGATGGTGGCGGTGGAGGCGCCGGTCAGCTCGGCTATCTCACGGTAGGGCAGCCCATCAGCGAGGAGTCGAGCCACCGCCCAGCGGTGGGAGAGATCGGTCAACTCCCGGCGGGTGCACAGGTCGCGGAAGAAGCTGGCCGCCTCGTCGATGGTCTCCAGGGTGAGCACAGCCCGAAACAGGGCCGCGGTGTCGTCGTCGCGCCAGTCTTCGTCGGGAATGGTCATGGCCCTGGGTTTGGTGGTCTGGTCATATTCTCTGAGGTCGCAATCGCCCGGTGCTGTACCGAGGTGGCTGTATTAACGTGATAGAACACTAACATGATAGAACAATGAAGCAACCGAGCAGCGAGAAGAGTGGCTCGACGAATGGCTCAGTCATTCACCGAGCCCGGCTCCGAGGTCCTACAGCGCTGCCTCGGGCAGGGTGGGCTCGAACAGCTCGACAGGATTGCCGGAGGGATCTTCGACCAGGATCTGTCGGCCTCCGACCCCGTCGACGATCTGATTGCGGAAGCGGACTCCGTTCAACTCGGAGTCGCTCCACCAGAGCTGCCAGGTCATCCACTCTCGAGGGAGAAGCGGTTCCATCCGCCCGGTTGGGGGAGCGTGCCGTCGGGCATGGCGCCCCCGCCCCCGGGGCCGCCCCCGGGTGCACTGAGCAGCAGCCGGAGATCGCCGCGGGAGAGCATGGCGAAGGGTGGAGCTGGATGCATGTCCTCGGTGAAGCCCAGGTGACCGCAGTAGAACTCGATCGCCTGATCGACGTCGTCGACGATGTATCGAACGCTGACAGTGGGCATGGTTGGCTCCGATCCCGTATCACCGGCCAAGTTAGCGGCGTGGCAGGGAAACTAACCCGGGCCGCAACCGGAATGGAGTGCGGCGGTGGAACTGATTCCAGCGGTCGACGTCCTGGACGGTGGGGTGGTTCGGCTGTTACAGGGCGAATACGACACCGCCACAACCTATGGTGCCGACCCTGTCGCCACGGCGGCAGGTTGGGTTCAGGCCGGGGCAGGACTCGTGCATGTGGTGGACCTGGCCGGCGCACGTGACGGTCACCCCGATCTGGGCCTGTGGTCGGCGCTGGGCGAAGCCGGGGTCACCTTTCCAGGCCGGGGGAGGTATCCGAACTCCAGTCGTGGCCGGCCAGATCCTGGAATTGGGAGCTGAACGGGTTGTGATGGGAACGGCCGCGGTGTGGTCGCCCGGTTCGCTGGCCGGCCTCGGTGAGAGGGTCGTCGCCGCCGTGGACGTTCGTTCCGGCCGCGCCACGGGCCGGGGATGGACCGACGATGGGAGGCCGGTGGGGGAGGTTCTGGACGACCTGGCCGGGGCCGGAGTGGGGCGGCTCTTGGTGACGGGCATAGGCCGCGACGGGACGATGGCCGGACCGGACCTGGATCTGACCGGGGCGTTGATCTCCGACGGCAGGTTTTCTGTCATCGCCTCAGGTGGTGTGGCGGAATTGGCCGATCTGGAGGTGCTCTCCGCCCTGGGTTGCGAGGGCGCCGTCGTGGGCCGCGCCCTGTATGAGGGTCGGTTCACCCTGGCCGAGGCGCGGGCCCGTCTCGACGCCTGAGCCCCGTTAGCCTTGCGGCCATGCACCCGTTCCGCTTTGGCGCCATGGCCGGGGCGGCCGTAGGCCGCCGCCAATGGATGGCCGAGGTGGCCCGGGCCGAAGAGCTCGGCTATTCGACCCTGTTCATCTCCGACCACTTCTCGGACAAGTGGGCGCCCTTACCTGCCCTGGTGGCGGCGGCCGAAGCATCTTCGATGCGGGTCGGGACCCTGGTGCTGGCCAACGACTTCCGTCATCCGGCGGTTCTGGCCAAGGAGGCTGCCACGGTCGACCTGCTCACGGATGGGAGGCTCGAGCTGGGGCTGGGCACGGGGTGGGAGAGAGATGATTACGAGAGTTCCGGTATACGAGCGTGACCCGCCCGGTGTGCAGGTCGATCGTTTCGAGGAGGCCGTGGCCGTGCTCAAGGGGCTGTGGGGGCCTGGCGAGCTGGTGTTCGAGGGCGACCACTATCAGGTCTCTCTCGACGGGTTACCCAAACCGGCACCCGGTCGGCCTACGTTGATCATCGGGGGAGGTGCGAGGCGGATGCTGGGCATCGCCGGACGCCAGGCCGACATCGTCGGGCTGTCGGCCGGGGAGCTGAAAAGCAGATCCGATCTGGGCGAGCGTATTACCCGGGCAGGAGACGTCATCGATCGGAAGCTGGAGTGGATCCGGGCCGGGGCCGGTGACCGGTTCGACGACCTGGAGCTGAACGTCCTCCTGTTCGGCATCGATGTGACGACCGACCGTGAGGCGGGCACCGCCCGCCTCGCCGAGAAGTGGGGCGGGACGCCACAGGGTATCCGGTCATCGCCCCATTTCCTGGTCGGGACTCACGAGGAGATCCGGGCAGACCTGGTGGATCGACGCAACCGGTGGGGTATCTCCTATCCGGTGATCCCGGCGCGAGCCTGGGAGGCGATGGCCCCGGTTGTCCAGGATCTGAGCGGAACCTGAAGACCGTCGGGTCGGGGATGTCGTAACGTTGCCGTGACGGCGCCATGTCAGGCTTCCGGCATGGCACTTTCTCGGGGTGTGAAAGGACCAGGAAAAGTGACCGAAGGCGCGGGTCAGATGACCGGGGGGAAGGAATCGGCCCATCCGGGTTGGAAGCTCCTCCGCTGGACCGGATTGATCCTGCTCGTCGGCGCGACCTTGGGCCTGTACTGGCTGTCGGCAGTCATCGGGAGGGCGCCCGACCAGGATCCTGCCGGGGTGGTGTTCTCCTTGGCGATCCCGCTGCTCTTTCTTGGGTCGGGTTTGGCCATCATGGTCAGGCGTCCCTGGCATCAGGTGGGATGGCTCCTGATGATCATCGGGCTCGGGTGGCCTCTGACCAGCTCGCCCATCGCAGTGGCCGGCATCGCTCCGCACTGGTATCCGTGGATTGCCTGGGCGTATGACGGGATCGGCGGCTACATCTCCTACACCGCCATGATCTGGCTTCTCCTGGTGTTCCCCGATGGGCTGAGCGATCGAAGTCGGCGGGGCCGAATCGCAGGTCGGCTAACGATCAGCGGGATGGTCGCGTTGACGGTGTTGTCGTTCGCCGCCCACCCGGTCCATGGAGGCGACGAGTCGGTCCTCGGCTTCTACCCCAACCCGCTCGGGCTGAACTGGCTGCCGCGCTCGATAGTCGACGCCGGCCTGGCTTTGATAATCTTCGGCGTGCTGGCTTGCGTGGCATCACTGGGGGTTAGGCATCGCCGAGCCTCGGGCGAGACCCGGCGCCGTTATACGGTCGTCCTGTACTCGTTCTGGCTCCTCGTTCTGGGCGTGGTGTTTGGCCTCGCGCTCTTCAACACGATCGGAGCCATCGCCTGGTGGCCGGCTCAGATCGGGTGGGCGCTCGTCCCCGCTTCGTTCGTCTATGCCCTGGTGCGGCATGGTCTCTACGGCGTGGACAAGGTCGTCTCGCGCACCGTCACCTACGGATTGCTGGCCATCGCCATAACCGCGGTCTACGCCATACCTGTGTTACTCGTGCCCCGTCTGGTGGGCGGGTCGAATCAGATCGTCGTGGCGGCCGCCACCCTGGCTGCCGCCGCCGCCTTCAATCCGCTGCGTCGCCGCATCCAGACGGTGGTGGATCGCCGCTTCAACCGGTCCCGATTCGATGCCCGCCAGGAGGTAGAGGCTTTCATCGCCGGCCTCCCCGCCGAGGTGGAGCTCGACGGGGTGACAGGCCACTTTCTCGAGGTCACTTCCCGCATCCTCCAGCCCTCCAGAGCAGGATTGTGGATGAAGGGCGCCGATGAGTAGTAGGGGCGGCGGGGCTGTTGCCGGTTGGGTCCGGATCACCGTATTCGGGGTCATGGGCGTCGTTTCCGGCCTTGCCGTGGCCACCGGGCTGGCGGTGGGGCGCCTCCCCGGGGCCTTTCTGGCGGCGGCTCCTTTCTACCTGGTTGCGGCCCTGGTCCTGGGCCGGATCGGGAGTCATCCGGTGGCGTGGCTGCTGTTGTCGATCGGAGTGACGCTCCAGGTCACTACCTTCGACGCGCTGCCCTGGCTCCCCCCGATATGGATCGGCTGGCTCACCAGCTGGGGGTTCCCGGCGCTGTTCGCCCAGTTCGCCTGGCTAATGATCCTCTTCCCCGACGGCGTGGCTCCACCGCTCTGGCGTAGGGCGGGCTTCTTGGCCTCGGCGATGGTCCTGGTGGCTTCGCTCGCCCGAGACATAACCGACAGCAGCGACAACAACGCCTACCTGGGCTCGAACCCGACCGGTCTGGGCTGGTTCTCTCCGGGTGTGGAGCTGATCGGCTACGTGGTCATCGCCGCGGTGCTCGTCGCCGCCACCGCGCATTTGTTCGTTCGCTCGCGACGCTCCGAGCAGGCGGTGCGGGTCAGGTACCGCCCGGTGCTGGCCTCCCTGGTCCTGCTGGCCCTGGCCGTGACCTTTGCCGCCACCACAGCCGCCTCTCCCCGTCTGTACGAGATGGTGGGTGGGACCGACATGTGGGGGGCGGTGCTCGTCGTTTACATGCTGATCCCGGTCGGCTTCGGGGTGGCCATAACCAGATACCGGCTGTACGACATCGACAGGATCATCTCTCGCACGGTCACCTACGCCCTGGTGGTAGCAATCGTCGCCCTCGTGTACGCGGTGCCGGTCGTGCTCGTGTCGAGCGTGGTGGGAGGCTCCCGAGCCCTGGTGACGGCGGCGGCCACCCTGGCCGCGGCGGCGGTCTTCAACCCGGTCAGGCGCCAGATCCAACAACGTGTGGACCGCAGATTCGATCGTGCCCGGTACGATTCCGGGCGGGAGGTAGCCGCGTTCGCCGCTCAGCTGGGGCCGCGGCAGTCGGTCGAGGGCCTCACCGAGGAACTCGGGGGACTCCTGGGAAGGACCCTCCACCCGAAGTCATCGTCCCTGTGGATCCGTGATGCCTCCCCGGCGACCAGGAGCCGTAACGATTCCGGAACGCGACATGTGTAGAAGGGTGCCGTGGCAATGTTGAAGGACTCCAGGCTAAGAAAGAGACGTCGCCAGGCCCCCAAGCCCGTCAGGGCGAGCCAGCAGGCTGAGAACCCGGTGCTGACGGAGCCTATTCCGATCTCCGACCACGATCCGCTCACGTCCTATTTGCTGGGCGTTGGTGGACCGGTGGAGGTGGACAAGATCGAGCTCGTGTCTCCGGCACTCGGGGCGATGCGGGAAGCCGGTGTGCACCTGATAGTCCCCCTGATCAGCCAGGGTGAGCTGATCGGCACCTTGAGCCTGGGCAAGCGCCTATCGGACCAGCCCTATTCAGGCGATGATCGTCGCCTGCTCAGCGCTCTGGCCGCCCAGGTGGCCCCTGCCATTCGCCTGGCCCAGCTGGTCAGGCAGCAGGAGGCCGAGGCCAAGGAGAGGGAGCGCATCGAACAGGAGCTGCGAGTGGCGGCTCTGATCCAACAGACGCTCTTGCCCAAGGACCTTCCCGCTCTGCCCGGCTGGGAGATCGACGCCTACTACCGCCCGGCCCGGGCCGTGGGCGGGGACTTCTACGATTTCATCCCCATGCCCGGCGAGAGGCTGGGCATTGTGATCGGGGACGTCACCGACAAGGGAGTCCCGGCGGCCCTGGTCATGGCCACCACCCGCTCCACTTTGCGGGCCGCCGCCCAACACCTGAACGATCCGGGTCAGATCCTGGCCGAGACAAACGATGTGCTGGTCGACGAGATCCCACCCGCCATGTTCGTCACCTGCCTGTTCGCCATCCTGGAGCCCTTGACCGGCGCCCTCACTCTCGCCAACGCCGGCCACAACCTCCCCTATGTGCGAACGGCCGAGGGCGTGGTCGAACTCCGCGCCACCGGAATGCCCCTGGGGCTCATGCCCGGAATGCCCTACGAGGTCAAGACATTCACTCTCGAAGACGGAGCCGTGATGCTTCTCACCAGTGACGGGATAGTGGAAGCCCACGCCGCCGACGGCAGCATGTTCGGTTTCCCCCGGCTGATGGGGCTGGTCGGGTCGACGGGAGACGGGACCCGGCTCACCTCATCGATCCTGGCCGAGCTCGACCGCTTCTGCGGCGCCGATCACGAGCAGGAGGACGACGTCACCATGGTCATGGTCAGGCACGTCTCCTCGGCAGCACGTTCAGCCGGCGTGTTCGGCTCGCTGCCAGAGGAGATCGACCGCTTCTCGGTGCCAAGCGAAGAGGGCAGGGAACGGGCTGTGATGGAAAGGGTCGGCTCGCTCGCCCGGTCGATCGGCCTGGACGGAGAGCGACTGGAGCGACTCCGAACGGCGGTGTCGGAGGCGGCCATGAATGCCATCGAGCACGGGAACCGTTTCGACCCGTCTCTGGTAGTCGATGTGACGGTGCTGAGGTCTCCGGATCGGCTCACGGTTCGTGTCGAAGACCATGGTTCCGGGCCCGACATCCCCGACGGTGAGGTGCCGGACCTGGAAGCCAAACTGGCCGGCCTTCAGTCGCCCAGGGGCTGGGGGCTGTTCCTAATCGAGCAGATGGTGGACGACCTCCGTCATCGGACCGAGAACGGAAGACATGTCATAGAGATGGACATGATCCTGGAAGGAGCAAGCGGATGACATCGATTCCATTCGACGTCTCGGTTGACCGGCGGCCGTCGGTTGCCATTCTGCGCCTGGCGGGCGAGGTCGACCGCCACAGCCAGGAGCAACTCGACGCCGCCTACGCCCAGTCGGGTGACGGGGGAGTGGTCCTCGACTTCTCCGACGTTGGATACATCAACTCCACCGGCATCGCCGTGATAGTCGGCCTCCTGGCTCGGGCGAGAGCGGCCGGGCGCCAGGTTCGCGCCTACGGACTGAGTGATCACTATCGCCAGATCTTCCAGATAACCCGGATCGCCGACTTCATGGCGATCTTCGACAACGAGACCGAAGCAGTCTCGACCGGCTGAAGGAGAGGCGAATGCCACAGGCACAGGTAGCGATGTCGGTGCGGGATGCCGGCGAAGGAGTCAAGATCATCGACATCGAGGGCGAGATGACCGCCTTCTGCGAGGGCGTGCTCATGGACGCCTACAACCAGGCCGACCAGCCCGGGGTGAACCTGATCATCCTCAACTTCGAGGGACTCGACTACATGAACAGCGGTGGGATCGGCCTCCTGGTCACGGTGCTCATCCGTGCCCAACGCAACGGTCACCGCCTCGCCGCCTACGGGCTCAGTGATCACTATCGCGAGATCTTCTCCCTCACCCGGCTCGACGAAGCCATCAACATCCACGCCGACGAGCTCTCGGCCACCGGATCGGCCTGATCCGCCGGGTCCACCCCGGACACCTGCCATGAAGGCGAAGGCGCAGTCCACCGGTGAGGGCGAACGGCGCCCGCTGAGGCGGACGCTGAGATGGCCGGCTGCATTGTCGATCGTGATCGCCGGGTTGGTCGTGACGGCGTTGGCCGGCGACGCCATCACGCTCTGCTTCATGCTTCCCTATGTGGTCACCGGTGCCGTTCTGGTCGTCAAGCGCCCCGAGAATGCCATCGGCTGGTTGCTCATGCTGATCGGGATCGAAATTGTCGGAGCCACACTCCCGGTCAGGGGAAACCCCGGAGAGCTTCTGGCCGGACGAGCCCCGTGGTTCGAGGAACTGGTCGCCTGGCCTATCAGCTGGGGCTGGAACGCCTCTCTGGCGACGCTCTTCGCCCTCACCGTGCTCTTTCCGACCGGGCGGATGCCTGCGGGCCGTCCGGGCCTGTGGGCTCGCGTCTTCCTGTTGGCCAGCGTGTTTGTGGCCGTGCTTGTTGCCTTCGCCCCGACCATCACTATCGACCCTGTTGCGGGGCCGCCGATCGACATCGTGAATCCACTTGCTCTGGTTCCCGGAGCCCGCTTCTGGTCGCTGGTCCCGCCCGTCGATTTGCTGTTGACCCTTCAGATGGTCGTCCTCCTGGGCGGTGCCATCTCGATCCTCTTGCGCTATCGGCGTGCGGCGGGGGTGGAGCGGCCTCAGCTGAGGTGGCTGGTGGCTGCCCTCGGACTGGCCTCTACCGGTGTGCTGATCGGGTTCCCGATCGCCTCTGCCATGGGTCTCGCCAAGGCAGACCCGCGTTCCGCGGGAGTGTTGTTGTGGGCGGTCTGGACACCGGCTCTCGCCGGTTTCATGGCGGTTCCGGTGGCGGTGGCAGTCGCCGTCCTCCGCTATCGGCTGTACCGGATCGACCACATCATCTCGCGTACGCTGGCCTACACCCTCCTCACTCTGGCCATCGCCGCGGTCTACGCCGGGTCGGTGGTGGCCCTGGCGGCGATTCTGGGCGAGACGAGCGATCTGGTGGTGGCGGGCTCGACCCTGGTGGCGGCAGCGCTGTTCAACCCTCTGCGAGCTCGCCTCGTCGCCGCGGTGGATCGGCGTTTCAACCGCTCTCATTACGACCGTGAGTTCGAGGTGGGAAGCTTCGGTGCTCGCCTCAGCGGGCGTACCGATATGGCTGAGGTGACCGATGAGTTGGTCGGAGTCGTCGACCGAGCCCTGGTTCCGGCGCTGATCTCGGTGTGGACCAGGACCGGTCCGGGCCCGATCGAGCAGGCCGCGGCAGACCGGACCGGAATCCCGTAACGAAGTCGTGACGCTCGGGTTGTTCAATCGGGTCGTCAGCGAGTTCGGAGGAGCCATGACAACACCACGAGATGCCGAAGGATGGGCACCTCTAATCGAGAGGCTGGGCGAGGACAGCGGCGTCAATATGGGAGGCCGCCGCCTCAACGGCCCCCAGCAAGGGTTCGGTCCGCTGTGGCAGAAGACCTATCGGGTCGAGCTGCCCGGAGTGGAGCCCGAGACGGTGATCGCCGAGTGGAAGGCGAACTACGGGGAGTTCTGGCCTCGGTCGGCCCGGTTCAACGCCCCACTGGCGGGCATCAAGCCCGGTGAGGTGGGCAGCATCAAGTCGATGCAGATGCTTTCCACCGGGATTCTGGTCCTGTACGCCGACGAGACCTCGTTCGCTTTCATGACTCCGGAAGGGCATCCCTTCGCCGGATGGATCACTTTCTCCGCCTACGCAGAGCCCGAGACCGTTGCTCAGGTCCAGTTGATGCTACGTCCCAATGATCCTCTCTGGGATGCGGCCTTCATGCTGGGTGTGGCGCGGACCGAGGACCGCATGTGGCAACACACCCTCCGCCAGCTAGCCCGCCATTTCGGGATCGAGGCGATCCCCCAGACCCAGCGGGTCAAGCTCGACGGACATCGCTTGTGGCGCAATGCAGGCAACGTGCGCAAGAACGCCATGTTCGGCTCCCTGGGCCACATGGTGAGCGCTCCGTTCCGGTCCCGGCGCAAGCCCCCGTCGAGCTGATCCTCACCCCGGCGTCGGTTGGGGACCGAATCGCCTCCGGGCCGCCATCAGGTCGTCCCAGGCCACGCTGCGGGCTCCCACGTCCCGGCGCAGAGCCGTGAGGGCAGCTTCCCGAAGCAGCCCGGCCATGTCGGCGAAGGACAGGCCTTCGCACAGCCCGGCCAGAGCGTCCAGGTCCACATCCTCGGCGAAGGGAACATCACTGATGTCGAGCAGGGCCCGCCGCGCCTCCTCGTTGGGCAGGCCCAGCTCGATGTGTGTCTCGAATCGCCCGCTGCGCAACAGGGCGGGGTCGATCAGGTCGATCCGGTTGGTGGCTCCAATAACGGCTACGTCTCCCCGTTCGCTGACCCCGTCGAGCTCGGTGAGCATGGCGGCGACGACCGAATCGGTCACGCTGGTGGTGGAGCTGCCCCGCACGGGCGCCAGGGCATCGAGCTCGTCGAAGAAGATGATCGAGGGAGACGCCGTCCGTGCCCGGGCGAAAACGTCCCTCACCCCTCGTTCCGACTCGCCGACGTACTTGTCCAGCAGCTCGGCGCCCTTGATGGGGAAGAAGGCAGCACCGGCTTCGTGGGCGACGGCCCGAACGACAAATGTCTTTCCCGTTCCCGGTGGTCCGTAAAGGAGTATTCCCCGGGGAGGATCGATACCCAGATTATGAAACCGGGCCCGGTCGGTGATGGGCCAGATCACCGCCTCGGTCAGTCTCTGCTTGACTTCCGTGAGGTTGGCCACCCGCTCGAAGCCGTAGGCGGGTATATCACCCATGGAGGCCGATCCCAACGAGGGCGTGGTCTCCCGGATCGCCGCCACCACCTCCTGGGTGTCCAGGGTGCCGCCATGCCGTGCCAGGTAGGCGGAGGCGTGCAGGACGGCGGCCACGATGTCGGTTCCTGAGAACCCCGCCGAACGGGCAGCCAGGGTGTCGTGATCTATGTCTGTGGTCGGCACCCCGGCCAGGGCCGCCTGGAACAGGAGCTTGCGTCGCTCCAGGTCGGGTGGGGGAATAGAGAGTGAGCGCGGCAGCAGGGGATTCTTGGCCAGAGCCGGGTCGATCGTGGCCAGGGCGGTGGTGCCCATGACCACGGCCAGGCCGCTTCGCTCGGCTGCAGAGTCGAGAAACCATCGGAATACGGCTCCGAACTGGGTTCGGAAGTTGGACAGGGCGTCCTCGCCGGTGAGCAGTTCCACCCGATCGATGAACAGCACCGCTCGTTCTCCTGCCCTCGCCAGGGCGCCCTGTAGCACGTCCAGCAGTCGTTCGGGCTTGAAGACCTTCGCCAGGGAGACGTCTTCGACCTTCACCGGAACGTCGGCTGCCGCGGCCCGGACGACCTCGGGTCGCCCGCAACCGGGCGGTGCCTCTATCCACACGCCCGCTACGCGGGGCAGGCCCCAGACGCTGGGGAGATCGGCCGGGGAGGTGAGCAGGGTCAGCCATCCGGTCAGGAGGTCCCTTTGAACCTCGAGTCCCGCCAGCAGCGCCTGGTCCTGGGTGGGCGCTTTGGAAGTGGCGCCGTGGGGAGGGTCTACGTGGCTTTCCCGCGGGGGCCGGGCCGTGGTCGGCTCGGACGACGTCGGGGGGCCCTGCTCCGTCTCGACCGGCACCGGGTCGGACCTCCCGGCGAGGCGGGTGGCCGGCCCGATCGTGCCCGCCTCCCCGGGGCGAACCGCCACCACAGCCACCTCGGCTCCACCTGGCAGGTCGAGCGTATCGCCCATCGACACGGGTCGGCCTTGCCAGCCTTCCACCAGCGCCGTCACGTCCGGGGGCACCCTATCCACATCCAGTACCACCAACGTGGCCGGGCCGAGAACGGCCCGGGACACCTCGACCGAGTCCCCCGCCTCCAGCCCGGCATTGCCCTGGACTCTTGGGCCCAGGCTGATGGCGGTGGGCTCGTTCATCGAGCTTGCCTGGATCAGGGCATGGGTTCGCCCCACCTTGACCATGCCGCCATAAGGCAGGCCCAGGGTCTTGAGCATGGTGGGGTCGGCCCGGGCTATCGGATCGGTCCCCGGGCGAACGATGAAGCGCATCGGGCAAGGGTAGAACGCCCTCGAGGGGTGTCCGGGAGGCGGGGATGGCTCGGGAATCAGCCCAGGCGGGTCAAAACGGGGACCGGGCGGACGGGCAGGAAGAGACCGCTCTCGGAAACGACCAGGCGCGCTCCGTCACTGGTGATCCATTTCCACAACAGGTGCGCCTCCTCGGCCGTCAACACATCTTCGGGCACCTGCCGTCGGGGCGACGCCTGTGGAGCGGGGATCAGGGGAGGGTGGGCGCCGGCGGCCCAGGCCCGGACCAGGCGTCCCTGGTCGACCACAGCATGGTCGCCATTGCCCGCTTCCACCTCGAACATCCCGGCTTCCTGCATGGCCTGCCAGGCGCGACGTCTTTCCAGTGCCCGGGCCAGGGCGCGATGACGGTCGCGGGCTGTAGCGGCCTCCTCGTAGCGCTGTGCCCGGGCCAGGCGGCCAACCCGGGAGGCGAGCGGCTCCAGAAGTAGCTCGGGCTGCTCGGTCAGACCCCGGCGGAGGAGGTCGACCACAGGGGCGTATTCGGTCGAGGTCAGGGTCCCATCACATGGGCAGAGGGCGGTGCCCATCTGCGCGGCGGCGCAGGCCGTTTCCCTGCTTCCCGGCCGGTGGGTGCAACGACGCACCGGCACCGCATCCCAGATCGCCGTCATCACGGCCTCGGCTCCCCGCCGGGACCTGAACGGCCCCAGGTAGGTGGCCCGGTCGTCCCTGACCTTTCGCGCCAGCGAGAGGCGGGGAAATTCCTCGTCGGTCAACTTGACGAAGTGGGAGGCCTTGGGTGGCCGCGAACGCCGGTTGTGGCGTGGGCGCCAGGCGTGGATGAGTCGCAACTCGGTCACCTCGGCCTCGATGGCGCTCTGGCATACCCGGTAGTCGATCTCGGCCAGTTCCCTGAGCATGTTGGTCACGGACTTGCGCTCGTCGCCGTAGAAGTAGGAACGCACCCGGGAGCGAAGATTCGTCGCCTTGCCCACATAGAACACCTCGTTGTTGCGATCCTTGAACATGTAGACGCCGGGGCGGCGGGGAAGCTCGTCGGCCAGATGGATCTTTCGGTAGTGGGCAGACCCCCGGGCCGTAGGCAGGGCGAGGAGGTCATCGAGAGCGGTCACGCCCAGTGAGCCGGCTCTCTCCAGGAGGCCCCACAGCACGTGCGCCGTGGCCCTGGCATCGTCGAGGGCCCGGTGGGTTGGTGTGACCGGTGAGCGGAAATGGGCCGCAAGGGTCGACAGCTTGAGGTTGCGGACTTCGTCCCTCACCAGCCGTCTGGCCAGGGCCACCGTGTCGAGGGTGCGGTTCTCGAGCGTCGGGTAGCCGAGCCTGCGGGCGGCAGTCCCGACGAAAGAGAGATCGAAGCGCAGGTTGTGGCCCACCACCACGGCATCACCCATGAACTCGAGGAGGGCGGGAAGGGCGACCTCGATCGAGGGTGCCTCGACGACCATTGCCTGGGTGATCCCGGTGAGGACGGTGATGAAGGGCGGTATCGGCGCCCCCGGATTGACCAGGGTCTGAAACGACCCGATCTCCTCTCCGAATCGGTAACGGGCGGCACCGATCTCGGTTATCTCGCAGTCGGCCGCCGAACCGCCTGTCGTCTCCAGGTCGAGGACGCAGAAGGTCACCTCTGAAAGGGGCATCCCGAGGTCGTCGAAGCTGGCCTGGCGGGCGGTCATGGGCCACCACCTTATATCGAACACCTGTTCGATGTCGATCGACGGTCACGCCGCCGGGGAGGTTGGGAGCAGCGGGCCGGTCGGTTTCGGCGTAACAGACCATTACCCTTCCGCCGATGTCAATCGAGGTCGGCGTCGAGCGATACGTCTGCACTGCCTGCGGTAATCGGACCCGGTTCGATGTGGTCGAGAGCCTGAGGCGGCGACGGTTCCAGCACTACACGCTGGGCGGGGAGATGTCAGTCGACGAGGAGGCCGTGCTGGAACGATCGGTCGAGTCGGTCACCTGCCGTTGGTGTGAGCGCGGTGACGCCATCGAGGTAGTTCAGGACTGACGGCGCTGGCGGACCGCTTCGTAGAGCATGACGGCTGCCGCCACGGACGCATTGAGGCTGTCTATCTCACCCATCATCGGGATCGAGGCGAGGTTCCGGGCCGCACCTCGCAGTTGCCGGCTGATCCCGGTCGCCTCTGTTCCCACCGCGATCGCCACCGGACCCGACAGTGACTGTTCCCACAGGGTCGTGGTGGCATCGGGGCTGGCTGCGACCAGAACGATGGACCGGGCTGCCAGCCAGGCGAGGGCTGCCTCGGTCGTGGCCACGGCCAGGGGGACCGTGAACAGTGATCCCTGGCTCGCTCGCACCACACCGGGGTTGTGCACGTCTGTCGTGGGGTCGGCGACGATGACCGCTTCGACCCCGGCCGCATCGGCGGTGCGAAGCATCGCCCCCAGGTTGCCCGGCTTCTCCAGCGATTCGACCACCAACATGAGTGGATTGTCGGTCACCTGGAGGGTGGACAGCCCTGTGTTCAGGTGGCGGGCCAGTGCCATCACACCATCGGGTTTCTGACGGATCGAGGCCTTGCGGAATGGCGCCGGTGCCATCTCGGTGACCGGAACGTCGCCGACCACCGGCTCGCCGCCCAATTCCCGGCAAATGATCTGGCGGAGTATCGGAGCGCCCGATCGCACGGCAACCTCCACCGGACGACGCCCGTCGATCAGGAACTGGTGTGTGGCATCCCGGTGTCGCCGGGTCCGAAGGCGGACCAACTCCTTCACCAGGGAGTTGGAAGTCGAGGTGATATCCGGCTCGCTCATTCGCCTTCCAACTTCATGAAGGCTTCCTCGAGTCTCTTACGGGCCCGGTGGCAGGCCACCCGCACGGTCCCCACGGTGGCGCCCAGCCTGGTTCCGATCTCCTCGTAGTCCAGACCCTCGACCTCGCGCATCCACAACAACTCACGATCGCGTAGCGACAGCTCGTCCATGGCCGCCCGAATGTGCGCATGCTCCTCCTTGAGCATGGCCTTCTCCTCAGGAGTGGAGGGAGAAACGAACGGCTCCTGGGGGATCCGGCGGGACCGGAACCGGCGCAGGCCGGTACGCATACGGTTGCGTGCGATCGCCCAGAACCAGCCCTCGAAGGCAGCCGGTTCCCGTAGCTTGGGAAAATTGCGCACCATCCCCTCCATTGCCTCGGAGGTCAGCTCGCCGACCAATTCGGAGGGCATCCCCACCCCCAGGTAGAAGGCCACCAAACGTGGATAGCCCGCCCCCAGCACTGCTCCCATTGCCGTGATGTCGCCGCTGCGGGCGGCGATCACATCCTCGATGGTGGGCGGCCAGTCACCGCCGGCCCGTGGGGTTGTCGGGTCTGGCACGCGGTCAGGATACGGCGGAAGGTTTGGGTGTCAGCCCCCGGACTTCTCGTGGCTGCCTCTGCCCTGGCTGTTGCCCGAGGTTCCCGGGTTCCCCCCGCCGTCGTTGGAGTTGGACTTTCCGCCGGAGCTGTCGTTGGCGTTCCCGTTGCCCGGGTTGCTGTGGCCCGGGTTGTCTGTTGCCCGGGTTGCTGTTGCCCGGGTTGCCGTTGCCCGGGTTGTCGTTGGCGTTGCCGTTGGCCGGGTTGCCGTTGGCGTTGCCGCTTCCCCGTCCCGGGTTGGGAACGTCGACCAGGGTCATCATCAGCGCCTTGAAGTCGCGGACGGCCTGTTCGTTGCCAGACCGAGCCGCCTCGCTCATCTTCCTGGCGTCGGTCACCAGTGCCGTGGCCATCGTCTTCAGTTCGTCGTTTCCCAGAGCGGAAGACTGCAGGCTCTGGGCAACCATCGCCACGGTCTCGTCGTTGATCTCGGATGCGACCAGATCCAGGGCGCCTACAGGATCGGACCGGTCCAGGAGCGTCTCAGCCTCCTCCAGCCGCTCGGAGGTGTGATCGTGGGTCAGTCCCAACGTGTCCGAGACCCATTCGTATGCCCGGTCGACCCCGTACAGGGCGTCTCCCGGCGTCGACGAGTCGGTCACGGCCGCGGCCGCCACGTTGGCGATCACGAACATGCCCAGGGTGGCCGCAGCAACCACCCACGAGCGGCGGGGCCGCGGCGTGCGGGCGCGCCCGATCGACCGGGCTGCCACGACGTGGCTGCGACCGGAAGGGATGGCGTCTCGTATGTCCTCGCCGAAGCTTTTCAGTTGCTCGATTGGATCTGTCATTGCGGATCCCGTTGTGGTCCTCGGGGCGAGCACCCACACGACCCGGCATCGGCCGGATCGATGTGCTGTCGTATCAAGAGTCTCCCCGCCCGTCGCATCGTTACAAGACCCCGGGTGGGTCTCGGGGCGTCCAGTGATCCCAATGCACCACCTCGGAGAGATGGCGACGTCCCAGATCCAGAGATCGGGATCGACGATCGGGGGCCGGATATCCAACCGTTACCACTCCCACCACCGCATATTGTTCGGGCACACCGAGGAGCCCCTTCAGGTCCCTGATGGCGTGAACTCCGAGGAACCCGGCCGCCAGACCCTCGTCGACGGCGGCCAGGAGGATCGCCATCAGGCCGGCACCGGCATCCACCCACCAGTAGGGGACCGGCCAGGAGATCTCGGTGCCGTCCGGTTCCAGTTTGTCGGGCCGGCGGTAGCGGTGGTGATAGGCCTCCTCCGATATGCACAGGACCAGATGGACCGGGGCCCGTGAGATCCACGGGTCGAATCCCTGGGCCACGTAGGCGGCCTCGCCGGCTGATTGCGCTATCTCAGCCCTGGTGGCGGGGTCCGTCACCACCACGATCGCCAGGCCCTGGGAGAACCCCGCCGAGGGGGCGCGGAGCGCAGCAGCAGCGATTCGTTGCACGACTTCCTGATCCACCGGCTCGTTCGTGTAGTTGCGGACCATGCGTCGGCGGGCCAATACGTCCCGGAAATCCATCCCTCACTCCCGTCCGGCCTTGGGTGTGATCCGCCAGCGAATGGCCCTGGTCAGGCCGGTCACCAGAGCCGCTGTCCCGGCGGCGAGGGTCAAGAAACTGATGCCGGTGGAGATGAGGGCCGCGGCAGTCACCAGCAGCGCCCCACCCAGGAAGGCCAGGCCGAAGAGCATGGCGTTGGGCCGCCCACGGTCGTCGACGAGGCGGCCTGCATCGACCGTTGCGAACCAGATCAGGCTGACCACGGCCGCCACGAGAGTGGCTACCTCCACCGTCCCCGGCCCGGCGAAGAACATGAGCCACAGAATGGCTGCCGAGGCGGTCACTCCGAAAGCGAGGGAGCGGACCAGCTCAGGCCTCCTTCACGGCGGCCACGACCTCCGTCAGCCCCTCCTTGGCGTCGGCGAACAACATCATGGTGTTCGGCATGTAGAAGAGCGGGTTGTCGATCCCGGCGAATCCAGGGGAGAGGCTCCTCTTCACCACGACGACGATCTTGGATCTATCGACGTCGAGGATGGGCATGCCTGCGATCGCACTGGTGGGGTCGTCCCGCGCCGAGGGATTGACGACGTCGTTGGCGCCCACCACCAGTGCGACGTCGGTATGGGGGAAATCGTGGTTGATTTCCTCGAGGTCGAACAGACGATCGTAGGGGACGTCTGCCTCGGCCAGGAGCACGTTCATGTGCCCCGGCATTCGACCGGCCACCGGATGGATGGCGTACCTGACCTCCACGCCCCGTTCTTCGAGCACCCTCTCCAGCTCACGGATCACATGCTGGGCCTGGGCCACGGCCAGCCCGTAGCCGGGAACGACGACCACGCTGTGTGCGTAGGCCAGGGAAACGGCCACGTCCTCGGGAGTGGCACGGGTGGCGACCCGATCCTCGTCTTCGGCGATCCCGGTTCCTTCCTGACCGCCGAACCCGGCGAACAAGACGTCGGTGAGGGTGCGATTCATCGCCGTGACCATTATCGATGTGAGGATGAGCCCGGAGGCTCCTACCAGGGCCCCGGCGATGATCAGGGCATTCGACTCGATGACGAATCCTGCCGCCGACGCAGCCAGGCCGGAGAGCGAGTTGAGGAAGGAGATCACGACCGGCATGTCGGCCCCTCCGATCGGCATCACTCGCAGCGCGCCGACCAGTGACGCCAGGATGGCCAGCGACCACACCCAGACGGCCGAACCGCCCGAGGCGACCGCCACGACCAGAGCGACCACCGTGCCCACGGCCAGAAGGGTGTCAACGACCACCTGTCCGCCGTATCGGAGCGGGGCGCCTGGTAGGAGCCCCTGGAGCTTGGCGAAGGCGATCAGGCTCCCGGTGAAGGTGATGGCACCTATGAGTACCGACAGGGCGATGGTGACCAGGGTCTGAGTGGTGGCGTCGCCGCGGCCTATTTCCGATAGGGCCACCAGAGCCGAGGCCCCGCCCCCGAAACCGTTGAACACGGCCACCAGTTGTGGCATGGCCGTCATTTCGACCCGTCTCGCCATGACCAGACCGATGGCCGACCCCACCACCAGGCCGGCAATGATGGCGCCGTAGGAGAGAACATGGCGGTCGGCCAACGTGACAACCACGGCAACCAGCATCCCGGCGGCTGCCAGCTGGTTGCCCGAACGCGCCGTGCCGGGACTGGAGAGACGTCGCAGGCCGAGGATGAAGAGGGCGGTGGCGACCAGGTAGAGGTAGCCGGCCAGGACCGGGCTCATCGTTCGTCCCCCGGCCGACGCCTGAACATGGCCAGCATCCGATCCGTGACCAGGAAGCCGCCAACGACATTGATCGTGGCCATCACAACGGCTATGAAGCCGAGGATCGTGGCGGCCGTGGCGTTGCTCGAACCGGTGGCGACGATGGCTCCGATGATGGAGATGCCGGAAATGGCATTCGAACCCGACATGAGCGGGGTGTGAAGGGTGGGGGGCACCTTGGTTATGACTTCGAATCCGACGAAGGCCGCCAGGACGAAGACGGTGATGGAGATGAGAAGGCTCATGTCACTCCTTGTCGGCCAGGGCGGCCGGCACCCTGGAGTTGACGATTTCACCTTCCCGGGCAGCCAGGGTCTCGGCGATCACCTCGTCGTCGGGGTCGAGATCGAAGCTCCCGTCATCTCCGGTGAGGAATCCGATGAAAGCGGTGACATTGCGACCGTAGAGCAGGCTGGCGTGGTTGGGGGCCCGGGATGGAAGGTCGAGTGGCCCCGACACGACCACCCCGCCGTGGGTCATGATCTCGTCAGGCTCGGTCAGCTCGCAATTCCCACCCGTCGAGGCCGCACCGTCGACGATGACGGCGCCCGGCCTCATGGAAGCCACCATCTCCGATGAGACCAGCCTGGGAGCGGGCCGGCCCGGGATGGCCGCCGTGGTGACCACGACGTCTGCCCTGGTGACCGGCTCGAACAAGCCGGCCAGGACGGCCGCCTCCGCCTCGTCGGCCAACTGGCTCGCATAACCGCCCGAGGCGGATTCGTCCTGGGCCTCGACCTCGACCTCGATGAATCTGGCGCCCAGAGAACGGATCTGCTGGGCGGCGGCACCCCGAACATCGAAGGCGGAGACCACCGCCCCCAGACGGCGGGCGGTGGCGATCGCCTGCAGGCCGGCCACGCCGGCGCCGAGCACCACGACTCCGGCCGGACGGATCGTCCCGGCGGCGGTCGTGAGCATCGGGAAGATCCGGTCGCTGAGGCGGGCAGCTTCGATGACGGCGGCGTAACCGGCGATCGTCGCCTGGGAAGAGAGTGCATCTACCACCTGGGCCCGGGTGGTTCTCGGTACCAGCTCGAAGGCCAGCAGGGCCACCCCGGTCGACGCCAGTTTCTGGAGTTGATCGGGCTCGTCGAGCGGTTCGAGCAGCCCCAGCACGGCCCTGGCTCCCTGGACCCGGTCTGGCCGGGGAGGCTCAACGCAGACCACGACGTCGGTTTCCACCCAGTCGCCGATCGCTGCCCCCGCCTCCTCGTAGAGATGGTCGGGGAAGCCGGCGTTGGAGCCGGCTCCCGATTCGACGGTCACTGTGTGGCCGGCGCCGATCAGGCGATGGACCGAGTCGGGCGTCAACGCCACCCGGCGTTCTTTGCGGCGCTGGGCCGCCAGGACGGACACACGCATAGTTGTGCATGGTGGCAGAAAACCCACTGAACCCTGGAACGGGGAAAAGGCTCCGGACGCAAGCCCGCATGTGTGGCAGACTTCTCCCAGATGACTTCCAAATCGAAGAGGGCGCGTGTTCCTCGGGTGGTGTGGACGCGCGGGAAGGGATGCCAGGAGCTGGCCGAGCTGCTGGGCGGAGCCGAGGCTCCCCGCATACAGGGGGATCCATCCACGGCCTGCATAGAGGAGCGAGCCGACCTGCTGGTTTCGCGCCGGCTTCCTTCCTCATTCGACCTGGTGGACGTGGCCGTACCGCTGGATCTCGACCCTGAACGGGTTGAGGCCGTGGTGGCGGCGGTGGCCGGAGGCCCGCATTCGGTTCTGGCCGCAGAGGTGGCCAAACATCTGGGACAGGCCCTGGGAGTGCCGGCCTCGATGGTCTCGGCTTATCCGCCGGAAGGAGAAGCTGCCGATGCCATCGGGGTGGTCGAGGAGATCTACCCGCGGGTGCCCGACATTGAGTATCGGACGCTCCCGGCCTCCGACATGACCGAGCTCGTGGCCGAGCTGCCCGAGGGGGCACTGCTGGTCTTCGGGGCACCGGGGGGATCATGGTTCCAGCGACGGTTGTTCGGCCCGGGCGCCCGGCTGCGTTCCAGCGCCCCGGCCGGGGCGGTCGTGGTCCAGTCCGCTCCCGAGCGGGTGTTCCAGGTGATGGGTGAGCCGGTTTTCGTGGGCCCGTTGCTGCACGTGGGTGACACACTCCGCATCCACAAGCAGGCCACCCTGGCCGTGGCAGACGCTGGTCGCCTGGTTGGCCTGGTACGGAGGGAGCGCCTGGTCGGGCTGGGACCGAGCACACCGGTTGCCCGGGCCATGGAGGACCCGGTGTCGATCGGCCACGCCGAGCCCGTAGAGGCCGCCAAGCCTCTGCGCCCCATCTTCGGGCCGGATCCGATCCCCGTGATCGACGACGAGGAGTTTCTGGTGGGAGGGCTGGCACCGCCGGCCGCCTGACCGGGCATCCGTCGCCGTTCTCGAGCCGGTTATGGTCTTCCTATCTGGTTCCCGGAGACGGAGGCGCTCTTGACCGATTCCATGATTCGCCTCGAACACGTCTCCAAGCTCTTCCCCGGATCCGAATCGGCTGCCGTGGGAGACCTTTCTCTGGCGGTAGAAAAAGGCGAGTTCGTCACCCTCGTGGGCCCGTCGGGTTGTGGCAAGACCACCACCCTCAAGATGATCAACCGCATCATCGAACCGACATCCGGTGAGATCTGGGTGGACGGGGTGGCGGCCACCGAAACCCCGGCTCATGAGTTGCGACGATCCATCGGCTACGTCATTCAGCAGATCGGCCTCTTCCCGCACCGAACCATCGCCCAGAACATCGCCACGGTGCCGGAACTGATGGGGTGGGAGGATGGGCGGATCCGGTCCCGGGTGAGCGAACTCGTCGAGGTAGTCGGTCTCGATCCTTCCATGCTCGACCGGTACCCATCGGAGCTGTCGGGTGGTCAGCAGCAGCGGGTCGGGGTGGCTCGAGCCCTGGCAGCCGACCCGCCGGTGCTGTTGATGGACGAGCCCTTCGGCGCCGTGGACCCCATCGTTCGCGCCCGCCTCCAGGACGAGTTCCTATCGCTTCAGGCCCGGCTGCAGAAGACGGTCGTCTTCGTCACCCATGACATCGACGAGGCCATTCGCATGGGGGACAGGATCGCCATCCTCAACGAGGGAGCGCGGCTGGAGCAGTTCGACACTCCCGAGGAGATCCTCACCAACCCCGCCAACCCCTTCGTGGAGAACTTCCTCGGTGGGGAGCGGGGTTTGAAGCGACTCGGCCTGACCACCGTGAACAACGTCCACCTCCAGAGAGGGCCGGTGGTGGATCTCCAGGACGGGGCCCACCGGGTCTCGGAGGCGATGGAGCATCACGGCACCGAGTGGGTGGTGGTGCTCGACGGCGAGCGCTTGGTGGGATGGGCCTGGGGCGCCGAGGTGAGCGGGACCGTGGCCGAAGCCGAGACCCGTCCTTTCTGGGTGCGGATCGATCGCGACTCCACGTTGCGAGAGGCACTGGATGCGGTGGTCCGGTCGAGGGCTCACGTGGCGGTGGTGACAGACGGGGAGCGATACGAGGGAATGCTCGGACTGGACCAGATCGCCGAGGACATCGTCTCGTGACGCTGGCCCAGACGGTGGTTCCACTCTTCGACTGGTCGTGGGTGGGCCGCAACCTCGACACGATCTGGCAGAAGACGGTCGAGCACCTGACGCTCACCGGGGTGGCGCTGGCCGTGGGCCTGGTGCTGGCACTGATCCTGTCGGCCATTGCCTTGCGCTGGCCCCCCACCTACGAGCCCATCTCGTCGGTCAGTGGCCTGCTCTACACCATCCCCTCCCTGGCCGTCTTCGCCTTGGTGGTGCCCTTCGTCGGGATCGGGACCGTGACCGAGAAGTTCATCACCGCCGAGGTCGCCCTGGTCACCTACACCCTGCTGATCCTGGTGCGCAACATCGTCACCGGGATCAATGGTGTTCCCTCAGACGTCATCGAAGCGGCGTCGGGAATGGGCTACCGGGATCGCCAGCGGCTCTGGCGGATTCAGTTGCCCCTGGCCCTTCCCGTGATCGTGGCCGGCTTTCGCATCGCAACCGTGACCATCATCGGCCTGGTGACCGTTACCTCCCTGCTGGGTCTGGGCGGGCTCGGATTCTTCATACTCGACGGGATTCGGCGGTCGATCATCTTTCCCACCGAGATCATCGTGGGTGTAGTCCTCTCGGTGGTGCTGGCCGCTTGTTTGGATCTGGTCCTGCTGGCGGTGGGAAGGGCCATGACCCCCTGGCTGAGGCGGTCGAGCCCGTGAATGCCTTCTGGTCTGAGCTGATGGACTGGTTCGGGGAGCCGGGTCGCTGGATGGGAAACGATGGCATCTTCCCCCGGACCGTGGAGCACATGTGGCTGGCGATCCTGTCCACGGCGGTGGCCGTGGCTCTGGCCCTGCCGATCGCCATCTGGCTGGCTCATCGCCGGACGGGGGAGTTTGCCGCCAACGCCACGGTCAACATCGGTCGAGCCATCCCGTCCTTCGGGCTTTTGATCCTGGTGGCAGTGTTCTTCGCCCGGGCCGGCGTCAGCCTGCGGTTCTGGCCCATCGTGGTGGCGCTTATCGCCCTGGCCGTGCCCCCCATCTTCACCAACGCCTACACGGGGATCGTCACCGTACCCCCCGAGACTGTGGAGGCGGCCCGGGGTATGGGCCTCACCGAAATGCAGATACTGCGCAGGATCGAGCTCCCGGTCGGGGCACCGGTCGTGCTGGCCGGGATCCGGATCTCGTTCATCCAGGTGATGGCGACGGTACCGCTGGGTGCAGTGTTGTCCTCGGGCGGGGGGTTGGGTCAGTACGTGGTGCGGGGGTTCGCCCAGGGCCCGGCCGGGCGGGCGGGAGTCTTCGCCGGGGCGGTGCTCATAGCCCTCCTCACCCTGGGCGCCGACTGGCTGTTCGCCCGGGGCGAGGATCTTCTGTTGCCGGCCGGGGTGCGGCATCTGTCGGCGGACCAGGTGAGGGCGGCGGCCAGCGTCTCCTGATGGCGCGAATCCCGGAATGGCACAGTTCCGGATACGGTTGAAGCTTCGAGGCGCCCGACGGCGCCTTTTTAGAACGCAAGAGAAAGGACGACCCATGCGGGAATTTCTCCGCAGGCGCGTCTTCGGGGCGACCGTGGTTGCCACCATGCTGGTCTTGACGGCATGTGGCAACGGGTCGGGTGGAGACGCAACGACGACCGCGGCGGGCGGCGTCGAAACGACCGTAACCACCTCGGCCATGACCGAGACCACCACGGCCATGTCCGAGACCACCACGGCCATGACCGAGACCACGAGCGGCACCGAGGGGCCGGTCATCACGGTGGGGTCTTTCAACTTCCCCGAGAGCGTGGTTCTGGCCGAGATCTACGCCCAGGCTCTCGAGGCCAACGGCTATCCCGTAGAGCGCAACCTGAACCTGGGGTCCCGGGAGTTGATCTTTCCCGAACTGCAAGCCGGGAACATCGATCTGTTGCCTGAGTATCTGGGGTCGGCCATCTCTGTCGGGTTCGGTGAAGACGCTCCTACCAACGTCGACGACGCTCTGGCCAAGTTGCGCGACCTCTTCTCGGCCGATGACGTGACCGTGCTGGAACCGGCGCCGGGCCAGGACAAGAACGTGTTCGTGGTGACCGGGGACTTCGCCTCCTCCAACAGTGTCAGCACTGTTTCCGACCTGGCCGACGTGGGAGATATCACCCTGGGCGGTCCACCCGAGTGTGAGACGCGCGAGACCTGCTACCAGGGCCTGGTCGACACCTACGGGCTGTCCAACCTGTCGTTCGAGTCGATCCAGGAGGGTTCGGCCCGTATCGCCGCCCTCGAGTCGGGTGAGATCCAGGTCGCCCTGCTCTTCTCCACCCAGCCCGTCATCACCGAGAAGGGCTTCGTGGCGCTGGGCGGCACCGACGAGATCATCGCCCCGGAGAGCATCGTGCCCGTGATGACCAATGAGGTGGTGGATGCCTACGGAGACGACATGGTCAATTTGATCAACTCGATTTCCGAGAAGATCACCACCGACGTGCTGTTGGACCTGAACGGTCGTATCGAGCTCCAGGCACAGAATCCCGACGATGTGGCCACGGCCTGGTTGACCGAGAACGGGTTCCTCAACGGCTGATCCCCCGGAGGGGAACCATCGGGGCGAGGTGGGAGGTCTCCCACCTCGCCCGGCACTACCGTGACCGGCCTATGACCTCCGGCTATTACCGACACCCGACCGTTTTCGGCGATCGCATCGTCTTCACCTCCGAGGACGACCTGTGGGAAGTCTCGGTCGAGGGTGGCCGGGCTCGCCGGCTCACCGCCAATCCCGGCCCCTCCGCTTACCCCGCCTATTCACCCGATGGCGGGTGGAT
This sequence comes from uncultured Acidimicrobiia bacterium, assembly GCA_963744905.1. GTDB lineage: Bacteria > Actinomycetota > Acidimicrobiia > Spongiisociales > ZC4RG35 > DATFFO01. The sequence goes on along the minus strand of CAVUUV010000005.1, from coordinate 622,576 downwards.
CGCATATGTGGGTCGCGACGAGGGAGTGTCGGAGGTGCACGTGATGGACGCCTCCGGGGGGGCACCCACGAGGCTCACTTTTCACGGTGCCCTGAGTCAGGTGGTGGGTTGGGACGGCGATAGGGTCATCTATGGATCGAACGCCGAGTGGCCCTTCGCCAACGATTTCCGCCTCTGGTCGGTGTCCGCCTCGGGAGGCCCCTCCGCCCTGCTTCCCTGGGGCCCGGCCCGGTCCCTGGCCCGCCAGCCCGGCGGTCCCGGTTTGGTGCTCGGACGCCAGACCACCGATCCGGCTCGATGGAAGCGGTACCGGGGCGGACGAGCGGGGGCACTGTGGATCGATCGCAAGGGCGACGGATCCTTCGCTCCGCTGGTAGAGCTTGCCGGCAACCTGGCTTCTCCTCTGTGGGTGGGCCGGCGCATCTACTTCATCTCCGATCACGAGGGACATGGCAACATCTACTCGGTCACTCCCACCGGCCGCTCTCTGCGCCGTCACACCCATCATGAGGACTTCTACGCCCGCTACGCCGCCACCGACGGCAAGCTGATCGTCTATCACGCCGGTGCCGATCTGTGGCGGCTCGATCCCTCCTCCGATGGGCCCGAGCGTCTCGAGGTGTCCCTGCCCTCGGCCCGCCCGCACCGCAACCGGCGTTTCATCTCGGCGGGCAAGTACCTGGAGTCGGTCGATCTCCATCCCCAGGGCCACTCACTGGCCGCCACAGTTCGGGGTGGTTCTTTCACCATGGGCCTTTGGGAAGGAGCCGTGCGACGTCACGGCCCGGTGTCTTCGGTTCGGCGGCGCCTCACCTCCTGGCTGTCTGACGGCCACCGCCTGGTTTCGGTCACGGACGAGACGGGCGAAGACAGGCTCGTCGTCGAGGATCTGGAGAATGGTGACCGCCGTCTGATCGACAAGGATCTGGGCCGGGTCAGGTCGATGGACGTCTCCCCGGCCGGTGATCCCCGGGTGGCGATCACCAACCATCGCCTCCAGTTGCTGATCGTCTCGCTGGACTCGGGCCGGATCAGGGAGGTCTATCGCAGCTCCCACTACTGGATCAGCGGTACCGCCTGGTCCCCGGATGGGCGCTGGCTGGCTTTTGGAGCCGCCACCACTCCTCGCACCCAGTCCATCTTCTTGTTCGACACGTCCTCGCGGGCACAGCCGGTCCAGGTCACGTCGGAGAGGTTCGACGACCGCTGGCCTTCGTTCGATCCGGCCGGCCGCTACCTCTACTTCACCTCCTCGCGGGTGTTCGATCCCGTGCCGGACACCCACTTCCACGATTACTCGTTTCCCAACGGCACCCTCCCTCACCTGATCACCCTCAGAAAAGACATCCCTTCTCCGTTCGATCCGGCCCAGCGGGGGGTACGTGCCCCCGGGTCGGCGCTCGACGAAGGGTCCAAGGATAAGGAGGGCGACGACAAGGCCGCCCAGGCGAAGAAGGATCAACCCCGGCCGGTGGAGATCGACCTCGAAGGGATCGAGCACCGGGTGGTCGCTTTCCCCCAGAGTGCTGGGCGCTACGGCCCCGTCGTCGGTGCCAAGGGCCGGGTCTTCACCGTGTCATTCCCGATAACGACTCCGGAAGGAGGGGCGGACAAACCCTCAGGGCGACTGGAGGCATGGGACTTCAACACCGAGAAGATCGAGCAGATCGCGGATGGGGTCTCGGGCGTTTCCACCACCCCGGCCGGCACGGTGGTCGCCGTCAGGGTGGGCAAGAGGGTCCGGGTCGTGCCGGTGGGCTGGAAGGAAGACAAGTCGGCGGGCTCCGAGCCCGGCCGGTCCACCGGCTGGGTGGACCTCAGCCGTCTCCGGGTGCAGATAGACCCCGGCGAGGAATGGAGGCAGATGTTTTCCGAGGCCTGGCGGCTTCAGCGGGATTACTTCTGGTTCGAGGACATGAGCGGCGTCGACTGGGAGGAGGTGCGAGACCGTTACCTCCCCCTGATCGAGCGAGTCGCCTCCAGAGACGAGTTCAGCGATCTCATGTGGGAGATGCAGGGGGAGCTGGGCACGTCGCATGCCTACGAGCTGGGGGGCGACTATCGACCGGTTCCCAACTACCGCCAGGGACTGCTGGGGGCGGATCTGGAGCTACGTCGGGGCAGGTGGCGGATAGTCGCCCTGGTCGAGGGAGACCCCTGGGATCCCAAGGCCTCCTCTCCCCTCGGCGTACCGGGAATCGACGTGGAGGCGGGGGATACGCTGTTGGCGATCGACGGAGTCGAGGTGGACGCCCGTATCACTCCCCAGGAGTTGCTGGTCGACCGCGGAGGCCGCCCTGTGGCCCTCACCCTCAAACGGGGGCGACGTCCGGCCCACGCCGTCACCGTCACCCCGCTGGTCGACGAAACCAGGCTGCGCTATCGCGCCTGGGTGCAGGCCAATCGCGCCATGGTGTCGGAGGCCACGGGCGGCCGGGCGGGCTACATCCACATTCCGGATATGGGCCCCTGGGGCTTCTCCGAGTTCCATCGCTCGTTCCTCACGGAGGTCACCAAAGACGGCCTGGTCATCGACGTTCGCTACAACCGGGGGGGAAACGTGAGCCAGCTCCTGTTGGAGAAGCTGGTTCGTCGCCGGCTGGGATGGACCGTCCCCCGATGGGTGGAGCCTCAGCCTTTCCCCACCGACGCCCCGGCCGGGCCCATGGTGTGTCTCACCAACGAGATGTCGGGATCGGACGGCGACATCTTCAGCCATACCTTCAAGCTGGCCGGCCTGGGTCCCCTGATCGGTACCCGCACCTGGGGAGGGGTGATCGGCATCTGGCCCCAGCAGTCGCTGGTGGACGGCACCATCACCACTCAGCCCGAGTACGCCACCTGGTTCCAGGACGTGGGCTTCTCGGTTGAGAACTACGGAACCGACCCCGATATCGAGGTGGTGATCGCCCCCCAGGATTACGCAGCCGGCCGCGATTCGCAGATGGACCGGGCACTGGAGGAACTGGACGAGATCATGTCGCGGGCACAGTCGACCGTTCCCGACCTCGAGAAGCGGGCCATCCTCACGCCTCCCGGTCTGGGCTGAGCCTCTCTCCGGCCCGGACGGCCACCGGGAGCCGGTTGCTTACTGGCGCCAGCGGGCACGACCAGCGAGAGCTGTGTACGCAGGAGGGGTGGTAGGCGTAGTTGAAGTCGAGGACCACGGTGCGCTCCTGGTGGCCGAGATCCGCGCCTTTGGCGGAGTCGATCAGATAACGGCCACCTCCGTAGGTTTCGTCACCGGAAGTGGCGTCCCGAAAGGGAAGGAATACCCCGCCACCGTATCCCCCCAGCCAGAACAGCGTCAGGGTCGACCATTGGTCACCGACGTAGATGCCGACGCGGCCGAATTCCCGGAATTCCGTGGTTCCCGCTCCGCTGTGGGACAGGTCGACATGACTGGGTGCCAGCGGTTCCACATCGACCTCGAATCGCCAGCCCGGATCGTGATCGAAGTAGCTCAGGCCGCTGAAGCCGGGCCGTTGCTCGGGCTCGATGGCACTCTGGGGGTGGGTGGCGAAGAGTCTGTCCCGGTCGTTGCGCCATCGGCGCCAGGTGTCGGCTCCGGCCCCTCCCTGGCGGACCGCCCGGTACATCTCTGCTGTCCGGCGCCGGTAGTCCCAGAGCTCCAGGATGTCGTCGCCATCGAGAGCCTCATCCATGGCAGTGCTCCCTAGGAGCCTGTTGGATAATGCCGTTGCTCGGATTGGCGGCCAGGCGCGCCAGCCGCAAGGCCGAGGTTTCGCCACTCCTTGTGCCGGAATGGCGGGGCCGAGAACGCAGTGGGTGGTGATGCATGGTCGTCAAGATGGGTGACATGCATTGTTCAACGGGCTCCTAGATAGATATGACGTCGGCATGGTGCAGCGCCCGCCTCTCGATGGCTCTGGACACCTCTGACCTTTCCGAGGGGCTGCTCTCCAGGAGGTGAACCGCATAGGTCCAGACGTCGTCGCGCCATCGGGCGATGAGATGAGCGAAGAGTCGCTCGTCGATCGGGCCCAAGGCGCGATCGAGCAAACCCAGTAGAGGTGATACCGGCTCGACGACGGTGGACTGCACCGCATCGATCGTGTGTGAGATGACCCGGTTGACGCCCTCGTGATCCCGCCTCCGCTGCTCCCGTCGTTCCGGGTCGAGATCGGCCCAATCGGGCAGCACGTCACTGATGGCGAATGCCAGGTCGTAGTTGATGTGGGCATTGATCCCCAGGAAGAGGAGCTGGAGGGGGTGGAGGTGGTCGGCACTGCAGGCGGTCATCGCATCGTGCCATACAACCGGGCAGGACCCGTCGTCGTTGTCGTATGCCTCGACGGCGAGGAAGTAGTAATCGGCGAATCTGTCGAGCAGCGTCCCCACCCAGGCGCCGTCGAGGAACTCTCCCGACTCGATGGCGTTAAGCATGTTGGCCGTCATCGTCTCATATGCCTGCGCGAAGATGGCCCGGCGGTCACCCAGCCCCAGCCATCCTTCGCTCAGGGCGCGCATCCTGTCGATCGCGGTCTCCATCTGCGAATCGTACCGGTGGCACAATGTGCTGATGCCTGAGTTCACCCAGTGGCGGCCCCATCCCTGGCATGGTTTGTCGACCGGTCCCGATGCCCCGGTCATGATCACGGCCTACATCGAGATCACCCCCTTCGACGTGGTCAAGTACGAGGTCGACAAGCCGACCGGGTATCTCAAGGTGGATCGACCCCAGCAAACCTCGTCCTCGCCTCCCACTCTCTACGGGTTCATCCCCAGGACCTTCTGCGGCGACCGTGTTCGGGACCTCTGCCCCGACGCCGCGGCCGGGGACGGGGACCCAATGGACGTTTGCGTCATATCCGAGCGTCCCATCAACCGCTCCGACATCCTTCTCACCGCCCGGGTGGTGGGTGGCTTGCAGATGGTGGATGGGGGAGAGGCCGACGACAAGATCGTGGCGGTGCTGGCCCGAGACCCAATCTGGGCCGATGTGCAGGACCTGGTCGAGCTGCCCCACGCCTTGATCGACCGGCTGGCCCACTACTTCGAGACCTACAAGCTCCGCCCCGGCATCGAGTCCGACGTCAGGATCCAGCGCCGCTACGGGCGGGAGCACGCCTACCGGGTGATCGAAGCCTCGATGGAGGACTACGCCGAGCGCTTTGCCTAACGACCGAGTTCTGATCGATTTCTTCTCTCGTAGCGTCTTTTCTATCGGAAAGGTGTCATACCGGGTTCGTAGGTTGTGGGTATGGAAGAGGGGATCGGCTGGCTGGGTATCGATTTGGGGTCGGTGTCGACCGACGAGTTGGAGTCGGAGTTGTGTCGCCTGGAGTCGCTGAAGACCCAGCTCACTGCTATTCAGTTGGGTCTGATTGGTGAGGCGGATCGCCGTCAAGTCCCGCTCGGGGATGGGTGTCGGGACACGGCGGAGTGGGTAGCTCTCAACCTGGACGTTTCTTCCGAGGATGCCAGGATCCTGGAGCGGCTCTCCAAGCGATTCTCCGACCTACCTGAGATCACGAAACGGTTGGCGGCGGGTGAAATGTCGCTGGGTCGGGCCGAAGCTCTGTCCAGGGTCGCCACCGCCGAGTCCGAAGCGGACTGGTTGGAGAAGACGTGGGGTCGGGACCTGGCCGGGGTGCAACGTGTCGTGGCCCGCCACCGAAGGGTCACCCGGAGCCGGGAACGGGACCGGCATCGGGCTTCTTATGTGTGGTGCCAGCCGTCCCTGGACGAGGCCTGGGTCAAGATCAACGGCGGTTTGGCCGGACCAGCCGGCCAAACCGTGATCGACGCTTTAGGCAAGAGGGCCGACCACTTCCCCCGAGAGGCCGGGTCCCGTCCCCACCGCCAGGCCCTGGCCCTGGAAACCATCTGTTTGGACTCCCTCAACGGTCGAACCTCCGCTTCGGGAGAGTCGGGGCCTTCGATCACTGCTTTCGTCGACGTCGAAGCCGCCTCCGGGACCGGAGCCGAGGCGGGAGCCGAAGTGGCGGCCGGGCCCCGCATCGGAGCCGACTATCTCCAAGAACTCATCTGTGAAGGTTCGGTGCGGATCGTCGGGTTGGACAAGCTCCGTCCGGTCGTCAGTTCCGACTCGACGAAGACGATTCCCAAATCGGTGCGTGATTTCGTGTTGTGGAGAGACGGCGGATGCCGCGCCCGGGGCTGTGACTCGACTTATCGGCTGCAACCTCACCACATCACCCCCCGCTCCCACGTGATCAACCATGACCCGGACAATTTGATCACCTTGTGCTGGTACCACCACCACGTCGTGGTTCACCGCCGCGGCATGCACATCGAACAAGACCCCGACGGGTCGATCCGTTTCCGTCTCCCCCAGGACACCCGCGCCCCACCCTGACCCCCCTACCCCCCTACCCCGCTGCTCCGCAGCGGGGGCCCCTTCCCCCTTGCTCCGCAAGGGGGACAAAGCAAGAACGCGGCGGGACCCTTGCCCCTTGCTCCGCAAGGGGGACAAAGCAAGAACGCGGCGACCCTTGCCTTTTGCTCCGGAAGGGGGACAAAGCAAGAAGGCGGCGCGGACCCTTGCCTTTGCTCCGGAAGGGGGACAAAGCGAGAAGGCGGCGCGACCCTTGCCTTTTGCTTCGCAAGGGGGACAAGGCCAGGTGCCTGCCGCCGCGGGAGGTGAGATCTCTGTCAGCCGGCCAGGCGTTGGGCGATGGTCTCGCCGATCTGGCGGGTGGACATGCCCATGTCTGGCCCGCCCATCGTCTTCAACTCGGGCAGGACGGACACGGCGGCTTGCTCCACGCTTCGCGCCGCTTCGACTTCGCCTAGATGCTGAAGGCACATTGACAGAGACAACACTGCCGCCACCGGGTTGGCCCACCCGTTGCCGGCGATGTCGGGGGCGGATCCGTGCACCGGCTCGAACATCGAAGGGTGGTTTCGGGTGGGGTCCAGGTTGCCTGAAGCCGCCAGGCCGAGCCCTCCCTGAATGGCAGCCCCCAGGTCTGTGATGATGTCGCCGAACAGGTTGTCGGTCACCACGACGTCGAAGCGGCCCGGGTCGTTGACCAGATAGAGGCAGGCGGCGTCGACGTGAACGTAGGTGGTCTCCACGCCCGGATGTCGCTCGGCCTCCGCCGCGAAGGCCCTATGCCACAAGTCTCCGGCGAAGGTGAGCACATTGGTCTTGTGGCACAGCGTGAGATGATGCCGGCGCTGTTCTGCCTGGTCGAAAGCAAAACGAAGAACCCGGTCCACACCCATCCGGGAGTTGAGAGACTCCTGGGTGGCGACCTCGTCAGGCGTGTCTCTTCGAAGGAACCCGCCCGCCCCCGCATACAGGCCCTCGGTGTTCTCTCTCACTACGACCAGATCACAACCTTCGGGCTGGAGTCCGGCGATCGGGGTAGGAACGCCCGGGTACAGCTTGACCGGTCGCAGGTTGACGTACTGATCGAAATCGAAGCGCAGCCGCAACAGGAGCCCCCGTTCCAGGACTCCGGGGGGTACTTCGGGTGTGCCAACCGCTCCGAGCAGTATGGCGTCGAATCGGGCCAGCTCGGTCTCGACCTGGTCGGGTAGTACCTCCCCGGTGCGTAGGTAGCGGGCGCCGCCCAGGTCGTACATCTCGGTCTCGACCTCGAACCCGAACCGGTCGGCCACTACCTCGAGCACCCGGAGGGCCTCGGCCGTCACCTCGGGGCCGACCCCGTCTCCTCCGATAACCGCAATCTGATAGCTACTCATCTCTCAACTTTCTGGGTTTGGCGATCAGGTCGACCTCACTGACCCGGCGACCCTCCATCGAGCGGACTCGCAGGGTCCACTGCTCGTCGTCCACCCGATCCCCTGCCAGCGGAATGCGACCTATCCGGTCCATGACAAAGCCGGAAACGGTGTCGTACTCGCCCTCGGGCAGGTTGACGCCGGTGGCCCGGCGAACTTCGGATGGTCGCAAGGATGCATCGACCAGCCAGCGGTTGGCCGAGACCCTACGCACCCCGGCGGCCTCGACGTCGTGCTCGTCGCGGATTTCGCCCACGACCTCCTCGACGATGTCCTCCATCGTCACCAGGCCTGCCGTCCCTCCGTGCTCGTCGATCACGATGGCCAGGTGACTGCGGCGGCGCCGCATGTCCTGGAGCAGCCGATCCACCCCGGCCGACTCGGGAACGACGAGCGCTCTGCGGATCATCGACTCGGGGACGGGCCGGTCGTAGTCGGAGGGAGAGAGGCGAAGGAGGTCCTTGGCATGGACGAAACCGCGGATGTCGTCGAGACTCCCGGCGTAGACCGGTATGCGCGAATGGCCGACCTCCTTGACGATCTGCTCTAGTTCCCGGTATGTGGTGCTGAGAGGCACGGCCACTATGTCGGGGCGGGGCACCATGACCTCTGTGGCCTCCAGCTCGGCGAGATCGATCGCACCGGTGAGGAGGCGGTGGGCGAACTCCTCCACGACCCCGGCCCGCCTGCCGGCGGTGATCATCAGTGCCAGATCGTCGGCGGTGTGGACTTCGCCCACGTCACCCGGATCGATGCGGAACAGTCGCAGGCCCAGATTGGCCAGTTCGTTCAGCAGCCAGATGACAGGGCGGAGGACTGTGGCGAAGATGCGAAACGGGATGGAGAGGAGCAGGGAGAAGCGCTCCGGGTCTGATATGGCCACGTTCTTGGGTGCCATCTCGCCGATCACCATGTGCAGGAACACCACGATCCCCAGCGCCACGATGAACGAGATCGTGTGCAGCAGCTGGTCGGGGAGGCTGGCGAAGCCCAGCAGCGACTCCAGGATCCTCGCCACTGCCGGCTCGGCCACGAATCCGAGCAGCAGAGAGGCGATCGTGATCCCGAGTTGGGCCCCCGCCAGGGTGAAGGAAAGATCGTCGATGGCGGCGATGGCAGCCCGGGCGGAGCGGCCGGTACGTTCGGAGAGGGCATGGGGGCTGGCGGCAGTGAAGGCGAACTCGGCGGCCACGAAGAAGCCGTTCATCAGCAGGAGCAACACCATGACCACCAGTGCGGCGCCGGTCATGGTTTGTTCCCATCCTCGGCCGCCACGGTGAGCCGGTCGGCGACGTGCTCGTCAACAGAGAGCACCTCGATCCGATAGCCCCCACAGCTGACGACATCGCCCGGCTCGGGGAAGCGATCCAGTTGGGCCGTGACGAAACCGCTCAACGTTTCGTAGTTCCCCTCGGGCCACTCGAACCCGGTGATCTCCTCGACCTCGTGGCGGTGGAGTGCTCCGGACAGGATGCCGGCCGGACTCGTGACCACGGCTGCGTCGTCGTACTCGTCTTCGATCTCGCCGAGCAGCTCCTCGAGGATGTCTTCGACCGTCACTATTCCGGCGGTCCCGCCGTACTCGTCGACTACGACGGCCATGGAACGGCCCGTCTTCTGCAGCTCGATGAGCACGCTGTCGAGCCGCATCGTCTCGGGGACCACCTCCAGGCTTCCCTCCAGATCCACCACCCTCGTCCGTTCGAGTTGCTCGGGTGTCATCCCGAAGGTGTCCTTGACGTGAACGATCTTGACTACCTCGTCGAGATCGTCCTCGTAGACGGGGAAACGGGAGTGTCCTGTTGACACCGAGAGGGATCGCAACTCGGCGACGGTCGATTCGACCGGCAGGCCGAGCACGCTCACCCGGGGCACCATGGCATCGGCCGCGTCCTTCTCGCCGAAGGCGATGGCCCTGGTAAGCAACGATGTCTCCTGCTCATCGAGTTCGCCTTCGGCCGACGATGCCCTCACCATCATCTCCAGCTCCTGCAACGAGCGCAGACCCGCCAACTCGTCGCGAGGCTCGATCCCGATGAGCCTGACCGCCCAGTTGGCCGACGAGTTGAAGAGGCGGATGACGGGCCGAAGCAGGGCATTGAGCATTCCCATGGGAAGGCCGACCATCACCGCCGTCCGATAAGGGCGGGCGATGGCCACGTTCTTGGGGAACAGCTCGCCCAGAACCATCTGGGCGACCGTGGCCAGCACCAAGGCCGTTCCGATCGCCACCCCGCGGGAGTCGATCCCCACGGAGGAGAAGACCGGTTTCAGCAGCTCGGCCACGGTGGGCTCGGCGATGGCGCCGACGATCAGGGAAGTCACCGTGATCCCCAGCTGTGCGCCCGAGAGCTCGAACGACAGCTTCCGGATCCGCCTGAGCAGGCTGGAGGCTCTCCGGTCACCCTCCTCCGCCCGGGACTCCACCCGGCTGCGATTCACGGCTACCAGCGAGAACTCACCGGCGACGAAGAAGCCGTTCAAGGCGATCAGGACCACGACGATGCCCAGATCGAGCCAGGGGTTTATCCGTTACCTCCGGTCATTGCGTTGGTGGGCGAGGATACCGGCTCGGGGCTTCCCCCTACCCCGTCGTCACACGAGGCTTGAGTCTTGTTGAGTGCCTCGACAAAGGCGTGGGCGGAGCCTTCCACCACGTCGGTATTCACCGCTCTCCCGGCGAAGGTGTGATCGCCCACCCGCACCACGACGGAGACCTCGGCCATGGCGTCGGCGCCCGAGGTGACCGGAACGACCCGGTAGTCGACCAGCCGTACGTCTTCGAGGTCGAAACCCTGTTTGATGGCGGCGAACGAGGCGTGGACCATTCCATCGCCGCTCCCGGTGAAGCTCTTGGTCTGGCCGTCCAACGAAAGGGTCACCGTGGCCCGCGGCGTGGTCTCGTTTCCGCCCGCCACTTCCAGCCCGACCAGCGTTACGCGCTGCGCTCCGGCGTAGTCGGTCTCATCGGCGACGATGGCCCTCAACTCTTCCTCGCCCACCTGGATCTTGCGGTCGGCTACCGACTTGAACCGGTCGAATGCCCGGGCGAAGTCGTCGGCCTCGAGGGTGATGCCGATCTTGGCCAGGGCATCGGCGAAACCGGCCCTGCCCGAGTGCTTGCCCAGGATGATCTGGCCTCCCTCCTGGCCAACGTCGGCGGCGTCCATGATCTCGTAGGTGTCCCGGGCTCGGAGGACACCGTGCTGATGGATGCCCGACTCGTGGGCGAAGGCGTTGCGGCCCACGATCGCCTTGTTGTACTGGACCGGGTAACCGGTCAGCCTCGACACCAGTCGGCTGGTTTCGAAGATCTGGGTCGTGTCGGCGCCCACCTCGACCCCGAAGGCGTCCTGGCGGGTCTTCACCGCCATGATGATCTCCTCGATCGAGGTGTTGCCGGCCCGCTCGCCGATCCCATTGATGGCGCCCTCGATCTGGCGGGCGCCGGCGAAGATTGCGGACAGGGAGTTGGCCACGGCCAGGCCCAGATCGTTGTGACAGTGCACGGACATGATGACGTCGTCGCGGTCCCCCTTGACTTCGGCGAACACCCGCCTCATCAGGTCGGTGAACTCGGCGGGGGTGGCGTAGCCGACCGTGTCGGGGATGTTGATGGTCGTGGCCCCCGCCTCGACGGCCCTCCTGCAGACTTCGATCATGAACTCGGGGTCGGAGCGGGTGGCGTCCTGGGGCGAGAACTCGACGTTGTCGGTGTACTGGCGGGCGCGCCGCACCCCTTCCACGGACGCCTTCATGACTTCCTCAGGCGTCATGCGCAGCATCTTCTCCATGTGGATGGGGGAGGTCGACATGAACACGTGGATCCGGAACTTGTCCGCCTCCTTGAGGGCGTCGTAGGCCCGGTCGATGTCGTCGGGGTGGGCGCGGGCCAGGCTGGCGATCACCGGGCCCTTCACCCCGGCGGCGATCCTCGAAACCGCCTCGAAGTCACCCGGTGAGGAGGCGGCGAAACCCGCCTCCAACACGTCTACTTGCAGGCGGCCCAACTGATGGGCGATCGCTACCTTCTCGTCGGGCGTCAGGGCGATCCCGGGTGCCTGTTCTCCGTCGCGCAATGTGGTATCGAAAATGACCAGTCGGTCTTGGTTGCTCATGGTTCTCTCCTTGGATTCTTCGGTGCGAGTCTCGGCGGGTAGGCCGGGCCGTCGGTCAGACGCCCGGCCGTAGAAGACCGAGCCACGTCCCGAGTAGGGCCGGGCGTCGAGCCGGGCCGTGGGACCGGGCGGCGACCTCGAGGAGAGTGCGAAACCTCATGGGGCCTGCTTGGGGACTATGAAGGGCATCAGTTGACGCAGCTTGGAGCCCACCTGTTCGATCTGATGGGCGCGATTGGCCTGTCGCTGCTCGAGGAGGAAGGGAGCGCCTTCACGGGCCTGGGCCAGCCACTCGTTGGCGAACGCACCGGACTTGATCTCGCCCAGAATCTTCTTCATCTCCTGGCGGGTCTCTTCGGTGACGATGCGAGAGCCGCGGGTGTAGTCGCCGTACTCGGCGGTGTCGGAGACCGAAAAGCGCATCCAGGACAACCCACCCTCGTAGAGCAGGTCGACGATCAGCTTGAGTTCGTGCAGGGTCTCGAAGTAGGCCGACTCGGGCTGATACCCGGCCTCGACCAGGGTCTCGAAGCTGGCCTTGATCAGCTCTGCCACTCCGCCACACAAGATGACCTGCTCCCCGAACAGGTCGGTCTCGGTCTCCTCGGCGAACGTGGTCTCCAGCACTCCCGCCCGGGTGCCGCCGATCCCGTGGGCGTAGGAGAGGCCCAGGGCATGGGCCGATCCCGAGGCATCCTGATGGACGGCGATCAGGCAGGGAACGCCGGAGCCCTCGGTGTAGGTACGCCGGACCAGATGGCCCGGCCCCTTGGGCGCAACCATGACCACGTCGACGTCCTCGGGGGCGACGATGGCGTCGAAATGGATGTTGAAGCCGTGGGCGAACATCAGCGTGTCGCCTGACTCCAGATGGGGGGCTATCTGTGTCTCGTACAGGTCGGCCATGTGCTGGTCGGGGACGAGGAGCATGACCACGTCGGCCCACTCGGCCGCCTCGGGAACGTCCATCACCTTCAAGCCGGCCGCCTCGGCCTCCTTGCGCGAGGAGGACTCAGGGCGCAATCCCACCACTACCTCGGCCCCGGACTCCTTCAGGTTGAGGGCGTGGGCGTGACCCTGCGATCCGTAACCGATGATGGCCACACGCCTCGACTTTATGAGGTCGGGATCGGCGTCGCTTTCGTAGTAGATGGTTGCCATGGTCCTGGTGGTTCCTTCCTCAGTTGACGGCCCGGAGGGTACCGGCCCCTCGACCCTTGGTTTCCCGGGCCAGCGCCACCCAGCCCGACTTGACCAGGTCGACCACGCCGTAGGGGCGGACCAGGTCGAGGAAGTCGTTCACCTTGTCGGGAGCGCCGACCACCTGGAACGCTATGGACTGGGGGCCGACGTCGACGGCGGTGGCATCGAAGATGGCCGCCACCGACAGCAGCTCCTGGCGGCGGGCGGGCTGGGCATTGACCCGGACCAGCAGCAGCTCGCGCTCGATGGCCTGACGATCCTCCATCTCGGAGATCTTGACCACGTTGACCAGCTTGTGGAGCTGTTTCTTGACCTGCTCCAGCTCGGGGGCGTCGACGACGATCGTCATGCGGGACAGCCCGGGCTCGTGGCTGGGGCCGACGGTGAGGGAGTGGATGTTGAAGCCACGCCGGGCCAGGAGGGAGCTGACCCTGGCCAGCACTCCGGGCTTGTCTTCGACCAGAACCGAGAGAGTGTGCTTCATCTCTCGATCCTCACCTTCTCGTCCCGTCCGACGAAGACCACGTCGTTGCTCTTGCCGGCCGGGACCATGGGGAACACCATCTCCTCGGGATCGACCACCATCTCGACCACGGCGGGGCGGTCGTCAGTGGCCAGTGCCTTCTCCAGGGTGGGAGCCACTTCGTCCGGCTCGGAGGCCCGGAAGCCATGGCACCCCATCGCCTCGGCCAGTTGCACGTAGTCGAGGTGGCCCTCGAGGCGGGAGGCCGAGAAGCGGTTGTCGTAGAAGAGTCTTTGCCACTGGGTGACCATGCCGTGGACCCCGTTGTTGAACACCACCACCTTGACGGGGAGGTGGTCGGCAGCGGCGGTGATCATCTCCTGAAGGGTCATCTGGAAGCAACCGTCTCCGTCGACGGCCACGACCAGGTCGTCGGGTTTGCCGGCCTTGGCACCGATGGCGGCGGGGACGGCGAAGCCCATGGTGCCTAGTCCACCCGAGTTGATCCAGCGGCGGGGATCCTCGAACTTCCAGTACTGGCTGGCCCACATCTGGTGCTGGCCTACGCCGGAAACCACGATGGCGTCGCCTCCGGTGAGCCGGTACAGCTCCTCGATCACCCACTGGGGCTTGATGGGGCCGTCGGGGTGCTGTTCGTAACGGAGGGGGTGGTCTCGCTGCCAGCGGGCGATCTGGTCCAGCCAGGCCTGACGATCGGGAACCTGGCGGTCGCCCCACGCCTCCAGCATCTGCTCGATCACCCGGCGGGCATCACCCACGATGGGGACGTCGGCCTGGCGCACCTTTCCGATCTCGGCCGGGTCCACGTCGACGTGAATCACCTGAGCTTCGGGGGCGAAGTGGTCGGGGTCGCCGGTGACCCGGTCGTCGAAGCGCACCCCGATGGCGATGATCAGGTCGGCCCGTTGCAGAGAGGCAATGGCGGGAAAGACACCGTGCATGCCGGGCATGCCCAGGGCGAGGGGATGGCGGTCGGGGAAGGCGCCGCGACCCATCAGGGTGGTGGTGACCGGGACGCCGGTGCGTTCGGCCAGGGTTCGGAGCTGGGCGGATGCTCCGGCCTTGATGATGCCGCCCCCTACATAAAGCACGGGCCGGGAGGCACGCTCGATCAGGTCGGCGGCTTCGCGGATTCGGGGGACATGGCCATCGACGGTCGGCTTGTAGCCGGGCAGGTTGACGGCATCCGGCTCACTCCACACGGTGGGCTGGTTGAGTACGTCCTTGGGCAGGTCGATCAGCACCGGCCCGGGTCGGCCGGTGGAGGCGATGTGGAATGCCTCATGCACCACGTCGGGGATCTCGTCGGCATCGGTGACGAAGTAGTTGTGCTTGGTGGCGGGCATGGTGATGCCGGTGGTGTAGGCCTCCTGGAAGGCGTCGTTTCCTACCGCAGTGGTGGGGACCTGGCCGGTGATGGCCACGATCGGCACCGAATCGACCAGGGCGTCGGCCAGGGGAGTGACCAGGTTGGTGGCACCGGGGCCCGACGTGGCGATGCACACCCCGACCCGGCCGGTGGCCCAGGCATAGCCTTCGGCCATGTGCCCGGCCCCTTGCTCATGGCGAGCCAGAATATGTCGGATGGGAGCGTCGTAGAGGCTGTCGTAGAAGGGAAGGATGGCCCCACCAGGTACACCAAAGGCGATGTCTACACCCTCATGAAGCAGTGCCTGGAGGAGTGTGCTTGCGCCGGTCTGGTCGGTCATGATGGTTGCCTCGGTGGGTGGGTCTCGGTGGTGAGTCTTTGGGTGGTCTCGGGGTACAAAAAACCCTCCCGGTGGGGAGGGCAGGGGACGCACACGCCGGTCTTGGGGGCGTGTACGTCAGGGAATAAGGAGTACCAGGTGGTGATTCATGTGTCGGGCCAGTATGGCACCCCTCCTGGTTACGTCAAACAAGGGCCGGGATATAGGGAGAGGCGTTGGTTTCGTTGGACGCTGACGAACGCTCTTGGGCTTCTTCGGACCGTCAGCGTCGCTATGCGTTCGCCACGGTCCAAAGAACGGGTGGGGCGTTCGCCACGGTCCAAAGAAGGCATCGGCCCTGGCTCAGGCGGGAATTGAGATCCCCACCCCGCCCCGGGTGTCGGCCCCGTATCGCGCCTTTTCGGTCTCCAGGTCCAGATGACGCAGCTGGCTGCGGGCGCCGAGCGTCTCCTCGTCGATCAACTCTGCCGGCACCAGCCAGCACACCTCGAACTCCAGGCCGTTGGGATCCCTCCCGTAGAGAGCCTTGGTGGTGCCATGGTCCGTGGCCCCGACCAGGGCGCCGGCCTGGCCGAGGCGATCGGCTACCTCGCTCAGCGTGGACAGGGTGTCCACCTCCCAGGCCAGGTGGTAGAGGCCGACGGTCTGGCGACCGGCCATCGAGGGGCCGGCGCCCGAGCCGATCTCGAACAGGCCCAGATCGTGGTCATTGGAGCTGTCCGGCGCCTGCAGAAAGGCCGCTCCCGGCATCGACATGACGACCTCGAAACCGAACATGTCCCGATAAAAGGTCACGGTCTCCTCCAGATCGCGCACGTACAGGACTGCGTGGTTGAGGCGGGTCACTCCCATTTGGTATCGGCTCCTGGCGTCGAAAGGTGTTGAACCGATCAACCAGATCGACGCCGGGCGAATTCCCCCTCAACCCACGGTGCCGATAGCCGCCGCTGCCACCAGGCGGCGATCCCAGACCAGGTACACCAGCGTCCCCAGGGCCAGGATGGCTCCTACCGTCGAGAAGGCGGCGGTGTAGCCGGTGACGTCGATGAGCCGTCCCACCACCGGGGCCACGCTGAGCAGGGCTATGTCCATCACAGAGGTGAACATCGCCATGGCCGATCCTCGCTCGGCCGTCCTCGCCCGCCGGATCACCTCGCTGGACAGGATCGGGAAGACGATCCCGTGTGCGGCGCCCAACATGGCCGCGCCCGCTGCCAGGGTGAGGGTGCCGGGGGCGACGGCCACCAGACCGAGCCCGATCGCTTGGGCGAGGACCGCCATGACGGTGACCCTGCGATGGGGGAGCGTGTCGTAGCGGCTTCCTCCGCCCAGCCTGGTCAGCACGGCCAGACCGCCGTAGATGGCGAAGAATGTGCCCAGGGTGCCGATTCCCCGGGTGTCGATATAGGTGCGCATGAAGGTGAGCAAGGTCTCCAGACCCATCGAGAACATGAGGGTGATCCACCACAGGGGCACCATGTCTCGTTGTCCCACCACGGCCCAGAAGTTGCGGCGGGGTCGGTGTCCGATCACCGGCAGCAGGGGAAGGCGCCAGACCAGAGTCCAGGAGGTGAGGGCGCATGCCGCCGCCGCCAGGAAGACTCCCCGATAGCCGGCGGCGGCGATGAGCGGGTCGCCGGCCAGATTGGAGGTGGCTATGGGGATCAGACCCGACAATCCGAAGATGGCCAGTCCCTGGGTGCGGAGGTGGATCGGCAGCGAGTCGGCGCAGTAGGTGAGCAGGGTGGTGAAGAGGAGGATCTCGAGCACCCGCTGGGCCAGGAACGCCACCCACAATGCGGGTCCGGTGGTAGCGGCGAAGGCGAGGACCGAGATGGCGGCGATGTTCGCCACGCCCGCCGCCCGAAGGACGGTGCGGCGATGGACGGCATCGAGAATGCGGCCGATGAAGGGTCGGAGGAGGATCGCCGCCAGGGCCGAGCCCGAGTAGGCGAGACCGATCCCGGTCTCGCTGATCCCCAGCTCGTGGAGGCGTCCCGGCAGGTTGACCAGCAAGAAGAAGGCCACCTCCTGGAAGAAACCGACCAGCCATACCTGAGCGAACGGGCTGGTTCGGAACAGACGATCCACGATCGGGGAACGGTACACCGCCGCCCCGGTGGCCCGGTCGGGGGGAGAGCCCGGGGTCGGGTTACCGTCAAGGGAGATGGAGCTGGATCGAACCGCCATGGAACTGCTGAGGCCGGCGGCCGACGTGCTCCGCCGGGCATTGCAGCGTATGGACGAAGACGACGTCCCGGCTTCGCTTCGTCCACTGGCGGACAGCTCCGCCCGGCGCTTCCCTCCCCCCTTGCTCAAGAGAGCCTTGATGGAGCTAGACGGGTCCGAGTGGCTGAGAGCCGAGGTCCTGGCCGAGGACGGTCTCGAGGCGGGATCTGCCCCCCTTCTGTTCATCGAGCGTCCCAAAGGCTGGGAGGAGCAGCTCAGGGTCCAGATCGAACGGGACTCGTATCGGCGTCTGGAGCGAAGTCGTGGCGAGTTGGAGCGGAAGCTCAGCGAGGCGCTGGAGCGTGTCGAGGTCCTCGAGTCAGAACTGAAGGCGGCAGCGCGGGACAAAGCCGCGGCCGAGCGCCGAGAACGCCAGCGGATGCGCGCCGAGATAGAGGGAGCCCAAAGAGCCCGGCTTCAGGCCGAGAAGCAGGCCCGGGACGAGGCGCATGAGGCGGCCCGTCTCGCCTCCAGGCTGGAGCGTCTCCAGGCCGAGCTGGATGTCACCGAGGATCGCCTCGAAACGATGCGCCAGCTGCTGGAGAAGGAGCGGCGCGCCCCGACGGGGGATATTTCGACGCCTTCCCGGAGTTGGTTCCCCGACCAGCCCGAGGAGATGGCTATCGAGTTAGACCGCATCATCACCGCCGTGCGTCGGCCCCCGGCCGCAGAGACGATGCCTTCGGCGACGGGTTCGGAACTGAAACTGCCGGCGGGGATCAGGCCCGACGGGATAGAAGCGGTGCAGTGGCTGATCGGCCGGCCGGCGCAATGGGTGATCGACGGCTACAACGTCGCCTTTCAGGTGGCCGAAGAGGGTTGGGCCCCGGTCAGGGATCGGGTCGTGGCTGCGGCCGGGCGCCTGGCCACCTTGGCTCCATCCGGCTCGATGGTGATGGTGGTGTTCGATTCTTCGGTCGACGCCTCGACCCTGGCACCCGATCGCAGGGTTCGGGTCGTATTTGCTCCTTCCGCCGACGAGTGGATCCTCGAGCATGCCGCTGGGCGGATGGTGGTGATTTCATCCGACCGCCGGGTCAGAGAGGGAGCCGAGAGGCGGGGGGCGCTTGGGCTGTGGTCGGAAGCTCTGGTTGCATGGATCGATGCCGGCGGGCCCCTGGGGTCGCGCTCGGGTGACGATCGGTAGGATCCACGCACGTGATCCCCTCAGTCGTCGTGGTAGGAGGAGGCTTCGGAGGCCTGGCGGTGGCGAGGCGACTCGAGCACCGTGCCCGGGTCACCGTCGTGTCCGACCAGAATTTCCAGCTCTTTACCCCCATGCTGGCTGAGGTGGCGTCCGGAGATCTGGATCCCCGTCACATCATCACCCCGATCCGCCAGATGGCTCCCAATGCCCGGGTCGTTTCGGGCGTGGCCGAGTCGGTCGACCCCGACCGGCGCACCGTCAAGGTGAAGCGACCCTTCGGGTTGGAGCCGGTCGAATTGACCGCCGACGCGGTGGTCGTGGCTCCGGGCTCGATACCGGCCACCTTCGGGATTCCCGGGGTGGACGAGTGGACCATTCCGTTCAAGACAATCTCGGACGCCATCAAGATCCGCAATCGGATACTGGCGCTGTTGGAATCGGCCACCGAGGAGCCCGACCCGCGGATCACGCACGTGGCAGTGGTGGGAGCGGGCTATTCGGGCGCCGAATTGGCGGCGGCACTGGCCGACTTCCTCGGCGTGGCCGCCCGTCGCTTCTTCACACTGGCTCCGCATCCCGCTGTGACCCTCATAGACGCTGTGGATCGGGTCACGCCTACTCTCTCGAAGCGCCTGTCCGCCATCGCCGAGCGGGCGCTATCGAGCCGGGGTGTGGACCTGGTGTTGGGGGAGCGGGTGGAGCAGGTCACTCCTCACGGGCTGGATCTCAGCTCGGGCCGGCGAATCGAGGCGGAGACGGTTATCTGGTCTGCCGGCGTGAAGCCCCATCCGCTGGTGGCCGAGATCGGGCTCCCCACCGAACGGGGAAGGCTGGTGGTCGACTCACGGCTGCAGGCGGCGCCGGGGATCTTCGCCGTCGGCGACTCGGGACTGATTCCCGACGGAAAAGGCGCCATCTCGCCGCCCACCGCCCAGTTCGCCCTCCGGCAGGGCAAGTACCTGGGACGCCATCTGCCGGCCATCGTGGCGGGCGAGCCCGCCCCCGACTTCAAGTACCGCAACCTGGGCGAACTGGTTTCCCTCGGCCATCGCAATGCGGTTGGACAGGTGCTCGGGTTTCCCGTATCCGGATTCCTGGCCTGGTTCATGTGGCGCAGCTACTACCTGATGCGGCTCCCCTCCGTCCTGCGTAAGACCCGTGTCGCCCTCGACTGGACCCTCGACCTGATGTTCCCTCCCGATGTGGCCTGGCTGCCCTCCTCGGATCTGGGGCCGGACGTTCGCTGAGCCGGATCTCGTGGGGCGATTTCTGTCGTAGTCGCCCCGTAGGTTGGCGAGCATGCTGATCGACTGTGACTCATGCCGAATGGTCAACACTCCCGTCTGTGACGAGTGCGTGGTTCCCCTCCTGTTGGGTGACGGTCCGGTGGAACTGGATGAAGACGAGACACGAGCGTTGGACAATCTGGCCCAGGCGGGGCTGTGCCCACCGCTTCGTCTCGTCCCCAAGGCGGGTTGAGCACCTTCGGGCGGTATCGGACTGACTCCGACCCGCTCGTAGTCTGTGCCGGGTGAGCAACACGCTGCGCGACGAACTGGTGGCGGTCGGGACCCGCGCAGGCCTGGACCGGGTGGCGGTGGCGGGTTCGGGCCCATTCGACGATGTTCGCCGTGACATCGAGGACCGGCTCGCCACCGGCATGAGCGGTCAGGTTCGCTTCACCTTCAAGAACCCCCGACGAGCCACCGACCTGTCGCTCAGCTTCGAGTGGGCCGACCGGCTCGTGGTCGGTATCCGCTCCTATCTCCCGGAGGCGGGAACCGCTCCGATTCGCCCCGGACACGGGAGGATTGCCCGTTTCGCAGTCGACGACCCGTATCTGCCGTTACGACGGGGATTGGCGGCGGTGGCCGCCCGACTGGCTGAGGAGGGCCACCGCGCAGAGATCCTGGTGGACGACGATCGGCTGGTGGATCGTGGGGCCGCGGTACGGGCGGGTCTGGGTTGGTGGGGCAAGTCGACCCTGGTCATCACCCCCGGTCTGGGGCCGTGGTTCGTGATCGGCTCGGTGGTCACCGACGCTCCCCTGCCGCTCGATGAGCCGATGACCCGCACCTGCGGTACGTGTGATGCCTGTCTCCCCGCCTGCCCTACGGGCGCACTCGTCGCTCCCGGCGTTCTCGACGCTCGCCGCTGCCTGTCGGCCCTCGCCCAGTCGTCGGGAGTCATCCCCCGCCAATGGCGGGCGGCGATGGGAGACAGACTGTACGGGTGTGACGAGTGTCTCCAGGCCTGCCCTCCCGGCTCGCGTTTGGCCCAGAACGCCGACCGTGAGCGGGGGAGCGTGGATCTGACCTGGTTGCTGGGGGCCTCGGATGCCACCCTGCTGGATCGCTTCAGCCACTTCTACATCCCCCGCAGATCGCCTAGATACCTGCGACGGAACGCCCTCGTGGCGATAGGCAACGACGGTGGAGAGGACTTCGTTCCCTTGGTGATCGAGCACACCGCACACCCCGACTGGCTCTTGCGCCTACATGCCGTCTGGGCTCTGGGTCGTCTGGGCGGTCCACGGGTGGAACCGGTCCTGCGGGCTCGGGGTGAGGTGGAGGACAACGACGAGGTCCGTGGCGAGATCTCCATCGAGCTCGACCTGCTTTGAGGGGAGCGGGGGGTTCATCTCCCCAGGATCGAGTCCAGAAAGCCGATCACCCGCGCTTCCCAGCCCTGCGGGTCGACACTCAGACCTTGCGTGTGACCGGCCCCGGGCACCGTCCATATGTTGACCCGACCGGGGGAGCGCTGTCTGAGATGTTCGGCGGCATGGCCCTCGTCGGGCGCTTCTCCCGCCGTTATGAGGAAAATGGGGCGGCCGGCCGTTTCCACGGCGCCGGCCAGCGGGGTCGGCTTGGATGCCTCGGTCATCAGGTCGACGAGCGTGTATTGCACCCACTCCAGTCCGAGCTGGATCCGCCCCCGCAGCCCGTACACGTCGGCGAACCATGTCTTGTCTTCTTCGGTGCGGGCGGTGGCACCCTCGGCTACGACCGCCTTGATTCTCGGGTCGGCTGCCGCAGCGCCGATCGCTTCCTCGCCGCCCATCGACAGACCCAATACCCCGATCCGCCCGGGGTTCACCTCGGGTTGGGAGGCCAGGAACGAGACGGCACCGGTGATGTCGGCGTCCCCGTACCAGCCGAAGTCCATCGCCCGCCCATCGCTGAGCCCGTGGCCGCGGGCATCGGTGATGAGAACCCCGTAACCATGGCGGGCGAGCACCTGGGCCTGGGGAAGGGCCCGGGAGGCGTCGGAGCCGGCCCCGTGGCGCAGGACGACGGCTGCTCCGTTGCGGGAAGGCACGTACCAGGCCCAAAGCAGGGTGCCGTCGGAGGCCGGGAAGGTGACCTCCTGTGCGGTCATCCCGTAGTCGCCCGGGGTAGAGGTGCCGTGGGAGGTGGGGGGTACGTTGGTCGCCAGCACCGCCGGTGTGACGGTCCAGACGAAGAGGGCCACCACCAGCACCAAGCCCAGGGTGATGGCTGTACGGGAGCCGGGTCTTCGCCCTGCCAGTAGGCGTCTGGTCCCTGCCGCCACCAGGATCACCCCGGACGGGAGAGCGGTCAGTCCGAGACCTCCCTTCCATGTGATGGCCGACGCCGCCGAGTAGCGCAGCCCGAAGCCGATTCCGAGGACCAATCCGATCGAACCCGCCGCCAGCGCCGTCCAGGCACCGGACCGGCCCGCCGCGGCCCAAACCCTCATGGTGCCGATCGTGAGTGCCACGACCAGGGTCACGCGGATCAGCCTCCAGCCCCAGGACCCGTCGGATCCGACCAGTAGAGCGGCGACCGTTCCCAAGATGCCCAAAACGAGCGGAATCCACCCCGGGTGGACTGTGCCTGTTGCGGCGTCACCCATCGCTGCCGGTAGCGACCTCCGGTCCTGCGTGGCCGTCGACACCTTCATCTCCGTTCTGGTGGCTGAGCCAAGTGAACGTCGGCGAATCGCGTATGGGGAGAGGAGAAGGCCCCTGATTCCGGTTGCCAAAGGCCTTTGCAGGTGACGCCCTGCACCGGCGGTCCTTCGGCGCCGACATCAGCCTCCCCGGGTCCACACGCCGACCGGGTGGGAGCCTGATCCCTGGATGCGGGACGACCAGGCTATGGCCGTTGCTCATGCCCGACGCCTAGAGGAGCCCGTTGAACAATGCATGTCACGCATCTTGACGACCATGCATCACCACCCACTGCGTTCTCGGCCCCGCCATTCCGGCACAAGGAGTGGCGAAACCTCGGCCTTGCGGCTGGCGCGCCTGGCCGCCAATCCGAGCAACGGCATTATCCAGCAGGCTCCCAGGTCAAGACCTCGGTGGAAACCAGGGTCGTGTTCAACGACGCCTCACCGAGGGTGCCCTCAGTCCCCGCTCACACCGTTGCTCAGAGGCCCGTAGGCGGCCTCGACATAGTCGGAGATCATGCGATGCGATGAGAAAGGGACCAGTGTGGACATGATCGAGCGGCGCATCATCGTCACCCACTCGGTCGGAATCCCCTCCCCATCACGTTCATAGAACTTCGGAGCGACCTCGTCGGCGAGAATGCGATAGAAGTCGTCGGCGTCGTGGGCATCCGTGGCTTCGATGTGGTCGGTGGCATCCTCCCCTCCGAAGGCCCATCCGTTGTGACCGTCGAATCCCTCCTCCCACCAGCCGTCGAGGATGGAGAGGTTGAGTACCCCGTTCATGGCAGCCTTGATCCCCGATGTGCCGGAGGCCTCCATCGGGGGGCGCGGGTTGTTCACCCACACGTCACACCCCTGGACCAGGAACCGTGCCATTCGGGCGTCGTAGTCCTCGAGCATGAACAGATGGCCGGCCAGCTCGGGGATGCGGGACAGCTCAACGAGGTGACGGATCAACGCTTGCCCGTGCTCGTCGGCCGGATGGGCCTTGCCGGCGAAGATCACCTGTACGGGTCGGGCCGGGTTGGTGAGGATGGCGATCATCCGGTCCACGTCTCGGAACATGAGCGTCGCCCGTTTGTAGGCGGCGAACCGTCGGGCGAAGCCAAGGGTCAACGTGTCGGGCGCCAGCAACCGGTCGATGGCCCTCAGTTCGTCTGGAGCGGCGCCGTGACGGGCGAACTGACGGCGCAGGCGGCCCCGGGCGAATCGGAGAAGAGCGGCCTTGCGGTGCTGGTGGATGCTCCAGATCTCCGAGGCGGGCAGCTCCTCGACTCTCCTCAGCAGGTCCGGCTGCTCGAGAAGAGTGGCGGGCCAGCGGGCCCCGTAGAAGGTACGCAGCAGCCTGGCCTCACCCCTGCCCACCCAGGTCGGGGTATGGACGCCGTTGGTCACGGAGACGGCATCGTGGCCGATCAGCCACGACCAGTCCCTGGTCACGACCTGACCGTGGCGGCGGGACACCCCGTTGACCACCGTGGAGAATCGGATCGCCAGAGCTCCCAGGTCGAAATGGGTGTCCGTGTGGGAACGGCCCAGCTCGAAGAGCCCGTCCAGGTCTGTTCCCAGCCGGGTCGCCCAGAGGCCCAGATACTTCTCAGATATCCACCTCTCGAACGTCTCGTTGCCCGCCGGAACCGGAGTGTGGAGCGTGAAGACGGTGTTGGCTCTGATCTGCTTCGACGCCGTTTCGAAGTCGGCCCCGGCGTCCATCTCCCGAGCGGTTCGCTCCAGGACCGACAGTGCGGCGTGCCCTTCGTTGGTGTGCCACACGGCGGGGGTGATGCCCAGGGCCTGGAGGGCGCGGACCGCTCCCACCCCCAGGACCAGCTCCTGGAGAAAACGCATCTCCCGCCCCCTCACATAGAGGGTGTGGGTGATGGGGCGATCCGATGTGTCGTTTTCGGGTATATCGGTGTCGAGTAGCAGGAGGGGCACGCGGCCCACTGCCAGGCGCCACACGGCAACGGTCAGTATCCGGTCGGCCAGGTCGATGGTGACCCTGAGCTGTCCGCCGGTGGGCGAGGCGACCGGGCGGATGGGCATCCGGATCGGGTCCAGGATCGGGGAGATGTGCTGCTGGTCCCCGTCGGCGTCCACCTCCTGGCGGAAGTATCCATGGCGGTAGAAGAGACCCACCGCCACCAGCGGGAGGCCGAGGTCCGAGGCGGACTTGACATGGTCTCCGGCCAGAATCCCCAGCCCGCCGGAGTAGAGGGGCAGGGAGTTGTGAACCCCGAACTCGGTGCACAGATAGGCGATCGGGCCGGATACCGGTCGCTGTTTTCGCTGGAACCAGGTGTCGTCGTCGGTCATGTAGCGGTCGTATCGGTTGACCGCATCGGCATAACGCTCCTGGACCGACTCGAGTTCATCGAGCTTCGCCCATCGGTGCGGCTCGATGGTGCGGATGATGTCTATGGGGTTGTGGGTGCTTTCCCAAACGTCTGTGTCGAGAGCCGCCCACAGAGAGGGTCCCGCCTCGTCCCACGACCACCACAGGTTGTGGGCCAGGTCGACGATGCGGGCGAGCGAGCCGGGCACGGGGTAGTCGAGATGGTTGAGGACGGGAATTCCGGACAGCACTTTGAGGTCTCGTTGCTAATGGCTGGCGGCCGAGGTTAGTGCTCCGGACAGGGCGGGTCTCCTGCCCTGCCAGAGCCGGGCGACCCTTTCTGGAGGCGGGCCAGGACGGACCACCGAATCCGGGCGGAGCAAAGCGGCGGTGGGCGTCGGGGCGGCGGTGCCATATGATCAGAGCATGAGCCCCAAGATCCACTCCCAAGACGTCACCGAAGGCCCAGCCAAGGCCGGCGCACGCGCCATGTTGCGAGCCGTCGGTCTGGACGAGGAGGATTTCGCCAAGCCGCAGGTCGGGGTGGTCTCGGCCGGCAACGAGGTGACGCCCTGCAACCTGACCGGCCCTCATCTGGCCGAGGCGGCCAAGGAGGGGGTGGCTTCGACCGGAGGTGTGGGTTTGACGTTTGCCACGATCGCCGTCTCCGATGGGATCTCCATGGGTCACGAGGGCATGCGCGCCTCGCTGGTTTCGCGGGAGGTGATCGCCGACTCGGTCGAGGTGGTGATGCACGCGGAGCGTTTCGACGCCATGGTCACTATCGCCGGCTGCGACAAATCCCTGCCCGGGATGCTGATGGCGGCCGCCCGACTCAACCTCCCCTCGGTGTTTCTCTACGGAGGATCCTCGCTCCCGGGTCGTTTCCGGGGCCGGGACATTTCCATCGTCGACGTGTTCGAAGGCATCGGAGCCCTGTCCGAGGGCAGGATCGAGGCGGAGGAGTTGCTGGAGCTGGAGCGGGCAGCTTGCCCCGGGGTGGGCTCGTGTGCGGGGATGTTCACCGCCAACACCATGGCCTCGGTAGGTGAGGCCATCGGCATGTCCCTGCCCGGGTCGGCGGCGGTGCCGGCGGTGGACGGACGCCTGACCGCCTTTGCCCGCCACTCCGGTGAGGCGGTGATGGGACTGTTGGACGAAGGAATCAGGCCCCGCCAGATCATGACCCGACCCGCCTTCGAGAACGCCATCACCACCGTGATGGCGCTGGGGGGCTCGACCAACGCCGTCCTCCATCTGCTGGCGATCGCCCACGAGGCCGGAGTCGATCTGGAACTCGAAGACTTCGACCGCATCAGCCGCCGCACTCCCCACATCGGCGACCTCAAGCCCTTCGGTCGCTATCACATGGTCGACCTGGACCGGATCGGCGGAGTTCCGGTGGTCCTTAGAGCTCTGCTGGATGAGGGCCTGATCGAGGGGGACGTGCTGACCGTCACCGGCAACACGATGGCCGAGAACCTGGCCGACGTCTCCTTTCCCACCGATCAGGACGTGGTTGCCTCCCCCTCGGATCCCATAGCCCACCAGGGTGGCATCGCCGTGCTGCGCGGGTCGCTCGCCCCGCACGGTGCCGTGGTCAAGGTGGCGGGCATCGAGCTCGACACCTTCTCCGGACCGGCCCGCGTGTTCGACGGCGAGCAGGGGGCTCTGGATGCCCTCTTCGCCCACCGGATCAAGCCGGGTGACGTGGTGGTGATCCGGACCGAAGGCCCCAAGGGCGGGCCCGGGATGCGAGAGATGCTCCAGATCACCGCCGCCATCAAGGGAGCAGGTCTGGGCAAGGAGGTCCTCCTGGTGACCGACGGCCGCTTCTCCGGAGGCACCACGGGGCTGTGCATCGGGCATGTGGCCCCCGAGTCGGAGGTGGCGGGCCCGATCGCCCTGGTCGAGGACGGGGACACGAT
This sequence comes from uncultured Acidimicrobiia bacterium, assembly GCA_963744905.1. GTDB lineage: Bacteria > Actinomycetota > Acidimicrobiia > Spongiisociales > ZC4RG35 > DATFFO01. The sequence goes on along the minus strand of CAVUUV010000005.1, from coordinate 595,765 downwards.
CAGGGTCCATCTCCCCAACCGCACCCTCGACTTGATGGTCGACGAGGACGAGCTGGCCGAACGGCGGGCCAACTGGAAGCCGCATGAGCCCCGCTACCCCACCGGGGTACTCGCCAAGTACGCCCGGCTGGTTGGTTCGGCCGAGACGGGCGCGGTCACGGGCTGAGTCCGCCCTATCCTTGCCGCCGTGGTCAAGGTCTACGCCGTCGTCCTGGTGGTGGGAGTTGCCGCCCTCCTCGTCTGGATCATGTCCCGGGCCCTGGCCGAGAATCTCGAAAGGCCCGGGATCGATCCCGGAGGCACGGTGGGGTATTCGGGGCCGCCGGCTGGTGGCTTCCCTGGTCGGGTTCGGCATGGGAGGGATGTCGGCCGAATTCTCGCCCCGTGATATCTCCTGGCCGCTGGCCCTGGTTCTGGCCGCACTCGGAGCGGGAGTGGCCGCCTGGTATGCCGGGTGGGTAGATCGAGCGGACCGAGACGAGCCGGAGCCGGAGCACACCTGAAGTGGTGCTGATCGTCTCCGACGTACACGGCGAGTTCGATGCCCTGTCGGCGCTGGTCCAGACCGGGGAGATGATTCTCATCCTGGGTGACCTAATCAATCTCCTCGACTACCGGACGGGGGAGGGCATCATCTCCGAAGTCCTGGGCGAAGACTTCGGTCGTCGGGTGTCGGAGAGACGGGCTGCCTCCGACTATGGGGGGATGCGAGACCTGTGGGCGGAGCAGGTAGGTGCAAGACGTGAGCAGGTTCGGGAGGCGATGACCTCCAGTGTGCGTCACGCCTACGAGCGGTGTCGCCAGGCCCTGACCGGGGGAGTGGGCTATGTCACCTACGGCAACGTGGACCGTCCCGGCCTGCTGCGAGAGAACCTTCCCGACGGCATGACGTTCGTGGACGGCGACATGGTCCAGATCGAAGGACTCAGCTTCGGCTTCGTCGGCGGAGGCATATCCACCCCTGTGGGCGCAGCCGGCGAAGTGACCGACGAGGAGATGGAGGCCAAACTGGAGAGTCTGGGTCCGGTCGACATCCTCTGTTCCCATCTAGCCCCGGCGGTGGAGCCGCTGCACCGGGATGTGATCACCGGACGTCTGGAGCGGTTTTCCCGACCCATCTACCAGTACCTGGTCCGCCACCAGCCTCTGTTCCACTTCTTCGGTGACGTTCACCAGCCTCAGGCCTCGATGTGGAGAGTGGGTCGGACGCGATGTCGCAATGCCGGATATTTCCGGGCCACGCACCGTCCCATCCGCTTCGAACCATCCGATCATCATCCAACCTGAACATCCCCTGGAGGTCAGGCCCCGGGGTCGATTGCCGGGTTCGGGCCGGCCAGAGCTCACCACTTGCGCTCAGCATCCGTGTGCTAGCTGGTGGCTAGCACCTACTACCATTGTGTGTGGTAGCACCCGATCCCCGGAGGAGACGCCAACGTGACCGAGAGCACCGTGCAATCCATCGAGGTCGACGCGGAGCCGGCTGCGGTTTTCGATGTGGCTGCCGACGTCTCCAGGTACCCGGACTGGGCCACCGGTGTGCGCCAGGCGGAGGTACTCGAAGAAGACGAGTTCGGCCGGCCGCTGCGGGCCGCGTTCGTACTCGAGGGCTTCGTCAAGGAGATCGCCTACGAGCTCGTTTACGAATACGACCCCCCGCATCGTATCTCCTGGGTGGCCGATCCCAGTCCCGACATCGAATTACTCGAAGGTTCCTACACCTTCACGCCCACCAGCGAGGGTGCCACGGAGGTCGTCTACGCCTTCCGGGTGGCGCCGAGGTTCAAGATGCCCGGCTTCATCCGCCGCCAGGCGGAGAAGCAGATCGTGACCACGGCGCTGCGGGGATTGCGTAAGCGGGTCCAAGAGCTGGCAGTCTGACCGGTGCCTCGGTGAGGATCCTCCTCGTCACCGGGAAGGGCGGCGTCGGCAAGACGACCGTGGCCGCCGCTACCGCCCTGGCGGCGGCGGAGCGAGGTCATCGCACGCTGGTTTCTTCGACAGATCCTGCCCATTCTCTGGCCGATGCTCTCGACGTGTCGCTGTCCGATGACCCCGAGTTCGTGGCAGAGGGCCTGTGGGGACAGCAGGTCGACACCCAGCGCCAGTTGGATCGCTACTGGGGCTCGATCCGCGACCAACTCATGAATGTCTTCGACTGGGGCGGAGTTTCGGGCATCGAGGCCGAGGAGTTCCTGGTGTTTCCCGGCATGGACGAGCTGTTCGCCCTACTGGAGGTCAATCGCCACGCCCGCTCGGGTCGGTTCGACACCGTGATCGTCGACTGCGCCCCGACCGCAGAGACGCTGCGCCTCCTCTCGCTCCCCGAGGTGCTGTCCTGGTACTTCGAACGGATTCTCCCCACCGAGCGCCGAATCATGAGGGCGGCCCGTCCGCTGCTGTCCCGGGTGACAGACCTACCGGTGCCGGAGGATCGGGTTTTCGAAGCCGCCCAATCGGTGTTCGGCGGAATCGAGGAGGTCAAACAGCTCCTGGCGCGGGCTGACATAACGTCGGCCCGCCTGGTGGTCAACCCGGAGAAGATGGTCATCGACGAGGCACGACGCACCTTCACCTATCTCTCGCTTTTCGGCTACGGGGTGGATGGTGTGGTAGTCAACCGGGTGCTCCCCGACCAGGTCTCAGATCCGTATTTCGCCCGCTGGCACGCCATCCAGAAGGGTCATCTGGACGCGGTGGACGAGGCATTCGCCGACGTACCCCGGCTCCGTCTGCGGCTGTTCGACGACGAGATGGTGGGGCTGGACCGGCTCAGGTTGATGGCGGCGGAGCTATACGGCGATATGGATCCCATCGACGACTTCTCCGCCACCAGCCCGTTTCGGGTGGAGCAGGAAGACGGTGACCTGGTGCTCCATCTGCAGGTCCCTTTCGTGGAGAGAAGCGAGCTGGACGTTTACCGGCAGGGAAACGAGCTCTTCATCCGCCTGGGCCCGTACCGAAGGTCCTTCCTGCTCCCCGACACTCTCCAGAGACGCCAGGTGCTGGGGGCGCGTCTGGAGGGTGATTCACTGACCGTGCGGTTCGGAAAGACCTGATGGCGGAGTCCGAGACCGTGGCCGCTTTCCGGCGAGCCGGCAAGCGCGCCACCTACCACCTCCTGCGGGCCGCGGTCGAGGGCCTGCGGGCGTTCGAGGTCCTGGTAGATGAGCTCGCCAAGGTGGGCCATTCCCCCGAGGATCCGGACAGCTCGACGCCGCCGCGTCGGGAGCGCATCGATATCGAATGATCGCGACGCCCACGATCGGCGTGGATGTCGGCGGCAGTTTCGTCAAGGGGGTCCGTCTCGGCGGGGACGGAACCATCGAGGGGCGGCTGCTTCGGGAGACCCCTGTGACCGCCTCCGAAATCCTCGATTCGTTGGTCGCGGTGGCGGAGGAGCTGGGCCCGGGTCTCCCGGTGGGGGTGGCGCTGGCGGGGCTGGTCGACCACCGGCGGGGAACTCTCGTCTGGGCTCCTCATCTTTCCGGTGTGGAGGTTCCGGTGGGCGACGTGGTGGCCACTCGTCTGGGAGTGTCGGTGGCGGTTGACAACGACGCCAACCTGGCGGCCCTGGCCGAGAATCGCCTGGGAGCGGGCAGCGGCTTCAGGGAGATGCTGATGCTCACACTGGGCACCGGGATCGGGATGGGGTTGATCATGGGAGGGGAGTTGAGACGGGGCATGGCCCACGCCGGTGAAGTGGGCCACGTCATCGTCCAGCCCGGTGGCAGTAGCTGTGTTTGTGGACGGACGGGGTGCTGGGAGACGGTGGTGTCGGGGAGCCGTCTCGATGTCGATGCCGCTCAGGTCCTGGGATCGGGATCGACGGCGGCGGACCTGGTCGAGGCGGCCCGCCAGGGTGTGTCGGCTGCCGCCGAGCGACTGAGGTCGGCAGCCGGCTGGCTGGCTCTCGGGGTCGAGTCCCTGGTCCTGGCGCTCGACCCCGAGGTAGTAGTCGTGGGCGGGGCCGGTTCGCTGGCCGGTGACCTCTTGTTGGATCCGGTCCGCCGCCGGCTGGCTCGCACCGAGGGGGCCGAGCATCGTCGTCCCTGCCAGGTTCGAGCGGGTATCTTGGGGACCGAAGCAGGCGCAGTCGGCGCCGCCCTCCTGGCGCGAGGCTCAGCATGAACGACTCCAGCAGCGACTACGTGAGGCCCGACGAGGTGATCCCTCCCCCCGGGGATGCCTCGGTGCAGTTGCGAGCCCTGGCCAAAGACGCGGTCCTGTTCCTGCCCAACATGGTCAAGCTGTTGGGCCGTCTCGCCAGGGACCCCCGGGTGCCGCGCCGGTCCAAGATCCTGATGGGCGGAGTGATCGCCTACCTGGCCTCACCCATCGATCTCCTCCCCGACGCCATTCCGGTGGTGGGTGTGGTGGACGACCTGCTGCTGGCCGCCTACGTCCTCAACCACGTCATAGACCGGGCCGGCGAAGAGGTGATCCTCGAGCACTGGGACGGCCCCCAGGACCTGCTCCAGCTGGTTCGCACCATCCTCGATGCCACTTCATCGATGGTGCCCAAGCCGATCCGCAAGTGGATCGACCGACTCTCCGGTTGATCCATCGGCAATGGCACGGCCCCCGTCTACCCTGAGCAGGCGTATGGAATTCCGGAGAATCGAGCACCTGCCTCCTTATGTGTTCGGACTGGTCAACGAGCGCAAGGTGGCTGCCCGCCGGGCGGGCGAGGACATCATCGACCTGGGTTTCGGCAATCCCGACATCCCCAGTCCGCCGCCTGTGGTGGAGAAGCTGGTCGAGGCCGCCCGCAATCCCCGCAACCACCGCTACTCGTCCTCGCGGGGGATTCCCAATCTGCGCAGGGCGGTGGCGGACCGCTACCGGCGCCGGTTCGGGGTATCGGTGGATGCCGAGACCGAGGTCATCACCACCATCGGGGCGAAAGAGGGCCTGGCCCATCTGTTGTGGACCCTGGTCCACCCCGGTGATGTCGCCATCGTCCCGGATCCCTCCTACCCGATCCACATCTACGCCCCGGTTCTGGCCGGGGCCGAGGTCCGCCGGGTGCCCATCGGGTCGGAGGAGAGCTACTTCGAGAACCTGGAGCGGATGTTTGCCACGTCGTGGCCCCGTCCCCGGGTGATCATCGTCTCCTTCCCCCACAACCCCACCACCACCTGCGTGGACCTGGAGTTCTTCACCCGCCTCGTGGACTTCGCCCGCCGGCACGAGGCCTTCGTGGTGCACGACTTCGCCTACGCCGACATCTCCTTCGACGGCTACACCCCACCTTCCATCCTCGAGGTACCGGGGGCCCGAGACGTGGCGGTGGAGCTGTACACCCTCACCAAGGGACATTCGATGGCGGGCTGGCGAGTCGGCTTCGTGGTCGGGAACTCCCAGGCCGTGGCCGCCCTGGCCAAGCTCAAGTCATATCTCGACTACGGCACCTTCCAGCCCATCCAGATCGCCTCGATCATCGCCCTCAACGAGGCGGATGATTACGTGGCAGAGGTGAACGAGATCTATCGGGGACGGCGGGATACGCTCCTCGAGGGCCTGGCCCGCATGGGCTGGAAGGTCGAGGCGCCCCGGGGGACCATGTTCGTATGGGCCCCGGTCCCCGATCCCTACCAGGAGATGGGATCGCTCGAGTTCTCCTTCTACCTGATGGACGAGGCCAAAGTGGCGGTGTCGCCGGGGATCGGCTTCGGGGAGATGGGCGAGGGTTTCGTGCGTTTTGCCCTGGTGGAGAACGAGCAGCGTATCTCCCAGGCGACCCGCGGCTTGCGCAGGGCCCTGGACAAGCTCTGACCGCCATCGATGCCCTTTCCTGACGGCACGGCCGACTTCCGCTCCGACACTGTCACCCGGCCCACCGAGGAGATGCGACGTGCGATGGCCTCCGCTCCGGTGGGCGACGACGTCTACTCCGACGACCCGACCGTCAACGCCCTGGAGGAGGAGGCGGCAGCAGCGACCGGCAAGGAGAAGGCGGTCTTCGTCCCCACCGGCACCATGGGCAATCAACTGTCGGTCATGGTCCAGACCCACCCCGGGGAGGAAGTGATCGTCGACGAGCGAGCGCACATCCGCAACGTCGAGCAGGGGTGGGGCCCGGCCCACGCCGGGGTGGGCTGGCGGACGGTGCCCACCGACGGGGGCCGAATCCTCCCCCAGCAGGTGGACTCCGTCATGGAGCTGGCCGGAACGATGTTCCCCCGGGTGGGGCTCCTGGCGTGGGAGAACACCCACAACCTCTCAGGAGGGAGGGTGGTCCCCCTCGACGTCATGCGGCAGACCTCGGAGCGGGCTCGCCTCCACGGTCTCGGTGTCCACATCGACGGGGCCAGGATCTTCAACGCCGCCGTGGCCGGCGGGGCCAAGGCGAGCGACTTCGCAGCGTGCGCCGACACCATCCAGTTCTGCTTTTCCAAGGGTCTCGGCGCCCCGATCGGGTCCATCGTATGCGGGCCGACCGATCTGATGTCCGAGGTCCGGTACCGCCGGGAGCGTCTGGGTGGGGCAATGCGCCAGGTGGGGATCATCGCCGCCGCGGCCCGCATCGCCTTGCGCGACTGGGAGAGGCTGGCCGAGGATCACGATCTGGCCCGCCTGCTGGCCGGGTCCCTGGCCGGACGCTGGCCGGGAACCGTGTCTCCCGACACGATCGAGACCAACATGGTCAACGTGGCAGCTGCCGCTCTGCCGGCCCCGATGGAGGCGATCAAGGAAACCCTCTCACGACATGGGATCGTGACCGGCGGAGTGTTCGCCGGCAACTGGCGTCTCGTCACCCATCGTGACGTCGATGGCGATGACGTCGGGCGCCTCATCTCGGCCATCGCCGAAGCCGGGGAGGCATCTTGAGCTACGCGGTGCTCTTTCCCGGCCAGGGAAGCCAGTTCGTAGGCATGGGAGCCGACCTCTTCGATGCCCGGCCCGACCTGGTCGGCGGGGCCGCCGACGAGATCCTGGGCTTCAGTCTGGAGGACGTGTGTCTCCAGGGCCCCGAGGAGCGGCTCACCCGAACCGAATACGCCCAGCCCGCGTTGTTCTGCCTCGCCTACGCCCTGTGGGACGTCATGGCCGCCCAGGTGCGGGCACCGGCAGCAGCGGCAGGTCACTCACTGGGCGAGTACACCGCTCTGACGGCGGCAGGGGTGCTCGGCTATGGCGATGCTCTGGCCGTAGTGGCGGCCCGAGGAAGGGCCATGGCCGCGGCCGCCGACGCACAACCCTCGACCATGGCGGCGGTGATCGGAGCCGGACCCGACCAGGTCGAGTCGGTGTGCGATGACCGGCGCCGCCGGGGAGGGCGCCTGTGGGTGGCCAACCTGAACGCTCCCGGGCAGGTGGTGGTGGCGGGTAGCGTCGAGGATGTCGAGTGGTTGCAGCGCTCGGCGGGCGATCTGGGATTGCGCAAGGTGGTGCCTCTTTCCGTGGCGGGAGCATTTCACTCGCCCTACATGGCGTCTGCTTCCGATTCGGTGGCCGAAGCCCTGGAACAGGTCGAGATATCTCCGGCCAGGTTCCCGGTCTATGCCAACACCACGGCCTCGCCGGTGGGCGAGGACGTGGTCGCCTCTCTGGTGAGCCAGGTCGTATCGCCGGTCCGCTTCTCGGAATCGCTGGAGGCGATTGCCGCCGCCGGAGTCGACACCTTCGTTCATGTCGGCCCGGGGGATGTGACGGCCGGCCTGGCCAAGCGAACCCTGCGAGAGGCAACCGTGCTGACCGTGTCTTCTGTGGACGATGTCGGCGAGGTGTCCGGCATCCTGGGTACCATGCCCTGACCCACGAGGAGATGAGTGTGCCTAACGCCGAGATCACCGGGTGGGGCAAATGCCTGCCGCCGAACGTGCTCTCCAACCACGACCTGGAGAGGCTCACAGACACCAGTGACGAGTGGATCACCACCCGCACCGGAATCAAAGAACGCCGTATCTCTCACGTCGAAGTCTCCGACATGGCCGAGGTGGCCTGTCGGCGGGCTCTCGCCGCGGCCGGCAGGGAACCCGAGGATGTCGACCTGATCGTGTTCGGCACCTGCACGGCCGACTCGCTCATTCCTTCGGCCGCCTCAATCCTCCAGAACAAGCTGGGGGCCTACAAGTCGGCCGCCTTCGACCTCAATGCAGCCTGTTCGGGATTCCTCTATTCGCTGGTGGTCGCCACCAACATGATCCGCTCGGGCGGCTTTCGCACGGCCCTGGTGATCGGGGCGGAGAAGCTCCATCGTCTGCTCGACTTCACCGACCGGAGCACGGCGGTGCTGTTCGGTGATGCGGCCGGGGCGGTCGTCCTCGAGGCTACCGAGGAACCGGTCGGTCTCCTCTCCTCGGAGCTGGGGATGGACGGCTCGGTGTGGGACATCCTCAGGGTTCCCAGGGACGGGAGCACCGGCAACCTGGGTGAGCTGGATCCGGCCGACTGCGCGATCCGCATGAACGGTCCCGAGGTCTTCAGGCGTGCCGTGACCACGATGGGAGAGGCCGCCTCCCGGACCGTGGCCGAGGCCGGGCTGGGCGTCGATGAGATCGACCTCTTCATTCCCCACCAGGCCAATGTGAGGATCATCGATGCTGCCGCCCGGCGTCTCGGGCTGCCCGAGTCGAAGGTCTACGTCAACATCGCCTCCTACGGCAACACCTCGGCGGCCACCATCCCCGTGGCGCTCACCGAGGCACTGGAGGAGGGCCGGGTAGAGCCGGGTGGCATCGTGGTGTTCGCTGCTTTCGGTGCGGGACTGTCCTGGGCCGCAGGAGTGGTTCGCTGGGGTGAGCGGGTCGTGCCGATCAACCACAGCGAGGCCGAGCTGCCCCCGACCGACCTGGACACCGCCGCCCTGCTCGAGCCCAATCTGGAGTTCTTCGGTCGCCCCGAGCTGTCGGACCCCGACCCCGCCAACGGTCAGTGACGGCGGTCGAGGTCACCCCCCGGGACCGAACTGCGCTGGTGACCGGTGGATCCCGCGGCATCGGGAGAGCCATCGCCATCCAGCTGGGCTCCAGGGGCCACCCGGTCGCCGTCAACTACGCCCGGCGGGCCGATGCGGCCGAGGAGGTGGTGTCGCTGATCGAAGCGCAGGGAGGCCGGGCATTCGCCGTCCAGGCCGACGTGTCCGATTCCGATCAGGTGAGCGCCATGTTCGAGTCGGTGGCCGACCGACTCGGTCCGGTTGCGGTGCTGGTCAACAACGCCGGGATCACCCGGGACAACCTGCTTCTGCGGATGAGCGCCGACGACTTCGATGAGGTCATCGCCACCAACCTGCGTTCCGCCTATCTGTGCACCAGGGCGGCGCTGCGTGCGATGGTGCGGTCCCGCTGGGGACGAATCATCTGCCTGGCCTCGGTGGCGGGCGTTTCGGGCAATCCCGGCCAGGCCAACTATGCCGCCTCCAAGGCAGGCCTGATCGGATTCGCCAAGTCGGTGGCCAAGGAGGTGGGGTCGCGGGGCATCACCGTCAACGTCATCGCTCCCGGATTCATCGAGACCGAGATGACCGACGCCCTGGGCGAGGGCGCCAAGGAAGCGGCCCTGTCCGCCGTCGCTCTGGGACGATTCGGGCGCCCCGAGGAGGTGGCTGCCCTGGCCGGTTTCCTGGCGTCGGATGAGGCGAGCTATGTGACGGGCCAGGTGGTGATGGTCGACGGAGGACTGGCCATCTAGGTAGATTGGCGCCCGACCTACAAGCCAACCCCGTCAATCAGGCGAGAAAGGAAAGTGTCATGGACCGTGCTCAAGTGTCAGATCGGCTCAAGGAGGTCCTGGTTGGAGAGCTGGGCCTCGACGCGGACAAGATCACAGACGATGCCAGTTTCGAGGAGGACCTGGAGGTCGACTCGCTCGGAGTGGTGGAGCTGCTCATGGCCCTGGAGGACGAGTTCGGCGTGAAGATCCCCGACGAGGAGGCCGAGGACATCCACACGGTGGGACAGGCGGTAGACCTCGTCCATTCCAAGCTCTGACGATGACCTCCCGTGACCCGGCCACCAGACGGCGCGTGGTCGTCACGGGGATGGGGGCCGTGACGCCGCTGGGCATGGGCGTCGACAATTTCTGGAAGGGGCTCCTGGCCGGGCGGTCCGGGATGGGGCCGATAACCCTGTTCGACCCGTCGAGGCATCGGGTGAAGATCGCCGCCCAGGTCTCGGATTACGAGCCCCTGGATCATTTCGAGACCCGCGAACTGCGCCGTCTCGATCGATACACCCAGTTCTTCCTGGTGGCGGTCAGGGAGGCGCTGGCCCAGGCCAAGCTGCACTACGAGGAGGAGGATCCTGCTGCGGCCAGGGCCGGTCTGGTGGTGGGAGCGGGTTTCGGGGGCATGCAGTCGTTCATCGACGAGATCGACGTCCTGCGGGAACGGGGCCCGGATCGGGTCAGCCCGACGGGTGTGCCCAAGATCATCCCCAACATGGCGGCCGGTCTGGCCTCGATCGAGCATCATCTCCTGGGGCCGGTGACCTGCGTGGTCACGGCCTGCTCGGCCTCGGCCAATGCCATCGGTGACGGCGCCGAGTTGATCCGCCGCCGGGCGGCCGACGTCGTGGTTGCAGGGGGAGCGGAGGCAGCCATCACCGATTACGCCGTGGCCAGCTTCGCTCAGGCCCGGGCACTCTCCACCCGCAACGATGATCCCCGGGCCGCTTCCCGCCCCTTCGACGCCGATCGGGACGGGTTCGTGATGGGAGAGGGGGGAGCCGCCCTCGTCCTCGAAGCCGAGGAGACTGCCCGCCGGCGGGGTGCCACGATCCTGGCCGAGGTGAGCGGCTACGGGATGTCGGCCGATGCCTACCACATCACCCTTCCCCGTCCGGGCGGCCAGGGAGCGGCCCGGGCGATGATGTCGGCGATGGCCGACGCCGGCCTCGATCCCGACGACCTTGGGATACATCAACGCGCACGGGACCTCGACGGAGGCCAACGACGCCACCGAGACCGCCGCCATCAAGATCGCCCTGGGATCGGTCGCCCGCCGTGTTCCGGTGTCATCGACCAAGTCGATGACCGGCCACCTGCTGGGTGCGGCAGGCGCCGCCGAGGCGGTGGTTTGCATTCAGGCCATTCGAGAGGGTGTGCTGCCGCCGACCATCAACTACGAAACGCCCGATCCCGAGTGCGACCTCGACTACGTGCCCAACCAGGCCCGCCAGGCTCAAATCGACCACGCTCTCTCCAACTCGTTCGGGTTCGGCGGGCACAACGTCTCCCTCATCCTGTCGCGGGCCGGCTGAACTCTCGGGGTTCTCTGGACGCTCAGGAACGCCCTCCCCGTTCTTTGGACCTCCACGAACGCATAGCGATGGTCAGCGTCCAAAGAAGCTATGGGTCGTTCCTCTACGTCCAAAGAAACGTTGCGGGACCACCCACGGGTGCCGTCAGCGGTCCGGGGATCGCTGTTCCTGCCATTCGGCCAGCGAGCGATACACCAGCACCAACACGATCGCCATGCCGATCATCACCGCGATGAAGGCGAGTATGGCCACCAGGGCGGTCAGTCCCGGGCAGGTGATAACCCGTCCGGCCTCGTCCCGTACCCGACAAGAAACGGCGGTGATGGTTCCCCCCAGCCAGGCGGCCAGGCCGCCGGCGACGATGGAGGGAATCGCGATCCACGGATTCGGGTAGCGGCGTTTCACCGCGGCCGGCCCCGCTCGTCGAGGTTGGCGGCGTCGAGGATGTCCTTGGGCGCGAGCTCGGGCGGGATGGGGACGATGGATCCCCGCCTGATCAGCGGCCTGACCGCCGTGGTGACGCTGCTGTGCCACGACAGCACAGCAACCGCGACGCCGCTCACCCCCAGCAGCACCCCCGACGACAGCCCGAGGGGCCAGGCCAGGGCCAGGGCCAGGGCCGGCCAGACCACCCGTACCGCCACCAGGGCACCCCGAAGAGCGCGGATGAACCAGAACGCCGTAACCAGGGCTGTCAGCCAGGCGATCAGTGCCCACACTTCTCCTGACCCGGCCACACCGAGGAGGAAGGGCACAGAGATCAGTAAGAGAGGGATCAGCACCGCCCGATAGGGAGGTCCGCTGGCGGCGGGTAGGGAGCGGACGATCCCGTTGAGCCAGGGCCCCCCGATGGCCAGAGCCGTTCCGACGCTGGTTATGGCTGCGGCCGCCCACCAGCCGTTGACGGGCCAGATGACGGCCAGGACTGCGTGGCCTGCGGTCAGCGCCAGGGCGGTGCGGCGGGCCCAGCGGCTGCGTGCCACCAGCATCCCGGCGATAGAGGCCACGGTGGCCGTCCAAAGAGACACGGCGATGCCGATCACCGCCACCGCGGGCCGGGGCGCAGGATCCAGGGCCATGACCGCGGTCCAGGCGCCCGTCGAGGCGATGAGCAGCGCAGAGCTGGTCAAAAGGGATCTCATCGGTGCACCCAGTGTTCCTTGCCCGCCAGCTATGGGCAATTCCGAACCCGCCCCACCCACCGGGCCCTGTCTTTGCGGTCAGCCCTGTTCGGGCTCCCACGCCGTCTCCACCCCCCAACCGGGGCCGCCTTTCAAGGTGGTCACCGAGGCGTGGCCGGGACGGCCGTCCCAAAAGGAGCTGAGCGGCGTACCGGACAGGCCCAGAATTGCTGCTTGCACGGGCGCCTGATGGGTGACCACGACCAGTTCGCCATGGGGATAGAGATCATCCAGTCCTCGAATGGTGGCGGTCACCCTTCGGGTCATCTCCTCCAGGCTCTCAGGACTGAACGGCAGGTCCCCGGGTGTGGAAAGGAAAGCCTCCAGCTCACCGGGGAAACGGACGGGGAGGTCCTCCCAGCTCACTCCACGCCAGCGGTTCATCAGCTCCCATTCGGTCAACGCTTCCTCCACCCTGACGGAGAGGTCGAGGCGGTTGGCGATGACCTCGGCGGTGCGGAGGGCGCGTAGCAGGGGCGAGGACCACACCGCTACCACCGGCCTGCGGCCCAGGTATCGGGCCGCCGCCCGGGCCTGATCCCTTCCCGTCGGCGAGAGGTCGTACCCGGGAAGATCGGCGTAGACGAGGTGCCGGGGGTTGTCGACCTCGGCGTGGCGGACGAGATGGATCCTGGTGGCCATGAGCGGGCGAGGGTAGTGACGTTGCAGCCGGTTACCGTTGGACGGTATGGGTTGGACGGAGCCGATCCTCCATGTCGATATGGACGCCTTCTTCGTCGAGGTCGAGCGCTTGCGTACCCCAGCCTTGAGAAGTAGGGCCGTGGTGGTGGGCGGGGCCGGCGATCGGGGCGTCGTGGCCGCCGCCTCATACGAGGCCCGGCGGTTCGGGATCCACTCCGCCATGCCCATGAGCCGGGCCCGACGCCGCTGCCCCGACCTGGTCGTGGTTCCCCCCGACCATCGACGCTACCGGGAGGTGTCGGAAGAGGTGTTCGCCGTGTTCCACTCCTTCACCCCGCTGGTGGAGGGGCTGTCACTCGACGAAGCCTTTCTCGACGTGGGCGGCCTGCGAAGGCACTACCCGTCGCCGGTGGTGGTGGCGGAGGCCATCCGAGCCGCCCTGCGGCGCGCCCTGGGGCTGCCGGCCTCGGTCGGGGTGGCCCCGAGCAAGTTCCTGGCCAAGCTGGCCTCCGAGGCGGCCAAGCCCGATGGGATTCGGCATGTACCGGTCTCGGCTCAGCTCGAGTTCCTCCATGCCCTCCCGGTCAGGGCGCTGTGGGGAGTCGGTGAGGCGACGCTCGCCGTCCTCGATGGCCTCGGTGTGGAGACGGTGGGTGATATCGCCACCCTGGGACCATCCGTGCTGGAGCGACGTCTCGGTGCCGCCGTGGGCCGACACATCTTCGAACTGGCCCAGGGCCGGGACGACCGGGCGGTCGAACCCGACATCGACGCAAAGTCGCTTTCGGTCGAACAGACCTATGAGGTCGACCTGAGAGGATGGACCATGGTCGATTCGGAGCTGCTGGCCCATGCCGACCGTCTCGCCTCGAGACTGCGCCGCGCCGGCCTCCTGGCCCGGACGATCTCGCTCAAGCTGCGATACTCAGACTTCACCACTTTGACCCGGTCCGAGACCTCCCCGGCGGGGACGGACATCACCCGGGAACTGCATCACATCGGGCGTCGGCTCGCCCACCGCCTCGATGTCGATCGGCCTATTCGTCTGCTGGGTCTGGGGGCGACGAACCTGGCTCCGAAGCTGGCGCCGCGCCAGCTTCGAGTAGGAGATTCCGGGGAGTGGGACCGGGTGGCCGACGCTGTCGACGCGGTAAGGGAGCGGTTCGGACAGGACAGCATCGAGCCGGCCGGGCTGATGAATCCGATCCGTGAAAAGTGACAAGTTTGGGGGGCCGCCTACCCTCTCGCATGTTCACGAGTACTCGTATACTGTGACCACCAGGGGCCGACGGAGCCCCATGCCAAGGAACGAGGGCATGCCACTCGACGATCGAGAGCAGCGGATTCTGGCGGAGATCGAGCGTCAGTTCTACCAGGATGACCCCGAACTGGCTCAGGCCGTCAGGAACATCGACCGTTCAGGTCGGTTCGGCATCAGGTTGCCAACACTGGGACTCATCGGAGGACTGGCTGTGGTGGTGGCCTTTTTCACGTCCCACACCTGGGTGGCCTTGGGTGGGTTCACCCTCATGGTCGTCTCGGCGACGGCGCTGGTGCATGAGATCCGGCGCCGCGGGTGGGGCAATCGCGACTCAGGGTCCAGCTCCGATGACAGGTCCACCGGATCCAGGTGGCCGTTCGGGCGAGGATGAAACGACTCGGCTAGAGTGGCCGATCTTCCGCGCTCGAGGCTGAACGGAGCAGAAGGGGCCTAACGAAGCCGGCGGGGCGGAGGCGTTTACGTTGTAGGTTGTCGGGTGTCGTCACCGGCGTGAGTATTGGGAGAAGCGTTGTCCGAACAGGCTTTCACCGCCGAGCAAGCAGGCAGATTGACGAATTGCACACCGCATCAATTGCGGTACTGGGACCGGGTGGGGTTGGTGAGTCCCTCGGTCCAGGGCACCGGGGGAAGACCGGGGGTGAGGCGTTTATACAGCTTCCGTGACCTGGTGGCACTCCGGGTCGTGCGGAGCCTCCTCGACAACGGCATGTCGCTGCAGCGCGTCCGCCGGGCCTGGGAGTATCTGCGGCGTAACGCAGACTTCGACGACCATCTGGCCTCCATCAGACTGGTCACCGATGGCCGCTCCATCTTCACCATCGTCAACGACGATGGCGAGCTCCTCGATGCTCTGCGGGAGGGTCAGCTGGCCTTCTTCATCGCCATCGACGAGATCGCCCGCGACGTCGAGGAGGACGTGACCCGCTTCGAACTCGACCGGGAGCGGTTCCTGGAGATGCTGAGAAGGGTCGAGGACGACGTGCGCGGCGAGGCCGCCTCCAGCTGATCCCGAGGTCGTTCTTGGACCGTGAGGAACGCCCCCACCGTTCTTTGGACCGTCACGAAGCATAGCGATGGCGACGGTCCAAAGAAGTGGAGAAGCGTTCGCCAGCGTCCAGAGAATACGGCCGGCGGAGAGTCCTGAAACGTGGCTGGTGGCGGGTCAGCGGCGGCTGAGTGAGCGGGGGCTGAAGGCGGCCCTGGCCCGGGCCGGAGTGGTGAACCGGGTATGGAGCCAGCGCTCGGCGGTGCGCAGGTAGTCCGACGCCCCCTCGACGTGGATACCCCCGTAGATGCTGGCCGAGTAGGCCCGGGCCAGCGGCACCAGACTGTGAGTCCGTGGCGGCGGCGAACTCGAGGGGAGTCTCGTGGAGGCGGTGGGGGAGACCCCAGATCGGAGAGGCGATCGGTGATCTCCTCCCACACTGCCGTGATGTCTCCCTGACGGGCCCGGCGCATCCGCGCCCTCCGGCGGGCTCGCTTGGCGACGGGAACTGCTGCGATCCCCGCCCCCAGCAGGGCCATCATCGCCGGCCACAGCCATCCGAACCCCGAACCGGACCCGGACGATGAGGGCGTCCCCCCGAAGTTGGGCAGGGGGACGTTGGGGATGTCGCCCACCAGCGGGGGCTGGTCGTTGCCGCCGTTGGCACCGCCGCTCTGGGAGGTCAGGTCGACGGCGCCGGGATCGAACCCGACCTCGGCCGAAGTCGGGGTGGTGGCGACGTCACCACGCGGAGTGGGATCGAAGCGAACCCAGCCCAGCGGGTCGAGCCAGACTTCCACCCAGGCGTGGGCGTTCTTCTGCATGACCACCGTGGCCGGTCCGGCCGTGGTCTCGACCTGTCTCCCCGGAGTGAATCCCATCACCACCCGGGTGGGCAGGCCTACCAGGCGTCCCATCACGCCCATTGCCGTGGCGAACTGCTCGCAATAGCCCCGCCGGTAGTTGGGGCTCTGCGGGTCGGTCAGCCAGGCGGCCAGCTCGAGTGACCCCGACCCGGAGCGGACGTTCAAGTCATAGGTGAAGCCGCGCAGGAAATCCTCCAGGAGCAGGGCGCGTTCGAAAGGTGTGCTGGCTCCGGTCGTCACCTGTCTGGCCAACTCCTGTATGGCGGGATCGAGGTCCTCGGGCAACTGGAGGTAGTCGGCGATCACGGCAGGCGTGGGCGGGCCGTCCACCGACTCGCTGCCGCCCGTATAGAGGCCTTCGTCGGCGGCCTGGGCGAACAGAGGGCTGAGGCCGCCACCTTCCTCGGTGGCCAGTGCGGCGACATCCAGGGTGGGTACCTCGGAGCGGACCCGGTAGGTGAGGCCCGAAAACGAAATCGCATTGATACGCAGCGACCCGTCACTGCCGGCCTGGGCCCCCGAGCCGACCACGTCGTCATTGGAGGCGACTGCAACCGGCGAGTAGATGACCGGAAGCTGGTCGTCCCGGAGCGATTCGATGCGGATGGTCTGGGTGACGGTGGTGGTGTCTCCCCTGTATGCCTGGTCGGGATCCTCCCACACCCCGGAGGGGTTGTGGAAGTCTTCATGGCCCGGTACCCAGAAGCTGCCGTCGTAGCGGTCGAAGGTTCGCAGTTTCCAGTAGAGCTGGCGGTTGGCGGGCGCCTTCCCCTCGATCCACGCCAGGAATACCGGAACCTCGCTCTGGGAGGTGAGATCCTGGTGGAGCCCGACGAAGGGGTTGTAGGCGATCCCGCCCTCGGTTCCGGAGCCGGTGCTGGGATTTCGCCACCGTATGGCGCCGGTGCCGGGCACCGCCCAGCTGACGGCGGTCGAACCGACCAGAGCGGCCACCACGACGATGCCAACCACAGCTGCGGCGGCGGCGAACCCGTGACGCGGCACCGCCCGATCGTGCTCGTCCCGCGCCCGCCCCGCGCCGGATCGAACCGTGCGGCTGGTGGCGAGGAGGCCCGAGGCGGCCAGCAGGGCAAAGGTGATCAGCCAGACGGGTTCGCTGTCGGCCCGATCCATCACGGCCAGATACAGATAGAACCCCAGCGGGGGAACGATCCCCAGCCAGAGTCGATCCGCCAGCAGTCCTGAGGTCCAGGCGGAGGCGAGGACCCACATTCCCACCCCGACCAGGGCGACGAGCCCGGGCACGGCCAGCACGGGCGGCGCTCCGAAACGGAGGATGTCGATGGCCAGCCCCAGTTCCTTGGCGACGGTGCCGGGAGTGGCGGCGGCGGGGACGAAACCGGCCACCAGCGTCGAGGCGGCTGTGACCCGGGCGACGAGCAGGGTCATGCCGACGAGATGAGCCACCATCGTCGC
The DNA here is from genome assembly GCA_963744905.1 of uncultured Acidimicrobiia bacterium. Classification (GTDB taxonomy): domain Bacteria; phylum Actinomycetota; class Acidimicrobiia; order Spongiisociales; family ZC4RG35; genus DATFFO01. Next base: position 578,165 of record CAVUUV010000005.1, on the reverse strand, counting down.
AACGGTTCCCAGCCGGTAGGAGTGACAGATCCAGGTGATCAGGGCCCCGATCAGTCCGGCGGCCACGGCGACGAGGAGCCAGTTGGGGCTGGTGGCACCGTTGTCCAATACCCGATCCAGGCGAAAGAGGACCAGAACGAGAGCAGCCAGGCCTACGAACCAACCGAAGCGAGTCGCCATGATCTCCTCATCGCTTGCGCCCAGGCCGGGGCCCAGGCGTTTCCGGGCTGGATTCTGACCGAGACCACCCCGGCCCTCTCGAAAGCATGGCCGGTGGTCGAAGAGGTATCTGACACCGACATGAGGACCGTGGTTGGGTGCTTGGCCCCCAGCAGGCGCTGCAGGGCAAGGAGCTCACGATCGGGCCGGCCGCCCACCAGGATGAGCACCCCGCCCGCCTCGGTGCTGCGGAGGCGCGTGCCCAACGACACGATGTCGTAGTCGATCGTCTTGGCCGCCGCCAGTGCCTCCATGGGCGGGTCGTACTGGGTGGCGTCGATGAGACCGGCTCCGGCCCACAGGTCGGTCCCATAACCGTTGTGGACCAGATGGCGGATGACCGACGCCGCGCCCGAGACGGCGCTCTCGAAGGCAGCATCCTCACGATAAGAGCCGGGTCGCACATCCAGTATGACCAGGGCCCTGGACTGCCAGGGCGTCTCGAGCTGGCGGATCATGAGCTCGTCCCGTTTGGCCGACGAGGGCCAATGCACCCGGCGCAGGTCGTCGCCGTGCTGGTATTCGCGCAGGGTGTAGAAGTCTTCTCCTCCCCGTTGGTTGTGCTCGGGGCGGGCGGCGTTGACGGCCAGGTCGCGCCCCCTCGACGAGGGCAGCCCACTCAGCTGTTCCACCGAGGGATAGACGACCAGGGTGCCCACGGGGCCCATGACAGTCGAGCGCGCCGCCAGCCCCAGCGGATCACTGATCTCGAATTCGGCCGGACCGATGGCGTAAACCCCCCGGGGCCGGCACATGATCCTGTATGAGGCGGTCAGCTCCCGCCCCCGGGGAACCGCTGCCAATGCGAACTCAGCCGTGCCCAGCTCACTCACCACGTCGCGCACGGTCAGGTTGCGCAGGGTGCGGCCCCGATTGGCCAGCGAGAGTGTGACCGAAGCGTGATCTCCTTCGTGGACGGTCACCGGGTCGGTGCGGCGGGAAACGCCCAGTCGGGGTGGACTCATGGCGACGAAGACCACTGCGACACAGACGGCCGCCAGCAGCAGTACGGCGGCCACGCCCAACTCGATCTCCCCGAACAAGACCCAGAGGATCATGAGGGCGATCGACCCGCCGGCCACGGCCCAGCCCCTCTCTTGCAGCATCAGTTGGCCAGCTTGGAAGGGGTGGCACCGGGCACCCGGAGCCTGTGAAGTGCAGCGTCGACTATCTCGTCGACGGTGATCCCCCGTATGACGGCCTCGGGGCGCAGAGCCATGCGGTGTCCCAGGACTGCCTCGGCCAGTTCCTTCACGTCATCAGGGGTGACGTAGGCTCGCGCCGCGGCGGCGGCCCGCACCCTGGCCACCCGCTGGAGGAGGATGGCCGAACGGGGGGAGGCGCCCAGAAGCACCTCGGGGTGGTTTCGAGTCGCCTCGATCAAGTCGATGATGTAATGCTTGACGCTGGGAGCCACCTCGACCAGGCGGGCGATCTCGATCATCTTGAGGACGTCGCTCACCGACAGGACCGGCTCCAGATCGAGGTAGGTCGATCGGATTCCGTGCGTGTCGAGGATCTCCACGGCAGTCTCGTGGCTCGGATAGCCGATTTCCACCCGCATCATGAAGCGGTCCAGCTGGGCCTCGGGGAGGGGGTAGGTGCCTTCGTGCTCGAGCGGGTTTTGAGTGGCGAGGACCATGAAGGGAGGCTGGAGCGGCCTGGTCACCCCGTCGTTGGTCACCTGGCGCTCCTCCATAGCCTCCAGCATCGCCGCCTGGGTCTTGGGGCTGGCCCGGTTTATCTCGTCTCCGATGACGATGTTGGAGAAGATCGGGCCGGGCTTGAAATCGAACTCGGCCCGGTGTCGATCCCAGACTGACACGCCGGTCACATCAGATGGGAGCAGGTCGGGCGTGAATTGGATGCGGCTGAACTCGCTGTCGATCGACCGGGCGATCGACTTGGCCAGGAGCGTCTTGCCTACTCCGGGGACGTCTTCGATGATGGCGTGCCCCTCGGCGATGAGGCAGGAGAGGACCTGATCCACGACCTGGCGCTTGCCCTGGATCACGCGTTCCGTGTTGAGAACGAGCTCGTCGAAACGGGCGGCGAACCAGGCTACTTCTGTGTTTGACAAGTGCTCTCCGATGGGGCGAACGCCTCAAACTCTACCCATCGACACAAGGCTATGGACTAGTAGTGTGTGGCCCGGGCGGATGCGAGCAAATGAGCGGCAACGGAGGCTCGGTGGGCGACATTCTCAAGATGATTCTCAGCCCGCAGGTTCTGCGGCGACCACTCTTGGTGTGGGAGGCGGTCCGGACGGCATGGGCATTCAGGGCCCGTCGTGGCCTGATGCCCGCTCCGGCGCTACTCAACTGGCGCCTGGCAACAGCCTACGGTTCGGCGTCGGCCGCCGAAGCCGAGGACCTGGTCCGCTTCCTGGCATGGCGCCGATCCCTGAGGACCGCCTCATGACCGGTCTCGAATCACGTCTTCAAGCCGTCGAGGGAGTCAGGAGCATCGAGCTCGAGCTGGGAGATGAGGGCCTGGAGGGGATCACCGTCCGTCTGGTGGAAGGAGCCGATGAGGTGAGCGTGCTGGAGGGCATCCGCCGCCTGCTGGTCGCCTATGGCACCAAGCGGCCCCGGATCAACTCATCCGGGAACGTTCCGGTAGCGAGCGAGGACGCCGGCCTGGCGGCCGCCGCGCTCAGACACGGGGTATCCGGCGAGCCCGATCTGGCCCAGGATGAGATCGAACATCATGTCGTCGACATCGACGAAGTGTCGGGGATGGTAGAGGCTCCGGTCACCACCGTGGTCTCGACCGGGCCCACCCGTGCCGCCGCCCGCAGTGCCGACGGGTCGAAGGTGGAGCTCTCGATTCTGGCGGCCGGGGAGGACACGGCAATGGTCGATCTGACCTGGGATAATCGCAACGTGCGCCGCCAGGTGCCTGCCTCGGCACGGGCGATCGTGCAGGCGGTCATCGATTGCGCCGGGGAGTTGGTGGGCCGGGACCCCATCTCGGTGATGGGCATGAATCTGTCCTCCATCGAAGGGACCAGGGTCCTGACGGTGATCGCCGGCAACCATGGCGCCTCCCCCCGGGTGTGCACGGTGAGTGTCGTGGATGGCAACTGGCCGGCCGCACTGCTGTCAGTTCTGTTCGAGGTTCTGGGCGAAACGATCTCAATCGACTGAAGCGACGGTAACCTGCGGCTGCCGGACGAGCAGGTAGCGATGGCGAGATCTCTAGTCCTCAACGCCACTTACGAGCCCCTGTCGGTCGTTTCGACCCGACGGGCTGTGGTGCTGGTCCTGAGAGGTAAGGCCACGGCGGTGATCGACCGCGAGGAGATCTGGGCCTCGGAACAGCTGATGGTCACGGTGCCATCAGTGGTGCGGCTCACCCACTACGTCAATGTCCCCTACCGGCGGATCGTTCCCGTCACCCGGCGAGCCGTGTTCGGGCGTGACGATCACCGTTGCCAGTACTGCGGCGCCCCGGCCGAAAGCCTCGATCACGTTCTACCCCGTTCCCGTGGCGGCGTCCATTCCTGGGAGAACGTCGTCGCCTGCTGTCGGGCGTGCAACATCCGCAAGGGAGACCGTCTTCCATCGGAGGCGGGATTCACCCTGGTGCGCAAACCCCGGGCCCCGGTTCACTACGCCTGGATCTACGCCAGCGCCGGCTATTCGCTCGATCCGGCCTGGCGCCCCTACCTGAAGGCGGCCGGCTGAGGCCGAGGCGGTCGAATCAGCCGCCGCGTCGTAGCCGCTTGTGACCGAAGGGGACCCGGCGGCCATTGTCGATCGAGGACTGTTCGATTCGCCAGCCTTCGGGGCCGTCGGGGATCAGGTCGGTTATGAATTCGCCCTCCGGATAGGAGAATCGGAACCGGAACCCTTCTCTCTCTAGAGGCTCGCCCCGACCGGCAGCAGGGAAGGCGGCGCCGAAGATGTCGAACAGATACATGATCGGCCTTCCCTCGGGCAGCCAGCCAATGAAACAGATCGCCTCGTAGGGTTGGTCGGTGAGGGGGGTGACGATGCTGGGCAGGTAGTGGATTCGCAAGTAGGCATCACCCAGCACCCAGGTCACTTCGACCTCCTGCACCAGCGCCTTGCCCATCACCTCCCCCTCCAGGTGCCAGTCTCCGGTCAGGGAATCGAAGTGACGCCTCAGGTCTGACATGGCGGGTCACCACCCTACCAAGACCGTCCGCCCGCCCTTCGCCCCCACTCGCCGGCTTCTTTGGACGTAGGGGATCGGTTCTCCGCTTCTTTGGACCGCCACCGTCGCTATGCGTTCGGGGAGGTCCAAAGAACGGATAAGCCGTCCGTCGTCGTCCAAAGAAGCGGGGGCCAAAGAAGCGGTTTGGGGGGTCTCGGGACCCCGTTGTGGGATGAAAGGTTGACAAAGTGGGTCAAAGTGGGCCATAGTGGCACAGACGCCCAGAGCTTGGGCGCAACGAGCAACCACATGACGAGAAGACGGAACGAGCCGCGGTGTTTCTTGGCGATTACATCCACACCCTGGACGACAAGGGGAGAGTCGTGATGCCTTCCTCGTTTCGTGGTCCCATCAAGGAGGAGGGCGGCCGTGTGGTGGTGGCCAAAGGGTCCGACGGTTGCATCACCATCTTCACCGAATCCAAGTTCACCGAGATCGCCGAAGAGGAGATACAGGCACCCCGGGTGCGTGAAGCCCGCCGCAACATGCGGGCCAAGTTCGCCGCCGCCGACGTCCAGAAGATGGATTCCCAGGGGCGCATCTCGCTCAAGCCCAAGCTGCGCGAGTACGCCGGGCTGGCCGATGCCGACGAGGTGGCGGTGATCGGCATGTACGACCGGGTCGAGGTGTGGCAGGTGGATGCCTACGAGGCCGAGCAGGCCCTGGCCGACGACGCCTACCGGACCAGCGAGGAGGTGCCCGGCTTCTAGACCGCCGCAGATGAGGCGATGGTGGCTCTGGTTCATCGTCAGCCCCCCGGTAACCAATGGAAGGCCCCTGACTCCGCCCGCTTCCAATTGGTGCCAGCGCCCGGGGGGCTGACCATGACCCAGGGATCGAGCACCGGATCGCAAGAGAATGGATATCACGAGCCGGTCCTCGCTACCGAGGTCGTGGAGGTGTTCAAGCCTCTCACCTCCGGCGTGGTGGTCGACGCCACATTCGGAGGTGGGGGGCACACGAGGAGGTTGCTGGAGGAGATGGCGCGAGGAATCAGCATCATCGGGATAGACCGGGATCCGGATGCCCTGGCCAACGTCACCCGCCTGGCCGGGCCGTTGGCGGGCGTCAGGGTGATCGAAGGCAACTTCAGGGATCTGCGTCCACTTCTCGTAGCCGAGGGGGTGGAGGCGCCGGTCGGCTTCCTGTTCGACCTGGGTGTGTCGTCTCACCAACTGGAGGAGCCTTCCCGGGGCTTCTCCTACCGCAGGGAGGGTCCCCTCGACATGCGAATGGGTGACGACACCGACCTGACCGCCGACGAGATCGTCAACCGCTGGGAAGAGAGTCGGCTGGCATCATTGATACGGCGATTCGGGGAGGAATCGATGGCGGGCCGTATCGCCCGTGCCATCGTGGATGCCAGACCCATCACGACCACCGAGCACCTGGCCGGCGTGGTGGCGGAGGCGGTGCCCGCAGCCCGCCGCCGAGCCGGCCATCCCGCCCGGCGCACCTTTCAGGCGATCAGGATCGTGGTGAACGATGAGCTGGGCGCCCTCCGTGAGGGTCTGGATGATGCTCTCGACATGCTGACTGCATCCGGTCGTTGCGCGGTCATCTCCTATCACTCGCTCGAGGACCGGATCGTGAAGCGGCGCTTCGCGGCGGGCGCCGCAGGCTGCGTCTGCCCGCCCGATCTGCCAGTCTGCGCCTGCGGAGCCAACCCGGAGCTGCGACTCCTGACCCGGGGGCCGGTGGTGCCCGGGCCCGAGGAGCTGGCCGCCAATCCCCGGTCCCGCTCGGCGAAGCTGCGAGCGGTCGAGAAGATGAGGACCGCGGCATGACTGCTCGGCCGCTTCGTGTTCCCGCCCGCGACAGCCGGCTCCGTGTCATCGCCGGACGGCGCCCGGCCAGGCGGCCCGCCACCGCCCCCTGGGTGGTGGTCAGCCTCATCGCCGTCGCCGCCTTCCTGGCGCTGATCGGGACTCGCACCGCCCTGGACCGGTCGGCCTTCGAGATGGCCCGGCTCGACAAAGCCATCGCCGAGGCGGCGACCACCAATCAGCACCTCCGGGTCGAGATAGCCGAGTTGGAGAACCCGGCTCGCATCGCTCCTCTGGCCGAAGAGATGGGTCTTGTCATCCCCGCTCAACGTAGGCAACTCCTGGTCCGGGGAGTCGGGCGCGACGATGGAATCGTCGACCCCGACTATCTGGCGGCCCGGGACACGAACCTCCCGGGGCCATCTTCGTGACGCCCCGGATCCGGTGATACGGTGGCGGCCCGTCAAGCTGGCAGACGGATCGCACCCGGCAAGGTCCGACTGGCCCTGTTCGGCTCGATTCTGCTGCTGGCCTGGCTGGGGATGGGCTATCGCCTCTTCCAGGTTCAGGTCGTCCAGGCCGCCGACCTGCGCCAGCGTGGGCTCTCCCAGCGGCTGGTAGAGCGTCCCTTACCGGCGGCCCGGGGCCGGATCTACGACCGCAACGGGGACCTGTTGGCGATGGCCGTGGAAGCCGAAACCATCTACGCGGTGCCGGGTCTGGTCACCGAGCCCATGTATGTCGCCCAGCAAGTGGGTGGGCTGGTGGGAGCCGATCCCGACCAGCTCCTGGCCCGACTCCAGTCCAACAAGGACTTCGTCTATCTGAAGCGGCAGGTCGACCTGGATGTGGCGGCCCGGGTCAAGGCGATGAACCTGGCCGGTGTCCTGTTCGAACCGGAGACGACGCGGGACTACCCGGCCGGCCCGGTTGCCTCCCAGGTGGTCGGCTTCGTCGACATCGATGGCAACGGGCTGGAGGGTCTGGAACTCCAGTACGACGACCTGCTCAAGGGCGTGCCCGGCAGTCAGATCTTCGAAAAGTCCCCGTCGGGAACGCCGATACCCCAGGGCCGCCAGGAAGAGGTGCCGGCGGTGCCGGGCCAGGATCTCATCACCACCATCGACCTGCCCCTCCAGTACACCACCCAGGACGCCTGCGCGAAGGCGATGGACAAGACCTCCGCCAAGGACTGTTGGGCCGTGGTTCTCGAGGTCGAGACCGGCAACGTGCTGGCGATGGCGGGGACACCTCCCTTCGATCCTGTCACACACCTGACCACCGACGGCCAGCCCTTCTCCAATGCGGTGGTTCGTGAGCCGTACGAGCCGGGTTCGATCGAGAAGCTGATCACGGTGTCTGCCGCCATCCAGGAGGGTGTGGTGGACGTGGGCACGGTCTTCAGCAACGTGGCCGACCAGATCGAGCTCCGGCCCGGAGCATGCAAGTCTGACACCGACCAGGTGTACGGCTGCTACTCGGACTTCGACGAACATCCCACCGAGGACATGACGGTCAGGGACATATTCACCGCCTCCTCCAACGTGGGGGTGATCCGAATCGCCCAGCGGCTGCCGGAGGGGAAACTGGTCGACTACATAAAGCGCTTCGGCCTCACCCAACCCACCGGGATCGATTACTCGGCCGAGACGTCGGGGCTGTTGAACATGCCGGCCGGCTGCACCATCTGCCCCCTGTCGGCGTCCATCGGCTACTCGATCGCCGCCTCGCCCCTGCAGATGGCAGCCGCCTTCGCTGCGGTCGGAAACGACGGAACCTGGATCCAGCCCCGGCTCGTTTCTTCCACCGTCGACGTGGACGGAAACCAGACCAACCACACCCAGAAGACCCGCCAGGTGATCTCCCCGGAGACGGCCCGGGTCATGCGCGAGCTCCTGGCCGGGGTGGTCGAGTCCGGTACCGGAGGCCATGCCGCTGTCGACGGGTACCGGGTCGGAGGCAAGACGGGGACCGCCAACAAGCTCGGCGCCGATGGCACCTATACCAACCTGACCCGGGCCAGTTTCGTGGGCATGGCCCCGATAGACGACCCCAAGCTGGTCGTGGCGGTGATGGTGGACGAGCCCTCCTACCAGTACCGCACCGGTGGGCTGGCGGCTGCCCCCGTCTTCTCTCAGATCATGGAACAGGCTCTGCACCGCCTGGGGGTGACGCCAGATGGCCTCGATGGGTAGGAGCATGGGGCACCTGGCCGACATCGTCGGCGGACGACTGATCGGAGATGGTTCCGTCGAGGTGCGCGATGTCACCCATGACAGTCGCCAGGTGGTACCTGGAAGTCTGTATGTCGCCGTGGTGGGCCATCACGTCGACGGCCATCGGTTCGTGCGAGATGCCGTCGCCGCCGGGGCAGGCGGTGTGCTCGTTCAACATGAGATGGATGAATCGGAAATGGAGAGGGCGATACCCCAGATCGTGGTGGGAGACACCCGCCTTGCCATGGCGCCGGTGGCGGCGGAGATCTACGACCATCCCAGCCGTCGCACCCTTCTGGTCGGGGTGACCGGGACCAACGGCAAGACGACCGTCACCCATATGATCGAGTCGATCGTGGCCGCCTCCGGGCAGGTGCCCGGCCTGATAGGCACCGTTCATACACGGGTGGGCCCAGAGGCGATCCCCAACGTGCGCACCACCCCGGAAGCCACCGATTTTCAGCGTCTGCTGGCCACCATGGTGGACATGGGCGCCGACGTCGTAGCGGCCGAAGTCTCGTCTCATGCCCTGGAGATGCACCGGGTCGACTCCAGCACGTTCGCCGTGGCCGCTTTCACCAACCTGAGTCAGGATCATCTCGACTTTCACGGGGACATGGACCGTTACTTCGAGGTGAAGGCGCGTCTGTTCGAGTCCGACCGGTCGGCGCGGGCGGTGGTGTTCGTCGACGATCCCGCCGGGCGTCGTTTGGCCGAACAGGTAGGAATACCGGTGACCACCGTGGGAACCGGAGCCACTATCTCCGCCCCGGAGCGCCGTGTAGGGCTGACCGGATCGCAGTTCCTGCTCCGAAGCCCCCAGGGGGAGGTCTCGATCGATCTCCCGTTGGGCGGCCGGTTCAATGTCGACAACGCCCTGATCGCGGCCGGGTGCGTGCTGGAACTCGATGTTCCCCTCGAAGCGGTGGTGGAAGGACTGTCGGGTTTCTCGGGCGTGCCCGGCCGTTTCGACCTCGTTTCGGGCGACGACCCCATCCGGATCATCGTCGACTATGCCCACACGCCGGCGGGGATCAGCGAGGCTATCGCCAGCGCCCGTGCCCTGGCTCCCGGTCGGGTGGTGGCAGTGTTCGGCGCAGGTGGCGACCGGGACCGGGGAAAGCGTCCGCAGATGGGGGCGGCGGCCGCCGGCGCCGACCGGGTCTTCGTGACCTCGGACAACCCCCGCAGCGAGGATCCCGACGCCATCATCGATCAGATAATGGCCGGCGTTCCCCCGGGAAGCGACGTGGAGCGGGATCCCGACCGGAGACGGGCCATTTTCGCCGCCGTAGCCGAGGCCGGCGAGGGAGATGTCGTCCTCGTGCTGGGGAGGGGTCACGAGCGGGGACAGGAGATCGCCGGGCGCCTCATTCCCTTCGATGACCGGATGGTGGCCCGGGAGGCGCTGGCCGCCCGCCGGCAGGCCGTCACGTGATCTCCCTCCTCATCGCCGGCGCCGTGGCCCTGGGCGTCTCCATTCTGGGCACGCCCTACGCCATCGCCCTGCTCCGGCGCCGTCAGATCGGTCAGTTCATCCAGGAGGACATCCAGTCCCAGCACGCCCATAAGCAGGGCACCCCGACCATGGGGGGTGTTGTGTTCGTGCTGGCCGGCGTGATCGGCTATTTCGTCGCCCACGTCCGGGTGTGGACACCGGCCCGGGGATTCGATTTCCACTGGGCGCCGTTCGGGGCGGGAGGCCTGCTGGCGGTCATGGCCCTGGTGGGGATGGCGCTGGTCGGGTTCGTCGACGATCTGGTCAAGTTCACCAATCAGCGCTCGCTGGGCCTGAGCAAACGGGCCAAGTTCGGTGCTCAGCTCCTGATCTCGATTCTGTTCGCCTGGGGTGCGTCGGCCGCCAATGTGGTCACCGAGGTCTCTTTCGTGCGACCCCTGGGGATCGACCTGGGAGTGTTCTTCTTCATATGGGTCCTGATCATGCTCACCGGGGCCGCCAATGGGGTGAACCTGGCCGACGGGATGGACGGGCTGGCGGCCGGATCGAGTGCGCTGGTGATCGGGGCGTACACGATCATCGCCTTCTGGCAGTTCCGCAACGACATCTCTCTGGGCGGCGTCTACCAGGCTCTGGATCCCCTCGAGCTGGCCACGGTGGCGGCGGCGATGTTCGCCGCCATTCTCGGCTTCCTGTGGTGGAATGCCCCCCCGGCCAAGATCTTCATGGGAGACGTGGGCTCCCAGGGCATCGGTGGCCTGCTGGCTGCTCTCGCCATCCTCACCAACACTCACCTTCTCCTGGTCATCATCGGCGGGATCTTCGTCACCGAGACGCTCTCGGTTGCCCTCCAGGTGGGGAGCTTCAAGCTGACGGGCAGGCGTGTGTTTCGGATGGCTCCGATCCATTTCCATTTCGACCTCAAGGGATGGCCCGAGACCACGATCGTGATCCGTTTCTGGATCCTCACTGCCATGGGGGTTGCCCTGGGTCTGGGTCTGTTCTATGCAGACTTCATCGCGGTCGAGGGATTGCTGCGGGGTGGACGGTGATGGGTTTCCACCACCCGTCCCCACCCACCCACCCGGGTGATTTCCACCACCCGTCCCCACCCACCCACCCGGGTGATTTCCACCACCCGTCCCCACCCACCCACCCGGGTGATTTCATGGGGGTCGAGGGATTGTTGCGGGGTGCACGGTGAGGTTGCTCATCCTGGGCACCGGCGTGTCGGGGCGGGCGGCAGCACGCCTCGCCACCCGACACGGCCACTCCGTGACTCTGTTCGACGAGCATCATCCTGATCCGGGGGGGCTTCTCGACATGGGGGTGGGTCTGGTCTCAGGGGCATGGGATTCCGGCCTCCTCGACGGGGTGGACGTGGTGGTGGCCAGCCCCGGGTTCTCGGAGCGGTCGTTGCCCGTGGTGGAGACGCTCGAGTCGGGGGTGCCGATATGGAGCGAGATCGAGTATGCGTGGCGATTCTGGAAAGACGCCGCCCTGGTGGCGATCACGGGGACGAACGGCAAGACCACGGTCACGGAGCTCACCACGCGCATGCTCTCGATGTCGGGGGTTTCCGCCATCCCGGCGGGCAATATCGGCACCGCCCTGAGTGACGTCGTGGAGGAGCCCGCCCAGGTGGTCGTGGTCGAGGTGTCCAGCTTTCAGCTCCGCTTCATCGACCGGTTTCACGCTCCGGCCGCCGCCCTGCTCAACATCGCACCCGACCATCTCGACTGGCACGGATCCGTCGACTCCTACGCCGCCGCCAAGGCGCGGATCTTCGAGAACCAGGTGGCGGGTGACCTGCTCGTCTTCGATGCGGACGATCCCGGGGCGTCGCGGGCCGTGCGAAGCGCGCCATCGACACTTCACCCGGTATCGGCCCGTTCCCATCCAGGCGGGGGATCGGGCGTGTCCGGTGAGGATCTCGAGGTGGGCCCGCTCCGGATTCCACTGGCCGAGCTGGGCTCGTCGGACGCCGTCCATGTAGTGGACATGACGGCGGCGGCGGTCCTGGCCCTCGACCAGGGCGCCAACCCGGAGGCAGTGGGCCGGGTCATGAGGGAGTTCGTCCCCGGATCGCATCGGAGGCAGGTGATAGGCACCGTGGCGGGCGTGGTATACGTGGACGACTCCAAGGCCACCAATCCCCATGCCGCTTTGGCGGCCATCGCTGCCTACCCGTCGGTGGTGCTGATAGCCGGTGGGTTGGCCAAGGGCCTCGATCTTCGGCCCCTGGCCGAGGCGCCGAACGTGCGGGCGGTGTTGGCCATAGGTAGCGCGGCGCCCGACCTGCTGGCGGCCGCCGGGTCCCGGGGTGAGCCAGCCGACTCCATGGAGGAGGCGGTGCGGCGGGCGGCCGGGCTGGCCGGTCCCGGCGACACCGTGCTCCTCGCTCCCGGAGCGGCCAGCTTCGATCAATTCGAGTCCTACGGGCAGCGAGGAGACGCCTTCGCAGCTGCCGTCAGACGCCTAGGAGCCCGTTGAACAATGCATGTCACCCATCTTGACGACCATGCATCACCACCCACTGCGTTCTCGGCCCCGCCATTCCGGCACAAGGAGTGGCGAAACCTCGGCCTTGCGGCTGGCGCGCCTGGCCGCCAATCCGAGCAACGGCATTATCCAACAGGCTCCTTAGGAGACCGATGACGACCAATGTGACCTCCATTGCCCGCATCCGCACCGCGGCTCGCAAGCGAGCCGAGCGGGCCAGGTCGAACAATCGGACTTCGACCGTGCTACTTCTGGTGATGGTCGTTCTGGTGGTGATCGGGCTCGGGGCGACGATGTCGGCCTCATCCACGGTCGGCATCAAAGACACCGGGGAGCGGTTCTACTACTTCAAACGGCAGCTGATCGGAGTGGGTGTGGGAACGGTCGCCCTGCTCGTGGCCAGCCGCGTCCCTTACCGTTTCTACCGCAAGGCGGCGCTGCCATTGTTCGTGCTCACCCTCACCTCCCTGGTGGCGGTGCTGATGATCGGGTCCACCGCCGGCGGTGCCCAGCGATGGATGGTGATAGGCGGGTTCAACTTCCAGCCCTCGGAGCTGGCCAAGTTCTCTGTCATCGCCCTCCTGGCCCTGATCATGGAGCGCAAGCGGGGCAAGCTGGATAGATGGGGAGATCTGGTGATTCCGGTCGGATTCGTGGTTGGCACCACCTCGGTCCTGCTGCTCATGCAGCCGGACCTGGGCACCACGATCCTGGTGGGGGTGGCTGCCATGGCGGTCCTGTGGGCGAGCCCCGCTCCGGCTGGGAGAGTGATCCTGCTGGGAACCGGAGGAATCGTGTCGGCCGGCCTGGCCGCCCTGGCGGCCGACTACCGGATCGACCGAATCACCGGGTTCCTCGATCCCTGGGCCAACGCCTCCACCAAGGGCTATCAGTTGATCCAGGGGTACTACGCCCTGGGCGATGGCGGCGTCTTCGGGGTGGGTCTGGGTGCCAGCCGGGCCCGGTGGTTCTACCTACCCAACGCTCACACCGACTTCATCTTCGCCATCATCGGAGAGGAAACCGGACTGATAGGGGCGATGACGGTGCTGGCGCTGTTTGCCGTGCTGGCGGTGGCCGGATGGGCCGTGGCCGCCCGGGCGCCCGACCCGTTCGGGCGGATGCTGGCGGCGGGGCTGACCGCCTGGCTGTCCGTCCAAGCCCTTATCAATGTTGGGGGCGTCCTGGGGGTGATGCCGATCACGGGCATCGCCCTTCCCTTCGTCAGCTTCGGAGGCACGGCCCTGATCCTCTCCATGGCTGCGCTCGGGGTGCTGGTCAACATCAGCCAGCAGGGAAGAGGTTCGTGACCTTTGCCGTCGCCGCGGCGGGGACCGGAGGCCATGTGTATCCGGGCCTGGCGGTCGGGGAGGCGCTGCTGTCCAAGGGCGTCAGCCCCGACGAAGTGCTCTATGTGGGAGGAAACAGGCTGGAATCCTCGGTGTACCCGAAGGCCGGGTTCCCGTTCCTCCAGGTGGAGCTGGCCGGGTTCCGCCGGAGCCTGGCGCCGGCCAACCTCGCCTTGCCGGGCATCGTGCGGCGGGCGATGCTGACCATTGCCGCCGAGCTGGAGGTGAGAGGCGTGGGCGTTCTCCTGGGCATGGGCGGATACGTCACCGTCCCCGCCGCCTGGGCGGCCAGAAGGGCGGGAATCCCGTATCTCATCTCGGAACAGAACGCCGACGCCGGTCTCGCCAACCGGCTCGCGGCCCGGGGGGCGGAGCGAGTGTTCGGAGCCTTTCCCCGGACCGGTGGCCTGCGCCGGGCCGAGTGGGTGGGCAATCCGGTGCGCAGGAACCTGGCCCTCTTCGATCGCGGACGGCTCCGGCCCGCCGCCCTGGCCCGATGGGGGCTGGAGTCGAACCTGGGGGTACTGGGCGTTTTCGGCGGCTCGTTGGGGGCCGGGGCGGTCAACCAGGCCGTGGCGAACGCTCTCGAGGACTGGCAGGGACCCGAGATCCAGGTTCTGCACCTGGCCGGGCAGGGATATGAGGAGATGAGCCGTCGGGCCCGGGTTTCACCCCTGCGCTGGGTGGTGCTGGACTTCTGTGACGTGATGGAGGAGTTCTATGCGGCCGCCGACCTGGTGCTCGCCCGGGCCGGCGGAGCGGTGGCCGAGCTCACCGCCACCGCCTCCCCGGCCGTGTTGATGCCGGGGAGCTTCGGTTCCGGTGGCCACCAGGCCGCCAACGCGGCGGTGCTCGAGGAAGCCGGGGCGGCCGTGGTTGTCGAGGAGGGGCAGGCTCAGCGTCTGGGCAGGGTCCTGGCTTCACTCATGTACGACCCGGCCCGGCGTCAGGGGATGGCCGAGGCTGCATCCCGGCTCGCCCGTCCCCGGGCCGCCGAGCAGGTGGCCGACGCCATGATCGATCTGGCGGTCGGGTCATCGTGATCGATTCACTTCCCCGGCGGGTTCATATGGTGGGCGTGGGTGGCGCCGGTATGAGCGCCCTGGCCAAGATCTTGCTCGGTCGGGGTCATTCCGTCACAGGATCAGATCTGCGCGGGGGCGAGGTGCTGCGGTTGCTGGCCGACATCGGCATCGAGGTCTGGGAGGGCCACCGGCCGAATCGGATGGCCGGGGTCGATCTGGTGGTGGCCTCGTCGGCGGTGCCCGAAGCCGATCCGGAGCTGCGAGCGGCGCGTGGGTCGGGGGTCGAAGTGTGGCGCCGGCCACGGCTGCTGGAGGTGCTGACCGCCTCGATTCCCACCATCGGACCGACCGGCACTCACGGCAAGACCACCACCACTGCCATGATGGTCTGGGCCCTCAGGGCCGCCGGCGTCGACCCTTCCTTCGTGGTTGGCGGCGAGATGGTGGGCTTTGCCACCAATGCCCACCTGGGCGAGGACGATCTCCTGGTCCTGGAAGTGGACGAGGCCTTCGGGACTTTCGAGCATGTCAGCCTCCAGGGCCTGGTGGTCACCAACGTCGAATCGGACCATCTCGACCATTTCCACACCGTCGAGCGCATGGAAGAGAGCTTCGTCAGGGTGGCGGGCAGCGTGGCGGGCCCGGTGCTGGCCTGTTCCGACGATCCCGGGGCGGCCCGAGTGGCCGAGCGAGTCGCAACGCTCACCTATGGCACGAACCCGAGCGCCACGTGGCGCATCGAGGACTTCTGGGCCGATTCCGGTCGGAGCCGTTTCACACTCAGGGGGCCGGGGGGGACGGTGGGGGTCACGGTTCCCAGGCTGGGGATGCACATCGTCCGAAACGCCGCCGGCGCCCTGGCTCTTCTCTCCACCCTCGGCTATGACCTCGATTTGACCGCCCCCGGCCTGGAAAGCTTCGCCGGGGTTCGACGCAGGTTCGAGTCGAAGGGGGTGGTGGCCGGGGTGAGGATCGTGGACGACTACGCCCACCATCCCACCGAGGTGGCGGCCACCCTGCGCGAGGCCGCCCAATTGGGAGCCCGGCGGGTATGGGCCGTGTTCCAGCCCCACCTCTACAGCCGCACCCGCGATCTCTACGACGAGTTCGGGCTGGCCCTCAGTGCGGCCGACGGAATCGTGGTGACCGATGTATATGGGTCGCGGGAGGCACCTCTTCCCGGCATCACCGGACGCCTGGTCGAGGAGGCAGCCCGTCGGGCCGGAGCCGCCTCGGTGCACTATGTGCCCCACCGATCCGATGTGGCGGACCGCCTCGTCGAATTGATCGAGCCCGGAGACCTGGTCGTCACGATGGGGGCCGGGGACATAACCCTGGTGGCCTCCGAGCTGGCAGCGGCCCTGTCGGGCCGTAAGGTGGTCGGGTGACCTGGGACGGCCTGGTGGCCGAGGGTCTGGTGAAAAGGGAGGTCTCCCTGGCCGACCACACCACCTATCGCCTGGGTGGTCCGGCCCGGCTCTTCGCCCCGGTGGACGACGTGGAGACGCTGAGCAGGCTGGGAGCATGCCTCGCCCTGGAGCCGCTCCCGGTCCTGGTCCTTGGACGAGGTTCCAACCTCCTGGTCTCCGATCAAGGTTTTCCGGGTCTGGTGGTTCACCTCGGCCCGCAGTTCGCTCACTGGCACATCGAGTCGGAGCGGGTGGCCGTGGCCGGGGGGGCCCTGTCCCTGCCCCGCCTCGCCCGTGCCCTGGCCGCCCAGGGGCGGGGCGGCCTCGAATGGGGAGTGGGCGTTCCGGGATCGGTGGGTGGAGCGGTCCGCCAGAATGCCGGCTGCTTCGGACACGAGGTGGTCGAAGTGCTGGCGGACGCCGAGGTGTGCTCGCTGGAGGACGGTCGAGTCCGGGTTCGGGCGGCGCTCGACCTGGATCTCTCCTACAGGCATTCCAACCTGGCTCCCACCGAGGTGGTGACCAGCGCCCGATTCAGGACCCATCCGGTGGACCCGGCGACGGCGATCGAAGAGATGCGACGGATGACCCGGTGGCGCAGGGACAACCAGCCCGGCGGAACACTCAACGCCGGCTCCGTCTTCAAGAATCCCCCCCAGGGCGCCGCCGGGGAGATCATCGACCGGCTGGGCTTGAAGGGCTTCTCGGTGGGCCGGGTGCGGGTGTCTCCCCGGCATGCCAATTTCATCGAGGCCGAGGCCGGATCTTCGGCCGCCGACGTTCGACGGCTGATCGAAGCGGTTCGGGACAGGGTGTATGAGGAGAGCGGGATTCGCCTCGAGACCGAGATCCAGATGGTGGGGTTCGACGGTGAAGAAGCCTGAGATAGATCCCAGGCTGGCCGACCGCCGCCGGCGAGTGGCCGAGGACCGGGCCCGCTCCAATCTGGGGCGGCTGGTGCGCTTCCTCGTGCTGTTGGCGGCGGTGGCGGCAGTGGTGTGGTTCCTGCAGTCGCCTTTCCTGTCGGTGTCGCATGTCGTGGTGACCGGTGCCGACCGGGTCGACGTGGCCGAGATCCTGGCCGAGCACGGGGTAGTCGAGGGTCGGGCCATGGTGACCTTGCGGCTCGACGGGGCCAGGCAGGCCCTGGCTGCCGACCCGTGGATCGCAGCCGTCGAGGTGGCCAGGGAGTGGCCCACCACCGTCCGGGTCGAGGTGACCGAGCGAACGCCGGCCGCTTCGGTCCGGCTCTCGGGGGGATGGGTGCTTGTGGCAGCCGACGCCACCGTGCTGGAGCGAGTCGAGCGGCCCGATCCCTCGCTGCCCACCGCCCGCTTTCCGGCCGTGGCCGAGGGCGATGCCGCCCAGGATCTCCAGGTGGCGGGAGCGGTGGAGTATCTCGCCGCTCTGCCGGCCGATCATCGACGAGGAGCACTGGTGGCTCCGGGGGAGGGCGGCCTGGTGGCGACCGTGGACGGATTCGAGGTGCGTCTGGGCGGGCCCTTCGAGATGGATTCCAAGGCCGCGGTCAGCGCCGCCCTGATCGACTCAGGCCTGGAGGAGGGGTCGGTGTTGACGGTGGTGGCGCCCGCTTCTCCAGCCGTTCTTCCGCCCGGGGCGGCGCCCACCTCTACCGTCCCGGCTGAGGATGGTGGGAGCGGCTGACCTCCCTTCTGCCTCCTGGCAAACCCTAAAGCTCAGGTAGAGGCTTAAGCGAGAGGGGTTTACGTAGACCTCGACCTCGTGTAAAGGTTCAGGTATTCGTAGATTGATTGTTTTCTAATTCGGAGGTTCAGATGTCCATCAAACCCGGATCGAGCGGCAGCTATCTGGCGGTGATCAAGGTCGTCGGTGTGGGCGGCGGCGGGGTCAACGCCATCAATCGCATGGTCGAGGCGGGTGTGCGGGGCGTGGAGTTCGTGGCCCTCAACACCGATGCCCAGGCGCTTTTGATGTCCGATGCGGACGTCAAGGTGGACCTGGGCCGGGACATAACCCGTGGTCTGGGGGCGGGGGCCAATCCAGAGGTGGGCAAGAGTGCAGCCGAGGCACATCGCGAGGAGCTGGAAGAGGTACTGAAGGGTTCGGACATGATCTTCATCACCGCCGGTGAGGGAGGCGGGACCGGTACCGGCGGTGCTCCGGTGGTGGCCGAGGTGGCTCGCAACCTGGGCGCCCTGACCGTGGGTGTGGTCACCCGGCCGTTCGGATTCGAAGGTCGGCGTCGTGCCCTCCATGCCGAGGAGGGCATCGAGGCGCTGCGTGATGCGGTCGATACCCTGATCGTCATCCCCAACGATCGTCTGCTGGACGTGGGGGACCCGGACGCACCGATCATGGAGACCTTCCGCCTCGCCGACGAGGTGTTGATGAACGGCGTGGCAGGCATCACCGACCTGATCACCACCCCCGGTCTGATCAACGTCGACTTCGCCGACGTGAAGACGGTGATGGCCAACGCCGGCACCGCGGTGATGGGCATCGGGCGAGCCACCGGAGAGAACCGGGCTTCTCAGGCGGCCCAGCGCGCTATTTCCAGCCCGATGCTCGAGGCCTCCATGGACGGGGCCCGGGGTGTGCTCCTCTCCATCTCCGGCCCATCGACCATGACGCTGCACGAAGCCACGGCCGCCGCCCAGGTGGTGGCCGATCATGCCGACGATGAGGCCGACATCATCTTCGGTGCTCTGGTAGACGACGAGCTCGGTGAGGAGATCAAGGTCACGGTCATCGCGGCAGGATTCGACAAAGCCAGGAGCCGTCGCCTCCAGACGGGGCCCGGCCCGGACCCGTTCGGTGAGGCCCCAACCCGAGGACGAGAGCGGCAACGAGGACGACCTCGGCATCCCCAGCTTCGTGCAGGGATGAGCCGACCCGGGACCGGGTTCAGTCGGGTCGATGAGGGCGACATGCGACACGATGCCGCCGCTCGCCGCCGGGCTGCGGCGCGGTTGGGGGTGACGGAGAAGTGGGCAAGCGTCACCCAGGTCCATGGCCGGGATGTGTGTCGAGTGGCCCGCCCCGGCCCGGCCGGGAGCGCCGACGCCCTGTACACGAGCGTGCCGGGTGTGGTGTTGTCGGTGTTCACCGCCGACTGTCTGGGGATCGTGCTGAGCGGGCCGGGAATGGTGGGCGTGGCCCATGCCGGCTGGCGGGGCCTCTCAGCCGGGGTGCTGGAGGCGCTGATCGATGAGATGGTCGGTGCCGGAGTGGTGCCCGAGCGGGCCGACATAGGTCCGGGGATCGGTCCGTGCTGTTTCGAGGTAGGCGATGAGGTGGCGGCCCGGTTTCCAGATTCGGTATCGGCCACCACCTGGGGCACCACCTCGGTCGATCTGGTGGGGGCGGCACGTCGCCGCCTGGACGGCTTGGACGTGGAGGCCGACAACCGCTGCACCTTCTGCCAGGGCGGTTTCAGCCACAGACGTGACCGGACCCCGGCCCGGATGGCGACCCTGGGGTGGATCCCTTGAGCCTGGATGGCGTTCGTCGAAGGGTGGAGGCGGCCGCCCGAAGGGCGGATCGTTCTCCTGACGAGGTGACCATCGTGGCGGTGAGCAAGGGAAGGGCGCCCGGGGCAATCGCCGAGTTGTATGCCACAGGGCACCGCGACTTCGGTGAGAATCGCGCCTCCGAGCTGGTCGAGAAGGCCGCTCAACTCCCCGATGACATCCGCTGGCACTTCGTGGGTCATCTCCAGTCCCGCAAGGCCCGCCTGGTGCGTCCGCTGGCCGGGGTTCTCCACTCTCTGGAGAGCGAGTCGACCGCCAAAGCCTGGCTCAAGGGCGCCGGCCTGCCACCCCCGGCATACCTTCAGGTCAACATCGGCCGGGAGCCGCAGAAGTACGGGGTGGACCCCGACCAAACGGCGGAGACCGTCCAACGGTTCGGGGCGCTGGGGATCGAGCTGAGGGGCCTGATGGCCATACTTCCCGTAGTCGAAGAGGCCGAAGCGGCCCGGCCCTACTTCCAGGAGATGGTGCGGCTGCGGGACGAAATCGCCCAACAGCATCCCCAGGTGGCCGGGCTCTCCATGGGCATGACCGACGATTTCGAGGTAGCGGTCGAGGAAGGTTCCACGGTCATACGTGTGGGACGGGCTATCTTTGAGTCCCACAGTTCATAAAGAGGAATCAATGTCGTCACTCTTCTCCAAGGCACTGGTCTACCTGGGATTGGTCGACGAGGACCAGCCCGGGTACGAACCCGAGCCGACGGGTGAGAGGCCCCGGCCCACCCGACCCCAACACAGTTACGAACCTCCAGGCGAGCGCGGGCCCCGAACCACCCGCATCGAAGGGCTGAGCAGCGTCGAGGGCCGCCGGGTGGAGCCGCCCATTCGCAGCGCCGCCGCCATGGGCGACCAGCGCTCGGTGCGAGCCGTGCGCCCGGTCGAGGTGCAGTCGGACGTTCTGGTCGTCGAGGAGTTCGGGGACGCCAAGATCCTGGCCGATCGGGTGAGGGACAAGGTGCCGGTAGTTCTCGATCTGCGCCGGGCCGACCCCGACCTGGTGCGGCGGGTGATCGACTTCTCGAGCGGTCTGATCTATGCCCTGGACGGGACGATGCGCAAGGTAGGTGAGGGCCTGGTTCTGGTCCTACCACCCCGGGTGACGCTGTCCCGGGACGAGAAGAGCCGCCTGGCCGGTCTCGGTGTCTATCAAGTTGCCGACGTCACCTGATCGTGTCGCTGATCTGCGGACTTCTCACTCTCTACTCTCTGGCGATCCTCATCTGGGTGGTGCTGAGCTGGATCCGTGTCCCCTCCACTCATCCGCTGGCCCGGGTCACGGTGTTCCTGGACCGGATCATCTACCCCGTGATTCTTCCCATCCGGCGGGTCATTCCCCCCCTCCGTCTGGGTGCGGGTGCCCTCGATCTATCGCCCATCGTCCTGCTCGTGGCGATCTCGCTCATCTCCCGGTGGATCTGCGGGTGATGCTTGGGTGGGTGAACGGGGGAGCTTATCCTCGACCGGTGTCGTTACTATCCGGACCAGCCCGATCGCGGAGAGAGAGACCCTTATGCCGCTGACACCCATCGACATCCAGCAGAAGACGTTTGGGCCGGAGCTGCGCGGATACAACATGGACGAGGTGGACGACTTCCTCGATGAGGTCGTCGTTGCCCTCAAGGACTACGACCAGCGACTGCGCGATGCAGAGGACCGCATCCGTGCCCTGGAGACCGAGCTCTCCACCCGCGGGGAGGACGAGTCAGCCATCTCCCGGGCGCTGGTCGCCGCCCAGAAGCAAGCCGACAATCTCATCGCCGATGCCAAGGCGGACGCTGAGAAGATCCGGGGCGATGCGCAGGGGGAAGCCGACCAGCTTCGGGCCGACCGCGATGCCGAGCGGATGTCACTGACCCAGGACATCGCCCGGATGCGAGCCACCGTGGCCGATCTCAAACGGAGAGTCGTGGAGCTGGCCCGGTCGGCGGAGGCCGATCTCGATGCCATGGATGAGTCGGCGTCGGCCGCCTCGTCCGCCCTCGGGTCCGGGATCCTCGATCAGCCCGTGGAGGCAGGTCCCGAACAGCCTGAACGGCCTGAACAGCCCGAGCAGCCCGAGCAGCCCGAGCCCGATGAGGCAGGGGTCGGAGACGAGCTCGAATCGATGCAAGTCGGCGCCGGGCTGCACCCGTTCGGTGAAGAGGGGGGAGAAGGCGGAGAGCCAGCCTCCAGGTCGGCGGCGGGCCAGCACCTGTCTGCTACCGATGAGAGCTCGGGGGACGACACCGGCGAGTGGGGAGAGGCCGGATCCGAGGGAGACGAAGAGGTGACCGGCGCCGAGGAGTCCGAAGAGTCCGAAGCCGAAGCCGAGTCCGAGCCGGCCGGGGAGCCGCCTCCGATTCGCGAGCGAAGGCCCTGGGAGCGAGGCTCCGTCTGACCTAGGAGCCCGTTGATTAAATCAACAGCCTTCTAGCGACCTGTCACTGGCCGGCGGCCCGCTGGATCTCTATCGAAACCACCTGACCGTCGATGGCGTCCGGCGGCGTGACCAGGGACCGGGCACGGTCGAAAGACACCGCCAGGGTTTCCGATCGGATGTAGCCCTCGTGGCGGGCCAGGGCGTCGGCCAGATCTGCGCTCGTGGTGGCCCAGTGGAGGTGGATTCGATCGGAGACGTCCAGGTCTGCTTCCCGTCTCTTCTGCTGTACCCGGCTGACGAAGTCCCGTGCCCATCCCTCGGCCCGCAGTGCCTGGTCGATCCGGGTATCCAGCGCCACCGCCAGCTCTCCGTCGGTCTCGACCACGGTCCCTTCCCTGGGTGAGCGGGTGACCACGATGTCATCGGCATCTATCTCGAATCCCGCCACACGCATCCTCTCCCCGGAGAGGATGCGTTCGATGCTGTTTCCGTCGAGCTGGGCGATGGCGGCGGCGCAGGCCTTGACATCCGCCCCGAGGCGAGGGCCGAGTCGGCTGAAGTCGGCCTTGGCCGAGGTGTGGACCAGGCCGGCATCGCTCCCGGAGGTCTCGATCGAGTGCACGTTGAGCTCCCGGGCGATGATCTCGGCGTGGTCCTCGACTGCCGCCGTGGCCACCGGATCGTGGGTGATGACGGTCAGGCGGGCCAGGGGCTGGCGGACCCGGATCTCGTGTCGCTTGCGTAGGGCATGCCCGGCCGACACCACCCGGCGCACCACGGCCATGGCCTTTTCCAGCTCGGTCTCGATCAGAGCGGTGTCGGCCCGGGGGAAGGTCTCCAGGTGGATGCTGTCGGCGCCCTCACCGCCCGGCTTCACGACCAGATCCTGGTGGAGCCGCTCGGTGATGAAAGGGAGCACCGGTGCCAGTACCTTGGCGAAGGTGGTGAGCACCTCATAGAGAGTGGCGAAGGCGGCCAGCTTGTCGGCGTCGTTCTCGCCCCGGGCCGCCCAGAACCTGCGCCGGGAGCGGCGGACATACCAGTTGGTGAGGTGGTCGATGAACCCGAGCGTCGGGGCGACCACGTTGTAGAGGTAGTAGCCCTCCATCTGGGTGTTCACCTCCCGGATCAGGGTCTGGAGAACAGAGAGGATCCATCGATCCATCTCGGGACGCTCGGGAACGGGCGGTGCCGAATTCAGGTCTGCCAGGGTGAGATCGTCAGCCACCGCGTAGGTGGTGAAGAAGCTGAAGGTATTCCACAGGGGGAGTAGCACCGTCCGCACCATCTGGCGCACCCCGTCCTCTGAGAAGCGGATCGCCTCCGCCCGTAGCAGGGGAGAGTCGAGCAGGTAGGCCCTGACGGCGTCGGCACCATATGTGTTGAACAGCACGCTGGGATCCGGATAATTCTTGAGGCGCTTGGACATGGGACGGCCGTCCTCGGCCAAGATCCATCCCGAAACCACGCAGTTCCCGAAGGCGGGCTGGTCGAACAGGGCGGTGGCGAGGACATGGAGCGTGTAGAACCAGCCACGGGTTTGGTCGAGACCCTCGGAGATGAAGCGGGCCGGGAAGGCGGCCTGGAAGCGGTCGTAGTTCTCGAACGGATAGTGGAGCTGGGCGTAGGGCATTGACCCGGCGTCGAACCAGACGTCCAGAACCTCAGGCACGCGCCTCATCGTCCCGTCGCAACTGGCGCAGTCCCACGTGATCTGGTCCACGACGTGTTTGTGCAAGTCGTCCGGTCTTTGGCCGGAGCGTTCCTCCAACTCATCGATGGAGCCGATGCACTCGGTGTGACCTTGCTGGTCGCATTCCCACACAGGTATGCACGAGCCCCAGAACCTGTTGCGGCTGATGGCCCAGTCACGTGCGCCCTCCAGCCAGTTACCGAATCGACCGTCGCCGATGGAGGCGGGAACCCAGTTGACCTGCTCGTTCAATTCCACCAGTCGGTCCCGGAACCGGGTCACGGACACGAACCAGGAAGGGATGGCTTTGTACATGAGGGGGGTTCCCGTCCGGTCGCAGAATGGATAGGAGTGGCGGATGGTGGTGCGGGAGAACAGCGAGCCTCGCTGTTCGAGGAGCTCGATCAGGATCGGATCGGCCTCCTTGATGTTCACGCCCGCCACCTCCGGGACCTGGTCCGTGAAGTTCCCTTCGGCGTCGGTAGGGTCGACCAGCAAGTCGAGCCCGGCGGCAGTGATGGCATCGTGGTCCGCCTCGCCGTATGCCGGAGCCATGTGCACCAGGCCGGTTCCGTCGTCGGTGGTCACATCTGGCGAGGGGATGACCCGAAAGACCCCCTGAGTCCGAAGGTCCTCGAAGTAATCGAAGGGTGGCCGGTATTCGGTGCCCAGCAGATCTCTTCCCGGCACCCGATCGACCACCTGCCCGTCTTCCCCGAGGACCGGCTCGAGGCGATCAGCCCCCACCCAATACGTGGCGTTCTCCCGACGAACCCGGACGTACTCGAGGTCTTCACCCACCGCCACCGCCAGGTTTCCGGGGAGGGTCCAGGGAGTTGTCGTCCAGACGAGCAAGGTGTCGCCTTCATGGGCGGGACCGTGATCGGACGTCACCCGCAGCCCGACTGTGATGGACGGGTCCTCGACATCCCGGTAGTCCTGGTTGGCTTCGAAGTTGGACAACGGCGTGGCGGCGCCCCAGGAATAGGGAACCACCTTCATGTCCTTGTAGACCAGCCCCTCATCCCAGAGGCGGCGGAAGACCCACCACACCGACTCCATGAAGTCGGTGTCCATGGTCTTGTAGTCGTTGTCCATGTCGACCCAGCGACCCAGACGCCGAACGATGTAATTCCACTCTTCGGCGGTGTCCTCGACCAGCTCGCGACAGGCCCGGTTGAACCTGTCCACGCCGTATGCCTCCACCTCGGTCGGTGTTTTCAGTCCCAGCTTCTTCTGCACCTCGAGCTCGACCGGAAGGCCGTGGGTGTCCCACCCGAAACGACGCTCCACCCGGTAGCCGCGCATGGTCCAGTAGCGAGGAACGACATCCTTTACGGTCCCCGCCAGCAGGTGCCCGTAGTGGGGGCTTCCGTTGGCGTAGGGGGGGCCGTCGTAGAAGACGTATTCCTTGTCGGCAGGGCGTTCTGCCACGGAGCGGCGGAAGGCTTCGACACGATCCCAGTGCTCCAGCACGTCCAGTTCGACGGCGGGGAGGTCGACGTGGGGATCTGCTCGGGTGAAGTCGGAACTCACCGCGGGAATGGTAGAAGCCGGTGAGTGGTCTCCCGACCAGCCCCCAGATCGGGGGGAATAGGCGCCTCCGGCGGCGGGTTTGGTAACGTCCTCGGCTCAATCGGGAGGTTTCATGGTCAGAGAACTAGCCCAATCCACCGTTGAGAGGTTCAAGCAGCGTCTCGAGGACGAACGAGATCGACTCGAGATACTGATCGAGGAGGCTCAAGTCGAGCTGGAAGAGGCTCGCCAGACCGAGTCGTCCTCGGAGCGCAGCCCCGATCCGGGCAACGCAGAGGCCGGATCGATGAAATTCGAGTACGAGAAAGAGCTGTCGATGCAGCAGAACAGCATCGATCTGCTTCGCAAGGTGGAACACGCCCTTGGCCGCATCGAGGCCGGCACCTACGGTCTGTGCGAGTCGTGTGGCGAACCAATACCGGTAGCACGCCTCGACGCCTTGCCTTACGCAACCCTCTGCGTGGACTGCGCCTCGAAGCGATGAAGCGTCGCTACGCGACGGCCGGGGCCATCGCCCTGGCCGCCGTAGTAGCCGACTTGCTCACAAAACGCTGGGCGTCGGTCACCTTCGACTCCTCGCCCGTCGACGTCATCGGGAGCTTTCTCCGCTTCAGCTTCGTGGAGAACACCGGGGCGGCCTTCTCCACCTTCCGCGGTAACGGATCGGTGTTCGGCATCGCCGCCATCGTTGCCATCGGCGTGGTGCTGTGGTTCCTGCGCGGGGCGCGGTCTTCTCTCGAGGTGGTTGCCCTGGGCCTGGTGATGGCCGGCGCAGCAGGGAATCTCATCGATCGGATCGCCCGGGGCCCGGGGATCTTCGACGGCCCGGTGATCGACTGGATCAACTTATGGGTCATTCCCACCTTCAACCTGGCCGACGCGTCGATAACGGTGGCGGTGGCGTTGCTGCTTCTGGGTGCCTGGTTCGGCAAAGACCCGGGCGCGGACGGTTGAGAGTCCCCGACGATCTCGACGGGGAGCGTGTCGACCTGGTGGTGGCCCGGCTGGGGGACATGTCACGCTCCGTGGCGAGACGGCTGGTCGAAGCGGGAGAGGTGACGGTCGGCGGCGAGACGGTGGTTCCCAGGGCCCGGGTCGCGGCCGGTGACGAGGTCGAATTCACTCTCCCACCCCCCGAGACCCTGGTGGCCGAGGAGGTCCCTTTCGGGGTGGTCTACGAAGACGACCATCTGGCCGTGGTGGACAAGCCTGCCGGGATCGTGGTCCATCCCGGGGCGGGGCGTAGGGAAGGCACCCTCGTGTCGGGCCTGCTCTATCGCTACCCATTCATCGAGGGGTTGGGTCAACCCGACAGATGGGGCATCGTCCATCGGCTGGACCGCGACACGTCCGGGCTGATGGCGGTCGCCCTCAGTCCGGCCGGTTACCAGGGGCTGGCGGAGCAGGTCAGGTCCCACACCATGAGGCGGGAGTACCTCGCCCTGGTGGATGGGGAGTTCGGGGTGCCGACCGGCACGATCGAGGCACCTATCGCCCGTGACCCGGCCCGTCCCTCCCGGCGCAAGCTGGCTCCCGATGGCCGGCCTGCCCGGACCCATTACGAAGTCGTGAAGGAGTACATCCCGTTCGGAGTCACCCTGGTCCGGTTGCGTCTCGAAACGGGACGAACCCATCAGATCCGGGTGCATATGGCCTCCATCGATCACCCCCTGGTGGGGGACAGGCTCTATCGGGGTGGCCCCGACCGCATCGAGGCGCCCCGGCTCTTCCTCCATGCCGCCAGTCTGGGCTTGGTCCACCCGGTCACGGGCGAGAGGATCGACGTCGATTCAGAGCTGCCCCCCCAGCTGGCCGAGATGATCGCCCGCCTGGAGGGATGATCCTGGAGGAGACGGGCGGAGCCATGGCTTTCCTCTATGGGCTAGCGGTCGGTGGAGGGTACGGTTCTGGCGTGACTTCAGATCAGGGCCAGGAGGCGCAGACCCAGGTTTGCTACCGCCATCCCGACCGGCCTACCCGGCTGCGCTGCTCGGATTGCGGTCGGCCGATTTGCCCCGCCTGTTCCATCGACGCCGCCGTGGGCCAGAAGTGCCCCCAGTGCGTGGGCCGGGTCGGGCGCCAGAAGACCATCAACGCCAGAGCCGCCATGGGCCGGAGCAACTCGCTGCCTCCCGTCACCGTGGCGATCATCGTCATCACCGCCGCCGTGTTCTTCTTCGGGGGAGCCTTCGCCCGCGACTTCATTCAGGACAGCCGTCTGGTGGCTGCCGGGGAGTGGTGGCGGATCTTCACCACCGTCCTGCTGCACGCCGGCCTGACCCACATCCTCTTCAACATGTGGGCTCTCTACGCCCTGGGGCCACAGATCGAGCGGGCCGTCGGTCCCTGGCCCTACCTGGCCCTGTACCTGGCCGCGGCCGGGGTGGGTGGTGCCTTTGCCCAGGTGGCGGTGTCGGGCCCGTTCCAGGCGGTGGGGGCGTCGGGGGCCGTGTTCGGATTGTTCGGGGTGTGGGTCGACCTGGCCCTTCGTCAACGCAATACCTCCTATGGGCGCTCGCTTCTCAACCAGCTCGGGTTCCTGCTGCTGATCAACGCCGCCCTCCCCTTCTTCTTGCCCCAAATACTGTGGCAGGCCCACCTGGGCGGCTTCGTCACCGGTCTCGTCGTCGGTGAGGTGTGGGCCCGAATCCGCGGCCCTCGCCACCAGCTGCTACGGGCGTTGGTCCCGGCTGCCCTGGCCGTGCTCGCCGCCATCTCCGTGGTGGTCCTCTGAGACCCGGGCCGTTCTTTGGACCCTGACGAACGGTTCACACCTTCTTTCGACCGCCACCGTCGCTATGCGTTTGCCACCGTCCAAAGAACGGAGAGGCCGTTCGCTGACGTCCAAAGAATGGGCTGGGATCCAGTCTTCGAATTCGCGGCCTGAATGTGGCGCCCGGGTGAGCTACGATCGAAAATCACAGGTTTGTAAGTCGACCGGACAACAGGTTCGTCAGTGTCCTTTGCCCATCTCCATCTCCACACCGAGTATTCGATGCTCGACGGGGCCGCCCGGATCGATGACGTGGTGGATATCGCCGCCGCCGACGCCCAGCCCGGGGTGGGCATCACCGATCACGGGGTCATGTACGGGGTGGTGGACTTCGTCAAGGCCACCCGGCGCAGGGGCCTGAAGCCGGTCATCGGAATCGAGGCCTACTTCACCGACGGAAGCCGGTTCGATCGGCCGGTCGGGGCCGCCAACACTCGCTATCACCTGCTCCTGTTCGCCGAGAACCAGGTCGGGTACCGCAACCTGATGAAGCTCTCCTCCCGGGCCTTCCTGGAGGGCTATTACTACAAGCCGCGCATGGACTTCGAGTTGCTCGCCGAGCACTCCGAGGGAGTCATCGCCACCTCGGGCTGTCTGGGCGGGCTCGTTCCCCAGTTGCTCGGGCCAGACTTCGGGATGGAGGAGAGCGCCAAGGCTCGCCCCCGCGATTTCGACGCCGCCCTTGCGGCAGCGGGCCGGTTCCAGGACATTTTCGGGCGTGACAACTTCTTCATCGAGATCCAGAACCACGGGATCGAAGGCCAGCAGCGCATCATGAGCGACCTGCTGGACATCTCCCGCCACATCGACGCCCCCCTGCTGGCTACCAACGACGCCCACTACTCTCGCCAGTCCGAGGCGGCCGCACACGACGTGCTCCTCTGCATCCAGACCGGCTCCCTGCGAACGGACGAGAACCGCTTCAAGTTCTCGGGCGGTCAGGACTACTACGTCAAGACCAGCCGCCAGATGCGAGACCTCTTCCCCGAGGACGAATTTCCCGGAGCTTGCGACAACACCCTGTGGGTGGTGGAGCGGTCTTCGGTCGACTTCGAGTTCGGGAAGATCCTCCTGCCCCACTTCCCGGTCCCGTCGGGGCACACCGAGGTGTCCTATCTCGAACAGCTCGTCTACGAGGGGGCCAAGGCCCGCTACGGAGACCCCCTGTCGGAGGAGGTGCGGGAGAGGATCCAGCACGAGCTGAAGATCATCGACGAGATGGGTTTTCCCGCCTACTTCCTGATCGTCTGGGACCTTATCCGATTCGCCCACGAGCACGGGATCAGGACGGGGCCCGGACGCGGTTCGGCGGCAGGGTCGATCGTGTCCTACAGCCTGGGCATCACCAACCTCGATCCGATCCGCTACAGCCTCATCTTCGAGCGGTTCCTCAACCCGGGCCGGCGGCAGATGCCCGACATCGACATGGACTTCGACGAGCGTTACCGGGCCGACGTGATTCGCTACGCGGCCGAGAAGTACGGATCGGACCACGTGGCCCAGATCATCACTTTCTCGACCATCAAGGGCAAGCAGGCGATCCGTGATGCCGCCCGGGTCCTGGGCCACCCCTACGGGCTGGGTGACAAGATCGCCAAGGCGATGCCCCCGGCCATCCTCGGCAAGGAAGCCACCCTGGGCCAGGTCCTCAACCCTCCGCCCGAGGAGGCCGACGCCATCGCCAAGGACTGGTATGCCAACGGCCAGGAGCTGCGCAATCTGTACGAGGGCGACCCGGCCGCCCGCGATGTGGTCGACGCCGCCCTGGGGCTGGAGGGTCTGCGGCGACAGGACTCGATCCACGCCGCCGCCGTCGTCATCTCCCCGGAGCCGCTCACCGACCTGATCCCGATCCAGCAGAAGGGCGAGGACGCCGAGATCGTCACCCAGTACGAGATGGGGGCAGTGGAGTCGCTGGGCCTGCTCAAGATGGACTTCCTCGGGCTGCGCAACCTCTCCATAATCGAACGCGCCCTGGAATTGATCGAGGAGACGGAGGGAACCCGCCTCGACATCGACTCGATCCCCCTGGACGACCCGGCCACCTTCGAGCTGTTGCAGCGGGCCGACACCATCGGCGTGTTCCAGCTCGAGTCGGGTCCGATGAGAGCTCTGATTCGCAGCCTGGTCCCGGACTGCTTCGACGACGTGGTCGCCCTCGTGGCCCTGTACCGACCCGGGCCGATGGGGGCCAACATGCATACCCTCTACGCCGATCGCAAGAACGGGCGCAAGCCGGTAGAGCCGCTCCACGAGGCCATCGCCCCCCTGCTCGAGGACACCTACCAGATCATGGTGTACCAGGAACAGGTGATGCAGGTGGCCCGGGCCATGGCCGGTTACTCGATGGCCGAGGCCGACAAGCTGCGCAAAGCCATGGGCAAGAAGATCAGGTCGGTGATGGACGCCGAGAAGGCCAAGTTCGTGGCCGGCTGTGTCACCACCGGCTACAGCGAGGAGGTGGGATCGGATCTGTTCGATCTCATCGCCCACTTCGCCGGCTACGGGTTCAACAAGTCCCACAGTGCCGCCTATGGCCTCGTCACCTACCAGACCGCATACCTGAAGGCCCATCACCCGGCCGAGTACCTGGCGGCTCTCCTCACCGCCACCAAGCGCGACAAGGATCGCACCGCCATCTACCTCAACGACTGTCGCCAGTCCGGCATCGAGGTGCTGGTGCCCGACGTCAACGAATCGGACATGGACTTCACGGTGCGTGACGGCCGCATCCGCTTCGGTCTCTCGGCGATCAGGAACGTGGGTGAAGGGGCGGTCGACAAGATCATCGAGGCCCGGGCCGACGGGCCCTTCACCAGCTTTCAGGACTTCATCGACCGGGTCGACCCGCTGGTGCTCAACAAGCGGACGGTGGAGTCACTGATCAAAGCCGGCGCGTTCGACGGCCTGGGCCTGCCCCGCAAGGGCCTCTTCCTGGTCTATGAGCTGATGCTGGACGCCACCCTCGAGCGCAGGCGCAACGAGGAGATGGGTCAGTTCTCCCTCTTCGCCGAGAACGACGGAGGGGGCGGACCCGAGAACGTCGAGGTCCCGGATACCGAGTGGCGCCAGAAGACCAAGCTTGGATTCGAGAAGGAGATGCTCGGCCTGTACATCTCCGACCACCCCTTGCTGGCGGCCGGCCGGGCTCTGGCGTCGGCGGCCCCCACCTCCATCCCCGATCTGATGGAGATGAAGGACCGGACCCCGGTCACCCTGGGTGGTCTGGTCGGCCAGATCACACGGCGCTGGACCAGGGCGGGTGATCCGATGATCTTTTTCCAGCTGGAGGGTCTCGAGGGCTCGGTCGAGGCCCTGTGCTTCCCCCGCACCGTCAACGAGGTGGGACATCTGATCGTCGAGGATTCCATCGTGGTGGTCAACGGATCCCTCGATCACCGGGGCGAGGACGTCAAGGTGGTGGTCAGGGACCTCAAGGAACTCGAGATCCGTGACGACCTGCTGGTCCGGCTCCAGGTTCCCGCCCACCGGCTCACCCCCGACGTGGTGCAACGCCTCAAGTTGATTCTGGGCAATCATCCCGGACCGGCCCAGGTCCTGTTGCATATGACCAGCGACGAGGGGCACAAGGTCCTCCGTCTGTCCGACCAGCACCGGGTCGAACCACGCTCGGCGTTGTTCGCCGAGGTCAAGGAACTGCTCGGTCCCAGCGCCGTTCTCTGAGAGCGTTGCCGGGGGAACTAGTCCGTTCGGGTGAAAAATGACCCTTCAGTTTCTAGTCAGCGCGAGTCGATACATGGTCAGTGCGCAGCCGAAGTGTTCTTCTCGTGGGGGCTCTCATGGCTCTGCTGCTGGTGGGCCCCCTCCCCGCCGGAGCCGTTGCTGCCCCCCCGATGGATCTGGCCGGGATCTCGATCCCGATCGCGCCCCTCCAGGTGACCGGGCTCGACTCGGCCGACACGGCCCACATCCAGCAGCTCTGGGCCGAATTCGTCTCCGGGCTCCCGGCACGAGCTGAGTGCCTCCTCTCGTCCCCGCCCCGGATCGAGGCCGATGCCGGTCTCGGGCCCCGTGCCGCCTACGCCCCCTCCTCTGCCACCCTCTACGTGCGGCCGCATCACCTAGAGCGGCTGGTGGTCTTCCACGAGCTGGGACATCATCTCGACTTCACCTGTGGCGCTTCCGAGCAGATCGGTGCCGAGTTGCGCAGCGCCCAGGGGATTTCGGCCTCGAAGCCGTGGTGGAAGGATGGCAAGCCGGTCACGTGGCCCGCCGAGTACTTCGCCAACGCGGTGGCGATCACGCTGGGCGAAAAGAGCCGCCACGACGTGTCGGCGGCGACTGTGGAGCTGGTGGGGATTTGGACCGGGCACCTTCGCCCCCAGCTCGAAGCCCCGGCCCGGACCGTGGGCAGCGATCGAATGGAGTCGTTGGGACCGAACGTGGTCTGATCACCACATCTGGGGCAGACCGCGGGCCGAGTCGATCATCGAGCCCAGGGAGTCGCGATCGGTCGGCGGCTGATGCTGCCAGGGGATGGTGGCTATGGCCGTGGCGTGTCGTTCTCCGAACTCCCGGCGTGCGCTGCGCTGCCGGGCCGACTCGGCGGCCCACCGAGCCAGATTCGCGGCCAGCGCCGCCTCAGTGCCCTTGGGCGGTCGGGCGTTGATCCACGACTCGGGCAGGCTCCGGTTGAACACCACGGCCGCCGGAGGGGCCGCCACGTCTGGTAGCGCCTGGAAGAAACGAACCGCTTCCCGCAGGGGAGATGGATCGGCGGTGGTCACGACCAGAGTGGTGGCCGACCTCATGCGCCGCTCGATCTGGCGGGCCCGCTTGGCCACTCCGTCGTATGTGGTGCGCAGATCCATGAGAAATTCGGCCACTCTTTCCAACAGATTGGCACCGAGAACCTGGTCGGCCAGGCGCAGGATTGGTTTGGCCCCGCGGTTGAACAGGAACCTGCGTCCTGGAAGCCAGCCCCCCGTGATCCAACGCAGCAGGCGTCCGCCCACCAGGTCGGCCATCTGGGAGGGGGCGGTGAAGAAGTCGATCCCGCCCGCCGAGGGTGGAGTGTCGACCACGACGATGTCCCAGGCCCGGGCATCGAGGTAGGTGGCAGCCTCCTCGGCTGCGGCGTAGGACTGGGAGGCGGGGAAGTGGGAAGTGGCGGCGGCGAAGAACTCGTTGTTGACCAGGCGCTCGGCGACGGCAGGGTCGGCATGGCGTCGGGCGACCTCTTGCCAGGAGGCGGTGGCGTCCAACATGGCCGCCCACAGGTTGGGCTCGTCGGGATGAGGCGTGGGCTCGTTGGTGAGCCGTAGTCCGAGAGCGGTGGCCAGACGTTGAGCGGGGTCGACGGTCAGCACCAGGGTCCGGTGCCCGGCCCGGGCTGCGGCGACGGCCAGAGCAGCGGACACCGTGGTCTTGCCCACGCCGCCCGCTCCGGTTACCACCACCACCCCGGTCACCAGCGATCCTCCAGCAGGTCGGCCAGCCTCTCGGCGACCTCGGTGGGGGTGTGGGTGCCGAACAGATAGGGCAGGGAGTCGTCGACCGGGAGCTTCTCGGCCCACTCTTGCTGCTCCTGCCACAGAGAGTGGTGCAGGCTGGCCGCCTCGGCCACCGGGCCACCTCCCTGGGGGACCGGTGCTTCCAGGGGCCGGAGCACCCGGTTGGCGAGGACACGGGAGTTGCCGATCAACTCCTCGGCACGGATCCAGCCCAGGGTCTCGGCGGTCTCCACCGTGGGCAGCTCCTCCAGCAGAGTGACCAGCGTGAGCCGGGTATGGTCCGGATC
Source organism: uncultured Acidimicrobiia bacterium (assembly GCA_963744905.1). Taxonomy (GTDB): domain Bacteria; phylum Actinomycetota; class Acidimicrobiia; order Spongiisociales; family ZC4RG35; genus DATFFO01. The sequence continues at coordinate 544,402 of CAVUUV010000005.1, read as the reverse complement.
GGCCAGGATCTGTTCCATCCACTCCACCTGGTCGAGGATCCTGCCCGTGGCCACCAGTTCCCGGACGGTGCGGGCCGCCCTCAGATAGCTGCCGATCTGACCGGTGGGCGGGGCGTCGGCGACCACGAGATCCCAGTTGTGGCGCTTTACCTCCCACAGCACCTTGCCCATCGTCACCACCTCCCGGATGGCGGGCGCCGCCGAGGCGAGGGCGTCGAATGCCCGGGCCGCGGGCCCGATGGTGGCGAAGCCGGGCAGTCCGATCTGGATGCGGAGGTACTCGAGCAGAGCGGCGGCCCGGTCCATGGTCAGCGCCGACAGGCCCTCGCCGACGGGCCGGGGCTCGAAGACGAGGTCGGGTTCTCCGAGATGGGTCCCCAGTCCACCGCCCCCGGTCATGTCGATGGCAAGGACCGACCGCCCCGCCCGCCGGGCGGCGAGGGCAGTGGCTGCGGCGACCGCAGACTTGCCCACGCCCCCCTTGCCGGAAATGAAGATCAGCGACGGCTCGGCCACGACGGCTCAGCCCGAGGCGAGGGGGATGCGGAGGAGGAGGTGGCCTTCCTCCACCTCCCAGGTGGCATTGGCGATCAGCGAGTAGTCCGTGTAGTCGGTCTGTGCCTGCTCCAGGAACTTCTTGCGCTCTGATCCGGCCACCGGAGGAAGCGGGCGATCCTTGACCGCCTGGGCACGCTCGGCGAAGCGAGCAATCATCGCATCGACATCGAATTCCGCCATAACCGGGTAGGTCTCCTCGTCTCGACCTGCTCAACGTATCACGCCGGTGCCGGTTCGCCAGGGTTCGGGGGTGGCTGCGGTACCGTGGTATGGATGAAGACCGCCATCTGGCTTCGTCTTGTCGTATACGTTCTGATAGGCGCCGCCGTCCTCATCGCCCTCCTGCCGCTCCTGGTGTTGCTCAGCCTGGTGCGGGGAGGGACCGGGCTCGGCCTGTGCCCCGGCGGGATCGGCACCTGCCACAACCCCTATACGGCAGCGCCGGAGCTGAGTCTTGCACTGACGGTGGGCCTGTTTGCGGTCGTTGCCGCCATTCGCGTCGTCATGAGGATGGCGCGCCGGGCGAGCAGCGAGAGCTACGACGTGGCCGAGCCACCGTCCAGTGTGCGGGAGACCAGGTAGAGCCCGCTGGCGGTCACAGCCGCCTCTCCTCCCGTAGCCAGCTCGGCCGCGCAGCGGAGGCGGCGTCCACGCCGATCCTCCACGAAGCCCCGCACCGTCAGCTTCTGGCCGACTGACACGGGCCGGCGAAAGCGAATCTCCATGGTTCCCGTCACACACAGCACCCGGTGGGTGAGTATGGCTGCCCACACCATGATCTCGTCGAGGACGGTGGCGGCCAGGCCCCCGTGGAGGATGTCCCCGGCACCGACATGGTGGGGGGAAGGATCGAATCCGGCCACGGCCGTCTCGCCCTCCACCCGGGCCGGCTCCAGGTGGAGGCCGACCGGGTTGTTGGGCCCGCAGGCGAAGCAATGCGGGTAGTCGGCGCGCATCTCCGCTATGAGAGCGGCGGTCTCATCGTCGATCACGTTGGTCCTCCCGGCTGTGGTCGGCTCTACCATCGCCGGTCGATGCCTGGTTTGCGAGCCGACGGATCCCGACCAACTCCAGCGGAGAGAGGTCGGGCCGTCGCCATCCTCAACCGGCTTCGAGATCGGTACCCCTCGATCGGCACGGCGCTCGATTACCGCTCGCCCTGGGAGCTGCTGGTGGTAACGGTCCTCTCCGCCCAGACCACCGATGAGAACGTCAACAAGGTGGCTCCGGCCCTGTTCGAGCGGTTCCCCGGTCCGGCCGAGTTGGCCGAAGCCGATCCAGAGGAAGTCGAGGGGATCATCTTCTCCACCGGCTTCTATCGCCAGAAGACCCGTTCGATCATCGCGCTGTCGGTGGCGATCGAAGACAATTTCGGGGGCGAAGTGCCCAACGACCTCGAACGGCTCATCACCTTGCCCGGCGTGGGCAGGAAGACCGCTTCGGTGGTCCTGGCCGAGGCATGGGGCAAACCCGCCATCGCCGTGGACACCCATGTGAAGCGGGTCACCGGTCGCCTGGAGCTGACCTCCGAGACGGACCCGGCCAAGATCGAGCAGGATCTGAAGGCGCTTTTCCCGGTGGACACGTGGGCTGCTCTGTCGATGCGGTTCATCCAGTTCGGTCGGGATGTGTGCCTGGCGCGTCGGCCCCGATGCGGCTCGTGCGAGCTCAACCCCCTGTGCCCATGGCCGAACAAGCCGATCGGCTGAGCGGCACCTCCCTCGATCGCCGCATCGTGGCGCTGGCCCTGCCGGCCCTGGGCGCCCTCGCCGCCGACCCGCTCCTGTCCCTGGCCGACACCGCTTTCGTGTCGAGGCTGGGCCGGGTGCCGCTGGGCGCTCTGGGGGTGGACACGGCGCTGTTCTCCTTCGCCTTCTTCGCCTTCAACTTCCTGGCCTATGCCACCACCCCCATGGTGGCAAGGAGACTCGGGGCGGGCGATAGGCCGGGAGCGGGGCGGGTGGTGGCCCAGGCCCTGACTCTGGCTGTTGGTCTCGGAGCCATCTCGGCTCTGATCCTGGCCGGGGGCTCCGTCCCGCTGGTTCGGCTGATGCAGGCGCCGAACGAGCTGGTGGACCCGGCCGTCTCCTATCTGCGCATACGGGCCCTGGCGGCTCCGGCGGTCCTGGTGGTTACCGCCGGCCACGGCGCCTTCAGGGGCATGCAGGACACCCGTACCCCTCTTCTCATCACCGTGGTGATGAATCTGGCAAACGTGGTGCTCGACCCGCTCCTGATGTTCGGGTTGGGGATGGGCCTGCGCGGGGCGGCGGTGGCCACGCTGATCGCCCAGATCGGAGGGGCGGTCTGGTTCGTGGTACGCCTGCGGCGGGTGGGGTCACAGCTGGGATGGTCCTGGCACCTTCCCGGGGTGAGCGAGCTCCTGCCGATGCTGCGCACCGGTGGCGTCCTCACCCTCCGCACCCTGTTCCTGGTCGTCACCCTCACCCTGGCCACGGCGGTGGCGGCATCGTTCGGTGCCGCCCAGGTGGCCGCCCATCAGATCGTTTCCCAGACCTGGCTCCTGCTGGCCATGATCGTCGACGCTCTCGCCATCGCCGCCCAGGCCATGGTGGCCGACGAGCTGGGCAGGTCGGAGCGGACCCGGGCCGCCTCGGTGGCGACCCGGGTGGCTTGGTGGGGCTTGGGAACGGGAGTGCTCCTGCTGGTGGCGTTGCTGGCAGGTCGGCATCTGGTGGCTGCGGTCTTTGCCCCCGATCCGGAGGTGGAGGCACTGATCGTGTCGGCCATGGCCATCTGTGCCTTGATGCAGCCTCTGGCGGCCGCAGCCTTCGTGGCCGATGGGATATATCTCGGCCTGCTGCAGGTGCGATGGCTGGCCTACTCGACCGGCGCCGGGGCCGTGATCGGATGCGGGCTTCTCCTGGCCGGGCGCTTTGCCGGGTGGGGTCTGGTGGGTGTGTGGTGGGCGATCGCCGCCATGGTGCTGGCTCGCCTGGCCGTTCTGGTGGGCGGGTACCGGGTGGCGCTGTCGGCGGCGTGAAGGAGATCAGGGTGCGTCGGCGTCCAGATCCCGGCCCAGGGTCTCGGGCAGGAGAGAGGTGAGCGCAATCGCTGCCAGCACGCCGATCCCCAGGATCGACATCGTGTTGGCCAGGCCGACCCGATCGATGGTGACCGTTCCGAGGAGCAGGCCCAGAGCGGACCCGACCGTGGCCAGGTAGCCGGCCCCGGTTCCGGCCGCGGCTCGTACCGAGGTGGGGAAGAGCTCGGCCCGGTGGGCGCCACCGGCGGGAATGAATGCAAAGGAGCCGAAGGCGGACACCGCCGCGGCGGCGGCAACCAGAACCGGCTGTGTGAACCGGAACAGAGCTATCCCTCCGATCAGGGCCAGTACCAGGGCGAGTATGGAGGTGGGGCGCCGTCCCCACCCATCCGCCATCCGCCCCCCGGCGAAGAAGCCCAGCCCGCCCACGGTGCCTCCGATGAGGGTGACGAGCACCGCCTTGGTGGCCGAGAACCCCAGACCGGATATGAGACGTTCCGTGGTGAACGCCAGGCCCACCGCAGAGAAGGCCGAGGCAAGCAGGCCGGCCATGGCGACGAGGACGAACAAGCGCTTCCGGGGGCCGCGCACGAAGTCCGGCCAGGGCACGGCGGGAAGCCCCGGGCTCATCAGTGGCGACTCGGGGAGCCGTCGCCACAGAAGAGGGACCAGGACCACCAACGCCGCCGGGAGGGCATGGGGGAGACGCCACCCCAGGGAGGTCTGCTCGGCCAGGGGGAGGGTGAGCAGCGACAGGCCCGCCCCCAGGCTGGCGGCGGCACCGAAGAAGCTGATCGCATAGGCCCGGATGCCGGGAGTCACCGTCTCGGCCAGGACGACCACTCCCAGGGCTGCCGTGGCGGCTCCACCCACGCGGGCGGCCGACTGGGCGAGTCCATAGGCGATGGGACCTCCGGCCAGGGCGCTCAGCCCGCTCGCTCCGAGCAGCAGGCTCAGGGAGGCCACGAACGGGCGCCGGCGGCCGGTGCGATCCGCTACGGCTCCCACCACCACCGCGCCCACGGCGGCCAGGCGGGCCAGGGCCAGGATGAGGCTCATCCCGCCTTGGGTGACGCCCAGATCCTGGCGGGTGAAGGGAAGCAATGCCGAGGCCTCCCCCTGGGCCCATCCCATCGCTACCCCTGCCCCCCACATGAGCAAGATCATCCACCGGTCGTTGGAGGTGAGACGCTCCCGCGGAAGGAAGGGTCTCAGGAGGAGTGTGGAACGTGACACGCACCGGTGAGGGTAGGCCGGGCCCCGGGGGGTTCTGGCCGGTTGACCCGGGAGCCTGCCACACTGGCTCCATGACCGACGGCCTCGGAGACGCCGCCTTCCTGGTCCAGGCCATCGTTGCTTTCGGAGGCGGCATCGTCTCATTCGTTTCCCCCTGCGTGCTTCCGCTCCTGCCGGGCTATCTGGCGATGATGTCGGGATATTCCACGGCCGATATCGCCCAGGGGCAGGTCTCCACCGGGCGGATGCTGGGGACCATCGGCCTGTTCGTGGCCGGGTTCACGGCCGTCTTCGCCGCCCTGGGGGCCACAGCCACCACCCTCTCGCGCCTCATCAGCCGCAATCTCGGGGTGATCACCCGGGTGGCAGGGCTGATGATCGTGGTGGCGGGACTCCTGATCGTGGCCATGGCGATCTCCAATCGGGGACCCCTCGCCACCCTCAGCCGCGAGCGTCGATTCGACGTTCGCCCCTCGCGGCTGGGCCGGTGGGCTCCACCGGTGATGGGGATGGCCTTCGCCTTCGGCTGGACTCCGTGCATCGGGCCCATCCTCACCGTGGTCCTCGCCACCGCCTCCTCCCAGGCCACCGTCGGGCGAGGGATCGCCCTCCTCGTCGCCTACTCGCTGGGCCTGGGGGTGCCGTTTCTGGCTGCCGGCCTGGGTCTGATGAAGTTGTTCGCCCGCCTCCGTCGTTGGCTCAAGCCGATCAATATCGCCTCCGGTGTCGCCCTGGCGGCTTTCGGGGTGGTCATGGTGACGGGCAATCTCTCCGCCTGGGCGTCGTCACTGGCGCGTTTCTTCGTCGACGTCCCCTTCCTCCGGAATCTGGCCGGAGTGTGACGCCGATTCGGGGTGGCGCCTGGTTACGATGACGGCGTGCTCGAGTATCACGCCTTGCTGAACCGGATCCTCGAGGAGGGAGTCGAGAAGTCGGATCGAACGGGTACCGGCACGCTCTCGGTTTTCGGCCATCAGATGCGCTTCCGTCTCGCCGACGGGTTCCCGGTCGTGACGACGAAGAAGATCCATCTCCGCTCGGTGATCGTGGAGCTGTTCTGGTTCTTGCGCGGCTCCACCAACGTGAACTGGCTTCAGGAGAGGGGGGTGTACGATCTGGGACGAGTGGGCCGATGCCGAGGGTGAACTGGGCCCGATTTACGGCTACCAGTGGCGGTCGTGGCCCACGTCCGACGGCAGGCACGTCGACCAGATCGAGCGGCTCGTGGAGGGAATCAGGACCAATCCGGATTCGCGCCGTCACATAGTCTCGGCCTGGAACGTGGCCGACATCGACGAGATGGCGCTCCCCCCATGTCACACGCTGTTCCAGTTCTATGTGGCCGACGGGCGCCTTTCCTGCCAGCTCTACCAGCGCTCGGCCGATGCGTTCCTGGGAGTGCCGTTCAACATCGCCTCCTATGCCCTGCTCACCCACATGGTGGCGCAGGTGACCGACCTGGAGCCGGGGGACTTCGTGCACACCTTCGGAGACGCCCATCTCTACCTGAACCATGTCGACCAGGCTCGCCAGCAGCTCGGCCGTGAGCCCCGGCCGCTTCCGACGCTGCGCCTCAACCCGGAGCGGCGCCGGCTGGAGGACTTCGTGCCCGAGGACGTCGAGGTCCTCGGTTATGACCCCCATCCCCTCATCCGGGCGCCGATCGCGGTTTGATGCCCGTCACCCTGGTGGCGGCCGTCGCCCGCAACCGGGTCATCGGGCGCCATGGGGGCCTTCCCTGGCACATTCCCGGTGATCTTCCTCGCTTCAAGCGCCTCACCCTGGGCCACACCCTGGTCATGGGGCGCCGCACTTACGAGTCGATCGGGCGTCCCCTCCCGGGCCGGCGCACGATCGTGGTGAGCCGCCGCCATGATTGGCAGCCGGAGGGGGTGACGGTGGTGGGCTCGGTGGAGGCGGCGTTGCGGGAGGCGGGGGCCGACGAGGAGGAGGTGTTCGTGGTGGGGGGCGGGGAGATCTATCGCCAGACCCTGGATCGGGCCGAGGTGCTGGAACTGACCGAGGTCGACGCCGAGCCCGACGGCGACGTCCTCTTTCCCGAGGTGGACTGGTCCCGGTGGGAGGAGGTATCCCGCCGCGACCACCCCGGCCACTCCTTCGTGACCTACCGCCGGAAGGGTTTGTGAACCGAAATGCAGCCGGCGTCGCCGAAACCGTTCACAGAGGATCCGATTCCGTGGCGAGACGACAGCTTTGTGAACGGAAATGCGGCCGGCGTCCCCGAAAGCGTTCACAGACTCAGCCGGCCAGGAAGCGAGCGATGGCGGCGACGACCCCTTCGAGGTCGTTCCTGATCGAGCGGGCCGTGAATCTGCGCAGCTCCACCCCGGCGTCGAAGAGATCGTTCTGACGGGCCAGGTCCTGATCGAGCCGGTCCGGGCCGGAGTGGGCATCGAGGCCGTCCACTTCAACCCCTTTGCCCCGGTCGGGCCAGCCGAAGTCGACCCGGTAGCGTCTGCCTGAGGGGGTGACCACCTCCCATTGGAGGACGGGAGTGGGGAGTCCCGCCACCTTGATGGCGTCGAGAAGCTCCACTTCGGCCGGGCTGCCGGTGGGCCCGGTGCGTTCGAGGTCCACCAGCATCCGCTCCAGTCGACGCACACCACGCACTCCCGGGCCGCCCTGTTCGTGAATGATCCTGGCGATGGCCAGCGGATCGGTCACTGCCAGGCGGAGGGCCGAATCCACACCCTTGGAGAGGACGGCCTGAGGCACCTGGGGTGCCACGTCGAGCAGAGTGCGCTCCACGGTGGTGACGGGCAGCCCCCGGATGGTGGCGACCGGTATCCGGCGACGGGTGCGGTGCCGTATCACTCCGCCGGGAATCGGCCTGTTGGCGTAGGGAACCGTGACTTCCACCACGCGGGCGTCGATGCCGTCGAGTCCCCACAGGACGAAGGCGGCACGGTGTGAGATGACCGCTTTCGGGCCGCAGGCGAGAAGGGCGGCCTTAAGGCGCTCCAGCCATTCACCGGTGGGCGGCCCGATTCGGTACACGCCGGCGTGGAGCGGAGTCCACCAACCATTTCCCGCCCTCACCGCGATCATGGCGTCAGAGCCTCCCGCCTCCATCACCCCGGCCCGGTCCACGAGCGTCTTACCCAACAGGTTCCTCTCCAATTCCCTCATGCCCCGACTGTGACGGATGGGCATGACAGGTTTGCTCTGTGAACGAAAATGCCGCCGGTGTCGATGAAACCGTTCACAAAGGATCCGGTTCCAAGGCGAGACGGCACCTTTGTGAACGAAAATGGGGCCGGGGTCGGGGTTTTGGTTCACAGAAAGGGAGATGGCGACGGCTCGGTAGCCTGGGGGCGACATGGAGGTGCGACCTTCTCGGGAAGAGTTCGAGCGGCTGGCGGCCGACTACTCGGTGGTGCCGGTGGCTACGACGCTGGTGGCCGACCGGGAGACACCCGTGTCGGCTTTCGAGAAGCTGGTCGGGGATGGATCCGGGTTCCTGCTCGAGTCCGTCGAAGGAGGCGAGAACTGGGGTCGGTGGTCGTTCGTAGGGTGGGACCCCGCCTTCACCCTCGTGTCCCGGGAAGGCAAGTCGGTGATAGAGGGCCGGGGCCCCGTCGAAGGCGGCGACCCGCTGGCGGTCCTGGAGCAACTCGTGTCCGGTCACACCGTTCCCGACCTGGACCACTTGCCCCCGCTTCATTCAGGTGCGGTCGGGTACCTCTCCTTCGACGCCGTCCGGTATATCGAGCACCTGCCCCACCGTCCCCCCGACGATCGTGGCCTGCCGGAGATGTTGTGGCACTTCGTCGGCTCCCTGGCCGCCTTCGACCGGGTCGACCAGACCATCACCCTGGTCCGCAACGTCTTCACTTCCGACGAAGGCGGCTACGACCAGGCCGTGGATGCCCTGATCGGGGCGGCGGCCCGCCTGGGAAGTGGAATGTCCTACGTCCCGACCCCGGCCGGCCCCGATCCGGAGACGCCGTCGTGGACTTCGAGTTTCACCAGGTCCGATTTCATGGCCGCGGTCGATGAGGCGAAGCAGGCGATCCGCTCCGGAGACGCCTTCCAGATCGTCCTATCCCAGCGCCTATCCACCGCCGCCCCGGCCGATGCCTTCGACGTCTACCGGGCCCTACGGTTGATCAACCCCTCGCCGTTCCTGTTCTTCGTTCGTCACGGCGAGGTGGCCGTGGCCGGATCCTCCCCGGAGCTGATGACCCGTGTTCGAGATGGCGTCGCTTACTCGCGGCCCATCGCCGGCACCCGTCCCCGGGGCCGGGATCCCGAAGAGGACGCCGCTCTGGCCAAGGAACTGCTGGCCGACCCCAAGGAGCGGGCCGAGCACGTCATGCTGGTCGATCTGGCCCGAAACGACCTGGGGCGCGTATGCGAGTTCGGCACGGTCAGTGTCGATGACCTGATGCTGATAGAGCGCTACTCCCATGTCATGCACATCGTCTCGGGGGTCTCGGGCCGGCTGCGTCCCGGGGTGGGGCCGGTCGACGTCCTCCGGGCCACCTTTCCCCACGGCACGGTGTCGGGAGCCCCGAAGGTGGCGGCCATCGAGATCATCGACCGTCTGGAGCCCGTGGCGCGGGGTCCCTACGCCGGCGCCGCCGGCTACCTCGACTTCTCCGGCACCGTCGACACGGCCATCTGCCTCCGCACCGTAATCCAGTCCGGTGACACGGCCTGGATCCAGGCCGGGGCAGGCATAGTGGCCGACTCCGATCCCGGGGCGGAGTACGAGGAGACCATGCACAAGGCCGCCGCCGGGCTGGCCGCCATCGCCCGGGCGGCGTCGCTATGAGCGAAACGGCCATCCTCCCCGCCACCTACGGTGACGTGACCCGGGAGTACCGGGCCGCCCGGTCCGGGTCGGGCCGGGTGGAGGGGCTTTACGAGCTGGTGTGGTTCGGAGGTGGGGACGCCGTGTCCTTCCTCGAGTCTCTGATCAGCCAGAACGTCGTGACTCAGGAGCCGGGCACGGTGCGCCGCTCCCTTCTGCTCGGCCCCCGGGGCAAGCTCACGGCGGTGATGTGGGTTCTGAGGGACGAGGACCGGGTGGGGCTGCTCACCGATGCCGGCTATGGCGACGTGGTGGCCGAGACCCTGGGCCGGTACCGGATCAGGGTCGATGTGAGCATCGAGCCCGACGACCGCCGCCTCACCGCCCTCGTCGGCCCCGAATCTCGCTGGGTCGAGGGGTGGTCGGACTCGAACGGCGTGCTGGTCGCCGATCTCCCCCTGGCCGGCAACCGACGGTCGGTGACGACCGAGGCGCCTGATGTCACCCGGGTGGGCTCACAGGCCTGGACCGCGGTGAGGGTCGAGGCGGGAGAGCCACTGATGGGCGTCGACATCGACGAAAACACCATTCCCCAGGAGTCGGGGCTGGTTCCCGAGACGGTCGATTTCGCCAAGGGCTGTTTCCTGGGCCAGGAACTGGTGGCACGAATCGACAGCCGGGGTCATGTCAACCGAAGGCTGATGGGGATCCTTCTCATCAGCAACGTTCTCCCGCCCCCGGGTGCCCGGGTCATGGCCGGCGACACCGAGGTGGGAACCGTCACCTCGGTGGCCGAGTCGTTGACGTTGCGTGCCCCCGTCGCCCTGTCTCTGGTGAGGAGAGAGGTGGAGGCCGGAGAGGCGGTCGTCCTGCGCTGGGAGGGGGGAGAGGCCCGGGCGGCGGTGGCCGAACTCCCCCTGGTGGGTTGATGCTCGACGAGATCCTCTCCGCCACCCGCCGCCGGCTGGGTGATCTCCGGGCCCGTTCCGACGAGATAATGGAGGCGGCTGCTGCCGCTCCTCCTCCTCCCTCCTTCGCCTCCGCCCTGGCTGGCGAGGGGATGGCGGTGATTGCCGAGATCAAGCGACGCTCCCCCTCCCGGGGGGAGATGGCCCCGGATCTCGATCCGCTCGCCCAGGCCCGCGCCTACGCCGATGGTGGGGCGGCGGCGATCTCGGTCCTGACCGAGCCGGAGTTCTTCGCCGGCTCTCCCCGGGACCTGGTGGAGGTGGCGGATATCGGGATCCCGATCCTCCGCAAGGATTTCATCCTCGACCCGCTCCAGATCCTCGAGGCGGTGGCTTGGGGCGCCGCCGCCGTCCTCCTGATCGTGGCGGCTCTGGAGGACGAGGAGCTGGAGAATCTGCTGGAAACGTCGAGACGAGCCGGTATCGACGCCCTGGTAGAGGTGCACACGGCCGACGAGGCCAGGCGGGCAGTCGAGGTGGGGGCCCGGATCGTGGGCGTCAACAACAGGGACCTGGCCGACTTCAACGTCGACCTGGCCACGGCTGAGTCGCTAGCGCGCCTGGTTGGCCCGGTCGACTTGAAGGTGGCCGAGTCGGGCATCTTCACCCCAGCCGACGCCGGTCGGATGCGCCGGGCCGGCTACGACGCCGTGCTGGTGGGCGAGGCGCTGGTCCGGGCTCCCCGTCCCGACCAGCTGATCCAACAGCTACGAGCAGTCGGAGCAATCGGGTGATCTGGACCTCTGAGGGTGTCTACGTCAAGGTGTGCGGTCTGCGCCAGGAGCGAGACCTGGAGGCCGCCGCCGAGGCCGGAGCAGACGCGGTCGGCTTCGTCTGGTACCGCCCTTCCCCCCGCCACCTGGAGCTGGGCGAGATCGCCCGGCTGGCTTCTCGCACCCATCTCACCACGGTTCTGGTGACGGCCGATCTCGACTCGGCCTCCCTCCTGGACGCCGCCTCCCGAACCGGGGTGGACGCGGTCCAGCCTCACGGAGCCCAGGGACGGGTGTCGATGGCCGCCGCCCGCCGGATCGGGTTGGGGGTGGTCCACCCGGTCGGAGCCGGCGAGGAACTTCCGCCCATGATCGGAGACGACCTGCTCCTGGTCGACACCCCCGACGAGGAACTGCCCGGAGGTACCGGGCGGACCTTCGAATGGGAACTGGCCGCTGCCATCGACCGGCCCTTCCTGCTGGCCGGTGGCCTGGGCCCCGACAGCGTGGCCGAGGCGGTGCGCAAGGTTCGTCCTTTCGGGGTCGATGCCTCCTCGGGCCTAGAGTCCTCGCCCGGTGTCAAGGACGCGGCGGCCATCCGGCGCTTCGTCAAGGAGGCGAAGGAGGCATGACCGCGACCAGGCTCGACCGTCCCGATGCCGCCGGTCGGTTCGGCGGATTCGGGGGCCGTTTCGCTCCCGAAACTCTGATGGGCGCCCTGGACGAGCTCGAGGCCGCTTTCGTCTCCGCCTGGGATGACCCCGGTTTCCGTGCCGAGCTCGACCGGTGGCTGAAAGACTATGTGGGCCGGCCCACGCCTCTCCACGCCGCCCCTCGTCTATCCGGGGAGGTGGGCGCCGATGTTTGGCTGAAACGCGAGGACCTGGCCCACACCGGAGCTCACAAGATCAACAACGCCATCGGCCAGGTGCTGCTGGCGAGGAGGATGGGCAAGCATCGGATCATCGCCGAGACCGGGGCCGGACAGCATGGCGTCGCCACCGCCACCGCCGCCGCCGCCCTGGGCCTGGAATGCGTGGTCTACATGGGAGAGGTCGACATCGAGCGCCAGGCGCTCAACGTGGCCCGGATGCGCCTGCTCGGCACCGAGGTGGTGCCGGTCACCTCGGGAGCGGGGACGCTCAAGGACGCCGTCAACGAGGCATTGCGGGAATGGGTGGCGACGGTGGAGACCACCCACTACGTGATCGGCTCGGTGGTGGGTCCCCACCCGTTTCCCTGGATCGTGCGCCAGTTCCAGAAGGTGATAGGCGAGGAAGCCCTGACCCAGGTCGGCGACGGGCTGCCGGACATGGTGGTCGCCTGCGTAGGGGGCGGCTCCAACGCCATGGGCATCTTCTATCCTTTCGCAGGAACGGGTGTGGAACTGGTGGGGGTGGAGGCGGCCGGTGAGGGGATAGAGACCGGCCACCATGGGGCCTCTCTCGGCGCCGGGAGCCCGGGCATTCTCCACGGCAGTCGAACCTACATGCTCCAGGACGGTGACGGACAGGTGCTGGAGGCCCACTCCATCTCGGCAGGGCTCGACTACCCCGGTGTGGGCCCGGAGCACGCCTATTTCCTGGAGGCGGGCCTGGCCCGATATGTGTCCGTGACCGATCGAGAGGCCCTGGATGGCGTTCGGCTGCTGGCCCGGACCGAGGGGATAATCCCCGCCCTGGAGTCGGCCCACGCCATCGCCTGGCTCACCAAGGTTCCCGATGAGGTCGGGGGCCGCAAGATCCTGGTCAACCTATCGGGTCGGGGGGACAAGGACATGGGAACCATCATGTCGGCGAGCCATGATTCGTGACATATTCGCCCCCGGGCGGACGGCCCTGCTTCCGTTCCTGACCGCCGGGATCCCCACCCCGGCAGCCTCACCGCAGTTGTTCTCGGCCATGGCCGAGGCCGGCGCCGACGCCTTCGAGATCGGGATCCCGTATTCGGATCCGCTCATGGATGGCCCCGTCATCCAGCGTGCCTCGTCGGCGGCCCTGGCAGCCGGCACCCACCTCGACCAGGCCCTCGAGATCGTGGCCGCGGTGACGGGCCAGACCGGCAAACCGGGACTGGCCATGACCTATGCCAACGTCGTGTTCCACACCGGTCCGGAGCGCTTCTGTGCCAGATTGGCGGATGCGGGAGCGGCCGGCCTGATCGTGCCCGACATGCCGGTGGAGGAGGCGGCGCCGGTGCTGGGTGCGGCAGCCCGTCATGACCTGGGCGTGATCCTGTTTGTGGCTCCAACCTCCAGCGACGAGCGGATCGCCACAGTGGCCTCGCTGGATCCCGCCTTCATCTACGGGGTGGCGGAGATGGGCGTGACGGGGGAGCGTCAGCGATCGGGCGGGAGGGCGGCCGAACTGGCCCGTCGGGTCAGGGCGATCACCGACATCCCCCTGGTGCTGGGCGTCGGGATCTCCACCCCCGAACAGGCTGCGGCGGCCGGGGCGGTGGCCGACGGGGTGATCGTGGGGACGGCCCTGGTGCGAAGGGTGCTGGAGGCTTCCACACCCGAGCAGGCGGCGATTTCGCTGCGTGAGGCCGTCTCCCAGCTTCGGCGCGCCCTGTCGCCCACGGTTTGACCTGGTCTTAACCGGCCTCGATCGGCGAGGTGGTTTCCGGCATCAAGAACTGCACCGATCAACCGTTGCCAAACGAGATGCAACGGTCACCCCGTGTGATCCGTCATCCTGAGCCAGGGAGTGGGGGAGTGGGGGATGCGGCAAAGGATGGACGGGAGGTGACCGTTGCCCTCTGGAGCATAGGTCCGCGAACCTACAAATTACGGAATTTCTTGGCAGAGCCCGGTGCCGGAGGCGGGACTCGAACCCGCACGCCCGTGAGGACAATGGATTTTGAGTCCATCTTGTCTACCAATTCCAACACTCCGGCGCGGAGTACGAGTCTAGGAAGGTCGGTATGCGCCCATATCATTGGTGGCCGTGAGCCGTATACACAAGAAGCTGTTTCGAATCACCGATCAGCTCCACGAGCTGGCCGAGGAGGAGCGGGCGGTGAGGTCCGAGCTGGAGGCGCACCGGAGCATCGCCGAGGACGCCGAGCGCGATGCGGCCATCGGCAACTACATCGATCGGGAAGAGGCCGGGCTGACGGCGGCGGATGTGCGTCGATTCGAGAAGTCGATCGCCTCGATCAGGCGGCGTCGGGATAGGCTCGATGCGGTCCGCCTTCGACTGCTGGAGAAACTGGAACGCCACTGATGCCCACGCTGGCCCTATTGGACGGCAATTCGCTCGCCTATCGCGCCTTCTATGCCCTCCCCGACGACCTCGCCACCACTTCGGGTCAGATCACCAACGCGGTCTACGGCTTCACTCGCATGCTCATCAAGCTCCTGGGTGATCACCATCCCGATGGCGTGGCGGTGGCCTGGGACGTTTCGCGCAGGTCGTTCCGCACCGACCGATACGAGGACTACAAGGCCCAGCGCCAGAAGGCCCCCGACGAGTTCCGGAGCCAGCTTCCGCTGATCGACGAGGTGCTCCACGCACTGGAGATCCCCCAGGTGCGGCTGGAGGGATACGAAGCCGATGACCTGATCGCCACCCTGGCCCACCGGGCGGTGGAGGAGGGCTGGGACGTGCTGATCGTGACCGGAGACCGGGACGCCTTCCAGTTGATCGATGACCATGTCAAGGTTCTCTACACCCGGAGAGGCATCACCGACGTGGTGGAGGCCGACGCCGACTACGTCGTGGATCGATACGGTATCGAGCCCCAACGGTACGTGGAGTACGCCGCCTTGCGCGGAGACACCTCGGACAACCTGCCCGGAGTGGCGGGGGTGGGAGAGAAGACGGCGGCCAAGCTCCTCAACGCCCACGGAAACCTGGAGGGCATCTTCTCGGCCCTCGACGAGCAGACCCCCAAGCTGCGAGAGAACCTCGCCGCCGGCCGGGAGCAGGTGTTTCTCAATCGTGAGCTGATGACCCTCGTTTCCGACGTGGACCTGGGGCTCGAGCCGGAGTCCATGCATAGGCGGGGATGGGAGCAGGCCGGCGCGAAGAAGCTGTTCGAGAGCCTCGAGTTCCATTCTCTGTGGGAAGACCTCCTCGCCGTGCAGCCGGTCGCCGGCGACGTTCCGGGCGAGGTGCTGGAGGTCGAGGCCCGGCTGGTCACCGACCCGACGGCCGTGGGCGTCCTTGCGGACTTGGGTCGCCTGGTGATCGACCCGGTGATGACCGACGGAGACCTGTTCGGAATAGCCGTCGTCGAGTCCGGAGATGCGGTGGCCGTCATACCCCTCGACGCCCTCGAGCCACTTCGCTCTGCCCTGGCGTCCGAGGAGTCGGTGGTGGTGGGCCATGACATCAAAGAGGGAATCCGGCTCCTGGCCGGGGCCGGATTCGACGTGGAGGGGCTGCGGATGGACACCGCCCTGGCCGCCTACGTGCTGAATCCCTCATCGCGAAGCTACGACCTCCATGAGGTGGCCGGCCGCTACCTGGGCCTGGAGGTGGAGTCGCCCGACGCCGAGGAAGGTGAAGCCGGCACCCTGCCCTTCGACAGGGGGCCGGACCTGGACTCGGCGGGGCGAAGGGTGGTGGCCATCGACCGTCTGGCCGAGCGGATGTGGGATGAGCTCGACGCCCGTGACGAGAGAGATCTGTTCGAGCGCTTCGAGCTGCCCCTGGTCCCGGTCCTGGCCCGGATGGAGCTGGCCGGGATCCGGATCGATCGTCCCTATCTGGAAGAGCTCGGAGCCGGCCTCCGGGCCGAGCTGGGGACCCTGGAGGAGAAGATCCACGCCATCGCGGGCGAGCCGTTCAACGTCAACTCCACCGACCAGCTCCGTCACGTCCTCTACGAGAAGCTGGAGTTGCCGGTCCAGAAGAAGACCTCCACCGGCAAGCCCTCCACCGACGCCTCGGTGCTCGAGAAGCTGGATCACCCCATCGTGGAGGCCCTGCTCCGCTACCGGGAGCTGGAGAAGCTCCGCTCCACCTACGTCGACGGATACCTGCCCCTGATCGAGGCGGACGGGCGCATCCACACCCGCTTCAACCAGATGGCGGCGACAACCGGCCGTCTCTCCTCGGACCGGCCCAACCTGCAGAACATCCCGGTTCGATCCGAGACCGGCCGCACCATCCGCCGGGCGTTCGTGCCCGCTCCGGGATGGCTGTTCCTGGTGGCCGACTACTCCCAGATCGAGCTGCGGGTTCTGGCCCACATGAGCGGGGACACGGGACTGCTGGAGGCGTTCAACTCGACCGATCGGGATATCCACACCGCCACCGCCGCCCGGGTGTGGGGGGTGGCACCCGAGGACGTGCAGCCGGAGATGCGACGCAGGGCCAAGATGATCAACTTCGGCCTCCTCTACGGCATGGAGGCGTTCGGGCTCGCTTCCCGCCTCGGCATCTCCCGGGACGAGGCGGGCGAGCACATCGAGGCCTACTTCGACCAGTTCCCCGACGTGAAAGAATTCATGTCGGGGGTGGTGACCCAGGCCCGGAACCAGGGTTACACGACCACCCTGTTCGGGCGGAGGCGTTATCTGCCCGAGCTGAAGAGCGACAATTACCGGATCCGCCAGATGGGGGAGAGGATGGCGCTCAACGCCCCGGTTCAGGGAACGGCGGCAGACATCATCAAAGCGGCCATGATCGCTCTCGACCGCCGGCTCCGGTCGGGTCGGCTGGCCTCGACTCTGTTACTGCAGATCCACGACGAGCTCGTCCTCGAAGCGCCACCCGAGGAGCTCGAGGACCTGCGGGCGCTGACCACCGAGGTGATGGAAGGGGTGGCGGACCTCGACGTGCCGCTCCGGGTGGACGTCGGGATCGGGGACAACCTGGCCGACGTAAAGGACTGAATTGTCCCGGGTACCCCCGCCAAACCCTTTGCCGAAGGGGTCGCAGCCCTGTTACGCTGGCTATTGCCTGCGCCGAGGCGCGTGGAGCAATCCCCTTTGGAGGTAACCCAATCACTCATGTCCACTGAGCACGACATCGCGTCCACGGAGACGGCCGAGGAGACCGTCGAGGAGACGCCCGACACCCAGGCGGAAACACCCGCCGCCCCCGCCGAAGAATCTTCTCCCAGCGAGGCCTCATCTCAAGATGTCGCAGCGTCCACCGGCGACGCTTCTTCCAGCGAAGAAACCACCGAGTCGGCCACCCAAAAGCCGCCAGAGCCCGCCGGGCCCACTCCCATCGAGGCGCCCAGCATCGACGATCTTCCCGACGAGATCATCGACGACTTCGAGGCTGCCATCGCCCACACCGTCCTCGAGTTCAACGAGGGCGACATCGTGGTGGGTACGGTGGTTTCGGTCGATGCCGACGGCGCCATGGTCGACATCGGCTACAAGTCCGAGGGCCTGATTCCCACCGAAGAGCTCTCCATCCGCAACCAGGTCGATCCTTCCGAGATCGTCAAGGTAGGGGAGCGGGTCGAAGCCCTGGTCCTCAACAAGGAGGACGACGAGGGCCGCCTCATCCTCTCCAAGAAGCGGGCCCAGTACGAGCGAGCCTGGGGTCGGATTCGCCAGCTGGCCGAGACCGAGGAGACCGTGAAGGGGACCGTCATCGAGGTGGTCAAGGGCGGTCTGATCGTCGACATCGGCTTGCGTGGCTTCCTCCCCGCCTCTCTGGTCGACCTGCGCCGGGTCCGGGACCTGGACCCCTTCGTGGGCCAGGAGATCGAGGCCAAGGTCATCGAGCTGGATCGCAACCGCAACAATGTGGTCCTCAGCCGCCGGGCCTACCTGGAAGAGGAGCAGGCCGAACAGCGCCAGGCCTTCCTCGACGACCTCCATGAGGGTGAGGTCCGTACCGGTGTCGTGTCTTCGGTGGTCGCCTTCGGCGCCTTCGTCGATCTGGGGGGAATGGACGGCCTGGTCCACGTGTCCGAGCTCTCCTGGCAACACGTCAACCATCCCTCCGAGGTGGTCAGCGTTGGTGACGAAGTCACCGTCAAGGTGCTCGAGGTCGACCGGGATCGGGAACGGATCTCGCTCTCCATCCGGGAGACGCTCGAGGACCCCTGGGACGTATTCTCCCGGGAGCACGAGGTGGGCGACATCATCGAGGGTGTGGTCACCAAGACCGTCCCCTTCGGGGCTTTCGTGTCCGTGGTGGAGGGGGTCGAGGGCCTGGTCCACGTGTCCGAGATCGCCGTGCACCGGGTCGAATCGCCCGAGCTGGAGCTCTCCATCGGCCAGAAAGTGCGGACCAAGATCACCGAGAAGGAAGATGAGCGGCGTCGTATCTCCCTCTCCATCAAGCAGGCCCTGCCCGACTGGGAGGAGCGTCAGGAGCGGGCCCGCTCCACCGCTGCCCCGAGCCGTCCCCCGCGCCGCGAGTTCGAGCGCGAGTTCGGTCCCAAGGAGGAGGAGCCGCCCCCGATGCCGGTCGATGCCTCCCTGGAGGCCATCCTCCAGGAGCTCAAGGAGCGGGGGATAGGCAGGCGCTGAGCGACACGGTTCCGGCCCACAAGCGGGCCCAGTCTGACTCGTGAGCGGTGCCCGCTGGCCGTCGATGATCCGCTCGACACCTTGACGATGACAGCCCCTGCTGGCAGGCTGCTCGACCTGGGTGAGCACAAAGGGGTTCAGGTGGGGGACCGGGATACCGACAAACGTACCGAACCGAATGCCGGACGGTATGTCGCAGCCCGGGTACCATGCCCACTTCGATCAGACTACCGGCAAGTCGAGTCTGAAAACCGATAAATCGAGTCAAGGTGAGGAAACTCCATGGGTAGGAGAGCACTGGTCCTTCTGGTCGCGTTGCTACTGGCAGGTGTGGCCGCGTTCGCGGTCTATTCGTTCATACAGAACTACAAGGGCGAACAGGATCAGAAGACCGAGGTGGTCAAGGTCTTCCGAGCCACTCAGTCGGTCCCCGAAGGCCAGGACGGTGACCTGTTCTTGCAGACGCCGATGTGGCAGGAGTCCCAGGAGCAGAAGCAGTATCTTCCCGCCGGAGCCATTGCCTCTGAGGACGAGCTCAACGCGGTCATCTCGGGCAAGGTGGCGGTCGGCCCCATTTCCGAGAACGAGATCCTGCTCAACGACCAATGGGTGTCGCTTTCGGTCGACATCACCCCCCTGGCCGACCAGATTCCCTCCGGAAAGCAGGCGCTGACGGTGTCCACCGATCAGATTCGGGGCGTGAACGGCTTCATCCGTCCCGGGGATCGGATCAACGCCATCCTCACCATCGACATCCAGTTCGACCTGCTTCCCCAGAACGCCCCCGGATTCGGTTTGCCCAGTGGCCAGCAGCAGACCACCGAGACGACCACACCCGAACAGGCGTCGAAGACGGTGACCCTCACTCGCTACGTCCTGCAGGGGATCCCGGTCCTGGCCGTGGATCGCGATGTTCGTCCCCAGGAGGGCGACCGCCAGAACGTTACGGCGTCCACCACGGCGGAGGGCGCCGCCCCTCAGCAGCAACAGGCACCGGCGACGGTCTTCACACTGGAGGTCGATCCTGAACAAGCTGAGCGTTTCGTCTACGCTTTTGAAAACGGGTCGGTGTGGCTGACATTGGTCCCCGAGGACTTCGTCGCGGTGGACACGAACGGCGTTACCATCGAGAATCTGTTCGAGGGAGACCTTGTCACCGACATCTTTGGGAGTTAAGCGGGAATGTCGCTGAGTGAGCACAATCTGCTTGTCGTCGACGACGACGACGACTTCATCGACGAGGCCAAGCGTCTCTTCGATGGGAGACTGCCGGTCGCCCGCTCGCTCGACGGGGCCCTGGAGGCAATCGAAGGCGGCCAGTTGCGCATGGTGCTGCTGGGCCCGTCCTTCGCCGACGAGGCCGCCATCAGTGACATCCGCTCGATTCACAACGCCGATCCCAGCCTGGTCCTGATTCTGGTGGCAGCTTCAGTCACGTCTGACCTTCTGCGGTCCGGCATGCGGGTGGGCTTATCGGATGTGATCGAGGCGCCTCTGGACGAGAGCAAGATCGAGGCTGCGATCAATCAATTCGCCGGCGACGTCCTGGAACGGGACCGTCGGGTGGTGGCCCCGCCTGAACCGGATGCTGGAGAACCCGGTCGCGGCAAGGTGATAACGGTCATGAGTGCCAAGGGTGGGAGCGGCAAGACGGTGACTGCCACCAATCTGGCCCTGCTTCTGACCCGTTACGAGGGCAAACGGGTGTGTCTGGTGGACGCCGACCTCCAATTCGGCGACTGCTGCCTGGTGCTCCAGCTGGAGCCCCGATTCACGATGGTCAACGCCGCCCATGAGATCCACCATCTCGACACCAGTCTGCTTTCTACGCTTCTGACCGAACACAGCAGCGGGCTGAAAGTGCTGGCCGCCCCGCTCGAGCCGGCCTTTGCCGACGACATAACCACCGCCGGTTTGATGCAGATGATCGACTTGCTGAGAGAGTCGTTCGACTACATCATCGTCGACACCGCTTCGATGCTGGACGAGCTCCTCCTGTCGTTGGTCGAGATCGCCGACCACGTGCTGATGGTGGTCGATATGGACCTTCCCTCGGTCAAGAACGCCAAACTGGCCCTGGAGACATTGCGGCTGCTCAAATTCCCCACCGACCGGGTACAGCTGGTCATGAACCGGGCCAATGCCAGGGCGCGACTGGACGACAAGGAGATCGAGACGGCACTGAAGATGAAGATCGAAGCCGCGGTCCCCTCCGACGGTGCCGTGGCCGCTTCGGTCAACGAAGGCCGTCCCGTGGTGGAGTCGGCTCCGAAGTCCCGAATCGCCAAGGGTTTCGAGTCCGTTGCAGAACTCATCGCGGGTCCGGTGCCGGAACCCTCTTCAGGTCGGGGATTATTCGGTCGAAAGTGATCTCAAGGGTATGAAAGGACGCTACTGATGGCTTCGCTATCTGAAAGAGTTGCCCAGGCTCGGGCCTCGTCTGAGGCAACGGGTTACGCCAATAACCGGTCCAGCCAGCTCAATGAGCTGAGAGGGCGCCTCCATTTCCGGGTGATCGAGGAGCTGGGCCCCACCCTCTATGACCGCCAGATGAGCGACGCCGAGTTGCGTCTCCGGGTCATGGAGATGCTGGAGTGGGCAGTCGACCAGGAGCAAGGCATCCCCCTCACTTCGGCCGACCGGCGCCAGCTGCTCAACGAGATCGCTTCAGATGTCCTTGGCTACGGGCCCATCGATCCGTTGCTCAACGACCCGGACGTGACCGAGGTCATGGCCAACGGGCCCTACGACATCTACTTCGAGAAGAACGGCAAGATCTCCAAGTCCGACGTCCATTTCGTCGACGACGTGCATCTGCGGCGCATCATCGACAAGATCGTGGGTCAGATCGGCCGCCGGGTCGACGAGGCCACCCCGATGGTGGACGCCCGTCTCCCCGACGGTTCCCGCGTCAATGCCGTCATCGCCCCCCTGGCGATCGGCGGGCCGTTCCTGACGATTCGAAAGTTCTCTGTCGACCCCTATCAGGAGGCGGACCTGATCAAGTTCGGGACCTTCACCCAACGTACGGCCGATTTCCTGCGGGCCTGCGTTCGGGGCCGTCTCAACATCATCATCTCGGGCGGAACGGGATCCGGAAAGACGACCACGCTCAACGTGGCCTCGGGCTACATACCCGGCGACGAGCGCATCGTCACGGTCGAGGACGCCGCCGAGCTTCAACTCCATCAGGAGCACGTACTGACACTGGAGTCCCGGCCCCCAAACATCGAGGGCCAGGGTGCGGTAACGATTCGCGACCTGGTCAAGAACACCCTGCGTATGCGTCCCGATCGCATCGTCGTCGGGGAGTGTCGTGGCGCCGAGGCCCTCGACATGCTCCAGGCCATGAACACCGGCCATGATGGGTCCCTGACCACCATCCACTCCAACTCGCCGCGTGACACCCTGTCCCGTATCGAGACCATGGTGCTGATGGCCGGATTCGACCTGCCGGTCCGGGCCATTCGCGAGCAGGTCTCCTCGGCCGTGGACCTCATCGTCCACGTGGCCCGTCTGCGCGACGGCACCCGGCGCGTTACCGCCGTTACCGAGGTGGAAGGCATGGAAGGCGAGGTCATCACCCTGCAGGATCTCTTCCTTTTCGACTACGGCGAAGGCGTCGACGAGGAGACCGGGCGCTTCCGGGGCCGCTTGAAGGCCACCGGTATCCGTCCCACCTTCTCCGACGAGCTGCTGGCTCAGGGTATCCGCCTCCCGGCCGACCTGTTCGACCCCGAGCCCTTCGCCCGCCGTGGCGGAGAGATGTCGTTGGCGCGGTGAGAAAGCTCAAGCTGTTCCTGGGGGTGGTTCTGGCTGCTCTGGTTGCCTTTCCCTTCACGGCGCTGGCCCAAAGCAGTGAAGTCAAGATCGTCGAGGTCAATACGTCCCGTTACGACGAGGGCGGGGCCGTCACGATGGTTGTGGGATTTCGCAATATGAGCGACAACCTCGACCCGAAGCAACTCCAGATCACCGCCGACGGCCAGCCGGTGGAGAACGTCGATATCCAGCCTCTGTCGTCGTCCCAGGTCCCGGTGGGGGTGGTACTGGCGATCGACACGTCCGGTTCTATGGACGGCGCCCCCATGGAGGCGGCAAAGGAGGCGGCCCGGTCTTTCGTGCAGTCGAAGCGACCTGAGGATTTTGTCGCCATCCTCACCTTCAATGACCAGGTCAACGTGGTCCAGGGATTCACAAACAATGTCGACACCCTCCTGGAACGGATCGACTCGATCTCCGCCAAGGGTGCCACCCTCTACAACGATGGGGTGATCCAGGCGGTCCAGATGTTCGACGACCCCAGCGCCGCCCGGCTCCAGCCCAACGTGATCGTGCTGGCCGATGGGGCCGACAACGGAAGCACTGCCACCGCCGCAGAACTCGACAATGTGGTGACATCCTCCAACGTTCGCATATTCGGCGTGGCGCTGCAGAGCGAGGACTTTCAACCGGACTCTGTCCAGAGGGTGGCCGAGGAATCCGGCGGGCTGTTCCTGCTGGCCCCCAGCCCTGACCAGTTGACAACGCTGTACGGACAGATTCAGCGTGAGATCAACAACGTCCTCGTGGCGAGGTTCACGGTTCCCCATCCACAGCCAGGCAACCTCGAATTCGCGGTGAGCTACGGCAATTTGGCCGCCTCGACCAGTGCCGAGGTGAGCGGCTTCGCCACCACGACCGTCTCACCCTCATCCACCACGGTGACGACATTCGCCCCACCCGAAACGTTCCTGATCCAGGACACGCTCCCCGCCTCACCGGCGACGATGATTCTCATCGGGGCCATCGGCAGCGGCGCCGCTCTGGGGCTGTTCATCTGGATCCTGTTCGGGCGCAAGGAGGAAGAGGGTGGGGGAGCGTTCGCCCGGCGGCTGGCCGCCTACGGCCGCCGCGGGGCGACTCAGGCCACCGAGAAGAGAGGCGCGCTCGACCGGATCCCTCTGCTGCGGCGTTTCTCTCAGGCCGCCGAGGAGCAGGTCGCCCAGCGGGGGATGAGTTCAGGCTTGAATGCGGCCCTGGAGCAGGCCAACATCCCGCTGGCTCCGGGCGAGGCCATCGTGGCCGGTTTCGGCATCGCCATCGTTGCTGGGCTGATCGGCTTCTTGCTCTCGGGGCCGGTGGGCGGGGTCATCTACTTCGGCATCGTCGTCCTGCTGGTGTTCGGCTTGATCCGCTGGGCAGGGCGCCGGGAGAAGAGACGATTCGAGAATCAGTTGCCGGACACTCTCACGCTGCTTTCAACCTCACTGCGCGCCGGCTACTCGTTGCTGCAGGCGGTCGAGGCGGTTGCCGCCGAAGCCCCCGATCCGACGGCACGTGAGTTCGGTCGGGCCATCGCCGAGGCACGCCTGGGACGGAGTGTCACCGACGCACTCAACGGAATCAGCGAGCGTACCCAGTCCGAGGATTTCGAGTGGGCGGTGATGGCCATCGAGATTCAACGCGAGGTGGGCGGCAACCTGGCCGAGGTCCTGGGCACGGTGGCAGACACCATGTTGCAACGCAACCGCCTTCGTGGCGAGATCAGGGCACTTACTGCCGAAGGACGCATTTCCGCCTATGTGCTGGGTGGCCTCCCCTTTGCGTTGGGCGGATTCATCTACGCCACAAATCCGGAATATATCCAGCCGCTCTTCGAGAACACATTCGGCTTGGTGGCGATAGGTGTCGGCCTGGTCTTGATGGCCGCCGGCATCTTGTGGCTCCGCAAGATCATCAACATCAACGTGTGAGAGGCAAATGGAAGACCCACTTCTGATCGTAGGCCTGACCGCCACCTTCCTGTTCGTCGTGTTCGTGGTGCTGTGGATCGGAAACGGAGTTCTCCGCGCCCAGAAGACGGCAACCGACCGCCTGGCCGTGTACGGAAAGGACGCGCTGCGTTCAGAGACGTTGGCGAGGCCCCTGTCGGAACGCGCAGTCGCTCCGGTCGTCATACGCCTGGGTGGGTTCATGCGGCGGTTCACTCCGGTGGGTTACCTGGAGAAGACGCAGCGCAAATTGATGCTGGCCGGGAATCCCGGGAACTTCGATGCCCCCGCCTTCGCGGTGATCAAGGTCTTCACGACCATCGCCGGCATCGCTCTCGCCTTTTATACCCAGGGACTGGGAGCCAGCGGAATTCAGCGGATAGCGCTGTTCGGTGCCCCGATCGCCCTGGGGTACTTCGGTCCCGATGCCTGGTTGAATCGCAAGGTGGACGAGCGGCGCCAGGCGATGTTGCGGGCTCTTCCCGACATCCTCGACCTGCTGGTGATCTCGGTCGAGGCCGGTCTGGGTTTCGACTCCGCTCTGGCCCGGGTCGTGGGGACAGTGCCCGGTCCCCTCTCGGAGGAGTTCTTCCGCATGCTGCAGGAGACCCGGGTGGGGGTCAGTCGTCGCGACGCCATGCGCCACCTCATGGACCGAACCGACCTGGACGAGTTGCGATCCTTCCTGCTCGCCATGCTTCAGGCGGAGGCCTTCGGTGTGGCCATCGCCCAGGTGCTGCGTGTCCAGGCCGACGAGATGCGAGTCAAGCGCCGCCAGCGTGCCCAGGAGAAGGCGTTCGCCGCTCCGGTCAAACTGGTGTTCCCGCTGGTGTTTTGCATCTTCCCCTCTCTCTTCATCGTGCTGCTGGGTCCCGCCGCCATCCAGATAACGAATGCCTTTGCCACCACCAACGGGTGAGGGTCGGCGTCTTCCACAGCTCAATCTGATCCGCCTGGCCTGGCTGGCCCCGGTGACGGCCATCCTCATCGCCCTACGCAGGCCCACCCAGGACAACTCGTATCTGTGGCACATTCAGGCCGGGTTGCGCCAGATCGATCTCGGATCCGTTCTGACGAAAGATCCGTTCAGCTTCACTGCCGGCGGTCGGCCCTGGCGCACGCAGTCTTGGCTGATCGAGCTCGTATACGGCTGGTTCGAACGAATTCGCCCCCTGGCCTCGGCCGACGTCGTGGTAGGAGTGGCGGCGCTGATCCTCCTGGGTGCTGTAGGCCTGCGACTGGGCAAGGAGCGCGGTCTCATGGGCCCGGTGGGCGTGCTGTGGGTGATGTGGCTGACCCTGGGGTATTTCACCGCTCGCCCGGTGTTCGCCTCGCTGGCGTTGTTGGCGGTTCTCACCCTGATCGTCGACCGGCGCCACCTGAGGTGGACCATTCCCCTCCTGTTTTGGGTATGGGCCTCGGTGCACGGGGGCTTCGTGGTGGGCCTCGGGTATATGGTGCTCCAGGGCCTCCGGAGAGGAGATCGACGGCTCTACCAGGACGCGGCGGTGGGTGCGGTCGCCGCCACCTTGACGGCGCACGGCTGGGGAGTATGGGAGATTCTCCTGTCGTTCGCTCACAGCTCCAGCAATCTGGACCTGATCCTGGAATGGCTGCCCCCGGATTTCGTCTCCATCGCCCTCATCCCCTTCTTGGTGGGGATCGTCGGTTTGCTGGTTCTGGCTCTGCGACAGAAGATGACGAACCGGGACCTGTTCGTGGTGATCCCGTTTCTCGTCTTCGCATTCACCGCCAATCGGGCAGTCTCACTGGCCGCCATCGCCCTGGTTGCGTTCCTGTTCCCCCGCAATCAGATACGTCTTGGTCGGGCGTCCCTCGCCCAGCCGGTTGCCTGGTCTGTCGTGGCCCTGATGGCCGTATTGCCCTTCCTGGTCAATGTGGAGCCGGATTCGTTCGAGCAACACTTCCCGGTCGCCGCCGCACGCCATCTGGAGCCGGTGAGGACCTTCCACGACGACTCGGCGGGCGGCTACCTCATCTATCAGGGATTCCCGTACATCTTCGTGGACGATCGGGCAGAGCTGTACGGCGACGTGTTCAAGGAATTCGTCGATACCAGGGCCGGAAGGCCGGGATGGGAAGAGGTGTTTCAGAAGTACGACCTCCAGCAGGCGCTTCTGAACCCGGACGATCCCCTGGTTTCACTTCTTCGAGGCGGACGGTTGGACCGAAACCTACAGCGACGAGGAGTTCGTGGTGCTCCGACCGCACCACGCCTGAGGAGGGCGATTCCGGGTCAATTCCCGGCTGAGAACCCGCTGGCAGTGGAGGAGAAGGCGTGGCTGACACTCGGCCCGATGAGGTTCACGGCCACGAAGGCGATCATGGCGATCAGGGCAATGATCAGAGCATATTCGACCATGCTGGCGCCACGATCGTTGTCTCGAATCCAGGCTGTGATGACAGTCAACATGTTGGGAGGCTCCTTTTGCGTTTGCCAAGGTATCGGCGGCTCTCGATGGGACTCAATGGGACCATTGGACCATCCTGCTGAAGCGAACATGACCGGCGACAGCAAATACGGGAGGGGGCGGCACTGCCGCCCCCTCCCGATGCTCGTTGGTTGGTTGTCAGTTGGTGCTGAGCGAGCCGGCGACGGTCGAGAAGGCCTTCGAGGTCTCCTTGCCGACCAGGCTGATGGCAATCAGGGCGACGATGGCGATCAGCACGACCAGCAGGGCGTACTCCACCATGCTGGCGCCACGCTCGTCGCGGCTGGCGAGCCACGTGGTCACCTGGGTCCAGACTGCAAGCATGTCTCCTCCTTTCGAGATCTCCGATGGAGAGCTTGCGTACGGGCTAACCATCGGAATACTCAAGGGAATCTTGAGCGGTGGCAGTGGGGCGGCAGACCTATTCGGGTCAACGGCGAATTTGTGGTGCCTTGCACACACTGAAAGGGGGGCGGCTGAACCGCCCCCCTTTCAGTGGTTCGCTTGTCTGTTCTCTCAGTTGGTGCCGAGTGAGCCGGCGACGGTCGAGAAGGCCTTCGAGGTCTCCTTGCCGACCAGGCTGATGGCGACCAGGGCGACGATGGCGATCAGCACGACCAGCAGGGCGTACTCCACCATGCTGGCGCCACGCTCGTCGCGGCTGGCGAGCCACGTGGTCACCTGGGTCCAGACTGTAAGCATGTCTCCTCCTTTCGAGATCTCCGATGGAGAGCTTGCGTACGGGTTAACAATCGGAATGATCCTCCAAAGGTTGAGCGCACACAGTGGGCCGGGAGGCTCATTCACCACGTGTGGTCAATCCTCCTGATCCAGACCCAGGCGGATAGCCTCCACCGCGGCCTGGGTCCGGTCCGAGACGGCAAGCTTCTGAAAGATCGATGCGAGATGATTCTTGACCGTTTTCTGGGAAATGAAGAGCATTTCCGCCAGCTCATCGGTGGCGGAAACGCCCCGAGCCAGGTGGGCCAGGATCTCCCTCTCTCTGTCGGTCAACGAGGCGGCTCCCGGGTCCAGTTCCGGTTCGCTGTATTGCTCCAGAACCGGGTCGTTGGCAGCCTGGTCCAGGATGTCCAGGCTCTCACCGGCAGACACCGCCCTTATGGCGCTGGCGATGACACTGAGTGGGGCCGACTTGGAGAAGAAACCGGCTGCACCGGCGGTGGCGGCGGCCTTTCGCTCCGTCTCATCGGCATGCATCGAGACGATGATCACCGGGGTGTCATGAATGCCCTTCAGGATGGCGGCACCACCACCACCGGGCATCTCGAGATCAGCTATGCACACCTCGGCGGGCTGAGTCTTGATTCCCTCCAGTAGCTCTGTACCGGTGGCCGCCAGACCCACCACCCTTATGTCCGGCAGTGCCTCGAGGCCTCTTCGCAGCCCCTGGGCGAAGAGAGTGTGGTCGTCGGCGATCCAGACTCTGATCATCGTTGTTCCTTCCACGACAGCGTCACCTTGGTGCCATTCGAATTCGATTCGATATGGACGGCGGCCCCAATACGGTCGGCGCGTTCTCTCATGCCCAATACTCCAAAATGGCCCTCTGGCAGTCTCGAGGGATCGAAACCGGTTCCATTATCGATGACTTCGATGGCGACCCGGCTTCGTTCCACTTCACCTTTGACCTGGATCACATCTGCATCGGCATGGCGGTAAGAATTCCTTACCGATTCTACGACTATGGCCAATATCTGGCGCATGGCCCCGGCCCGGGGCGGGCGCCGCTCGCTCAATTCGAGGTTGATATCGGGCGGTGGAGCCAGGTCTCGCAAGGCAGTCTTGAGCTCGGACGAAAGTGAGTTGGAGGCCTCCTCCCTCAAATCCGCGATGATCATCCGGAGGTCGTCGACGACGCCTCCGAGGCCTTCCCGAATATGGCTCAAGCTGTTGCTCAGGTCGTTGTCGCCAGTGGATATCTGGACGGCGTCGAGCGACAGCCCCAGGGCGGCCAGGGCAGGGCCTACCTCGTCGTGCAACTCTCGGGCAAGTCGGAGACGCTCTTCTTTAACCGCGGTGCGGGCGATGTCCTGAAGCAGAACCGTGTTGGCGAATGACACGGCCACGGGTCGGAGCAGCCGGTCGATGTCGCGTCGCTCTGCGTTACTGAGCGAGCGGGGAGTTCCAAGTGACACCACGCCCGAGGTGGTTTCTCCGTCTCCGAGCGGAATCTGGGAACGGATCAGATCTGGGGAGTCGGTGCCGATCCGAGCCACCACCACCGGACCTTGTGCGTCGAACATGGTGGCGGTGGCGAAACTCCCCGGATGAGCATCGACGATCGCCTCCATTGCGGCCCGGCTGACGTCTATCGGATTGGTTCGACCATCACCGTAGACGTCGGTGAGCCGCCGGAGCAGCTCATTGGCCTGACCCAGCCTGGCCAATTCCGCTTCGCTTCGCAACGATGCGCGCTCAAGAGAGGCGGCCCGCTGTTCGATCTCAACCAGGATGTTGCGTATCTGCGCCACCACCAGAGCCATCAGAGGGAAGAGTGCGATCGTCCCCACCGCACCAGCCAGGGAACTCGCCTCGGTCTGGGCGACGGTGACTCCGGCCAGCAATGCCCCCGAAAGGAGGCCTGTAGTCAGTCCGATTCGGGTGGAGCCGACGACTGATGCGAGCAGTGTCGGCATGAGGGCGAGGAGTACGAAGGGGCTGTCGATGCCGCCGGTGAGGGTTACTGCGGCGATGGTGAGCAGGGCGCCGAAGATGACGGTTATCTCAAACTGGATGCCGCCCCGAAGCAGGATGTCTCTCGGGACGACGACCACGACGAGAACGAACAGGCTTCCTAGGGTGGCGGCGGCGACCGTCAACATGGCGGATTGGGTCGTGGCCGTGCTGAAAATCGCCAGCACCAGTGCTACCCATGACGCGATGACAACCAGCTTGACGGTTCTGGCGGGCCAGACTGGGCTCTCGATCATCTCTCAAGACAGGTTAAGGCATCGGGCCCGGGTCATACCGCAGATCGGCTCGGACGAGAGCAGGCCAAAGGAGATCCGCTGACATGTTTCGAGGCTTCATTAGCCGGCAAAGCCAGGTCGTCAGCTCGCTGCCCATGGCCATCTTCCGTATCACATACGCCGCAGTTCTGCTGGCAGACCTGATCGATATGTGGAGGTGGAGGCGGGTCTACTTCGAGGACTGGGCCGTGTGGCTCGTTCCCATCTGGGCCGTGGCTGTCGTCATGCTGGGGGTGGGTCTATGGAGCCGATGGGCGGCGCTGTTGAATTTTGGGCTGGGAGTCATCGTCCTCTACGCCATCCGACCCTTCACCTATCACGCCGACGTGGTCGTTCTGACCGTCAACTTCCTGCTGTTGTTCGTTCCCCTCTCAGGCCGGCTGTCGGTCGAGGCGTGGCGTGGGACCGCTCGCGACGGAGTGGTGCGGTTCGCCCCCAATCTCATCCTGTTCATTGGTGTCGGACTCTTCTACTTCGACTCGGTGCTGTGGAAACTGGGCTCGGAGACGTGGCGTTCGGGCCTCGGTGTGTGGCGTCCTGCCGCCATGCCCCAGCTGACGTCCCTGAACCTGGGACCGATCCTGGACAATCACCCTCTGGTCCTGGTCCTCGGCTACGGCGTCCTCGCTTTCGAAGGCCTGTTCCTGATCTTGATGTGGATCAGGCCACTCCGTCCGTGGTTGCTGGCGGCGGGCTGTGCACTCCATCTGGGTATAGGCATCGTGTTCCGGATTCCCCTGTTCGGGCTGTTCTTCGTTGCATTGATGATGTTGCTACTCCCCGACCGCGAGCTGGGTCGGCAGGCCGAGGTGCGTCCCTTGCTGGTCCTGGCCGGCGGCCTCACGGTCATTCAGGCAGTCTCGGTTCTGCAGGTGCCCTGGCTGGGAGTACCGCTGTCGGCCCTAGATCGGGCAAAGTCTTTCACAACAGCGACGGCGCCCCTCATCGGTATACAACCCCACCCCCTGTTTCTCGATCAGCATCTGTACGACCTCCCCTTCCAGCGAGTGGAGGAAGACGGGCGACTGCTTCCTTTCAGCCAACCCGATGGGACTCCGGGTCCCTGGTTGATGGGGCGACGTTACGGGCTGTGGCTGTGGGCCGGTCCGATTTCCACCGGGGTGGCGGACCGGCTCATTGATCGTTTCCTCGGTCCCGGCCATCAGTGGGTCTACTCAACGGCTCATGTCGAGACTCCACCGGCGCTGGGTGGCGGGTTACCGTCAGTCGATCTACCCGCTGACGTGGAACGTGCAGTCCGAGGGCGGCTCCGTGAATGACTGAGCCGCACTTCTCTCGTCGCCTCCGGACCCGATCGGCGTAGAACCGTCATCCTCGTCATGGCGGTGATCGTGGCCGGACTGGCTGCGATACGGTTGGTGGCTGCCTATCCGGATGTGATCATCCCCGGAGATCCCGCCGCCTACCGGACTCGAGTGGAGGCGATCCTGTCCGGAGGTCTCCCGTACTTCGATGTGCCTTTCGAGCACCTCCCGGTGATGCTGATCCCGATGCTGGCCGCCTGGACGATCGGCGGCTGGGTCTCCCAACGGATGTACATCATCGCCTTCGCCGTCCTCACGACGGGAATCCTGGCCGGGTGTGTGCCGCTGATCGGCGCTCTGGGCCGGCGCCTGGACGCTCGTGGGAGTGTCGCTCGGTGGTTGATCGTGACCTTGCCGCTCGTACCCCTGGTGATCTTCCGTAACGATCCGGTGTCTCTTCTGCTGTTCCTCGTGGCTGCGGTCTGGTTTCTCGATGACCGACCCGGATGGGTGGTGGCCGGCGGTCTGGGCGCACTGGCCAAGGTGTGGCCGGCCGTGATCGGCCTGGGGGAGAGGAAATACCCGCCCCGGGGTCGTTCGCTGTGGGTTCTCTTCTCCGGGGCTATCGCCGTTGGGCTGACCTTGCTGCCCGGCTTCGCCTCGGCTCGCCGGGCGGTAGGACTCCACGCCGAGACAGTGGTAGGCGCCCTGGTGGGAGCGGGGAGGGTGCTTGGTGGCCATTCCAGTGGAGTCGACGTCACCACCGCCGCCTACCTGGACGCCGGCCGAGCTGCATTGTTGTTGAACAGCGCTGTCGGCCTATGCTCGTCCTCGGTGTCGGGCTTCTGGTCCCTGGCCAGGGCCTCGGACAACCGGCGAACCTTCCTCGCCCTGGGTGTGATCACTGCCGGCACCGTCCTCGTCTCTCCGCTCTTCTCCCTCCAGTATGTGCTGTGGCTGACGCCGTTCCTGGCCCTCTCCCGGCACCGGACGACCCTGGCGGTGGGGGCGGCAGTGAGCGTCCTCACCATCTATCTCACCTGGATCTGGCACCCCTCCCTGTTCGAGCAGGTGTGGTTCTTCCTGCTCTTGACCGCTCGCAACGCCATGTTCCTGCTCTTGGCGACGCGGCTTGCCCTCGAGGCGGCCCATCCCGCGGATTCTTGACGCTCCGCTCCGGTACCCTGTTCGGGATGCCAGCTTTCGAGGTCGTATCCGAGTTCGCTCCTTCAGGTGATCAGCCAGAAGCGATTGCCGCCCTGGCCGAGGGGATCGACGCCGGTGAGCGTTTCCAGACCCTCCTCGGCATCACCGGGTCGGGCAAGTCCGCCACCATCGCCTGGACCATCGAACGGGTGCAGAAGCCGACTCTGGTCCTGGCCCCCAACAAGGCCCTGGCGGCTCAACTGGCCAACGAGTTTCGCCAGTTCTTCCCCAACAACCGGGTCGAGTACTTCGTCTCCTACTACGACTACTACCAGCCCGAGGCCTACATGCCTCAGACCGATACCTACATCGAGAAGGATGCCACCGTCAACGACGAGATCGACCGGCTTCGCCATGCCGCCACCTCGGGCCTGCTGGTGCGCAACGACGTCATCATCGTGGCCTCGGTTTCGGCCATCTACGGGCTGGGATCGCCCGAGCAGTATCGGGGCCAGCTGCTGCGGCTGGTGAGGGGGGTCGAATACCCGATGGGTGACGCCATACGGCGGCTGGTCGACATCCAGTACGAACGCAACGAGGTCAACCTGGTCCGGGGGAAGTTCCGGGTCAAGGGCGACACCCTGGAGGTGTTCCCCTCCTACGGTGAGACCATCGTCCGCATCGAGTTCTGGGGCGACGAAGTCGAGCGGATCCTGAGGATGGATCCCATCACCGGTGAGGTGATGGAGGAGATGAACGAGGTGTTCGTCTTCCCCGCCACCCACTACGTCACCGAACGGGAGAAGATGCTCAAAGCGGTGGAGAACATCGAGGTCGAACTGCAGGAGCGGCTCGGGGAGTTGGAGTCCCAGGGGAAGATGCTGGAGGCGCAGCGCCTCCGCATGCGGACGGCCTATGACCTGGAGATGATGCGCGAGGTGGGGTTCTGCTCGGGAATCGAGAACTACTCCCGCCATCTGGATGGTCGGGCCCAGGGAGAGGCCCCATACACGCTGTTGGACTACTTCCCCGACGACTATCTGATGGTCCTCGACGAGTCTCATGTCACGGTGCCTCAGATCGGTGGCCAGTACGAAGGTGACCGGTCGAGGAAGGAGGTCCTGGTCGAGCATGGATTCCGGCTTCCCTCCGCCCTCGACAACCGGCCCCTTCGATTCGACGAGTGGCTGGAGCGGGCCCATCAGGTCGTGTTCATGTCCGCCACCCCCGGCCCGTTCGAGCGAGAGCACTCCACACGCGTGGTGGAACAGATCGTGCGGCCAACCGGCCTGATCGACCCCGAGGTGGTCATCCGCCCGACCAAGGGTCAGATCGACGACCTGCTGGAGGAGATACGACGCCGGGCCGAGACCAACTCCCGCATCCTCGTCACCACCCTGACCAAGAAGATGGCCGAGGACCTGACCGACTACCTCCTGGAGATGGGGGTGCGAGCCCGCTACCTGCACTCCGAGATCGACACCCTGGAGCGGGTGCAGATCCTGAGAGAGCTCAGGCTGGGGGAGTTCGACGTCCTGGTGGGCATCAACCTGCTACGAGAGGGCCTGGACCTGCCCGAGGTGTCGCTGGTTGCCATTCTCGACGCCGACAAGGAGGGTTTCCTCCGCTCCGAGACCTCGCTGATCCAGATCATCGGCCGGGCGGCCCGCAACGTCGAGGGCCAGGTAGTGATGTACGCCGATCAGGTGACGGACTCGATGCAGCGAGCCATCAACGAGACCAACCGGCGTCGCCGCCTGCAGATGGAGTACAACACCGAGCACGGCATCGATCCTCAAACGGTTCGCAAACGAGTTTCCGACATCCTCGAACTCGTCCAGTCCGAGGTCCCGGCCGCCGATAGAAGGAGGCGTGAGGTCGAAAGACGCCGGCCATTGGACCTGGAAGGCGAAGATCTCCATCGACTCTTGCTCGGGTTGGAATCCGAGATGCACGAAGCCGCCAAGGAGTTGCGATTCGAATACGCCGCCCGGCTCCGGGACGAGATCAACGAGCTGAAACGGGAGCTGAGGGAGACCGCCCAGGCGACGGGACGAGATCAACGAGTTGAAACGGGAGCTGAGGGAGACCGCCCAGGCGACGGGGTGATTCCGCAGGCGTCGGACTATGCCTTTAGGCTCGGGGTCCGTTTGCCGATGGATTACGATCGCTGCAGTATCGGGAGCCCGTCGAAGTGTCACTGAAGCAAGTTCTAGCTCACCCGTTGGTTTATCGAATGTGGCAGGCGCCGTTTGTGGGCAAGAAGATTGCTCCCGTCCTGGCGTCGAGCTCCCTGTCATCGTCCAGCTCCGTACTCGATGTTGGTTGCGGACCCGGTACCAATGCAAGAATGTTCGGTCAGGTCCAGCGTTACGTGGGCATCGACATAAGCGAATCGTACATAGCTTATGCACGCGATCATTTCCGGGGAGAGTTTCGGGTCGTAGACGTGACCGAAGCGCAAGTGGACGAGATCGGCTCTTTCGATCTGATCCTGATGAACAGCCTCATGCATCACATTGATGACCGGGGCGCCGACAGGTTGCTCTGGTCAGTCGGTGGCCTTCTGGCAGCCGGAGGCGAAGTACACATCGTCGATCTGGTGCTGGCCAGCGGCGGTTTGGAGCGCCGAATGGCCTTGGCCGACCGGGGCCAGTTTCCTCGGAAGATGGAGCAGTGGGTGAGTCTCGTTTCCCGACGGTTGAGGTTGCTGGAGGCGTCCTCTTTTCATGTAGGTATCGGTCCACTCAACCTGTGGAGACTGGTCCACATGCGTGCCGCGGCGCCGATCTCATCTCGCAGAAGCGAAGAGTCGGTGGCCATCGCCACCACAACTCGTGTGGAGCGCCCGGAGCGAGGATGACGCTGTCTGCGGGTAACGGATCTGCGACAGATGCGGACCACCTGTTTACGTTGGTGTTGCCCTGCTACAACGAGAGTGAGTCACTTCCTGAGGCTATCGGCCGATGTGTTGCTCTTCAAGAAGGCTTGCAGGGATGGTCGCTTGAGGTGATTGTTGTCGACGATGGATCCATCGATGGAACGGCTGAGCTTCTTAAGGAGGCGTTCCAGGAGTACGAGTGGCTGCGAGTAATCCAGCATCCAGAAAATCGTGGATATGGCGCCGCGCTCCGAACAGGATTCGAGGCTGCCCGCGGAAATGTCGTCGGCTATACAGATGCAGACAACCAGTTTGATATCGTCGAATTTGAGGATGTCTTGCCCTTGATGCAGGATGTCGATTTAGTGGCTGGATTCCGTGTCTATCGCTTCGATCCGCTGAGCCGGCTTATTGTGTCGTGGGTGTACAACCGCCTGGTCCGCGTCCTTTTCCGAGTACCTATCAGGGATGTGGACTGCAGCTTCAAAGTGATGCGGCGCGACAAGCTCGACCGACTTGTATTGATGTGCGACGACTTCTTCATCGACACTGAAATTCTGGCCAGGGCAAGGAAGTGGAACTGGCGAATCGTTGAAGTCGGGGTTCGACACTATCCGCGGCAGGCAGGGCACACTACAGTGCGCGCCGGTGATGTGCCTCGAACATTGAGGCGTGTTGCCGAGATGTGGTTTGCTATCCACTTCCCCCGTCGCGTCCGCCACGCGCAGCTCGCAGCCGAGCAGGAGAAGGCGAGGCGGAAAGCCCGTGAATCCTGAATTCGCACGCCAATATTACGAGTCGGCTACCAAGGAGCATTGGTGGTTCCGCGGGAGGAGGCGTTTGGTTGCCGGACTGCTGGACAGAGTTGGGACCGTCTCAGGTCGCTTTCTTGATCTCGGCGCAGGTTCCGACTCTCTCTTCCCCGACAATCTGTCCGTGGTCAAAGTGGACATCGTTCGTCCCGAGCCAATGCCCCAGCTATTCGTTCAGGCCTTGGCCGAGGCACTCCCATTCGAGAGCCGCACTTTCGATGGCGTGGGCCTGTTTGATATCCTCGAGCATCTCACCGATCCTTCTACTTGTCTCTCCGAAGTCCGACGGGTGGCCCGATCCGGAGGGGTGGTGTTGGTCACAGTTCCCGCATATCAATGGCTGTGGAGCCCCCATGACGAGCACGTCGGCCACCGGCGGAGATACGATCGGGCGAATCTCGTGGCCTGTCTGGAACAGTCCGGGTTGGCGGTTTCCTGGGTATCCGCTTTCTATGGGTTTCTCCTGCCACCCGCTCTCGTTCGGAAGGCGTTTTCGCTGAAATCGCCGATGACTATGCCGGAGCGGAAACTTAACGGGCTTTTGGGAAGGCTGGCGGTGCGTAGCGCCGTTGGCGCCCTAGAACGAGAGTCCGCCGCCGGGTTGTCGATCGGTGCGCTGGCTCATGTGCCTTAGTTTGGTCCCGGCCCGTCCATCGTTCCCTCCCATGCGAGACTGGGGAGATCGTACAGTTGCGAGCAAAGCTGGCCGATGATCAAACCCATGGCCATTGCCTATCAGGAGCTCCGCTCCGGGGATGAGCTAGTACTGATTCTGGGTTCCCGCTGGGGCGTCAGTCTCTCAGCTCCACGAATCTGGCGCCTGGTATAGATGACAGTGAGCAAAGTCTCGGCCATCGGTCCGCCGGCGAAGGCAGTGCCTGGTTGGGTGTATGCCGTCGCCACCCTACTGGCTCTGGCGATGGGAACGTTGACCCTACTCAGACATGAATTCTATCTGTCCACCACCTGGGATCTTGGCTTCTATGTACAGGATGTGTATCAGATCGCCCACGGTAATTGGACGAATAGTCTCTTCAGCTTCAACGTCTTTGCTGACCATTTTTCTCCGATGCTGATCCTGTTGGCTCCGTTCGGGCTCTTCCATCCGGCTGAAGGTTTGCTCTTCCTTCAAGCCATGGCATTCGGCTCAGGCGTTGTAGCGGCCTACCGGCTTGGTTACGTGGTAAGCGGTCCTCGGATTGCGAGCCTGTGTGCGATTTGGTTCGGATTGAGTGCCACTGTCTGGCACACGATGCTCTACGACTTCCGACCGGCCAATCTCGGAGTTGTCGTGTTGCTATGGTTGATCGTCGAATTGGAGTCGGGAAAACGGTTCTGGCCAATAATGGTTCTAACTGTGCTCGCAGCATCGTCTCGCGAGGACGTGGCGGTATTTGCTGGAATCGCGATCCTAATCTACGCGGTAGAAAAGAAGAATAGAAGCCTTCTGCTTCTCGGTAGCGGATCGGCCGCTGTGGGAATCGGCTACGCCACAATTGGATGGCGGCTATTCGCCCCATTCCAATACATGATGTGGTACAGATTCGCCGACTATGGTGATGGACCGCTCAGCGCGATTTCGAACCCCGGATACGCGATTCCCACGGCGATCGCCCGGCTGGCGCGCCCCGATCCGCTTGTGGCTATATTGGTTCTACTTCTCCCCACCCTGGTAGTTGCTCCATTTATTGGGTGGCGATACTCGTGGCCTGGATTTCTGGTCATTCTGTCGAACGCGGTATCGGCCGACCCCTCGATCCCATCGATCTATTACCAGTACTACATTCTGGCCGCGGTATTCATAATCTGGGGAGCGGCCCATGGATTCCGGCGTCCGAGTCTTGAGGCACGATCCACACTGGCAATCTCAGCTGCTCTCCTGGTGTGGCTCGTATTCGGTCCACTGGGTCTCGTCTTCGAACCTCCGCCTGGTCGGTCTCTCGTTGATGTTATCGCCGGTGAGAGTCGAGCGACCTTCGGTGCCGATCTGCGACTGCCTCCTGATGCATCCGTTTCAGCGGGTGTGTACCTGTTGCCGCACCTCGCCACAAGAGAGCGTGTTTACTGGTTTCCATCGCCTCTGGTCTGTAGTCCAACTCTTCTCGCCTACCAACCACAAACAAGTTACCCGTCTTTCATTGTGGTCGAACCGAGGGACCGGATAGAAGTGGACGTGCACCCGGCGAAATACGGCTATCACGTCCAGTTGAAGGGGGATGTCGAGGTGTGGGAGAAGACGACGTCCAGCGATTACCAACAGATCGTTCAGTGTCCTAGCCCTCAGGAAGCTCGGGTGGGTACCTTTGCCCGGGTAGAGCGTGAGGCGAGAAAGTAGCGGGCACCGTTGACACCATCTATCGTTCGCCAACCCCCCGCCAAGCGCATCGACCGGACGGCAGGGTGTGTTGGGAGACTGCCACTCATCCTGATGGCATTCGGACTGGGCTTGCCGCCATTCGGATGTATCGCTGCTGGAACCTTGGCGACGGGTTCGACTTCAAACCCGGCCATATGTATCCGGGGGTTAGGAACGCCGCGGATCTCGCAGGATCGTCATCTATTCTGGCTTGGATCTGGAGTCCCTCTGTATTCCGTGATGCGGGCGTCTACGAAGCCCTCCCTGTTGGCAACCTGCTTCTCTTCGTCAGCGGCCGGCTGTTGATCCGGGAGGTATCGCCCCCAGGCGTTCTATTTCGCCGATGAGGCGAGCAATAATCAAGCAAGATCGGAACGGCCGGTCGGAACGGCTGCAGGCGCACCGTACGGTAAGCCGGGAGGCGCTCGCACACTTCGTTATCTTCGCTGTCCTTGCAGCGATTG
This sequence comes from uncultured Acidimicrobiia bacterium, assembly GCA_963744905.1. Classification (GTDB taxonomy): domain Bacteria; phylum Actinomycetota; class Acidimicrobiia; order Spongiisociales; family ZC4RG35; genus DATFFO01. Next base: position 505,576 of record CAVUUV010000005.1, on the reverse strand, counting down.
TGTTTTGGCTGATTGCGAGGACGCACGATTTCAGTTTTGCCCGTCATGATCTGGTTGATACTGACGGGTACATGCGTTTCGTGCGTATCGATGAACTCCATCACACGGGTGCATGGTTCGACCCAGTCATTCACCGCTCTAATGCTCCACTCGGCGAGACGCTCCACTGGACAAGGCCGTTGGACCACGTATGTACTAGCGCTGTCCATCGTTCTCGGACCGATTTTTGGATCCGCCGCACTCTCTCTTTCGCCGCTGCAATCAACGCCTTTGTGCTGTTCCTACTTCTCGGAGGAGCTGTCTACTGGGCATTCGGTCCCTATGTGGGAAGTCAGATAAGACCCGTACTGATGCCAGCGCTCCTAGCGGTTCCATTGATTGTCAGTTATGACCAGTTCGGTGAGTTGACCACCACGGTCTCATCCTGTTGCTTCTCACATTGACCGCCGGCCTCACATTGAGGATGATCTATTCCTCGACGTCGCTACGAACAATCATGTCGCTCGGCGTCTGTCTCGCACTCGGCCTCTGGATTTCTACGGAGTTCCTCGTACCGTGGGCGCTCGTGGCCGCTACCTTCGCCGTTTCCCTCTATGGCGTCTCAGGACAGTTACAGACACTGGAGCGAGCGATGACAACCTGGGGTGTTGCGACAGCGTGCAGCCTGCTGGCTGTGGCGTTGGAGAGGGGACCCGATTGGAGGACAATCACGTTCGATCGGAATCTCCCTGATCCACGTGTCAATTGGAGCGGGAGCGCTGGCCGTGTTCGCAGGCGCTAGGAGCTATGTCGCTGCATCGACGTCTAGACGACGGCGCTTCGCGGTTCTTGGCGTCGTAGGCAGAATCGGAGTGGGCACGCTGCTCGTCGAGCTGACACCCAAGCTGCTCGGAGGACCGTTCGTTGATGTCAATCCGAGACTGGAAGGGCCTTGGCTAGATCATGTCACCGAGCTCCAGAGTCTCTTCAATGGCCCTAGCTCTAAACTAGTTGTCACAATCGTGGGTCCTTTTCTCCTGGGCATTGTTAGTGCAGTCCTGCTCTTGAGGCGTGGAGAAGACATGGATCGCTATGCCTTGATCACGTTGTCTTGGTGGCTGGTGGCATACGTACTTCTCTCTTTGTACGAAGTACGTTGGGCAATATTCGGACACCTGTTGGCTGTCGTGCTTCTCGTTGCCACGCTGGATCGGCTCTACCGCCAGCCGTGGCACGGTGCCCTGGGATTGATCGCACGACCTATGACCGTTGCCGTGCTCTTACTGGTCATGGCTGGATCGGGGCTGATCGCTCCTTCGCCTGGGTCCGGCTCTCTGTCTCCGAACTGTCCCCTGAGCGACGTGCTTCCGCATCTCGGTCCAGGGCAGACAGTCCTCGCAGAGCAGGACATCGGACCCGAAATCCTGTACCGCACCGAAGCCAGAGTTATAGCGACGCCGTATCATCGCAACGCTTCAGGCATCCTCTTCTACTACGACGTGATGCATGAGGCCAGCCTGTCCAAGGTCCAAGCAGAGCTTGAAGCGAGGGGGGTGAATCGAATCCTGGTCTGCCCAGGCAGCGGCAGATTCGGGGAGCCCCGCGAATCCAACGGGAACTTTCTATGGAAGACTGGTGGAGGGTCCCCGTCCCAGTTTCGTTCACCAGATTGCCCTGAGTGCGTCGGATGAATATCTCCTGTTCGCAATCGGTCCCTGACGCCTCGCCTCGATACCCTATGGGGGAGCCCTTGTTGGTCGGCGACGTGAACATGACCGAGTCTCGAGGAGCCCTGATTCTGGCCCTGGCATTCTCACCAGACCCGCGCCTCTCCGCTTCACCGCGGAGTCTCGACCTTTGTACAGTTCAGGACGAGTGCAACCGATAGATCTCATGGCCATCTACAGGCCGCTGGTTCGCTTGCCGAACATGCGATGTCGGAGCCCGCTTTGTAATTCGAACGGATGATGAGTCAGGAAATGATGTGATCCTCAGTAACTCCCCTGGGATAGACGAGCATCCCTCGTTGCTTGTCCTCATTCTCGCCTACGAGGCAGAAGACACGGTTGAGAGCGTGTTGTCTCGGATTCCATCGGAGATCCACGCGAATTTCCAAGTCGAGATCCTCGTTGTGGACGATGCTTCAATCGACCGGACAGCTGATGTCAGCAGGGGCTTCCGCGAACGCAACCCAGACCTACGAGTGACGGTGCTCAGAAACCGAGTCAATCAGGGCTATGGCGGAAACCAAAAGGTTGGCTATACCTATGCGATCGAGAACAGCTCCGACTTCGTCGTCATGCTGCATGGTGACGGCCAGTACGCTCCCGAAAAACTACCAACGCTCCTGGGGCCGCTCGTGGATGGGACGGCCGATGCGGTATTCGGAAGTCGAATGCTTGAGCCGCTACAGGCCATCAGTGGAGGGATGCCACGCTATAAGTTCATCGGCAACCGAATACTAACTGCCATACAGAATGCACTGCTTGGAACGCGTCTCAGCGAGTTTCACAGCGGATATCGGGCTTATTCTGTCAATGCGTTGAAACAGATCAGATTTACTCTGAACACAAACGATTTTCACTTTGATACCGAGATCATCCTTCAGCTTATCATTGCTGGGCTCCGTATTCGCGAGGTTCCAATCCCCACTTACTACGGGAGCGAGATCTCGCGGGTGAACGGCCTCGCCTATGCCGCGAACGTACTACGCGCGACCCTGCGTGCCGCATTACATCGGTCTGGCCTGCTTTTTCGCCGTAGACTTCAGCCCCTAGATACGAAGAACACGGGTTACGGGCTGAAACTCGGCTATCCGAGTAGTCACACGATGGCACTCGCCACTGTCAAACCAGGAACATCAGTCATCGATTTAGGGTCCGGTCCCGGGGGCCTCGACCGTCATCTATTGTCGAAGGGATGCCAGGTCACGGTTGTCGACCAGTACCAACCGGTCGCCGTGGACGACCAAGTAGAAGTAATCGTGCAGGATCTGAACCAGAAATTGGAGTTCACGGTCACTGAATACGACTTCCTTCTTCTGCTTGATGTCATCGAGCATCTCGAATCCCCGGAGACTTTCCTGAGATCAACTTCCGCGCTCAGTTTGACTTTCGGCCCCGTACTTTGGTTCTGACAACACCAAACGTGGCGTTTATTGTTCAGCGCCTGGCGCTTCTATTCGGACAATTTAACTACGGCGAATCCGGAATCCTGGACATGACCCATACCCGGCTCTTTACTTTTCGGTCAATCCGATCCATACTCGACGATGCAGGATTTGTGATACGAACTTGTCGCGGCATCCCCGCTCCGTTTCCAAAAGTTCTAGGAAATGGAGTTCTCGGAAGATTGCTAGTGGGTCTGAATCAGAGCCTTATTCGTGTGAGTCGATCTCTATTCGTGTACCAGATCTACATTGAAGCGGAGGCCCGGCCGGGAGCCGAGTTTGTAGTGCATGACGCGGCGAAGCGATCAAGCTGAAGTCAATCCCGTTGTGAGCGCCCGTATCTGGCTGTTTATAGGTGCTGTATGCCTAGAGGGAGCTGTAACGCTTCACTACTATACAGCATCTGCAACGGCGGCAGCGTTGCTAGGGGCAGCGATATTCGCCGTCGCGCTGAGCACTTAGGCCAGAGATGCCCCTTCTCTCGTCAATGAGAATGGTGAGGACGGTCGTCATTCTAATTCTGGTGACAACCGGTGTGGGATTCGCTCTCTCGACGGTAGACCTCGCCCGAAGGGTCGCAATCAAGGATCTGAGTGTGGTTATCGTGTTGACGGTCATACTGGTCCTTCTGACGCTGTTGAATGTGCTTGTGGATCCGGTTAGGGCCCGCTGGATTCCTGTCCTGATGCTTGTCGCGTTCCTGCTCCTGGGCGGAGTGCTGATTCAGAGCGACAAGAACGAATCTGGCGTGGATGTCTACATGTTTCAAGATAAGGCTGCATCATACGCCCTCCAGGGTCGAGACCCATACGCCGAGACTTATCCGAATATCTATGACGGACCTGCTACCGAGAGATTCTATGGTCAGGGTCTCGCAACTAGTGATAAGCTGGAGTTTGGTTTCCCATACACCCCCTTGAGTCTCGCCTTGATTCTGCCTGGCTATATGGTGGGCGGGGATGTTCGGTTCAGCATGCTGTTGGCGATGGTTTGTGCGGTTGGTATAGTGGCTTTCGGCAGGAAATCGCCCGCGAGCCGTCTTGCAGCCTCGATGATGGTTATATTCCCCCTGCAATTTACCATGCTATTGGGCGGATGGACAGAGCCGCTGTCTGTTGTACTTTTGGTAGTAGTTATGCATGGATATGCGCGGAGCCGGGCCTCCTGGCCGATCGTGTTTGGTCTGTTGCTTGCCTCCAAACTGACCTTATTGATCATTGGTCCACTTGTGTTCCTGCTTCTGTCAACTGACCGATTGCACCGTCGCCGTCACGACCAGGTAATTGCGCTTGTTAAGATTGCTGGCGGCTTCCTACTGGGAATGGCGCCTGCCCTATTATGGGATCTTGGCCGGTTCTGGTTTAGCGTGGTCGAATTGCAACTGCTGCAGCCATTCCGTGCGGATGCTCTCTCGATCCTGGTACAGCTGGGTAATATTCGCGGTGTCGTCCCCAGCGCCGCCACCACGATACTATTGCCATTCGCCGCCGCGGCCGTTGCATTCGCGTACTCCTGGCGCACCTCGCGATTAGAAGTGTGGCATGCGTTGGCAACTCTTCCGTTCGTCTACCTAGTCTGGCTCGCTTTCACAAAGCAGGCATTCATGAATCACTACTACTTGGCTGTAATGGGTCTTATAGTGGTTCTGGCGTCCGGATTGTCCAAAGAGCCGGGCAGTTTCGAAAGCATGCGCGTAGATGCGGCGTCGCTAGATTACGAGGATCGTTGGACGTGGCTGCGTTGGGATCTGGCCCGCGGCCGGCCTACATGGCCACCTTACGCATCTGCGAGAGTCGAGCACGGGATCACCGTGAGTGGCTGTGCTCGGATTGGGTTGTTATACGCGATGAAGGCGGTCGGTGGCCCTGTGTTCTGCACACGGGTTGAGCATGCCAGTTGTTGCCGTGGCGTCCGATTAGTCGGCGGCGATAGTTGGTGAGTGGGTGAATCCGTTACGGGTCGACAGCTGTCGTGGCAGTATCACCTTGAACCGAGCGCGAAACCCATCCCACCTCTGGCGCAAGGAGCCTACAAACGCAAATCACCTCGAATCGACCGTAACAAGATAGGCAGCAAAGTGATACGTCGAAATGACAACAACCTTCACCTGCCGACTTGGGTCATCTGCCGCCGCATCCCAAATATGCTCAATGATCTCCCCACCAAGGATTGGCGCATCAAGTAATAACCGAAAACGCTTGCCATCAGGAAGCCCGGATGCGCCGAGCCGTTCCGTTTCGACGGAGTGCCCATTTGATATTGGGACGTAAGGATATCCTAATTCGGGATATTTGCTAAGGTACTCCATGAAGCGACCGTGAAATATGGGTGTGCCGTCATCGGTTGCGGCTGCCATTCTCAATTGAGCCTCATGAAACTTCACTATCTCCGGGCCAGAGTTGTATCGCTCTGCGGCCGCCGGCAGAGGATATTCGGACTGGGGCATCAAAATACCGACTTGTCCTAAATAGAGGAAAGGGAGGATCCCGAGCAGCAGCATGTTTCTACGCCTCGGAAGTAGTTGATAGCAGCGCATCAACGCTGGGACGGCTGCACACGGTATGAACATCGCATAGTATCGCGGTAAAATCGCAACTCCGTGACCAACCACAGCCAGGGATAGATAGAATAGCGGAAAGGCGATCACCGCAGCCGAGCAAATACGATTAATTTGTTGTAAGTCAGGAGGTAGACGGTTTGCAGGAATATAGATTGTTAGAAGTATGAAGCCGACTATCAAAGACAAAGTCAGAGGCATGCGGGCGAGGTAGGCTCCACTGAGGGTCATCACACCGAGTAGATGGCCCGTATACTCATTCGCAGGCGCAAGCCAAGCGATTCCCGCCGCCAGAAGGGTGGCCGGCCCAGCCACCATCGTAGCGAGGTGAAGCCTGAGTCGCAGTGGTTTAGAGCCGTCGAGAAGGAAGGCGATTACAACCGCAAGGATGAGCGCGGTCCGCCAGCTTAACACCAACAGCTAAGAGGAGCGACATAGCGGCCAAATCGCCACTTTGCACGGACGACGGCAAATAGGACGACAACGGTTAGCGTGAAGAGCGCCGTTTCGAGCATACATCGCGCTCTGAATTGGCGTAACACCAGTGGCCACATTCCTACGAGCAACACAGCGAGAAGAGAAACCCGTAGTGTCAGTACTGGTCTCACCAAGTGGTATAGGACCAGCAGTCCAGCCGTTGCAATCGCCATATGGACAAGGTGGAGAAGGAGGTAGACGTGCTTAGAATATCCGAAAATAGAGTAGACGACTGCGGTAAGCCATGTCACGAGTGAAAAGCTGTGGAGATTGGGCCCTGCATCCGAGAAGGAGGGAAGAGACAAGAGTCGGGGCACATTCAAAATGTGAGCGCGGCGAGTCCGATCGTGAGCAGGATATACGCCCATTGCCGCATCCCATGAAGGCGGCAATGTGAAGGGATCGGGCGTTGATAGACGACCAGGACCAGCAGTATTAAAGCGAAGCCGAACAGAGGTCCCTGGATGTGGCGTTTTGTGAAAAAGCCACTGTCTTCGAGTTGTGTGGTGACGCGCACGTGAGCGGCGATAGTAGTTAAAGACTGGACGCGTACGCGGGTAAGGGGTTCTGAACCCTGGGTGCGCTACGGCCGAACACACGTTCCCCCCTTGATCTGAACTACACTGGCGTCGTTCGATGACCGAGGCGGAGTCCGATTGTCCACTGACACGCATCCTGATCAGGGGTGCCCGCGAGCACAACCTGAAGAATCTGACCCTTGAGCTGCCCCGAGAAAAGCTGATCGTCTTCACCGGCCTGTCCGGCTCGGGCAAGTCGTCGCTGGCCTTCGACACCATCTACGCCGAGGGCCAGCGGCGCTACGTCGAGTCCCTGTCGGCCTACGCCCGCCAGTTCCTCGGGCAGATGGACAAGCCCGATGTCGATTTCATCGAGGGGCTGTCGCCGGCCATCTCCATCGATCAGAAGACCGCCTCCCGCAACCCCCGCTCGACGGTGGGAACGGTGACCGAGATCTAGGACTACCTGCGTCTCCTCTATGCCCGGATCGGGATTCCCCATTGTCCGGTCCACGGGGTGGAGGTGCGGCGCCAGACTCCCCAGCAGATCGTCGACCAGATCCTGGAGCTGGAAGAGGGGACCCGTTTCCAGGTGCTGGCCCCGGTGGTGCGGGGGCGCAAGGGCGAGTACGAGGGCATGCTCAAGGACCTGGCCGGCCAGGGCTTCGCCCGGGCCCGGATCGACGGTGAGGTGCGGGACCTGACCGAAGACATCCGGTTGGACCGCTACTACCAGCACTCGATCGAGGTGGTGGTGGATCGACTGGTCCGCAAGGAGGGTATCGAACAGCGCCTCACCCAGTCGCTGGAGACCGCCCTGGGCCTCACCGACGGGGTGGTCGACATCGACGTGGACGGACGGGCCCAACCTGACCTTCTCCCAGCATCTCGCCTGCCCGCAGGGTGACTTCTCGTTCGAGGAGCTGCAGCCCCGCAACTTCTCCTTCAACAGCCCCTACGGGGCCTGTCCCGACCTGTTCGGGCATCGGCACCCGCTTCCAGGTCGACCCTTCGCTGGTCGTGCCCGACGAGGACCTGGCTCTCTCCGAGGGCGCCATCCCGATGTGGGCCTCCAACCGGATGCGCTACTACCACAGGCTGCTGCGGGCGGTGGCGGATCATCTGGGGTTCGACCTGGACACTCCCTGGAAGGACCTGCCCCAGGCCATCAGAGACAAGATCCTGCATGGAACCGGGGAGGAGAAGATCACGGTCTCCTACTCCAATCGGTTCGGGCGTCGGCGGCGCTGGGACACCACCTATGAGGGCGCCATCCCCTTCCTGACCCGTCGCCACGAGGGAGCCGAGTCCGATGGGCCCGCGAGTACTACCAGGAGTACATGGCCGAGGTGCCCTGCGACGATTGCGGCGGGGCCCGGCTCAACGAGGTGGCCCGGGCGGTGACGGTGGCCGGGCGACCCATCCATGAGGTCGCCGATCTGCCCCTGGGCGAGTCGTATGCCTTCTTCGAAACCCTGGCGCTGTCGGAGCGGGACTCTGCGATCGCCGAACGGGTCCTCAAGGAGGTGCGGGCTCGGCTCCGCTTCCTGCTCGATGTGGGTCTGGATTACCTCACCCTGTCCCGGTCGGCTGCCACCCTGGCCGGGGGAGAGGCCCAACGGATTCGACTCGCCACCCAGATCGGATCAGGCTTGGTGGGCGTTCTCTATATCCTCGACGAGCCGTCGATCGGGCTCCACCAACGCGACAATGAGCGTCTGATCGAAACGCTGATCCGTCTGCGGGACCTGGGAAACACCCTGATAGTGGTGGAACACGACGAGGACACCATCCGGGTCGCGGATCACATCGTCGACATCGGCCCGGGGGCGGGCGAGCACGGCGGTGAGATCGTGGCCACCGGAACCGTCGACGAGATATCGGCCGTGGCCGAGTCGATCACCGGCGACTATCTGGCCGGTCGGCGCACCATCCCCCTGCCCGAACAGCGACGCCGTGGCCACGGCACGTCGATAACGGTCCGCAAGGCCAGCGAGCACAATCTAGACGAGATCGATGTGGCGTTCCCGCTCGGAACCTTCACCTGCGTAACCGGGGTGTCGGGATCCGGAAAATCCACCCTGGTGGAGGAGATCCTGTGGAAAGGCCTGGCCGCCAAGGTGAACCGGGCTCGCACGGTCCCCGGGCGACACCGAAAGATCGAAGGTGTGGAAGAGATCGACAAGGTGATCGACATCGACCAGTCCCCCATCGGTCGCACGCCCCGCTCCAACCCGGCCACCTACACCAAGGTGTTCGACCACATCCGGGCCCTTTTCGCCGCCACCCCCGAAGCCCGGGCCCGCGGCTACAAGCCGGGAAGGTTCTCCTTCAACGTCAAGGGAGGTCGGTGCGAGGCCTGTTCCGGGGACGGGACCATCAAGATCGAGATGCACTTCCTGCCCGACGTGTACGTACCGTGCGAGGTGTGCGGGGGGAAGCGCTACAACCGAGAGACCCTGGAGATCACCTGGCGGGGCCTGACCATCTCCGACGTGCTCGACATGTCGGTGGACGAGGCCCTCACCTTCTTCGAGAACCAGCCCAAGATCGTGCGCATCCTCCAGACACTGCACGACGTGGGCCTCACCTACGTCCGGCTGGGCCAGCCCGCTACCACCCTGTCGGGGGGCGAGGCTCAGCGGATCAAGCTCGCTTCAGAGTTGGGCCGTCGCTCCACCGGCACCACTTTCTATATCCTCGATGAACCCACCACCGGCCTGCATTTCGAGGACATCCGCCGCCTGCTCCACGTGCTCCAGCGACTGGTCGACGCCGGCAACACGGTGGCTGTGATCGAACACAACCTGGACGTGGTCAAGTCGGCCGACCACATCATCGACCTTGGTCCTGAGGGTGGGAATGGGGGCGGTCGGATCGTGGCCCAGGGCACCCCCGAACAGGTGGCCGAGGTGCCCGAGTCCTACACCGGCAAGTTCCTCAGGGAGTTGCTGGGGTAGTTGCGGGCTCGCGTCGCCAGAACTGATCTATCGTGGCCAGGATTCCCAAGGTCAAGAGGGGGGCCAGTACCCGGAGGGCATTGTTTCCCACGCCCCATACCCAACGAGAGCTCACGAGGCCGATCAGCACCCAAGGCAGCATCAACCATTTCCAGATCCGGTTCCGGTGCCAGATGGATGCGACACCCAGGCCCATAAACAAGAGCGCAAGCAGGGTGAAGAGCAGATCCCGTGGTCCAACGGCGGACCACACACGTATTGCCCGAAGTAAGCCGACGCCGGGAAAGCCCAGGCTGCCGCCACTTCCAGCGCTTCCCGGAAGCCGTAGGACAAGGATTCCTCGCCAGGTCATTGCGGGCAGAGCTGAGAGCAGGTATGGGATGGTGGCCCGTCTCCCCCTTTCACGAGATTGAACAGAGCGAGCACGGCCACAGGCGCGAGGAAGTACCTCCTTTGCGAGTACCGCCAAACTCATCCAGACTCCTGCACCGGCCTCGTTGTGACGGTTCCACGCCCAGAGCCCCGTGACAAACATTGCGAGAGCCAAAGGGTCGACCGTGAGCAGAGAAACGCCGAGCATTAGTCCAACGTTGGCAATGGCCGCCGAGGGCAGAAAGCGAGGGGGAGACCCAAATCACGGGCCAGCAAATGGGTCGCGCCGGTTGCCCAGGCGAAGCCGAAGGCGGTCCAGGCGATCATGCCCCAGAGCACTGCCCTGCCGGACAACGTGCCGAACCCGCTTGCCAGAGCCGGATAGAGAATGCGCTGGTACCAGTAGACGGGATCACCCATGAGAGCGGGTGCCCGGGTCTGGTCGAGATCGATCGCCACCGCGTAGTAGCGATGCCCGTCGTGGATAAAGTCGGGATCCCACTGAACGTTGGGTAGTTCGGTCGAAACCAGCTTCTCTAACGGCGCGTTGCCCGCTGCCAGGAGTTGCGCAGGATCCCCGCCCACCGCTCGCGTCTGAGCGACTAGCACAAGCGCCGCAAACGCCGCGGCTAGTGCGGTCCAGAATAGGACACCGCCGGGACCCGGGTCACCAAGGATGTTCGATGTGTGATCCCTTGTCCATCGTGCATGGTGTCTCAGTCGGAAGGGGTAGGGCCGATCACCGTGTGATCGAATGCCATCAGCATGCATTGTCTGCCGCCAACATGCGCCTTTCCTTGGTTCGGAGGCGATGAATCCAGGCCAGACCGGCCATGGTTATCACAGGTGCGAATGCCCGGGCTGCGTTGTTGCCGTAGTCCCACACGTAGTGCGAGGACAGCACGGCAATCAACAGCCAGGGCGCGATGAGCCATTTCCACAGGTGATCATGAACACTGATGACGACAAGTAGGCCAAGGAGCACTGCGATGAGAGAGAGTCCAAACAGCACCTGATCCTTTGGTCCGGTCGTCATCCAACTCGACGAAGCCTGGACGAGTCCCCGGAGCGGTAGGTCGACGTTCCCACCCTGAAATAGATCTCCACCGAGGCGGAGTTGAACGGTACTCCACCACAGGATCGACGGTACGAATGCGATCATCAAAAGGCGAAGCGACACATGTGGATCCTTCTCGCGCACCCAGGCAAACCCGGCGAGCCCAATGGCTACTGCGGCATAGGGTTCCTTGGTTAGGGCTGCTGCGGCCAAGAGGAAGCCAGTTAGCACGACTCGGTTTCGGAGAAATGTCGCTACCGCTAGCAGCGAAAGGCCCAAGGCCATCACGTCAGGAGTGAGCAATTCCACGCTCAGCCACACCCCCGGATTGGCGATCACTGTGACAGGTGTCCATCCGGGGAGATCCAGGAAGGAAGCTATGACAGACACAGCAGCCGCTGCAACGCCGAGCGACAGTGCACTCACGAGGATCATTGACCACAACAGCGCTCTGCCGTTCAGAAGCCCTCCCAGGCTGGCCATAGCCGGAAACAGGATACGGCGATAACGGTATGTGGACTCGCTGATCACGTTGCCGAGTCTCTCGCCCCAGGGATCCAGAGCCATGGCATAGTAAACCTGGCCATCGTGACCGGATCCTTCCTGGACCACCGCTCCACCCAACTCATCAATTACGAGGTCCGAGACAGGGTCTGACGATCCGATCGACAGAAGCGCTGATGGGCCTCCGCCCAGTGCTCGTACCTGGGCGAATTGGAGAAATCCGGCCACAACAACGCCAGCGATGAACCAATAAGCGACTCTTCTTCTTCCCTCGGTGCTCATGACACGATTTTCGTCGTGGATGGCTTGTCCCTGAAGCATCCACTCGTCGCGATACCATTTCGTCATGCCGCGGCTGTCAGTGCTCATGCCCGTATACAACGAGTCTCGCACCCTGCGGACGATCGTCGACCGAGTTCTCCGTTCGCCGGTAGAGATGAGGATCGAGATCGTGGCCGTCGACGACGGTTCGAGTGACAATTCCGTAGCTATCCTGGCCATAGCCCTGCTGGACGATCGCTCCTCCCAATTCCTCGGCGACCACTTGCTGACACAGGATCTGCCGAGCCGATTGCCAGCAGAGCCGTGGCGATCGCCGCCCAGAATTCGTGTCTGGGCGAGTTGCAGGAACCCGGCCACCAAGAGACCGGCGATGAACCAGACGTCGTCCGCTTTCGCCAGAGCATTGGAGACGATTTTCGTCGCCGGTCCGCACCGTCCCTGAAGCCCGGCCAGTTCGCGATACCCTTCTCCCATGCCTCGACTCTCCGTCCTCATGCCCGTGTACAACGAGTCCCGCACCCTGCGGACCATCGTCGACCGGGTTCTCCGGTTCGCCCGTGGAGATGGAGATCGAGATCGTGGCCGTCGACGACGGTTCGAGTGACGATTCGGTCGCCATCCTCCAGAAGCTGGCGGCAGACGACGACCGGATCCGGTTGATCGTCCAGCCACACAACATGGGGAAGGGCAAGGCAATTCGCACCGCCATCGAGCATATGACCGGTGACATCGCCATCATTCAGGACGCCGATCTCGAGTACGACCCCGAAGAATATCCCCGGGTCCTGAAACCCATTCTGGAGGGAAGGGCGGACGCAGTGTATGGGTCGCGGTTTGCCGCCTCCGAAGAGCGTCGGGTCCTTTTCTTCTGGCATGCCCTGGGTAACAAGCTGCTCACGGGTCTGTCCAATATGGCCAACGATCTCAATCTCACCGACATGGAGACCTGCTACAAGGCGGTCCGGGCGGACATCCTCGAGAATCTCAGGCTCACCTCTGACCGGTTCGGCATAGAGCCGGAGATCACCGCCCGCCTCGCTCAATGGGGAGCCCGGATATATGAGGTGCCGATCAGCTATCACGGTCGCACCTACGCCGAGGGAAAGAACATCGGTTGGCGAGATGGCCTGCAGGCCCTCTGGCTGATCTTCAGGTTCCGATTCCTCGACACCCGATTCACGGAAGAGCCCTCCCATCGGACCCGGCATGCGCTCGGTCGGGCCCCCAGGTACAGACGTTGGCTGCTGGCACAATTCGACGGCTTCCTCGGAGACCGAGTTCTGGAAGTCGGTGGCGGTCCTGGCCACCTGTCTTCTCAACTGCTAAACGTTCCCTCTCTGACCATCACCGATCCGTCACCCGTGTTCGCGGAGAGTCTCAGGCGGCGTTTCAGTCACCTCGAGAACGTCGAGGTGATCCAGGCCAATCCAGAGTCGCCTCAGTTCTCGGCAGCGGCAGGTGAAGCAAGCTTCGACTCGGTTGTCCTGTTCAACGACCTGCAGCGCACCGAGCGGCCCGACCTGATGTTGAGAAATATCACTTCTGCCCTGAGACCGGAAGGAACCCTACTAGTTCAGGTCCCGGCCGATCCGGACTTGTATTCAGCCCTGGACCGCTCTCTGCGTCACGAGCAGAGATTCACCGAGTCGCAGTTACTCGAATTGCTGAGAGAGGCCGGCATGGAAGCGGTCTTCGTTCGCCCGTTCAATCGGTTGGGTCACCGTCTGTGGACCCTCACCGGTGGTCGGGACCGGTCCGCCATACGTACCTGGGAAGCGAAAGCGGCAGATTGGGTGTCCCCTGTGCTCAGTCGTGTGGATCAGACGATGAACGGCTCCGGGCTGAGCCTGCTGGCGGTGGCTCGCAAGCCGACCTGATCCGCTCCTCCCACTTCTTGGTCCAGTTCCCATACGGGAAGCCGATAGGCTCTACATGACAGGCTTTCAGGACGGACTCATGGCTGGCGGACCGACAGAATTCCAAGACTTCGCCGATCGACATGCGGTGGTGCTGGGAGGTGCCGGGTTCCTGGGTGCTCATATGTGCACGGCACTGGTGCGATCCGGTGCCCGGGTGACCGCCATCGACAACATGATCACCGGTAACGCCGACAACGTCGATCACCTGCTCGAAAACGGCCAGTTCCGGCTCATCAACTACGACGTCACCGATTATCTGCACGTTCAGGGCGATGTCGACTATGTCCTCAACTTCGCGTCGCCCGCCTCGCCGATCGATTACCTGAAATGGCCCATCCACACACTCAAGGTGGGTGCCTTCGGGACTCACAAGGGTCTGGGCCTGGCCCGCGATAAAGGGGCCGTCTTCTTCCTCGCTTCCACCTCGGAGGTCTACGGCGACCCGCTGGTCAATCCCCAGCCGGAGACTTACTGGGGCAATGTCAACCCGATCGGCCCCCGCGGGGTCTACGACGAGGCGAAGAGGTTCGCCGAGGCCCTCACCCTGGCCTATCACCGCCAGCACGACCTGCCGGTCCGTATCGTCCGCATCTTCAATACCTTCGGTCCGTTGATGAGGGCCAACGACGGTCGGGCGGTGCCTGCCTTCTTCAAGGCGGCGCTGGAGAACCGACCCCTGCCGGTCCACGGAGACGGCACCCAGACCCGTTCACTGTGCTACGTCGACGATCTCATCGAGGGGATCTGTCGCCTCTTGCTGTCGGAGGAGACCGGGCCGATCAACATCGGCAACCCCGAGGAGGTGACCATGCTGGAGTTGGCAGAGACCATCCAGGACGTGGTCGGTAACCATCCCGGGATCGAGTTTCACCCCCGCCCCACCGACGATCCCACCGTGCGTAGGCCCGACACCGCCCAGGCCGAGAACCTCCTGGGTTGGAAGCCGCAATACTCGCTGCTCGAGGGCCTGGAGAAGACCCTTCCCTGGTTCCGCGAGGTACTGGAACTCTGAGCCCGGAGTCCGACTGGGCGGGTTTGGCCGACTGGTGGCTGGAGGAACTGGCATCCGATCCGGCCTATGAGGAAGAGGTCCTGCCGCTGGGGCTCGAGCTACTCGATCCGCAACCGGGTCGGGTCTATCTGGACCTGGGGTGTGGGGAGGGCAGGGCCATGGCGGCCCTGGCCGAGCGCGGAGCTCGGGCGATCGGGGTCGATGTCTCTCCTGGTCTCTTGGAGATAGCGGCCCGCTACGGAGAGGTGCATCGGGCTACGGTGCCGCCTCTCTCCTTTCTCGAGGACGATTCGATCGATGGGGTTCTGGTCGTCCTCGTCCTCGAGCACCTGCCCGACGAACGGCCCGTGTTCGAGGAATCGGCCCGGGTCACTCGCCCCGGAGGGGTTTTGGCCCTGGTGATCAACCACCCCTACTGGACCGCTCCCGGCTCGACGCCGATCCTCGACGAGGACGGTGAGATCCTGTGGCGCCCTGGTGAGTACTTCGGCCGCGGACACTCCGACGAACCGGCCGGTGATGGCGCGGTGCGATTTCATCATCGCTCGATGGCTGATCTGTTCAACGCAGCTGCCGACGTGGGGTGGCGGATGGAACGGGTCGTGGAGCAGGGTGTCAGCCCGGCCCAGAAGGAGAGGATTCCAGCGTTGGTGGGACAGGACCACTTGCCACGGTTGTTGGGTGTTCGCTGGGTGTTGGCTTAGGAAAGACTCCATCGGGGACCTCCTCCGGTCGACAATACGGGCCATGACCACGCGCCATCGTGTGTTCGCACGGATGTGGGGGGTAGCCGTTATCGCCCATCTGGCGGGGAACTGGCGCTATGGCGACGCCTGGCCCCATCCCACCCTGATCGGTGTTTTCCTGGCGGTGGCGGGGCTCTTGGCCACGATGACGATCGTGGCTCCGGGGCGGCCGCTGCTTTTGGCTCTGTCCGCCGTCATCCCCGTGACCGTGGCACTCGAGGCTCCGGTGTTGGGCAACCATTGGCTGCTGGCGGGGATCGTCTCTCTCGCCTACCTCCTCACCTGGGGGCGGTGGGACAATTTCGAACCCGCGGCCCGGGTGATCCTCCTCCTCTTCTACATCTTCGCCGCCTTCGCCAAGATCAACAGCGGCTTCCTCGACCCCACCACCAGTTGCGGCGTGTTCTACGCCAACCAGGCTCTGACAGAAGTCGGGGTCAGCGGGCTTTCGCCCTCCGGTCCCTTCGGATGGGTCGCCTCGTGGGGCCCGGCCCTGGTCGAGGTGTCGGTTCCCATACTCCTGATCAACCGTCGGACCCGGTCCTGGGGAGCCCTTCTGGCCCTCTCCTTCCACGGCTTGCTCACCTTCGATCTGGCCCAGCACTTCTACGATTTCTCCGGGGTGCTCTTCCCTCTCTTCATCCTCTTCCTCCCCGACTATTACTCCGATCGTTTCGAGGCCGTCGCGGCCCCTTCGCTCCGCCCTTTGCGTTGGTTCCTGGCGGGGGTGGTCATAGCCGTCGGGACGATGGTCACCGTGGCCAGCGTCACCCCCCTCACCGATACATCACTCCGCCTGCTGAGCGACGGGTCTTTCGTCTGGTGGATCCCCTACATGGCATTGGTGCTGTGGGCCGCCTTCGGGTCCGTGACCGATCCCAGCTTGCTGAGCTGGCGGGTGGGGTGGGCAGGCGTTGTCCTGGCGATCCTGGTGGTGGCCAACGGGTTGACGCCTTACCTGGAGCTGAAAACCGCTTACGGCTGGAACATGTACTCGAATCTCGTCACCGTGGACGGGGACTCGAATCACTACGTCGTGCAGGCCACATACCCGCTCAGGGATGGTCAGCACGATCTGGTCACGGTCCTGTCCAGCTCGGACTCCGGCCTGCAGTCATATGCCGATTTCGGCTATTTGCTGCCCTGGCCCTCCCTGCGTTACTACGCCGTCGATCATCTCGACGCATCCCTCGACTACCTACGGGCCGGCCAACGGGTTGAGCTGAGCCGCATCGGGGATGACCCCGCTCTTTCGGCGCCGGTCCCGTGGTGGTGGCGGTGGATGCCCTACCGGTCCATCAACGCCTCCACCCCCGATCAGTGTCAGCCCTCGTTCCTGCCCGCCCTCTGAGGGGTCGGCCTTCGACGACCAACCACTACCCCTGCCACCAAGTGCCTTCCTATGAGGACGGTGAGCGGGGCCACACGTCCCGGGCGGCCACATCCGGATAAGGGGCGGGCTGCACGGTGTCGAGCGGGGTGAGCGTGACGTAGCCCTCCTGGCACAGGGCCGTGTCGGAGGCAGGATCGAGACCCGAGTCCGTGCCCTTCACCTCGGCAACACGTTCCTGATGGACACCACCCCGACGCCACACGGGATCTACTGGCCGATAAACGCCCCGATCGACGCCGCAGGCGACTACTGGATCGTCTGCTGGTGCCAGGACCCATCGAGCCTCGACCTGGCCACCGACGCCACCACCGGCGCGGGCACGGGTGTCTCCGGTTACATGACTGCCGGTGGTGGACGGTTCACCGAGAAGGGAGCCGTCGGCCACGGATGGACCGCCACTGCGGACGAAGAGCAGGTGCTTCGAGCCCAGGTCGTGACATGAGACGCAGCCCGTCGATTGCCGCCGTCACCGACAGCAAGCCAATCACCATGGTGACCGTTCCACCCGGCACCACGACCCACAACAGGGACACAACGGCCGCCAGGAGCGGGACCTTCGACTCTTGCCTCCACGCCCAGACCAGCACGATGACCTCGGGAATCAGATAAGTTGGCCACAGGAGGGGCGCCAGGAACAGGGCGAACGCCACAGAGGCGACCGCGGCAGCTTCCCACTCGAACCGGGAAAGCCACCAGATGGCCACCACCAGCAACAGCTGGGCGACGACGGTCGAACCGATGAGGGCAGCCAGGGACCCGTTGTCGCCATAGTCGAGCCGCCACGTAACTGCTCGCAACGTGTCGACCGCTCCGGACAAAGAGATGCCCGGCAGCAGAAGACCCGCCAGGTTGACCAGCCCGAAAGAGACAGCTGCCCCGACCCCCATCTTGCGTCGGCCCGAGAAGAAAAGGACCGCAGCAATCGCCCACGGCCACATCTTCAGCACGGTCGCCACACCGACCGGAACACCGGCGAGGTACGAGTCTTCCCTGTGGCCCATGAGCAAGGTCAGCATGATCAGCGGGGCGACCAGCACCGCAGGATTGGCCATGATCCCGGTGACCACGCCGGGAGCGGTGAGCAGAAACAAAGGCATCATGCCGATCAGCCACCACCAGGCCAGTTCATACATCCGTGCCAGCAGCACCGCGGTGGCGATCAGACCGATGACCACGAGCAGATACCCGGTGATTCGCAGCCCCGAATAGGGCAGCAGGGCAAGCGGCATCCCCAGCAGCAGCGCCCCTGGAGTGCGAGGATACGCCTCCTCGTTGCCGGGGACCCCATAGTCCGGAGCGAAGTTCTCCGATGGCTGATACGGAGTCACGCCATCGGAAATGGCCTGCGCTGCTGCCCAGTCGGCCGACAAGTCCAACGGCAGGGCTGTCAGATGCCAGAGCATCAGGAACGAACCTGCGACACCGATTGCTGCGATAAACAGCCTCATTATCCACACCAGACCCTAATCGGTGCATCTGGGCTGTCCTTAGGTCTGGTGTCCTTCTCAGCAAGTTTCGGTCGATCTCAGGAGGTCCGAGTGACCGGCGCACCCCCCTATTCGAAGGCTCAGGTGACGCTCACCGAGGACCTTTCCCGTTTCACCGCCGACCGGTCCGCACAGGATGGGGTGTTCGTCGAGATTGCGGAGCATTCTCGCGATCCAGAGGCCCTGACCTCCGGGATGTATGTGAATGTCGTCCGCGTTCTCGGCTGAGGCTGTCTCGATCGTGATGGTGACGAACAGCGTCGGGGCGAAGACCGTGATCTTGTCGTGGTGAGTAGGCATGCACCGTCCACCGTCGTGCGTCTAGCACCGATGGCCAGGCGCGGTGCCTGACCTCTGATGGATGGGGGACCTTCAGCTCGGAACACCCCTGACGCGGGGAAAGGTGATCGGGGTGTGGACCCGACACGTCGTCGACAGGTTGTAACGGCTGAGAATCGTGGTGCAGTTCGGCGCGTCGCAAATACGTCGGTCCGTCCTGGTCTTGGGACGCCGTCCTCCCGCCCGTGGCGCCTTCCGGCCGGTGAGGGTGTCTCCGATGATGGTGCCGAATGTGTCACTCATAACGTCCGTCCTTAGACCGCGTCTCCTTACGTGGATTTTTCGCTACCCACGAATCGCTCTGCCCAAACACGAATCTCGTCGGCACCTGACCCGATCCGGGAGGAAGTCCTCCCTTCCTACTCTTTGAGGCGTGAGGGAAAGACCCCGCCCCCCCGAGATACCCGACGCACCCGGCGCCTATCTGTTCCGTGATCGGCACGGCAAGGTGATATACGTCGGCAAGGCCAAGTCGTTGCGGTCCCGGGTCTCCTCCTATTTCTCCCGGGGTCTGGCCACACGCACCCAGGCCATGGTCGACAACGCCGACACCGTCGAGTGGATCATCACCGACAACGAGGTCGAGGCGCTGATGTTGGAGTACTCGCTCATCAAACGTCACCGGCCCCGCTTCAACGTCCGCCTGGTCGACGACAAGTCCTATCCCTATCTGGCCATCACCCGCTCCGACGAATGGCCCCGGGCCCGGGTGATGCGGGGCAAGAAACGCAAGGGGACCGAGTACTTCGGTCCCTACGCCCACGCCTACGCCATCCGCAAGACACTCGACCTTCTCCTGCGGACGTTCCCGATCCGCACCTGTTCGGATGGGCTGTTCAAACGCCAGCACGCCCAGGGAAGGCCGTGCCTGCTCTATCACATCGAGAAGTGCTCCGGTCCCTGCATCGGGGCCGTCGACCCCACGCGACTATGCCGAGATGGTGGACGGGCTGGCCGCCTTTCTGCGCGGAGACACCGACGAGGTGATCGAGAAGCTCAACCAGGACATGAGGGAGGCCTCCGACCGCCTCGAGTACGAACAGGCCGCCAGATACCGTGACCGGCTGGCCGACGTGCGCCGGGCCCTCGAGCGCCAGGAGATCGTCACCGACCGACCCGAGGAGTTCGACCTGATCGCCTTCGCCGGAGACGAGCTGGAGACCGCCTTTCAGGTGCTGAGGGTCCGCCGGGGCCGGGTGGTGGGACGTCTCGGAACCGTGGTCGACCGGGTGGAGGAGCTGACCGATTCCGAGCTGATGGGCCGGGTGCTGCGCGAGCTCTATGGCGAGGAATCCCCGCCCCGTCTGGTGGTGGTGCAGATCGAGCCCGATCAGCCCGAGGTGTTCTCGGCCTGGTTGTCGGAACGGCGCGGATCCGGCGTCGAGCTGCGGGTGCCGCAACGAGGCACCAAGCGCCGGCTGATGGAGACGACCGAGGTCAACGCCCGGGAGGCGTTCGGGCGCCATCGCCTCAAGCGCCACCAGGACCACAACGCCCGGGCCAAGGCGCTGCGCAGCCTCCAGGAGGTCCTCGACCTGCCCGAGGCCCCGCTGCGGATCGAGGCCTACGACATCTCCACCCTGCAGGGGACCAACACGGTGTCGTCGATGGTGGTGCTCGAGGACGGTATGCCCCGGCGCTCCGACTACCGGCGCTTCAAGATCCGCACCGTGTCGGGCCAGGACGACTTCGCCTCGATGGAGGAGACGATCCGGCGGCGCTTCAAGGCCTACCTGGCCGAGCGCGACCGGGGCCCCTCTGAGGATTCGAGGTTCTCATACCCACCCTCGCTGATCGTGATCGACGGTGGCATGGGGCAGTTGGGCCGGGCGGTGAAGGTGCTGGACGAGCTCGACCTGGACATTCCCGTGATCGGCCTGGCCAAGCGGATGGAGGAGGTCTACCTGCCCGACCAACCCGAGCCGGTGGTGATACCCCGTGATGCGGAAGCCCTCTACCTGCTCCAGCGGGTCCGGGACGAGGCCCACCGCTTCGCCATCACCTACCACCGCAACCTGCGCTCCAAGTCGATGGTCGATTCGATCCTCGACGAGGTGCCCGGAGTGGGCCCGGCCCGCAAGAAGGCGCTGGTCAAGAAGTTCGGCTCGCTCAAGCAGATGCGGGCGGCGGAAACCGAGGAGCTGGCCGAGGTGGTCCCGGAGCAGGTGGCCGAGGATCTCTACGCCGCCCTGCACGGCTGAGGGTTGGTCTGTGAACGGAAATGCGGCTGGCTAGCCTGCATTTCCGTTCACAGAGCTACCACTAGTTGCCCGGTAGGGGAATCTGTACCCTGATGGTGATGGCTGACGACCTGGCTCCCGAATCTCTCGAGCGGCCCCATGTTCTGGTGGTGACCGGGATGTCGGGGGCGGGTAAGTCGACCGCCGCCGACGTGCTGGAAGACAACGGCTATACGGTCATAGACAACCTCCCGCCCGCCCTGCTCACCCAGGCCGTGGCATACAACTCGGTGGGGGAGTCGTCCCGTCGTTTGGCAGTGGTGGTCGACGCACGGGGTGGTGATGCCCTGGAAACCCTGCGCGAGGTGATCCGGGACCTGGCCCAGCGCGGCATCCGCACCCTGGTGCTGTTCCTCGATGCCGACGACGAGGTGATCTTGCGCCGGTACGAGGAGAACCGGCGTCCCCATCCGCTCGGATATCCCACCGTGGGGGAGTCCTTGAAAGTCGAACGGGCGATGCTGGATCAGCTCAAGGAGAACGCCGACGTCGTCATCGACACCAGCGAGCTCAACGTCCACCAGCTCCGGCGTCGTCTCCTGGAGGGCTTCATATCGGAGTCGATGGAGCGGCCGATGCGGGTCTCGATCCGCTCCTTCGGCTTCAAACACGGCACACCCCGCGATGCCGACCTGTTGTTCGACGTCCGCTTCCTCCCCAACCCGCACTGGGTCCCTGAGCTGCGAGACCTGCGCGGCACCGACGAGGCCGTGGCCGACTACGTGCTCGCCAGTCCCGACGCCAAGCATTTCATCGACAAGGTGGACGAGCTGATCACCTTTCTCATCCCCCGTTACGAGGCCGAGGGCAAGTCCTATGTGTCGATCGGGATCGGCTGCACGGGCGGACATCACAGATCGGTAGCCATGGCCGAAGAGCTGGGGAAACGGCTGGCCGAGCGAGGCATCAGGGCTGCCGTCAGCCACCGGGACGTCGACCAGTGACCTACGGGCAGGGGGGCATGGTCCAGACCCGGGTCACGGAGCCCGATTCGCTCCCCGAGACCCAGCTCGAGGCGTTGATGCTGGACCCCGAGGGGCCGTCGGTGGTTGCCATCGGAGGCGGGCACGGCCTGGCCGCTGCACTGGAAGCCATCCAGCTCTATGCGGGCCGGGTCTCGGCGGTCGTGTCGGTGGCGGACGATGGAGGATCGTCGGGGCGCCTCACCGGGACCATGGGGATACCGGCGCCGGGCGACATACGGCGCTGTCTGCTGGCACTCACCCCTGAGCCATCCTTGATGTCGGAGCTCTTCGCCCACCGATTTCAGAGCGGCGACGTCAGTGACCACTCCCTGGGGAACCTGATGCTGGCGGCCCTCACCGAATTGTTCGGGGACTTCGGGGCGGCAGTGGAGACGGCGGGACGTCTGCTGGGGGCGGTGGGCCAGGTCCTGCCCGCCACCAAGACCCCGGTGGGTCTCCAGGCGGTCATCGACGGGGAGACGATCAGGGGGCAGGTCAACATCGCCCTGAATCGGGGTGGCATCCAGTCCCTTGAGCTGGTGCCGCAGGATCCCCAGCCCAACCTGAGAGCCCTGGAGGCGATCGCCGGCGCCGATCAGGTAGTCCTGGGCCCGGGCTCATTGTTCACCTCCGTCATCGCCGCCCTGCTGGTGCCCGATCTGGCCTCGGCGGTGATGAACTCCCCGGCCCAGCGGGTGTGGGTCGCCAACCTGGTCACTCAGGACGGCGAGACCTGGGAGATGGATGGCCCCGCCCATGTCGAGGCCCTGGCCGAGTACGGAGGGATCGAGGGTCCCGGCACCATTCTGGTCCACGATGGAGAGCTGGGGGTGCCTCCGGGTCACCGCCGGATCACCTTCGAGGACGATCAGGTCGGGTCGTGGAAGGTACGCCGGGCCGACGTGGCGGATCATTCCGCCGAATGGCCCGCTCACGATCCCTTCACCTTGGCCCGGGCGCTGGAGAGCTCGCTGGCCTGAGTCGGCTCGCCATCGCCCCTGCCACAATGGGATCTCATGAGCAAGTACCTGACTCTCGACGATCTCGACCTCTCCGGTCATAGGGTCTTGATCCGCTCCGATCTCAACGTGCCGTTAGAGGACGGTGAGGTAGCCGACGACTTTCGTATTCGCATGGCCCTCGACACGATTCAGCGGGTTCGCAAGGCCGGATCGACAACCATCGTCTGTAGCCACCTGGGGCGTCCCAAAGGTGCCGACCCTGAACTGTCGCTGGCTCCGGTCGCCGCCCGCATGGCCGACCTGGGTGGGTTTGACGTCCATCATCTCACCAAGGTGATCGGGCCTGACGTGGAGAAGGCCGTGGGTGAGGCATCCGCCGGTGACGTGTTGATGCTGGAGAACACCCGCTTCGAGCCGGGAGAGACAAAGAACGATCCTGCCACGTCGGAAGGTCTGGCCCGGCTGGCCGACCTGTTCGTGCAGGATGCCTTTGGCTCGGTGCACCGCGCCCACGCCTCCACCGTGGGGGTGGCGGAGCGGCTGCGATCGGCGGCGGGACCGCTGGTGGTTGCAGAGCTGTCCGCCTTCGACCGGCTCATGGTCGATCCCGACCGGCCCTACGTGGTGGTTCTGGGTGGGGCGAAGGTGTCCGACAAGCTCGGAGTGATCGACAACCTGCTGCCGATGGTCGACACGATGCTGATCGGGGGCGGTATGTGTTTCACCCTCCTGGCCGCTCAGGGCCACGAAGTGGGCAACAGCCTGGTTCAGGAGGACCAGGTGGATCAGGTTCGGGCCCTGCTCGAGGGCCCCCATGCGGCCAAGATCAGGCTCCCGGTCGACGTGGTAGCGGCAGCATCGTTCTCCGAAGATGCCGACGCCGAGACGGTCCCGGTCCAGGCCATCCCCGCCGACCGCTTCGGGCTCGACATAGGTCCCGACACGGCACGACTCTTCGCCCGGGTGGTGGAGCAGGCGGGGTCTGTGTTCTGGAACGGCCCGATGGGGGTCTTCGAATGGGAGCGCTTCCGGGCCGGCACACGAGCCGTGGCCGAGGCCATGGCCGCCTGTAGCGGCTTCACGGCCGTGGGTGGCGGAGACTCGGCTTCCGCCCTGCGCATGCTGGGGATGGGAGATCAGGTCTCGCATCTCTCCACCGGGGGAGGTGCGGGTCTGGAACTGTTGGAAGGCAAGGAGCTGCCCGGGGTGGCGGTGCTGGAGCGGTGGGCATGAGCAAGGACCTGATCTGCGGCAACTGGAAGATGAACCGCAATCACCTGGAGGCCATCCAGATGATCCAGAAGCTCTCCTACCGGCTCGCCCCCCAAGACTACGACCGGGTGGAGGTGGTGGTGGCGCCTCCCTTCACCTCGCTCCGCTCCGCCCAGACCGTGATCGAGGTCGACAACATGGCGATCGGGCTCGGCGCCCAGGACCTGTTCTGGGAGGACGAAGGGGCATACACGGGTGCCATATCGGGGCCGATGCTGGCCAAGCTGTCGGTGTCCTACGTGATCGTGGGCCACTCGGAGCGCCGCCAGTACTTCGGGGAGACCGACGAGACCGTCAATCGCAAGTTGAAGGCGGTGATCCGAAACGAGATGACTCCCATCCTGTGCGTGGGTGAAACCCTGGAGCAGCGGGAGGCGGGCCAGGCCACCGATCTGGTGGTCGGACAGCTCGAGGCAGGTCTGGAAGGCATGGCGCCGGAGTCGGTGGGGGAGATGGCCATCGCCTACGAGCCCATCTGGGCGATCGGGACCGGACGCAACGCCACCCCCGACGACGCCGGGGAGATGTGCGAGACGATTCGCACCGAGGTGGGGGAGTTGGCCGGTTCTCAGGCCTACGACTCGGTCCGGGTCCTCTATGGCGGTTCGGTCAACCCGGGCAACATCAAGATGCTGATGGCCAAACGCCACATCGACGGCGCCCTGGTGGGTGGAGCCTCGCTCGACCCCGACACCTTCGCCTCCGTGATTCGCTACTGGGTCTGAGGTGACTCAAGGCACCGGACGGCGTGCCGATCACTAGCGGGTGGCTTCCGTGATCACCACTCCGGTCGAGGAACGGGTCGTTCCGGCTCGCCCCACGAGGGCCGTGGTGTTGGTCTACGGGCTATGGAGTTTCCTCGCCTCGCTGCTCATCTTCTGGGTGGAGCTGATGGTGGCCAAGATGCTCCTGCCACGGTTTGGCGGCTCGGCGTCGGTGTGGAACACCGCACTGGTCTTCTTCCAGATGACTCTCCTGGTCGGTTATCTGGTGGCCCATCTCTTGACCAGACTCGACAGCGTTCATCGCAAGTGGATCCAGGTGGTCCTGGTTGGAGCGCCGGCTCTCACCTTGCCGGTGGCCCTGCCCTCGTTTCTGGATGCTCCGACGGCGGGCCCGACGGTTGCCGTGCTGGTCTCGCTGACCTTGATGGTCGGGGCTCCATTCTTCGCTCTCTCCACTGCCACACCCACCTTGCAGTACTGGTTCAGGCACACGGGTCACCACCGAGCCGCCGACCCCTACTTCCTTTATGCCCTGAGCAACGTGGGCAGCCTGGCGGGCTTGCTGGGCTATCCCCTGGTGGTCGAGCGCGTCCTTCCCCTGCAGGCGCAGGCCGAATGGTGGACCGGCGGCTATCTGCTGTTCGCCACGGCGACGGTGGTGGGAGCGTTACTGGTCGGGTCATGGCGGTCTTCGGCACCCACCGCCACCGAACCGGTTGGCCGGCCGGCGCTTACCCGACGCTTCCGATGGGCGGCGATTGCGTTCGTGCCCTCTCTGGCCCTGTTGGGAGTGACCCGGCACCTGTCGACCGACGTAGCCGCCTTTCCTCTCATGTGGACGATTCCGCTTGCCATCTACCTGTTGAGTTTCGTGATCACGTTTCGAACCGGCGGCGAGGCATGGACGGCACTGGCCGCTCGGAGCCTGAGAATCCTGGTGGTGCCGGTGGCGTTGATCGGCATGATCCTGACCGCGGAGCTGTGGGCTTCGGTGAGCCTTCCCCTGCTCCTCTTGCTCACTCTGTCCGTGGCCGCTCATGGCCGGGTCTACGCCGACCGTCCGGAGTCCGAGTGGCTGACGGATTTCTACCTCTGGGTTTCCGTGGGTGGCGCCGCCGGAGGCCTCTTCGCCTCCATCATCGCCCCCAGCCTCTTCGACTCCGTGGTGGAGTTCCCGATCGCCGTCGTATTGGCGGCGTTGTTCGTTGGCCCTCCGTTGCGCCGTCGGATTTCCAGACCCTGGCTGGTTCTCGGTATGGCCCTGGCGCTGGCAGGAAGCGGTTTATTCGTGGACGACCTGCGAGGCCGGATCGTGATCTTCGGCCTGGCCGGCGTCCTGGGAGTCCTCTGGCTGAACCGGCGTCTGCTCGCCATGGTCATCGCAGCAATCGCCCTCCTGTTGCCCCTGGCCGGATCCTCGCCGGTAGTGGCGAGTGAACGGACCTTCTTCGGCGTCTACAGGGTTCACGAGGACGGGCAGCTCCACACTCTGATGAACGGCACCACCAGCCACGGCACACAGCGATTCGAGAACGGAGTGGGTGACCTCGAGCCGCTCGGTTACTACCACCCCGACGGCCCGGTGGGGGATGTGATGCGAACCATGCAGGCCTCGCATTCGAGCCTCGACGTGGGCGTGGTCGGGCTGGGAGTGGGCTCCACTGCCGGGTACGGGCGCACGGGAGACAGGTTCACCTTCTATGAGATCGACCAGGCCGTTGAAACGCTGGCAGAAGACACCCGCTACTTCACCTACCTGACCGGCTCACCCGCCGACGTCGCGGTCGTGATAGGAGACGGCCGTCTCCAACTCGAGGCCCGCCGACCCCATCACGATCTGTTGATGATCGACGCCTTCACCTCGGATTCGATCCCGGTTCATCTTCTCACGGTGGAAGCGGTCCGCACCTACCTGGCCTCGCTCGCTCCGGGGGGCGAGCTGCTGATCCACGTGTCCAACCGCCACCTCGATCTGGCTCCGATCGTGGGGAGAATCGCCAACGAGCTGGGAGCCACCGCTCGCATCGATCGCTACTCGCCCGGCCCGGAGGCTCCCCTGGCGGCTCCGAGCAGCTGGATAGTGTTGGATCCGGATCCCTCGGTTCGGCTGCAGTTGCCCGACGATTGGAAACCTCTTCCGGGAAACGCACCTCTGTGGACCGATGACTACTCGAACGTCCTGTCGGTCATCGACTGGGGCTGAACGCTGCGCTTCGGATCGCAGAGACCGGGCGCCTTCCTAGAGTCGACATCATGGAACCGGAGACACGATGGAGCTGATCGTTCTGCGACACGGTGAGTCGACGTGGAACCTGGAGAACCTGTTCACCGGGTGGACCGACGTGGAACTGACCGAAAAAGGCAAGGAGGAGGCGGCAGAGTCGGGCCGGCTGATGGCCGAGGAGGGCTTCCGCTTCGGCATCCTCCATACCTCGGTTCTGCTGCGAGCGATTCACACCGCCGAGATCGCATTGCGGGAGATGGGCCTGCACTGGATTCCGGTCCGCCGTCATTGGCGTTTGAACGAGCGTCATTATGGGGCGTTGCAGGGCCTGGACAAGAAGAAGACCGCCGAGAAGCACGGGGCCGACCAGGTCCTGATCTGGCGACGCAGCTACGACGTGCCCCCGCCCCCCCTCGATCCCGACGACGAGCGTCATCCCCGCCACGATCCTCGCTATGCGAACCTGGCGCCGGATCTGTTGCCCGCCACGGAGTGTCTGGCCGATGTGGTGGACCGGATGCTTCCCTACTGGTACGACGCCATCGTTCCCGATCTGCTGGCCGGCCGCCGGCCCCTGGTGGTGGCCCACGGCAACAGCCTGCGGGCCCTGGTCAAGCATCTCGACGGGCTGAGCGACGAGGAGGTCGTCTCGCTCAACATCCCCACCGGGATTCCACTCGTGTACGAGTTGGACGACGAGTTGCAGCCGGTCTCGAAGCGATACCTGGGCGATCCCGAAGCGGCGGCCGCCGCCGCCGAGGCAGTCGCCAAGCAGGCCGGCTGAGCTCCGACGACGGCTTGGCCACCGCTGTGGCTAACTGGTAAACTGTGGGGGTTCCCGACCCGTTCGTGGTTCGCGCATGCAGATTCTCACCGCCATCCTCACCGTCTTTCACATCATCCTGTCGATCGGGGTGGTAGTGCTCATCCTCCTCCACTCCGGCAAGGGAGGGGGCCTGTCGGATGTGTTCGGCGGTGGGATCACCACCACGAACCTGGGAGGTTCTACCCTGGCCGAACGGAACCTCAACCGGATCACCATCGTCGTCGGGATCCTGTTCGGGATCAGCACCATCGTTCTCACCCTCCTCCTGACCTGACAGGTCTCGGGCGATATACTTCCCGCCCCCACGTCGGAGTGGCGGAATTGGCAGACGCGCTAGGTTGAGGGCCTAGTGCCCGATAAGGGCGTGGAGGTTCAAGTCCTCTCTCCGACACCACCGAGTGGGCTGCGGCCCACTCGAGAGCGCCAAAGCCCAGTGCCCCGGTCCCCGGGGTGCTGGGTTCGTTCTTCTCTGAACAACGCTGACTACACGCGTCCGTACCCCGCCGGGAGGGCCGATGGGGACCGATGTGTATACAAGAGTGACTACGTCTTGGTAGACTAGCGCCCATGAGCACGACGATACGAGTGAGTGAGGAGACTCGGGACCGGATCGCATCACTGGCGACCATCACTGGGCGGCCGATGACGAGAGTCCTCGATGACGCGGTCGAAGCCCTGGAGCGGAAGGTGTTCTTCGACCGGTTCAACCAGCGCTATCAAGAACTCCGCGAAGACTCCGCTGCCTGGTCTGAGATAGAACAGGAGCGCGGAGTTGAGGAGGGTGCGCTGGGAGACATCTCCGCGTGACGCCTCGCCGGGGGGAGGTCTGGCTGGTCGACTTCGGTGAGCCGGTTGGTCGGGAACAAGCAGGGGTTCGTCCCGCTGTCGTCGTGTCGACCGATGCTCTCAACGAGGGGCCGGCCGGCGTCATCCTCGTTGTCCCGGTCACCTCGGCTCGACGTGACCTGCCGTCGCACATCGAGATCGAGCCTGAGGACTCCGGCCTCGATCATCAGAGCTACGCCAAATGCGAAGATGTGAAGTCCGTCTCGGAGCGGAGGCTCATCGATCGGCTCGGAGTCGTCGGACCTGAGCCGCTCTTCGCAATCGGGCGGGTGCTTCGATACTTGCTCGAGCTGTGACCGCTCGGCAGCCACCTCACGGAGGAAGACAACGCCCGCGGTCGTGTAGTCCGCCGACGGAACGCTTCTCCGAAACCACGAAGCCCACTGCTCAGCGGGGGGCTTCCTCGTGGGACCCTCGGGACGCTAGGGAATCCACCGACCCGAACGGGGGTCCCAAGTGCCGGTTGCGGAGCCATCGAGTAGTGGGTTAAGGAAGGGGACGACCACGGCCAGTGCGCCGTCCAGGGTGAAAGCCTCGTCCAGCAGCGATCGTCTGGCTTCAGCCGCATAGCCCTTCTCCCATAGCGCACCATCCGGTACCGAGAAGGCGATCGGGAGGGCGACCTGGCGCCGGTCGGCTTCAGACTGGAGTGCTGCCCGCTGTGGCTCGGCCTCAACGGTTGCCTGGGTGACAATGGCCACGAGGTCGACCAGGTCCTTGTATCGAGTGGACGGAACGCGTCCGGCCCCATAGGTCTGCTCGGTGGCCACCACCTTGTCTGCGATGTGGTCCACGAGAGGGTATGCGTAGTAGCCGTGCTGCTCGATGTCCGGGATGGCGACGCGGGCGAGTGGTGGAACTTGTTCGGGCCGCCCGGTGATGCGGATCCCTTGTCCGACCAGGTCAACACGGAAGCTGCACCACTCGGTGGCGCCGATGAACCCAACCAACGGTATCCGAATGCCGGCCCCTCCGGCCGATACGGGGCGGTGTGGGCCGACCTCGAAGCGGAACCAATCTCGTATGTCCTGCTGTGCAGCCAGGCGGAGGTCGGCCTCTGCTCGGTCGAGTGGCGCAGGCCGGTACACGTCGACGTCGACGGTCTCACGGACGGCAAGGCCGCGTGCGAGCAGTGCCGTGGCTCCCTTGAGGATCCAACCGCCACCCTCGAGGTAGAGCCGTTCGAGTAGCCGGTCGTAGGCTATCTGGCGCTGTAGCTGCGGCAGGGACCAGCGGCTATGTGTGGCAAGATCCCTCAGCTTGTCGGTCAAAGCACGGCGAAATGCGCCGGGGGTGTCGTAGTGGCGATCTGTTGCCATCACGCGTCTGATCCACCCGGGGCGAGGCGGGCTATCGGCTTGTTCGGGTGAGTGCCGAGCCTGCTCGAGCCAAGCATTCGTCATCGGATCTCCGACCAGGTCGAGCAGCCATCCGAGCAGGGCGAGGCCATCGGCGTGGCGGAGGCCGAACCGAGATGCATGGGGGGCGAGTGAGGCGGCGAACGCGGCGGGATGGTCGTATCCGCCTCCGATGGCGTCGGCCACGACGCTGGCGACAGCTTCGGGGTCTTCATGGTCGGCCAGGAGATCGGAGGCGACGCGGGATGGTCTGGTAACCGGGAGCCCGCCTAGCTGAGTGCACTCGTGCTCATCTAGCGGCAGTTGGTGAAGGCGCACGTCGGGTCGGCGTGTCTGGCGTCTCTCCGGCAGGGTGAACTCGTGCGTGTCGGCCGGCAGGTGACCCAGGCCGTAGAGAGCGGCGGCGGACCGGTGGGACACGACCCCTTGACCCAGAGTCCGCTCCCATGCCGGCGTGCCGGGAGCGAGCTGCAGCCAGGCGACACGCAGCTCCAGATGATCGGGCAGGGGAGAGCCGGCAAGGTGGTAGACGCCGTGAGCCACGCGCTCGAGGATGGTCCCTTCGCTCGCCAGTCGGTCGAACGTGGACTGTGCTACCCCGGCATGTCGGGCTTGCCGGCGGGTGAGCAGACCCCACTGGTCCTGGGCAAGTTCTGAGAGGGGACGAACGGTGCTCGACCATGCCATAACTTCATACTACACAAGGTGTGAGGGATAATGAAGTATCAGCCCGAACCTGCCACTGCAATATATCTCACAACCAGTGGAGAACGCAGATCAGGAGGATTCGAGCCTGCGGAGGCCGCCGCCGTGCACTCTTCGCTCCGAGGCAACCCTCCGAGACCCGCTGCTCGGCCGGGGCCAGGTGTGCTCGACGCACGGCGAGCGTCGGAGTATCAGGAGACCCGATGCACGGCCGCCCGGAGCACGGAAACCGTGGCCCTGGCTCGGCCGGACCAGTGTTGAACCACCTGGCGGGGTCCGGGTGTGGCTTGGAGTTGGTGGGCCTGGCGTCTGGCTTCGGTGGCGAGCCATTCCAGGACGGGCCGGGGGTGCTGGTCGAAGAGGGATTGGAGGGCGTAGGGTCGTTCGCCGATACGGATCCCTGTTTGGGTGGCTGCGGCGGCCCGGTTGAGGTCGGTGCGGGTGAGGATGATGCCACTGCGAACGGGTGCGAGGAGGTAGGGGATGAGGTCATGGGGATCCTGGGGGGGCGAAGGTGGGTCGGCGAGGTGGCGGGGCGTTTGAGGCTGGCCCGGATCGGTGTCGAAGGCCGATTGCATGACTGTGGTGAGAAGCCGGGCCCAGGCGGGGTAGGGCTGAGGGGCGATGTCTAGGCTCGTTCGCCGATGCGGACGCCCGTCCCGGTGGCTGCGGCGGCTCGGCTGAGGTCGGAGCGGGTGATGATCATGCCGCTGCGGATCGGGGCGAGGAGGTAGCCGACGAGGTCGTCGGGGTCTTGGGGGGGTGACGCTGGGCCGGCGAGGTGACGTGGTGATTGTTTGGTGCCGGGTTCGATTCGGAGGGCGGTTTGGATGGTTCGGTCGAGGAGTGCTGCCCAGGTGGGGTAGGGGTGAGGGGCGACGTCTTCGACCCGGTTCAGGTAGGGGATGATCCAGGGGGCGAGGTGTTCGTAGACCAGGGTGTCCTGGGCGTGCTGGCGGAGGCGGTGACGGGCCGGGTCGCCGTGATCGATGCCCGAGTCGATGAGGGTGGCCCATAGACCCAATAGTGCGGCGAGGTGGTCGGGTTCGGGAGGTGGGGTGAATCCGGTGGCTCGCCAGAATCCGGCGATTCGGTCTCGGGCCCGGCCGCCGATGCTTCCGGTTGGGTCGAGGTAGATGGAGGCGTAGGGGGGGAGCTGGTGGATGAACAGTTCGGTGTGGTCGGCGGGGTCGGGAGCCGAAAGGCCGAAGAGGGCGGCGATGCGGTCGGTCTCGGGCGTGGGCCGTTCGCAGAGGACGGCCAGGGCCCGGATCAGTTCGGCCCGTTCAGTGGCGGGGGATTGCGTAGAGGTCACGGGAGGGCTTGAGGGGGCGGAGGAACCAGTAGGGGCGGCGGGTTCCGTCGGGAGAGGTGCCGTCGGCGGGGCGGGTCAGGGCCAGCCAGCGCTGATAGGCGGCCCGGGAGCGGGCGGTGTCGACGGCGATGTCGCCGTGGGTGTCGCCGGGTCGGGCTTTGGTCACCCGGACGGCCTGGTGCCAGCAGTGCTGCCCGGAGATGGGGTCGGGTTGGACGGGGAAGGTGAGGTTCTGGTGGACACCGACCTCGGTCCACCAGATGCGGCTGGTGTCGGGGTCGGAAGACGGGAACGGCCCGATGCCGCCCTGGCGATTGAGCTCCCAGTTGTCGGCCTGGTGTTGGAGCGAGACGGTGGCCATGGCCTGGCGTTGGCCCCGGTCGGCGACCTTCCAGCGCCCCATGTGATGCGAGCACGCCACCACTCCGGGTCGGATTCCTTCGGTCACCCAGGCTTTGACCACGAAGTGGCCGATTTCGGTTTCGACCCGGACCAGGTCGCCGGTGGCCACCTCGAGACGGGAGGCGTCTTGGGGGTGGATCCACAGCGGGTTG
Source organism: uncultured Acidimicrobiia bacterium (assembly GCA_963744905.1). Lineage (GTDB taxonomy): Bacteria > Actinomycetota > Acidimicrobiia > Spongiisociales > ZC4RG35 > DATFFO01. Next base: position 472,813 of record CAVUUV010000005.1, on the reverse strand, counting down.
GTGTGGGCGATCTCGTCCAGCCATTTGGCGTTGGCGGAGCGGGTGTGGATCTGGGTGGGGAGCCGGAAGGTGGAGATGAGTGGCATCTGACCCGCCTCGAGGTTGTCTGGGTGGATGTGGCTGGGGATGTAGCCGGGGAGGGCATGTTCGGGCCATCCCCAGTCGACCATGGTGGTCGAGTAGAACTCCAGCTTTCCCGACGGGGTGGGGAACCCCGCCACTACTCGCCCGTCGACCCTCACCCCGACCGGGCGCCGTCCCTGGGGGTCGGGGTCGGGGCTGGACTGGGGAACCACGTTGGGCCCGGCCGGCTTCGCCGCCGCGGTGTAGACCCGCCCGAAGGAGTCTTCGCCCAGTTCGGCCAACTCGTCGTCGGCCGACCGGCTGTTCGTGCACCGGCCCCACCCCGTTGGTTATCTCGAACGCCCCGTAGCGTCGCATGTACTCCAGCGGGGTGAGGTTCTCGGAGGCGGCGGCTTCGGGCAGGCCGGGCACCGAGTTCTCGAACATCCACCCGTAGTACTCGTCCACTCCCAGCTTGGTGCCCGGCTCGGCCCTGGACTCGTAGTACCGGCGGATGCCCAGGGTGCCGTCGGGGTCGATCCGCCAGCTCAACTCGATCCAGAACTCGTTCTCCTCCCACACCTGACCGGGGTTGACCTGGCGGGTGTCGGTGATCTCCTCCCCGGCCCGCTCCCGGGCGGCCCGCAGCACCGGCTGGCGGAACCCGATCCATTGCCCGTCGTACTGCTCGTAGGAGGCGATGTCGTGACGCTCCGACGACAGGCCCATGGGCAGCACGTAGTCGGCGAAGTAGGCCGTCTCCGACCAGGTGGGAGTCAACGCCACATGCAGGCCGACCTTGTCGGGGTCGGTCAGCATCTCGATCCAGGAGAACCCATCCGGGTTGGTCCACACCGGGTTGTACACCCGGGTGAAGTACACGTCGATGCTGCCCCGCCCCTCTTCCACGAAATGGGGCAACAGGAAAGACAGCTCGTGCATGGCCAGCGGATACTCCAGCGGCCAGGTCAGCTCGTTCCACACCGGCGGGTGGGGAGGAGAATGGATGGGACGGGGAACGAACTTGTTCCAGGCGTTGGGATAGGTCCCGCCCGGGGTGGCCACCGCCCCCAACAGGGCGTTGAGCAGGAACAGGGTGCGCGACACCTGCCACCCGCCCAGGTTCCCCGCCGCCGCCGACCGCCAATTGTGAGTCGACAGGCGGGTGCCGGCCCCCGCCACCAACTCCGCCACCTCCTCCAACACGTCGGCGGAAATCCCCGACTCGGCCGAGGCGAACTCGAAGGTGAACCCGGCGTACAGGCCCGCCCAGCACTTCCTCGAACGCCTCGAAGGTGGGGGGAAGGTCGGGATGCTCCGCCGGCCAGGTAGCGGTCCCAGTTCCACCAGCGACGCACGAACTCCCGGTTGTAGCGCCCGGTGCGGATGAGGTGGTTGGCGATGGCCAGGTTGATGGCCGCCTCCGACCCCGGATAGGGCGACAGCCAATGATCGGCGTGGGTGGCCGTGTTCGACAGGCGCGTGTCCAGCACCACCAGCTTGGCGCCCCGCCGCCGGGCGTCGGTGATGCGCTGGGCATGAGGGTTGAAGTAATGGCCCGCCTCCAGATGCGAAGAGATCAGATAGATCACCTCGGCGTTGGCATGGTCGGGGCTGGGCCGATCCAGACCCATCCACAGCTCATAACCCACCCGCGACCCCGACGAGCACACGTTGGTGTGCGAGTTGTGCCCATCCACACCCCACGAAGCCATCACCCGCTCGGTGAAACCGTCCTCACCCGGACGACCCACGTGATACATGACCTGATTGCGACGGCCCCCGGTCAACGCCGCCCGGATCCTGGCGGCGATGTCGTCCAGGGCCTCGTCCCAGTCCACCTGCACCCAGCGGCCCTCACCCCGTGCCCCGGCCCGTTTCAGCGGATACAGGATCCGGTCCGGGTCGGTGACCTGGTTGACCACCGCCGGGCCCTTGGCGCAGTTGCGTCCCCGCGAACCGGGATGCTCGGGGTTGCCCTCGAACTTGCGCACCGCCAGGGTGTCCCGATCCACATACGCCAACAGCCCACACGCCGACTCACAGTTGAAACAGGTCGTCGGGACCAGGGCATAACGCTTCTCGACCCGCTCCGGCCACGAGCGCGAATCCAGCTCCACCCAGTCGTCCCACCGCTCCCGGGGAGGGAACGACGCCAGATGGACCCGGGAGGGTCCGGGATAGAACGTCTCCCCCCGCTGCTCGGTCTCGGCCCGGGCGGCCGACACCAGATGACCCAACTCCTCCAGCCGATCCGTCACAACAGTCTCCTTCTCATGCCAGCGGCACCGCCTGGGCGGACTGGACATAGGCATGCTCATACGACAACAAACCCAGCATCCCGAACGGAGCCGCCCACACCCCCATCCACGGTGCCGCCACCGCCACCGCCACCAAAACCACCGACACCCACAGGAACCATGCGTAGCGGCCCCGGGTCATCTCCCACACCGCGGCGTGAGCGTGGGCGGTGCCGTGGGGGAGGGCCACCTCGCCCCACACCAACAACAAATGGACCAGCGCCGCCCCGCCCAGCACCCAGCCCAGAGCCCCGGCGGCGCCCGATGGGACCCAGGCGTCGACCACCAACAGCCCCGCCGCTCCCGCCAGCACCGCCTGAATGGCGATGTGAGGAGGCAACAGCGGCGACTGCCACAGATCACGGGCCTTGGACTGAGCGAACAGAAACGCCGTGTACACCGCCGCCATCACCGACAACGGCAAACCGACCACCGCAAAACCCTGCCGCAGACCCACCGAGGAGACCATCCCCGACACCACCTGGACCACCAGCACCACCCCGTAAGCGAGGATGATCACCGCTCCCCGCACCAGCCAGCTCCGCCACTGGGGACGGGTGAACAACAACAAGAACCGCCCCGGATGCTTCAAATCCGCCACCAGGATCACCCCGGTCACCGCCAGGAACCCCAGGCCCACCAGCGGAGCCGCCCACACGAACAGATCCGACGACCAGTCGAGGTAACCCCGCCAGAACCAACAGCAGAGCCACCAGATACACCCCCGCCGCCAACGACTTGGTCCACGTATACAGGCTGACCGGCCAACCCCACGGCGCCCGATGCGGCACGTCATAGGACACCAGCGCCGCCGCCGACGAATTCGCCGGACCGCCCACATGCCCGCTTCCCACCCCCGGGCCCTGACCGGCCCAGGCGTACAAACCACCCTCCGGGCGCCGAGCCGCCAAAGGATCCAAAGTCGACTGATGAGCCCCCACATAGAACAACTTGGGGCGGGTCTCCTTCTCCGGGCGACGCACCGCCACCGGCTTGCGACCCACCACCTGAGCCACCGCCGACGACGGATCGTTCACATCCCCCACCAGGATCGCCTCCGTCGGGCACACCACCACACAGGCCGGCTCCAACCCAACATCCAGCCGATGAGCACAGAAATTGCACTTCTCCGCCGAATGATCCTCCGGGTTGATGAAAATGGCGTCATAAGGACAAGCCGCCATGCACGCCTTGCACCCGATGCAGATCCGCTTGTCGAAATCCACGATCCCGTCCGAACGAGCGAACATCGCCCCGGTCGGACACGCCGCCACACACGGAGCGTCCTCACACTGATTACAGCGGGTCACCTGAAACGCCCGCCGCGCCTGCGGAAACACCCCCACATCCACCGACTTCACATAAGTCCGGGTCACCCCCAACGGCACCTCGTTCTCCGACTTACACGCCGTCGTGCACGCATGACAACCAATACACACCGACTGGTCGATCACCTTCACCCAACTGGGGGCCGCTCCTTGCCGGGACGCCGGATCAGTCGATGAAACGGTTTGGACGGCTGGCATGGGGTTCGAAGTTAGCCGCCCCGCATCCAGGCTTGGTACAATTCAGGGAAGAGGCTCTCAGAGGGGGAGAGGTCGTCTCAAACCGGTTTCTTCTCGAGCATCTGCTGGGTTATCCGGTAGTCCGGCGGGTTGCCCGAGATCTCAGGGCCGAGTTCTGACTGAGGACCGATCGTCGGAAGGCCGACGCCGACGATCCTGGCGCACCTTCGGGGTTACCCTCGGCCCCCAGCGACACGGGAGCACGATGCAACACCGCCCATCCACCGAGATCCAATGGACCCCTGCCCCAAATGAGCATTTCACCGGCCGGGTGCTGATGGGTCCGCTCAGCCAGGATCCCGACGCCCTCAACGCCTTCGGTGTGCACTTCGAGCCCGGGGCGCGTCAGCGACTGGCACAGCCACCCGGCCGGCCAGGTGCTCTATGTCGTGTCCGGAGTGGCCCGGGTACAGACCGAGGACGGGGAGACCGTGGAGGCGGGTGCGGGGGACGTCGTCCACGCCCCCGCCGGTGAGCTGCACTGGCACGGAGCCACCCCTCACAGCCCGATGATGCACCTCTCCTTGACCACGGGTGGTGCGACCGAGTGGGCCGATCGCAAGGTGACCGACGCCGAGTACGGGGCCGGGTAGGCTGCCGTGGGCCGGCCTCCGCCCTGTCTGCAGCCTGTCCACCGTTCCGATCACTCTGAGTGAGCCATGACAATCCGCGCTCAAGCCGGGCGTCGAGATGCCGATGGAGTGCCGATGGCATCGTTCGAAGGGACTCTGCGCATCGAAGGCGACCGCTCCGAACCGCTGGCCGTCAAGGCCGTGGTGGACGACGGCGCGCTCTCGCTGGCCGCCGACGGGGTGACCCTCGGCTCCTGGCCACTCACGGTGGTGTCAGCCCAACCGCGGGGAGCCGGAGTGGGTCTGGTACTCGACGACGACCACGTCGTCATCGACCTGCCCGACGCCGATCAGTTCATCGCCGCCATCACTCCGATCAAGAAGAAACGCAAGAAGGCGTCTTCGCGCCGGGTCGACCGCGAGCAGCTCCGCAGGCCGGCCGGGGGCTCGCCTGAGCCGGAAGCGAAGTCGAAGCGGAAGCCGAGGGTCCATGTCCCGGGTCGGGTGATAGTGATCCTGGTAGGAGCGCTTGCCTTCATTGCCCTGAGCCTCCTCTTCTCAGAGCTGGTCGGCTCGATCCTGCTCCTGTTCGGGCTGATCCTGGTGATGGCGGGATCTCTGGGCATGGTCGAAAGCGCGGTCGCGCTTCGTATCCCCTTCGGGCTCCAGGCCATGCATCTGATCGCCGGTGGGGTCGTTCTGCTAGTGGTGGGTGTGTTTCTGACCCTGGTGGCCTGAACCGGGTTCTGCTCCGTGTCACACCCTGGTCCCAGGGTCTTCTCAGCTTCGAGTCCGATAGTGGGTGCGAATGCACGATCTACAGGAGGTCACCATGCGCATCCGCATCGTCATAGCCGTAGCCGCCTTGCTCTTGATCGGAGGGGGTTCCCTGGTAGCGGTGGCCCAGGCCACCGAAACGACCGACACGACCACCGCCACGAACCCGGCCGAGGGCAAGGTCCTCGACGGGCCCATCTCAGCAGTCCTCGACGACCTGGTCTCCCAGGGCGTCATCACCGCCGACCAGTCCAGCGCCATCACAGACGCTCTGGTGGCGAAGCGGGAGGAGCTGGCCGCCGAGCGCCGGCAGCGCTTGCAGGACTGGAGGCAGCACGTCTCCCAGATCCGGGGATTCCTGGATGACGGTGTCATCACCTCCGATGAGCTGTCTCAGCTACCCGAGTCCAGTCCGCTACGAGATCCCGACGGTCCACTGGCCGACGCTCTCGGGGACGGGCAGATCACCAGTCAGGAGCTGAGGGACGCCCGCATTTTCCTGAGAGGCTTCGAGCGCGGCCACCGCCGGGGTCTGCTCCAGGGCTCGACCAGCGGAGCCTGACTCACATCCGACGGCGATGGGTTGGCCCGAACGTGTCGTGCCAGAGAGGAGTGGTGAACAGCCACAGCGCAATACCGATCAGTACCAGCGGTGTTCCCCTCACGATCGGCACATAGCTCACCTGGGCGGCCAGGAGGCCGCCCAGGAGGGCGCCCACCGGCAAGGTTCCCCAAGACAGAGCCCGGGAGGCGGTGATCACCCGACCCAGCATGGTGGGAGGTGTGTAGATCTGGCGGACCGTGGTGATGGGGACGTTGATCAGACCCACTCCGACGAACATGACGAAGGCGAAGCCGAGGGCGACTATGCCGTACCGGGAAAAGACCAACAGGCCCATCCCGACCGCCATGGTCAGCATGCCGATCGTCATCGAGCGTCCCAGCCCGAGGATACGGATCACCCGGTCGGCCAGCGCCGCTCCGGCGGTGCTCCCGGCCCCTACCGCGGCGATCAGGATCCCGATCTGGGTGTCGGAGGTCGTTTCCAGAACCAGAGCCGCCATCACCACGAACGTGGCTTCGAAGAACCCGACCACCAGGTTGGCGGTGGCGGCGGTGATGGTCGAATCGCGCAGTCGTCTCTCGCCGATCAGGTAGCGGAGGCCGTTGAGGGTCTCCTCGATGAACCCTCCCTCGTCCTGGCCCTTGTGGTGCTGCTCGACCGGACCGACCAGGAACACCCCCACCGCCGAGAACAGGAAGGTGGCCCCGTTGAACCACAGCCCGGGAGAGGGACCGGCCAACGCCGCCATCGCTCCGGCCAGGAGAGGCCCGATGGCGAACATGGCGCTCTGAGTGGCGGCCAGACGCCCGTTGGCACGTGCCAGGAGCTGTTCGGGCACCAGCGAGGGGAGTATGGCGTACAGCGAGTTTTCGTGCAGGGCAGAGAACGAGCCCACCAGAAACGACACCGCATACACGGTCCCAAGACCGACGTTCGCCACCGATGCGGCCAGATAGAAGAAGGCGGCGGCCCGGGCCACGTCCGCCAGGATCATCGCCCAACGAAGACGCACCCGGTCGAGGAGGAGGCCGCCGGCCAGGCCGAAGATCAGGGTAGGGATCGTTTCCAGGGCGTAGGTGATCGAGAAGGGAATTGCCCGTTCGGCCGTCTGGACGATCTCCAGCACCAGCAGGGGAATGGTCAGATAGGCGACGTAGTTGCCCAGGAGGCTGATCGACGTCCCCAAATAGAGGGTGCGGAAGCGGGTGCCGAGTCCCGGCCCCGTGGCCAGGTGGCGTCCGCGGCCCGGCAGGGGTCCGCCTCTGTCAAGGCTCGACATGGGGCCAGAACCCTACCCAGGCCTAACGCCGGCGACGGGCCTTGTCCCGTCCTTTGTTAGCCTTGGCACGTGCCCGATCAGAAACAGATCCCCGAACTCGTCAACGAGCTTTACGTAATGTCGAAGGAGTACCTGCTCCAGGAGACGGTGGAGCCGGCCAAGAAACTGGGCGCATATGCCGGCCTCAGCCTGGGTGGGGCTCTGGTGTTCGCCGTGGCCGCACTATTCGGGGTTCTGGCCGTGTATGCACTGTTTCAGGCTGTGCTTCCCTCAACCCCCTGGTTCAACGTCCTGGCCCGTGGCCTCACGGTCCTGGCCGCAGGGCTGGTCGCCGGCCTGATCGTGTGGAGGATGAGCAGCGAATGATCAAACCATCGGATATCGAGGCCAAGGCTCGAGAGATCGAGTCGGCTCTCGACGAGACCAAGGAGTCGGTTCAGAACACGGCGGTCGTAGCCGCCGTGGTGGTGGTCCTGTTCGTTGTGGTGGCTTTCATACTCGGGCGCAGACGGGGCAAGCGCTCCAAGGCCGTGGTCGAGGTCTACCGGGTCTGATCCGAGGATCCGGCTCCCTCGGTCGTGGCCGGCCGAGTGATCTCGAGTCGGGGCTCACCCTGGTGGACATGTCGCACGACCACGGTCGAACCGACCGGTACCGTGGTGCGGTAAATGAGGGTGCGATCGGGTCTGGTCGAGCGAAGGTACCGATAGGCCAACATGGCCAATCCGGTGAGCAGCAGAGTCTGGTCGCCCGACCGCAGCCCTCGCAGAACGCGAGTCCAGGGCCCGGAGGTCAGACGGAGTGGGTTCAGGTCTCTGAGGCGCATGATCTACCGTGACGCTAGTTGCGCGGAGTGAACGATGCGGAATAACAAGCGATTCCAACAGGTGGTCATCTGGATCGTCGTGGTGGGAATGGTTCTGACCCTGGCGGTCGGCTTCCTGGCCGTGCTCAGGGGATGAAGCCCTTCGAGGCTGGAGAGCCGTGCCTGCTCGTCGACGGCAAGGGCCGCCAATATCTGCTCAGGCTGGATCCCGATCGCCAGTTCCAGTTCCATCGAGGGGTGCTACCCCACACCGACATCATCGGTCTGGCCGACGGCGGCTGGGTCGAGGCATCGTCGGGAGCGAGGTTGTTGGCGCTGCGTCCCCGATTGGCCGACTTCATCCTCCGCATGCGACGGGGCGCCCAGGTCATCTATCCCAAGGACATCGGGCCGATCCTGGTCTACGCCGACATCGCCCCCGGGATGACGGTCCTGGAGGCCGGCACGGGGTCGGGTGCGCTGGCCATGGCCCTGACCCGCATCGTCGGCCCGGAGGGGAAGGTGATTTCGGTGGAACGGCGCCCCGACCACGCCGAGCACGGACGCAAGACGATCGAGCGCTACTTCGGCCACATACCCGACACCCTCGACCTACGGGTGGGCCCGGTCGAAGATGTGGTGGCCGAAATCCAACCGGAGCGCATCGTCCTCGACCTTCCCGAGCCCTGGCACGTGGTCGAGATGGCTGCCGAGCATCAGCCGACGGGCGGGGTCCTGTGTGCTTATCTCCCCACGGTTCCGCAGGTTCAGACCGTGGTCGACTCGCTCAGGTCCACGCGGGCGTTTGCCGAGATCGAGGTGCGCGAGTTCCTGTTCAGGGACTGGAACATTTCGGGTCGCTCGGTCCGTCCGGAGCACACCATGGTCGGCCACACCGGCTTCCTCGTGTTCGCCCGCCGGGTTCAGGTCAGGCCGGCGGCGGAGTGAGCGTGACGTCGCGGGGCAGGGCGAAGGCTCGCCCCGTCCCTGTCCGGATCAGGGCTCGAGAAAGATGCACTCGCCGGGGCACTCCTCGGCGGACTCGATGGTGATGTCCTCCTGGCCGCTGGGGACGGTGGCCAAACCCTGGGACCCCTGGGGATTGCCCTTCTCGGAAGCGAATATCTTCTCACCATCGCGGACATAGGCGAGGCCGTCATCCAGCAGGACGAAGACGTCCGGTGCGATCTCCTCGCAGAGCCCGTCTCCGGTGCAGAGATCCTGATCGATCCAAACCTTCATGCGCTCAAACTCCTGGAAGCAATAGTTGTCGCAGGCTTCAATTGTAGCCGGGCGACAGGTTACAACACCCCCCGGACGGCCCTCTGGGTCCCGGGTCACAATGTTCCTGGGACAAGTTCCATCCGTCCTTATACTGCGCGACAGGCCACCCACCAGGAGGAGCCGGAATGAGCAGGTCGAGTGACGCCGAGCAGGCAGAAGAGCTGCGCCGTCAGGTCGAAGCCCTCGAGAACGAGGTCGCTCGACTGCGCCGGGCTCCGCGCGGCTCCGGTGCCGATTCGGCCGACCTGGCCCGGGAGCTGGCCGAGGCACAGAGCACCGTCGAACGCCTCCGTGCCCAGAACGACAAGCTGTCCACGGTGCTAGAGGAGGCGCGGGAACAGCTCAGCGTGCTGCGCGCCGAAGTGGAGAAGCTCACCACCCCTCCCAACAACTTCGGAACGGTGCTCCAGGTCAACTCGGATGGAACCGTCGATGTGATGACAGGCAATCGCAAGCTGCGGGTGGCTGCTCAGCCCAACATCGAGGTCAAGCAGCTCTCGGTCGGCCAGGAGGTCCTGTTGAACGAGAGCTTCAACGTCGTGGACGTGCGCGGGTACGAGCGAGGCGGCGAGGTGGTCCGAGTCCGGGAGAAGCTCGAGGACGGAAGAGTGGTAGTCATCGCTCATGCCGACGAGGAGCAGGTCCTGGAGATGGCCGACTCGATGAAGGACAAGCTGTTCCGACCGGGCGACTTCGTTCGGGTCGATCCCAAATCGAATCTCATCTATGAGCGCCTGGCCCGACCCGAGGTCGAGGACCTGGTCCTGGAAGAGGTTCCCGACGTGACCTACAGCGATGTGGGAGGGCTGGCCGAACAGATCGAGGAGATCCGCGACGCGGTGGAACTGCCCTACGTCCACAAAGAGCTGTTCGGCACCTACGGCCTCGTCCCCCCCAAGGGCATACTCCTCTATGGCCCCCCCGGCTGCGGGAAGACCCTGATCGCCAAGGCGGTCGCCAACAGCCTGGCCCAGGCCGTCGCAGAGCGGACCGGCAGCCCCGACACCCGCTCCTATTTCCTCAACGTCAAGGGCCCGGAGCTGCTCAACAAGTGGGTCGGCGAGACGGAGCGTCAGATCCGGCTCATCTTCCAGCGGGCCAAAGAGAAGTCGGACGAGGGCGTGCCGGTGATCGTCTTCTTCGACGAGATGGATTCCCTTTTCCGGACCCGGGGCTCGGGGATCAGCTCCGACGTCGAATCGACCATCGTCCCCCAGCTGCTGTCGGAGCTGGATGGGGTGGAGGCGCTCAAGAACGTGATCGTGATCGGGGCATCCAACCGGGAGGACCTGATCGATCCCGCCATCCTCCGGCCCGGGCGCCTGGACGTCAAGATCAAGATCCACCGTCCCGATCCCGAGGCGGCCCGACAGATCTTCCGCATCTATTTGGACCCGTCTGTTCCGCTCGATGCCGAGGAAATGGAGAGCTGTGGGGGCGAGGCCGACGCCCTGTTGGAGAAGATGATCGAGGCCACGGTCGATACGATGTACTCGGAGTCCGACGAGAACCGGTTCCTCGAGGTGACCTACGCCAACGGGGATCGTGAGCTCCTCTATTTCAAGGATTTCTCGTCCGGGGCCATGATCGAGAACATCGTTCGGCGGGCCAAGAAGGATGCCATCAAGCGCCAGATCGCCGGCGGTGCGCCCGGAGTCAAGACCACCGATCTCATCACCGCCATAAAGCAGGAATTCCGCGAGCACGAGGATCTTCCCAACACCACCAATCCGGACGACTGGGCCAAGATCTCGGGCAAGAAGGGAGAGCGGATCGTCTACGTCCGCACTCTGGTGGAAGGCGATTCGGAGAGCCGCATGATCGAGCGGGTGTCGACCGGGCAATACCTGTGATACCCGACCGGAGGGTGTGATGGCCCTGCGCAAGGTGATAGGAACCGAGACCGAGTACGGCATCGCCGTGCGCTCGGATCCAGACTTCAATCCCGCACTGGGCTCGGCCATGGTGGTCAACTCCTACCCCGGCCCCCGGGTACGGGTGCAGTGGTCCTATGAGGAGGAGTCGCCGGGCCGGGATGCGCGCGGCTTCGGGCACGAGGGCTACGGCGTATCCGATCCGGAGGGGACGCTGGTGAACGCCGTGCTGGCCAACGGCGCCCGCCTCTATGTGGACCATGCCCACCCCGAGTATTCGGCGCCCGAGTCGTGGGATCCGCTTCAGGCGACCCTGTATGAGAAGGCGGGGGAGAAGGTGGTCGCCCGCGCCGCTGCCGTCGCCACCGAGCGTCTGGGTGGGGCTCGCCTAGCCCTCTACAAGAACAACTCCGACGGGAAGGGCAACTCCTACGGCGCCCACGAGAACTACCTGCTGGCCCGCTCGACGCCCTTCGGGGACGTGATCCGCTACGCCATGACCTTCATGGTCACCCGACAGATCTTCACCGGATCGGGCAAGGTGGGGTCCGAGAACGGTCGACCGGATGTCGACTACCAGATAACCCAGAGGGCCGACTTCTTCGAAGAAGAGGTGGGGCTCGAGACCACTCTCAAGCGCCCCATCATCAACACCAGGGACGAGCCCCACGGGGATTCCGCCAAGTACCGCCGGCTTCACGTCATCGTCGGCGACGCCAACCTGTCCGAGGTGCAGACCTTCGTCAAGCTCGGTTCGACGGCGCTGGTGCTGGCGGCACTCGAGGACGGCGCCCTTCCCGACCCGCTCGACCTGTCAGATCCGGTCACCGCCTGCTGGAACGTGAGTCACGATCTCACCTTCCGTCGACCGCTCGAGCTCGAGGGTGGCGGGTCGGCTACCGCCCTGGAGCTGCAGTGGCGCTACCTGGAGTGGCTCAGCAAGTACGTGGAGAAGGAGCTAGACGAGCCCGTATGGCGTGACGTGCTGACCGAATGGGAGGGAATCCTCGCCGACCTGGAGGAAGACCCCTCGCGACTGGCCGATCGGCTGGACTGGGCGGCCAAACTGCGGCTCCTGGAGAGCTACCGGGCCCGGGATGGGCTGGCTTGGGGCGACTCCAAGCTTCGGGCTCTCGACCTGCAGTATCACGACGTCGACCCGGCCCGCAGCCTGTATCAGCGGCTCGCCGCCCGGGGCCGGATTCGGCGTCTGTTCACCGACGAGGAGGTGGAGGCGGCCGAGACGACGCCTCCCGAGATGACCAGGGCGTATTTCCGGGGCAGGTGCGTGACCCAGTTCCCGGATTCGCTGGTGGCGGCCAACTGGGACTCATTGGTTTTCGATTTGGGTGAAGAACATCTACGGCGCGTGCCGATGATGGAGCCGATGCGGGGAGGTCGGTCCGTGGTCGGGCCGCTCCTCGACTCCGTCGTGGATGCCGCCGACCTGATCAAGAGACTAGGAGAGAGTTGACATGGCCGAGCAAGAGAAATCCAAGCCGCGAAGCCGGGACCAGAAGACCGACGAGGTCGAGGAGATCGAAGTCGTCGAATCCGAGTCCGACCTGGACGAGCTCGACGATCTCCTCGACGAGATCGATTCGGTGCTGGAGGAGAACGCCGAGGAGTTCGTCAAGAACTACGTGCAAAAGGGCGGTCAGTAGACCGACGTAAGGCTTGGCATGAGTCCGGTCTACAGTGACGGACCTATGCCGCGATTTCCTCTGCCGCTCGACGCACCGGTGCCGGGTGCCAGCTTCAGTGAACTGCTCAGGGAGGTCGGCGCCGTCCCGAGCTGGGATCTGCCTCCAGGGGCGGGCCGGGAGCTGTCCCTGCCCGAGGGGACCACTGTCCTGGCCCTGCGCTATGCCGACGGGGTGGTGATCGCCGGTGATCGCCGCGCCACCGAGGGCCATCTGGTAGCCCATCGCCAGATTCAGAAGGTTTTCCGGGCCGATCATTTCTCGGCCGTGGCCATTGCCGGAACCGCCGGGCTGGCCATCGAGATGGTCCGCCTCTTCCAGGTCGAGCTCGAGCACTATGAGAAGCTCGAGGGCCGGCGTCTCACCCTGGAGGGCAAGGCGACTTTCCTGGCCCGGCTGGTGCGAGGTCAGCTGCCCATGGCAATCCAGGGTCTGGTGGTAGTGCCTCTCTTCGCCGGTTACGACGATGTCACCGACCGGGGGCGACTGTACAGCTACGACGTGGTCGGAGGCAGGTATGAGGAGACGGACTTCGCCACCACCGGCTCCGGATCGCGTCTGGCCAAGTCCTACCTCCGCACCGCCTATGACCCCGCCATCGATGCCGACGCTGCCGTCGACCTGGCCGTCCGTGCCCTGGTCGCCGCCGCCCAGGAGGACACCGCCACCGGTGGCCCTGATCTGTTGCGGGGCATCCTGCCCAACGTGTTCCGCATCGACGTCGATGGGATCCAGGAGCTGTCCGACGAGGCAATCACCCCTGTGGCCCGGTCAGCAGTGGAGACCGTGCGATGAGCATGCCCTTCTATGTGGCTCCCGAACAACTGGTTCGGGACAAGGCCGAGTTTGCCCGCAAGGGGATCGCCCGGGGCCGCTCGATAGTGGCCCTGGAATACGGCCATGGCCTGCTGATCATGGCGGAGAACCCATCCAGGTCACTGCACAAGATCGCCGAGGTGTACGACCGCATCGCCTTCGCCGGCGTGGGCCGGTATAACGAGTACGACACCTTGCGCAAGGCGGGCGTCCGCCAGGCCGACCTGATGGGCTACCTGTACAGCCGCGAGGATGTCAATGCCCGGGCCCTGGCCACCGCCTTCGCCCAGACTCTGGGTCACATCTTCAGCCATGAGCTCAAGCCCTACGAGGTGGAGGTGCTCATCGCCGAGCTGGGCATCGGTGACGAGGAGAACAAGCTGTATCGGGTCTCCTACGACGGCACCCTCTACGACGAGCGTCATTTCGCCGCCATCGGCGGTAAGGCGGAAGGGCTGGTGTCGGCGCTGGAGGAGTCCTGGCGCCAGGGCCTGACCCTGGAAGAGGCGATCGAGGTGGGTACGGAGGCCTTTCATCGAGCCGAGGAGCGTGAGTCGGAGGGCTGGGAAATCGCGGTTCTCGACGCCTCCAACGGTCGGCGCAGCTTCCGGCGTGTCGAGAACGGCGAGGCGGCCCAACAGGACGCCGGCTGATCCGGAACGCTCCTCCCCAAGCGGCCCGATGTCCCCTAGGCTGACCGGGTGGATCGTCGAATCTTCGGTCTGGAAAACGAGTACGGCGTCACCTGCACGCTGCGGGGCCAGCGCCGGCTCAGCCCCGACGAGGTAGCCCGCTACCTGTTCCGGCGTGTGGTCTCGTGGGGAAGATCGTCCAACGTCTTCCTGGAGAACGGCGCCCGCCTCTATCTGGACGTCGGCAGCCACCCCGAGTACGCCACTCCCGAGTGCGACTCTCTGACCGACCTCGTCGCTCACGACAAGGCCGGGGAGCGGATCCTCGAGGGCCTGGTCCACTCCGCCGAACAGCGTCTGGAGGAGGAGGGGATCCGGGGCGAGATCTACCTCTTCAAGAACAACACCGACTCGGCCGGTAACTCGTACGGGTGCCACGAGAACTATCTGGTCAGCCGGCACAAGGATTTCCACCGTACGGTCGACGTCCTGATCCCGTTCCTCGTGACCCGCCAGATCTTCCTGGGGGCGGGCAAGCTGACCCAGACCCCACGCGGCACTACCTTTTCGCTCTCGCAGCGGGCCGAGCACATCTGGGAGGGTGTGTCGTCGGCCACCACCCGGTCCCGGCCCATCATCAACACCCGCGACGAGCCCCATGCGGATGCGGAGCGGTTCCGGCGCCTTCACGTCATCGCCGGAGACTCGAACATGAGCGAGTACGCCACTTTCGTCAAGGTGGGGACGGTGGTGGCGCTCCTGCAGATGGTCGAGCGCGACGTGGTCTTCAGGGACCTGACGCTGGAGAATCCGATTCGCTCTATCCGTGACATCTCCCATGACCTGACATGTCGCAAGAAGATCCGCCTGGCCAACGGCCGCGAGTTGTCGGCGCTGGACATCCAGTGGGAGTACCTGGACCGGGCCATGCGCTTCGCCCGCAGCCCCGGATTCCCTCCCCAGGTCCAGCGGGCGGTTGAGATGTGGGAGCACCTCCTCACCGGGCTCGAGAAGGACCCGATGACCCTCGACCGAGAGATCGACTGGGTGATCAAGTACAAGGTGATGGAGCGCTACCGCGGTCAGCGACACGTCGTGATGGGCGATCCCCGCCTGGCCATGCTCGACCTCTCCTATCACGACGTGGACCGATCCCGTGGCATCTACAACATGATGGCGGCCAAGGGGATGGTGGATCGGATCGTGACCGACTCGGAGATCAGCAACGCCGTCCGGGTGCCTCCCCAAACCACCCGGGCCCGGCTGCGGGGCGAGTTCATCCGGGTGGCCAAGGCCCGCAAGCGCGACTTCACGGTGGACTGGGTTCATCTCAAGCTGAATGACCAGGCCCAGCGCACCGTGCTGTGCAAGGACCCCTTCAAGTCACACGACGAACGGGTGGATCGCCTCATCGACAGCCTCTAGCCGCTCGCTTCTTTGGACGCCGGGGAACGGTTCTGGGCTTCTTTGGACCGTCGGGAACGCATAGCGATAGTCACCGTCCAAAGAAGGTGGGGGGCGTCTGTTGACGTCCAAAGAAAGGCGGGGCCGGGCGGGGTGGCGGATGGTCGTTCACTTCTCGATTCCGGTCCGGTTGAATGGGGAGCGATGCGCAACGTCATCGAGCGCCTGCTCAATCTGCTCGCCTTTCTCCTCACCACGGGGCGTCCGGTTCCGGCCTCCGAGATCCGCAACCGGGTGGCGGGTTATGGAGGGTCCTCCGACGAGGCCTTCCGCCGCATGTTCGAGCGTGACAAGGACCTCCTCCGTCGGATCGGCATACCCCTCGAGTTGAGCGAGGCGGATGGCTGGGGCCTCGAGCACGGCTACACGATCGATCCCGACGCCTATCGGCTTCCCGATCCCGGCCTGACCGACGAGGAACGGGCGGCTTTGGCCCTGGCCGCCCGCGTAGTCCGTCTGGGGGGCGGCCCCGCCCCGGCAGATGCCCTGTTCAAGCTGGGAGGCATGGGCCCCGAAGGGGGCCAGGAGCCTCTGGGAGCCGACCTGGGAGCGTCGTCTGATCGGCTCGGCGACCTGTTCGCGGCGGTGTCGGAGCGACGCCGGGTGGCTTTCGGCTATCGCGATAGCGACCGTCACATCAAGCCCTACGGCCTGGCCCATCGCCGCGGCCACTGGTACCTGGTGGGTGAGGGCGAGAGCGGGATGAGGGTGTTTCGGGTGGACCGCATGCGGGACCTGGAAGTAGAGAGCGAGGCAGACGCCTTCACCCGGCCCACCGACTTCGACCTGCGGGCCGAGATCGAATCACACCCATGGGAGGCGGGCGGTGACGAAAGGATCATGGCCACCGTCACCTTCGATCCCCAGATCGCCTGGTGGGCTGCCCGCACCCTCCACGTTCCTCACGACAGGGGCCCTCTCACCGTCGATCTGCCGGTGACCAACGTCGACGCCTTCTTCGGATGGATGCTCAGCTTCGATGACGCCGCAGAGATAGTGGCACCACCCCAGTTGCGATCCCGGTTCGTGGAACTCCTCGAGGCCACATTGTGAGTACCCGGACCGCCACCCGACTCACTCGCATCCTCACCATGCTCCCCTGGGTGATCGCCCATCCCGGGACCACGGTCGCCGACGTCTGCGCCAGGTTCGGATACCGGGACGAGGCCGAGCTGGCCAACGACCTGGACATGGTCTTCGTATGCGGCCTGCCCGGCTACGGACCAGGGGATCTCATGGTGGCCTTCATCGACGACGACGAAGTCGTGGTCGACACCGCCGACTACTTCGCCGGAGCACCACGCCTGACCCCGACCGAGACCCTGTCCATGCTCGCCTCGGCCATGGCCGTTCTGGCGTCGGGTCAGGGCAGCCCGGCGCTGGAATCGGCGGTAGACAAGTTGGCGGCCACCATCGCACCCGATGGAGGCACCGGTCTGGCAGTCGACGTGGCGGGCGAGCCGGATCTGGTCGGGCCGTTGCGCCAGGCCGCCGGTTCGCACAACGTGGTCGAGATCACCTACACCTCACTCTCCAAGGGCGAGACCACCCGTAGGGCGGTCGAGCCATGGACCGTTTTCGCCGCGCTGGGCAACTGGTACCTGACCGGCTACTGCCGCCTGGCCAGGGCGGAGAGAGTGTTTCGCCTCGACCGGATACGAGAAGTCAGGGTTACCGCCGATCGCTTCGAGCCACCCCCGAAGACGCCCGAACCCGTGGTCCAGTACGTTCCCTCGGAGGAGGACGCCCGCTGTGTCATCGAGCTCTCGGCTCCGGCTCGTTGGGTCCCTGATTACTACCCGGTGGAAGTCCGGGACGAAGAGAAGGGCAAGCTGGTGGTCGAGTTCTCTGCCGCCGATCCGCGTGTGGCGGCACGCCTCCTTCTCCGCCTGGGTGGCGCCGCCTCATTGCGAGAAGGTCCCGAGGTGGCCCAGGCGCTGTCGGAGCTGCGCAAGAGCATCCTGGTCCGGTATCGCTGACCTGGCTCGAGGGGCCGATAGACCCCTTCAGTTTCACGCCGCCCGGGCCGATAGCGAACTGGAGACAGCGGAGTGCGGAGATATTTCATGACCACCATCAAGACGACTTGCACCCGGTGCGGAGACATCCACCTGACACCCGGTGACCTGGCCCTCGAGCTCGCCCCACACGAGGACGAGGGCACCTACAGGTTCACATGCCCGACCTGCTCCCTGCTGCAACGTCGGCCGGCCAACGCCCGGGTGGTGAACGTCCTCCTGGCCACCGGTGTCGCCTACGAGGTGGTCAGCGTGGCCCCGATCACCGAGGAGGAGATCGCCCGCTTCGCCGCCGCGCTGGAGAACGAGCCCGACCCGTTCCGGCTTCTGGCCGGCTGACCTTCCCTCCCACGATCCGGGCCTGACTCAGCCCGAGACGGGCCTACCATGGGGTGATGCTCCAGGGAAGCGAGATCATCATCATCCTCCTCCTGGCACTCGTGGTACTGGGACCGCAGCGTCTGCCCGACGCCGCTCGCAAGCTGGCGGCCTGGTCGGTCGAGCTGCGCAAAGCTGCCCGTGATCTGAGGATGGGCCTGGAGTCGGAAGTCGGCGACCTGCGCACTCTCAGAGAGGATCTGGAAGCGCCGCTCAGGTCGGTCAAGGAGGAGCTGGGCCAGGTGGGTCGTGAGATCGATGCCACCTCCGCCGACGTCAGCCGCCTGGGTTGGGTGGGGCCAGAGCCCAAGTCAGGGCCGACCCCGGCCGACGCCCTCTCCGACCTGGACCGCATCGAAGGTGTCGATCGAGCGACCGACGATGCCGCTCCCGCTGAGCCGGTCGGGAAGGACGACGAGGACACCGGAGCGTGAGGGCCGACGAGGCCAAACCCATCCTTGCCCACCTCGATGAGCTCAGGTGGCGCATCCTCAAGGCCGGGGCCGCCGTCCTCGGGGCGGGCATAGTCGCCTTTATCTTCTCCTCCCCCTTGCGGCACATCATCGAGCGGCCCTTCCATCAGTCCGACCCCTCGGCCCAGTTCCAGGTGTTCGGGCCTACCGAACAGTGGGGAGTGCTGATGCGGGTAGCGTTCTTCGGTGGCCTCATCATGGCCAGCCCTGTCGTGCTCTATCAGATCTGGGCGTTCATCAATCCGGCCCTCACCCACCGGGAGCGGCGCTGGGCGGTCCCGATCATCTCGACGATGGTGGTCCTGTTCCTGGGCGGAGTTGCCTTCGGGTACTGGACCCTTCCCCGGGCCCTGGGCTTCCTGCTCAACATCTTTCCCGATGTCCGCAGCGATCTGCGACTGTCCGAGTACTACTCCTTCGCCCTGCGTTATCTTCTCGCCTTCGGGGCTTCGTTCCTCTATCCCGTGTTCATCTTTGCCGCCGCGGCGGCAGGCGTCGTCACTTCCCGCCAGCTGGCCAAGGGCCGCCGATGGGCGGTGCTGATCGTGGTGACCGGGGCCGCTCTGATAACTCCAACCGGAGACGCGCTGACCCTGACCCTGCTGTCGGTTCCGCTCTACCTCATGTACGAGGCCACCTACTGGCTGGTGCGGCTGGTGCTGCATCGATGAACCTGTCCGATTTCTTTTCCTCACTGCCTTTCCGACCCGACCCCTTCCAGCTCGAGGCTGCCGAGGCAATAGCGGCCGGCCGGTCGGTAGTGGTCACTGCTCCGACCGGTTCCGGCAAGACGTTGGTAGCCGACGCCGCCGTGGCTCTGGCCCTGGAGAAGGGGCGGAGGGCGTTCTACACCACTCCGATCAAGGCCCTCTCCAACCAGAAGTTCGGTGATCTGGTCGACAGATACGGGCCCGGAAGGGTGGGATTGCTCACCGGGGACAACGTCATCAACGGTGAGGGCGATGTCGTCGTCATGACCACCGAGGTGCTGCGAAACATGATCTATGCCGACACCGGATCGCTCGATCGGGTGGAGGTTGTGGTCCTCGACGAGGTGCACTACCTCCAGGACCCATTCCGCGGGGCGGTGTGGGAAGAGATCATCATCCATGCACCTGCCCGGGTGCAGATGGTCGCCCTGTCGGCCACGATCGCCAACGCCCCCGAATTCGCCGAGTGGGTACGGGAGAGAAGAGGAGCCACGGACCTCGTGGTGGCCCGGGAACGGCCCGTACCGCTGGAGGCCGAGTACATGATCAAGGACCGCCACAGCCACGAGATCTCCTTGTATCCGACCTTCGTGCAGCGCGACGGGGCACACAGGCCCAATCCCCGTATCGAGCGGATGCTGGGTCTGGAGCGGGGCAGATCGCACCGTTTCACCACCCCGCGCCGGGTCGAGGTAGTGGAGGAGTTGGCGCAGCGCAGCATGTTGCCCGCCATCTACTTCATCTTCTCCCGGGCGGGATGTGATGCCGCCGCCCTGGCCGCCATGGAGGCCGGGCTCCGTCTGACCCGGCCAGACGACCGACCCGAGATCCGACGGATCGCCGAAGCGAGGACGGCTCACCTGAGTGATGCCGACTTGGGGGTGCTCGGTTACGACCGCCTGATGGCGGGCCTGGAGGTCGGTGTGGCGGCTCACCACGCCGGGATGGTCCCCGCCTTCAAGGAGACCGTGGAGGAGTTGTTCGCCGCCGGCTTCCTGGGCGTCGTGTTTGCAACAGAGACGCTGGCCTTGGGCATCAACATGCCGGCCAGGACCGTCGTCCTCGAGAGTCTGACCAAATTCAACGGGGAGAGCCACGAGCTGATGCAGGCGGGCGACTACACCCAGCTGACGGGTCGGGCGGGCCGCCGTGGCATCGACGAGGTCGGCCACGGCATCGTCCTTCACTCTCGGTTCGTTCCCTTCGGCGATGTGGTCTCGGTCGCCTCGGCCGGCAGCCATGAACTCAGGTCGAGCTTTCGCCCCACTTACAACATGGCCGCCAACCTCGTCGCCAACTACGAGGAGGTCCGGGCCGAGGAGCTGCTGTCGGCCTCCTTCGCCCAGTTTCAGCATGCCAGGAGATCCGAGACCGCCACCACCCGCATCGCAGAGATGGAACAGCGTCTGGCGGAAGAAGAGGCCAGGGCCGAATGTGAGCGCGGTTCCGTGTCCGAGTATGCCGGCCTGATATCGGCAGGAGGCGACGGACACACCCGGGGCCTGGCCGGAGAACTTCGACCGGGAGACGTGATCGACGTCCCCGGAGGCTCACGTCAAGGTCGTTACGCGGTGCTCAAGCGGCTGGCCCGGAACAGGGGAGCGCGTCTTCTGGTCCTTGGCACCTCGGGCCGGGTGTCGACCATTGGCGCCCGGGACGTGGTGGCGGGGACGCGTCAGGCCGGGCGCATCGATTTGCCCACCCCGTTTCGCCCCCGGGACCGCAGGTTCCGCCAGGACGCCCTCCGTCTGATGCGCAAGCTGGCTCCACCGTCCCGGGAGCGGCGACGGGAAGCCAGCAGGGAGATCGACCATCCGGTTGCTTCCTGCCCGGATGCCGACGACCATGTGCGCTGGCTGCACAAGGCTCGGCGAACCCGGCGTCGTCTGGATCAGTTGCGCGGCTTGGGTTCGGCAGGCGGGGCCGGTCTGGTCGAGCAGTTCTGGCTCATCCATGACCTCCTGCGTCAATGGGACTATGTGGACGGCTGGAGTCTCACCCCCCGGGGTGAGAGGCTTCGGTTCATCTACAACGAGCTGGACCTCCTTCTCACCGAAGCCATCGAGAGGGGCCTCCTCTGGGACCTCGGGGCTGCGGAGCTGGCCGGGCTGTGCTCCACCTTCGTATACGAGCCGAGGCGCGAGGCGGGGGGAGAGCCGGCGTGGCCGACGGCCAGGCTGGCCGAACGGTGGGCGGAGCTGGTAGAGCTGTGGAAGGAGCTTTCCGGGGCTGAGAGCCGGCGGAAACTGCCCCTCAGCCGCCGTCCCGAGAGCGGGGTGGTGAGAGCGGTGTACGAATGGGCCTCGGGGACCGAGCTCGAAGACCTCCCCGACCGGCTGATGGCACCCGGGGATTTCGTCCGGGTTTCACGTCAATTGGTCGACCTGGTGCGTCAGGTTCGGGAGGCCTTCCCGGAGATGAGCCAGACGTGCACCGAAGCTCTGCGGGGCATCGACCGGGGTGTGGTGGCCGCCCAGGGTGTGGGCTGATGGTCTGGGTGGTGGCCGTCAATCCTGCCGCCGGCGCCCGGCCCGTGGCCATGGACGGTCTGCGGCGCACGCTGGAAGAGGTGGGGGTCGAGGCCACCATCGAGACTCCTCCGGACATCCCCGCCATGCGTCGCCTCATCGCCGAGGCCGTCTCGGTGCCCCGTCTGGCCGTGGTGGGGGGCGACGGGACCGTGAACCTGGCCGTCAACTCGCTCTTCGAGACCGGGGTGTCGAAGTTCCCCGTCCTGGGGGTGCTGCCGGCGGGGAGCGGCTGTGACTTGCTGCGCACCTTCGGCATCCCCAACGACCTGGCTCGAGCCGCCGCTCACCTGGCAACGGACACCGTCTACCCCATCGACGTGGGGGAGTTGTCGGGATCATGGGGAGTGCGCCGTTTCGTCAACGTAGCCCAGGCCGGGGTGGGCGCCGCCGCCGCCTACACGGCCCTGCGGCTACCGCGCCGGCTGGGTTCCAGCCGGTACGTGATGGCCTTCGGAATCCGGCTCCCCCGGTTCCCCCGCACCGAGGTCGAGTTGGTGACCGAGCGGCGGACATTCCGGGGGCCGGCGCTGGCCGTGGTCATGGCCAATGCCCAGTTCTTCGCCGGTGGCTGGAACATCGCCCCCAAGGCGACCCTGGTTGACGGGCTCTTCGACCTCCAGGTCATCGACTCGGCCAAGCCGGCCGCTCCCGCTCTGGTGCCGAAGATCGTCAAGGGACTCCACCTGGGCGAGAAGGGGGTGCGCCGGCTGGTCGCCTCCGAGTTTCGGCTCGAGACGCGCCACGCCTGGCCGCTGGAGGTCGATGGTGAACCACTCGGGAATACACCCGTGGAGGGACGGGTTCTCCCGGCCGCAATCGATCTGAAGATCTGATCCAAGCCGGTCCGGCACAGCGAAGGCCTATACTCGCCGCCGCCCGGACCCGAATCGGGGACAAGAAATGAGCACCGAGCACGACAACGACGATTTTGAAGCATCAGAGGACGGGGAGTTCGACGAGGAAGAACTCGACGACACCGATCTCGACGATGCCGACCTGGATCTCGACGAGGTTGATCTGGATGAGGATCTGGAGACCGACCTCGAGGAGGACCTCGAGGGCGACCTGGAAGAGGAGATCACCGCCGAAGACTTCCCGGTCGGCGATTATGAGGACGAGGAAGACGAGGGAGAGGACGAGGAGGAGGACGAAGAGACGGCCGAGGCGCTGGATGAGCTGGAGGCCGAGGAGCTCGAGCTCCTCGACGAGGAGGTCGAGGATGCCCTCCTGGTCGACGAAGCAGCCGAGTTGCGGGCGATACGTCGTGAGGAGCTGACCCTGAACGTCGACGCTCAGGCCCCTCGCTCAGATGAGTTCGTTTGTCGATCCTGCTTTCTCGTCAAGAGGAGCAGCCAGCTGGCCAACAAGCGCAAAATGATATGCCGAGACTGTGCCGAGTGACTCGGTCACGGTCGTAGTCCCGACCTACAACGAACGGGACAACCTGGCCCACCTGGCGGCGGCGATTCTCCTCCACGGCTACTCGCTGCTGATAGTCGACGATGCCTCCCCGGATGGGACCGGCGAAATCGCCGATGAGCTGGCCCGGGAAGTTCCCCGTGTCTACGTCATCCATCGATCCGAGAAGCAAGGCCTGGGACCGGCATATGCGGCCGGGTTCGACCGTGCCCTGGCCTCGGGCGCCGAGGTGGTGGCGGAAATGGATGCCGATTTCTCCCACAACCCCGAAGACCTGCCCCGGCTCGTGGCTGCGGTGCGGTCCGGGGCCGACCTGGCCATCGGCTCGCGCTACGTGGCCGGAGGGGCCACACCGGACTGGCCGATTCATCGCCAGCTCGTCTCCCGGGCGGGAAACCTGTATGCCCGGACCATGTTGGGAATCCCGGTCCGGGACGCCACGGCTGGCTTCCGGGCCTTCAGCGCTACCTCTCTTGCCCGGCTGCCATACAGGTCTGCGCAGGCCTCCGGCTACGGATTCCAGGTGGAGATGGCCTGGCGGGCATGCCAGGCAGGCATGAAGGTGGTAGAGGTTCCGATCACGTTCCGCGATCGCCAGCTGGGTGTGTCCAAGATGGGAACCGGCATCGTCCTGGAGGCGATGTGGCTGGTCACTCGTTGGGGGATGGGGCGTCTGTTCTCGCCCTCGGAGCGGAACGCTGCTCGATGATCGCCTCGGCCCGCCTGGCGACCGGCAGCGATCTGGAGGCGGTTCTGGCTCTCTACCGGGGGTTGGAGCAGGAGATGGAGGCGCTCCACCCGATGTGGCCTCGCATGGACGGGTTGTCGGAGCCGGTGGACGAGGCCCTCACCGCTGCTGTGGCCGATGTGGACACGGTATTGGTGGTGGGCGAGATCGACGGTGTTCCGCTCGGTTTCCTTCTGGCCACCGTCCAACGCAGTCTGCCTCAGGCCGGGCTTGAGCCGGTGGGATCGATCGATCTCGTCTATACAGATCCGGAGGCCAGGGAGGTGGGTGTGGCCGAGGCGATGCGGGACCTGGTCATGGAGACACTGCGTCGAGCGGGACTCTCGAAGTTCGACGCCAGGGTGTTGCCGGGTCATCGCCTGGCCAAGAACTTCTTCGAAGCGGGTGGTTTTTCCGCTCGCTCCATCATCATGCATCATGACGATCATCCCACCGCACGACCAGCCCGAGACCCACGCCGCTTCTGACCGCCCCATACCCGGGGTGGGTGTGGCGGTGGTCGAACAGGGCCGGATCCTGCTCGTACAGCGGGGCCACGACCCCGGTCGGGGCCTGTGGGCCGTGCCCGGGGGAAAGGTCGAATACGGCGAGCCTCTGGTGGCGGCGGCTCGCCGCGAGGTGGAAGAAGAGACCGGCCTGCAGGTCGAGGTGGGCGGCGTCGTCTGGGTGGGGGAGAGCATCGGCCCCGGGGATCCACCCGACTGGCACTATGCCCTGATCGACTTTCTGGGCCGGGTGGTGGGAGGAGTCCTGGCCCCGAGTGGCGACGCCTCCCAGGCGGGATGGTTCTCTTTCGAGGAGGCGCGGGCCCTGCCATTGACTCCGACCATGGGCGGCCTCCTCGACGCTCTCCAGCAGACATGACCGATGTGGGGCGTTCTGTCACAGGCACTACCGTCACCGACGTGAGCGACCCGACCGTCGACCTTCTGCGGACCCTCATCCGGAATCGATGTGTCAACGACGGGACCCCGGAGTCCGGTCACGAGTATCGCTCCGTCGAGACGCTGATCGACTACCTGGGGGCCGCCGGTGAGGTCATCGAGCCCGTCAAGGGTCGTCAGTCGCTCGTGTATCGGATTCCCGGACACGATCCCGATGCGCCCAGCCTGGCCCTCGTTCCCCATCTCGACGTGGTTCCGGTCAGTCCCCAGGGATGGTCGGTGGACCCGTTCGCCGCCGAGGAATCCGACGGTCTGATCTGGGGCAGGGGGGCCGTGGACATGCTCAATGTCACCGCCGCCATGGCCACGGTGGCCCGCCCCTACATCAGCGGAGAGAAACGCCTGGCCGGTGATCTGGTGCTGGCGGCGGTGGCCGACGAGGAGAACTCCGGGATCCTGGGTGCCAAGCTCCTGGTGGAGGAGCACTGGGACCTGGTGAGGGCGGACTATCTCCTGACCGAGGTCGCCTACCCGTCGTTGAACACGGCTACGGGTGCCGTTTACCCGGTCTCGGTGGGAGAGAAGGGGCCCTACTGGACCACGATCCGATCGCATGGCTCGACCGGGCACGGTTCGGCCCCCTATGGCAGGGACAATGCCCTGGAGCCGATGGTGGCGGCCCTGCACGGCCTGTTCACCACTCCGATGCCGGTCGCCATCACCGACGAGTGGCGTCGCTTCGTCGACGAAATGGGCCTGGACGCAGACACCGCGGCTGCACTGGTCGACCCCGACCGCGTGGATGAGGCCATCGACCGCCTGGCCGTCGACGACCCCACTTTCGCCAGGTACGTGCACGCCGCTACCCACCTCACTGTGTCGCCCAACGAGATAGCGGGAGGGGTCAAGACCAACGTCATCCCCGATTCGGCCGAGGCCCACATCGACCTCCGGGCCCTGCCCGGGATGGATCGAGACTACGTCGATCAGCACCTCCGCAAGGCGATGGGATCGGCGGCGGACCACGTCGAACTGGAGCCCACCGCCGATCATCCGCCCAATTCGTCTGCGATGGGCAATGTGCTCTGGGAAGCGATCGTCGACGGCATCGAGGCCCACACCGGGTCGCGTCGGGTGGCGCCCGCCCTGATGACGGTGGCCACGGATGCCCGGTTCTGGCGCCGTCGGGGGACCGTCGCCTACGGGGTGGGACTGTTCGACGATCGGATCGGCTTCGGTGAGTTCTTGAGTCTGTTCCACGGCCACGACGAGCGGGTCTCAGCCGAGTCGGTGGTCTTGACCACCCGACTGTTGGACACGGTCCTCGACCGCTTCGGGGAGTTGATCGGGTGAGTGGGGCGGTGGTCTGCGACCTCGACGGGGTCGTCTATCGGGGTGAGAGGGCCATAGCCGGGTCCGGGGAAGCCCTGGAGGCCCTGGAAGAGGCAGGGTGGACCATCCTGTTCGCCACCAACAACTCGGCCCGGACTCCCGAGCACGTGGTGGACAAGCTTCGAAGGCTGGTCGGATACGAGGCACGGACGGACCAGGTAGTCACATCGGCGCTGGTGGCGGCATCCATGATCCAGGTGGGGCCGGTGCTGGTCGTGGCCGAGAGCGGAGTGGAGGCGGCGGTGACCGAGGCCGGGTTCGAGCTCACTGAGGACCCCGACCTGGCGGCGACGGTGGTGGTCGGGATAGACCGCGCCCTCACCTACGACCGGATAGCTCGAGCCGCCGAGGCGATCCGTCGAGGGGCGGCCTTCATCGCCACCAACCAGGACCCCACCTTTCCCACCGAACACGGGCTGCTCCCGGGGGCCGGGGCCTGCGTTGCCGCGGTAGAGACTGCCTCGGGTGTCACGGGCATCAACGCCGGCAAACCCAGCGACGCCATGCGGAGGCTGATCGAGGAGCGTTGTCCGCCCGGGACGATCTGGATGATCGGCGACCGACCCGACACCGATCTCGCCCTGGCGGCCTGGCCGCGGTGGCGATCGATCCTGGTGCTGACCGGAGTGACGGCCAGCGCCGAGGGGGTCAGTCCCGCTCCGGACGCAGTGGCAGAAGACCTGGTCCGGGCAGTGGAGCTGGTCATCGAGTCTTGATCACCAACCTGTCGGTGGGATGGGTGATAATGGGTGCGTCATGGAGTTAACACGAGAGGAAAGGCTCAGCCTCGAGGAGGCGCTTGCGGAGCTGGAGGAGCTGGATCCGGCCGACTTGCCTGCCCCGGCGGCGCGTTTGGCCGACCTTCTGGCCCACCTGCTCGATCCGTCCGAGGAGCCGGCCTGAGCCGGGCGCGTCTCGACGTGGAGCTGGTTCGTCGTCATATGGCCGTCTCACGCACCCAGGCGGAGAGGATGGTGGCGGACGGGTTGGTGCAGGTCTTGGGGGTGCCCACCCCGAAACCCGCCACCCTGGTTGCCCCCGACACGCCCATAACCCTCCGCGACCCGGGCCCGCATCGGGTGAGCCGGGGAGCTCTGAAGCTGGAGGGAGCGCTGGAGGCGTTCCCCGTCGAGATCGTAGGCAAGAGGGCTCTGGACGCGGGAGCGAGCACCGGAGGCTTCACGGAGGTGCTGCTGGAGCGGGGGGCCCAGGAGGTGGTGGCGCTCGATGTGGGCTACGGCCAGCTCGACATGGGTCTGCGTCAGGACCCGAGGGTGAAGGTGATGGAGAGGACCAACATTCGCCATGTGGCCGTGGATGAAGTCGGTGGGCCCTTTCCACTGATCGTGGCCGATCTGTCCTTCATCTCGCTGTGCACGGTGGCACCGAAGCTCGAAGACCTGGCGTTGGCCGGTGGCGACCTCATCCTTCTGATCAAACCCCAGTTCGAGGCAGGCAAAGGTGATGTGGGCCGGGGCGGGATCGTGCGGGACCCGGAGGTTCGCCGACGGGCGGTTGAGAAGGTGCTGGCGTGCCTGGGCCGATGTGGACTGGGCCCCAGGGCGCTGGTGGCCTCGCCGATCCCCGGAGCGGGAGGCAACCGCGAGGTCTTCGTGTGGTGCCGGGCCGGTGAGGAGGGCTCACCTCTGGAGGTACCGCCATGAAGCTGGATCTGGTGATTCACGACGGCCGCGAGGAGGTGGTCGACTTCGCCCGCCGCTTCATCAGCAAAGCGCAGAATGGGGGATTGTCGGTAGTGGCCAAACCCCAGAACGCCGGTCTGGCCGAAGCGGCGACCCTGGTGCAGGGTCCGCCCGATATGGTGGCTGCCATCGGAGGCGATGGCACCATGCTGGCCGCGGCTCAGATCGCCATCGAGCACGGCATCCCCATCTTCGGTTTCAACCTCGGCACCATCGGCTTTTTGACCGAGGTGGAGCCCGACGACGTAGACAGGGTGGTGGACAGGCTGGCGGCGGGTGAGTTCACCACCGAGCCTCGTATGGGCATCACCGCCAGGTTGGGGGGTTCGGTCGCCCGGGGTTTGAACGACGTGGTCGTGGAGAAGATCGACAGTCTGCGCTTGATTCACATGGAGGTCGAGATTGATGGTGAGCCCTTCGTGACATATCGTGCGGACGGGCTGATCGTGGCCACCCCCACCGGATCCACGGCCTACAACTTCTCGGCAGGTGGCCCGTTGGTCGATCATTCCATCCAGGCTCTGATGATGACTCCCGTCGCCTCCCACTCCCTGTTCTCTCGCACCATGGTCCTGCCGCCCGACTCGGTGATTCGGGTGACGGTCCGACGCCAGAGGCCGGCACGTATCTCCGTGGACAAGGTTCCACTCGGTGAGGCCGACGAGGGCGAGGTGGTGGAGATCAGCCGAACCAGGGACCCGCTCCAATTCGTCCGTTTCGATCACCTATCGTTCGCCCGTGCCGTGAACGAGAAGTTCTCCCTGGGCTAGCAGTGCTCGACGAGTTGGCCGTGCGGAATCTGGGTGTCATCGAATCGGCGCGCCTCGAGCCTGCGCCGGGCCTGACCGTGATCACCGGTGAGACGGGAACCGGCAAGACTCTGCTGTTGGGGGCGTTGCGGCTGCTTCTGGGTGGAGTGGCCAGACCGGACCTGGTCGGTCCTTTCGGAGAGGAAGCCACCGCCGAGGGCCGCTTCGTCCGCCCCGATGGGGTAGAAATCGGGGCAGGTCGGCGCCTTCCTCGGGATGGTCGCAGCCGCGCCTACCTCGACGGCTCCATTGCCTCAGCCAGGGCCCTCGAGGAAGGGCTGGCCGGCCTGGTCGACGTCATCGCCCAGCACGACCACATCTCGATCACGCGTCCCGCCGAAGCCCGGGCCCTGGTCGATCGCGCCCTGGATGCCGGCGGCGGCCGGGCGTTGGAAGAATACGGGAGGGCCTGGCAGGCGTACACGGCTGCCACCCAGGCGAGGGAGCGGCTGGGCGGCGACCTGGCCTCGCTGAGCAGAGAGCTCGATCTGGTTCGGTTTCAGAGCGAGGAGATCGCTGCGGCCGGATTCCGGCCGGGTGAGGACGAGGAGCTGGAGGCAGCCTCGGCACGATTGAGGCATGTCGACGAGATCGCCGAGGCAGTGGCGGTGTCGTTGCGGGCGATCTCTTCCGCTCGAGAAGCGGGGGGTGAAGCTGTGGCGGCGCTGCGACGGGCGACGCGTCTTGATGCTTCCCTGTCGTCGCTGGCCGAGGACCTGGCCGCCAACACCGATTCCATGGGTGAGGTGTCGCACGGGTTGAAGACGTACGCCGAGTCGCTCGAGCGCGATCCCGACCGACTTGAGCAGGTGGAGTCCCGGCTCACGCTGCTCGGCGATCTGCGCCGCAAGTACGGCTCGGGCATCCACGACATTCTCGAATTCGGAGAGCGGGCTGCTCGCCGTCTGGCCGAGTTGGATGACCTGATGAGCCGGGCAGAGTCCATCGATGACGAGGTGGAGGCGGCGGATCGAGCCGTGAGCGAGGCGGGAGCCCGGCTCAGCGAAGCGCGCCGTGGAGGAGCTGAAGTAATCGCCTCCGAAGCCTCGGCACACCTGCGCGATCTCGGGTTCTCCGATCCGGTCGTCGAGGTGCGGGTAGAGCCGGCCCGGGCCGGTCCCAGCGGGGCCGACACAGTCGGTATCGTCTTCGCTTCGGATTCCCGGCTGACGCCTGGTCCGATATCCAACGTGGCTTCGGGCGGTGAGCTGAGCCGGTTGGTACTGGCTCTGAGGCTGGCCGGTGGCGGGGGACAGGCCGAAAGTCTGGTCTTCGACGAAGTCGACGCCGGCATCGGGGGCATCACCGCTCTCGCCCTGGGACACAAGCTGGCAGATCTGGCCCGGGAGCGCCAGGTCCTGTGTGTGACCCACCTTCCCCAACTGGCCGCCTTTGCCGACCGCCACTACGTGGTGCGACGCACCGAAAACCGCGCCGTCGTGATGGCTGTCGAAGGAGATCAGAGAGTCCAGGAGCTGACGCGGATGCTGGCCGGTCTGCCCGAGTCCGAACGGGGGAGGGAAGCGGCGGAGGAGCTGTTGGAGCTGGCGGCGGCCGGCTGAGGGGGCTCGCCTGACCGCGGGTACCCACCGTGTCGGCCCTGTTACGGGCACGATGGCCGGGCGGGGGATTAGCGTGATGGAGATGAGCACCAGTCACATCTCCATCTCCCGATCGGGGCCTCGCCAGACGATCACCCTGTCCCGCCCGGAGCGTCGCAACGCCCTCAGCCTGGAGTTGATGACCCAGACGACCAAGGCCCTGCGCGAGATCCCCGACGACGTGCGGGTCATCGTGCTGGCGGCCGCCGGCCCGGCCTTCTCCGCCGGTCACGACCTGTCCGAGATGATCGACCGGCCGCAGTCCTTCTACGACGAGCTGTTCGCGGTCTGCACCGAGATGATGGAGACCATCCAGGCCATCCCCCAGCCGGTCATCGCCAGAGTCCAGGGAGTAGCCACCGCGGCCGGGTGCCAGCTGGTTGCCTCCTGTGACCTGGCGGTGGCGTCTGAGGATGCCTGGTTCGGGACTCCCGGGGTGAAGATCGGCCTCTTCTGCACCACTCCGGCGGTGCCGATCGTCCGAGCCGTCGGGCGCAAACGAGCCATGGAGATGCTGCTGACCGCTCGCAAGGTCGACGCCGAGACTGCTCTGGACTGGGGGCTGATAAACCGGGTCGTTCCGGCGGACCAGCTCGATGCGGCCGTCGACGAGTACGTGGAGACGATCCTTTCCTTCAGCGCCCACGTCATCGCCCTGGGCAAGGACGCCTTCTATCGCCAGGCCGGGTTGTCCCAGCACGCCGCCTACGAGCTGGCCCAACCGATCATGGCCAAGAGCGCTCATGCCGATCACGCCCAGGAAGGCATGTCGGCCTTCCTCGACAAGCGCCCGCCCGACTGGCCGAGCTGACCCGAAAGAGAGACAACCTCCACAGCGAAGGAGACCGCATGACCGAACGGGTAGACGTGACTCAGCTCACGCCGTTGCTCTTCCTGGAGAGATCTGCCCAGGTTTTCTCCGACAAGACGGCGGTCACCTTCGGTGACGAGGAGATGACCTATGCCGAGCTGGGCCAGGCTGTTCAGACCGCAGCAGGTGGCTTGGCGGTGCTGGGGGTGTCCGAGGGCGACCGTGTGGCCTACTTGATGCCCAACCTGCCCCAAATGCTGGTGGCCCATTTCGCGGTGCCGCTGTTGAGGGCGGTGCTGGTGGCGATCAACACCCGCCTGTCCGGGCCCGAGATCGCCTACATCCTCCAGCACTCGGGAGCGTCGGTTCTGGTGGCAGACAGCGCTCTGCTGGCCCCGGTGGCTCCTCATCTCGGTGAGTGCCCGGGTCTCCGAACCGTGGTCCAAGTGTCTGATGCAGCCTCACCGGTCGACGTCGACATCCCCTCCCTGTCCTACGAGGAGATGCTGGCCGGCTCCGACGGTGTGGCCCGCCCGTGGCGGGTAGATGATGAGCTTCGCCCTATCTCGATCAACTACACGTCCGGTACCACCGGGCGCCCCAAGGGGGTCCAGTACACGCATCGCGGCGCCCATCTCAACTCCCTGGCCGAGCTGCTCCACTCCGAGCACTCGCCGGAGACGGTCTACCTGTGGACGCTTCCGATGTTCCACTGCAACGGCTGGTGCACGACGTGGGCGGTCACCGCTTTCGGAGGTCGACACGTGTGCCTTCGGGCAGTCGACCCCCCTGAGATCTGGCGGCTGATCGCCAGCGAGGGCGTCACCCACCTCAACGCCGCCCCCACCGTCCTGATCTCGATGGCCAATCATCCCGATGCAGCACCGTTCGGACGCCCTTTCACCATCACCACCGCCGGCGCCCCACCCAGCCCCACCATCATCGGGCAGATGGAACGCCTCGGTGCCCGCATGGTTCACGTGTACGGATTGACCGAGACCTACGGGCCCTACACGGTTTGCGAATGGCAGCCGTCGTGGGCCTCGCTGCCGCTCGAGGAGCGGGCCGAACTCCTGTCCCGACAGGGCGTGGCCTACGTCGGCGCCGATCCCATCCGGGTGGTGGACGAGGAGATGAACGACGTGCCGCGAGACGGAGCCACGATGGGAGAGGTGGTGATGCGGGGCAACAACGTCATGTCGGGCTACTACGACGACCCCGAGGCCACGGAGCAGGCATTTCGGGGTGGGTGGTTCCACTCCGGGGATCTGGCAGTGTGGCATCCCGACGGGTACATCGAGCTGCGGGATCGGGCCAAGGACATCATCATCTCGGGCGGAGAGAACATCTCCACCATCGAGGTAGAGCAGACGGTGGTGTCCCACCCGGCCGTGCTGGAGGCCGCCGTGGTGGCGGTTCCCGACGACAAATGGGGTGAGCGTCCCAAGGCGTTCGTGGTGCTGCGAGAGGGGATGTCGGCCACCGGCCGGGAGATCATCGATCACGTGCGGGAGAGGCTGGCTCATTTCAAGGCTCCCGACAGGGTCGACATCGTGACGGAGCTGCCCAAGACCTCGACCGGGAAGATCCAGAAGTACGTGTTGCGCGAGGGGGAATGGGGGGAGCGCAGCAAGCGGGTCAATTGAACCCATCGAAGTCAGGGCGGTGAGCGTCGCCAGGCGACGCTGTGAACCCTGGGTTGGCGGGTAGTGCCGGAACCCATCGAAGTTAGGGCGGTGAGCGTCGCCAGGCGACGCTGTGAACCCTGGGTTGGCCGGGGGCGGCTGGAACGCGCCGAGGCCGGGGACTCGTTGGTACCCCGGCCTCAGCTGTCGATCAGATGATCAGAATCACGGCGAACGTGATGGCGGCGGCCAGTGCTGCCAGGGACAGCACTGTGAAAGTCGTCACACGGGTCGTGAACATGTGATCATCCACGTATGCCTTTCGGGCGTAGAGCCCGAATGCGAGTGCCAGCAGCGCGCCGGCTCCGATGAACAGGCCGAAGTACCAAGCCTCAGCAAGTCCACCGAGGAACCAGTCGGTGGGCACGTAGTACATCCACGCCCCAACCGCTGCAGCAAGCACACCAACGATCCCCGTCACCAGCTCGGTGACATAGGACCGCATCGGCATCCGGGTGACCTCCGTCCGTGGATGCTCTAGCAGGACACTCACGAAGATCACCTCCTTCCTTTCGAACCGGCCCCCTTTGGGTCGTTCAACATCATGTTGCGTGAACGGGGAGTGGGACAGATAGGGCATTTGGACCCGTTTCCCCTTTACCAAGGTCCTGATCGGCCCACAGCCATGGCCACTAGGGTGCCGGTGATGGCAGCCAGTCGTGTCGTGGTCTCAGGCGTTCCCGGTCGGCTTGCCACCGCCGTCGCCGAGGGAATGATGACCTCCGAGGGGATTGATCTGGTTGGAGTCCACAACCCGCACCGGGAGGGGGCGTGGCGAGGAGTCCCCTATATCGTGTCGGTCAACCAGGAAGTGGCCGAGGTCGTGGTCGAGGCGGGCCCGGCCACATCGGTGATGGCCAATCTGGCCCGCTGGAAGGAGGGAGGCCTAGCGGCGGTGGTGGGCACGTCGGGTTTCACGCCTGAGCGGTTGGAAGAGGTACGCCGGTTGTGGGGGCAGGGCGCGCCGGGCTGTCTGATAGTTCCCAACTTCTCGATCGGCGCCGTCCTGGCCGCCCGCTTTGCCGAGTTGGCCGCACCGCACTTCGCCACCGTCGAGCTCATCGAGCGCCACAGAGCCGCCAAGCCCGATGCTCCGTCGGGCACGGCGCTGCAGACCGCACAGCGAATCGCCGCCGCCGGGGGCCGCTCGGCCGGGGCCACCGAGGAGCTGGTACCCGGTGTCCGGGGTGGCGAGGTGGACGGAGTCAGGGTCCACTCGCTCCGGCTGGAGGGGCTATTGGCCCACCAGGAGGTGGCCCTCACCAATCCGGGCGAACAGCTCTCGCTGGTCCACCAATCGACTTCGTACGGGTCGTTCGCGGCCGGAGCGGTAGCGGCCGTCAGGGCGATCCCGGGCGTCAGTGGTGTTGAAGTGGGCCTGGATCGAATCCTCGGGATTACGCCTTGACCTGCTACCGTGACCTCCCGTCATGAACGGGCCTTCTCTCTCCGAGCCTCTCCCCATTTCGGCAGGTGCCATCGCCGCCGAATCCTCCCCTGACCAGCCCGCCCCGAAGTACATATTCGTGACCGGCGGGGTGGTGTCGAGCCTCGGAAAGGGGATCGCCGCCGCCTCCATGGGCCGGTTGCTCAAAGCGCGGGGGCTGCGAGTCGTCAACCAGAAGCTCGACCCTTACATAAACGTGGATCCCGGGACCATGAACCCCCTCCAGCATGGTGAGGTCTTCGTCACCGACGACGGGGGCGAGACCGACCTCGATCTGGGTCACTATGAACGATTCACGGGCGAGAACCTGAGCCGGCTGTCCAACGTGACGGCCGGTTCGGTCTACCTGTCGGTCATCCAGAAGGAGCGCAGAGGCGACTACCTGGGGGACACCGTGCAGGTCATCCCTCATATCACCAACGAGATCAAGGCCCGTATCCAGCGGGTGGGGGAGGAGTCCGACGTCGACGTAGTCATAACCGAGGTCGGAGGCACGGTGGGAGACATCGAGGGTCTTCCCTTCCTGGAGGCCATCCGCCAGTTCGGAAACGACATCGGGCGCTCGAACGTTCTCTTCGCCCACGTCACCCTGGTTCCATACCTCAATACCTCCGAGGAGCTCAAGACCAAGCCCACGCAGCATTCGGTGGCCGAGTTACGCAGCCACGGCATCCATCCCGACGTGATCATCGTCCGTTCCGATCGCGAGATCGACGACGGGGTACGCCGCAAGATCAGCCTCTTCTGCGACGTGGAGCCGCGAGCAGTCATTCCCGCCCCGGACGCCCCCGATATCTATGCCGTCCCGCTGATGCTGCACAACGGAGGACTCGACTCGGTGGTATGTGACCGACTGGGACTCGTTACCGGACCGTCCCACCTGGACGGATGGCGGGAGATGGTGCGAAAGGCGACCTCGGCCACAGAGGCGGTCACGGTGGGGATCGTCGGCAAGTACGTGGCGCTGCCAGATGCCTACCTGTCGGTGGCGGAGGCACTCCGGCACGGAGCCGCCGCTCACGATCTCCGTCTCGACCTGCGCTGGATCCCCTCCGACGAGCTGACCGGGCTCCTGGCCGACACTTACCTGGAGGATCTGGACGCCATCGTGGTCCCGGGCGGCTTCGGCTACCGGGGTGTGGAGGGAAAGATCGAAGCCATCCGCCATGCTCGCGAGGAAGGGATTCCATTCCTCGGCCTGTGTCTCGGCCTGCAATGTGCGGTCATCGAGTTCGCACGGGCGGTGCTGGGCCATCCCGATGCCAACAGCACCGAGTTCGACGTGGCGACTTCACATCCGGTCATAGACCTCATGGCGAGTCAGCACGATGTCGAGGACATGGGGGGCACCATGCGGTTGGGCCTCTACGCCGCCAAGCTGGCCGACGGGTCGAAGGTTCGCCGCCTCTACGGCAAGGAACTGGTATACGAGCGCCATCGGCACCGCTGGGAGGTGAACAACCGCTACCGAAAAGAGCTGGAAGGGGCGGGGATGCGTCTGGCCGGGCTGTCGCCCGATGATCACCTGGTCGAGTTCATCGAATTGGTGGACCATCCGTTCTTCCTGGCCACTCAGGCGCACCCGGAGTTGCGGAGCAGGCCGGACGACCCGCATCCTTTGTTCGCCGGCCTGCTCGAGGCAGCCAGGGACCGGCGCCTCGCCACCCGGGAAGTCCCGAGCGGATCCATCCAGACGTGACGGAACCCGGCTTCGAGCTGGTTGCCAGCCGAGTTCTCGGACGGGGGATCTTCCTGGAACTGGAAGAACAACGCCTGATGTCGTCGGCCGGGGTGGAGGTGGTGCGAGACATCGTCCATCACCCTGGGGGCGTGGCCGTGCTGCCCATCGACGGCGATCGAGTGTGGCTGATTCGTCAGCACCGGGCAGCTCTGTCCAGGGCCCTGGAGGAGATCCCGGCCGGCAAGCTCGACCCCGGTGATGAGGACATCGAGGCGGCGGCCCGGCGGGAGCTGGCCGAGGAATTGGGTGCGGAGGCGGAGCATCTGAGTCATCTGGCGACGATGGCACCGTCACCCGGCTATACCGACGAGGTGATCGAGATCTTCCTCGCCGAGGGCCTCGAGTTCGGCCACCGCAATCCGGACGGAGAGGAGGAGAGGAGTGCCACGGTCTTCGCGCTTCCCATCGCCGTTGCCCTGGATAGCATCGATCGGGGCGAGGTAATAGACGCCAAGACCCAGGTTGCCTTGCTGCAATGGAAGAGGAGACAAGCGTGATCGTCGGCGTACCAAGAGAGATCAAGACTGCAGAGCTACGGGTGGCTCTCACCCCGATCGGGGTGAGAGAGCTGGTCGAGCGGGGACACTCGGTGCTCGTCCAACGCGGGGCGGGGGAGGGATCGTCTATTCACGACGCCGAGTATGAGGCCCAGGGCGCCAAGATCGTCGAGGGAGCCGACGAGGTCTTCGCTCAAGCCGAGCTCATCCTCAAGGTGAAGGAGCCCCAGGAGGCCGAGGTGGAGATGTTCCACCCCGGCCAGCTCCTCTTCACCTATCTGCATCTGGCCGCCTATCCGGAGCTGGCCCGGGGGCTGGGCGAGAAGGGAATCATCGCCATCGCCTATGAGACGGTGCAGCTTCCCGACGGGAGCCTGCCCCTCCTGGCTCCGATGTCGGAGATCGCCGGAAGGATGGCCACCCAGGTCGGGGCGTACTTCCTCGAGGCGGCCCAGGGCGGACGGGGGATCCTCCTCGGTGGTGTGGCGGGTGTCAGGCCGGCCCGGGTGGTGGTCCTCGGAGCCGGCATGGCCGGATTCAACGCCGCCGTCATAGCAGCCGGTATGCAAGCGGAGGTGGTGGTGCTGGACGTCGATACCGACAAGCTGCGGCATCTGGACTCCCTGTATGCGGGGCGAATCGTGACCCTGGCATCCAACCGTCTCACGGTCGAGGAGCAGGTGCTGGGGGCCGACCTGGTGATCGGGACCGTCCTCGTCCCCGGTGCGTCTGCACCCAAGCTGGTCACCGAGGAGATGGTCCGGGAGATGAAGAAGGGGGCAGTGCTGGTCGATGTGGCCATAGATCAGGGAGGGTGTTTCGAGACCAGTCATGAGACCACACACGAGGATCCCGTCTTCGACGCCCACGGCGTGCTCCACTACGCCGTGGGCAACATTCCCGGTGCAGTTCCCCACACCTCGACCTACGCCCTCACCAACGCCACCCTGCGCTATGTGCTGACATTGGCCGACGAGGGGGCCCAGCCTGCCGTCTCGGCCCATCCCGAGCTGGCCAGGGGCCTCAACGTCGTGGGAGACCAGATCTGCCATCCGGCCGTGGCCAAAAGCCTGGGCGTCTCGTACGTGGCGCCCCAAGAAGCTCTGGCGGCGATGTGATCCCGGAACCGATTCGGGCCGGCGGGTTGATCTTGCGTCCCTGGCAGCCTCAGGAAGCCGACCTCTATGTGCACGGGCGCGATGAAACCGTGTTCGAATTCACCACCGAGTCGCCCGACCTCGATGCGGACCATTGCGCCCAGGACATCCGGCGAGGAAGGGCAGACCCGGATCTGGCGCAGTTCGCCATCTGCGATGACCGAGGCCGACCGCTGGGAAGCATCGAGGTTCGCCACACCGCCGACGGAGCCGAGCTCTCGTACTGGCTGATGCCCTCGGCCCGGGGGCGAGGATATGCCAGGAAGGCGTTGCGGGCCGCAACCGACTGGGCCCGGCAGACCTGGGGTGGAGCGGCCCTCACGCTGGAGATCCGACCCGACAACGAGGCCTCGATCCGTACCGCCCGCGCCGCCGGGTTCGTCCACTGGGGCACCCGCCTCAACTCCTCCTGCGGGGGCCCGGCCGAGATCTATCGGCGCCAAATCGAGCGGGATGTTTCCGGTTGATGGCGGTGGGGTCCCCCGGACCACTAATATGTCATCATTCCGCCGCCGGCCTCCGGCCAGAAGGCAGGATCTCGCGACTCTTCAGGGATGCCCATGAGCACGCTCGACATCGACGCCATAAGAACCAACCTCCAGGGCCAACGGGACCGACTCATCGAACAGCTCGATGAGCTCGGTGCCACCCCCTCGGGAGATCTTCGGGTCGACCTCGACTACGGCGACGGATTTGCCGACGCCGCCGCCACCACCGCCGAGCGCACCGAGCGGATCGGGTTGGTGGACACGCTCAAGGGCCAGCTCGACGAGGTGGAGGGAGCCCTGAGCAGGATCGAGAAGGGCACCTACGGGGTATGCGCACAATGCGGCGTTCCGATTCCTCCGGAGCGTCTGGAAGCTCGCCCCGAGTCCACTTTGTGCGTTGCCTGCAAGTCCGGCAAGCGCTGAGCCAGCGGAGGCGGGAACCCTGGTGCCCGGATCCTGGGTGCATCTCGCCTGGCGATTCCTGGATGTCTTGACGGCGCGACCGCTGGACCGATTCGAGCGGGAGGCGGTGCACGGATGGCTCCACGGTGAGGCCGAGGTGAGTGCCTTTTTCTCCCAGCCGGACGCCGATCAGCGTCATGGTTATGACGCTGCCCTGCATGTGCTGGCCGATGCCGGGGGCCGGCTGGACCTGATCCGGGCGGCCCTGCTCCACGACGTCGGCAAGCGTCACGCCCACCTCGGTCCCCTGGGGCGGGTTCTCGCCTCGGTGGCCATCCGGCTACGACTTCCTCTCCCACCGCGCTGGGCGCTTTATCGCGACCACGGTCAGGTGGGTGCCGCCGAGTTATCAGGTGCCGAGCCGTTGGTGGTTGCCTTCGTCTCCTTCCACCACGATCAGAGACCGGCTTCGATCGATGAGTCGGATTGGGCGATACTGACCGGCGCCGATCGAACCCGGTTCGGTCGTTGATTCGAGATGGCCCTTCGACCAACATCTCCTCCGATGACCAATCTTCGTCCTTGCCCGGCCCGGTCCCGGTGACCTACCACGTCTCGACGTCGGTCTTCTCGGGCCCGCTGGACCTGCTATTGCAGCTGATCACCCGCCATCAGGTCGATGTGACCGCCCTGAGCCTCACCGACATCGTCAACGAGTATCTGGCCCATCTGGCCGAGATGAGCCGGCTCGACCTCGACGTCACCTCTGAGTTCCTACTCATCGCCGCCACGCTGATCCAGCTCAAAGCCCACGCCTTGTTGCCGATCGACACCGAGATCGACATCGACGAGGAGCTGGCTCTCATCGAGGAGCGCGACCGGCTGCTGGCGAGGCTGCTGACATGCGTGACCTTCAAGGACGTGGCCGTGGTGATTCGCC
Source organism: uncultured Acidimicrobiia bacterium (assembly GCA_963744905.1). Taxonomy (GTDB): domain Bacteria; phylum Actinomycetota; class Acidimicrobiia; order Spongiisociales; family ZC4RG35; genus DATFFO01. The sequence continues at coordinate 433,280 of CAVUUV010000005.1, read as the reverse complement.
ACCGGCTCCAGGAGGCGAACCGCTATGTGCCCCGCGTGTCCGGTCTCGACCAGAAGATCGATGGCCCCCCGCCCCTGGTTCCCCTCGACGTCGACGTCGACGGGCTGGCCCGGGTCGCGGCCGAGGTGCTGGCGGAAGGCCGGGTCGAACCCGATCTGGATCATCTCGATCTCGATCTTCCCTCTGTCCAGTCGGCTATCGACGAGCTCAGGGTCAGGCTGGAGCAGGGAGCGATCGCCACCTTCGACTCCCTCGTCGAGCATTGCCGCCGCCCCGTCGAGGTAGCGGCCTACTTCTTGGCTCTGCTGGAACTGGCGCGCTGGGGTCTGGTTCACGTTGCCCAGGACGACTGGGTGGGTCAGATCGAGGTAACGAGGACGGGTCCAGGCGATGGCATGATCACATCGGAATGGTCTCTGTGATGGAACCTGCCGCGGCATTGGAGGCGATCCTCTTCGTTACCGAGGCCCCGGTGCCCGAAGCCGAGTTGGGCCAGGTCCTGGAGATGACAACCGACGAAGTGACGGCAGCCCTCGAGGAGCTGGCCGACTCGCTCGAGGCGCGCGGTTCGGGTCTCACCCTGAGATCGGCGGCCGGTGGCTGGCGGCTGTACTCGAGACCCGAGGCGTATCCGTACCTGGAGCGCTTCTCGGCGTCGGCCACCGCCCGGCGTCTCTCGTCGGCAGCCCTCGAGGTGCTGTCGGTGGTGGCCTATCGCCAGCCAGTGTCTCGCAGCCAGATCGCCGAGATCCGCGGGGTGGACTCGGACTCCTCCCTTCGCACCCTGCAACGGCTCGGGTTGATAGAAGAAGCCGGCCGGCTTTCCCTTCCCGGAAATCCGGCCATCTACAGAACAACCCAGTTGTTCCTGGAGCGACTGGGGATCGACTCGATATCGGACCTGCCACCGCTGGCGGATCATGTCCCTCCCGCCCAGGTCGTCGATGCCCTGGAGGAGACATTCAGGCCCGGGCCCGAGCGCGATTAGCGGAGTGGCCGAGCGTCCCAAGCTGCAGAAGGCGATCGCCCACAGCGGCTTGATGTCACGGAGGGCAGCCGAGGAGCTGATCGCGCAGGGGAGGGTATCGGTCGACGGAGAGGTGGCCGGGCTGGGCGACAGGGTCGACCCGGAGCGGGAGAGGATCACCATCGATGGTGTGCCCATCCCTGCCAAGGCGGACCAGGTCACCTATCTGGTCTACAAGCCGCCGGGAGTGATCTGCACCGCTTCTGATCCGCAGGGTCGCACGATCGTCACCGATCTCGTCCCGGCCGAGCCGCGTGTGTATCCGGTGGGGCGGCTCGACTCCGACTCCGAGGGCCTGATCCTGCTCAGCAACGACGGAGAGCTGGCCAACCTGATCATGCATCCCGGCCACGGCGTTACCAAGACCTACCTGGTCAGGGTGCAGGGTCGACCCGGAGGCTGGATCTCGGGTCTCACTGATGGGGTCGACATCGGCCGGGGCCCGAAAGCGAGGGCGGTGTCGGCGCGCCTGGTGGACTCGGCGGCCGGCCAGACCCTGGTCGAGATGGTCATGATGGAGGGTCGCAACCGGGAGATTCGCCGCATGTGTGACGCGCTCGGACATCCGGTGGATCGGCTGGTGCGCACGGCGATCGGACCGATAACCGACCGGGACCTCATTCCGGGTGGATGGCGTCACCTGAGCCCGGTGGAGATCACCAGCCTGTATCGAGCCGGTGGGACCCGCCCGGGTTGAGTAGCGGTCGGTGCTCCGGTTACCTTTGCCGACCGTGGTAGCAGTACGACCCCTGGGCAGGCCGGTCAGCGGCTCGGTCCGCCCTCCCGGCTCGAAGTCGTTGACCAACCGCGCCCTGGTCCTGGCCTCGTTGGCCAGGACAGGGGTCAGTCGTATCGGCGAACCGCTCGAAGCAGACGACACGGGGGCCATGCGCAGGTGCCTGCGAGGGCTGGGGGTGATGATCGACGACAACGATGATCCCTGGCTGGTGCTGGGAGCGGGCGACGAGCTGAGAGCATCCGACGCCCTAGACGTGGGAGCCTCGGGCACGACGGCCCGGTTTGTCACCGCCGTGGCCTGTCTGGCCCGGGGCCGGGTGACCATCGACGGGAGCAGCCGGATGAGGCAGCGGCCGATGGCGCCTCTCGTGCATGCCCTGGAAGCGATGGGGGCCCGTCTCGAAGCCTCACGGGGCCGGCTTCCGATCCACATATCCGGAGGAGAGCTGACGGGTGGTCGGGTGACCGTGGATGCCACCCAGTCTTCTCAGTTCGCCTCGGCGGTGCTGATGGTCGCACCGATGGCAGAGTCGGCAGTCGAGGTGGTCCTGGCCGGTCCCGTCGTCTCGCGTCCTTATCTGATCGGGACGGTCGAGATGATGAGGCTGTTCGGGGCCGAGGTGGAGACCGATGACGACCGCTTCCACGTCGCCCCGACCGGCTATCACAAGGCTGCCGTCACCATCGAGGCGGACGCCTCGGCGGCGGTGTACCCCGCTGTGGCCGCCGCCATCACCGGGGGGTCGGTGGCGGTGGTGGGGATACCGGCCGGCTCCTCCCAGCCGGACCTGGCCGTGCTGGAGGTCCTGTCGGCGATGGGTTGTGAGGTTATGCGTGAGCCGGATCGGATAGTGGTCCGGGGACCAGGGGAGCCTCTGGGAGCAGTCGAGGCCGACCTCGATGGCGCCCCCGACGGTGCTCTGGCGGTGGCGGTGGCAGCTCTGTTCGCCGACGGTCCGTCTCGCTTGACGGGGCTGTCGACCCTGAGATTGAAGGAGAGCGATCGCCTCGCGGCTCTAGAAGACGAGATCGAGAAGATGGGCGGGCAAGCCCGGGCGGGACCCGACTACCTGGAGATCAGACCTCGCCGGCTCCACGCTGCCATCGTCGATCCGCACGACGACCACCGAATCGCCATGTCGCTGGCTCTGGTCGGATTGGTGGTTCCTGGAATCGAGATCTCGGACCCGGGCACGGTGGCGAAGACCTGGCCGGGGTACTTCGAGATGCTGAAGGCCCTATGAGCCATGACCCGCCTCTGGTGGTGGCCGTGGACGGGCCGGGTGGAGTCGGGAAGTCGACCGTCAGCCGGCGTGTGGCCCGGATAATCGGTGTTTCCCATCTCGACACCGGTGCCTTCTATCGCGCCGCAACCCTGGCGGTGCTTGAGGGGCAGGTGAACCCTGAGGACGAAGATGCCGTGGTCGAGGTGGTGTCTGGCGTCGACGTCGATCAGAGCGACGGGGTCACCTGGCTCGATGGGGTCGACGTCTCGGCAGGGATCCGCACCGAGGAGGTGAACGAGGTGGTCTCGGTTGTCTCGGCCTACCGGCTGGTGCGAGAGAGAATGGTCGCCTTGCAGAGGCGCTGGGTAGATCGCCACGAGAACCGGGCTGTGGTCGAGGGTCGTGACATCGGCACCGTGGTGTTTCCCCAGGCTGCGGTCAAGGTGTTCCTGGACGCCGACCCGGCGGTTCGAGCCCTGCGTCGTTCCGGGGAGACGTCGGCCGTGACCGCCGACGTTGCGGCGTCTTTGCGGCGTAGAGATGAGCTCGACTCGAGTCGTGCGGTTTCCCCGTTGATGGTTGCCGACGATGCCGTGGTCATCGATACCACCGACCTCTCCATCGATGAGGTGGTGGATCGGGTGCTGGCCCTGATCCCGGGACACTAGGAAGCTTCGGGGTTCTCCCCGGCGCTCCCTACCATGACGGCATGGTTCAACGCGTCTTGCTGGCCGAACCGCGCGGGTTCTGCGCCGGAGTTGAGATGGCGATCAAGGCTCTGACCTGGATGGTCCGAATCTTCGAGCCACCCGTCTACTGCTATCACGAGATCGTCCACAACCGCTGGGTCGTGGAGGCCTTCGAGCGGGTGGGGGTGGTGTTCGTCGACGACATCTCCGATGTCCCGGTCGGTGCCCCGGTGATGCTTTCGGCTCACGGTTCCGCTCCCGAGGTGGTCGACGGGGCCGGGGAGAGGGCGGCGGTGGTTATCGACGCCGTATGTCCGCTGGTGACCAAGGTCCACCACGAGGTGAAGCGGATGGCCGCCCGGGGCTACGAAGTCATCTACGTGGGCCATGAGGGCCACGATGAGGCAGTTGGAACCGTGGCCGAAGCCCCGGGCGACATCACGCTGGTGGATCCCGAGAGGGGGCTGGGCGATTTCCGGCCCCGTGATCCCGCCAAGGTGGCGTTGCTGGCTCAGACCACGTTGGGGATGCATGAGTGGGGCCATGTCCTCGACGATGCCAAGGTCCAGTATCCCGAGCTCATGACCGCTCGGCGATCCGACCTCTGCTACGCCACCACCAACCGCCAGGAGGCGGTGCGCCAGCTGAGCGAACAATGTGACCTCATCCTGGTGGTGGGCTCCGAGAACTCTTCCAACACCCAGGCCCTGGTCAGGTTTGCCCATGAAAACGGAACCGAGGCTCACCGGATCGACTCGGCCGACGCCATAGTCCCCGAGTGGCTGGAGGGCGTGGAGGTGGTCGGGGTGACGGCCGGGGCCTCGGCGCCGGACCATCTCGTGCAGGAGGTGATCGATGCCCTGGCCCCGAGCCAAGGATTCGAACTGTGGCACGCCACCGAGGAGTCCGAGTACTTCCCCCTGCCGCCCCAACTGCGTAGCTTCGTCGGAACGCTCTGCGCGGCGGTGGAGGCGGGTGTCACCGCCCGCCCTTCCCAGGAGGCCGGGTGGCTGGAGCAGGACCGCGATTGGACCGCTACCGAGGCGCTGGGCCTCATATCAACCTGAGAGCCATCTACCGTTCCCAGCCCATGAAGCCCGCTACGTCCGCGAACCTGCCGATAGTGGCCGTCGTAGGACGCCCCAACGTCGGCAAGTCGACTCTGGTCAACCGGATCCTGGGGCGGCGGGCGGCAGTGGTCGAAGAACATCCCGGGGTGACCCGCGACCGCCGCCAGTTCGACGCCGACTGGTCGGGGCACCGTTTCCTGTTGATCGACACGGGAGGCTGGGAGTTGAAGCCGGGCGACGAGGTCGATGTCTCGATTCGCCAGCAGGCGGAAGCCGCCCTGGCGTCGGCCGACGTAGTGGTCCTGGTAGTCGATGCCTCCGTGCCCCTGCTCGACGACGACCTCGGCGTGGTCGATCTGCTGCGGAGGGCGGAAATACCGGTCATCCTGGCGGCCAACAAGGTCGATGACGCCACCCGGGAGGCCGACGCCACAGAGCTGTGGAACCTGGGTCTGGGAGAACCCATCGCCGTGTCGGCCTTCCACGGCAGGGGAGTGGGTGAGCTCCTGGATCGCATCGTCGGCAACCTGCCGGTGGAGTTGGAGGAGCCAGGAGAGGAGTCTGTCCCCCATCTGGCCATCGTCGGCCGTCCCAATGTGGGCAAGTCGACTCTTCTCAACCGGCTGGTCGGGGAGGAGCGGGTGATCGTGTCCGAGCGTCCCGGGACGACGCGGGATCCCGTCGACGTCGTGGCCGAGATCGACGGCCGCCCCTATCTGCTGGTCGACACCGCCGGTATCCGTCGCAAGCCGCAGATTGCCGAGGACGCCGACTTCTACTCGGTTCTGCGCGCCAAAAGGGCGGTGGCGTCGGCCGACGTAGCCCTCCTCGTACTCGATGCATCCGATGGTGTCACCCGTCAGGACCAGCGGATCGCCGACGAGATCCTGGAGGCCGGAGCAGGAGTGGTGGTGCTGGTGAACAAATGGGACACCGTCTCAGAGGAGGACCGCTGGATGATCGAACGAGACATCGCCAGCCGGTTCGGATTCCTCGGCTGGGCGCCGATTCTCCGCATCTCGGCGCTGCGGGGCTGGCGTCTGGGTCAGTTGGGTGCGGCGGTCGAAGCCGTGCTGGAGGCGAGGAGCCGGCGGATTCCCACCGGGTTGCTCAATCGCCTGATCCGGGGCTGGACGGCGGCCCATCCACCCCCGGTTCGCAAGGGCCGGAGGGCCAAGATCCACTATGCGGTCCAGGCAGCCACCGAGCCGCCCACCGTTATCCTTTTCATGTCGGGCGGTGAGCTGGGTGACGACTACCTTCGCTATTTGGAGAATCGTCTGCGTGAGACGGAGGACTTCACGGGAACTCCTGTGCGAGTTGTACCTAGGCTGAGGGCCAGCCGTGACCACTGACCCTGCTCCGCATCCCGATCCGGACGACAAGGCCCCGCCCACTCCGATCAGTTTCAAGATCCTGGTAGGCCTGACCGTCATCTACCTGAGCTGGCGGCTGATCCAGGGCATCATGTGGCTGGTGCACCACCTGTTCTGAGTCACCCGGCTGCCGACCGTGCCCGCCGCCGCCGGCGTGGGGGCGTCTCCGAGCTCACCTTCGGTTCCCATCGGAAGAAACGCACGGCTATGACCACGGCCACCACGCCCCACAGGGCCATGTAACCGAGCTGGCCCCAGTGGAACTGAGAACCGGTCAGGGTCGGGTCCAGGGCATCGCGAAACGATTCGACGAAAGGACGGAGCGGAAAGAACTTGCCGACGAAGTCCATCCAGGCCGGTGGATTGTCGATGCGGATGAAGACATCCGACACGAAGGCCACGGGCAGCAGGGTGGCGTTGGTGATGGCGGGGGTCGAGTCACCGTTGGGGGCCAGGGCGGCGACCAGCATTCCCAGCGCCGAAAAACAGGCTACTCCGACCAGGAAGGCGACAACGGCCGCCAGGAGACCGCGGACGGGGATCTGGACGCCGTAGAACACCACGCCCACCACCAGCATCATTAGCACGGCCAGGAAAGCGATCCAGATGGCGGATCCGATCCTGCCGGCGATGTAGATCCAGGGAGGGAGTGGAGTCCCCCGAACCCGTTTCAGGATGCCATTGTCACGGGCGATGGCCGTGCCGATACCCAGGTTCGTGTAGGAGGCAGAGACCGCGGCGAAGACGGCCAGGCCCGGCGCATAGAACTGGGCGAAGTGGAGATCGGTGCCCTGGATGACGTCATTGCCGAAGATGGCGGTGAACAGCACCAGGAACATGAGGGGGAACACCAGGGTGAAGAACGCCGAGATCGGGGTGCGCCAGAAGATCTTGTTCTGGTAGCGGATCTGGTGCCAGATCAGGACTACATCACGGGGCCGCTCACTCAACTGAATCACCGGTGAGCTGGAGGTAGACGTCCTCGAGCGAGGGCCTGGAGACCGAGAGACTCTCCAGCTCCATGCCCCGTTCCAGCGCCCACGAAGTGAGCCGGTTCAGGACCCGGGTGGGTGCGGGGGTGCGGAGCTCGAGAATCCCATTTGATACCGGGGAGGGCTGGATCGGCAGGTCGGAGAGGTCGGTTTCGACGGGGAGGGAGAATCTGATCACGGCCTCGGCATCGGAGCGGCCCCCGAGAGTGTCGGGGGGCCCCTGGGCGACGATCTTTCCCTTGCTCATCACGGCGATCTCGTCGGCCAGGTACTGAGCCTCGTCCATGTAGTGGGTGGTCAAGAGGATGGTCTTGCCCAGGGTGGCGAGGTTCTCGACTATCGACCAGGCTTGCCGCCGGGCCGAGGGGTCGAATCCGGTCGTGGGCTCGTCCATGAAGATCAGCTCAGGGTCGCCGACCAGGCCCAGGGCCAGCTCCAGACGTCTCTGCTGGCCCCCAGACAGGGTCTTGATCCGGGCCCGGGCTTTCTCCTGCAGTCCGACCAGCTCGATCAGCTCACCGGGGGAGCGATGGTGCGGGTAGAGGGCCCCGTAGTAGTCGAGGGCCTCGGTCACAGTCAGCTCGCGCTCGACGGCAGTCTCCTGGAGGACGATGCCGATGCGCTCGCGGTAGGCCCTCCCGTCGTGCTGAGGATCCATCCCCAGCACCGATACCTCGCCTTCGGTGGGGGTGCGATGGCCTTCGAGTATCTCAACCGTGGTGGTCTTACCGGCCCCATTGGGGCCCAGCAGGGCGAAGACCTGGCCGGCTTCGATGAAGAGGTCGATTCCGGCCACGGCTTCGGTGCTTCCGTACGCCTTGACCAGACCCCGGATGGCGATCGCTGACACGAGGCGTGATGGTAGTTGCGGTGAGAAGTGAGATGGGAGGGCAGTGTCAATCCAGGCCCGGTCGGCCTCCAAGCCCAACCCAGGGTTCCCAGCGTCGCTGGGCGACGCTCACAGCCCCGGGTTGGACGACCGCCCTCCCGACAGAGTCAACCCAGGGTTCCCAGCGTCGCTGGGCGACGCTCACGGCCCAAAGTTCGTGACCAAACCCCTCAACCAGGACAGGCTTCCCTGGTCGGGCCGGCCGGATTCGAACCGGCGACCTCTTGACCCCCAGTCCACCCAGAGCCATTCCAGCCGGTCCCAACGAGTAGCGGCGGGTCGGCGGAAAAGGCGCAGTGGAGCGGTTTTCAAGCGGTCGCCGTCCCTTCGGGTTACGGTCGGTCCCAGCCAGAATCCTGGGCGATAGTGGAACGGTGGTGGAACGCGCCGGGGATCCCGGCCGAAACAGACACAGCTCCTACAGGCGAAGCAGGGCCTCGACGCCTACCTAGCTGATTAGAGCGGCCGATTGGCGCCATCTACACGAGGGACCCTCGACTTCGATGCCTTAGAGGGGCCTCTTCTTCCGCACACGCCTGCGGCGTCGAGCACGGATCCGCGGGCCCGCTAGTCTCCCTTGGAATGGGATTCGGTGCAGCCGTTTCGGTACCTGATGGCATAGCTGTGGCAACTGACAGCCGTGTGGAGGCCTCGATAAACAACGCATCCCCTGCCGTGATGTCCGAGACTCAGCAGAAGATCGTCCAACTCACCCCCCACGTCATAGCGTTGACGATTGACCCCTATCAGAATGTCGGAAACGACCTAATCAATGTTCGAAGCGTCCTCGAGCAAACGCGCCTTGACCTTCAGCCGAGTGCGAAGCTGGAAGACGTGTTGGACCAACTTCCGGGCCTATTCATGAGTCGAGTGGGTCGGGACACGGGTGCTTATGATGATGTGCAACTCAGATTCGTCGGCTACAGCGACGAGGACCGAGTAGTCAAAGTGATGCTCATGGCAGGACTAAATGGTCCGCCCCAAGAGCTTCATTCCACGATCAACACCGGAATCGACTGGTTTGGTTTTGCCGACATTGCGACCAGACTGGTAAAGGGTCATACGCGACTCGTTCCCCCGGATCAACGAGGGTCCGAGGTTGAGTTTCTGATCCCTACGGCGATGATGAGCATCCGAGATGCTCTGGATCTTGCCGAAACGCTTGTCCGCACCACCAGCACCTTTGGGCGATTCGTACGCGGCATCCTTTCCGATGGGCGCGCCACAGCTCAACAAATACCAGTGGGAGGAGAAGTTCAGCTCGCCGTCGTGCGGCAGCAAGGTGTGGAGTGGGTCAGGAGGCCTGCTTGGTCAGGGCAGTTGACTGATCGGCATCCCGGGGATCCTCCGCCACCAGTCTGAACCAGTTCGTCGCGTCCGCAGCAGACATCTCGAAGTCAAAGCTTCTCGGTTCGAAGGTGAATATCGCTGGCCGTGGAGCAGAAACCAGCTCCACAGGTTCGCCCTTCTCGAGGAGTTGTTGTGCCTCCGTCAACGTGAGGTCTAGATCATCAGGTCTGTCTGTCATTTCTCCAGGCCGATCGTAGATACCAGATGCCATCCATCCTATCTACAAGACCGAGTATTACCAGAAGCGGCTTTCCACCGCGGGACGTGCCAGTGACGATCAGGCGTTTGCCACGCTCATCGTCTTGGTTCCACACGGCTGTTTCATAAGAATCCAGACTCACAGCCTCGTAGATCTCAGGTAATGAAACGTGTCCATGAGCGGCGTCCGCGATCTTGCTCAGAACGCGCTCGCTGGCTTCGATCTCGACTATCCAATACCGTTTGGGCACTCGGTTCGACTGTGGGGAGGCGACCAAGCGTAACCAGACTCTGCTCCCGAAGCCTCGCTCTGAGAGCCGCGCTAAGTCGAACCAGAGACACTAGCTCTGGGCCGGGTCGACCAGGCTCTCGAATCTGGTCGTGGCATCGTCGAATCGGTCCATGGCTACTTGAGCCACATATCCGCGCGGGTGGGCGCGGTGTCGGTGTAGGTGACGGCCGTCTTTCCGGTCACGTTCAAGAGTCCGACCGGTGTCCCCGCCGGTGCCGTCTCCGGTCACGACGTCGAGGCGCTGAGCGAAGGCCCGGCCAAGCTCGCCCGCGATTACACCTCCATCTCGTGGCGGTTCAGGAGAGGCGCTATTTACAGCCCGGGCCGGGGCAGGGTCCGCGAGGGCCCGCGGCCACCCTGAGTGGGTGCCCCGAGATCGGCCAGGCCTTTGGGCGCGGTCATTTCGAGGACACCACCTCAGTTACCGCCCCGCCGGTACGGGCTGTGGTGGTCGATCCCATGCGTACCAGTTCTGTGTGCAAACGGTGCAGTTAGCGAAGGTGTAGGTCGCCTCTTCCTTCACCCGGACGGCTAGCGCCAGCAGGGCGGGCTTGTCAGCGATCTCACAACCGGGCGCGTGGCGCATCACCGCCTTGTCGAAGATGTCGGGCCGTGTCCACCGGGGCGGGTGGGCTACTTGTCGGGAGCAGGTGCAAACCCGCTCGTAGGCGCCGGTACTGCCGAGGGGGATCCACTCGGGTGTCGCGGCGGGTGTCTTGCATTCGGGCGTGTGAGGGAACGGCCCGTCCTGGGGCTTCCTCATGGTCGACCTCCATGTTTCGCTTGTGGCTTTGCGGTGTAGGCGCTTGGGCCGCGGCGCGCCCGAGAGAATGAGAGGCCCGGGCTTGGGTCGTCGGCCGGCGAGAACCTGACCGACGATGACCACGGCGAGGATGAGGAGCAGTAGGCCATCAGCGGTCACGGCGCGCTTCTCAGTCGCTGCAGACTGGCCGAGATCCGACCGAGCCTCGATTCCTTGACGGGAGCTGCAGGTGGTGCCTCCTTGTCGGCCTCTGCCTCGCGGCTCCGTCTCTCCTGCCCTGCCTTCTCCCGCGCTCGCTGTTCTCGCTCGAGCCGGAGCCGGAGCTCCTCGCCCTGCTGGGCCACCTGACGGACACGATCTCGCCACCATTCCTCATGTGAGGGCGCTCTCATGCTCTCGATGCGCTGAAGGCCGAGGCGGCGCTCTCGTTCGGCTTGGGCTTCGAAGTCGGCGGAGGTCAGCCCAGCGACAGAGACGGGACCGACTGAGGGCTTCCAGTCGGCGTCACCCGTGGGCGCCTTGGCGCCGGTGCCGAGAATGGTTCCCGACTCGGAAGCGAACGGATCCGCAACGTGGAACACCGCCCCGGGGCCCGGCGACGCCGCCAGTGCTCGCTCCACCGACCCGACAGGCACGTCCCACAGCCGCGCTGAGGAGAACGCCTGCCACCCCGCCGGCACCAGGGCCAAGGCCGACATTCTGCTCTCCTCATCGGTCTCGAGGGAGATCCCGGTGTGGCCAGTAGCGGCCAACAGCCGGCCCTTGTGGCCAAGCTTCACCGACGCCCACAGGCCGGAGGCGGATGAGGCGATCTGGGTCACTACCCCCACCTGGGCGCCGTCGTGGCCATGTTTCACCGGCGTGCCATCTGTTGCCTTGGGCAGACGGATCGCGCCGCGGTGGATCAGGTCAGGGCGGGGAGTGCCGTCAGAGGCCGGGGCGCTGAGGGTGACGCAGTCACAGGGCGGATCCCCGAGCCGAGCGGAGCGGACCACCTCGCCCCACACCACCGCCAAGACCCGGTGGACGCCGTCCTCGGGGTTGTGAGGGAGCATCGACGGCGGGGCGAGGCTGCCCTGAGGGCGCGTATATGCCTCAGGCCTGCTCACGAGCCTGCCCCGCCGTCCGGGGCGGCGAACGTCAGCTCGGTGGGAACGTCCGGCCCTTCGAGCGGCAATCCCAGGAGACGCCGACAGCGCCCCGCCGCATAGGCTCGGTCGATCTCATCGGCTGTCATGTTCGCCAGGTCCTCGAGGTCTAGTTGCTCTTCGGTGTTCATCGTTCACCGCGTAGTAGCTCTCTCACCACTTCCCGATCGATCCGGACCAGTCGCCCGGCGCGGAGGGCGGGGAGCCGGCCACTGGCCAGGAACCGCTGAACGGTCCTAGACGAACAGCCCAGGGCTTGAGCCGTCTCCTCGATACTCCACGCCGTAATCGCCGTCCCGGTCGAGCAGGACACCCGATCAGTATCCGCACCGGACCCCGCCTCTGCCAGTTCTGTCGTCTCTGGTCGTCTCCTGTCGTGATTGATGGCCTCCCGCAGCTCAGCGATCGCCTCATCGAGCCACGCCGGCTCAGCCAGACCGTTGCGGCGCAGAGTCCGCTCATCTCGAAGATGCACCAGGGCGAGGTAGACGACCTGCAACAGGCTCGGTGTCACCGGCGCCCTCCCGGGGCGTTTTTCCCCACCAGTTCACGCTTGAGAGCAGTCGGTCCGCTCTGTGCAACCATGCGCGTGACGGGTCGCGCGCGGCATTCTCTCGCAGCCTCGGCCGAGTGCACTCATTGGCCTTCCTCCAGGAAAAAAAACGGGTCGCCATCTCATTCGTCGACCCATCGGAGGATCGCCTCGGAACCAACCGCGTCCTCGAGAGCTCCGCCCAGCTGCGATCGTGCCCAGGCGAGCCGCTGCTCGGCCTTTAGTTCCTCGGCCGAGAATGCCGGGCGCCACCTGAGCGTTTCGCGTGGTGGGCGGCAGGTGTGGAAGGTAAGCCGCGGGTCGATGCCATCTGGGATCCGCACCGCTCGATCGCAGCGGTAGCACTGGACCTTCATCGGGCTATCTCCTCAGGCGACACCTTCGAGGTGCCGTTAGGGGGTGTGCGGGTGTCGCCGTCGTATACATACGACGACGGCGGCGACACCCCTTGAGCATCACCTGTGCTCAGGTGTGCTGGGGGTGTGCTCGCCACACCCGGCGACACCTCAAGGGGAACCACAACGTGGCTCTTCCGGCCTCCTCAATGCTGTCCACTGCGGTCGCGGCCAGAAGCGCATTGAGCTCTCGGCTGACCGTTGTTCGATAGAGCCCGTGCCCGTACTTGTCCACGATCCAATCGACCAGTTCACGGTTGGTGGCGCCGTTTTCGCCTATGGCATGAACGGCCTCGAGGAGCTTCCTCCGTGCCGGCGGCATGTCGTCTTCTGCACCGGCCTCCTCCTCGCTCAACACCTCGACTGAGTACCGGAGCGGGGAATCGAGACTGTCGGGGTCATCAGCCACGATCGTGCGCTTGATCCGCCATGCCTGATCGGGCACCTCGCCGCCGATCACGTCGAGTACCGCCACCACAGTGGTCGCCTTGGTTACGGGGTCGGTATGGCGGGACTTCACGTCGGCGCCGATCAGCACCCGGCCCCACTCCGCCGGCCCGGCTCCGCTGATCCGTTCGGCTCCGCTTCGATTCCCGCGGTTGAAGTGGGTAACCACCACCAGTGCGGCCCCGGCGGCGTCACAGATGAGCTGTCCACGCTCCAACAGCTCGCCCATCCCATACAGGTCGCCGCCTTTGGCTCCCACAGCCGACAGATAGAGGGGATCGAGGATCACCAGGGTGGGCCGAATCTGGTCGACGGCCTCCTCGAAGAGGGCCATATGGTCGTCGTCTTTCAGATGTGGAGCCCTGGCGCATACCGTTATGGGCAGGTCTTCGGCTCTGAGCCCACGGCTCTCACAGATGGCGCGCAGTCGGCGCACAATCGCGCCCTCGCCGCCCTCGCCGGCGAAGAGGACGACCGGCCCCGGGTCGTCAATGGGGTAATGGTTGAGCCACGGCGTGCCTGAAGAAACGGAGACGGCCAGGTCGTCCATGTTCCAGGTCTTCTGCGCCTTCATCTCGGCTGCATGCACCCCGTAGGCGCTGGCCGGCCAGATTCCTCGTATCAGGTACTTGCGGGGCCCTTGAGCGTCGACCTTGGCGCACATCTCGGCCAGCGTGAGGAACGGCAACGGCCCATCGTGGTGCTCATCGAGCGAATCGAGGAGCTCGGACCGGGGCTGTAGCTCAGGCACGGTCGGGACTCTCATGCTGCCCTCCCGGTCCTGTTCATCCCACTTCGGATCGTCGCCATAGCCGCGCGGGTCTCTCGGCCGTTCCACGGCTGGCAGGCTTCGAGCAGAAGACGTTCGAGCTGGGCCGGGTCGGCGCCGTCCTCGAGGACCATCTCGCCAGCCCGACACGCCGCCCAGTGCAGCCGATCGTTCCAGGCTGGCCCCTCCGGTGACAGTACGGCCAAGACGCCGCGGAGACGCGGCCCGATGTCGCTTCTGGGTCGCCACACCCTCGACGGTCTGGGAGGTGGCTCAGGTCTGAGCCGACCGACCATCCACCGCGGCATCGGTGCCGGCGCCACATCCGGCCGATACCACTCGTATCGCCGTCCGGATTCGTGGATCGACGGCGGCAAGACGACATATCCCTTGCCTGGGATCCGGGTGTCGATACCGGGACCGAGAATGTCGGTTCCCTGCCGGAGGTCACCACCGGGATGGAGAAAGTACAGATGGAGCCCTCCGCCTCCGGTCAAGACGCTCAGCGTGTCAGGTACCCCTTCGGTCTCCTCCAGCTCCTGGAGGGTCCTCAGGCCGTTCTTCTTGGCGTCGACGTCCATCACGGCGAGGGATGCCGGGATGGCGGTGCCGATGTTGCATTCGGGGCGGTCCCTTCCACCACCCACGCACCGGGTCTAGGTCCGTGGTTGCGTCCTCGAATCCGCCTGATCCCCGCAGAGGAATCTTGCCCCGGAGAGGGAAGATGGGCCAGCCCCGAGCGGCGTAATCGACGGCCACGTCCGCGAGCGTGTCAGACATGGGTGATTCGTTTGAGGATTCGGACCTTGCCGGCGGTGGGGCAAATGTGAACGACCTGTTCGGCTGGGATGGGGCTCCGATGCTGGAGTCCGCAGACGGGGCAGGTAGACTGAATGTCAGTCGTTCTAGCCGCCGACCTGCGAGAGTCCGCCCCAGACTCGGGGGCGGGCTTTCTCGTTGAGCTATTCATCCGGCGACCTCGGCCGGCTTATCTTCGAGGCCCAGGGCGCGGAGGAAGGGGGTTCGGGGGATCACCATTCGGCGACCCAGGCGAATGACTGGGACACCGGCCAGCGCGCCGTCCTGGGCCAACTGGTATGCCAGGTTCCTTGAGATCCCGAGCATTCGCGCCGCTTCTGGCACCGTGACTGTCGTTTTCGCTGCGTCCATCGGGAGGTTCCTTCCGTGAGGCATCTACACGCAACCGTACGATGAACCACTCGACAGAACCATCGGTAACACGCTAACGTGTTAGATTGTCACACAAACTCGAGAAGGCGGCGATATGACAGAGACACCTTCCCAGGCCTTCGCTCGGAGGCTCAGGCGGTACCGCGCACGGCGTGAATGGACCCAAGACGACTTGGCTGATCAACTCGGTGAGGTCGGATGGAAAGTCGACCGTGCTCAAATCGCCCGCATCGAGTCCGGCCATCGAGGATTGTCCCTCGATGAAGCGATCACGATCGCGTGGACTCTTGGCCTTCCTCCCGCCCTGTTGTGGCTTCCGCTCGGGGAGTCGTCCGATATCGCCTTGGCACCGAATGTGGACGGGGTTCACCCGGATCTGGCCCGCAAGTGGGTCATCGGCATCGAGCCTGCATGCGGAAACGATCAGCGAACGCGCATGCTCAGGGACTGGCATGAAGACATGGGGGTGTGGTGGATGCACGACAGACTGTCCGATGCTCACGAGGCGGTCCACGCGGCGAGCCGAAACGTCCATGCGGCTGAGTACGTGGGTGACGACTCAGCGATTCAGGAAGCGCGATTAGCCCACGTCAAGGCGCTGCGGGATCTCGCCCACGAGCTGGAAAGAATGAGAACCGCTGGCGTTCGGCCACCTGAGATCCACGAGAACACGGTTGAGGAGATGCGGCTCGCTGGCATCGACTACGACGGTCCCAGCTACCCAGGACCGGCGAAGGACGACGAATGAGTGGAAGACGCGAGCGAGGAACCGGCTCGATCCGGGAGTGGAAGGGTCGCCAGCAGGCGCGCTATAGCTTCATCGACGGTCAGGGGAAACGCCGGGAACGGTCGAAGCTGTTCGAGACCAAGACGGCTGCTCGGGAATGGCTCACAGAGAGGCTGGCGGAAGTCAACGCCGGCCAGGTAACGGACGCCGGCAGTCTGACTGTCGGTCAGTACCTAGAAGAGTGGCTCGGGTCTCTCGGTCTCCAGCAGCTGGAGGCGGCGACGCTCAGCTGGTACCGCTCGGCGGCGCTGCGCCACATCATCCCGGCGCTCGGAGCGACCCGCCTGGACAAGCTCACGGCCACCCGCATCGAGGGATTCCTGGCCGACAAGGCCGATCACGGCCGGCTGGACGGCACCGGTGGCCTGGGACCGGCCAGCGTGAGGCGACTACAGGTCACGTTGCATAAGGCCCTCGACTCGGCGGTCCGCAAGGGACTGCTTCGAATCAACCCGGCCGACCTGGCCGACAAGCCCAAGCTCCCACCGAGGGACGTGACAGAGGACGTGTGGACTCCGGACCAAATCGCTGCCTTCATCGACGTGTCCGGTGAGGATCGCCTGGGAGGGGTGTGGCATCTTGCAGCCATGAGTGGTCTCCGGCGCTCCGAGCTCTGCGGGCTGCAATGGCCCGACGTAGACCTGGAGGCAGGCTCACTGTCGGTGAAGCGGGCCCGGGTGGTCGTGGACGGCCGCACTGTCACTAAGCCGCCCAAGACCGTCACCAGTCGACGCAGCATCGACCTGGACGCCGGGACCGTCTCCGCGCTTCGGGCCTGGCGGAAGGCCCAGCTCGAGGAGAGGCTCAGGGCCGGTGAAGCCTGGGAGCCGGGGGAATGGGTCGCCGCCGACCAGCTGGGCCGGGCGATCAACCCGGAGTACGTGTCCCGCCGGTTCGGTGAGATCGTGGAAGCGGCCGGCCTTCCGCCCATCACGGTGAAGCAGCTTCGCCACAGTCACGCCACCGCGCTCTTGGCGGCGGGTGAGAACCCCAAACTCGTGCAGCAGCGCCTCGGCCATTCCTCGATCTCGGTGACGTTGGACATTTACGCCTCGGTGTTGCCGGGCCACCAGCGCGAGGCTATAGACCGTCTGGCGGCGATGATCGACGTGGCCGGCAAGTGAGTTCCATTGGGTCGGTAGGGTTCGTCCGGCAAATGTCAGAACGACCCACAGCTCATATAGCAATAGGTAATCCGCTGATAGCTCACCAGCTGAAGTCAAGCCTTCAAGACGCTGGCTTTGACGTAGAACGCACGGGAGAGATCGAGGAACGCAGTGCATTTCCGCCCGCTCCCGGGGAGGTCGGAACGGTCGTTGTAACCGTATTGATAACGATGGGAACCGAGGCGGCCGTCAAATCAGCGATATCGGCGGCCCGCAACTTCATCAGCAAGCGGAAGGACGGGCAACCGCAACGCGAAGTGGTCATACTTGGGCCGGATGGGGAACCCTTACATCGGGAGCGCCAGACCCGATAGTGGAACGTTAGTGGAACACGGCCGGTGTCGATGAAGCCGGGAAACGACAAAACCCGCTCAACGGAGCGGGTTTCCGTCCGTCGGGCCGGCCGGATTCGAACCGGCGACCTCTTGACCCCCAGTCAAGCGCGCTACCAAGCTGCGCCACGGCCCGTGGCCGGGCCATGCTAATCGGCCCGGCACCGGTGGCGGAAGTGGTGGCGTGCTCCTCGGACTAGTCAGATGGTGTGTGTTGGGTTTGATCTCTAGACGGTCGCCGGGGTAGCGGGAGGATGACGTGGGGAAACCAAAAGGCGGCGTGATCATGAAGATCTTTCAGAAGCAACCCTTGCACGATCCGACCAGGGCCGTGGGCCACTGTGACCACCCGGAGCGGTACACAACGGTGAACTTCGGGCTGGAGCGGAGCGTGTGCACCCACTGCGGCGATGTGACGGTGCGCGACCTGGGCCATACGGGCTCGGGAGACCTGTTCAAGCCGGCACCGGCCCGTAGTTGACCGATCCGGGGGTAGCCTGTCGGGGTGGGAGACAGAGTCCTCACCATCCCCAATCTGGTCTCGTTCGTCCGGCTGGCCGCCATTCCTTACTTCTGGTGGGTTCTGCTGGCCCAGCACCGCGTGGGTCTGGCGGCGGCGCTGATCTTCCTCATCGGCGGCACCGACTGGGTTGACGGCTACCTGGCTCGCCGACTCGACCAGGTGAGCGAATTGGGGAAACTGCTCGATCCGGTGGCCGACCGGCTGATGATCGCCTCGGCTCTGGTAGCGGGCCTGATCGCCGGAGTCCTTCCCTGGCCCTTCGGCTGGGCCCTGATCTCGCGCGAGGTCCTGGTCGGCGTGGGGGGCCTGGTTCTGGCCGGCCGGGGACTGGGCAAGCTGGAGGTGCGGCCCCTGGGGAAGCTGGCCACCTTCCTGCTCTACGGCGCCATCCCCTCCTTCTACCTGGTGGCGACCGGGATCGTGCCGTGGTTGTTCGGCCCGCCCGCCTGGCTGGCGGGCATCGTGGGATTGGTGCTCTACTGGTGGGTAGCGGGAGAGTACGCGGGCGACATCCGGGCGCGGCTGCGGTCGGTAGAGTCGCCCTCAACCAGTTAGGACAGCCCCGAGGAGGCCCAGTGAACGTTCCCGATCAACTCCTGTACACGGAAGAACACGAGTGGATCGATGTCCAGGACGACGGGACCATCAAGGTCGGCATCACCGACTACGCCCAGGAAGAGCTGGGTGACGTCGTCTTCGTGGAGCTCCCCTCACAAGGAGAGGAGATGGAGGCGAGCGCGGTAATGGCCGAGGTCGAGTCGACCAAGTCCGTGGCCGAGGTATATGCCCCTGCGACCGGCACCGTGGTGGCGGTCAACGAGGAACTGGCAGACAAACCCGAGCTGGTCAACCAGGATCCCTACGGCGCCGCCTGGTTCGTGATTCTGCGGCCCGATCAGCCGCTGGACGGGTCCGACTTCCTCGACGCCGAGGCCTATCGGGCCTTGATCGGCTGACGCTCCATCGGGCGGTTCGGTCTATCTCTAGACTGGACAACCCATGACATGCCCGAACTGCCAGGCCGACCTACCGGCCGATGCCCATTTCTGCCCCAACTGTGGAGCTGAGGTAGAGAATGAGACCACGGTGGTCTACGTACCTCTCGAGAAGGATCGGGAGCATCCTCTCAGCCGCGATGAGGCGACCCAGGTGGAGGGAATCCGCGGCTACGCCCTGGTGGTGGAAAGAGGGCCGCGCAGCGGAATGACCTTCGTCCTCAATCCGGGCGTGACCACCGTGGGTCGTCACCCCGAGAGCGACATCTTCCTGGACGACGTGACCGTCTCGCGTCAGCACTGCCGTTTCACCGTCGATGGGGGAGGACTGTCGGTGGAGGACTCCGGCTCGACCAATGGAACTTATGTGAACGACTCCCGGGTGGACAGCGCCGCTCTCGAGGCGGGAGACGAAGTGCTGGTGGGCAGGTTCCATTTCCTCGTCGTCCACGGCAATGCCTGACGAGCCCCTCAGCATCGGTGAAGTGATCAACCTGCTGCGCGACGAGTTCCCCGATGTGTCGGTGTCGAAGCTGCGCTTCCTGGAGTCGCAGGGGCTCTTGAACCCTGCCCGGGCAAGTAGCGGGTATCGGCAGTTCGACTCCGAGGATCTCAAGCGGGTTCGTTACATCCTCACCCAGCAGAGAGACCACTTCCTCCCCCTCAAGGTCATCAAATCGAAGCTCACGCTCTGGGAGAGGGGTGAGGAGCCGGGACCCGACGAGATCGAGCCACTGGAGGACACGCTCGAGGTGGAGGGCGAGCCCCTGACCCGGACCGATCTACTTCGTCGAAGCGGGCTCTCCGACCAGGACCTCGACGCTCTCATCGAACACGGCTTGGTGGCGCCGTCCGCCGACGCCACGGTATTTCCCGCCGATGCCCTATCCGTTGCCATCGAATGCCGCCGCCTGCTCGATGCGGGTTTCGAGGCCCGCCATCTGCGGACGGTGAGGCTGGGTGTTGAGCGCGAGGCCGACCTGTTGCGCCAACTCACGGCTCCGCTGCTGAGATCTGACTCGGCCGAGGCGAAGAGTCGTGCCCGCGACGTGCTTTCGGGATGCGCCGATTCGATACAAGCGCTACATCGCGCCATCCTGACAGGACAAGTCCGCTCGCTTCTTCACGAATGAAGTCCATCCGCACTCTCGCCGCCCTCGTGGCGGTGGCCATGTTCACTCTGATTCTGCCGGCTCCGGCCCCGGCCGCGCCGCTGATTCTCCCCACTCCGCCTCGTGAAGGTGGTGTGGTGGCCCCCGCTCCGCCCCAGGTGTCGGCCCAATCCTGGATTCTCTACGACGCCGATGCCGGGGCCGTACTGGCTTCGTCGAATGCCGACCAAGAACGTCCCATGGCCTCCACCACCAAGATCATGACCTGTCTCCTGGCCCTCAAATACGGGAATCTGGATGACCTCGTCACCGTGAGTCGGCGAGCAGCCGACGTGGGCGAGTCCGAGGTGGGGCTGGTGCCGGGAGAGAGACTTCCCCTTCGACTTCTGATGACGGCCATGGTGGTGCGGTCGGCCAACGACGCTGCCATGGCGGTGGCCGAGCACATCGGGGGTAGCGTGGACAGGTTCGTCGACATGATGAATGCCCAGGCCGAGGAAATGGGCCTCCAACATACCCATTTCGAGAACCCGCACGGCCTCGACACGGCGGGCCATTACTCGAGCGCAGCCGACCTCCTGGCCATGGGCCTGGCCGTCATGCAGTACCCACAGTTCCGGGAACTGGCCAGGATCGAGCAGGCTTCATTCCCGCCGGCGCCCGACGGAACTCAGCGCCGGCTGGAGACGACCAACAAGCTGTTGGGCGAGTATCCGGGAACCATCGGAGTGAAAACCGGCTACACGGGCCGGGCCGGGCTGGTGATGGTGGCGGCCGCTCAGCGCGACGGTCGCACCCTGTTCACCGTGGTGATGGGCTCGTCGGGGTCGGGGGGTCACTTCAAGGACGCGGCAGCCCTGATGACATGGGGGTTCGACCATTTCGGTCAGGTGGCGGTGGCGGCGGGATCATCGCGCTACGAGCCGCCCCAGACGGTGGAGGCCGCCGAGCCCCAGCCTCAACCCCAGCCGCAGCCGGAGCCCGAACCGGTGGTGGTGGAGACGGTTCGCTCCACCGACGGCAACCCACCCGACCTGGGCACGGCGCTCGGATGGCTGGGCCTGGTGTTCAGCCGGCTGACCAATGGCTGACGCTCCCGCAGTGGAGGTGGTGCCGGCCGGGGAGATCCGGGCCCGAATCGTCGAGTTGGGCGAAGCCCTTTCTGCCGACTACGCCGATCGCAACCCGCTCATGGTCTCGGTGCTGGTGGGAGCAGTTCCCTTCCTGGCCGATCTGGTTCGGGCGATGACCACTCCGCTGGAGGTCGATTTCCTGGGGCTGTCCCGTTTTGGCGAGGGTGGTCGGATCCGCATCGCTCTGGATACTGCCGAGAGTGTCACGGGGCGGGACGTGGTGATCGTCGAGGACATCATCGACACCGGTCTGACCCTGGCCGTGTTGAGGCGGATGCTGGAGGACAGGGGAGCCTCCTCAGTGGCGACCGTGGCGCTGGTCGACAAGGTGCGGCGTCGCCTCGTCGACGTGCCGATCGAATACCGGGGCTTCGAGGTCGGCGACGAGTATCTGGTGGGGTACGGGCTGGATTGGAAGGGCCGGTATCGAAACCTGCGATCCCTCTGGGCAGTGCTCGATATGGAAGGGCTGGTGGCCGACCCAGATGCCCTGGTCGAATTCCTCTACTGACGGGCACTGATAACCTCGGTCGGTATGAGCGCCGACGTAGTGGCCATGACGGTGGTCGGGGTGCGAGTGGAATTGCCTTCCAACGTCCCGATCGTCTTGCTGCGCGAGCAGGCCGGTCGCCGGTATCTGCCCATCTGGATCGGGGCCTCGGAGGCCACAGCCATCGCCACCGCCATGGAAGAGGTCGAGCCTCCCCGTCCCCTCACCCACGATCTTCTGGTGCTGGTGGTAGAGCACCTCGGTGCGGAGGTGGAGCGGGTAGTGGTGACCGAGATGCGCGACAGTGTCTTCTACGCCGATCTCGTCCTCTCCAACGAGGAGGGCGAGGTGCACATCTCGGCGCGGCCATCCGACTCGATAGCCCTCGCAGTGAGAACCGGTGCTCCGGTGTTCGCCGACCCGGCCGTCCTCGCCGAGGCCGGCATCGAGATCGAGGAGGAGTCCGAGGAGGCTCAGATCGAGCGTTTCCGGGAGTTCCTCGAAGAGGTGACGGTCGAGGACTTTCTGGGTGAGGAACCCGACGAAGACTCATAGCACCGAGTCCTCGACGCGGCCCGGGTCGGCATGGAGTTTTCCACAGGTTGTTGACAACTCCCGGGGCCGGCGGTTACCTTTCTCCCACGCTCGGAATTACGCTGCTGTAAGCAGCCGGGCGGCACAGTCGTATATCGCCGAGCCCGTCCGGAGGAGACAGTGCAAGAGGCCAACAACCAGCTGGGATACAGAGCACCACAGGTATGCAGCCTGGTGGACATCACCTATCGCCAGCTCGACTACTGGGCGCGCACCGGGCTGTTGCGGCCTTCTCTCCAGCAGGCTCAGGGCTCGGGGTCTCAGCGCCTCTACTCGTTCACCGACGTGGTCCAGCTCAAGGTGATCAAGCGCCTTCTCGATGCCGGGATGTCACTCAAGAAGATTCGCTCGGCGGTGGAGATCCTTCGCCAGCAGCTGGCCAGCGACCGCCCCCTGGCCGATGTGACCCTCCTCTCGGATGGGCACACGATCTATGCAGCCACCAGCCCCGATGAGGTGGTGGATGTGTTTCGCCGGGGCCAGGGTGTGTTCGGGATCGCCGTTGGCCCGGTTCAGGAGGAAGTCGAGGGCGCCATCCACCAGCTCTTCCCCGCCCCCAGCCAGACCGATGACGCCGTGACCACTTCCCCGATGAGCGTCAAGGCGGGCTTCAACTGAGCCTGGACGGCCACCCTCGGGCCCACGAGGTCGATTTCGCCCACAACAGCGAGCGTCAGTTCGCCCTCCTACTCGATTTCTACGGTATTCCCTGGCTTTACGAGCCGCGGTCGTTTCCAATCGCCTGGGATCGGAGCGGTGAGGCTCGCCATTATTTCACCCCCGACTTCTACCTGCCCGACGATGATCTGTACATCGAGATCACGACCATGAACCAGAAGCTGGTCACCAAGAAGAACCGCAAGGTGCGGCTACTCCGCCAGCTCTACCCCGATATCTCCTGCAAGGTGCTCTACCAGCGCGACTACCTCCAACTGGTGGTGAAGTACGGGTTGGAGGAGCCCGACCACCTCGATGAGGTGCCCCCTCCGTCCCGCCTTCCCGGCAAACCGGTCGTCACCCGGCTCGATGCCCGGGGACGGCGAACCGGATGAGCCAACGGTCGCCGCTCCACGACCACCACAGCCGGTTGGGAGCCAGATTCGTCGACTTCGGTGGATGGGAGATGCCCGTCCAATACGAGTCTGTCCTGGCCGAGCACCAGGCCGTGCGAAGGGATGTGGGCGTCTTCGACGTGTCCCATCTGGGGCGTCTCCAGGTAGGCGGTCCGGGTATCACGGACACACTCCGCTCCCTGTTCTCCAATGACGTGGCTTCCTACGAGCCGGGCCGCACCCATTACACCCTGCTCCTCAACTCCGAGGGGGGGATCCTGGACGATCTGGTGGTGTGGCGCTGGGGTGAGGATGAGTACTGGGTGATGCCCAACGCCGCCAACTCGGATCTGGTGCGGGACCGGATCCGACAGCAAGCTGGATCTCTGGTTGAGGTTGAGGATATCCGCCCTTCCACTGCCATGCTGGCGGTCCAGGGACCCAACGCACCCGCACTGCTGGAGTCGGTCCTGGGGGAGTCGCCCCGCCGGTTCCGAACCCTCGAAACGGGTTCCGCCAGATGCGCCGGCACCGGATACACGGGCGAGCGGGGGGGAGAGGTGTGCGTGCCCAACCATCGGGCGGGCGAGGTGTTCGACGCCCTGGTCGCCGGGGGTGCCACCCCGTGCGGCCTCGGGGCCCGTGACACGCTGAGACTCGAAGCAGGATTGCCCCTGTGGGGCGCAGATATCGATGCCGGAACGACTCCACTCGAGGCGGGTCTCGAGTTCGCAGTGTCCTGGGACCATGCCTTCGAGGGGAAGGATGCTCTTCAGCGCCGGCGGCGCCAGGGTGTGTCGCGCAAGCTGGCAGGTCTGGTCATGGCAGATCGGGGGATTCCCCGTCACGGTTATCGGGTCCGGGCCGGGAAGTCGGAGGGGAAAGTGACCTCCGGCAACCTCAGCCCCGTGTTGAACCGCGGGATCGCCCTTGCCTATCTCTCACCCCCCGTCGAACAAGGTGAGCCGGCCCAGGTGGAGATCCGTGGTTCGTGGGTGCCGGCCTCGATCGAGGCGCCTCCGTTCTATCGATGAGCGGGCTCGCATAGAGTGATGGGATGATCGAGAGCACTGCCTATCCACGTCCCCACCCCAAGGTGGGATCCCAGCTGGTGAGGGTCTGGGAGCCGGCCGGCGATCCGATCGCCGAGATGGTGCTGGTCCACGGCCTGGCCGAGCACTCGGGCCGCTACGAGCGGCCGGCCGGCTTGTTTGCCGGAGCGGGGATCCGTGTGACCGCTCCCGATCTGGTCGGCTTCGGTGCCACGGGCGGCAAGCGAGGTGATGTGACAGATTGGGCGGTCTACCTCGATCAGGTCCAGGCCCTGGTAGAGGAGGGGCGGGAGACGGGGCGCCCGGTGGTTCTGTTCGGTCATTCGATGGGAGGCCTGATCGCTCTGGAATACGCCCTCTCGGAGCGTCCCGAGCCGGATCTGTTGGTTCTGTCGTCTCCGGGACTGGCGGGCGGGGCGGGATGGCAACGAAAACTGGCCCCCGTGCTGGCCCGGATCGCTCCGGGCATCTCTCTCCCGAATCCGGTCAAGGGCGAGCAACTCTCCCGCGATCCGGCAGTTGGGGAGGCCTATTTCTCCGACCCTCTGGTGCACACGTCATCGACGATCCGGTTGGGAGCGGAGTTGTTTGCTGCCATGGATCGGGTCAATGCAGCGGTGGGCAGGCTCGAAGTGCCCACTCTGGTCACTCACGGAGGTGTTGACTCGATCGTGCCCCCCACATGCACCGTGGAACTGGGCGCTCTCCCCGGAGTTGAACGTCGTTTGTTCCCCCAGCTCCGGCATGAGACTCTCAACGAGCCCGAAGGGCCGGAGGTGGCGGGAGAGATCATCGACTGGATACGGGCACATCTCCCCTGAGCCCGATGGCCCCCTCGGGGACGAGATCCACCACCAGGGCGCCGTGATCGGACCCCGAGACCGACAACAGCCGCACGTCCTCGACCGACATGGCCCGCACCAACGCATGGTCGATCCGAAGAAGACGGGGAAGACCGGGACGATACGACCAGGTGCGAGGCGGCCTGGTTCGGGTGTCTTCTGCCCAGTCGGCCACCCCGTCGGCGAGCCGGGTGCGGAGCCTCTTGTAGGCGGGCCAGCGCGGTGAGGCGTTGAGGTCACCGACCAGGACCAGGGGAGCTCGAACTCGATCGAGGGCATCGCACAGCAGGCGGACCTGGGCCCGCCGTATCCCCAGGGGTGGCGGCATGCCGATCGGGTTGGCGAGGTGGGCATTCCACACTTCGACCGTGCTCCCGTCCGGCAGTGTGACTCTCGCCAGCAGTGCCGAGCGGCGGGGGAGGGGAAGACGCCGGACCTCGATCGGGAGGCGGGAGACCAGGCCCATCCCATCGGTTCCCAGGGCCGGACGCAGGGTCCCGGCGGGGTAGAGGCTGCGGATCACGGCCGCATTGGAGGGAGCCAGCTCCTGGACGGCGACGACGTCGGGAGAGTTCTCTTCGAGGAGTCTGGCCAGAGCGAGTGGAGAAGATCGGTCGCCAAGCAGATTGGCGGTCAGGACACGCAGCATCGGCCGCACATCGTATGCGAGGATGGTGACATGTCGTTCACGGGTCGCCTTCTCGTGGCCACGCCGCTGATACTCGACCCTAACTTCTACCACTCGGTGGTCTACCTCTACGCGTATCAGGAGTCGGAGGGTGCGGCCGGTGTGATAGTCAATAGGGCCACGGACGAGCCCACGACCGAACACCTTCCCCAGTGGCGCTCCGTCCTGGCCGCCCCGCCCACCGTCTTCTGGGGTGGGCCGGTGGCGCCCGACAACGGGCTGGTGCTGGTTTCTGACGGGGAGGCGGTCACTCCGGCCGACGATCTCGATCCGCCCCCGGGAGGGGTGAAGGCGCGGCTGTTCGTCGGTCAGTCCGGCTGGGGCCCCGGTCAGCTGGAGGCCGAGATGGACGAGGGTGCGTGGCTGGTGATGGACCCGGAGCCATCGGACGTCTTCCCCGCCTTCCCCGACATCCTGTGGCCGAATCTGCTGCGCCGCATCGGCGGACGGGCGGCCCTGTGGGCAACCCATCTGGCGGATCCCACCGTCAACTGAGTACCGGTCGAAGCCGGCGGGTCTCACGTGTGGCCTCCGGGGCAGCACCGGTTCGCCCAGGGCCTGTGATGGGCATAGAGGATCGTGCGGTGTCGAGGGGCGATCCTCTGCCGAAACGAGGATCGGGGAGGTGGCCACGGTGGGCGGCCGGGCTGATCCTGCTCTTGGCCAGCCTGGTGATGGTGGGAACCAACCCCCGGGTTGCTGCTGGCGGGCCCGGTGGCGGTCCCCGGCGGCCACGTCGATGCCCTCTCGGATGTGAGCGTGGCCAAGGCAGTGGTCTTTCTGGGAGCCTGGTTCCTCTTCGCCCGGCGCCGACTCGGTCCGGGCCTGAGCCTGGTGGGTCTGGTGATCCTCGCCCGGGCAAGTCGGCTCAGGTGGAATTCACCCAGTCCCTCGACCACGTATCTACCCTGTCGTCATGACCGTTCCCAAGTTGCGGAGCGCCATTCGCGGCAAGTCACCGGGCCTGGCACTGGAGAGATCCTTCTGGGACGCCGGTGCCGAGGTCGTGGTGGGCATGGACGAGGTGGGCCGGGGTGCCTGGGCGGGGCCCCTGAGTGTCGGCGCCGCCGTGGTTCCCCGGGATCGCCGCGTCTACAAGATCCGCGACTCGAAGATGCTGACCGAGGGCGAGCGAGAGTCGATGTTCGATCGGGTGGCAGGCTGGGCGCGGGCCTGGTCGGTCGGCCACGCAAGCAATGAGGAGTGCGACGAGCTGGGCATGTCGGAAGCCCAGCGGCTGGCCGCCAGGCGTGCCCTGGAGGGTCTGGGCGTGACGCCCGATCGGGTGATCGTGGACGGCAACTGGGATTTCGTGGGGGGCGCCCACAGGGTGGTAGGAGGAGATCGTGTGTCGCTCTCGGTGGCAGCGGCTTCGATACTGGCCAAGGTGACCAGAGACCGAATCATGCGGGGTCTGGCCCCTGAGTTCCCGGTTTGGAACTTCGAGGCCAACAAGGGCTATCCGTGCCCGGTCCACAAGGCGGCCCTGCAGGCCTGGGGGCCGAGTGCGATTCACCGTCGGAGCTGGGTGTTCATGGATCATCTGATCTGGAATGGCCTGGAGCGCTTTCGCCGGCCCGGAGAGCAGCTCGAACTCCCGATTTGACCGGCAGGGCTCATGCCTGCTGAATCAGATGGGCAGCCCGGGTTGCGATCATGATCGTAGGGGCATTGGTGTTGCCCGATGTGACGGTCGGCATCACCGAGGCGTCCGCCACCCGGAGCCCGTCGACGCCGTGGACCCTCAGATCAGCCCCCAACACGCTCTGGTCGGCTGGGCCCATGCGACAGGTTCCGGCCGGGTGGTAGATGAGCTCCACCCGGCGACGAATGTATTCGGTCAACTCGGCCCGGGTGCGGATGGTGGGACCGGGAAACAGCTCCGGCCCTCTGACCTGGTCGAAAGCCGGGCGGGCCAGGATCTCCCGGCTGAGCTCGAGACCTTCCAGCAAAGGATCTATGTCGGCGGGCTCGCTGAGGTGGTTGCCCACTATTTCCGGCTTGGTGCGTGGATCCGGGCTGCGGACCCGGACCCAGCCCCGGGAAGCCGGGCTGAGCAGACATGGGCCCAGGGTGTATGCGTTGCCCTCGAAGGGGTCGAGGCCGTGGTTGGCGAAATAAGCGGGACCGAAATGGAACTGGAGATCGGGTCTGGCGAGGGAGGGGTCGCTACGGACGAAAGCCCCTCCCTCGCCCACATTCGACGTGAGCATCCCCGATCGCCTGGTCAGCCAGCGCAGCAGGTTGGGAATCGATTCAGCGTCATCGAGGGTGCCGGAGTCGGTCGATCGGTGCAGGGTCATCACCACCGGGTGATCCTGGAGGTTTGCACCCACCCAGGGGAGATCCAGAAGGGGCCTGATCCCCACCTGAGTCAGGTGGTCGGCAGGTCCGATTCCGGAATGTTGGAGGATGGTTGGTGAGCCGATCGCACCGGCGCAAAGGATCACCTCGCCAACGGCTCTGACCGTGTGGAACCCGGAGTCCTTGATGTAGGAGACGCCCGTTACCCGGCCGTTGCTCACCACCAATCTCGTCACCAGTGCATCCGTCTCGACTTGCAGACTCGGACGCTCGACTACCGGGTGCAGGAAGGCGTCGGCGGAGCTCCAGCGGCGTCCTCGCCTCTGGGTGACCTGATAAAGGCCCACCCCCTCCTGGCTCTCGCCGTTGAAGTCATCGTTGGGCTTCAACCCGGCCTCTAGCGCCGCCTCCACGAAGCGGCGGGTGAAAGGTGAGGGGTGGCGCTGATCCTCGACGCGCAACTCACCACCGACCGAGTGGAAGGGGCCGGCACCACGGGCGTTGTCTTCCACCTCGAGGAAGGTGGCGAAGGCGTTCTCCCATCCCCATCCCTCCGCCCCGGATTCCTCCCAACCGTCGTAGTCGGAGGGATGGCCGCGGATATAGATCATCGCGTTCATCGACGAAGAGCCACCCACCATCTTTCCTCGAGGAACGAAGAGCCGCCGACCGCCGGCCCCGGGCTCGGGCCCCGATTCGAAGTCCCAGTCGCGTCGGCTCTTGAACAGTTTGGAGAAGGCGGCCGGGATCCGGATGTCCAATGCGCTATCCCATCCGCCTGCTTCCAGGAGGAGGACCCTCGAACTTGTGGAGAGGCGGTTGGCCAGGACACATCCGGCTGAGCCGGCTCCGACGACGACGTAGTCGTACTCCACGGGCCGAGGCTACTCCGGCGGCAGAGGGAGGGAGTTCTTCGACGCTCCTTCCCGGAGGCGAGGCTAGAGGACATGAGCACGCCGGAGCGAGCCGGGGTTGGTGAGGGAATTCACCGGATCAGGTATCGCGGACCACAATTGCCCCGATGACGGTTCGCCTCTCAGACTACGACCGGGCGATTCTCGACGGCGAGGAGGGCGAAGGGCCCGCCCTGGCGATGCGGGTCCTGATGGGAACGGCCCAGGCCATGGGCGCCGCCGATCTGTTGGACATCGTCGGGGCTCATGTCGATGGATGCCTGTACGAGGGCCAGGCGGGCCTGGACTTCGCCCTCCGTCTGGTGGCAGGAGGAGCACGGGCGAAGGTACCGACCACCCTGAATGTGACATCGATCGATCTGCTCCATCCCCAACTGGTGCGACCACCACATCCAGCCGAGGCTCGGGCCCTGGTAGATGCATATGTGGAGCTTGGATGCAGCCCGACCTGGACCTGTGCCCCCTACCAGATCCCCGAGAGTGCCGGCCTTGCCCGGCCCTGCCTGGGGGACCAGGTCGCCTGGGCGGAGTCGAACGCCATCGTGTTCGCCAACTCGGTTCTCGGTGCCCGCACCGAGCGGTATGGCGACTTCCTCGACATCTGCGCTGCGGTGACGGGCCGCGCCCCGGCCGCCGGGCTGCACCTGGACCAGGGTCGGCTGGCCGGCTTCGCCCTATCGGTCGAGCCCATCGCCTCCAGATTGGGCGACGACTACGTATATCCCCTGCTCGGGCTCGTGTTGGGTGAGGTCGCCCGAGGCCGGGTCGGGGCGATCGTGGGGTTACCGCCCGACACGGACGAGGATCGGCTCAAGGCGATAGGGGCGGCTGCGGCCACCTCGGGCTCGGTGGCCATGTTCCATGCGGTCGCTATCACTCCCGAGGCGCCCGATCTGGACACTGCCACCGGGGGAAGGGCGGTGGAGGTTCTCGAGGTCCAGGAGCAGGATCTCGAGCGGGCCAGGAGGTCCCTGACCACAACCGCCGGGGGCCGTGTCGATGCCGTGTGCCTGGGGACGCCCCACTACTCACTCGCTCAGATGAGTGCGCTGGCGAGGCGGGTGGAGGGTCGCAAGTGTGTTCGGCCCCTCTATGTGAATACCGGACGCCACACCCTGGCGGCGATGTCCGACGAGGAGAGAGGGAGTCTCGTCGAGACCGGGGTGACCGTGGTGACCGACACCTGCACGTATCTGGTACCGGTACTGGCACCCGAAGTGCGAACCGTCATGACTGATTCCGCCAAATGGGCCTACTACGCGCCGGCGAATCTGGGCGTCGATGTCGTGTACGCGTCTCAGGAGGAGTGTGTCCTCTTTGCCACCGGGGGTGGCGGGTGATATCGCCGATTCCGGTCAGGACCCTGGTGGGCGGACACGCCGACGCCAGGGTTCTGGTGCTGCAGGAGCCTCTCTCGCTGTGGGGAGGAGTGGATCAGGAGACGGGGCGAATCACCGATCCCCACCACCCTCAACACGGTGAGACCATCTCGGGCACCATCCTGGTCGTCCCTCACGGAAGGGGATCGTCAACGACCTCGTCGGTATTGGCCGAGATGATCCGGATCGGGACCGCCCCGGCCGGCGTCGTCCTCTCTCGAGCGGATCCGATCATCGTGCTGGGTGCGCTGGTGGCGGCGGAGTTGTACGGCCGTTTCATTCCGATAGTCGTGGCCGAAGGCGACGACTTCGAGGACATCAGCCACCACGCTCACGCCGTTCTCGATGCGGACGGTGTGTGGCCGGGGGAGTGAGTCGTAGGTGATGTGTGTTCAACTCTTGCGGATGCGATGCCGATATGAGTGCCGATGTCTACGCAAACCGCCCGGGCGGAGCTCGATGGCCTGTTCAACCGGCTCCCCGCGGCGCTGTATCGCACCTCGGTCGATGGTCACGTGCTGGCCGCCAATCGGGCCACTGCCGAGCTCCTCGGCTATGACTCGGTCGAAGACCTGCTAGCCATCGAGAATGTCGCCGAGCGTTCCTACGTCGAACCCTGGCGCCGGCACGAGTGGCGGCGCGTCATCGAGGCCGAAGGGACGGTACGGGACTTCAAGGTACGCCTCCGACGTCTCGACGGTCGTGTGATTTGGGCGCGGGACACGGCGCGAGCCGTCTACGACGACAAGGGAGAGGTCCGTTTTTACGAGGGGGTCCTCGTCGACGTGACGGCCGAGGTGGAGGCTTCCAACGCCTCTTCGGTACTGTCGGGCGTCCTGGAGGCGACCAGTGACATGGTGACGGTATTCGACGATTCGGGCCGCCTTCGCTACGCCAACGGGGCTTCCAGGGCCTTCCTGGGCCTGACACCGCAGCAGGTGGCCGCACGGCCCTCCATCGATGAGTTGCTTCCCTCCGCCGACTGGCAGCGACTGGTCGACACGACCCGGGGAGAGGGATGGTCCGGCGAGTTGGTGGTGTCCGACAAGAGCGGTCGCGCCTGCCCGTTGTGGGTGGTGGTCACCGTCCACGACGGACGTGACGACCGACGATACGTCGCCGCCAGCGCCCGTGACCTCACGCACATGAAGCAGACTCAGGAGCGGCTCGAGGAGCTTCTCACCGCCAAGGACGTGGTGGTTGCCACCGTGTCCCACGAGCTTCGCCACCCGCTCACCGGAGTGATGGGCCTGGCCGAGGAGTTACGCGACCGATTCGAGGAGTTCGGGCCCGAGGAGAGACGCGACCTGATC
The DNA here is from genome assembly GCA_963744905.1 of uncultured Acidimicrobiia bacterium. Taxonomy (GTDB): domain Bacteria; phylum Actinomycetota; class Acidimicrobiia; order Spongiisociales; family ZC4RG35; genus DATFFO01. Next base: position 401,491 of record CAVUUV010000005.1, on the reverse strand, counting down.
ACGCTCATCGCCCATGAGGCGGCGGAGATGACCTCACTGGTGGATGATCTGCTGGTGGCCGTTCGCTCCGATGTGGGTGAGGTGGCGATCGCTCCCGAGAATGTCGACGTCATCTCCCATCTCCTCTCCATGGCGGCCACCATCGAGGCGCCGATCGACTGGCAGCTGCCCGATCGGGCCCTGGAGGCGCGGGTCGACCCCCACCGGTTCCGCCAGATAGTCCGCAACGTGCTCAGCAACGCGCAGCGGTACGGGGGCGGCGACGTGAGAATCACGGCCAGAGCGGCGGAGGGAATGATCATGGTCGAGGTCAGTGATGGAGGCGAGGGCGTGGCTCAGGGCGATGCGGAGAGGATATTCGAGCCCTATCAGCGGGGTGAGAGTGCTCCACCCAAGCAGGGGTCGGTGGGGCTGGGGCTCAGTGTCGCTCGGCGTCTGGCGCGACTGATGGGGGGCGACCTCGAGTACCTGCGGACCGACGACAGGACGGTATTCCGTCTTACTGTGCCGGCTGCGGACGGTTTCGTGCTACCGACCGGCTAGATCGTAGGATTCCGCCCATGCGTGTCATCGTCACCGGTGGAGCCGGGTTCGTGGGCAGTCACGTCTGCGTCGCCCTGGCCGAGTCTGGCCACGAGCCTGTGATCATCGACGACTTCTCCAATGCCAAATCCGACGTACCCGAGCGAGTAGGCCGCATCGTGGGGCGTCGACTCGAGGTTCATGAAGGCGACGTGGGAGACGGCGCTGCCATTTCCAGACGTCTGGCCGCGCTCGATGCCGATGCTGTCGTCCATTGTGCTGCCTTCAAGGCGGTGGGAGAGTCTGTCGCCAAGCCGCTCGAGTATTACGACAACAACGTGGCAGGCACCATCGCGCTGCTCAGGGCCATGAGCGAACAGGGGCTTCGCCGGCTCGTCTTCTCCTCGTCCGCCACCGTGTATGGCGATCCCGAGAATCTCCCGGTCCGGGAGAGCTCACCGGCCGGGATGGCCACCAATCCCTACGGGTGGACCAAGGTCATGATGGAACAGGTCATCGATGACGTGTTCAGAGCCGATCCCCGCTGGTCGATCGCCATCCTTCGCTACTTCAACCCGGTGGGGGCACACAAGAGCGGGATGATCGGGGAGGATCCCGCCGGAGTCCCTACCAACCTGATGCCCCACATAGCCCAGGTGGCGGCCGGCAAACTGGACCGGTTGCCGGTGTATGGGAGCGACTACCCGACCCGGGACGGAACCGGGGTGCGGGACTACGTTCATGTGGAGGACCTGGCGGCCGGCCATGTGGCAGCCCTGGAGGCCATGAATCCCGAGGGTGGCCGGCTGGTCTACAACCTGGGTACGGGGCGGGGGACAACTGTGCTGGAGCTGGTCAAGGCGTTCGAGACCGCCACGGGGGTAGACGTGCCGTACCAGATCGTGGGTCGCCGTCCCGGCGACGTGGCCGCGTCGTGGGCTTCGGTCGATTTGGCCCGCCAGGAGTTGGGCTGGGAGGCCCGGCGCACGGTCGAGGACATGTGTGCCGACATGTGGCGCTGGCAGCGATCCGAGTACGCCGGTTGATGGGGCCGGCGACCCCACAGGACACTAGAACAGGTCCGGGTTGAGGGTGTATACCCCCGTGATGGATGCGGAGTCGAGGACGTGTCCATGGGCCGCCGTGATCAGGTCTCCGGCCGAGAAGTCCTCGTCCACGTCGAGATGATCGACGTCGAGGGCGTAGACCGTGAACACATAGTGATGGATGATGGTGTCGTTCCAGGGCGGGCAGGGCCCGTCGTAACCGCGGTAGGTGCCCTCCATGTCGGGGTCTCCTGCGAACCAGCCCGTGTAGTCGTTGACTCCTTCTCTCGGGTTCGCCCTGGATCCGGGCTTGCCGCGCGGGGTTACGCCATCGCTGTATTCGGCTTCGTCGATGCTCCGCGTGGCAGGATCCAGGTCGACGAGGGCCCAGTGGGTGAAATCAGCTCTGGGAAAGTCGGCCGGTATCTGCCGGTCCTCCTTGTTGGCATCGTCGGCCACGCTGGGGGCATCGGGGTCGACGCAGGTTATCGCCAGAGATCTGGTGCCCTCAGGTACCCCGGTCCACTCCAGAGCGGGGTTTCGGTCGGCGGCGAACGTCACATGCGAATCGGGATCGTAGGCCCCCAGGCAGTAGGCCGGGGGAATCGAGGCACCGTCGGAGAAGCTGGGGCTGGTCAGTTCCATGAGTCCGAACCTAATACGCTTCGGGTGGCAAGGCCGCGTCAGGGTCGGATAGCGTGGAGCCGATGAACCAGCACTCCGAGCTCGTCAGCCGCACCGAGGAATGGATGGCGGGAGATCCCGATCCCCAGACCCGGGCCGAGTTGAGAGAGCTGCTGGACAGCCAGGACTGGCATGCGCTGGCAGAGCGGATGAATGGAGTGCTCGAGTTCGGGACCGCCGGACTCAGAGGGGCGGTCGAGGCGGGCTCGAATCGGATGAACCGCGCCGTGGTGATCCGGACCACGGCCGGGTTGGCCGAATTCCTCCGCGGTCACAGGTCGGGTCCGGTGGTGGTGGGCTACGACGGGCGTACCTCGTCCCGCACCTTCGCCGAGGACACTGTGGGCGTGCTGGCCGCGGCCGGGCACAGGGTGCGATTCTTCACCACCACGGTGCCTACGCCCATCGTCGCCTTCGCGGCTCGCCATCTCGATGCGGCGGCGGCGGTGGTGATAACCGCCAGCCACAACCCCCCGGCGGACAACGGCTACAAGGTCTACGACAGCAACGGTGCCCAGATCGTGCCACCGGTCGATAGCCAGATCGCCTCCGCCATCGAGCGGGTGGGGCCGGCCAACCGGGTTCCCCGAGCCGAGAACGGGCTCAGCGACGACCTGGAACTCGCCTCGCCCCTGGACATGGACGAGGTGTATGCCGCCTACCGCCAGGAGGTGGAAGACGTCCGGACCCGGCATGCGGGTGGTGACCTGGCCGTGGCCTACACCCCTCTCCATGGGGTGGGCTGGGAGACGGTCCACCGGATGTTTGGAGATGCCGGCTACTCGCGGCTGCAGGTGGTCGACGCCCAGCGTGACCCCGACGGTCTTTTCCCCACCGTGTCCTTCCCCAACCCGGAGGAACCCGGGGCCATGGACATGGTTATGGAGCTGGGGGACCGGATCGACGCGGATCTGGTCATCGCCAACGACCCGGATGCAGACCGGCTGGCCGTGGCCATCCCTCTAGAGGACGGGAGCTGGAAGCGGTTGACGGGAAACCAGATCGGCCTGTTGATGGCGGATTGGCTTCTCAAGCACTGGAAATCGCCCGAGCGACCGATCGTGATCAACTCGATCGTCTCCTCGCCCATGTTGGCCACCGTGGCCCGCCTCCATGGGGCGCGTTTCGAGCAGACCCTGACCGGGTTCAAGTGGATCGCCAACGCGGCTCTCGACCTGGAGGGGGCCGGCGTGGGCCGATTCGTGTTCGGCTATGAGGAGGCTCTGGGATACTCGGTGGGGCCCGTGGTCAGGGACAAGGACGGCATGTCGGCGGCCCTCAATTTCGTCGACATGGCGGCGACCCTGGCCGAGGAGGGCGTCGACCTGTCCGATCGGTTGAGTGACCTCTATGAGCGAGCCGGGCTCTGGGTGAGTACCCAGCTGAGCGTGGTTCGTCCGGGGTCGGAGGGACTGGCGGAGATCGACGCCGCCATGGAACACCTGGGATCCGATGTCCCGTCGGCGCTGGGCGATCACAAGGTGGAGGGTGTCACCGACTACCGGATAGGAGCCGAGGCACGACCTCGATGGCTTCCCGCGACTCCTCTCGTGGCGCTCGACCTCGAAGGCGGTGGGCGGGCACTGATCAGACCATCGGGCACCGAGCCCAAGCTGAAGATCTACGTAGACTTGCCCGCCCGATCCGACCGGGATGAGCCCGATACCCTGAGTCAGGAGGCAGACGAGATGGCGGCAGAGGCGGCCGCGTTCCTGGGCCTGAGCACCACTAGGAGCCCGTTGAACAATGCATGTCACCCATCTTGACGACCATGCATCACCACCCACTGCGTTCTCGGCCCCGCCATTCCGGCACAAGGAGTGGCGAAACCTCGGCCTTGCGGCTGGCGCGCCTGGCCGCCAATCCGAGCAACGGCATTATCCAACAGGCTTCTTAGGTGATCAGGAGCCTTCTTCGCGGAGGTGCTGGCGGTACAGGTACAGCCATCCCAAGCCGTGTATGGCCACACCCAGAAGCAGAACCACCGTCACCACCCACTGACCGAAGACGGCCGCGATTATGGCGGCGAGCGCTGCTCCAATGACCAGAGCGGTTCTGACGCCGTTCAAAGGTCCGAACATGATCTTTACGGTAGTGACGTTGGCGTCGAACCTGGCCCCCGCTCAGGGGGTGTCGGCGACCGAGCGCCGGGCCAGTTCCTGGTCCAGGATCAGCAGGGCCGTTCCATCATCCCCGGCCCGCCGGATCCGGGCCATGATCTCGGCGACGCTGGCTTCCTCCTCGATTTGCTCGTTGAGGAACCACTGCAGGACGGGGAGGGCGTCGATGTCGCCTTCCTCGCCGGCAAGCCTGTACAGGGAGCGGATCGATTCGCTGACCCGCTTCTCGTGCTCGGCGGCCGATTCGAATGCCTGGAGAGGCGAGCCCACCTCGCCGTCCGGGCTGGGGATGGTTCCGATGTGGACCCGTTCGCCCCGGTCGATGACGTGGGCGATGAAGCGGTCGGCATGGGACAGCTCCTCGGACGACTGCGCCCTCATCCAGGTCGCCATGCCGGGGAGATCGGCGGTCCGGAAATAGGCGGCCAGCTGCAGATAAGCCATGGCGCTGGCCAGTTCGAGGGTTATCTGGTCGTTGAGGGCGGATAGCATTCTCGAGCTCGGTTTCATGGATATGAGCCTATCGCGCCCGTATCATGTCGCCGCCATGGCGGATCCAGCCCTGTTCAGATCCGAAGACGGCTTCATGGTCCCGACCGGGCTCACAAGGGGAGGTTGGTCCGACGAGGCCCAGCACGGAAGTCCCCCGGTGGGGCTCCTGGCCCGGGCGGTCGAGCGCCAACCGACCAGTGTGCCCATGCAGGTGGTCCGATTGACCGTCGACCTGTTCCGTGAGGTTCCGCTGACGCCACTCAGCATCGAGACCGAAGTCCTGCGCGAGGGTCTCCGTATCCAGCTCGTCCAGGTTCGCCTCCTGGCCGGCTCACGTCAGGTCGGCCAGGCGCAGGGCCTGAAGATCCGGATGGCGGATCTCGGCCCGGCGGCGGGAGAGATAGGCGTCCCCGAAGCGACGGTCGAGGTGCCGGCACCAGGGCCCGAAGAGCTGGAGGTGCTCGATTGGCGGGAGGTGTTCGGGGACGACCAGGAGCTGCCCCGGTTTCACAATGATGCCGTCGAGATACGAACGGTCGACCATTCGTTCGTGGAGCCGGTAGTGGGTGTGTCCTGGTTCAGGCTGAAGGTGCGTCTGGTCGAGGACGAGGAGTTGACCCCGTTTCAGCGGGTCGCCCTGGTCTCCGACCTCGCCAATGGCAACTCCCAGGCTCTCGATCCGCGCCGGTGGCTGTTCGTCAATCCGGACCTGACCCTCTACCTGCATCGCTATCCCATCGGAGAATGGCTGGGTATGCGCTCGGGAGTGGCTCAATCACCCAACGGGATCGGGGTCACCGACAGTGTCCTCTACGACCAGGGGGGGCCGGTCGGTCGCATCAATCAGGCACAGCTCATCGATCACCGCTGACCACGCGGTCGAAGGAGTCGGCGATGGCGCTCACCAGGGCGTCCCGGTGCCGCCACCAGAGACCCCCGTGGCCACCGGGCAGCCATCTGAGCTCCGATCCGGGCCAGTGCTCCGCCAGAGTGGTCACCGCCTGTCCGGGCACGAAGCCGTCTCCTCTGGCTGCCACCAGCACCGCGGCCCGGTGATGGGGCCGGGGCGGCTCGGAAGTCACCGTCACCGAGCCCAACAGGCGACGCAATTCGGTGTCCGCCCCGGGCCCCAGCGCCGGGAAGTCGATCGCTCCCGACAGGACGCCGTCGAGATAGACGGGGCCGGGGGAGTGGGAGGCGGCCATCAACCCGGTCGCCAGGGCCCGGCGACGGCCGGCCGATACCAGAGCCGCCAGGTTGCCTCCCATCGAAAAGCCCCCCACTCCCAGTGATCCGTACTGCCGCTCCAGTGCGTTGAGCAGGGCATGCGCTTCGACCAGCGCCCCGGAGCCCATCAAGGCGAAGTCTGACACCGACCCGATGGCGACGTCGCCCTCAACCCCGTCCCGGCGCGACCCGTACAGGGGTATCTCGAACATCACGCTCGCCACACCCTGTTGCAGGAGCGGGAGCGCGATCTTGCGTCTGCGCTCGAAGCCCTCGTCGTTCCATGCCGGCATCAGCACCACGGCACGATCGCTTCCGGTTCCGGGCTCGATCAGTTCCACCGGTACCACGCCTGCCTTCCCGGGGAGCCGGCTGGCGATCGGGCTGGTGAACAGCCCCTTTCTGGCCCGGAAGCCGCGGTGTTCTGTCTTGGCGTCCCAGACGATCTCGGCCGCAGCGACATCGTCCTGATGGGGGAGGTGATCGAAGAGCTCGAGATTGGCCTCATCGCCCCAGCCCCGGGGAAAGATGGCGGCAGAACGACCTCGCATCTTCAAGGCGAGACCGGCGGCGGTGTCGAGGAGGTTGGTCACGGTCCTGATGATGACACGGGGATCGGACTGTCGGCAGCCGGTTCGAGGCTGGTGCGGCGGCAGGAAGCCAAACGTGGCATCCTTCTCTGCATGACCGACTTGCCCGCCTTCGGAACCGAGTTTGGATCCACCATGGCGGTGAGTCGATGGGCAGATGGGGCCTGGTCCGTGCCGACCCGGGACCCGGTGGCACCCCTCTCACTTCACCCGGCCGCGCACGTCCTCCATTACGGAAGTTCCTGCTTCGAGGGCCTCAAGGCTCATCGGGGCCTCGATGAGCGGGTGCGGATCTTTCGACTGGACCGGCATGTGGCCCGCATGCAGGCGAGCGCAGACAGGTTGTGTCTGCCCGTGCCAAACCGGGACATGCTGACGTCCATGGTCGTCGACACGGTGGAGGCCAACCTGGATCGGGTACCGGAGCCTCCCGGCTCTCTGTACATCCGGCCCACCCTCATCGGCACGGCTCCCAACATCGGTGCCGCCGGCTCACCGACCACCGAGGCGACCATGTTCATCCTCACCAGCCCGGTGGGTGAGTATTTCGCCGGCGGGCTCAAGCCGCTGCGTATCGGTGTCGAGACCCGGACGCCCCGCACGACTCCTCAGTTCGGATCGGTCAAGACCGGAGCCAACTACGCCATGGCCCTGGGGGTGACGATGGAGGCGAAGAGGAACTACGGAGTGGCTCAGGTGCTGTTCGCCCCCGGCGGTGAGGTACAGGAGACCGGAGCCTCCAACGTGTTGCTGTTGGACGATGATCGGGTGATCACTCCGAGGCTCGATGGCTCGTTTCTGGAGGGGGTGACGCGCGATTCGGTCCTGGTTCTGGCTACCGACATGGGCATGGACGTGGTGGAGCGGTCGCTCACCGTCGGAGACCTCCTCGAATGGGCTGCCCACGGTGAGGTCGCCCTGTCCGGTACCGCCGCCATCCTGGCCCCGGTGGGGACTCTGGTGGTGGACGGCGAGTATGTCCGGGTCGGATCCGGCCAGGTGGGAGAGACGACCCTGGCACTGCGTCGGGCTCTCATCGACGTTCAGATCGCCAAGGCACCCGACGTCCACGGCTGGACCACCCCGGTCGGCTGAGCCACCCCCTTCTTTGGACCGTGGCGAACGCCCTTCTCCTTCTTTGGACCGTGGCGAACGCCCTTCTCCTTCTTTGGACCGTGGCGAACGCATAGCGATAGTCTTCGTCCAAAGAAGGGTGGGGGCGTTCCTCAGCATCCAAAGAACGGGAAGGGTCTTCTACTGCTCGGAGAGGATGCGCCGGGCCGGGTTGGCCATGGCCGTCTCCTCGACTCCACGCGCCGCCACGTCGATATAGGCCTGGGTGGTGGCCAGGTCGGAGTGGCCCAGCAGGCGCTGTACCTCCGGAACCGAACCCGACTGTTCCACCAGCAGCGTCGCATAGGTGTGGCGCAGCGAGTGGGCCAGCGCTCCGGGCGGGGGGGCCACCCCGGCCCGGCGGAACCAGCCCATCACCAGATGGTCGACGACCTTGGGAGTGAGGTTCCCTCCACGGGGGCGAACCACCAGCCTGTCGGTGGGACGGTAGGGGCCGATGCGTTCGTGCCGCGAGACCAGGTAACGGTCGATGACCTCGACCACCTCCGGTGGGACCGGCACCGTGCGGGTCACTCCACCCTTCCCGGTCACCGACAGCTTGGTGTGCTCATGGGGTGAGCGCCGCACGTCACCGACGCGGACACCGATGACTTCCGAAACTCTGAGCCCGGCGCCCACGAACAAGGCACAGAGGACCTGCTCCAATTCCGCCCAGGGACGGTGGGCGCGCTCGGCCGGTTGCTGGGCGGCGCTGATCACCCGGGCCAGGTCCTCCTCCGAGATCGGCTTGGGACGCCAGCGCTGGGCCTTGGGGGGCTGGACGAAGTCGATCGGGTTGACGCCCAGCGCCTGACGATGGACCACCAGCCAGGTGCACAGCCCCGACCACGTCGAGCGGCACCGGCGAATGGACGAAGGGGCATGGTCGGTCGCATAGGCCGCAAAAGCAGCGGTCACGTTGTCGGGGGTGAGATGGTCGGGGGAGAGGGGGCTCAACCAGCGTTGCAGGGGGTCCTCCTGGTCGGGGTCGGCGCTGAGCCCCAACTGGTCGACCAACAACTCACCGACCACCGCCAGATCGGCCCGGCGGGCCCGCATCGTGGCAGGGGAGGGCTTGGCGGTGTTCTTCCACGACAACCAGCGTTCGGCCAGGTGTGCGAGTGATTCGTCCATCCCCAGACAGGGTATCGGTCCCCGGCTCGGGCACCCGTCGTTTCGGCGTCCGCCCACCCCGGGATGGCCGGGGCTATGGGCACCCGTCTTGTTATCTTCAGTCGGCCTGGCCCGATTGGGCCTGAACGCGGTAATTGCATCGGGAGCTCTCGTGGCGGACAACAGGGGAATCGGGCTCATAGGAACCATGGCGATCGGGATCGGCGGCATGGTTGGCGGCGGCATTTTCGCCGTCCTGGGGGTGGTGGCCCAGGCCGCGGGCGGTGGAGCGCCGGTTTCGTTCGCCGTGGCCGGTGTTGTGGCGTTCCTGACCGCGGTCTCCTACGCCCACCTGTCCGTTACCCATCCCAGCCGGGGAGGAACGGTCGTCTTCGTCGACCGAGTTTTCGGGATCGGTACCCTCACCGGAGCCCTCAACAACCTCTTGTGGTTCAGCTATCTGGTCACGCTGGCCCTGTATGCCACCGCTTTCGGCAATTACGCCGCCACCTTCTTCTACGGGGACTCGGCTCCACCGGGATGGGCATTCCGCTTGCTGGTCAGCCTCGCCATCCTCATACCCACCGGGCTGAATCTGCTGAGCGCATCGACCGTCGCCAGGACCGAGACCACCATCGTGGGCCTGAAACTGGCCATGCTGGCTCTGGTGGGCACCGTCGGGTTCGGCTCGGTGAGCGGAGCCAGGCTGGACCCCGGCAACTGGCCCTCGCTGGGCTCGGTGGCAGGGGCAGGGATGCTCGTCTTCGTGGCCTACGAGGGTTTCGAGCTGATCGCCAACAGCGCCGAGGATGTCCGGCGACCGAAGTGGACCCTGCCGCGGGCCTTCTACCTGTCGGTGGTGGTGGTTCTGGTTCTGTATGTGGTGATCGCCATCATCACGGTCGGCTCCCTGTCGCCCGCTCAGATCGCCAAGAGCGCCGATTTCGCCCTGGCCGAAGCCGCCCGGCCGACTCTCGGTCAGACGGGTTTCCTCATCGTCGCCGGCTCGGCCGTCCTCGCCACCCTGTCGGCCATCAATGCCACTATCTATGGTGCAGCGCGGCTCAGTTACTCCATAGCCTCCGAGGGGGAGTTGCCGGAGGTCCTCGAAAAGAAGGTGTGGTCCGAGCCGGCCGGGCTCATCCTGACCAGCGGAGCGGCCCTGGTTCTGGCAAACACGCTCGACCTCACCTCGATATCGGCGATGGCCAGCGCCGGATTCCTGATCGTGTTCGGCGCCGTCAACGCCGCCGCCTGGCGGGAGGCGAGATCGGCTTCGAGAAGATGGATCGCGACCGGGGGAGTGCTGGGATGTGGTGCAGCCCTGGTGGTCCTTCTGGTCGACGCCGTCCGGCGGCGCCCACTCTCAGTGGTGGTGCTGGTGGCGGTGGTGGTGCTGGCGGTGGTGGGGGAGTTGTGGTGGTTGCGCGGCAAGCGGTCCATCTCGCTGCCGCACCACTAGGTTGGGAGGGGGATGAGGATGAGGACGAGGACTATCTGTCTTCGGAATCGAAGGTCGGAATCGTGGCGGCCTGTGGCAGGCTGGTTCAGTGTTGTTTTCATGGCACTGCTGGCGGCGGGATGTGCGGGAGTGGGGGAATCCTCGACCTCGAGTGCCTCCAAGCCCGGCGAGGCTCTGTATCCGGATGTGGTGGCGGCGACGGCGGTGGAGACCGCCCCCGGAACCTGGAGGTTCGATGTCACGATCAGCTCGCCATACGACTCTCGGGAGCGGTATGCCGATGCCTTCAGGGTGGTTGGCACAGACGGGACCGTGTACGGATCCAGGGAACTCACCCACGACCATGCCAACGAGCAGCCCTTCACCCGGACGCTGGAAGGCGTCGGGATACCAGCAGACGTGGGGATGGTCGTGGTGGAGGGACACGACCTGGTCAATGGCTGGGGTGGGGCCGGGTTCGAGGTAGCACTGTCGAGGGAAGGAGGCGGAGAGGTGAGTCAGTTGACGATGACCGTGGAGGGTGTCGATCCCGGCCGGCCGATACCGGTCCAGTACACCTGCGACGGCTCCGATCTCCTGCCGGCGGTGACCATCTCATCGGTGCCCGACGGGACCGCACAATTGGCACTGATCGTCGACGATCCCGATGCGCCCCGCCAGGATCCGTTCGTCCATTGGGTGGTGTACGGGATCGATGCGTCCGCACGCGAGATCACAGACGATCAACCCGAGTTGCTGCACGGTGTCAACGACGCCGGCTCGGACCGCTGGTCGGGCCCGTGCCCGCCGCCAGGCGAGCCCCACACCTATCACTGGCGTCTGTTCGCTCTGGGCAAGAAGCTCGATCTGCCCGCCGGTCTGGACGGCCGGGAGCTGGAGCAGGTCATCGGCCCCGAGGTGATTGCCAGCACCGAGTTCATCGCCACCTACGAACGAGGCGGTTGATCCGGGACCCAGCCCGGCGGGGGAAAGGACGCCCCTGGTTTCGGCCTTGGGGCTGTCGCCGTCAAGTCTTGCGGATAATACAGATTATCCGCAAGATAGAGGGGGATCAGTGGGCAACCGTGGAGTGTCGATCTGGGATCCTGTGGCCTGCGTGGTCTGGCCCTCGGTTGATGGTGGCTGTGACGTCGAGGCCGTGTGCGACGGCTATACCAGCGCATGAAGTGCATCCGCCTGCCTTCCGGTCCGGGCCCGACGGCCCCTGACCGGGCTTATCCACATCAACCGGGCTCTCGAACCGGTCGAGCCCGGCTCGTGGCACCGATTCTGCCCGGGTCACAGGTCATGGCTGTTTACGTCACAGTGACGTAAACATTAGGGTCAGGTAGACCCACCCAGGGCGAGTGGCTCGAGTGAGAGGGTGCGCGCCTCGGCACAGGCCCGATACAGGTGCCACAAGGCGGCCCGGGTCCCCGCGGGACCGTCGTCGGAGCCCAGATCACGATCGACATCGTCCATGGCAGCCTCGATCCGGTACAGGAGGTCCCGAATCGCATCCATCCGGTCGGTGGCCATCAGCACCTGGCCGGATTGGAGGGCGTGGGCCCCGGCCAGGCGCCTCGCCTCGTAGGCTCGCTGACGGTGGCTGGGCCGACAGTACCTGCGCGGTCTTCCCGGGCCGGGAGTCTGGACGAATCTCCTCCCGCACCATACGCACCGCTCCCCTCGTTCCTCGTTCCCGGTACTTATCGTCACGGTGACGATAAGGCTAGGTGCCACCGACCGGCGAGTTGTGGCAATTGGGCCGGTCACATCGCCGCCGCCACCTGCCACTGGCCGGGTACCCCCTTGAGCTGACGAGCTCCACGTTCTTCGAACTCGATGCCAGAACCGGCCACCAGAGCCCGGACGGTGCCCGAGACCAGCACCTCGCTGGGCCGGGCCAGTGCCTCGAGCCGGGAGCCGACGTGGACGGTGATCCCGGCAACGTCGTCGCCCAGCACCTCGACCTCGCCCGTGTGTACCCCGGCCCGTGTCTCCACTCCCAGGTCCCGGGCCCTGAGGGCGATGGCCTGTGCGCAGCGGATGGCCCTTGCCGGGCCGTCGAAGGTGGCCAGGAATCCGTCGCCGGCCGTCGACACCCGGCGGCCCCGGTATCGGGCCAGCTCCTCGTCGGTGAGCTGGTTGTAGATGGCGAGCAGGTCGCGCCAGGCATGATCACCCATACGCGAGGCCCGATCGGTCGAGCCGACGATATCGACGAAGAGAACCGTGGTCAGCACCCGATCCCGGACCTCTGGTCCCCGGCGTCCCGTCACGAATTGCTGTATCTCGTCGAGGATGGGGTCGGGATGGAACCAGGGCACGTGATCGCTGCCCGGTAGTTCGACATAGGTGGCGTGGGGAAGGCTGCGGGCCAGGAACCGGCCGTTCTCCACGTGGCAGACCCGGTCATCGGTGGCGTGGAGGACGAGAGCAGGGACCTGCACGGTGGGGACCACGTCGCGGACATCGATGTCGAAGGCCATGCGCATGAAAGCCTCGGCCGCCCCCGGGGTGCAGGCGTTGAGCTGCAACCGGGCCAGCCACTCCCGGGCCCAGGGCTCATCCGCCACCGAAGGAGCCACCACTGCGATAGCCCTTCCCTGGCCCCAGAGCTCGTCGATCGGGGCCATGGCGGCCTCGAACTCATCCGGCGTGGCCTCTCCCCATGGCCATTCTTCGTCCTTGCGCTCCCGCACCTCGGCTCCCATCAGTATCAGCGAGATGGTCCTCTCTGGATGGGCGGCGGCAAACAGCAACGAGAGCGGGCCCCCTTCGGATGCTCCCATCAGCACCGCACGTTCGGACCCGGCCGCATCCATCACCGCACGAATGTCGTCCATCCGATCTTCGAGGGAGGTGGCGCCGGGGACACGGTCCGACATGCCCATGCCGCGTTTGTCGAACAGGATCAACCGGGCGAATTCCCCGATGCGCTCACAGAAGCTGCGGAAGGCGGGCAACTCCCACTCCACCTCCAGGTGCGAGAACGCTCCCTGCACGAAGACGAGGTCGACCTCACCCTCCCCCACCGTCTTGTAGGCGACGTGTACGTCCCCGCTGCGGGCGAAGTGGATGTCGGACATGGTCAGAAGATTGATGAGCTCTGGCGCTCACGTCAACCTGGTCCGGAGACGAATTCTTTGACATCGGTGGCCCATCTGCTGTACTTGCAGCTGTTGACAACGCGCTCATCAAGAGCGGCGGAGGGACAGGCCCTGTGAAGCCGCGGCAACCGGTCAGACAAATCTGATGGTCCGGTGCCAATGCCTGATCGATGAACGCTTCGGCGGATCTCCGTGCGAAGTGCTCTTCACGAGCGCAATTCGAGCAAGGAGACAACCGACCGTGACGATTCCACACCGCTCCCCCGGCTTCATCGCCTCCATGGGTTGCATGGCCATGCCCGGCTCTCGGGTGGCCTGTACCTGTACTCGCTGACTCGTCGCCCGCCCGAATGGCCCTGCGGCGAGTCAGCAGTTCTGATCTACCCATCGATCAACCGAGGAGGAAGCGATGACCATTACCTACACACTCAACGGCGTCGACGCCGGCGCCGTCGCCGCTCTCACCGACACCATCGCCAGGGACCCCGAACAGGGACGTACCGTCTGGAAGACCGAGGTGGCCTGGAATGGCGCCTTTCGGAGCGAGGCCCGGGTGCGGGACTTCGCGCCTGTGCCGTCGGACGAGCCCATCCTGTTGGGTGGCTCCGACACCGCATCCAACCCTGTCGAGCAGTTGCTTGGTGCCCTGGGAAACTGCCTCGCCGTGGGTGTGGCAGCCAACGCCACCGCTCGTAACGTCCGCATCGACCGGCTGAGGATATGCCTGGAGGGAGACCTCGACCTGAGGGTATTTCTCGGTCTGGCCGGCGGGCACGCCGGATTCGATGCCATTCGAGCACGGGTCGACATCGAGACCGACGCCGATCCGGCCGTGGTCGAGGAGTTGCTCGAGCGGGTGGCGGCCACGTCTCCCGTGGGTCACACCCTGTCCAACCAGGTGCCCGTCACCGTCACCCGGGCCTGACCCGGACCGAAGAAAGGAAACAACATGAGTGAATACCGTTACGAGACGCTTCAAGTCCATGCCGGCCAGGAGCCTGCTCCCGGCACGAATTCGCGTGCCGTGCCCATCTACCAGACCACCTCGTACACCTTCAACGACGCCGATCACGCCGCCCGCCTGTTCGGGCTGGAGGAGTTCGGGAACATCTACACCCGCATCATGAACCCCACCACGGACGTGTTCGAGAAGCGGGTCGCCGCCCTGGAAGGGGGCCTGGCGGGGGTGGGGACCGCATCGGGTCAATCGGCTCAGCTCCTCACCTTCGCCACTCTCCTTCGGAGTGGGGACCACATCGTGTCGACGTCATATCTGTATGGAGGCACCTACAACCAGTTCAAGGTGGCGTTCCCCCGTTTCGGCTGGGACGTGACCTTCGTCGACGGTGACGGCGCCGATGATTTCGCCGCCGCCATCAATGAGCGCACCAAGGCGATCTACGTCGAGTCGATCGGCAACCCCAAGTACAACATCCCCGACTTCGAGGCACTGGCCCAGCTGGCCCACAGCAACGGGATCCCGCTCGTGGTCGACAACACGTTCGGAGCGGCCGGATACCTGATCCGCCCGATCGAGTGGGGCGCCGACATCGTGGTCCAGTCGGCCACCAAGTGGATCGGTGGCCACGGCACCTCCATCGGAGGGGTGATCGTGGACTCGGGCAACTTCGATTGGCGAAACGGGAAATTCCCCATCTTCACCGAGCCCGCCCCCGGTTATCACGGGATCGTGTTCACGGACGTGTTCAATCCCGAATCCGATTTCGGCAACATCGCCTTCGCCATCAGGGCCCGGGTCGAGGGCCTGCGGGACCTGGGGGCGGCGCCGTCGCCGTTCAACTCGTTCCTGTTCCTCCAGGGCCTGGAGAC
Organism: uncultured Acidimicrobiia bacterium; assembly: GCA_963744905.1. Lineage (GTDB taxonomy): Bacteria > Actinomycetota > Acidimicrobiia > Spongiisociales > ZC4RG35 > DATFFO01. The sequence continues at coordinate 386,200 of CAVUUV010000005.1, read as the reverse complement.
GCTATCCCTGCGGGTGCAACGTCACGTGGACAATGCTCTCGAGCTGGCCCGCTGGCTAGAAGGACATCCCAAGGTCACGTGGGTGAGCTACCCGGGGCTCGAGTCCCACCCCTATCACGAGCTGGCCAAGAAATATCTGCGGCACGGATTCGGAGCGGTGCTGTCGTTCGGGATCGCCGGTGGCTTCGAGGCCGGGAAGCGGTTCATCGACAGCACGGTGCTGGCCTCGCACCTGGCCAACGTGGGAGACGCCAAGACGCTGGTCATCCACCCCTCCTCGACCACCCATCAGCAGCTCGATCCCGACGAGCAGGCAGCGGCGGGTGTCACCGAGGACCTGGTCCGGGTGGCGGTGGGCATCGAGCACATCGAGGACATCAAGGCCGACATCGACCAGGCTCTGGCGGCGGTCAACTGAAGGCGGCCTGCTTGCGATAGACCGACACGTGGTGCGGCGAGGCGTCCGTGAAGGGCGTCTCGTCGTAGCCTGTTGGATACCGCTCCTCCAGCTCGAACCGGCCCCGGGCCATTTGGTCGATCTGCTCCGGGCACAGGCCGCAAGGCCCGAGCAGCACTGCGCCACTCCTTTTGCCGGACCATGGCGGGACCGATCGAACCGCAGTGGGTGGCTGATCGACATCGGGCTCGTCAGAGATCGGGTGACATGCATTGTTCAACGGGCTCCGTAGATCGTCGTACCACTGGGACCGCTCCTCCAGTTTTCCGAACCGTCCCATGCCTCCAACTGTCGCACGTGGGGCGAAGGGGATGGGGCCGATTTACGGAAGGGCCGAGAGCCTCTCCACCAGCAGTTCACCGAACCGATCACCATCGATACTCAGGCCCACCCGGGCGTTGACTTCGTTTCCGGTGACGCGCCATCTGTCGACGACCGTGCGCCCGGCGGTCAGCGGCGAGGCCGTCTCTACCGCCACGTGGAATCGATCGGCCTGCAGCAGATCGGGCCAGATCACGTCGGCCATAGCCACCGCGTCGTGGATGGGTGACGAGTCGAGCCCATAAACCCGTTCGTGGAACCGGACGAAGAACTCCAACAGGTCGGCCACGAATGCTCCGCTGCGGCCGGTGGCACGCAGTCGATCCCCGTGCGAGCGTCCCAGGCGGGCCTGGTGGGTCACGTCCAGCCCCACCATTGTGATATCCAGCCCGGAGCGAAACACGATGTCGGCTGCCTCCGGGTCGGACCACATGTTGAATTCGGCCGCCGGTGTCGTGTTGCCCAACCCTATGGCGCCGCCCATCAGCACCACCCGGTCGATGGCCTCTGTCAGGCGCGGGTAACGGCGCAGGAAGAGGGCGATGTTGGTCAGGGGCCCGATGGGAACCAGGGTGACGGGTGTGGTGCTGGTCTGGAGCTTCTCGGCCAGGAAGTCGACCGCATGTGCATCGACCGGCTCCGTGGTGGGTGGGTCGAGCTTGGGGCCATCCAGGCCGGACTTGCCGTGGACCTGATCGGCGATTCGCAGTGGCCTGACAAGAGGATGATCGCATCCGGGAGCGACCGCTATGTCGGTGCGCCCGGCCACCTCCAGGACCGTCAGCGCGTTGCGAGTGGTGTTCTCCAGACCGGAGTTGCCGCCCACGGTGGTGATCCCCAGCACTTCCACCTCGGGACTGGCCAGGGCGAGGAGTATGGCGATGGCGTCGTCGTGGCCCGGATCGGTGTCGATGAGGACCGGGAGGCTCACAAACCGGCCGCCGCGTCGATCTCTTTCGCCATGGGCAGGGACGGCTGGGCACCCCTGCGGGTCGTGGCCAGGGCGCCGGCGGCGCAGGCCCATTCCAGGGCGGATGCCACGCTTCGTTCGAAGGCCAGGGCCGTGACGAGTGCACCGCAGAATGCGTCGCCGGCCCCGACCGTGTCCACCGATACGACCGGTGGTGGATGGGCCTCCGCCACCAGACGCCCGGAGCGAAACGCCTTGGCTCCGGCGGCTCCCATGGTCACCACCACCAGTGCCGACAGATTCCTGAGACTCTCGCCGAGAGTGTCGCGTTCCACCTCGTTGACGATGAGAAGATCGACCTTGTCCATGATCTCGTCGGGAACCGTGCTGGCGGGTGCGGCGTTGAGGCAGAAGAGGCCCTCGGTCGAGGCGGCTGCTGCCACGGTTTCCATCGGGATCTCCAGCTGGCACAGGACGATGTCGGCTGCCGAGACACGGACATGCTCCGGTGCGAGGGAAGCGTTGGCGCCCGGGAAGACGACGATCTGGTTCTCTCCTTTTTCGTCGACCGTGACGAGAGCGGTGCCGGTCGGGTCTGAGGTGACCACCAGGCCCGACAAGTCCACCCCGGATTCCTGCAGTACATGCAGGGCTTCCTGGGCTACCGGGTCGTTTCCCACCGCCGCGATCAGTGCAACCTGTGAGCCGGCTCTGCGAGCGGCGAGGGCCTGGTTGGCACCCTTGCCGCCTGGGTATCGACCCAGATCAGAGGCGATGACCGTCTCTCCAGGCTTGGGAAGCCGGGAGGTGGTGGCCACCAGATCTAGGTTGGTGCTTCCCACGACGGTTATGGCGGGCATGGGTGTGCAATCTAGTGCCTTCTAGGATTCCTTCCATGCCCCCCGATCCGAAGGTCATCAACGCTCTCGACCAAGCTGGTGTCGTCTACGAGGTGATGGACTGCGATCCGGAACTGGCCGACACCGCCCAGTTCTGCGCCGCCTACGGCGTCGACCCGGCGGAGTCCGCCAATACGATCCTGGTCGCCTCCCGCCGGCCCGCAGGAGAGCATGCTGTTTGTGTAGCCCTGGCCAACACCCGAATCGACGTCAACGGCCTCGTGCGACGGAGGCTGGGGGTGAGAAAAGTCTCCTTCGCCCCGGCCGAGTTGACTCGCCAGATCACCGGGATGGAGATCGGAGGCGTGACTGTGCCGGGACTACCCGGCCACCTTCCCGTCTGGGTGGATTCGGAGGTTGTCAAGACGGAGTCAGTCGTCATCGGGGCCGGGACCCGGTCCGCCAAGATCAGGATGGCGGGACGGGATCTGGCCGACCTCGACGGCGTCGAGGTGATCGAAGGGCTCGCCGCCGGATGAGTCCCTCCTGGCAGCTCGCCGGATGAGGAGGCCATAGCCGATGATGCCGATGGCGGCGAAGGAAAACCACTGGATGGCGTAGTTGAGGTGTGGTCCCTGGTCCGTGAAATCAGGCGGGTCGGCGGGTACGGGCAGGGCGGTGGATTCGCCCGGGCCGACCACGGCCAGATAGAAGGGCAACATGTCGCCGTCGACATATCGCCCCAAGAGGTCGACGTCGACCCGGGAGATCACATCTGGCCGGGTGCCGGTGTCGTCATTGGCCCCCAATGCACCCCTGGTGGCCGACAGTCGCACCATGCCTTCGACGGTGACCGTGCCCGCCGGGGGCGGAGCGGCTGCCACGGGAACCGTGTCGAACTCCAGCGGAACCCATCCCCTATCTACCAGGATCACTCCATCCGAAGTTTCCAGCGGGGTGACTACGTCGAATCCGGCCCGACCCTGTCGGACCTGAGAGCGGATCAGGAACTCTTCATCGGGCCGATACTGCCCGGTGGCCGTGATCCGTCGGAACTCGAGGGAGTCGACATCGGGACCGATGGCCGTCACCGCCTCGTGGAGGGGTGTGGGACTGGCCGCGTAGCGAGCTCCGTGCACCTCGTTGTTCAGCCTCCGCTGGCCCAGACGGTCCAGTTGCCAGATGCCCAACGAGATGCAGGCCAGACATATGGCGAGGACGAGCAGGTGACCGATGATCCAACGCGGTGAGAGCAGAAATCGCATTCAGGCAGCAGCAGCTAGATGAGGTTGAGAGCCATCTTCCTCCTCTTCGTCGCCCAACAGGGCATCGGCCACGACGTCCGCCGAGCGCTCGGTGCTGCGAATGGCTACGGGCCTCGCCAGCCAGCTCTCGACACGGGATCGTTCCACCCGTCCGGTGTCGATCAGGGTGCGGGCCAGGTCGTCGGTCCAGTACCAGGGCAAGGCTGTCTCCTCTCGGGACGATTGGGGCGGGTCATTCGGAGACGCGTCGGGCGCCGTCTCTTTCCCAATCTAACCCCCGTGTCAAGCCCGGGAAGAGGCCCGTGATCAGGGGGTTCTTGGCCGGGACCGAACGAAGGCCACCCCGCCGGTGCGGCGGGTGTCGGCGTATCCTGACAGCCTTCCCGCGCCGACTTCTGCCGCCGTCACTCCCCCGAAGTACATGTCTGGAGAAGGGAAGTGCCGTGGGGTCAGGGGGGACTGGTCGAGGACCAGTCCGGGTTCGACTGCCACCGTCCCCCGCTTCATCTCCACGTGAAGGCGGGGATGCTCGACCGCTTCTTCGAGCCGTTGCCCACTCAGGGCGAGGGTGAGAGTTATGGCCAGGGCGGAGGTGATTCTGTCGGCTCCGGGAGAACCCACGGCCAGCCTCCGGCCCGGTCCGGCGGCCACCGTCGGCGCCATGTTGGACATGAGGCGCTCGCCCGGCGGCACCGAATGGTGGCCGGGGTTGAGCTCGATCTCACCCAGCGAGTTGTTCATCCACAGGCCGGTCCCGGTCGGGATGACTCCGGACCCGTATCCTCCCGACATTGTGGCGGCGGCCACCGTTCCCTGCCCGTCGGCCACGGCGATGCTGACGGTCGAGCCCGATTCGGTGCCATCGTCGGGGATGGTGGCGAGGAAGGCCCAAGCTGTCGCAGCCCGGTCGGTCGCCTGTTCGAGGCGTTCCAGTCGGGCCCTGAACACTTCCTCCTGGGCACGTGCCCATTGGCCGGGATCGAGCGGGTCAGAGGACCTCTGGACCAGCCTGAGGATGGCGCTCAAGGTCACTCCGCCCACCGCCGGAGCTGGAACGGTGGCGATGGTCCAGTCGCGGAGGCGGGAGAGCAGGGCGGGCCGGATGAGCGCCCGGTAGTCGGCCAGGTCGCGCCGGGTTATCAAGCCGCCCCGATCGGTGAGGTCGGAGACCATTTGGGCGGCGAGATCGCCTCGGTAGAAGGTCTCCGCCCCGCCATCTCCGATGTGTCTCAAGGTATCGCATAGCCCGGGCACTTTGACCATCTCATCCACGTCCCGCAGGCGGTCACCGTCGAACAGGGCCTGACGGGAGGCCGGATCGAACCCGAAAATGGGCTCTCCGGAGAAACCGAGGTAGTAGCGAGACGCCTGGGGAAGCGGGAACCCATCGGCCAGGGCGTCGGCCACACCGCCCAGCACCCTCGACCAGGGCATGCCTCCCCAGCGCTGGTGGGCGACGTCGAAGGCGGCGAACGCACCGGGCACCGCGATGGAACCGGGTCCGACGCCCGTGGACACGCCGCCTCCGTATTCCATTTCCACCGTGCGGGTCACGGGGCTCGGATTCGGTGGGCCGTCCAGCCCCGGCATGGTCATGTAACCGTCGATGTTGACGGGATCCTGACCAGCCGGCCACAGGGTGATGAAGCCCCCACCCCCGGGGGCGCAGACGCCGGGCTCGCTGCACATGGCGGTGAGGGTGGCGGCGATGAGGGCGTCCACCACCGAGCCGCCCGCTTCGCCGATCGCAGCGCCGGTTTCGGCCGCCAGCAGGGACGGGGCGGCGACAACCATGTCGGTCATCGCCGCACCCTACCCGGCTGGGCTGGGGACCTCGTCTCCGTGGACCGGTGTGATCTGCTGGCCGATCACCTCGATTCGACTTCGCTTGTTGTCTGAATCGGTATCCGTCCAGAATCGTCGGCGCAGCATGCCGCTCACCCAGATCCGGTCGCCGGCGACTATGGAGCCGTCTCTGAGCTGGTCCGGTGGGTCCCATACGATGACCGGAATCAGATCGATGCGAGCCTGGGGGAGCTCGGTACGGATGGTCATCAGGATCCTGACCAGGGACGCCCCGGATTCAAACACTCTCAGTTCCGGCTCTGTGGCGACGCGTCCACACAGCACTACCAGGTTGAGGTCCATTCGCCTCTCCTCTCTTCGGCGGGGAAGGCGGGACCACCCGAAGGTACGAATGAGGTGTGACGGGTTCGGGTCAGGCCTCGGGAATGGCTTCGATCTCGGACCGGAGCTCGGCGAGGCCGGGAAAGTCCGGCTCTGAATCGGTGATGGCGTCGAGGAAGCTGTGCGCGGCCGCCTCGTCGCGGGCGGCCGCCGCCACCCGAGCGGCAACGTACCAGCGACGAAGCTGGCTCGGTTTCGGGTTGGCGACGAGACGACCGGGCTTGATGACCTTCCAGGCATCGCTGAGCAGGCCCCTGTCGAGGAGTGCCGAGGCGTAGACCACTCGGGCCTCGTCGTCGATGGCCGGGGTGTGGTCCAATTCCATCAACTTGCGGTAGGTCTTCTCGACGTCTTCAGGTCGCCCGAGGGCGCGCAGGCAATCCAGCTCTACCGGCATCTGGGTCGTCTCCCCGCTGATTCGTCGAAAGGTGCGGAGTTCGCGCAGGGCGACGTCCCATCGCTCCACGTGGTAGGCGGACAGCCCGAGCAGCTCGCGGATGGTGGCTGCCTGGGGGGCCAGATCCTTGGCCCTCTCGAGCTGTGACAATGCCGCCCCGTAGCGTTCGTCGGCGAAGTCGGCCACCGCCTTCACCAGGTGGTCGATGGCGGGCTGGCGACGATCCTTGGGGGCGGTGCGGGTGATCTCGTCGCGCACCCAGCGGGGAAGGTCTCCGGCCGGAACGGCGGTGATGGATCGGCCCTGCGACCGATCCGGCGAGCGCCGGCCGCCTCCGGAACGCTCCCTTCCTCTCTTGTCACTGCTTCTTGCCATCGGTTCGCCCTGAACGAAAAGAGGCCGCCCTACCAGAAACGGTATGACGGCCTCCTCTGATTTGAGTCCGGCGGTGACCTACTCTCCCAGGGGATTCCTCCCCAAGTACCATCGGCGCTGGCGGGTTTAACTTCCGTGTTCGGAATGGGAACGGGTGGTTCCCCGACGCTATCGCCACCGGACAACTCTTCGAGTGCTCGGCACCCCGAGTACTCCATAGCGAGCACGAGTCTGAAATTCTAAATCCAAGCCCTCGGCCTATTAGTACCGGTCAGCTAAACACATTGCTGTGCTTACACGTCCGGCCTATCAACCTGGTCTTCTACCAGGGGCCTTACCGAGTTATCTCGAGGGAAGTCTCATCTTGAGGTGGGCTTCGCACTTAGATGCTTTCAGCGCTTATCCCGTCCGTACATAGCTAACGAGCCGTGCCCTTGGCAAGACAACTCGCACACCAGAGGTACGTCCATCCCGGTCCTCTCGTACTAGGGACAGCTCCTCTCAAACTTCCTGCGCCTGCGGCGGATAGGGACCGACAGTTCTGTTACAACCGTTCGTTTGTGAACGGTGGCCAGGTCATTTCTGCCTGACTCTGCATGTCGCCATGCAGCTCGGACTATATCTTCACCTCTCCTTGGAGAGAGGGTTCGGCGTGTAGTCTCTGAGGGTTCTGGTCTCCTATGACTTCTTCCAGCGTCCACTTCCGGTACCGGCCATCCTCGTTCATTTGGAAGGCGATGACGACCAGCTCCTCGAACCCCTGTCGGGTGAGGTGGCGGCCGCATTCCATCGCTTCAACGATGATGGCGAATCGGTCGAATGTGAATCGCTTCTCGGAAAGGAGTGGATTGGTTAGAAAGAAAGGGATCACTCGTTCCAGTAGGTGGGCTCGTCGTTTGACGACGAACACCAGAGTTCGATCAGCGCTACGACGTCGGTCGTTGGCGCGAATCGAACCACATCCGAGCCGTTGCCGGAACAAGCGCAACACGGTTGCCCGGTTGCCGTTCTGGCTGGCTCGAAACTCAGGAACGAGTTGAAAACCGTTCTGGAGGTCAGGTCGTCGTGTGACGGTGACCGAGAACGATCCCTCACCATCGGCGAATCCACTCAGATAGGAGTCCAGTCTTCCCTGCTGATTGTCCGCACCGATCGGATTTTCACTGCCCATGCCGATAACCCTATTAGAGGGGTGTGACATGGACGAGTACCGTCGGATTCTCGGGTTTTCCAGCAAATAGCCGAATTTATAGACAGCAATGGTTCACTGTCTCACGACGTTCTGAACCCAGCTCGCGTGCCGCTTTAACGGGCGAACAGCCCGACCCTTGGGACCTGCTCCAGCCCCAGGATGCGACGAGCCGACATCGAGGTGCCAAACACCCCCGTCGATATGGACTCTTGGGGGGTATAAGCCTGTTATCCCCGGAGTACCTTTTAGCCGTTGAACCATAGCGCACCCACGTGCCACTATGGGTTCACTAAGCCCGACTTTCGTCCCTGCTCGACTAGTAAGTCTCGCAGTCAAGCTCCCTTGTGCCTTTACACTCAACGTCTGATTGCCGACCAGACTGAGGGAACCTTTGGGCGCCTCCGTTACACTTTAGGAGGCCACCGCCCCAGTGAAACTGCCTACCAGACACTGTCCCTGATCCGGATAACGGATCGAGGTTAGAAGCCCGCCGAGTGAAGGGTGGTATTTCAACGGTGACTCCACGACAGCTAGCGCCGCCGCTTCCTAGTCTCCCACCTATCCTACACATCAAACGTCAGACTCCAATGTCAAGCTACAGTCAAGGTTCCGGGGTCTTTCCGTCCTGCCGCAGGTAGTGAGCATCTTTACTCACACTGCAATTTCGCCGAGTCCCTGGTTGAGACAGTGCCCAAGTCGTTACGCCATTCGTGCAGGTCGGAACTTCATCGTTTTCCCCTGTCTCCAGGGGGACAGACTATGCCTTCACCTCATCGTCGCTTCAATCATTTCCACCGTATAGCGCCGAGAACCACTTGGGTTCATCGCCTTCGCCAGTGAAGCGATCTCAAGGAGACCGCTCTCGGTACGGTGTCTGCCGGCTCTCATCGCCGAGCAGATATGATCGAGTAACTCCACATCTCGCCGTTTTCCTGACAGAAGCGGGAAGACTCGAAAATGGGGCAAAACGCGCTCGACGAGATCGCTGAGTCGCCTTGTTTCCCACTTGATAGTCTTATCGCTTCGGTCGGGACGGATCGTCCCGCAACCGAAGTGCTCTTTGACCAGTTCGATTACTTCTGATCGGTCTCCGTTCTGGCTTATTGAGACGCTCGGTCGCACCTCCCAACCCACCACGAGGGTGGCTCGGGGAGAAATTGCGACGCAGAAGCAGCCTTCTCCATCGAAGTACCCAGAAATGTAAGAGCGGATATCGAGTTGACTGTGAGGGCCCGCGTATTGCGTCGTCCGTAGATTTGTCATATCACCATCATGTCGATTGCGTGTGACAGAGAACGGCGCCTCTCCCCGAAGGGATCAGTCGTTACGGGGTCATGCTCTGTTCGAGCAGTGGACTTCCCACGGCATTACCCGCTGCCGAGGTGGCAGGTAGGGCTTCGCCGTTATGAGCGGGGTTGTTGTTTTACTTGTCGTTCACCGAGGGGTCTCCCCCTCGATGGGCAGTTCTCCTACCCGACAAGGAATTTCGCTACCTTAGGCATTCTTGTTACTTCTCACCGATTGGTGAGTGGTCAGGTCATTTCTGCCTGACTCCCCATGTCGCCATGGGGATCGGACTGTATCTTCACCGTTGATAGATCAACGGGCCTGGCGTGCAGTCTCTGAGGATCCCTTTCGGTTTCCTGCTGATTCGTCCGCACCGGTCGGATTGTCACTGGCCGTGTCGTCACCTCACGAAGAGGGTGGACACGGGCCAGTACCGCCGATACTCGGGGTTTCCAGCATATAGCAAGGTTTGTTCTCGAGGATTGCTCCTCGAGAGCCGCAACTCATTTACGGCCGCCGTTTACTGGGGCTTTGTTTATGTTCCAGCATATAGCCAGGTTTATCCACGGCCATTAGGTAATAACCGTTATAGTTACGGCCGCCGTTTACTGGGGCTTTGTTTCAGAACTTCGCCGAAGCTAATTCATCTACTTAACCTTCCAGCACCGGGCAGGCGTCACAGCGTATACGTCGTCTTGCGACTTAGCACGCTGCTGTGTTTTTGGTAAACAGTCGCTTGGGCCTGGTTTCTGCGGCCCCCTCAAGCTCCGGGCGCGAAGCCCTTCACTTTACTGGGGCGCTCCTTCTCCCGAAGTTACGGAGCTATTTTGCCGAATTCCTTAACCAGGGTTAACTCGCTCGCCTTGGTATTCTCTACCTGTCCACCTGTGTCGGTTTGGGGTACGGGCGCCCTATGAACTCGCTAGAGGGTTTTCTCGACGGCATAGGATCGGCAGCTTCGCCTTAAGCGGCTCGGCATCACGCCTCTGACTCATGGCATCCGGATTTGCCTGGATGCCGTCTCACGCGCTTGCCCCGGGTACAACCATCGCCCGGGTCTGCTTACCTTTCCGTGTCACCCCATCGCTGGCCTACTACTGGCGGGGTCGGTAGGCCCCGAAGGGCTTTCCTTAGCACACCAGATTCGGCCGGGTCGCGCATAGAGCGGTACAGGAATATCAACCTGTTATCCATCGACTACGCCTCTCGGCCTCGCCTTAGGTCCCGACTTACCCTGGGCGGACGAACCTTCCCCAGGAACCCTTGGACATTCGGCGGAGGAGATTCTCACTCCTCTTTCGCTACTCATGCCGACATTCTCACTCATGTAGCCTCCACGGCTGGCTCACGCCGCCGCTTCACTGGCACCATGACGCTCCCCTACCGATCCCGAGGTGACGAATCACCTCGAAATCCCGCAGCTTCGGTACTCAACTTGAGCCCCGTTACATTTTCCGCGCAGGATCACTCGACCAGTGAGCTGTTACGCACTCTTTCAATGATGGCTGCTTCTAAGCCAACATCCTGGCTGTTTGGGCAATCCCACATCGTTTCCCACTTAGTTGAGATTTGGGGACCTTAGCTGGCGGTCTGGGCTGTTTCCCTTGTGTCCACGAAGCTCATCCCACGTAGACTGACTGCCATACTCTGGCGTATTGAGATTCGGAGTTTGACTGAGTTCGGTAAGCTTGTTGGCCCCCTAGCCCAATCAGTGCTCTACCCCCAATACGGAACATATGACGCTAGCCCGAAAGCTATTTCGGGGAGAACCAGCTATCGCCGAGTTTGATTGGCCTTTCACCCCTATCCACAGGTCATCCCCCAAGTTTTCAACCTTGGTGGGTTCGGGCCTCCACGAGGTCTTACCCTCGCTTCACCCTGCCCATGGATAGCTCACTCGGCTTCGGGTCTAGGACACGCGACTAGACGCCCTATTCAGACTTGCTTTCGCTTCGGCTACAGCTTTACGCCTTAACCTCGCCACGCATCGCTAACTCGTCGGCTCATTCTTCAAAAGGCAGGCGGTCAGAGTTGCAAGCAACTCCTCCCACTGCTTGTAAGTCAACGGTTTCAGGTACTATTTCACTCCCCTCGCCGGGGTACTTTTCACCTTTCCCTCACGGTACTGGTCCGCTATCGGTCGCTAGAGAGTACTTAGCCTTACGAGGTGGTCCTCGCAGATTCACACGGAATATCCTCCGTGATACTTGGGAACACCGCCAGGAGCTCGATCGGTTTTCGCCTACGGGGCTATTACCCGCTGCGGCCCAGCTTTCCAGCTGTGTATCGGCTAACCGCCGAGTTTGTAACTCCTTGCCGGCGCCGGTGCACCGACAGGTGGGTCCCACAACCCCGATACAGCAACGCCACCGGGCTATCACACTGCATCGGTTTGGGCTCTTCCCGTTTCGCTCGCCACTACTCAGGGAGTCGCTATTGCTTTCTCTTCCTCAGGGTACTGAGATGTTTCAATTCCCCTGGTTTTCTCTACTGGCCCTATGTGTTCAGACCAGAGTAACTGGGCATGACCCCAGTTGGGTTTCCCCATTCGGAAATCCCCGGTTCAGTGCCTGCTTGACGGCTTCCCGGGGCTTATCGCAGCCTGCCACGTCCTTCATCGTCTTCTAGCGCCAAGGCATCCGCCGTTGACTCTTAGTAGCTTGGACATAAATAGAATTCCAAGACATCGTGCTCGCTATGCAGTTCTCAAGGTGCCTGAAGCAATCCGAGTTGGCCCGATAGGGCCTGTCTGCGGACTCCTTCACGACTGAACAGCGTGCCCACCATGTTCCCCTCCCGGTGGAAGGACTCATCCGAACTTCCACACCCGACGATAGCCAGGGGGCTTGTTCGTTCCATCTCTTCCTCAGTTCAGGAAATACAGTGAATAGTCAGCAGATCAACTGAGAGCTGGGAATGAGTGAGATGCTCATTCCTTCGTCGCTCCTTAGAAAGGAGGTGATCCAGCCGCACGTTCCCGTACGGCTACCTTGTTACGACTTCGTCCCAGTTACCGACCCCACCTTCGGCAGCTCCCTCCCCTAAGGGTTGGGCCACTGACTTCGGGTGTTGCCGACTTCCGTGACGTGACGGGCGGTGTGTACAATCCCCGAGAACGCATTCACCGCGGCTTTGCTGATCCGCGATTACTAGCGACTCCGACTTCATGGAGTCGAGTTGCAGACTCCAATCCGAACTGAGGCCGGCTTTAAAGGATTCGCTCACCCTCGCGAGTTCGCTGCCTATTGTACCGGCCATTGTAGCATGCGTGCAGCCCTGGACATAAGGGGCATGATGACTTGACGTCGTCCTCACCTTCCTCCGAGTTGTCCCCGGCAGTCTCCTATGAGTCCCCGCCATAACGCGCTGGCAACATAGGACAAGGGTTGCGCTCGTTGCGGGACTTAACCCAACATCTCACGACACGAGCTGACGACAGCCATGCACCACCTGTCATGGGCCCTAATGGACACCGTATCTCTACGGCTTTTCCCATGATGTCAAGCCCAGGTAAGGTTCTTCGGGTTGCATCGAATTAAGCCGCATGCTCCGCCGCTTGTGCGGGGACCCGTCAATTCCTTTGAGTTTTAGCCTTGCGGCCGTACTCCCCAGGCGGGGTACTTAATGCGTTAGCTTCGGCACGGCATCCGTTGATCGGGACGCCACACCTAGTACCCAACGTTTACGGCGTGGACTACCAGGGTATCTAATCCTGTTTGCTACCCACGCTTTCGCTCCTCAGCGTCAGTACTGGCCCAGAGAACCGCCTTCGCTACTGGTGTTCCTCCCGATATCTGCGCATTTCACCGCTACACCGGGAATTCCATTCTCCTCTACCAGACTCTAGCCACAGCAGTATCGACTGCAGTTCCGAGGTTGAGCCTCGGGATTTCACAGCCGACTTGCTGAGCCGCCTACGAGCTCTTTACGCCCAATAATTCCGGACAACGCTCGCCCCCTACGTATTACCGCGGCTGCTGGCACGTAGTTGGCCGGGGCTTCTTCTGGAGGTACCGTCAATTTCTTCCCTCCTGAAAGGGGTTTACAACCCGAAGGCCGTCATCCCCCACGCGGCGTTGCTGCGTCAGGCTTTCGCCCATTGCGCAAGATTCCCTGCTGCTGCCTCCCGTAGGAGTCTGGGCCGTGTCTCAGTCCCAGTGTGGCTGATCGTCCTCTCAGACCAGCTACCCGTCGATGCCTTGGTAGGCCGTTACCCCACCAACAAGCTGATAGGCCGCGAGCCCATCCCGAAGCACAAAGGCATTTCCTCGGTCATCCAGGCGGATATCCGAGGGTATTCGGTATTAATCCAGGTTTCCCTGGGCTATCCCGATCTCCGGGGCAGGTTGCTCACGTGTTACTCACCCGTTCGCCGCTCCGTCATACCGGTGGGTTACCCCTCCGGCATGCGTCGCTCGACTTGCATGCATTAGGCACGCCGCCAGCGTTCGTCCTGAGCCAGGATCAAACTCTCCAACGTACATTCTCGGCCGGCTCGCATCGTCTGATGCGGGGTAGGCCGGATGTCATTTGTGAGTTTGCATCTGCTCTCTCTCTAACTATCGAGTCCCGGGCCCGACCATCCGGTCCGCGAACGGACGGATTGTCTTGACCCGAGCTGATGCAAGTTGCCTCGGCTTCATTGGCACTATGGGTGCCGCATCCGCCTTGGCAGTGTTTGCTGACTTTTGGTCACGCTGTTCAGTTGTCAAGGAGCCCTGTGCTCCCCACATTACGCCGGTTAGGCGTCCTGTCGCGGAGCGGGCACCGTAGCCCGCCCCTCTGCAGAGTCCAAAACCAGGGCCGACGCGCGAAACCGTCGGGTCTCGCCCGGCACCTCGCTGGTGCGGCCCCGTGTGTGTGGGCCCCGGGTCGCAAGACCCGAGTGGAGAACAAATGATACACCCCACCGGATCACTGTCAAAACACCCCGCCGCCGGGGTCAATTACCGGTCCCAACCTCGTTCACGGCCACGAATCGCCAGGGCCGGTCGGCCGCCTTCGTAATCCCGATCCGGGGGGTGGCGACGACCGTGGGACGGGCATCGGTGGGTACCAGGCGAGCCACCGTCCCCAGGGCAGTCCCGTCGTGGGCCCCACTCAGCCCCATGGCCTGGGTCAGCTTGCCGGGGCCGTCCGCCAGATGGTCAGCCCGGCCCCGACGTCGGGCCATGGTCACCTGACCCGTCACCGCCCGTCCGCCTCGCAGCAGAACTGCAGCCCCGTGGCCGCTGGGGCCGGTGACGATGTTGGCGCACCAGTGGATGCCGTAGGAGCGATAGACGTAGAGATAGCCTGGAGGACCAAACATGGGCCGGGTGCGCCTGGTCTCACCACCGTAGGAGTGCGAGGCAGGATCTGTCTGGTCGTAAGCCTCCACTTCGGTGAGGGCGATCGCCGTCGGGATACCGTCGATCCGGGTTTCGAAGTGCCAGCCCAACAGTAGAGGGGCGACCTCCCAGGAGGGCCTGGAGAGAAGTCGGCTGAGTTCCTCACCCGTATACGCCTCAGTCATGGGGCCGCGGAAACCGGCGATCCTTCATGCTTCTGGCCGGGTGTTGTCGTCGAGCAGAGTGAGGAGCACGGCTTTGAAGGCATGGAGACGGTTCTCTGCCTGATCGAAGACGACCGATCGCTTGTGCTCCATCACCTCGTCGGTGACTTCCTCTCCCCTGTGTGCGGGAAGGCAGTGCATGAATATGGCCCCCGCCTTGGCCCGGTCGAATAGCCCGGCCGTGACCTGATAGGGAGCGAAGATGCGTCTTCGCACCTCGGCCTCTTCTTCCTGGCCCATGGACGTCCACACGTCGGTGTATACGACGTCGCATCCCTCGACGGCAGCCTCGGGCTCGGAGAAGATCTCGACGTCGCCATGGGCGCGGGCCGCTTCGATCACCGATGGGTCAGGCCGGTAGCCGGGAGGAGAAGCGACTCGAACGGAGGCTCCGGTCATCGTCGCCCCCAGCATGAGCGAATGGCAGACGTTGTTGCCGTCACCTACATAAGTCACTACCGCTCCTGCCAATGGCCGGTGGGAGGCGATGGTTTGCAGGTCGGCCACCGCCTGGCAGGGATGCTCGTGGTCGGAGAGCAGGTTGACCATCGGCATAGTCACGTGTTGGGCGATATCGGTCAGGTCCCGGTGCCTGTGAACCCGCATGGCCAGGAGGTCGACGTATCGTTCCAGCACCCGCCCAACGTCGGCCGGCGCCTCTCTCGACCCCAGGCCGATGGCGGTGTCCGAGATCGAGAGCGGATGGCCGCCCAACTGGGCGGTGGCAACGTCGCACGAGACCCACGTGCGCAGGCTCTGCTTGGCGAAGAAGAGGCCTACCGACCGTCCGCCGAGCCGGGTCCTGAAGGCAGCGGGCTCGGTCTTCACCTTCCCGGCCAGGGCCAGTAGGTCGCGCAGCCCTTCCGGCGTCAGATCGCCGACCGAGATCAAGTTCATGCACTTCCCCGAAGACGTGCCCCCCCACGGACCGCCGCTTCGACCATGGCGTCGCGAACCGTGGCGATGTCCTGGGCCTGCAGAGTTCGATCCGGGGCCCGCAATCTGATCCTCACGGCCAGGGCCTTGCGGTCTGACGCCAGGTTGGCCCCGCGGAACTCATCGAACACGGTCACCGTCTCCACCAGGTCGCCACCACCCTGGTGCACGATCTCGACCAATCGCTCCGAGGGCAGGTCCTGGGGAACCTCGAAGGACAGGTCGAAATCGGCAGGCGGGAAAGAGCTCACCGGCGAGAACTCAGGGTCCCGGTACGAGGACACCATGCCGCCCAGGTCCACCTCGACCGCCGCCACCCGACCCTCCAGATCGAGGGCGGCGACGGTGAGCGGATGCAGCTCGCCCAGGTAGCCGATCTCATCGGTGCCGGCCAGAACCCGCGCTGTTCGGGTGGGGTGAAAGCCGGCGTGGCGGGCCGCCTCCAGTCTCAGTTGCAGCCCGAGTGAATCGGACAGGTGGCGCATCACGGCGGCCATGGTGAAGATGTCGGCCTCCCGGCCCCGCCCGGTCAGGTCGGTCGGGCCCAGCGAACCGGATGCAACCACCGCCAGTCTCTGGGGCTGGTTGGGAACGCGCTTATCGACGGGCCAGGGCTCATCGAGGAAGACGCGACCGATCTCGAAAACGGCCACGTCGTTCCTGCCTCGATTGCGGTTGTGGCGAATCGTGCGCAGCAACCCCGGCAGCAGGGAGGTGCGGAGCAGGGCCTCCTCGTCGCTGAGGGGGTTCTTGACCGCAATCGTCTTTCGCAGATCGTGGTCTGGCGGCGGGTTGAAGGCCTCGATCTCGGCCGGCATCACGAAGCTCAGGTTCACGGCCTGGGAGAAGCCGAGGGCGGTCAGCTCCTGGCGCAGCCGGCGGGTGCGGGCCTGGGCCTCGGTCAGCCCGCCTCCCGTTCCCAGGCGAAGGCGCTCACCGAAGGTGTCGTAGTCGGCCAGGCGCGCCACCTCCTCGACCAGGTCGACGGGGCGACTCACATCGGGTCGGAAGCTGGGAACCAGTACCGAGATGGGGTCTTCGCCCCGGGTCTCGAACCCCAGCCGGTCCAGGCTGGTCTTGATCGTCGCCGAGTCGAAGCGGTGGCCGAGAAGGCGGGTGACATCGGACACCGCCAGCTCGATGTGACGAGGCTGGAAGGGCCGGGCGATCTCGTCGATCGGCTCGGCTCGTAGTGATCCCCCGGCCAGGTCCAGGACCAGCTCGGCGGCCCGCAGCGAGGCCAGAGGTGGCAGTTCGGGGTCTACTCCTCGCTCGAAGCGGGCCGAGGCCTCCGAGCGCAGGCCGTGTCGACGGGACATGTACATGATGGTGGGAGGATCCCAACTGGCCGCCTCGATCAGAACGGCAGTGGTCTGCCCCGACACCTCGGAGCGGGCGCCGCCCATGGTCCCGGCCAGGGAGGTCGGCCCGGCCCCATCGCATATCACCAGGTCTTCGGGAGTCAGGGTCCGCGTAACGTCATCGAGCGTGACGAGTTGCTCTCCCTGCTCCGCCCGGCGCACCTCCAGTTTGTCCCCCTCGATGGTGTCGACATCGAAGACGTGTAGTGGCTGGCCCAGCTCCAGCATCACATAGTTGGAAACATCGACGAGGTTGGAGATCGGCCTCACACCGGCCAGGGTCAGTCGCCTCCGCATCCAGAACGGAGAGGGCTTGACGGTGACGCCATCGACCTGGCGGGCCACGAAACGAGGGTTGCCCATCGGGTCCGAGATGGTCACCGCAACGGCCGGCCGGCCCTCCGTGACCGGGGGCTGTGGCTGGGGTGAACGCCAGGGGACGCCGTACCAGGCAGCCAGGTCCCTGGCAATGCCGAGTATGGACATGGCGTCGGGTCGGTTGGGTGTGATATCGAGATCGAAGACCACATCGGGCAGGTCGACGACCTCCGCCAGGGGCACACCGATCGGCGTTCCATCCTCCAGAACGATGATCCCGCTGTGATCCTCGCCGAGGGCCAGCTCTGCCTCCGAGCAGATCATCCCGTGAGACTCCACGCCCCGGATGGTGCGCACCCCGATCTCGAACCCGCCCGCCAGCACGGCCCCGGGCTCAGCGAACGCCACGATTGCCCCTTCGTCGAAGTTCCACGCTCCGCACACCACCGTGATCGGTCCTTCGCCCAGCGATACCTCACACACCCGAACCTTGTCGGCGTTGGGATGGGGCTCGACCTTGTCGACCCGGGCCACCCTGACCCCGGACCACTCCGGTTCGACCGTCTCCACGCCATCCACCTCGTGTCCCGCCATCGCCAGGGCGCGAGACAACTCGCCCGGATCGCGGGTGGGCAGATCCACGAATTCGCCCAGCCAGTTGAGAGAGACTTTCATGCGAACTGCTCGAGGAATCTGAGGTCGTTCTCGATGAAATTCCGCATGTCGGTGATCCCGTGGCGCACCATGGCAGGACGTTCCACCCCCAGCCCGAAGGCAAATCCGGTCACTTCGCCCGGGTCGTAGCCGACTGCCTCGAAGACGGCCGGGTCCACCATGCCGCAGCCCAGCATCTCCAGCCAGCCCTTTCCCTTGCACACCCGGCAATCGGGGTCGCCACCGTGGCAGTTGAAGCAGGATGCGTCCAGCTCAGCCGAGGGCTCGGTGAAGGGGAAGAAGTGAGGACGCAGTCGGATCTCGGTGTGAGGGCCGAAGAACTCGCGGGCGAAATGATGCAACGTGCCCTTGAGGTCGTCGAAGGTGATGTCGGTGTCGACCGCCAGGCCTTCGATCTGATGGAACACCGGCAGGTGAGTGGCGTCGATGGTGTCGGTGCGGTAGCACTTACCGGGCACGATTATGTGGACCGGTGGGTCATGGGCCTCCATCCACCGTGCCTGCACGGGCGAGGTCTGGGTGCGGAGCAGCATCTCGTCGGCCGGGTCCCCGTAGTCGAGGTACATGGTGTCCGATTCGAGGCGAGACGGATGAGTCATCGGTGTATTGAGGGCGTCGAAGTTGTACCAGGCCAGTTCCGCCTCGGGTCCGTCGGCGACCTGGTAACCAATGGCGGTGAAGATGTCGGTTATCTCGTCGATCGTTTGCTGGACGAGATGGAGCACCCCGCTGGGGTAGGTGAGGGCGGGCAGGGTCACGTCCACGGCCTCGGCGACCAGACGCCGATTGGCCTCCTCCACCTCCAGGACCTGGCGGCGAGCGGCCAGCGTGGCATTGATCCGGGCCGTCACTTCGTTGAGCCTGGCCCCCACCGTCGGCCGCTGATCGGGGGCGAGGGCGCCCATCGATCGCCGGGTCTCGCCGATGACCGAGTCCTTTCCCAGCAGGGTGCTCTCCACCCGATCGAGATCCGCAAGTGTGGCGGCCTCATCGGCCGCGGCCGCGGCCTCGTCGGCAGCTTTCTGTAGGCGGTCGAGCAGATCCATGGGCGGCGGAGGTTAGTGGCGGCGCAATCCCAGTTCGTAGGCGATTATCGAGGCGGCGATAGCGGCGTTGAGACTCTCGGTGCCCCCCGGCATCGGAATCGTGACCCGTTCCGTCACCCGATTCAGCAACGTGGGATCCAGGCCGTGGGCCTCTGACCCGATCAGGACCTGCCAGGGCCCGGGGCCCAGCTCGTAGGGTGCCACCCCGCCCCCGACGACGGCGGCGGCCAGGCGCTTGCCGAGGCTGTCGGGACCCTCGATCGATCCCAGACGGAGACGAAAGTGAGCTCCGGCAGCGGCGCGAAGGACCTTGGGAGCCCAGGGGTCGCACGTTCGTGGCCCGATCAGCACCGCCAGCCC
Source organism: uncultured Acidimicrobiia bacterium (assembly GCA_963744905.1). Lineage (GTDB taxonomy): Bacteria > Actinomycetota > Acidimicrobiia > Spongiisociales > ZC4RG35 > DATFFO01. The sequence continues at coordinate 366,720 of CAVUUV010000005.1, read as the reverse complement.
GAATCCGGCCGCGGTCCGGATGATGGTTCCAACGTTCCCTGGATCGGACAGACCCCAGAGCACCAGCGTGTCCTGGTCGGGTCGGGGTTGTCGGGGTGCGGGGATACTCATCACCGCCACCGGCCCCCGGGGATGGCTCGTTCCTCCCAGCTTTCGCATCACCTGTTCATCGACCAGGCGCACATTGTGCCAGCGATGGCGGTGAGGGTCGTCTGCCAGGGTGAACACCGTGCGGATGTCGGCACCGGCCTCGTGGGCCTCGGCCAGGATGTGGGGGCCCTCGATCAGGGTGAGGCGGAGCCGCTTTCGTTCCCGGGCCCGATGGAGCCGGCCCGCTTCCACTACAGCCTGGTTGCGGAGAGAGCGGATCGGCTCCACCGGATCGGGTTCAGTCTGGCCGGGCAGCCTCGACCAGTGCCGAAAAAGCGGCGGGATCGTTGACGGCCAGATCGGCCAGCATCTTGCGGTCGATCTCGATATCGGCCGCTTTGAGTCCCGAGATCAGGCGCGAGTAGGTGGTCCCGTTCTGACGGGCGGCGGCATTGATCCGGGTGATCCACAACCGCCGGAAATCACCCTTGCGAGCGCGTCGATCCCTGTAGGCATCCGCTCCGGCGTGCATGACCTGCTCGTTGGCCGTGCGATACCGCCGACCCCGCGCTCCCTTGTAGCCTTTCGCCTTGTCGAGGACTTTCTTGTGGGCCTTCTTGGCGGCGACAGCTGATTTTGCTCGTGCCATTGGGCTACCTCCTACTGGTTCAACAGCTTCTTGGCGGTGCGGAGGTCCCCGGCCGTCAGTTCGACGTCGCCGGTGCGGCGCCGGAACGTCGACTTGCCCTTGCTGAGCCGGTAATGGCCCCGGCCGGACTGTTTCCGCATGTATTTGCCGGAGCCGGTTACCTTGATTCGCTTCTTGGCCCCTCTGTGTGTCTTCATCTTCGGCATTGGTCCTCCTAGTTCCCCGATTCGGGACTCGGGGATTCGGTTCGATCCTTGTGCGACGATCCGCTGCCCGCCCGCCGGCTGGGAGCCAGGACCATGGTCATGTTCCTGCCCTCCATCATCGGGCTCTGTTCGACGGCGGCCGTCTCCCCCAGTTCCTCGATGAGCCGGTCGAGGAGCTGACGACCATATTCAGGGCGCTCCTGCTCCCGGCCCCGGAACCTTATCGTCACCTTGACCTTGTCTCCGTCTTCGAGGAACTCCTCGGCTTTGCGCCGGTTGATCTCGAAATCGTGATCACCGATTCGCACCTTCATTCGAAGTTCCTTGACGGTGGTTCGCGTCTGCTTCTTGCGCGCCTCACGGTCGCGGACCGACTGTTCGTATTTGTACTTGCCGTAATCCATGAGCCGGCACACCGGGGGCTTGGCGTTGGGAGCCACCTCGACCAGGTCGAGATCGAGCTGCTCGGCCAACCACAGTGCCTCGGCTAGTTTCTTGACCCCGATCTGTTCGCCGTCGGGGGCGACGACCCGCACCTCGGCGGCGCGGATGTATCCGTTGACGCGCAGGTCAGCGATTTGAGTACCTCCTCGTATGTGACCTTGTGGTCGATGGCATTGGCTGGGAATACAAAGAAGCAGCAAGCGAGAACTTGCTGCTCACCGAAGAATCCACTTCACCCTCGTGGGTGCTGCTTTCTGCCTTCGGTACCTCGGCTCGCCCGGGCGGCGGCCGGGTGGGAAGCAGCAGCTTCCGCTTCACGGCAGTGACTTTGTGTGGGCGATGGTACCAGACAAGGCGGAGAGGGTCGATTTCCGCCGGTGCGCCGGGTAGTGGTGGTGGGGTCATTGGGCCGCCCCGGTCGCCAGCGCCTGCAACGCCAATGCCATCTCCACTCCCGCCGTGGCGGCTTCGTAGCCCTTGTTGGAGGGCCCGGGCTGGGATCGCTCCACCGCCAGGGCGATGTCGTGGACCGCCAGGATTCCGTTGGCCACGGGGGCGCCGGTTTCACTGGCCACCAGGGTCAGGCCGCGGGCCGATTCCCGCGAAACGATGGCGTAGTGATCGGTGTCTCCTTTGACGATCGTTCCCAGCGCCACCACCGCATCGCAGCCGTGGTGGATCAGGGCGGCCGCGGCGGTGGGTAGCTCGAGCGAGCCGGGCACACGGATGACCGTGACCCGCTCCACACCCAGGTCTTCCAGTCGATCCACCGCTCCACGCAGCAGGTTGTCGGTTATCGACCGATTCCAGCTCGCCACGGCCACTCCCACGTGGAGCCAGGAGGCGTCGCCCGAGGCCTCGACCTGGTGAACCTCGGTCACAGGTCGGTTTCGCCTGACAAGATATGGCCCATGCGGGTGGCCTTGGTGTCGAGATAGCGCCGGTTGTGGGGGTTGGACTTGGTCTGGAGGGGTACCCGTTCCACGATGTCCAGGCCGAAGCCCCTGATGCCGGCCCGCTTGGTGGGATTGTTGGTCAGCAGGCGCATCGTTCTCACCCCCAGGTCGTAGAGGATCTGTGACCCCACCCCGTAGTCGCGAGCGTCGACCGGTAGGCCCAGGTCGAGGTTGGCGTCCACGGTGTCGAGACCCTGGTCCTGGAGCTCGTAGGCGGCCAGCTTGTTGAGGAGGCCGATTCCGCGGCCCTCGTGTCCTCGTATGTAGAGCAGGACCCCACGGCCCTCCTCGCCGATCCGGGCCAGAGCCTGGTCGAGCTGTTCGCCACAATCGCAGCGTCGGGACCCGAACACATCGCCGGTCAAGCATTCGGAATGGACTCTGACCAGGACATTGGAGCCGTCCCCGATGTCACCCATCACCAGGGCGACGTGCTGGCGATCGTCGACCAGGGATCGGTATCCGACGGCGGTGAACTCACCATGCTCGGTGGGGATCCGGGCTTGCACGACCTTCTCGACCAGCTTCTCCTGCTGCCTGCGGTGGTTGATCAGATCGGCGATGGATCCGACCAGGATGCTGTGATTGCGGCCGAACTCGAGCAGCTGAGGAAGCCGGGCCACGCTCCCGTCGTCGTTCATCACCTCGGCCAGGACTCCGGCCGGGTAGAGACCGGCCAGAACGGCCATGTCGACGGCCGCCTCCGTGTGGCCGGCCCGTTTGAGGACCCCGCCCGGCTCGTACCGCAACGGGTACGTGTGACCCGGGCGGGCCAGATCCTCCGGTTTGGTGGCCGGATCGATCAGCGTGGCGATGGTGCGGGCCCGATCGGCCCCGGAGATCCCGGTGGTCGTTCCCCGGCGGGCATCGACCGAGATGGTGAAAGCGGTGCGCCGGACGTCCGTGTTCTTGGCCACCATCATGGGTAGGTCGAGCTGGTCGAGCCTCTCACCCAGCATCGAAACGCAGACGATGCCTGAGGTGTGGCGCAGCATGAAACCGAGCTTCTCGGGGGTGGCCCTCTCGGCTGCCAGGATCAGGTCACCCTCGTTCTCGCGGTCGGCGTCATCGACCAGGATCACCATCTCCCCCCGTCCCATGGCCGCCACCAGGTCGTTGACGGGAGCGAAGTCGGTCACGAAGACACTCCCAGCAATCGTTCCACGTACTTGGCCAGGACGTCGACCTCGAGGTTGACGGTATCCCCGGGTCGTCGACCACCCAGGGTCGTGACCGCCATGGTGTGGGGTATCAGGGCCACCTCGAAGCCGTTGTCGTCGACCCGGGCGATGGTGAGGCTGACCCCGTCGACGGTGATCGAACCCTTCTCCACCATGTAGCGCAGCAGGTCCGGGTCGACGTCGACCCAGAGACGGCGGCTCGTTTCGTCCTCGGCGGCCCCTCTGACCCGGCCCACGCCATCGATGTGTCCTTGCACGATGTGCCCGTCGAAGCGGCCCCGCGCCGACATCGGGCGCTCGAGGTTCACGGTGTCGCCTCTCTCCAGGGCTCCCAGGTTGGTCCGGTCCAGCGTCTCCCCCATCACCCCGAAGGTGAGGGTTTGGTCGTTGCCGGCGGTGACGGTGAGGCAGATACCGTTCAGCGCCATCGAATCGCCCGTCTTCGTCCCCTCGGCGAGGGGACCGGCGTCGACCGTCAAGGTGCGGCTGCGATCGGTATCGGTCACCGACGTGACCGTGCCGAGATACTCGACGATTCCGGTGAACATGGCTGGTTCAACGGTACTATCACTCGCCCCCGGACCGAACGGGGCGCCAGTCGACTCTCACGTCCGGGCCGACCTGTCGCACCTCCGTGATAAGGATGGTGGCCCCGTCCGACAGCGTCTCCCATGGGCCGGCGAAGGGGGAGGCTCCCGCACCCCCCGCCACCATCGCTCCCAGGTAAGTGACTCCGGCGTCGACCAACTTCCGTTTCCACAGCGAGCCCAGGAGGCGAGGCCCTCCCTCGATCAGCACCGCCAACAGGCCTCTCTCCACCAGAGCCACCGTCACGGCGGCCGGATCCGGCCATCCCGAAGCGTCGGCGTCGACGATGACGACTTCGGCGGCCACATCCACCGGCCGCGCCGCCAGCACCAACGTCCCGGGGCGACGCCAGATCCGGCGCTCGAGTGGGAGGTCGCCCGCCCCCGCCACCACCACGGCGACTGGTTGGGGTCCCTCGAATCCGGGTATTCGAACGTCCAGCCCGGGATCATCCATGCGCAGGGTTCCGGCGCCGATCATTACCGCATCAGACTCTGCGCGCAGGCGATGGGCGTCGGCCCTTGCCTCCGCTGAGGTGATCCATTGGGACGTCCCGTCCCGTGCCGCTATCTGTCCATCGATGGTCGTGGCGGTCTTGGCTGTGATTCTCGCTCGCCCGGTTCGCCGATGGTGGAAATAGGCCGGATCGGATCGCTCGACGGCGTCTGCCAGCAGGCCCTGCTCGGTTTCGATACCTGCGGCACGGATTCTGGCCAGGCCCGCACCAGAGACACGCTCGTCAGGGTCGATCGCCCCGATCACCATCCGGCCGAAGCCGGCCGCGATCACCGCCTCTGTACATGGTGGTGTGCGCGCATGGTGGTTACACGGCTCCAGCGACACCACGAGCGTGGCTCCTTGCGGGACCCGGCCTCCGAGCTGGTCGATGGCCGCCTGTTCGGCGTGAGGATGGCCCGGGCCCCGATGGCCCGCCTCTGCCAGGACCTCGCCTCCGGGCCCGAGGATCACGGCCCCCACTCGCGGGTTGGGATGGGGCTTATGGGCCGCCCCCAGGGCGATGGCCCGACGCATCGCCTGCTCCTCGGCGGGTTGGTTCAACCGCTCAGCCCGTGCGCCGATCGATCTCGTAGGAAGAGCCGGCCCGCTTCTTGGCGAACTCTTTCATCTCGACCGCCAGGGCCGATGCCTCCCACTGCGAGGGGATATGACGGTTCAGGTTGGTCGCCACGCCCAGCGAGATCGAGGCGACCGGCACCGCGTAGCGCTCGCCGCGCCGATCGACGACCTCGATGTAGCCGCGCAGGGCGTCGGCGGTGTCGTAGTAGTCGAGTATGCCGTCGTCGAAACGCTCGATGACCTCTTTGCAGAATGCCTCGGCCACGTCCCCGGCGACGATGGCCACGAAGTCGTCCCCGCCGATGTGCCCCACGAAGGGCTCGTCCTGGTCTACGGCCGTGGCTGCCTCTTGCAGGCAACGACCACTGAAGCGGATCACCTCGTCGCCTCGCATGAATCCGTAATGGTCGTTGAAGGCCTTGAAATTGTCGAGGTCGCCGTGGACGAGGGCGAATCGGTCACCGGAGGCGATCCTCTCCTCGATCTCCTGGGAGATGCGGAAGTTGCCCGGCAGGCCGGTGAGAGGAGACAGGTCGCGCGCTGCCTGGGTGCGGCGCATCACCGCCTTGACCCGGGCCACCAGTTCGGAGACGTCGAAGGGCTTGGTGACGTAATCGTCGGCGCCGAGCTCCAGACCACGGACCCTGTCCTCAGGCAGGCCACGGGCTGTGAGGAGGATGATCGAGGTGTTACCGGTGGTCGAGTGGCTGCGGATGCGATGGAGGGCCGTCAAACCGTCCATCCTCGGCATCATGATGTCGAGGAGGATCAGGTCGGGAGGAAGTTCGGTGGCCTTGTCTAGGGCTTCCTGGCCATCGAGCGCGGTCTCGACTTCGTATCCCTCCAGCTCCAGGTTGACCCGCACGACCTGAAGGATGTCGGGATCGTCGTCGGCGACGAGAATTCGCTCTGTCATCTGTCCTCGATGGCTTGTCTCAGTTCCTGCACTGCCGCCGCCGGGTCGGCGGCGCCGAAGATGGCCGTGCCCGCCACGAACACGTTTGCTCCGGCTTCCCGAGCCAGCGGTGCGGTTTCGGGGGAAATACCCCCGTCAACCTGAATATCGACCGTCAGATCGTGTGACTCAACCCATTCCCGGGCTGATTCCACCTTGGCCAGGACGTCATGCATGAAGCTCTGGCCACCGAATCCTGGCTCGACGGTCATCACCAGGAGCAGGTCGGCCAGCTCCAGAAAGGGCGCCACTCCGCCAAAGGGCGTGGAGGGATTCAGGACCAGTCCGAACTCGAGTCCCTCATCGCGGGTCCGCTTGGCGGCGCGGGTGGGGTCGGGAAGGGCTTCGATATGCATGGTGAGGAGGTTGGCACCCGCTTCGGCCAAGGCGGGGATGTAGGCATCGGGATTGGTGGTCATTAGATGGCAGTCGAAGTGGAGATCGGTCATCCGGCGCAGGGCCGAGATGACCGGCATGCCAAAGCTGATGTTGGGGACGAAGTGGCCGTCCATGATGTCGAGATGGAGGCCGTCGGCATCAGCAGCCACGCGGTCGATCTCGGTCTGGAGGCAGGCGAAGTCGGCCGCCAGCAGTGATGGGGCGATTCTCACCGGCTTCATCGGCATGAGTCTATCGACCCATGCCGACAGAACCATCGATCCTCTCAGGCGGACTCGTCGTGTGGCAGCGGGTGGCCTCTCAGCCACGCCGTCCCCGACATGGGACGCCGGCCCGGGGGCTGGATGGCAACGATCTCCAGGGCGCCGTCGGCCAGGCCCAACAGCGGAACTCCGGCAGGGGCCGACCACTCCCCCGGTTCGACTTCGGCTTCCGCCGGGCGGACCTCCAGCAGCTTGTGCGGCTGTCCATCGATCCAGATCTGGGCCCCCGGCTGAGGGGCCAGGGCCCTGACCCGGTTTCGAGCTTCGATCACCCCTGAGCTGGTCTCCACCCGCCTGTCGGCGGGAGTGAGACGGGACGCATAGGTGGCTCCCTCTTCAGGCTGGGGTCGAGCCGTGATCGTACCGTCCACCCAGTCTCGTACCACCCCCACCGTCAGGCCGGCGCCCAGGTTGGCCAGCTTCTCGGTCGTCTCTCCTCCCGTGTCGTCGGGCGCGACGTCGATCGATCTCTGGGTGATGATCGGGCCCGTATCGAGGCCTTCGTCCATCTTCATGATCGTGATACCCGTGACCGGGTCGCCGGCCATGATCGCTCTCTGCACCGGAGCCGCTCCCCGCCAGCGCGGCAGCAGCGAGAAGTGGACGTTGAGAAGGCCGTGAAGCGGCCAGGACAACACCTCGGTAGGCAGAATCATCCCGAATGCCACCACCACTCCCACGTCGGGGGAGGGCTCGGCGGTCAAGAGCTCGGCCAGGGCGGCTTTGGTCCCGGGCTTTATCACCCTCAACCCGAGATGGCGGGCGGCGATGGCGACCGGTGATGGGGTGAGACGCCGGGAGCGTCCCCGGGGACTGTCCGGCCGGGTCACTACCGGGTCGACCTCGGCCTCTTTTGCCAGTGCTCCCAGGGTGGGAACGGCGGCAGCCGGGGTGCCCATGAATATCACCCTCATCCGGCCATCACAACCCCAGTGCCTGCTCGCTCAACTCTTTCAGCACCCTCTTGCGCTCTCTCTTGGGAAGCTGATCGATGATCAGGATCCCGTCGAGATGCTGGTACTCGTGCTGGAGCACCCTTCCCATCAGCTCGTCGCCCTCGTACTCGACCTCCTCGGCGTTCTCGTCTAGCGCCCGGATCCGGGCATAGGCGGGACGGGTGATGTGCCACCAATATCCGGGGACCGACAGGCACCCCTCCTCGAATTCCCACTCTCCTTCGGTCTCGACCAGCTCGGGGTTGATCATGGTGCGAGCCCCGAGCCCGTCGCCGGGGTCGAATACCGCCACCCGCAGCCCGACACCGATCTGGGGAGCGGCCAGGCCCACCCCGGGGGCGTCGTACATGGTTTCGGTCATGTCCTCTACGAGCTTGCGGATCTTTTCGTCGATCCGGGTCACCCCCTTGGCGGGAGTTCGCAAGACGGGATCGCCAAAGGTCCTGATCGGGAAGATCGCCATCGCCCAGGAACGGTAGCGGCTCGCGCTCTCATCGCTCACCCCCAGGACAGGGATCAGGGCATGAAGATCTCGGCCGAGAGGGGCTTGTGCTCCTGGTCCTTCAGCACCACCGTCTGCAGGAGCTTGTCGGCGATGGTCTGCTTCTGGGGGTCCCAGAGCGGGAACAGATAACCGATGTAGCAGATGATCGAATCGATGACGTGGGCCAGTTTTCTGACCACTCCCATGCCGCCGCCGATCAGTTCCCCGTTGGCCTGGTTGACCACCTTCAGGCCGCGGATCGCCTTACCGGGGCTCTGGCCCCGGATTCCCTCCAGATAGCCGAGATACAGCGCATAGATGCTGAGCGCCAGATAGCCGAGCGAACTGACCAGGGTGCCCAACACGTCCGAGATCGCTCCCAATATGACGCCGACGATGAACACGACGATGCCGGCGGCGAAAACGAACACGAAGTCGATCAGGGTGGCGATCACCCTGTCGGCCCACTCCGCCAGAGGCCCGGGGCCGGCAGGCGGTTGGGGTGCGGGTACGTCGGGAGGGTTGGTCATCCGTGCCTTTCTGCTTGGTACGGGACGACCGTAGCTGATCGAAGAGAGGCGCTCCCGGCTATGCGAACTGGGGTATCACCTGTTCGCCGTATGCCTCTAGCGTGCCTTCCCGGTCGTCGTGCATCAGGTAGACGCTGAACTGGTCGACTCCCAGGTCGGCCAACTGCCTCATCTTGGCGAGGTGGTCGTCGACCGTGCCCAGAACGCAGAACCGGTCCACTATCTCGTCGGGGACGAACTCCGTGTCCGGATTGCCGGTCCGGCCGTGATGGTCGTAGTTGTAGCCCTTGCGGGCCTCTATGTAGTCGGTTAGGGCCTTGGGGACGGTCGAGCCGTCGCCCCCGTATCGGTCGACCAGGTCGGCTACGTGGTTGCCCACCATGCCTCCGAACCAGCGCACCTGATCCCGCTGATGAGCCAGATCGTCACCCACGTAGGCCGGCGCCGCCACACAGATCGATATCTGATCCGGGTCTCGTCCCGCCTCCTGGGCGGCTTTCCTCACCGCTCCCCTGGTCCATTCCACGATCTGTGGGTCGGCCAGCTGGAGGATGTAGCCGTCGCAGTGCCGTCCCACCGCCCGCAGAGCTTTGGGCCCATAACCCGCTCCCCACATGGGCAGGTCCCAGCCCTGCTCCACCCAGGGCATGCGCACCTCCTGGCCGTTGATCTCGACGGTTTCTCCCCCCACCAATGCCTTGATGGTTTCCATGGCAGCCACCATCGTGGCCAGCCGGGTGGGCTCGAGGCCGATGTAGCGCAGGGCGGAGTCGCCCCGGCCCATACCGCATATCGTGCGTCCATCGAACATCTCGTCGAGGGTGGCGAACAGTGAAGCCAGCACGGTCCAATCCCGGGTCCCGGGGTTGGTGACCATCGGTCCCACGATCATCCGCTCGGTGGCGGCCAGGATCTGGGAGAAGATGACGAAGGGCTCTTCCCACAGGACGTGAGAGTCGAAGGTCCATCCATAGCTGAACCCGTTCTCCTCTGCCATCCGGGCCAGTTCGACCACCCTGGACGCAGGCGGATCCGTCTGCAGTACTACTCCGAAGTCCATGCTCACCTGATTCCTACGGCTCGGTATGCGTGCCGGGATTCGGCCGGTGCGGTCAGCGTACCGTGGCCGACCACCGACAGCCCTGGTAACTCGCCGACGTCAATCACCATGCTGGGGGAAGCCCAGGTCGACCCCCCGATGCATCGGGTCGGGCCAGCGACTGATCACGACCTTCTTGCGGGTGTAGAAGTCGACACCGTCGGGCCCGTAGATCGAGTGGGTCCCGAACAGGGAGTCCTTCCAGCCACCGAAGCTGTAGAAGGAGAGCGGCACCGGTATTGGCACGTTGATTCCCACCATGCCCACCTCTATCTCGTTCTGAAACAGGCGGGCGGCGCCGCCGTCGTTGGTGAAGACGGCGGTTCCGTTGCCGTAAGGAGAGGCATTGATCAAGTCGATGGCTTCCTGGTAGCTCTCGCAGCGGACATTGGACAGAACCGGCCCGAAGATCTCATTCTGGTAGATCTCCATGTCGGCGGTCACCCGATCGAAGAGGGTCGGAGCCACGTAGAAGCCGTTCTCATAACCGGACGGGGCATATCCGCGCCCGTCGCTGACCAGGTCGGCGCCCTCGGCCACTCCTTTCTCGATGAAACCCGTGACCCGATCCCGGTGGGCGGCGGTGACCAGGGGCCCCATGTCGCTGTCGGGATCGGTCCCCGGTCCGGTGCGCAACTTGGCGATGCGCTCCTGCACCCGGGGCAGGAGATGGTCGGCCGCATCTCCGACTGTCACCACGACCGAGATCGCCATGCAGCGCTCACCCGCCGAGCCGTATCCGGCCGAGACGGCGGCATCGGCCGCCAGTTCCATGTCGGCGTCGGGAAGGACGATCATGTGGTTCTTGGCCCCGCCCAGGGCCTGGACTCGCTTGCCATGTCGGGTGCCGGTCTCGTAGATGTAACGGGCGATCGGGGTCGACCCAACGAAGGACACTGCCGCGATATCGGGGTGCTCGAGGATCCGGTCCACGGCCACCTTGTCTCCGTGGACCACGTTGAACACCCCTTCCGGGAGGCCGGCCTCCAGGAGCCACTCGGCTGCCAGCAGGGATGTGGAGGGATCCTTCTCCGAGGGCTTGAGCACGAACGTATTGCCGGCCGCGATCGCCAATGGGTACATCCACATCGGAACCATGGCGGGGAAGTTGAACGGCGTGATGCCCGCCACGACTCCCAGCGGCTGGCGGATGGTGTAGGTGTCGACCCCGGTCGAGACCTGTTCGGAGTACTCCCCCTTGGTCAGATGGGCGATGTTGCAGGCGAACTCCACCACCTCGAGGCCGCGCTGGACCTCGCCCAGGGCGTCGGGGACGGTTTTTCCGTGCTCCGCCGTCAGGGTCTCGGCCATTTCCTGGCGGCGGTCGTTGAGGATCTGGCGGAAGTTGAACATGATGTTCTGGCGTCTGGTGACCGGCACGCTGCGCCATTCCTGGAAAGCCTCCAGAGCCGCCGAGACGGCAGCGTCCACCTCGACCAGGGTGGCCATGGCCACCTCGGCCGTCTGCTCCCCGGTAGCCGGGTCGTACACGGGGCCGGTGCGCTCCGGCGCCTCGGGCCACATCTTGCCGCCGATCCAATGTGAGATGGTCTTCATTGAAATCCTCTCTGGGTTGATTGTCTGGGGGATACTGCCCCCCAGACCCCCCACCGCGCTGTGGGCTGGGCGGGTCTGGTGGTGGGGCGATCCGGGTGGTGTGGTTGGGTGATTGGGTTCATCTGGGTTGATTGTCTTGGGGGATACTGCCCGACAAACCCCCCACCGCCCTGTGGGGTTTGTCTGTGAACGTTTTCGCGGCCGGCGGCCGCGAAAACGTTCACAAAGGTCAGATCACGTACTGGTTCACGCCTCTCTTCAGGTAGCGGCCGTGGCCGGCTTCGCCCCGGTACTCGCCGCCGGAGACTATGACCCGGCCCCGGCTGATGACCGTGTCCACCGAGCCAGACACTTCCCAGCCCTCGTAGGCTGAGTAGTCGACCCGCATGTGCTGGTTGTCCACCGAGATGGTTCGGGCCCGGTCGGGATCGAAGATGACGATGTCGGCATCGGAGCCGACCGCCACTGCTCCTTTCTGGGGGTACATCCCGAACATCTTGGCCGGAGCGGTCGAGCACAATTCCACCCAGCGGTTGAGATCGATCCGGCCCTGGGCGACCCCGCCCTCGTACATGAGCTCCATGCGGGGCTCGACCCCGGGCATACCGTTGGGGATGGCCGAGAAGTTGCCTTCGCCGAGCCGCTTCTGGGCGATGAGCCCGTCGAACTCGTCCATGCAGAACGGGCAATGGTCGGTGGAGACGACCTGGAGGTCGTTGCCCCGCAGCCCTCTCCACAGCTCCTCCTGGTGCCCGGCCTCGCTGTCGCGCAGGGGCGGTGAGCACACGTACTTGGCTCCCTCGAAGCCGTTACCCAGGTCGTCCAGGCTCAGAAACAGGTACTGCGGGCAGGTCTCGGCGAAGACGGCCAGTCCCTGGTCGCGGGCGATGGTGACCTCCTCCAGCGCCTCCAGGGCGGAGAGATGCACTATGTAGAGGGTGGACCCGGCCAGTTCCGCCAGCTTGATGGCGCGATGGGTGGCCTCTCCCTCCAGTATGGACTTGCGTACGAGCCCGTGGTTGATGGGATCGGTCTCGCCTCGGGCCAGGGCCTGTTCCACCAGCACATCGATGGCGATGCCGTTCTCGGCGTGCATCATGATCGTCGAGCCGTTCTCGGATGCCTTCTGCATCGCCCGCAAGATCTGGCCGTCATCGGAGTAGAACACGCCCGGGTAGGCCATGAACATCTTGAAGCTGGTCACGCCCTCGTCGAAGGCGGTCTCCATCTCCTTCAGGGTCTGGTCGTTGACGTCTCCCACGATGATGTGGAATCCATAATCGATGGCGCAGTTCCCGTCGGCCTTGTTCTGCCAGGCCTCGAATCCCTCCATGAGGCCCTGTCCCTTGGACTGGACGGCGAAGTCGACCAGGGTGGTGGTGCCGCCCCAGGCGGCCGCCCTGGTTCCGGTCTCGAACGTGTCCGAGGCGAAGGTCCCGCCGAAAGGCAGCTCCATATGGGTGTGGACGTCGATCCCTCCCGGGATGACGTACTTGCCGGCGGCATCGATCACCTCGCCCGACCAATCGTGCGCATCGGGGGCGGCCAGTGCCACCACCTTCTCGCCTTCGATGAGGACATCGGCCTCCACCTTGTCGGTGGCGGTCACGACCGTCCCGTTCTCGATGATCGTGCGTGCCATGGCTGATCAGCCTCCTGTTGCTCGCTTGACTGCAGATTCGAGGATCCCCAGGCCCTCGGCGATCTCATCGGCCGTGACCGAGAGCGGCGGTGCGATCCTCAGGGTGTTTCCGTACAGGCCGCCTTTGCCCACGAGAAGCCCTCCCGCCTTGGTTTCCTCCATCACCCGGCCCGCCAGGGCCGTATCCGGCCTTCCCTCCGAGCCGCCCAACTCGACTCCCACCATGAGGCCCTTGCCCCGCACCTCGACGATCTCCGGTGTCTCCCCGGCGATGGCGTCGAGGCCCTCTCGTAGCTGGCCGCCCATCTTGTAGGCGTTGGCCTGGAGATCGTGCTCGAGGATGTAATCGAGGTTGGCCAGGGCACCGGCGGTGGCGAGGGGGTTGCCGCCGAAGGTCGAGATCGAATTGGCCTTGAGGCAATCCATGATCTCGGCCCGGGCCACCACTCCGGCGATGGCCAGGCCGTTGCCAAGGCCTTTGGCGAAGGTGAGGAGATCCGGGGTGATCCCGTGAGCTTGATACCCCCAGAAATGCTCTCCGGTCCTTCCCCAACCCGTCTGGACCTCGTCGGTTATGAAGAGGATCCCCTCCCGGTCCGCCACTTCCTTCATGGCGCCGAAGAAGCCATCCGGCGGGGTGACGAAGCCGCCCACGCCCTGGATGGGCTCGGCGATCATCGCCGCCACGTCTCCGGCGGTGGCCACCTCGAGAAGGTTTTCCAGGTCGGCCACGCAGGCGGCGGTGAACTCCTGGTCGGATAGGTGTCCGAAGGGTGACCGGAGCTTGTATCCCGCGTGGACGTAGGTCACGTCGAATGGAGAAAGAGACGTGGCCGACCAGGATCGCTGGCCGGTTATGGCCACGGCCGAGTGGGACTTGCCGTGGTAGCTGCCTCGGAAGGCCAGCACCTGGTTCGACCGCCGATACTGGGTCGCCAGCATCAGGGCGGCATCGTTGGCTTCGGTCCCGGAGTTGGTGAAGAAGACCTTGGCGTCGGGGATCCCCGACAGGCGGGCGATCTTCTCGGCCAGCTCGATCTGAGGCTCGATCAGGTACAGGGTCGAGGTGTGGACCATCTTCTCCGCCTGGGCCTGGACCGCCTGGACGATCTCGGGCACGTTGTACCCGGTCATGGTGGTGAGGATCCCGCCGAAGAAGTCGAGATAGGTCACCCCTTCGGCGTCGGTCACCCGCCGTCCCTCGCCGTCGACCAGGGAGATGGGATCCTGGTAGTAGAGGGCCATCCAGGAGGGGAGCACCTTGCGATGCCGGGCCAGTAACTCGCCGTGAGTGGTCATGCCGGCACCGCCCTTGCCCCCCTACCCCACTGCTGCGCAGCGGGGGCCCCTTCCCCCTGCCTGCGGCAGGGGGACAAAGCAGGCACGCCTAGGGACGGGTTCGGCTCGGCCCCTTGCCCCTGCCTGCGGCAGGGGGACAAAGCAGGCACGCCTAGGGGATGAAGCTTCATGGTTCGACCAGGGAGCCGTAGGCGTCGGGGCGACGGTCGCGATAGAAGGCCCAGGTCTTGCGCACCTCGTCGATCATGTCCAGGTCGAGGTCTCTGACCACCAGCTCCTCGTCCGTGTCGGAAGCGGAGTCGTCGACGATCTGGCCCCGGGGGTCCACGAAGTAGGAAGAGCCGTAGAAGTCGTTGTCTCCGAAGGGCTCCTTGCCGACCCGGTTGATTGCCCCGATGAAGTACTCGTTGGCCACCGCTGCCGCCGGCTGCTCCAGGTTCCACAGGTACATGGACAGGCCCCGGCTGGTGGCCGAGGGATTGAACACGATCTTGGCGCCGGCCAGGCCCAGGGCACGCCAGCCCTCGGGGAAGTGGCGGTCGTAGCAGATGTAGACACCGATACGTCCCACCTTGGTATCGAAGATGGGGTAACCAAGATTCCCGGGCCGGAAGTAGAACTTCTCCCAGAACCCGCTCACGTGGGGAATGTGGGTCTTGCGGTACTTCCCGAGATAGGTCCCGTCGGCGTCGATGACGCCGGCGGTGTTGTAGTAGAACCCCTCATCGGCCTTCTCGAACAGGGGCACCACCATCACCATGCCGGTGTCCTTGGCCACCTTGATCATCCTCTGCATGGTGGGTCCGTCGGGGATGGGCTCGGCCGAGTCGAAGTGCTCGTTGTCCTGCACCTGGCAGAAGTAGGGCGTGTTGAAGATCTCCTGGAAGCACAGGATCTGGGCGCCGTCGTCGGCGGCCTGTTCGGCGTACTTGACGTGCTTGTCGACCATCGACGGTGTGTCGCCGGTCCATTCCGTCTGCAGGATGGCGGCTCTCACGAGATTTGGCATATGGTCTCCTTTCGCATCTCATGTGAGGGTCGGGGCGGATGGGTCCGCCCCGACCCTGGTCTCAGTTCTACTCCCCTCCCGGATTCAGTGTGACGCTGGCCTTCTGCCAGTCGTTGCCCTGGGTATCGAGACCGGCCTGTTCCAGGTTGGCCACGGCCGTCTCGGCCAGGTCGGTCCGGTAGACGTCGTTGGAGATCTCGACTCCTTGCAGGTCGGGGATCTGGGTGGTGGCGATGTCGACCGTCTGGTTCCACAGCGCATCGTTCATCACGCCGATCCCGTTGCTGGCCGGCCAGATCAGGGCGTTGATCTCGTTCAGCTGCCAGGTCTGGTGGGACTCACCCAGGGTAGACCCGTTGTCGAGGACGATCTGGACACAGTCGTCGGGGTTGTCCCGGCAGTAGATCCAACCCTCGAAGCTGGCCTCGAGGAAGCGGGTGGCCACATCCTCGTTGCCCGAGATCCAGTCTGCGTTCACCCACAGCGAGTCCTGGAGCATGGCGGTGCCGACGTCGTTGAAGTTGATGACGTTCAGGTCCTCGGGCTGGTAGAGCTCTCCGGTGTCGGGGTTCTGGGCCTCCAGGACCTGGGCGTACTCGTTGTAGGTCATCGCCTCCGCCGAGTCGATCTCACCATTGAGCAGGGCGCTCATCGTGAAGTCCTGGGCCACCAGTTCGACGTTGGGGACGTCGTATTTCTCGATGGCTGCGGTCAGCTCGTACTCGTTGCCGAAGCCCCAGTTGCCGACCTTCTTACCTGCCCAGTCCTCGGGCGAGGTGATACCGGCATCCTTGAGGCTCACCTCCAGGGTGCCGGAACGCTCGAACACCTGGCCGACGTTGATGATGTCGGCACCGGATTGGCGCGAGACGAGGGCCTTGGGGACCCAGGCGATTCCGAATTCGGCTCCGCCCGCGGCCAGGACCTGCTGGGGGACGATGTCCACACCACCCTCGAGGATGGTGACATCGAGGCAATGGTCGGTATAGAAGCCCTTATCGAGGGCGGCGTAGTAGCCGGCGAACTGGGCCTGGGCGAACCACTGCAGCTGCAGCCGCACCGGATCGGGTGTGTCGCACGTCTCGGCCATCGACGAGCTGGTCGTCTCCCCACCCATCGTGGTGGGTGTGCCACCGGCCGTTGTCGTCGTCTGGGCCATGGTTGATCCGGTGGTGGGCGCCGTGGTCTCCTCCGAACTGGTACCGCCGCAGGCGGTCAGCACCAGGGCCAACACCGCCAGCACCGCCAGGGCGGTGCGGAGTCTGTTGTACATCGGTCTTCTCCTCATCTTGTGTTTGCTTGCTCCCCTTCCCACCGTATCGCCGGTCATTGCGTTCCGCGCACGGAGACGTGCCAGGGCATGACCAGGCGTTCGGCGAGAAGAACCAAGAGATACATCCCGATGCCGAGGAGGGCGGCGACGAGGATGGCCGCCCAGGCGTCGGGGAACTGGAACAGCTGGGCCCGGTTGATCAGGTACTGCCCGAGCACGTTCTGGGGCCCTCCGAAGTACTCGGCGATGATGGCCCCGATCAGCGAGAGGGGTACGGCCACCTTCATGGCAGAGAAGAAGAAGGGCAGGGCGTTGGGGATCCGAACCCGACGGAGGACGGTGTAGGGGGTGGCGGCCATGGCGCGTAGCAGCTCCAGTTCGGCCGGATCGACCTCCGACAGGCCCCGGGCGGTGTTTGCCATCACGGGGAAGAACACGATGACCGCCACCACGGCCATCTTGGAGATGGGACTGGTAAGGCCGAAGAGCTGGTTGAAGATCGGGGCGGTGGCCACGATCGGCATTGCATTCATGGCGGCGGCGAAGGGCATCGCCCCGAGCCGAATCGTGGTCCAGCGGGCCACGGCGCCCGCCACCGCCATCCCGGCCAGGGTGCCGGCCACCAGGCCTCCCAGGGCCTCGAACAAGGTCCGGAAACCATAGGGCCACACGGTTCCCCACGACTCCAGGAACGCCGCCCAGATGGCGGAAGGGGCCGGGAGTATGAAGGCTTTGACGTCGAATACCCGCACGGTGGCCTCCCACAGGCCTATGACGATCACGAAGGCTGCCACCGCGGGGATGATTCGCTCGCGTCTCACGGCTTCTCGCCCCGGCGGATCGCCTCGCGTACCTCGGTCAGAAGCTCGAAATACCGGTTGCTCTCCCGGATGGTGAAATCCCGCGGCTGGGGTAGGTCGACGGGAATGCGATGTGTGATCTGCCCCGGCCTCGACGACATGACGACGATGCGCGTCGACAGGAAGACCGCCTCGGGTATGGAGTGGGTGACGAACAGCACCGTGGTGTCGGTGTCACGCCAGATCTTCATCAACTCCTGCTGCATGCTCTCCCGGGTCATTTCGTCCAGAGCTCCGAACGGCTCGTCCATGAGCAGCAGCGGGGGACGCTGGCTGAGGGAGCGGGCGATCGCTACTCGCTGCTGCATCCCACCCGAGAGTTGCCAGGGATAGTGACTGGTGAAGTCGGACAGGCCCACCATGTCCAGGAGCTCCGACGCCCGGCGCGCTCGCTCTCGTGGCCCGGTTCCGGCCACCTCGAGGGGCAGTTCGACGTTGCGCTGTACGGTGCGCCAGTCGAGCAGCGTGGCTTTCTGGAAGGCGATTCCGTAGTCCCCGTCGACCCGGGCTCGTTGGGGGGTTTTGCCGTTGACGGCGAGAGTGCCGGAGGTGGGAGAGACCAGGTCCCCGATGAGGCGAAGCAGGGTGGACTTGCCGCACCCGGACGGGCCGATGAGGGAGACGAACTCGCCCGGCTCGATGCCGAGGTCTATGCCTCTCAGGGCCTCGACCGCCCCTGAACGACCGGAGAACACCTTGCCCAGCCCATTGCCGTCGACGATGAAATCCATCAGGTGGCCTCCCGGAGGTGGGCGGGGAGGGTGAGCCTCTCCGCCAGCGTCACAGCGCCGACGAAGACGATGCCGCCCACCGCCGACATGAGGACGGCGGCATAGAGCTTGGACGGGTCGGCTGCGAACACCTGGTTGAACTGTAGGAGCGCCCGGCCCAGCCCGTCTCTGAAGCCGGCCGGCAGTTCCCCGACGATGGCTCCGACCACCGACGCGGTGGCTGAGATCTTGAGGGCGGTGAAGATGTAAGGAAGGGCGGCGGGGACCTGGAGCTTCAACAGGGTCTGATTGGGAGAAGCGGCATAGGAACGGAACAACTCCGTGGCGGTGGCTTCGGGCGACCGTAGGCCCCGGACCGTGTTGATCGCCACGGGGAAGAAGGTGAGATAGGCGGCTATGACCGACACCGCCAGCCAGCCGGCTATCTGCACGCTCTGGAACCAGATCACGACCATGGGGGCGATGGCGATGATGGGAATGGTCTGGGAGGCCACCACATAGGGCATGAAGGCCCGCTCCATGGTCAGGGATCGAACGAACACCACCCCGAGCAGGAAGCCGATGCTTCCTCCGAGCAGGAAGCCGACCAGGGCCTCGCGCAACGTGTAGAGAGTGGCCGTGGAGAGCACGATCCAGAGAGGATCGCCCCCTCGCCGGGCCGGGCCCAGCAGCGAGCCGATGACATCCCACACATGGGGCATGGCGTTGTTGCCCGGACGCGGCTTCATCGCCACCTCCGTGAAGGGCCAGGTTCCACCGGTGGCAACTCCGAAGAGTTTGTAGCCCTCCCAGATCAACACCACGATGACCAGCACTGCTACGAAGGCCGCCACCCTCCGCCATGGTGAGGTGCCGGCCGCCCCGGGATCGGTCACTTCGGCCATCGGGCACCGACTATACGCACCCACCGAACGGGCTGGCGACACAAGGGAAGTGTTTCAAGTATGTTCTTACGGCGTGGAGGTTTCATCGCTTCCCGATCTGGTCGCCGAGAGGACGACCGATGGCCTGGTCGAGGCACTGGGCAACCTGATCAAACGGGGCGTGATCTCGCCCGGCGAGCGTCTGCCCACGGTGCGGGCGGTGGCCGGTGCCCTGGGCATGGGATTGGCGACGGTGTCCTCGGCCTGGGGCAGGCTGATCGAAGCCGGCATGATCGAGACCCGGGGCAGGGCGGGATCCTTCGTGCCCCAGGTGGAGCACCGCACCGCAGCACGCTTCTTCCGCTACTCGCGGCGGGGAGATTTCCATCTCGATCTGTCCACCGGCCTCCCCGACCCCGACCTGCTCCCCTCCCCCGCCCGGGCACTGGCCGCGGCCGGCGAGTTGCCCCACCCCTCCAGCTACGTGGCCGATCCGGTGGTCCCGGCGTTGGAAGAGCAGATCCGCGCCGTCCTTCCGTTCCCGGTGCCGTCGGTGACCGTTGTCGACGGCGCCCTGGACGCCCTCGACCGACTGTTGGGCCTGTGGGTGCGGTTGGGAGATCGGGTTGCTGTCGAGGATCCCGGATTCCCTCCCATCTTCGATCTGGTGGACGCCCATCGTGGTCAGAGTGTTGCAGTGGACACCGACCGGGAGGGGATGATGCCCGACTCTCTGGCCAGAGCCCTGGCGACGCGGCCCGTGGTGGTGGTCATCCAGCCCCGCGCCCAGAACCCGACCGGGGTGTCCCTGTCAGACGTCCGGGCGCGGGAGCTGGCCGAGGTGCTGGAGGCCCAGCGCGATGTGTGGGTGATCGAAGACGACCATTCCGGCGCCATCTCGTCGCGGCCCCTGGTCAGTCTGGCGCCACTGCTTCCGGGCCGGGTGGTGCACATCACCAGCTTCTCCAAATCACACGGTCCCGATTTCCGTCTTGCTGGCGTGGGCGGGCCGAGAGTAGTTCTCGATCGCCTGGTGGACCGGCGCCGTCTCGGCCCGGCCTGGAGCCCCCGTCTGCTGCAGGAGGTCCTGGCGAGGATGCTGGCCGACCCCGCCAGCCGCCGCCGGGTGGAAGCGGCCCGGGCGATCTATGCAGACAGACGGGCCAAGCTGGCGGCGGCGCTGGCCGGGCGGGGGGTGGAGACATCGGGTAGCGACGGGCTCAACCTGTGGGTGCGGGTACCGGACGAGCAGGCCACGCTGGTGACCCTGGCCTCGCACGGGATCGCAGTGGCTCCCGGTCGGCCCTTTCAACTCCGGCCCAGCTTCGAAGGACACGTTCGGGTCACGACCGGATCCACCTCGCTCGATCTCGGCCACGTGGCGGAGCTCCTCACCTCATGACGAGGTTACGCCCGAGTCCACCCGTGAGTCGGCCTTCTCCCCTTCTCCGTGTCCTTTTCAGACTTCCGGACCGGCTCTACCGGGTGGGTCTGGGGTGGATGCTGGGGAGACGATTCATCTGCGTGACACATCGGGGGCGCAACTCGGGTCGGTTGCACGAAACCGTTCTCGAGGTGGCTCTCTACGACCAGGATCGTCAGGAGAGCACCGTGGCGGCAGCCCTCGGCTCCGGGGCCGACTGGTACCGGAATCTACAGGCCGAGCCGGCCCTGAGGTTTAGGACCGGACGGATGGACCACGTGCCCCAGCAGCGGTTCCCTGAGCCCGGAGGAGGCGAAGGAAGCTGCCTCGATCTACTGTCGCAGCCACCCCGGAGAGGCGAAGCTGTTGACTCGGGCCCTGGTGGCGATCGGAGCGGAGGTCGATCCCGCAGAGTCGGATCCGGCCGTCATGCTGGGCAGTCTCCCCATGGTGGCGTTCCGTCCCAGGGACTGAATCGGGCTCAGAGATCGATTGGGTCGGCGTCGATCCTGACCGTGATATCGGAGTCCCGCCAGCGTTGTACCAGGGGTCGTAGCGCCAGCTTGTAGCCCCCCAGGCGTCCTTCGATCAGCCATCGGCGGGAGCGAGAGGTGGAAGCAGGTCCCATGATCGTGACGGACTCATCGGCCACCCGGCGCAGGTCGCCGTCCACATCGCCTTCCACATCTCCGTCCTTCCCCCTTGTCTCGATCACCATCATCTCGGTTGCCGGTGGGTAACCCAGGCGCTGACGCTGGGCGAGTTCCTGGTTCAGGAATTCGAGCGAGTTGCCGCGACGCAACGCCACGACGAGTGGCTGGTCGGGCAACGACGTTTGCAGGATGAGGCGCCGCCCTCGCCCCCGTCCGACCCGTCCTGCCAGGCGGGCCAGCATTCGCAGCGCTTCTTCGGCGGCGCGGAAATGGGTACCGAATGCCAGGCCATCCACATCGACGGCCACGGCCAGGTCAACGGACCCCAAACCGGCCAGATCCCGTTCGGACCCCACCGTTATGGGGCTGTCCTCTCCGGCCTCACCCACTTCCCGGCCGAACAGGTTGCGGGCCTCGGCCAGGACCCGACCCACTCCGGCTCCGAGCGGCTCGAAGGTATTGCCTCCACAGTTCTGACAGGGTCGAGCGGGCTCACCACAGCGAGGGCAGGCCTCCCCCGGTTCTGGCCGCGATCCACAACCGGGGCAGCGGCGGAGCTCGCGACAGGTCGAGCAGCGGTAGGCAGGTGCGTAACCGCGCCGATGGGTGAAGATGAACACGCTGGCATGGCGGTCCAGCATCCCGGCTATGGCGGCCCGGGTCCGGGCGGCTATGAGACCCGATCCGGGGGGCTCCTCGGTGCGGTCGACCACCTCGATCAGCGGCCATACCCTGGGGCCCATCTGGACCGGCTCGGCTCCGCCGGCCAGAAGCTCCACCGATGGCGTGGGCCCGACGTAGACCTGGGCGAATCCCTCCAGGCGCCCCCTGGTCGTGATGAGCCTGCGCACCGAGAGAGTCGGAGTCTGGCGGTCCTTCATCGCCCGTCTTCCCTCCTCGAGCACGACGGCCATCCCCAGGCCCGCCACCGGCCAGGCCGCCACCCGGGGGGTCCCCAGAACCATTGCACCGCAGACGGTGGCGGCCTGTTCCCACATTCGGGTCATTCGGGCCTGGTCCAGGTCCCCGCTGATCTCGATGACCCGTTCCGGCTCTAGATGTCTCTTTGCCTCCCGGGCCACCATCGCCAGCTCGGCGGCAGTAGGGACCAGAACCAGAGCCGACCTCCCGGACGCAACGAGGGGGACGGCGGCCGCCACCCAGGTCCAGTCGTTCCAGCTGGTCATCAAGGCCGTGACAGGATGCCTCTTTCCGGCCATGACCGATTCGACGATTCCGGTCAGGGGATGGTTGGGGGCCTGAGCCTCCTGGAGCTGTGCCCGCTCCAGCGCCTCAGGCCTCCCGGGCAGGTTGGGGGGCGCGGCCCGCTCCAGCATCACCGAGACCGGGGCAACATAGTGATGAGCTGCCCAGATCAGGGCGTCGCGCAGTTTGTGGTCGAAGATGGGGAGCTCGCCGGAGACGCCTGCCAGGGGCTTGAGCCCGCCCGGATCGCGCCGGCCCAGCTCGACGACGTGACCCCGCACCCGCCGGCCTCCAAGTGGTACGCGGACGATTGTGCCGATCCTGACCCGGGAACTGAAGGACTCGGGTATCGAGTACCAGAACCCGTCGTCCACCGAGAAGGTGGGAACGGCGGGCACCACCCGGGCGGCGTTCAGAAGCCCTCGGCCGCCCGCCGTAGCTCATCGGCGGCGTCGGTGTTCTCCCACGGGAACCCTTCCCGTCCGAAGTGCCCGTAGGCAGTGGTGGGCCGGTAGATAGGGCGCAGGAGGTCGAGGCGTTGGATTATCGCCCCGGGACGGAAGTCGAAGTAGTCACGAACCAGCGCTTCCACCCGGGCGGGATCGACCGTCGCTGTGCCGAAGGTCTCGACGTGGACCGAGAAGGGCTCGGCCCGTCCTATGGCGTAAGCGAGCTGGAGCTCGCAGCGGCTGGCCAGTCCCGCTGCCACTACGTTCTTGGCGGCCCAGCGGGCCGCATAGGCGGCGGAGCGATCCACCTTGGAGGGATCCTTGCCGGAGAAGGCGCCGCCACCGTGACGGGCATAGCCTCCGTAAGTGTCCACGATGATCTTGCGCCCGGTCAGGCCGGTGTCGGCGTGGGGCCCGCCAATTTCAAATCTCCCGGTCGGGTTGAAGAAATAGTCGGCGTCCCGGGCCAGCATCTCCTCGCCGATCGTGGGAAGGACCACCTCGTTCCAGACTTCCTTCTTCATCATCTCCTGGTCCATCCCCTCGGCGTGGTGGGCGGAGATGAGAACCGAGGTGACCTGGACCGGTCGGCCGCCTTCGTAGGCCACCGTCACCTGAGTCTTCCCGTCCGGGCGAAGGAAGTCGAGGGTGCCGTCCTTGCGGACCGTGGCCAGACGCTGGGCCAGCCGGTGGGCGGTCTGGATCGGGTAGGGCATCAACTCGGGCGTCTCCGTGACTGCGTAGCCGAACATGATCCCCTGGTCGCCGGCCCCCAGGGCGTCGAGGTCTCCACGGTCGACTCCCTGGTTTATGTCGGGACTTTGGGTGTGGGCCAGCACCACCACTTCTATCTCGTCGGCGCGGAAGTGCGTGTCGTCTACATAGCCGAGATCTGCAATCGTGTCCCGGGTGATACGATCGAAATCGGGCCGGTAATCCTTGGTTACGTCCGGATCGATGTTGAGCTCACCGGCGACGATGGCCTGGCCAGTCGTGACCATGGTCTCGCAGGCCACCTTGGCATGAGGGTCGTAGGAGAGAACGTCGTCGAGGACCGCGTCGCTGACGGCATCGGCCACCTTGTCGGGATGACCCTCGGTAACCGACTCGGACGAAAAGTACCAGCGATGGGACATGATTGCCTGCAAGCCTATCCGCTCAGGGCTTCCGACACCACGTCCCACAGCCGGGACGCTACTTCTCTCTTTTGAAGCTGGGGCCATTGCTCGGTGGATCCATCGCCTTTCACGATGGCGACCCGGTTGGTGTCCACGCCGAATCCCGAGCCCTCTTCGGTGACGTCGTTGTAGACCAGGAGGTCGAGTTTCTTCCGGCGGGCCTTCTCCTTCGCCCTCTCCAGACCCCCCGTTTCTGCCGCAAAGCCGACCGTGAAGATCCGGTCCCCCCGTTCTACTACCGAAGCCAGTATGTCGGGGGTGGGTTCGAGCTGGAGGGTGGGCGGGCCATCGCTTCGTGCCAGTTTGGACGGGGCCGGCTCGGCGGGGCGAAAGTCTGCCACCGCGGCGGCGAAAACGGCCACGTCCGGGGCGATCTTCTCGACGGTGTCTGCCATCTCCTGGGCGCTCTCGACCAGGTGAACGCTCACGCCGGGCCCGGCGGGGAGCCCGGAGGTGGTTACCAGTTCGACCCTGGCGCCACGCCGGGCGGCCTCGGCGGCGATGGCGTGGCCCATCTTGCCCGAGGAGCGGTTGCCGATGTAGCGGACCGGGTCTATGGCCTCACGGGTTCCCCCGGCGGTGATCAGCACGGTGAGGCCGGCCAGTGAGGCATTCAACAGCCCGGAGGCGGCCGCG
This sequence comes from uncultured Acidimicrobiia bacterium, assembly GCA_963744905.1. Lineage (GTDB taxonomy): Bacteria > Actinomycetota > Acidimicrobiia > Spongiisociales > ZC4RG35 > DATFFO01. Next base: position 342,064 of record CAVUUV010000005.1, on the reverse strand, counting down.
AGTATCTCCTCGGGCTCGCTCATCCGGCCCATTCCGGTGTCGCCTCCCGCCAGGTCGCCAGAGGCGGGGCCCACGATGTGATAGCCGTCGCTCTCCAGCAGACCCAGATTCCGGCGCATGGCCGGGCTCTCCCACATCTCGGTGTGCATGGCCGGAGCCAGCAGGAGGGGCGCCCGGGCGGCGAGGAGGGTCGTGGCGAGCACTCCCTCGGAGAGACCGTGGGCGAGGCGGGCGAGTGTGGCGGCGGTGGCGGGGGCGACGATCACCAGGTCAGCCCAGTGCGCAAGCTCGGTGTGAGGGCTGGGGGTGTCGGCGCCGAAGAGTCGGGTGGTGGGATGACGACCGGTGATGGCGGCGAAGCTCTGCGGGCCGACGAAACGGGTGGCCGCTTCGGACATGACCACACGAACCTCTGCCCCGGACTCGATGAGCCTACGGGCCAGGTAGACGGACTTGTACGCCGCTACCCCGCCGGAGACGCCGAGGACCACCCGGCGTCCGTCCAGCATCACTCCTCGCTGTTCTCCACCGCCACCTTGCCCTCGGCGATCTCCTCCATGGCGATGGTCAGGGGCTTGCGGGATAGAGAGTGGACCTGGGGCGGCACGTATTCACCGATCCCGGCTCCCAGCTGATGGAAGTAGGCGTTGATCTGGCGGGCTCGCCGGGCCGACACGACCACGGCGGCGAATCGGTTCCCGATGGTGTCGATGACGTCTTCGATTTTCATATGGCCCCTCAGGGTAGTCGCCGGGTCGTCTTCTACCCACACCCATGGGGTCGAACCACCCTCCGGGACCGGCGCGGGCGATATGTGGGCGATCTTGCGGCCCTTCTTTGGACCTGGGAGAACGGCCCCCCCGTTCTTTGGACCTTCACGAACGCATAGCGATAGTCACGGTCCAAAGAAGGGATGGGTCGTTGGCTGACGTCCAGAGAATCAGGCGGCCAGGATCCCCAGCACCTCGTCCACGGCCCGGTCGACATCGTCGTTGACCACCACATGGTCGAACAACTCAGGGGCGGAGGCCAGTTCCCGCTCGGCGATCCGCAGCTTGGCGATGATGTCGGCCTCGCTGGTGTCGGCCCGTGCCTCGAGGCGGGTGCGGAGGGTGTCGATCGAGGGCGGAGCCACGAAGATCATCAGGGCATCGGGCATGGTTTGGCGGATCTGACGCGCCCCCTGCACCTCGATTTCCAACAGCACGTCGCGACCTTCCGCCAGGGCGGCCATCACCGCCCGGCGCGGCGTTCCATAGAGTTGGCCGTTGAACTCGGCCCACTCCAGCAGCTCCCCCTCACGGATCCTGCGTCGAAACTCCTCATGTGAAATGAACTGGTAGTGGAAGCCATCCACCTCACCGGGTCGGGGGGGACGGGTGGTGGCTGAAACCGAGAAATGCAGCGGCACCCGACGTCGCAACTCGGCCACGATCGTGGACTTGCCGACTCCCCCGGGCCCGGCCACGACTATGAGACGACCGGGGCGCCGGGCAGCGGTGCCGTCAGGAGAATTCGGCGAGGAGTGCGGCACGCTGGCGGTCACCGAGTCCCCGCACCCGTCGGTTGTCGGCGATCTCGTGCTTTTCCATCAACCGCTTCGCCTTCACCTTTCCCGTCCCCGGCATCGAGGCAAGTACGGAAGCCACCTTGATACCGCCGACGAGCTCATCCTCATCGGCTCGATCCAGGAGGTCGGCGAACGTGATTGTGCCCGTCTTGAGCAACTCCTTGGTTTCGGCCCGGACTCGGCGCGCCTCGGCCGCCTTGGCCAGGGCAGCGGCGCGTTGCTCATCGGAGAGTTGTGGTGGCTTCATGAATCCTTCCCGCGGGCGGAACAGTCCGACTGTATCAGCTGGGGGCGGGCCGGCAGGCCCCCCACGCCGTTCATGACGCCAGAGCGGGAATCTTTCCGGGTATGGCGCCTGGCTACAGTGCCCGTCATGGGATACCGGCCGGGACCGGGCGGATCCCGCAGCTTTCCCGGGGAGCCGATCATGTCCAGTTACTTCATATCGGGGGCCAGCTCCGGCATCGGTGCGGAGATGACCCGACAGCTGGCCCGCCGTGGAGAGGACATTGCCATCGCCGCCCGGCGCACCGAGCGCCTTCAGGCGCTGGCTGACGAGCTGGCAGATGCTCCGGGATCCATCTCCGTTCACACCCTCGACGTGACCGATCCCGAGGCGGTGGACACGGTCATGCGCCGGGCCGACCAGGACCACGGTGGCCTCGACGTCGTGGTGGTGAATGCGGGCCGGGGCGGTGGTGGGCGGCTCGGCACCGGCCGAAGCGAGGAGAACCGGGCCCTGGTGCATACCAATCTGATCGGAGCCCTGGCCCAGGTCGAGACCGCCCTGTCCTTGTTTCGCTCCCGGGAACGGGGCCATCTGGTGTTGATGTCCTCGTTGGCGGCCAATCGAAGCCTGCCCGGGTCGGGTGCGGTCTACTCGGCCACCAAGGCCGCCCTTGCCTCCATAGGGTCCTCCCTGCGGATGGAGTTGGCGGGGACCTCTATCCATGTGACCACGCTCCGGCCCGGCTACATCCGCACCGACCTGACCGGTCGGAGTCGTTCGCCTTTCTTGACCGGCATCGAGCGAGGTGTGGCGGCGATGATCTCGGCCATGGACCACAAGGCAGGAGACGTGGCCGTTCCGGCCTGGCCGTGGGCTCCGCTGGGATGGCTGTTCAGGGTGGCGCCGGCCTCTCTGATTCGTCGTTTGAGCTAACCCGCCACTCCAGGTCGGATCTCAGCTCCTCGAACATGGATTGGGCGGCGGCGGCCGGATCGGGGGCGCGGGTGATCGCTCGTCCCACCACGATCCAGTCGGCCCCCCGTTTTATAGCTTCCCCGGGCGTGGCGACACGCTCTTGATCGTCGGTGGGATCCTGTCCGCTCCTGATGCCGGGAGTGACCCTGACCAGATCCGGGGCAACCTGGGCCACGTCCCCCAGCTCCTTGACCGAGCAGACGACGCCCTCGGCCCCGCCTGAGGCGGCGAGCTTGGCTACCCGGGCCACCTGTCGGCCCGGGGTTGCGGCGAAACCGGCCGTTGCCATGTCCGACGCCGAGAGGCTGGTGAGAACGGTGACCACCAGGATCCCTGCCTCGTGACCGGCGGCTCCTTCTCGCAGGCCCGACGCCGCCGCCTCCATCATGGCGACACCCCCGGTCCCGTGCACCGTCACCCACCTGGCTCCGACCGCGCCGAGGGAGCGGGCTGCACGGTTGACCGTATTGGGAATGTCATGCAGTTTGGCATCGGCGAATACGGGCTTGCCCAGTGCCGCTACGGCAGCGATGGCGGCCGGGCCCGGACCCATCAAAAGCTCCAGGCCCACCTTGAAGGCACCGACGTGGGGCAGGAGCCTGCGAGCCAGCTCGACGGCGCTGCGGGCCTCCGGTACATCGAGCGCCACGATGATGGGGTTGTCCGGCCGGCTCACTGCCACTCCACGGTGGCGGTGAGGTCGGCCAGCCGCTCGACGTCGTGGCGGGCGCACCACCTCGCGAGTTCGCCCAGGATGCGCCGGGCTGCGCGGGGCTCGGCGAAGTGGACCGTGCCCAAAGAGACGGCCGAGGCCCCGGCCATCAGATACTCGATCACGTCTTCTCCTCGCATCACCCCTCCGCAGCCGAGGATGGGAAGTCGGGGATGAGCCGCTGCCACCTCGGTGACGCATCGCAGGGCGATGGGCTTGAGAGGCGGGCCCGAATAGCCCCCTACCCCGCCCGACAGCAGGGGGCGACGTCGCTCGATGTCGAGGCCGAATCCCGAGATCGTGTTGGTGAGCGTTACCCAGTCCGCCCCGGCTTCGTGGCATGCGCCGGCCACGGTCACGATGTTGCCGGCGTCGGGTGAGAGCTTGGCGCCGATCGGCAGGGTGGTGGCCTCCCGGACCGTGGAGACCACGGCCGCCGAGCGTTGCGGATCGAGGGCGAACATGCGCCCATCCTCCAGGTTGGGGCAGGAGAGATTCACCTCGATGGCCCGGACCGCACCCGTGTCCTCCAGGCCCGACGCCACCCGGCCGAACTCTTCGGGGGAGCGTCCCACCGCCGATCCCCACACGGGCGAGCCGACCGTCCGCAGTCTTGGCGCCGTATCCCGTGCCCAGCCCTCCATGCCGGGGTTTTGGATCCCGATCCCGTTCAGCATTCCCAGTCCGGCCGGGGCGAGACGCGGAGCCGGGCGCCCCGACCAGGGCTCCTCCGAAACCGACTTGGCGATCATCGCTCCGTAGTCGCCGGCGTGTAACACCCGATCGAACTCCCACACCGAGCCCACCGTCCCCGAGGCCGCCACCAGAGGGGTCTTCAGTTGGAGCGGTCCCAGGTTGACCGAGAGGTCGAGGGTCATCGCTTCCCGTTCTCGGTGTGCCACTCCTGGAGGCTGCGGGGCTGGGCGATGGCCACGTTGCCGGCCCGGAGGCTGCGTGCCACTGCCAGGCCTCCCTGGATGGTGGTCACACAGGGCACGCCGACACTGTGTGCAGCATGACGTATCACCCGGCCATCGGAACGAGCCCTTCCTCCTCTGGGGGTGTTGATCACCAGTTGCACCTCCCCCGCCAGGATTCGATCGCGGGTATCCCGGGGCCCCTCTCCCACCTTGTTGACGGGTTCGGAGGCCACGGCGTGGTGGTTGAGATAGCGGGCAGTTCCGGACGTGGCGATGATTTCGAAGCCGAGCATCTTGAACGCCTGGGCTACGGCCAGACCCATCGGCTTGTCCCGGTCGGCGAAGGAGAGAAACACCCGTCCCCGGGTGGGTAGCACGTGCCCGGCGGCCAGCAGCGCCTTCGCATAGGCGACACCGACGTCCGGTGCCAGCCCCATCACCTCTCCGGTAGAGCGCATCTCGGGGCCCAGGACCGTGTCCTGTTCCGGGAAGCGGTCCCAGGGCAGGACCGCCTCCTTCACGGCCACGAACCCCTCCATCTGCCTCTCGGGCACGATGCCCTCCTGGCGGAGATCCTCAATGGTCGCGCCCATCATGACCCGGGTGGCGATCTTGGCCAGCGGCACCCCGCTCGCCTTGGAGATGAAGGGCACCGTGCGGGATCCACGCGGGTTCGCCTCCAGCACGTAGACGTCGTCACCTTTCACCGCGAACTGGATGTTGATCAGGCCCCGCACCTCGAGTGCTCTCGCCAGGTCCTCGGTGGCGACGCCGATTTCCTTTCGGGCCTCCTCGGACAGGGTGGGGGGCGGCGTGACACAGGCCGAATCGCCCGAATGGACCCCGGCCTCCTCGACATGTTCCATCACCCCGCCCAGGAGGAGCTCCGACCCATCGAACACGGCATCGACGTCCACTTCTACTGCCCCCTCCAGGAACCGGTCGATCAGGATCGGCGCACCGGAGATCTCGGGGTCGGTCTGGGCATCTTCGCCGTAGAGGTCACGCACGTAGTCGGCCAGCTCATCGAAGGAGTAGACGACCCGCATCCGCCGACCGCCGAGCACGTAGGAGGGCCTGACCAGGACCGGCAGTCCGACCTTGTCCACGACTTCGGCCGCTTCGATCACCGATGTCGCCGTGCCTCCGGGCGGCTGCTTGATACCCAGCCGGTCGCACACGGCCGAGAACTGCTCACGGTCTTCGGCCAGGTCTATGGAGTCGGGGGAGGTCCCGGCGATTGGCACGCCATGGTCTGCCAGCCGGCGGGCCAGATTGAGAGGGGTTTGCCCACCGAGCTGCACGATGACCGCCTCGGGCTTTTCCACCTCGACGATGGCCAGTACATCCTCCACCGTCAGCGGCTCGAAGTAGAGGCGGTCCGAGGTGTCGTAGTCGGTCGAGACCGTCTCCGGATTGCAGTTGACCATGACGGACTCGTAGCCCGCCTCGCGTAAGGCGAAGCTGGCATGCACGCAGCAGTAGTCGAATTCGATGCCCTGCCCGATACGGTTGGGTCCCGAGCCCAGCACCACGACGCTGGACCTGGTCGCCGGCGGAACCTCGCTCTCGTCCTCGAAGGTGCTGTACATGTAGGGCGTGTAGGCGCGAAACTCGGCCGCACAGGTGTCGACCGTCTTGTAGGTGGGGTTGAGTCCAGCCCTCCGCCGCCTAACCGCCACCTCGTCCTCGGAGAGACCCCAGAGATGGCCGATCTGGCGATCGGAGAATCCCATGCGCTTGGCTTCCCACAACAGATCGTCTTCGCCGGGCGATCGCTCCAGATCAATTCTCAGCTCCACGATCTCATCCATCTGGTCGACGAACCAGGGATCTATCTGAGAGACGCCCGCCACGCGATCGACGGACCAACCCCGGCGGAGGGCCTCGGCCATGGCGAAGATCCGCTCGGGTGTCGGTCGGCCCACTGCCTCTTCGAGGGCATCATCGTCCAGGGAGGTGTGGGCAGATTCGGCCGGGTCGGCTCCAAGGCCGGCTCTGCCGTTCTCCAGACTCCTCAGTGCCTTCTGGAGCGCCTCGGGAAAGGTGCGTCCGATTGCCATCGCCTCGCCCACGGAGCGCATCGAGGTGGTGAGGGTGGTGGGTACGGCGGGGAACTTGGCGAAGTCGAAGCGGGGGATCTTCACCACCGTGTAGTCGAGAGCGGGCTCGAAGCTGGCCGGGGTGGCACCGGTGATGTCGTTGGCGATCTCATCGAGCGTGTACCCGACCGCCAGGAGGGCGGCGATCTTGGCGATGGGGAAGCCGGTGGCCTTCGACGCCAGAGCGGATGAGCGGGACACCCGGGGGTTCATCTCGATCACCAGCCGCCGGCCCGTGGCGGGGTCGATGGCGAACTGGACGTTCGACCCTCCCGTCTCGACCCCGATCGCTCGCAGGACCTTTATCGAGTCGTCCCTCATCTCCTGGTACTCGCGGTCCGAGAGTGTCTGGATGGGCGCCACCGTTATCGAGTCGCCGGTGTGGACGCCCATCGGATCGACATTCTCGATGGAGCAGACGATGACGGCGTTGTCCGCCCGATCACGCATCACCTCCATCTCGAATTCCTTCCACCCGTAGACCGACTCTTCGACCAGGATCTCCTTCACCGGTGAGACCTCGAGACCCCTGGAGGCGATCTGCACGAAGGTGCTTTCGTCTTCGGCGATGCCGGTACCACCGCCTCCGAGAATGTACGAGGGCCTGATCATGAGCGGATAGCCGAGCCCAGAGGCGATACCCATGGCCTCGGTCATCGAGCGGGCGTAACCGGCCCGGGGAACCTCGAGGCCGACCGCCTCCATGGTCTCTTTGAAGCGACCCCGGTCCTCGGCCTTGGCGATGGAGTCCACATTCACACCGATCATCTCCACGCCGTATCGCTCCAGGGCTCCCGAACGAGCCACCTGGGTGGCGACATTGAGAGCCGTTTGGCCACCGAGCGTGGCGAGAAGAGCGTCGGGTCTCTCCTTGGCGATGATCTCGATGACCACGTCGGGAACGATCGGCTCGACGTAGGTGGCGTCGGCGAACTCGGGGTCCGTCATGATCGTGGCCGGGTTCGAGTTGAGCAGAATCACCCGGTAACCCTCGGCGCGTAGGACCTTCGCCGCCTGGGTGCCCGAGTAGTCGAACTCGCACGCCTGGCCGATCACGATTGGCCCGGATCCGATGAGGAGGATGGAGCGGATATCGGTTCTAGCCGGCATGAACGGACACCGGGTGGTGGGCGGGGCCGGGCGGCGCGGTAGTCAAGACCGGGTGGTGGGCGGGGCCGGGCGGCGCGGTAATCAAGGTCGGGTGGTGGGCGGGGCCGGGCGGTGCGGTGTTCAAGACAGCCCCATCAGTTCGAGGAAATCGTCAAACAGGTAGACGGCGTCATGGGGTCCCGGGGCGGCTTCCGGGTGGTACTGGACGGAGAAGGCGGGGACATCGAGACACCTGAGGCCTTCCAGGGTGCCGTCGTTCAGATTCTGATGGGTCGGGCGAACGGTCCCGAAATCGGTTTCGACCCGCTCAGGGAGCAAGTCGGAGCCGACGAGGCCGGTCCGGGCGGGTTGGGCGGCATCGGTCAGGGACCACAGGTCCACGGCGAAGCCATGGTTCTGGGCAGTTATCTCGACCCTCCCGTCGGTCATGTGCCTGACGGGATGATTTCCCCCGTGGTGCCCGAAGGGGAGCTTGAAAGTGGTGGCTCCAAGAGCAAGACCCAGCACCTGATGGCCCAGGCAGATACCGAACAGGGGCACCTCGCCCAGGAGTCCCTTGAGGGTGTTGGCCGGGCCCTCCAGGGGCTCGGGGTCTCCGGGCCCGTTGGATATGAAGACGCCGTCGGGGCGGCGATCGAGGATCTCAGCTGCCGGGGTGGAGGGGGGAACCACGGTCACGTCGAGTCCGCGGTGGGCGAGTTGGTAGGAGATGTCGGCCTTCATGCCCAGGTCCACCGCCACCACCGAGCCGATCCGGTCTCCAGATGCCGGGACGTGATAAGGCTGTGTGGTGGCCACCGCCGTGGCCAGGTCCTGGCCGACCATGGACGGGGCGCTCGAGGCGGCCTCGACGAGCTCCTGGTGGTCGACGCCGGATCCGACCGCTACCGGCATCGCTCCCCGATCACGCAGATGGCGGGTGAGGCGACGGGTGTCGACGTCGCTCAGAGCCACGACACCCTGATCGACGAGGTAAGCGGCCAGGGATCCCTCGGCTCTCCAGTTGGAATGACGCCGTGCCATCGACCGCATCACGAACCCGGCCGCGGCCGGCCGCTGGCGCTGGGCATCGGCGCGGGTGACGCCGTAATTGCCCTGATGGGGCGCTGTCATGACCACGACCTGGCCTGCATAGGAGGGGTCGGTCAGGATCTCCTGATAACCGGTCATCGAGGTATTGAAGACTGCTTCGCCGGTGGTGATCCCATCCGCCCCGACCGAGCGGCCCCGGAACGCCTCCCCGTCCGCCGTGACCAGCAAGCCGGCAGTCATGAGGTCTCCCGGAGGGCCAGATGGGTCAGGTTCCCCTCGAAAACGGTCGCCAGCACCCGACCCTTGAGCGGACGGCCGAGGAAGGGGCTGTTCTGTGAGCGGGACAGGAATCGACGGGGAGTCCATCCGGCGTCGGGGTCGATCACCACCAGGTTGGCGGGGCCGCCCACGCTGACGGGTGAGCCGTGCCGCTCGAGTCTGGCGATGCGGGCCGGGCTGACCGACATCCGCTCGAAGAATGTCCGCTGGTCCAGGGAGGCTGCGGTCAGGGTGGCGGAGGCCGCCGTCTCCAGCCCGATCACGCCCCGGGGTGCCTCCTCGAAGGGGACCTCCTGTTCGGAGTCCGTGTGGGGAGCGTGATCGGTGGCCACGGCATCGATGGTCCCGTCGACCAGCGCCCGGCGCAACTCGAGCACGTCGGTGGAAGTTCTCAGCGGTGGGTACATCTTGAAGTTGGGGTCCATGCTCTCGACCTCGCTGTGATCGAACGTGAGGTGATGGGGTGTCACCTCGGCCGTTACCGGCAGTCCCTCGTTCCTGGCTCCACGGACCAGAGCCACGGTTCCGGCCGTGGAGACGTGCTGGACGTGGTAGCCGGCACCGGTCAGCCTGACCAGGGCGAGGTCGCGTGCCACGATGGTCTCCTCGGCCAGGGCTGCCAAACCGGCCATACCGAGTCGGGACGAGACCGACCCCTCGTGCATGTGCCCTCCGGCGGACAGGCCGGGGTCTTCAGCATGCTGGGCGATGACACAGTCCCTTCCGGCCAGGTACTCCATTGCCCTGCGCAGCAACCCGGCGTCGGCCACGGTGGTGCCGTCGTCGGTGAAAATCCTCACCCCGGCCTCCCAGAGCTCGTCCAGGTGAGCCAGCTCCCGCCCCTCTCGTTCGATCGTGATGGCGCCGGCCGGTGCGACCAGGCAGTGTCCGGCCTGCCTGCCACGGTCGGAGACGAACCCGGCCCGGTGTCCGGCATCGATAGCCGGAATGGTGTTGGGCATGGCGACCACGGCCGTGAACCCGCCCGCGGCTGCAGCTCTGCTCCCGGTTTCGATGTCCTCTTTCCATTCCTGGCCCGGCTCACGGAGATGAGCATGGAGATCGACCAGCCCGGGACCCACCCAGCACCCAGACGCGTCTATGACCGTGGCGTCGGCCGGGGCTTCCACGTCACCGAGAGCGGTGATCGTCCCGTCACTCACCGTCACGTCACAGGTCCGGATCCCCTCTTCGGTGAAGACCGAGCCGTTGCTGACAATGATCATGCCTGTCCTCGCGGTGCTCCGAGGAGGCGGAACAGGACCGCCATCCGCGTCGCCACCCCGTTGTGAACCTGTTCCAGGATCAGGGTCCGGGGATGGTCGGCGACGTGCGGAGCGATCTCCACGCCCCGATTCATGGGACCCGGGTGCATGATCACCGCTTCCGGCGGCAGCATCTCGAACCGGCGCCCGTCCATTCCGAAGCGACGCACGTACTCGGGCAGGGAGGTGAACCCGGTGCCGCCCCCCCGCTCCTGCTGGATGCGTAGCAGGTAGACCACATCGAGGACGGACAGGACCGGGTCCAGCTCCGTCGCCGTCTCGCAGGGCCAGTCGGTTGTGTCGAGGGGCAGAAGGGTGGGAGGCGCCACCAGGGTCACGCGGGCCCCGAGCGTGGAGAAGGCCCACAGATTGGACCGGGCCACCCTCGAGTGCCGGATGTCGCCGACGATGCCGATGCGGAGCCCGTCGAGCTTGCCGAAATGCCTTCTCAACGTGAGAGAGTCGAGCAGAGCCTGGGTGGGGTGCTGATGAGCGCCGTCTCCAGCGTTGACCACGGGAACGTCGACCCACTGCGCCACCCGATGAGCGGCGCCCGTAGCCCCGTGCCTCACCACCATCAGGTCGGCACCCATCGCCCGCAAGGTGAGGGCGGTGTCCTTGAGACTCTCACCCTTCGTGACCGAAGACGTGCCCGGGTTGAAGCTGAGCACGTCGGCCGACAGCGCCCGGGCAGCCCTTTCGAAGGAGAGCCGGGTCCGGGTTGATGGCTCGAAGAACAGGGTGGCCACCGTCGCACCACGCAAGGTAGGTACCTTCGGAATCTCTCTCGCCAGGACCTCCAGGAACTGGTCGGCCAGATCCAACAGATCCTCGATCTCGGGACGGGTCAGGCCTTCGGTGGTGAGTAGGTGCTTCAGGACTCCGCCTCCTCGTCGCCGAGCCAGACACCGGACTCGCCGTCGATGTCGGCGATCCGCACCCACACCCGTTCTTCCGGGCTGGTAGGGAGGTTCTTGCCCACGTAGTCGGGGCGGATCGGCAGCTGGCGATGACCACGGTCGACGAGCACCGCCAGTTGGATGAACGAGGCCCGTCCCAGGTCGGACAGTGCATCGAGGGCGGCCCGGATGGTGCGGCCGGTGAAGAGGACGTCGTCGACGAGGACGACGGGTCGGCCCGAGATGTCGATTGGGATCGAGGTCCGGCCCAGGCGGGTGGCGTGACGCCGGCCGAGGTCGTCGCGGTACAGGCCGATGTCGAGCTCGCCCACGGGTACCTCGATCCCTTCGAACTCCTGGATGGCCTGGGCGATCGAGAGCGCCAGCGGGACTCCCCGGGTGTGGATGCCGACCAGGACTACGTCGCTCGCCCCGTGATGCCGCTCCACGATCTCGTGGGCTATGCGATGGATCGCCCGCCTCAGGTCATCGCGGGTCAACACCTGTGTGGTGGCCGTCAAAACGCTCCTTCTCGACCTCACGGGGCCGGGTTAAAGGCTGTCGGGCCCGGATCCTACCAGGCCCGAAAGGGTTCATGGTTCACCACCAGGCTCGGCCAGGGCCGCCAAGACCCCGTTGACGAACGCCCCCGAGCGTTGGGTGGAGTAGGTCTTGGCCAGCCGCACCGCCTCGTCCAAGACGACTGCCACGGGGGTGTCGGGCTCGAAACGGAGCTCGTACAGCCCCAGCCGGAGAATGGCCCTGTCGATCACCGGCATCCGGTCGATGCTCCAGTGGTCGCTGGCCCGGCCGATCTCCTCGTCTAGCTCCTCGGTATGTGCCAGGACGCCTTCCACCAGCCGCCTCGCCTTGGGGGGTAGGACATGGGACGTACCGTCGCGGCCCGTCCGGTCATACTGGTACAGAGCCTGGAGGGCCAGATCCCGGGGTTCGGTGATGGTCACACGCGGGTCAGGTACTCGCCCGTACGGGTGTCGACCTTGATCCGATCACCCTGTTCCACGAACAGCGGAGCCTGGACCACCAGGCCGGTTTCCAGGGTGATCGGCTTGGTGGCTCCGGTACGGGTGTCACCCCTGACACCGGGCTCGGCATAGGTCACATCGAGCTCTACGGCGGCGGGAAGGTCTACTCCGATCGGGGTTCCCTGGTACATGGTCAGCGTCACCGTCGAACCATCGGTCAGGTAACTCGCTGCGTCGCCCACGTCCTCGGTGGTCAGCGCCAGCTGTGAGTAGTCGTCGAGGTTCATGAAGTGATAGCCGAGGTCGTCGTGGTACAGAAACTGATGGTCGCGTCGTTCGATGAAGGCCTGGGGTACGTCCTCATCGGCCCGGAAGGTCCGATCCAGGACCTGGCCCGTCTCCACGTTCTTGAGCTTCATCCTCACGAAGGCCTTGCCCTTGCCCGGTTTGACGTGCTGGTACTCGACGATCGTGAACAGAGAGCCGTCCAGGTCCAGAGCCATACCAGGTCGGACGTCGTTGGTGGAGATCATCTGGGAGAGGATAGGTCCTGCGAGAAGGGGACGGACCTCCCCCCAAGAACCTGCCGGGGCCGGCTGCACCAGAGAATCCGGGCTCAGAGGCCGATGATCCCCAGGCCGTATTCGAGATCTTCGCTGGTAACGGTGTGAACTTCCGGCCACCCTTCCGCGCTGAGCAGGACCATCCGCACTCCGGTGACGTCGTGTTTCTTGTCCAGCTCGATGAGGCTCATCACATCTGCCCGGTCCACTGCGGGTGCTCGGGTGGGGAGACCCACTTTCTCCAGGACCTCTCTCATCAGGTCATAGCCTGTGAAACCGAGTCGCCTCTCGGCGATGGCTGCCTCGGCCACGAGACCCACCGACACGGCCTCGCCATGGGAGATTCCCCCTCCATATTCGACCGTGTGCCCGATGGTGTGGCCGAGGTTCAACAGGGCCCGCCGTCCTCGCTCGGTCAGGTCCTCGGTGACGATCTCGACCTTGACCCGCACCGCGGCGGGGACGATTCGATCGAGTGGGGCATCGATTCCCCTTCGACGGTAGGTCTCGATTATCTCCGGAGCCGCCAGGAAACCGGCCTTTATGGCCTCCGCCGCTCCGTTCCTCTTCAGTGCCTGGGGGATGTCGCCCAAGAAGCCGAGGTCGATCACGACCCGCGTGGGCTGCCAGAACACCCCCACCAGGTTCTTGCCGGCCAGGTTCACCGCCGTCTTGCCGCCGATGGCGGCATCTATCGCCGCCAGCAAGGTCGTGGGTAAGTGGACCACCTCCACCCCGCGCAGCCAGGTGCCGGCCACGAAGCCCCCGGCATCGCTGGCGGCCCCCCCACCGACCGTGACGATGGTGTCGTTCCGTCCCAACTTCATCTCCGCCAGGGTCTCGTAGATGCGCTCGACCGCCTGGAGGCTCTTGGCTGCCTCTCCATCGGCGAGCTCCACCACCACGACGTGATCCACTCCCCGTTTGGAGATCGTCTCCGCCACCGTCTGGGCTCGTTCTGCCACGCTGGGCTGGGTGAGGACCGCCACCCGGCTACGCGTTTCGTTGGCGGGGAGGAGATTACGGGGCAGTCCCTTTCCCACCAGGATCTCGGTCTGGCCGGGTATCAGGAATCGAGGCAAACGTCAACCACCTCCTGGGCGATCTCGGCGATGGGCCGCCCGTCGGTGGTCACGATGTGGTCCGCCGCCGACCGGTAGGCCGCTTCTCGTTCCACGAGGATCCTGCTCAGCGTCGCCTCGGGGTCGTCCTCGTCGGGCAGCAGCGGGCGCCCCCCGACCCGGCCGACCCGCTTGGCCATGGTCTGCGGAGAGGCGCTGAGCCACACGACCGGACCCGAGGAACGCATGATGTCGATGTTGTCGCCGGACAGAACCACCCCTCCCCCCGTGGCGATCACCGCGTCGCCGTGTTCCGCAGCCGATTGCACCATCTGACTCTCGAGCGAGCGGAATTCCTCCTCACCGTCCTCGGCCCAGATGTCGGGGATCGACCTACCGCCGAGGGAAGTGATGAGGACGTCGGTATCGATGAAGTCGACTCCCAGCCGGCGGGCCACCTCTTCTCCCACTGAGGTCTTGCCCGAGCCCATCATGCCGATCAACCAGAGCCGGGTGGCCATCAGAAATCGCTCAGTCTCTTTCGGTAGCGCTCTGCGGCAGCTCGAAAGTCATCGAGCGTGTCTCCCCCGAAGCTGCGCAGGCACTCGTCGGCGAGGACGAAAGCGACCATCTGCTCGCACACGACCCCTGCTCGGGGCACGGCGCAGGTGTCGGAGCGCTCGAAAAAGGCTTTGGTGGGCTCCTTGGTTTCGACGTCGACCGACTGCAGGGTCTTCATCACCGTGGCAATCGGTTTCATCGCAGCCCGGACCCTGAGGATCCCGCCAATGGTCATCCCCCCCTCGGTCCCTCCGGCGCGTGTGGTCCTGCGGGCGAATTCTCCTCCGTCGTGGAAGATCTCATCGTGGGCTTGAGACCCCTTGACCCGTGCCTGGGAGAAGCCGTCACCCACCTCGACGCCCTTGATCGCCTGGACCGACATCAGGGCCTGGGCCAGCCGACCGTCGATCTTGCGATCCCAATGGACGTGGCTTCCCAGCCCGGCCGGCACCCCGTAGGCGAGGATTTCGATGACACCGCCCAGGGTGTCGCCCCCCTCGCGGGCATTGCGGATCTCGGCTTCCATCTGGGCAGTACTCGAGGGATCCATGCAACGAACGGAGGACGAATCGATCAGGGAGATGTCGTCGGGCGTCGGTAGCGGGGAATCGTCGGGGGCTCGAACCGCTCCGATCTCCACCACGTGACTCAATACCGAGATCCCGACCTCGGCGATGAGGAGCTTTGACAGGTATCCGACCACCGTTCGGGCGGCCGTCTCTCTTGCTGAGGCCCGCTCCAGGATGTCGCGGGCGTCATGGGTGTCGTACTTGAGCATCCCGGGCAGGTCGGCGTGCCCTGGCCGGGGGGTGATCATCAGGCGTTTGGGCCGGCCTGGATCCGGGCTCATCTCCTCGGCCCACTTCTCGTCGTATTCCGTGTTGCGAATCAGCACCGCCACCGGTGATCCCAGCGTCCGGCCGTGGCGCACGCCGCCCAGTATCTCGATTCGATCCTGTTCGATTCCCATGCGGGGGCTGCGGCCGTAGCCGAGCCGGCGCCGGGCCAGTTCGGCGGCGAGGCCCGGAGCCTCGAAAGCGAGTCCCGCCGGCAGGCCCTCGATGATTGTGACCAGGCCCGGGCCGTGGGACTCCCCGGCGGTCAGGAAGCGAAGCACGGCCGTGATGGTACCGGCGACCCGCGCCGACCCATCACATGAACACTCTGGTCAGGGCTTCACCGCCAATGAGTGCCACCCAGGCCCCCAGGATCATCGAAGGTCCGTACGGGATCTCCGTCTTGGCACCCGCCCGACCGATCACGACGGCTCCCAGGGCTACCAGTGCGCCGGTTACTGCCGTCAACAACCCGGCCACGAAAAGCCGTTCCCAGGCATCGAATACGAGGAACAGGCCCAGGGGAACGGCCAGTTTCACGTCGCCGAACCCAAAGCCTCCCCGTGCCACCAGGTACACGACGAAGAGGATCCCCGCATATACACCAGCGCCCGCCAGCGCCCGGGGAATTGCCCCGGCCGTGCCGTCTCCGGCCGCTCCCGCCGCCAGCAAGCCGAGCGCGATCAGTGTCCCCGGGTAGGTGATCCGATTCGGGATCCGCTTGTGGTCCAGGTCGGTGAGAAACAGGGCCACGGTCATGCCGATGAAGAAGAGATAGGCCACCAGGGCCCACTCCCAGCCCAACCGCCAGGCGATTCCGGCCCACACTCCGCCGTTGACGAGCGAGGTGAGCAGGGGGCGGGACGGCCCCAGCCCGCACGACGGGCAGGCAGAAAGCAGCCGTCCATGGATTTCGCCACATCGACGGCACACGGCCCGGGCGGGGGCGAAGGGTCGGTCGGCTCCGGCCTGAACGGCGACATGGTGGACCAGGGGTCCGCTGAGGAGCCCCGCCACGGCGGCGATCAGAGCCGGCACGCTAGGCGCTCCTCAACTCGAGCACGGTTGGGTTTCGGCCGGCCGCACGCCGATCCTCGCGCCCCGGCGAAATACGAAGTGGTCCTCTCTTGGGGAGCACCGGGCGATCGTAATCGCAGGCGTTGCCCACCTCGGGATGGCACCCGACGCGACGGACGCCCCTGCCTGGCAGGGGCGTCCGGACGGCGGAGGTACGCTCAGGAGTCGGCCAGCTCGCGGAAGGCGGCCCCGAGTCCCCGACGGCGTAGGAGACCAAACCCGGCGTCCCCATCGTCATCGTCGTCGTGGTCGTCGTCGCTCTTGGACGCTTCGGATTCGCTCTGAGAGGCGTCTTCGCCCTCGCTGTGCTCCAGTTCCCCGAACACCTTTTCCAGGAAGGTCTCGTCGGCGGCGGGAGCCTGCTCGGTATCAGCCCGGGCGGGTGTGGACTGCGCCTCTTCCTCCCACCAGGAACGCTCGGGGGCCGGCTCGACGACCTGGGAGGGTTCCTGCTGTTGCTGAGGCTGGGCAGGTTGGGCCTCGTAGCTTTCCGGCCCTCGCTCGACCAGCGGGGGCTCGTGACTCTCCTCGCGGCGAGCCTCGCCGAGGGGCTCGATCAGCCGGACCCTGGACAGTTCGGCGGTACGGCGAGCTGCCTGGAATTCGGTCATGCCCAGACGCTTGGACATCTCCTCTACCGATGCCCCGCCCTCGAGCGCGGCCAGGAAACGCCATGCGGTATCGCTGAGCTTGACCGACTCCTCGTCGATTTCGGGAATCATCCGCCACGGCACCATGAGGTCGGGAACCACCTCCTCGATCTCGGACCATTCCACGGCGCGCCGGTCCGCCTCGGAGACGATCATCTCCACGTCGAAGCTCTGTCCTGTGGCGTAGCGGGGCCGCGCATCGACGGAGAAGGAGAAGGGTCCGGTCTTGGGACGGCGGATGCGATACACGCTCTCCACCGTCTGCTCTCGAATCTCTTCGGCCAGGGCTGCGGTGGAAGAAGACGGCGCCAGAGCTTCAGTGAGGCTGCCGTTGCTCGTTTCGACCTGCCTCATTCCTTCTTCGGTCACCAGCCCGGCCGACAACAGTCGGGCGCGCAGGGCCTCGTCGGCTTCCACGGCCGCGTAGGTGATCGAGCCGCTGTTCATGTAGATTCGCCCTGCTCCCTGTCCCTCGATCCGCAAGCATCCGGTCTGATGAGACCGGGACAAAAGTCTGAGGACCTCCTCCAGAGGGAAGATCTCCAGTTTTCCACTGAGCGACATGGGTTCTCCTTTACAGACCTTCGCCGTCAATCATCTCATTCGGTGCCGAATTGGACTGTCTTGAGTAGTTTCGAGCTGTCCGGTACATCACCTCGAGGGTCGCCTCTTGACCGGTCCACAGCCTGAACGAGTCGGCCGCCTGGGTCACCAGGACCTCGAGACCGTCGACAACGTCGAGCCCCGCCGATCTGGCCTGGGCGACCGACGGTGTGGCTGCTTCGCCATATGCCAGGTCGAGGAAGCCCGCCGCCAGCGTCAATAAGGGAGCGGGCAGATGCTCTCCGTGCATTCCCAGGGGCGTGGCGTTGACCACGACAGCTTCGGCAACCGCCGATCCCCAGGGCACGGCCACGATCTGCCGGTCGAGATGGCGCTGGAGGGCCTTGATTGCCCCGTCCCGACGAGCCGACACGTAAACGGTGCGACCCTGCGCCGCAATACATGCGGCCGAGGCGGCTCCCCCGGCTCCGAGGACCAGCACCGGATGATCTGTGGGGAGTCTGTTTCGCCACAGGCGGCGGATGGCGGTGACATCGGTGGAGTGCCCGATGAGGCGTCCTCCCCCGATTCTCACCACTGTGTTCACCGACGATGAGCGGCGGGCATCATCGGACAGTTCGTCACACAGACGAGCCGCCTCCGGCTTGTGAGGCATGGTGACGTTGATCCCGTCCAGGGCACCTGATCTCAGCTCCTCGAAGATCCGGCCCAGTTCGCCGGGGGCAACCCGTCTCGCCAGATACGTCCCCTCGATTCCTGCCGCCGCCAGGGCGGCGGTGTGGATGGCGGGCGACCGTGAATGCTCGATCGGATCGCCCACGACGGCCAGATGCAGTGATCCCTCACTCAGGGGAGGATCCCCTCCTGGCGAGCCTTCTGAACCGCGGCGTTGTGGTCCTCGAGATTGGTGGAGAAGGTGTGGCTTCCGTCCTTGCTGCTCAGCACGTAGTACAGATACTCGGTGTCGGCCGGCGCGGCCGCTGCCTTGAGCGAGGCCAGCCCCGGGGCCGAAATGGGCGTCGGGGGCAGGCCCTTGACCCTGTAGGTGTTGTAGGGCGAGTCGATCGATGAGTCGAATTCCTGGGCAATCCGGGTCCCCAGCGCATAGAGCACGGTGGCATCGATCTGCAGCGGCATCTCGGCCGCCAGGCGATTGGCGATCACGCTGGAAACGAGTGGGCGCTCGTCGGCCACTCGCACCTCGGACTCGATGAGCGAGGCGATGATGATCCCTTCATAGCGGTCGTATCCCGCCTTCTCCAGCCGGGACCAATCGACCTGGTTCACTTTCCGCGCCATCGTGTCCGCCATTCGCTGGAGGATCGAAGCGGGCTCCTCGGTCTTGGCCACCTGGTAGGTGTCGGGGAAGAGCAGTCCTTCCCAGTCGGTGAGGGCTGATGACTTGCCCATCTTTCGAAGGCTGGTGATCACGGCATTCGACTCAAGAGCGGTGGTGAAGTCGGACTCCGGCCTGCCGGTGGCCTCAGCCAGTCGGGCCACGATCTCAACCACCCGCAGGCCTTCGGGGATGGTCACCCGCAGCGTGTCGGCCGCCGGGCCTTCCCGCAGGAGGTCGAGGACATGACTCGGTTCCATCCCCGTGACGAATTGATAGGTGCCCGCCCGCAGGTCGGCGGAGGCGCCGGCGGCCCGGACAACGGTCTCGAACTGGGAAGCGGACTCGATGACCCCCTGGGCAGCCAGTATGGCGGCTATCTCTTTGGCGCTGGCGCCGGAAGGAACAACCACCTCGACGTCGATGCCGGGGGTGACATCGCCGCCGGCGCCCCCGGTCCCGGAGTTGATGGTCTGACCGACGCGGCGGCCCAGAAACGAGGCCCCTCCCACGACCGCCACCCCCGCCAACACGATCAGGGCGATGATCGCTCCCAGGCGCCCGAAGCGTTCGAAAGGAGAGGGAGGCGTGACGGGATCGAGGCTCACACGGGCTCCTGGTTACTTTCCGGTCGGTCCAGATAGGTGCGGAGAATCATGGCGGCGGCGATCTTGTCGAGGTTCTTGCGTCTGATGCGGCGACGGGCGCCGGCCTCGATCATTGCGTTCTCCGCCAGTCGGGAAGTGTAGCGCTCGTCCACTTCTTCGACCGGAAGCCCGGTGGCCGCGCTCACCTGATCACCCAGAGCTCGCGCCCGGGCCGCTGCTTCACCGACCGCCCCAGATTCGGTCACGGGGAGGCCCAGCACGATCTGGTCCACCTCGAGGTCGTCACAGAGCGCCTTGATACGTTCGACTGCCTCACCGGCCGGAACAACCTCCAGGGGTTGAGCGGTGATCCGGAGTGGATCACTCACCGCCAGACCCACACGAACCCTTCCGGGATCGATCGCCAGAACGCGGCCCATCAGGCCTGGCGCACCCGCGCCGCAGCTCTCTCCCGGACTTCATTCAGGGCCTTCTCGAGGGAGTCGCCGTCGGGTCCGCCCGCCTGGGCGAGTTCGGGATCGCGGCTGCCCCCTCCCCCCAGCACGGCCGCTCCCACCCCGGCCAGCTCACCCGCCGAGATGCCGGCCTCGACCAGGCCGGGAGTGGCGGCCGCCACCAGCGCCCCCTTTCCATCGTGGCGGGACCCCACGACCACCAGAGCGGACCCACCCAGGCGTCCCCTCACGTCGAGCGCCAGCTGACGCAGGTCGGCGGGAGCGAGCTCCCCGGCGTCGGCCACCACCAGGCGGTGTTCCCCTACAGGTTCGGCCTTGGCCGCCAGCTCGGCTGCCAGATCACCCCGTTCCTGGGCCGCCGCCTGATCGAGCCTTTGTTCCAGAGTGTCGAGGCGGTCGATCAGTCCCTCCACTCGTTCCACCACCTGAGTGCGGGGAGCACGAAGTAGTCGAGCAAGCCGTGACAGGTCAGAGCGGGATCCGGCCACGCTTCGATAGGCGGCTTCGCCGGTGAGGGCCTCGACCCGGCGGATATTGGAACCGATCGATGACTCCGACATGACGATGAGCGGTCCGACCTGTCCGGCGGTGCGGGTGTGGGTCCCCCCGCAAAACTCGATCGAGTATTCGCCGATCTGCACCACCCGCACTCGCTCTCCGTACTTGTCTCCGAAGAAGGCGAGCGCCCCCATCTCCTGCGCCTGCTCCTTGCTGGTGACCGTGGTGGAGACCTGGTCGTTGGCGATGAGATGACGGTTGGCCTGCCATTCGACCTCGGCCAGCTCCTCGTCGGCCAGGCCCGAGAAGTGGGAGAAATCGAAGCGAAGCCGGCCGTTCTCCACCAGCGAGCCCGCCTGAGTGGCATGCTCGCCGAGTACCGAGCGCAGTGCCCAGTGGAGGACGTGGGTTCCGGTGTGGCTCTTCCTGATTCCCTCCCGGCGGGGTGAGTCGATGGCGAGGTCGACCTCCTGGCCCTGACGCAGGGTTCCCGACTCGATGGTGACCTTGTGGCCATGCAATCCCTGGATGGCGTGCCGGGTGTCATCAACCCGGCCCGCGCCCGTCTCCGACCTCATGACACCCGAATCTCCTACCTGTCCCCCGGACTCTGCGTAGAAGGGCGTGCGATCGACGAATACCTCTACCTGGCGGCCCGTCTCGGCCGTCTCGATGTGCTCGCCATCGGCCAGTATGGCCAGAATTCGGCCCCGGCTTCTCTCCTCCGTGTAGCCCACGAAGTCGGTCAGTCCGACGTCGTCGGCCAGGGAGCGATAGATCTCGGCTGCGACGGCAGTGTCACCACCTCTCCAGGCTGCTCTGGCCCTCTGCCTCTGGGCCTCCATCTCCGTCTCGAAACCGCCCCGGTCGATGGACACCCCTCGTTCAGCCGCCATCTCGGAGGTGAGCTCGATGGGAAATCCGTAGGTGTCGTGAAGCTTGAACGCCACCGACCCTTCCAGCACCGGACCCTCGAGCTGCGAAAGCTCCCGGTCGAGCATCGCCACCCCGGAGGCAATGGTGTGCCGGAAGTTCTTCTCCTCCCGGGTCACTGCCTCGAGAATGAAGTCCCGACCCTGGGTGAGCTCCGGATAGGCCTGCGACATCACGTCGATCGTGGCCTCGACCAGCCGGGGAAAGACGAGGTCGTTGCCCGCATCGGGACGGAGCTGCCAGGCGTGACGAACACCCCGACGAAGAATCCGTCTCAGCACGTACCCACGTCCGTCGTTGGAGGGAACTACTCCGTCGGCGAGGAGGAACGCGACTGCCCGCCCATGGTCTGCCAGCAAGCGCAAGACGATGTCCGAGTCGGAAGAGTGGCCGTATGGGATGGAGGAGTAGGCAGAGGCAGCCTGGAGAACCGGCCATACCGTGTCGACCTGGAAGACCGTGGGAACGTCCTGGAGGACGGCGGCGATCCGCTCCAGGCCCATGCCGGTGTCGATGTTCTTGGCCGGCAACTCATCCACAACGTGATAGGGCTCGTCCTGGATGTTCTGCATGAAGACCAGGTTCCAGATCTCGACGAAGCGCTCCTCACCTCCGCCGATCGGGCCGCCTTCGGCGCCGAACTCCGGTCCCTTGTCGTAGAAGATCTCTGAATCGGGCCCGCACGGCCCGGCCACGCCCATCTGCCAGAAATTCTCCTCCTGGTTTCCCCGTTGAACCCGGTCCGCCGGGACACCCACCCCGTCGACCCATATTTCTGCCGCCTCGTCGTCGTCTTCGTAGACGGTGAACCACAACCGGTCAGGGTCAAGGCCGTAGCCTCCCGTTACCAGTTCATATGACCAGGGAATGGCGGACTCTTTGAAATAGTCACCAAAGCTGAAATTGCCCATCATCTCGAAGAAGGAGAAGTGGCGGGTGGTGGTCCCGATGATGTCGATGTCCACCGTCCTCACACACTTCTGGATCGAGGTGGCTCGGTCCCAGGGCGCCTCCTCCTCCCCCAGGAAATAGGGCTTGAACGGAACCATCCCGGCGGCCGTCATCAGCAACGTTGGATCTGTCGGAATGAGTGAGGCAGACGGGCGGGCCACATGTCCGCGCTCGACGAAGAAGTCGGTGAAGGTGCGTCTGATCTGATTGGAGTCCATGGGATTAGCCTCGGTCGTGAGTCGGAGTCGTTACCGATGCCGCCGAGCCGTCCGTTGTCACCGACGACGCGGCGGCTTGACGGCTCGCGCAGCCAGCTCGAGGACATCGGCACCGGTGGCCGCTGCCGCCCGGCCAAGATCGGCGGGACGGGGCTTGCGACGCAGGGCGCGGACGGTCACGAGTCCTCCGGCCAGGAGGCCGGTGGCGAACCACCACAACCGGTCAAGCATGCCCAGAGGTTAGCTGTCGCGCTTTCGCTCGCGGCCCGCAATTCGCTCCAGCTCTGCGAACCACTCGGCACGGGCTCGTTCCGCCCCCTCCCGGGTGGGGTGATACAGCACCCGTGGCTCCTGACCTTCAGGCCAATAGTCCTGGTCCACGATGTGGCCTGGGTGGTCGTGTGGGTAGAGGTAATCCTGGCCGTGCCCCAGCTGTTTGGCCCCGGCATAGCTGCCGTCTCTCAGGTGGAGGGGAACCGCCGCCGCCGGGCCTTCGATGACCGCCCTGCGGGCTTCCGAGATAGTGGTCTTGACCGAATTGGACTTGGGGGCCGTCGCCAGATACAGGGCAGCGTGAGTGAGGGCAAACGAGGCCTCGGGCAGACCTACATATGCCAGTGCATCGGCTGCCGCCACTGCCAGGCCCAGTGCCCGACTGTCGGCCAGTCCCACATCCTCGGAGGCGAAGATGACCATCCTGCGGGCGATGAACTCGGGGTCCTCTCCCGCTTCCAGCATCAGATGGAGCCAGTAAACGGCTGCATCGGGATCCGAGCCGCGCAGACTCTTGATGAAGGCAGAGATGACGTCGTAGTGAGCATCTCCGGCCTTGTCATAACGAACGATTCGACGTTGGAGGGCCTCTTCGACATCGGCGACTTCGATCAACCGGCCGTCCCGGCCGGCAGCCAGAGTGGCAGCCATCTCCAGAGCATTCAGGGTGAGGCGGGCGTCTCCTCCAGTCCTTTCGGCGAGGGCCGACCTGGCGTCGGGGTCGATTTCCAGGCCGCTTCCACCCAACCCGCGCCCGGTGTCTGCCATCGCTCTGTTGATGAGCTCAATGAGATCCTGGGGTGGGAGCGGTTCCAGGCGAAACAGCGTCGAGCGCGATATGAGGGGCGAATTCACTTCGAAGAAAGGATTCTCGGTGGTGGCGCCGATCAAGATGATGGTCCCGTCCTCCACACTTGGGAGCAGGGCATCCTGCTGATTCTTAGAAAACCGATGAATCTCGTCCAGAAAGAGGACCGTGCGCAGCTCTTCGGTTTCCAGACGCTGACGGGCCCGGGCCAGTACCTCGCGGACGTCCTTCACCCCGGCCGAGGTGGCCGACAGCGTCTCGAATGCGGCCTTTGCGTGGTGAGCGAGCACCCGTGCCAGAGTGGTCTTACCCGTGCCAGGCGGTCCCCAGAGGATCATCGAAACCGGATTGCCCGATTCCACGACGCGCCGAAAAGCCGACCCCGGCGCCAGCAGGGTTGGCTGACCCACCACCTCGTCGAGGTGCCGGGGACGCATGCGGGTCGCCAGCGGCGCCACCTTGTCGAGCTTCTCCTCGGCACGGGCTGCGAACAGATTGTCCATGACTGGTGGTCAGGCTACTGAGAGCGGCTGACTGTCTCCTGGCAGTATCACTTTCGGGCGTGGCTCTGGCGGTATGCGGTCATGAGGTCGGCGCGCTCGTCCTCGGGCAGGTACTTGACCGCCTCGCGCATTGTCACCCCGGACGCCCGGTCGGTTCTCGAACTCAACCAGTCGATCACGAATCGAGGATCACGCTTTCCCACCTCGCGCAGCACCCATCCGATCGCCTTGCGGATGAAGAACTCGGACTCGTCCAGGAGTTGGTCCGAATAGCGGGCCACCCTGTCCAGGTCGGGCTCGCCGCGGCGAATCCCATCGAGCAGTGCGAGCAGGGCCGAACGCCGTATCCAGAAGTCGGGATCCGACACCCACCGGTCCAGATCGGCGCCGATCTCGGGGTGACGCCGCATCATGACTCCCACCACCGAGGCCGCCAGCCCGTCGACAAGGGCCCAGGTCATCGAGTCTCGGAGGAGGGCCTCCAGCTCGACGAGGTCGGCCCGCGTCAGCCGGTCCACAGAGAACTCGAGTAAATCCACTGCGGCCATCCGGCACTCGAACAGCTCTCGCTTCCACAGATCTTTCACCACGGCGATCACGGTGTCGTGGCTCGGGGGGCCGTGTTCGCTGATCTTGTCCTTGACTACCCGATGGGTTTCGGGGACTGTGGCTCCGGCGAATTCGAGTCTGCTCTTCAAATAAGCCTTCTCCTGTGCGGCCCGCTCGGGCCGGCCGACCGCCCGCAGTCGGTCCTCGATCTCTTGGGCCAGTGCCTCGGGTCCGGGTCGGTCCGAGGGCGAGGGGGTTTCTGCCATGGTGATCGGGCAAGCCTAGGTGCTGGTCCTGCTCGCGATCCACCAGCTCACCCCGGCATCGAAAACCTGGGGAAAAACCTGCCCCGCAGGTCGTCTTCTATCGGAAAAAGTGTCATACCTGGTTCGTAGGTTGTGGGTATGGAGTCAGAGGGTGCCGGTTGGTTGGGGATCGATTTGGGGTCGGTGTCGACCGACGAGTTGGAGTTGGAGTTGGGTCGGCTCGAATCTCTGATCCGTCAGGCGAGATCCGTCCAGTTGGGTCTGATTGGTGAGGCGGATCGCCGTCAGGTCCCGTTGGGGGATGGGTGTCGGGACACGGCGGAGTGGGTTGCGGCTCACCTGGACGTGTCGGCGGTGGAGGCTAAACGGCTGGTCCGGTTGTTGAGACGTCTCCCCGGCCTGCCTGAGATGGCCGAGCGGTTCGGGAAGGGCGAGTTGTCGCTGGGTCGGGCCGAAGCGCTGTCCCGGGTCGCCACCGCCGAGTCGGAGACAGGATTGGCTGGCGAGCACGAGGGGTCGGGACCTGGCGGGCATCGAACGGCTGGTGGCTCGCCACAAGCGCATCGATCGCAGCCAGGAACGGGATCGGCATCGGGCTTCTTATGTGTGGTGCCAGCCGTCCCTGGACGAGGCCTGGGTCAAGATCAACGGCGGGTCTGGCCGGACCAGCCGGCCAAACCGTGATCGACGCTTTAGGCAAGAGGGCCGACCACTTCCCCCGAGAGGCCGGGTCCCGTCCCCACCGCCAGGCCCTGGCCCTGGAAACCATCTGTTTGGACTCCCTCAACGGTCGAACCTCCGCTTCGGGAGAGTCGGGGCCTTCGATCACTGCTTTCGTCGACGTCGAAACCGCCTCCGGGACCGGAGCCGAGGCGGGAGCCGAACTGGCGGCCGGGCCCCGCATCGGAGCCGACTATCTCCAAGAACTCATCTGTGAAGGTTCGGTGCGGATCGTCGGGTTGGACAAGCTCAAACCGGTCGTGGCTACCCAGTCCGCCCGCACGATTCCCAAATCGGTGCGTGATTTCGTGTTGTGGAGAGACGGCGGATGCCGCGCCCGGGGCTGTGACTCGACTTATCGGCTTCAACCTCACCACATCACCCCCCGCTCCCACGTGATCAACCACGACCCGGACAATTTGATCACCTTGTGCTGGTACCACCACCACGTCGTGGTTCACCGCCGCGGCATGCACATCGAACAAGACCCGGACGGGTCGATCCGTTTCCGCCTCCCCCAAGACACCCGCGCCCCACCCTGACCCCCCTGCCCCCCTACCCCCCTACCCCGCTGCTCCGCAGCGGGGGCCCCTTCCCCCTTGCTCCGCAAGGGGGACAAAGCAAGAACGCGGCGCGGCCCTTGCCTTTTCCGGAAGGGGGACAAAGCAAGAACGCGGCGCGCCCTTCCCTTTTCGAAGGGGGACAAAGCAAGAACGCGGCGGGACCCTTGCCTTTTGCTCCGCAAGGGGGACAAAGCAAGAACGCGGCGGGAGGTAGGGGGGAGTTCTCGGCCCGCGCAGCTCACCCTCTCGGTTGGCTCAGATGGAGGGAGGGTCGGCGTCTCGTTCTTTCTGGAGGGCGGCCACTTCCGGGAGGAGCTGTAGGCCCAGTTCGCTCAGCTGCTGCTCGTCTACTGGTGCGGGAGCCTCGGTCAGGGGATCGATGCCCGTCTGCGTCTTGGGGAAGGGGATCACCTCCCGAATCGAGCTCTCCTCCTGGAGGATCATCACCAGACGATCTATTCCGAAGGCGAATCCACCATGAGGGGGGGTGCCGAACCGTAGGGCTTCGAGAAACCACCCGAATCGGCGCTCGGCGGTTTCCGGGTCGATGCCGAGTATGTCGAATACCTGTCTCTGCACGGCCGGATCGTGGATCCTTATCGATCCTGAGCCCAGTTCCACCCCGTTCAACACCATGTCGTAGGCGTTGGACAGAGCTTCGTCGGGGTTGTCTCGCATCTCATCGATTGAGCGGGGGGAGGTGAAGGGGTGGTGGCTGAAGGTGCGCTGGCCGTCGGCACCTTCCTCGAACAACGGAAAGTCCACCACCCACAGGAATGCCAGTTCTTCGTGGCCTCGGGGACGACCGAGATCGTTGCGTAAACCGCCCAGCACCGTCACCGCCGTCTTCCACTGGTCGGCGGCGATGAGGAGGACGTCGCCCGGCTCGGCCTCGAGACGCTCTTTCAGACCGGCTTCCTCATCGTCTGAGAGATACTTGGCGACTGGCGAACGCAGAGTCCCATCGTTCTCGACCTGAAGCCAGATCAACCCCTTGCCTCCCAGCTCCTTGGCACGCTCGACCAGGGAATCGGCCCTGGCCCTGCTCAGTTCGAGGGTGCCGGCGTTGATGGCGCGAACCGTCCCGCCCTGCTGGAGAGCAGACTCGATCACCCCGAAGCCGGACGTCTTGAACAGATCTGACAGGTCGACCAGCTCCATGGCGAACCGAATATCGGGTTTGTCCGTCCCGTAGCGGTCCATCGCTTGCTGCCATGTGAGTTTGGGAAAGGGCCCGGGCATCTCTTGGCCGCGCAGCTCTCTCGTTGCTGCTACCAGGGTGGCTTCGATGGTGGCGTGAATGTCATCCTGTTCCCAGAACGACCCCTCCAGATCGAGCTGGGTGAACTCGAGCTGGCGATCGGAGCGGAAGTCCTCATCCCGATAACAGCGAGCGATCTGGAAATAGCGCTCGACGCCGGAGATCATCAGCAGTTGCTTGAAGAGCTGGGGTGACTGGGGCAGGGCGTAGAAGTCGCCCTGGCGCAACCGCGAGGGGACCAGCATGTCCCTCGCCCCCTCGGGGGTCGAGCGGACCAGGGTGGGGGTCTCGACCTCGAGGAAGCCGAGATCGTCCAGGGTGCGGCGAATGGCGGCGGTGGCCCGCGACCGGGCCCTCAGGTTGGCGGCCATGCGGGGCCGGCGCAGATCCAGGTATCGATACTTGAGGCGGGTTCGCTCGTCGATCTCGGTGCGGTCGTCGAGCATGAAAGGGAGAGTGTCGGAGGGGCTGAGGACGGAGATCTCCTCGGCTCTTATCTCGATCTCTCCGGTTTCGAGGTCGGGATTGACCGTTCCTTCGGGGCGGGCCGCCACCTGTCCGGTGACCGAAACGGTGAACTCCATCCGCAGTTCCTCGATTAGAGGGATCGCATCGGGATCGGCGACCACCTGAACTATCCCTTTCCCGTCCCGGATGTCGATGAAGGCGATCCCCCCGTGATCTCGGCGGCGGCCGACCCAGCCGGCCACCTTGACCCTCTCCCCCTCGGCGGACAGGTTCAGTTCAGACGTGAAGTGGGTTCGATAGCTCAAAGTGTCTCATCCGTTCTGCAGCTTCCTGACGTGATCGACCAGCTCATCGAGACCCACCCTCTCCTGGTTTCCGGTGACGAGATCGCGAACGGTAACGGTCGTGCTTTCTCGCTCTTCCGTGCCTGCGATGAGGGCTATTGGAATGCCGGCTCGATCGGCGTTCTTCAGTTGCCTGCCCAGTCTGGCGGCCGTCATGGTGGTCTCCGTGGCGATACCGGCGGCCCGAAGCCGGGAGGCAGCACCGAGCGCGTAGGGAAGATCGGCATCGTCCATGAGGGTGACCATCACGGCGATGGCCGGCCGTGATGGAGGGAGTATCCCGGCCTCACGAAGCTGCCAGTACAGGCGGGTGAATCCGATGGACATTCCGACCCCCGGCAGGCGGGTCTTCGTGTATTGGCCGGCCAGGTCGTCGTAGCGGCCGCCGGAACAGATGCTCCCCAGTTCCGGGTGTGCGTCGAGCGTGGTCTCGTACACCGTTCCCGTGTAGTAGTCGAGGCCGCGGGCGATCGAGAGGTCGAGCTCATAGCTGTCGGCGGGTGCGCCGAGGTCGTCCATCGTTCGGATCACTTCGGCCAGTTCCAACCCACCGGCCCCGGCTTGGCGAGTGGAGGCGGGAAGATCACTCAACGCCTGCTCGATCTCGGTCCGCCCGGACGCCTCGATGGCAGTCCAGGCCAGCAGGCGTTCGACGGCGGCTCGACTCATGCCCCCATCGACCAGGCGGGCCCCGATCGCGCCGGCTTCGAGCCTGTCCAGCTTGTCCACCTCCCGCAGCACGTCTTCCTGGGCGGCGGAATCGGCGATGTCGCAGTCTTCCAGAAGTGTCCGCATCAGTCGCCGGTTGTTTACCCGCACCGTGGTGTCGCCGATGTCGAGTTCGTCGAGGATGGTGATCATGGCGGCGGGAACCTCGGCATCGTGACGTAGCGAGAGATCGTCCCGATCGATCACGTCGATGTCGCATTGGTAGAACTCCCGATAGCGACCTCGCTGGGGCCGTTCGCCCCGGTACACGCGCTGGATCTGAGACCGACGGAACGGAAAGACCAGATCGTGCTCATGCTCGGCCACATAGCGGGCCAGGGGCACCGTCAGGTCGAAGCGCAGGGCGAGATCCGGGTCACTTCCCTGTTCCAGGGCACCCGCGGACTGGACGTAGTAGACCTGCTTCTCGGTGTCTCCGCCCGTCTTGGTGAGCAGGACATCGGTTCGCTCGAAGGCGGGTGTCTCGATGGGCACGAAGCCGAATCGCAGGTAGCCACGTCGGATGGTGTCGAGCATGGCGTCGTGGACGGCCTGCTCGGAGGGAAGCAGCTCGAGGACGCCGGCGGGTGTGGTGGGTGGGGTGATTGTCACGGTGTGGTGGGTGGGGTGATGCGTCACGGTGTGGTGGGGGGGTGATTGTCACGGTGTGGTGGGAATCCTGTGGGTCGGTTGACAAGCATGGCAGCGCCAGTCGCAGGGACGAAGCCCGTTCAGGTCGATCCAACCTAAGACCAGAGGCTGCGGAAGGGGTTCGAGGCCCGTTCCCGGCCGATGGTTGTTTCGGGGCCGTGGCCGGGCAACACCCGGGTGTCGTCGGGAAGGGTCATTATCCGCTCACGCATCGATAGGGCCAGAGTATGCGTGTCGCCGCCGGGCAGGTCGGTGCGGCCGATGGATCCGGCAAAGAGTTGATCGCCCGACAACAACGTCTCCTCTTCCGCGATGCGAAAGCAGCAATGCCCGGGAGTGTGTCCGGGTGTGTGCAACACCTCGATCTCGAGGCCGGCCAGTTCGAGAGTGGATTTGTCCACCAGTTCCTCCATATCCCGAGGAGGTGCGAAGTCACCTGCCGGGACAGAACCGAACAGCATCCGCAGCTGCGATTCGGGATCGAGAGTCAGGAAATCGTCGTCGGGGTGTACGAATCCACGTGCACCGGTGGCACGGGTCACCTCCCCCGCTCCTCCCATGTGATCGACATGGCCGTGGGTGAGGAGAAGCGCCACCGGGGTGAGCCGGGCTTCTTCCAGCAGTTCCAGGACGGAGGGGGGATCGGGAGGGGCATCGACGACCACCGCCATTCCGCCCCTTTGTCGGGCAAGTACGTATGTGTTGGTCTGGGCCAGCCAGAGCGCTCTGGACAGGACGATCATTTCTCTAGCTCCGACTTGTAGGTCTCCGCCCTTCCACCCCCGGCGGCGAGGAGATCGGAGGAGGAGGGCAGGGCGAAAACCGTAACCCGGTTATCGAGAAAATCCGAGTAGGCCAGCCAGTGCCCGTCGGCGGAGATGTCGAGGCCTGTGGGCTGGTTCCCGCCCACGACTGCGTCCAGAACGTGGCCGTCCGAGGTGTCGAGCAGCAGGATCGACCCCCACTCCGGTCCGGGCAGGTAGTAGGTCTCGGGGTTGTTGCGACCCCGGTTGGAAACGGCCAGGAACTCTCCGTCGGGAGAGATGTCGATGGTATTGGGGAGGCGATCGGTCGACGCCAGCTCGGTGACGGTGTCGTTTCGGGTGTCGATCACGAGGATCTGATCCCTCGCCATGTCCGAGCCATAGATCGAAGACGAGGTCGGATCCGCAACCAGATGACGCATGGCCCCGCCGGAGTGGTAGATGGTCTCTCCCTCACCGGTGGCGAGATCCATCGATTCGATGTCTCCGGCGTCAAAGCCGGCCACGTAGAGCTTCGTCCCCGACGAGTTCAAGGCCAGTCCGCGAGGGGTGGTCACGGTGTGCATGCGCCGCCGCAGCTCACCGGTGGTCAGGTCGATCTCAGAGACGTCATTACTGACCCAGTTCGATGCCCACAGTGTCTTCTCGTCCGGGGAGAGGGCCACGACCTTGGTCCAACTGCCTCCAGTAGAGAGGGTGCGCCTCATGGTCCGGGTGGCGACGTCGACCTCGTAGACGCGAGCCGTTTCCATCTGGCTCACGTATGCAGTGTCCCCGGAGTGATTGAAGATGACCTCCACCGAGCCGGCCTCGGGAAGATCAACGTCGTCCAGCAGTTCCCCGGTCACCGGGTCGTAGATCTCCACCCCCCTGCCTCCGAGGAGGGTCACCCACAGCTCCCGACTATCGGGGGTGAAGGCGACCTGCTTGGGGGCCTTGCCCGTGGTGAAGACCATCGTTCGGTCGACGACCTGGTCGGGTGGGTCGAGGTATACCTCCACCCGGCCGGATTGCTGAGCCGGGATGGTCAGGTGCTCGGTCCGATACCCATCCGCTTCGACGGTGAGCGTGACCTCTCCGCTGAGGCTGGTGGTGAGGCTCTCCGTTCCGCGTGCTTGGCGGCCGCCGGCGTCGACGGTGGAGATCTCGGCGGCGGCATCGGAGGGGTAGGCGAGGATCGAGACGTCCCGCGGCGGCGGAATCGGAGTCGTCGTGCTGCTGGTGGTGGTATGGCGGTGCGACAGAAGGCGAGGTGGTGGGAGCGGGCGCCACTGTCGAAGCGACGGCTCCAGTGGGGAGAGTGGCTGCCTCGACGTTCACATCGCCCTGGAACGAAACTGTGGCCCCTACGACCACCAGCACTCCCAGCGCCAGGACGAAGAGTGCGGCCTGAAGAGGCCCGGACTTCATTCCGGTTCGAGGATTCGAGACACAGCGAACACTCCGTCCACACCGCGGATGTCGGCGAGCATACGGGGCAACTGGCCGGCGTCGGACAGTTCCACTTCGTAACGGAGCACGGCGACACGGTCGCGTCCGGTCACGGTGGACGAGGCGGTGATGTTGCCCCCGGTTTCGGAGATCACCGCGGTCACGTCACGCAGGAGCAGGGTTCGATCGAGAGCCTCCACCTGGATCCAGACGGCAAATGTGGAGATGCGATCTGTTGCCCAGGACACGTCGACCATCCGCTCGCGCTGCTCGCGCAGGGCACCGACGTTGGCGCAATCGGATCTGTGAACCGAGACTCCCCGTCCCACCGTCACGAATCCCTCGATGCGGTCACCGGGGACCGGCTGACAGCACCGGGCAAGCCGCACCAGCATGTCGTCCAGCCCCTCGACGACCACCTCCGGCCCGGGGCGGTCGGCGGGGCGATGCCGGGCGACGAAGGGGACGCGTTCGTCCACGGGCTCGGGTGAGCGAAGCCGTCTGGCCCTCGCCACCGCAGTGGAGGCAGCCAAGCCGCCCTCCCCCACCTTTATGAAGAGGGAGTCGAGGTCACGAAACCCGAGGTCTTCTGCAGTTTGACCGAGTAGCCCGTCGCGTTCGTGGGCGTGGAGGTCGCCGAACTCCTTGGACATGGCGGCGAGGAGCTGTTCCCGACCCTCTGTCAGGGTCTGATCTCGCCGTTCCTTCAGGAACCACTGCTTGATCTTGGACCGTGCTCGAGACGTGCGAACGAAGGTCAACCAGTCCCGGCTCGGCCCGCTGTCGGGGCGGCGCGAGGTGAGGATCTCGACGATGTCGCCCGAGGACAGGCGGGTTGACAACGGCAGGAGCCGGCCGTTGATCTTGGCTCCCACGCAACGATGCCCCACCTCTGTGTGGACTGCATAAGCGAAGTCCACCGCGGTCGCCCCTGCGGGGAGTGTCTTGACGTCTCCGGCCGGCGTCAGTACGAACACCTCGTCCTGATACAGGTCGAGCTTCAGGGTGGTCAGGAACTCGGTTAGATCCTCGGTGGGGTCGGCCAGGTCCTCGAGATCGAGCCAGCGTTGATCCTGGCCGACCCCCTCCTTGTAGCGCCAGTGTGCGGCGATTCCCGATTCGGCACGGCGGTGCATCTCCTCGCTGCGTAACTGGACTTCGAGAGGCTTGCCGTCGGGTCCGATGACGGTGGTGTGGAGACTCTGGTACAGGTTGAGTTTGGGCATGGCCACGTAATCCTTGAAGCGTCCCGACAGCGGGACCCAATGGCTGTGGATCAGTCCCAGGGCGGCATAGCAGTCGCGGGTGGAGCCGACGATGACCCGGATTCCTATCAGGTCGTGTATCTCCTCGAACGGCCGGTTCTGTTCGACCATCTTGCGATAGATCGAATAGTGGTGCTTGGGTCGGCCGGTGACCTCGGCGTCGATCCCCGCCTCGGCCAGCAACCCTTCCACCTCGGCGATCATCTTCTCGATGAACACGCTGCGCTCCACGCCCCGCTCGGCCAGCTTGCCTTCGATCTGGGCGAAGGGCCCGGGGTAGAGGATGGCAAAGCAGCGGTCTTCGAGCTCGTGCTTGATCTCCTGCACGCCCAGCCGGTGTGCCAGAGGGGCGTAGATGTCCAGGGTCTCGCGTGCCACCCGGCGCTGTTTCTCCTCGCGAAGGGCAGAGACGGTACGGATGTTGTGGAGGCGGTCGACGAGCTTGATCAACAGGACCCGGACGTCCTGGGCCATAGCCACGACCATCTTGCGGATGGTGGCGGCCTGGGCCTCCTCCTTCGATGCGTACTCGATGCGATCCAGCTTGGTGACTCCGTCGATCAGAGCCG
Source organism: uncultured Acidimicrobiia bacterium (assembly GCA_963744905.1). Lineage (GTDB taxonomy): Bacteria > Actinomycetota > Acidimicrobiia > Spongiisociales > ZC4RG35 > DATFFO01. Next base: position 308,531 of record CAVUUV010000005.1, on the reverse strand, counting down.
CGATCTCGGGGCCGAACTCGGCGGTGAGCTGCTCGAGCGTCACCTCGGTGTCTTCCACCGTGTCGTGGAGCAGGGCGGCGGCGACAGTGGCCGCATCCAGGCCGTAGTGGGCCAGATGCCATGCCACCGCCAGCGGATGGGTGATGTAGGGATGGCCGGTCTTGCGGGTTTGACCCCTGTGGGCCGAATCGGCCAGCTCGAATGCCCGCGTGAGCAGCTGGGTGTCCTCTTCAGGATGATGGCCGGCGAAGACTTCCAGGACGTCGGCGAAGGTGGCCGGGGCGGGATCTACGTCAGTCGTATACGAGGAGGGCATGGTATGGGAGATCCCCCAGGGCCTGTTTGCCGTTCAGGAATGCGAGCTCGATGAAGACCGAGAAGCCCACCACCTCTGCGCCGACGCGCTCGACGAGACGTCGGGCGGCGGCGGCCGTGCCCCCGGTGGCGATGACGTCGTCGACGATCAGGACCCGATCTGATGAGCTGGCAGCGTCGGTGTGCATCTCCAGTCGATCGGTCCCGTATTCGAGGCTGTACTCCTCGCCCAGCGTCTCATAAGGGAGCTTGCCCGGCTTGCGGATCGGGATGAGCCCCGCGTCCAGGCGGAGGGCGATCGGTGCGGCGAGGGTGAAACCGCGCGCCTCGATGCCGGCCACCTTGGTGACACCGTCACCGAGGAAAGGCTCGGTCATGGCTCTCACCAGGCTGGCGAAGGTGGTGTGGTCGGCGAGTATGGGGGTGATGTCCTTGAACATGACCCCGGGCTCGGGGAAGTCGGGGATGTCGCGAATCAGGCTGGCAAATGGCTCCACCGAGCCATTTTATGCCTCAGCTCTTGCGAGCCTGACGAGCCTCTAGACGACGGCGCTTCTCCTGCCACTCTTCCTCACCCTCTTTCCACCGTGCCAGCATCGGCCCGGCCAGGAACACGGACGAGTAGGTGCCCGCCGCCATGCCGACGAACAGGGCCAGGGCGAACTCCCGCAGTGCAGGAGCACCGAGAACGAATGACCCGACCACCAGAATGCTGCCCACCGGCAGCAGGGAGGTGAGCGAAGTGGCCAGCGAACGGGCCAGAACGGCGTTCATGGCCCGTTCAACGATGTCGCTGTAGGTGCTCTTGTCCATCGATCCGACGTACTCGTCCACCTTGTCGAACACCACGACGGTGTCGTAGAGGGAGTAGCCGAGGATGGTGAGGATGGCTACCACCGTGGCCGGCGTCACCTCGAAGCCGGTCAAGGCGTACACCCCGACCGTGATGATCAGGTCGTGGGCCAGAGCCACCAGGCCGACCACGGCCATCTTGAATTCGAGCCGCATCGTCATGTAGAGGGCGACGACGGCCAGGAACACCACCAGGGCGATCAAGGCCTGGCGAGCCACCAGACTTCCGAAGGTAGGGCCGACCGAATCGGCCGAAACCTGGGCCGGTTCGGTGCCGGTGACCTGGGCCACGGCGGCGATCAGGGCTGTTTCCTGATCCGGTTGGAGGACATCGGTCTGGATACGAACGGCTTCGCCGTTGTTGATCAGCTGGATGGTCGTTTCGCCTGCGCCGGCATTGCTCACCGCGGCCCGGATCTCGGGGACCGTGGCACCGGCGGGGTTGGCGGTCGAAAGGGCCTCACCGCCCCGGAAGTCGATCCCGAAGTTGAGGTGGAGGAAGAGGACGGCCAGGACCGAGATGAGAATCGCCGCCCCTGATCCGAGGAACCAGCGATTGGCATGGCGAACGAATCCGATCTCTGTCTCACCTCTCATCAGACGATGAAGACCGGTCATCGTGCCGCTCCCGTCATCGAGAAGGACCCGCCCTCACCCAGCGGGGTGCCGGCGAGAACGGCTACGGCACGACGCTCGTAGGTGCGGACGATCACGATGTCGAGGAGGGTGGCGATGCCCAGGGCGAGAGCGAAGCCCTTGACGGCCCCCACCGCCAGGAACCAGAGCAGGGTGGCGGCGATGAGGCTCACGGTGTCGGCGGTGAGGATGGTGCGCCAGGCTCTCTTGAACCCAAGCTCCGCTGCCTCGAGGACGTCGGTGCCGTTGCGGATCTCCTCTTTCACCGCCTCGAAGTGGACGATGTAGCTATCGGCGGTGATGCCGACCGAGACGATGATCCCGGTCACCCCCGCCAGAGTCAGGGTGAGGCCCTGGACGGCTCCCAGCAGGGAGAAGATAGTGATCAGCAGGGAGCCGAACACTGTCAGGCCGACGATCGCCACGATCCCCAGGGAGCGATACATGGCCAGGAGGACCCCTGCCACCAGCACCAAGCCGATGAGCCCGGCAATGATGCCGGATCGCAGCGAGTCGGAGCCCAGCGTTCCGGACACCGTCACCACCTGGGAGCGTTGGAACGAGACCGGCAGCGAGCCGTATCGCAGGACCACGGCCGTGTCCTTGGCTTCCTGTTCGGCGTCCTTGCTGCTACCCAGCGTGATGATGGCGCTACCCCCGCTGATCCCGGTGGCGGGTGAAACCTCCGCAGCCACCGGTGGGGCGGTCACTATCTTGTCGTCGAGGACGATGGCGATCTGGCGCCGGGGGTCCCCCACGGGGAACCCGGCGGCGTGGGCGGTGAGGTCGGCGAAGGCCTGTGATCCCGAGCTGGCCAGGTCCAGTTGAACCACCCATGAGCTGGTCTGGGTGTTGAAGACGGGGATCGAATCGGCCACGTCCTCGCCGGCCAGGCACTCCTTGCCCAACACCAGGGGGACGTCCTTTTGAGGATCGGCCGGCTGAACGGTGGCGATGCCCTGATCGGAGGGTTGGTCCGAGTTCGAGCAGACGTTGTCCTGGGTGTCGGTTCGTCGAGGAGAACCGGGTGAAACGACAGCTTGCCGGTTCGGCCGACTGCCTCGATGGCGCGTTCCCTCGACTCAACGCCGGGGAGTTGGACCTGGACGGTGTTGCCGCCGGTGACGGCGATCTCGGGTTCCTGGACACCGCCGAAGTCCTCGATCCGGCGCCGCATGACCTCTACCGCCACATCGATCAGGGCGGGGTCGGTCCCCTCGGGGGCCGTGAGAACGACCGACACACCGCCCTGGAGGTCGAGGCCGAGCTTGGGGGTCATTCCGCTCAGGAATGTCGCCGCCAGCCCTCCCCAGGCGATGACGAACACGATCACGAGTCCGATCAGACGTCGCCGCACGGAGTCACTCGCTCTCGGAGCCCTCTGATTCGGTGTCCCCCAGCCGGCTCGATATTGCCCGTCTCGATACTCTGAGCCGTCCCTGCTCTATGTCCAGGACGATGTCGTCGCCATCGATTCTGGTCACCCGTCCCTTGAGACCCCCGATGGTCGTGATGTCGTCGCCGACCTGGACGGATTCGGCCAGGTCCCGCTGCTTCTTCTGCCGGTTGCGTTGGGGGCGGATTATCAGAAACCAGAACACCGCCACCATGAGCACGAGGAAAATAAGGGATCCCGCACCGCTGCCGGTTTGTTGGGCGATCACCAATAAGGTCAAGACTTACCTCTCGGGGGTTCGAACAGCACGAGGTTAGGACTACCGGGACCTTGTCACCAACCTCCCCGGTCGCGCCGACCCACAGTGATGGTGGTGAAGTCGGCCAACCGGCCCCTCGATATTGCCTCTCGTGCGCCCTCCATCAGGTCGAGCGTGTAGGTGAGATTGTGGAGGGTGAGCAGCCGAAGCGCCGACAACTCTCCGGTCATCACCAGGTGGCGGAGATATGCCCGGCTGTACGTGTCACAGGCGGGACAGGCGCATTGGCGATGGAGCGGGGCATCGTCGTCGGCGAAGCGGGCCCGGCGCAGGTTGTAGTCGCCGTCGGGGGTCAACACCCGGCCGTGACGGGCCAGACGGGTCGGCCAGACGCAATCGAAGAGGTCGGCGCCCTGTCCCACCGCGGACAGGACCCCCTCGGGGTCGCCCAGGCCCATGACGTAGCGCACCTTGGAGGCGGGCAGGTGGGGAAGGGTGGCGTCCAGAGCCAGACGGCGTTCCTCGTCCGTCTCGCCGACCGACAGGCCGCCAATTCCGAACCCGCTGAATCCGAGGCCGGCAGTCGCCTGGGCCGACTCGGTCCTCAGGTCCGTCTCGATGCCCCCCTGAACGATCCCGAACAACGCCTGATCGGCCCGGTGGTGGGCCCGCAGTGCCCTCTCCGACCAGCGCAGCGTCCTCTCCATCGCCGCGGCCACCTCCGAACGAGAGGCCGGCAAGCCGACGCAGATGTCGAGGACCATGGCGATATCCGGGCCCAGCATTTCCTGGGTGGCCACCGCCTGTTCGGGGGTCAGGCTCACCCGCGAACCGTCGTAGGTGGAGCGGAACACCGCACCTTCCTCGGTGATCTCGGGGTCGAGGGAGAAGATCTGGTAGCCGCCGGAGTCGGTGAGGATCGGTCCATGCCAGCTCATGAATCGATGTATTCCGCCCATGCGCTGGATCAGTTCGGCCCCCGGTCGCAGCATGAGGTGGTAGGTGTTGGCCAGAACGATCTCCGCACCTGCCCGCGCCAGATCGGTGCTGTCGAGGCTCCTGACAGATGCCCTGGTGCCGACGGGCATGAAGCCGGGCGTGGCAACGTCTCCATGGCCCACGGTGAGAACACCACGACGGGCCCGACCGTCCTCGGCCAGAGGTCTCCAGGCGGCGGCGAAGGTCATCTGTCTGCCCGGTCGGCCAGCATGGCATCTCCGAAGCTGAGAAAGCGGTAGCCCCGCTCGAGAGCGGTTTGGTAGACAGTGCGCCAGGAGGGGCCGATGAAGGCGGCCACCAGCACGATCAGGCTCGATCCCGGCAGGTGGAAGTTGGTGATGAGGCGATCGACCACCCCCCAGCGATACCCGGGACGGACGAAGAGGTCGGTATGACCCGATCCGGGTTCGACCTGACCGTCCGCATTACGTGACTCGAGGGTGCGCACGACCGTCGTACCTACCGCCACCACCGCTCCGCCCCGCTCCCGGGTATCGGCCACCGCCCGCGCCGTTTCCTCCGGAACACGAACCCACTCCGAATGCATCGAATGGTCTTCGATTCGCTCGGTCGAGATGGGACGGAAGGTATCGAGGCCCACTCGCAATTCGACGCTGGCGAGACGGATACCGCATTGCCTGAGGCCCGTTACGACCCGAGGAGTGAAGTGCAGTCCGGCCGTGGGGGCGGCGGCCGAGCCCGTCGTCCTGGCGAACATGGTCTGATAGCGGGACGGATCCGAGAGCTCGGCGGTTATGTAGGGCGGGAGCGGGACATCCCCCACACGCTCGATGGCCGCCTCGACATCGTCTGGTGCCTCCAGTCTCGCCCGAACCAGGCCGTCGACCGGCTCACTTTCCACCGTCACGCGGAGCTCGCCGGCCCGAATCTCCACCCCGGGTCGGACCCGGCGAGAAGGCCGGATCAGGGCCTGCCAGGTGCCGGCCGGGTCCGGGTTGAGCAACAGCACCTCGACCGCTCCGCCGGTGGGATGCTTGTGGCCGTGGATCCTGGCGGCGCGCACCCGGGTTTCGTTGACGACCACCAGGTCGCCCGGATCGAGCAGGTCGGGGAGGTCACGGAACAGATGATCGGTCAGCTCACGCGCCCCGAGCAGTCGGGCAGAATCACGCGGCTCGGCCGGACTCTGGGCTATCGCCGACTCGGGGAGCTCGTAGGAGAACTCGGAGGTCAGCACGGGCACCGGAGGTTAGACCCGTGGTCGGGGTGGGGGTTCCACAAGTCGCCACCGGGGTCCGTCCGGACCCTTAGGCCCACCCCCTTACCCCCCTACCCCCCTACCCCAGCCTCCGGCTGCGGGTCCCTTCCCCCTGCGAGCAGGGACTCGGACAAGGCTTGGGGTGTGGGTGCCTTTCCCTGCGAGTGGGGGGACAAAGCTTCGGACAAGGCTTGGGGTGTGGGTGCCTTTCCCTGCGAGTGGGGGGACAAAGCTTCGGACAAGGCTTGGGGTGTGGGTGCCTTTCCCTGCGAGTGGGGGGACAAAGCTTCGGACAAGGCTTGGGGTGTGGGTGCCTTTCCCTGCGAGTGGGGGGACAAAGCTTCGGACAAGGCTTGGGGTGTGGGTGCCTTTCCCTGCGAGTGGGGGGACAAAGCTTCGGACAAGGCTTGGGGTGTGGGTGCCTTTCCCTGCGAGTGGGGGGAACTCCCCCGGCGTGTGCCTGAGCCTCCTCCGGGGGTCGGTTTAGAGGAGGCTCGATTGGCCGGGTTTGTCGACGCCGAGGTGGCGGTAGGCCAGGTCGGTGGCAGTGCGGCCGCGCGGGGTGCGGTGGATCAAGCCGATCTGGAGCAGGAAAGGCTCATAGGCGTCTTCCACCGTCTCGGGCTCCTCACCGACGGCTATGGCCAGTGTCCCCAGTCCCACCGGCCCTCCGGAGAACTTGAGGATGATGGCCTCGAGGATGGCACGGTCCACCTTGTCGAGGCCGAGAGAGTCGACCTCGAACACCGCCAGAGCGGTATCGGCGACCTGTGAGGTCACCCGTCCATCGGCGCGGGCGACGGCGTAGTCGCGAACCCGGGCCAGGAGCCGATTGGCGATCCGCGGCGTGGAGCGGCTGCGGCGAGCGATCTCGTGGGCAGCAGCCAGGTCTATGTCGACCCCCAGGATCGCGGCCGACCTGAGGACGATCTGGGCGAGTTCCTCGTCGAGGTAGTAATCGAGCTTCTCCTCGATGCCGAACCGGTCTCGCAGAGGCGCGGTGACGGTTCCCTTGCGGGTGGTGGCGCCGACCAGCGTGAACCTGGGAAGGTCGAGCCGAATCGATTGTGCAGTAGGGCCCTTGCCCAACACGATGTCGATGGCGAAGTCCTCCATGGCCGAGTAGAGCACCTCCTCCACCGTCCGGGAGAGGCGATGGATCTCGTCGATGAAGAACACGTCCCCCGTCTCCAGGTTGGAGAGGATGGCGGCCAGGTCCCCGGGCCGCTCCAGGGCGGGGCCGGATGTGACCCGTATCGCACTCCCCATCTCGGAGGCGACGATGCCGGCCAGGGTTGTCTTTCCCAAGCCGGGTGGACCGGAGAGGAGGATGTGGTCCAGTGACCTGGCCTCCGCTCTGGCAGCGTCGATCGAGATCCACATCCGCTCTTTCACCTTCTCCTGACCGATGAACTCCCCCAGGGTGTGAGGGCGAAGCCCTAGCTCCATCTCGTCGGAGGCGGCGGGACTGAGAAGACTGTCCTCACGCACGGCGGGCCTGTCCCAGGGCTCGCAAAGCTGATTTGAGCTGTTCGGAGGCGGTCGCCCCGGGATCTAGGTCGGCCACTGCTTCTGCTATCTCCTCGTGGCTATAGCCCAGGTTCTCCAAAGCCTGTCGGACCTGGCCCTGGTCGGACCCCCCGGCCAGGTCGGCCTCGGCGTCGGCCAGCTTGGGTCGAAGTTCGAGGATGATCTTCTGAGCTGACCGCTTCCCGACGCCCGGGGCAGCACAGAGGGCCGCCACGTCTTCGGTTGCCACGGCACGACGCAGTTGCTCGGGCCGCATGGTGGCGAGCAGCGCCATCCCCACTTTGGGGCCGACTCCGCTGGCCGAGATGAGGACCCGAAACAGGTCGCGGTCGGTGGCGGTGGCGAATCCGTACAGGGACATCGAATCCTCCCTGACCTGGAGGTGGGTATGAACGACCACCTCCTCGCCTATGCCGGCCAGGCCACTCACCGATTGAGGAGTCATGGCGATCTCATATCCGACGCCCCCGACCTCGACGACGACGCCGTCCGGCGTTATGGCGACGAGCATGCCGCGCAGGCGCGAGATCATCGTTTTCCTCCAACCAGAGCCGCCGATCGAATATGGCAGATGGCCACGGCCAGGGCGTCTGCGGCGTCGGCTGGGCGGGGAGGCTCGTGGAGGTCGAGGAGTCTCGCCACCATGGCCGCCACACCGGCCTTGTCGGCGGCACCGTCGCCGGTAACGGCGGCCTTGATGGCAGTGGGGGCGTATTCGGCGATGTCCATGCCCGCCTCGGCGCCGGCCAGGATGGCCACTCCCGATGCCCGGCCCACCGATATGGCCGTCTGCAGGTTGCGGTTGGTGAAGACCATCTCGATGGCCATCTGTGCCGGCGAGTACTCGGCGATGACCTCCCGCAGGCCCCTATAGAGCATCGACAGGCGGTTCCCGAGGGGATCTGCGGAGTCGGTGCGGACGACACCCGCCGCCACCGCCACCGGGGGGTGGCCGGTCTGGACTATCCCGTATCCAGTCGTGGTCAGGCCAGGGTCTATTCCAAGGACGAACATGTGTTCTGGGAGCATAACGGGGAGGTGGGACGCCTTGGTGGATCTGGCGCCGCCACTCAGCGCGGGTCGGGTTCGACCAGAGACCTCCGTTTCAGTTTTCCGGTCGTGGTTCGAGGGAGGTCGTCGACGAAGTGGATACGGGCCGGGACCTCGTGACCGGCCAGGCGGTTGCGCACATGGTCCCGGAGGGTCTCGACCAGCCCGGGCGACGGCCGGTGGCCGGCGCGCAGCACCACCCAGGCAACGGGTACCTGTCCTCGCAACTCGTCGTCCACTCCCCTCACCCCACACAGGGCCACGGCCGGATGTCGCATCAGGGATTCCTCGATCTCGCCGGGGCCTATCCGGTAGCCGCGGGAATTGATGACGTCGTCGGCTCTGCTCCGGAACCAGAAGTATCCGTCCTGGTCCTCGATGCCCAGGTCACCGGTGGCCAGCCAGTCTCCCCGGTACTTGTCGGCGGTGGCGCGGGGCCGGTTCCAGTAACCGAGCATCATCACCGGATCCGGCCTCCGCACACAGATCTCCCCCGCCTCGTCCACGACCCGTTCACCGGCCTCGTCGAGCACCGCCACCTCGTGTCCCGGGAGGGCCCTCCCCATCGAGCCCGGCTTCACCGGCCACGTCGAGGCGCAATTTCCCACCACCAGGTTGCACTCGGTCTGACCGTAGCCTTCGTTTATCGGGCAACCCAGCACCTCGACGGACCAGCGCTGGATCTCCTCGCCGAGCGGTTCCCCACCGGTGAAGACGGCGCGCAGCTTCAGGCCGGTCCCATCCACTCCGGCCGCCCGCATCAGCTTGAGTGCGGTCGGCGGCAGGAAAGCAGCTGTGACACCATGGCGAACCATGAGCTCGACCGCCCGGTTGGGCTCGAAATCCGCCACTGTGGTGAGAACCGACATTCCGTGGTACCAGGCCGGGACGAGCACGTCCATCAGCCCTCCGATCCATGCCCAGTCGGCCGGAGTCCAGATCACGTCACCCGGCCGGGGCGCGTACTCGTAATACAGCTCGAATCCGGGCAGGTGACCGAACAGTGACCGATGGGCGTGGAGCGCACCCTTGGGTGATCCGGTGGTACCCGACGTGTAGATGAGGTAGGCCGGATCGTCGGCTTCTGTGACCACGGGAGAAAAGGCGGTGGAAGAGGGTGTTCCGGACGTAAAGGGCGATTCATCTGTGCTCACCAAGGGAAGGTCGGGGAGGGCCCCGGCGACTTTGTCCCGGTTGTCCGGGGAGACGATGGCCAGAGCGGCGTCGGCGTCGCCCAGCCGATAGGACAGGGCCTCCGGCCCGAAGAGGCTGGCCAGAGGCAGCGATATCGCTCCCATCTTCCACAGAGCGAGATGGGCCAGCCCGGTCTCCAGCGACTGGGGCGCGACCACTCCTACCCGATCACCCCGTTGTATGCCCATTTCGGACAGCGATCGGGCGATGCCACTGGAGCGGGCGGAGAGCTCCCCGAAGGTCAGGGCATCCGTCCGCCCGGTCCCCTCGTCGATGAGTAGGGCAATCGAGTCGGGCTCGACGGCGTCGCTGCAGGCCACCCCCATGTTGAACGTGGAGGGAATTCGCCAGCGGAACTGATCGCGGGCCTGGCGGTAGTCTTCCGGCCGGGGGTCGATTGCCCGTTGGGCCATCCTCAGGCCTCGGCCATCACTTGTTCCATCACTTCGTCTTCGATGTCGTAGTTGGAGAAGACGGCCTGGACATCGTCGAGATCGTCGAGGGCGTCGATGAGCCGGAGAAGCTTGCGGGCGTCGGACTCGCCAACGGGAATCGTGGCCGATGGGAGCTGGGTTATGTCGGCGCTCTCGATCTCGATTCCGGCCTCCGTCATCTGCTCTTTGACCCGGCGCAGGTCCGACGGATCCGTGATCACCTCGAAGATGCCGTCGCCACCAGGACGGATGTCCTCTGCCCCGGCTTCCAGCGCACCCATCATCACCTCCTCTTCCGATCCCTGAGCTATGAGAAGGCCCTTGTGGTCGAATAGGTACGCCACCGAGCCGGGCTCCCCCAGGTTGCCGCCGCCCCGGGTGAACGTGGAGCGAACATCGGAGGCGGCCCGGTTGCGGTTGTCGGTGAGGATTTGCACATAGAGAGCCACGCCGCCGGGGCCATAACCTTCGTACCACATCTCCTCATAGACGGCTCCCTCCACCTCTCCGGTACCCCGCTTGATGGCGCGCTCTATGTTGTCGTTGGGCATGGAAGCGGCCTTGGCCTTGTCGATCGCCGTCGCCAGGGTGGGATTGAAACCGGGGTCTCCTCCACCCTCGCGCGCCGCCACCTCGATGCCCTTGGCGAGCTTGGCGAACAGCTTGCCGCGAGCGGCGTCCTGGCGGCCCTTGCGGTGCTTGATGTTGGCCCATTTCGAATGTCCGGCCATGGGTACTACCTCTCAGTCGATCAGATCGAGAAACATGTGGTGGATCCTGGAATCCTCCGTCAGCTCGGGGTGAAATGAGCTGGCGAGGATCTTCTCCTGACGGATCAGCACCGGATGACCGTCCACCTCGGCCATGACTTCCACTCCGGCCCCCAGCTTCTCCACCCAGGGCGCGCGGATGAACACCGCATGGTAAGGGCGATCGAAGCCCACCACCTCCAGGTCCGCCTCGAATGACTCGTTCTGACGGCCAAAGGCGTTGCGCTGCACCACCACGTCGAGATTCCCCAGCAGTGGTTGGGAACCCTCGGTTATGGCGGAGGCGAGAAAGATCATCCCTGCACAGGTGCCGAAGACGGGCATGCCATCCTCGGTCGCGGTTCTGATCGGCTCCAGGAGGCCGAACCGGGCGGCCAGCTTTCCGATCGTGGTCGATTCCCCCCCCGGAATCACCAGGGCATCGATCTCGTCGAGTTGCCCGGGTGTCTTGACCCCCAGGGCCTCTGCTCCTGCCAGCCGAAGCGCACGCAGGTGCTCGCGTACGTCGCCCTGGAGGGAGAGGACACCCACCCGGGGCATAGGCTCACCAGCCCCGCGTGGCGAGACGCTCGCTGTCGGAGAGCCGGTCGATCTCCAGGCCCGGCATGGCCTCGCCGAGACCGGCCGACACCTTGGCCACCTTGTCGGCGTCTTCCCAGTATGTGGTGGCCTCGACGATCGCCTTGGCGTACGCCTCGGGGTCGGAGCTCTTGAAGATTCCGGAGCCGACGAAGACCCCATCGCACCCCAGAGCCATCATCAGCGCGGCGTCGGCGGGCGTGGCTATGCCCCCCGCAGCGAAGTTGACCACCGGAAGCCGGCCCTCGGATCGCACGATTCTGATCAGGTCGACCGGCGCCTGATGGTCGCGCCCCGCCGACATGAGCTGTTCGTCGCTCAGCCCGCACACGGCCGCGATCTGGTTGTTCAAGGTCCGCATGTGACGGACGGCCTCGACGACGTTGCCGGTGCCCGCTTCACCCTTGGTGCGGATCATGGCCGCCCCCTCACCGATGCGCCGGAGCGCCTCTCCCAGATTGCGCGCCCCGCACACGAACGGTGTGGTGAAGGACCACTTGTCGATGTGATGGTCTTCGTCCGCCGGGGTGAGCACCTCGGATTCGTCGATGTAGTCCACCTCCAGGGCTTCGAGGACTCGCGCCTCCAGAAAATGGCCGATCCGTGCCTTGGCCATGACGGGAATGGTCACGGCCTCCTGGATCTCCTGCACCTTGGTGGGATCGGCCATTCGAGCGACCCCGCCCTGTTTGCGAATATCGGCCGGGACGCGTTCGAGGGCCATCACCGCCACCGCGCCCGCCTGCTCGGCGATACGCGCCTGGTCGGCGGTCACCACGTCCATGATCACCCCGCCCTTGAGCATCTCGGCGAGGCCACGTTTCACGAGCTCGGTTCCACGTTCCACAGTTACTCCTTCCGTCTCCCGATGGTACTTCAGCCCGCCGCAACGACGGATTCGTAGATCTCGATGTAGCGCCCGGTCACCGACGACCAGTCGTAGCCCTGCACTCGATGCCTGCCCATTTCCCCCAACGCCGATGCCCTTGTGGGATTGGAGAGAAGTCCGGATATGGCCGTGGCCAGGGAGGCCGAATCCCCCGGCGGCACCAGCAGGCCTGCTCCGTTGAGCACTGCTCGAAAGGCATCCAGATCGGAGGCGACCACCGCGCACCCGGCCGCCATTGCCTCGGCTACCACGATTCCAAAGCTCTCACCTCCGAGATGGGGAGCTGCGAAGACGGCACTGGATGCCAGCGTCCGGCGTTTGGTGTCTTCGTCGACCCGGCCCAGGAACTCGACTCCGGGCGTGGTTCCCGGGCGGGAGGCGCCGAGCACGATCAACTCTGCGGAGGGGTGGAGCCGACGAACCTCGGGCCAGGCCCGTAGCAGCACGTCCAGGCCCTTGCGGCGCTCGTCGCGGCCCAGGAACGCAACCCGCTCGCGGCTCCGGGGCACGGGTCGGTCGTAGCTCGAGGCCTCGATGGCATTGGGCACGATGGTGACCGGCCCCCAGGAGGCGGGAAGAGCCGAGGCCGCCACCTGGCTCACGGCGGTGAGGGCAACCGCCCGAAGCCGGCGTCTCAGGACGATGGCCCCCCATCGATAGCCGAACCTGACCCAGCCGGGGGGATGGGCATGAAAGGTGGCCACGGTGGGAATGGAGGATCGGCCAAGACCGGCCCATCCCACCAGAGGGATCAGAGGCTCGTGGGCGTGGACGACGTCGACTCCCTCCAGCGCGGCCCGGGTGGTGGAGACCGAGCGCGGGTCGAGACAGATGGGGACCACGGAGCGATTCCCCCTGATCCCCAGGGTCTTGCCTACTGAGACGAATCCGGATCCATCGCCGGGACCTACCAGCAGCGCCTCGTGCCCGGCCGCCACGAGGCGGTTTCCGAGCTCCCGGCACAATTGCTGCACGCCACCCGGCCGACCCAGGTCATAGGGGCACACCAGGCCGATCCGCACCGCTCACACCTCGTCGGAGGGCCAGTTCGGTTGGAGCAGGTGCCATTGCCCCGGCTCTCTGCGGATCAGGTCCTCCAGGCCTTCGGCCAGGGCCTGGGTCAGGCTGGCGACGTCGGGGTCCGTTCGTCGAGCGGGTGGCTTCGAATCCGCCCGCGACGGGCCAGTCGACCCGGACGTCGACCTGCCGGTGGGGACGGGCCGGGCAAGACGGGTGGAGACGGGCGGGGCGATGATGGCGTGATAGCCGGGGCCGGGCCGGAAGTACATGCCCACGGGCAGGATCTCGGTTCCCGTTCTGAGGGCCAGCGAGGCGGGACCGGCGGGCAGCGTCGTCTTCTCGCCGCAGAACTCGACCGTGACGCCGCGACCGGACAGGTCACGGTCGCAGAGCAATGCCACCCCCTTGCCCTCGCCCAGGGCTTCGATGAGTCGTCGACGGCTGGCCCGGCCGGATCCGGTGAGCACGATCTCGATGCCGAACATGGATCGCTGCTCGGTGAACCACTCCGTGATTCGCCGGTTGGCGAGCTTCTCGGCTACGGCCACCACGGGCAGGTTCACGTCAGCACCGATCAGGGCCGCCGCCTCCCAGTTGCCGAGATGAGGCAATGCGAGGATCACGCCCTTGCCCCCCGCCCTCGCCCTGGCCAGGTTGTCGAGCCCGTCGACGGACATGAAGCGCCGCATTTGGGAGAATCGAGCCGGTCTAACCCAGAACGACTCAGCCCAGTAACGGCCGTAGGAGGCAAATACCTCCCTCACGGCCGAACGGGGAGCACCCAGTCTCGCCATGTGTCGGGAGGCGAAGCGTCTGCGGCGGGGATCGACCAGCCACCAGACGGTCCCGGCTGCCCGCCCCAGACGCCGCATCACGGGCTCGGGAAGGACACCGGTGAACGCCACCGCGGCCCGCAGTGCCAGGTAGGCCGCCCAATTCCTCACGGCTGGATGCTGCGGTAGGTAGAAACGAAGCGGTGGATGGCCGTGTACCAGACCGAGGCCACCATCAGCCACAGCATCGGCTCGACCCATCCCAGTATCAGTCCGGCGGCGAAGAGGATGACCCGCTCGGCCCGGCCCATGACGCCACCGCTGCCGTTCAGTCCCACCGACTCGGCCTTGGCCCTCAGATACGGTACGAGCATGGCCCCGCCCACGGAGAGCACGATCAGCAGCAGGACCCGCGCATCTCCCTCCCTCGCCACGGCCAGGCCTGCGAAAGCGGCGATCTCACCGATCCGATCGCTCCCCGCATCGAGGAACGCTCCTCGCGAAGACACCTTTCCGGCTGCTCGGGCCACGGTGCCGTCGAGACCGTCGAGAGCCGACCCGGCCAGGGCTATGCCGGCGCCCGTTGCCAGATGGCCGGTGCCTATCACCACCGCCCCGGCGATCGTGGTCAGCAATCCGATCGAGGTCATCACGGCGGGGGTGACACCGATTGTCGCCAGAAAACGGCCGATGGGCCCGATGAATCCCTGAATTCGGGGTCGAACACGAGAGTCGATCACGTGGATGACAACGTAACAGATGATGGAGGGGGCCAGGCTGTCGGTGGCAGCCAGACAGGTCGGCGGTGCGAACCCGGCTGAAGGGTTCCTATCATCGCCAGGGCCGGTCGAGTGAGGAGGTTCGATGGTCCCAGAGAGAATCCGCAACGTCGCCCTCGTAGGGCACGGCGGCAGTGGCAAGACCTCTCTGGCCGAGGCACTGCTGTATGTGGCCGGCGCCACGACCAGGCAGGGATCGGTGGATCAGGGCACCAGCACCCTGGACCACGAGCCCGAGGAGATCGACCGCAAGATCTCCCTGAGCCTGGCGGTGGCGTCTTTCGACTGGGGGGATCATCAGATCAACCTCATCGACGCCCCCGGATACGCAGACTTCTCCGGCGATGCGCGGGCCGCCCTGCGGGCTGCCGACCTGGCCCTGTTCGTGGTTTCGGCCGTCGACGGAGTCGAGGTCCAGACCGAGCTGCTGTGGCGGGTGGCGGCCGAGGAGGGGATCGCCCGGGCGATCGTGATCACCAAGCTCGACAGGGACAGGGCTTCATTCCAGCGCACCCTCGACCAGCTCAAGGAAACCTTCGGCAAGCGGGTGGCACCGGTGCAGGTTCCGATCGGTTCGGAGGGGAGCTTGAGCGGGCTCGTGCGAGTGGTTTCCGAGCGTGCTTACCTGTACGAGCCGGGTGAGAAGCAGGGGAAGCTGGGTGATCTCCCCGAATCGGTCAGTGAACTGGTCCACAGCGCTCATACGGCCCTGATCGAATCGGTGGTCGAAACCGACGACGCCCTGATGGAGGCCTATTTCGAAGGTGAAGAGCCGTCACGAGAGGTCATCGTCAACACTGTGCACCGCGGGATGATCGCCGGTGAGATCTTCCCGGTGCTGGTGGCTTCGGCCACGACGCTGGTGGGAGTCGACACGCTGGCAGAGTTCCTGTTGGATTTCGGGCCCGGCCCCGCCGAGCATCCCTCCCTCCCCCTCGAGTCGGGCGACCTGAAGATGAATGCGGACGGGCCGGTGGCGGCGTACGTGTTCAAGACGATCTCGGACCCATTCGTGGGCCGGATCTCCCTGTTCCGGGTCTTCGCCGGCCACATCGACGGGGATGTCGAGCTCGAGCTGGCCTCCGATGGGCGGGTTCGCATGCACAACCTGTTTCGCCTCCAGGGCCGGGAGCACCTGGACATCCACGAGGTGAGCATGGGCGAGATCGCGGCCGTGGCCAAGGCCGAGCAGGCCCGGGCGGGCGACACGCTCCGCTCCCCCGGCTCGGACATCGTCATATCACCAATGGAGATGCCTTCGCCGGTGATGGAGCTGGCCATCTCACCCCGATCCAACCAGGACGAGGAGAAGCTATCGACTGCCCTCGCCCGGCTCACCGAGGAGGACCCCACCATCCGCGTCGAACGCAGGGCCGAGACCGGTGAGACCATCCTGGCCGGCCTGGGAGACGCCCATCTGGACGTGAGCCTGGCTCGCATCGCCCGCAAGTACGGGGTGGAGGTCGACACTGCCTTGCCTTCCGTCCCCTACCGGGAGACGATCACCTCCAGCGGAGAGGCCGAGGGCAAACACAAGAAGCAGTCCGGAGGCCGGGGACAGTTCGGGGTGGCGGTGGTCAGATTCGCTCCCCGACCACGCGGCTCGGGCTTCGAGTTCATCGACAGTATCAAGGGCGGTTCGATTCCGCGTCAGTTCATCCCGGCGGTGAACAAGGGCGTCGAAGAAGCACTGACGGGGGGGATTCTGGCCGGGCATCCGGTGATAGATCTATCCGCCGAGCTGGTCGACGGTAAATACCACTCGGTCGACTCGGACGAGCTTTCATTTCGCATGGCCGGAATCCAGGCAGTGAGATCGGCGGGACCCTCCCTCCGCCCGGTCTTGCTGGAGCCGATCATGTCGCTGACAGTGCGTGTTCCCGAGGAATATACCGGCGATATCATGGGCGACATCAACGCCAAACGAGGTCGAGTTCTCGGGATGGACACCGACGGAGGCGTCCGGGTTATCGAGGCTCAGGTGCCGATGTCAGAGGTTCAGAGATACGCAGTGGACCTGCGCTCCATGACCTCCGGAAGGGGCACTTTCGAGGTGCGATTCGATCACTACGAAGAGGTCCCCCATCAGGAGGCACAGAAGATCGTCGACGCCGCCAAGCGAGACGAATAGAACCAGGACCAGACGGAAAGGAAGCTGATGGCAAACGCCGTCCTTCGCTACGAAGACAAGGAAGTCGAGCTGCCCGCGGTGGTGGGAACCGAAGGGGAGGTGGGATTAGACATATCGACGCTTCGGTCCAGCACCGGGCTGATAACGGTGGACTCGGGGTTCGGCAATACGGCCGAGACGAGTTCCCAGGTGAGCTTCATCGACGGCGAGCAAGGAATTCTCCGGTATCGAGGCTATCCGATCGAGCAACTCGCAGAGCAATGCACGTTCCTAGAGGTTGCCTATTTGCTTCAGTACGGGGAGTTGCCGACGGCGGCCGAACTCGCTGCCTACGAGGACTCGGTAACCCATCACACGCTCCTGCGCGAGGACATGAAGAATCTCTTCGAGGCGTTCCCGCACCTGGCCCACCCGATGCAGATCCTGGCCTCGGCCACCTCGGCGTTGGCCACTTACTACCCCGACAAGCTGGACCCGCAGGACGAGGAGGCTGTAGACATATCATCCCGCCGCCTGCTGGCCAAGGTGCCGACCATGGTCGCCTGGACCTACAAGTACATGGCCCATCAGGCTTATGTGTATCCACGTAACGACCTCGACTATCCGGCCCGGTTCCTGCACATGATGTTTTCGGTGCCGACCGAGGAGTACGTGCCGGACAAAGTCGTAGCCAATGCCCTCAATGTGCTCTTGATCCTCCACGCCGACCATGGGCAGAACTGCTCGGCCTCTGCCGTTCGTCTGGTGGGATCTTCACATGCCAACATCTTCAGTTCGGTGGCGGCGGGCATACACGCTCTTTCCGGCCCCCTCCACGGCGGGGCCAATCAGGCGGTGCTGGAGATGCTGGACGAAATCGTTTCCTCGGATGGGGACGTGGCCTCTTTCGTCGAGCGAGCCAAGGACAAGAACGACCCGTTCCGGCTCATGGGTTTCGGCCACCGTATCTACAAGAACTTCGATCCCCGGGCCCGGATCATCAAGCAGGCTGCCGACGACGTGCTCGAGAAGCTTGGGGTCGACGATCCCCTTCTCGACGTGGCCAAGCACCTGGAGGCGGTGGCGTTGGAGGACGACTACTTCATCGAGCGCAAGCTCTACCCCAATGTCGACTTCTACTCGGGAGTCATCTATCGGGCCATGGGCTTTCCCACCGATATGTTCACGGTGCTCTTCGCCATCGGGCGTCTCCCGGGGTGGCTGGCCCAGTGGCGGGAGATGTCGGCCGACCCCGAGTCCCGGATATTTCGTCCCCGGCAGGTCTACGCGGGCCCGGCGGTCAGGGACGTGCCGCCCATCGACCAGCGAGGCTGACCGGACCGGCGGTCTTCACAGGGCAGGGATTTCCTCGATGAAGGGGTCTCCGAGCATCTGACCGGTCCTGGCGTCCAGCACCACCAGGGCGCGCTGATCGGGAGGCTCGGCGGCTGAGTAGAGGATCACCGACCAGCGAGGACGGGCGCGTAGACCGTGAAAGGTGACGGCGGCAGAGGCGTGGCCAACGCTGAAGGGGACGGCGGCGGCGGCGGCGATCATCGCCTCCTCCTGGTCCACGTCCAGCGAGAATGCAGAGACGCCGTGCCATATGCCCAGGCCTACCAGGAGGAGGGCGGGTACCGGGCTGACGGTGATCGCCACCACGATGGCGGCGGCGAGATAGATCAGCGCCGGGATGAGACGTCGGACCGGGTCGGGGAACCGGTACGGGCCTGTGAGGTTGGAGTCGAGCTCTTCCTCGATGGCGACGGAATCGGCCACTTCACGGTCGATGTGGATCCCCTCGCGAGTGACACGCCGGTCGGGGGAGGATTCGTCACTCATCCCGGCACCTCGGCGCTCTTGACCAACTCGCCGACTGCCTCGGCGAGGGCGACACCGCGCCTCTCGTCGTCCTCGCCGTAATAGCGAAGCCCGACCGTTCCTGCCTCTGCATCCTTGTCGCCGACGACCAGTACGGACGGGTGCTTGGCGCTGAGGGCGCGGCGGATCTTCTCCCCAACGGTTTCGTTGCTGTCGTCTACCTCGACCCTCAGTCCCCTCTCCTCCAGTGCCGAGTGGACCCGGGCGGCATAGTCGAGGTGACGGTCGGCCACAGGGACGATGGTGGCCTGGATCGGCGCCAGCCACATGGGAAAGGCGCCCGCGTAGTGCTCGGTGAGCACTCCGAGGAAACGCTCGATGGAGCCGGCCTTGGCGCAGTGGATCATGACCGGGCGCATGGGAGTGTTCTCCGACGAGTTGTATTCGAGCTGGAACCGTTCCGGCAGGAAGAAGTCGACCTGGATAGTGGAGATCTGCCATCTCCGGCCGATGGCATCGCGGACGTTGACATCGATTTTCGGGCCGTAGAAGGCACCCTCTCCTTCCTCCACCTCGTAGGGAACTCCAGCTTCGACCAGGACCCGGGCCAGCGCGTCGGTGGCCTGATCCCACAACTCGACCTCCCCCATCGACTTGTTGGGGTCGCGGGTGGAGAGGACGGCGTCGAAGTCCTCGAACCCGAAGTCCCTCAGCCACTGGAGCACGAAATCGAGATGCATCGACAGCTCGGCCGGAAGCTGTTCGCGGGTGGTGAACGTGTGGCTGTCGTCCTGGGTGAATCCCCGTGCCCTCAGCAGGCCGTGGATGGTCCCTGAGCGCTCGTAGCGATAGACGCTGCCCAACTCCGACAGTCGCAGAGGCAGTTCGCGGTAGCTGCGCGCTCGTGACCGGTAGATGAGGATGTGAAAAGGGCAGTTCATGGGCTTGACCCGATACTCGTGCTCGGCGTCGAGTTCTATTCCCGGATACATGCTCTCGGCGTAGAAGTCGAGATGCCCCGAGGTCTGCCAGAGTTCGGCTTTGCCCAGGTGGGGGGTGAAAACGAATTCAAATCCGTAGCGCTCGTGGAGGCGACGGCTGTGATCCTCGACCACCTTGCGCAGCATCCCTCCCTTGGGGTGCCACACCACCAAACCAGCGCCCATCTCGGCCGGAAAGGAGAACAGGTCGAGTTCGGGGCCCAGGCGACGATGATCACGGCGTTCCGCTTCCTCGATGCGGGTCAGGTATTCGTTCAGAGCCTTCTGGTCCTCCCAGGCCGTTCCGTAAATGCGCTGCAGCTGTGGATTCGACTCGTCGCCGCGCCAGTAGGCCCCGGCCGAGCGCAGCAGCTTCACAGCTCTGATCCGCCCGGTTGAAGGCACGTGCGGGCCCCGACAGAGATCGACGAAGCCGTTATTGCGATAGATGGTGACTTCTTCGCCCTCGGGCACCTCCGAGGTGTCAACCGATCGAATGATCTCCAGCTTGTAAGGATGACCGGCGAACAGGTCGAGGGCCTCCTCACGGGAAATGGTCTGGCGCACGAAGGGCTGGTCGGCGGCGATTATCTCGGCCATCCTGGACTCGATCGCTTCCAGGTCCTCGGGTGTGAAGGCTCGCCCGACATCGAAGTCGTAGTAGAAGCCGTCCTCGATGGAGGGACCGATGGCAAATGTCGCTCCGTCGTAGAGGGACAGGACTGCCTGTGCCAGCACATGAGCAGCCGAGTGCCGCAATACCGACCTTCCTTCCCGGCTGGCATCGGTGACGGCCGCAAACAGTCCACCCGACGGAAGGGGACGGTCGAGGTCCAGCAGCCGGCCGTCCAGGGTGACGGCCACGGCCGCTGCGGCCAGGCGCGGCCCGATGGAGGCGGCGACCTGACGACCGGTTGTGCCGTCGGGATGTTCGGCTGTGCTTCCGTCCGGGTAGGTGAGCTGGATGCTCATCGGGCGGACTCCTGATTGGGGAGGATCGGTTGGAGATGCTGTCTCATGATGGATGAAATGACCCGGTGATGGCTTCGCTTATGTCGTGGACACGGGCAGAACCGGGACTAGCCTGTCCCGGCAAGCGTACAAGGCTTGGTGGGGTCCCAAGCCCGAATAAAACGTAGGAGGCCTGCTACCACATGGAAGCGATGAAGCTGGTGGCGACCATTGCCCCCCGCGCCTCGGTGCGAGAGATCACTGCCGCCGGTGGTGGACAGCGCAACCGGGTCTTCCGCCTGATCGAGGAGACGGGCCGCGCCTCGGTGATCAAGATCTATGCCACTCCCGGCCGGGAGAGGAGGGAGCGGCACGCCCTCGAGGCCCTGGCGGGTATCGAAGGTGTTCCCCAACTGATCGACCGCGGTGTGACGCCCGATGGCACGGCCTGGGCACAGTTGACGGACGGAGGCGGTTGGAGCCTGCGAAGCATGACCAAGAACCTCGATGTCCTGACCCGGGCGGGCAAGGTGCTCCGGCTGGTGCACGACAGTTCCGGGTCCATCACCAACCTCGAGGGAGGAATGGACGGCGACTACATCATCAGTCACTACCGGTCGACCATCGATCGTCTGGGACGCTTCCGGCGCAAGTTGCAGATCCCGCCGGAAGTCCTGGACATGGCTCTGAACGCTCCCCCGCCCGCCTCCAGCACGCCGGGCACTGCTCACACCCATCCCACCCCCGACAAGTTCCTGGTCAGCGAGACCGGAGAAGTCATGCTGGTCGACTGGGAATGGGCCACCCTGGCCCCGCCCGAGTGGGACGTGAGTCTTGCCACCTGGGCGATCGGGAGGATCCACGACGATGATGCCGTCAAGGCATTCCTCGACGGGTACGGGGGAAACATGCCGCGTTCACGCCTGGAGAGCTGGACCGGTTATCACGCCGCCATGCGGCTTCTCGAGGCGGGCGAGTCGCGCGACGGTCGCCTGGCCGACCTGGCCGGCACCGTGGATGCACTCGCCCGGGCCGTGGGAGCTCGTACCTGAGGAGTTGAGGTCGGCGCCGCCCTGGGGTGGGTTATGTGCAGCCCCGTATCAGAGCGCGAAATCCACCAGGATCGCCGGGTGCAGGCTTAACGTCAGACTCGTGCGACTGAGGAGGAATCCATAGTGTTCGAGGCTCTGGTCGCTGCCACTGCCACCACGGGATTGTTGGCCGTAGCGCGAATGACGCGAGAGCAACCGATCACGATTGACGGGCGTCAGGTGGTAGACCTGGCCGGCGACGAGTCAGACCTTCCCTGTCCGTGGTGCCGAGCCGCCACCAAGGACACCGACCAGCGCTGCCCCTCGTGCGGAAGGCGCTTCGGCTGAGAACGGTCCGACACCGGATCAATCCAGCTTCTTGACGAACGACCGGTGAGTGCGCTCGACCATGAATCCCAGGTCGCGGTAGAGCCTGATGGCGCGTGAATTGTCGCCCTCGGTGTAGAGGAAGACCCGCTCACACCCCGATTCGGTGAGATACCTCATCCCCTCCAGGACCAGGGCCCGGCCCAGTCCCCTTCCCCACCAGGGCGGTGAGACCCCGATCACGTATATCTCCCCGCCATGGCCGGGGTGGATCTTGGTCCAGCAGAACCCCACCATCTCGCCATCGACCCAGGCCGTGCGAAAGCCCCCGGCGTCGAACCAGTCGGCACCGAGTCGCTGTTCGAGATCGGCCTGATCCCAGTCACCGTTCTCAGGATGACCCTCGAAAGCCGAATTGTTCACCGCCAACCAGACCCGATCGTCTTCACCGGGTCGGAATTCGCGGACCGAGACCTCCGGGTCGAACCGTGGCCGGTCTGAGGTTGGGAGCCGTCTACCCATCAGTAGGAGCAAACGCTCGGGCTTATAGCCCAGGTCGAGGGCGATCCGATCGCAGTCTTCGTCGTAGATCCACCAGCGCAGCATCGAGCCGGTCGATCCCTTGATCTCACGCTCGGCAGCCTCGACCAGCACGGCTTCGACCGATCGGGAAGGCACGGCCACTATCTCCATCGCCCACTCCCCTGTGCGGGCTGCCCGGCTGAGCACGGCAACACCGGCTGTCTCCCCCTCTTCACGATCTATCAGGCTGGTCGATCCTGTGGTCAGGCCGACCAGCTTGCTCTCACTGAGGGTGGCTAGGCCCGCCTCCCCCGATCGCCGGTCGAGGAAGGAGTTGATCTCGTCTTGGTCCTCGGGAAGACGGATTGGTCGGACCTGCCCCGGTGCCATCGAAGAGACCGTAGCGCCCTCGAAAGGCCTCTATGCTCACCGGCTCATGACACGAATCGGGCTCGTCCTCGGTGGTGGCGGTATCACCGGAGCCTCCTACCAGCTGGCAACTCTGATGGCGTTGGAGCTCGCCTGCGGGTGGGATCCGAACACTGCGGAAGTGGTTGTGGGGACGTCGGGAGGGGCCTACGTGACGGCCATCGTCCGAAGCGGAAAGCTGGACCTCGATTCGATGGTCAGATACGGAGACGAGCGCGAGGACGTAGCCGAGCGAATCCGGCACCACGTTTTCCTCAAGCAGCCCGGCGTGAGAGTGGGGCGCTGGCTGAAGGAGGGCATCTTGCCCGGGCTTCGCCGACCGGGCCTGTCACTCTTGTTGGGATCTCCGGCCCGCTACGACCCGGCCGGACTGGCCGATTGGGTGGTGGAGCAGGTAGGTGAAGTCGCCTACGACTGGCCTGATCGGCCCACGGTCATCACCGCCTACGACCTGACCGCCCACGACCGGGTCGCCTTCGGCACGGTCGGGGCCCCCGACGTCGCCCTGGCGGACGCGGTGGCGGCCAGCTCGGCCATACCTCTCGTCTTTCATCCTTACGAGATAGGGGGCCGCGACTACGTCGACGGTGGGGTGGCGTCAGGCACCCATGCCGATCTGGTCCTGGGAGCGCCGCACCCACTCGATCTGATCATCGTCATCGCCCCCATGGCGGCCCTGGAGGAGCGCCAGGGCGCCTGGATGCACGAGCGCGTCCTCGATCGGGTGGGACGCCGGTCGCTGGAAGAGGAGCTCGACATCATCGCCGAGGAGTGGCCCCAGACCGAGACCCTGATACTCCGGCCGTCTCCCCACGTATTGCAGGCGATGAGACCCAATCCAATGGCCGCCGAGGCGGCCGTTCCCACTTTCATCCGCACCCTGGGCGCCATGAAGCGGAAGCTTGCCCAGCCCGGAGTGTGGGAGGTGCTGGCAAGGCATTGCCTCGAGCCGCCCCTCCGTTCGTCATCCTGAGGCTCAGATGGATCGGGCGGGGATCGTACCCAGCCTGCCCCGCTGGAAGTCGTCGAAGGCCTGGGCCAGTTCGGCGTGGGTGTTCATCACGAAGGGGCCCATCCACGCCACCGGCTCGCCGATGGGGCGGCCCCCCAGGATGAGAACGTCGAGGTTGGGGCTGCGACTCTCCTGAGATTGGTCGGCTCCCAGGGTGATGACGTCTCCCGACCCATACAGGGCGAGCTGCCCGGATGCGATCGGCCGGTGGTCACCCACCCAACCCTTGCCTCCGAGCACGTAAGCCAGTGCGTTGAAGTCCCGTCGCCAGGGCAGTCTCAATCGCGCCCCGGGGAAGAGGGTGGCGTGAATCATCGCCATGGGGGTGTGGGTGGATCCCGGCCCCTCGTGCGACGCCAGGTCGCCGGCGATGAGACGGATCAGCGTGCCTCCATCCGCGGACGAGAGCAGCACGACCTCGCTCGCCCTCAGGTCCTGGTAGCGGGGAGGGGTGAACTTCTGGGCCGCAGGGAGATTCACCCACAGTTGAAAGCCGTGAAACAGACCTCCTGAAACGACCAGTTGCTCGGGCGGCTTCTCGATGTGGAGGATTCCCGCTCCGGCGGTCATCCATTGGGTATCACCGTTGGTGATCGTTCCTCCCCCACCCTGGGAATCCTCGTGCTCGAAGATCCCGTCGATCATGTAGGTGACGGTTTCGAACCCTCGATGGGGATGCCAAGGGGTGCCCTTGGGCTCGCCCGGCGCATATTCGACCTCTCCCATCTGGTCCAGATGAACGAACGGATCCAGGTCAGCCAGATCGACTCCGGCAAAGGCCCTGCGCACAGGAAAGCCCTCCCCCTCGAGTCCACCGGGTGCGGTGGTCACCGAACGAACCGGGCGATCAACGGCCTGGACCGGGTCCGGCTCGGGGACCCGGGGCAGCGTTAGAAGATTGTCAACGGTTACGGCAGGCAAGTTCGCACTCCTGAATGGCTGTCCTCCACAACGTCCGAATCGGGAGGCGCATTCCCCGTCGGAGGGACTGCTCACGGCACGGAACGCGTCGATTCAACGCCGCGGACGATGACCCGGAACCGGGTGGCTGTGACGGCCTTCCCGTGAGCGCCGCACATGTTGGACGGCGTGCTCGTGACAGGCCAGACCGGCCGGTGTGAAGACCAGCGCCGGGGAATCGCACCAGGCGCAGCGGGGCAGAGGATGCGCCGGCTTCCGCTCCAGGATGCTGATCAGGGTCATGGCCCCTTACTTCGGCACTTCTTTCCCCCGACCGGATAATCAGATCGAAGTCGACCCGACGGACTAGTCACTCGTCGGTCCACGCAATCAAGGGCATAAGTCCTCTGTTACTCCCCTCCGCCTGGGGACATCCTGCGGAAGGACGACCAAGGAGGTTCGATGTCGGTTCAGGCCCCGGTGCCGGCGAAAGCCGCTCCGAAACCAGGAGGCCCTCCGGGCACTGTGTGGACGCTGGCGGCTTTGATGGCCCTGCTGGCCGTCGGTGCGATTCAGGGAGGCTGGGCGATGGTCACCGATCCCATGTCGCCACTGGGCATGCCGGTCAGCTATCTCGAGAACGCACCCATCGGCGACTACTTCCTACCCGGCGTGTTCTTCCTCTGCATTGCGGCCGCCTCACTGCTGGTCGCCATCGGCCTGGTATCCCACTGGCGGTGGCGTTGGGCGGGCGGCATCGAAGCGGTAGTGGGACACCGTTGGCCTTGGATCGGGGCGGTAGCGGTGGGTGGGGTCCTGCTCGCCTTCGAGATAATCGAGTTGTTCCTCGTGCCGTTCCACCCGGTCATGCATCCGCTGCTCCTGGCCGGTTCCAGCGCCATCTTGTTGCTTCCCTTCACTCCCTCTGCCTCACGTTTCCTGGACGCTCGGGCCGGGGTCGGCAAATGAGCTTCGCCCGGCTTGACGCTGCGGCCCCGCAATAGCTAGGTTCCTTGAACAGATGACCAAACCATCTGTTCAAGGAGAGAGGCCGGGTCGTGAGACCAGGCGAAGGCTGATGGGGGCCGCGGTGGAGCTGATCGCCGAGCAGGGCTGGGCGGGCGTCACAACCCGGGCGGTGGCCGAGCGAGCCGGCGTCAACCACAGCCTGGTCCACTACCACTTTGGATCCGTCGACGGCCTTTTGTTCCAGGCGGCCACCGCCGCCCTGGCCGAGGCAGGTGACGAGGCTCTCGCCCTGCTCGAAGACGACGACCTGGCATCCGGGCTGAAGGCTTCCCTGGAGGCGCTGGCAGAGACCGTCGAGCAGGGCCCACTGGCGGTGGCCACCGTCGAGTTCCTGGTCCAAGCCTGCCGCCATGACGAAATGCGGGCCTGGCTGGGTGACGTGCTGACTCAGTATCGGGAGGTGATGGCGGAGCGATTCCGGAGAGCCAAAGCCGACGAAGCCCTGGCGGATCTCGACCCCGAGGCCCTGGCAGTCCTGGTGGCGGCCCTATTCGACGGGCTCACCTTGCACCTGATCGTCGACCCGGACCTGGATCTGCAACAGGCGATCGACACTCTCGTCCAAGCCATAACTACACGGAAGGAACCCCGATGACGGTGACCAGCACCACGCTGGCGGTGGAGATGGAAGACGTTTCGAAGATCTACGGAAGCGGGCGCGCCGAAGTGGCTGCGCTCGAGGGCGTTTCCCTGACCCTCCCCCCGGGAGAGTTCGTAGTCGTTCTCGGCCCCAGCGGCTCCGGCAAGACGACCATGCTCAATCTGATCGGGGCGATGGAGGCGCCCACGTCGGGTCGCATCGTGGTGGGCGGAAACGCGCTGGATGGCATGGATGATGCAGGACGGACCGAGTTCCGACGCCACCACGTAGGATTCGTCTTCCAGTTCTTCAATCTGGTTCCCACCCTCACCGCCCTGGAGAACGTCCAGTTGGTGGGGGAACTGACGGGAGCCACCCGGGAGCAATGTTCGTCGGCCCTCGAACGGGTGGGGTTGGCGGACCGTCTCGACCATTTCCCCGGGGCCCTCTCGGGAGGCGAGCAGCAGAGGGTCGCCATCGCCAGGGCAGTCGTCAAACGCCCCGCTTTGGTGTTGTGTGACGAACCCACCGGTGCCCTGGACCTGGAGACGGGACGCAAGGTCCTGGGTGTTCTACGTGACCTGACCGGTCGAGAGGACCGAACCGTCCTCGTCGTCACCCACAACGCGGCCATCGCCGACATGGCCGACCGGGTGATCACGATGCACTCGGGAGAGGTCAACAGGGTCAGCGAGAACTCCACGCCGGTGGGGCCGGAGGAGGTGGTGTGGTGAGCGTCGTGGCCACGATGGTGAGGAGGGATCTTCGCTCCCGTCTGGGTCAGGTGGTGGCGATGGCGGCGACGATCTTCCTGGGTGTGGTCCTGTTCGGGGCCTCCTACGACGCCTTCCTCAACCTCGAAGCGTCCTACGACTCGCTATATCAGCAGACCGGCTTCGCCGACTTCACCGTCTCGGGTGTCTCGACGGGCGCCTTCGCCGAGCGGGCGGCCACCGAGACCGGGGTCCAGACCGTCGAGACACGCCATGTGGCCGAGATACCGATCGAGATCGACGGACATCGCCTGCTGGGCCGCGTGGTGGGCGTGCCGACGTCGGCTGCACTCAACCAGATCATCGTCCTCTCGGGCAGGGGCCTCGATCCCACCGATGGGGCCGCCTCGGTCGTGCTAGAACAGCACGTGGCCGATCATTTCGGGATTGAACCGGGAGACACCATCTCGCTGGCGACCGTCCAGAACTGGGCCGCGTTCCGGGTCGTCGGGTTGGCTGCCTCACCCGAGTACGTGTGGCCGGCCGAGAGTCGCCAGGATGTTCTCACCCCTCCCGGGGAGTTCGGCGTGGTCTTCGCCTCCGAAGACCTGGTCGCTCAGCTTCCGGGCAGCGTCGATGAGGCATTGGTTGGATATCAGCCTGGTGCCGATCGGGCGGCCGTGGATGCCCGTTTGGCCGGCGCAGCCTCAGACCTGGGCCTCACCGCCACGACGCGGGCCGACCAACCCTCCAATGCGGCTCTGCAGGAGGACGTGAAGGGATTCGGCGAGCTCTCCTTCATGTTCCCGCTCCTCTTCCTGGGTACTGCGGGCATGGCCCTGTATGTGATGCTGACCCGCCTCGTGTACTCGCAGCGGTCGATCATCGGCCTGATGCGCGCATCGGGCTTCTCGCGCCGGGCGATTATGCGTCGTTACCTATACCAGGGGTTGGCAGTGGGAGGGCTGGGCGGTGTTCCCGGTGCGGTGGCGGGTGTGTTCCTGGCCGGGACGGTCAGCAAGGTCTACACCTCGGCCATAAAGGTCCCCATCACTTCGATCCACTTCCACCCGGCCACCCTTGTCGAGGGCCTCGCCTTTGCCGTGGTGGCCGGTGCCCTGGCCGCTCTGGCTCCGGCCCGTCTCGCCTCCCGCATTCAGCCGGCCGAGGCCATGAGAGGCGAGCTCCCGATGGGTGGAGTGGGCCGTCGCAGCCTCCTGGAGCGCTTGATTCCCCCGCTGCGCAGGTTGCCGACCCGCTGGCTCATGGTGTTGCGGGGCCTGGGACGCAACCGGAGGCGGACCCTGTCGACCATGCTCGGGGTTTCGCTCGCCCTGGTCCTCGTCCTTTCCTCGTGGGGGATGATCGACACGACTCAGGTCCTCCTCGATCGTCAGTTTCTTCAGGTGCAGAAGCAAAACGCCGAGGTGGTACTGAACACGGCCCCGGACCCGGCCGTCATCTCCCAGCTCGAGGCCGTGCCGGGAGTGGCGAGGGCCGAGTCCACCGCAGTAGTGGACACCGTGCTCCATCACGGTCCCGACTCCTACTCGACGGTGACCCAGGCCTTCGAGCAAGACACCACCATGCACACCTTCATCGCCCCCGATGGGTCGGATCTGTCGCTCCCCACCGACGGCGTCCTGGTCGGGGTGGCCCTCAGGTCGCTTCTGGGTGTCGAGGTGGGCGACTCCATCACCATCGGGTTTCCCTCGCTGGGCGCGGGCGCCACGACCAGGATCGCCGGCTTCGTAGACGAGCCGCTGGGAACCTTCGTCTATGCCAGTGAGACAGGGTTGAAGACGCTGGCAGGTGACGGCGCCATCGGCTCGGCCCTGCCCACGGCTTTGGTGGCTTTCGATCGAGGTGCCGATCCCGACACGGTCATAGCGGCGTTGCAGGACCTGAGTGAGGTGCAAATCGTGCGAGATTCCCATGCCCTGTACGAGACCGCTCAGTCATTCATGGGGCTGTTCTATGCCTTCGTCGGTGTGATGCTGGTCTTCGGAGCCGTGATGGCCTTCGCCCTGATCCTGTCGTCGGTGGCCGCCAACGTTTCGGAACGGGAGGTGGAGCTGGCCACCTTGGCGGCGTCGGGGGCGGGACGCGGGCTGCTGGGTCGATTGGTGTCGGCCGAGAACATCGCACTGACGGTGATAGGGATCCCGCTTGGCCTGGTGATCGGCTACCTCGTCTCGGCGGCCTTCATGTCCTCGTTCTCGAGCGACCTGTTCAGCTTCGACCTGCACATGCGGGCGACCACTCCCCTGTGGGCCTCGCTGGGTGTTCTGGCGGCCGCTCTCGTGTCCCTCATCCCGGCCACGCGCGTGGTGCGGAGGCTGGATGTGGCCGGAGTGGTGCGCAGCAGGGCGGTTTAGGCGCGGGCGTCTAGTCTGCGCCGTCGATGGCGGGTTTCGAGATCAGCCTCAGTCCCAGAATCAGGATGTCGCCCTATTTCGAGGCCACCGTTGCCGCCGGGGTGACGGCTTTCACGGTCTACAACCACATGTACATGCCGACCTCGTACGGAGACCTGGAGGCCGAGTACTGGCAACTCTTGAAACGAGTCGCCGTTTGGGACGTTGCCGCCCAGCGCCAGGTGGAAATAGAGGGCACCGAGGCGACTCGCCTGGTCGAGCTTCTCAGTGCCCGGGATATCTCCACCTCACCGGTAGGTCAGGCCCGATATGCGCCGGTTTGTGATCATGAAGGGCGGCTGTTGAACGACCCCGTGTTCCTGCGAGTTGGCGAGAATCGCTGGTGGATGTCCATTGCCGACGGCGACATGCTGGCTTTGTGCCGGGCACTCGCCTCCGAGAGGCAGCTGGATGTACGAGTCGAGGAGCCCGACGTTTCTCCCCTGGCGGTGCAGGGACCCTGGGCAGAAGGGGTGGTGGCGTCACTGCTGGGCGAATGGGTTCCGGATCTGCGGCCCTTTCAGTTCCGGCCGGTGGACCTGGGCCGGGTCCCCCTGTGGGTGGGGAGAGCCGGTTGGTCGAAACAGGGCGGTTATGAGCTGTACCTCTGCGACGGCACCAAGGGGCCGGAGCTGTGGGAGCGAGTCGTCGAAGCCGGGGCTCGGTTCGACATCGCTCCGGGCGCACCCCACCAGGTGGAGAGGACCGAGGGCGGTCTCCTCTCGTTCC
This sequence comes from uncultured Acidimicrobiia bacterium, assembly GCA_963744905.1. Taxonomy (GTDB): domain Bacteria; phylum Actinomycetota; class Acidimicrobiia; order Spongiisociales; family ZC4RG35; genus DATFFO01. The sequence continues at coordinate 278,286 of CAVUUV010000005.1, read as the reverse complement.
GTACCGACACCGAGGGGGACACCGACCCCTTCGAGGTCGGGCTGGGCCGCTGGATCGATCTGGATCGTCCCGCCGACTTCATCGGCAAGGAGGCCCTGATCGAGAAGCGGGCCATGGGAGCGGCACGTCGCCTGGTCGGGTTGAAGATCGGCGGAGAGCGACTGACCCCCAACACCCGACCGTGGCCGGCCCTTTGCCGTGGGGAGGAGGTGGGTCGGGTCCGGGTGGCGCTGTACTCGCCGCGTCTGCAATGCAACATCGGTCTGGCTCTGATTCGATCCCGGACGGCGAAGCCTGGAGGGGTGCTGGAACTGCGAACCGAGGACGGCCAAACCAGAGAAGCTGTGGTGACCGAGATCCCCTTCATCCGTTGACCCATTCTGAGTCCGTCTCCGTCTTAGTACCCCGCTCCGTAATTACGCTGACGTTTCACCGGCCGGCGCCGCCGCTTGCTGTGTCCTCGTCCTTGACGCACCGCTCCGGGTGCGCCTGCGGACTGCGTCCTTGCCATCGACGCCGCCGACTCGGCGAAACATGCGACCGTAATTGCGACGCGGAGTACTTAGTGAGTGTCAGGACTCGACGGCCGATGGTTTGGGCGGTGATCGCAGCGGGTAATCCACACTCCCCTACCCAGTCACCGGAGGACCTTCCATGGGCGCGCCAGCCGTACCAGAGACACGCGATCTCGATTCGGAGGACGCCTGGCAGATTCTGCGGCGTGTCGACTACGGCTCCCTGGTCCAGAGGAGCCTGCGACGATTCCGACGAGCCGACGGTTTCTCCTATGCCCGAGCCGTGGCATTTCAGATGGTCCTGGCGCTGATTCCAGCCCTCATTTTCTTCACAGCCGTGTCTGTATGGGCCGGGAGCCACACGATGCGATCGTCGGTTGAGACAGTGCTCACCACCCTGACACCGGGACCGACCGGTGGTTTCCTCCAGCAGGCAGTCAATCAGGGTCAGCGGAGCGGGCGCGGAGACCTCATCGCTCTGCTCGCCGGCGGGTTGACCGCAATCATCTCGGGGACGGTGGGTATGAGCCAGATTCAACAAGGGGCGGGACGTCTGTACGGAAAGGATCAGGACCGCTCGCCCCTGAGGCGCTACGCGATCGGTCTGGCGCTGTCGTTGAGTGTCGGCCTGCTCCTCGGCGGCGCCCTGGTGGCGATCGCCTTCGGACGTAGCATCGCCGGGGCGGTCGAGGGACAGTCCGTATGGATATGGCTCAGGTGGCCGCTGGGCGCCGCCGCCGCCATATTGGCCGTGGCCGTCTTGTACAAGGTGGCCCCCAACCGCCACCAGCCCTCGCTGTCATGGTTGGCCGTGGGCGGGATCACGGCCACCATCCTGTGGCTCCTCTTTTCAGGTGGGCTCGCCCTGTACCTGTCGGTGAGCTCGACTTTCGGTGAGACCTACGGGTCGCTGGCGGGCCTGATCGGAGTATTGATCTGGTCGCAGTTGAGTGCCTTGGCCCTGTTGGCCGGATTGGCATTCACTGCGGAGCTGGAATTGGAGAGGGCTCAGGGGCACAGATCGGGCCCGTCGGTGGGGCTCAAGAAAAACCGTGCAGCATCAGGGCAACGGCAACTGCCGACGAGATAGCGGCAGCCACCCCGATCATGAACCACTCGGTCCTCATCCCCCATCCCGGCTTCTCGTCCTGGAGCTCCGGGTAGACCTTCAGGCAGACGAGCAGAAATACGGCCCAGAAGAAGAGCGTGACGATCATCCGGACTCAGCTCCCATACGGCACGACGCTGAATCCCTTCCTGGCGTCGGGTTGCGCACCCCAAACCTCCTCTTGTCCCGGTATCCACTCTAATGGAGCCCCGGACAGAGGGGTCCCGTCGGGTCCTTTGGTGAGTTCAGCTTCGTCCCTTGGCGCCGGCGTGAGGTGATGGTTGCGCCGGGTTCAGAACAGATCTGGTTCCGATGCTGCATGCTCGGCGGGGGTGGGTCGTGTTCCAAGTGACCCGAGTCTCGCGGCTAAGGGTCAAAGGTCCCTCAGCGGACTGGATCGAGTGCCGTACATTTGGAGGAGATGACGCATACGGTCGATACCTTACGGCTGTGTTAATTGTCTGCACGCAATCCATCAAGGAGTTGACATGAGGAGAACCGCTTTCATTTCTTCCATCGTGATCGGGTTGATCCTGATCATCGCTGGCGTCGCCACCTGGACTGTGGTGAGCGTGAAGCTCGGCGATCAAGAGATCACGGTCGCCGAGGACGCATCATGCCTGGCGGGGAACCACGTCAACGGCCCCTTCAGTGCTTACTGCGAGGCGGAGATCATCCAGCACCACGCCCTGGACGCCACGGGCGGCAAGACATACGCCCAACTCGGTCGTGACGATCCCCTGCGCGATACCGCAATGACGGCCTCTTTCCTCCAGGCCTCGCTGTTCACTTCGGTTGTGGCCTTCGGGGTGGCAGGAATGGCCATCCTGATCGGAATACTGTTCATCCTGATTGGAATGGGCATCCGCGATGTGACGGAGAGGACGGTGCCTCTCCAAACCTGACCGGGCGACCTTCGGGTCCCTGAGTGTGTAGAAACGGGCCCGGGATCATCCGGGCCCGTTTCTCGCCGGGTGGCGAGAGGTTCTGCCGGCCCGAGCCTAGGTTTATGGCTGAGCAACCGAGGAAGGTTCATGATTCGCGTAGCCATCAATGGATTTGGACGGATAGGGCGTTGCTCCTTCAAGCAGTTGATCAGCGACGACCGCTTCGAAGTCGTCGGCTTGAACGACCTGGCGGACCTGGACGACCTGGCCTATCTGTTGAAATACGACTCGGTCCACGGCTGGTACCCGCGCAAGGTGTCGGCCTCGGGTGATCGGCTGGTGGTTGACGGCAGAGAGGTGACGTTCACAGCCGAGCGGGACCCGGGCCGGCTTCCCTGGTCCGACCTGGGTGTCGACGTGGTGCTGGAGTGCACCGGTGCACTACGAAGCCGGGCCGACGCCGCCGGTCATCTGGAGGCGGGTGCATCACGGGTGGTCATCTCGGCCCCGTCGGACGACGCGGATGCAACCTTCGTCCGTGGGGTCAACGAGGACGCCTTCGATCCCGATCGCCATTTTGTGGTCAGCAATGCCTCTTGCACCACCAACTGCCTTGCTCCGGTGGCCAAGGTGCTCCTCGATTCCTTCGGTGTCGAGCACCTGATGATGTCGACCGTCCACGCCTACACCAGCAGCCAGGCCCTGGTGGACAAGCCGACCCGCAAGCGACGGAGGGGACGGGCGGCGGCACTGTCGATCGTGCCTTCCACCACGGGGGCAGCGAGGGCCACGGCGCTGGTCATCCCCGAGCTCGAGGGTCGCATGGACGGGATGGCGTTCCGGGTGCCGGTGGAGGATGGCTCGGTGACCGATATCACCGCCCTTCTGGAGATGGAGGTCACCGTCGAGGCGGTTCATGAGGCACTACAGCAGGCGGCCGCCGGCCGGATGAAGGGCGTGCTTCGGGTGACCGAGGAAGCCCTGGTCTCTCGAGACATAATCGGAGATCCCCACTCGTCGATCGTCGATGCAGAGTCGACCATCGTGCTCCGCGACAGAGTCGTGAAGATCGTGGCCTGGTACGACAACGAGTGGGGCTACTCGGCGCGGATGGTCGACATCGCCGGCCTGGTAGGCGGCAAGGCGCTCTAGGCCGGATCGATGTCGGTCCCCGGTCCCCCTGGTAGATATGTTGAGTCCAAGGCGACACACGACCTATCTGATAGCAGGGGCGGCTACGACGTAGTGCCTTCAGATGCTTCATCTGAGGTGATATCGAGGGCGTCGTCGCCCCGGAGAGTCTTAAGACTCTGGCCGGGTTCGCTCGGCTGCCTGATGATCACGAGGTCGAGAGGAGACCAACGATGTTCAGCAACGAACAAGCCGCTGCCGCCCTGGCGGAGGCCGGTATCGATATATCCGCCGAGGCATTCGGTATCGATGAGGTTTGCCAGGGCATGAACGTCGAACTCGAACACGGGGGGCGCTTCCCGGACCTGGACGTGACGGGCGATGACCCGGTCGTTACCGCCAAGATCGCCCTCGCCCACCTGCGTGAGTTCCCCGACTATTACCGGCGCCTGGACCTCATGGAGCGCCAAGCGGATGCAGGGCGGGCCCTCGAGGATGAAACCGACCCCGGGATAGTCTGAACCCGGGTGTTATCGGCGGCGGGAGGGGACCATCGACCCTTGTGGTGTCCGTGGCCGGGCCCACACAGTGAGGAGAACCTCAGGAAGGTGCTGTAATGCCTCCACACTGCGATTCACTCGACGGTCCGGTTGTGATCGCCGCTCGTTTGGCGCTGGCCGAGGGGGACGTAGATCTCATCCTCCCTTACGTTCATGCCGACGGCGAGGCCGAGGTTCGGGGTGCGTTCGACCTGGCGGTCAAGGCCAGGGCCATGGGCGGAGAGGCAACCGAGGTGGCGGACCGCTGGTTCTTAGAGACCGCGGTGCGGGTGCACCGGGCCGGGGAGGGTGCGCCCTTCACGGGACTCAAACCCGCAGGACTCGATGTGGGTCCGGTGATCCCGGTTGCGGAACGGGCGCTCGAGAGCGGTTCGGCGGGCGAGTTGGCCGACATGTTGTCGAAGGCTGTTCGAGAACAGGTCGAAGCTCGCCACTCCCACGCGATGGCCCTCGGAAAGCACGCCGGCGAGGGCGTTCCCCGTGCCAGGGCTCACGTTCAAGCCATGCTCGGGCTGCAGGTTTGGGCGCACCACCTGTATCAGCAGATCCTGGCTGGTCCGCATGGAGACGCCGCCAGGCACGAACACACCTGATCGGGTCCCCGGCTTCCACGGTGGTCATGAGCGTGCGCCGGCGGAGGCGGGGTCGTTGGTTGGCTCGAATCGGTCCATGACGGCCGACGCCGGAAGAGGGCCCAACGCGTGTGGACCGCTGTGGAGTCCGTCGATGTAGATGGCCAGATGGCGATGGGCGATGGCTCGTTGCCGGGCAAGCGATGAGGCGTGAGCGACGGGGCGGGAGAAGTGGATCAGGGCGAACCCGATGTCGGGTATCCGCACGTCATCGCGTATCAGCCCTTCTCGCCGGCCCCGGGCCAGGATTCCTTCGATGAGCGTGGCGGATGCGGTTCGCAGGTTGTTCCACTCAGGGTCGGTTATGAGCGGAAAGATGAGGTTGAGCACTCCCACTCCGAGGTCCAGCGCGGCATGCATGTAGCTTTGCAGCGCCGCAAACCCATCCACCTCATCCTGAGCCGATTCGGCGGCGCTGATGCTTCGATCGAGGGCGTGACGCGCCACTGCATTGACGAGATCGTCGCGGTTGGGAAAGTGACGGTAGAGCGTGCCGATGCCAACACCGGCACGCGCCGCGATGGCATCGAGCGGCGCCTCCGCACCATATTCGAGAAAGATCTCCGTTGCCGCCTCGAGAAGGCGCTCCTGGTTGCGACGTGCATCGGCCCGCATCAGTGGCGTCCGCTGGGCTCGAGGTCGGCGACCATGTCGATGGCGTTGCCGACGGTGGCGACACGCGCCGTGTCCCATGGCCCGGCAGTGATCAGCACCACATGGCCGAGTCCCCACTCGGTGAATCGCCGGCACCTGTCAACCAGGCTGGAGACCGGTTCGTCAGGCTCCAGACGGGCGCTGACCGTGGTTTCGATGTCCGATGGATCACGGTCGACCGTGCGGCATGCATCGGTGAGCACCTCCAACTTGTGCCGGATCGTCGTGCCTCCGTCGGGGATATCGAACAGGTTGCAGGCATCTGCATGACGGGCGACCAGCGGAAGCGTCCGCTTCTCTCCCGTCCCTCCGATGAGTATCCGGGGCCGGGTGATCGGAGCCGGATGTGACACGGGCCGTTCGAGGTGAATCTGCTGGCCGGCGAACTCGGTTTCGTCTCCCGACCACATGTGCTTGGCGAGGGCGACGGTGTCTTCGAGGACCTCGAACCGCTCCCGGGTGGGAGCGAACGGCAGGCCCATCATCTTGGCCTCGTCGTCCCGGTAGCCGGCGCCCAGCCCCAACCAGGCACGGCCACCGGACAGGACGTCGAGGGTGGTCACCGCCTTGATGAGCAGGGCGGCAGGGCGGATGCCCGCCCAGGTGACCATCGTCCCCAGCTTCAGCTCGTCGGTTCGAGCGGCCAGGTAACCGAGAGTCGTGTACGCCTCGAGCATCGGCTCATCGAGGCTGGCGCCCGGGTCGGCCTGGACCAGGTGATCCGCTACCCAGAGCGTGTCGACTCCGAAGCCGTCCGCTGCCGTGGCGATCTGGTCTAGGTGTGATCGCAGGGTCTCCGTTCCGTTCCACGAGTAGTTGGTGACACTGATCGAGATCTTCATGACTGCCTCCTTCGACAGACTACCAGAAACGGAGGATAAGTCTCCACTTATGACCCAGGCCGACGACACCGATCGGTCATCACGGGGTCGAACACAGCGTCCCCTGGAGCCGGAGCCACGAAATTCGTGTGGACCGAGCCGGTCCGATGCGGCCTGCCCTCGGCGTCCTGATTGCCGCGGGGACCTCGACTTCTTCCTCGATCCAGCCGACTGCCGGAACAATTCACCAGATCAGACCGCCTGTCATGGCGAGGATGAATGACTCACCAGAGCTTCGGCGTGCACCGCGGCAGGAGTTCTCCCCGTTCTCTCTGCGCCAGCGCAGTCACGATGGCCCTAACCCCTTGCAGCACAGGGCTTTCCGACCGATTCGCGGGGTGTTGGGAGAGTGGGCGCTACTGGGATCGAACCAGTGACCTCTGCCGTGTGAAGATACGGCAGGCCAGTTCGCTGACCTGGGGGTTTGGTCGGAAACGGCTTCTGTGCAGGGCTTTCGTGCTTCGGCCGACTTCGCCATTTCGCACTGTTTCGCGCCGGCTTGTGTCAGATGTGTGTCAGGTCGGGTCAGCAGCGATTGGAACACATGAGATCGATCGTTGATTTGGATTCATCCGATCGTGGATGGCGGTATGGACCCTTCGACATAGACTGTGTCGTTTCGCGTTAACCCTCGCCGGGCGGACCGAAGGCGCTTCGATCGAACGGCCAGAGCCTCGGCAACTAGGGCGCTCGTCCGTTCGATCACAGCCTGGGAATCCGCCTTCCTGGGCGCGATGGGTAGTTCGCGACGGAGGTTGACCTCCGCCTGCCGACCGCTTCCTGTTCGAACACGTCGCCAGCCGTCCCATTGAACGGCTCCGCTGTAGACCACGGCGTTCGTGAGCGATTGATCCTGGAATCGGTAGCCGATGTACTTCATGACGAAGGAGAGCTCCTCCAGACTCATCGAATCCCGATGGGCAAGTAGCAGGACACGCGCGACGTCCAGCAGCCGACGTGGCCCCGGAATGAATCCGTGGCGGTAGAGACCGTAGAGGCCTCTCCCCGCCCAGCAGCAGCGTCGATCATTCGCCACGCTCACGTTTAGAGACGGCCGAGGTGGTGTCCGGCCGAGTTCGCGCTCTATTCCGCGCTGGATGTCATAAACGCTCACTGGACCGGCAGCGCTCTCGAGTACATACACCGCCGCATCCGCGTTGTTCAGGCGCTTCCCATTGTGGGCCAGCACCTGCGGACAGGGATCAGACTCCCATGGTCCCCGCTCTGCTCCAGAGCAGAATCGACATGACCTCATGCAGCCACCCGACCTTCGAATACCCGACTCAGCATTGCGTCCAGCCGGTCTGGCTGCGCGTCGACTGCTTCCCACAACCTGTCGGACCAGCGGTCATGCACTCCAAGTGCCGTCTGCATCTGCAGCTCTGTCGGAGGTGCCGGGATTAGGTAGGAGCCATCGCTCCGCCGGGCCATCACCTTCTGGAGCGGCCGCGATAACCAATGGAGGTGCGCCCTCTCTTCACGACTCGGTCCGTCGATGTCGAGGATGTCGAACATGATCCAGGCATCGCCAAGAAAGGCCGCCGGCCACCGATGTCGATCTATGACGCTGATCCCGTTGATGGCTCCGTATCGCCGGAGTTCATCGTTGACTAGCGCCCTGCCGCCGAATACTCGAAAGAGGTCGCGAACAGGCACAGCGGAGCCCATGCCTTGGTAGTAGTCGTCCGTCACTGCCTTGAATCGGAGAAGGTCATTCTTGGGAACCGTGCCTTCGTGGGCTTTCCACTCGCTGATGATTATCGCGTTCTTGCAAGCGATAGTCCCATCTACCTGATGCCCGAGACCGCTGAGGGAGGTACACCCGAGCACCTGGTGCCCGCCTGGCAGAGTGTCAGTTCTCACCGCTCTGCTGCCGAGATAGCGGGCGATCCTGTCTTCCCAGTCCCGACCGCTATTGCCCCCGTCCACCGGTATCTGCGCCAATAGGAACAGATCTCTGCAGAGGCCGGCCAGGGTCATCACGAATCGCCCCAGTTCACATCGCCCGGGATGATCGTTGCCGATGGAGTCATCAGATCCTCTTCATCGTCCTCAAGGGCATAAGTGTCGAGCAGCTTCGTTGCTCTGTCGCCGTCGATCACATCCCAGTTCTCCTCCGCACCCGTCTCGATAAGTGCGTTGGCCTTCCGCAGGATGTCGCGAGGCTTGCCGTCCGATCTGGTGAGGATCGCAGCGACGGCTTCTCTTGTGAGGGGCGCAAGGGGATCCATACCCTCCGGGGCACCGTCGGACCGAAAGCTGTCGATATACCGGCGCAGCAGTCTCTCAGTCTTGGCTGGTGTGGTTATCCGTTCGAGGATCACGATTCGGTGCCTGTTTTCCTGCCGGTCAGGCTCATAGCTCGGCAGGTCGGCCAGTTGCCACATCTCTGCGATCGACATCACGGCTCGTGGGTGCATCGTCACGACCACGCTCAGCATGTCCGCCATCGGCTGGATTTCCAGCAAGTAGTCACGGAACCGCTCGATCTCGAGCGTCCGCTTCTGCTTCGCTGTCGTCGTGGCTGCGAAGTCCTCAAGCTGATCGCAGCAGAGCATGACATGCGGGATGCCCGCCGTCTTGATGAAGATCAGAAGTGTCGCCAGGTACAGAGCGCCATTGCGGGTCCGCCGTGTCGGGGTTATTGATCCGATGTACTGGTTGAGCGCAAGTAGATCACCAGAACACAGGAGCTCTAGGAACTCCGGTATGGGGGGCCCGAGTGTGCGGCCGCGCAGTTCGAGCTGCTTGGCGTTGACGGCCGCAAGAAGGTCGGCATGCTCGGTCGTTCCGAGTTGGTCAACCAGTCGCTCGTAGAGGCGCTCAGCGAGGGTTGGCTGATCGGGGCGATGAAACTTGCATGCGTACTCAACGGCAGCGAAAAAGACTGCGTTCAGGGACCTCACGTTCGCCATGTCAAACGAGGCGAGCAAGCCACAGATTGGATGCTCGGCTGAGTCACTCGCGTCGAGTCCTGCCGCCAGAAAGATGTCTCGTCCGAAGTCCTCGTTGGTGTGTTCCGTGAGGTACTGCATCAGGCTCGACTTGCCGAACCCGCGGGCATCCCCGTGCAAGCCCGTCCCAAGCGACCAGAGGAATCCGAACTTGAGGCCGCTGTAGGCGGCGCCGAGTCCGAACTTCTCGGCCGATTCACGGAATTTCTCGTCCTGAACGTCGGGGTCGAAAAGAAGACCGTTCTCGCGCAGGTCCTCACCGCCAAGCCTCGCGATCCCCTGGGAAGGAAACGGATTCTGATCGAGGAACCACTTCTTCTTGATATGGACAATCTTCGGTAGGGACGAACTCATGAGTTTCTCCTTTCGGCGGTGCGTGATGTCGTTCGAGGGACGAGGGACATTGATTTGAACACGCGGACGCCAGAAGGCGCCGCGATGACGAGCGGACGTTCTGAAGGCGGGATGCTTCCGTACGAGGCGGGGTCGAGGTTGACGCCGTATTCCGCATCTCCACCTCGCTCACCGCGAAGGAACTCCAATATGGCGACGTCGAACTCGCTATCCGAGATCTGAAGCCGCCAGCAGACTGCAGCTCTGACCCGATACACCGGCACCCAGACCGATCCGGTCCGATCAGATCGTCGCACCAATTCGTACGCCCCACGCAACTCCTTGATGATCCTGTTCCGCCATTCGGCGCCGACACGCCGGGATATGTCCAGGACGTTCTGGCCGTCAATCATGATCTGGGATGTAGGCCAGAACCGAAGCGCGTAGGGGCCCGGCGCGTGATAAGAGAAGTTCGCCAGCCCGAGGGTCCGGGTCCACCGCCTCAGGATCTCCATCGAGATGTAGTCGACGGGCGAGCCGGCCTTGCGGAACGCGAGCTTCACAAGCGCTTCTTCGCATTTGTTCACAAGATCCTGGTTTCGAGGAAGCGGATCTGGCCTTTCGCGGGCTTCGGCGCGCTCCAAGATGGAACGCACGTACCCAGTTACGGCTTCGTCGATCTCTTCTGCGGAAGCCTTCCAGCCGATGTCTTCGCTTGCCAATGCGGCCGCAACGTGGGAGGAGAGAGCCGACATGTAGTTCGCCCGGGTTCGAGGATTCTGCACCTCACCCCACCGGAGCATCGGAATACTCATGCTTGAGTTTGCTGAGTCCGGGAAAGCGCCGATGACCCGGAGGAATCCGCCGAACTGAGGATGGAGGTCTAGGAGCAGAGCGCAGAGATGGTCATAGGCCGCGCGGCGATCCTCCCTGAGCAAGCGGATCCAATCACTGCCAGCATCAGTCACCGCGAAGGTTGTGTTCTTGTATGCGTGGGCGCTGGAAGCCGAAGCCGGAAGCGTGGCCTTCTGTAGCAGCCCAAGGCGCATAAGCTCCTTGAGCCCTTCGGCAACGTTGAGGACATAGCGTCTCGGGTTCTGCTTGGCAGTCCGGTACGCCGCCACGTTTCCGGTTCCGGGGGACGCTTCACCGACGGCGATCATGTGGTCGATCATCCGCACCCTGATTCCCTCGAAAGTAACGCCTTCGCTCACCGCCAGCGCGACAACTTCTAGGTAGGACAGCTCCTGGAGTCGCGGGATTCCGCGTCCGCCGGTAGTCATGCCGCCTCACCACCCCATGGCGTCCATTCGGAATGTGACAGCCGGCGATAAGGCGATCGAGTAGCGGGCCTCGCATCGGCTTTCGCACCGGGCAGTTGCCGCCACTGATGACACGTCCTACGTGAGAACACAGTCACGACGGCGTTCCCGGCGAGAACGAGGCAAATCCCGGGGTGGTGTGCCGAATACAGGTATCGGCAGCCGGGCCTGGCATCGACACTCGTCCAGTGCCGTGGCCGCGAACGGACCTTCGCGGTTGCGAGAATCGCCCTGATGGCTCGCAGAGCGGCACGTGTGTCGGCGGCAGCGTCAACGCGCTGCTGGTAGCGGATGATTGCATGTCGGGTGATGAAGGGGACTGCCATCTCGGGACCTCCTGACTTGCTCTTGGTACCCCCACATCATCCAGCACAAGCACCTATTTCGTCAAGTGCATGCATGTTGGTCTCGTGGCCCACGAGACCAACATTCTAAATATAAATCTGGTGTTGCACATCGAATCTGGTATCCACTGACTCGGATTCCGGACTCACCCCAAGGTGACTGGTTCTGAAGGCAATCGAACAGCTCGGCGCTGCCATCGACAGGACCCGTCAAGGTGAGCGGACCCGTACACATCGTTGACATCGGGAGCCCCGATTCGTGGCCGGAATCCGTCCAGGAGATCGTTGTCTCGGCCATTCAGCGCGCACCCGAGCCGGACTGGCGGGAGGAACCCGTTCGACGAGCTTGGGTGGGCTGATTTCGAAACCGAAGAACGCCTGTTGAGAAGCGAACTGCAGCCGCATCGCCTCGTCGGGTATCACGCGACTCGCCTGCTTCCGCACGAGATTGAAGATGTCCGTGATCGCGCCGGACTCCAGATCCTCACAGAAGACCTGCGTCGACGGAAGGTGGCTGAGGCGATCAAGCGATTCCCTGCAGCCTTCCCCGACGATCCAGACGGTTCTGTGCTCTTGCAGTCGGGACCAAACGACTGGCAAGGAACAGCAGACGTTCGCCTCGGCTCAATCGACTTCGTGGCTCCGTTCATCTTGTTCGACCACGACGCAGCGGGGCTGATGAATATCTTCGACACCTGGGGTGGAGAGACGCTCGGTTGGCTGCGGAGTGGATCGGGGTCGAGCCATGCCTCAGCCGTTCTGACCAGTGAGAGCAAGCCAGCGATCATCGAGATCGCTGCCCGTGCCGCGACCGTGAACACCTACACGCCGTTCCTGCCTGCTTTCGCTGGCGCACTTGAGGGCGTTCCAGGCAGTTATTGGCACCAGTGGAGGACCAGCGAGAGTGTCCCGCCGCACTTCGTGATCGACATCATCACGGTCGACTCGCCACGCTGGCCCGAGACGCTCAGCGTGTACAGGCTCTAGAGAATGCGGCGCGGCCACAGAGCATCTGGTCCCGTCAATCCCATGAGGCCGTCACGAGCGACGGTGAATGCCGCCCTGATGCAGCCGTGTAGCGTAGGACCCGATGTCAAGTTCGGCGCTTGCTACACGGCTCGACCAGGAGATGCTGGAGCTCAACACCCCCATCGGGGCTCGTTCAATGCGGGATCAAGCGCTGCGAGGATATGCCAGGCGGGACCAGGTAGTTGTAGACGCCCTTGCTGGTCGTTTCCTCGTCCGATATGTGATGTCGTCTCAGCTCGGCCATTACACATCAGGTTCGGACTCTCAGCATTGGCTCACGCCCACCCCACTTGAGCCGAACAGCGTGGCGGCCTGGCTCGCCCTGCCCCGACCCTCCATCCCTCGTCCCTACGTGTTGATTATTGATCCTCAAAAGGTAATAGACGACGGTCGGCCGGTCGCTGGTCCGAGGTGGATTCGGTTTGGATCTGGAATCGAATACCTATTGCCCAAGGGTTTTCCCTCGACCGCCCTCGTCATGCCTTGGGAGATACCTGTCACATGACGAACTCACCCTTTTCGGGAATCCACGCGGCGCTGGCTGAGTCGATGCCTGAGTCCTTTGAAGTCCCAACAGACTTCCAAGAACGTCACGGCACTTGGGAATTCACGGCCGTGCAACGAGACGATCTGATTCGCTATTGGTCACTGAGCCTTACGCCAACCTTGGGTTTCCCATTCGATCGAGTGAGTGTGGACTGCTCGGTCGGAGCCGAATCCGGAGAGCGCTATGCCCAATTCTCAGTCTTCATGGGCGAATTGAGCATGCCATGGGTGCAGGAGTACCCCGACGAGTATCCGCAACCGTCGGCAGTCGACTTCTTTGTGTACCTTGTCCAGTCGGGCCTCGGACTTCTCGAACGGCTCACCACTAGCGACCTCAACCGACGGTACGAGACGCCGTATGACTCCAGTCGGCGTGACTAGGTTGCATGAGTCCGAGAGAGCCGTTTGCGAGAGTGGAACGCTATTGGTGCAGAAGTGGGTGAACATCCGATCGCCGAGGACTTCGCGTCGGGACCTGTCCCAAGAACCTATCAGCTGCGGACGCCTTGTTCGATGCGGTGGTCAACCTCCGACCTGATCCCCCGCTCCGAGGGCGACACGGATACTCGTGTGGGGCGGATGGAGCGTCCATAATCCTGGTATGAGTGCTCATCACAGACCTGGATCACGCCTCCGATGTGTCGTGTGTCAGGGGTTGACGGAACTCATGTGGGGCCTGTTGTGAGAGTTCGACACCTCCGTGTGGGGCGATTCCGCGGCATCCTTGAACTGGAGTGGACCATCAATCAGGACATCGTCGGCCTCGTCGGTGCTGGCGACTCTTTCAAGACAACGGTCCTTGATGCAATCGAGTGGACTCTCTGGCCTCGCTGGAACCTTTCGGTTTCCGATGCCGACTTCCACCAGTGCGATACGGGACAGCCGATTGTCATCGAGGTGACTGTCAGCCCTCTACCTGATGAGCTGAAGGATGATCGTTCGTTCGGTCTCGACCTTCGGGGCTGGAATGCAGACAGCACAGAGCTCCATGACGAACCTCTCGAGGGGGACGAACCAGCGCTCACGATTCGCTTGGAGGTCGATGAGTCCCTCGAGCCAAGCTGGAAGGTCGTAAACGATCGCCTAGAAGATGGCAAGGTAATTCGCGCCCGAGACCGCGAACGACTCGGCGTCGTTCGACTCGGCGATCGTCCAGAGACTCACTTCACCTGGGGACGCGGCTCGGGTTTGGCCCGACTAGCGGAGTCAGTCTCAAATGCAGAACAGCTGCTTGGCGATGTGATGCGGGAAGCCAGGTCGGCAGTGGCGGACATCGAGTTTGTCGAGCTTGCCGACGCCCTATCGCTCGCCGAGAAAGCGGCGGCAGCAATGGGGGCAGGTCTCTCTGACGATGAGCTCAACGTCCAGCTTGATCCCAGAGCAGCTGTCGGGAGAGCCAGCAGCCTGTCGCTACATCGGGACATCGTGCCAGTCGCTTCATCAGGCTTGGGCACGCGTCGCCTCTTGGGTCTGGCGATTCAATCACTGGCAGTGGCAGAAGGGGCTGTGCTGCTCATAGACGAGATAGAGAGCGGCCTGGAGCCGCATCGGATCCGCCACTTGATCCGTCTCCTCCGAGATGCGACGTCAAACCCCGTTGTTCAGGGCGAGGAGGAGCCGCATGAGGATGTGATAATGCGCGCAGGTCAAGTCTTCCTGACAACGCATTCCCCAGTTGCGGTCTGCGAGCTCAGTTCCCCTGAGGTCCACGTGGTCCACACGGCAGACGACGGTCTCACAGTCCGATCCGCGGGAAAGCCTCTCCAGGCACTGGTTCGAAGTCAACCTGAAGCCCTGCTTGCCCGGCGCGTTGTGGTGTGCGAGGGAAAGACGGAACTCGGGCTCATCCGAGGACTCGAAGACATGTGGGCAAGCACCAATGAAGGGATCCCCTTGGCCGAGAAAGGGGTTGTCGCCGCATTCGGTGGCGGCACTGACCAGGCGGCGGGAGTCGCGGATCGACTGGCGAAGCTCGGATACCGATGCGCCTTCTTCGCGGATTCGGATCACGACCCGACTCCTACGGTAGACGAGCTTGAAGAGGCCGGCGTTGAAGTAGTCAGGTGGACCGGCTCGATGTGTACCGAAGAGCGATTGGTCGTGGACCTGCCGGAACACATGCTCGAGACATTCATGGACTACCTCGTTGAGACGCATGGCGACCATGTGTTGGACCTGATCGCCGAGGAGCTTGGTCTGGACGAAGAGGATGATCCGTACGAGTACCTCGGTACTCCCGACGTCAACGACCTTCGCGTAGCAATTGCGGAGCGGGCCGTCCGACACAAGTGGTTGAAGCGCATCGACTTCGCCGAGGGCGTCGGAAGGCTTCTTGCGGCCGGGTGGGATGACATTGCAGGCACAGATCTTGCCGCCAGGCTGACGGCAATTCAGACCTGGGCCTATGCCTGAGAGGTTTGCGGCTGATTTCGCTGCGAGCCAACGAGGCCTAGTTATAGCTCCTGCGGGTTGTGGCAAGACCGAGCTGGTGTCGCTAGCCGTTGGCCAGCTCCCGGCCACTCGGCAGCTTGTTCTGACACACACCCACGCCGGTGTCCGAGCACTCAAGCGCCGCTTGAGGAAGCACGAAGTACCACCGAGTCGGTACAGGGTGGAGACGATCGCCGGGTTCTCGCTCCGTTGGTCAGCGTCGTACCCACAGCTTTCCGGTGTGCCCGACTTGCAGCCCGAGAGGGCTCAATGGGGTCACGTCTACCCCGCTGCTGCTCGCGCCTTCAGGAATGGCAACATCGCCGATGCTCTTGCGAACTCGTACCACGGGGTCTTCGTGGACGAGTACCAGGATTGCACCCTTCCCCAACACGAGCTCGTTGAGACCCTGGCAGAGTTTCTTCCGGTTCGAGTAGTCGGCGACGAGCTCCAGGGCATATTCGACTTCAGGGAGCCGACAGTCGCATTCGACACCGACCTAGGTAACTTCGAATGCCTTGGTGAGCTCGACCATCCCCATAGGTGGTCCGAAGCAAACCCCGACCTGGGCGATTGGCTGCTGGATGTGCGCGGCAGCGATCCTGCAGGGGCATAGGCCTCCCTTTGAGAGCGGTCCTGTCGACATCTACGCGGAGCGGCAAATGCTCAGAGCATGTCTCGATGCTGCCTCCGGGCGATACGGGTCGATTGTCGTAATACGGAAGTGGGACCGAGACGCCCATGCTCTGGCCCAGCGTCTCAGCGGCCGGTACACGTCCATGGAGGAGGTCGAGTGCAAAGGTCTTCTTCGTGCAGCTCGCAGAATGGACGCTGCGACCGGGCACCGACTGGCGCTCGAGGTGATCGACTTCGCGGCTACTTGCATGACAAAGGTCTCGACTTCCCTCCGCGCAGCGAGAGAAGCCTTTGCAGCAGATCAGGCAGGGAGGGCACGAGCCGGAAGCAAGACGGCCGCTGCAGTCGAGGCGCTCAATCTCGCTGCCGTTGTCGGGAGCCCCTCATCCGTGTTGGATGCCCTCGAGGAGATCAGCCGCATCGATCCATCCACTGTTATCTACCGTCGAGAGCTGTTCAAGGAGATGCTGAATTCGCTGCGACTGCGAACATCGGATCCGTCTATCTCGCTGCACGACGCAGCGTGGGCGGTTCGCGACCGCTCGCGACAAGACGGCCGCGATGTGGAACCGCGCACGGTCTCGAGGACGCTGCTAATCAAGGGTCTCGAGTTTGACCATAGCGTCGTCATGGACATCGAGTGTGAGGCCCGCCGTCGATTGAGTCCCAAGGAGCTTTACGTCGCACTGACAAGGGGAACAACATCGTTGACGGTCGTGCTGTGAGCTGGTCACTCCTCGAGGCCGAACGGATGGATACACAGGCACAAGAAGCGGTCCCGGACAGCCCTCCGCAATCCGTACACGATGAGTACGAACCCGCTCAATGCGGCAGCGTGTTGCACGATCTGTGTCAGATTCGTGTCAAGTCCACCCCTGTGGGCTAGTACCAGCCAGCGATGCCCACACGCGCAGAAACCCCCGTCTACCAGGGGTTTCGTGTGGTGGGCGCTACTGGGATCGAACCAGTGACCTCTGCCGTGTGAAGGCAGCGCTCTCCCGCTGAGCTAAGCGCCCGGAGGGACGGATGATACCGCGCCGTTCCAGTTCGGCTTGAATCTGTCCGGTGCCGTCGCATGACATCCACAGCCGCGCTCATTTCGAGGCTGTGGTTGATCGGGTCCTGGAGGAGCTTCCTCCCTGGGTATGGGAGAGAATCGACAATCTCATCGTGGTTGTCGAAGATGAGCCAACTTCGGAACAGGATCCCACCAGCCAAGGCTTGCTTGGCCTATACACGGGCGTTTCTCTCGCTGATCGCGCCAGCGACTACTGGGGGGTTCTTCCCGACCAGATCATCATTTTTCGCCTGCCACATCTGCAACTTGGATTGACCGGCCGCCAACTTGGAGGCCGAAATCCGAAGAACCGTCCTACATGAGTTGGCCCATCATCTGGGAATCGACGACGAGAGGCTCGAGGAACTCGATTGGGATTGAAAACTCCCGGATCACCCGCGCCTTGTGCGTGGAACACCGGCTTTCTTGAGGACCGCCGCTGGAACGCCGCTCTGACGCCAAGCCGTGTAACTAATCCCCTTGCGCTCTGAGTATGACTTGGCAACGTCGACGAAGCCTTTCTCCAGTTCGTCCAGGTCCTCGCGGGACTCGAGCTCTGCCAGAGAGTCTTCTGCGTCCAGTCTTTCCTGACGCAAATCGAGCACTTTCAGGGGATCTTCCTCGTTCCCCAGCCGACTATCGATGGAGTCGATCTTCTTCTTGAGACCATCTACCGTGACGGGACGACCCGGGCGACGTGAATTCAATGCCGTCAAATACTTCTTGACAGCCCGTGACTCTCGCCTTCCTCTCGCCAGGGCAGCCTTGTGTTCTTCGGACATGGGCATGGGCAGGACTCCAATTCAGAGCGGACACGTTCATTGTATAGATTTCTGTCGAGCGACTACCACCTAAGCCGCTCGATTATCGACAACATTAGCGCTGGGACCGATCAAATAGGCAAAGTCTTCCGACGACGGCGAGAGACATGTTCGTTCCGCGGCACGAAGCACTGTCTGAACGTGGTTGTCACAAGCCACGGCGAGGCATGGAATGCGCCTGGGAGACCATTCCCGAAGCGTAAGACTCGAGGTGGGTCTGAAGCTGGGGCAATGGCCCTAGGTATATTCGCCACAATTACCGCGCATACTATTCGGGGTCCACACGCGAAGGGACTCTGTCGGAGCGAGGGCCGATGTCGCGGAACAGCTCATCCCCCACGCGAAGGGACTCTGTCGGAGCGAGGGCCGATGTCGCGGAAGAGCCATCCGGGGGGATCGACGAACCGATCACAGGGACGGCGTTGGTGAATCTGGCGGAGGACGCTCAGGGTGGCCGCTCATGGGCCGTTGCGCTGTGCGCAATCGTCACAGTGGGCCCTGAAGGACTTGAACCTTCGGCCTCTTCCGCGTCAAGGAAGCGCTCTACCCCTGAGCTAAGGGCCCGTTCTGTCAGTGGAGGCGACGCCCGGAATTGAACCGGGGTAACAGGTTTTGCAGACCCGCGCCTAACCACTCGGCCACGTCGCCGGTGCTCGCCGTTGCCGACGAACTCGACCGACCCCGGAGGGCCAGTCGCTGGAGCGGAAGACGGGATTCGAACCCGCGACCTCAACCTTGGCAAGGTTGCGCTCTAGCCAACTGAGCTACTTCCGCGAGGAGAGACAGTGTAGTCGTTGGCCCATGCCCGCCAAAGCCCCCTAGGAGCCCGTTGAACAATGCATGTCACCCATCTTGACGACCATGCATCACCACCCACTGCGTTCTCGGCCCCGCCATTCCGGCACAAGGAGTGGCGAAACCTCGGCCTTGCGGCTGGCGCGCCTGGCCGCCAATCCGAGCAACGGCATCATCCAACAGGCTCCTAGTGGCCGCTAGAACCGAATCCACCCTCCCCTCGAGCGGTCTCATCGAGCTCATCGGACTCCACCCAGGTGATGGCGGGCACCGCCACGATCACTAGCTGGGCGATCCTGTCCCCCCGGTCGAACCTGACGTCCTGCGTGCCGTGATTGATCAACAGCACCGTGACTTCGCCCCGGTAGCCGGGATCGATCAGGCCGGGACCATTTACCACCCCCACCCCATGCCGACGGGCGTGGCCACTGCGGGGCAGCACCAGCCCGGCGTGCCCGGCGGGTATGGCCACTGCCAATCCCGTCGGGATGGCAGCCCACTCCCCCGGCCCCAGAGTGACGTCGACGGCGGAGGTCAGGTCCCAGCCGGCGTCGTCGGAGTGAGCACGAGATGGCGGAGGTAGTTCAGGATCTAGGCGTTGGAAGCTAACGTGCATGGCGAAATCGACGTGGGGCGCTATCGGGCGGACAGCACCACGGAGAAGATGTGAACGACACTACAGCGAGGCGTCGTGGCCGTCACGCCGCTCCTCGTCCGTCCCGGCCCCCGGTCCCGGTCCAGGCCACCGCCGTAGTCGACCCGGCGCCGCCCCCTGGCCGGCGATTCGAGCCCTTCCACCTTCCGGGGATGGAACTGTTGGGGTTCTACGACGAGCCCTACCGGGTCGTCTCGGTACCCAAGCGGCGTCCCGTCCTGCCAGCACGTCAACTGCTGACGGTCCCCCCAAGGGTGCCGGGGACCCACAGTTCTTCGACAGCGATGGTGGCCGATCTCTGGGAAACGACGGAGCTCGACTCGGAGGCCCTCGAATGGTGGAAGCCGGGCGTGATCGCTCGGCGCAAGCTGGGAGGGAGGAAGATCCGCACTGCCACCGTGGTGGCGTCGATGCTTCTGGCCGCAATCGTCGGCGCACTGCTCTGGTTCGTCACCAAACGCCCGGCTCAAATCGACTCCCAGGCCCGTGCCAACTTCGTTGCCGCCAGCAGCGCCGCCAACGGCGCCATGAAACCCCTGACCGGCCTGGCCCGGTCCCTGGGTGCTGACCAGCCTCCTGACCTGGTGAGCAGCACCGGCACCATCCTGTCGGCTGAATCTGCCGCCAGGGCATTGTTCGCCGCCGCCGGTGATCTTCCGTCGAATGAAGCGAACGACGCGGTGAAGGAGAATGCCGTGGGCGCATCCGGGACGATCCTGGACGCCACCACCGCCCTGTCGAAGCTGGTGGCGTTCCGGCTCACAGCAGAGCGGGTCCTCTCACCACCGATCCTGCCCTCGGAACCCGAGGCCACCGACCTGGCCGACGCCACAGAGCAGGTGGCCGCCTGGCGGGCCGACGTGGATTCGGGGATAAACGAACTGCCGTCGGGAGTGCTGACGGAACTCTTCAGTCGTCTCGGGTCGTGGCAGGCGAGCCTGCAGAAGTGGCAGGAAACCTATCTCGACGCGGTCCGCCAGGGAGACGCCGCAGCCACCCGCTCCGCCGTCGACGATCAGACGGCCAGAATCGAGGGGCTGCGACAGGACATGACGAACGAACTGTCGCGGCGAGGGGCAGAGATAGCCGACGGACTCGAGCAGGAATCCGCTCTTATCGGCGGGTGGTCAATCACCGGCTGACTCGAGCGCCGCCATCTCCTTTTCGAAATCCTCGGCACCCTGGAATTCCTTGTAGACGGAGGCGAAGCGCAAATAGGCCACCTCATCGACGGCACGAAGCCTCTCCAGCACCGCCAGTCCGATCGCCTCCGAATCGATGGTGCCCGGACCCTGGGCGAGGGCTCGTTCGACATCGCTGACCAGGGAAGATACCTGGGTGGCTGAGGCAGGCCGGTCTGCCAGGGCCGCTCCTACACCGGCGGAGAGTTTGGCGGCATCAAAAGGCTCCAGTGCTCCCGAGCGCTTGCGCACCATCAGCACCCGCTCACAGCGTTCGTAGGTGGTAAAGCGGGCGCCGCAGGCCTCACAGGAGCGTCGGCGACGGATGGCGGCGCCTTCGTCCGCCGGTCTGCTGTCGATCACGCGGGTGTTGTCGGCTTGGCACTCAGGGCAGCGCATCGACCCGACAGCCTAACCCCCACGCCGAGTTGTGGTCAGGATCCGTCCGAGAGGGGCCGGTCTCGACTCGACCGTAGTTGTGGCGATTTGAGAGACGCAGATGGCCGATTTATCGCCGGCATGCATGCCTACGAGCCCGTTGAACAATGCATGTCACCCATCTTGACGACCATGCATCACCACCCACTGCGTTCTCGGCCCCGCCTTCCGGCACAAGGAGTGGCGAAACCTCGGCCTTGTGGCGGCCTGGCCGCCAATCCGAGCAACGGCATTATCCAACAGGCTCCTAGTGGGTCCGGGAGCCCGGAATCAGTAGCGCCTGTCCCGCAGCGATACCGTCGCCGTCGAGGTGGTTGAGGTCCGAAATGACGTCGATCACCGGGCGCAGATCCTGGCCTGGCTCGGTGACCGACTGGGCGATACTCCACAGCGTGTCTCCGCTCGCAACGACATAGGTGCGGGTCGGGGCCGGCGGCGACTCTGCAGCTCCCACCGAGGCGAGCAGGAGGAAGACCGCCGCAACGGCCAACGCCAGAACGAGCAACCTGAGAACGAGCAACCTCATGGCTTCCGGGCGAATCGAGGCCGTCATCGGTCTTCCTCCTCTCCCGTCTCGAGGGTCCGGGTCGAGTCGCCGTGGCCGGCCGGCCGGCAGGTCGTTGGCCGGCAGATCGATGGGTGGGGACTCGATGGTTGGCGATGGTGGTATCGAACATGTGTTCCCATAGTATCGAACATCCGTTCGTTGCTGTCAAGTCGAACATATGTTTGGCGGAGCGACCCCGAACCGCTATGCTTGGGGAACGTCAGTTCGACTGAGGTCACTCGGGTCCGGCGCGGTGAGTCCGGCTCGGTGCGACCAGGGTCGAGGAGGCCGACCAAGGAGACCATGTGAGCGACCTCAGCAAACGTCAGATGCAGGTGTTGGAGTTCATCCGCTCCACGGTCAAGGAAAGAGGCTATCCGCCCTCGGTGCGGGAAATCGGCGAAGCGGTCGGCCTGTCATCACCGTCCACGGTGCACAGCCATCTCTCCGCCCTGGTCAAGGCCGGGGCGATTCGCAAGGACCCGACCAAGCCCCGCGCCATCGAGATCCTCGACGATGGTCCCGCTCCCCACTCCGAGAACATGCGGCAGGTGCCGCTGGTGGGCCGTATCGCCGCCGGCGCCCCCCTGCTGGCGGTCGAGGACGTCGAGGACGTCTACACGCTGCCCGAAAGCCTGGTTGGTTCCGGCCCGACTTTCATGCTGAGGGTGAGCGGCGACTCGATGATCGATGCCGGCATCCTCGACGGCGACCTGGTCGTGGTGAGGCGCGACTCCGACGCCAGGGACGGCCAGATCGTCGCTGCGCTCATCGATGACGAGGAGGCAACCGTCAAGCGGCTCTACCGCCAGGACGGCAGGGTCATATTACGAGCAGAGAACGAGGCCTACGACGACATGGAGTTCGAGAGTGGAGTCTCCGTCCTGGGTCGGGTCGTCAGTGTCCTGAGGCGAGTCAATTGAGTTCAGAGCCGGAGTCGATCTCACCGGTGAACACCGTCTTGGCCGGCCCGCTGAGATAGGCGGACCCGTCCCGAAAGGTCACCTCGGCCCGTCCCCCGGGCACGTCGACCTGTACCGCATCTTCGTGGGCTCCGGACACCACCGCCGCCGCAGCCACCATCCCGGTTCCACAGGCCAGGGTCTCTCCCACTCCCCTCTCCCACACCCGCATCCGAATGTGCCCGGGCGAGGTGAGAGCCACGAACTCCACATTGGCACCGTCGGGGAAGCCAGGGGCGCCTGCCACGACGGGACCGACCTGCGCCACGTCGATCGAGTCAGGATCTTCGACGACGCGCACTGCGTGGGGATTCCCCAGCGAGGCTCGCCGGTACTCGACCCCTTCGATCTCGATGGGATCGCCCAGCTGCACAGGTCCGATCTCCACGGTCACCACGTCCCCATCCACCAGAGCCCAGCGTGAGCCGACCGGGGTGGAGATCGAAAACCACTCCCCCGCTTTGCACCAGCCTCGGTCCACGGCATAGCGGGCCACGCAGCGCAGGCCGTTGCCACACATCTCCGCCGGTGTGCCATCGGCGTTCCAGTACAGCATGGATGGCTCGGGGCCGACGGTCAGGACCCCGTCGGCGCCGATGCCGTGGCGACGATCACACCAGGCTTTGACCTGGTCGGGTCCCGAGGGCCGGCCCTCGACGACCACGAAGTCGTTTCCGAGGCCCTCCATCTTGGTGAATCTCACGCCACTGCCGCCCCGGCGATGACCGAAACCGTCTCACCCGAGCAGGCGTCGATCCATCGCAGCCTGGGATCACGACGGAAGAAGGTTCGCTGGCGCTTCACCAGCGCCATGGTGGCATCCTCGACCGACTGGCGACCTTCTCGAGGGGTGAGCCGCCCCGACACCACCTCGAGGAGCTGGCGGTAGCCGACTCCCCGCGAGGCGGTCGGCCCGAGGCGCGGGGCCAGGCGTTCCACCTCTTCGAGCAGCCCCTGCTCCCACATCCGGGACAGCCGGGCCTCAACGGCCTCTTCGATGTTGTCCCTGTCGACCCCGAATCCGACGAATTCGAGCTCGGGCTCGTAGCTTCGGTAGCGTTGCGCCTCCGGACCGCTCGCCCATGAGCTCGGTGTGATTCCCCCGATCCGGTAAGCCTCCAAGCTGCGGACCACGCGTCTGCGGTTGGCCAGATCCACATGCCGGCCCGCGGTGGGATCGGCGTCGACGAGCTCACGAACCAGATCTGAAAGAGGGCGTTCCCCGAGAACGGCCCGCAGCGATGGATCGTAGGGCCGGAACCTCATCGGATCGACCACCGATCGGAAGTGGAGGCCGGAACCGCCCACCAGCAAAATGGCTTTGGGCGCCGTCTTGGCCAGCACCTGCCGGGCCTGACGCCGGAAGTCCGCCACCGTGAAGGGGTCCTCTGGATCAACGACGTCGATCATGTGATGTGGTATTCGGCTCCGGTCCTCAGGAGTGGGTTTGGCGGTGCCCACATCCAGGCCCCGGTAGACCTGCATGGAGTCGACCGAGAGGATTTCGGCCCCGATGCGCTCGGCAACGGCCAAGGCCACATCCGACTTGCCCGCACCGGTGGGTCCCACGATGGCGACCAGGCGGGTCAGGCCAGACTCCCCACTAGGTGATGCTGAAAGGCCTGCTCGATTCGGACCTGGGCGAAGACGCCCGGCTGGAGGTGGCCCGGAACATGTACGACCTTGCCCCCCCGGGTGCGGGTAGTGGCCATGGCAGGATCCTTCTTCGAGGGCCCTTCGGCCAGGACCTCCTGCACCGTGCCCACCAGAGCCTCGTTCCGCTCCCCTGAGATGCGGCTCTGCATCACAACCAACCGCTCGAACCGGCCCTGGATGACGTCGGGATCGATGAACTGGTCCGCCATTTCAGCGGCGGCGGTGCCCGGGCGGGGGGAGAAAATGAACATGAATGCGGAGTCGAACCTCGCTTCCTCCACGACCTCGAGGGTGGCCTCGAAGTCCGCCTCGGTCTCACCAGGAAAACCGACGATCACGTCGGTGGTGACCGACAGATCCGGGATGGTCTCTCTTGCCAGCGCCAGGCGGTCCATGTAGCGGGAGCGGTTGTAGCCCCGGTGCATGCGGGCCAGTACACGATCCGATCCGCTCTGGAGAGGAAGATGGAGCTGCTCGCAGACCGATTCCGTCTCGGCCATGGCCCGGGCCACGTCGCGATTGAAGTCGGCCGGGTGGGGGCTGGTGAACCGCACCCGCCTGATTCCTTCGACCGCTCCGACCTGACGGAGCAGATCGGCGAAAACCGGGCGCCGCCGTCCGTCGATTGCCAGGTCCCGCCCGTACGTATCGACGTTCTGGCCGAGCAGCGTCACCTCGACCACGCCTTCGGCGGCCAGGCGCTCGACCTCCGAGATGACGTCGCCGGGACGTCTCGAGACTTCCGTCCCCCTGACCGAGGGGACTATGCAGAAGGTGCAGGTGTTGTTACAGCCCACCTGGATGGTGACCCAGGCGGAGTGAGCCACCTCCCGTCGGGCCGGCAACACCGAGGGCATCGCCTCGAGCTCGTCGACCACCTCGGTTATGCCACCCCACTCCTCGGCCTGATCCATCAAGTCCAGGACGCGATCCAGGTTGTGGGTACCCATGACCACGTCGACCCAGGGGGCCTTCTCCCGTACCAGCTCGCGGTCCTTCTGGGCGGCGCATCCTCCCACCACCAACAGGGCCTCGGGGCGAGCATCCTTGAACTGCTTGAGATGCCCCAGGGTCCCGTAGAGTCGGTTGTCGGCGTTCTCGCGGATGGTGCAGGTGTTGACGAAAACCACGTCTGCCTGTTCGAGTTCGCCCGTGGGTGCCATCCCATCGAGCTCGAACAGCCCGGCGATGCGTTCCGAGTCGTGCTCGTTCATCTGGCAACCGAAGGTCCGGATCAGATAGCGCTTACCAGTCCGGGTGGCAGGTCTCTCCGGGACGAGTCGCCGTCTGGGTGGGGCGACCACGACGCTGGTGTCCACTGCCATTCTCAGCGGGCGTAGTCGGTGGCCCGGAACTCACGGATGACCGTCACCTGGATACTGCCCGGGTACTGGAGATCCTCTTCCAGCTTGCGAGCAATGCGACGGGCGAGGTCGTTTGCCTCGAGGTCGGTCACCGATCCGGGGTCGACGACTACCCGCACCTCACGTCCGGCCTGGAGGGCAAAGACCCGGTCGACGCCGTTGAACTCGAGGGCCAGGTTCTCGAGACGCTCGAGTCGCCGAACGTACGACTCCAGGGTCTCGCGCCGTGCTCCGGGGCGGGCAGCGGATACGGTGTCGGCTGCCTGGACGATGACGGCCAGAACGGTGCGGGGCTCCACCTCGTTGTGATGGGCCTCGATTCCGTGCACCACAGCCGGATCCTCACCGAATCTCCGGGCGATCTCGGCACCGATCAGGGCGTGGGAGCCCTCGACCTCGTGGGTCACCGCTTTGCCGATGTCGTGGAGGAGGGCTGCCCGTCGCACCGGGGCCGGATCGATTCCGAGCTCCGTGGCCAACATCGAGGCGATGTGGGCCGACTCCACCAGATGGTTGAGCACGTTTTGGCCATAGGAGGTTCGGAACTTGAGCCGTCCCAGCAGGGTCACCAGCTCCGGATTCATGCGGGTCAGCCCCACCTCGAGCAGAGCCCATTCCCCGGCATCCCGCACACTCTGCTCGACCTCGTCACGCGCCTTCTCGAAGGCTTCCTCGATCGAGGCGGGGTGAATGCGTCCGTCAGCGACCAGTCGCTCCAGGGTGAGGCGGGCCACCTCGCGCCGGATGGGATCGAACGAACTGACCGATACTGCCTCGGGAGTGTCGTCGACGATGAGGCTGACTCCGGTGACCGACTCCAGATGGCGGATGTTACGTCCCTCCCGCCCGATGATCCGCCCCTTCATGTCATCGGTGGGAAGCGGGATGGTCGACACCGTCGATTCCGTGACCACTTCGGCGGCCAGCCTCTGGATGGCGGTGGCCAGGATGCGACGGGCCCGCTTGTCGGCCTCTTCCCGGGCTTTGATCTCCAGATCCCGAACCAACAGCATCGCGTCGCGACGGGCCTCGTCTTCGACCTGAGCCAGCAACTCGTCTTTGGCCGCCTTGGCGTCGATGGTGGCCACGCGCTCCAGATCGGCCCGGGCCTGTTCCTTCAATCGCTCCGCCTGCTGGCGGGCTTCGGTGAGCTCGGTATCGCGGTCGATCAACATCCGCTCCCGGCTGGCCAGGTTGGATGCCCGCTGCTCCAGCGTTTCCTCCCGCTGGGCCAGTCTGGTCTCCAGGTTGGCTACCTCGAGTCGCCGGTGCTCGAGGGCGGCGTCCTCGCGCTCTCGATAGGCCTCGGCCTTGGCCCGGCTCTCTTCTTCGGCCTTGGCCAGGATGCGCTGGGCATCGATCCGGGCCTGGCTGAGCGCGTCTTCAGCCGAATCCCCGTCCCGCCGACGTCTTCTCCCCGCGCTCAGAGTGGCGAAGGCGTATCCCAGCACCGCTCCCACTACGGTCACCACGACCGACAGGATCACGACCTGAGTCGCGCTCATGATTGGCTCCCTTCACCGCCGGGAAGATGGTCGGAGTGCTGATGGGCAGGTTGGAAGAGCCCGGGAACGGGCGCTCATCCTGATCGGAAGCCAGGCAGGCCGGGTCGGGGCGCGGGGCCACCGTCCTAGATCAGCCCGTATCGGATGACACTCCTGACACCTGGAGGCGGCCTTTCTCGCTTTAGACAGTTAGGTTCATTACTG
This sequence comes from uncultured Acidimicrobiia bacterium, assembly GCA_963744905.1. Classification (GTDB taxonomy): domain Bacteria; phylum Actinomycetota; class Acidimicrobiia; order Spongiisociales; family ZC4RG35; genus DATFFO01. The sequence continues at coordinate 251,139 of CAVUUV010000005.1, read as the reverse complement.
CTGGTCAGCCTAGTCCGCCCCCACCTGATTCGGAATGATTAGGAGTCCTCTGTGGCCTCCGCCTCCACCGATTCGACCTTCTCGGTCTCCTCGTCGGTCTGGGAGTCGTTGGCTCCCAAGCCGACGGCTTCGTACACCTTGGCCTGGAGTTGCATGGCCAATTCCGGGTTCTCCCGCAGGAAGCGCTTGGCGTTCTCCCGGCCCTGACCGAGTTGGTCGTCGTCGAAGGTGTACCAGGCGCCGCTCTTGCGAACCACGTCCTCCTCCACCGCCACATCCAGCAGGCTGCCTTCCCGGGAGATCCCTTCCCCGAACATGATGTCGAATTCGGCCTTGCGGAACGGCGGGGCCATCTTGTTCTTGGCCACCTTGACCCGGACCCGGTTGCCGACCTGGTCGGCGCCGTCCTTGATGGACTCGATGCGGCGGATGTCGAGGCGCACGCTGGAGTAGAACTTGAGGGCACGGCCACCGGGAGTGGTCTCCGGCGAGCCGAACATGACCCCGATCTTCTCCCGCAGCTGGTTGATGAAGATGGCCGTGGTTCGGGATTTGCTCAGGGTGCCGGTCAGCTTGCGCAGGGCCTGGGACATGAGCCGGGCCTGCAGGCCGACGTGGGAATCGCCCATCTCGCCCTCGATCTCCGCCCGGGGGACCAGGGCAGCCACGGAGTCGATCACCAGCACGTCCAGGGCTCCGGATCGGATCAGCATGTCGGCGATCTCCAGGGCCTGTTCCCCCGTGTCCGGCTGGGAGATGAGCAACTCGTCGACATCGACGCCGATGGCCCGGGCATAAACGGGGTCGAGGGCATGCTCGGCGTCGATGAAGGCGGCGATGCCCCCGTTGCGCTGGGCCTCTGCCACCACATGCAGAGCGAGGCTGGTCTTGCCCGATGCCTCCGGGCCGTAGATCTCGACCACGCGGCCCCGGGGAACCCCTCCAATGCCCAGGGCGAGGTCCAGAGAAAGGGCCCCGGTGGAGATCGTCTCCACCTTGCGGCTGGGTCCATCGCCCATCTTCATCACCGCCCCCTTGCCGAACTGACGCTCTATCTGGGAAACGGCCATATCGAGTGATCTCTGGCGTTCCATTCGCTGCTCCTTGTCGTTGGTTCTCTGGCTCATTGCCCGTCCTCCAATCCGAGCCGGTGGCCGACTCCGGTGAACCTACAGGGGATGTGTGACAGATCGTACAGCGAACAGACGTTCGATCCAAGCATCAAGAAACTCGACCCCCCAGCCAGAACGAATCGAAGATCTGATAGGTGGAGCCTACTGCGGCCATCACGTGAAAACCGTCCACCTTCCACACCAGATCCAGGGGCTGGGTCGCCTCGATCAGAGCCCGCACATCCTGAGGGGGACGAAGGCGCGACAGGGTCAGATGAGCCTGAAAGGGGCGGTCTTCACCCGGCAAACCGGCTGCAATCGTGGCTTCCTCTATCGCCCCGGCCAGTTCGTCCAGCCCGCTCCCCTCCATGTCCAGCCACAAGACCGTCGCCTTCCTGGCCCTGGGGAAGGCACCCATCCCCTTCAGGCGGATTCGGATGGGCGGGCAGTGGACCTGACTCAGTGACCACAGCCAACGGTCGTAGGTGGGGTCGTCGATCGGGCCCACGAATCGAAGCGTCACGTGCCAGTTTCGAGGTGGAACCGGGCGTCCCGGGATCGCGACGGAGGAAAGGCGATCAGCGGCGGCCGCGCCGATCTCGGGTGAGGGAACCAGGGCGATGAAGGTCCGGCCGGGCGGGCTCACCCGTTCCACGTTCCGCTCACGGCCAGGCGGGTTCACCCGTTCCACGTTCCGCTTACGGCCAGGCGGGCGAGCTGGAGGGCGGCGGTGGCTGCATAGACGCGCACCCGTTCCCGGTCACCAGGCAGGTGCAGGGTGCGGGCCCATTCCCCCTCGGGGGTGACGATTCCGACCACCACGGTTCCGGGCGGCTGTTCCTGGGGCTCGGGTCCGGCCGAGCCGGTCAGAGCTATGGCAACGTCGACTTCCAGGGCCCGGCGGGCTCCGATCGCCATGGCCCGGGCCGTCTCCTCACTCACCACACCGTGAGAGAGATCCTCCACTCCCAGGAGCGACCGCTTGAGATCGGTGGCATAGGCCACCACCGACCCACGAAAGACCTCCGAGGAGCCGGGGACGCCCGTTATGCGCTGGGCCACTCCCCCGCCGGTGACGGATTCGGCGGTGCCCAGCGTCCAGCCCCGAGCGGAGAGGGCCGAGAGCAGGATGGATTCGATCGTCTCGCCGTCCACTCCGAAGATGCCGGCGCCCATCCGCTTGCGGATCTCGGATTCGAGCGGGCTGATCATCGCCTCTGCCTGGGTGGCCGTGGGTGCCTTGGCGGTGATCCTCAGCTTGATCTCACCCGATGACGCCAGGAAGGCCAGGGAAGGATTGGATGACCCGACGTAGAGGTCGTCGAGCATGTCGGCCACCTGGGACTCCGATCTCCCCCAGCTGCGCAGGACGCGGGAGACGAGCACCTCCTCGATGCCGGCCGCGGCCCGGAGGCGAGGCAAGACGTGGTCCATCAGCAGCAGTTCCATCTCCTCGGGGACGCCCGGCACCACGAACACGAGCGTTCCTTCGTGATCGAGCACCAGTCCCGGTGCGGTGCCCTTCGGGTTGGGGAGCAGCTCGGCTCCCCGGGGGTGGTCGGCCTGTCGAATGTTGGAGGGTGGCATGACCCGACCTGTGCTTTCCCAACGTTCCCGAAGCCGGGCCTCGTACTCGTCGGAGTGCTCCATTGTCAGACCGGTGGCGGCGCAGAGGCCCTCGCGGGTCATGTCGTCCTGGGTCGGCCCGATGCCGCCGGTGACGACGACCGCGTCGGCCCGACTCATGGCCGTGCACAGACTGGCGGCGATTCGATCCAGGTTGTCGCCCACCACCTGCTGGAAATGGGCATCGAACCCGCTTTCGGCCAAAACCGCCCCGATGGTGGAGGCATTGGAGTTGATGATCTGACCCAGAAGCAGCTCGGTGCCCACGGCCACCACCTCGACTATCACCGCCCCGACACCACCCTTGCCTCGAGGTCGGGGCCATAGGCAGCGGTGACCTCGGCTTCGACCCACATGCCCGGTGAGCCGGCATCCAGGGCTATCACGCCGTCGATCTCAGGAGCCTGCCGATATGAGCGGCCCAGGGGAACACCATCCTCGACCTGATCGATGAGGACATCGAGCCTGGACCCGACGGACTCGAGGTTGGCGGCGGCCGTGATCTCCTCCTGGATCTCCTGGAGGTGGCGCAACCTCTCCGCCACGACCACCTCGGGCACCCGGCCCGGAAGTGTGGAGGCCGGGGTTCCCTCCTCGGGCGAATACGGGAAGAAGCCCGCCCAGTCGAGCTTCGCCCATCCCAGGAAGTCGGCCAGCTCCTCCACATCGGCATCCTCCTCACCGGGGAACCCGACGATGAAGCTGGAACGGAGGGCGGCGTCGGGAGCCTGGCGGCGGATACGATCGATGAGCCTCATGTAGCTTTCGACGCCTCCGGGGCGCTTCATCGACCGCAGCAGTCGAGTGGTGGCGTGTTGGAGGGAGAGGTCGAAATACGTGGCGATCCGGGGATTGGAGGCGATCTCTTCGATCAGCTCGCCGGATATCTCCCGGGGGTAGAGATAGAGCAGACGGAGGCGATCCAACCCGTCCACCCGCGACATGAGCTTCAGGAGCTCGACTATGCCGGGACGTGATTTCTGTTCGAGGTCCCTGCCGTAGGAGGCCAGATCCTGGGCGACCAGGACGACCTCCCTGACCCCCTGTTGGACAAGCCTCTCCGTCTCATTCCTGATCTCGACCGGTGGCCGGGACCGCTGTTTACCCCGGATCAGGGGAATGGCGCAGAACGTGCAGGGCTTGTCGCATCCCTCGGCAACCTTGAGATACGAATAGGGGTAGGCGGGTCGAGCCCGGTCCACCCGATGGAGAATGTCCATGGTGGGGCGGGAACGAATCCGAACCGGCTCCCAGCCGGTGAGCCGATCCAGCGTTTCGACCAATCCGCCATAGCGGTCCAGACCTATCACCGCGTCGACCTCGGGAAGGGCCTTTTCGACCTCGACCCCGAAACGTTGCGCCATGCATCCCAGCACCACGGTCTTGGACCCCGGACGGGCGTTGTTACCCAGGTCGAGGATCGTCTCCACCGACTCGCGGCGGGCTTCCTCGATGAAGGCGCAGGTGTTGACCATCACCACGTCGGCCTGGTCCGAAGACGACGCCGGCTCATATCCCGCCTCGGCCAACATTGCCTCCAGCTTTTCGGAGTCGACCTGGTTCTTGGCGCATCCGAGGGTGGTCAGGTGATAGGTCCTCGTCACGAGCCGGGCGACCTCATCTCTGCAGCTTGCGATACTCGCCGCGGAAGTAGATCAGCGGGCCGGACATGTCCGAGACTTCGAGGTCCTCGATCACGCCCACCATCACATGCTGGTCACCCAGCGGCCGTATCTCCTCCAGCCGACAGCCCGCCCAGTCGTCCACCTCCATCAACCTCGGTCCCCACCGAGTCTCCTCGATCTCGGTCGTGGCGAAAACGCCTCCGGGCGAAGGACGCAGGCCGGCGAAGATGTCGGCCAGCCGCCGACCCTCCTCGGTGAGGATGTGAGCGATGAAGGCCCCTGATTCCTCAGCCGCATCCAGGACGTCGGCTCCGGGGCCGACCAGGGCCGCCGCTCGAGCCACCTCTCCCTCGACCACGAAGAATGAAGACACGGTGAGACCGGCAGGCGGTTCTGCGGCGGCGGTGATGATCGTGACCGGTGCCGCCAAGCGGCCTCTCAGTCGGCGGACCGGGTCCCTACGGTCCACGGGGACGGTGAAGGGGTTCTCGGAGTGGACTGTCACAGCCCGATCCTAGGAGCCTGTTGGATAATGCCGTTGCTCGGATTGGCGGCCAGGCGCCAGCCGCAAGGCCGAGGTTTCGCCACTCCTTGTGCCGGAATGGCGGGGCCGAGAACGCAGTGGGTGGTGATGCATGGTCGTCAAGATGGGTGACATGCATTGTTCAACGGGCTCCTAGGAGTGGCAGCGAAGCATGTCGGCGCTCTCGACGCCCACCCGTCACCGGTCGCCGTCGGGCATCGGAGGGGACTCACAACGGGTGGGGGTGAGCGACACGGCCGCTGAATCTGAGGTGCGACTCATAGCCGGCAGCGCGGGCCGCCTCTACCACCTCGTCATGGCCCCAGCCGGCCTGGGAGGGTCGGTGAGCGTCGCTGGCCAGGGTGATCGCTACTCCGGCCCGATGAAAGGCCCCCAACAGGTCCGGGGCGGGATACACCTCGGCAGTGGGGTAGCGCAGGCCCTGGCTGGACACCTCGACGGCCGTCCCGGAGCCCGCAGCCGCACTCACCACCGCCTCGTACCACGGCGTCGGGTCGGTGGCGGCGACCAGCCCGTACTTCTTGATCACGTCGACGTGGGCCAGCACGTCCACCGTCCCCGATGCCGCCAGCTGGGCTTCGAGGGCGAAATACTCATCCCAGGCACGATCGATCCCCCTTCGGTCGAACTCGAACAGCGAGTGTGAGGCATCGATGGCCCAACCGCCTATCCAGTGCACCGCCCCGATCAAGAAGTCCCACGGATATGGCTCCAACAGGTCTGTCACTGCCTCGATAGTCTCCGGGAAGAAGTCGACCTCCAGGCCCAGCTTGACCGGAAGTCCCGACTTCTTGGCGGCCAGGACGGCCCCGACGTAGTCCTCGAGCGAGAGGGTGAGATCTGCCTCGACCATGTCGGCGGTGAGGGTGGCAACGTCGCTGGGGGTGTCGTCGTCCTCCCAGAACCTGCCCAGCACCGGGGCCGCCTCCCGGCAGCGGTAGAGATGCTCGGTGAACCCGAGCTCGGTCGCTCCTCTCTCGAGAGCAGCTTCCACGTAGGCGCTCAGATGGCCATCCGGGTAGCGGCCCTGGGGGGCATCGGCGGGGTCGTCACTGCCGGCGTGAGGATGGAGGTGAAGGTGGTAGTCGGACATGGTCTGGATCGGGGTTGGCTACAGATCAGGTTCGCCACAGCTCGATGGTGGGCCTCAGACGGGCCGGGCAGGCGTCACTCAGGGCGTTCCAGGTGGAGGGTGAAACCTCGCTCTCCGCCTCCAGCTCGGCCGCCGCGAGAGCGATTATGTCGGCCAGAGCGTACAAGGAGTGATCACCAACCACCGACAACACCGCCTCCGACCTGGCGATGGCCGCGTCACCTCTGCCCAACGCGTTGATGGCCTCCTCGGCGTGACGAAGTGGATCCTCCACGAGGTGGGACGGCTCAGACCTCTGGGAAAAGGTACCGGCGCAGGAAGTCGAGGCGCTGGTCGACGGAGTCGGCGTCCAGGTACCAGAGCATGGCGGCCACGGTCGACAACAGGGGGTTGCCGTCCTGGGGAGTGAAGCAGAAACCAACCAGCTCGTTGCCGTTGCGGACGGCCAGGGTCTCCAGCGCCACCACCGTCTGGGAGAGGATCCGCCCGTAGTAGCCGTGATCGCGACCAAACGAGAAGACCGAGTTGGCCGACTGCTTGTGGGTCACGGCCACCCGCGGGTTGGAGAGGAGGCGTTCCTTGACCTCAGCCAACGTCATCTCCCGGTCCAGGGTGAGCGAGAAGTGGATCGAGTGCATGTACTGGGTGTTGAGCTTGACCGCTGACGAGAAGAGATTGAGGTCATAGCCCAGCGTCTCGAAGAGATGATGGGAGTCACGAGCATGGTGGGTGCCGAACCGCTCGTCCTTGTGCTTGTCGACGGTGGGAGAGGCAACGAAGCCCGAGTCCTGGGAGATGTCGTTGGCCCGGCGAATGCACAGGAAGCGGCCGTCGACCAGGTGGTTGTCGCCGTCGTCGTCTATGCCCAGGGTCTTGACCAGCACGGAGATGTTGTGCGTGTTGCAGGACACGATCTGCAGGTAGCGGTCCTCTCCCGGCACCAGGGCGTCGTCGTTTATGCCCCGGGCGTACATCTTGCCGAACCCGAACTCCGAGCCCTGGGCCATGAATCCAACCGGATTCTTGAGGTTCTGGTAGAAGTCGGACTTGTTGGCATTGCCGACCGGGGTGCAGTCGATCACCACCTTGGCCCGCTCCAGAGCCTCCATCGTCTCGTACTTGGGACTGTGGCCCAGCTCCTCGAACGTGGTCAGCTTGTCCGAGTCCACGGCCAGGGAGGCACCGCGTCGGACCAGGTCGTTGACCTTGGATCGCTCCGTGACCAGCGGCGTGCGCTTGTGGAAGGTCACCTCTTCGATGCCGAAGTGCTCGCGATGGTCGGCCAGCATCCCGATCAGGGGCTCTCCGATCGTTCCCGTTCCTACTACGTGGACGATGTTGGTCATGTTCACTCCCTCGGGGGGGCTGCTGTCCTGTCGCTCACAGTACTTGATGCCCCGAATGCTGGGAATCCAATCGCTCGACCTGTCAGAACTGCTCCTCCTCGGTGCTGCCGCTCAGCGCCAGGGTGGAAGCCACGCCACCGGTGATGACGGTGTTGACCGCATCGAAGTACCCGGCTCCGACCTCGCGCTGGTGACGGGTGGCCGTGTAACCGCGTTCGGCCAGGGCGAACTCGCGCTGCTGCAGGTCGACGTAGGCCGGCATCCCGCTGGCGGCGTACCGGCTGGCCAACTCGAACATGGAGGCGTTGAGGGCGTGGAACCCGGCCAGGGTGATGAACTGGAACTTGTAGCCCAGGGCGCTGAGCTCCTTCTGGAAGCCGGCGATCTGGGTGTCGTCCAGAGCCGCCTTCCAGTTGAACGAGGGCGAGCAGTTGTAGGCCAGCATCTTGTCCGGATAGCGGGCATGGATGGCGTCGGCGAAGCGCCCGGCCTCGTCCAGGTCGGGCTTGGCGGTCTCACACCAGAGCAGGTCCGCATAGGGGGCGTAGGAGAGGCCGCGGGCGATGGCCTGGTCGAGCCCGTTGCGAACCCGGAAGAAGCCCTCGGCGGTTCGTTCGCCGGTGGTGAACTCCCGGTCCCGCTCGTCGATGTCGGATGTGAGCAGGTTGGCGGCGTTGGCGTCGGTGCGAGCGACGATGAGCGTGGGAGTTCCCATCACGTCGGCCGCCAGCCGGGCCGCGGTCAGGGTGCGTAGGTGCTGGGAGGTTGGGACCAGCACTTTCCCGCCCATGTGACCGCATTTCTTCTCGGAGGCGAGCTGATCCTCGAAGTGAACTCCGGCTGCACCCGCCTCGATGAAGGCCTTGGTGAGCTCGAAGACGTTGAGCGCACCCCCGAATCCCGCTTCTCCATCGGCGACGATGGGGGCGAAGTAGTCGATCCTGTCGTCACTCTCCATCCAGGCGATCTGGTCGGCGCGGCGCAGGGCATTGTTGATCCGCCGCACCAGGGCCGGGGCGGAGTTGGCCGGGTAGAGGGACTGGTCGGGGTAGACCTGTTCGCCCAGGTTGGCGTCACCGGCCACCTGCCAGCCCGACAGGTAGATCGCTTCGAGGCCGGCTTTGACCATCTGCACCGCCTGTCCCCCGCTGAGGGCGCCGAGGGCGCGCACGAAGTCGGCGTGAGCCATGATGTCCCACAGCTTCTCGGCCATCGAGCGAGCCAGGGTGTGGTCCTCGCGCAAGCTGCCCCGGAGGCGCACGACGTCCTCGGCGGTGTAGGTCCGCTCCACTCCTCGCCAGCGGGGATTGGTTTGCCAATCGCGGGCCAGCTCGGCCGCTTCGGCGGTGATGTCTGTCATGGTTCCTCTCAGTCGATCAGTTCGTAGGCGGGCAGAGTCAGAAACTCGATGAAGTCCGGAGCCAGGGCCACCTGTTCGAACAGGTCCCTTGCGTCCTGGTAGCGGCCGGCGGTGAACGCCTCCGCTCCCACGGCAGCCTCGATCATCTCCATCTCCTCGTCGGCGATGGCCCGGACCAGGTCGGCGGTCACCACGCGACCGTCGTCCGTGGTGGCTCCGTGGCGAACCCATTGCCAAAGCTGGCTGCGAGAGATCTCAGCCGTGGCCGCGTCCTCCATGAGATTGTCGATGGCGGCGGCACCGGTGCCGGTGAGCCAGGCGGCCAGGTAACGAATTCCCACCGAGACGTTGGTGCGGATACCTGCCTCGGTGATTTGCCCTCCCGCCACCCGGGTGTCGAGAAGGTCGGTCGGGGTCACGGCAACCTCGGGGCGGAGCCGATCGATCTGGTTGGGCCTATCCCCCAGGACTGCGTCGAATTCGGCCTGGGCCACCTCGACCAGGTCGGGATGGGCCACCCAGGTCCCGTCACAGCCCTGCTCGGCCTCTCTGCGCTTGTCGGCGGCGACCTTTTCCAGGGCGTTTTCGGTCACCTCCGGATCGCGCCGGTTGGGGATGAAGGCGGCCATGCCCCCGATGGCATGTGCCCCCCGGCGGTGACAGGTGGCGACTTGCAACTCCGTGTAGGCGTGCATGAAGGGCGTGGTCATGGTCACCTGGGCCCGGTCGGGGAGGATCTTGTCGGCCCGGTTGCGGAACTTCTTTATGACCGAGAAGATGTAGTCCCAGCGCCCCGCGTTGAGGCCCACCGAGTGATCGCGGAGAGCGAAGAGGATCTCGTCCATCTCGAAGGCAGCGGTGATGGTCTCGATGAGCACCGTGGCCCGAATGGTCCCCTCCGGCATCCCCAGGCGGCGCTGAGCGAACACGAAGATGTCGTTCCACAACTTCGCCTCACGATGGTTCTCGAGCTTGGGCAGGTAGAAGTATGGCCCGGTCCCGGCTTCCAGCGCCGCCCGCCCGCCCCAGAACATGTACAGGCCGAAGTCGACCAGGGCGCCAGAGGCGGGGCGGCCGTCGATGTAGAGGTGCTTTTCGGGCAGGTGCCATCCCCGGGGTCGGATCATCAGGGTGGCCACCTCGTCCTCGAGGCGGTACTGCTTCTCTCCCGTGTCGAGGGACAGGTTGTGCTGATAGGCCTCGACCAGATTGGCTTGCCCCTCCACCAGATTGTCCCAGGTGGGAGAGTTGGCGTCCTCGAAGTCCGCCATGAACACACGCGCTCCCGAATTGAGGGCGTTGATCATCATCTTGCGATCGGTCGGCCCGGTGATCTCTACCCGGCGGTCCGCCAGGTCCGGCGGGGGCCGGGGGACGGTCCAGTCCTGGCGCCTGATCCACTCCGTCTCGGGGTCGAAGCGGGGTAATAGCCCGGCATCGATCTGGGCCTGGCGCCCCTGGCGATCGGCGAGCAGATTGGCCCGGCGCTCACCGAAACTGCGGTGGAGGTCGGTGACGAACTCGAGCGCCTCATCGCTGAGGATTCGGGCCGCTTTCTCGTTGGCGGGTCGTTGCAACTGATAGGTCATAGCGCCTTCGTGTGTTGTAATCATGCATTCTCTTACGGGCAATCAGCCTAATGCAAGCCATGTTGCTGGAAAAATCGCCATGAATTAACATGGCGCCTATGACTGAATCCGTCGTCGATGCCCTCACCTTCGGGCGCCGGCTGCGCCACATCCGCAAGCGGGCGGATCTGACTCTGGCCGAGCTGGGTGAGCTGGTCGGCCGGCCGGCTCCCTACCTGTCGATGCTGGAGAACGGTCGTCGGGAGCCCAAACCGAGCCACATAACGGACCTGGCCCGGGCCCTGGACGTCGAGCCCCGGGAGCTGATGGATCCGGAGCCGCCCAATCGGCGGGCCGAACTCGAGATCGAGTTGGAGCGGATGCAGTCGGATCCCCGTTTCGAGCACCTCGACCTCCCCTACGTCCGCCCTTCGCCCTCGCTCAGCGATGAGATCCTCGCCCACATGGTGGGGTTGTATCGGGCGTTGCTGGGCGGGGCGGCTCTCGAGCACACCGGCCGGGGGAGGCTGCGAGCCGCCAATGCAGCCGTGGGTCGCTTTCTACGGGATCAAAACGGCTATCTGTCCGACCTGGAGGCGGTGGCGGCGGGGATCCTGGAGAAGCTGGGCCACGAGGGAGACGGCCCGTTGTCGTCACGGACCTTGCTGGACATCGCCTCCCACCTGGGGTTCGAGATCGAGGCCGTCGAGGACATGGTGCCCGGCCTCCGATCGGTCACCGATACCCTGACCGGGCGCATATACATCGCCCAGCGAAATGAGCTTCGTACACGCCAGGCCCGCAAGGCCATCCTCCAGACCCTGGCGGGAAGGCTCCTGGGCCATGGTGAGCCCGGGGACGTCGAGGAGTTTCTTCGCCAGCGTCTCGAGACGGCCTATCTGGCCGGCGCCATCCTGGTTCCCCAGGGGGCGGTCGTTCCCCGATTGCGGCGCGCCATGGAACAGCGGGATATCTCGATCGAGGACGTCAAGGAGCTCTTCTACGTCAGCTATGAGATGGCTGCGTGGCGATTCGTCAACCTGGCCACCGAGAAACTGGGGATGAGGACCCACCTCCTGGTGACGGATGAGAGCGGGCTGGTTCTCAAGGGATACGCCAACGACGGCGTCGGCTTCAACACCGATCCCACCGGCGGCATCGAAGGCCAGCCGGTATGTCGCCGGTGGGGGGCGGCGGCCGTGTTCGATTCGGCCGACAAATTCGATGTTCATGCCCAGTACACCGACACGCCCGCCGGCACGTACTTCTGCCTCACCCATATGGAGCCGGATCGTCCCTATGCGGTCACCGTGGGCGTCCCCTTCGAGGCGGCACAGTGGTTTCGCCATCGGGACACGGATCGCCGGGCCGCCTCGGGGTGTCCCGACCCGTCCTGTTGTCGTTTGCCGACCCAGGTCCAGGCCGATCGCTGGGAGGGCCACATCGAGATCTCGGTGCGAACCCAGGACCGGCTCCTGGGCCTGCTCACCTCTGATCCCTACCCCAGCCAGCGCAACCGCCGCGTCTACGACCTGGTGGAGCGCCACGCCCACGACTGAACCGGGACACGACGTCGCCTTCTTTGGACCACCACGAACGCCCCACCGCTTCTTTGGAGCGTGAGGAACGCATGCCGATGGTGGGCGTCCAAAGAACGGGGGGACCGTTCCTCCTCGTCCAAAGAACGAATCAGTCGACGAGGAACAGGCCCGGCTCTTCCAGGTTCTCCAGCAGCATGGCCATGAACCGGCGGCCCAGCCCTCCATCGATGATGCGGTGGTCGTAGGAGAGAGACACCGGCATGACCGGGGCGATCTCCACACGCCCGTCACGAACCACCGGCCTGTCTGTCACCCGTCCCACCGACAGGATGGCGGCCGTGCCGGGGGGCACGATGGGTGTTCCGAACCCTCCGCCCAGGGCCCCGATGTTGGACACCGTGAATGTCTGGTCTCGCAGTTCGTCGGCCCCGAGCTTGCGTTCCCTGGCCGCCCCACCCAGCCGCCGCACCTCCTGGGCCAGAGCCAGGACCGAGCGGCGGTCCGCGTTGCGAATGACCGCCACCAGCAGTCCGTCGGGGGTATCGACGGCGATGCCGATGTCCTGACGGGAATGGAGAACCAGCTCCTCACCTTCGAGGCTGGCGTTGAACTCGGGAAACGCGGTCAGAACCGGGGTGACGGCCTTCACCACCAGAGCCTCCATGGGAATTCTCACCTCGTGGCGCCGTCCCAGCGCCTCTCTCATCGCCATGAGCCGGGTGGCGTCGACCTCGTCGAAAGTCGTCACGTGGGGGATCTCGGACCAGGAGGCCGACATGTTGGCGGCAATGGTTCGCCGCAGCTTGGAGAGCTGTCGCCGCTGAGGCGCGGGCCGCTCGCCGGCAGGGACGGTGGCCACGGGCGGGGTGGGCATGGACGGAACCGGGGTCACGCTGGGGGCGGAGGGCTCGACTCCCGAGTGCTGGGCGGCGGAGATGACATCGTCGCGGGTCACCCTGCCATCGGGTCCGCTGCCCGTGACCGCGGTCAGGTCCACTCCCATCTCCCGGGCCATCTTCCGGACCAGGGGCAGCGCCTTGACCGAAGTCGTCGACGGGCGGGCGGTCTCTTCACGGACGGGGAGTTCCTCTGCCCGCTCCGACAGGGTGCCGACGATTGGGGCCGGCTCGGGGGCAGTTTCCGTCCGGGAGGGCTCGGCCCCGTCCGTGTCGTCCACCTCCGCGTCGGACTCGACTTCCTCCTCAGCCTCCGGGGCCGTCTCTACCCCGCCAGGGGTCGCTTCGGCCCACTCTTCGCCGGCCTCACCCACCACAACGAGGACATCGCCCACCTCGATGACCTCCCCTTCCGCCGCGCCGTGGTGGAGGACGACTCCCCCGTACGGAGACGGGATCTCGACCACGGCCTTGTCTGTCTCCAGCTCCACCACAGTCTCGTCCACATCGACGGTTCCACCTACGGGAATCACCCAACGCACCACTTCGGCTTCGGTCAGGCCTTCGCCGATGTCGGGCAGGCGGAACTCCTTGGCCATCAGGTCTCCATCGTGGCTCTGGCGGCCCTCATGATCCGCTCCGTGCTGGGCAGATACTGCCACTCGGATCGCTTGAGGGGGAACACACTGTCCCAGCCGGTGACCCGACGCACGGGGGCCAGGAGCGAGAAGAGGCACCGCTCGGCGATGGTGGCGGCCACTTCAGCACCGAACCCTGCCGTCCGCGGCGCCTCGTGCACGATCACGGCTCTCCCCGTCCGGTTGACGGACTCGACGACGGTGTCGGCATCGAATGGGACCAGGCTGCGCAGGTCGATGACCTCGGCCGAGACCCCCTCCTCTTCCAATTGGCCGGCCGCCGCCCGGGTTTCACCGATCATCGCTCCCCAGGTGATCAGCGTCAGGTCGGTGCCGGGTCGTTCGATGCGGGCCTTGCCGATGGGCACCTCGTACCATCCTTCCGGCACCTCCTCCTTGACCGACCGGTAGAGACGAATGGGCTCACAGAAGATGACAGGGTCGGGATCGGCTATGGCGGAGAGGAGCAGGCCCTTGGCGTCATAGGGAGTGGAGGGTATGACCACCTTTATCCCCGGGGTGTGGGCGTAGATGGCCTCGGCGGATTCTGAGTGGTGCTCGGCGGCCCCGATCCCTCCACCGAAGGGAATCCGAATCACCAGGGGGGCGGTGAAGCGGTGCTGGGAGCGGTTGCGAATCCGGCCGACGTGGTTGATCACCTGGTCGAAGGCGGGATAGGAGAAGCCCATGAATTGCAGTTCTGCCACCGGGCGCATGCCGGCGACCGCAAGACCGAAAGAGACTCCGACGATCCCCGACTCTGCCACCGGCGTGTCGACCACCCGGTGCTCTCCGAATGTCTCCTGGAGGCCGTCGGTGATTCGAAAAACCCCTCCCGTCCGTCCCACGTCCTCGCCCAGCACCATCACATCGGAATCCTTGCCCAGGGCAACCGACAGTGCGTCGTTGAGCGCCTTGGCCATGGTCAGAACGCTCATCTAGGCACCGCCCCCGTTCTCGGCGTCACGCTGTCCGGCGACGGCCACCAGCTCTGCTCGCTGGGCCGCCAGGTGGGATGGCAGGTCCTCGAACATCGCATCCAGGATCTCACCCGGAGCCAGCGAGGGCATGGCCTCGGCCAGATCCACCGCTCGATCGATCTCGGCCGTCGCCTCGGCCTGGATCGACTCCTGCCAGTCGTCATCCCAGGCGTCACGCTCGGACAGATAGACCCTGACCCGCTCCAGCGGGTCGCGCCGCCTCCAATCCTCACCCTCGTCGTCGCTCCGATAGCGCTTGGGGTCGTCGGCGGTGGTGTGCGGCCCCACCCGATAGGTAACGGCCTCGATCAGGGTCGGGCCTCCGCCCTCCCGGGCCCGGTCGGCCGCCTCCTTGACGCTCTCGTACACGGCGAAGAGGTCGTTTCCGTCCACCTGGATGCCCGGCATGCCGTAAGCGATCGCCTTCTCGGCGATGGTCTCCGACCTGGTTTGGGCCTCACGAGCCATGGAGATGGCATAGCCATTGTTCTGACACAGGAACACGCAGGGTGCCTCGAATACGGCCGCGAAGTTCATCGCTTCGTGGAAGTCGCCCTCGGAAGTGGCGCCGTCGCCGAAGGAGGTCAGGGCGATGCGGTCGGTTCCCCTGAGCTTCTCTGCCCAGGCCAGCCCCACCGCGTGAAGCATGTGGCCTCCCACCGTTATGGACGGTGGAAGGACCGGGACGTGCAGGGGTGGCGATCCTCCCCGCTCGTCGCCCGTCCGCCCGACGATGAGCAGTTCCCAGGGATAGCCCTGAGCCCACATGAGGGCGGCATCTCGGTAGGTGGCGACCACCCAATCCTGGGGCGCGATCCCCGCAACTGCCCCTATCTGGGCAGCCTCCTGGCCTTCGAAAGGCGAATATGTGGCCAGACGTCCCTGTCTCTGCAGGGCGGTGCTCCTGCGGTCGTAGGTTCGAGCGAAGATCATTGCCCGATAGAGGCGTCTGGTCATCTCGATGTCGAGGGGAGCCGTGCCGTCGAGGCCCCCGCTGGGCGTCAGCCGCTGGCGCAAATCACGTCCTCACTTCGTTGGCCCGCTGTGACGCTGAGGGTAGACACGTCAGACATCAACGGATGCGGCCTCCAGCAACTCGTCGAGCTCGCTCTCGGTCATGAGAACGTCACGCGCCTTGGAGCCCTGGGAAGGGCCGACGATGCCCCGATTCTCGAGAATGTCCATGATCCGTCCCGCCCGGGCGAATCCGATCCGCAGCTTGCGCTGCAGCATCGAGGTCGATCCGAGCTGGGAGCGCACCACTTCCTCGGTGGCTCGCCGCACCAGCTCTTCGTCCTCATCGTCCTCCTCGGCCGCCTTGATTGCTGCCGCCTCGGCCGCCGCCTGGAGCACCTCCTGGTCGCGGTAGTCGACCTGGCGCTGGTCCTTGACCCATTCGACCACCGCATGGATCTCGTCCTCGCCCACCCAGGCGCCCTGAATGCGCTGAGGACGTGGCTCCTTGGCGGTCACCACCAGCATGTCGCCCATTCCCACCAGTTTCTCGGCTCCGGCACCATCGATCACCACCCGGCTATCGGTCTGGGAGGCAACGGAGAAGGCCAGCCGGGAAGGGACGTTTGCCTTGATCACACCGGTAATGACATCGACAGAGGGACGCTGGGTTGCTATGACCAGGTGTATGCCCACCGCCCGGGCCATCTGGGCGATACGGACGACGGCTTCCTCGACTTCCCGTCCCGCCACCATCATCAGGTCGTTCAACTCGTCGACGATGACGACCACATAGGGGAAGCGATCGAAAGACTCGGGATCGAGGCTGCCCGCCTCGAGCTTCTCCCGGTATCCGACGATGTCGCGCACCTTGGCGTCGGCCAGCAGGTCGTAGCGCCGGTCCATCTCCGCCACCGCCCACTTGAGAGCATCGGCCGCCTTCTTGGGATTGGTGATCACCCGGGTGAGCAGATGGGGGACCCCGTTGTACTGGCCCAGCTCCACCCGCTTGGGATCGACCATGATCAGGCGCACATCGTCGGGCGTGGTTCTCATCAGCAGCGATGTGACGATCGAGTTGATGCACGACGACTTGCCGGCGCCGGTGGCCCCGGCGATCAGGACGTGGGGCAACTCGGACAGGTTGAGCATCCTGGCGTGCCCGGCGATGTCCATCCCCAGCCCAACCGTCAAGGGATGGTGCATCCCGGCCGCCTCTTCGGAACGGAGAATGTCGCCCAGGGTGACCATGCGCCTCTTCCGGTTGGGAACCTCCACCCCGATAGCCGACTTGCCGGGAATCGGGACCAGCAGGCGCACGTCAGGAGTGGCCAGCGCGTAGGCGATGTCGTGGGCCAGGTTGGATACCTTGTTGACCTTGACGCCGGGAGCCAGCTCGATCTCGAAGCGGGTCACGGTGGGACCGGGCACGATCTTGGTCAGGGTGGCCTCGACTCCGTGCTGATGGAGGGTGTCTTCGAGCTCTCGGGCCGTCTCCTCCAGGAGACGCTTGTTGTGGTCTCCCCCTCCCCCGAGGCCGAGCAGATCGAGTGGGGGGAGCCGGTACCCGGACTTGCGGGTGGAGACGGGCTTGAGGGTCTTGGCACTCCGCTTGACCGCAGCCGGCTTGGGCTCGACCACTGAGTCGTCGTCCTCGACCGGGCCGGGAGCCGGAGGCGGAGGCGGCTCCTCCACCACCGGCCGGGGCCGGGCGGCGTGTCTTCCGGCTTGGCGGGGATCGGGCCGGTGCATCTCGGAGACGAAGGTACGAAAGACACGGAACAGGTCTCCCAGGCCGGCGGCGAATTCGCCCACGGAGGTACGGGTCATGACCAGGACCCCCATCCCGGTCACGGCCGCCAACACCACGAAGGCACCCCAGATGCCGAGAAGGCGACGCAGGGGGAACGCCAGCAGGGCACCCACCGCCCCTCCCCGCTGTTGGACGAGAGCCATGTCGCTGGCCAGGGACACAGTGCCGGTGAGCAGGTGGAACATGGCCACGGTTCCCACGAAGGTCGTCACCGCGCCCCACACCAGCCGGGCGGCACCCTCGCGGGGCCGGCCGGTGATGAGCGACAATCCGACCCCGGCCAGGGCGGCCGGAATCACGAACCGCCAAACCCCGAACAGGAACCTGGTGCCGGTCTCGATCCCCCTACCGACGGGACCGGCCTGGTCGAGGAAGCCCAACACCACGACAACGGCACAGACCATGAGCACGAGTCCCCATACGTCGTCGGCCTGTCTGCCAAGTGTGGTGCGAATCCACGAACGAAGCCTGGCCAGGACAGGCGTCCGCTCCCTGCGGCGGCTCGCAGCGCGCGAACTCCGCTTGTTCTTCGATGATGTCACCCGTTTCCGCCCAGAGGCCCCCCGGCGGGTGGATTTCCGGGTTGGCATGGATGGGTCACGTTAGTGGTGTCCGGGCGGCCCGACAACGATCGAACGATCAGAGCTGGAACACCACCGGGATTATCACCGGCTTGCGGCTCACCTCGTTGCGTATCACCCGCGCCGTGGCCTGTCGAACGAGGCGCTGAATGCCGTTCATGCCATCCTCGGCCTGGTCGAGGCCGTCGGCGATTGCCTGACGTACGGCCTCGGCCGCCTTGTCCAGGACCGCGTCGGGATCGTCCATCAGACCGTGGCTGTCGAGGTCCGGGCCGAGGACGACATTGGCGTCCCGATCGATTCCGACGGTGACGACTACGACTCCCTCATCGGCCAGATGGCTCCGGTCACGCAGTACGGCGCTCTGTACCTCGCCGTAGCTCGCACCGTCGAGATACACGTAGCCGGCCGGAACCGACCGCCGTACCACCCGGGTGGCCTCGGCGGTGAGGATCACCTTGTCACCGTCCTCGAGCACGTCCACCTCGGGCACGCCCATCTCCCGTGCCAACTCGGCGTGGGCATGAAGATGGCGGTACTCACCATGAACCGGGATGAAGGCGCGTGGACGGACCACGTTGATGAATGTCTGCAGCTCGTCGCGGGCGGCGTGACCGGATACGTGGACGGGGGCGTTGCCCCCATGGACCACCCGCGCCCCCAACCTGGTCAGACGGCTGATGACCCTGGAAACGGCGGCCTCGTTCCCGGGGATGGGCTTGGCCGAGATCAGGATCGTGTCACCGTCGGTCACCTGAACGAACTTGTGGCGGTCGCGCGACATCAGGGACAAGGCGGCGAAGGGCTCACCCTGACTGCCGGTCGTTATCAGTAACTGCTTCCCGGGTGGTAGTTCCAGGAGGTCTTTGATGTCCACCAGGCGGTCGGGCGGAAGGCTGAGGTATCCCGAATCGTGGGCCACGGTGGTATTGCGATGCATCGAACGCCCGAAAAAGGCCACTTGACGCCCCGCGGCCAGGCCGGCGTCGACGATCTGCTGGACGCGATGCACGTGAGAGGAGAAGCAGGCCGCGATCACCCTGCCCGGAGCGTGCGCGATGACGTCGCCTATGGGTTCCCTCAAGGAGGACTCCGACGGTACGAAGCCCGGAACCTCGGCGTTGGTGGAGTCCGAGAGGAGAAGGCGCACTCCCTGTCGACCGAGCTCGGCGAAGGCGGGCAGGTCGGTGGGCTGGTGGTCGATGGGTGTGGGGTCGAGCTTGAAGTCCCCCGAGTGCACGATCAAGCCCTCGGGGGTATCGAAGGCCACACCGGTGGCGTCGGGAACCGAGTGGCTCACCCGGATCAGCTTGAACCGGAATGGCCCGTGCTTGCGCCACTCCCCCGGCTCGACAGGATGCAGCTGGGCGGAGATGCCCATTTCCTCGATGCGGCCCCTGGCCAGGTCGACGGTGAGGCGCGACCCGTACACCGGCACGTCGATGTCACGCAAGAAGTAGGCGAGAGCGCCCGTGTGATCTTCGTGCCCGTGGGTGAGGAGCACGAAGTCGACGTCCTGGCGCCGCTCAACCAGCCACGACCAGTCGGGAAACACGAGATCCACTCCGAGCATGTCCTCCTCGGGGAACATGAGCCCGCAGTCGATCAGGCAGATGCGGCCCTCTATCTCGAGCGCGGCGCAGTTGCGGCCGATCTCGCCCAGACCGCCCAGGAAGCTGACCGAGACCGTCACGACGGCAACATGGCCCGCGATGGCGAGGGTGGGCCGGTGGTCGAGCCCGGGCCGGGTGGTGGGGCTGGAGTGATCAAGCGGTCACCACCTGCAGCAATCCCACGGCTGCCTCCACCGCCTTCACCGTCTCGGCTGAGGCGGAGACGAGGGGGAGCCGGGGCTCACCCACTGGTTCCCAGAGGGCGGAGAGCCCCGCCTTGACCGGCCCCGGGTTGGACTCGAGGAAACAGGCCCGGCACAGGGGAAGCAGGTCGTGATGGAGCCGGCGCGCCCGGGCCATCTCGCCCGCGGTCGCCGCTTCCACCATGGCGGCCACCGTGGGCCCGGCCAGATGGCTGATCACAGAGACGACACCGACGGCACCGACGGCCATCATCGAAAGGGTGTAGGAGTCCTGGCCCGAGTAGACGACCATGTCTTCTACCTCGTGCACCGTGGCAGAGGTGAAGTCGATGTCCATCACCGCGTCCTTGGTGGCGACGATGCGTGGATGGCGGGCCAGACGGGCCAGCGTGTCGACCTCGATCAGGCGCCCGGTGCGCCCGGGGATGTTGTAGACCAGGACCGGGAGCTCGGTGGAGTCGGCGATTGCCTCGAAGTGGCGAGCCAAACCCTCTTGGGTCGGTTTGGAGTAGTAGGGAGTGACCGCCATCAGGCCGTCCACCCCCGCCTCTGCGGCCCGCCGTGAGAGACGCACCGACTCTGCCGTGTCATAGGTACCGGTTCCTGCCACCACCATCGTCGCCTTGTTCTGGACGGCCTCGACGACTGTCCGGTAGAGGGCCACCTTCTCGTCTTCGCTCAACGTGGGTGATTCACCGGTGGTCCCGGTCACCACCAGACCATCGGAGCCATGCTCTGAGAGGAAACGGGCCAGCCGCCAGGCGCGGTCGTGATCGATGGCTCCCTCGGCCGTGAAAGGGGTGATCATGGCGGTCAGCACGCGGCCAAACGGAGGCGTTGAATCGAAACTCGGCACGGGCCAAGGTTACCGCGCCGGGTTGGCGTCTCCCAGAATTACACCCACCATCCCGGCGGCGACAGCCGGCCGCCCCGGTCGGTTTCGGCTTCGGGTTCGAGTTGCCACGCTGCCATGCTGACGGATACAAGCACCCCACCTCCGAGGAGAGACATGGCCAAGCAATACGAACGCGCTCCGGACCTGGAGATCGAGCTGGACACCTCCTACACCGCCACGTTGCAGACCAACCACGGTGATATCGTCATCGAGTTCGACCCCGTCAGCGCCCCCCTGGCCGTCAACAACTTCGTCCATCTGGCCCGGGATGGGTACTACGACGGAGTCATCTTTCACCGCGTGGTTCCCGGGTTCGTCATCCAGGGCGGCGATCCGACCGGGACCGGCCGGGGTGGTCCGGGGTACACGTTCCGGGACGAGCTGGAGGGCGAAGGCAACTACAGCCGCGGCACCGTGGCCATGGCCAATGCCGGGCCCAACACCAACGGGAGCCAGTTCTTCATCTGCCTCGACGACGTGGGCCTGCCTCACCAGTACACCATCTTCGGGCGGGTCGCTTCGGGGATGGATGCGGTCGACGCCATCGCCGCCCTGCCCCGCCAGGGTGAAAAACCCGTCGAGGAGGCCGTGATGACCTCGGTGGAGATCGCCGAAGCGTGACCGATTCGCCCTCCGGGGCGGAGATCGGATGTCGTTCGGGCTTCCTGGCCGGCATGGCACTGCTGGGTTGGGCGCTGGCCATAGGAGCGGTCGGGCTGACCATGGTTCTCTCTGACCGGTGCACGGGTCCCTGCGACGGCATCGGCTTGTCCCTCTTCTATGCCGCGGCGCCCATCTCCGCTCTGTTCGGAGTGCTGGGAGGGGGAATCCCGGTCGCCTGGCCACTCGACATCGGACTCTGGATACTGGCCGGTATCGGGGCTGCGTCCTGGGCCGGACGACTAATCGCCCCCTGTGGCGCCTCCTCATCGGCCTGGGCGTCAGCGCCCTGGTCTACGGGATCATCATGGCGCGGTTCGTGGCCGTCGAGCCGGGTTGAGCCCGCTCTGGCCGGAACCCGCCGAGGTGGGTTGGGGGCCGGCGCAGACGGACGGGAGGGGGGCTGGCGCTTGCTTCCTGGTCAGTGGACGAAGCGGTCGAGGTCGCCCTCAGAAAAGGGCCCGACGGCCCCCAGGGCCCGGTGCCCTCCCATGACCTGAGATGCCACGTTGCGCACGTCGTCGAGGGTGACTGCGTCCAGGAGCGAGAGTCGTTCGCCCACCGAGTAGTGGGGAGCGCCGGTGAGCTCGTCCCGACCCAGCCTGACCATTCGTGAGTTGGCTTCTTCCAGCGCCAGCGCCAGACCGCCTCGCATCGCTCCCTTGGCCCGCTCCAGCTCCGCCTCCGTTATCCCCTCGGCCATCACCTTTTCGATCTCCTCCTCGATCAGTTCGAGGGCGGTCTCGGCCTGGGCGGGAGTAGTTCCCACATAGACCCCCCAGGCGCCGGCGTCGGCGTGAGCCATTCGAAAGCTGTAGACGGCGTAGGCCAGGCCCCGCTTCTCCCGGATCTCGTCGAAGAGGCGCGACGACATCCCTCCCCCCAGAACCTGGTGGAGGACCTGGAACGCCCAACGGCGAGGATCGGTCCTGTTGATGCCCAGGCCACCAAGGACGAGATGGGCCTGTTCGGTCTCGCGGTTGACGACCCGCACGCTGGGGCCGTCGTGGACCGGGGCCGACTCGTGGTCGATCTCTTCTCCGGTCCACTCACCGAAAAGGGAGTCGACCATCTTCACCACCTGGTCGTGATCGATGGATCCGGCCATGGCCACCACGGTCGACCCGGGGGCGTAACGCCGGCCCCAGTAGCCGGCGATGTCGTCGCGGGTCATTGCCCTGATCGACTCTCTGGTTCCCAGCACCGGCCGCTCCAGCGGGTGACCTTCGAAGACCGCCTGGACGAACTGCTCGAACGCCACGTCAGAGGGATCGTCCTCGTTCATGTTGATCTCCTCGATGACTACCTGACGCTCGGCATCGATCTCACGGATCCGGAACGCCGGTTGCTGCAGCATCTCCGCCAGGACCTCGAGCCCTCTGGGAAGGTCCTGGTCGAGCAGACGCGCCCAGAAACACGTGTAGTCCTTGGAGGTGAATGCGTTGGACTCGGCCCCCATTGCGTCGAACGTCTCGGCGATCTCACGAGCAGAGAGGCGCTCGGAGCCCTTGAAGAGGAGGTGCTCGAGGAAGTGGCTGGCACCGGCTTCCGGCTCTGTCTCGTCCCGGGTGCCGGTATCGACCCAGCAGCCCACCGCCACCGAGCGGAGTGACGGCATCTGCTCGGTGATGACCCTCAGGCCGCCGGGAAGAGTGGTGAGATCGTAATGCATCGGCCTGATTGTATGGACGTGCCCGAAGACAACGCGACCTGGGGGTGTGCCGCCGATTGTGGGAAGATGGGCGGCTCATGCCTTCTCGCCAACAGACGATGCTCTCGGATCTGATGCAGCCCGATGACAGGGCCATCGAGGCGGTGGTGGCCCGCTATCAGCGGGTGGCGCCCGCCATAACCCGTTTCGCCCGGACCCTGGCGGGAAACGACGAGCTCAGGGTTCGGCTGGGATCGGAGGCGGCCTCATCTCCCGAGGAGATAGTCTGCGATCCCCGCATCTTCCAGGCGGCCTACAACCGCAACGCCCCGGTGACACCGGCCGAAGTCGCCCTCGCCTCGGCTCTGCACGAGGTGGTCCACCTTCTGTCCACTGACCTCGATGAGCGCCGTCCCATCCCCGGGGACTGGCCCCGTCCTCACAAGGCCGCCGCCGAGGCGCGGCAAGCCCGCCAGGACCAGTCGGGCGAAGGCGACGCTCCAGTCGATCTCCTCACAGGTTTGGAGCGTGCGGGCGGGCCGGTGACCGAGGCTCTCTTCTTCACCATCGAGGATGCCCGTCAGGAGCGACTGGGGATGGCGGGCTATCCCGGTGCCCGGTCGGTGCTCACCGATCTCTACCGGGCGGCCTTCTCGGGGGCAGTGGCCCGCTCGGGAGGATTGGCCCAGTTCATGCTGGGATGCTTCCTCCTCATCGGCGGCCATATGGAACGCGAGGTCCTGGAGAGGAAGCTCGACGGCCGGGCCGCCGTTGCCCTCGATGACGCCGCCGGCCTGCTGGAGGAGGTGGCCCGATCCGATGACCCCTGGGAGGTGGCCGGAATCGCCTTCAAACTGGAGGCGATCGCCCGGGCCCACGGGTTGGTCACCTCCGTGCCCGACTCGGCGACGGCTGCCCAGCGCGGGCTGGCCGACAGTGCAGATGCCGAGAAGGCGGCCTCCGGCGTTGACGAGATTCGGCTCCTGAGCCCGATCGTGCACGACGCCGACTCCTACCAGGACACCCGTCGCACCGCTCAGGCCCGCTCGGGTGACTCGGACCGCCACGGGGTTTCGGAAGTGGCGGGAGATGCTTCGACCGACCAATTACTGCGGGTGAGTCAGGCACCACGGGTGTTTCTTCCCACCGGCCAGTCAGGGGCCCTCCTGGTGTCGGCCATCCCCCGCTCCTTCGCCGCCTTCGGGAGCGAGGGGCGCAACGCGATGGCCAAAGCAGCCCAGTCATGGGACGTCGCCCAGCGCCGGGTATCGGGAGAGCTGTTCCCCCTCTTCGCCGCCAACCAACGACGGGGCCTGCGCTCCGGCTACGACCAGGGCGACGTCTCCCCCCATGCGGCTCTCTTCATAGGAGCGGGCCTCTACCAGAGGCTGTACGAGCGGCGGGCGGCCCGAACCAGGCGAACCTATGCCGTGAGCCTGCTGGTCGACGCCTCTGCCTCCATGCTTATGTCACGCCCGGGCGGGGGGCGTCGAATCGGCACCCCTACTTCGAAGCCCTGGGGAATGTCGGCAGCCCTTCTCGGGGCGTGGACACTGGCCCATCTGGCCGACGAACTGCAGATCGACTTCGAGGTGGCGCTGTTCAACCGCGGGTTCTCTGCTCGATCCGAAGACAGCGAGTGGTCCTACACGAGAAGCAGATCCGCCGCCACAGCCGGTCTGCGGCAGAGTCAGGGCACCGCCGCCGATCGCCTCACGGCCACCGTCAACCACTACATCGTCAAGCCCTTCGATCGACCCTGGAGGGAGTCGGAGGATGCACTGGCCGGGCTATTCTGGACTGCTGCCGAGCCCCGACAGGCGGCTGCCGCGGCCCGCCGTGATCCCCGCACCTCTCCCCCGGTATCGATGTTCGAAAAGGCCGCCAACGTCGACGAGTACAACGTGATCCACGCCGCGGAGAGGATGGGACGCCTGGGAGCACAGGTGCGGGTCATGATCGTGCTGGCCGACGGCATGACCAGGGGGTCGGTGGAGGACCTGCGATCGGCCGTCACCGCCGTCGAAGCCGAGGGGACCACCGTGCTGGGAATAGGAATCGGGGACAACACCGTCGAGAATGCATATCACCGGGCCGAAGTCGTGGAGCAACCTCACCAGCTGGCAACGGCCATGGTCGACGGGACCAGGTCGGCCCTCCGTCGCAGCCTGGCCCTCCACGGAATGGACACGTGGTGGGTGCGATCCTCTTCAGCCATGAGAAAGGAAGCCTCCTGATGGCAACCGAGACAGTCACCTTCGTCGATCCCACCGGACAGGGACCTCCGATCGAGTTGGAACGATTCGATCCCCCCTCCGATGAGCAGAGGTCGGGCAAGATCCCCTCGCCCGACCCCTTCTACGTCGACCTGGGCATGCTGTACCGCTTCGCCCAGGTGGAGGCCGTTCGCCGTCAGGGCGCCGACGGTTTCGTCCCCCTTCACGTGGCCGTACGAGGCCACATGGGCACCGGCAAGGACCACGACATCGAGCAGTTCGCCGCCCTGCTCGGTCTTCCGTACTACCGGATTCCTCTGACCGGCGAGGTTCGTGACGTGACCCTGATCGGATCGACCCAACTCCAGGGCGACGGCATGGGCGGCACCGAGTCGCGCTGGGAGGATGGTGAGATCACCCGGGCGTTGCGGGGCCCGGCCCTGCTCAACCTGTCTGAGCTGAACGCGGCCGGGGCTGAAACCCTCTTCGCCCTCCATGGCCTGCTGGACCGCTACGCCGCTCTCGACCTGCCCACCGGCGAGACGCTTCGACTCCGTGACGACGTGCGGGTGTTCGGCACCATGAACCCCACCGACCTGCGTGACTACGCCGGGACCCAGACGCTCAACAAGGCGTTCGCTGATCGCTGGGTGATCTGGGAGAAGAGCTTTCCCACCGAGGACCAGGTCAAGGCGATGCTCGAGGTTCGCTACCCCGCTCTCCATGCCGAGTACGTCGAGGCCATCGGCCGTCTCGCCCTGGAGGTGAACGCCTCCTTCGACACGGCGGATGCCGGCACGCGGGTGGAATCACCCCTCTCATTGCGCTCGATTCTGGACCGAATCCCCATCGGCCTGCGTGTCCACGCCGGTGCCGACGATCCCCTCCGGATGGCCTGGGACGAGTTCGTGCTGCCCCACATCGACCGCTTCGACCGCGACCACTACGAGACGGTGTGGAACGCTGTGGTCCGCAATGGCCCCAGCCGCAAGCCCTACGGGTCCTGAGGGGCGATACGGTGAGACGAATGCGTTCATACGAGTTGGGCGATCCGGAGCTGGATGGGCGAATCTCCGAACTGGTGGCCGACGCCTCCTCCAACGCCGATGCCGACCTCATCGAAGAGATCATCACCACCGCCCTCAAGCTCCATCGGGACGACCCCGGCCGCGGGGACCTGAAGCTGGTCAACACCGCCTTGAAGGAGATGCGCTATTCGATGCTGGTCTTCTCCCGTCACACCGAGCCCAAGGTGACGATCTACGGGTCGGCACGGATCACCGACGACGACCCCAACTACGACCTGTCGTCCCGCTTCGCCCATCTCATGGCCCGGCGCGGCTGGGGAGTGATCACCGGAGGGGGCCCGGGAGTGATGGAGGCGGGCAACAAGGGAGCCGGGCGCCAGCACTCCTACGGGGTCAACATCCGGCTGCCATTCGAGGCCGAGGCCAACGAGTACATCACTCCCGAGCGCACCGTCAATTTCAAGTACTTCTTCACCCGCAAGCTCGGTTTCGTCAAGGAGTCCCATGCCTTCGCCATCTTCCCGGGTGGGTTCGGAACCCTGGACGAGATGACCGAGCTCCTCACCCTGGTGCAGACCGGCAAATCCGATCTGCACCCGATCGTCCTCCTCGAGGCACCGGGAACCGGGTACTGGAAGAAGATCCTCCCGGTCCTGGAAGGCACACTGGTCGAGAAGGGCTTCATCAGCCCTTCCGACCTTCATCTCTTCAGCGTCTACGAAGACCCCGAGGCAGCGGTGGATGAACTCTCCCACTTCTACGCCAACTATCACTCCCAGAGGTACGTCGACGGAACCCTGGTCCTGCGGCTCAACCAGGCACCCGATCAGGAAACGGTGGCCCACCTCAACGACGAGTTCGGTGACATCATCGTCGGACAGCCCATCGAGGTGATCGGGCCTACCGAAGCCGAGCTGGCCGACGACGACCACCCGGATCTCGACCGGATTTCCTTTCGGTTCGATCGGCGCAGCTTCGGCCGCCTCCGGCAGCTGATCAACCGGCTCAACGATCTCGTGGTGACGCCCGAGACCGTGCACCCACCAGCACCGATGAGCGAGGAGCAGGCCGAAAGGCCCTGGTGAGCGCCGGATCGGGACCAGTTGCTTGCAGTCCGCACTAGAATGGCGAGGTGCGCGAGATCCTTTCAGACCTGGTAGCAGAGCAGCAGTTTCTCGATCAGTCGCTTCAGCGGATCCCGATCCGCCACTGGGATCGCCTCACCCCGGCCGGGAAGTGGACGGTGCGCGACACCATCAGCCATCTGGCCGACTCGGCCGACCTGGCCACCGACACCCTGATCGGTGGAGACCTGGTCAAGGAGTGGCAGACGAGCGGCGACCTGGAGAGCCTGCGCCAGCAGGCCATCAAGCGGGGACGGGAGATGCGCCCCCAGGACGTCATCGAGTGGTGGCGGGGAGGTCGGGCCAAGGTGGTGGAGCCCCTTTCACACATGGCCGACGACGACCGCGTGGAGTGGATCGAGGGAAGCATGAGCGCCCGCACCTTCGCCACCTTCAGACTCATGGAGACCTGGGCACATGGCCTCGACATATATGCCGCCCTCGAGATCGAGGTCGAGGACACGCCCCGGATCCGGCACGTGTGCTGGTTGGGGTGGAAGACCCTGCCTTACGCCTTCAAGGCGGCCGGCCTCGACTACTCGCCCATCCGGGTCGAGGTGATCGGGCCCGGTTACGCCAAATGGGTTTACGGGCCGGAGGAGGCCGAGCATCGGATCAAGGGCTCGGCGTCGGATTGGGCCCGCATCGTTGTTCGCCGCGCCGATCCGACCGCCACCACGCTCAAGGTGACGGGCGACGCGGCCCAGACCGCCCTCGAGGTCGCTCAGGCCTATTTGTGAGCCTGCCTCGATGAGGCTTCCCCGGTTGGTGGGGATGGTGCACTTGTCTCCTCTGCCCGGCAGTCCCCGGTTCGGTGGATCCATGGACGCCGTGACCGAGGACGCCGTTCACAGGGCCCGGATCCTCACCGAGGCCGGGTTCCCGGCCTTGATGGTCGAGAACTTCGGCGACACCCCCTTCTTCGGCGGTTCGGTCCCACCCGTCACCGTGGCCGCCATCACCACATGCGTGCTGGCCGTCCGCGCCGCCTGCTCCGTTCCGACCGGGGTGAACGTCTTGCGCAACGATGCGGTGAGTGCGATCTCGGTTGCATCCGCCACCGGTGCCGAGATGATCCGCGTCAATGTGCTATCGGGCTCCATGTACACGGACCAGGGAGTGATCAGCGGCCGCGCCGCCGAGGTGGCGCGCCTGCGTCGAGCGCTCGGTGTCGAGACCCGGGTTTGGGCCGACGTCTTCGTCAAGCACGCCGTTCCGCCACCCGGTCTGAGCATCGAACAGGCCGCTCTCGATACCTGGGAGCGGGCAGGAGCCGATGCCCTCATCGTCTCCGGGCCCGGGACGGGGAGGGCCACGGACCCCGAACGGCTCGAGAGAGTGCGGGCGGCCGTCCCCGATGCACCGCTGGTGGTCGGGTCGGGTGCGACGGCCGGGAACCTCGGGGACCTGGCCGGGTTGGTCGACGCCTTCATCGTCGGAACCGCCCTGGAGGAAGGAAACGTCCCCGGCGCCGATCTGGATCCGGGGCGGGTCGAAGCCTTCACGGCCTCGGCCCGCCGGGTGGGTCTGCTGTGAAGCGGCGTCACACCAGTCTCTCCATCGAAGGCGCTGTTGCCACGCTGACCCTGGCCCGGCCTGACATCCGCAACGCCATCACCGGCCCGGAGATGCTCGACGAGGTAGTGGGGACCCTGGACCATCCTCCGCCCGAGGTGCGGATCCTGATCGTGACCGGCCAGGGAACGGCCTTCTCGGCGGGCGGTAACGTCCACGAGATGGGAGAGCGGGCCGGCATCTTCTCCGGCACCCCCTACCAGATTGCAGAGGCATATCGCACGACGATCCAGCGGCTGACCCGCTCTGTCCTCTCCACGGACATCGTCACGATCGCCGCAGTGAACGGCCCGGCGGTGGGAGCCGGATTCGACCTGGTGCTGGCTTGTGATCTGCGGCTGGGTACCTCCCGGGCCTGGTTCGCTCACACCTTCATCGACCTGGGGATCATCCCCGGCGACGGTGGAGCGTGGCTGCTCCCCCGGGTCGTGGGCTGGCAGCACGCCGCCGAGATCGCCTTCACGGCCCGCCGGGTCGACGCTGACGAGGCGGCCGATCTCGACATCCTGCTTCGGGTGGTGGAACCTGATCGTCTGATGGAGACGGTGAGCCATCTCGCCGCCGACATCGCCGCCAAGCCCGCCCATTCGTTACGGCTGACCAAGCGGCTCCTGCGCCACGCACGGAGTATGGATCTGGAGGGGTTTCTGGAGCTCTCGGCCGCCCTGCAGGCGATGAGCCACGCCGAGCCCGAGCACGAGCAGGCGGTGGAGCGGTTCCTGGAGCGCTGGCGAACCCGGGACTGAGGGCGGCCCCGGCCTCCGATCAGCTGGCCGCCACCGACAGGTTGACGACTCTGGCCAGGTTGCCCGATTTGGTGATGTGGTTGAAAGCTTCCACCACCAGAGGATCGAACTGGCTGCCCTGGTACAGGTTTATCTCGGCGACAGCGTGGTCGACGGGAAGAGCCGGCTGGTAGGAGCGATGGCTCACCATGGCATCGAAGGCGTCCGCCACCAGGACGATCCGGGCCAGCAGCGGTATCTCGGACCCGGCCAACCCGAACGGATAGCCGAGGCCGTCGAAGCGCTCATGATGGTAGAGAATCGCCTCGGACACGCCCCGATCGAAACGATCCACGGTCATGGCGAACCCGAGCTCGGGATGACGGCGCATGTGGTCGAGCTCCTCGGCATCGAGCGGTCCGGGCTTGGAGAGGATGGCCGGGTCGACGTGCACCTTCCCTACGTCGTGGAGAACACCGACCAGCCCGAGCCGGGTGATGTCGGTCTCACCCAAACCGATGGTCCGCCCCAGCGACACCGCCAGGTCGGCGACCCGGTGCACGTGACCATGGAGGTCCTCCACCATGTTTTCCATGGCGTGGAGGAGCGAGTCTCGGTCGATGTGAGTGCGCGGTGTCATAGGGCTCGCTGGTACATGTGCGTAGGTTCAGTAGCCAGGGATCATGATTGGTTACACCCCAATTGTGGCCAATGGGCCGAACGAACCACGATTCAAGCGGTTTCGAAGCCGAATCCTACGGCATTGGGCCCGCTTCGCTTGTCGGAGCGACCAGATAGTCTCGCTGCAATGAGTTCCCTCGACCTGTTCTCTCCCGCCACCCGGGCATGGTTCGAGAGCTCTTTCCCGGCCCCCACACCGGCCCAGGAGCAAGGCTGGGAGACCATCGCCGAGGGACGTCACACGCTCATACATGCACCCACCGGCTCGGGTAAGACCCTGGCCGCGTTCCTGTGGACACTCGACCGACTCCTGAGCGAGCCCCTCCCCGACAAGCCAGAACGCTGTCGGGTGCTCTACGTGTCCCCGCTCAAAGCCCTGGCCTACGACATCGAGCGCAACCTGCGGGCTCCGCTGACCGGTATCCGCCACGCCGCACAGCGCCTCGGTACGGGCCCCCTGCCGGCACTGTCGACTTTCCTCCGCACCGGGGACACGCCTTCGGGCGAGCGAGAGAAGATGCTGCGCAATCCTCCCGATCTGCTCATCACCACACCCGAGTCCCTCTATCTGCTCCTCACCTCCCGGGCGAGAGAGCTTCTCGGCACCGTCCGCTGGGTGATCGTCGACGAAGTCCATGCGGTGGCCGACGGAAAGCGGGGGGCCCATCTCGCCCTGAGCCTGGAGCGACTCGAGGAGATCACCGACGCTCCCCAACGCATCGGGCTCTCCGCCACACAGCGCCCGCTCGACGTCACGGCCCGATTCCTGGGAGGTGATCGGCCCGTGGCCGTCGTCGACGTCGAGTCCGAACGTGACCTCGACATATCGCTGATCGTGCCGGTGGCGGACATGACCCAGCCCACGGACGTCGATCCGCTGGAGCCGGGCCAGGTGGCGACCCGGTCCATCTGGCCCGCCGTCTATCCGCGCATCCTCGAACTGATCAACAGCCACTCTTCCACCATCGTCTTCGCCAACTCCCGACGCCTGGCCGAGAAGATCTGTGGCGAGCTGAATCAACTGGCGGGCAAGGAGATAGCCAGATCGCATCACGGCTCGGTGAGCCACGCCCAGCGCAGTGCCATCGAAGAGGCCCTCAAGCGGGGCGAGCTCAAGGCGGTGGTTGCCACATCGTCCCTGGAGCTGGGTATCGACATGGGGGCGGTGGATCTCGTGATCC
Organism: uncultured Acidimicrobiia bacterium; assembly: GCA_963744905.1. GTDB lineage: Bacteria > Actinomycetota > Acidimicrobiia > Spongiisociales > ZC4RG35 > DATFFO01. The sequence continues at coordinate 219,910 of CAVUUV010000005.1, read as the reverse complement.
AGGTCGAGGCGCCCACCTCGGTCACCTCGGGGCTGCAGCGGGTGGGACGGGCCGGCCACCAGGTGGGCGAGACCAGCCTGGCCCGCCTGTTTCCGAAGCATCGCGGCGATCTGCTCGTCTCGACGGTGGTTTCGTCGATGATGGTGGCAGGAATGGTCGAGGCCATCCGCCCGCCCCGCAATCCGCTGGACGTACTGGCCCAACAGCTGGTAGCGGCGGTAGTGGCCGAAGACCGGACCGCCGAGGACCTCTACGCCATGGTGGTGCGGGCGGCGCCCTTCTCGGACCTGCCCCGTCCACTCTTCGATGCCACTCTCGACATGCTGGCGGGGCGATATCCCTCGGACCTCTTCGCCGAGCTCCGGCCCCGGCTGAACTGGGATCGCGTCAGCGGGTCGGTGACGCCCCGGCCAGGGGCCCGTCAGCTGGCGGTCACCAACCCGGGCACCATCCCCGATCGGGGCTTGTACCGGGTCACATTGCCCGACGGCTCACGAGTGGGTGAACTCGACGAGGAGATGGTCTACGAGTCGCGCCAGGGCGATGTCTTCCTCCTCGGTGCCTCGACCTGGCGTATAGCCGAGATCGGCATAGATCGGGTCGAGGTGGTGCCGGCTCCCGGGGAGACCGGGGCCAAGTTGCCGTTCTGGCACGGCGACGTCCTGGGGCGTTCTCTCGAGACCGGGAAGATGGTCGGGAGTTTCACCCGTCAGCTGGCGGACCTGAATCCGAAAGCGGCGCGCTCGTGGCTGATGGAGGAGTATCGGCTCGACGAGCTGGCGGCCGACAACCTGGTGGCGTACGTGGGCGAGGAGCTGGAGGCCACGGGAACAGTACCCAGCGATCGCACCGTGGTCCTGGAGCGGTTTCGGGACGAGATCGGTGATTGGCGTCTGGTGCTGATGTCGCCCTTCGGAGCCCGGGTGCATGCCCCCTGGGCGATGGCGCTGACACAGAAGCTTCAGCGACAATCAGGCATCGAGCCGGACCTGGTCTGGTCGGACGACGGCATCATCTTGCGCTTCGTGGACACAGACGAGATTCCCGGGCTGGAAGACCTGATGCTCGACCCCGACGAGGTTGAGACGCTGATAGTCGACAGGCTTGCCGAGACGGCCCTGTTCGCGGCCCGATTTCGCCAGGCGGCCGGGCGTTCCCTGCTCCTCCCGCGACGCCGGCCCGGTTCGAGGACACCGCTTTGGCTGCAGCGGCGGAGGGCGGCCGGCCTGCTGGAAGTGGCACGGCAGTTCGGGTCGTTTCCCATCGTCCTCGAAACCTATCGTGAGATCCTCCAGGACGACTTCGACCTGCCCGGCCTGCAGGTGGTTCTGGGGGACATCGCCAGCCGGCGCATCCATGTAGACGCGGTGGAGCTGGTCTCACCCTCCCCGTTTGCCTCCTCCCTCCTCTTCGCCTTCGTGGCTGCCTACCTGTACGAAGGTGACGCTCCCCTCGCTGAGCGGCGGGCGGCTGCCTTGACCCTGGATCGAGACCTGCTCCGTCAACTTCTCGGCGACGGAGAGCTATCCGAGCTCCTCTCCCCCGCCGTCATGGCCCAGGTGGAGGCGGATCTGCAGCATCTGACCGATCGCCGCAAGGCACGAACCCCCGACGCCGTCGCCGACCTACTGCGTGACCTCGGGCCCCTGACACTCGATCAGATCCAGGCGCGCAGCGAGGGGGTCGACGTCGGTCGGGTGACGGATGAGCTCAAGGCCAACCGGAGGGTGATCGAGATTCAGTTTGGGTCCGGGACACGGCTGGCCGCCATCGAGGATGCGTCCCGACTCAGGGACGCACTTGGAATCCCGCCACCGCCCGGGATTCCCCACACCTTCCTCGAGCCGGTGGAAGACCCCCTGGGTGACGTCGTGGGTCGCTATGCCCGCACCAACGGCCCGTTCTCCGCCGAGGCGGTTGCCCGGGAGTTGAACATCGGGGTGGATTCGGTGTCGCGGACGCTGGAGCGGCTGCTGCAGGCGGGGCGTGTCAGCAAAGGACGTTTCCGCACCGGCCAGGGAGGGTTCGAGTGGGTGGACTCGGACGTTCTGCGACGGGTGAAGAGAGGATCGCTGGCGGCGCTCAGGGGAGAGATAGAGCCCGAACCGCCTTCCAGCCTGGGCAGGTTCTTGCCCGCCTGGCAGGGTGTGGTCGGCCCTCGCAAAGGACGGTCTTCGATGTTGGAGGTGGTTCGCCAGCTCCAGGGCGCCGAGATCCCGGCCTCCGATCTGGCCTCAGTCATGGGAGCCCGGATAGAAGACCCCGACCCCGTACTCGATCGATTGCTGACCGAGGGGGAAGTCATGTGGGTAGGTCGCCAGCCTCTCGGTCCCCGTGATGGGAAGGTGGCGCTCTTTCTCCGCTCCGACTTCGATCTGCTCCACCGCCCGGTTGAAGTGACCCGCCCCACCTCGCCGATTCACGAACGCATACTCCATCACCTGGAGGAGAAGGGGGCCAGTTTCTTCGCCGACATCTACACCGGCGCCGGAGGCGGCGATCTCGATGAGGTGTCTCAGGCGCTATGGGACCTGGTTTGGGCGGGCAAGATCACCAATGACACCCTCGCCCCGCTGCGTGCGTATCTGAGGAGGCGGAGGCGGCGATCCGGCCGGGACCGACTCTCGTTCCCACCCCATACCTCGGGTCGCTGGTCGCGACTGGGCGAATCCGGCCCGTACGACACTGCCCGGGCGGCGGCCTGGGCAACTCAGCTCCTCGACCGTTATGGACTGGTAACCCCCGGCAGCGTCGCCTACGAAGGGCTGCCGGGGGGTTTCAGCGCCCTCTATCCCGTATTCGGGCGCATGGAGGAGACGGGTTCGGCCAGGCGTGGGTACTTCGTGGAGGGTCTGGGAGGGGCCCAGTTCGCCCTTCCCGGCGCCATCGACCGGCTGCGGGCGGGCGACGGCGAGACCTGGATCGCCATGGCCTCGACCGACCCCGCCAATCCCTACGGTGCCTGTCTGTCGTGGCCGGAGACGGAGGGACGCATCGGACGGCATGCCGGCACCCATGTCGTCCTCACCGGGGGTGAGCTGGTCGCATTCGTGGAGCGGAGGGGGCGCCGGATCGTCCTGTTCCCGCCGTGGGAAGGGGCAGAGGAAGCGCTGGCGGGCTCCCTGGCCGGACTGGCTACTCGAATCGACCGGTTCAGCATCGATCAAATCGATGGTGCCTCTGCCACGAACCACCCCATCACCGATGCTCTGATCCGGCAAGGTTTCGTCCGCACTCATCGCGGCCTCACCTGGCCGCCGGGGAGATAGGGCGGCCCAGCCATGGCGACGGTCACCGTGCGACCCGGTCATCCCGACTTTCTCGATCTCCCCTGGGCAACCCCTCTCCCTGATTGGGAAATGCCCGGCCTGGTGGAGCTGCCCAAGGGGATCTCGCGCCATACGGTCCGATTCATCGAGACCACCCAGGGGATCTACGCCATCAAGGAGTTGCCCGAGAGGGCAGCCCGAAACGACTACGACGTCCTTCGTCGTCTCGAGGAGATGTCGACCCTGGCCGTGGTGCCGGTGGGGTTGATCACCCATCGCACCGATGACGCCCACGATGAGTCGTCGGCCGCCCTCGTGACCGTCTACGAGTCGTTCTCCTTCTCCTACCGCGAGCTCCTGGCCGGAGCAGGATTCGGTCCCAACCGGAAACGGATGCTCGACGCCTTCGCCTACCTGCTGGTGGAGTTGCATCTGGCAGGTTGCTTTTGGGGCGACTGCTCTCTCTCCAACGTCCTCTATCGGTGGGATGCCGATGCCATCGAGACGCTCATGGTCGATGCCGAGACCGCATCACTTCACCCGGAAGGGCTCTCCGACGGCCAGCGCCGGGAGGACGTCGAGATCATGATCGAGAACGTGGCCGGGGGGATGGCCGACATCGCCGCCCAGGCGGGCACCGATCTCGAACAGGCCGATCTGGAACTGGGCCAGGAGATCGCCGCCGGTTACGAGGACCTGTGGCGCGAGCTCAAGAGCGAACAGGTCATAGGTGTCGACGAGCGTTTCCTGATCTCCGAGAGGATCGAGCGAATCAACGACCTCGGTTTCGACGTCCAGGAAGTCGACGTTGTCTCCGACGGGCTGGGCGACAAGCTCCGATTCAAACTCAGGGTGGGTGCGCGGACCTATTACTCGAGGCGCCTGCACGAGCTGACCGGGATCGACGCTCTCGAGAATCAGGCTCGCCAGATCCTCTCGGATCTCTACTACTTCCAGGCCCGGGAGGGGATCCATACGCAGTTGATGAAGAATGTAGCCGCGGTGAGGTGGCGGGTGGGCCAGTTCGAGCCGGCAGTGGCCCGACTGACCGCCGATGAGGAGGTGCAGGATCCCATCCAGGCCTATTGCGATGTCCTCCACCACCGCTACATGATGGCTACCGAGCGGGGAGAAGACGTGGAGACCGACGAGGCGCTGGCCCACTGGCTCGAGGTGGGCCGGCCCGGTTATCCCCCTCCCGTCTGACCGGTTCTCTCGGGCGCCGCTTACGAACTGTGGGCCGTGAGCGTCGCTCAGCGACGCTGTGAACCCTGGGTTGGCAATGGCCCCCGACTAGTGACCGCCCCGCTTGACGCCTCCGTATTTCATGCGGGTGTCGCCGATGGCCGCCGCCCTCCCCGGGTCATCGGAGGCGGCTCCCGCCCCGACCACCTCACCCGCGAACAGGGTATGGGTGCCCAGATCGAGGTGGTGACGAACCTCACACTCGAGCCATGCGATGGCCTCCTCGAAGAGGGGAGCACCGGTCACGTCGACTCGAATCGGCCGGTCGTTGAGGGTCATGTCTTCCTTGGCGGCGGGCTTGGAGAACTTGACGAAGACCCTGGTGTCGTCGGGCGACCAGAAGTTCACCGTGAACACGCCCGACGCCGTGATCAAGCGATGGGTCACGGCCTTGTTGTCGACCGCCACCCCGATCAGGACCGGCTCCATCGAGAGCTGTGTGACCCAGGAGGCCGTCATGGCGTTCCATTCGTCGCCGGATCGGGAGCCGATCAGGGTCAGCGCGTTGGGGATCATCCAGGTAACCTGATTGATGGTTTCGGAGCTCGGAGGGGACACGGGACCTGCCTTCGAAATCGCTGTCTCAGAGGCTGTTTGCTCTTTTTTCACCCTAACCTGTGAGGCCGTGAGAATTCTCATCGCCACCACCGGCGTGCTCCCACCCGGGCCGGTTGCCGACCTGTGCGCCCGGCTGGGAGGTGAAGACGGGGTCCTCACCGTCATGACCGTGATCCAGGTTCCCAGGACCTTTCTCGATGCTCTCGACGACGAAGACCGCCGCTCGTTACTGGCAGATGACGACAAGGGAGACCCGGAGGCGAAGGCGGCCGCCTATCTGGAAGAGCGAGGCCGGCGAGCGGTGGAGCCGATCGTGGCCGCTCTCACTGCCGAGGGCCTCGGCGCCAGCGTTCGATTCGTCGACGGCGATGATCCCGCCGAGGCGATCATCCGCACCGCCGACGACTTCGAAGCCGACATGCTGGTGATGGGCGCCACCCGCCGGCTCTTCACCGAAGAAGCGTGGCGGAGCGTCTCGGCCCGGGTGATGGAGAAGTCACTGCGGCCCATGCTGCTGGTGCCGGGTCCCCGCATCGAAGACACCTTCGAGATGCCGCGCCTCCAGATCTGACCCGATCCTGCTCGCCAATCACTCTCCCCGCCCGCCCGGGTACCGGTTCTTGTCACACCCTGTTCGTAGGTTGGGGATCATGAATGGCGATATACCCCTCCTCGCTTCGGACACCTGCAGCCACGAACTGGCTACCCACGGTCGGTACGGTGTCATCGCCTGTGCGGCCTGCGGCCTGGTGGAGTGGTTTGGCCCCCAAGGGGTGGTGGATCCGGCTGAGGCCGTGGCGGCACTATTCGGCTCCTTCGACCTGATCGGGTCCGTGCCTTCGGTGGGAGCACCTTCCCGTTCGGTCCTCGCTTACAAGCCCGGGGCGGCCCGGCGCCGGGCGCTGGGCATCCTTCCCCGTCATTGCTGGCTGGGGGCCGGGCCGCAGCTGTGGCTGGCCACCGATGGAGAGGTCCTCCTCCTGGCTACACCCGACGAGCTGATGGTCCACAACCTCACCCGGGGCGCTTGATCAGCCCTCGACGGCCTCCACTGTGACCCGGGTGCGGAACTGGGTCTCGTACAGGCTTGAGTACAGACCCCCGCCAGCCAGCAGGGACTCATGCGTCCCGGACTCGACCAGGCGGCCCTTGTCCAGGACCAGGATCTGGTCGGCCGATCGGACCGTCGACAGACGATGGGCTATCACCAACGACGTCCTCCCGCTCATCAGCCTCTCAAGTGCCTCCTGGATCAGGGCCTCGGACCGGGAATCGAGATGAGAGGTGGCTTCGTCGAGAATGAGGATGGCGGGATCCTTGAGAATCACCCGGGCGATGGCCAGACGCTGCTTCTCGCCACCCGAGAGGCGGTAGCCTCGTTCGCCCACCACGGTCTCATAGCGAGCGGGGAGGGCGTCGATGATCTCGGCGATGTTGGCCGCCCGGCAAGCTTCCTCCAGCTCCTCGGGGGTGGCCTCCGGCCGGGCGTAGCGCAGATTCGCTGCGATCGTGTCATGGAACAGGTATGTCTCCTGCGTGACCACCCCGATGGCACTTGCCAGCGTCTCGAGCGACAATCGGCGCACATCGTGGCCGTCGATTCGGACCGCGCCCTCGGTGACGTCATAGAGCCGCGGGATGAGATAAGAGATGGTGGTCTTCCCCGCCCCGGAAGGGCCCACCAGGGCAGTCAGTGACCCGGGTGGGGCGGTGAAGGACACATTTTCCACCGCCCAGGGCCGGGTCTCGACCGGGACCGTCGGTTCGATTTCGCGGTCGAAGTCGCGCCATCTCTTGACGGCGGCGAGGCCCTCGGGAGTGTCGGATCCGTAGCGGAAGCTGACCCGGTCCAGACTGACCTCCCCCCGCACCTCCGGGAGTCGGACGGGCTCGATGGGCTCGGGGATGTCGATCTCGAGATCCATCACCTCGAAGACCCGCTCGAAGGAGACCAGGGAGGTGGCGAACTCGACCCGGCTGTTGGATAGCGACGAGAGTGGGCCATAGAGCTGGACCAAGAGACCCGAGAACATGACCACCACGCCCAGCTCGAGTCCGCCCCTGATCACCAGGTATCCGCCCAGCCAGAAGACCCCGGCCGTACCGATGGCACTGACCAGGCCCAGCGAGGCGAAGAACCACCGACCCACCATGGCACGACGGACGCCGATATCCCTCACGGCTCCGGCCTCACCCTGGAACTTGACCAGCTCGGTGTTGCCTCGCCCGAAGAGCCTGACGAGCAACGCGCCGCTCACGTTGAAGGCCTCCTGGAGGATTCCCGACATGGTGGCCTGGTGCTCCATCTGCTGCTCGGTGACCCGTCTCAGGATGCGCGCTACCCGACGGGCCGGCAGCACGAACAGAGGCAGGGCGACGAGGGCCAGCAGCGTGAGACGCCAGTCCGCTCCCAACATCACCATCAGGGTCACGGTGACCGACACCACATTTGAGAGGATGGTCACGAAGGTCCCGGTTATGGCCTGCTGCGCGCCCACCACGTCGCTGTTGAGCCGATTCATCAGCTCCCCGGTCTTGGTTGCGGTGAAGAAGCGAAGCGACATTCGCTGGAGATGAGCAAACAGTGCAGTGCGGAGATCGAAGATGATCCCCTCCCCCACCTTTGACGACCACCACCGTTGCAGTACACCCACCAGGGCCGACACGACCGGTACCACGACCATCCCCGCTCCCAGCAGCGTTAGGAGGCCCACGTCCTTTTTCTTGATGGCAACGTCGATCAAGTAGCGGCTCAGCACCGGCGGCACGACGGTCAGTCCGCTGACTATCAGGACCGTCGCCAGGACCCCGATGAGCATCCCTCGATAGGGCCGGGCATAACCCCAGACCCGCTTGAGGAGGGCGCGATCGACGGAGGGCCGATCCTGATCGGCGTCATAACGCATGTAGCTGTGCCAGCCGGACCACCCACCGTGGAACAGGGGGCAACCTCCTTGAAGACGGCTAGTCAGCCTATCGCGCCTGCGGGCGTCGGCGACCCGTCCCTAGAAGGCTGTTGAACAATGCATGTCACCCATCTTGACGACCATGCATCACCACCCACTGCGTTCTCGGCCCCGCCATTCCGGCACAAGGAGTGGCGAAACCTCGGCCTTGCGGCTGGCGCGCCTGGCCGCCAATCCGAGCAACGGCATTATCCAACAGGCGCCTAGAGATCGTCAGCCAGGGGGGCCATGGTCCGGATCATGGTGTGGACCAGGCTCTCGTCCAGGTCGGACCGGGCCGTCATCTCATAACGGAGTGACCCCTGGTACCAGAGGTGAGTGACCTGGCTGGCGGTCTCGAGACGCCAGACGGGCCAGTCGACGAAGGACTCGATCCCGCACACCTGTCCCTCTACGTCGCTGAAGGCGACACAGGTGGGAGGCGTATTGGGATCGTTTGCGAGCTCCGCAGCGGCAGGGTCACTGGAGGCGGTCAGAACCGCCACCTGGCCTACCGATCGCGAGCGTGTGTAGGGCTCGACCGACCACAAGCCGAAAGCCACCGTGGGGTCCCTGGACAGGCGGAGCGACTGTCGTTCCACCACCAGCTGGGAGCTCACGAACGACACCTCGGCGGGGACGGTGAGGGGAAACTCGATGTCGGGCACCATCAGGACGATCTCGGCCCGCGACGACTGGAGATAGCGCGAGTCGCCGTCGGATCGGGCGAATATGACCGCCAGTACCTCGCCGGGCTCCGATCGGGGGGGAGGCGCCCCGAACTGGTCGTTCACCCAGTTGGCGCTCGACGCCGGACGGGTGGAAGAAGGGAGGGTGGTCGTCGTCGGTGGACGGGTGGTGGCTACCTCGTCGATCCAGTCCGAGGCGCGCCCTCCCAGGTCGGCCAGAGCGTTGCCCGAGCACGCGGTGAGAACGGTGAGGCTCACAGTCAACAGGATGACTTGAACTGGGGAGCCGACACGGGCCCGCCCAACGGTGTTCTGGGTCGATGTGGACATCCTCCCCCTCATGACGTCGACGGGAGTGACCGAGTTCCCGCTACCCGGATAACCCGACGACAGATTGTACCGGGGTGGCGGGACCGTGACGGGAACCGGAGACGGGAATCTCTCTCTTGCCTTCTACGATCCATGTCGTGGAGAAACCAGAGAAGGTCCTGTGTATCAACGGCCCCAACCTGGATCTGCTGGGAAGGCGCTCCCCTGACATCTATGGAACGGCCACCCTGGAGGAGCTAGAGGAGCGGGTGACCGAGTGGGGGTCCCGGGCCGGACTCGAGGTGACCTGTCGCCAGTCCAACCATGAGGGTGAGCTGGTCGAGTGGGTCCATGCCGGCACCGGCTACGACGGAGTTGTGCTCAACGGGGGTGCATTGACCCATTACTCCTGGGCGCTGGCCGACGCCGTGTCCTCTATCGCCACCCCCGTGGTCGAGGTGCACCTATCCAACATCCGCTCCCGACAGCGGTGGCGAAGGCGCTCACTGTTGACCCCGGTAGTGGTGGCCAGCCTGTTCGGCCGCGGCGCGCAGGGCTATCGACATGCCCTACGCCATCTGGTCAACCGCGCCGCCTGGCCGACGGAAACGGCTCGCTATGGCCCTCATCCCGATCAGGTAGTCGATTTGCGGAGGGCGTCACCGGGAGCAGATGCCGCCGTCCTCATTCACGGTGGCTTCTGGCTCGACTCGTGGGGGCGGGACACGGTGGAGACCTGGGCCGTGGACCTGGCCCGGCGCGGCATCTCCTCGGCTGCCGTCGAGTATCGCCGGTTCGGTTCCGGTGGCAGCCCTGTCGCCACCAGGCACGACGTCACCGAAGCGGTCCGCCTGGCGCGTCAACAGCTCGGGGTGAACCAGGTGGCGGTCATCGGCCACTCCGCCGGGGCCACGCTGGCCGTCTGGCACCTGCTGGAGGGTGAGAGGCGGCCGACGGTCACGGTCGGAGTATCGGGGCTGTTCGATCTCGCCGCGGGCGCGTCACTGGGCGAGGGTGCCCCGGGTCGCTTCGATCCGGAGGGATCGCTGGACCTGATGGATCAGCCACTCCCCGACGGCCGTGTGGTGCTGGTTCATGGCGACGCCGACGAGGTGGTGCCGGTGGGCCAGTCGATCGCCTATCGAGATCGAATGGTAGAGAAAGATGGGTCCGTCCAACTCGAGTGCGTGCATGGCCAGGGCCATTTCGACTCACTGGCGGCCGATTCCCCGGCCTGGGAGCTGGTGCTGTCGGCACTGGTCGGGACCGGATAGGTTCCCGCAGCCCCCGTTCGCAGCCGGCCGGCAGGAGCCGCATGCCAGAATCTGGAAGGAAACGAGTTGCCGCCGCCAGACACCCCCTGTACCCTTCGGGCGTTCCTTCGAGACCGCCATGGCGGTCGCGCGGGGCGGAGTCATTTCAAGTGAGACGCGCACATCCCCTTGTTTTCGTTGCCATGTGGGCAGTGGTGGCCCTGCTGGCGGTGGCAGGTTTCGCAGCCTTCCAGATTGGAGGCCGCCAGGCTCCCCAATCGTCGCACGCCGATCTAGGCCGCGAGGTGGGTGCCCTGGCCGGTCTCGGGTTCAACGCGCCCCGGGTGGAGTCGGCCGTGGCGGTGTCCGATTCACCAATCCAGGATGCGGCTGCTTCCGACCGCGCCCTGACCCGGTCGACCGGTGCAGATACATCGGCCGACACGGTACCGACCCACGGATGGCTCTCGGAGATGCAGGTGCGGTCGCTGGTGTCGAAGTACTTTGCTCCCGAGGACGTGAACCGGGCGATCCGGGTGGCGTGGTGCGAGTCCAGGTTCAACCCGGACTCCAACGATCCGCAGACGGGTGGCACCGGTCTGTTCCATCATCTGCCTCAGTTCTGGTCGCAGAGGGCCGAGGCAACCGGGTTCAGCGGTGCAGAGCCGACCGATCCCGAGGCGAATGTTGCCGCCGCCGCCTATGCCATCTACAACGAGGGTGGATGGGCAGTGTTCAACTGCTCGCCCTGAGCGACCGGGTCCTCCGGGTAGTCAGCGGAAGTCACGCGAGCGCACGGTCTGCACACCCAGGGGCCTCATCGTCCGTGCAACCAGGTTGGTCACACCGTGACGAAACTCCACCCTGCCCTCGATCACCATTGCCGGCGCCCGCCGCGCGGTTTCCCGAAACCGATCCCACACCTCGGGCAGGACGATTACGTTGAGCTGACCCGTTTCGTCCTCCAGGTTGAAGAAGACCACGCCCCCCGCCGTTCCCGGGCGCTGGCGGTGGGTGACCACCCCTCCTACCTGGATTCTCGCCACCTGGCGTCGCAGGGCCATGACATCACTCACGGTCACACACCCTTCCTCCTCCAGAGTGGGACGAACGAATTCGATCGGGTGACGGGTTGAAACGCCGGTCGACCATAGGTCCGCCCGATGTGCCTCCTCGGAGGTCATGCCCCCCAAGGCGGGTGCTTCCACCCCCGGCGCCAGCGCCAGCCGGGAGGGATCGATGTCGGCCAGTGCCCCCGCCGCCCAGATCCCCTCACGGCGACCCACTCCCAGAGACCCGAGCGCCCCGGCGGTGGCCAATCCCTCCAGCGCAGCCACACCCAGTCCGGTGCGATGGGCCAGATCTTCCAGATCCCGGAACTGTCCCCCGGTCAGGCGCGCCGTCTCCAGGCGGGCGATCTCGGCTTCACCCAGGTTTCGGACGTAGCGAAGCCCCATCCTGACCGCCACGGCCGGGCGGATCGGATCCTCGACCGGGCCCCGACCTCGCCGCCAGGCCCTGCCCAGGTGGTCAACGACGTCGTCCGGGTCGGCATCCCAGGCCTCGATGGTGCAGTCGTGCCAGGAGATGTTGACGTCGGGGCCGGCCACCACCACGCCATGGCGCTGGGCGTCCTGGACCAGGCTGTTGGGGCTGTAGAACCCCATCGGCTGGGCATTGAGCAGACCCGCCAGGTATTCGGAAGGCCAGTGATATCGCAGCCAGGCCGACATGTAGACGATGTAGGCAAAGCTGACCGAATGCGACTCGGGGAAACCGAAACTGGCGAAGCCCTGAAGCTTCTCCCAGATCTCATCGGCCGCTGCCCCTCTTATCCCCCGCCCCTCCATGCCGGCGAACACCTCCTGACGGAGCTTCTCCATGGCCGCTTCCGATCTTTTGTGGGTCATGGCCTGGCGAAGACGATCAGACTGGCTGCCGTCGAATCCGGCGCACACCCGCGCCATCTCCATGAGCTGTTCCTGGAAGATGGGCACCCCCAGCGTCTTGGCCAGGATGGGCTCACAGGAGGGATGCGGATACCGGACCTGCTCCTCTCCGTTCCGGCGCCGCAGGTATGGATGAACCGACTGGCCCTGGATGGGCCCGGGACGGATCAGGGCCACCTCCACCGCCAGGTCGTAGAAGGTCCTGGGCCGCATCCTGGGAAGAGTGGCGATCTGGGCTCGAGACTCGACCTGGAACAGGCCCACGGTGTCGGCGTCGGCCAGTGACTCGTAGATGATCGGTTCCTGGGGGATGGCGGCGAGATCGACGGCCACCCCGTGGGTCTGGTCGATCAAATCCACTGCCAAATGGAGGGCGTTGAGCATTCCCAGTCCCAGCAGGTCGAATTTGACCACCCCCACCGCCGAGGAGTCGTCCTTGTCCCATTGAATGACCGTACGCCCCTCCATGCGGCCCCATTCGAGCGGAACCACCTGCCACAGAGGCCGATCCGAGATGACCATCCCCCCCGAGTGGATCCCCAGATGGCGGGGGAAGCCATCCAGGCGATGACACACGTCATAGACCAGATCTGCGGTCAGACCGGCCGGGAGCGGGACCTCGCCGGCCAGCCGGGAGGGGTCGCGGGTATCGACGTAACGGGCAAGACCGTCCACCTGGGCCTGGCTGAAGCCAAAGGTCTTGGCCACGTCACGCAACACGGAGCGGGCCCGATAGGTGATGACGTTGGCCACCATCGCCGCCCGTTCCCGCCCGTAGCGGCGATAGCAGTACTGGATCACCTCCTCTCGCCGGTCTGCTTCCAGATCCAGGTCGATGTCCGGAGCCCGGCCGCGCTCTTCGGACAAGAACCGTTCGAAGGGGAGATGGAGGCGAATCGGGTCGACCCGGGTGAGGCCCAGGCAGCGGCACACCGCCGAATCGGCCCCCGACCCGCGGATCTGGCAATAGATGTCCCGGCTGCGGGCGAAGTTGACCAGATCCCACACCACCAGGAAATAGCCCGGGAAGCCGAGCCTCTCGATCACGTCGAGCTCGTGCTCCAGTCGGGTCCGGGCAGGAGGATCGATTCCCCCCTCGCCGCTCCCGGCGTACACCTCCCGGGCTCCCTCCCAGGTGAGATGGCGCAGGAAGCTCATCTCATCGCGAAAATGGCCCGGCATGGGAAAGTCCGGGAGATGGGGGGCAACCAGGCCCAGATCGAAGGCGAGCCGCTCCCCCAGCTCGGCAGAGCGCTCGACCGCCCCCGGGTAGCGGCGGAACCTCTGCGCCATCTCGGCCGGAGAGCGCAGATGGCGCTGGTCGGTGGCGGGACTGAACCCATCCGCCTCGTCGAGAGATCGTCGACCGGCGATCGCCGCCAGCACCTCGGACAGGTCGGCATCGTCGGGGTGGGCATAGTGGACCTGGTTGGTGGCCACCACTCCCAGTCCGAGTCGGCCCGCCACCTCCCACATGAGCTGGTTACGCCCATCGTCTTCGGGCAATCCGTGGTGCCACAGCTCGAGCTGCAGGCGCGGCCCGAACAGGTCTCGCAGCCGTGCTGCCTCTCTGATCGCCCCGGCCAGGTCACCGGCCAGTGCCGCGGCCGGCACGGCGCCCCGATGACAACCCGACAATGCCCACACCTGGCCACCGGCGGCAACTTCGGCCAGGTCTGCCCAGTGATAGACCGGGGCATCCTTCACCCCCCTCATCTGACCCCGGGTTATGAACCTGCCCAGCGCCCGATACCCCTGCGGCGAAGCGGCCAGGAGAACCAGATGCTCGCTTGCGGGCAGGTCGATCGGCTTGGTCCCGTGCATGCCCACGCTACGACCCCGGCGAGGGCCGGGGGGACGCTCCTCCTGACGCCGCTGGTCCCACCCCTCGGCCGCAGCCACCGGATCAGTGGAGGACCGGGGCGGGTCGATACCCCCCGGCGGCATTCCCACCTCGACTCCGTACACGGCCGGGAGCCCGCTGAGGCGAGAAGCCTGCCAGAAACGGGACACGCCATAGAACCCGTCGTGGTCGGTGATGGCCAGGGCCCGATATCCCAGATCGGCCGCCCGCTCCACCAGATCCTCGGGATGGGAGGCCCCATCCAGGAAGGAGAAGTTGGTGTGGCAATGCAGCTCGGCGTACACGGCCTCACCATCATATCGAACACGTGTTCGCCCCCGTCAGGCGCGGAGAAATTCCCCCGAGTGTCAGTCGGTGGCCTGGCCAGTGGAGGCGAATTCGCCCCGATCATCCGTGTCCGAGCGAGGCCAGGCCAGGACCACCACCCCCACGATCACCGCACCCAGGGAGACCCAGCCGTTACGACTCAAACCCAGGAACCTGAATGTGGTGTCGGTGCGGATCAGTTCCAGCAGAAAGCGAATCAGCCCGTATCCGGCCAGGTAGGCGCCGATCAGTCGGCCCCGCAGAGAGGGGTGACGTCGCTCCAACCAGATGATGAAGGCGGCCAGGGCGAGGTTCCACAGTGATTCGTAGAGGAACGTGGGATGGAACGTGGGCGCGTTGGGAAAGGCAGCAGGGCGATGGGCCGGTTCGATCTCCAGGCCCCAGGGCAGGCTGGTTGGTGTGCCGAACAGCTCCTGGTTGAAGTAATTGCCCCATCTACCCACCGCCTGCGCCACGGGCAGCGCCGGTGCCAGCGAGTCCAGCAGATCCGGGAGCGAAAGCCCCAGGCGGCGCGACAGCACCCAGAAAGTGATGGCGCCGGCGGTGAGGCCGCCGTACAGGGCGAGCCCTCCCTCCCAGAGGGCGATCACCTTCCACCACTGGCCGGAGAATCGTGACAGATGGGTGGAGACATAGGCCAGGCGGGCTCCCAGGAAGCCGATCACCACCACCCAGCCCAGCAGGCGGTCGGCCAGCTTGGGGTCACCACCCCTCTTCTCGAACCTTCGACTGGTGATCGACCAGGCCAGGGCGACCCCGGTGGCGACCAGGATCCCGTAGAAGGTGACCCGCAACGGGCCGATGTGGAAGCCGTTGATGGGTGGCGACGGAATCGAGGCGAGGACGGTCGTCATCGTTGCATGCCTCCGGCTCCGGGTGGGAGATGCATCCCATCACGGTAGGAATCGGGCCCGGCTAGCCGAAGCCGGACCGGTCGGAACCCGCCTCCGGGGCGCAGTACGGTGGATGGATGCAGATCACCAAGACCGTCCGGCTCACCGGAAGCTCGCCTGATTCCATCGAGGACGCCGTCAGGACCGTCCTGGCCCGGGCGGCCGTGACCATCTCTGACATCTCCCACTGGGAACTGGTGCGAGCCCGGGGACGGGTGGATGACTCGGGGGCCCCCACCGAGTTCGAAGTGACAATCGACATAACGTTCGGCATCCGGGACTCGGTGGAGCACGGGTGAACGGTTCGGTGCCCGACCCCAGGACCCTGGGCGACGGGATACACCTCATACCGGCTCCCCTTCCCTTCGACACCCCCGCCTGGGTCAACTGTTACGCCATCGAGGCGGGCGACTCCATCGTCCTGATCGACTGTGGGTGCGATTGGGAACCAGGCCGGATGGCTCTCCATCAGGGCCTGGCCGCAGTCGGGCTGGCCGGCGCGCCTCTCCAGAGCCTCGTGGTGAGCCACCTCCATCCCGATCACGTGGGCATGGCCGGACGGGTGGTTCGAGAAACCGGTGCCAGATTCGTCATGCACCGTCGGGCGGCCCGCCTGGTCGACCGCTACAACGACACCCCCGGGCTTATCGAGCGCAATCTGGCCCTCTCGGCCCGTCACGGGGTCCCGTCGCCGCAGGCCCGGGCGCTGTCGGACATGGGGCCACGGCCGGATTACATGCCTCTCATCGATCCGCCCGACTTGGTGGTGGACGACGGTGACACGCTCGACCTCGGATCGGGCCGCTATCTGGAGGTTCTGCACACCCCCGGCCACGAGCCCTCCCACATCTGCCTGCGCGATTCTCTGACCGGGACCGTGTTCTCGGGCGACCACGTGCTCCCCCGCATCTCACCGGTCATCATGTTCGACGAGGACTTCGACGACGTCCTCGGTGACTATCTCCACTCCCTGCGACGGTTGCTGGAGGTGCCGATCGGGCTCACCTACCCGGCCCACGGCACGCTCATCGAGCGGGGCGCAGCCCGGGTGGAGCAGATACTCCTCCACCACGACCGCCGGCTCAGCCAGATGGCCGATCGGGCCCGCCAGGAGGCCCAGACCGCCTGGGAGATGGTGGGCGGGATCTTCCGGCCCCACCTCAACCCGATGGAGCAGAGGCTGGCTCTGCGCGAGACCGTGGCCCACCTCGAGTACCTTCGTCTGAGGGAGGTCCTGGCTGCCCGGGATCGGGACGGTGTGCTCTGGTATCAGGGGACGTCCCCCTAGCGGACACGACTCGATGCAACTGTGTATGGTTGCCGCCGAATCGAGGACGCTGCTGCTTTCCAAGGGAGGGGCTGGTGAGAACCAGACGTACCGCAATTCTGGCCATAGTCGCGCTACTGACCGCCATGACCGCCGCCGGCGGTTCACCCGCGGCCGCGGCAACCGGGGTGACGGACCGTCCCGCTCCGGAACGGCTGGCTCGACCTTTGAGCGGGGGATTCCACGTTCGTAGTGCCGACGACGTGGTGCAGGCCTTCATCCAGCTCGACGAGCCCTCCGTGGCCGAGTTCGCCGCCAGTCATCGGGGAGCCACTGCCGCCTCGCAGCGGACGCAGGGCCGTGCCGTTCAGGCACAACAGTCCCGGTTGGAGTCCACCCTCGCCTCGGAGCTGATCGAGGTCCGGTCCCGCCTGGTGGTGGGAGCCAATGGTCTGCGGGCACTGGTCCGGGCGGGGGACATCCCCGCCATTGCCGCCACACCGGGTGTCAAGTCTGTCGCCGGTGTGACCCGCTATCACCTCGATCTAGCCAGTAGCGTGCCTTCGATCGGCGGAGATGCCGTGGCCACGGCGGGCTACACGGGTGACGGTGTGACGGTGGCCATCATCGACACCGGGATCGACTACACCCACCAGGCCTTCGGTGGTCCCGGCACCGAGTCGGCCTATGACAGCAACGACCCGGGAGTCGTCGAGGTCGGGACCTTCCCTACTTCCAAGGTGATTGGTGGGTTCGACTTCGCGGGCCCGATCTACGACGCCAGCTCCAACGATCCGATCGTCAATACCCCTAGCCCCGATGCCGACCCCCTCGACGGTGCGGGCCATGGCACGCATGTGGCCGCCACCGTGGCAGGCGAGGCGGCTCCCAACCTGGGTATGGCCTACGACGCCCGCCTCCTCGCCCTCAAGGTCTTCGGTGACAAGGCCGGCTCGTCCGACCTGGTCTCCGACGCCATCGAGATGGCGCTCGACCCCAACAACGACCTGAGTATCGAGGACCACGTCGACGTCATCAATATGAGTCTCGGCTCGGACTTCGGCTATCCCGATGACCCCTCCTCCATCGCCAGCCAGAACGCGGTCGACAACGGCGTGGTAGTGGTGGCCGCTTCCGGGAACGCCGGCGACCTCCCCTACGTCACCTCCACGCCGGCGCTGGCGGATGGGGTCATCTCGGTGGCGGCGTCGATCGACGGGGGGGTCGAAGTTCTGGGCCTGACGGTCAACTCCCCGGGCAGCATCGCCGGTGACTACGAGGCCACCACCGGGGATTTCGGGCCTCTGACCCCGGCCACGACGGGCGATTTGGGGATAGCCGACCCACTCGATGCCTGTACCACTCTCACCAACGACCTGACCGGCCGGGTGGCGCTGATCCAGCGCGGAGCGTGCTCCTTCTCGACCAAGATTCGCAACGCCCAGCAGGCCGGCGCCATCGGGACCGTGATCTACAACAACCAGAGCGGCCCCCCGATCGGGATGGCCCAGGATGGGACGCCCGATCAGCCCACGATCCCGGCCATGATGATCGGCCAGACAGACGGCGCCACGATTCACGCCACCGCCCAGAGCGAGACGGTCAACGTCACCCTGGACGGGACCACCCGTGTGGCCCAGCCGGGGATGGGTGACGAGATGACCGATTTCACCTCTCGTGGCCCTGGCTACGGGAGCGCCTTCAAGCCCGACGTGAGCGCCCCCGGCTATTCGATCGAGGCGGCTGCAGCGGGGACCGGTGACGGCACCGTTCTGTTGAGCGGTACTTCCATGGCAACTCCCCATGTGGCCGGGGCCGCCGCTCAGCTCATCGAGGAATACCCCGGTCTCGATCCGGGCGCCATCAAGGCTTTGCTGATGAACTCGGCCCGACCCGCCCAGCCCGATGGAGATGTGCCCATCGCCCGTCAGGGAACCGGCGTGGTCCAGGTCGATAGGGCCGCCCTCGACCTGGGCGGGTATGCGTCCCCGGCCGGGCTCTCGTTCGGCCGGGTCAACCCGCTCGTTGCCGGGAGCCAGACGGAGACGATCGCCGTCACCCGCCTCAGCGGGAATGCCACCTATGACGTCGAGTTGGTCCCCAATCAGGAGCGACCCGGAGTGGCCTGGAGCCTCTCGTCGAGCACGGTCACCACGACCGGTGGATCCGGTTCGGTGGATGTGACCCTCACCGTCGATCCGACGGCCATGGCTGCCGACGATGGCTTCTTCAGCCAGAGTGAAACCGACGGCTGGGTCCGATTCACCAACCAGTCCGACACCAACGACACGATGGTGGTCGGGCTGTTGGCCGTGACGGATCCCGCTTCCCAGCTTGCCGCCACCGGCGGTGAGGACATCGTCTCGGTGGCCAATACCGGCCTGGCCGATGGTTTCGCCGATGGGTTCACCCTGGCCGCAGAAGGCGGCCCCGGCAGCGGAACGGCTGCCGCTCTCGGATATCGCACCGACGCCAGCCAGGGAACGGTGGAATTCGGCATCGCCCTCAACGAGCCTTGGTCCAATCCTTCGGCCGAGGAGATCGACCTGTCGATCGACACCGACGGAGACGGGAACGACGACTACATCCTGGCCGCGCTCGATCTGGGCTTGCTCCAGGGTGGCGACCCGAGCGGTGACTGGATCACCGTCCTGGTGGATTTGAGCACCAACGACGTCCTCCTCGAGTATTACGCGGTTGCCGACATGAACGATCACGTGGCCATGCTCCCGGTGGATCAGCTGGGTGAGTTCGGCTTCCTCGCCGAGGGCGACACGGACTTCTCGGTGGACATGGCCGTATTCGACCCGAGAGGACTGACCGGTCTGATCGAGGGAGTCGACTTCGATCTCAGCGAAGAGATCGCGTCGTCCGGCGGGCCTCTCAGCTTGGAAGTTGCTGCGGGCGAGAGCGCCGACTACTCCACGCAAGGCGAGGGCGACATGTTGTGGCTCTACAGCAATAACCGGGTGCCGGCTCAGTACTCGGTGACTTCGGTGACTGTGAGTGCTCCGCCCCCACCACCCCCGCCTCCCCCACCACCTGCGACCAAGGAGTTCACCGACGTACCCACCAACCACATCTTCCACGATGAGATCGCCTGGTTAGGAGGGATGGGAATCACCAAGGGATGCAACCCGCCCACAAACGACCGGTTCTGTCCCGACGCCGAGGTGACGCGCGGCCAGATGGCGGCATTCCTCGACAGGACGCTGAAGCTGGCGCCGACTTCGGAGGACCCCTTCGGTGACGACGAGACCAGCGTCTTCGAGGATGACATCAACCGTCTCGCTGCCGCCGGTATCACCAAGGGATGCAATCCGCCCACCAACGACGAGTTCTGCCCCGAACGGAGCCTGTCTCGAGCGGAGATGGCGACCTTCATCGTGCGTGGCTTCGGGTTCACCGAGGGGGCCGGCTCCGACCGGTTCGTCGACGACGACGGCAACGTTCACGAGTCCGCCATCGACATTCTGGGGACGGTTGGGGTGACCAAGGGCTGCAACCCGCCCACCAACGACGAGTTCTGCCCGGATCGCACCATCACCAGAGGCGAGATGGCTGCCTTCCTGTATCGGGCTTACAAGGCTGCCGGGCTGGGCGGCTGACTGGGGCCAACCGATAGCCGAGGGGGTCATCGTGACGGTGACCCCCTCGGTGTCTGTGGGGCTACCCTCCCTTCGGCCAGGAGGTACATGAATTGGATTGGAACATCGACACGATCGTGGTGGGCGTCGACGGATCGGACCACAGTCTCGAGGCCGCCCGGATGGCCGTCTCGCTCGCCCGCCGTTTCCAGGCCCGGCTTTTGATCACGACCGTCGTGCGGCCCCCTGAGGGCTGGTGGGGCATAGGCGGGGCCCCTCCGACCCCGGATGCCTTCGCCTCAGCGGTGGTCGAGGGTCGGCGCCGGGTGCTAGACGAGGCCGAGGAGGCGCTCGACCTGGAGGGAATCGACTACGACACGGTCGAAGAGGTCGGGGATCCGGCTTCGCGGCTGGCGGAGGTGTGTAGCAGCGAGAATGCCGGGCTCCTGGTGGTAGGCCAGCGCGGAGCGGGCTTCGTCGAGCGCATCGTGTTGGGCTCGGTAGCCGACCGCCTGGTCCACATCGCTCCCTGCCCGGTCCTCACCGTCCCCCACGGCCCATCCGAGGAAGACTGAGGGCACCGGTTCCCCACCCCTTCTTTGGACCGTCGCAAACGCATAGCGATCGCCCTCGTCCGAAGAAGGGGGAGGCCGTTCGCTCAGGTCCAAAGAAACCCGGGAAATTGGCCGGTCAGACGTTGAAGCGGAAGTGGACTACGTCGCCGTCGTCCACCACGTAATCCTTTCCTTCCACCCTCAACTTCCCGGCGGTCCGCAGGGCCGCCTCGCTCCCGTACTGGAGCAGATCCTCGATCCGGTACACCTCGGCCCGGATGAAGCCGTGCTCGAAGTCACTGTGGATGACCCCGGCCGCCTCCCGGGCGGTAGCACCGGTGGGGATGGTCCAGGCCCTGATCTCCTTGGGGCCGGCGGTGAAGAACGTGCGTAGTCCCAGCAACCGATAGGTTGCCCGGGCCAGAGTGTCGAGACCGGGCTCGCTCAACCCGAGCTCGGCCAGGAACTCGGCCCGGTCGGCCGGGTCGAGCTGGGCTATCTCGGCCTCGGCGGCGGCGCAGATCGTGACCATCTCGGTGTCCTCGGCCCGGGTCCGGGCCGCTACCTGCTCGGTGAATCGGTTACCGGCCAGGCCCGACTCGTCGACATTGCACACGTAGAGGACGGGACGAGCGGTCAACATCTGCATCCCGGTCAGGTGTGCTGACTCCTGGGGGCTCCACTCCACCACACGGGCCGGAGTACCTCGACTCAACTCGGCCACCAGCCTGGCGGCGGTGTCCCGCTCGGCGACCAGGCCCCTGTCCCCCGACTTGGCCGAGCGCTCCAGTCTCTCCAGGCGTCGCTCGGCGATCTGCAGGTCGGCCAGGATCAGCTCGGTAGCGATGGTGTCCATGTCCCGAACCGGGTCGACAGAGCCTTCGACGTGGGTCACGTCGGGGTGTTCGAAGCACCGGACCACCTCCAGGATCGCATCCACCGAGCGGATCTGGCCGAGAAACTGGTTGCCCAGGCCCTCCCCTTCGCTGGCACCCCGGACCAGTCCGGCGATGTCGACGATCTCTACCGTGGCCGGGACGATCTGGCGGGTCTCGATGACCGTGTTGATCAACTCCAGACGTTGGTCAGGGACGGCCACGACACCCACGTTGGGCTCGATGGTGGCGAAGGGATAGTTGGCCGCCTCGACCCGGGCTGCGGTGAGCGCATTGAACAGGGTGGACTTGCCCACATTGGGCAGCCCGACGATGCCGGCCTGGAGACTCATCGCTGGTCTAGACCCGGGTCGAGGCGGGCCTGCCGGAGCGCGATCGACCCAGGCCGCGGAATGATTGGAGGCATCGTCCACACACTATCGGTCGGGAGGGAGGGGAGATCTCAGGACAGGCCCAGCAGACCTCGGGCTGCCAGGCCCCCGCCCACCGCCAGCAGCCAGGAGGCCAGCGACCCGACCAGGACGTACTCGGCCGGAAGATGGGGCTCGTCACCCGATATCTCGGGAAAGCGAAGGATGGCCTTGGCCGCCACCACCAGCGCCGCCGCACCTGCCTCGTCGCCCATAACGAGCAGGAAGATCAGCAGCCGCTCCAGGATGCCGATCCATCGCCCGGCCCCCTCTACTCCACCGGTGGGCACGGCCCGGATCGTCACCAGGAGCTGGCGAACGAGCCAGTTGGCCGGTCCGGTGAGCAGGATGGCGATGGCGATGACTGCGGCCAGGGACACTGGCTGGGTCACTGTGTCGACCCGAAACCGGGGATCCTGGGCCTGGCCACTCCCACCAGGATGTTGATGTGGTGTCCGCTCACCCGACGACTGACCGAGCTCTCATGCAGGCCCAGCACGCCCGCCATGTCTCGCTGCGTCCTCCCCGCCAGCATTCCCCGGGCGATGGCGCAGTCGATCTCATCGAGATCATCCAGCAGGCCGTCGCGCAACATCAGATATTGATTGAACATCTCGTCCCACCCGGTGTCGGTGACGACCAGGGTACGGGCCGGCCCTGACATTTCCTCCAGCGACTCGATGGCGTCGCGGGCCCGCCACCAGGCCGGTCCATCCTGGCCGAACTGCGTATCCGGACCAGCATCGAGGGCCAGGTCCCCCCAGCCAATGCCGATTCTCAGTCTGGCCAGGCCAACCGATCCCAGATGGAGATCGAGTGAGTCCGAAACCGCCTCGGCCAGGCTCCGGTATCGTCCCTGAAACTCGTCACCGATGGTCATCTGGATCCGGGTGGCGCCCTGGCCGGCCACCTCAGCCAGGAGACTCCCCAGCCCGGTCTGCAGTGCGCCCCGGTCGACCACCTGCCGCGAGCCCACCACATCCCCGAGCAACGCCGCTACTTGCATGATATATGCAAGTCTAGTAGTACTTGCAGGAAATGCGCAAGGGAGAGCCGGCTTGCGCGGACTCAGGTCGGGGTCAGTTCCGCCTCGACGGCGAATTCCCCGACGGTGAAATCGATTTGCTCGGCTCCAGAGGCCCCAGTCAAGTCCGCCAGTGTCGAGCGCACCATGGCCACTCTCTCGGCGGTGTCGCTCACTGTCATCGAGCTGACCGGTGTGCGCATCGAGACCTTGGCGTCCGACTTGGCCTTGCGCACCTGGGACAGAACCTGGGCTGTGACGTCCAGAACGGCGGGATCGCCCCGGTGTCCTTCGAGCTCGGCAAGCGTGGGCCAGGAGGAAGTGTGCACCGAGCCCGCACGCCACCAGCTCCACACCTCTTCGGTCACATAGGGGAGAAACGGAGCCAGGAGCCGCAGGAAGACGGACAGCGACAATTGCAGGGCGGCATGCGCCGAATCGGCTGCTTCGCCTTCGTCGTAAGCCCGGCTCTTGACCAGCTCCAGATAGTCATCGGTCCAAGACCAGAACGCAGACTCGGTCACGTCGAGTGCCTTCGAGTAGTCGAAAGCCTCGAAGGCGTCTGTCGCCTCCTCGACCACCTCCCCCAGCCGCCCGATCATCGCCCGGTCCAGTGGAGCTGTGATCGCTTCGGGACCGACGTCTCCGGCGAACCCCAGGACGAATCGGGAGGCATTGAGGATCTTGATGGCCAGGCGCCGACCGATCTTCATCTGCCCCTCGTCGTAGGCGGTGTCGGCTCCGGGGCGGGCCGAAGCTGCCCAGTACCTGACTGCGTCGGCTCCATGGGCCTCGAAGGGCGACATCGGGGTGACGACGTTGCCCTTCGACTTGGACATCTTCTTGCGATCGGGGTCCAGGATCCAACCATTGAGGGAAGCGTGTGACCAGGGCAGACAGTCGAACTCCAGATGGGAGCGGACCACGGTGGAGAACAGCCAGGTGCGGATGATCTCGTGTCCCTGGGGACGGAGGTCCATCGGGAACACCCTCTCCCACAGGCCGTCGCCGCTTCCCCAATGACCCGCGATCTGGGGGGTGAGCGAGGACGTGGCCCAGGTGTCCATCACGTCTCTCTCCCCTATGAAGCCGCCCGGTTTCCCCCGCTGATCCGCTTCATAACCCGGCGGCACGTGTGAGCCAGGATCGACCGGTAGCGACGCGGGCTCCGCCAGGAGGGGAGAGTCGTAGTCGGGCTCGCCATCCTCGTCCAGCCGGTACCAGAGCGGTATGGGGACTCCGAAGAATCGCTGGCGGCTGATGAGCCAGTCGCCCGCCAGCCCGTCCACCCAGTGCTGATAGCGGACTCCCATGTAGTCGGGGACCCAGTGGATCGACCGTCCCCGCTCCAGCAGTTCCTTGCGGAGGTCCTCGTCACGGCCTCCGTTGCGGATGTACCACTGACGGCTGGTGACCACCTCCAGGGGCCGTTCGCCTTTCTCATAGAACTTGACGGCATGGGTGATCTGACGGGGCTCGCCATCGAGGTCTCCCGTTTCGGCCAGCATCTCGGCCATCTCCCGTTGGGCCTGCTTGGCGAACAGGCCTGCCAGCCTCGAGTAGGCCCGGCGTCCTTCGGGCGAGGTGATCCACTCGGGGGTGTCCTCCTGGAAGCGCCCGTCGCGGCCGATGACGGCCCGGGTGGGCAGGTCCAGCTCACGCCACCAGGTGACATCGGTCGTGTCCCCGAAGGTACAGATCATGGCGATGCCGCTGCCCTTGTCCGGCTCTGCCAGCTCATGGGCCAGAACCGGGACCTCGACACCGAACACCGGAGAGACGACGGTCTGGCCGAACAGGTCGCGATAGCGCCCGTCCTCGGGGTGCGCCACCAAGGCCACACAGGAGCAGATCAACTCGGGACGGGTGGTCTCGATGTACAGACGGGACCCATCCGGACGGTGGAAGGCGACCCGGTGGTACCAGCCCGGTCGCTCCCGATCCTCCAGCTCGGCCTGGGCGACCGCGGTTTGGAAGTCCGTGTCCCACAGCACCGGCGCCTCCTGCGTGTAGGCCTCGCCCCGGGCCAGATTGTTGAGGAAGGCCTGCTGGCTGATGCGCTGGCTGAATTCCGAGATCGTCGTGTACAGGTGCTTCCAATCGACCGACAGGCCCAGAACCCGGAAGAGGTGCTCGAACACCCCTTCGTCCTGGGCGGTGAGCTCATGGCAGAGGTCGATGAAGTTGCGCCTGGAGATGGGGCGCCGGGGATCGAAGGGCTCCTCGGGGGCCCGGAACTCCGGGTCATAGGGGAGGTCGGGATCACACGAGACTCCATAGAACGCCTGCACCCGCCGTTCGGTGGGCAGCCCGTTGTCGTCCCATCCCATCGGGTAGAAGACCGCCTTGCCGCTCATTCGCTGATAGCGGGCCAGGGTGTCGGTCTGGGTGTATCCGAAGACATGGCCGATGTGCAGCGCACCCGATACCGTGGGGGGAGGTGTGTCGATGGCGAACACCTGCTCGGAGGGCGCCGCGTCCGGGAATCGGTAGACATCGGTCTCGTCCCAGATGGCGGACCACTTCTCCTCCAGGCCATCCAGGGACGGTTTGTCGGGAACGTTCCTCGTCATAGACGGCAAGGGTACCGGCCCTCTCCGACCGGCTGAACCCGATATCGGCTACGCTGCCCGACCGAGACGTCGAGGGAGTCAAGCGTGCGACTCAAGCTCATGGCCGTGCTGGTGGCACTGGCCACGTCCCTTGCAGCCTGTGGTTCGGTGACCGTGACTTTCCCCAAGGACATCGGTCCCGGATTCGACCTGGACAAGACTCTGGCCGATCTCCGTGACTGCGGCACCCTCAGCGACACCTTTGTGGCCGTGGTGCGAGAGGCCGCCCAGGAACTCGATGACCTGGCCGCCTCTTCGGGCGGCAGGGTGCCATCCGGCGCCCTCAACACGAAGGTGGACGTGATAGCCAAGACCTCCTATTTCAAGATCGGCGAGAAGCTCGGGTGTGATGCCGTTGCCCAGCGGATCGACACCCTGGATCGTCTGCGGGGTCTGTCCCCGTCGTCGAAAGCCGGAAAGGACCTGGTGGGCCAGGTGATGGATCAGGTCGAGGCCCAGTCACCCTGACGCCCGCGCCGGCTCACTCTCCCGGCAGTGGTCGACCGGCGGCAAATGCCTCGAGCATGTTGGTGGCTTCGGGCTCCTGGCGGACCACGTACGACACGCCCCCTTCGCTCGACGTTTTCACGGGCAGGCTGACGGCCTGGGTTTCACCGGCGGAGCGAAACGCCCAGGCAGTCCGCACCAGCCGGTACGGGGAAACGGTCGAGTCGACGGAGAGGTTGCCGGTGACTCTGGTCAGCAGCACCGGCGAGCGCACAACCCCGGAGAGACTGGAGGCCTTGTCGACGATCTTCATCAGCACCTCCCGCTGCCTCCCGGTCCGGGCGATGTCGTTGCCTCCCGCCGGTACCCATTCGCCGTCTCGCTTCTCCTCGTAGTGTCTGGAGCGGGCGTAGGCGAGAGCGGTCGCCCCATCCACCACCTGAGACCCGGCCTGATCCACCTGCAGGCCCGATTTCAGGTCGCGAGCGGGTGCAGGGAAGTCGAGTTCGATGCCCCCCACCGCATCGACGATTCCGGCCAGGCCACCGAAGCCCACCTCGACGTAGTGGTTGATGGGCACCCCGGTCTCGGCAGTCAACGTCTCCACCAGCAGGTCGGGTCCACCGAAGGCATAGGCAGCATTGATCTTGTTGGTCCCGTGACCGGGGATGTCCACCTTGAGATCGCGGGGGATCGAGATCATCTGGCGGACGCCGTCGGTTACCTGCATGAGGATGATCACATCCGCCCGGGCACCGGAGAAGTCTCCGAATTTGCCTTCCAGATCGTCGGGCAGGTTTTGTCGGCTGTCGGAACCGACCAGCACGTAGGTGTCGTTGCCGGCCGCCAGGGACGGAATCGACCCGAGGTCGGTCATCCGGAACCTGGCCAGGTAGAGACTTCCGACAACCGCTCCCACCAGGACGACGGCCACAATGAGAAGGGCGATGATCCAGCGCTGGCCGCGGGTCATCCGCCGCCGTCGTCTTGGTGTCTGGGTGCGCGTTCGATCGTTCATAGGAGTGGAATCACCCGGGCCGCCTGAGATGATGATCCCAGCTCGGCGAAGCTATCGGGTGGTGGTCAGGAGGCGCCTCGTATCTCGAGACCATCCATGAGCTTGCTGACCGCCTGCGTTATCTCGGAAACGGCAGAGTCGAAGGCCGCCTGGTTGTGGGCGGCGGGGCGACTGAACCCGGATACCTTGCGCACGAACTGACGCGCCGCGGCCTCGATGTCTTCGGGGGGAGCGATTAGGGCGCCTTCCCGTAGCCGGTGGATGGATCTGCACACGTGGGTCTCCTCACATGTTGCGGCGGTATTGGCCGCCGACTTGGTAGAGGGTGTGGGTGATTTGTCCGAGGGAGGCGACTTTGGTGGTTTCCATCAGGGATCCGAAGGTGTTTTGGCCGGCGGTGGCGGCGTGGGCGAGGTCGTGGAGGGCGGTCCGGGTGGCTTCGGGGTTGCGGTTTCGGACCGCGGTGACGGCCTGGATCAGGCGGTTCTTGTCGGCGTCGGTGCTGCGGACGAGTTGTTCGGGGACCACGAAGGGGGAGCCGTCTTTGGAGATGAAGGTGTTGATCCCGACGATGGGGTACTGGCCGGATTCTTTCATCCGTTCGTAGTAGAGGGATTCTTCTTGGATCTTGGTGCGCTGGTATTGGCGTTCCATGGCCCCGAGGACTCCGCCCCGGCTGGAGATGCGTTCGAATTCTGTCAGGACGGCTTCTTCGACCAGGTCGGTGAGCTCTTCGATGATGTAGCTGCCCTGGAGGGGGTTTTCGTTGCGGGCCAGGCCGAGTTCGCGGTTGATGATCAGCTGGATGGCCATGGCCCGCCGTACCGATTCTTCGGTGGGGGTGGTGATGGCTTCGTCGTAGGCGTTGGTGTGCAGGCTGTTGCAGTTGTCGTAGATGGCGTAAAGGGCCTGGAGGGTGGTGCGAATGTCGTTGAAGCCGATCTCTTGGGCGTGAAGGCTGCGGCCCGAGGTCTGGATGTGGTATTTGAGCATCTGGGAGCGGTCGTTGGCCCCGTAGCGGTGTTTCATCGCCTTGGCCCAGATGCGGCGGGCCACCCGGCCGATGACGGCGTATTCGGCGTCGATGCCGTTGGAGAAGAAGAACGACAGGTTGGGAGCGAAGTCGTCGATGTCGAGGCCCCGGGCCAGGTAGTACTCGACGTAGGTGAACCCGTTGGCCAGAGTGAAGGCGAGCTGGGTGATGGGGTTGGCGCCCGCCTCGGCCATGTGATAGCCCGAAATCGACACCGAATAGAAGTTGCGCACCCCCTGCTCGGTGAAGTACTGCTGGACGTCGCCCATCATCTTCAATGCGAACTCGGTGGAGAAGATGCAGGTGTTCTGAGCCTGGTCCTCTTTCAATATGTCGGCCTGGACCGTGCCCCGCACCGTCTTGAGGGTGTCGGCCTTGATCCGCTCATAGGTCTCGGCATCGAGGACCTGGTCGCCGCACAGGCCCAGCAGCATCAGGCCCAGCCCGTCGTGGCCCTCGGGCAGGGAACCGTCATAGGTCGGTCTCGGGGCGTCCCCATATACGCGCTGGAAGGCGGCCTCGACCTGGTCCTCCAGGCCCTGGGCGCGGATGTGCTTCTCACACGCCTGGTCCACGGCCGCGTTGAGGAAGAAGCCCAGGATGATGGGGGCGGGACCGTTGATGGTCATCGACACCGAAGTGGCCGGGTCGCACAGGTCGAAACCCGAATACAGCTTCTTGGCGTCGTCCAAAGACGCCACCGACACCCCCGAGTTGCCCACCTTGCCGTAGATGTCGGGTCGCTCGGCCGGGTCCTCCCCATACAGAGTCACCGAGTCGAAAGCGGTGGAGAGGCGCTTGGCCGGCATTCCCTCGGCCAGGTAGTGGAAACGGCGGTTGGTCTGTTCGGGGGGTCCTTCCCCGGCGAACATCCGGGTCGGGTCCTCCTGGGTGCGCTTCAACGGGTAGATCCCGGCCGTGTACGGAAAGGCGCCGGGCAGGTTCTCCTGGGACAGCCACCACACCCGATCACCCCACGACCGCATCCTGGGCAAGGCCACCTTGGGGACCTTGGTGTGCGACAGGGTCTCGGACCGCAGCGGAGCCTCGACCGGCCGGCCCCGCACCTCATAGGACAGGGTGTCGCCCGAATACGCCTCGGTCATCTCCTCCCAACCCTCCAGACGGGCCCGCACCCCCGAATCCACCTTCTCCCACAACTCGGCCGCCCGTTCCGCCAGCTCGGGATCCCCGCTGGCCTGGGCCGCTCCCCGCATCCGATAGGCCTCCTCGGCCGCTTCCGCCTCCCGGACCGCCCAGGCGTCGTAAGCCCGGTTCCCCTCGGCGATTTCGGCCAGATACCGCTCCCGTTTGGCCGGCACCACCACATGCTTCGCCCCCGCCTCTGTCTCCAGATCGATCCGGGGCGCGAAGTCCACCGGCGAGGCCTGGTCGATCGTCCGCATCAACTCCAGATAGAACCGGTTCGTGCCCGGATCATTGAAATCCGAGGCGATGGTCGCATACACGCCCAGTTCGTCCTCGGACACCGCGAACGCCACCCGGTTACGCCGCACCTGCTTGCGCACATCCCGAAGGGCGTCCTCCCACCCCGGCTTGTCCGCCTTGTTCACCACCACCAGATCGGCGAAGTCCAACATGTCGATCTTCTCCAACTGGGTGGCCGCCCCGTACTCGGGCGTCATCACATACACCCCCACATCGACCAGATCCACCATCTCGGTGTCGGCCTGGCCGATCCCCGACGTCTCCACCAACACCAGATCGAACCCCGCCGCTTTCACGATGTCGATGGCCGAACCGATATCCCGCGACAACGACAGAGACGACTCCCGAGTCGCCATCGAACGCATATACGCCCGCGGATGGGGAATCGAGTTCATCCGGATCCGATCCCCCAACAGCGCACCGCCCGACCGGCGCCGGGACGGATCCACCGACAGGACCGCCACCGACCGGTCCTCCCGATCCAGGAGGAACCGCCGCACCAACTCATCGGTCAAAGACGACTTCCCCGAACCCCCAGTCCCCGTCAAACCCACCACCGGCGCCTCCGACGACCCCGCCAACTCCGAAACCCGCTCCAGGATCTCCGGGTACTTCTCCGAGAAGTTCTCCGCCGCCGAAATCAACAACGCCACCGCCGCCCGGTCCCCCGACACCAGCCGCTCGAACAATCCATCCGTGTCCGCCCCCAACTCGCCCCGGACGAAATCCGTCCGGGCCAACATGTCATCCACCATCCCCTCCAACCCCAGCCGGCGGCCATCATCGGGCGAATAGATCCGCGTCACCCCATACGCCGCCAACTCCTCACCCTCGGAAGGAAGAATCGTTCCCCCGCCACCCCCGAAAATCCGGATATGGGCCGCATCCCGCTCCACCAACAAGTCCCGCAAATAGCGGTAGAACTCCATGTGCCCACCCTGATACGAAGTCACCGCCACCGCATGGGCATCCTCCTCGATCGCCGTCTCCACGATGTCCAACCCCGACCGGTTATGACCCAAATGGATCACCTCCGCCCCCTTCGCCTGCAAGATCCGGCGAAAAATGTTGATCGCCGCATCATGACCATCAAACAAAGTCGTCCCGGTCACGAAACGGCGCGGAGACGGCGTGAAATTCATGCTTCCATGCTAAAGGGGTCGTGGCTAGAATTAGGCTCCGGGACCCAGGGAGGAGCCGGGTGCAAAAGTTTCAAGGCATACTTCAACCGATCGACAGCCACGACGCGCCGCTCAGGGTGACTCTACAGGTCGACGACGGTCGAATCAGGATGTGGTCTGAGAGTCAACGAATCGGATCGTGGGACATCGCCGATGTGCATATCCGGCGTGAGAGCATCTTTCGCTTCATGCTCACGATCGAAGATGAGGCTCTGGCCTTCAATCCCGATGACCCCTCCGGGTTCGCCGCCGGCGTCGATCTGGAGATCGACCTGACCACGGGCGAGCGGCCCCGATTTGGGCTTGCCGACCGGCTCCGTCAGGCGGCAGACACCGGCTGAGCGGAATCCGATCCGCCCGGGGCGTCCCGGGACGTCATTGCGTCATGAGTCCGTCGGAATCCTCGAGGACTCTCGACAGGGCGGAGTTCAGCGTGTCCAGGCCGTCCTCGTCCAGGTGGTCTAGGAAGTAGGCCCGAACGCAACGGGCATGGGTGTGTCGGGCCATGCCCAGCCTCTCGTGTCCGCTGGGGGTGAGACTCACCTCCATGCCCCTCCGGTCTTCCTGCGACAGACGTCTCCGCACGAGCCCGTTCTCCTCCAATCGATCGACGAAACGCGAGGCAGCGCTTCTCGACAGCAGCAGACGGTCGGCCAGCTCGTGCATCCGCAGTGGGTTGTCGGCTCGATCGATCTGGACGAGTGCCTCGAACCACATGAGAGAGAGATGATGAGCTTCCTGGAGCGCGGCATCGACACGGGAGGCAATGAAGCGATGAGCTCGCACGAAGCTCTCCCAGGCCTTCATCTCAGCGTCGCTGATGCCCGGCATATTTTTCAGAGTACCCGGTCGGATCGAGCTCGACTGTGATCTTGCCCACGAGCCGGACAGGATGCGCCGAATTGACGGAGCAGTGGCGACGACTGTGTGGAGGAGTATTCGCTGGAAGAAGAAGTCCAGGGGCTGAACCTGCCCTCGGCTGCATGCCCCCGGGAGCGTTTCCAAATACCGCCGATCATGGCACCATGTGCTCCATGACAACGCCGGTAAGGGTCGCTCGCCGATTGGCTTTTGCCGGCGCTCTCACCTTGAGTGCCGAGCTGGCCGCGGCCGTCCTGTGGCCGGCTCCCGACCAGCCCTCATTCGACGCGTCTCTGTTTCTAACGGGAGACGGTCGCCCTCTGCGTATAGTGGCTCTGGGGGACTCGACCCTGACCGCCCCGGGCGTCCAGGGACCGGACGAGATCTGGGTTCGCGTGGTCGCACGGCGGCTGTCCCAGCACCTGGCACGGCCGATCTCGCTCCGATCCGTCGGAGTGGGGGGCGCAACGTCGTCCGACCTGGTAGCCGATCAACTGGACCCTGCGTTGACCTTCTCACCCCATCTGGCCCTGGTATCCGTGGGGGCCAATGACGTCATCCGCGGAGTCCCGATGCGCCGGCTCGCCTCCAATCTGGAGACGATCGTCTCTTCCCTGACGGAGTCAGGAGCCCGGGTCCTCTTGAGTGGGGTGGGCGACATGGGCGCCATCCCCCGGTTGGCGCCTCCCCTGCGCCAGATGGTCACCGGGCTTGCTCGCCGTGCCGACCGGGTCCACGATGAGGTGGCGGAGCGACACGGGGTCCACAAGGCGGAGCAGTGGGGCTGGGCCAGTGAGCAATTCCGGACCCGCCGCGACGTGTGGTCGCTCGACCGCTTCCATCCCAACGCCGCCGGGCACATGATCTGGGCAGAAACCTGTTGGTCGACACTAGAGGACCTGATCGAAGACCTGCGTTGAGGCGGTCTACGATCCTCCCATGGAAACCCTGCGGTGTGTGCCGCGCATCGTCCTCACCGCACTGGCCGGGTTCTTGGCCACCGTCGTGGGCTCGGTGGCGGTCATCATCTTGTCGAAGGTGTCTCCCACCAGCCCCTGGATCGATCGCACGGCACGCATGTGGAGCCGAGTGTGGCTGGCGGCGGCGGGGGTTGATATGAGCGTAGAGGGACAGGAGCGGATCGATCCTGGCCGCTCCTACGTGGTGGTTGCCAACCACATCTCCAACCTGGACATCATGGTTTGCTTCCTGGCAGTTCCCTTGCCGATCAGGTTCCTGGCCAAGAAGGAGCTGTTCGCTATTCCGCTCCTGGCGACGGCGATGCGCTCCATCGGAATAGTCGAGGTGGATCGATCCGCCCATGCCGCCATTCACGAGCAGGTCAACGTCCAGGCCAAGCAGCTCATCGCCTCCGGTCGATCGCTGATCATCTATCCGGAAGGAACCAGATCCCGGGCCGGGGCTCTGGCCCTGTTCAAGAAGGGTGCATTCACCATGGCAATCTCGGCTCAGCTCCCCGTCTTACCGGTCACCATCCACGGGACTTACCAAGCGTGGCCTCCCAATTCGATGAAGATCCGCGGCGGGCGGGTCAAGGTGGTGGTGGAAGAACCGGTGGAAACGAGTGGGATGACTCACGCCGACACCACTCGCCTGCGAGATGAGGTTCACGCCGCGATCGAAATGCGTTTGGCAGATCTGGTATCTCAGTCGTAGACACCGGCCAGATAGGCCTTGCCGTCGTCTACCACGCACAACATCGCTCCTAGTGAGGTCACTATTTGATAACGATCCACCGGTTGTTCCCCTCGCCACCAGCGGCCGGTCATGCGCCAGGGGCCACTCCAGCCCAGAACCGTCTCCCACCTGGTCCCCATCCTCACCCGAACCGGCATTCCACCTTCCCACTCCACCTCCAACAGAGGAGGGGAAGCCGATACCAGCGCCGGGCTGGGCGAGAGCACCCTTCCCGGCCAGGGTGCGTTCGGATCCCGTTCGACCGGACCCGGCTCCTCTCCCCAGGGAAACCAATGCACCCGGTCATGGGGCATGCGCCCGCCCTGAGGAAGTGCCTGGAGAACGGCGTCGGGGCCGACCAGGGCCTGGGCGCGTTGCAGGGCCCGTTCCACATCATGGCGGCCCTCATCGACCTCCTGCCACCCACTGCCGACCTGTTCCAGCAGGGGGAGTTGACGGCCTTCGTCGGATAGATCCGAAGGATCGAGCCCGATCCTCACCAGGCCCCCCGGTACCCCACCCGGAGCATCCATCCATGCCCTCAATTGCCACCAGACCCTTTCCGACAGGGTCTGATCGTCGAAGGGATCGACGGAACTCCAAACCCGGCTCCGCTTCGAGCCGTCCGCCGCTTCGATCTGCACCTCGACCCGGTAAGGAGACACCCCTCGAGAGCGGAGCCCGTCGAGCATCTCGACTGCCAGTCTGCGAGTCACGAAGGCCACCTGATCGGTATTGGTCAGGGGCTCATCGACATGGACCGAGGAGACCGCGGTCTCGGAGGGGATGGTCCGCGGTGTAGGCCGACGATCTTCTCCACAGGCCAGGCGGTGGGCGATCAGCCCTTCCTGGCCGAACCGAGAGGCAAGGGCGGGACGGGGGAGGTCGGCCAGAGCTCCCAGAGTGGTCACCCCCAACCAGCGAAAGGTCTCAACCAGTTCACCCGGCCCCAGGGCCTCGATTTCGAGACCGGCCAGGAACGAAACCGTGTCTTCGATCATGAGTGGGGTTTCTCCGGCTCGCTCTGCCGCCCGGCGAGCGGCAAACACACCATCGGCTAGACCGAGTTTCGCCCCGGCAGGAATCACCTCCATCACCCGGGATACCACCTCGCTCTCGGCGCCGTAATATCGCACCGCCCCCACCACCGGCATGTAAGCCAGACCCGGTTCACCCACCTCGACCCGGGGCACCACATGTTCGATGGCAGATACGACTCGTTCGAAGCGACGGGCTTCTTCACCCCTATCCCGTATCAGGACCAGGGCCGAGGGCACCATCGCCTCTACTTGACGACGGAGCAAGCCAACCAGCTTCTGCCCCGAAGAAGCCGAAGCCGAGGCAGCTATGACCCGGGGCGGGCTCCCGTCCACCACCACAACCGGTTCATCCGGCGGCGCGTCCGCCCTTCCCAGCGCCCAATCCGGGTACCAAACACACAAGGTCCGCGCCATCGTCCACCATCTCGATCCTTCGTGTCATCCCTGCCATCGCCTTCCCGGAAGCCTCCACCACCAGATGTCGTCGACTGAGACGGCCATAACCCTCCTCTGTCCCCTCCCAATGCACTTCCAGAGCCCGAAGCCGCAGATATGCCACTCCAGACGGCAGGCCCTCACCCAGATGCCTGAGCACCACTCCCACCTGGCGAGCCCGGGCCAAAGCCGCCAGACGCCTCAGATCGTGGTCACGTACGGTGGCGGGAACCTCGGCATACATGGCCCGGACTCCCTCCATGAGCACCGCCGCCAACTGGGTCCACATCTCCGGGTCAGGACAGCGAATCACCACCAGGCGTTCGGGATCCACCCCGACCTCCCAGGCCGCCAGCGGAGAAAGCCACCCCTTCACATCCAGCGTCACCACCGGGGAACGTCGCGAGGGTGCCGCCAGCATCCTCAGCCCCAGCCGTGTCATGCCAAGGCCGGTGAAACCGGCCAGTTCGGTGATTCGGCCGGGCTGCAGGGTCAAT
Source organism: uncultured Acidimicrobiia bacterium (assembly GCA_963744905.1). GTDB lineage: Bacteria > Actinomycetota > Acidimicrobiia > Spongiisociales > ZC4RG35 > DATFFO01. The sequence goes on along the minus strand of CAVUUV010000005.1, from coordinate 184,600 downwards.
ATCGCCTGTTGGTGAAACTGATCGGTCGTACCCGTCGACCGGGGGGTGATGAGGGCCACCGTCTCCCTGACTCCATTCGCTCGGACCCATGATCCTATCGAACATGTGTTCGATAGGCAACCCCGGGGACTTTCCGCCGGTACTCTCCCCATTCCACTGCATGCAGGGGGGCCCCTCCCCTGTGCGAAATCCTGACTCGACGGGTTCCACCGGTGCTCCCCCCTACCCCACCGCTCCGCAGCGGGGGCCCCTTCCCCCTGGCGAAGCCAGGGGGACAAGATTCATTCCAGTTCGTCCACCGTCTTGGGCCAGTCGTCCTTGAGCAGCCGGGAGAGGGAGCGGTCGGCCAGCAGCTTGCCTGCGGTCTGGCAGGTGGCGCAGTAGTTGGTCTCGTTACTGGCATAGACGATGCGTTGCACCGGGGTGCCGCACCGTGGGCAGGATTCCCCGTAGCGGCCGTGCACGGCCATGTCGGGTCGAAAGGCAGTGACGTTGTCGGGCCACCCCTCCCCCACTTCCTCCCGCAACCGCTCCGTCCATTCCTGCAGTGACTTCTGCACCGCGGCGTGTAGGGTCGCCATCTGCTCGTCGCTCATCGACCGGGTACGCAGGGTGGGCGAGAGACACGCCTCCCACAGGATCTCGTCGGAGTAGGCGTTGCCGATCCCCGAGAACAGCCGCGGATCGGTCAGGGCGCGTTTGATGGTGCGATTCTCCTCACGCAGGGCCCCCGCCATCTCCTCGATGGTCATGTGCAGGGGTTCGATGCCACCACGGTCCAGCGCCGCCAGCGCCTCCTCTCCACCGACCACCCACACCCCGGCCCGTCGTTTGGTGCCTTGCTCGGTCAGTATCAGGCTGCCGGGTTCGAAGTCCAGCCCCGCCAATCCGACCTTCCTGGGGATGGGCGCCCCGAGAGCGCTCCAGCGAAGGCGGCCCGCCACCATGAGGTGGATGACCATGAAGATCTCGTCGGGAAACTCGAACACCACCCGCTTGCCCACCCGACGCAGGCCGGTGACGGGTGATCCGACCGCGGCGTCAAAAGGGGGATCGAAGGTACGCAGCACCGATGGCGAGGCGATCCGGACCCCGACCAGCTCCTTTCCCATCACCCGGGCCGACAGCGCCTCCAGATAGACGACGATGTCGGGGAGTTCCGGCATTCCTCAGTCGTGGTAGCTGCGTCCGGCGGTGTCGACCGCCAGAAGAACCCCCGAGACCACGGTGGCCAGCGTGAAGGCCAGGAGGGCCTCGCTCGCCAGGCCTTCACTGGACAGACGGCCGGCGCTGAACAGGATCGTCACCAGCCCGATGCCGATCCCGATGGCGATTACGGCCCGGCCGTTGGTGGGGTTCTGGAAGGCAGCAAACCCCCCTGCGGCCATGACGAGACTGGCCGCAGTCATGGCCGGCCAGGCCGGGATATTGCCGGTAAACGAGATCGCCGAGCCGCTGGCGATGGCCACGATCGAGGCGATGACGGCCACAGTAGCCGCAACCACCACCAGAGGGCCCAGGGAGGGAAGTCCCTCCGCCAGACGGCTCGACCGCCGGGAGGTGACCTGTTCCTGCGGGATGGGTGGAGGAATGTAACCGTCGGTCAGATCCACCGTGATCTGCTGGGCCGAGGCCTCGTCACGCAAGCGGGCCATCTGTCGGGCCAGCCTGTTGGTGGGTGTCGTAACTCCCAGAGCGAGAGCGAAACGTGCATCATCCTCGGTGCGGAGAACGATCTCCTCGCCTTCCAGGCGGAGGTGGAATCCATCAGGGCGAGATGAAATACCCACCTGATCCAGCGACCAGCGACCGATTTCCGACCCGTTGAACGAGACCAGGGCGAGAGTCTCTTCCTCGAGATGGATTTGCACCTCGACGCCCACGCCGTTGTCCCCGGCCATCTTGACGGAACCGTTCAACTGGGTTGTCATCCTTGTCTGGTCCTCCGCTCCGGGACTCGTCCGACAGGCCCCCAGCGACTCAACCCCACTACGGTGCCTATAGCTTACGCCACCATCTCCTTTCGTGAATAGTCTCTCAGGGGACCGGGCCGCTCTCGGGGAGGACCCAGAGCTGCATTACGCTGCCCAGCCGTGCCCGAGATCATCTTCTCCACCTCCAGGCTCTCCCGCCACTATCCACCCGATCGGACCGTTCTGTCCGACATCTCCCTGTCCTTCTTCTACGGGGCGAAGATCGGAGTGATCGGCCCCAACGGGGCAGGCAAATCGAGCCTGCTACGCATCATGGCCGGCATCGATGACGGTTTCGAGGGCGAGGCCCGGCTCGGCGAGGGCTTCACCGTCGGCCTCCTGGAGCAGGAGCCCCATCTCGATCCGGACAAGACCGTATCCGAGAACGTGATGGACGGCGCCGCCGACACGAGAGCGCTCCTGGACGAATACAACCAGGTCCTGGCGGCATGGGCCGAGCCCGACGCCGATTACGAGGTCCTCGGGTCCAGGCAGGAGAAACTCGAAGGCCGCATCGCCGCCTCCGACGCTTGGAATCTGGAGCGAACCGTCGAGATGGCGATGCAGGCGCTCCGGGTCCCGCCCCCTGATCGGGACGTGACGACGCTTTCGGGCGGCGAACGACGGCGCGTCGCCCTGTGCCGGTTGCTGATCTCACACCCCGACCTGCTCCTTCTCGATGAGCCCACCAATCATCTCGATGCCGAGTCCGTCGCCTGGTTGGAGGAGTTTCTTCAGGGCTACAGCGGATCGGTGGTCGCCGTGACCCACGACCGCTATTTCCTGGACAACGTGGCAGGTTGGATTCTCGAGCTCGATCGAGGCCGGGGACGGCCCTTCGAGGGCAATTACTCCTCGTGGCTGGAGCAGAAGCAGGCCAGGCTGGCACAAGAGGAGAAGGAGGCTTCGGCTCTGCGCAGGACCATCGAACGGGAGCTGGAATGGGTACGCATGTCTCCTCGGGCCCGACAAGCCAAGGGCAAGGCACGGCTGACTCATTACGAGGAGCTCGTGGCTCAGGCGGAGCAGGCCGAGCGAAGACCATCCCAGCTGGCCCTGGCCATTCCCTTCACCCAACGGCTGGGAGACAAGGTGATCGTGGCATCCGACCTCACCAAGGGATATGACCATCGGACGCTGATCGACCATCTCGACTTCGACATTCCTCCGGCGGGGATCGTGGGGATCATCGGACCCAACGGGGCGGGGAAGACCACCCTGTTTCGGATCCTCACCGGGGCGGAGCGGCCCGACGCAGGCGCCGTCGAGATCGGGCCCAGTGTCGACCTGGCCTACGTGGATCAGCATCGGGATGCCCTGGATCCGGCCAAGACCGTGTATGAGGAGATCTCGGGCGGTGCAGATCAGCTCAGAATCGGGCGCAGGGATGTCAACAGCCGGGCCTACGTCGCCTCCCTCAACTTCAAAGGGGCCGATCAGCAGAAGAAGGTAGGTGAACTCTCCGGCGGTGAGCGCAATCGCGTCCATTTGGGGATGATGCTGCGACGCGGCGGCAACGTAATCCTGCTGGATGAGCCGTCCAACGACCTCGACGTCGACACCCTCAGAGCCCTGGAGGAGGCCCTGATCGACTTTCCCGGTTGCGCCCTGGTCATCTCCCACGATCGCTGGTTCCTGGATCGCATCTGCACCCATCTCATGGTGTTCGAGGGAGAGGGCAAGGTGATCTGGTTCCCCGGGAACTGGTCCGAGTACGAGGAGTGGCGAGAGAAACGAGCCGGCCTGTAAATGTCGTGATGCGGTAACTGAGGAATTCTTCACTCGACGTGTCTTATCGATCGGAAAGTGTCATACCGGGTTCGTAGGCTGCCGGGTATGGAGTCAGAGGGTGCCGGTTGGCTGGGGATCGATTTGGGGTCGGTGTCGACCGACGAGTTGGAGTTGGAGTTGGGTCGCCTGGAGTCGTTGATCCGTCCGGCGGATGCTCTCCAGTTGGGTCTGATTGGTGAGGCGGATCGCCGTCAAGTCCCGCTCGGGGATGGGTGCCGCAACACGGCGGAGTGGGTTGCGGCTCACCTGGACGTGTCGGCGGTGGAGGCTAAACGGCTGGTCCGGTTGTTGAGGCGTCTCCCCGGCCTGCCTGAGATGGCGGAGCGGTTCGGGAAGGGCGAGTTGTCGCTGGGTCGGGCCGAAGCGCTGTCGCGGGTCGCTACCGCCGGGTCGGAGACAGGTTGGCTGGCGAGCACGAGGGGTCGGGACCTGGCGGGCATCGAACGGCTGGTGGCTCGTCACAAGCGCATCGATGGCAGCCAGGAACGGGATCGGCATCGGGCTTCTTATGTGTGGTGCCAGCCGTCCCTGGATGAGGCCTGGGTCAAGATCAACGGCGGGTTGGCCGGACCAGCCGGCCAAACCGTGATCGACGCTTTAGGCAAGAGGGCCGACCACTTCCCCCGAGAGGCCGGGTCCCGTCCCCACCGCCAGGCCCTGGCCCTGGAAACCATCTGTTTGGACTACCTGAGCGGCGACACCGACACCACAGGATCAGGATCGGGTCCTTCGATCACTGCTTTCGTCGACGTCGAAGCCGCCTCGGGGACCTGGGGCCGAGGCGGGAGCCGAAGTGGCGGCCGGGCCCCGCATCGGAGCCGACTATCTCCAAGAGCTCATCTGTGAAGGTTCGGTGCGGATCGTCGGGTTGGACAAGCTCCGTCCGGTCGTCAGTTCCGACTCGACGAAGACGATTCCCAAAGCGGTGCGTGATTTCGTGTTGTGGAGAGACGGCGGATGCCGCGCCCGGGGCTGTGACTCGACTTATCGGCTTCAACCTCACCACATCACCCCCCGCTCCCACGTGATCAACCACGACCCGGACAATTTGATCACCTTGTGCTGGTACCACCACCACGTCGTGGTTCACCGCCGCGGCATGCACATCGAACAAGACCCGGACGGGTCGATCCGTTTCCGTCTCCCCCAGGACACCCGCGCCCCACCCTGACCCCCCTGCCCCCCTACCCCCCTACCCCAGGCTGCTCCGCGCCGGGGGCCCCTTCCCCCTTGCTCCGCAAGGGGGACAAAGCAAGAACGCGGCGGGACCCTTGCCTTTTGCTCCGCAAGGGGGACAAAGCAAGAACGCGGCGGGGCCGTTGCCTTTTGCTCCGCAAGGGGGACAAAGCAAGATCCCTGGCCAAATCACTCCGAGGGCAAATCAGCAGGGCACATCGGGACTCCCGAGTGGGTAGGCCAGGAACGCACGGACCCGGAATGAGTCGAGGCCCGGTCCACCAGGACCGGGCCTCTGTCTCAGAGCGTTCGGGTTGTCTCAGCCCTTGTCTTCGAAGGTCTCCTCGAATGATCGGGCCACCTTGCGGCGCTCACCGCCCCGATCCTTGTCGCCGCCACCATCTCCGCCGCGGCGATCGCGGTTACCGCCGTCACGATTGTCGCGGTTGCGGTTACCTCGATCGCGGTCGCCTCGATCGCGGTCGCCTCGGTTGCGGTCCCCACGGTTGTCTCCGCCGCGGTTGTCTCCACCGCGATCCCGATCGCGGCGACCTCCGTCGCCGTCCTCACGGGGTTCGGGGAGGGTGGCGCCGGGCAGGGCCTCGACCAGGTCGAGACTCAGCTTGCCTCGATCCAGACCTCCGACCCGGACCTTGACTTTGTCCCCCAGCGAGAGATAGTCCTCGACTCGTTCGACCCGCTTGGAGCCGTCCAGCTTCGAGATATGCAAGAGCCCATCTCGACCGGGGAGCACGTTGATGAAGGCACCGAACTTGGTGATATTCACCACCTCGCCCTCGTATTCCTCACCTACTTCGGGCTCGGGTGGGTAGGCGATGAGCATGATCCGATCCTTGGCCGCCTTCAGGACCTCGGCGTCGTTGGAAGCGACCCGAACGATGCCCTTGCCGTCGGCCTCCTCGATCTCGATAGTGGCGCCGGTCTCTTCCTCGAGCTCACGGACAACGGCGCCCTTGGGTCCGATGACCTCGCCGATCTTGTCCTTGGGGATCTCGATGGACTCGATGCGAGGGGCATAGCGGTTCATTTCGGCCCGGGGCTCGGCAATGGCGCCGCTCATGACCTCGAGGATCTTGAGACGAGCTTCCTTGGCCTGGTCGAGTGCCGCCGCCAGAACCTCGGAGGGGAGCCCCTGGATCTTGGTGTCGAGCTGAAGCGCGGTGATCACACCTGCTGTGCCGGCCACCTTGAAGTCCATGTCGCCCAGGGCGTCTTCGGCGCCGAGTATGTCCGTCAGGGTGACGAAATCATCCCCCCGATGGATCAAGCCCATGGCGATGCCGCCCACAGGTTCCATGATCGGCACGCCGGCATCCATGAGCGACATCGACGAGGCGCACACCGAAGCCATGGAAGTAGAGCCGTTGGAGGAGAGCACCTCCGAGACGAGGCGCAGCGCATAGGGGAACTCATCGGCGTCCGGGACTACCGGCAGTACGGCCTTCTCTGCCAAAGCACCGTGGCCGATCTCGCGGCGCTTCGGGCCCCTCATGAAGCCTGCTTCGCCGGTGGAGAAGGGGGGGAAGTTGTAGTGGTGCATGTAGCGCTTGGTCTCCTCGGGGGCGAGGGTGTCCAGCATCTGCTCCATCTTCAACATGCCCAGGGTGGTCACGTTGAGGACCTGGGTCTCGCCCCGCTGGAACAGGGCCGACCCGTGGGACCGTTCGATGATTCCCACCTCGGCCGACAGGGGGCGAATATCTCGAGCGCCGCGACCGTCGAGCCGGACTCCCTCGTCGATCACCCGGTCCCGCATCATCTCTTTCAGGACCGACTTGAACGCCTTGGCGGCCTGCTTGCGGCCCTCCTCGTCGTCCTCGGCCAGGCCCAGTTCGGCGATGGTCGCCTCCAGGGCGGCGTCTTCAGCCGCCTTTCGCTCGGCCTTGTCGGCGGTCCGGATCACCTCGCCCAGCTTGGGACGGGCCACAGGGCCGACTCGATCGGCCATCTCGGTGGTGTAGTCGACTGCTCGGGGCCATTCCGTCTGGGGTATCTGAACCTTGGCGGTCAGTTCGGCGATGAGATCGATCACCCCGGCGATGTGGCGCTTCGACTCTTCCAGGCCGGCGGCGACGGCAGCTTCGTCGGATGGTGAGTCGCCCTCAGCCACCAGATGGAGGCCGTGGGGGGTAGCGCCCGCCTCCACCATCATTATGTCGATCTCGCCCTCGTCGTTGCGACGTCCGGCCACGACGAGCTCGAACACGGACTCGTCGAGGTCGTCTTCGGTTGGGAACGGAATCCACTCGCCCTTCTTGAGGGCCAGACGGACTCCACCCACCGGACCCTCGAATGGGATTGACGACACCGACAGAGCGGCCGAGGCACCGTTGAGCGCCACCACGTCGAAGGGGTTCTCCCCATCCACGGAGAGAGCCGTCACTACCACGTGGGTCTCGCAGCGGTAGTCATCGGGGAAGGAGGGGCGCAGGGGTCGGTCTATGAGTCGACAGGTGAGGATGGCACCCTCGGAGGGACGCCCCTCGCGACGGAAGAACGAGCCGGGGATTCGCCCCACGGCGTACATTCTCTCTTCGAAGTCGACGGTGAGCGGGAAGAAGTCGATTCCCTCCCGCATTTTCTTGTTGGCGGTAGCCGTGACCAGCATCTGGGATCCTCCCAGAGTGGATACGACGGCACCGTCGGCCTGTTGGGCCAGTTTTCCAGTCGAGAAGGTGAGGGTCTTTCCCCCCACCTCACCGGATACGGTGATTTCGGGCACTATGCGTGCTCCCTTCTTGTCCTGGGAGCCTGGCCCGTTGGCAGTGGTCAGCTCTCCGCTTTCGGAGCTCTGGCCACTGACAACCGACCGACTCCCCGTCTTGGTAGGCGTGACTCTCACGCCTTGGTCGATCCCGACCCGATCCGGGTCGGAGCTCTACGCGAGGTGGCGGCCCTCGGGCTGCCGCCTCGAATTCTTCAGCGCCGCAGACCCAGCCTGGAGATCAGTGTCCTGTAACGCTCGACATCCTCCCGTCGGAGGTAGTCGAGAAGACGCCGACGCTTGCCGACCAGCATCAGCAGACCACGGCGGCTGTGGTGGTCGTGCTTGTGGTCTCGCAAGTGCTCGGTGAGGTGGCTGATCCGCTCCGAGAGAAGCGCCACCTGCACCTCAGGTGAGCCGGTGTCGCTGTCATGGTGCCCGTACTCGGACACGATCTCTTGGGTGGTCTTCATTGCGCGTAAAACCTGGAGTGGTTCGGGGAACTCCCCCTATGTTATCGCGCCGACGTCACTGGCGAAAACCGGCGAGACCGCGCCACCCGTGACACTCCGCTCCACCCGTCCCCATCCGCCACTCGTGACACTCCGCGCCACCCGTCCCCCACCCCTTACTTCTCCAGGATGGCCCGGGCCTGGGCTGCGTCGTGCTTCATCTGTTCGACCAGGTCGTCCACCGACTCGAAACGCTCCTCGGCTCTGAGGTGGGCGATGAAGTCGACCTCCAGATGCGCACCGTAGATATCCCGGTCGAAGTCGAACAGATACACCTCGAGCAGCCGTTCGCCACCGGAGCCGAAGGTGGGCCGGACCCCGATGCTGGCCACCCCGGGTCCTGAAACATCGCCGGCGACCCTGACTGCATAGATCCCGTTGGCGGGCACCGCCAGTCGCCGGGGTGGGATCATGTTGGCGGTTGGAAACCCCAGCTCATGGCCGCGGGAGTCGCCTCGAATCACTTCTCCTTCGACCCGATAGGGCCGGCCCAGAAGCCGGGCGGCCTCGGCCACTCTGGCCTCGCTGAGCAGCGTGCGGATCCGTGTCGAGGAGATGACTCCCCCCTCGTCGTGAACCAGCTCGACGGGCACCACCTCGAACCCGTGCACCAGCCCGCTCGACTCGAGCACCGAAACGTCCCCGGCCCGGTCGCGTCCGAAGCGGAAGTCGTCGCCTACCGACACCAACCTGGTCGTGGCCCGCTGTACGAGGACCTTCACCACGAACTCCTCGGGCTCCATGAGGCGCACGTCGCCCAGGTCGAGCGTTCCCACCCACTCGATGCCGAGGGCCTCGAGGGCCTCGATTCGCCTCTGCACCGGCATCAGGAGGGGTGGGGCGTAGTCGGGCGCCAGCACCTCCACCGGGTGAGGATCGAAGGTCAGCACGCCCGGAGCCAGGCCTCGCTCCCGGCATCGTGCCACCAGACGACGGATCACCTGAGCATGGCCCCGGTGGACTCCATCGAACACCCCGATGGCCACACCCGAGGGTGGAGGTACCACCCAATTCGAGTCGAGTACGTTCACGACAGAACCACCTCGGCCCGGGTGTGACGACCCTCACGTCGGTACACGGCGAGGAGGTTACCCGCCTCGTCCACGACTGCCGTAGGGCGGCCCGGATCGATCTCTCCCAATGGACCGGTGACGAACTTCACTCCGTGCGCCACGCCCTCGGCTGTTCCCTCGTCGACGGTCACCCGGGGCAGGTCGACCAGTGCCTCGGCCGGAGTCAGCAGTTGAGAGGCGTAATCAGCCAGCTCACTCGAGGGCAAGGCCCTGCTCAGATCTAGAGAGCCCACCCTGATTCGTCGTAGCTCGCTCAAATGGGCCCGGCCCCCCAGCGCCCGTGCGATGTCGTCGACGAGAGAGCGGACATAGGTGCCTTTTCCGCACACCACCCGGAATCCGACCTCCGGGTAGGGCCCGGGAGCGAAATCGGTCATTTCCAGCTCGTGAACGACCACCGTGCGGGCGGCACGGTCCACGGTCTCTCCCCGCCGGGCAAGTTCATACAGCCGCTCACCACCCACCTTGAGTGCCGACACCATGGGCGGTATCTGGTCGATGGCGCCGGTGAATCGAGGGAGCACGTCTTCGACGTCCGCCTGTGTGATCGACATCGGATCGCGCTCCAACACTGCTCCGTCGGCATCCAGCGAATCGGTGGCCACCCCGAAGACGCCGGTGGCCAGGTACTCCTTGGGCAGCTCCTGGATGAAGCGGATCAGCCGGGTCACGCGACCGACGGCCACGACCACGACACCGGTAGCCATGGGGTCGAGGGTTCCGGCGTGGCCCACCTTTCGGATCCCGGTCACACGTCGAACCCCCGCCACCACGTCATGGCTCGTCAAGCCGGGAGCCTTGTCCACCACCAGGAAGCCCTCAGTCACCGGCTAGACGCTCTCGCACCGCCTTCAGGACCGCCTCGGGGTCGCCATGGAACGTGAACCCGGCCGCATTGTGGTGACCACCTCCGCCCAGGTCGGCGGCGATTGCGCCCACGTCGACCCGCCCCCGGGACCGAAGCGATCCCTTGACGGTTTCGTCCTCGGAGATCTTGAGCAACGCGGCAACGTCTGCCTCACGGGGAAGTCGAACCAGATCGATCAACCCGTCGACGTCCTCTTTTCCCACCCCGGCCTGCTTCAAGTCCTCCAGTTCGAGGATCGACCAGACCAGACCCAGCTCCGGCTCGAGGGTCGCCCGCTCGAGTACCTTCGCCGCCACCTTCAGGTATCCGAACGGCGTCTCCTCATAGATGTGCTGGCCGATGATCTCGGGGTGGGCACCGGCCGCCACGAGCTGTGAGGCCGCCTGCAGCGTGCGCGGCCTGGTGTTCGAGTACTGGAACCTTCCCGTGTCGGTGACGATGCCGGTCAACAGGCATGTGGCCACGGTGGGGTCGATCGGCCAGCCAAGGCGTTTGAGGATCAGCATGGTCAGCTCGGCGGTTGACGACGCCTCCGGGTCGACCAGGGCGACGTCACCGAATCCCAGGTTGGTCAGGTGGTGGTCGATGACTACCACCTGGGCGGCCCGCTTGGCGTTGCCGGCCAGTTCGCCGAGCCGTTCGGGAGCACCGGTGTCGAAGGCCACCAGGGTTTCGGGCTCCGCCGGTACGTCGCCCGGAGGCACGAGCAGGTCGACGGGCAGGAAGGAGTAGTTCTCGGCCAGGTCGAAGGGCTGCCCGAAGGTGGGCCACACCTTCTTCCCTGCCGACCGGGCGGCGACCGCCAGCCCCAGCATCGACCCGAGGGCGTCGCCGTCCGGTCCGATGTGACAGGCCAGGGTCAGTTCCCCGGCCGCCGTCAGTGCCTCGCACACCCGCTCCAGGGCATCCCGGTCCACGCTCATCGTTCCTCTCCGTTCGGATCCGCTTCCTCGTCCGGTTCGTCGGTGTCCGCCGTCGCATCCGGGTGGAGGTGGCGAAGCAGCGAATCGATCTTCTCTCCCTCCACCACGCCGGAGTCGATGGCGAACGACAGCTGTGGCGTGTACTTCATGCGCACCTGATGCGCCAGCGCCCCCTGGAGGCGTGACGAGGCCCTGGTCAGTGCGGCGACCGCCTCAGGCCCGCGGTCCAGATCCAGGGTAGAGATGAACACCTTGGCGGAACGCAGATCCGGGCTGGTGTCCACCCCCGTCACCGACACCATGTCGAGTCGGGGATCGGTCAGGCGCTCGATCTCGTCGGCCAGGACCTCTTTGATGGTCGAGTTCACCTTGCGCATTCGGGAGTTCATCTCGGATCCTCAAAGTAGCCCAGGGCGAATTCAACCAGTTCGATGTCGGCCTGCCCATCGAGATAGGACCGCACCTTGGCGACGATCCTTTCCATCTGGGCCCGGTCCGGTGCCACGATCGCCAGCCCGATCTCCGCCATCTGCCAGGCCTCGTGGTGACCGATCTCCGACACGCTGATCGACGCCAGCCGCCGCAGGCGCTCGATGTGGGGCCTGAGCACCGACCGTTTCCCCTTCAGCGAGCGAACTCCGGGAATCCGCAACGTGACGCCGATGACACAGGCCCACATATCGATGGCCGCCGCCGCCTCAGGTACGGGCCACCTCTCGGATCTCGAAGACCTCGATCAGGTCGCCTTCCTTGACGTCGTTGAAGTTGGCCAGGCCGATGCCACACTCGAACCCGGATGCGACCTCGCGCACGTCGTCCTTGAAGCGTTTGAGAGAATCGATCGAGCCGGTGTAGACCACCACGCCGTTGCGGAGGAGACGCGCCTTGGCCCCGCGCTGGACGACACCCTCTGTTACATAGCACCCGGCCACCGTGCCTGCTCTGGGCACCCGGAACAGGGCTCGTACCTCGGCCGTGCCCAGCACGACCTCCTCTTCATCCGGAGCCAGCTGGCCAACCAGGAGCTGTTCGATGTCGTCCAACAACTCGTAGATGACTCCATAGGTGCGGATCTCGATGCCATCGCGCTCGGCGCTGCGTCGGGCGTTGGGCTCGGGCCGCACATTGAAGCCAACGATGATCGCCTCCGTGACTTCGGCCAGGGTGACGTCGTTTTCGTTGACGCCCCCCACACCGCCGTGCACGATCTCGATCTTTCCGCCCTCGCGCTCGATCTTGCCGATCGATTCGCGCAAGGCCTCGAGCGAGCCCTGGGCATCGGCCTTGACGATGAGACGCAAGGTGGCGTCCTCGGAGCGAAGCTGCTCGAGGAGACCCTCCAGGCGCTCCCTGGCGCTGGGAATGGCCTGCTCGATCTCCTTTATGGCCTGCATCCGCTCGTCGGCGACGGCGCGGGCTTCCTTGTCATTGGCGACCACCTCGAAGAAATCACCCGCCGCAGGAACGTCCGACCAGCCCATGATCAAGACGGGAGTGGAGGGCCCGGCCTTCTTCAGCCTGGAACCGGTGTCGTCTTCCATCGCCCGCACCCGGCCGGCGACCGGGCCGGCCACGAAGGCATCACCCTGGTGGAGAGTCCCGCGCTGGACGATGACCGAGGCAACCGGGCCCCGTCCTTTCTCCATCTGCGCTTCGACCACCACACCGGATGCGTCGGCTCCGGGATTTCCCCGGTAATCCTCGAGCTGGGCGATCAAATCGATGATCTCGAGCAGGTCTTCGATGCCCTGGCCATTGATGGCCGACATCTCCACGCTGGGGACGTCACCGCCCAACTCCTCGGTGATGACTCCGTATTCGGTCAGCTCCGTCCTCACCCGGAGCGGATCGGCCCCGGGGGTGTCCATCTTGTTGATGGCTACGACCATCTTCACCCCGGCGGCCTTGGCGTGACTGATGGCCTCGATGGTCTGGGGCATCACCCCGTCATCGGCCGCCACGACCAGCACCACGATATCGGTGATGTTGGCGCCCCTGGCCCGCAGCGCCGTGAAGGCCTCGTGGCCCGGAGTGTCGATGAAAGTGATCTTGCGGTCATTCACCTCTACCTGATAGGCGCCGATGTGCTGGGTGATTCCGCCCTCCTCGCCCCCCACCACGTTCGTTTTGCGGATCTTGTCGAGGACGGTTGTCTTGCCGTGATCGACGTGACCCATCACCGTCACCACCGGGGGTCGTGACACCAGGTCGGCCTCGGAGTCCTCGAATTGGGGACGCCTGGCCACCACCGGAGCGGCCTCGGCCTCGGGGGCATCGACTATGTCCACGATCACCCCGACGGACTCGCCGATCTCTTCCATCAGGTCATCGGGCATCACAGCCGTGGCCCCGACCGGCCGGCCCCTGGTGAGAAGCGCCTTGACGACCTCGGACGTGGCCTGACCGATGGCCCCGGCGAATTCCTCGACCGACATCCCCCGCTGGACTTCGGCGATGCCCACCTCTTCGCCGGGCGCAGTCTCCTGGGCCGCAGGCTCGACAGCGAGTTCGACATCAGGGGCTCCGTCGACCGGTGTTTCTTGGCGAGGTGCTTCCTCGATCGGCGTTTCTTCGCGAGGTGCTTCCTCGACAGGCGGTTCGGCGGCGGGCGCCTCTGGTTCCTCTGCGGTCGGCTCTTCTGACTCGCCGGCCAGGGCGAGCGTCACCAACTCCACCTCGGAGTCGTCCAGGCCCGATGAGGCGGTCTTTACTTCCAAACCCAGTTCTTGTGCCTGCTCCAGGACGTCTTTCGATTCCACGCCCAGGTCGCGGGCGAGCTCATACACCCGTGTTTTCGCCACTCTTACTCCAACTCACTCTTCTTCTGAGGTCGCTTCTTCTGGGGTCGCTTCTTCTGGGGTCGCTTCGTCCGGGTTCGCTTCATCGTCTCCATCGGATGCCTCACCCGCCACCGGCTCGGTTTGGAGCGCCTCGTCCTCGGTGATGTTCACCTGCTCCTCTTCGGCCTCCTCCTGGGCGGCGGTCTCGGTCGCCTCCGGCTCGGCCGTCTCGGCCGCCTCGGGCTCGGGCGTCTCGGCCGCTTCGGGCTGGGCCGGCTCGGCCGTCTCCGGGGCGGCCTCCGGCTCGGCCGTCCGGGTCGTTTCCTCGACGGTCTCAGACGTCGGGGGGGTCCCCGAGGGTGCGGCGGCCTCTGCCCCGGCTTGGACTGCCGCTTCTTCCTCGCCCTCCCGATCGGAGCGGATGTCGACCTTGTAGCCGGAGAGGCGCGCTGCCAGGCGGGCGTTCTGGCCCTCCTTGCCGATGGCCAGGGAGAGCTGATGTTCACCCACGATCACCGTGGCGGTCTTCTCCTCCTCGTCGATCTGGACCTCCTTCACCCGGGCCGGGCCAAGGGCTTCGGCGATGAACTCGGCCGTATTGTCCCGCCACTGCACCACGTCGACCTTTTCGCCCCGGAGCTCGTTGACGACCTGTCGCACTCGGGAGCCCCTTGCACCCACGGCCGCCCCTTTTGCATCCACGTTCGGGTCGTGGGAGACGACGGCGATCTTGGTGCGATGGCCGGGCTCGCGGGCGATGGCGACGATCTCGACCGTGCCGTCGGCGAGCTCGGGAACCTCCAACTCCAGGAGGCGCCGGACCAGGTCGGGGTGACTGCGCGACACGACGATCTGGGGTCCCTTGGCCTCTCCCCGCACCTCCACGATGAGCGCCTTGACCCGGTTCCCGCGCTGGAGGCGCTCATAGGGAATGCGCTCGGAGCCGGGCATGATGGCCTCGGCGTCTCCCAGGTCGAGGATGGCGAATCGGTTGTCGATCTGCTGGACGATGCCTGTGACCAGGTCGCCTTCCCTGCCCTCGTAGAGGTCGAACACCTGCTCGCGCTTGACCTCTCTCAGCCGTTGCTGGATGACCTGCTTGGCGGTCTGGGCGGCGATGCGACCGAAGTCCTCGGGGGTGTCCTCCCATTCGTCGACGACGTTCCCGTCTTCGTCCAGCTCCTGGGCATAGACGATGATGTCGCCCGAGTCGGGATCGATCGTTACCCGGGCCTCTTCGGCGGCTCCTGGTGAGCGCTTGTAGGCAGAGACGAGAGCATTGGCCAGAGCGTCGAGAAGGATCTCGACGGGGACGCCCCGCTCGCGTTCGAGCAACTCCAGGGCATCCATCATCTGCGCATCGATTTGCATCGTCGTTCTCCTCACTTACCCGGTTTGGGAGCTCGCTCCCACCGGAACACCGTTCGCGCCGAGATCACGTCGTGGTAGGGGTAGTGGTGGCTGGACCCATCCACATCGACCGTGACTCCCGTCTGGTCTGCGGCGGTTATCACGCCCCGACCAGAGAAGACCCGGCCATCTTCCTGGCGGGCCTTGAGGACCACCTCGCGGCCGGTCGACTTCACGAAATGCGAGGGCCGCCTCAGAGTCCGCTCCAGTCCGGGTGAGGTCACCTCGAGTTGATAGGGGCCCTCGGTGTCGTACTCGGCGTCGAAGAGCCGCGACAGGCCCCGGGAGACCTCGGCCAGGCGATCCAGGTCCACGCCCTTGCCGTCGACCACGACCCGGACCTTGCGTGACTTACCCTTGCCCAGCACCTCGAGGTCGTCGAGCTCCAGATGCTCGGCGACGAGATAGGACTCTGTGATGTCCCACAGGGCGGTCTTGGTGCTCATCGTTTCGGTTGTTCAGCTGTCTATTCAAACTGCCTCTCCACAACAAAGAGGTGGGCAACGCCCACCTGTGCAGAAAAGCGATCTCAGTTGGCAGGTGCCCACTATACCGAGGCAGGCCAGTCACACCGAAGCCGGCTCCGGGGCCGGGCAGGGCGGTCAGGGCCGGTGGCGGGCGGAGAAGTCGGCCATGAACTCGACCAGCGCCTCGACCGATGGGATCTCGGTGGCGGCGTACAGCGAGGCACGGATGCCGCCCACACTGCGGTGACCCTTGAGCCCGATCATCCCAGCCTGATTCGCCTCGGCCACGAACAGCTTCTCCAGTTCCTCGTCGGGCAGCCTCCAGACGACGTTGGTGTGGGAGCGATAGCGGGGATCCACCGGAGACCTGTAGAAGCCGCTCGACTGTTCGATGGCGTCGTAGACGAGGGCGGCTTTGGCCGCCGTCCTCTCCTCCAGGCCGCCCAGGCCACCGCGATCCTGAAGGTGATCGAGGACCTTGCCCATCACGTATACCTGGAACATGGGCGGCGTGTTGGCCAGGGAATCGCCCTTCACGTGGGTGCTGTATCGCAGATAGGTCCCGAGGTCGGTCCGCTCCTCGACGGCCGAGCGACGCACGAAAACCAGAGCCATCCCGGCCGGCGCCAGGTTCTTTTGCACGCCCCCGTAGACGAGGTCGTAGCGTTCCCATTCCACCGGCCGCGCCAGGTAATCCGAAGACATGTCCATCACCAGGGGGACGTCCACCCCGGGCAGGCTCGATGAGCCGTATTCCGTCGATGGTCTCGTTGGACGTCACGTGGAGATAGCGGGTCCCGGGGCGAACCTGCACCTCTCCCGGACCGGGCATGGTGGTGAACCCGCTCGGCTCCCCGCTCCAGGCGCTGTACCCGCCTAGTCGCTCGGCATCGGCCAGCGCCTTGCGTCCCCATGCCCCGGACATCACGTAGGCGGCAGAGTCCCCCTCGCCGAGGAAATTGAGCGGCACCATCGAGAACTGAAGGGTGGCACCGCCCTGGATGAAGAGAATCTCGAAGTCGTCCGGAGCACCGGAGAAGCTGCGGACCAGGGCCTTCGTCCGGTCGTGGATCGCCTGATAGTCGCTGCTGCGATGACTCATCTCCACCACGGTCATGCCGGCCGCGTCGTACTCGGGGAACTCGTCACGGACTTCTTCCAGAACCGGGAGCGGGAGAGCGCAGGGGCCCGCACCGAAATTGTGCACACGCATGCCGCCAATGGTGCCACGTCGGTCCCCCGCTTCCACAACCCCTATACGCTGAGCGCCATGACATCGGTCAAGAGGACGGTCATCACGGTCGTGGGCGGCTCCGGCGACCGACGAGACGACCTCCTCGCCGAGGAAGCCCCAATCGAGCTGCGCCTGGGAGGTGTTCCACTCGCCGTCCTGATGAGGACCCCGGGGGCCGATGTCGATCTGGCCCGCGGATTCGCCCTGACGGAGGGGATCGTGCTGGGGCCGGGCGAGATCGTCGACGTGGAACAGGTCGACGAGGGGGATCGATACGAGCTGGTGTTGGCCGGGGGGGTCGAGGTGGATCCGTCGCGTTTCCAGCGCTCGACCTTCGTATCCTCGTCCTGTGGTGTGTGCGGGAAGGCCTCCATCGACGCCGTCCGCATCGCCGCCCGGCGTCCACCTTCCGGCCCCACGCTGGACCCCGGGCTGCCGGGGGCCTGGATCGAGTCGCTGGCCGC
Organism: uncultured Acidimicrobiia bacterium; assembly: GCA_963744905.1. Taxonomy (GTDB): domain Bacteria; phylum Actinomycetota; class Acidimicrobiia; order Spongiisociales; family ZC4RG35; genus DATFFO01. The sequence continues at coordinate 167,204 of CAVUUV010000005.1, read as the reverse complement.
GGCCCAGCCCGGCTTCGGTCTCACCGGGGGACTCCACGCCGCCGCCGTCTGTGAGCCAGATGGGGCCGTGCTGGCCGCGGCCGAGGACGTGGGGCGCCACAACGCGGTCGACAAGGCGATCGGACGGGTGACCGCCACCCGCTGGCCACTGGGCGAAGTGGTCCTGGCGGTTTCCGGCCGTATCTCGTTCGAGATCGCCCAGAAGGCAGCGGTGGCCGGTATCCCGGTGGTGGCGGGAGTGTCGGCCGCCTCCTCACTGGCCGCCGAGCTGGCCGAGGAGATGGGCATGACCCTGATCGGCTTCGTTCGCGACGACCGTTTCGTGGTCTACACCGGCCAGCATCGCTTCCCCGATACCACCCTCACCACCTGAAACGCCACCGTTCTTTGGACGCTGGGGAACGCTCCCACCGTTCTTTCGACGCCGGGGAACGCATAGCGTTAGTGGTCGTCCAAAGAAGGAATGAGGCGTTCGTCTACGTCCAAAGAAACAGCGGACGGTCCAGCGCCGGACCGTCGTCGGGCAAGCCTCAACGGGCGGCGGACACCACTTCTGTCAGGTGGGGGACCACCCGGTCGATCGATACCTCGTTGGTCTCCATGCTGGAGCGTTCGGTGATCTCGACCACGCCCTGGGCCACACCCCGGGGCCCGACGGTGATGCGCCAGGGGATGCCGATCAACTCGGCATCGGCGAATTTCACTCCGGGACGCTCGTCCCGGTCGTCGAACAGCACCTCCACACCACTGTCGGACAGGGCTGTGTAGAGCTTCTCCGCTGCCTGGGCAGCGCCGTCGTCATCGGGGCGAAGCACCGTGATGATCACCTCGTAGGGAGCGATGGCGACCGGCCAGATGATCCCCCGCTCGTCGTGGCTCGTCTCGACCACCGCCGCCAGGTTTCGCTCCACCCCGATCCCGTAGGACCCCATGAGGATGGGATGGGACTGGCCCTCCTCATCCTGGACCCGGGCGTCGAACGCCACCGAGTACTTGGTTCCGAGCTTGAAGATGTGCCCGACCTCGATTCCCTTCCAGATCTCCAGCGGTGCGCCGCAGTTGACGCATGGCTCACCGGCCCCGACCTCTCGAAGGTCGGCCCACTGGAGTCCGGGGATATCCCGCTCGGGATCGACGTTGACCAGGTGCCAGTCGTTCTCGTTGGCCCCGGTCACCATGTTGAATCGGCCCTTCAGGGCCTGGTCGACGTAGACGGGGTGGTCTTCGACCCCCACCGCCCCCAGACTTCCGGGCAGGGCACCCAGCGCCTTCTCCACCTCCTCCGGCTCGGCGGGGCGGCCCTCACCGGCGCCGGCGGCATCCAGCAGCTTCTGCTCCTGCAGGTCGTGGTCGCCCCGGACCACGGCCAGGGTGAGGACGCCGTCGACGATGTAGACCAGGGTCTTGAGCTGGCGCTGGGGGGCGGCCTCATCGGGATGAGCCTGGGCCAACCCGGCGATGGTTCGTATCCCGGGTGTGGCGAGTCGCCCGATCTCACCGCGGCCATCGCCATCGTCAACCGGATCCACCGCCGACAGTGCCCGCTCCTGGTTGGCCCGGTAGTCGCAGTTGGGGCAGGTGACGATCCAGTCCTCCCCGGCCTCGCTGGGAACCATGAACTCGACCGAATCCGATCCTCCCATGGCACCCGAGGACGCCTCGACGTCGATCGCCTCCAGGCCGAGCCGGGAGAAGATCCGCTGGTAGGCGCCGTGATGCTTGAGGAACCCGGCGTCGAGTCCCTCCTGATCGAGGTCGAGCGTGTAGGAGTCCTTCATCGTGAACTCACGAACCCGGAGCAGCCCCGATTTGGGTCTGGGCTCATCCCGATACTTGGTGTGGATCTGATACCAGATCTGGGGCAGCTGGCGGTACGAGTTCAACTCCGTGGCGGTGATGGCGAACAACTCCTCCTCCGTCATCCCCATCACGTTCTCGACCCCTTTGCGATCGGTGATCTTGAACAGGTTGTCGCCCATGACATCGAAGCGGCCGGACTGGCGCCATATTTCGGCAGGATGCAGGGTGGGCAACACCACCTCCTGGCCCCCTATCCGGTTCATCTCCTGGCGGATGATCGCTTCCACCTTGAGCCGGGTCCGCTGACCGAGTGGAAGCATCGAGTAGTGACCGGCGGCGACGCGGCGGATGAACCCGCCCCGCACCAGGAGGCGGTGGCTGACTGCCTCGGCGTCGGCGGGATCCTGGCGGAGGGTGGGTATGAAGGCCTGGGACCAGCGCATGGGGCGCCAGAGTAACTGAACGGCCGGGAGACTCCCGAGCCCTTTTTCAGCCCAGAGCGGCCCGTTGGTTGTTTTCCATCTCGGCCAGCTCGTCCAACAAGCGACGGGCACCCATCGCCTCTGCCCCCGACCTCACCTCGTCGGTCAGCCGGATCGCTTCATCGATCTCCCCCAACTCCAGCGCTCGACGGGCCCCCTCCGCCCTGGCCATCGTGGCCCAGAACAGGTTCTGAAGCGAGTCGCTGATCTCCCACAGCCGGCAACTGGTGGCGAGAGCCTCCGTCGAGTCTCCCCGGGCCAGGGCCCGCATCCAGTCCACCTGTGCGGCGATGAAGGGCATGCCTCCGGTCTTGACGGCGCCGGCCAGTCGCTCCAGATCGGCCGCCCGTCCCAGCCGGATCAGGGCCTGGGCGGCGGTGGGCAGATGGAGGCCGGCGAAGACCGGATGCCTCTGGCAGGCCCCCACGAACTCTTCCGCGAGCTGGTCGGCTCGCTCCGCCTCCCCTGCGGCGAGGAAGGCGACCGTGGCGTGGGCCAGGCTGGGCATCATCGCCTGGGGATCTTCGATCTCACGGGCCGCCGAGAGGCTCTCGGCCAACATGCTCCGGGCAACGGCAGTTTCGCCCCGATGGAACAGGACCACCGCCTGCCATTCCCGGGCGAATATCCCCACCTGGCTTCCCCCCCTCTGGGTATCTGATCGGACCAGCTCGTGGGTGATATCGATCAGCTCATCCCACCGTCCCAGGGGAAACAGAGCCTCGCACTTGGTCATATTCGACCAATCGACGTGGTTGGGCAGACCTCTCATAGTCCCGTATTCGATGGCTTCGTCGATCACCCCGAGTCCCTCCTCCAGTTGACCCGTGGCGATGAGAAAGGTGGCGTGGTTGTTGTAGGCGTTCATGGCGCGTTGGGTGACGTTCAGGTCGAGAACGATGCGCAGCCCCTCGACGACGTCGTCTTCGCCGGTGAAGTCTCCGATCTGGGTGAGTGCCGATCCCCGGATTACGAGGGCGCGCGCATAGGCCTCGGTGGAGCCGACTTCCTGAGCCACTGCAAGCGCCCGCTCCACCACGTCCAGCGCTTGCTCTTCCCGTCCGCGCAACTGGTGGGCCGAGGCAGCACTGGTGAGGACTTCGGCTACGGCCTCGGAGGGCTCCATGTCCTCCGTCAGCCTCAGCGCCTCCTCCAGGGTCCTGTCGGCGCTGGAGGACTCACCCCGGAACCACTCGAGACTGCTGCGCTGATTGAGAGCCCGGATCTGACCTTCCCGGTCTGATGCCTCGATGAAGGCGTTGCGAGCCTCCTCGACGAGCGATAGGGCGGCCTGAGTGTCGTCGAAGGAGTTCTCGGCCCTTCCCAAGAGCGCCCGTCCTCGCTCAGTCGGCGTCGATGCGAGCCGGACGGCCCGCTGGTAGTACTCGGCTGCCTGGCCGCCGTCCAGAGTCGCGGCGCGCTCGGCCGCCAGCATCACGAAGCGATAGGCGCGGGCTCTCAGCTCGGGGCTTTCGGTCGCCCCCAGGTCGAACGCAGTTCCGTAGTGATGGGCCAGCTGGTCGGCCACATCGGAGAGCCGGCCCTCGGCCCGCGCCTCCAGCCAGCGTGCCGTGGCTTCGTGTAGGGCCGCCCGCTCTCGCTTCGGGATCTGGCCGTAGGCCACATCGCGTGCCAGCACATGGGCGAAGGAGAATTCGTCCTGACCGAACATCGACGACCTTCGAACCGGCCGGATCAGGTCCCTCTTGGTCATCCGGCCCAGAGCGGCCGTGACCTCGTTGAAGTCGACGTTGAGCAGGAAGGAGACGGCACCGGTCCAGAACACCTTTCCCACCACCGAGGCAGCATGAAGCACGGCCTTGTCGTCGGCGGTCATCAGATCGAAGCGGGCAGCCAACAGCGATTGGATCGTGTCCGGCAGCGGGAGATCCCCCTCCCCAAGCCGATCCAACAGGCCCCGTTCAGACGCCAACCTCACGTATTCGGTGACATAGAGAGGATTTCCGCCGCTGCGCTCGAGCAACGCCTGTTGGGCCCGGGCGGGCATGACGGACCTGTGCGAGAGCTCGGCTACCAGTTCCACCGTCTCGGCGGGGTTGAGCGCACCCAGACCGACGTTGACCGCGTCGGGGCGCCCTCCGCCCCAATCCGGCCTGGATGCATAGAGTTCAGGTCGGGCGGTGCACACGAGGAGCAGGGGCAATCCGTGGGTCCAGTCGAGCAGGTACTCGAGGAACTCCAGCAACGCCTCGTCGGCCCAGTGCAGGTCCTCGATGACCATCACCAGGGGGTGACGGGAGGCCAGCGCCTCGAAGAACCGCCGCCATGCGTTGAAGAGTTCGCTCCGCTCTGCCCCGCCCCCGCCGATCCCGACCAGAGGCCCCAGCCTCAGCCTGACCCAATCGGATTCGGCCGGATCATCGATGAGGGAGGTGACGGCCGCCTTGAGCTTTGCGGCAGCCTCTTCGGGAGGCTCAGCTTCGAGGATGCCGGCCTGGGACTTGACTATCTCTCCCAGGGCCCAGAAGGTGATCCCTTCTCCGTAGGGCAAGCATCTGCCTTGCCGCCACCAGACGATGTCGGAGCGGTCGTCCACCCATTTGTAGAGCTCGTGCACCAGCCGGCTCTTTCCGACCCCGGGCTCGCCCACGATGGTGACCAGTTGGGGGCTCGATTGTGCTTCCGCCCTCTCCATGGCGTCGGTCAGCAGACCCAGCTCGTGAGTTCGCCCGACGAACACCTCCGAGACCGGGACCTCCACAGCCACTCCGAAGCGGCTGCGTGCCCCTATGGCCCTCCAGATCGAGAGCGAGGCGCTCTTCCCCTTCACCTCGACCGGAGCCATGGCCTCGAACTCCACCACGTCGCGCAGCGCCAGAAATGTGCGCTCGTCGACCACTACCCCGCCCACCGGAGCCACCTGCTGAAGGCGCGAGGCGGTATTCACCACGTCGCCGACGATTCCCTCCCTGTCCGGTGTGCGGGCCATCTGGAGTACCGCCTCACCAGTGGTGACGGCCACTCGCACCTCGAGGGCCAGGCCGGGGTCGGCCTCGTTCAGCTCACTCATGGACTCCTGGATCCTCAGCGCCGCCCGCACGGCCCGCTCGGGGTCGTCCTCGTGGACGGAGGGAGCCCCGAAGACGGCGAATACACCGTCCCCCATCAGCTTCTCGACCCGCCCGCCGAAACGTTCAACGTCAGCTCTGACCCGGGTGTGATATACGGTGAGGCGCTCTCGTACGGCCTCGGGGTCGTTGCGCTCGGAGTGGGCGGTGAAGCCGACCAGGTCACAGAAGAGGACGGAGATGACCTTGAGCTCTTCTCCGGGTTCGGTCGTGGCCGGGGTCGACGGGGTCTGGGCAGCCCCGCAAGAAGGACAGAATCTGGCCTCGGGGGGGACCTCGGCGCCGCACTCCCGACAGCCCGGGGCGACGGGTGTTCCGCAGTTCGGACAAAACCGGGCGCCCACGATCACTTCGGCTTCACACGATGGGCACCTCACCCCCGGAGTGTACGCCCTGGACCAGAGGTCAGTTGCCCTTGGCCACCTCGGCCACCCGGGCCCGACGCTCGGCGGAGCGGTTGGCGTCGCCCTGGATCTCGACCAGCTGGGTCCGGGTTTGGCGGGCCAGTTCCTCGGCATTGGCCTCGGCGGCGGCAAGACGGGCCTCGAGCCCCTCGTCGACCAGACGCCGGGCTTCGTCCAGCAGAGCCTCGACCATCTGCTCTTCGGGTACCACGCGCACCACCTGGCCCTTGATGAACAGATGGCCCCGGCCTCGCCCGGCGGCGATGCCGATGTCGGCCTCCCGGGCTTCCCCGGGCCCGTTGACGACACATCCCATGACCGCCACCTGGATGGGCAGGTTCTCGGCCTCCAGGGCGGCCTGGGCGGCCGTGGCCACCTGGATCACGTCCACCTCGGCCCGTCCGCAGGATGGGCAGGCGATGAGATCGAGCCCGGCCCGGGTTCTCAACCCCAAGTACTCGAGCAGTTGGCGACCGGCCTTGGCCTCCTCGGTGGGGTCGGCGGTCAAAGAGAACCGGATCGTGTCGCCGATTCCCTCCATGAGCAAGGTGCTGATCCCGGCCACCGACTTGATCAGGCCACCTGGGGGCGGCCCGGCCTCGGTCACCCCGAGGTGGAGGGGGTAGTCGACCTTCTCCGACAGGAGCCGGTAGGACTCGACCATCGAGGGAACGTGGGAATGCTTCACGGAGATCTTGATGTCGGTGAAGTGCACATCTTCGAGATAGGCGATCTCCTTCAGGGCCGATTCGACCAGCGCCCGGGGGGTGGCCGAGCCGTGCTTTTCGAGCAGGTCCTTGTCCAGGGACCCGGCGTTGACGCCCACCCGGATGGGAATACCGCGGTCTTTCGCCTCCCGGGCCACCGTCTTGATCTGCTCGGGCTTGCGGATGTTGCCCGGATTGAGCCGCAGGCCCTGCACTCCCGCCTCCATTGCGGCCAGGGCCAGCTTGTACTGGAAATGAATATCGGCGATGATCGGTACCGGGGAGCGGGGCGTGATCTCGGCCAGGCCCTGGGCGGCGTCCACGTCGTTGCAGGTGATGCGGACGATGTCCGCTCCCGCTCCTCGTAGCGCGTACACCTGGGAGAGGGTCGACTCGACGTCTGCCGTCTTGGTCGTGGTCATCGACTGGACCGGGATATCGGCCCCGCCCCCGATGGCCACATCGCCCACCTGAATCTGACGGGTCTGTTTACGTGGGATCACTGTGGTCATGGTATCGGCGGCTCAGCGCCAATCAGGGGAGAGCGACCCGGAGCCGCTCAGCCGACCCGAATCGGGTTGACTATGTCGAGAATCATGGCGGCCAGCCCCAGGAAAGCGAACAGCACGATCACCGCCACCGCGATGGGAGCCAGCTTGCGCACGTCCGGTTCCCGGCCGGTCACCTTCTGCCACAGCGCCACCGCGAAGTGCCCACCGTCCAGGGGCAGCAGCGGCAGCACGTTGAACGTGGCGAGAATGACGTTGACCGAGGCCAGGAAGGCGACGTAGGTGGGTATGCCGATGGTCTCCACCTGGCTGCCGATCTGGGCGAGCCCGATGGGCCCGACGGGTCGGATCTCGTTGGGAACGTCGGTCCTGCCGATGAATACTCCGGCCAGTCGGGCCAGCGACGAAGGCTTGATCAGGTCACCCATGACCCGAAAGGTGAGGCCGACGTTGGTGGCCACCTCGCGACCGGCCAGGCCCACCCCCTCGAACAAACCGGTGGGCCGCTCTGTGAAAGAGGCCTCCACCCCCAGGAAGCCGGTGGTCTCCCCCGTGTCCGGGTCCGTCCTCCGGCCCAGGGTGACCGGGACCTCGATCTGCTGACCGTTGCGTTGAATGGTCAAGACGACGTCCTCACCGGGCTTGGAGGCGAGGGCGTTGGATATCTCCTGCCAGTCCGAGTACTCGACGCCGTCGACTCCCACGATCCGATCACCCGGTTGCAGGCCGGCGTTGGCCGCGGCGGTGGGAGCGCCGTTGGACTGGGCCACGACCGAGCGCACCACGGGCACGGGCTCGGCCATCCCCATGGCCATGATCAGAATCCAGAACATGACGAAGGCGATCAGGAAGTTCATTCCCACCCCGGCCAGAACCACGATCGACTTCTTCCAGAAAGGCTTCTCTCGGTACGTGCGACCCACGTCCTCGGGCGCCACCTCCTCGAACGGGTTCATCCCCACGATCTTCACGTACCCGCCGGCGGGGATGGCTTTGACCCCGTACTCGGTCTCCCCCTTGCGGAACGACCACAGACGGGGCCCGAAACCAAAGAAGAATTCGGTCGCCTTCATGCCCGTCGCCTTGGCGGCGATGAAGTGACCGGCCTCATGGGCGGTGACGAAGATGACGATGGCGAAGATCCCGATGAGAGCGCCGATCATGAGATCAAGGTAGCCGGTGGGCCCGGACTAGCGGGAGTAACGATCGACCAGATCGGAGGCGGACTCTCGAGCCGCCCTGTCCGCCGCCTGGACTTCGGCCAAGGACTCGACCGGGGTAGGTGGCAGTCGCTCCACCGTCTTGGCGAGGACGTCGACGATCCCCAGGAAGGGCAGACGGTTCTCCAGGAATGCCGCCACCGCCACCTCGTCGGCGGCGTTGAAGGTGGCGGGCCCCGAGCCACCCCGTCTTCCCACCTCGTAAGCCAGGTCGAGAGCAGGGAAGCTGTCCCGGTCTGCCTCTTCGAAGATCAGACCCACGCCGGCGAGGTCGAAGGCCGGCCCGAAGCCCTGGGCCCGGCGGGGGTAGGTGAGGGCGTACTGGATCGGGATGCGCATGTCGGGATGGCCCAGATGTGCCTTGAGTGACCCGTCGACGAACTCCACCGCCGAGTGGACGATGGAGCGGGGATGGACCACCACGTCGATCCGGTCGAATCCCAGTCCGAACAAGTGGTGGGCTTCGATCACCTCCAGGCCCTTGTTGACCAGAGTGGCCGAGTCGATCGTGATCCGGCCCCCCATGTCCCAGGTGGGATGAGCCAGGGCCTGGGAGGGAGTCACCTCCGACATCCGCGAGCGATCCCATCCCCGAAAAGGGCCTCCGGAGGCGGTGAGGATCACTCGCCGGACATCGTCGACCGTCTCGCCCCGCAGGCACTGGAACAGGGCCGAATGCTCCGAGTCGACCGGGATCAACTCGCCTCCACCTCGGGCGGCGGCCCGGGTGACGAGGGTGCCGGCCACGACCATGCTCTCCTTGTTGGCCAGGGCCACCCTGTTTCCTGCCTCCAGCCCGGCCAGTGTCGCTTCCAGGCCGGCCATTCCCACGATTCCGTTGACCACGATCCTCCCGGTGGCCGAGGCCAGCTCCGCCACCGCCTCCCTACCGACCAGGACCCGGGTAGCGAGGCTCTCGGAAAGTCGCCGCACCTCGTCGGGGGACCCCTTCGCCACCGCCACGGTCGCACCGGGATGCCGCGAGGCGATTTCGGCCAGGGCGGGAGAGGGGTGCCCGGCCGCCAGCCCTGCTACCTCGCAGTCGAGGTTGTGGGCCACCTCCAGGGTCTGGCGTCCGATCGAGCCCGTCGCTCCAAGGACGACCAGGGGAAGCATGAGCGGTCAGAGAATGCCGACTACGAACAGGAAGACGTAGGCGGCCGGGACCGTGAACAGGAAGCTGTCGATGCGGTCCAGCATCCCGCCGTGTCCGGGCAGGACCGATCCCATGTCCTTGACTCCCAACGAACGCTTGACCATCGATTCGGCCAGATCGCCCAGGGGGCCGACCAGGGCCATCAACACCGAAAGGGCCACCACTCCCCTGAACCCCAAATCGGCATAGGGGGGAAAGGTGGATAGGACCGCACCCACCGCCACCCCGGCCACCAGGCCACCGAGGAATCCCTCCACCGTCTTGTTCGGCGACAGCCGGGGAGCGAGCAGGCGGCGTCCGAAGCCGCGACCGATGAAGTAGGAGCCCACATCCACCAGTGCCGTGACGATGCCGATCAGCATGACATAGGCCACGGGATGGGGTCCGGAGGCAATCGGAACCGCGAAGGCCAACAGGGCCACCCATTGCATCCCGAACACGGTCACGGCAGCGTTATCGAGCGGCGCCCGGCGAGGAAGGATCGAGTAGACCAGCACCACGACGACGGCGGCGGTCACCAGGACTCCTGCCATGGAGAACAGGCCTGAGGACTGGACCAGGAGGGGCGTGACCAACACCCCCAGCAACCCGACCAGGGCCAGCGGCGAGTATCCCACCTTGCGCAAGGTGGCGTAGAACTCCCCCAAGGAGATGATCATCAACAGGGCGAGAAAGGAGGTGAACCACCAGCCTCCCAGGTAGAGGCTTCCCACCAGCAGGGCGACCAGGCCGAGCGCCGTGCCCACCCTCAGAGCCAGATCTGACGAACGGGCCTGCTCTTGGGCTTCGACATCTTCTTCGGTCACCCCCCGCCGGCCGGTCACATCCTCGAACCCGACCAGACCGGTGTCGACCCCGGCGATGGTGGCCGACACCGCCTGGCGCTCGAACGTGGTCTCCTTGAGCCGGCTTATCTCCTCGGCCAGCCCCCGGTACTCCTCGGTGGTGGCGGCGGCATAGGTCTCCGAGGAGAAGTCGTCGAGGCTGGTGGGAGCGTCGCTCATCGCTTCCCAGTCGGCGAGGTCGGCATCGGGGGTACCCGAAGGCGGTTCTTCGTCGGACTCGCCGGCCGGTTCCGGTCCCTCCGGGCGGTCGACGGCTTCAGGCGGCGTCACGGCTTGATCCTCCGCAGGCACATCAGAAGGGGCCTCTCCCTCGGATTCCCGGTCGGCGGCGTCACCGTCGAGCGGCTCTTCCCAGGGACGGCGGAAGCGGGGACGGTCGTCGCTCATCTCATGGGTCCCATCTCATGTCACCATCTCACACCTCGCGCAGTTCTGCTTCCTTGTTCTCCAGCAGATGGTCGACGCGGGTTATGTGGGAGTCGGTCACGTCCTGGAGATCGTCTTCGGCCCGCCGGATGTCATCGTCGGAGATCTCCCCGTGCAGCGCCTCCAAATCTGACTTGGTGTGACGACGAATGTTGCGAACCGCCACCCGGCCCTCCTCGGCCATATGGCGCACCACTCTGACCAGTTCGTCACGGCGCTCCTCGGTCAGGGGCGGGAAAGCGAGGCGGATGACCTGGCCGTCGTTGCTCGGGTTGAGCCCGAGGTCGGAGGCGCTGATCGCCCGTTCGATGTCGGTGAGGGTGGAGGGATCGAATGGCGATACCACCAGCAGCCTGGGCTCGGGCACCGATATGGACGCCAGCTGTTGCAGTGGCGTGGGCTGACCGTAGTACTCCACGGTGATCCGGCTCAGGATCTGGGGATTGGCCCGCCCGGTGCGCACGGTGGCGAACTCGGAGGCGACGAACTCGACGGCCTGGTCCATCTTCTCGCCCGCCTCGCCTAGTAGGTCATCGATCATGGTGCCTTCCCGGTGCCGTCTGGCTCGCCACGATAGTGGTTGTCCGTACCGCCGGTCAGTGAACCACGGTGCCGATGGGCTCTTTACCCAGGACCGCTCTCACGATCATGCCCGGCTCGGTCATATCGAACACGACGATGGGCACCTGGTGCTCCTTGGCCATCGTCACCGCGGTCGAGTCCATGACCCGCAGATCACGCGACAGGAACTCCATGTAGGTCAGCTGGCGCAGGAGCTTGGCGTCCGGGTTCGTGGATGGATCGGAATCGTAGATCCCGTCCACCTTGGAAGCCTTGAGCAGCGCCTCGGCTCCAACCTCGACGGCGCGCAACGCCGCCGTGGTGTCGGTGGTGAAGAAGGGATTGCCGGTGCCGGCGGCGAAGATGACCACCCGGCCCTTCTCGAGGTGGCGGATCGCCTTGAGCCGGATGTAGGGCTCGGCCAGCTGCTGCATGGTGATGGCCGACTGCACCCGGGTCGGCACCCCGGCCTTCTCCAGGGCGTCGCGCAACGCCAGAGCATTGATGACTGTGGCCAGCATCCCCATCGAATCGGCAGCGGCCGGATCCATGCCGGTGGCGGCCTGGGAGACGCCGCGGAAGATGTTGCCACCTCCGACCACGATGGCGATCTCGACACCGTGGGAGTGGGCTTCGGCCACTTCCTCGGCCACTCGCTTCACCGTGTCGGGGTCGATTCCGTAGCCGACGGCCGGATCGGCAAAGGCCTCGCCGGACAGTTTGAGCAATACCCGACGGGGCCCGGCCGTCATCGTCAGGAGCCCCCGCCCACGGCGACCCGTTCCACGCGGCGGACGGATATGTTCTCGCCCATCTTGGCGCCGAGCTGGGCCACCATCTCCCCCACCGTGCCCTCGAACTTGTCGGAGTTCACGAATTCCTGGTCGTAGAGGACGTTGTCCTGATAGAACTTCTCCAGCCGTCCCTCGATGATCTTGGGAATGACCTGGTCGGGCTTGCCCTCGGCCTGGGCCTGGCGGGTGATGATGTCCTTCTCATCGGCCAGGGCCTGCTCATCGACATCCTCACGCTGCACCCATCGGGGATTGCCCCAGGACACGTGCATGGCGATGTCGTTGGCCACGTCCTTGAATTCGTCACTCTTGGCGACGAAATCCGTCTCGCAGGCCAACTCCACCAGGACTCCCACCACGGGCCGGTCGTTCTGGTAGTGGAGGTAGAAGCCCACGGTGCCCTCACTGGCCTCACGATCGGCTCGCTTGGCCACCTTGGCCAGGCCGCGCTCACGAAGGAGATCGAAGGCGGCGTCGAAGTCCCCCTCCGATTCGACCAGGGCGTTCTTGGCGTCCATCATCCCCACCCCGGCCTCCTGGCGCAGGGTCTGGATCTCCTTGGCTGACACCTCAGGCATCGGCGGACTCCCTGCGGTCGTCTCCCTCGGCCTTGACCACCCGCCGCTTGGAGGCGATCTCACGGCCCTTCGATGACCGCTTCGGCAATGGCGCCCGCCACCAGATCGGCCGAGCGGATGGCATCGTCGTTGCCCGGAATGACGAATTCGATGTTGTCGGGATCCGAGTTTGAGTCGACCAGCGCGATGACCGGGATGCCGAGCCGAGCCGCCTCAGCCACTGCCGTGGTTTCCGTGTTGACGTCGACGATGAACAGAGCATTTGGGAGGCGGGTCATCTCGGCCACGCCACCCAGGTTCATCTCCAGCTTCTCACGCTCCCGGCGCAGACGCAGGCGCTCCTTCTTGGGCAGGGCGTTCATCTCTGCGGTCTCTTCCATCTGGCGCAACTCCTTGAGGTAGAAGATGCGCTTCTGGATGGTGGTGAAGTTGGTCAGCATCCCTCCCAGCCACCGGTACGTGACGTAAGGGCTGTTGGATCGTTGGGCGTGCTCGGCCACCGGCGCCTGGGCCTGCTTCTTGGTGCCGACGAACAGGACCGTCCCGCCGTCGGAGACGGTCTTCTTCACGAATTCGGTGGCCCGGTCGACCTGGTCCAGCGTCTGGCGAAGGTCGATGATGTGGATGCCGTTTCGCTCGCCGTAGATGTACGGCTGCATCTTGGGATTCCAGCGTCGGGTCTGGTGCCCGAAATGAACCCCGGCCTCGAGGAGCTGCTTCATTGAGACAGCACTCATGGTTTTCCTTCCTGGTTGGTTCCTCCATTCACCGGCGGTAGCCCGCCTCGTCTCGAGGACGCGCCCTACAGGACCGAATCCGGCCCCACCAGCGAGGGCGGGTGAATGTGCGTGATGGCAGCAATCATACCCGCGGCGGGGTCTCCCTCGAACCGGGCCATGGCGGCGATCAGAGGATGGTGGGCTCGGCCAGCCGGTTGCGGAGCGACATCACCGTCTTGGCGTGAATCTGGCACACCCGCGACTCTGTCACCCCGAGGACGTCGCCTATCTCGGCCAGGGTGAGACCCTCGTAGTAGTAGAGGGTCACTACCAGCCGCTCTCGATCGGGGAGGCGGTTGATGGAATCGACCAGCATGCGGCGGGTCTCCTCGGCCTGGAAAGCGGCCTCGGGGGAGATCCCGCTCGGGTCCGCCACCAGATCCTTGAGGGTGGTTGTCGTCTCGCCGGAGCCGACCGTCTGGTCCAGGGCGGCAAAGCCGAGCTGGGAGATCTCGGCCAGGTCGTCCTGGACGGTCTCCAGGTCGGTCTCGAGATGCTCGGCCAGCTCCTCGTCGGTCGGGCTGCGACCCAGCCTGTGCTCCAGCTCGGCGATGCCCCGCTCGATCTCGCGCGCCTTGGCACGCACCGAGCGGGGAACCCAGTCGAGGGAACGAAGCCCGTCCAGGATCGATCCCCGGATGCGATTTATGGCGTAGGTCTCGAACTTGAAGCCGCGCTCGGGCTCGAACTTGTCGATGGCGTCGATGAGCCCGAACACCCCGTAAGAGGCGAGGTCGTTCTGGTCGACGTTGCGAGGCAGGCCGGCCCCGACACGTCCGGCGACGAACTTGACCAGTGGCGAGTAGTGGAGGATGAGACTCTCACGAAGATCGTCGCCCCCCGACTCCTTGAACTGGCGCCATACCTCGTCGATATCGGTCGTCTGATCGCCCTTGGCGCGATCTGCCATTCCGGATCCTTGCTCTCTTCCTGCCGCCTGAGTGTAGGAAGACCGTGAGCAGTCGAGCGCTCACGACCCCGTCGTGGGGCAAGGGTAGGGCAACCCGGTCCCCAGCGCCGCCAATCGGAGCAGAGGCTGTGTTCAGCCGACCACAGTGACCTGGCCCTGGTCGATGCGGACCCGGCCCTCCATCTCCAGCCGGCCCAGGACCCGGAGCACCCGGGCGGTCTCGCCCCCGTTGGCCTCCACCACCGCCTCGACCGAGGCTCCGCCCTCGGGTATCGACAGCCCCGGTACTCCACCCTTGCCCGGCGGCCGGACCGCAAGGGGTGGTGGCCCCATCACCAGCGAGATAGCCTCGAGCAGGTCGTCGGGACCCAGCACCGGGACGGCTCCGTCCCGAATCAGGAGATTGGTGCCCCGTGAGGTGGCGCGCACGACGTCACCGGGAACGGCGAACACCTCCCGCCCTTGTTCCGCCCCCAGCCTGGCGGTGATGAGGGCACCTCCCCGGTCGGCCGCCTCCGTCACCACTACCACCGCACTCAGGCCGGAGATCAAGCGGTTGCGAGCCGGGAAATGCCACGGTTCGGGCCGGGTACCGGGAGGGAATTCCGATATGACCGCTCCCCCGGCGTCGATCAGTCCCTCGCCCAGGCTCCGGTGCTCGGGCGGATACCACACGTCGACACCCGACCCGAGCACCGCCACCCCGACTCCACCCGCCTCGAGTGTTCCCCGATGTGCCTCTCCGTCCACCCCCCTGGCCAGGCCGCTGACCACGGTCCAGCCCGCCCCCGCCACAGCCCTGCCCATGGCACGGGCAATCTCCAGCCCGTAGCGGGTGGCTCGTCTGGTGCCGACGATGGCCACTCCGGGCGATTCGCCCAGCTCGCCCCGGATCCACAGGCGGGCCGGAGGGTCCGAAATCGTCTCCAGCAGGGGCGGATAGCCCTCATCTCCCCTGTCGACGACCGTCACTTCCTGGCTCACCACGAGCCCCGCAGGGCCAGGGCCTCCGCCAGATGGTCTTGGTTCACTTCCCCGACCGCCTCCAGATCGGCCAGGGTCCGGGCCACCCGACGGATGCGATCGAAGCCCCGGGCCGTCAACCCGGCCGAATCGACCGCACGCGCCAACATGGCGGTGGCCGTCGGATCCATGGCGAGCTCGTCGAGGGCGGCCCGGCCCAGATCCCGGTTGAGACTCCCCCGCCTGGCCTGGATGGAGCGGGCGGCGGCCACCCTCTCCGCAACCAGGGTGGACGGCTCTCCCGGCGGGCCCTGCAATTCGTCGGCATGCAGCCTCCTCACCGGAACCCTGAGGTCGAACCGGTCGAGGAGGGGACCCGAGATCCTGCGGCGATAACGGGCCACGGCGGTGGGGAGGCAGCGACAGGACTGAATCCGGTCTCCGGCATATCCGCACGGACACGGATTCGAGGCCGCCACCAACTGCACCGCGGCCGGGAAGGTGATCGAGATGCCCCGACGGGCCAGAGCCACCGTTCCCTCTTCCAGGGGCTGGCGCAATGAGTCGAGGGTGCGGGCCGGGAACTCGCCCAACTCGTCCAGGAACAGGACCCCGTGACAGGCGAGGGAGAGCTCGCCCGGTACGAGCCTTCCAGTTCCCCCGCCGATCAGGGCGGCCAGGCTGGCGGTGTGATGGGGCGCCCGGAAGGGTGGAGTGGGGTCGACTCCCCGCTCCCTGCCTGCCGCCGCCCACACGCAAGCTGCCTCCAGAGCCTGCTCGGAGCTCAGCGGTGGCAGGACTCCGGGTAGACGCCGGGCGAGCATCGTCTTGCCCGACCCGGGCGGTCCGTGGAAGAAGAGATGATGTCCGCCGGCCGCCGCCACCTCCAGGGCCCGCCGGGCCAGGGGATGGCCCCGTACCTCGGCCAGGTCCGGTCCCGCCGCAGCAGCCCGGGCCGCCGGGGCGGAGACGGGTCGTGGATCCGCCCCACCCACCACGGCCACCGCCTCGGCCAGGGTGCGCACCGGGCGGACGTCGGCACCCGCAACCGAGGCCGCCACGCCGGCCGCCTCGTCGGCCACCAGACAGGGAACCCCGAGCCGGGCCGCAACGATCGCCGCCCCCAGCGCCCCCCGGCCCGAGCGAACCGATCCGTCCAGGGCCAGTTCACCCAACGCCACGACCGCAACGGGCGGAATGGTCCCCGCCGCCCCCAGCACACCCAGGGCGATGGGCAGGTCGTAGTCCGCTCCGCCCTTGGGCACATCGGCCGGGGCGAGGTTGACCGTTATGCGCCGGGCCGGAAAGCTCATCGACGACGACGCCACCGCCGCCCTCACCCTCTCCTTGGCTTCCCTCACCGCGGTGTCGGGGAGCCCGCTCAGCTTGAACACGTCCTTGGCTCCCGACACGTGGGCCTCCACCCTCACCGGGCAAGGTTCTGCCCCCACCATCACAACCGAAGTCGTCGCAGCGAACATGGCTGCACCGTACGAAACCGTCCGGACAGAAAACAGGGGGTCGTCGGAGCGAACCGATCCGGCCGGCTTCAGTGGCCCCGGAACTGCGGGGGTCGCTTCTCCAGGAAGGCGGCGATGCCCTCGCGCAGGTCGTCGGTGGCGAAACAGATCGACTGGCTCTGGCCCTCCCACCCCAGCGCTTCGTCGAAGGACACCTCCCAGGCGGTGTCGATGGCCTGCTTGGCGAACATCTGGGCGATGGGGGCGCCATCGAGGAAGCTCTCGGCCAGCTCCCGGGCACGGGCCGGCAGGTTCTCGGGCTCCACCAGTTCCAGGCACAGGCCCATGGCCAGGGCCTCTTGGGCTCCGACAATCCGCCCCGACAGCGCCAGCTCCTTGGCCCGCTGCAGACCGACGATGCGAGGCAATAGCCACGAGCCACCCGAGTCGAGGGTGAGACCTCTGCGCACGAAGATCTCCGAGAACCTGGCCCGGGTGGTGGCGACCACCACGTCGCAGCCCAGCGCCAGGTTCATCCCTGCTCCCACCGCCACCCCGTCCACGGCGGCCACGGTCGGCTTGGTGAGTCGATGCAGGGCTCGGGCGGCTCCTCCCACCGTCTTCATCCGCCGGTGACTGTCGATCAGGTCGCCCCCTTCCAGACGGGACGGGTCGAGGTCCGCCCCGGCACAGAAGTCCTCTCCGTCGCCCTGGATCACCAGGACCCGGGCGTCGGACTCTTCGAACTCGCCCAGGGCGGCGGTCAGTTCCTCCCACCCGGAGGGGGGAACGGCGTTGCGACGCCCGGGACTGGACATGGTCAGCCAGCGCACCGGGCCACGATCCTCAGCGGTCAACCACGGCATCGACATGACGGTAACCGGCGCTCGAGCAGCCCCGCCCATCCGTGTACCGTGAGAGATCGATGGGCTTCAATCCTTTCCGGGAACATCAACGCGACACCACCGACGTCGTCGTGGCGGTGATCGCAGTTGCCGTGATCCTGGGCCTGCTGGCCTGGGGATTCTTCGGAGGCTGACCCGTGCCGCACTGGGGGCACTACGAGGTGACGGTCAGCCCCGTCCAGCCCTATGCGGCCCGCAAGGAATACGTCTGCCCGGGCTGTGAGTCGACCATTCCACCCGGTACGTTTCACCTGGTCGTCGTCCCCGACGTCGCCCCCGACCTCCGCCGTCACTGGCACAGGGGCTGTTGGTATCGCCAGGTGCGGATGAACCGCACTTCAGGCAAGCCTTGAACCAGTCGGTCAGGCGTCGCGACGGGCCAGGGACCACCAGCAAAGGAGCAGGGCGGCAATGGTCCACACCGCCACCACCATGATGGCCCGACCGGTGGGTATGTTGCCGGTGGGCACGAACGAGCCGATGTCGCCCAGGTTGATCGAGCCGAACAGGGCCGTCGAGTTGGCCGAGAGGGACACGTTCTGATACGGCTTCCAGATGGTGAGGATCGACTCGCCGAAGGACAGGGCGAGCGCCGCCCCGATGGCCGGGCCGATGGCCCGCAGCAAACCCACCAGACCCAGTCCCAGCGCCACCCAGGCCAGCTCCACCAGCAGCGATCCCCACAGGATGCGCAGCCATTGGGAGCCGGGCGGGAAACCTTCCCCGACGGCTCCGAACGCCACCACTACCGAGAACCCGGCGATGGCGGCCAGAGTTGCCGCCCAGGCGGCCGAGGTGAGAACGGTGAGCCGTGCCACCACATGACGAAGACGTCGTGACTCCCGGGTGAGCGTGGTGGCCCAGAACGACGAGGCCAGTTCCGAGCCCAGCATCATCACCGCCAGGATGAGTGGAAACCAGGTCTGTCCCACCACCTGTTGGGCACCCAGGATGTAGGCATCGGGCTTGGGGATGGGTTGGAGGCCCTCGGCCATGTTGGGGGCGATGCGGGGGAATACGACCAGGAAGAAGGCGGTCATCCCCACCAGGGCGGCCAGGATGGCCACCATGAGCAGGTATGTCTTGCGCCGCAGCAGCTTGAGGTACTCGGCCCGGATCAGGAGCGTCATGTCTGCTCCCCGGTGATCTCCAGGAAGGCCGACTCCAGCGAGACGGCCATCGGAACCACTGCCGATGGATACAGGCCCTCGGTGGACAGGGTGCGCACGATGGCGGCCCCGTCGGAGCTGGCCACCATCAGCTGGCCGTCCTGGTCCTCGACCTCGAAGCCGGCGCCCTTCAAAACCTGTTCGGCGCGGGCCTGGTCGTCGACCGTGACCCCGATGCCCCTGGCCCGACCGATGAGATCGCTCAACGCCCCCTGGAATCGAAGCGAGCCGCGGGCAATGACCACCACGTCGTCGGCCAGGGCCTGGACGTCGGCCAGGTCGTGGCTGGAAATTATGACGGTTCGCCCGTCCCTCTCGGCCAGCTGGCGCAGCCTCCGCTTCAAGGTGTGTTGCCCGGCCGGGTCGAGACCGTCGAGTGGTTCGTCCAGGAACAGGATCTCGGGATCGCCCACCATGGCCGCCGCCAGGGCCAGGCGCTGGCGCATCCCCTTCGAATAGCCCTGCACGGGACGGTCGATGTCGGCGGTCAGCTCCACGAAGTCGACCAGCTCGTCGATGCGGTGGTGGCCGAACCCCAGCGTGTGGGCGGCGATGGTCATGTTCTGGCGCCCGGTGAGGGGACGTAGCAATCCCGGCTCGTCGACTATGGCCCCGACGTGCTTGACGATCTCGGCCATCTGACCCGGCACCCGGCGCCCACCCACGGTTGCGCTGCCGCCGTCGAGGCCGGCCAGACCCAATAGCACCCTGAACGTGGTGGTCTTTCCGGCCCCGTTCGGGCCCAGGAACCCCGTCACCGTCCCGGAGGCGATCTCGAAGGAGAGGTCGTCCAGGGCGATGGTGGAGCCGTAGTGCTTGCGCAGGTCGTTGGCGACTACGGCCGCAGTGCTCATGCCGCCCCCCTGACCCAGCGCAATTCGGCCGCCTCACGACCCAGGCGAATGGCCATCAGGTCGACCCGGTCGGCGCCCACCCGGGCCGCCAGGCGGCTCACCTGGGCGGCCTTGGCCGGGTCGTAGGCATCGAGAGGATCGTGGTGGCCGGTGATGGTCCGCACCTCGACGACGACTCGCCTCGGCCCGTCCATGGCGAGGATGTCGAGCTCACCGGACCCGATCGCCACATTGCGGGCCACCACGGTCAGCCCGTGCCTGGCCAGGACGGCCGCAGCGAGGCGCTCTCCAGTGCGGCCGATCAGATGCGGATCCGTCACAGGGACTCGTTGTGGTCCAGTTCCTCGACGTTCACGTCATTGAAGGTGAGCACCCGCACGTGCTTGATGAACCGGGCGGGCCGGAACATGTCCCACACCCAGGCGTCCTCCATCTCTACCTCGAAGTAAAGCGAGTCGCCGTCGTTCCGCCGCTGCAGGTCGACCTGGTTGGCCAGGTAGAAGCGGCGCTCGGTCTCGACCACGTAGCGGAACAACGGGAGAACATCCCGATACTCCTTGTAGATGGCCAGCTCGGACTCGGTCTCGTAGCGTTCCAGGTCCTCTTCCATGACTCCTACCTTGGCGGGTTGGCAGCGTCGACTCCAACTCTTCTACCAGACGTTACCGACATCGTCGTGGAAGGAGACCCGACCTCAGAGACCGCCGATGCGTCCCAGGGGCCAGATCCGCACCACCGCCTTACCGACTATCTCGTCGTCGGGTATGGGGCCGAAGCGGCGGGAATCGAGGCTGGCGTTGCGGTTGTCGCCCATTACGAACACCTCGTTCTCGGGGACCGTGATGGGGCCGAAATCAGGCATGGAGCTGCCCTGGGCCAGGTAGGTCTCATTCAGTGCCTTCCCGTCGACACTCAGGACCCCGTTGCGAATCTCCAGGGTCTGGCCGCCGACGGCAACGACACGCTTGATGAGGTCGTCTTCGCCCCGCACCCGCACGCCGACCGCCTCCAGGACCGAGCGCACCACCGCTTGCGGGAAGCTCTCGTTGATCTGGTCCTCGGATAGGCCCGGGTTGAGGAAGACGACGATGTCGCCCTGCCGGGGCTTGCCGAAGTCGTAAGCCAGCTTGTTGACCATGACCCGGTCGTTGACCTCGATGGTGGGCAGCATCGACTCCGAGGGGATGTAGAAGGGCTGGACGAGGAAGGTCTTGACCAGCACCGCCACCACCAGAGCGGTGAGAAGCAGGGCGGGAAGCTCGACCCAGAAGGGTCGGGCCGGCTTCTCCGGCTCGGGTTCGTGGTCCGGTTCCTCCGGCTCCTCGGTGCCCAGGTCGTCGTCCACCCAGGAGCTCAGTCGCGCCGCTCCTTGATCCGGGCCGATTTGCCCACCCGATCACGCAGGTAATAGAGCTTGGCCCGTCTCACCTGGCCCCGGCGGGTGACCTCGATTTTGTCGATGATGGGGGCATGGAGGGGGAAGACCCTCTCCACGCCGACCCCGAAGCTGATCTTGCGAACCGTGAACGAGGCCCGGGCCCCCGAACCGTTGCGAGCCAGGACGACACCCTCGAAGACCTGGGTGCGTTCCCGGCCTGCCTCGACCACCCGAACGTGCACTTTGACGGTGTCCCCGGCCCGAAAATCGGGGATGTCGGGGCGAAGCTGCCCATTCTCCAGTAGTTGCAGGTCGTTCATCGGGGCTCCTGATCGGTTCTAGGGCCGGTCGACTCGCCCCGGCGAACCCGACCCCGCACGTGGGACGCGAGAGGGCGGGTGGAGGTTGGTGCGGGTCGCCGCCCTTCCCGAGGGAGGGCATTTCCGGCGAACGCGGATTGTATCAGGCTTCGGCTTCTTCGCCGAACTCCTCCCACAGGTCCGGACGCCGCCGGCGAGTCCGCAGGCGACGCTGTTGGGAGCGCCACTCCTCGATCCGGGCGTGATCCCCCGACAACAGCACCTCCGGCACCGGCCAGCCCTTGTACTCGGCCGGCTTGGTGTACACGGGCTCTTCCAGCAGACCGCCCCGGAACGACTCCCGCTCGGTCGATTCGGGGTTACCCACCACACCGGGCAGGAGACGGGCGACCCCCTCCACCACCACCAGTGCCGCCGCCTCTCCCCCGGCCAGGACGAAATCACCGAGAGAGACCTCCTCGTCGACGTGGTGATCGATGACCCGCTGGTCGATGCCCTCGTAACGCCCACAGATGAGGGTGAGATGTTCGGTCTGCGCCAGCCGGTCGAGTGTCGCCTGGCGCAGAGGCTCGCCGACCGGGGTGAGGAGCACCCGATGCGAATCCGCCAGCGGGGCCAGGGTGGCGTCGAGCGGTTCCACCCTCATCACCATGCCCGGCCCACCCCCGTAAGGAGTGTCGTCCACCTGCCGGTGGCGACCCAGTCCGTGCCGGCGAGGATCGTGGTAGTCGATGGTGAGCACGCCCTCCTCGAGGGCCCGGCCCAACAGACCCACCGAGAAGGCCTGGGGAAAGAACTCGGGAAACAGGGTGACGATGGAGATACGCACCCACCCAGCCTACGAAACGACACCCCGGTCGCCGTACTCTGTGAGGGTGTCCACCACTCGCCGGACCTGGCCGGTCGGACTGGCGGCGGCGCTGCTGGTCGGCTCTTGCGCGCTGGGGCCGGGACCGGGTGCCAACCCGTCCACCCCCGGCTCCAGGACCAGTTTGACTCTCGCTCCATCCACCCCAGGTCCCAGCACCACGTCTGCGGTCACCGGCACGGAAGACGTGAACGGCTGTCCCCAGGGAGAGGTGATGCTGACCGAGGGCCAGTTACTGCGGTCTGAACGTCCTGCCGCCGACGGCACCCGCATCTCGGGAATCACCTGGCGAGCCACGGGAGACTGCCACGTGCTCGGTATCAGTTTCGCCACCGACGACGGCGCTCCGGCCACCACCGCCCCCACCCTCACCGCTCGTCTTCTCCGCTCCGAGGGCGTGCTCAGGGTCGAAACCGCCGCCACCTCTTCGGTCGTGGTCGACCAGAAGGTAGAGGAGGGAATGGTCGACCGCCTCTACGTACCGCAGACGTCGGAGGGATCCCGCTTCGTCGACTTCGTTCTCGACGGACCGGTGCTGGCCCGGGCCCATATCCTCACCTCGCCCGCCCGACTCGAGATCGAGTTGGAGCCCGGCGGGCCGCCGGTCGGACGCCCCCTCATAACCGATTCTCTGGTGATCGTTCAGCCAGGCTCGGCGGCCGTCATGGCGCCGATCCTCGACGTCTCCGGTTACGCCTCCGGGCCGTCGTTGTCGCTGGTGCTGTCGGTGTCGATGGGCGCCGCCCAGGTCGAGGAGACGACCTTCGAGGTCCCCTCAGGCAGTGACAACTGGACGGCTTTCTCCACCGCCCTGCAGATGGGCGACCGCCGCTACGACAACCTTCGCATCACCCGCCCCGACGGGACGGTGGTGGCCGGGATCCCCTTCAATCCCCCGGAGTGAATCCCGGCGGCAGGTCGACGACCACCCTGCCAGCATCGGGGTCCACCTCGGGCACCAGGGCTCTCACCAGCGGAATCAGGAGCTCCTGTCCGGCTGAGTCCACCACCAGTCGGTCCTGGCTGAGCCCGATCTCAACCCGGATCACGGTACCGAGGACCGAGCCCTCGGTGGTGCGCACCTCGACGCCCTCCAGTTGATCGGGCCAGAACTCGTCGGGGCCCAGAGCGCGGCGATCTTCGGGGGCGATGTGGAGCTCCTCGCCCCGGAGCGCCTCAGCGTCCTCACGAGTCTCGACGCCCACCAGCGTCACGATCGGGAAACGGTCGGTCGGCTCGTATAGGGCCACTTCGACCGACCCGCCCCCGGTCGTGGTGAGCGTCGCTCCGGGAGCGAAGCGCTGGGCAGGATCGTCGGTGAACGGCTCTACGACGACGGCCCCACGGAGCCCGTGGGGCCGGATGATCCGTCCTACCAGGACCAGACCCGGGTCAGTCGACGAACTCGACGTCAGCCGAGATGCCTTCCTCGTCGGCGGCGGCTCCGGCCACCGCCCGGATCGCCCGGGCTACCCGGCCCCGGCGGCCGATGACCCGGCCCATGTCCGACTTGGCGGCACGCACCTCGGCCAGCACCTCGTCGGGGCCCTGCTCGACGATGGTGACCTCGACCTGATCAGGGTTGTCGACGATCTCCTTGACCACGTAGGTCACGACTCTCTCGACGATGTCTCCCTTGGCCATCGTCACTCCTCCTCGGAGGCGGCCGCCTCGGGTTGGGTGGCCTCCGACTCAGGTTCGGACTCGAAGTCGGCCGGTCGGGCTGGCTTCGGCTCTGCCTTTTCGGCCTCGGGGGCCGGTTCGGGAGCAGCACCAACCGTGTGGATCTGTCCCGCCTTGACCTTGAGCCGGTCGAGGGCGCCCGATGCCCGCAGGATCTTGCTGACCGCTTCCGTGGGCTGGGCTCCCTTGCGCAGCCAGTCCACCGCCCGCTCGTTGTCGATCTCGATGAGAGATGGGTCCTGGCGGGGGTCGTAACGGCCGATCTGTTCGATGTAGCGGCCATCGCGTGGGGCGCGGCCGTCCATGACCACGACCCGGTAATGGGGGGACTTGGTCTTGCCCATCCTCATCAGTCTCAACTTGACTGCCATCGATTCACCTCTCGTGGGCCGGGACGATGTGAAGCATTCCCGGCCAGCGTCTGTCCTTGTAGATCCGGGCATGTGTGAGGGACGCAACGAGGCGGGAGCCTTGGCCACGTACCAGCGAGGGCACACCAACCGGAAGTCGTAAGCATAGCAACTGCCCATGTGGGCACCTATTTGGGCTTGACCGCTGATGGCCATCGCCGGATGACCGCCTAAAGTGACCACCACCTTCGCCCTGGCATCGCGAACCGGGAGAGCGTGTGTTCAGCACCCTGAAACAGGCACAGAACCTCATCGGTCGTGGCCAACGACGTCGCTGGGCGATGCTGATCCTCCTCAACGTCGGGGTGGCCGGATTCGAGATGGTGGGGGCGGCGCTGGTGTATGTGCTGATCGGACTCGTGGCCAACCCGCAGGGCGAGATCTCCCTACCGCTCTTGGGCAACGTGCAGGACCTGGTCCCCAACATCTCCCATCACGATCTGACCATCATCATGATCGTGGCGATGGGCATCTTCTTCCTGGTCAGGATTCCGGTTCAGGTCGGCAACATGTACGTCCAACGCAGAGTGGCAGAGAATGCCGGTGCTCGGTTGTCGAACAGCTTGGTCAAGGGATATCTGCGCTGGCCCTATTCGCGTCATCTGTTGAGAAGCTCCGCTGAGTTCATCAGGAACGGCCACCAGGCTGTGCAGTCGATCGTCATGGATGTCTTCGTCCCGGTGATTACGATCAGCGCCGAGGGCATCATGACGTTGGCCCTGATGATCTTCCTGCTGACGGTGTCACCTCTCGCCACCGCCATCGCGGTGGCCGTCCTGGGCGGAAGCTCGGCCGTACTCCTGTTGGTTCTGCAACCGCGGCTCAAGCGTCTGGGAAGGACCACTCATCGCATGCAGCGCGACACCCTGCACTGGCTGCAGCAATCACTGATGGGAATCCGCGACGTCAAGATCCTCGGACGTGAGAGCTACTTCGCGGGACAGTACGCCAGGAGCCGGCTTCGCCTCGCCCGGTCCAAGTATCTGCGGGCCACCATCAGTCAGTTTGCTCCGGCGCTGATCGAGTTTTCGCTGATTGCGTTCATCCTGGTCTTCTTCACGGTGGAGACGGTCGTTGGAACCGGTGCCCAGTCGGCCGTCCCGGTGCTGGGCCTCTTCGCCTACGTGGGAATGAGGCTGCAACCGTCGCTTCAGAAGATCGTCAACGGCCTGAACAACATCAGGCACTCGACGGCGCCGGTAGAGGACATCCATAGCGACCTTCGGCGAGTTCAAGCCACACCGCCACCCGGCGAGGCTCGACGGTTGCCATTTTCCAGGGAGATCCGGCTGGAGGAGGTGAGTTATCGCTACGAAGAATCCGACTACGACGCGGTCGACAATGTGTCTCTCGTCATTCGTCGTGGAGAACAGGTCGGTATCTGCGGACCGACAGGCGGCGGCAAGACGACCGTCGTTGACCTCATCACGGGCCTTCTCACCGCCACCGGCGGATCCATCTACGTAGACGAGACGCCACTTCTGGGCCATGAACGCGATTGGCAGGAACAGGTAGGTCTTGTGTCTCAAACGGTCTTCCTGGTTGACGACACCGTCGGGCACAACATCGCACTCGGGGTGCAAGATGAGGCAATCGATCTGGACGCTCTCCAAGAAGCAATCTCTCTTGCCCAACTCGACGAGTTCGTCGACTCGTTGACCGACGGTCTCGACACGATCGTGGGTGAGAGGGGGGTGCGCATATCCGGTGGTCAGCGACAGCGAATCGCCATCGCCCGGGCCCTGTACCGACGACCAGAGGTGCTCATCTTCGATGAGGGCACCTCGGCCCTGGACAACACCACCGAAGCCAACCTGATGGCCGACATCGACAGACTCCGGGGGCACCACACCATCATCCTCGTCGCCCATCGCCTCACGACCCTGAGGTCGAGCGATCGGATCGTGTTCATCGACAAGGGAAGGGTGGCCGGCCTGGGCACCTACGCAACCTTGCAGCGCGACAACCCCCGCTTCCGCGCCATGGCCGAGATCGCCTGAGACCTCAGCCCCGTCCACGACCCCCCATCAGCCCGGACAGGCCGGGGATGCTCTTGCCCCCCATGACGAGTTTCATCATCTTCTGGGCGTCGTTGAACTGCTTGAGGAGATTGTTGACGTCCTGAGGCCGGGTCCCCGACCCGGCGGCGATACGGCGCTTGCGGCTTCCGTTGATCACCTTGGGGTTGCGGCGCTCCTCGGGGGTCATGGAGTGGATGATCGCCTCGATCCGCGACACGTCCCGGTCGTCGACTTCGACGTCCCGCAGCATCGATCCCGCCCCGGGCAGCATGGCCAGGATGTCGCCCAGGGGGCCCATCTTCTTGACCTGCTGGAACTGATCGAGGAAGTCCTCCAGGGTGAACTGGCCCTTCTGCATCTTCTCGGCCGCCTTCTCGGCCTGGGCGGTGTCGAAGTTGGCCTCGGCCTTCTCGATCAGGGTCATCACGTCGCCCATCCCGAGGATTCGCGAGGCCATGCGATCGGGATGGAACGGCTCCAGATCGTCCAGGCCCTCCCCCACCCCGGCGAACTTGACCGGTGCGCCGGTGACCTCACGCACCGAGATTGCGGCTCCCCCCCGGGCGTCGCCGTCGAGCTTGGAGAGGACGATCCCGGTCAAGTCGGTGTGGTCGCTGAAACCCTTGGCCACATTGACAGCGTCCTGCCCGGTCATCGCATCGACCACCAACAGGGTCTCGGCCGGGTTGGCCACCTTCGACACCTCGGCCAGTTCCTTCATCAGCTCCTGGTCGATCTGGAGACGTCCGGCCGTGTCGACGATTACCACGTCGTTCCCGGCCCGATTGGCCTCCCTTAGGGCATTCTTCACCACCCTGGCCGGTTTTGACTTGCGTTCGACGAACACGGGCACTCCCACCCGTCCACCCAACGTCTCGAGCTGGTCGACCGCGGCCGGTCGCTGCAGGTCGGCGGCAACCAGTATGGGACGGCGTCCCTTGTGCTTGAGATGGTTGGCCAGCTTGGCGGCTGTGGTCGTCTTCCCGGACCCCTGCAGTCCCACCATGAGAATGGTGACGGGAGGGTTGGCCTGCTTCAGGGTCGCCGTGCTTCCACCCAGGGTCTGGATCAACTCCTCGTGCACGATCTTGATCACTTGTTGGCCGGGAGTGAGGCTCTTGGAGACCTCGGCCTGAAGGGCTCGTTCCCGGACCCGACCCAGGAAGGTCTTGACGACCGCCACATTGACGTCGGCTTCGAGCAGCGCCAGACGCACCTCCCGCAGTGCGGCGTCGACGTCTGCCTCCGACAGCTTCCCCTTGCCGCGGAGTGTGGAGAAGATCCCTTCGAAGCGCTGGCTGAGTGAGTCGAACATCTCCCTCTGAACGGTACCGGCTGGCAACTCCCACGCCACACCGGGGGGTCGCCGCTCCAAACACCCGTGTCTCGGATTGTCGTGGAACTTCTCCATGCCTCATTCACACGGGATTCCCTCTCAACGAACCGAAAGGAGCTGAGTGTGAAGGGCGGATTCCCACCCCCTTCTTGAGAATTGCCGTTGCTCCACCCTCTCGGATCTTTCCGAAAGCGTAAAATTCGGCCATGGGATGAATCCGCAATGGCGTTCGCCAGGTCCTGCTGGCCACTGCCCGCCCAGTCTTCGAGCCCGAATTCGTCATTGTGGAAACCGCAAGGTCTGGTACCGGCTATATAGCAAGGGTGCTTACTGCGTCTGGAGTCCGGTGTGGACATGAAGGTTGGTGAATCAAGGCCATCCCTCCCAACGCTTCCTTCGAGGGAGATGTTTCCTGGATGGCGACCTTCCACCTAGACGACTTTCGGGGACATGTATTCCATCAGATTCGCAGCCCTCTCCTCGCAATGAGATCGATCGCAGCCGTTGAGGATAACGCCCAATCGACATACACCCTGGTATCACTACCGTTCCCAATTTGTTGAGTTCACCGGATACCCCGTCACGGATGCAGTCCTTGTGGCCGACAGGTGGCTAACCAAGGCGAAAGAGTTGGCCGACTCAACTTGGCGGCTTCAAGATGCAGATCATGACTTTATTCGAGAGATCGGGACACGAATCGGGCTCTCAGATCTCATTCAGTTGGAATGTTCTACGTCCAGAGAAATGAGAAGCCCAATGTGAAGTCCCAGACTTTCGATTTCGGATGAGATGACCTGCCGAAGTCTTCCCGAAACCGAGCGTGTGTCGAATATTGCTGAACGTTATGGCTACCTGTAGTGTCCTTGAGAGCAGGTCGCAGATTGTACCGAAGAGTATCTGCGGCCAGGAACCTCGGTACAGCGCTGCGGTCACCTACATCAACTACCACGACCTGTGGACGTGTGCGTTGCATCATGAAATACGTTTCATAGCGGCAAACTCATGCAGTAGTGTGTGCGCCTTGACCGTCTAGTCTTCTACGTCGTATACCGATGCCTCCCCGACGAACTAAGAAGCATTTCCAGGTAATACGAGAGCAAATCCGAATGCAGGTGGAGGGGGATCCGATTAACGTCTGACCGATGACCGACCGCGAGCGGGACGAGCAACTCAGAGCTGACATCCGACGCCTGGGCAACCAGTTGGGAGACTGTCTCGTCCGCCAGCACGGCTCCGCTCTCCTGGATCTGGTCGAACAAGTCCGCGCATTGACCAAGAGAATCCGCCTGGAGGAGGACCCCCAGGCGGGCAAGGAGCTCGACCACCTTCTCGGGGACCTGGCGTTGGACGACACCATGCAGTTGATGCGGGCCTTCACCGCCTACTTCTATCTGGCCAACGTCGCCGAACAGGTGCACCGGGTCGGGGATCTGGCCGGAAGCGAGCGGGAGAACTCGCTGGCGGACACCGTCGATCGGATACTCGCCGCCGACCTGCAGGCCGAGTTGACCGCAGACGTCCTGTCCCGACTGGAGCTGCGCCCCGTATTCACCGCCCATCCCACCGAGGCGGCCCGGCGCACACTCCTCACCAAGCTCCGCACCCTGGCCGATCTCCTCGACGAGCGCCTCGACCCCCGGGCCACCGAAAAGGAACAGGAGCGCATCGACCGACGGGTGTCCGAGCTGATCGACCAGATCTGGCAGACCGACGAGCTGCGCATGGAACGCCCCGAGCCGATGGACGAGGCCAAGTCGATGGTGTTCTACTTCGACCTTCTCTTCAGTGACGTGCTCCCAACCCTGGGCGAGGAAATGGCGCTCCAAATCGGCCGGGTTTCCTCGGACGGCGCCAACCCCACCCCGATCCGCTTCGGAACCTGGGTCGGGGGTGACCGGGACGGGAACCCGGCCGTCACGCCTCAGGTGACCCTGGACGTGTTGGAGATGCAGCACGACCGGGGCCTGAGAGCCCTGATCACCGCCGTCGAATCCGTTGCCGAGGAGCTGTCGACGTCGAATCGAATCCAGGACGTGACTCCCGAACTCCAGGAGTGCCTGGCCCGGGACCGCCAGATGCTTCCCGGGGTGTGGGAGCGGTTCGGGCACCTCAACTCCGGTGAGCCCTACCGACTCAAGTGCGCCTTCGTCCATCAGCGTTTGATCAACACTCGCCAACGCATCCTGGAAGGCACCCGCCATGTCGAGGGGAACGACTACCAGGGCCCCCAGGAATTGCGGGCGGAGCTGTTCGTCATGCACACGAGCCTGATGGAGCATCGGGGCGCACTCATCGCCAACGGTGTCCTCCAGCGCCTGATACGCAACGTGGACACCTTCGGGTTCCACCTGGCCACGATGGACGTGCGCGAGCAT
Source organism: uncultured Acidimicrobiia bacterium (assembly GCA_963744905.1). Lineage (GTDB taxonomy): Bacteria > Actinomycetota > Acidimicrobiia > Spongiisociales > ZC4RG35 > DATFFO01. Next base: position 137,202 of record CAVUUV010000005.1, on the reverse strand, counting down.
TCTCGCTGGCACACCGACGCCCTCTCCCAGCTCTACGGCCGCCTGGGGATCGACTTCGGGGCCATGGAACCCCACGACCGGGCCGACTTGTTGGCGGCGGAGCTGTCGGGCCTACGTCCACTGTCATCGGCCGCCACCCGCCTCGAGGACCGGGCCGAGAAGACCCTGGGCACGTTCGAGGCGATACGGACCGCCCTGGACCGCTTCGGCCCCCAGGTGATCGAGTCCTATGTCATCTCGATGACCGCCAGCCCCGCCGACGTCCTTGGGGCGGCGGTGCTGGCCCGCGAGGCGGGCCTGATCGATCTGGCCCAGGGAGTGGCCCGGATCGGCCTGGTCCCGCTGGTGGAGACGATCACCGACCTGCGCAATGCCGGAGACCTGCTCTCCGACTTGCTGTCCGAGCCCAGCTATCGGCGACTGGTCTCACTTCGCGGCGACGTCCAGGAAGTCATGTTGGGTTACTCCGACTCCAACAAGGCGGGCGGGATCACCACCTCGCAGTGGGAGATCTACAAAGCACAGAGGGTGTTGCGCAACGCCGCTCAGGAGCACGGGGTGAGGCTGCGGCTCTTCCACGGTCGGGGCGGGACGATCGGACGGGGTGGCGGCCCCACCCACGCCGCCATCCTGGCCCAGCCCTTCGGCACCATCGACGGGCCGATCAAGATCACCGAGCAGGGCGAGGTCGTATCCGACAAGTACGGTCTGCCCCGCCTGGCCACCCGCAACCTGGAGTTGGCGCTGGCATCGGTGCTGGAGGCATCGCTGCTGCATCGGGTCTCACGCCAACCCGATCATGTCCTGGACCGATGGACCGAGGCGATGGAGGTGTTCTCACAAGCCGCCTACTCGGCCTATCGGGACCTGGTGGACGACCCGTCCCTGGTCCCCTACTTCCTCAGCTCGACCCCGGTGGAGGAGTTGGGGGAGATGAACATCGGTTCGCGCCTTCCCGTCGCCCCGGAGGAGGCGGCAGCCTGGACGATCTCCGGGCCATTCCCTGGGTGTCCGGCTGGACCCAATCCCGCGATCGTGCCGGGATGGTATGGGGTCGGATCGGGCCTCGCTGCCGCCCGGGAGGCCGGCTACGAGAATGTGTTCCAGGACATGATCGAGAAATGGTCCTTCGTCCAGACCTTCATCTCCAACGTGGAGATGACCCTATTCAAGACCGACCTCAACATCGCCGCCCGCTACGTCGACCTCTTGGTCGAACCCGACAGCCGACAGATTTTCGAGCGGATCCAGATCGAACACGACCGGACCGTCGAAGAGGTCTTGCTACTCACCGATCGTCAGGAGCTATTGGCCGGCAACCCGGTCCTGCGCCGCACCCTGCAGGTCCGTGACGCCTATCTGGATCCGATCAACTATCTGCAGGCGTCACTGCTGGCCAGGACCCGATCCGAGTCGGAGCCGAGCCCCAGCTGCATCGGGCCCTTCTCCTGACCGTCAACGGCATGCCGCCGGCATGCGCAACACGGGTAGGGCACGACCTGTGGGCTTGATAACCAAAACCGCGCCTGATGGACACCGCTTCCGACTTGAGTGGCGAGTCTGGGAGACCGTCCAGCGCGTAGAACGCTCCTGGATCTCGATCGGGTGGCTTTCCACATCGTCTCCGAAACTCGTTCTCTACCGACCTGGACCTTCGTTCATCTGTACTTCGCCGTCCGATACCACTCGGCCATTCGGGTAACAACTTCACTCGCGTGGCGCCTTCCTCGTAACCACGCCAGGTGGCAGCTCCAAACTGAATTGTCGGCCCTTGTCATCGAGCACTTCCTCTGTACTTGTGGCCAGGTCGATCCAGGTTTTAGGCGTGGCATACACGACCAAATCAGAGGCTACTCCCTTTACTGCACATCTATAGCCTATGCCACAATCGGTATGCCTAGGGCCATCGCTTCCAAAAGGCCCCCCAAGCCCCTCATAGAGGGATTGGAATGCGAACATCCCAGGCCGAAAGCAAATCCGGTATCCGCTGCATGTCTCAGGAGGAGATTCGGTGCACTGACTATTTGGCGAGCAGCGGAGCTCTGGAGAGACATGGCCTTCACGACCCGCCATGATGAGGTAGAGATCCGCTCGGATTCGGCGAGACCAGAGTACGCCTCGATCGAGGGCGCGTTGCCCCTTCAGATCCTCCTGACCACCCCGTCGATGATCACCTGGGCATGGCCCGCAAGCTGAGCTTCTCCCTCACAGCTTCCGGGACGGCAGCGACATCCATCTCCGGCCGGTCCCGACTGCCAGGCATGACTGCGACCTTCTGGGGGTCCATGCGAAGATGGTGATCGCGCTGTTTGCCACGGTGTGGCTGATGGCATGAACGCACCGGTGAGCGAGAGAGCCGTCACGCATCCATCGCCTGCAGAGCCCCGAGCCGCCATCGCCGAACGCATCGATCCCCAGCCGGACCCTCCTGTAGCCGACGTTCACCAGGCTGGTTACCACCGGAACTCGCATGGTCGCCGCGCGATCTTCCGAGCAGGTCGGATGCGGACAACGTGGTGTGGATGAGATCTGGGCGCTTGGGCGAGAACGGTTCGCACCTGCGAATACCGCTCGATCGATGAACTTCCAGCACACACCGCACGTTCAGTCCCGTCCACGCATTCGGACCCGGCCCCACCGCCCGGCGCTCGAGACAAACGAAGGCGAGGCGCACCCCGGAAGCGACGAGGAGCCCAGCCAGTTGGACGATGGAGTACGGAGCACCTCCGGGACCGAGGCTGTCGATGAGGACCAGCATGCTAACGGGATGTCGATGAGGCAGGCTCACCCCCTCTTGTCTTAAGATCTAAATGAGCACGATAGGAAGGCTGAGCCACGAGCCGGGCCCGGTCAAGCCATTATGGCTGAGCCTAACGTCCCGAGCCGTCGACGCCGACGATCGGCCGATTGCTCTGCGTCGGAAGCCAAACAATCCTTAAATCGCACAGCTGAATCCTACCGAACATCCACCGAAACAAGTGAAACGCCCTATGAGATTTCTTCTTCAACGCCAGAGTCGCCTCCTGATCACACTTGCGATGGCCGGGTTGTCTGTGGCGCTTTCTGCCCGGGCAATGGCGACCCCGAGCTACTGGGGTGAAAGATGCCTTCACGGACGACGACGGCAACGTCCATGAGGGTGACACAGAGAGTGGCCACTGCAATTGGGATTACAAAGGGCTGTAACCTGCCCAGCAACTACTACTACTGCCCCAGTGATCAGGTGACGCGAGGGCAGATGGCGGCTTTCCTTGCACGCGCCCTGGATTTGCCACATGGGGCCCCGGATGCGTTCTCCGATGATGACCAATCGATCTTTCAAGCCGACATCAATGCCCTCGCCGGCGCGGGAATCGCAAAGGGCTGCAATCCGCCGAAGAACACGCTCTATTGCCCGGACGACGTCGTCACCAGGGGCCAGATGGCAGCTTTTCTCGATAGGGCCTTCCATTTCGCGGTGGAGTCGGCGGGCGATAGCTTCATTGACGACGAAGGCTCCATCTTCGAGGCGGACATCAACAGGCTGGCGGCGGCGGGGATCACCAGGGGGTGCAACCCACCCACCAATTCGCAGTACTGCCCCGATGACCCCGTCCGTCGGGATCAGATGGCCACCTTCCTGGCTCGATCACTCGGGTTGGATCCCCTCACCCCGCCGCCGGCGGGCCATCGACTCGTCATCGCCCACGACACACTCATCGAGAATGAGCGGCTGACCCTCAGATCCGGAGAGTCCATTGAGTTCCGGAACGGCGCCACACTCATGATCGGCTCGGGTGCCTCCGTCGATTGGCAGGGCACCCCGACCACCACTTGGTCCAACGATGGTCTTACCCAGAACTTGGATCGAGATGTTCGGATCTTCGGCCGTGGCGACATCATGTTCATGAAGGGCTCGACGAAGTCGACCATCCGCTATGTGGACATCGATCTTCAGCCGATCGAGGAACTCGATCACTACCCACTCCACTGGCATCACGTCGGAGACGGGTCGAGGGGCACCCTGGTCGAAGGTGTCGTGGTCGAGAACTCAACCAATCGGGCCTTCGTGCCTCACGCATCTCATGGAATTACGTTTCGGGACACAATCGCCAAGAACATCGCCGGAGAGGCCTACTGGTGGAACCCACCGCCTCACGACACAAAGACAAGTTGGCGCCTTAATCACTCAAATAACTCCTCGGATATTCGATTACTGCACGCCCTTGCCGATGGGGTCACAAACGCTGTCGGAGATGCGCGTGGGTACAACCTCTCAGCATTCCAACTTGGAGCCGGGTCAGGTAATATCGTTCGCGATTCGATAGCGCGCGGCGTTCTCCCCACCAACGTGAAGAATTGCGCAGGATTCGAATGGCCGGCAATTGACATACATCAGCCTAGCGATTGGACATTTGACAACAACAAGACCTTCGAATCAGCGTGTAACGGAATCTTCGTTTGGCAGAATCGGAGTTCAAGCGAGGTTCATCTAGTCGACGGGTTCGTGTCAACCGAACCAATCGCGGATGGCGCCTACAGCAATGGATTCGAGTACAGAAACGTTGAAGTTCCGTACGTGGTCGTTCACGCAGTCGGCTGGTCGATTACCGGCGGTCAGGTCGATTCCGTTCGCATGTCCAAGCACCAAACCGAAGGGACAGTGACCTTTTCTCACGTTGCGATTCATTCTGCGACGGTCGACAATGCTTCCAATGGCGGCACAAGCCCCGGACACTATCTCTTCACTGCCACGGGGCTTTCCTGCGGTGACGTAACCTGGATCTCCACTGCGCCAGGGACAACGCTGGAAATTGATGGCGAATCGTGCGTAAGGACGGTTCCTTGAAGACTCTCGTCGCGCCATCAGACTTGACCTGAGACTTCTATCGGTCCGACGTCCATGGTTTGGGGAATCGACGTCGGCACTCGTGCCACTTCGCCTTGGGCTCCGCATATAGTATTACTTACGATTCTGCCCGGAGCGAGAAACCCCATGAGTGAGCAGATTTCGGTCGTGCTGCCCTATTTCAATCGGAGCGATGTCTTGGCATCCGCGGTCCGCAGTGTCCAAGCGCAGACTTATTCGAACTTCGAGTTGATTCTCGTGGACGACGGGTCGACGGATGGTTCTTTCGATGTTGCGCGAAGAGTTGCCGAGAGTGATCGACGGGTCATTCATGTTCGGCGCTCTGAGAACCGCGGAGTGTGTCTTGCGCGAAATTCGGGAATCGACCGCGCATCAGCCAGCCTTCTTGCCTTCATGGATTCGGACGATCTTTGGCTGCCTAACAAGCTCGCTATCCAACGCGATCGGTTGCGCTCAGCCCAACGAAGGAGCAGCGAGATCGCTGTCATCGGGTGCGGTTGGCAGCACATCGATACCCACCCGGCGCCGAAAGAATTCCTACCGGGCCCCTACCGAAGAAAGGATATCCTGCGAGCTAGGGTGGCAGGTGTGGGAACACCCATGCTCGTTGTTGATCGCCGGGTTGCGTCGTCAGCTCGTTTTGATCGGAGGTTTCCAGCGCTTGAGGAACGTGACTTCTTGCTCTCATGTCTCGCGGAAGGCCAACGAGTCATCGTGGCGCCACAGGTGCTCGCTCAAGTCCGCCGTAACCGTGATGACCACGTCGCTTCCCCGCATCGCGCTGCCGTAGCCTATGAGCTACTGCTTGACAAGTATGCAGAGGAGATGGTGGAAACCCCTGAGATAGCAGCCTTCTACCACTTCCGCGCTGCTCGGGAGCATCTTATTGATCGGAATCTAGCCTCGGGAATCCGACACGGACGTTCTGCGCTCCACGATCACACTCAGCGTCGACTAATCCATCTGATTCTAGGCGCCGTTGCCGGAGCCAAGGGACTCGCGGCGGCTCAACTAGTAGCTCCGGTTCCAACAGCCGCGTAAGTTCGCGCTGAACAGCACGGACCCCGAAATTGCGCGGGTGAGGGGGAGAGCGGCCGGTTTCCCCGTACGCCGCGGACCTACCCTAATCAACGATAGTCGACAGCGCCTTAACGGCCCTTACAGGTAGCCTCATGCCGGTGACATTTCCGAGTTGCCTGCCGCCGGTCGATCCTCTTTGCGATTGACACGATAGAGTGTCTCGTCGCATGAGAGTCGTGATGCTGGGAGTTGGCCAGTGGCCGTTCGTTGATGATTGGGCGATCGCGGCTTCGCGTTTTTCGGAGGTCATCGGGATAACTGTGGATGGCCGTCATCCCAAATACCCCGGCCGATTCCCTACGGTTGCCACGCCGCCACCACCCAGCTGGCCTAAACGATTGCGGATGTCTAGACTGAACGCATACAGAAGAAGCAAGGATCTGATCGCTGCAGTCCGAGAGGTCCAGACAAGCTACGGTCCGATCGATCTCCTTCATTCCCATTTCTACGCGGCTTCAGTGGGGGTTCCACGGGCGTGCGCTGCTCTCGGGATCCCGTTCGTGCACACGGAGCACTCAAGCTGGATCCTCAGAACTGACCCGAGCCGATCGATTAGTCCAGCTGGCATGAGGAACCTCCGCCGTCTGGCACGGGCGGCAAAACGCGTTCTGTTTGTGAGCAAAGGTCTTATGGACTCAACGAGAGCGCTGAAAGTCGACGGAAGGTTCGAAGTCCTGGGCAATCCAGTCGACGCCTCCCTTTTCTGGCCAGCACCAAGACGGGCACACAACAAGAGCGTCCGCCTGATCAGCGTGGGATATCTGACTCCGATAAAGAACCATGCACTTCTACTGGATAGCTTCGCTCAAACTAACCTCCCAGTGGGTTCCTCTCTTCACATTATTGGCCGCGGTTCGGAGCGGCGCAATCTGGAACGATACGCAGAGTCGCTCGGTATTCGACATCACGTCGTATTCGACGGATACCTGCCAAGATCTGAAGTCGCTGAGCAGCTGCGGCAATCGGATTTGTACGTTCATTCCGCCAATGCCGAAACGTTCGGCGTTGCAGTCCTGGAGGCTCTGTTTTCCGGCTTGCCCGTTGTCACAACCCGGTTCGGCGGTATTCTCGAGTCGATGCCTCCGTCGGCTCCCGTATTCACGTGTGATTCGACTCCGGAGGCGCTGGCGGCTGGTATCGATCTTGCCGCTAATAGGGCGCGAGGTCTACGGAGCAGCATGATCTCGGCCAAGGCGAAAGAGCACTTTTCGGCCGATTCGGTCGCCTTGAGACTCGAAGAGATATATGCGAGCGCAGTTCACGAGACGCGGTGACTCCCCAGTGAAGTGTCGAACAGCACCTACCAACTAACGTCGAGTAGGTTTTGTACTTTCTCTCGTTGCCCCTTGTAACGTCGTTCAAGGAAGTCGCGAACGGAGTCGGGCATCGCTGCGGCCGTGTTCGAGTTGATTCGTCCCGGAATCTCCGTCGCCGCGTTGATGTCGGCGCCAATATGTCGCAATACGCTGGTCACGACGGCGGCCGGCTCGGATTTGATGCGCCACATGGGAATACCGAGCAGCTGATCCCTTGGAAATACTGAGAGCCAGTTTTCCAGCGAGGCTGCATAATCTCCGTATTCAAATCTTCCGATGGATGCCCCCCTGGGCCACGGGTTGCGAGCCAGGAAAGCGCTCACCTCGCTAACGGTGGCAGGAACCCCAAGCGGTAATCGTTTCCTTCTGAAAGCCGACCAAGCGCGTTCGACAGGGTCGCGTAACATCAATAGAAGTCTCACCTCCGGCATGACCCGTCGCACAGCCATGATGGTGGGACGGGACAGACAGAAGTATGACGGGGTCATGTCGCCCACTATTCGAACGTCAGTTGTCAGTCGGTCGGCGTACCAGGCGACAGTCCGGTAAGGCAGATCGCTCCAGTAGCGGACTTCCTTGATCGGCACTGCCACCTCGGGATGGGTGACGAGGACTCTGTAAAGCCAAGTTGTGGCTGCCTGGGGCGGTCCAATACCGAGAAATGTCGGGAGCGTGAGAGCTCGGCGAGGTGCTATCCAGCGACGTTCAAACGCAGCGGCGAGCCATGCCGCTCCTTTTTAGTAGCCCGACTCCTAAAGGGCCGTCATCAATCAAACGAACCGCCTAACCTTTGCGAAGCTTGGTTGCGAGTGCTCGGACGGAATTCTATATACTCCATAACTGCCCTTCACAGGATCGGCATTCTGCGACAATGAGCACTTGTCCGATTACGCAGTTGGCGAGGACTGCAAAGTTCCGATACTAATAAGTGAGGTTGTGGAACCACGCTCTGTTCTGATGCTGCCATGTACGATTAAGATAAGCAACATGGTACGCCACCCCTTCGCCGGCCTGCGCCGCCGCTGGTGGATGTGGCGCTTCTCCGGAATCCAGCCTGACTCGGCGTTCTTTCGGGAGGATCGAGATCTCATCTTGACGGGGATTCCCAGAAGTGGCACCTCTCTTCTTTGCGCTATGGTAAACAACTTGCCGAACGCCTGCTGTGTCAACGAAGTCTTCTATCGAGTCGATGCCCTGCCCATTTCGCTCGCGAGGGTTCGCTATTGCTTGGTTAATGGATGGCCGATTCCGAACAAGCGCGCCGGCGGGGGTCGCGTCACCACTAACACACTTCGTGATGAGGCCCAGCTCAGTTTTGCCATGGAATCCGGGGAGTTCGATTCAACGGCACTCATAGCGACGAAGGTTAACGTCCCTTATCTCAATGCCTTGAGTCACCTCATTGGAATGGGGTTTCGGATCGTCGCTATGGCGCGTGAACCGCTATTTACCATTGCCAGTTGGAACACCTCGGCCGCCCACCATAGCCCGGAATACCGAGTCACATCCGAAGATCTTCACCGTAGATGGGCTACCTTTGACTTTGAGACCGAGGACAGGCTTGAGCGTCAGGCCCAGATCTGGCTCCACTACGCAAGTCTGATTCTCCAAGCTACTAAGTCCGGCGATATCGGACTCTGGCTATACGAGAACGTTGTTCAAGGGAAGAACATGCCGCTGGAACTGGCGAATGAGTCCGGACATTGTTATCCCAGGGTCCGCAGTCTCAACCTGCCAGAGCGATACGCTGACGAAGTAGATCTCGATTTGGTGCAACAGGTCGTCAACCGCGACGGCCTTCAAGAAGTCTATTCCGCGCTTCGCTCGGCATGCGGTGCGGACTGAACCTATCACCTTCACTTGGCCCTTATCCTCGGTTGAAGGCTCTCCCCGTGAGCCTACGGATGCAGACCACCGGAATCGTTCTGTCGAGAGTCAGGTGACGCGGTCGCGCACTAAGTCGAGGTTCTCTGACGTACGCGATAGGCCGGAGTCAAATGACGACCCAGGTCCTCGCGCGCCAAAGGACATCACGTACGCACCCAGCTGAATTCCTGGTCGAGCAACTCCGCAAGGCGTTGGTTGTGGGGGGCGAAGAAGAACTCGAGTTCTTTGCGGAGTCCCGCTTCGATCTCCTCAGCAGCTTGGGCTGGATCGTCTGAGGTCGCAGAGCTGTACATTCGAAAGTTAGCGGGGAGCCAGGGATCGATTTCCGGAAAGTCTTGAATTCTCTTCATTACGGCCGCAGGCGATCGATAGAACGATTCGCTCTCAATTATCAGGAAGCGTTCTCGTGGGTAATGTTTAAACCATCGTTCAAGCTGTTCTATATACCTGCCGCGCCCGAGATACGAATACCGCATGAATGGACGCGAGAAGTAGTGAGGGTCTCTAGACATCCGGTCCACCTCTCCACTGAGGCGATGCTCTTCTGCCCCTATTGCCTCGTGAAAGGGCAAATCCTCAAAGCCCAGCGCTACCATATGTCGCCAACCAGATAACGCCCGGGCGACAGGGTTTCTTAACATAACTACCAGTTTCGCATGAGGCAGCACCGTGGCAACCCGCTCTGGCACGCGGGGATCGAAGATGTACTGGGGACTTGCCTCGAAAGGTAGCGACCGTGTTCCACGAGCGCGTGCAGCGGCCAATCGAGCCTTCAGCGGAAAATGCGCGCGATACCAATATTCCCCTCGGTCGAAATACCGGTTGAAATACTCTGTTTCTTTTCGAAGGGAAGGGGACAATTTGCGGATGGCGGCCCAAATACCTGTATAGAGAGCTGGTTCCGCATCGCTCGCCCCCAATTATGAGGAAGCTCGGCAACGCACGATATGGCGCTGTGGCCAATCTTGTCGAAAGGCGCGCCCTTACGAGCCGCCTTCGCCAGTGTGCCGGAGTCGCATCCTTCAACCGATCCGCCAACCCGGCGCGGATATCCCGAATGCCATCAAGCACTCTCACCCTTCGGTCCAGCATCGGAGACTCACCGGCGCGACTGGGCGCGGCGACGGGTTGCAAGGAGAGCTACTCCCACCGGAGGCACCCCAAGCTCCTCCAAACGGGCGATTGCTGCTCTCAGAGACTCCCGCCGGGTGCGATTCTTGCGTGCCAGGAGAATCCCGTAGCGGGAATTCGAGGCAACCGTATCGGAAGCTGTTTCGCCAAGTGGAGCGGCTGAAACAACCACGAGATCCACCAATTCCCGCGCTTCAGATATGACCGTCCTAAAGGGAGGGCCCGAGAGAGCATCGGCGGGATCCTGGTCAAGCGCTCCCGCCGGGACTTGCAGGAGGTTAGGAATCGTCTCCCGCCTCTCAGACAACATGCGCTTGATTGCACTCGGATCGCCATCGCGTCCCCGTTGAACTTTCAACATCTCTGACAGCGTGTGCTCCGCATTCGATTCGTCCGATCGGTCGCTCATCTCCAAAACGGCGTCGATCATCAATACCTTCAAACCCGATTCGGCCACGGACACGGCCAGATCGGTGGCCAGCATCGCCACCGTCGCGTTGGATACATCCAATCCGGCGATCATCACAACGGAACCGCTACGCCCTTGCTCCAATTGAGCACGCAGTGCCTGAATTTGGGACTTGCGTGCGTCTTGTCGGGCGAGCCGATACCAGTCGAAGCTGTTCTGGAACGAGCGTCGGGGCGAGACTTCGATGACCCGTAGCCCGGGCAGATCATCCGGAGATCTGATCGGCTGGTTCAGCCGGTCGACCGCAAGCACTCCCAGAGCGCTCGAAAGGAATCCCAGCGCCAAGCCGACCAACCCGGCTGGAAACAAGGAGATCTCCGACGGAGTCTGATCCACGACATACGCTTCTCCTACCAGTCCTTCGTTGCCCAACTGGCCGGCCTGCGTGGCGGCGGCTATGTACTGGGACTGGAGATCGCTCAACCGCTTCTTGAGGACGAGGATGTCCATCTGAGTTCGAGTGTCCGTGGCGGCTGTTGTGTCGGGCAGCGTGGCCAACTCATCCTCGAGTACGGCTATCAGATTGTCGACGTGCTCCAGGTTGGATTGAGCGGTCTGTCGATCCTCCTCGCTGAGGCCCGGATCGAGCAGTTGAGCTTTCAGGTCCGCCCGTTGTTGAAAAGCCGATTGCAGTTTCGACGTGAGAGCGCTTTGCTGGGCTTCAATATTGGGATCAGGCTGAGTCGAGGTTTCGAGTTCAGCCAACTGCTTCTGAACGGAATCGATCTCAGCGATCAATGCGTCGAGGACCTGACTGAGTTGGTCTTGCGCCGTCCCTTCGGGCTTTGAATCGAGGTACGCCTGACGGAGGCCGGTGGCTGAGTCGAGTGCGGTCTCGGAGTCGGGAGCAATCGCCACGAAGTGAATCGACCCGTCCTGTTCGCCGGCTTCGACCCGCTGTCCAGGCTGGAGTTGAGCGGACACGGACGTCCTGGCCTGGGCCACCACTGTCTCCACCCTCCGGTTGAATCTGTCGTCTGACTCGTCGGACAGCCTCAAAACCGCAACCGGAGCCGTCGCCTCGAATTGGGGGGTGATGGTGCGGTTGCGCCACTCAGCCGCTCCGACCGCGATGCCCGCACCGAGGACGGCCACCAGGGCGACCACCCACCACTGTGCGGTTAAGACGCGGAAGACCCGCCGCAGGCTCAAGCCCGACCCATTACGCGGACTCGCCCAGTCTCTCCGCGACAACTGACCGGATGTCGAGCGTCTCGTCACGGCTCCAAGTCTGCCAGGACAGCGCCATCAACACATCTCGGATTCCTCCACAGTCGCCGTCGTCCGCCATCGACTCCAGCAGGGCGACGGCGTCCGACATGGTGACCGGGCCCGGATGTGTGGCCTGGGCCAGGCTTATCCGGGGATGTGAAGAGGGCTCAAGGGGGAGGTGAGACAGAACCTCGACCCCCTTCTCGCCCGGTCGAGCGCCGGTGATCTCGACGGCAATATCCCTTCCGGGTATCAGCCCGGACAGCCGGATCATGCGGTGAGCCAGGTCTCCGATTCGGATCGGCTCACCCATATCGAGAACGTAGATCTCACCTCCCTCTGCCAGGGCGGCAGCCTGGAGGACCAGTTCGACCGCCTCGGAGGTGAGCATGAAGTAGCGCAGCATATCGGGGTCGGAGACCGTGACGGGGCCGCCGTTTTGGATCTGATACATGAAGGTGGGGACCACGCTCCCCCGGCTCCCGAGGACGTTGCCGAACCTGACCGCACTCAGGACCATCCCCTGCGGTGAAGAATCTGCGGCAGTCTGGACCATCATCTCGGCCACCCGTTTGGATGCCCCCATCACAGAGGAAGGCTCCACCGCCTTGTCGGTCGAGATGAGGACGAAGCGTTCCGCGCCGTGGCGGCGAGCACAGTCGATCAGGTTGCGGGTGCCGGCCACGTTGGTCTTGACCGCCTCATCGGGATGCGCTTCGAGGATGGGCACGTGCTTGTGGGCGGCGGCGTGGAAGATGACCTGGGGTCGATGGCGTCTGAGGATCCGGTCCAGCGATGCCCGATCACAGATGTCGGCCAGCAATGTGATCGGCTGGGGCTCCTCCCCCGTCCATCCCAGTCCGGCGTCGTAGAGGTGGCCTTCGTCGTGGTCGAGGGCGATCAACTCCTGGGGATCAAATCGGAGTATCTGGTTCACGATCTCCGAGCCGATCGACCCGCCGGCACCTGTGACGAGGACCCGCCTTCCCGCGATCAACTGTTTGACGGCGGCCAGGTCGGTGTGGACGGTCGGCCTGGGCAGGAGATCGGCCAGTTCCAGATCCCTGACGTCGCCCATGCCCTGGGGGCCGAGCAGGCTCTCCACATCGGGGAGGGTGCGAAGGTGGACGTCGACCGCAACACATAGGTCCACCACCTGGCGGGTCGTTTCCGGCCCAACATTGGCAGCTATGACCACCTCGTCGATGTCGTAGCTGGAGATGAGATCGGGAAGCTCATCGATGCTCCCCACCACCGACACCCCCGCCACCCGTCTGGGCGATCCCACATCGTCGACCAGGCCGACGACCTCGATGGGCGGTGTGGCCATGCGGCCCCTCCGGGCCAGGTCGGCCGTGGCTCGTCCGCCTCCGACCACCAGGGCTCGTCGGATGACCAGGTCCTGCGTTCGTCGGAAGGAGAACAGTCGGGAACGGAAGCGCACCGCCCCCATCCCTCCCAGAGCGAGGCCCGAACCCAATAGGACGACCGTGACCGGCATCAACCTCATCGAGGCGCCGGTCGCCTCCTGGACCGCTACCAGCCCTAACAACAGAAGCAGGACGGAGATCAGGGCTGCCATCACCAGGCGCATGGCCTCCTCTACCGAGGCGAACTCCCATACATGCCCGTATGCGCCCATCGCGGCGCACACCAGCAGATGCACCACTATCACAACTGGTAAGTATTTCCAGAAGCCATGCCACCAATCTGGCGAGATGCTGCCCTGACGGTCGGCGAAGCGAATCAGCAAAGCCGCCATGTAGGCGGCGACGACGACGACGGTGTCGATGACGGCGAAGGAAACATCGACTCTCAAGCCGGCAAAGGCGCGGGCGACCCGCGGCCATCCTCGCGCCTCCACGTCCTCCCCATGACCGGCGTCTGGTTGCGTCCCCATGCCTGCCTCCCTTGCGACACGCCCCAAAGCGCTGTCTCGCCGACAACTGTACCCAAGGCCCATTACCGGGCCGCAAATGCCGACCTACACTTTGTAGCACGCGAAATACGACTATGCGATGGGCCGCTAGATGTATTGCCAAGCTATTGCGGGGTGGCGGACTCCAGGGAGGCGGAGATGAAGGTGCTGGTAACCGGGGCAGCGGGTTTCCTGGGGCGTCATGTGGCCAGGCGTTTGATGGAAGACGGCCACGATGTGACCGGGTTCGATCTCGTCACCGAACCCAACCTAGGTACCGACTGGGTGCCAGGAGACCTGAGGGAAGCAGAGAGTGTCGACCTTGCGATCTCCGGGCAGGATGTGGTCTGTCATATCGGTGCCGTCGGTGACGTCTACCTGGCCGGCACCGATCCCGCCCTGGCCGCCGCCGTCAACGCGACGGGGTCGGCCAATGTGGCCACAGCAGCCGCCCGACACGGTTCTCGGGTGATCTATGCCTCCACCTGGGAGGTGTATGGACCGCCTCAGTATGAACCGATCGACGAGGACCATCCCTGCCATCCCGACCATCCCTACAGCATCACCAAGCTGGCCGGAGAGCAGATGCTGCTGGCCGCAGACGCCCTCCACGACGTTCCCGTCCTGGCGTTACGGCTCGGCACCGCCTACGGATCGGGGCTGAGGCCCAACTCCGTGTTCAGGATCTTCATCGACAAGGCCCGCCGGGGCGAGCCCATCACCGTTCAGGGCGATGGGTCGCAGGGACGTCAGTTCACCCATGCCTCCGACATCGCCCGCGCCTTCTCCATGGCCTGTGAGCCCGATGTGCACGGCCAGGCACTCAACGTGGTTGCTGAGGAGACCGTCTCCATCAAGGAACTGGCCGATGCGATCGTTGCTCGATACCCGACCGAGCTCAGCTTCGGACCCCCTCGTCCCGGTGACGTCTCCCCCGCCCTGGTCAGCGCCCAACGTGCCTCGGACGTGCTGGGTTGGAGACCGCAGATGCCATTCGGCGACGGGCTGACAGAGCTGATGGATGCCGACTGATCCCGCCGACCCGAAAGGACCTGGCCGACCGGTAGTGCTGGTACTGGTCAAGGGGCTGGGTATCGGGGGCGCCGAGAAACTCATCTCCGAGGGAGCCAGGCACTGGAATCGGGCCGAATTCGACTATCGAGTAGCTTATCTGCTGCCCTGGAAGGACCAGTTGGGCCCCGACCTGGAATCGCTCCAGGTGCCCACCGTCTGCATCGGGACACAACAGGGATTTCGACCACGGAGTGCATGGCTGCTGCGACGGCTGAGCAGGGTGTGGAATGTCGACCTGGTTCACGCCCACCTCCCCGTTGCGGGGATCTTGGCTCGCCTGTCGGTGAGCGTGCCGATCGTTTATACGGAGCACAACCTGGCCTCGTCCTACCGCACGGTCACCCGTCTTCTCAACCGCGCCACATATCGGCGCAACACCGACGTCACGGCCGTGAGTCAGGCCGTGGCAGACAGCGTGGCCGGATATGGAGGACCGCAGGTAGAGGTGATACCCAACGGGGTGGCCGTCTCGGTAGATCCAGGGGCAGCGGAGATGGCACGCCGAGAACTGGGACTCGACGCCAAGGATCCACTTGTAGTGCACGTGGGGAACATCCGCCCTGGGAAGGGCCACGACCTACTCGTCGAGACCGTCACCGAGCTGCTCAGATTGGTACCGGGCCTCACGGTGGTGTCGATCGGCGGTGAGAAGTATCCGGGCGATCTCGCTCGTTTCCGATCCCAGGCATCCCACCTCGGTGACCGGCTGAGGTTCCTGGGGCGTCGTCCTGATGCCCTCTCCTTCATCGCCGCCGCAGACGTCTACGTCAACCCGGCCGACTTCGAGGGCCTCCCGGTGACGATCCTGGAAGCAATGGCCCTCGGCAGACCTGTAGTAGCCACGGCCGTGGGTGGCGTGCCGGATGTGGTCGTCGAGGGAGAGACCGGACGGCTGGTGCAGGCCCGATCTCCCCGAGAGCTTGCCAAGGCGATCCACGAGGTCTTGACCAGTCCGGACCGTGGTCGCTCACTCGGGCGGGCCGGGGCCGATGTGGTGGCCGATCGCTACGGGCTGGCAGCCATGGTGAACAGATTCGAGTCCGTTTACCGTCGGCTCCTCACATGACCGCCCAGCTCAGTGTTCGACCCTTTCACGCCCGGGACGAGGACGCCGTCCTCCATCTTCTGGCAGAGTCGCTAGGTGAGACCGAGACACTGCAGCGAACTCGGGAATGGTTCGCCTGGAAACATCTCGACAACCCTTTCGGTCAATCGATCATGTTGGTCGCCGAGGACTCCCGGGGCGTGGTCGGGTTTCGGGCTTTCATGCGCTGGCAGATGAACCTCACTGGCGGCGATACGCTGCGATGCGTCCGTGCCGTCGATACCGCCACCCACCCCCGGGCACGAAGGAGGGGCGTGTTCCGACGTCTCACCGAGGACGCGGTCGACCTAGCGACCGCGTCCGGTGTGGATCTGATCTTCAACACTCCCAATCCGCGCTCCGGAGCCGGTTACCTCACCATGGGTTGGCAGGAGGTGGGTTCGATCGGTGTGATGATCAGGCCCACGTTCCGCTTCGGAAGGAAGAGCGGCAACTTTCCCTCGGTCCCCGGCGCCCACGGTTGGGATGCCCGTTCCGTGACCGATCGCGCTCCGTTGGGTCTGCGAACCCCTCGTACAGCCGAGTACATGCAGTGGCGCTTCGGCTCACACCCGACCGTCCGTTACACGGTGGTCGCAGCCGGAGCGGAATCATTCGCCGTCCTCAGGTCGAATCTGCGCCGCGGCCGGGCAGAACTGGTCGTCTCGGACCTCTTTGGCCCTGATGGTGGCTCTGCCGTGCGGAAGGCTGCCCACAACACCGACGCCGCTTACCTGGCGGGTTGGTTCCCGCGTGGAACACCTGAGCGTCGGCAGGCCCTGCGTTCAGGCTTGTTCCCGGCGCCATTCGTCAAGGCTCTGACCCTGTTCGCCAGACCACTGCGGCCGCTCGAGGTGGAGGTGAGCCGGCTCGGCAACTGGGACATCTCCCTTGGAGACCTGGAGCTCCTGTGAAGTCGACGACGCCAATCCTGATCGGAGTGGGGCTGGTCGTCATTCTCGCCGCCGGGGTGGGGTTCGGATGGCTGGATGCCCAGACGGTCATCCTCGTCCTGGTACTGGTCGCCGTGGTGATACCCGTCTGCAACGTCGTGACCACCGGACTGGATCCCTGGTTGTGGTGGGTGGGATCGGCGGCTTTCCTGGCCAAACTGGTCGGTTCCGCAGCCCGCTACTTCATCCTGGTCGATCTATACAACGGGGTCGGAGACGCAACCGGCTATCACTCCTGGGGTAGCCAACTGGCCGAGATCTGGCGGTCGGGTCAGATACCCGGCCTACAAGGAGGTATGGGCGAAGGAACTCAGGTAGTGAGATGGGTGGCCGGTCTCCTCTACGTACCCCACACTCCGTCGATGCTGGGTGGATTCTTCATGTTCGCCACCCTGGCCTTCTTCGGCCAGCTTCTCTTCTACTGCGCTTTCCGACGCTCGGTGCCGGAGGCCCGGCTGGGCATATACGCCTTCTTCATCTTCTTCCTCCCCACCATGGTCTTCTGGCCGTCAAGCATCGGCAAGGAATCACTGATGATTCTCTTCCTGGGCCTGGCCTCCTACGCCCTAGCCCGCTCCTTCGAGTCCTACTCCCCCACCTGGCTGGTCGTGGCCGGAGCGGGACTCCTGGGTGCAGGCTGGATCCGTCCCCACATCGCCGCCCTGCTCACCGCGTCGTTCACGGGAGCGGTCCTGCTGGGCCGTGGCCAGTGGTGGGGCAAGCTGGGCGTGAAGAGATCCATAGTGCTGGCGACAGCGGCCGTTCTGGCCATCATCAGTGTGGTGGCCTTCGCCGACCGCTACGGCATCCAGGACCCCGGCGATGTGGATCCTTTCGTGGCCGACATCCAACAACAAACCCAACAGGGTGGATCGGCCGTATCCGGCAATGCCGTCTTTTCGTTCTCCGCCCTGCCCGGCGCCACGCTGCGGGTTCTGTTTCGACCCCTCCCCACCGAAGCAGACAACCTTCAGGCCCTGGCCAGTGCTCTGGAGGGAACCGCCCTGCTGATTCTCGTGGTGTGGAAGATTCCCGCCATGCTGAAGCGGATTCGACGCCTCCGCACCCCTTACATCCTGATGAGCGCCGCCTTCACGGTTGGGTTCATCATCGCCTTCTCCACGGTCCTCAACCTGGGCATCCTGGCCCGCCAACGCTCCCAGGTGCTGCCCTTCCTCCTGGCGGTGGTCGTGGCCCTGGGCTGGGATTCGAAGGTTCCCCATCCCGAGCCGGGCCGGGGTAAGCATCTGGCGGTGGCGGCGTGAGCCGGCCCGCGATTCTCGGGGGCACTCCGGCCTTCACTCCCCCGTTGCCGTTTGCACGGCCCACGATCGAACAGCCAGAAGAGATCCTGGGAATGGTCGGCGACTCCCTCGAATCGGGGATGGTCACCAACGGACCGCTCGTCGCCCAACTGGAAGAGAGAGTTGCCCAGGCCTTCGAGGTCGACCATTGCGTGGCGGTTGCCTCCTGCACGACCGGATTGATGCTGGTGACTCAGGCCCTGGCCGGTGAGGGTCCGGCCGTTGTGCCGTCCTTCACTTTTTCGGCTTCAGCCCATGCCATTGCCTGGAACGGATTGGATCCGGTGTTCACCGACTGCGACCCGACCACCTGGTGCCTTCGACCCGAAGACATTCCCGACGAAGCCCGCTACATCGGGGCCGTGCATGTCTGCGGTGTGCCCTGTGACGTGGAGGGGCTGCAGGCGAGGGCGGACGACCTCGGCGCCACGTTGGTGTTCGACGCGGCCCACGGCGCCGGCTCGGTGGTGTCGGCGGGCGGAAGACAGCGCCCCCTGGGCGGCTTCGGCGCAGCCGAGGTGTTCAGCCTGACACCCACCAAAGTGCTATCGGGGGCCGAGGGAGGCCTGGTCACCACCAACGATGCCGGCCTGGCCGATCGCCTGCGCCTGGCCCGCGACTATGGAAACCCGGGTGACTACGACACACGCTTCGTAGGCCTGAACGGCCGGTTGTCCCAAGCTCAACGCCGCCATGGCCCTGGCCTCCCTCGACCACCTCGACGAGCACGTTGCACATCGCAATGCACTGGCGACCCGTTATAGAGAGCTCTTGGGCCAGCTTCGGGGGGATCGACTTCCAGCAGGTCCCCGACGGCGACCGCAGTTCCTACAAGGACTTCACCATCCTCATCGACAAGGACGGCTTCGGCGCCGGTCGGGACTCCGTCGTGGCGGCCCTCCACGCCGAAGGCATCGCCACCCGTCCCTATTACTCGCCTCCGGTCCACCGCCAGACCGCCTACCGCCATCTGCCTGAACGTGACTTGCCGGTCACCGATCGCCTGGCCGGCCAGGTGATCAGCCTCCCCTTTGGAGCCACCTACCGCTGGAAACGGTGGAGACGATCTGCGAGGCGATGGAACAGATTCACCAACACGCCCACGAGATTTCGGACCGGGTGGAGTCAACCGCCTAGAGGCGCCGAATCGGTGATTGGGTTGGCCCAGGCGGCCAGGACGACGACCGCCACCCCGACCAGGGCGACGAGAGCGATCCCGATGCCCGGGTGGCCACTCCTTTCGATCAGGACGGCCGCCAGCACGAATGCCACCTCCACCGCCACTGCCGCTGCATCTATGGCAGGGATCGACCAGCCCCGGGCATGGAGGCGATCGTAGGTGTGGTTACGGTCCCCGGCGAACAACGGACGGCGCCCCAGAGCCCGTCTCAGGACCGTCACGGCGAGGTCCAAGGCGAATACCCCAAGAACCAGACACGCCACCACCAGGCTCACTCCGGTACCACCTGACGAGGTTCTCATGATGGAAACCGCCATGAGAAAGCCGAGCAGGTACGAGCCGTTGTCGCCCAGGAACATCCTGGCCGGAGGCCGATTCCACACCAGGAATCCGGCCAGAGCAGCAGCAACCATCAGATACGGGCCAGAGCCCCGGCCCCTGATGTCGGCCAGCCAGGCCAAGCCGAGAACCCGACCATCCCTGCCGATCCTGCCAGCCCGTCGAGACCGTCGAACAGGTTCACGGCGTTGATGGCCACGACCACCAGCACGGTCCCGAACACCAGGTCGAGGGCCGAGCCGGCCGCAAGGGTCTAGCTGCGATCACCACTGCCACCACGCCGATCACAGCCTCGGCGATGAGTCTGATATTGGGAGGGAGGTCGACGAGGTCGTCAGCCAAACCGAGCCCGACCACCACCACGGCCAGGGCGACGACCGACCAGGCCACCCCTCCGACCAGGGCCCAGCCCAGCAACCAACCGGCGAAGACGGCAACACCGCCAAGAGGGACCGCAGGCGCAGTATGCACCTTGAGCAAGAATCCGTCGGGAGCGTCGACCAGGCCCAGCCGGGGTCCGATTCGGACCAGGATCCCACCCATCACCCAGGTCATGGCCAGGGCCACCGCCATGCCTACGAAGACCAAGTCATCTCCATGGACTCTTCGCCGGCGTGCAGCTCGAATCGGCGGGTCTCGACGAAGCCCAGTCGACTGTACAGGGCTCGGGCAGAAAGGTTGTCTGCACCCAACACGACTCTCACCTTCGAAATGCCCCGTCGGCTCATTTCCCCAAGGAGTCTTCCGCCCAACTCGACCGCCGTGCCTCGGCCGCGGGCAGAGGGGGCGACGGCGGTGGACAACAGCTCCGCTTCGACTCCTCCTTCCGTTCCGTACCGCAGAGTCTCCCAGGCTCGGCGTATCACCGCTGGTCGCCACATCTGGGGAAGGGCGGCAAAGAACGCCCTGATTCCCCAACGCCGCAGAAAGTAACGGTAGAAGCCTCCGGTGTCGGCCACCCCGGCCACGAAGCCGATCACAGTGTCCAGGTCGGCAACGTAGACCCACCCGTCCTCCCATTCGATCAACGCCCTGTACAGGAGGGTCATGAATCTATGACCGAGCCGGGGAAGGAAGCCACTGGCTATGGCCTCTTGGTGAAGCCGGGCGATGATGGGCGCGTCACCAGGAGTGGCGGGTCGGAAGGTGGTGTCGTCAGCGTCGCCCGTCGGCCAGGGCATGCCCTTCGCCGCGGCCACATCGGCGTAAGCCCGTACTACTCGCTTCACCACCTCCCGCTCATCGAAGCGATCTCGGGCCCGTTTTGCGGCCGCGGCCGACATTTGCATCCGACGCTGTGGGACACCGCCGAGGTCAACAATCGCTCCGATCAAGGCGTCCACATCTCCGACCGGGAACAAGATGCCCGTCTCTCCACCTTCGACCACCTCCCTGCACCCCCGGATATCCGTGGCAACGATGGGTAGGCCCATGGCCGCTGCTTCCATTGCGGCACGGGGAAATCCCTCTCGATGCGAAGGCAGGACGAACAGGTCCATGGCGGCGTAGAGGCGCTCGACGTCGGTCCGCATGCCCAGGAACCTGACCCCGGTATGACGCGCCTGCTCGATCATCGCCCGTGGCATGGCATCCGATTTATCGGGGTCTTCGGGACCCACACACACCACCAGGAAGCGGTCATCGAGCCTCTTAGCGGCCTCGAACAGTTCCGGATACCCCTTCTCGGCCACCAAGCGGCCCACGATGCCCACAACGATTGTGTTGTCTTGGGCTCCTAGTTCCTCACGGAGGCGTGCCCGCTCGGTTTCGCTGTATCGACCCGGATCGAACCTGTCCAGGTCGACGCCGTTGCCGAGATGTCGGGTCTTGTGAGGAGCCGCGATCCTCAGCCTCGTTATCAGGTCATAGTCCTCGGTGCTTTGCACCAACTCCACGTCCGAGAAGCGACTGGCGATCGTCTCCAGCAGATACACCACGGCCCGCTTCGCGAAGGGATCATCGGGAGTCGCATAGAGCCCGTGGATGGTGTTGACCACGATCGGGACTCCCGCCATCCGTCCGATGATCCTCCCGTAGAGACCCGGCTTGGGGTTGTGGGTGTGGAGCACGTCTGGTCTTTCTCGCCGCAGCACCGACCACAGCTCTCTGGCAGACCGCAGATCCGCCAGCACGTCCATGCCCCTCGTGGACGACTCCAGCGCAACGTGACGGATTCCGGCTGCCTCGAGCTCGGATACGAACGGGCCCGGCGAACTGATCCCGACCGGCTCCCCACCCATGTCCCTGACGGCAAGAAGCTGCGGGAAGACCAGGTAGCGCAGGCTCAGGTCCACCGTGGTCAGGTGGGCGACCTTCAGTTCGGACACGGTCAACGTCGCCTGTCAGCGATCAACGGCTCGAGGAGATCCTCCCACTTCTCTGCGCTCACTTTCAGAGTGAACGACTCCGAACAGCGTCGTCGAGCGGCTTCGCCCATGGCTCGTCGCAGCTCAGGATCCCGGGCCAGCTTCTCGGCGGCGGCGATGAAGCCCTGCTCGTCCTCAACGCCCACCACTATCCCGGTCGTTCCGTCGGAGACGACCGTGCCGGCACCGGCCACCGCCGTGGTGACCGACGGGAGAGAAGACATGCCTGCTTCGATCAATACGCCCGGCATCCCCTCGCCGACCGACGACAACAGGAAGAGATCGCTCTGGCTGAGAAGGTCCGCCACATCGTCTCTGTTGCCGAGAAACGTCAACCCCTCACTGGATCGACTTCGCATCTGATCGAAGAGGGGGCCATCACCAACCCACCAGCCCTCACAATCTACCCCTCGTTCCCTCAGCGTGGTGATGGCGTCGACGAACCATTCTGGGCGTTTGAGAGGCCCTAGATGTCCGACGGAAATGATGCGCACCGGTTCTGCTCGGCCCCGGTCCTGTCGAACGGAGAAGTCCGAGGGGTCGCGCCCGTTGGGAATACAGGTCACAGCCACGTTCGGGTCTCCGATCAGCTCGACCACCTCCTCCACCATTTCATTGGACACACCTGCGACCACCTCGGCACGGTTTGCCAGATAGCGATGGAATTGGCGACGGAAGGGATTCTCGAGTAGGTCGCCCGACGTCCCGATCTTGTAGTAGACCAGGCCCCCAGGGGCGGGCACCAGGAGCGCGGCGTACTTGAGAGCCTCACCTCCGTGGGCGATAACCACATCCGGCTTCCACGTCCGACAGAACCGCCATAGGCGATAATGGGCCAAGGGCGAAAAGCCAACTCTCCTCCCCAGACCGGCTGGGACATCGAGGTCGAAGTCGGCATCGAGAGCTTTGGGGTCTGATTGAAAGATCGTCATCGTCCGGTGTTCTGTCTCTGGGCCATCCAGAGCTTCTCGCATCGCCCTGGCGTAGGTCTGGGCACCACGGGCGATGTCGACCGGGAGCAGGTGGAGGACCCGTGGTCTAGCCGACGGCTTCCGGACGCGCCGTGGCCTTGGTCGAGTGGTGGCGGGTTCGACCCGGCGCAGCCACTCGGGGAAGGCCGCCGGCGCCGCCAGGGCGAGTTGGGTGCGCGTGGACCTGCGGTCGTGTAGCAACACCATGGCCAGGTTGAGTGGATGGGGCTTGTGACCGTCGAAGGTGACGGGGTCGATCCGCCGGGAGAGCATCTCTGCCGCACGGATGGGCAGCGAACGGGGACGAAGCTCGGAAAGGACGTCGGCCGGTACCTGGGCGCCTAGCCACGCTGCGGCCAGGAGCCAGGCGATGTAGGTCGTGGATCGTAGGTCGTGCCGTCCCACGAATTCCAGCAAGCCCTGCCAGTCGATGGCTCGTTCAGGACGGGCCGCCTCGGCCAGATCCCGAAATAGGATCAGCCTGAAGCGATGATCCAGGATCGAGTGTGCGGCCAGGAATGCAATCAGGGTGGACTGGGGCAGTTGCCACATCGGGCCCAACTCATGGCCGGGATCCCAGGTCGCCGCATCCCAGCCCTCGGCCGTGGCGCCATCCGCACATCCCCTTAGCTGGGTGTAGCTGAACAGATCCCAGTGGAGGTCCAGGGTGAAATGAACCCCGGACTCGTCTGCCAGGGGGATGTTCCGCTTGTCGGCCTTTGGCGTCTTGGGTGGAATGCCAAGAGTGTGGGGGTTGGCCTCCAGGACCGTCAATGCATCATCGATCCGCCGGGAGGGGACCAGCAGATCGACATCGGTGAACGTACGAAGCCTGAAGTCCCGGTATGCCCACCGGGCGACGGCTGGGCCTTTGACGACTGTGGCAGGGACATCGGACTCGGCAAGGGCCACCAGCAGATCCTTCATTGTGTGCTCCATGGCCCGTTGCCGCCCAGCGAGACGGGCATAGGGAGCAAGGGCGGCTTCTGCCAGGTGCTGATGATCCGAGAGAGCCATGAGCCCGAGCAATCCATGTCTGGAGGCGGCGGCCAACCCGGATTCCGAAATCTGCGAATTGGCCGGCAGGGGTCGGGAGGAGGCTACATCGAGGAGCATCCTCGAGGTCGCTGAAAGCCCACGCCGGTAGGCGGTGGTGGGGCCCGCTCGGTCGGATATCACCTTCACTCCCCTACGATCGACCCTGGCGCTGAGCCGGGCCCTCGGTAAACTCCGGCACAAGGCTAACGGCGGTGATGCAGCAGCGTGGGCAGCATTCGAGTGGGAGTTGCAGAGATGGACGCAACCTTCGTCGGCGCCCTGACGGCATATCTGGCCGCCCAACCCACCCTGGAAGTGGTCGAACGCCTCGATGAGGCGGATGTCTGCATCACGAGCGCCGACCGGCTCGACGAGCACATCGGCGCAAGATCGCCCGCACCGGCGCACCTCGTCGTCGGTCCCGACGATCCCGATTCGATGATCGACGCACTGGAGGCCGGGGCACTCGGCTACCTCCCCCAGCACTCGTCACTCGATCAGATCGCAGAAGCCGTGCATTCGCTAGCAGGTGGCGAGGCCGTCATCCCGCCGTTGATGCTGGGCTCCCTACTCAAGCATGTCGTCAGGCGGCGACGAGCTGAGCGAGCAGAGCTCGAACGGATCTCGACCCTCACGGACCGAGAGCGAGAGGTATTCGACCTCCTGGCGGCGGGGCTCGATCGCTCGGCCATCGCCGAACGTCTGTTCATCAGTACGGGTACCGTGCGAAGCCACCTCCAGCGAGTCTTCAGGAAGCTGGATGTACACAGCCATGCCGAGGCTGTGGCATTGGCTGCTCGATGTCAGTTGATCGGCCCGGAGGAGGACCTGCAGCAGTGACGCACGCCAACATTTCGAGAGACACCATGCCCATGAGGCACGGACAAGTCTGGGTGCAAAGGGACAGCGACCGAACCGCCGTCTTCAACCCCGACAGCGGGCTGTTGCATCTTCTCAACTCCTCTGCTTTAGCCATTTGGGAGCTGTGCGATGGGGAAACCTCCCCTGCCGAGATGGCGGAAGCGATCGACGTGATAACCGGACTCGGCGCCGACACCACCACTGCCGACGTCGAGAGGACGCTGCGAAGCCTCGAAGACGCCGGTCTCATACACTTCCCGAACAGACCCTCGTGACCGACGCCGACCAGCCATCGTGACCGGGCCACCCGGAAATGCGCGTAATCGGGCCGCCCCATGCCCATGTCATCGAGACAGAGGTCAAAGGCGACATCTCCCTGTTCGATGCCGAAACGAACAACGTGATAGTTCTCAATTCGACCGCGTCCGATGTGTGGCGCCTCTGTGACGGAGAGCAGACCCTGGAAGAAATCATCTCATTGCTGGCCCAGGCATATCAATGCCCTGCCGATCGAATTCGATCCGATGTGACGGAGACAATCGAAGAGCTCGTCGACAAGGGTGTCCTGCCGCCTCCATGAAGATCTACAAGAAGCACGGTTGAAGGGAAGATCTCAGCGGTCTCGTGTGGACCGCAGAAATCTATCTCGAAATGCTGGGGACGGCGTTCGCCATCAACTGCACCTCGGATTCACAGGTGGACGCGGTCAGGACAATCCTGGCTCCTTTCATCCTCGAGCGACGTCGTGGAGTTCCTCAGCGTCGCCGATACGGCCTCGTAGAAACCGAAGGCAAGGTCCTGGCCTATCGAGATTGTCGCAAGCTCGGACCAGCAGTGGATCTGGGTCGAGCGATGACCTATGTCGTCGCCAACCTGAATCGGGTAGCTATTGAGGAGTATGGCGGGTTTGCGGTTCACGCCGGAGTCGTGACCAAAGAAGGTCGAACGCTGGCCTTTCCCACCCGGTCGGGCGGCGGCAAGTCCACCCTCACAGCCGCCTTCCTCCTCAACGGCTGGGACTACGTTAGCGATGAATCTTTGTGTGTGGATCTGCAGCGAGAGGCTGGTTCGTAGCTACCCCAAACCGTTGTCACTCGATTACCGAAGCTGTGAGCTACTCGGCGTGTCGACAACGAGCCTTACGGTGCCGGCTACTCGGGAGTCTGAAGGACTCGGCCCGTCCTGCTGATTTCAATGCTTCCCTGGCACCGAATCGACTCGATCTGACTGATGTCATCCTGACCGAATATGGCGAAAGGGTGTTAGACGTGACCGAGCTTGCCGCATCGAAGGCGATGGCAGCCCTGCTGGAGTACTCCTTCAACCACTTCAAACTCGGTGAGGGAGCCTTTCACCTTGCGGCCGCCCTAGCATCCCAGGTCCGGGTCTGGCGGTTGAGCTACCGGAATCCGATCGAAGCCGCGGCGAGGTTTGACTCGCTACCTGGCGACTAACACGGCTCCGGTGGTTCATGGGCACAGCAGAACACGATCTCAACGTGCGATATGCCGGTACCCGTTCCCGGTTCGGTGGTGAACTTCAGCGTCCTTGAATCGATGAACTCCGGAGTGAACGCAGCATCGCACCCACCTCCCGCCTCTCCGGTCTTGAGGTCGATAGCGCTGTCGAAGTACTGGCAATCCTTGTCCAGGGTTACGACCCACTCGTGGTCGCTGTTAACGGTGAGTTCAGGACTGAACTGACATCCGCCACACTGAGCCTTGCCGTTGGTTGCTGCGACGACATCGAGGCAGTGGCCCTGACCGGTTGAGACATCCGTAGCATTCTGGTCCCAGATGTCGGTGCAAGTAGGCACACTGTCAACCAGTTCCAACTTCACGGCGTAGATGAAGTTGCAAGTCGGACTTGTCTCCTGGGCCAGTGCCGGATGCATGCCAATCATCTGGACGACCGGTGTCGCCCATACAACGGCTCCACCTAGGGCCGCGCCCCGCTTGAGAAAATCTCTGCGCGATAGACCTGACTTCTCTTGCTCGGACATATCCAGACCTCCCGTTGTGTGGCGTAAGGGCCGTCACCCACCCATACACCACTCTACGTGACCCGATATCACCCGGCTATACGACAGACGTCGTAATCGCCCAGCGAACCTAGTTGACGGTCGATGCCCCACCACAGGCGATCCCGACAGCATTGACATCGAACCCGTCGGCATCACCGCTGAAAGGTGAGTCGTCCGTGGTGTCGGTGAGCTTCACATACTGGATGTAGTCGTATGGCACACCAGACATATCCAGGGTTGTGGTCGAGGGCGAGTTGTCCGCAGTGCCGATCGAGTACCACGAGGACGGCGACCCGTCGGGAGAGACCTCAACCTTCGCCTCCTCTAGGGGGTAGGTTCCCCCGGTTGTCTCGACCACCACGACGTCGGAACCCGTGTGGATGTACGCCCTGTTCGCGAACTTCAGGACCAACGTCCCTCCGAACCCCAGGCTGTAGAACACTTCCTCACCTGAGTTCTCGGGTGGATCTGTGGGAGCGCCCAGGGCATTATTCGGGTTGCTTCTGGCATCGAGAACGTCAGTGGTGTCCTTTCGCTGTCCCTGCTGTGCCGACACGACCTCGGCAGCCCACTGCTCCTCACATGTGTCACTCGGTTCCTGAGCCAGGGCTCTCTGCATTCCCACCGTTTGAATCACGGGCGTAACCCACAGCACCGTGCCCCCTACGAGGGCACCCTTCTTGATCAGCTCACGCCGCGTGAGACCGTGCGTTTCGCTTGCTTCATCCACTGGTCTCTCCGTCCTTGCTCCAGTTCACGAATGTAAGGAACGCTTCTCACCACGTCGATACGACAGGTGTCGTAATCACCGTCCGTGGCCCGTCTTCGTGGGCTACCTCATCGGTAGGGTCTGTCTGTGCTCGACACCATCCGTCAGGCCATCGCCTCCGACGAGTTCCTGACCGGGCTCCGCTTGGGCTCCGTCGCCCTGGGCGCGGGAGTTTTGGTGGGCGTCATCTGGTGGAAAAGGCGTCCGATTCCGATCGTGGGGCTGCTCTGGGCGGCAGCCGGGCTGGTGGCACTCGACCACCGAACCCCCGAGTTGTGGCTGGGGGTGGGCCTGTTGGCCATCGCCGGCTCCACGCTCCCCCGTCTACCTCTGCCATTCCTTCTCGCCCCTGTGGTGGCGGTTCCGGGTGCCTGGCTGGTGGCGTTCCAGGCCGACCTGGCCGGCCCCGACTCGTTCCCCTGGTTGACCTTCGGCGTCATCGTCGTAGGCGCCCCGCTCGTAGCTCTGACCGACCGGCATATGGGTCGTCCTGCCCTGGGGCTCCTCCTCTGGGCGGTAACGGTGGCGGGGATCTACGTCGACGTACCGGACACCGAACACATCCTGGTCATCCTGGCCGCAGCCGCACCCCTCGTCCTGTTGGGATGGCCCCTCAATCTGGGCCGCCTGGGCGAGGCCGGCGGCTATGCCGGGGTGGGATTGTTGGCCTGGGCCGTGGTCACCGACGGTGTGGGACGGCCCGCTTCGGTCGTCGGCGCCGTGGCCTGCCTGGGCGTATTCCTGGTCGTGCCGGTGGCGCTATGGATCCGCAACAGGGCGCTGAACAGACACCGACTGGCCTGGCTGGTGGCCCTGCACGTCGGGATGGTGGCCCTCTCCAGCCGGGTGGCCGGGCTCCAGAATGACGTCGCCCTCGCCGCCTCGATCTCGGCCGCGACCCTGCTCGTAGGCTTTGCGTTTGCGGCCACCTTCTTCGTCGGACCGATCCGTCAGGGTCCCCGGTAGCCGTGGCGCATCCGCCTCAGGGCGGATTCTGTGCGTCCCCCGCTGCTGATCTTCTGGCGAAAGGCCCAGAAGGGGTCACTGTGCATGACCGGGATGCGACCCAGTTGATGCAGGTCGGCATCCGCCGTCACCGCCGGTCCCATCCCCACGGTGGCGGTGGCATAGGCCGCCCTCACCACCGGATCGGCCTTCTCCGACCACCAGCCCTTGGGATAGGTGAAGTGTCTCGGCACCATCCCCAGGTGCTGTTCGATCAGCCGGTTCGACCGTTCGATCTGCTCGGTCGCCTCGCTTTCGTCTACGAAGCGGAAATCGGGATGGGTGTGGGTGTGGGCACCGATCGTGGCCAGGCCCGAGGCATGCATCTCTCGTATCTGATCCCACGAGAGAGGGAGGCCGGGCCAGTCGGCGAAATCCTCCGGGCGATCGATCGGACCAGTGGTCAGGTAGAGGGTGAAGGGAACCCGGCGGGCCGCCAGCAGAGGAAAGGCGTTCTGGAAGACATCGGCGTAGCCGTCGTCGAAGGTGAGGACGAAGAGACGGTCGGCGTCGGGGTCGGTTCGCCTGTCCACCGCCTGCTCCAGCGTCACGATCTCCCGGTGGGCGAGAAGCCAGTCGAGCTGGCGGGCGAAGACCTCCACGGGGAGGTTCATCTCGTGGGACCGGCCCGAGCCGACCTGGTGGTAGATGAGGATCCGGGGGCCGGGCAGTCGGGCCCGAAGACTATCGGCGATGGCGAAGGCGACCTGGGCGGCCTGGCGGATAACACCCATCTCCAAACCTCCGCTTCCTCTCGCTTCCGGGTTGACGCTGCGGTCTGTGTAGCAGAAGCGACGTGGACCGCCTCGGGAATCACCACACTGGAGGCTCATGGACGCAGCCTTCGAATCGGCGGTGCTGGCGGTGTTGACCTCCCTGGAGCCGGGCGAGGTGGTGTCCTACGGCGAGGTGGCCGAACAGGCCGGCTTTCCCAGGGCGGCCCGGGCGGTGGGTTCCCTGCTCCGCACCACGACCGTCGAGGTTCCCTGGTGGAGGGTGGTGGGATCGGGCGGACACCTGCGGGCACCGGACCGGCTCCGCCAGGCCGAATTGTTACGGGCCGAGGGGGTGCGGGTGGAAGGCCTTCGGGTCAGACGGTCCCGGTGAGACCACTGCGCGCCCGGTCCCGGGGGCATGCACTTAACCTTCGTACTCAGATGAGCGGATTCAACACAGTCGAGCTGATCCAACGGAAACGAGACGGGGGCAAACTGACGGACGAGCAGATCTCGTGGCTGATCTCCTCCTACACCGACGGTTCCGTAGCCGAGTACCAGATGGCGGCGATGGCCATGGCCGTGTTCCTCAATGGGCTGGATGACCAGGAGCTGGTTACCTGGACCGGAGCCATGCTCGACTCCGGCGAGACCCTGGACCTGTCGGACATCCCCCTGCCCAAGGTCGACAAGCACTCCACCGGGGGTGTGGGCGACAAGGTCTCGATCCCTCTGGTCCCGATCGTCGCTGCCTGTGGGGTGGCGATACCGATGATCTCGGGCCGGGGACTGGGTCACACCGGGGGGACCCTCGACAAGCTGGAGTCGATACCCGGCTTCGTCACCCAGCTCGATCCCCATCGGTTCCACGAAGTGCTGGAGGAATGCGGAATGGTCATGGCCGGCCAATCCGAGTCGCTGGCCCCGGCCGATCGCAAGCTGTATGCGCTGCGTGACGCCACCGGCACCGTGGAATCGATCCCGCTCATCGCCTCGTCGATCATGTCCAAGAAGCTGGCCGAGGACCTCGATGTCCTGGTCCTGGATGTCAAGGTGGGATCCGGTGCTTTCATGACCGACATCGAGCGAGCCCGCTTTCTGGCCGAGACCATGGTGAGTATCGGAGCCGCCCACGGGGTGAACACCAGGGCACTGATAACCGACATGAACCAACCGCTGGGCCGGATGGTGGGCAACTCCAACGAGATTCTCGAGTCGCTCGACGTGCTGGAGGGACAAGGGCCGCCCGACCTGATCGAGGTCACCAAGGCATTGGCCGCCGCCATGCTGGAACCCGCCGGGATCGACCAGCCCGACCGGCGCATCGACGAAGCGATCCGGTCCGGGCAGGCGATGGAGCGGTTCCGGTGCATGGTGGCCGCCCACGGAGGTGACCCGGGGGTGGTGGAGGATCGCTCGCTGCTCCCCATGGCCGACCAGACTCTCGAGATCACCGCCTCCAGAGACGGTTATGTGACCCGTTGCGATGCCCATTCGATCGGTGTGGCCGCCATGCGGCTGGGGGCAGGCAGGAAGCGCAAGGAAGACGACATCGACCCCGGGGTGGGTATCGAGCTTCGGGCCAAGCTCGGCGACCAGGTGGCTTCCGGTGATGTTCTGGCGGTGCTCACTCACCGGCCCGGAGACGTCAGCGACGCCCAGGCTCTGGCCACCGACGCGTGGACCATCTCCGACGAACCGCCCCCTCCCCTCACCCTGGTCCACGAGCTGATCAACTGAGGGCCCGCTCCTGACGGGGTCTGATTTTGAGCGTTTAGTCAATTTCAGCCGGGCAGGTACCATCGGCCCCCAACCGACATGAAGGAGTAGCGCTATGCACGTGGTCGTCTGCGCCAAGCAGATTCCCGACCCGGCCAGCTCCTACGAACTGGACCCCGACACCCACTACCTGGTCAGGCCCAACGAGCAGGTGCTCGACGACACCGACCGCTACGGGGTGGAGATGGGGCTCCAGATCGCCCAGGAAGACGACGGGACGGTCACCCTCATCACGATGGGGCCCCAGGGCTCCATGCAGGGGATCCGCCAGGCCCTGGCCATGGGGGCGGATCGGGCCATCCTCATCGATGACGCCGACCTCAAGGGCTCCGACGCCCTCACCACCGCCCGGATCCTTGCCGCGGCCCTGGCCGACGAGGAGTTCGACCTGGTGATCGCCGGCACCGAGTCCACCGACGGCTACTCGGGTGTGCTGCCCCAGATGCTGGCCGAACTGCTCGACCTCCCCGCCCTCACCTATGCGACAAAGGTATCTGCCGGCGACGGAACCGTCACCATCAACCGTCAGACCGCAGCGGGCTACGACGTGGTTTCCTCCTCGCTACCGGCGGTGGTGTCGGTGACCGCCGGTGTGGTCGAACCCCGCTATCCCACCTTCAAGGGGATCATGGACGCCAAGAAGAAAGAGGTGACGACGCTCTCCGCTTCCGAACTGGGCGTGGAGCCCGCCACGGGACAGCACGTCGACTCCGTCGAGAAGGCTCCGCCCCGCGAGGCCGGGGTCAAGATCGAGGACGAAGGCGAAGCTCATCTGGAGATCATCAAGCTCCTCGAAGAAAGGAAGGTGATCTGAGATGGCCAAGGTATGGGTATTCATCGAAGAAGACGCCGGCGAGCCCTCCTCGCTGGGCCTGGAACTGTTGAGCAAGGCCCGGACCCTGGGCGACGTCACCGCTATCTACCTGGGAGAAGGCGGCGACGATGCCTTCGCCACGGTGGGCCAGTACGGAGCCTCGGAGATCCTCCACGCCGATCCGGGTGATTCCCTCCCCGCCGCACCGGTGGCGGCCGCCCTGGCCGAGCTTGTAGGGAGCCGGTCACCCGACCTGGTCCTGTTCGGCCAGTCCTACACAGACCGTGACGTAGCCGGCCGTCTGGCCGCCCGACTGGGCGCCTCGGTCCTGTCCAACGCCTCCGATGTGGAGATGTCCGATGGGCGGGTCCTGACCACCCACGA
Organism: uncultured Acidimicrobiia bacterium; assembly: GCA_963744905.1. Classification (GTDB taxonomy): domain Bacteria; phylum Actinomycetota; class Acidimicrobiia; order Spongiisociales; family ZC4RG35; genus DATFFO01. The sequence continues at coordinate 104,680 of CAVUUV010000005.1, read as the reverse complement.
GATCTTCGGCGGCGCCCAACTGGCCAAGGCCGAGATCGACGGCGACGGCCCCTATCTCGTGATCGTCCGGCCCAAGTCGTTCCCGGCCGAACCGGGAGAGGGCGCATCCCCGTCGGTGACCGAGGTGGACCTTCCCGACGTGGGAGGGGCGTCCGCCACCATCACCGAGCACCATGTCGAGGAAAGGGAGGGCCCCCAACTCGGCGACGCAGACGTGATCGTCTCCGGCGGGCGCGGCCTGGGCTCGGCCGAGGCCTACGACATGATCGAACGGCTGGCCAAGCAGCTCGGGGCAGCGACCGGGAGCCACCCGGGCCATCGTCGACGCCGGCTGGGTCCCCTACGCCAAGCAGGTGGGCCAGACCGGCAAGACGGTCAAGCCCAACGTCTACATCGCGGCCGGGATCTCGGGAGCCATGCAGCACCTGGTGGGGATGAAGGACTCCAACACCATCATCGCCATCAACAAGGACCCCGACGCCCCCATCTTCGGAGTCTCCGACCTGGGCGTGGTGGGAGACGTCCACAACGTGTTGCCCAAGCTGATCGAGGCGCTGGAGACCCGCTGAGGAGGGGCGGCCTACTTGCTCCTGCCGCGGGGTTCCTCAGCGGGTGGCCGCTACCTCCATCCGGAAGTCCTGGATGGTGGGTGGGGCGCCTTCGGGACCGTGGAAGCGGGCGTCGGTGAAGCCGGCTTCCTGTAGCCAGGAGCGGAACTCGGGAATGGTGGGGAGTCGTACCTGATGACGGGTGCGACGCACCTCACCTCCCCGGTAGACCACCCGATCGGTGATCATCCGACCGGTCGTTGGATCGAAGTCTGACGAGTCGATCATGGCGTCGTCGCCCCGATAGAGCACCTGTGAGAAGGGCGCCGGGGTGAAGGCTCGGACCATACCGTCGTGGTGCATCATCTCGATACCCAGTCTCCCGCCGCGCCGCAGCACCCGGGCGAATTCCCCCAGGACACGCAGGTTGTCGGGGTCGTCGAAGTGGCCGAACGACGTGAACCAGCAGATGACGGCATCGAACGGCCCGTCGGTGGGCAATTCGCGCAGGTCGCCGAGGCGGTAGTCGACCTCTACCTGTCGCTCGTCGGCCCGCTGACGGGCCAGGTCGAGGAACTGATCCGTGATGTCGACGCCGGTCATCTCCAGGCCCCGAGCCGCCAGGATGTTGGAGATCCGACCATGGCCGCAGGGGGCGTCCAGCACCGACTCCCCTACCTGCAGGTCCAGGAGTTCCATGATTCGGTCGGCGTCTGAACGCGAGCGGTCCTCGGTCAGAAACGACTCGTAGAAGTACGTCGTCACCGAAGGTCTCATCGACGTCGAACAGCTGCATTCGGCTGAAGCTAGTAGCGGGTGGTGTTGACGGCGAGAGTATTAACAGAGCCCGATCGGGCCCCCAGATCTATGGCGGCCCGTTGGGGAGGGTGGTTCCGTCGGGTCGGGTGAAGATGAGGATGCCGTTTCCTTGGTTGGTGATGGTCCAGCCGTCTCTGTGGATGAGGGTGTGGTGGTGTCGGCATAGCAGACACATGTCGGACAGGTCGGTTCGGCCGAGTTGGTCCCAGGGGAGGAGGTGGTGGGCGTCGCACCAGGAGGCGGGTCGGTAACAGCCCGGCATTCGACAGTGGCGGTCCCGGATGACCAGGGCTCGCCATTGGGCGGCGGATACGGTGCGTTTGTTTCTGCCCAGGTCGAGGATTTCGGAGTTGGGTCCGGTGAGGAGACGACATACTTGGGCGTCGCAGGCCAAACGGCGGGCGTCGGCAGCCGAGATGAGGGTCCCGTCGGTGAGTTGGCCGGGCTGGTCGTTGCCACCGATCAGAGTCTCCCAAGGCACCACTACGTTGACTTGGGGTCGGTTGCCGTGATCGGTGGGTGACTGGTTCGAGGTGAGGTGGCGGCGGATCAGTTCGGTCAACGCCTGGGCTCTGAGTATCGACCGGGACGCCAAGCTGGTGTTTGGGAGTGGAAGCGACGATCTCGGAGATCAACGGTTCGAGGGCGGTTTCGAGGAGGTTGTGGTCTTCGGGGGACAGGTCACCGTCGAGACGTCCCCGCCCCCCCATGGTTTTGGACGAATAGAGCCGCGACGGGTCCGGGTCGGAGACCTCGACCGGTTCTTGGTACAGACAACGCCAATAGGTGACGGCTTTGTGGGTGTCGGCCCAGGTCAGACCGACCACTGATTGGGCCAGAGTAGGTTCGTCGGTGGCGAACGCCTCCGGATGCTGGGACCACCCGTGGGCCAGTATCTCGAACTGGGACAGAGACAGGTCGCCGCTGCGGACCAGTTTGACCGAATAGGCCAACTCGGCCACGGCTCGGGCCAGGAACACGGCCCGGTGGGCTTGTTTGACGCTCATCCCGCAGCGGTGAACCAGAAACGCCGACGTGGAGGTGTAACCGTCGTAACGGAACCCCTCCGAAGAATCCAAAGCCGCCATCCGCTCCAGTGCAGTCCAGCCGGACCTGATCCACTTTGAGCCAGGCCGCAGCCGACCGCCTCCATCCACTCGGGGCCGTTGGCCGGCTCCCGGCCTTCTCCCCAGGGGTCCTCACTCCACCCGAACGTATGTTCGCCCATACCCCGAACATACAAAACCCCACCCACAATTCCTACCCCCTTGTGAGCCAGGTGGGTAGGTTTTTTCGGTATGTCTTCTTTCGACGAACTAGGCGACCGGGTCTTCCGCCGGCGCTATTCCCACCTCGATCTCAATGTGGGAGTGGTGATAGGGGAGGCCGGGACTCTGGTGATCGACACCCGAGCCTCTCATCGGGAGGGGGGTGAACTCCGAGAAGAACTCCGCCGCCTCACCGACCGGCCCGCGGTGGGAGTCATCAATACCCACTTCCATTGGGACCACGTGTGGGGCAACTCCCGTTTCGCTGACATGCCGATTTGGGGACATGTACGGTGCCGCGATTTCCTCCTGGAGTCGGGAGATGCCATGCGCCAGCACGTCCTGGCCCAGATCGAACCTGAATTCCGCGGGCAGGTAGAAGAGGTCGTAACCGTGCCACCCAATGAGACTCTGGAGACCAGCGACAGAATCCACCTGGGAGACCGCGTGGTTCTGCTCAACTATCACGGCCGGGGCCATACCGATTCGGACCTGGTCGTGACGGTGCCCGATGCCGATGTCACCTTCGCCGGAGACTTATTGGAGGAAGGTGCCCCGCCGTCGTTCGGGGATTCGTTCCCCCTGGAGTGGCCCCGGACGCTGGCCGCCGTCGACTTTTCCTCCACCATCGTCCCGGGACATGGGGACGTGGTGGACCGGGCCTTCGTCGAACAACAGCGTGGAGAACTGGAGGCGGTGGCGCAAGCCCTCCGTGACGCCGACCCGGACGCCGTCCAGGCTCCCCCGGGCCCCTATCCACCCCGGGTCATGGCGAGTGCATGGGAGCGCCAGCGGCATCTGGCCGGGGCCGATCGGGGACAGGCTCCCGGGTCGTGACCGGCTACAGCGGCACTCCCCTGGCCAAGAAGCTCGGCATCAAAGCGGGCTTCGATGTGTGGACGGCCGGAGCCCCGGCGGGCTTCGTCGACCTGCTGGCGCCGTTGCCGCCAGACGTCAATCTCATGGAAGGAGACCATCCTGACGCCGACATGGCCATCGTGTTCGCCACCTCCCGGTCGGAGATAGAGGCGAGATTCAGCGCCGCCATGGAACGGATCAGCCCCGATGGGGCGATATGGGTGGCCTGGCCCAAGCGGTCATCGGGAGTTCCAACCGACCTGACCGGAGATACGATGAGGGAGCTTTTTCTCCCCACGGGCATGGTGGACAACAAGGTCTGTGCCATCGACCAGACATGGTCCGGGCTCCGTTTCGTAGTGCGCAAGGAGAACCGAGCGGGCTGGAACCTGTGACCCAGATCCCCATCTCCGACCCCGCCGATGCCCGCATCGTGGCCTACACCGGCCTCACCGACGAGGCTCTGCGCCGTCATCGGGAGGGTCCGGAGGGCGACCTGGCCGGGATCTTCATCTGCGAGGGCACAAGCGTTATGTCCCGGGCCCTGGCGGCGGGGCTGAGGCCGGTCTCGGTGCTGGTGGCGACGGACATGATCCGGCGACTCCCGCCACTGGAAGAAGATGTCCCGGTCTATGTCGCCTCACCCGATCTCGTCGAGACGGTGATCGGATTCAGATTCCATCGCGGGTTCGTGGCCGCCTTCCACAGACCGGCACCACTCGACCCGGAGGTCTTGGCCCGGGGCTCGAGACGGATCCTGATATGTGAGAACATGACCAATCCCACCAATCTCGGGGTGACGATCCGATCCGCCGCCGCCCTGGGGATGGACGCACTCCTGCTGGACCCGACCTCCTGCGATCCCCTTTACCGAAGGGTGGTGCGGGTCTCGATGGGCAGCGTGTTCTCCTTCCCGTTCGCCCGTCTGGAGAGATTTCCGCAGGGGCTGGAACTGCCGAAGGGGCTCGGCTTCCATCTCGTCGGCCTCTCCCCCGAGCCCGACTCGGTGCCGATCGGTGAACTGGACCAGGCCGAGAGGATGGGCCTGGTGCTGGGGGCGGAAGGGCCCGGCCTCTCGGCTGCCACCATGGCACATCTCGACCAGATCACACACATACCGATGCAGGCCGATGTCGACTCCCTCAACGTAGGTGCGGCGGCCGCCATCGCCTCCTACGTGGTAGGCGGCCTCACCTCGTAGAGGATCCCGTAAGGGAGGGGGGTCCGGAACACACTTCACGCGACGAAGACACTCCGGCGTGGGCGGGTCAGAGGTGGAAGTGGTGGGGCAACAGGTCGTCGAATTTGTGTGTTTCCACCTTGGATCCCTGGCCGGCGGTGACATGGACCTCATCGACTCCGAACTCGGACATGACCTGTCGGCAGCGGCCACACGGATAGGCGGCTTCCACGGTGGGGGCGTCGATGCAAGCCACCGCCACGGCGTCGATCTTGCGAACACCTTCAGAGACGGCATGGGCGATGGCGGTGGCTTCGGCGCAGGCTCCGGACGGGAAGGCCGCATTCTCCACGTTCGCCGCCGTGTAGGTGAGCCCATCCGAGGAGAGAACCGCCGCCCCCACCCGGAACTTCGAATACGGGGCGTAGGCGCTGACGGCGGCCTCGCGGGCCAGGGCAACCAGGTCGTTTCGATCACGCATCGGCCAGTAATGCTTCCACGAATTCGGCTGGATGGAAGTCTACGAGATCATCTACTCCCTCGCCGACGCCGATGAATTTCACCGGGACCCCCATCCTCTTCTCGACGGCGACCACCACTCCCCCCCGGGCCGTCCCATCGAGTTTGGTGAGGACCACCCCGGTCACACCAACCGCCTGGGCGAACTCTTCGACCTGGGAGATGCCGTTTTGACCCGAGGTGGCGTCGAGCACCAAGAGGACCTCGTCCACCTGGCCGGCCTCCCGTTCCAGAACCCGACGAATCTTGGACAGCTCCGACATCAGGTTGGTCTTCGAATGGAGCCGGCCGGCCGTGTCGACGATGACCACATCCCGGCCCCGGGCCCGGCCGGCAGAGTAGGCATCGAAGGCGACCGCGGCCGGGTCGGCGCCCTCCTGGCCCCCTACGACGTCCACCCCCAGCCGTTCCCCCCAGGTCCGAAGCTGGGCATCGGCCCCAGCCCGGAACGTGTCGGCTGCTCCCAGCAGTGGCGCCTTGCCGTCGGCCTGCAATCGCTTGGCCAGTTTGGCGATCGAGGTCGTCTTGCCCGAGCCGTTGACACCGACCACCAGCACCAGCGCCGGCTTGGCCTCGCCGAGGCGGAGGCGACGGTCCCGCTCGCCGAACTCGGCCACCAGCCCGTCTCGCAGCGCCGCCCGCGCCGAATCCAAGTCGGATGGTGCGTCCGCCCGGACCCGCTCCACGACCTCGGTGGCGGCCTCGACTCCCACATCGGCGGCGATCAAGGCTTCTTCCATCCCCTCCCAGAACTCCCGGTCCATGCTCGAGCGGCCGAACACGTTGCGCAGCGCCCCGCCCAACGAGCGGGAGGTCTTCGACAGGCGTGCGCCGATGCCCCTGCTGGGGGGCACGGCGATCGAGGGCTCCGGTGACGGCTCAAGGGGGCGCCCGCGGCGCCGGGTCGCCACGTACCAGGTCATGCCGGCCACGCCGACGACCACCACGACGAGGAGGATGACGATGGGGAGGATGTCGGAGATATCCACGTCGGGCAGTCTACGTCCCGGCGTGTTGTCCCAGCTGTTGACCGGGTGGCGTCACGGCCGGCCGGCGAAAGCCGAGTCGAGCTCCTTGCGAATGACGGATGAGGACCCTCCTGGTTCCATCGTCACTCCGTACAGCACGTTGGCTGCTTCCATGGTCTGCTGCTGGTGGGTCACGATGATCAGCTGGGCGTCTCCCCGGAAGGCATCGATCAGACGCAGGAAGCGACGCAGGTTGGCGTCGTCGAGGGCGGCTTCGACCTCGTCCAGGACGTAGAACGGGCTGGGCCGTGCCTTGAACACTGCGAACAGGAAGGCCAGGGCGGCCAGCGACCGTTCCCCGCCGGAGAGAAGGCTGAGCTGGCTCACCTTCTTCCCCAGCGGCTGGGCCTTGATGTCGATCCCGGTGCCGAGGGGGTCGTCGGGGTCGGTCATGGCCAGCCGGCCGGCACCACCGGGGAAGAGGACCGCAAAGTGCTCCTCGTAGGCGCGGGCGACCTCCTCGAAGGCCGACAGGAACCGGGTCTGGATCTCCTCGTCGAGGGCGGAAATCACATTCCGCACCTCCTCACGCGATGACTCCAGGTCCGTGAGCTGGTCGGTCAGGAACCTGTGCCGCTCTTCCAGTTCGGCGTACTCCTGTGCGGCGAGCGGATTGACCGGTCCCATCCGGCGCAGCCGGGCCTCGTAATCATCCAGAACCGCGGCCAGGTCGGCGTCTTCGTCCAGCTCTTCGAGTTGGGGACGACCCGCGGCCAGAGCCGTATCCTCATCGGCATCGGCCTCCCGACGCAGCATCTCGGCCACGTTCTCCCGGCGCACCCGGATCTCGGTCGACTCCACTTCGATCTCGCTCAACCGCCGCCGAGCTGATTCCATGGCCGAACGGGCCTGTTCGTGGCGGGAACGCACCGCCTCTCGCTGTGTTCCCGTCTCCCCGGCCCGGCCCCGCAGCTCGGCCTGGCGTTCCCTGAGTTCCTCCAAACGTCCGCTGATGGTGGCTATGGCCGACCGGGCCGTGTCACCGACCAGGGCCCAGCGTTCCAGATCGGCGGGGCTGACCGGTTGGGTCAGGTCGGCCTCGAGCGTGTCCAGGACGTCGCTCCGGCGGCCTTCCAGGAGCTGGAGGCGCTCCCGGGCGGCACCCAGGCCGGCGGCCGCTTCCTGCCACGAGGCGCGGGCTCGCTCCCGCTCCTTCTCCAGCTGCTCTCGTTGGGCCTCGATCTCCTCCCAGGCCCGCTGACGTTCGGCTTCCTCGCCCTCCAGGGCCGCCAGGCGTCTGCGTAGCCTGTTCAGGCCCTCCCGGCGCTCGGAAGCGGCCTCACGCAGGGCACGGCGCCGTTCGTCGAGGCGACGGTGCTCGTCCTCGAGGTTGGCTCGGGAGCGTGTCAGCCGGCCCAGCGCCTCGCTGGCACCACTCAACCTCGACTCGAGTCCCTCCAGCTGCTCGAGGGCACGGCGCTCGTCGGCCCGGGCCCGCTCGAAGTCTCGCCGGGCCGAGGTACGCAACGACTCCACCCGGGCCAGCTCCGTCTCGGCCCGCTCCAGCTCGACCTCGGCGGTCTCGATCATGGCCGGTGTGGCCCCATCGGGGTGGGCCACCCGGATGCCGTGGGTGGAGATCAGGTCCCCTTCGGGGGTGACGGCTCGCAGGTTTGGGTGACGGCCGATGATGCGGGTGGCGGTGGACCAGCCCTCCACCAACAGCACATCTCCCAGGAGGCTCTCGGCCAGGGTGCGGTCGGCGCCCGGGCCCAGCAGGTCCACCAGAGCTTCCACTCCGGTCTCGGCCGCCACCTGGCGGGCCGGGGCCGGGCCGGACGGGCTACCGCTCACCATCGGGACCCCTCCCCGTCCCGAGGACTTGAGCATCTCCACCGCCGAATCGAGACGGCTGCGGTCGCCGAAGACGGCGGCGTCGGTCCATGGCCCCAGGGCTGCATCGATGGCCGCGGCGAGATGGCCGGGGATGGCGAGCAAGCCGGCGATGGATCCAAGGTGCCCGGCGGCGCCCTCCACCAGCGCCCGGGCTTGAGGGTCGGCTTTGCCCTCGGCGGCCGACCTCACCGCCTCCAGCCGGGCCTGGGCGGCGGCAACCGCCAGCCGGGCCTCGCCGTGGCTGGTCTCCATCTTCTCCCAGTGCTCCTGACGGGCCTCCCGGTCGGAGACCGTCGAGTCGTAGCGACGCTGGTACACCGAGGTCTCGTCGTCGAGCGAGCGGATCTCCTGGTTGAGCTGGTCGGCCTGTTCGGTCTCGTCCTCGAGCTGGGCGCCGACGACCTCGATCCTGCGGCCCACATGTTCGGTTTCCCGCTGATCCCGCTGATCGGCCGCCTCCAGCGAGCGGAGGTCGCCGCGCAACACCGCCAGGGCGCCTTCGGGGCTGAGGGTCTCCTGATCCGACAGCGAACGGACCTCGTCCTCGAGCGACCGGAACCGGCGCTCCTCCCGCTCCGCCACGGACTCCGCCTCCGTGACCCTGGCCCGAAGACCAGCGATCTCGGCTTCCAGGCCCTGGCCTTCCTCCTCCAGGTCCCGGCGCCGCTCCTCGGCTCCATCCCGGCGAGCCACACCGGCCCGGTGTCTTTCATGCGCCACCGAGGCGCTGCGGCGGAGACGCTCGAGAATCGTCTCGAGCCGGGCGGCGGCAGCCGTGTCCCGGTCCAACGCCTCGCCTACCTCGCCCGACTCCTCGGTGAGGATTCGGAGGGCGCTGGCGAGCTCCGCCACCTGGACCTCCCCGTCGGCCACGGCCTGGGAGAGCTCGGCCTTCTCTTTGGTCAGAGCGCTGGCGCGCTGGTCGAGTGACCGAAGCCGCTCTCCCCCCAGAAACAGCTGCAACGCACGCACATCCGCTACCAGAGCAGCGTGGCGCTCGGCGGCATTCGCCTGACGGCGCAGGGGCCGCATCTGACGGGTTAGCTCCCCGACCAGGTCCTGGAGTCGGACCAGGTCGGCGTCGGTCCGCTCCAGACGGCGAATTGCCCGCTCCTTGCGCTGGCGGTGCTTGAGGATGCCGGCCGCCTCCTCGATCACGGCACGGTGCTCGACCGGCCCCGAGTTGAGCACTTCGTCGATCTGTCCCTGGCCGACGATGACGTGCTGATGGCGGCCCACCCCTGAATCGGAAAGAAGCTCCTGGATGTCGAGGAGTCGACAGCCCACCCCGTTCAGTTCGTAGTCACTCGACCCGTCCCGGTACAGACGGCGGGTGATGCTCACTTCATCCAGGTCGAGGGGCAGCAGACGGTCCTCGTTGTCGAACACCAGAGTGGCCTCGGCCCGGTTGAGGGCGGGGCGGGTGGCGGTGCCTGCAAAGACCACATCTTCCATCTTGGGGGTGCGCAGGCTCTTGGGCGACTGGGTTCCCATCACCCAGGAGACGGCATCGACCAGATTCGACTTGCCCGATCCGTTGGGACCGACCACGACCGTCACCCCGGGCCGCAGCTCCAGGCGGGTGCGGTCGGCGAACGATTTGAACCCGACCAGCTTCAGCGACTTCAGATACATGAATTACACACGTGTGAGTACTCGCAGGGGAGGTTAGCAGCGCCATTGTGGCCTCTTCCGCCTCCTCCTCGGGGTCAATCGGGCCGAGGCGCCGGAGACTACCTTCCACCGATCCGGAGGAGCGTCAGCGCGGGTTGGGGTGGATGAAGAAGTCGCGCAGGGTCGAGTCGGGGCTGACGGTGTCGGTCTCGACGCCCGACACCTGCGCCGGTCTGGGGCCTGCCCACAGCCAATCGATCAGCCGATCACACGCCACGGGGTCGCCCTGGGCCCAAACCTCCACCCGCCCGTCGGTCAGGTTGCGCACCCAGCCGGCCAGCCCCAGTCCCCGGGCCATCTGGCGGCAGCTCTGACGATACGTCACCCCCTGGACGCGACCGCTTACCAGTGCGTGAACGGCTTTCATGTCACCAAGTGTGTCATGTCTGACACCGCGGGCAGAAGTGACTGGACCGACCGCCGATCACGACCCGCTCGATGGGGGTGCCACACACCAGGCACGGCTCGCCGGTCCGCCCGTACACCTGGAGACGGTCCAGATACTCCCCCGCCTGCCCGTCGGGAAGCAGGTAGGCCAGGTCCTCGAGCGAGGTGCCTCCCATGGCCAGGCCCTCGACCAGAACCTCGGGAATCGACCCCACCATTGCGTCGATCTCCTGAGGCGAGACCTCCCCTCCCGGGCGTTGTGGGCGGACTCCCGCCCGGAACAACACCTCGTCGGCATAGATGTTGCCCAGGCCCGCCAGGATTCGCTGGTCCAGGAGCAGGGTCTTGACCGCCGCCCGTCGTCCTTCCAGGACCCGGCCCAGCTCGTCGGCGGTGGGGAGATCGTCGAGGGCGTCGCGTCCCAGCCCCGCCATCGAGTCCGCCGCCAGCTCCTCGGGGGTGAAGACCGCCACGAATCCGAAGGTGCGGGGATCGATGAGCCGAACCTCGTCGCCACGGTCGGTGGTCACGACCAGATGTGCGTGTGCCTCCAGGGGCTCGGGGCCCTGGACCACCCTCATCCGCCCCGACATACCAAGGTGAATGACCCAGGTCAGGTCGCCCTCCACATCGATGATGAGGAATTTGCCTCGCCTCCCCACTTTCTTCACCCGCCGGCCCACCAACCGGTCGGCCACGTCGCTGGGCCGCTGATTGCGACGGGCCATCCGGTCCCGACGCAGCGTCACCCGGGCGATCCTGGCCCCTTCCAGGACCGGAGCGATGTGACGGCGGGTGGTCTCGACTTCCGGGAGCTCGGGCATGGAGGCGCTACCGTACCGCCGGATGGATAGAGCCCGTCCCGACCTGCGGCCGCTCGCCATTGGCGAGATGGTCGATGGCGCCCTCCGGCTGTTTCGATCCAACTTCCTCACCTTGATCAAGATCTCGGCCATGGTGATGGTGCCCATCGCCGTCATCCAGCTGATCGCCACGGTGCTGGTGGGTCCGGTCGACCTCCAGAGCCTCACCACCCTGGACCCCAACGCCGACATCGAACAGCTCCTGGCACCGTTCGGCTCCATCTACGCAGTCCTCGGGATCACTTCGGTGCTCTCCATGGTGGGCTCGGTGATCGTGCAGGGTGCTTCCATCACCGCCTTCACCCAGGCCTACCAGGGCCAGGAGCCGGAGTGGCGGACATCGCTTCGGGCCGGCATCCGCCGTTTCTGGCCGCTTCTCGCCGCAACCCTCCTGATCACCATCGGCTCCGCCGTCGGTCTCATCTTCTGCATCGTCCCCGGGGTCTTCCTCTTCACCGTCTGGAGCGTGGCCCCGGCAGCCCTCGTCGCCGAGCAGAAGGGCCCCGTCGCCGCCATGAGCCGCTCCGGGAACCTGGTCCGAGGCCGCTTCTGGCCGGTGCTGGGGGCGATATTCCTCGCCTATCTCCTGTACCTGGTGGCAAGCCAGGTCGTCAGCGCCCTGGCCGGGGTGATCACCATCCTGGGCACCCTCAACACCGGCACTTACTCCTTCATCCCCACCGTCGTGGGATCCTCGATCGTATCGGTGCTCGCCTCTCCCTTCCTGGCGGCGATGGTCACGATCATCTACTTCGATCTGCGGGTGCGAAAGGAGGGCTACGACCTGGAGCTGATGGCGGCGGACCTGCAACGTATGTCCCACGAGCCCGAAGCGTTGCCTCGATCCGACGATCATCCCTTCGGCCTGGACACTCCCGGCGACCAATGACGGGGCCATCCCCGATCTCGGCGGGAGTGCTGTTCCTCCTCGACCTGGCCACGCCCGATCAGATCAACCGGGCCATCGCCGATGAGCTGGCCGAGCCGAAGTACCGCCTCGGCACCCCTTGGTGGACCCGGGTGCTGGAGTGGCTGCAGCAGGCCTGGGCCAGATTCATCGAGTGGGCCCTGCGGGTCTCCGAGCACATCGGTGGACCGGTCGTGGCCGCCGTTCTCGTGGGCGGCGCCCTGATCGTGGCGGCCATCGTCGTGACCTCGAACCTGGGCAGGCGGCGGGCCCGGCTCATAGAGGAGCGGGTCCGCCGCGAGCACGAGGCTGCGAGGGGGCTGGACCCCGGCGAGCTGGAGCGACGGGCAGAGGCGGCCGAGCGGGCCGGAGACCATGCCGGCGCCTTCCGTCTCCTGTTCCGGGCCGGGCTGATTCGCCTCGACCGGGCCGGGCTGATCGACCTGCGTCCCGGTTCGACCTCCGGCAGCCTGTCGGGATCGCTGGGCTCGCCCCGATTCGGGGAGTTGGTGGACCGCTTCGACGCCATCGTCTATGGGGACAAGCCGGCCACCGCTTCGGATCCGGCCCGGGTTCGGGAGGTGCTGGCAGAGCTGCTCCATGGCGCCCGGACATCCGCCGGTGGCCCGACATGATCCCTCCCTCGACCACGATCACCGACCAGGGCCGACGAACCCGGCGCATTCTCCTCGGCCTGCTGGCTCTGATCGTGGCCCTCAACCTGGTGGTGTGGCTGGCCAACTCCTTCACCGGTGGCGGAGCCGTGGCAGGTCCCGACGGGTCCAGTTACGTCACCCGGGCGCGGGGAGCGGCGGCGGCGGCAGGGATGCTCGAGCGGCTCGGGTTGACGGTGAAGCAGAGGCGGACGGCCATCGACGCCACTCCCCCGGCGCCGGACGAGACGCTGGTGATGGTCGACATCGGATCGGCCGACTACAGCCCGGCCGAGCTCAACGCCCTCGACCATTTCATGTCGGCAGGCGGGCGGCTGGTGGTGGCCGGCCCGGCGCCCATGGTGAAACGGCTCCTGGCCGATTCCTCGACCTGGCGAACCCGGGGTGGATCGCGTGCAACTCCTCTCCCCGGCCTGGGAAACGCCGCCGGCCTGGACGGCTTCGCCCTGTCCGGCTTCGGCTCTCTCGATCCCTCCCCTTCCGACGTTCCCATCTTTGCCGACGGGGACCTGGTGGTGGGCGTCACCCGCCAGGTGGGCCAGGGCTCATTCTGGTGGCTGGCGGACTCCAACCCGTTCCACAACGAGGCGATCGGACGACCCGACGCCGCCGTGGCCGTCTACACGTTGATCGGCCCCTCAGGTGTGGTCACCTTCGACGAGTACCACCACGGATATGTCGACGACGCCAGCCTGTGGCAGGTGCTCCCCTCCAACTGGCGGACGGCGCTGCTCCTGGGTGCGGTGGTCGCCCTGGTCGCCCTCTTCGCCTACGGACGGCGCTTCGGCCCGCCCCACGACTATCACCGCCGTCTGGCACCGGGGAGAGAGGCCTATCTCGACGCCGTGGCGGGCATGATGGCCAGAGGCGGCGCCAACCCCGATGCCATCGAGTTGATCAGGCAGGAAGCAAAGGCGCGGATGGCCGCTCTCGGTGATGACGCCGCCGCCGCCGGCCACCTCGACGAGGAACAATATCGGGCAGTGACCGGGTCGGAGAGCGACGATGACACACTGTTGGCGGCGGACCACGCCCTGGCCGCGCTGAATCGGGAGAAGTGATGAGAGAACTGAGAGACCGCCTCCACGCAGCAGTGTCGAACGTGGTCCGTGGCCAGGTGGCCACGATCGACGCCTTGCTGGTGGCGTCCCTGGTGGGAGGACATGTGCTGTTGGAGGGCGTGCCGGGCACCGCCAAGACGCTGCTGGCGAGGGCGGTGGCCCGGGCCATGGGCGTCGAGTTCGGTCGGGCTCAGTTCACCCCCGACATGATGCCCTCGGACCTGACCGGGACCATGACCCTGAGGGCCGGGGAGCTGACCTTCCGTCCCGGCCCCATCTTCACCAACCTGCTGCTGGCCGACGAGATCAATCGCACCCCGCCCAAGACCCAGGCGGCGCTGCTGGAGGCGATGGGTGAGGGCCAGGTGACGGTGGATGGGGTGTCGCGTCCTCTGCCGAGCCCGTTCATGGTGGTCGCCACCCAGAACCCGATCGAGTACGAAGGCACCTACCCACTCCCGGAGGCCCAACTGGATCGTTTCCTGATGAAGGTCGAGGTGGGGTATCCGGACCGGGGTGCCGAGACCGAGATGCTCGATCTCCCCCGCTCCGGTCTCGACCCGGCCGGGCTCGATGACATCGAGGCGGTCACGTCGGGAGGGGAGCTGCTGGCGTTGCGCCGGGAGGTGGACGAGACTCACGTCAGCCAGGAGGTGGCCGACTACGTGGTGGCGCTGGTGCGCCACACCCGTGCACTCCCGTCGGTGGAGTTGGGGGCGTCGCCCCGTGCCGCCGTCCATCTCCTGGCAGCGGCCCGTGCTCTGGCCAGGGTGTCGGGACGGGACTTCGTCACCCCCGACGACGTCGGGCGCCTTGCCCCCTCGGTGTTGACCCATCGGATCCTGATCCGCCCCGAGGCAGAACTGGAGCGCTACCGACCCGCTGATGCCGTCGCCGCCGCCCTGGCCGATGTGGAGGTACCCCGGTGAGCATCACCCGCCGGGGTGTCTTTGCGCTGGCGGGCGCCGCCCTATCGGCGTTGATCCTCCCCGCTCCCCTGGCCGTCATCCTCTTCGTCGTGGCCGGCACCGCATCCATCACCGATGCCTGGCTGGTGCGCCGGGTGCCGCGGGTGGAGGTCGGGGTGCCCCCCATCCTGTCGCGGGGTGTCGCGTCAGCGGTCTCGGTGCGGGTGGACCCCGGGCGAGATGTGCGCGTCAAGCTGGTCGGAACCCCCGACATCAGAATCGAGCCGGAAGAGGCCGTGGGAGGGCTGGAGGCAACGATCACCGCCCTGCGAAGGGGCTCCCACGTTCTCCCCCGCCCGGCCACCCTCGCCACCGGTCCCCTTGGGCTGGGGAGCTGGTATCACCGGGCCGGCCCGGAAGTGAAGGTGGTGGTGTATCCGGACATGCCCGCCGCCCGCCGCATCGCCACCGAGGTGCGCCTGGGACGGTTCGGCGACTCCGCCCGCCGCAGCCGGGGCCCGCTGGGGCTGGGAACGGAGCTGGAGTCCATCCGCGACTACCTCCCCGACGACGACATCCGCCAGGTCAACTGGCGGGCGACTGCGCGGCTCGGCACGCCGATGTCCAACACATACCGAATCGAGCAAGAACGAGAGGTCATGCTGTTGGTGGACACGGGGCGCCTGATGATGGCTCCCGTGGGCGACGGGACCGAACGCACCCGGCTGGACGTGGCGGTGGATGCAGCTGCCGCCGTGGCGGCCGTGGCCGATGTGGTCGGTGACCGGGTCGGGCTGGTTGCGTTCGACGAGCGACTGCGGAGGCGTCTGACACCGCGCCGTGAGGGGGGTCAGGTGGTGGCGACGGCCATCCACGACCTCGAGCCCACCCAGACGGAAAGTGACTTCGAGCTGGCCTTTCGCACCATCGCCCACGACAAGCGGGCCTTCGTTCTCATCCTCACCGATCTGATGGAGGAAACGGCCACCCTCCCCCTGCTCCAGGCGATACCCATCCTGGCCCGCCACCACGCCGTGGCCGTGGCCGGAGTGGAGGATCCGGCGGTGGCCGCCGCCCTCTCCACCCCCGCCCGCAGCGTCGAGGACGCCTTCCGGACCGCGGTGGCGGTGGACATCGAGCGCTCCCGCCGCTCGGCCGCCGGCACCCTGTCGGGCTACGGAGCCACGGTGATCGACGCCCCCGCCTCGGCCCTGCCCCGTCGCTGTGTCGCCGCCTATCTGCGGGCCAAAAGGCGGGCCAGGCTGTAAGGCCGTTACCAACCGTCACGCGTATTCCGGAGGCCCCCTCCGGGGGAGGAGAAGACCGTCTCTCCCCCCGAACGGGGTGAGTACCGCCCGCAGGGCGGGGACGCGAAGACGGGCTCAGCCGACGGGATCGCCGCTCGGCGGCGATCCCGGAAGGGGTGACCGGGCCGAAAGCCGACGACTGATGAAGTAGGCGGCCACCCCGGCCACTATGGGCAGGATGATCGCAAGCGCCGCCAGCACCACCCGCAGCGTCTCGATGCTGGCGTCGAAGAGCACCGCCAGGACGTCGTCGCTTCCCGCCACCAGCAACACCACGAAGAACGTGATGCTGAACACCCCGACGGCCGTTCGCACCGGCCGGTCCCGTGGTCTATCGAGAACGTGGTGTATCTCGTGGTCCCCGGTGATCCAGGCATCCAGGAAAGGCCACACGTAGAGACCTGCCAGCATCAACAGCGCCAGCAGCCCCCCGGCGAAGAACGGGTTGGGGACGAGATGGCCGAAGATCCTCATCTCCCACGCCGGCGACAGCCTGAGTGCCCCTTCCAGCCAGCCCAGGTACCAATCGGGCTGGGAACCAACCGTCACCGAGGAAGGGTCGTAGGGGCCGTAGAGCCAAACCGGGTTGATCTGAACGAACGCCCCGAGAATGGCGAGAATGCCGAAGATCACGAAGAACAGGCCGAACGCCTTCGTGGCATATACCGGCCAGAGGCGGGTGCCGACGATCGTCTTGTTGCTGCGCTGCGGACCCGGATAGTTGGTGTGCTTTTGTCGCCACAGGATCGCCAGGTGGAGTGCCAGCAGCACGGCTATCAGGCCGGGGAGGATCATGATGTGGATCGAATAGAGCCGGGGCACCAGGCTGGGGTTGGGAACCGGTCCGCCGAAGAGCAGGAAGGCGAGCCAGGCCCCCATGAAAGGAATCGAGAGCAGCACCGAATATCCGATCACGAGCCCCGTGCCGGAGAGGAGGTCATCGACCACCGAATATCCGGTGAACCCGCTGAAGATGGCGACGAACAGGAGGGTCACCCCGATGAGCCAGTTGAGCTGGCGAGGACGGCGGTAGGCACCGGTGAAGAAGACCCGGGTCATGTGGAGGGCGATGGCAGCAACGAAGAGCAGGGCGGCCCAGTGGTGAACCTGGCGGACGAAGAGACCCCCGCGGACGTCGAAGCTGATGTTGAGCACGGACGCATAGGCCTGTGACATCTCCACTTGTTGCAGGGGCCCATAGCTACCCACGTAGGCGGTGGGCTGCCCGCTGGGATGAAAGAAGAAGGCCAGATAGGTGCCCGTGATCACCAGGACCACGAAGGAATAGAGGGCGACCTCGCCCAGGATGAAAGACCAGTGATCCGGGAACACCTTGCGCAGGTTCTTCTGGACGAATCTGGCCAGCCCGAGCTGATAATCCAACCAGCGCCCGATCGCACCGATCACGGCATGCTCCAGTATCCGGGCCCGACCGGCGTGTCGTAGTCTCCCCCGGCCACCAGGAAGCCGTCCGGGTCGACTTCCAGCGGCAATTGCGGCAACGCCCGCGTAGCCGGGCCCGACGTGGGGAGGGCTCCCCGGAGCACGTCGAAGGTCGACTGATGGCAGGGACACAGGAGAAGATGCTGTTCCTTCTGATAGAGCCCGAGCGGGCAGGCGGCATGAGTGCAGATCTTGGAGTAGGCGATCAGTCCATTGGGGGTCCACGCCTGGCGACTTTCGGGTAGGTCGAGCAGATTCGGTCGGACCCGGATCAGCAGAGTCTGAGCCCGCGCATCGCCGGCATGACCCTCCGGGTAAACCGTGAGGACCCCGTCGATGCGAAGGTCTTCGGCGCCGATCGGGGTCCCGTCGGCCCGGATCAGCTTCGATCCCTTGGTCCAGGCGGTCTTGGCCAGGATCGGATTGGGATTGGGGCCGAACGAGCGCAGCATCGACACCACCGTGGCTCCTATCCCGCCGGCAAAGGCCAGAAAGGACACCGTGAGGAGGCGCCGGCGCGTCACCGATGTCTGTCCATGATGGATCTCGGCCATCACCTCGGCTCGCTCTTCGTCGGACGCCTCGAGGACCTCCCTCTCCTCGGTAGCTACTTCATCCGGCATCCCCCGCCGCGCCCACCAGATCAGGCCTACCCCGGTCGCAACCAGCGCCAGGGCGACCAGGCCTCCGAACAACTGGGTATTGCTGCCGGCCCAAAACGCAACCACTGCTCCGACTGTGGCCACAGTGCCGATGATCAAGAAGAGCTCCGGTCCGATCACGAACCGCCCCCGACCGGGCCTCTCTGGAGCTTCAGCCACGTCCACCCCTCTCCATCCACAGGGCGACCAGGATCGCCGCGCCCAGTCCTCCGACTATGGCTATGAGGCCCTCACTGACCGGGCCGTGGTATGTCATCTCGTATCCTCCCGGCTGAGGCGGAGCCTGAATACTGGCCACGTAGGCCGAGATCGACGCCACCTGGGCGTCGGTCAGGGCACCCTCGTTGTAGGCGGGCATGGTGGACGGACCGCTTCGAACTGCCGCCGAGATCTCGGGCGTGGCCACATCGAGCAGGCTGGGAGCGTTGTCCTCGCTGTAGATCAGCGCCCCGCCCCGAGCCGAAGCGCCATGACACCCGGCGCAATTGAGACGAAACAGCACTCCCCCTTCGGGCACGTCTCCGCTGGTGCCGAAGGTAGACACGACGTAGTTCGCCACCGCCTTGATCTGGTCCTCGGTCAACTCGTTCTTGAACGAGTCCATCTCCCCGTAGCCTTCACGCACGATCTCGGCCACCCCCGCCAACGCCGCCTGGTCGTCGAGGACCGAACGGAGACTGGGACCTTCCAGGGCACCCTCACCCTGGGCACCGTGACAGCCGGCGCACTCACCCGCGAAGATCGACCCTCCCTCGGAAGTCGAATCCGACTGCACAGCTGCGCGGGCGGGGCGGGTGACCGACACGACCCCCAGGGGAACTGCAAGGGCGAAGAACACCGCAACACACCCTGCCCTCCTCCAGAGGCGTGGATCCCGACTTCTCGCCCTCATGGGTCCGTCAGCCATCGAGGTGGAAAGCGAAATGGAAGGCGGGGAGATCCTCCCCCGGATGGTCCTGTGCGTAGGTCAGCTGGGGAATCCTGAAGTGCTGTTGGCCGGGGGTCTCATCCCCTTTGTAGATGGCCGGATAGAGATCCACATAATGCCAGCCTGGTTCCCCCGTGGCAGGCAGCGTGATCTCGACGTCCCCCTGGCTGTTGAAGCCACAGGAGTATCCGATATACGAGTTGTCGTAGACGACCGTGTAGATGTTGGCGGTTTCGGTCCACCCCACGCCGGTGAGGTTGATCTTCATCTCGGTGCCCCACGGGCCCGATTCTGGCGTGAGCGGGTCGGCGGCCGGGGTGATGGAGAATTCGGTGGTAGAGACAGCGTCCCCATTCACCACCGCCTCGATCCGGTGTGCGCCCCCCACATCGTGGGGAACTTCGACCGGCGCCGAGAAGGACCCATCTCCCGAGACAGTTGTCTGAGTCAGTGGAAGACTCTGCTCGTCCCAGCCCTGTCCACTCACCCTGTTGCCCACCACGCGGTACCACACCAGGTCCACGCTGGCACCCGGGTCGAATCCCTGCCCGATCAACTCGACGGAGGTCTCCACGGGCCCCGAGGATAGATCCGTCGTCAGCACCGGGCCATCTCCGGCGGCACCGTCGTCGGTTCGCTCCACCGCTTTCGGATTCTGTTCGTCGATGGGCGGTACCGACACGGCTTCACCGGCCGTCACCGTGAATGTCTCCTCGAATTCGGGGATATCCGGTCGGGGCGACTGCTGGGGGTTCAGGTAAGGGAACGTGTAGGCACCCCGCAACACCCTGATCTTGTGAGGCCCGGGCGCCCCGACGGCGGGTATCACAGCCTTGGCGTAGCCCTTGGTGGTCACGGCGGAGAGGAATCCGACGTAACTGCTGTCATATATGAGCGTTCTGGCGTTCTCCAGGGTCTGGAAACCCATACCCCGGACCTCGATCGTGATCGGGGTGCCTACCGGCCCCTCGGTGGGAGTGATGGTCACTTGAGGCTCGACGTCGAACAGGGCCTTGTTCTTCACTACCCCCGAGGAATCGACCAGCGTCACGTCGTGTGCGAATCCGTACCCCGACGGAACCTCGAATGTCGTCTCGAGCCCGCCGTCGGCGTCGGTCGTGACCGTGGACAAGGTGGTGGATCCGACCGTGTACTCGCGGCCGTGGTACTCCTCGTTCCGCTTCCCCTCGAGTAGCCACCGGCCCGAGGCCGTGCTCCAGTGCAATTCCAGTTCCTGGGATGCCGGGAGCCCCTGTCCCGTTACTCGCACCTGTGTTCCTTCGGGGCCACTGGCCGGCTCGAGCGAGATGGTCCCGGTGATGTCGACCGCCTGGGTGGTATCGGAGGCGGCGGCGGCACCGGCTGCCCCGGCCCCGCCCGTTTGGGCGGCCTCTGCGCACGCCGTCAGGGCGACAGCCAAGACACCGGCCAGCAAGAGCACCGGCGACCGGGAACGGAGCCGCAGCATCAGCCGCTCTGTTCGATCGGCTCGAGTACCTGGTCGGTGATGGTCAGGAGGGAGGACTGGACGTTGAAGGGCGAGAACGTTCCGGTTCGACCGGATTGGTCGGTGGCGACGATCTCATAGTTCAGGGTGCCGGTGGGATAGTCGGCCGGGATGTCCCAACCGGCTGCCCAGAAGAAGTCGACCGGATTGTCGTGCGGATGACCACCGTATTTCATGTCCAGGACGGTGCCGTCACCCAGCTTGACCTGCACGCTCGACAGAGCCTGATCGTCGAGTTCTTCACCCGTAACCGGGTCGGTGACCCGGGTCCGAAACACGACCTCGCCGTTGCGTGGGTAGCGACTGTTCAACACACAGACCGCGGTGGCCCGCTGATCCTCGGGGATATTGGCAGAGCCCTGGACCGTGTCGGCCTGGACCGTCAGGTCCGCCTTGACCTGGGAAGCCGCCGTGGTCTCGGTCTGTTCTTCTCGACCGCTGCATCCCGCAAGCAACAATCCCAGCGTCAAAACAGCCGTGAGCACCGTTATCCATCGCCGAAAGCCGCTACTGAGTCTCATGCCGATCCCTACTCTCGTTTTGCGTTCCTGTGTATCCCAAGTCTGGCTTGCCCCCAATGTCATCATCTAGGGACTTTGGGCCTAAAAGAAAGGGACTTACCTTCCTGCCTCTGAGCCACTCTAGACGGGGCGGTGAGCCGACCAGGCCGCCCTCGCCAGAACAAGAGCGCCCAGAACACGGTGCCGAGGGGGAGCCCGATGGCCGCCGTTGCCCACAGCGACAGACCGACCCGGCTGGCATAGCCCTCCACCAGGCCGGCCAGGACCAGCCAGGGAGCGGTGCCGGCGGCGATGAGCAGGGCAGGACGGGCCTCTGCGGTCAGGGATTCGACCCGGGTTCGAGCCCCGGGCCGCAGCATGGCCCGTCCCAGGCTGAAACCGGCCGCTCCTGCCACCACGATGCATGACATCTCCAGCACGCCGTGGGCCAGGGTTGCCTCCCCCAGCAGACGCAGGTTCCCCGCCCGGGCCGCCAGCCCGGTGATCGCCCCCAGCAGCACTCCGTTGTATCCGACCAACATCGCCGTCCCCACCCCCCAGGTGATACCGGCGATGAATGCGGTCAGCGTCACCCTGATGTTGTTGGTGAACACGTAGGTCGAGAAGCCGGCCAGGCCCACCGCGCCCAGGCCCTGGTCCGTGGATGAGGAGTCGGTTACCCACAGGAATTGAGGAGGGACGACCGACTGCACCGTGTCGGGAGATGTCACTGCCCAGAGGATCATGAGCAGGGCCGGAACCGCCACCACCAGCGCCGCCAGAGCCAGAGCGCGCCGGCGCTCCCACAGCAGCGCCCAATAGCGATCGGCGAAGAAGTCGATCAGGTTGCCACGCCGGCTCGAGCGCTCGTAGATGACGCCCTGGCCTCTGCGAACGAGCCGCTCCAGGCGGTCCACCATGGGGTCGTCGGGAAAGCGACGTCGGGCGGCGACCAGGTCGGCGGCGGCGGCCCGGTAGAGAGACGCCAGGCGGCGCACCACTGGTCCACCGAGGCGCTCGGGGCGCCGGCCGGCCGCGTCCAGCAGCTGCTCCAGCTCGGCCCATCGAGGCTGGCGATCCTCCTCGAACGAACGTAGCGTGTCCACGTGCACCTCGACGATCGTCTCACCATCGACACGCCCGAAGGGGTGTCGATCGAGGTGACGCTAGCGGGACTCGGTTCCCGGCTGGGTGCGGCCGCCATCGATCTGGCCATTCAGGGCGCCCTGCTGCTGGTGGCATCGCTCGCTCTCACCCTGGCCGGTTCCCGTCTTTCGGGCGACCTGGGGGTCTTCCTGTTTGGCATCGGAACCCTGGTGGTGACGGCCATCGTTCTGGGCTACTACATCGTCTTCGAGGCCCTCAACGGGGGACGGACCCCCGGCAAGGCCGCCTTCGGGCTGAGGGTGGCCTCCGTCGACGGAACCCCGCTCAGCCTGGGAGCCGTCACCCTGCGGACGCTGCTGCGGCTGATCGACTTCCTGCCCGTTGCCTACGCAATCGGCGCCATCTCGGTTCTGGTCTCGCCCCGGAACCAGCGGATCGGGGACCTGGCCGCCGGCACGGTCGTGATCCGCGACCGCACTTTCGCCCCGGTCGCGACGCCCCGCTCCGGCCGCCGAGATCGAGGGCTGGGACGTGTCGTTGCTGAGCGAGGAGGAGATGGCCGTGATCCGACGCTTCGCCGCCCGGCGCCGGGAGTTGACCCCGGAGGCGCGGACCAGGTTGGCCGGCGATCTGGCAGGGCGGTTTCGCCCCATGGTCAACGGTGGGGAGCGACTCGGGGACGAAGCCTTCCTGGTCCAACTCTTGGCCGAAAAGCAGTCCCGCCGTTGAGGCCCTGGCCGACCCCTGGACCAGTTCAACCGATCATGTGCTCCAGGGCATGGCGGGCAGCTTCCTGCTGGGCGTGCTTCTTCGAGCGGCCGGTTCCTCTTCCCATTTCGGACCCGTCGATCATCACCACGGCTGTGAAGACCCGGGCGTGATCCGGTCCCGATCCCTCCATCACGTATTCCGGCCTGCGTCCGCTGGCGGCCAGTATCTCCTGGAGCCTGGTCTTGAAATCTCGCCGGCCCGGCGAAACGGCCCTGGCGCGAACCCGATCTGCCCACAGGGCGAGGATCACTCGACGGGCGACGGGAAAACCGGCATCGAGGTGGATCGGCCGCCAGGACCGCCTCCATGGCGTCGGCCAGGATCGAGTCCTTATCCCTCCCTCCCGAGGCCTCTTCGCCCTTGCCGAGGCGGAGGCCAGGGCCCAGGTCGAGCTGACGGGCCACGTCGGTCAATTCCTCCCCGCTCACCGAAGCTGCCCTGATCTTGGCCATCTTGCCTTCCGGGAGTTCCGGATAGCTACTGAACAGGAACTCCGTTATGACCAACTGCAGCACGGCGTCACCCAGGAACTCAAAGCGCTCGTTGAACCCGACTCCGGGATGCTCGGACGCATACGAGCTGTGCGTCAGCGCCTGTTCGAGGATGGAAGGATCGGCAAAGCGGTGCCCGAGGCGCGACTCCAGCTCTGGATGGCTCATCTCACGCACCGATCCGGGCGGTGACCCTCCCCACCAGGTCTCGTTCGGCCCCGTCTCCGGCCATGCGGAGAGCGTTAGCGATGGAGAGGGCCGTCGACGAGCCGTGGGCGATGACGACCACCCCGGCCGCCCCCAGCAGATGGCCGCCTCCGTAGGTTTCGGGGTCCAGGCGCCGGCGCAACCCGGCCAGCACGGGGATCACCGCTTCCTGGGTGGAGGCGTCGAGATGTGATACCTCCTCGGCGGTGAGGGTGGCGATCATGCGGGCAGTACCCTCGACCGCTTTGAGGAACACGTTGCCGGTGAATCCGTCGGTGACGATCACATCGGCCCGGTCGGTACCGACATCGCGGCCCTCGACGTTGCCGATGAAGTTGAGGCCGGACTCGGCCAGCAGGCCATATGCGGCCCGCTCGAGATCACGCCCCTTCCCCTTCTCCTCACCGATCGACAGCAAGCCGACCCGGGGATGGGAGAGGCCGAGGAAGACCTCGGCCGCAACGGTTCCCATCAAGGCGAACTGCATGAGGTGGGACGGCTTCACATCGGGATTGGCGCCGGAATCCAGGACCACCGTGGGGGTGGGTGAGGTGGGCCATATGCTGGCGATGGAGGGACGCCTGACCCCGGGGGCCCGGCCTACCAGGATTGCTGCCGCCGCCAGCGCCGCTCCGGTCGATCCGGCCGATACGAACCCCGCCGCCTGGCCGGATCGAACCATCTTGGCCGCTACCGAAACCGAAGCCTCGGGCTTCTCCCGCAAGGCCCGGGCGGGATCGTCTCCCATGGCGATGGTATCGGGTGCGTGGACGACGGACAGGCCCGACCCGTGACGGTCGAGGAGGGGTGCGAGGATCGCCTCATCACCCACCAGAACGACGTCAACCTCCTGTTCGGCCGCTGCGATGGCACCCATCACCATCGCTTCGGGGGCATTGTCGCCCCCCATGGCATCGAGTGCGATCAGCGGCAAGGTTCCCGGCTCTCAGTCGACCTCGACGACCTCGCGTCCCTTGTACTGGCCGCAATTGGGACAGGCTCGGTGAGGCAGCTTGGGCGACTTGCATTGAGGACAGGTCGACATGCTGGGCCGACTGACCTTCCAGGCCGCCTTGCGCTGTCGGGTGCGGCTACGCGACATCTTCTTCTTGGGCACCGCCATGACGGGCACTCCTCCATCAATGATCGGAATAGGTTCTATCGGAGTCTGTGTCGAAAAGACCCTGCAGGGCGGCAAAGGGCGAACGAGACGGCTCCTCATGACCCCCGCAGGGCTCCCTATTCAAGTCGGTCCCACACGTGGGGCAAAGTCCCAGACAGTCCGGCCGGCACAGTGGGCGGATCGGGATCGCCAAAGCGACTTCGTCGCGGACTGGGCCGGAGAGGTCGATGAAGTCGTCGCGCTCCAGGGCATATCCGTCTTCGTCCGGCTCCGGCTCGAAGACCTGGACTGCAGAGATCTCCAGATCCTCGTCCCACTCTGCCAGGCAGCGGGTACACACCAGATGCACCGGGGCCCTGATTTCCAGTTTGACCATGACCCCATCGGCGATTCCGTCCACCTCCCCTGCCACCGTCACCGGGCCGGCGACGGAGGAGGATCCCACCGACAGGTCGAGATCCAGCTTCCCCTCGACGTGGCGTCTCTCCCCCGGCTTTCCCACCAACTGGGCGACATCGAAGCGGAGCCCGTTCACAACGGCACCTCGGGAGGCTTGGGCCTTGCACGGTGCAGTTCGTCCCGTGAGTAGTGGACCTTGCCGAGCAACTCGCTGAGCAGGTTCTCCACCCTCTCCAGCCCCCGCTCGATGTCGTCTTCGGCCTCCAACCGGAGCCGGCGTGCCTCCCCCTCCGCCCGGCGCACCAGGATGTTGGCCTCCTCCACTGCTTCGGCGACGATGTGCGATTCCGACACCAGCCGCTGGGACTCGGCCTTGGCCTTGTCGATGATGTCCTGGGCCTTCTCGTTGGTGCGGGCGATGAACGCCTCCCGCTCCCTCACCATCCAGCGGGCTGCCCTCAATTCGTCGGGGAGCTCGGCACGCAGCCTCTCCAGCATGACCAGGAACTGCTCCCGATCGACCAGGACGCTCGAGGAGAGGGGCATGGCCTTGGCCTCGTGCAGGTGGGCGATGAGGTCGTCCACCATGTCCTGCAGCTCTCCCACCGACGCCCGCGGTCGGGGCTCGTCGATGGCCGAGGCCACCACCTGCTGGGAGGAGGTCACGTGGTAATGGCTCTCCTGGGGCTCCCCGCTCTCGGGATCGGCGTACTGATCGCGATACTCGTCGTCTCCGTATCCCGGATGCTCGTACTGGTTGTCCTCGTAGTCGTTGCTCATCGCAGTCGATCCTCCAGTGCCGCCGCCACATGGGGAGGCACCAATTCCCGGAAGGCGCCCCCCAGTCTGGCAACTTCGCGCACCAAGGACGAGGAAAGGAAGGACCACTCGGGGTTGGTGGGGAGGAAGACCGTCTCCACACCGGCCAGGGTACGGTTCATCTGCGCCATCTGCAGCTCGTAGTCGAAATCGCTCACGGCCCGGAGCCCCTTAACCACCACGTCGACGTCCCGGGCCCGGGCGAAATCCACCAGCAGACCATCGAAGGTGTCCACCTCGACCCTGTCTCCGAACGCCTCCTCGATCATCGCCACTCGCTCTTCAGCGCTGAACATGGGCTCCTTGGACGGGTTGGCGACCACGGCCACCACCACACGCTCGAAGACGTGAAGGGACCGCTCGATCACATCGATGTGCCCGAAGGTGGGCGGGTCGAAGCTACCGGGGCAAAGTGCCGTCGTCATTGGTCGTCCTCGCTCGCTTTGGTCTGTGCCGTTTCCTTGCGGTACCGGTAGATTCTCGCGTCCCCGTAGCGCCGATCGGTGACAACCCGCCATCCGGAAGGGATCCGGGGTGAGCGATCACCCTCCCGGCGGCTCACCACCACCTCTCCCCCACCGTCCATGACCTGGTCCAGGGCCGCCAGCTGACCATCCAGCGCGTCGGTGGGGAGGCTCCAGGGGGGGTCGATGAAGGCCAGGTCGTAGGAGCTCCGACCCGGGTTTGCCAGGAAGGCTTCTACATCCGAAGCGATGATGGTGCCGCCCAGTCCCACGGTCTCGACGTTGGAGCGGAGAGCCTCGATGGCAGCCCGGCCCTTCTCGACGAAGGTGGCCGAAGCCGCCCCGCGGCTGAGAGATTCGAGCCCGTACGAACCCGACCCGGCGTAGAGGTCGACCACATCGGCATCCACCACCCATTGACCGATGGCGGAGAAGACCGCCTCCCTGACCCGGTCGGTGGCAGGGCGGGTCTTGTCCGTGTCGGGGGCCATCAGGCGGCGCCCTTTGGCGGAGCCCGTGATGATGCGCATCACCCGCAACGTTACGGGAGCGCGCCTGCCACCATGACGGTCATGGCCAATAACGTATTGGGTGAGCCCCTCATGCCGTGCGCCCTCCAGCCTCTGACCGGGTTCTATCGGGACGGATGCTGCAACACCGGCCCGGAGGACCTGGGCCGGCATGTGGTGTGTGCCGAGATGACCGCCGACTTCCTCGCCTTCTCCAGATCGGTCGGCAACGACCTGTCGACCCCGATGCCCATGTACGGGTTCGAGGGCCTCCAGCCGGGCGACCGCTGGTGCCTGTGCGCTTCGCGCTGGCAGGAGGCCTACGAAGCCGGCCATGCACCGCCCGTGATACTGGCCTCGACCCACGAGGGTGCCTTGGAGTACTGCAGCCTGGACGCTCTACGGGCTTACGCCACCGTCTGATCAACCCACCCACGCCGCGTGGATCAGGCCCGAGCCTGGGCGAATAGCCACTCCACCTCTTCGCCCAGGAAGGCCCTGATCTCCTCGGCGAGCCGGGGATGACCGGCCAGGGTCGGATCGGAATCGACCAGGGCGAAGGCGTGGCGCCGGGCGGCCTCCACCAGGGGCAGGTCGCGGGTGATGTCGGCCAGCTTGAGATCGGTCAGGCCCGACTGGCGCAGACCGAAAACGGTTCCCTGGCCGCGGATGCCGAGATCGACCTGCGCCAGCTCGAACCCGTCGGTGGTGCGCACCATGGCGGCGATGCGCTCCTCACCCTCGGGGGTGGTCGGATCGGCGACCAGGACACAGGTACCCGGGTGACTGCCCCGGCCGACCCGTCCCCGTAGCTGATGGAGTTGTGACAGCCCGAAGCGGTCGGCATCCTCGATGACCATCACCGTGGCATTGGGCACGTCGATCCCCACCTCGATGACCGTGGTCGAGACCAACACGTCGATCTCCCCGGCCCGGAAGGCGCCCATGACCGACTCCTTCTCCGCCGGCGGAAGCTGGCCGTGGATCAGCCCCAGACGCAGGTCGGCCAGGATGGCGCTCAACCGCTCGTACTCGGCCACGGCCGAGGCCGCCTCCACCTTCTCGCTCTCCTCCACAAGGGGGCACACCACGAACGCTTGCCTACCCGCGGCCACTTCCTCGTGCACGAGTCGCCAGGCCCGATCGGCCTCCGACCCGGCCAGGGCCATGGTGCTCACCGGGGTGCGTCC
The DNA here is from genome assembly GCA_963744905.1 of uncultured Acidimicrobiia bacterium. Lineage (GTDB taxonomy): Bacteria > Actinomycetota > Acidimicrobiia > Spongiisociales > ZC4RG35 > DATFFO01. Next base: position 76,723 of record CAVUUV010000005.1, on the reverse strand, counting down.
CGGCGGCATCTCGTCGACGATCGAAACATCCAGATCCCCGTACAGCGTCATGGAGAGGGTGCGTGGTATGGGGGTGGCGGTCATGATGAGCAGGTCCGGATCCACATCCGAGGCCTTGGCCCGCAGTTCGACCCTCTGGGCCACCCCAAATCGGTGCTGCTCGTCGACGACGGCCACCCCGAGCCGGCGGAACGCCACACCTTGCTGGATGAGGGCATGGGTTCCCACGACCAGGTCCACCTCTCCCCCGGCAATGGCCGCCAGAACCTCGTCCCGGCTCGCTCCCGGATAGTGCGACATCACAGCCCTGGTCCCGGTGAGCTGGGCGATTCGCACACCCCGTTCGGCGGAATCGAACAGCGACTCCATCCCCAGGCCCTGGCCCGGACCTACAGGGTCGGGAGCGAGACCGGCTCGGGCCAGCAAGGCAGTGATACCCAGATAGTGCTGTTCGGCCAGCACCTCGGTGGGTGCCATCACCGCTCCCTGCCATCCACCCTCCACCCCGGCCAATAGCGTGGCCACGGCCACCACCGTCTTACCCGAGCCCACCTCTCCCTGCAGGAGGCGATGCATGGCATGGGGTCGGGCCAGGTCGGCTTCGATCTCGCCCAGGACCCGGTTCTGGGCCGTGGTCAGCGTGTAGGGCAGGCCGGCCAGGAAACGCCGGCGCAGATCGCCGCTGCCGGCATGAGGGATCCCGGCCGACTCCCGTTCTACCTTCTTCTTCCGCACCGCCAACGCCACTTCGAGACGGAACAGCTCGTCGAAGGCCAGTCTGTGGCGAGCCGGCCCGGGCTCATCGAGGTTCTCGGGGAAGTGGATGGCACCCAGAGCCCAATCCCTCGCCACCATCCCCAACTCCTCCACCACTTCGGCCGGCACCGTGTCCGGAACGGGCCGCGATCTGGTCAGGGCGTTGTGTATGGACCGGCGCAAGATTCCCGGCTTGATATCGCCCACCGCGGGGTGAATGGGGACGATGCGACCGGTGTGAACCGACTCCGACGGCGAGGAGAGCACATCCAGGGCCGGGTTGGTCATCTGGGTTCGCCGCCCCTTCCTCTCCACCTTGCCCGACAATGCCACCTCGGTGCCGGCGGGAGCCTGTCGGGCCCGGTAGGTCTGGTTGAACCACACCACCTTGAGCCTGGATTCGCCGTCGGTCACCACGGCCTCCACCAGGGCCAGATTCCGCCGGGGCCTGCGGACCGACATGCTCACCACCTCCGCCAGGACGGTCACCTCCTCGTTCAAGGGAAGCTCGGAGATGGGAGCACTGTGGCTCCGGTCGACGTAAGTGCGTGGAACGTGCAGGAGGAGATCGGCCACTGTGGCGATCCCGGCCCGGCGCAGGGCTGACCCGCGCTTTCCCCCCAGCCCCTTCACCTCCTCGACCCCGATCGTCTTCAGACGGCTGAGATCGGCCATCTGCTCCTCATTCCACCGACACCAGATAGGGGTAGAGAGGCTGGCCCCCCTCCAGAACCTCCACCTCCACCCCGGGATGGGTCTCGCCCAGCCACGCCTCCAGAGCCTTGGTATCGGAGCGGGAGGCGTTGATTCCGGCGTAGACGGTGACCAGTTCGGAGGAGCCGGGCATGACCGCAGCCACGAGCCCTCGCAGAGCGGCGAAGCGATCCCGATCGACGACCACGATTCGTCCGTCGGCCACCCCCATCCAGTCTCCCGCTTCGATGTGCCAGCCCTCCACGTTGGCGTCGCGAACGGCCTGGACGATTTCTCCGAAGTCGATCGCTCCGGCCGCTACGGCCATGTCCTCCATGAGGCCATCCAGGTCGGCGGACCCGGAGACGTATCCCAGCATCGCCGCCAGCCCCTGGGGAAGGCTGCGAGTCGGGACCACCGCCACGATCTTGGTGGTCAGGGCATCGATCTGTTCGGCCACGGGGACGACGTTCTTGTTGTTGGGCAAGACGATCACGGTCCGGGCCGGCACGGCCTTCCACCGCCTCCAGAACCTCTTCGGTGGTCGGGTTGGCCGACTGGCCCCCTGCCACCACCCCCTGCACCCCGAGCCGCCGGAAGCGCTCCACGAGGCCGGGCCCGTTCACGACCGCCACCACCCCGATCGGCGCATCGAGCACCGCCGGCAGGGGGCTGAATCCGCCCGAGGCCACATCACTCTCCAGCAGACCCGCCTGCTGGTGCAGGTCGGTGATCCGTATGTCCCGGGGACGGCCGACCTCGATGCCCGCCTCCACCGCCGCCCCGATGTCGTCGGTGTGGATATGGCAGTTCCACAAACCCTCGCCCCCCACCACCACGATGGACCCTCCCAGTCCCTGCCAGCTCGAGCGGAAGCCCTCGATCGATTCGTCGTCCGCTTCCAGGAAGAACATCACCTCGAATCGGGGCCCCGCGGCGGGATCGTCGCGGGACGAGGAAGCTCGGGTCGGCTTGGTGGTGAGCAGCAGTTCGGGCAACTCGGGCCCGACGCCGGTGGCCACCTCCAGCATTGAGGCGATCAAAAGGAGAAACCCGGCACCGCCGGCGTCGACCACCCCCGCCTCGGCCAGGATCGGCAGCAGCTCGGGGGTCCTCTCGAGGGCCTGACGGGCCCCCCGGAAGACTGCCTCGAGCAGGCTTCCCAGGTCTCCATCGTCGGTCTCGGCCGCAGCGGCCGCCTCGGCCGACTCCCTTACCACGGTGAGGATGGTTCCCTCGACGGGCCGGGCCACTGCCCGGTAGGCGGCCGCCGATGCTGCGCCCAGACCCAGGGCCAGATCGATGGGGCCGATCTCGTCGACGTCTTTGAATCTGTCGCCCATCCCCCGCAGCACCTGGGAGAGTATGACCCCCGAGTTGCCGGCGGCGCCGATCAGGGACCCTCGCGATACGGCGTCGACCACCTGTTGCATGGTGGTGGCGCCGTCCAGATGACGTACCACCGAATCGACCGTCTGGGTCATGTTGGAGCCGGTATCTCCATCCGGAATCGGGTAGACGTTGAGGTCGTTGAGGGCCTGACGATGCGCGTCCAGCGTCCGCTGGTAGACCTCGAACACTCTCTTCAGGTCGGCAGGAGACATGGCCACGGGCGGGAGGATACCGCCCCGACCGCCCCCGAACCCGATGAGAGATTTCCCGGACCCGATCGGCCCGGTTATCCTTTCCTTCCTCCCCAGGAGTTTCTCTTTCCTATGTCATACCACTGTGAAATCTGTGGCAAGGGCCCCAGCTACGGCAAGTCGGTCAGCTTCTCACACAAGCGCAACAACCGCCGCTGGCTCCCCAACATTCAGCGCATCCGCGTGCGCCATGGGTCGAATACCCGCCGTGCCCGGGTCTGCACCTCCTGCATCCGGGCGGGCAAGGTCGAGAAGGCCTGAGGAACCGGGATGGCCGTCCAGGGTGTGGTCCAGACCTACGATCCGGTGACGGGAACAGGCGTGGTGGTGCGCGACGACGACCGCTCCGAGGCGTTTTGCCGGCCCGGATCGCTGGCAGGAAGCGTCTTCCGTACCCTGCGTCAAGGCCAGAGAATCATCTTCGAGGTGGTCGAGGACGACGGCATACCCTTCGTGTCTGCCATTCGGCTCGGTCAGGACATCTATTGAATCTGTCCCGGACCGACGCCTTTCCCTCCGCATCGGTATAGTCCGTGCCCCGAGACAACAGGAGGGTTAGTGGTTCAGGCGTATGTGCTGATCCAGACCGAAGTCGGTAAGGCGGCCCTGGTGGCCGAAGAGGTGCGGGGGATTCCCGGCGTTACGCACGCTGACGACGTCACCGGTCCCTATGACGTGATCGTCAAGGCGAGTGCCGACGACGTGGACGCATTGGGCAAGCTGGTAGTGGCACGTATCCAGGCCATCGAAGGAATCACCAGAACCCTCACCTGCCCCGTCGTCAACCTCTGATTCGACGAATCCAACCCGGAGCCCGGTCCTGACTCCGGCCGGGCCCTTCAACCCAGCTTGGAGGCGATGGTCCCGGCATTGCGCAGCGCCGTGCCGTCGGCGCCGGCCGTCGAGTAGGCACGGGCCGACCCGGCCATGGCCTCTGCCACCATGTCGCCGAACAACTTCTCCCTGCTTCGGGGAGGATCGATCCACAAATAGGCGGCCATGGAACCGGGGATCGTGTTTATCTCGTTGACCCACAGCTCCCCGTCTCTCTCCAGGAAGTCGATCCGGGCAATTCCGCCCACGCCGTAGACTTCCGCCACCTCGGCCGCCAAAGATCGCAGACGCGTCTCCAGATCAGCGTCTATCTGAGCAGGGAGCTGGCGCCCGCCTGAGACCTCTCCACCCCAGGCCAGGTACTTCTGGTCGTAGCTGTAGATGCCGCTTCCCTCTCCCCTGACCGGCGCCTCGATGGCGGACAGTTCCAGGTCCGGATAGCGTCTCACCGCAACCTGCAGGTCGCGGCTGCCGGCCAGGAAGGGTTCGACTACTCCCCCCGAGGTGAAGTGAGGCGAGGAACGAACCAGAGCCGTCACCGTTTTCCAGTCCTCAGCCACCTCGATGCCGATGGAGGAGCCTCCGAAGCGGGGCTTGACTATGTAGGGCCCCTCGTAGCCGGGGTCCACATCTCGCCGGCGGGTCACCAGGGTTCGAGGAAGGGTGGGCAAACCCATTGCCGCCATCGCCGCTCCAAAAGCGAACTTGTCCATCCCCAACGCCGACGTCGCCTGTCCGGGGCCCGTGTAGCGCATGCCGGCCAAGTCGAGGGCCCCCTGCAGGGTTCCATCCTCGCCGGGACCGCCGTGGCAGGCGATGAAGGCCACATCGATCGGGAGCGGCTTCTTCCTCAGCACGAAACCACCGCCCGGATGAGCAGCCATGACCACCTCACGGGCCTTTCGAGGTACCCCTTCCACGAAATCGGACGCCTCCGAGTCGGGGTCCACCATGAACCAATCGCCCCGCTTGGACCAGTAGAGGGCAAGGGATTCGCCGGGAAGGGCGCGGACCACCTGGAGCCCGGTGAGGATGGAGATATCGTGCTCGTCGCTCGGCCCCCCGAACAGGACCGCCGTGCTCACCATGGCCGGAATGGTACGCCCCGTGGCCGGTCACCCGGTGGATTCCCGGGCCGAGGACACCGGCCCAGGACGCGCCGGCCCTCCTCCCGGCCGGGGATCAGGGGTAGTGGTCCGGAAGGTCGTTCTCGTACAGGACCGTGTCGCCCGGGCCGAGGTTGTCTCGCACCCACGACACGGCCGACTCCCTATCGGCCATCACCATCACCCGGGCGTCACCGCCGCCCGCTCCATCGACCAGTGCCCGCCGGTTGGTGCGCCCCACCACGATCACCACATCGGCCACCTGCGCCGCCCGGGCGGCGAAGGCCCTGTTGTCTGCCTCCTGTCGTGCGCCCAGTTCCACCATGCCGGGAGTGACGACCACCTTCTTGCCCTCACCGTCGAGAGAGCGGAGGAGCGACAAGGCAGACTCCGCCCCGGCCGGGTTGGAGTTGAAGGTGTCGTCGATGACTGTGGCGCCGGTGGTTCCGGTGACGAGGGCGCGTCGATGCTCCGGCTCGGGCAGGGTGGCAAGACGCTCGCCCACATCGAATGGATCGATCCCCAGAGCCAGAACCACACCAACCGCGCAAGCGACATTGGTGGGATGGGCAGTGCCGGGCACTTCCCCCAATCGTCTTCCTTCGACCTCGATCTGACCCCGGGACAACGTCACCTCTCGACCGCTCTCTCCCACACGAATCACCCGTCTCTGTGCCTGGTGGCGCTCGGCGAGGGCGACCCAGGCGAGGGTCGTCGACGTTGAGGACCGCCACCGCCTCTCCGGCCAGTATCTCCGACTTGGCTTCGACTATCGCCCCCTCGTCGCCGAACCTCTCCAGATGCACCGGGCCGATGGCGGTTATCACCGAGACATCGGGCGGGATCCAGGTGCACAGGTCCGCTATCTCTCCGGGGCCGTAGGTCCCCATCTCCGCCACGAACACGTCGATGCCGGCGCTCAGGTGCTCGTTCACCGCTCGTGCCAGGCCCATCCGGTTATTGAATGAAGCCGGGCTGGCCAGCACCCGACGTTGCCCGGCCAGGAGATGGGCGACATAGCCCTTGGTGGTCGTCTTGCCGTATGAGCCCGTTATGGCCACCACCGTGGCACCCGAGGCCTCCAGGGCCGAGGCCGCCTTGTCGACCCACACCCGGCCGGCGCGTCTCTCCCACGGCGCCGTGACGGCCAGGGCCAGATCGACCAGAAGCGGAAGCAGCAATACGGCGACGGTGGGGATGAGTTCGCCGAGGACCACTCCCAGCGCCAGGGCGACCGCCATCATCAGCCCGGCCGCCGATGCCAGGCGACGAAGACGAACGGTCCAGGCCAGGGGTGAGGTCCGGCCTCGCATCCCCAGTCCCGGTGGTCCCACGGCCACGGCGACCGCCACGACGAGGGCCGCCGGCCACCACCACCACGCCAGGACGGCCGCCACCGTCGCCGCCAGGGCCATGCCGGTCGCAACAGGCGAGAGGAACCACCAGCGCCGGGCAAATCGCCCCACAGTCCCGGCCAGGTAGTGCTCCCGCTGAGCCACCCGCAGCCAGCGGAGGCCACCCATGACGGCCGCCACAGCCAATGAAGCCGTGACCAGAACCTGCTCGAGGAGACTCAACCCCCCACCTCGTGGACCATCTCGACGACCGCCCGACGCAGGGCCGCCGGGTCGGCCAGGGGCAGCAGGTGCCCCACACCGGCCAGAACCTCCAGCCGGGCATACCCCCCACCCTCATTTATGAGATCGACGGCCCGGCGGGCGACGCTGACGGGCACCTCGGGGTCGTCCTCGCCCCACACCATGTACACGCGCACCTCCAGGCGGGCCAGCTCTTCCTCGTAGGACTCGTTGACGACCTTGACCAGGACGTCGCGCATGATGCCGCCTACCGCCCGGTAGTCGGCGGACCCATGCCGCTGTCGTTCCCTCTCCAGCCTCTCGTCCGACACCAGACCGAGTCGGTGCGCGGCCCGTATCGCCCGGTATGCGAGAGCGGGCCGCTTACGGCCGTTGACTCCCCGGAGCAAGGGCACCCCCGCCAGCACTAGAGCCGCCGACGACCCCGGATGGTCGGCCTCGAGTGCCACGGCCACCCTTCCTCCAAAGGAGTGGCCCACGATCAGTGGCGGGCGATCGAACAGTTCCAGCGCAGGGGCCATCATCTCGGCATAACCGTGCGCCCCGAGCACCACGTCGGGTGGTGGCGAGGCGCCGAAACCGGGCAGATCGAGGGCCAGGGCATCCAGCCCTTCGAGCACGGGAGCGAAATCCGATCCTCTTCTGCCCCAGCCATGCAAGGCCAGGATACGAGGAGGGCCCGCCCCGTACCGGTGCGCGAACAAAGCACCGTCGGCGATCGATATCAGGGGCATGACGCAGAGAACCTATGGAGAACGGGCAGAAGTGCGAGAATACTGTCCACCAGTCAATGAGCGCGACTACCCCCGTTACAAACTCGCCTGAAGGATCGATGAGTCGATTCAGGGCGTCGGTGCAGAGACGCTCCATCGCCCTGGGCTGGGTAGTGGTGATCGTGCTGGCGTTCCAGGCGGTGCGCGAGTCGGTCTTCCAGGACAACCGGTTCCTGGTGCCGATCGTCCTGGTCTCACTCCTGCTGGTGGTCTCGGCCATCGTGGACTGGGACGCCCTGATGGCTCGAACCCATGCCAACTGGGCGGCCTGGGCCTGGATCGTTTCCGTCACCGTGGCGGTGGGAGTGATCGCCATCGTTCCCGAGCTCCATTTGGTCACCCAGCCCCTCTTCTTCGGTGTCGTCGCCCTCTCGGGTCTGGTGCTGGAACGAGCCAAGCATCTCTTCGTCACCATCCTCGCCATATCGATCCTGGCCATCACCAGCGTCGTGTCGGGGACTGCGGATGCACTCACCTCGGTGATCGTGCCGGTGATCTCACTCGCCACCGTGGCCCTCGCCACGGCGCTGTTGGGAAGTGAATTCGAGCGCGCGGTGGCCCGTAGTGAGCAGCGTCTCCAACAGCTTCAGCGTCAGAGAATCGACTTCGAACGCCTCTATGCGGTCATGGCCACCCTGTCGCGGGGCGACTCCCTGTCGGAAGTGCTCCCCCAGCTGGTTGGAACGATATGTCGCTATCTGGACGCCCAGGTAGGTGTGGTCCTCCTGTACGTTCCCGAATACCACAGCCTGGATGTGATGAGCCCGATCTGGGTGAGCGGGCTCAACCTCGACATCGGCCCCACCCGCATCCGTGTGGCAGACGCAGGTCTGCTCCCACAGGTGTTCCGCTCGGGTCGAGCGACCATGATCGATGAGGTCAACCCGAACTCACTGGCGCACGGGCTGCTGGCCGACCTCGGACTGGACCAGGCGATGGTGGCGCCGCTGCGAGTGGAGCAATTCTCGGTAGGGGTCATAGCCGTGGGGGACTCGACCCGGGGCGCCTTCGCTCCCGAGCAGCTCGAGCAGCTCGCCTCCCTGGCAGCTCCCGCAGCCCTGGTCCTTTCCCAGATAGGTCGTTACGAGGCACAGACCGAGATGACCCGTCGGCTCGAGGAGGTGGCCCAGATGAAGACCGACTTCGTCTCGGTGGTCAGCCACGAGCTGCGCACCCCGCTCACCTCCATCATCGGGTCCCTGGATACGGTGAATCGCCCCGAGCTCGCTCCGGAAGCCAACACAGCCCGGGAGCTGATCATCACTGCCAGGCGCCAGGCCGGCCGTCTCCAGCGGCTGATCGAGGACCTGCTCATGGTGTCGCGCATCGATCGCGAGGCGATACCGATCAACATCGAGACCGTCGTACTGGCCTCCACCATCGAGCACGTGGTCGAAGCGCTCAAACTGGGCGACGTGGTCAAGGTCGAGGTCCATCCCGAGGGCCTGGCGGTCCGCGCCGACCGCGATCACCTGGAGCGGATCCTCATCAACCTGCTCGAGAACGCCGTCAAGTACGCCCCGGGAAGCCCGATCGAGCTGACCGCGTCGATGTGGAGCAACACGGCCCAGGTCCGGATCATCGACCACGGCCCCGGGATCCCGCCCGACCAGAGAGAGCGGGTGTTCGAACGCTTCACCCAGATCGAGGCCTCCCAAACCCGTTCGGTCGGGGGAACCGGCCTGGGGCTCTCCATCGTGCGCAGTCTGGCCGAGGTGATGGGAGGGCGGGCCGATGTGGACGCCACGCCGGGGGGCGGCGCCACCTTCATCATCGACCTTCCCGCCGCCGAGGCGGTCGGCACCCCCGCCTGATGGCACCGTTGAGTGTGCTTACGAACACGCTCACGGTTCACGGACGCACACTCAATCGGACGCGGCGGCCCACCTCACTTCGGTGTGCATACGAACACCCTCACGGTTGACGGAGGCACACTCAATCGGCTTCCTCGAGGCCGGCTGCTATGGCGTGGAAGCCCCCGTCGACGTGAACAACCTCCCCGGAGGTCATCGGCGCCCAGTCGGACATCAGAACGCAGATCATCCGGGCCACGGCGTCGGGATTGGACGGGTCCCAGCCCAGCGGAGCACGTTGCGACCAGACACGGTCGAAAGCCTCGAAGCCCGGGATCGATTTGGCTGCCACGGTGCCGAGCGGGCCGGCCGAAACGGCATTGACCCGAATCCTGGATCGGCCGAGGTCACGGGCCAGGTAGCGGGTCACGGACTCCAGGGCCGACTTGGCCACCCCCATCCAGTCGTAGGCGGGCCACGCCTGCGTGTTGTCGAAGTCGAGCGTCACCAAGCCACCCCCTCCGGCCGCCTCCAGCAAGGGGCGGAGGGCGACGGCCAGAGTCTTGAAGGAGAAGGCCGAGGTGAGGAAGGCGGTCGAAGCCGACTCAGGCGGAGTGTCGAGGAAGTTGCCCCCCAGGGCATCGGGCGGAGCGAAGGCGATGGCATGCAGGGCGCCATCGACCCTTCCCCAACGCTGCTCCAGGTCTGCCATCACCGCATCGACCTGCTGGGGATCGTTGATGTCCAGCTCGAGCACGTCGGCCGGGGTGGGGAGACGCTGAACCGACCTCTCCGTGAGCCGCATACCCCTCCCGAACCCGGTGCAAACCAACTCGGCTCCCTGTTCCTGGGCAACCCGCGCCACATGCCAGGCGATGGAGTCGTCGGTCAGCACTCCGGTGATCAGCAGTTTCTTGTCTTCGAGCAGCATCGGTTCCTCCTCTGGGGCTCAGATCATGTCAGAAATCGTGGCCGAATGTCACGATCGCCCGTAGGCCGAGACCCATCACGAACAGGAAGAAGAGCCCGTAGTAGAGAGCCGGTCGGCGGGCCAGCTGAGCCCTGTAGATGTAGGCGAAGGCGAACACGAATGCCACCACGATCCCGTAGAAGACATGCTGATCCCCCGCATCGATCGACGATGCCGATGACAGGTACACACCTACCGCGACGTCGATCAGCATCAGAGCGGAACCGACGCCCACCCCCACCCAGAAGGCCCGGCCGGGCGGCCTGCGCACGATGCCCAACCAGGTACCCCAGAGACCGACCAGGCCGTCGATGACGACGGCCGTCCAGGCCAGGACGAGGTGGATGGTGGGCATCGGCGACCGAGGTTAAACGTCACCGGCGCCCGCACCGACGGTCGATGTCACGGGATGGACCTGGACCCGATGCCACCTCACGCCCTGGTGCCTCGATTTCGGCGATTGACCATTAGATTGGTGGGCGCGAAAGGACAGGGCATGTTCGAGGCTGTGGAGTTCATCGATCGCAAGGCCGACCCGGTGGCGCCGCCCGAGGAACGGCTGCTGGGGAGCTTCGCCGATGAGGCCGAGGCGCTTGCCGTGGCTCGGGCAGAGCGGGAGAGCTTCACCAACACCGAGGACTACGCCTGGTGGATCGTCCGTCAGGCCGGAGCGCGTCTGGCTCGATGGATCGCCGACTCGAAGAGCCCCAAGGAGTTCGTCCTCGATCTCACCTCGGGGGAACTGGTAGAGGTCGAGTAGAGGGGCCGACGGCCCTTACCGCCGCCAAAGCCAGGACGAGGGGTGACTACTCCATCAGCAGGTCGGCGTACTCGTCGCGGACGACCTTCTTGTTGAATTTGCCGGTGCCGGTCTTGGGGATCTCATCGACGAAGACCACCTGATCGGGGAGCCACCAGGAGGCGACCTTGTCGCCGAGGAACTCCAACAGCTCCTCCTGAGTTGGATCGGCGTTGGGTGCCCGTACCACGAAGGCCACGGGCCGCTCCTGCCACTTCTGGTGCTTGAGCCCGACCACCGTGGCCTCGGCCACCCCGGGGTGGGCCATGAGGGTGTTCTCGAGGTCGAGCGAACTGATCCATTCGCCGCCGGACTTGATGACGTCCTTGGCCCGGTCCGTGATCCGGATATAGCCCTCGGGATCGATCTTGCAAACGTCCCCGGTTCGGAGCCATCCGTCCACGAACGACTCGGACGAGCGAGGGTCCTTGTAGTACTCGGCCGCGATCCAGGGGCCCCGGATCAACAATTCGCCAAACGCCTCGCCGTCTTGAGGCAGGGGGTCTCCGTTGTCGTCGACGATCTTCACCTGGAGGCCCGGAATCGGCAGACCGGCCGTCTCCAGGTAGTCGAGTTTCCGCTCCCAGTCCCAGTCGGCCATGTGGGGCTTGAGGATCGCCACCGATGCCACCGGATTGGTCTCGGTCATGCCCCAGCCCTGCTGCACCAGGATCCCCCGGTTGCGCCAGTACCAGTCGATCATCGCCCTGGGCACAGCCGAGCCCCCGCACAGGAAGGCGCGCATGGATGAGACATCGGTTTCAGGGTGCTCATCCAAATACTGCTGGACTCCCAGCCAGACCGTGGGCACACCGGCCGAGAAGCTCACTTTCTCCTCCGAGAACAGCCTGACCAGGCCCTGGGGGCTGAGGTCGGGTCCCGGATAGGTCAACTTGGCCCCGCGGGCCACCGCCATGAATGGATATCCCCAGGCGGCGGCATGGAACATCGGGACCACCGGAAGCACGTTGTCCTCCGGGCCGATGGGGAAGTTCGCCAGGTTGGAGATGGTGTGCAGATAGGTGGAGCGCTGGGTATATGCCACTCCCTTGGGATTGCCCGTGGTCCCCGACGTGTAGCAGAACATCATCGGCGAGGCGTCGTCGAGGAGGGGCCAGTCCTCGACCCCGTCGATGCCGTCGATCAGGTCCTCGTAGGCGATCGAGTTGGGAAGGCGGTCGTCGGCCGAAGCGCCCATGACCACGAAGGTGCGTACCGTCTCCAGGGTGTCGGCGATCGGGGCCAGCAGGGGCACCAGATCCGGGTCGATGAAGATCACCTCGTCCTGGGCGTGATTGACGATGTAGGTGATCTGGTCGGCGAACAGCCTGATGTTGATCGTGTGGCAGATCCTGCCTGTGTTGGATAGCGCCCAGTACAGCTCGTGGTGGCGGACGTTGTTCCAGGCGAAGGTCCCCACTACTCCACCCTGGTCGACACCGAGCCGTTCGGCCACCGCAGCCGCCAGACGACGCACTCGCTTGTCCGTCTCCCCATAGGTAGTGCGGGTCACGCTTCGATCAGGCTCCACAGAGACGATCTCCCGCTCCGGGTGGAGCCTCACCCCCTGCTCGTACAGGGTGGACAGGAGTAGAGGGAAGTCGTCTTGCATGTGTGGCATGGCTGCCTCCTAGCTCAGGTTTCGCTTCTCGGCTTCGAACTCATCGTCGGTGAGCTTGCCCTCATCGTGCAACCGGGCGAGGATCTGGAGTTGCTCGGCCTTGGAGATGGTTCCTCGCGGCGACCCACCACCCTCGATGTGGAGCATGCGTGTCTCTCGCACCTTGTAGATGACCGTTTGGATCTCCTGGGGGCGAGGGATGTCCTCGTAGTAGCTCTGGCCCATCTCTCCCGCAGACTCTATGACGAGATCGCCCGAACCAATCATCCGCTCCCAGGGAGTCTGCTTGAACGAGACGTCGTTGATCACCTCGAGGGGGATCTCCTTGCCATGCCGTGAGAATATGCCGGCCCGGTAGATGACCCGCTCGTTGGTGATCACGTGCCCGGTGAACCACCACGCCAGCAGACCGCGGATCACCACCAGTAGCCACACCACCCCGATGCCCAGCATGACCCATCCCTTGGCAGAGAAGTCGAACAGGGTGGCCAAGAGGATCAGCATCACGGCTACCAATACGCTCAGGGCCAGTTCCTTGAGGATCCGGCTCCAGTGGGGTCGGAACTCGGTCACCACCACCTCGTCGGTACTTAGCAGTCGGCGTGGGTATCCCATCTCCGTGAGCCTAACTGTCCCGCCTGAGCCCGGCCCCGCCGATCGGGGGGCCTGACGGGTTTAGCCGGTGCGGGCCTCCCCCCTACCCCACAGCCTCCGGCTGTGGGGGCCCCTTCCCCCTGGCTATCGCCAGGGGGACAAACCCGGGGCGCAACACACGGCGCAGGCCCCTTCCCCCTGGCCAACGGCAGGGGGACAAACCCGGGGCGCAACACACGGCGCAGGCCCCTTCCCCCTGGCCAACGCCAGGGGGACAAACCCGGGGCACAGCACACGGCGACAAACGCGTCGCCGGCCCCGAAGTCGGCCCACCATGGCAACAGAGAAACCCCGAGGGAGCCGGGGCCAGAGCCTCAACCCTCTCGGGGTTCTCTTCCCGCTTCGTCCACATGGGCTATGCCCATGCCTCTGCGGGTTGCGGTCGAAACCGCCGGACCCCCGTCTCCGAGGATCCCGGGACCGTCTGGCGGAACGGGGGCCGAAGCCTCCGATCCTACGTACTCAGAGCCTGAGCTCCGAGCCCGTTCCGGCTGTTGCCCCGGACCAAGTCGGACCCTCCGAGACTGCCCTTGCGGACAACTCCCGGACCCGGCAGGAAGTCTCCTCCCCTTCGGGACGCCCCGCGGTCACCCCCGAGGCGTTGACGGGAAAGTAGATCCTGTTCCGCCGGCCGGCAAGCCAGTTGAGCGATTTGTTTTCGCGCTCCGTGATTGTTTTTCGCGCCTCGAAACCGACCGCTTCGAGGCCGGTCGCGGGGCGGGAGATGAGACCGCGAAAGACAGGTTCAGGACGCGAAAAGAAACCGTCGGTTCAGCTTGACGTCACCCCCTGGCTGCCCTACCTTGCTCTTTACCGGATCGGGGGCGACCCCGGACCGGACCGGAGTCACCGAGAGGCGGCTTTGGAAGTCTCCCAGGAGACCGGCTTTCGGGCCGGAGTCCCGGGAAGACCGGATGGCCCCGAGAGGGTAGGTGTTTCGGCACAGACTTTCTCGGGGCCTTTCCATTTTCTCCGATCGGGACCGAATGCGGCTCGGGCGTAAAGGGCCGGCGCGGGATGAATCACAAATGTGTGACTCTCCTGTTGTAGGGTGCCGGCCATGACCGTTGACACGGCTTCCGCAACCGGTGCTCCGACAGGCGTCACTGCTACGACCGAGGTCGACCGCCCCACAGACCCGATCCTCCGCACCCTCTCCCCGAGCCGGGCGGGCGACTTCAAGACCTGCCCCCAGTTGTTCAAGTTCAGGGCAGTGGACCGCCTCCCCGAGCCCACCACGATCCATCAAGCCCGGGGCACCACCGCCCACCTGGCCCTGCAATGGCTGTACGACCTGCCCGCATCCCAGAGAACGCCGGATCGCCTCTACGACCTGTTCCGTCGGGCATGGACCGAGATGCGGGCAGAATCCGAGTACGAGGACCTATTCGAGTCGGTCGAAGACGAGCGCACCTGGGGTCTGGAGTCGATGGAGCTACTGGCCAACTACTTCAGCGTCGAGGATCCCTCCCGGGTGGCACCGGTCGATCGGGAGATGGACATGACCGAAGACCTGGACGGAATGGTGATCCGGGGCATCCTCGACCGAATCGACCGGGACGACGAGGGTCACCTCGTCATCACCGATTACAAGACGGGCAAGGCCCCTCCGGAGAGGTACGCCTTCGGGGCCTTCTTCGCCCTGAAGATCTACGCCCTGTTGATACGCCGTAGCACCGGCGAGACTCCGACCGAGATCCGGCTGCTGTATCTCAACGGCCCCACCCTGTATCGCTGTGAGGTCGATGAGCGCCAGCTCGACGCCATGGAGCGCCAGCTGAGGGCCCTGTGGAACCGAATCTCAAAGGCCCTGGCCGAGGATCGCTTCCCTCCCCGGCCGGGGAGATTGTGCGACTGGTGCTCGTTCCGGGATCGCTGCCCCGCCTTCGCCGACTGATGGCTCCTCCGGTCAGGGGAAGATACCCCGAACCAGCTTGGCGTCGGCCACCCTTCTTATCCCCTTGATGAGGGCGGCGGTTCGCATGTCGACACCCTCGGCATTGGCGATCGAGGCTACGTCGTCGAAGGCGCGGGTCATGATCTCGCGGAGACGCCCCACGATCTCGTTCTCGGACCAGAAGTACTTCTGCACGTCCTGGACCCACTCGAAATAGCTGACCGTGACTCCCCCGGCGTTGGCCAGCACATCGGGCACTATGAATACCCCTCTGTCCCGGAGCATGTCGCTGGCATCGAGGTTGGTGGGATTGTTGGCCCCCTCGATGATGATCTGAGCCTGGATGTCGTCGGCATTGTCCTTGGTGATGACCCCCTGCAGGGCGGCCGGCACCAGAACATCGCAGGGAAGTCTGAACAGAGCCGCCCCGTCGAGGTGCTCGGCGTCGGGGTATCCCTCGAGGAGACGGTTCTGGTCGACCCATTTGCCCACGTTGGCGATGTCCAGGCCGTTCTCGTCGTGGATGGTGCCCGAGATGTCGGAGACCGCCACCACCCGACAGCCCATCTCGGAGGCCGCCACCGCCGCGTAACGACCCACGTTCCCGAACCCCTGGATCACGACCCGGGCGTTGGAGGCGTCCATGCCGACGTGGTGGGCGGCCTGGGGAAGCAGGAACATGAGACCGCGTCCGGTGGCTTCACGGCGGGCCACACTTCCCCCCAGAGCGGGGGGCTTGCCGGTGACGATGGCGGGGACGGAATGTCCCACGTGCTGGCTGTAGGTGTCCATGAGCCAGGCCATGACCTGCTCATTGGTCCCCATGTCGGGGGCGGGGATATCGGTGTCAGGGCCGATGACGTTGATGATCTCCATCGTGAAGCGGCGCGTCACCCTTTGTAGCTCCGCTCTGGAGAGCTTCATCGGATCGACCCTGACCCCGCCCTTGGCCCCCCCGAACGGCACACCGACGATGGAGCACTTCCAGGTCATCAGCATGGCGAGTGCGGCCACCTCGCCCAGATTGACATCACCGGCGAAACGGATACCGCCCTTGGTTGGACCCATCGTGGTGAGGTGCTGGACCCGGTAACCGAAGAGGGTGTCGACGTCCCTGTAATTGTCGTGTCGGAACGGAAAGGTGACCACGGTCGCCTTTTGGGGAAACCGGAGCCTCTCGGTGACGTTCTCGTCGAGTCCCATCAGTTCGGCGACCCGGTTGAATTGACCGACCGCCTCCCGGTACATGGCCGACTCCCACTCCATCATGTTGCCGTTGGCTTCCGTCATCTGCCTCTCTGTCTCGGGTCCCCTCACGCTAACTCAGTCACTCGCCCTGCGCCGGGGCGAACCCGGGGGCAAGAAGTGTCATACCCCTCAGATAGGTTCCGGACTATGAGCGACAACACCGCCCCACAGAAGAGCACACAGACCACCGCACAGACGCGCTTCCGCCCTGGCGCCCCCAGGGCCGACGCTTTCGCCACCGCCATGGCCAACCTGGCCACAGCCGGGATCGGATTCGAGGAGGTCGAGCGTCCGATGGCACCCGATGGGCCGGCCGACCCGTGGCTCGACCATACGATCCAGGTAGCGGAGGCGGCCTGATCTGTCCCTGCCGGTCATGACGAGGGCGGCACCTAACATCGCGCCACCCGTGCCCCCGACCCCTCACACGCTGGCCCATCCCGACGACTGGGAGGAAGCCCTGGGTGCGGTGGCCGGCCCCCAACTGGTCCTGGCAGGCCCGGGGACCGGGAAGACTCAATTTCTGGCCCGTCGGGCCGCCCGGCTGATAGAAGCGGGCACTCCCGCTCCCGCCGTGGTGGTTCTCACCTTCTCGCGCCGGTCCGCCTCCGAGCTCGAAGGGCGAATCGAGAATCTCCTCACCAGGCCGGCATCGGGTGCCACCGCCACCACATTCCACTCTTTCGCCCACCGGCTGGTCGAGACCAGCCGCGCCGCGCAGGGTAGGGCGATGCCGGTGCTGATGACGGGTCCCGAGCAGGTGCGGCTGGTGGGTCAGTTGCTGTCTTCCGAAGACCCGTCACGGTGGCCGTCTCCATTTCGTCCACTCCTGTCCACGGTCACCTTCGCCGCCGAGGTGGCGGACTTCGTGATGCGCTGTCAGGAACGTCTCCTCACCGGCCCCCAACTGGCCGAGCTAGCCGACAAAGCGCGCCGACTGGTCCGCGCTACCTGCCTTTCTTACGGCCTATCGCCATGCGCTGGACCAAACCGGCCGGGTGGATTATGGGACCCTCCTTCTCGAGGCAGTGGGCGTCATCTCCCGTGGCGAGCACACCGACCAGTTCGAGTACGTGCTGGTGGACGAATACCAGGACACCTCGCCCGTCCAGACCAGGCTGGCCGAATCGCTGGCAGGACCGGGAGGGAACATCACCGTGGCGGCGGATCCCCATCAGTCCATCTACTCATTCCGGGGAGCTGATCTCGACAACGTCGAGGGGTTCGTCGACCGGATGAAAGGACGGACGGGACAGGATCCCACGGTGTGGCTCCTGTCCCGCTCGCTTCGGGTGCCGGCGCCGATCCTCGAATCTGCCCGGCGCATCGTCGCCCCCAACCCGGTGGCCGGGCCTTTACGCCTCGACGTCACGCCCGCTGCTCATCCCGGCACGGTGGAGGCCTACACATTCGACCAGCGTTCCGCCGAGGCGGAGTGGATAGCCGGCGAGGTGGAGCGTCTGCATAGGGCTGATGGGGTGCAACTGAGGGAGATGGCCGTGGTAGTTCGCTCCACGCGTCACCTCCTGCCCGAGCTATCCCGCGCTCTCGAGCGCCGCCGGATCCCCCATGACCG
The DNA here is from genome assembly GCA_963744905.1 of uncultured Acidimicrobiia bacterium. Taxonomy (GTDB): domain Bacteria; phylum Actinomycetota; class Acidimicrobiia; order Spongiisociales; family ZC4RG35; genus DATFFO01. The sequence continues at coordinate 58,762 of CAVUUV010000005.1, read as the reverse complement.
GCCCGACACCCGCCTGGTGGACCATCCCGCCATCCGCATGATCCATGACGTCGTCATCGCCGCAACCTCGGCTCCCAACGGAGACGAACGCCGGCGCGCGGTGCGCCGGCTCTTGCTCGGACCATTGCTCCATCTTCCCCTGGGACTCGAAAGGGATCTGGTGAGACGGAGCCGTCGGGAGGGCGCCGGCTGGCCCGAGACGATTCGCCAATATCTCCCCGACGCGACCTCACTGGCGGATCTCATAGACGACCCCGCATGGGCCACGGACCTTCCCGCCGTGCAGGGCTTCTGGCACGTCTGGGACAACCTCCCCCATCTCGAATCCCTGGTGATCGACCCTGAACGTGGCGACTACCGGGCAGCATGGACCTCGCTGGCCCGCATGCTGGACCGCCAGTCCCAGCGTGACACCGACATCACCCTGGCCGCCTGGTTCGAGGCCACCCTGGCCGGTGACTTCGAGGAGACCCCGCTACTCAGTTTCAGCCGACCTGAACACGACCGCCTCGTAGTCACCACCCTGCATCAGGCCAAGGGGCTCGAATTCCAGGTCGTGTTCGTGGCCGATGCGGTCGAAGGCGTGTTTCCCGACACCCGCCGCAACCGGGCTTTACTCCAGCCTCAGCTCCTATCTCCTCGCCTGACGACAGATGCCGCCGCCCAGGCCGCCTTCCGCCTGGCCGAAGAGAGGCGGCTCGCCTACACCGCCACCACCCGGGCCCGCCACCGCGTCGTCTGGACCGCCACCACTGCCGGCATCGACGAGGGCGAACGGCGCCCGTCGCGATTCATCCTGGCCGGTGTCGGAGCCGCCACCTTCGAGGAGATCGGCCCGCCTCCACGCACTCCCGGCGAGGGGTTCGCCCCCCTCACCCTCTCCGATGCCGAGTCGCGCCTGCGCCGTTTGGTGTCCGACCCCTCGGCTCCCTCCGTCGATCGTCTGGCTGCACTGGGCTCCCTGGTCTCGCCGGAGGCGCCGTGGGAGCCCGCCTTCTTCGCCGGCGTTCCCGAGCACGGGCCCAGCACCGGGGTGGTAGGCGCCGACCTGCGCCTCTCTCCGAGCCAGGCGACCCTCTACGACCAATGTCCCCGCCGCTACGTTCTCGACCGCCGGCTTCGGGCCATCGACACCGAGTCCCCTTACCTCGCTTTCGGGTCCATCATCCACGAGGTTCTCGAGCTGGCCGAGCGCCAGGCCCTGTCGGTCACCAGGCCCCATGCCCAGCTGGAACAGGCACTGCTCCACCTCGATTCGGTGTGGGCAGAGAAGGCGGACTTCGGCACTCCCGAGGTGAATCGAGCGTGGTATCGCCGCGCTCACGAGCTCCTGGCCGAGATCTATGGGAACTGGCCGGGGGGTGACGAGCCCCCCGTGGCATTGGAACTGGACATGGCTGCCTCGATCGGGGGTGTGGATTGGATCGGCCGCGCCGACCGGGTCGACCGGGCCGATGGCGGCGTGAAGGTGGTCGACTACAAGACCTCCAGGACGCCACCCAACCTGAAGGAAGCCGGGTCATCGCTCCAGCTCGGCTTCTATCTGCTCGCCGCGGCGGAACATCCCCGGCTGCGAGAGGTGGGGCCGCCGGTCGCGGCCGAGCTGTGGTATCCGCTGGCGAGGAGCAGCCGCAAGACCTTCCCCTTCGATATGGAACAGCTGGACAAGGTGAGGGAGGCGCTGGACCAGGTCGCCCGGAATATCCTGGCCGAGGACTGGACACCCAAAGTGGGAAGACATTGCGACCGCTGTGATTTCCGACGCGTATGCCCGGCCTGGCCGGAGGGGAGGTCGATCTGAGACTCCACCCCACCGATGAGCAACAGGGGGTGCTGGCGGCGTCTCTGGGCCCGATCCGCATTGCCGCCGGGGCCGGAACCGGCAAGACGACGACCGTAGCCATGCTCGTCCATCACCTCGCCACCACCCGAGGAATCGAACCTGAGGCGGTCCTCGGCATCACCTTCACCAACAAAGCTGCAGCCGAGCTGGCCGACCGTATCCGTGCCCTCCTCGCCCCCGATCTCGGTCCGGGTCGCGAGGCCGAGGTGCACACCTATCACGGCTTTGCCGCCCAGGTGGTGGCCGAGTTCGGCGCCCTGGTCGGCATCGAGCGGGGGGCGTCGGTGATCACGCCCACCTTCGCCCGCCAGCTCCTGTTCGAAGTGGTCCGGCACCGGGACTTCGACCATCTCGACGTGACCTGGGAAGGCTCGGTCGAGAAGGTGCAGCGCATGGGCGCCGCCCTGGGCGATCACCTTGCCGACCCCGACATCGTCGCCAGAGCAGCGACGGACGAAGACCCCTGGCCGGAGAGACTGGAGTTGCTGGCTGCCTGGCAGGACTACCAGGACCACAAACGCCGGCTGGGCGTCGTCGACTATGCGGACCTGATCTCAGCGACTGTCCGTCTCCTGGCCCTCCACCCCGATATAGCCCAACGCATCCGCAACCGTTACCGGGTGGTCCTGCTCGACGAATACCAGGACACCAACCCTGCCCAGAGAGTCCTGCTCCAGCACCTATTCGGGGATGGCTTTCCACTGGTGGCGGTGGGTGACACCGATCAGACCATCTACGAATGGCGGGGGGCCACACCGGCGAATTTCGAGTCGTTCCCGCTCCAATTCCCCCGCCCGGATGGAACTCCGGCCCAACAGCACGCCCTCACCCTGAACCGTCGGAGCGACCGGTTGATTCTCGATGTGGCCAACCTGATTCGGGCCCAGATCCGCCCCCGGGCACCGAAGCTCACGGCCCGGGCCGGAGCCGACCGGGGGCGGGTCGGCCTGCGATGGGCAGGAGATGCCCTGGCCGAGGCCGACTGGATCGCCGACCGGGTGGTGAGGCTGCACGAGTCCGGCGTGCCCTGGAACCAGATAGCGGTCTTGTTCCGCAAGAACCGACACATCGCCCTGGTACACGATGCGCTCGGCCTGCGCGATGTCCCCGTGGAGGTGGCCAACCTGGGCGGCCTGCTCGCTGTGGCTCAGGTTGCCGACATCAGGGCCTGGATGAGCATCCTCCATGGGCCCGAGGACGGGCCCTCGCTGCTCCGGATCCTGATGGGGCCCCGCTTCGGCCTGGGTATCGGTGACCTGGCTCATCTCACCCGCTGGGTGGTCTCCCAGGGCGATCCCGACCGGGAGCTGGAAGCAGACCACGAACGATTGCCCCGGCACACCATGGTGGAAGCGCTCGATCACCTCGAGGAGATCCCCGGGCTCCCCGAAAGGGCGCACAGGGCCCTGTACAGGTTCCGGGCCGAATACCGCAGCCTCCTCGAGGCAGCGCAGAGCGTCGCCCTGGGCGAACTGACCCGTCTCATCCTCGATGTCACCGGCATGTGGCGCGACGTCGAAGCCCTCAGTCACGCAGGACGGCTCAGTGCTCGTCTCAACCTCTACCGGTTTCTGGACCTCACCGATGAATGGAGCCCTCTGGAAGGACGGCCTTCGCTGGCAGCCTTCCTCCATCATCTCGACGTGATGGAGTCCAATCCGGCCGACGAGCTGGACGCGGCCCGCCTCTCGGGAGAGGAGGCGGTCGCCCTGCTCACCATCCACCGCGCCAAGGGCCTGGAATGGGACGTGGTATTCGTGCCGGCGGTGACCAGAGGCAACTTCCCCGCCCGCCCGGGCACATTCGAGAATCCCTACACCCGTCCTCAATGGCTCCCCCACGAGTTCCGTCTCGATGACCCTCCGGAATTCGACGCCGGCACTCCCCGCAACGATGCCGACGACCTCCTCAGGGAGCGTCACCTGCTCCAGGAGTGGCGCACTGCGTATGTCGCCACCACCCGCGCCCGCCATCAGCTGTTCGTCAGTGGTGCTCACTGGTATGGGGCGGTCACCCCCACCCAGCGGCCGGTCGACCCATCCCCTCTCTTCGATCTGGTGGCCTCGGTCGAGGGGGTCGAGGACCTGGGCCGGGACCCCCTCCCGCCGCGTCCGGAGGTGTTACGCCTCGAGGAGGGAACCTTCGCTCCCGACCCTCTCTTCTCCCGGGGGTGGGCAGCCGCGGTGAGGGAAGCTCTTGCCGACGACCGGGCGCCCATGGAGCTGGCTCGCGCGGCGGGTTTGGAAGAACAGGTGACGGCCCGGCTGAGCGATTTTCAGGCGCGTCTCTTCGAGCTCGGAGAGGAGCCCGCAGGGCCCGCCCGGCAGGCCGGCCCCCCGGCCGCCTCCGTCAGCGGCCTGGTCACCTACGCTGCCTGCCCCCGCCGCTACTACTGGAGCCACGTCGATCGCTTGCCGCGCCGGCCCAGCCCCGCCGCCAATCGGGGCGTCGATGTTCATCGCCGTATCGAATTACACGCTTTGGGACAAGTTCCTCTGCAAGAGGCCGGGCCGTCGAGCTTCGACCTGTGGGAGGGAGAGTCGGTGCCCACCAATGTGGTGAGCGCCTTCTCCACCTACCTGAGCTCTCCCTACGCCCGGAACCGCCCCATCCTGGTGGAGGTCCCCTTCCAGTTCGCCACCGATGCCGGCTTGACGGTGCGGGGCCGGATAGATGCGATCTACCAGGACCCCGACGGTCAGCGGTGGGAGATCGTCGATTTCAAGAGCGGCCGTCCCCGATCCGAACCCTGGCTCACCGTTCAGCTGCAAGCCTATGCCCTGGCTACCCACCAGGTCGACTTCGGCCACCCTCGTCCTGCTCGCCTCTCGGTGAGTTTCGTGTATCTGGGCGACGGTCTGGAGGTGATCACCACGGAGGCAGACCCCGCCTGGATGACATCGGCCCGGGAGCATGTCGAGGACCTGGCCGGCGGCATCACGAAGGGAGTGTTCGAACCCGAGCCCTCGTCGGCTTGCCGTTCATGTGAGTTCACGCGCTTCTGCCCGTCCGGGTCTGCCTGGTTGAGAGAGCACCCGGAGTGAGTGCGGCGGCCGCCTTTCTGGTCGGTCTGGGGATAGGCAGCATTCCCAGCGCCGATCTCTGGGCCCGGATTTGGGGCGTCGACCTGCGGGGCGGCGGGACCGGCAACCCGGGCACACGCAATGCCCTCCAGGTGGGCGGACGGACGCTGGCGGCCTTGATTCTGGCCACAGAGCTGGTCAAGGGAGCAGGTGCCGTATGGCTGGGGATTTCGCTGGCAGGCGATCCGGGGGGAGCGGCAGCCGGCGTCGCCGCCACATTGGGCAACGTCTACAACCCCTGGTACGGCCTGCAGGGCGGGAAAGGCCTGGCGATATCGGGTGGGATAATTCTGGCCGCCTGGCCCTACCTCCTTCCCCTGATCGTGATGGTCCTGTTGGGGACCGTGATCCTCACTCGCCGTTCGGGTCCGGCCGCGCTGGCGTCGCTGGTTCTCTACGTCGCCGCGTCAGTGGCCGCCCTGTTCATCGACCTTCCTCATGGCTGGGGGCTGGGCGCAAACGGCTGGCTCGTGTTCCTCGCCGTAGGCTCGGCGGTGGTGATAGCCCCCAAGCACATAAGGGACACGCTCAGACCAGCCGGCCCGACTCCGTCTCGAGGAGGATCGTGACCGGCCCCTCGTTGGTCAGCTCGACGCTCATGTGAGCCCCGAAGCGCCCCGCGCCCACTTCGACGCCCTTGGCCCGCAAAGATCCCACCACCTCTTCGACCAGCGGCTCGGCCGCCTCGGGACCGGCGGCGGCCGTGAAGGACGGTCTCCGCCCCCGTCGAGCGTCTCCGTACAGCGTGAACTGGCTCACCACCAGGACCTCGCCCTCCACATCCTGAACCGAGAGGTTCATGGCGCCGGACTCGTCGGCGAATACCCGCAAACCGGCCACCTTGGCCGCCACCGCCTCCGCATCGGCCGCAGAGTCGGTCCCGGTGACGCCGATCAGCACTACCAGGCCCGGACCGATCTCAGCCACGACCTCGCCGGCCACGTCGACCCGGGCCCTTCGGACCCGCTGCACAACTACTCGCACGAGGCAATCCTATGGCGGACCCCACTGGCCTGGCATCGACGGGGATGTGACCCGACCGCACCGGTACGATCGGGTCATGCCGATGAGATCGCTGGCAGAACTGGCCCGGGTCGATCACGTCCATCTTCCCTTCGAGCCTCCCTGCCCGAAAGGCAGGGAGGGACACCGCACCGTGTTTCTTCTCGATGCCGCCACCGGTCTGGAGGAGACCCTGCTCCGGGCCTGGCTGGAGCGCTGCCTGCCCCGGGGTACATACGAGGTCCACCGCATCGCTCCGACCCGGATCCGTCGACCGGGACGGGACACCGACCCCCGTCTCGCTCCGCTCCTGTCGGGAACCGAACTCACCTGGGTGGTCCCCTTGAGAGTGGTATGGATGCCGGCCGAGCGACACGGGCGACGGGCTGTGTCCTGGTTCGACGTCCTCAAGCTGGGGGATCCCCGGGACCCGCGCTGGTTTCGGGATTACTGGATCCTGGCCCGCCATCCGGACCGGGTGCGAATAGTCGTCGGCGAGGGGGCATCCAACCGCGATCTCGTAGCCGCCCAGGCCCGGAGCGTCGAATACGGGACCCTGGCGGACTTCGTTGTGCGCCGGGCCTGGCGGGCCCTCGATCGCGCCGAACGAGCCGAGAGAGGCAACCGTTACAAGATTCCACGGTTTGTGGCCGAAGACATCGTCAGCCGGCCCTCCTTCCGGTCTGAGGCGATCGAGCTGGGCGCCCGCCGCGGCCTTCCCGCGCCGGTAGCCCTGGCCCGAGCCCGCTACTACGTGCGGGAGATAGCCGCCTCGCACAGCCCCTACGTCATCGACCTGATCGCCAACCTGATCCACTGGGTCATACGTCAGGGTTACGGCTACATCCACTACGACCGCTTCGCCCTGGATAGGATCACCGAACTGGGCGAGGACTATCCCCTCGTGTTCCTGCCCTCGCACAAGTCCAACCTCGACCGGCTATCGCTCCAGTTCATGTTGTGGGAGAACGACCTCCCTCCCAATCACACCGCCGGCGGGATCAACATGAACTTCTTCCCCATCGGCCCTCTGGTTCGCCGCACCGGGGTCTTCTTCATCCGTCGCACCTTCAAGGACAACGAGCTATACAAGTTCGTGGTCCGCACCTACCTCGACTACCTGATCGAGAAGCGCTTCCCTCTCGAGTGGTACATGGAAGGGGGGCGGTCCCGATCCGGCAAGCTCCGCCCGCCTCGTTACGGGATGCTGGCCTGGGTCGTGGATAGCTTCGCCCGGGGCAAGGCCGACGATGTCTACCTCCTGCCCGTCTCTATCGCCTATGACCACATCCAGGAGGTGGGGGCCTACGTCACCGAGGCCACCGGCGGGGCCAAGGAGCGGGAGAGCTTCTCGTGGGCGCTCAAGTTCGCCCGCAACCTCCGCCGTCGTTACGGAGACATCTACATTCGTTTTGCCGAGCCGATCTCCATGGCGGGAGAGCTGGCCGCGGCCGATCTGACCGATGAAAGCCCCATCGAGGTACAGAAGCTCGCCTTCGAGGTGATGCACCGGATCGCGTCGGTCACACCGATCACGCCGACCGCGATGGTGGCCACGGTCTTCCTGTCTGCAAAGGGGGAGCCCCGCGACGCGGGCACCATCACCGCCGCCTGCCGGGAGCTGGCGGCCTATGTGAGACGTCGCCGGCTGCCCACCACCGTCAATCATCTCCCCTCCGACGGCAAAGACGTCGCCCGAACCATGTCCCTGATGGGCGAACACGGATTGATCTCATCGCACTCGGCGGCCGGACGCACGTTGTACTGGATGGATGCCGACCAGAGCCTCCGTGCTTCCTACTACTCCAACTCGGTAGAGCACTTCTTCGTCCCCCGGGGCCTGGCCGAGGTGTCGCTGGCGGCCCCGGACCTGGAGAGCTTCTGGTCCGACATCTTCGATCTTCGCGACTTGTTCAAATTCGAGTTCTTCTTCGCCGAAAAGGCGGAATTCCGCACCCTGGTATCCGAGGATCTCACCGACGAGCACCCCGACTGGGAATCGCTGGTCGAGGGAGGGAAAGGCACCGGGATCCGCTTGCGGCCCTCAACGGTTGGATGGACGGTTCTCCCCTTGCTCGAGTCTTACCTGGTGGTGGCCGACGAGTTGGCGGGCACGGCCGGTGAGGTCGATCCCGGGTCATTCCCCGACGCCTGCCTGGAGCGGGGAAGACTCTATCTGCTGGAGGGAAGGATCCGCTCCGACGAGAGCGTCTCCAAGGTCCCCTTCGGCGGAGCCCTCCTCCTGGCAGAGAACCGGGGACTCACCGGCACCGGGCCCGAGGTCATGGAGGCGCGGGCGCAGTTCGCCGATGAATTGTCCCGCTACCTGGCCGCAGCCAACCGGATCGTCATCTGATCAGGACTTGATGTCGCGCTTCCAGTCACGGCCCATCTCGGCTATCCGCTGCTTGGCGCGAACGATCATCTCATCTGAGGTCAGGCGAGGGGGCATGCCGCGCCTTCCCTTCACCATGCCTTCTGTCTGATCGGCCAGGTCGGCCACCGCCTCCACGAGGTGCTGGCGGAGCTTGTCGGTATCAGGATCGTCGGCCTGTGTGACGAGATCGCGTGGCCCGGTCCGAATCTCTCGCATGGGCCGGTCCGACCTGGGACGTGCCACGGGTGGCCTTGCCTGTACAGATCCGCTCCGATCCGACTGCGGGCGTGTGGCGGTAGGGGCTCCATCGTCGGAGCGATCCGAGGTCTGTCGCCTGCGCTGCACGACCGCCCCCAGGACGATCGCTACTGCCAGGCCGGCCAGAGCAGTCGAGACCACCACACGGCCCCACCCCGTGCCGGCCCGGTCCAGGCCACCGACGAGCAGGGATCCCGCAACCACCAGGGCCACGAGGGGAAGACACCCACACCCGATGCGACGTTGATCGGCCACCAACGCATCCTAGGGCGCCGCAGCTCCCGGCACCGGTTCCAGGGTCGCCCCGGAACACGGATCAGCGCTGCAGAACCTCCAGCTGAGCGCAAGTCGGCTCGCTGCAGCAGAACCACGGCTCGCTCAGTCGGGGCCGCACGGCGTCACCGGATGCGGGCGTGACCGGGATGGACACCCCGGCATGACCGGCGATTGCGGAAGTCATCCTCTCCAGAGTCCGGAGTGGGGGCTCATCGGTGGCAGCGCCCTCCTCGGCCAGACCGGCCAGCTCACGCTGGAGAATGTCCATGGCCGGGTCGGCCGGGCGCCACACGTACCCCAATGCCCCGGGGTCGTAGCCGACGAGAAAGTCGTCCACACCCTCCACCTCGAGCATCAGTGACCGATCGGGGATCAAGAGCCGGATCGAGAGCTGAACGGGATCGGTGACCGGCGCCAGGTCCCACTCCCAGATGAAGCGGGCGATGTCTGCCACACCCTCTGCCGTGGTCCAGGGGGTGAAGGGAAGCCATGTTGGATGGATGTCCATCCCTGCCTGGCGCACCAGCTTCACCGCCGCCGCGGCATCGGCCGCCGTATGGCCCTTGGCCAGCCGGGCGAGGATCGAATCGTCCAGCGTCTCCACCGCCGAGGTGACGAAGATCACCCCGCAATCCGCCATCCTCCCCAGAACATCGCCATGACGGAGGATGTGCTCCACCTTGACGGTGATGTCGAAGGTGAGATCCCCGAACCGGCTGTGAGCCTCCTCCAGGAGCCGTAGCGAATAGGCGGGGGCGTTGAGGAAATCGGGGTCGCCGAAAGTGATGTGGGCGGCGCCCGCCTCGACGAGCTGAGCGATGTCCGACAGCACCGCGCCCTCCCCGGTGACCCGATACCTGCCGTCGTAGACCGCCGGTATCGGGCAATGGGCGCACCGATGCCGGCACCCGTGGCTGGCCTCCACATAGCCCACGGTCCGGCGTCGCTCCCCGAGTTCCAGATGGGCATATCGATCCAGCCCGGGCAAGTCTCTCCTATCGGGCGTCACGAAGCGGCGGTTTCCGATTTCGACGGTTACGCCGGTGGCGGGAGAGCTCCCGGCCAGCGACGTCACCCATTCCACCAGCTGGTCCTCGTACTCACCACAGATGAGGCGGTCCGCCACCCGACCCAGGACACGCCCGGACCCCACGGCTGCGTAGAGGCCGTAGAAAGCGATGGGCAGTCGAGGACGCTCCCGGCGGATCCTTATGGCGGTCTCCGTGGCCATTCGCATGGCGGTATGCATGGGCACGGATATCGCCACCGCCTGCGCCCGGTCGAGACGGGCCGAATCCCACGATTCGACCGCCAGGTCCAGGGCTGCCACCTCGTGGCCCGCAGCTCGAAGCTCGGCGGCCGGAGCGGCAACATGGAGGGGCTGGTGTCCCAGTTCGTAGGTCGAGATCAGTAAGACCCGCACCAACGGAATGGTAGGGGCCGTCCAGCCCAAGGCTCATCGTCTTCGTCGACCGCGGTCATCTCTGCTCACCAACTCGCGATGGGTAGGCTCAGATCCATGGCACTTCCTCCCGACCTCGCCAGAACTCTGGCGGACGAATTCGTTTACCAACTGCCCGATCTCGACCCCCAGGAGACCCGGGAGTGGATCGAGTCGCTCAACGCGGTTTTCGAGCAACGGGGCCCGGTCAGAGCCCGCTTCCTCCTCGCCAAGCTGCTCGAGAGAGCTCACGAGAGCGACATCGGAGTTCCTTCCCCGCTCACCACTCCCTACGTGAACACCATCCCGGCCACCGACCAGCCCGAGTACGGAGGCGACGGCGACCTGGAGCGGAGAATCCGCCGCCTGATTCGGTGGAACGCGGCGGTGATGGTCATCAAGGCAAATCATGCCGAGACGGGCATCGGGGGCCACCTCTCCACCTTCGCGTCCTCGGCCACCCTCTACGAAGTGGGACAGAACCACTTCTTCCGGGGAAAGGACGGGGGTGAACCGGGTGATCACGTCTATTTCCAGGGCCACGCCGCCCCGGGAATGTATGCCCGCGCCTTCCTCGAGCGTCGCATCGACGAGAGCCACCTCGACCGGTTCCGTTTCGAGGTGGGCGGGGGCGGTCTTTCCTCTTATCCCCATCCGCGCCTGATGTCCGACTTCTGGGAGTATCCCACGGTGTCGATGGGGTTGGGACCGATCAACTCGATCTACCAGGCCCGATTCAACCGCTATCTGGAGCATCGCGGCATCGACGACACGTCCGGGTCCAGGGTGTGGTGCTTCCTCGGCGACGGAGAAGTGGATGAGCCCGAAACACTGGGCGCCATCTCCCTGGCCGCCAGGGAGATGCTGGGGAACCTGGTGTGGGTGGTCAACTGCAACTTGCAGCGACTCGATGGGCCCGTTAGGGGCAACGGCAAGATCATCCAGGAGCTGGAAGCGGTCTTCCGCGGTGCCGGATGGAACGTCATCAAGGTGATCTGGGGCTCGGGATGGGACGAGTTGCTGGCCAAAGACGTCGACGGCGCCCTGGTCAACGTCATGAACGAGACGGTGGACGGTGAGTACCAGCGCTACAAGGCAGAGGACGGGGCCTTTGTGCGGGAGCACTTCTTCGGCAAGGATCCCCGGGCGGCCGCTCTGGTGGCCGACTGGAGCGACGAGGAGATCTGGGCTCTGCGCCGGGGCGGTCTCGACTACAAGAAGATCTACGCCGCCTATCAGGCCGCCACCCAGGAGTTGACCGGCGGTCCCACCGTGATCCTGGCCAAGACGATAAAGGGTTGGACCCTCGGGCCCGACGTCGAGGGCCGCAACGCCACACATCAGATCAAGAAGCTGACCAACCAGCAGCTGATGACTCTTCGCCAACGCCTACATCTGGAGGAGATAATCCCCGCCGAGGCGCTGGAAGGGGAGAAGGAGCCGCCCTACTTCCGGCCCGAGCCCGGCTCGGAGGAATACGAATACCTGATGGCGCGCCGGCAGGAACTGGGCGGATTCCTCCCCTCCCGGGTGGTGCGGGTACGTTCTCCCCTGACTCTCCCCGGCCAGGATGCCTTCGCCGAGGTCTATCAGGGCTCGGAGAAGGTGGAGGCGTCCACCACCACCGCCCTCACCCGCCTCCTCCGCAACCTTGCTCGCTATGAGGACTTCGGCCCCAGGGTGGTCCCCATCGTCCCGGACGAGGCCCGGACATTCGGGATGGACGCCCTGTTCAGGGAGCTGGGCATCTACGCCTCCCAGGGACAGCTCTACGAGCCCGTGGATCACGCCATGCTCCTCTCCTATCACGAGTCCCGTGACGGGCAGATCCTCGAGGAGGGAATCACCGAGGCCGGTGCGACGGCGGAGTGGATCGCCGCCGCCACCTCCTATGCCCATCGGGGAGTCCCGATGGTCCCCTTCTTCATCTTCTACTCCATGTTCGGGTTCCAGCGGGTGGGAGACCTGATCTGGTCGGCGGCCGACGCCCGGGCCCGCGGCTTCCTGGTCGGCGCCACGGCCGGGCGGACCACCCTGCAGGGTGAGGGCCTCCAGCATCAGGACGGGCACAGTCACGTCCTCGCCTCCACCGTGCCGGTGTGCCAGGCCTACGACCCGGCCTTCGCTTACGAGGTGGGGACCATCGTCGAGGACGGAATCCGTCGCATGTACGGATCCGACCCCGAAGACGTCTTCTACTACCTGACCGTGTACAACGAGAACTACATCCAGCCGCCCCGTCCCGACGGTGTCGAGCAGGGCATCATCGACGGTTTGTATCGCTGGCAGGAACCCCCGGAGGGACTACCTTCTCAGGCCGCCATCCTGTTCTCCGGCACCGCCAATCTGGCGGCCCGGGAGGCCCGCCAGGAACTGGCCGATCACTACGGAGTGGGCGTGGAGCTGTGGTCGGCCACCTCCTACAAGAGGCTGCGGGAGGAGGCTCTCTCGGTCGAGCGGTGGAATCGCCTCCACCCGGCCTCGGAGCCCCGCACACCCTTCGTGCGGCGGGTCCTGTCGGGAATCGACGGGCCCAAGATCGCGGTCACCGACTTCATGAAGGCCGTTCCCGACCAGGTAGGCCGCTGGGTGCCCGGAACCTTCAGCATCCTCGGCACCGACGGCTTTGGCCGCTCCGACAGCCGATCCGCCCTGCGCAGGTTCTTCGAGACCGACGCGGGACACGTCACCTTCACGACCCTGTCTGCCCTGGTCCGGGACGGGAAGATGGACGAGTCGGCGGTCAAGGATGCCCTCAAGCGCTACGACATCGACCCCGAGCGTCGAGACCCGGCTTGGGACCACTGACCTATTCAGGCCGATAAGCATCAACAGCGCCCGTGTCGGACCGATAAAGGAGGGTGGCCGGAACCACCCCAGATCTGAGCGGGGCCGGGGAGCGATGGCGGTCCCGCCGCGTTGCCTCCTGGCTGTTGCGCGCCCTCATCTTCGTGGCGCCGCTGGTCGCCGCCATCCTGGCCTCTCTGTGGCTGTCGACCCGTCTGTTCGAGCCTACCTCGGCGCCCATGGTCGTCGGCTGGTGGGCCATCCTGATCGGAGCATCGTCTCTGGTCGCCTGGGCAGTCGACAGATTCGGCCGTCGATTCCTCCCCCTGACGGTCCTGCTCAGGGCCACGATGCTCTTCCCCGACCGGGCACCGTCCCGCTACAAGGTGGCGTTGCGGACCTCCAACGTCAGCGAGCTTCGCCGGCGAATCGCCGAGGCGGAGGAAAAGGGCGAGACCGATCTGTCTCTGGCCGCCGAACTGGTCCTCTCCCTGGCCACGGCCCTCAACAAACACGACCGCAAGACCCGTGGACACGGTGAACGGACCCGGGCCTACACCGACATATTGGCCGAGGAGCTGAAAGTTCCCGAAGAGGGCCGGGACAAGCTGCGCTGGGCCGCTCTGCTCCACGACATCGGCAAGCTCGACGTGTCGGCCGACATCCTCAACAAGGAAGGGCCGCTGGACGAGGCGGAGCTGGCCATCATGCGCCGTCATCCACTGATGGGGATGCGGGTGGCAGCACCGATCGTTCCCTGGCTGGGCGAGTGGGCCGGCGCTATCGAGCATCACCACGAGCGCTGGGACGGCTTGGGATACCCGCGTGGCCTGGCGGGGACGGAGATCTCGTTCGCCGCCCGGATCGTCTCCGTGGCCGATGCCTATGACGTGATGACGTCGGGCCGCTCCTACCAGAAAGCGGTGAACGCCGACGATGCCCGGCGCGAGCTCGCCCGGGAGGCCGGGGGCCAATTCGACCCCACCGTCGTGAGGGCCCTGATGAACGTGTCCCTCGGTCGATTGCGCTGGGTGCTGGGACCGATGGCCTCACTGGGGCCGATCCCGTTCTTCCTCGACCGGATCGGACGGGACTTTCTCACCCTTTCCACAGCGGCAACGGTCACCGCCTCGGCCGTGGTCTCGGGTGCGGTACCGATCCCGACCCCGAGACTGATGCCCCCACCGGCGATCACGGTCCAGGCCGAGGTCAACCGACTCCCGACGAGCGAGGTCTTCGACCAGGCGGTGAATCCAACCGACGAGGCGGGAGGAGGTGTCCACACCACCACCTCCACCCCCGACACGACCACACCCGACACCGCCTCGACCACGGCGTCGACCACCACGTCGACCACGATCCCGACTCCGGAAACAACCGCGCCCACAACCGACGCCGCCTCCTACCGCGAGCCCCCCAGCTACCTCGCCTCCGACGACCGCCCCACCCACCACCGCTCCTCCGACCACGCTGCCGCCGCCCACCGCCAACCCCGACGTGGTTTCCATGCAGGAGGACGGAACCGTCATGATCTCCGTTCTCGACAACGACACACCCACCGGACTGCACCTCGACGGGCTGACCAGCTCTCCCAAGTTCGGGACCGCCACCGTCAACGGGAACCGGGTCGCGTACACGCCCCAGGCCAACGCCAACGGAACAGACACCTTCGGCTACCGGGTTTGTGATGCCGCCGGGCGCTGCTCCACGTCGACGGTGGCGGTCCAGGTGGCCCCGGTCAACGACCCTCCCACCATCCGACCGGACGGTTCGACCACCAACCGCGGCGTGGCGGTCGACATCGCCGTGCTCGGCAACGACACCGACGTCGACGGGGACAAGCTCACCGTCCAGTCGGTGACGGCGCCCTCCCATGGTTCGGCCACCACCGACGGCGCCGGAGTCACCTACAGGCCCGCCCCCGGCTTCACCGGCACCGACTCCTTCTCTTACCGGGCCTGCGACCCCTCCAATGCTTGCGGTACGGCCGGTGTCTCGGTGACCGTGCTGGCCACCAACTCCCCACCCAGTGCGGTCGACGACACCGCTTCCACCACCCGCAACAACGCTGTCTGGATAGACGTGCTCAGCAACGACTCGGACCCCGACGGGAACCTGGATCCCGGGAGCCTCACCGTCATCGATCCTCCCCGGCATGCCCACTATCTGCGGGTTCAGGGTGGTCGGATCCGCTACCGACCCAACCAGGATTTCATCGGCACCGACATCTTCACCTACCAGGTATGCGACACCGAGGGTGCCTGTGATACCGCCGTCGTCAGAATCGAGGTCAGGCGTCGCTGAGGCTGGCCCGGGGGTTATCGTTTGACCATGTCCTCCTATGACGAAATGGTGGCCCGTGCCAGAGAGGCCATCGTCGAGGTGGACCCGGCCCGGGTTCAGGACGCCCTCGACGGTCTGATCCTCATCGACGTCCGGGAGGCGGACGAATACGAGCAGGGGACCATTCCCGGCGCCTTGTTCCTGCCCCGGGGCATCCTCGAATCGAATCTTCCCGCCCGGGTGGCCGACACCGAGGCCGACATCGTGCTCTTCTGCGCCGTCGGGGCACGCAGCGCCCTGGCAGCGCTGTCTCTCCAGGCCATGGGCTACACCCACGTACGGTCCCTCGCCGGCGGCTTCGAGCGCTGGAAGACAGAGGGTCGGCCGTGGTCACAACCCCAGGGGCTTTCCCCCGAGCAGCGAATCCGCTACAGCCGCCACCTCCTGCTGCCCGAAGTAGGTGAGGTCGGCCAGACCCGGCTCCTCGACTCGTCCGTGCTCCTGGTCGGAGCCGGAGGCCTGGGTTCGCCCGCTGCCCTCTACCTGGCCGCCGCCGGCGTCGGAACGATCGGGATCATCGACGACGACCGCGTCGATGCCTCCAACTTGCAGCGTCAGGTCTTGCACAACGTCGATCGGCTGGGGATGTCCAAGGTAGAGTCGGCCCGGGAGACGCTGTCGGCGCTCAACCCCGACGTGAAGATCGTCACCTACAACGAACGGTTGATGGCCGGCAACGTGGTGGACGTCATGTCCGGCTTCGACGTGGTGATCGACGGGGGCGACAACTTCCCCACCCGCTACCTGGTCAACGACGCCGGCCTCCACCTAAGGACCCCGGTCGTACACGGCTCGATCTTTCGCTTCGAGGGCCAGGTTTCGGTCTTCGCTCCTTACCAGGGCCCCTGTTACCGGTGTCTGTTCCCCGAGCCCCCGCCCCCCGAGCTGGCTCCCTCCTGCGCCGAGGCGGGAGTGCTGGGGGTACTACCGGGGATCATCGGCTCGATCGAGGCCATGGAGGCGATCAAGGTGCTTCTGGAGCTGGGCGACCCGTTGGTGGGGCGACTGCTGATCTACGACGCCCTCGAAGAGGAGTTCGCCACGGTGGCGGTGCCCAGGGACCCCGGCTGCCCCGCCTGCGCCGACCCGGCCCGACCCCCCAGACTGGTCGACTACGGCATGGCTTGTGCACCGGCGGGAAGTGTCGACCGAACCTGACCGGCTCCAGATTCCGGCCGAGATGGCGGCGGCCGTGACCGCCCATGCCTCCTTCTCGCTCCCCACCGAGGCGTGCGGCCTGGTGGCAGTGGACCAGGAAGGACGGCCGCGGATGTTCTATGCCCTGACCAACGAGGCCCCCTCCCCCACCTCGTTCACGATCGCCGCCGCCGAACAGCTCGGAGCCGTGCGGCACGCCGAGCGAAACCGGTGGGACATCGGCGGTGTCATGCACTCTCACCCGTCCGGCCCGGCGGTGCCGTCGCCGACAGACGCCCGTCAGCCCCACGACTCCAACTGGTTCCATCTCATCGTCGGATTCGACCCCGTTCCGCATCTGCGTGCCTGGACGATCACAGACGGGATGATCCGCGAACTGGACATCGTCGCGGTCGAGTGAGCCAAGGCGTCAGACGGCGGCGAACCAGCCCATCGCCCCGCGCTCGGCCAGATAATGCTGATGGGGGTGGAACATGTAGCGGCCGGGCTCGGGAAGGACGAACTCCACCATCGCTCTCTCCGCCTGGCCCATAGTGACGACGTCGGTACGGAAGACGGGCTCGGTGCCCATGCCGGCCGGGTAGACCGCGAAGGTCTGGGCGTGGAGATGGAACGAGCCCACCGGCTCGTACTCGGTCATGTTGACGACATATGCCCGCACCGGCTGCCCGGCCGGGACCTTGATCGGATACCGCCAGTAGAAGCCGGCCACGCCATTCCAGGCCATGACCGCGTTGGGCCCCGCCTCGGGGGTTGCGAAGCCCGAGAGGAGCAGAGCCACCTCGGTGGCGGGTGGTCTGCCCCCGGGGGGATCGACGATCAGCATCCCGTACAGGCCGCGAGAGACGTGCTCGGCCAGGGGTGGCACGTGGCAGTGATAGGGATGGACACCGACCGGGCCTGCTTCGATCTGGTAGGTGACCGAGCCGCCTGGAGGAACCGGCTCCCACCCGTCCTGGGTGGGACCGTGGGCACCGTGAAAGTGCAGGCTGTGGGGATGGCCGGCACGATTGTTGAGCTGGATGGTGAGCACATCGCCCTCGGTGGCCCGGATGATCGGCCCGGGCACGGTTCCGCCGAAGGCCCAGGCATCGAAGCGCACTCCCGCTGCCACCTCGATTCGCCGTTCCACCACGTCGATAGAGATGTGCCGGTCTCCCGCCACGAGCGGGGGCGGGAAGGTGTGCTGGTCGAGCGCCGACGGACCCAACCCCCGCGGCGGCTCATTGGTCGATCCATACAGGTCCTCACCGCCGCTCTCATGGACCGACGAGTAGCCCAGGCCCCGATAGCCGGAGGCCGGGTTCTCGCCGGCCCGGGCGACGCCCAACCGCCCCAGGAGTGTTCCCGACACGAGCACCGCCCCACCGGCTGAGAAGCGGCGGATGAGCTGGCGTCTTCCGGGGTCTGGGACCCGGTTCTCGTCGGCCTCGGAAGTCACCGCTCAGAGGACCCCGCCCACCACGGCGCCCACCCCGAAGATGATCAGATAGGCCAGGATCCCACCGACCACGAAGGTGAGCCGCTGCCAGAGGGGAATCGGGGAGCGGGCGAAGAGGTGATAGACGATCACACCGACGAAGGGGAGCAAGAGGATGACCGCCACCCAGCCGATCGTGCTTCCCTTCGACTGATCCTGACGGCGGGCCAGGTCCCAGAGGGCGATCGCCACCCAGGCCGCGTAGAGCACGAAGGGCAACAGATAGGCGTAGAGGCCGAAGAACACTCCGGCCGCCGATGCGAACAGGACTCCAAACAAGGTCACTCCTCTCGATTGTGTAACAGACAGGTCGTCGGGCATGGGGGGCAACGAGATGGCCCCGACATCGGGGCGAGCCGAGGCGAACACATTCACTGCCGGTCGAACTGGAGCGTCGGCACCCCCCGGCATTTGTGGTTGGGGGCCCGGCTTGGGAACCATTTCCGGTGTGATCGGCGTCTTCCAGCCCAACTCACTCTCAACGATCCGGCCCATCTGCTCGGTGCTGCCCGCCAGCTCGTAGAGCATGGGCAGTCTGAGACCATCACATGACTGGAACACCTCCAGCCCCACCGGCAATGTGATCACGTCGCCGTTGTCGGCGAAGCAGTTGCCCCCCGAGGCGGGCCCGGCCAGGGCGATGTCGGCCCGTCCCGACCCCTCGATGACATTGTCGGTGATCCGGTTGCCCGATGACATCCAGAAGTTGTCTGAGAGGTTGGGGGTGATGGCCACCCCGTTGGCCGGGTGGTTGACGATGCGGTTCTTCGTCACCAGAGAGTCGCTGCCACCCGCCAGGATGACCCCGTTCCCGAAGGCGGACCACTCGGAGGTGAAGGAGGGAGCGGCCCTGTTTCCGTTGTCGTGGATCAGGTTCCCGGCCACGGTCACGTCGTGAAAGGGCGGCAGCAGCTCGCTGTCGAGGGTGTTGGGGGCGATGCCGGCCACGTTGTTGCGCCAGACCGAATCGACCAGGTAGAGGTCACCGGAGGCATTGGTCCCCGAGAACCCGAGCCCGTTCCACTCTGAGATCGAGTCGGTGATGACGGCCGAGCAGGGATCGCACTGGCCGATGTAGAAACCCGCATCGGGTGACCCGGAGGCGTAGGAGTGTTCGAAGAGGCCGTCCCCCGAATCGAAGGCATAGATGCCGTAAACCTGGTTGTCGATGGCGGTGAGATAGGACCCCCGGTAGCCGCGGACACCGGTCCAGATGACTCCGTTCTCGGTGGCGTTCCGCAGGGTGAGGTTCTCCACCGCCACCCCGTCGGCGAATACACTCACCGCATTGGGGCGGACGAATTCCCCGTCGATGATCACCCCGTTGCGATCGGTTCCGCGGATAGTCAGCCCTGGCGTGGCGACCTGCACCTCCTCGGGATACACCCCCGGGGAGATGAGGATCAAATCACCCGGCTCAGCGGCATCCACCGCGGCCTGGATGGTCTGGTAGTCAGCGGGAACGGCGCGGGTGGTTCCCGACCATACGGCCGGCGCCTCTGTGCTCGAATCGCCCGTTGCGGCCGGTGAGGCGTCGCCGGTAGGTGGACCGGCGCAGCCGGCGAGCACGACCAACAACAACGCCAGGAGAGGCACGAGCCGTCTGGTCTCCAGCTTCATCTTCACCGGTGGAGAGACGTCATGGGTTGGTCGTGTCGGCCGGCACGACCGTGAGCGTACCCGCCATGCCCTGGCCCTGGGCGTTTCCGTGGAATGTGCAGAAGAAGGTGTAGGTACCGGGCTCGTCGAAGCTGATGGTCGCCTCGTCCCCGTCGTACATCTCCAGAGTCCCGAACACGTTCTCGGTCGACCAGGAGCCATCTGCCGCCACGGCATTGTGCGCGTTTCGCCCCGCCCCGACGAAGGTCACCGAGCCACCCACCGGAATGGTGATGTCGGACGGGCTGAACCGGTTGTCGAGCATCCGAACCACGGGGTGGGCCGGGTCGACCCGGGCCGGTTTGGCCGCGCATCCCCAGCTGACCAGGACGAGTGCCATCGACGCCAGCAGCCAGGACGGGACCCATCTCCCCTCTCGTGAGGTCACTTGGACCCGGTGAAGATCCTCTTCAGCCACGCCCACAGGCCGGCAAAGAACAGGGCAATGCCGTTGACGTCCTTGTTCGCCCTCACCTGGGCAGCCTCCTCCTTGGTGGGGGCGGCCAGCTTGTCTTCGAGGCAGTCGACGAACTCGGAGATGAGCCGTTTGGAGATCTCGTTGACCAGACCGGTGCGGCCAAACTGGGCTGCCGGCCCCGACAGCATCACGTCGGCCTCGATCGACACCCTCGTCGAACCGCCCTCCGCCTCGCTCAGGCCGTATTCCACGTTCACCTGGCCACGGCTCCCTCCCCGTTTGTCCACCCCTTTGCCGGAGATGGTCGCCGTATGGGCCTGGGGATCGGGGGATATGGTCGCCTCGCCCTCGAAGGCCGCCGTCATCGGGCCGAGCCTCACAGAGACGACCCCGGCATAGACGTTGTCGCCCTTGTCCTCTTTCAGCTCCGCTCCCGGCATGCAGTCGGCCACGGCCGGGATGTCCTGAAAGAACTCCCAGACGTCCCCGATGGGTCGCTCAACCGTGAATTCATGCTCGATCTTCAAGCTGGACCTCCCAGAACGCGGTAGCTAGTGGTGCCTCGCCCAAAATGATGGCGCAGTCTCTCCGGCCCCGGAGACACCGTTCCCCTGATTGAGCGACACACTATTGGTGATCGTAACCGGACAGGAGGGCGGGCCCTTTCCTGTCGCGGAGGAAGCCGGCCTTCTTGTGTCGGCGGACCGCCATGATCTCGGCCAGGATGGACCAGGCGATCTCGGTGGGCCCCTCTGCCCCGATGTCGAGGCCGGCCGGGCCGTGGAGCACCTCCAGGTCACCCGGCTCGGGCGCCACACCTCTCTCCGCCAGATCATCGAGGAGTCGACTGAGCCGCTCCCCGGGGCCCAGCAGCCCGATGTAGGCCACGCCGTGTCCGAGCACCGACTCCAGATAGTCCAGATCGCGCAGGTAATTGTGAGACATGATCACCACCGAGGCCCCCGGGTCGAGGTCGACCGCCGAGGCCAGTTCGCCGGGACGGGCATTCACGAGCTGGCTGGCGCCGGGGAATCGCTCCGAGGAGAGGAAGGGTCGCCGATCGTCGACCAGGATGGGCTCGAATCCCAGATCGGCGGCCAGGCGGACCAGCGGGGCGGCGTCGTGGCCTGCGCCACATATCACCAGGCGGCGGGGCGCGCCCAGCACCTCGATCATCACCGGGCGACCGGCGAGCTCGGCCACCTGATTGCGTCCATCCGCCAGAGCCCGACGGGCCAGATCCCCCCCAGGTCCCTTCTCATCCGGCCCGACCAGGGTCCGCTTACCGGCCTGGTCGCCCAGGTGATGGATCACCGCCAGCGGACGCTGGGCGGAGCGAAGCGCCCTCACCAACTCGACAACGGAGGCGGACGGCTCCACGATGAGCTCGGTGGCACCGTTGCAGCCGATGCCCCATCCCCAAACTGCCTCGTCGTCGGCGGTCAGATCGAATTCGATGACACGTGGCCGGCCGGTGTCCATGACCTCTGCTGCCACACGGCGCAGATCCTCGTCGAGGCAGCCCCCCGACACGGTCCCCACCCCGGTTCCGTCCGCCGCCACCAGCTGACGGGCCCCCAGCCCCCGATAGGTGGAGCCTCTGACCCCGACCACGGTGGCCAGGGCGAAATCCACCCCGCGCGCGCTCCATTCCTCGGCCGTCTGGAGCACCCGATCGAGCTCGTTCACTCGTTACTCCCGCCCGGATGCTCGGTGTCGCCGGCCAGGAGCTGGAGGGCATGGGGAACCACATCGATGATGGCGGACAGATTCTCGGTGGCGCCTTTGGGTGACCCCGGCAAGTTGACGACGAGGCTTCTACCGACGGCGCCGGCGCCGGGCCTGGACAGAGCCGCCATCGGCGTGACGGCGATCCCGGCCGCCAGCATTAGATGCACCAGGCCCGGAGCGGGTCGTTCGATGACCCGGGCGGTTGCCTCGGGGGTGACGTCGCGGGGGCCGAATCCGGTGCCTCCGGTCGTTACCACCAAGCGCGCCTCCGCTGCGGCCTCTCGCAAGGCTCTCACGATCTCGTCCACGTCATCGGGTACCACAGTACGCCCGGTTATCTCGAAGCCGGCATCGGTCAACAGGTCCACCAGCCGGTCTCCGGACAGGTCGTGGCGGGTGCCGTGGTGGACGCCATCGGAGACGGTGACCACATGGGCGGCCCAGGGCCCCATCCTCAGTACGGACGGGCCAGGGGGTGATCGATGTCGGGAGGCATGATCAAACCGTGGCCCAGCACGAGTTGGAAGACCAGGAGCAGGAAAACCAGCCAACCCACCGGCAGCCAGGAGAACTTCTGAGCCTGGCGTCCGTCACCGATTCGTACCGAACGGGTCCCGAGGGCGGCCAGCACGGTGGCGATGGTGAACAAACCGACCAGAGGAAGGGTCTGGACGAATCCGATCCCGTTGTCGGGGAGGAAGAAGGGCACGGCCAGCAACGAGCCCGCCACACCCGGAATCAGCGCCAGCTTGGCCGTGTACGAGAACCGCTTCTGGGGAGTCGAGATCTCAGACTGGCGGTGGGCGTAGGCGAGAAAGGCAGGGGCAGCGGCGAGAGCCACAGAGAGCAGGCCCACCGCCCCGGCTGCCGCCATGACCAGGTCGATCCCCGCCGGTGCATCCATGGCGGCATAGGCATGAGCCGCGTTCGATTCGCCGAAGGGGATCAGGGCCAGTTGGGTGAAGCCCTGGCGCAGACAGTGAAGCACGATCCACAAGGTGGTGATGCGGGCCCCGTCGTAGCGCCGCGAGGCCGGGTAGAGGGTCAAGAAGAAGATCCCGACGATGAGCGACGCCACCACGCCTCCGAACAGGACCAGGTCTGATCCTCCGGCGCCGAACGTGACTTCGTTGTGGTAGAGGATCGGCTCCCGACCACCGATGATGCCCGCCACCGCCAGGCCGAGGTGGTCGACCAGCACTGCCACCACCAGGCCCACTGTGGAAGCGAGGGCCGACGTAGCGATGAAACCCAGGCGGGGACTGGTGCGGGTGACCGTCGGTGGGCTCTCGACGATGGTTTCGACGTCCACGGAAGGGCATGGTAAACCAGCATCCCTCCAGTTCCAGGTCTCATCTCCACTTGCCCGACACGCACCCCATCCCCGCCGCGCCCTACCTGCCCACCTCGCGAGCCGATGTGGTGGAATCGACACCCCTGGCCCTGGCCGGATGGTATGAGCAGGGACAACACGGAGGTGTCGTCGCCGCCCTGCTCGCTCGTAGCGTGGAGGCCGTGCCCACCCTGGCGCCGATGGAGGTGGCCCGTCTGACGGTGGAGCTGTTCAGGGTGGTGCCCCTCACCACCCTGCGCACCGAAGCCCGGGTGGTCAGGGAGGGAAAGAGAATCCAGGTCGTAGAGGCATCGCTGTTCGACGCCGACGACCTGGAGCTGGCCAGGGCGATGGCCCTTCGCCTCCGCACCACGAACCTCGACCTTCCCCCGGCTGCCCAGGCGCCCCCGCCCCCGGTGCCCCTGCCGGATCAGCTACCGATGCCCGAGATGGACCGTTGGGGCCTTGGCGACCCGGGACGGGTGCTTTACCACCGCCATGCCATCGAGGTTCGGGAGGTCGATGAGGGGTTCCGCCGGTCCGGGCCGGGAGCCATGTGGCTGCGGATCCACCGTCCGCTGGTGGCCGGCGAGGACATCACCCCGCTGACCCGGGCGATCGTCACCGGCGACTTCGTAAACGGGCTGTCGCGTCTGGTCGACGGCCGCCGGTTCGTGTTCATGAACGCGGATCTGACCATCCACCTCAACCGGATGCCGGGCGGCGACTGGGTCGGAGTGAGCGCCGAGTCGATCTACGACCCGGGGGGACGGGGTGTCGCCACCGGCCTCCTGTTCGACACCCGTTCCCCCATCGGCCGTTCCACCCAGAGCCTCTTCCTCGACCAGACGTCTTGAAATCAGTCGGGCCCCGGCCCGCTCAGGTCAGGAGGACCGCCGCCCCTATCGTCCAGACCACGAACTCTCCGATGGTGAGGGCGAGCGCCAATCCGGTCCGGCGCCATCTCACGACGAGAACACCGGCCACGACCACCCACACCACGGCCAGCGCCCAGTTCCACCACGTCGGAGCCAGCCCGGCCGAGCTCCAGCCCAGGACGGCGACCACGACGTGAAAGGCACCCGCCACCAACCCGTACAGGACCTGGCGAGGGGTGGGCCCGGCCCCCGAAGAGCTCGTCTCAGCCATCGACCACACCTGCCGCCACGGCGACTTTCCGGTACCATTCGGCCAGGGAATCGACCGTCTCGTGGGCATTGAGGCCGCTGGGATTGGGCACCACCCACAGCTGGGCCCCGGCCAGGTCCTGCTCCTGTCGACCCACCTCGGCCTGTCGTTCACCGAAGGCGTCCCGGTAGGCGGTGATGCCTGCCACGGTCACCACGGCAGGCCGGGTCGAGCGAACGGTCTCGACCAGGTGCTGTGCTCCCCGGCGCAGCTCGGCGCGGCTCAATTCGCCCGCCCGGGCCGTGGCTCGATTGACCAGATTGGTGATCCCCACACCCCGGGCGATGAGATGCGCCCTGTCGTCGGCGTCCATCCCGGCCGCAGGGTCGATCTCCCGCTGGATGACGCCTGCTTTGGCCAGCGCCGGGTAAAAGCGGTTCGAGGGATGAGCGAAATGGGTTTGCGTGGCGGCTGTCCACAGCCCCGGATTGATTCCCACGAATAGCAGCCTCAGGCCGGGCCCTATCAGGTCGGGTACGGATGCGTCGCGAAACGACTCCAGTTCGTCTCGGGTGAACGACATGGGGCCACGGTATTGCCACCGAGCAGCGACCGCGTCATTCCCGCCGTTTGCGCCGCATCAGCCGCTGCAGGGTCTCGGAATCCGACACGGTGGGCGCAGAGGTTCGCTCCGCGGCTGCCTCTTCGAGCACCTTCTCTATGCGCTTGCGCTCCCGGCGGCCCTTCGTTTGAACCCCCTGTCGCCACTCTGCGACGTCTTCGGTGGAGAAGACCAGCCGGCGCAGAGCAACGTCGGTCAGGAACAGGGCCAGTGCGGCAGCGACCAGCCAGGAGGAGATGGGAAGCAGCGCCGAGCCCCGAGCCGGAGCCTGGTCGAATGATTCCTGGGGCGTGACTCCCACCCGGCCTCCGGTGGTCTCGGCCACCGATCCGACCAACGCCAGGTCGGGCTGGCGAAAGGCGAACTCCTCCGCATAGCCCGACACGGCGCCCGCACTGGACACCACGCTGGACCCGTCCCCTCTGTCGAGGGTGACCGCTACCCAGTAGGCGCCGGGTTGCGAGGCCCTTGCAGAGCCCGAGAAGGTCGATTCGCCGGTCTGGGTGAGAGGGACCACCTGGATGTCGCCGCCCGGAGCCCTGACCCGGGCCACGGCTGCTCCTTCGAGTACCGGGTCGCCGGCGTCGAATCGAATCCTGAGCGTGCCGGCGTCGAGGGTCACTTCGGGCGGCGTGTCACGACCCGAAGGCAGGACCTGGCGGACCACCTTGCCCCAGAAATCGACGAATCCGTCCCAGGCGATCCACCCCGAAGACCAGCGGGAGGTGGCGTCCGACGTCCAGGCCGTAGCCCGGCCCAGGCCTCGTTGCCAGCTGGCCAGGAGCGGCTCGCCCGGACCGATCTGGAGAGTTGTGGAGGCGGTCGGCTTCGCCTTCGTGGCCACATAGCCAAGCAGAGGTGGCGTCGCCTCGAGGCCGTCGGTGACCGGAGAGGGTGCGCCCAGAGCCGGGGTGAACGAACCTTCGTTGACCAGGTTGCGGGCTGCGGTCAGGGTCTCCTCGACGAAGATCTGGGGTACCTCTGCCAGGTTGGTGCCGGGATAGAAGCGCCCACCCCCGACATCGGCCATCCGACGCAGGGTGCTGGCTGCTCCTTCGCCCGTCCCCAACACCGACAGGGTGATGCCCGAGTCGGCGATCTGACGGGCCAGCGGCACCAGGTTGGCCTCGTTGGGGTCCCAGCCGTCGGTGAACAGCACGATGTGGCGAAGGGAGCCCTGGACTCCCCCCAGCTCATCGAGTGCCGCCTGC
This sequence comes from uncultured Acidimicrobiia bacterium, assembly GCA_963744905.1. GTDB lineage: Bacteria > Actinomycetota > Acidimicrobiia > Spongiisociales > ZC4RG35 > DATFFO01. The sequence goes on along the minus strand of CAVUUV010000005.1, from coordinate 32,612 downwards.
AGCCCCCGGGCAATCTCGGTGTCACCGTCGGCGACGATGGGGCCCAGGGCATCGTCGACCGTCGCCTGAGCCGGCTTGCGTTGCAGGGGCAGGATCCAGTCTGCCCCTCCGGCCACCGCCACCACACCGACCGAGTCCTCGGGCGACAGGGCCTCGATGGCGGCTGCCGCACCCGCTTTGGCGATCTCGGTCTTGGGCGTCCCACCTTCCATGAAGTCACCCTGGCGACAATGACAGGCCCCCATCGAGCCCGAGGAGTCGATCACCAACACCTCGGTGACGGGCTGGCGCCGGACGAGGTCGTCGGGATTGGACGAGACGGGCAGCACCGACTCCAGGGGGGTCTGGTAGTAGTCGCCCATCCCGTAGGACCGGTCGCCTCCCACCACGACGAGGCCCCGGCCGAGGTCCTCGACGAACGATGCCAGCGCCGCTCCCTCCTCATCGGTGGGCCGGGGAAAGTTGACCAGCACGATGGCGTCATAGGCCAAGAGCTCTTCTTGGGCCGGCACTCCCACCCGGACGTCGACTTCCATTCCCCCCGCCTCGAGGGCGCGCCGCAGATCGTCACCCTCCCCGGTGACTCCCTCGACCAGCGCCACCCGGGCAGCACCCAGAACCCGGAAGACACCCGCGGAGGCGTCGTTCTCGGGACGGGTGTCGAAGGCGGCGGAGGCCGTCACGTCGACTACCTCGAAGCCCGAGCCATCTGCAGGCACATCGACGGTGACCTCGTTTCGTCCAGGCTCGACGTTCACCTGCCGGGTGATCTCCTCCCCGGTCGAGGATCTGAACCTGACGGTCGCCACACCCCTCTGATTGGACCGCAGCACCGCCGTTACCGGGACAGCGTCGCCCTTCCGGGCGGTGGCCGGCAGCTGGACGGATTCGACCAGCAGGTCGGCGCTGCGAGCGGTGTCGAAGGTGACGAAGTCGACCGCAATCCCCCCGGAGGCCAGCCGATCTGCAGCCGCCTTCAGCCCGCCGGAGGTGGGCACGGCATCGGTCAACACAACCACTCGCCTCGAGCCCTCGGTGGGGAGGAGCGACCCGGCCGCCACCAGGGCACCCGACAGGTCGGTGGCGCTGCCGTCGACCTGGGTCCGGATCCCATCGAAGGGCCGGAGTGGCCCCACCGCTCTCTCCAGTCGAACTTCGTTGCCGAAGAGGGCGATTCCGGCCCGGGCCTCGGGGTCGGTGCGATCGAGCGCCGTACGCAAGAAGTCCTCCTGCGCCCGGCGCACCTCGGCTCCGATCGAATCGGAGCGGTCGAGCATGAAGAGGATGGAGCGGCTACTGACCGATCTCACCACCTGCGGGCCCGCAGCCGCCACCACCAACAGTGCCATCGCCAGCATTCTCACCAGCACCGCCCAGCGGTGCTGACCGGCCGGCACCGTCCGCCGGCCTCCCCGCGAAATGACCCACACCACCAGCAAGGCGACCGGGATCAGGGTGAGGAGCCAGGGCCGGTCGAACGTCATGCCGCCACCTGCCTGCGCCGCCGCAACCACGGTCTCTGATGCCCCACCCACCACTCCACCGCCAGCAACGCCAGGGCGGCGCCGATCACCCAGGGGGCCCATTCCCGGATCAGCCGCCCCGGCTCGCCCTGGGCGCCCGGTCCGGCGGTGACGGCTATATCCCGGCTCGGGCCGGCGGACTCCCCGGGTGCGAAACGCCTCACCGCTCTCTCGCCGGGAGTGGCGGCACCCTGGGCATCCACATACGAGATCAGGTACACGCCGGGCCGATCCGTGTCGGTGAAGGTACCGGCATCGGCAGACAGCTCTCTCACCTCACCGTCCGGCATCGTCACCTCCGGACTGCTGCCGGTCGGGGTGACGAGCGTGATCGGGGTCCCGGCCGGCTCGGTGGAGATGGAACCTGCCTCGCCTCCTTCCAGCCATGAGAGGAGGTTCGAGCCCAGGATGGGAAAGGCCACCTGAACGGGGAGATTGGAGTGAACCAGATCGAAAGTCTGGTAGACCACCCGGTGCCCGCCCACATCACCCAACAGCAACAGGGGTACGTCGCCGGAGGCGACGATCGGCAGCCAGCTCAGGCCTTCGGTGGTCTGAGCCTCCGCCACCGCCATCTGGGACAAGTCCACGCCGTCGAGGATCGGGTCACCCGGACGCTGAAAGGTGACGGCCAAATTGCGCTCCAGACCGGTCAGGTCCAGGCCCTCCGGAGTGGTCTCCGGCCTGATGAGCCATGCGGGCCGGTCGATCTCGGGCAGGGTTCCGCCATCGACGACCAGTATGTCCGCCGACCGTGTGTCCGGGGCCGCCGACACGCCCGGGGTCGATGCCAGCAAGGCCGCCAGGAATGGCGAGCCCTCCCCGAGGACCGCCACCTGCTTCTCGGCCCCGCCGCCGATGACCAGGTCGGCGGTGTCGTCCATGGGCAGGGCATCGTCGGCACCGACGATGCGGGCCGTGACGACGTTTCCCGGTCCGGCATCGACGGGGATCACCTTGCGGCCGGAGTCGAGCCCGGGAACGGACAGATCCAGCCCACCGCTGGGCAATCCGTCGATCGACAACTCCACCCTCACCTCCCGGTCGTCGGCCCCGTGATTGTCGACCTGAACGAAGATACGAGCAGCTCCCTCCGAGGAGGGTTCAGCGTCGAATCCCGAGATGGACAGGTTGGAGTCGAGGTCGTCGAATCGAATGTGGGTGGCACCCACGACCGGCTCCTCGGCCAGTGGATGGGTACCGCCGTCGGAGAATATGACCACCGAGGTGGCCCGGTCGGGGGCGGCCAGCCCCCGGGCCAGGCGGAGAGCCCCCGAAAGGTCCTCTTCTCCCCCGCCGGGCGCCAGACCTTCGATGGCCCCCGAGACGGCGTCGGCATCGGCCGAGAAGGCCACCAGCACACGCGGATTCGGCCCCGCCTCGACCACTGAGGCGAGATTGGATGGGCTCACATCCCTGGCCAGGTCGAGGGCGGCTGCCTTCGCCTGGTCGAATCGCCCTGCCATGGCCATGGATCCGGAGGTGTCCATGACGAACACCGTGTGGGGCCCGAGCACGGTCGCCTGGGCGACGAAGGGGCGTGCCAGAGAGAGCACGAACAGGGCCAGGACGCCCAGTTGGAGAAGCAGCAAGGGTGTCAGCTTGAGACGCTTCCAGGGCACCGCGGCCGAAACCGGCTCCCCCACCTCCCTCCACAACATCGTCGAGGCCACCCGATGGGGGCGGCGCTTGGAGCGGAGCATGTAGAGCACCAGCAAGGGCCCGGCCAGGGCAGCCGCCCCCAGGGCGGCCGGGACCACAAGACTCATCGGACCACCTCACGGCGGGCCAGCCCTTCCAGGGCATGCTCATGGGCCCCGGGGCCCGCCTCGACCAGCAGATAGTCCAGGCCGGCCCGGCGTGCCCGACGGGACACATCGAGGGTGAAAGCCTCCAGGGCCCGGCGATACCGCCACAGAGTGTCCTCGGTGGTGGAGACCGGAACGGCCGTTCCCGTTTCGACGTCGACCAGTTCCAGGTCGCCGATCAGTTCCGGCTCCATCTCCTCCCTGCCCAGCAAATGGAGCACGAGCCCACCCGCCGATCCCGCCAGCCCATCGACGAACTCACGCCACTCTTCCATCATCAGGTCCGACACGACCACTACCGACCCTCCGGACCCGGCCAGACGTCGTCCCACGTGCCTCAGCCCGGCTGGTCCCGAAACCGGGCGCCCCTCCAGCCAGGCCTCCATAACGGGCCAGGCCGACAGGTGCCGGCCCGAGGGGCCCATCAACTCCGAGCGTCCCTCTACTCCTGGTATCGACCACAGCCGCACCCGATCGCCGGCCGCCAGACCCATGTAGGCGATCATGGCCGCCAGCCGACGGGCCGATCCATCCTTGCGGTGCAGGCCCATGGAGGCGGACAGATCCACAACGACTTCGATCGGAAGCTCCTGTTCTGCCTCGAATTGGCGGACCATGAGCACACCGAGACGGGCCCGGAGATGATGGTCGATGCGCCGGTAGTCGTCGCCCGGCTGATAGGGCCGGTAGTCGGCGAAGTCGAGGCTCTCACCCAGCCTGGTCGAGCTGTGCCTCCCTGCCCACTGCGCCGTGACCCTGCCCTGCACCCCGAGCGCCAGCCTCTCCAGACGGGCCCGGAAGCGGGGCTCGAGCAGCATCAGTCGCCGGCTGCCGCCGTCGAGTCGGGCCCGACGGGAGCCTCCACCGGCGAAGGATGGGCTTCGAGGACTGCCCTGATCACGTCGTCGGCGGTGACACCGTCGGCCAGGGCGTCATATCCGAGCACGAGACGGTGCCGCAAGGCCATCGGCGCCAGCGCCCACAGATCCTCGGCGGCGAGGTTGGGGCGACCCTGCATCATGGCCCGGGCCTTCCCGCCCAGGATGAGAGCTTGAGCCCCCCGGGGGCTGGCACCGTTGCGAACGTAGGTCTTGACCGTGTCGGGCGACAGGGGGCTGGCGGGGTGGGTGGCTTCGACCAGTGTGGCGGCGTAACGCATGACGTGGGTCGCGGCCGGAAGAGACCGGACCAGAGACGACATCCTCTGCAGGGTGGGTCCATCCAGAACCGTCGAGGGCCGGGGCTCATCGCTGACGGTGGTCCGCTTGAGGATCTCAACCAGATCGTCGGCGGGGGGAAATTCCACCAGCGCCTTGAACAGGAAACGATCCAGCTGGGCCTCGGGCAGGGGGTAGGTGCCTTCCTGCTCGATCGGGTTCTGGGTTGCCATTACCAGAAACGGGCGGGGTAGAGCGTGACCTTCGCCGCCCAGGGTCACGGAGCGCTCCTGCATGGCCTCCAGAAGGGCCGATTGGGTCTTGGGTGTGGCCCGGTTTATCTCGTCGGCAAGAACCAGGTTGGCGAAGATGGGACCCTCATGGAACTCGAACCGGCTCCCCTGAAGCACGTTGGTTCCCAGGATGTCGGCCGGCATGAGATCCGGTGTGAACTGGATCCGCCCGAACTCGACATCGAGAACCGTCCCCAGCGTCGCCAGCAGCTTGGTCTTGCCCAGCCCCGGTACCCCCTCCAGGAGTACGTGGCCCTCGCACAACGCCCCCATGAGGACGGTGTCGACCAGCGTCGTCTGGCCCACGATGACGGTGCCTACCTGACGACGGACGTCGTCGATGGCGGAGGCGAATTCGCCGGGGGTGATGGCGGATGGGGGCTGGGTCATCAGTGTCACGTCCTGGGGCTGGGCGTCATCGGCTCTCACGGTTGCAGCTGGGTGAAGTAATCGCGTACGACATCGCGCACGGAGGGCGGGACCACCAGCGAGTCGAGAGAGGCCAGCGCCTGGTCCCGATATTCGGTGAAGCGGTCCGAGTAGGGGGTCAAGGGTAGGTTATGGAGGCCGCCCCGGCCATCGGTCAGGCCTTTGACTTCCCCCTGGGCATCGGAACCCGGGAGGTCGACGCGCTCCCGGTCTCCCAGCCCGGATTGCACCGGGTCGAAGACGGATGCTCGCTCTGGTGCGGCATTGGGATCATCATCGCCGGTCCCTCCCGGTCGGATCACTCCTCCACCGCCGCTCCCGTTCCCCTGGGAGGCGCCTTGCTGGCCACCGGCACCATTGCCCCCTCCCCCTCCACCTCCACCGGCTCCACCCTGACCCTGACCGCCCTGACCGCCCTGACCCTGGCCGGGTTGGCCCTGACCCTGCCCCTGGCCGGGTTGACCCTGACCCGACTGGCCCGGACGGCCCTGTCCGGATTGGCCCTGCTGGTCCTGACCGGACTGGCTTGGACCGGACTGGCTTGGACCGGACTGACCCTGACCGGACTGACTCTGTCCCTGCTGGCCCTGCTGGGCCAGTCGTTGCTGGGCATCGGCGACCCGGCCGGCCGCATTGGCCATCGACTGGTCGTTGGCCGCCTGGCCGGCGGCCCGATCCGTGGCGGAGGCAGCCTGACGCAGGGAATCGGCCGCCTGGCCGGCGTCGCCCGTTCCCGCCGCCATCTGGGTCAGCTGGTCGGCTGCAGCGGCCAGGGCGTTCGACAGGTCCTGATCCACCCCGGCCGTGTCGGCCGACCTGGCCCGCAGTTGGTCCACGGCGTCTTTCAGACCGGAGAGGTCGCCCGAGGCGATCTGATCGGCCAGATTCTGCAGCTGTTGGCCGGCCGACTGTCCCGGAGCGAGCGGGTGCTGGGCAAAGGAACTCTCCAATCCCGCCAGAGCGGTCCTCTTGGCCAGCGCGGCCGGATCGAGCGCCTGGGCCAGGTCCTGACGGGCGCGGCCGAGAGCGTCCAACGCCGTCGGCAGGTCCTGTGCTCTGCGCAGTTCCCGGGCCAGGGCGGAAAGCCGATCCGCAGCCTCCGGAGTGGAATCTTCGGCGATCCTCTCGAGCCGGTCGGCCTCTTGTTGGATGGCGGCCCGGTCGGCACGACGCTGGGCCAAGGCAGTGTCGGTAGCGGCAGGGACCAGGACGAGCGCGGCCAGAACCACCACCGAGAGCAGCGACATCCCAGTCGACCGCTTGTCGGGAAGGAAGCGGGCCACCGGGGCTGCTCTCCGGGCCTGCGCCCAGGACGATGCCGCTTCGAGCTGGCGACTCTCGGCTGCACTCGGGTGGGGGAGACGGCCCAGTTCGAGGGCGGTGCTGACCCGATCGAAGCCGCCCAGACGACGGTCGACCATCAGGGCTGCGCGCTGAGGGGAGGGCCGTCCGAGCAGGGACCAGACCAGGGCGGCCCCGACGGCCCCGGCCAGCAGCACCGCCACACCCAGATCCGCCCATTCGATCACCCAGTAGCGGGACGCCGCCGCCAGAGCCGCGGCCAGGGCCGCGGCCGCTCCCGTCCACGCAATCATCCTGCGGACCAATCCCACCGCGGTGAGACGTCGACGCGCCGCCGATACCAACGTCTCCACCGGCTCAGGGATTGCCATTCCGGCTCCTCACAGATCTGATCCGGGCGGCCGGCGCCCGCACCCGGCGGGTGGCTCCCCAAATGGCGAGGGTGGTGATCAACAGGTAGATGGCCAGCGTGAACAGCCACACTGGAGGCCGGCGCAACGGGAGAGCCTGATTCGCCGCCAACCGACCGGACGGGTCGATCAGCGAAGGATCGACACCTCCCGGCACCGGCCCCCCCTGGCCGAAGAAGACCTCATCGAAACCCTGCCGCGATAGGAGCAGGGCCTCGATCGGGTCGAAGGGTGTCCCCTGCAGACCGTCCGAGCCCAGCGGCGCCACCACGGCCGACACCATGCCGACATAGGGATTGGGCAGGATGGAAACCACCTCCCGGCCCCGGGGAGGGAAGGGGCCGGACTGATTGTTGACGAACAGGAGCTCGGCACCCATGAGAGCGAAGGTGATGAAACCGATGACGAACGACCACGCGTAGGCGTTGGCCACCGCTCCTCTCGACGAACGCGCCCGGGCGGAGCCCCAGATGCCGATGCTCCCCAGCATCAGCGCCGTGAGGATGAGCATGCCGAGGCCGGCCAGGACGTCGCCCAGGCGGACGCCCCCGAACAGGAGCGGCACCGCCGCCACCGGCGCCACCGCCACCACCAGGAGAAGGAAATACGTCATCGAGGACCACAGCTTGCCCAGCACGATCTGGAGCGGGGAGAGCTGGGTTACCTGGAGAAGATGGAAGGTTTGGCGTTCCCGCTCCCCCACGATCGACAGGGCGGTGAGGCCGGGGACGATCATGATCACCCCGGTCATCAGCAGGGCCATCATCCCCTCGAAGATGAACCGACCCATGTAACCGCCTGCCACTCCCTGACCCAGCCCGAAGGCGCTGCGAGCCGCCAGTTGGGCAACCAGATAGACCAGATAGCCGATCAGGCCCACCCCCAGCACCCACAGCGTCACGAAGATCGGAGCCCGGCGGGAACGGAATCGTTCTTTGATCTCACGACCCAGGACGGGATTGACGGCGAAGCTCACATCCCCTCCGTATCCCGGGTCAACTCGAGGAACAACTCCTCCAGGCCGGCCGCTTCCGCCCTCCACTCGAATACCTTCACCCCGGCCTCGACCAGATCGGCCAGCAGTGAAGCAGATGTCTCGTCGTCACCGGCCAGGACGAACTCGAGCCGCCCCCGCTCCACCGACGCCTCGGCCACCTCAGGATGGGCTGCCACCCGGTCCAGGGCGCGGTCGATGTCGGCATCGGCCAGACGGGCGCGAATTCGCCGGGACCCCGTGAGTGCGCCCCGAATCGAATCGATGTCACCCTGGGCCTTGACCACTCCCTCATCGATCACACCCATGTGGGTGCAAATTCCCTCCAGCTCGGCCAGGATGTGAGAGCTGATCAGAATCGTCTTGCCCATGCGGTGCAACTCGGCGATCAGTTCCCGCAACTGAACCCTGGCCCGGGGGTCGAGACCCGAGGCGGGCTCATCGAGGACCAGCAGGTCGGGGTCGTGGACCAGGGTTCGGGCCAGCGACAGGCGCTGCTTCATCCCCCGCGACAGGGAGTTCACGTCGGCGCCGGCCTTGTGAGAGAGATCCACCAGACCGAGCAGATCTGTCACCACACCCCGGCGCCTGGCCGCCGGGACTCCCTGTACCGAGGCGAAGAAATCGAGGTACTCGTATGCGTTCAGGCTCTCGTAGAACCCGAAGAAATCCGGCATGTAGCCCAGATGGCGTCGCACCTCACGCGGATTGGTCTGGGGATCAGACCCGGCCACGGACACCGCCCCACCGTCCCGGGCCAGGAGCGAGCTCAGGATCAGCATGGCGGTAGTCTTGCCCGCCCCATTGGGCCCGATCAGCCCGAAGACAGACCCTTCGGGGACGCTCAGGTCGAGACCCCCCAGGGCGAGGACGTCCTCGTAGCGCTTCTCCACCGAATCGAGCGTGATCATGTGTCCCACTCCAGGCTCAACGAGTCGGGACTGAACGGGTTGTCGCCCAACTCCTGACCCATCAGCCGAACGTACACCTGGCCATCGGGCGAGACCATGTTCTGGGTCAGCACCTCATTGCGGTCTATCCCGGTGAACTCACCACTCCCCCAGTCCCAGGCCAGATACTGGTCGGGGGCGGCCCCGAATTGAAGCGTGTCCCGCAGGCGGGGGGCCACGCTGGGGTCGGGAAGCAGGAAGCCGACGGTCAGCTCATCGGTTGCGATCACCCTCTGATTGGTCCAGTCGAGCCAGTTGATGAACCCCGTCCCTACCACCGAGGCCCCGACGCTGCCGGTGCTTCCCGGATCGGGCCCGGCGTCGGCGACCCGGACCAGGACCATGGTGGTGCCGGGCATCACCGGCCTGGCCCCGTCCACGGTCACACCAGGTTGGTAGTCGTCGGTCATTCCCACGAAGTACCACCAGCCTTCGTCGATCGAGGACGTCAGGACCTGGGCGAAGGGCCACAGGCTGTTGGTGCGATCCGGGTCGTCCCACAACTGGAGCCCGTTGACGACGGCGTCGATGAAGCTGAACCCCGGCTGGGAGTTGGCCTGGCCGATCCGGATGCTCCCTTCTCCTCCCGGAGCCAGGTGTGACGGGGCCACCAGCGTCCGCCCACCCCCCACTACCCCCCATCCCCAGTAGTCGAGGTCGGAATCGTTGGCCACCGTCACGTCGTTGCCCGAGATCGAGACCCGGGGCACGTCGATCGAGGAATCGTCGGCGATCACGCCCAGGCCCATGAAGCCGAGTTGATCGAGACTCACCCTGACCCGGTTGTCGCTCTCCATCCTCAACTCTGCGCCGCCCCCACCCAATTGCGACCTCTCGGGGTATACCTGGGCCATGGGGTCGAATCCGAGCGTCCGATCGCCCGCGGTTCCGGCCGCCACGATCACCGCCGATCGAGCTCGCACGGACCCGTCGGCCACGACGAGGGAGGCATGGCTCACGTTGGTGCCGGCGATGCGCTGACGGCCCGCCACCCAGAAGCCAATCACTGCCAGCAAGGCCAGACCGGGGATCGTCACCCAGGCCCAGTCGCGCTTGCCCAGCCGGCTCAGGACCAGGAAGTTGATTGGCCCGATCACCAGGGCGAACCCGAGGATGGCGAACAGGAGCCACGGCAAGGAGGGAACCTGGCGCCTGCCCGACTCCGAGGCGGCCTGGACCAGCCCGCCCCCCTGGTCCGACCCCATGCCCCATTCCGGCGAGTTGGCCAGGTCGAGGGCGGTCGGCCGGAGTATCGAGGCCCAGTCGTCGCCCGTCCGGGCTTCGAGATCCTTCACCAGGATGATCCGGCCCGCACCCAGAGCGGCAGACGTGACACCGTCCACACCGGTGGGCAGCGGTGTCAGGGACAACCCGGCGGCACCCGGGGAGTCCGCACCGAGCACCAGACGGCCTCCTCCCCGCGCCCAGTCCAGGGCGTCGTCCAGACGCGTCTCATCCGCCAGCACCAGGTAGTCCAGGACGTCGAAGGTGGTGGGAGGCGCATCGGCCGGCACCACCAACGGATCAACCGGTCGATCCGTCACAATCGTCCGCACTCTCCCCAGCGTGGCGATCAGCCGGTCGGCTCCCATCACGCCCACTGCCATCTCGTCCGAAGATGACCGGACCGTCACCACCTGGGAGGCGATCACCTCATCGCTGGCGTCCACCAGCGACACCGTGAGCCGGGTCCCGTCCGGGAGGGCGGGCACACCCAGCTCGTACACCTGCCGTCCCCCGGCAGGCACTTCCACCGAACGGCTGACCGAGATGCCGGCTCCCGTCACCGTCAACCGCCCCGAGACGAGCACCGGGCTCGATATCGTGGCCGCCACCGTTGAGGGCCGCCCGGGAGCCATCACCCCGTCCAGGCCCACCGTCGCCTCCAGATCCGGGCCGGTCTGGGCGGCCAGCGCGGGCCGGGCGGCCATGACCGGCAGGCAAGTCAGAAGGGCGGCCATGACCAGGAAAAGAGAAAGTCCGGCAGGGGCTTTGCGCACGGGTTAGAGACGCTCCGGTGCTGGAATCGGTTCCCCGCTCCCGGCCACTGCCCCTACTTCTTGGACTGCTCGTAGTAGGGGTTGTCGCCAGAAGCGTGGTCGGTCACATCGACCACTGAAACCAGTTCGGGAATCGCCTCCATCAGGATCCGCTCGATGCCCTGTTTGAGGGTGACCTGGGCCATGCCACAACCCTGACATCCTCCGAACAGGCGCAGGTAGGCCGTGTCGTCGTCGACCGAGACCAGCTCGGCTCCACCTCCATGAGCGGCGATGGCAGGATTGACCTGGTCTGTGAGCACCTGCTGGACCCTCTCCGCCAGGGGGCCGGTCAGGTCGCCCTGGGAGGCGGCCATGGGCGGCGGCGACGGGCTGTTGGGGTTGTTCATGGACAGACCTTGATCGGTCAGCTCCAGGGAAGCCCCGCGCAACTTCTCCACGTCGCTCTCGGGGATGATGACGGCTAGATCACCGTGACGCTCCAGGAGCTGGGAGTCGGTCTTGTCGCTCACGGGAACGAAGGCCAGGTCGTAGTTGAACTGCACGCCCCGGATACCGGCCACGCCCACGGACAGGGCGTACTCCTCGTCCCCGGGCTCCTGGTCACGCAGCTGGGCGATCATGTCCAGTGCATCGGATGTGATGGTGAGCACGTTGTCGGTCATGTGTGGGACCATGCTACCCGGCGGGTGTCACGTAATCACACCCTTCCTGCTCATGGCCCGTGTTCTCGTAGTGCTCCCGACCTCGTCATACCGCACCGCCGACTTCGTCGCAGCGGCCGCTTCCCTGGGGGTCGAGCTCGCGATTGCGTCCGAGGAGAACCCGCCCCTCGACATGGGCGATCGTTTCGTGCGCATCGATTGCCATGACCCTGAAGTGGCGGCTCAGGCGATCGTCGACCTGGCCGACCGCACCCCGGTCGATGCGGTGGTGGCGGCCGACGAGGCAGGGGTAGTCATCGCCTCCCTGGCCTCCCAGAGCCTCGGCCTCGATCATCACCCACCGGAGGCCGCCCGCGCCACCCGCGACAAGCTGGAGATGCGCAAGTTGCTGGCCGCAGCCGAGGTCCCCCAGCCCCGCTTCGTCCCGGTGGGTGATCAACCCGAGGATGCGGTGCGGGTGGGCTTTCCCCTGATCCTCAAGCCCCGCACCGCCACTGCCTCCCAGGGTGTGATCCGGGTGGACGACCCGGCCGCCCTGGAGAGGGCCGTCGAACGGGTGCGCGCCATCGCCCGCAGGCAGGGAGAGGACGGCCCTCTCCTGGCCGAGTCGTATCTGGACGGAACCGAAGCTGCCCTCGAGGGCCTGGTGGTGAAAGGCGACCTGACCGTCCTGGCCGTGTTCGACAAGCCCGACACACCATCCGGTCCCACGTTCGAGGAGACCCTGTTGGTCACCCCTTCCGGCCAGCCGCGGACGGTGCTGGCCGAGCTGGAGCGGGTGGTCGAAGCGGGGGTGAAGGCGCTGGGCCTGACACACGGGCCCATACACGCCGAGGCTCGCATCGACCCGGAGGGAAGGGTGCACCTGCTGGAGATAGCCGCCCGCTCGATCGGGGGCCTGTGCGGGCGCTCGCTCCACTTTGGGCTGGCAGGCACGTCTCTGGAGGAGATGATCCTCGCCACCGCTCTGGGGGCTCCGACCGAGGGCGTCACGCCAGCCCCGCCCCGCCGGCGTGCTGATGCTCCCCGTCATACGATCGGGCATCTTCGGGGGGATGGACGGCGTCCCGGCCGCCCGCCGGGTCCCCGGCATCACAGAGATCGACATCACCGTCCCCCCCGGCACCGAGGTGCGCAGCCTCCCCGAAGGGGACCGCTATCTGGGATTCGTGTTCGCCGTGGGCGACACCACCGACCAGGTCGTCGACCGCCTCCACCGCGCCGCCCACCACCTCCATCCCCGCATCACCTGAAAACGCCCCGTGTTCTTTGGACCGTAGAGGAACGCCCCACCGCTTCTTTGGACGCTGGCCATCGCTATGCGTTCCTCACGGTCCAAAGAAGGCCAGAACCGTTCCCCAGCGTCCAAAGAACGAGTCCGAAGAAAGGAGTGCAGAGAAGGAGCGGCGGGAAGATGGAGATCGGGGCTCAGATGGAGAGGACGCCCTGGATGGCCTCCATGCGGCGGACCCGGTCCATGGTCACCTGGCTGGTGCCGTCCAGCAGGGCGCGGGTCTCCTCCAGCACCTCGGTGATGGGAAACAGCCTTATCCAGCTGTCGGAGGTCTCGAGACCGGGCCCTCCCAGATTCCAGCCCACCATCACGTCCGTGTGGCCGTCCTCGAGTGCGTTGACCGCCACCAGGCCGAAACGGCCCGCCAGCAGGCGATCGCGAAAGGAGGCATTGCCTCCCCGAACCAGGTGGCCCAGGATCGTGGCCCGAACCTCGACCTCCAGTTCGTGGCCAAGCTGGGCCCGGACCCGATCGACCAGTTGCTCGGTGGCGATCTGGACCCCCTCCGCCTTGAGGATCATCACCTGGGTCTTGTCCCGGCTGGCAGCGAAGCTCCTGCCGAGGGCCTCGACGACCGATGCCACGATCTCGTCGGCACTGCGGCCCTGCTCGGGGAGGAGAACCGCGTCTGCCGCCGTAGCCACCGCCGCCGCCATTGCCAGATAACCAGAATTACGTCCCATGACCTCGACCACGAAGGCGCGGTGGTGGGACCGGGCCGTGTCCGAGATGCGATCGCAGGCCTCGACGATGGTGTTGAGGGCGGTATCGACGCCAATCGCCTCTCGGGTCAACCCGATGTCGTTGTCGATCGAGGCCGGGATCCCGACCACTGCCACCCCCTCTTCGACGCCCAGCCGGTGCGCCCCTTCCATCGATCCGTTCCCGCCGATGACCACCAACCCGTCCAGCGAGTAGTCCTCCACCGTCCGCGCCGCCTGCGCCCGGCCCTCACGGGCGAAGAAACGCTTGGATCGAGCGGTACCCAGCATGGTTCCACCCAATCCTCCCGAATATTCAACCTCGGCCAGAGGGCTGAGAGCGCCATTCTTGCCCACCCGGCGGGTGAGGGGGCGAAAGGCGCCATCGATGAGACCGTCGTAGCCGTTCTCGACTCCCCAGACCGACAGGTCGCGCGACGCCGCCACCTTCGTCACGGCCCGGATGGCGGCATTCATGCCCGGTGCGTCGCCTCCACTGGTCAGTACTCCGATCGGCATCGGCGCAGCGTACCGACCCTTGCGGCGCCAGACCGAGCGGGGACGGAATGGTCGTGAGGAGCGAGGTTGTGTCATGATCGCGATCATGACTTCACTCACACCCGAGACCCTCTGGTCGATCCCCCGCCTCGGCCCTCCCCTGGCGCTCGAGGACGGCCGTCTGCTGGTCCCCGTCACCACTCACGACGAGGGGACCCCCTCGACCACGCTGTGGCGGATCGAACCCGACGGAGGCGAGCGGCGCCGCTTCGCCAGCGGGCGCATATCGGGCTTCGCCCTGTCACCCGACGGCAGAACCGTCGCCTACCTGGAGAAGCTCAACGATCACCGTCAGGTACAGGTTCAACCTCTCGACGGCGGTGAGGCCCGCGGCGTGGCCGATCTTCCTCTGGGAGCAATCGGAGTCCGCTGGACTCCAGACGGCGACCTCCTTGCCCTGGCAACCCTGAGACAGGATCGTCCCACTCTGGAGGAAACCTCCTCACATGAGCCCGAGGACAACCCGGTGTCGGCCCGGGTCACCGAGGACGCCACCTATCGCTACTGGGACATGTGGCTCGAGCACGTCTACCACCCGGTGAGGATGGAGGTCGACTCGGGCCGGATCACCGATCTGACCCCGGGAGCGACCCGATTCTGGGCCTGGCCCAATACGAACGAGACGATCGACGAGATCGACATCTCTCCCGACGGCTCCCTGGTGGCTTTCGTAGCCGACGATTCCGCTCCTCCCCACCGTCAGCTGTGTTGGTCGCTGTTCCTGATGGACGCAGACGGATCCAATCTGCGACGCCTGGACGGGGGCCGGGAAGGGCACAGCAGCCGTCCCCGGTTCAGCTCCGACGGCACCGCCATCATCTACGGCTACCAGCCCGAGCCCGACTTCTATGCCTGCCAGACCCGCCTGATCCGCCACGATCTCGCCACCGGAAGCGAGGAACGGCTCGTGCCGGATTGGAATCTGTCGCCACACGGGTGGATCCTCGACGATAAGGGAAGGCTGGTAGCTCTGGCCGAGGACGCCGGCCGCTCCAAGCTCTACCGCATACCCGAAGGCGCCGGCCTCCCCGAAGCCCTGACCGAGCACGGCTGGGTGACCTCTCCGACCGTGGCCCCGGACGGGACGATGTACGTGCTCGCCCAATCCCTTTCATCTCCACCCGAGGTCCACCGTGTCGCCCCAAGCTCCGACCCGGCTTCAGGCGGAACCCGGGCCATCACCGATTTCACCACGGAGGCCATGGGGGAGGTCGAGTTGGGCCGGGTGCGGGAGGTCATGATCGAGGGCGCCGACGGAGACCCGATCCAGATGTGGGTGATAGATCCTCCCGGCGTCGAACCCGATCAGTCACAGGCCCTGGTGCATATGATCCATGGCGGTCCCCACGGCGTGTTCGGCGACACCTGGCACTGGCGCTGGAACGCCCAGACCATCGCCGCGGGCGGATACCGGGTCGCCCACGTCAACTTCCACGGCTCGACCGGCTGGGGAGAGGATTTCACCCGATCCATCCATGGTGCCTGGGGTGACCTACCCTTCCGTGATATCGAGGCCGCCACCGACCACCTGGTCGGGGCGGGACTTGCCGACGAAGATCGAATCGCAGTGACCGGCGGCTCCTACGGCGGATATCTCACGGCGTGGATCACGTCCCAGAGCGATCGCTACGCCTGTGCCATCGCCCACGCTGCCGTGACCAACTTCGGGGGAATGTACGCCTCCGATCTGACCTTCGGGCGGCGTCGCTCCTATGGGGCCGAGGTGTGGGAGGACCTCGAAGCCGTGCAGCGCTGGAGCCCCGCTGCCCATGCAGCCGGTTATTCCACCCCCACCCTGGTGGTACATGGCCACCTCGACCAGCGGGTTCCCCTGACCCAGGGTCTGGAACTGTACGGCATCCTGGTCGGCAAGGGTGTTCCTGCCCGCCTGGTGGCCTATCCCGACGAGAATCACTGGATCCTTTCACGGGCCAACTCGATCCACTGGTACGGAGAGTTTCTGGCCTGGTTGGATCGGTGGCTGTGAGTGCCATCGGCCAACCTCAACCTCGACTAGAGGTGGAGGTCTTACGCGCGATTTCGCGCGTAAGACGATTTTGTCATTTAGGCCGCCCGCCGCTGGATTCGGGGGCGGGATGAAATCGGTGGTCATCTTCGCCGGGGGTGAGCCCATCCCCTCCTGGTCGGAAGGAGAGATACCCGACGACGCCTATCTGATCGCGGCCGATTCGGGGCTGGATCAGGCCCTGTCACTGGGTCTGGACGTCGATCTGGTCGTGGGCGACATGGACTCGGTCGGTGAGGAGGCTCTCCGGATAACCACTGCCACCCTGGAGCGCTACTCCCCCGACAAGGACGCCACCGACCTGGAGCTGGCCCTGCAGGCAGCCATGGAGCGCGACCCGCTCCAGGTGACCGTCCTGGGCGGACAGGGCGGTCGCTTCGATCACCTGATGGGCACCATGATGCTGCTCACGTCCGAGCGCTGGGCAGGGGTCGAGCTGGAGTGGGTGGCCTCCCGGGCCCGGGTCCGGATCGTCCGGGCAGGGACCACCCTGCACGGCGCCGCCGGGTCCACACTGACCCTGCTGGCGGTGGCGGGACCGGTCCGCCAGATTTCCACCACCGGGCTGCGGTGGAATCTGAGCGACGAGACCCTGTGGCCCGGCTCCACCCGCGGGGTGTCCAACGTGTTCGCCGGCCCGGTCGCAACGGTCAGGCTGGACTCGGGAACCCTCGTCGCCATACAACCCGATCCTGCCTGACACAGCGATCAGAGACCGGACGCCACCCGCGGATCGAGAGCCGGATAGGAGGCGAGATACCGGCATCCGCTCTTGCCGAAGGCGCTCGACCATGTCCTCGTACTCGCCTCGGCGAGATTGGCGCCCATAGAGACGCCGGGGCTGAAGCAGATCGACGTCGTCGATCCCTGGCACCGACGTCGCCACCTGATAACCGAAATCGGGATCCAGGTCCCACTCGATCGATCCGTCGACTATCCCGCCCACGATGGCGGCACTGTCGGGGATGCGCACCTTCTTGGAACGATCGTCGTCGTCGGCTCCCCCGACCCGCCCGGTGTTGAGCAACGGCTCACCGCGGTCGAACCGCGAATCTTGGGCCGTTATCGAATCGACACGGTCGGCGCCCCTATTCGCGCCGCTCTGTGGGTGTTAACTTCCTCGTCTCTTAGGCGGGATAGAACCCGATCATGTGTAGACAGCCGGGTTGGCGCAGGCCGGCAACCGCTCTCCGGCCAGACCCGCCACCAGATTGGCTACCGCCATCTCCGCCATGGCAGTGCGGGTACGGATGCTGGCGGATCCGAGATGGGGAACCACGAGCACGTTGGGCAGATGGAGGAGCGGGTGGTCGGCCGGGAGGGGTTCGGGCTCGGTGACGTCGAGGGCCACACGGAGGCGGCCCGCACCCGCCGCCTCGGCCAGGGCCTGATGATCGATCAGGCCACCCCGGGCGATGTTGACCAGTGTCGCCCGATCCGACAAGAGCGCCAGTGCCCGGCGGTCGATCATGTGCCGGGTGCTCGCATCGAGCGGAGCAGCCAAGACGACGTGGTCCGATGCGGACAGGAGTTCGTCCAGATCGACGTAATGTGCCCCCAGCCCCTCGGCCTCCCCCTTGCGATGTGGGCCCGTATAGAGAATCCCCATGGCAAAGCCGGCTGCGCGTCGGGCGACGGCCTGGCCGATGCGTCCCAGGCCGACGATTCCCAGCGTGGTCTCCCACAGGTCACCGCCCAGCATGAACTCCGGATCCCACTCCCCCACCCTCCCCTCCCGCAGGGCATCGCCCCCCTCCGGCAACCGCCGGCATGCAGCAGCCATCAATGCAAAGGCGGTGTCGGCGGTTGTCTCCGTCAACACCCCCGGGGTGTGGCCGACCGGGATGCCGGCCCGGGATGCAGCCGCCAGGTCGATGTTGTCGACCCCCACCGCCATCTGGGATATGACCCTGAGGTGGCCTCCAGCCTCGATCAGCTCGGCATCGATCTCATCGACGAGCATGCACAGCAACCCCTCCGCCTCCCGGACCGCCGCCAGCAGCTCTTGGCGGGGCATGGCCCCCTTCCCCGTCCAGACCGAGGAATCCGCAGGCAGCCCGGACCCGGCATCACCGGGCAGGCGATGGGTGACCAGAATCCGGCCAGGACTCAACCTCGGGGTATCTCCCGCCAGGGAAGGTCCTTGTCCACCCTCGGCTCGCCGGGAAGACCCAGGACCCTCTCGCCGAGGATGTTCTTCATGATCTCCGACGTCCCACCCTCGATCGAGTTGGCCCTGGCGCGGAGGAAGTTCATCTGCGGGCTACGACGGCCCATGGCCGATTCATCGGGTGCCCGGTAGGCGTAAGTCTCGGGGTAGAGCAAGCCCTCGGTGCCGAGCAGCTCGACACAGAAGGAGTAGATCCGTTTGTTGAGATCGGCCCAGTGCAACTTGGCGGTCGAGCCCTCCGGGCCCGGCGTCCCCTGGGAACGACCCCTGGCGGCCCTGACGTTGGTGAGCCGCAGCACCTCGGCCTCGACCCACAGCTTCATCAACTCGTCCAGCGCCACCGGGCCCGGCTCGTGCCGTGACCACAGGTCCACGGCCATCGCGATCGACCCGTCGCCTCGCTCCGGTGTCGCCGATCCGATCGCCACCCGTTCGTTCATCAGGGTGGTGAGAGACACCCGCCATCCCTCACCGACACCGCCCAGCCGATTCCAGTCCGGCACCCGGGCATCGGTGAAATAGACCTCGTTGAACTCCGCCTCACCCGTGATCTGGCGCAAGGGCCGCACCTCCACCCCGGGCTGATCCATGTCGATGATGAAATAGGTGAGCCCGCGATGCTTGGGCTGGTCCGGGTCGGTGCGGGCCACCAGCATGCCCCATTTGGCCGTGTGAGCCAGCGTGGTCCACACCTTCTGTCCGTTCACCACCCACTCGTCGCCGTCCCGTATGGCCCGCGTGGCGAGACCGGCCACATCGGAGCCGGCCGAGGGCTCGCTGAACAGCTGGCACCAGATCTCCTCGGCCGTGAACAGCGGGCGCAACCAGCGGTCCTGCTGCTCGGGTCTCCCATGAGTGACGACGGTGGGCGCCCCCATACCGTATCCGATGACGTTGCGAGCCAGGTTCGACCGCGAGGCACCCGCCTCGCCCAGCTTTCGACTGACCCTTGCCTGGAGTGAGGGAGACACACCCAACCCTCCCCGACCCTCGGGGAAATGCACCCAGGCCAGCCCGGCATCGAATTGGGCGCCCCAGAATTCGACGTCGGGAGTGGTCGACGGATCATGGGCATCCAGCAGCCC
Source organism: uncultured Acidimicrobiia bacterium (assembly GCA_963744905.1). Lineage (GTDB taxonomy): Bacteria > Actinomycetota > Acidimicrobiia > Spongiisociales > ZC4RG35 > DATFFO01. The sequence continues at coordinate 13,247 of CAVUUV010000005.1, read as the reverse complement.
GTCCACAGCTGCGTCGATGGTGGCTTCCTCGCTGGTGGTGGCGGTAGTGGTCATCTTTGCAGCGTAACGCCCGCTCAGTCCCCGGCCGCGAACAGGTCCGCCAACATCGACAGTTCGTCGCCGGCCGAGCCCAGGATCGAGTAGCCCTCCGTATCCCGAATCCGGTCCAGATGGTGGGCGACGTCCTCGGCCGATGCCCGGGCCCCGGCACCGGCGAACCATCCCGGGGTGAGGCCGATGAAGAAGCGGGCGTAGCGGCCGGCTCCAGCCGAGAAGATCTCGTGGGTGACGCTGCATTCCTCAGAGGCCAGGTACACGACCATCGGCATGACCAGAGCCGGGTCCACATACTCGGCGAACTCACCCAGCAAGTCCTCGGTCATCCTGGTCCTGGCCACCGGGGCGATGACGTTGGAGGAGATTCCGTACTTGCCTCCTTCGATGGCTATGACGTTGGAAAGCCCTACCAACCCCATCTTGGCGGCGCCGTAGTTGGTCTGGCCGAAATTGCCCAGGATCCCGGCGTTGGAGGCGGTGAAGACGAAGCGGCCGTAGCCCCGCTCCTTCATGACCCTGAATGCGGGGCGGGAAACGTAGAAGGCGCCCAGCAGGTGGACGTCGAGCACCGCCTGGAGCTCCTCGTTGGTCTGGTTGGCGAAGCTGCGGTCTCTCAGGATGCCGGCGTTGTTGATGACCACGTCCACGGTGCCGAACTCCCTCACCGCCAGATCTACTATGGCCTGCGCCGAGTCGGGATCATCCACCGAGTCGTAGCTGGCCACGGCCTCGCCGCCGGCGGCGCCGATCTCATCCACCACCGTGTCGGCCGCCTTGACCGAGGCACCGGTACCGTCGACGGACCCCCCCAGGTCGTTCACCACCACCCGGGCCCCGCGCCGGGCCAGTTCGAGGGCGTACTGACGGCCCAGACCGCCTCCCGCCCCGGTGACTATGGCGACGCGTCCGTCGAAACCGATGGGTGGCTCACTCATCCGACTGCCCTTCTCGCGCGACATCGGGAGCGTATACGGCCTGAATGTCGCGCCAAAGCGAGGTCAGCCGGCGTAGAGGGCCTCGATCTCGTCGGCGTAGTGGTCGAGGATCACGCGCCGCTTCAGCTTGAGGGAGGCGGTTACCTCGCCGCTTTCGGGTGTCCATTCGTCGGGGGCGATGAAGAAGCGTTTGACCTGCTCTACCCGCGATACCTGCTGGTTGGCCTCGTCGACCGCCTGCTGCACGGCCGCCACCACCCGGGGCAGACGGGAGAAGGAGGCCAGATCGACATACTCCAGCCCGTGAGCCGAGGCCCACCCTGGGGCGACCTCGGGATCCAGGGAGATCACCATGGTTATGTAGCGGCGACCATCGCCCACCATGCACGCCTTGGACACCAGCGGGTGCACCGTCAGGATTGTCTCCAGCCTGGCCGGGGCGACGTTCTTGCCGGCGGCCGTGATGATGATCTCCTTCTTACGACCCACCAGGAAGAGGAAGCCGTCGGGGTCCTGACGGGCCAGATCACCCGTGTGCAGCCACCCTTCGGCGTCGAAGGTCTCAGCCGTCTCGTCGGGGAGATGGTGGTACCCCGCCGTCACGATCCCACCCCGAATCCACAGCTCGCCATCGTCGGCCAACTTGACCTCGACCCCGGGGAGCGGGATCCCGATGGAGCCGATCCGGCTCGCCCCGGGCCGATTGGAGGTGGCGGGCCCGGTGTTCTCCGACATGCCGTACACCTCGTAGAGGGGTATTCCGAGCGCGACGAAGAACCTGATCAGATCGGGCGTGATCGGCGCCGCCGCCGTCACTGCGAGCTCCACCTGTTCCATTCCCAGCTGGCGGCGGACCTTGGCGAGCACGACCCGATCGAGAAGCCGGTGCAGGATCGAGGCGAGCGGGCTCATGGCCCTCCCCGCCTCCTCCGCCTCGACCTTCCTCATCCCCAGCTCCCTCGCCTTGGCCAGCAACTTCGCCTGGATGCCCTCGACCTGGGCGAACCGGGCCTGGAGACCCGTGGCCACCTTCTCCCACACCCGGGGGACCCCCACGAAGAAGGTCGGCCTCGACTGCTGTACGTACTCCAGCACCTGGCTCATGTCAGGACAGAACCACACCTCGCTGGCCCGATAGATGCCCTGATAGTGACTGGTGATGCGCTCGGCGATATGGGCCAGAGGCAGGTAGGAGACGCCCCGGGGATGATCGGCCAGGATGGCCGCCCGTCGACTCGACTCGGAGGTCCACATCACGTTGCGATGGGTGACCCGGACCCCCTTGGGGTTCCCGGTCGTCCCCGACGTGTAGATCAGCGTGGCCAGGTCCTCGGGGCCGATCCCGCTGGTGTCGATCTGACCGGGATCCGACTCCAGGGCCACCCGGCCCCGTTCGAGCAGCTCGTCCCAGGACAGGACCCAGTCGACCGTGGCGTAGTTCTCGGCCCCCTCCATCAGGACCACATGGGTCAGCCCCTCCAGGTCGGGCCTGATCTCCTCCCAGCGTTTCATGAAGGAAAGATCCTCGATGATCGCCACCGATGCTCCGCAGTCGCGGGCGATGTAGGCGACCTGATTGGGGGCCATGGTTGAGTAGATCGTCACACCTGCGGCGCCGAGGTGAATGGCGCCCAGGTCGGCGATGACGTGCTCGGGACGATTCCCGGCCTGGATGGCCACGAAGTCGCCCCGGACCACACCCAGGGCGGACAGGCCCGCCGCCGCCTGCCTGGCCAGGGTCCGGTATCGGCTCCAGGTGAGGTCGTGCCAGTCCCCTCCCCGCCGCCAGTGGATGGCAGGACGGTCGGGGTAATGGTCGGCATTGTGGTTGAAGACGTCCAGGATCGTCCTGCCCTCGACCAGGGCATCGATCTCGGCGGCCTCCCGCCTGGTCAGGGCATCGGTTGTCATTCCAGGTCCCTCCCAAGGGTGTCAGCCGAGCACGCCTTCTTCACGGAGTCTAGAGATCGTCTCCGTCTCGATGCCGAGTGAGGCCATGACCGAGTCGGTGTCGCGGCCCGGCGCCGGGATCGGCCCCGGTATGGCGGCCGGTGTGCGGGAGAATCGGGGCGCCGGAGAGGGCTGGTTGATGCCCCCCACCTCGATGAAGGTCCTCCGGTGGGCCAGGTGGGGATGGCGGGGCGCCTCCGTCATCGAGTAGACGCCGGCCACGCAGGCATCGGAACCGGCGAACTCGCTCTCCCATTCGGCCATGGTCCGTTGGCCAAAGACCTCCGAGAACCGTTCCCGCAGCACCGGCCAGGCCTCCCGATCCATCTGGGCGGGCAGTTCTTCGTCGGCCAATCCGAGTTTCTCCACCAGCTCGGCGTAGAAGTGGGGCTCCAGCGCTCCCACGGCCACGAACCGGCCGTCGGAGGTGGAGTAGGTGGTGTAGAAGGGCGCAGACCCGTCGAACAGGTTCCGGGCCCGGCCGTCCTCCCACCATCCTCCCGACAGGGCGCCGTGCTGCATGGCCATGAGCAGGGCGGAGCCGTCGACCATGGCTGCGTCCACCACCTGGCCCTGTCCTGATCGCCTCGCTTCGACCACCCCGGCCAGTACTCCGATCACCAATAGCATCGATCCACCCCCGAAGTCTCCCACCAGGTTGAGGGGTGGGAGGGGGCGATCGGCGGGGCCGATCGAGCCCAGTGCCCCGGAAGCGGCGATGTAGTCGATGTCATGTCCCGCCGTCTGTGAAAGCGGCCCGTTCTGTCCCCATCCCGTCACCCGGCCGTACACCAGGGCCGGATTCATCTCCAGACACTCGTCCGGCCCCAACCCGAGCCGCTCGGTAACTCCGGGGCGGAACCCCTCGATGAGAACGTCCGCTTTCTCCACCAGCCGCAGGACCAGATCGGGTCCCCCGGGCCGCTTGAGATCGATGGCCACCGACGACTTGCCCCGGTTGAGGATGTCGGAGGGGTCCGGCTCCGTCCCCAGCCGGACCAACTGGATCACCTCCGCTCCCAGGTCGGCCAGGATCATCCCGGCGTGGGGGCCGGGCCCGATCCCGGCCAGCTCGATCACCCTGAGGTCGGAAAGAGGTCCAGGCATTGTCCGACGATAGCGAACCCCCCACCCCTTCTCTGGACGGTGGGGACGGCCCCCGTTCTTTGGACCATGGCGAACGCGTAGCGATGGTGGCCGTCCAAAGAAGCCGGGGAAGGTATCCTCGGGCGATGCCATGACCGACCGGTCTAGACCGCTACTGGCTCTCGTTGTCGTCGCCGGTCTGGTGACGGGAGGAGTGGTCCTCTCGGGACGGCTATTCCTCAGAAGCGGTCCCCGATCCCCATCTGCGCCCAGCCCTTCCACCCCCTCCGCCTCCTCCGGCTCCGGCGTCAGTGCAACCACGACCGGCCCCCCCACGTCGCTGGGCGGAACTCTCTCCATCTCGGGTGACCGCCAAGCCTCTCTGCAGGTGGACAACCCGGATCGCTCGTCGGACGGATACACGCTGTCCGGTCGTGAGGGACGCATCACCTTCCTCATCTCCCCGGACGTTCCCCGGGTCGGCCATTTCGTATACGAGGACCTGGACTTCTTTCTCGAACCCCAGCAGTGCGGGGTCGTCGTGGGTGAGGTCAACCCCGATCTGGGCCTGGCCTCGGTGGCGGTCCGTTGTCCGGATATCACCGACATCCGGAGCAAGAGCACGGTGAGCGTCGAGGGCAGTCTGACCGTCGCCGCCAACGCCGTCATCGCCCACCGCGACGACCTGCCCGAGCCGGGGGGAACGGTGACCGTCGAGGGTGATGTGTCCTTCACGATCCAGGTGGCCGATGCTCAGTGGACCGTATTCCAGACCGACAACCCCCGCTTTTCGCCGTCTCCCCAGCCGATCAACCTGACGGAGGATCGCCCCCTCGAGGAGGTGGAGCGGGCGATCGCCATCGACCAGGGCGAGAGTTACGACGAGCTGTGGGTGGGCACCCTGGTTGCCCTGGGACGGGTCCATGACGTCCCCGACCACCTGTGCCCGGTCGGGCACGAGGAGGTGGGCGTCCTTGCTCCCGATGCCACCGAGCAGCGGCTCACCTTCCATTGTGCCGATCTCCCGGTCGAGTCCCTCGGCACCGTCGACATAGGTGGCTCGGTGGTGGTGACCCGAAGCGTCGTGGCGTTTCCGCCCTGACCCCGTACTTTGGACGCAGAGGAACGGCCTCTGGCTTCTTTGGACCGTCACTCACGCTATGCGTTCCCCACGGTCCAAAGAAGGAGAGGGGCGTTCCCCACGGTCCAAAGAAGGAGAGGGGCGTTCCCCACGGTCCAAGGAACGGGGGACGTCTGGTGCGGTCGTCCAGGCGGTGCCGTTCAGAGGATGGAGCGGTGGGTCTTGGGGTCGAAGGCCTCGCGCAGTCCGATCCCGATCAGGTAGAAGGCGGAGGCGACCAGGGTGATGGCCCCGGCTCCGGCGATCATCAGCCACCAGGGCCGGGCGGAGATGCCCGCCATCATCTCGCTCCAGGTGATGCCGTCGTACACCATCTGGCCGAACCCGACATTGGCTCCCACCGCGACGAAGTAGGACAGAAACGCCTCGGCCACCACCGCTCCGGTCACGCCGATCATGGTCTGCACCGCTGCCTGGGGCACCAGGTGGGGCAGCACGTGGCGGGTGATCAGCCAGCGGCCGCTCCCTCCCGCTACGCGAGCGGCGTCGATGAAGGGCTTGGCCATGACGGTGAGCGCTGCCGCCCGCACCGCGGCGGTGGCCGGCCCCAACCCGTAGAGGATCCCGAAGGTGAGCCCGACCTGGAAGGCTCCGAACTCGCCATGGCGGCCCACGCCGAGGATGAGGATGGCCAGCAAGGGCGGAAGCAGGACCATGGCGTCACCGACGTGGCTGATCAGGCCGTCTACCCAGCCCTTGCGATAGGCGGCGATCGAACCGAGAAGCAGGGAGATGATGGCGATGGCGGCGCCGGCGCTGAGGGCCACCGTCATGGTGGCCCGCGCCGACACCGTGAGAATCGACATCACGTCCCGCCCCCGGCTGTCGGTGCCCAGCCAATGTGTTCCCGACGGCCCGGACGGGTTGGCGACCGAGGCGTCGAAGCCGAACTGGGGATCATATGTGGTGGCGTGATGCCAGAAGAAGCTCTGAAGGACGAAATGGCCGGGTATCAGAAGCAGGAACAGCGCCAGCAGGGCCAGACCAACCGCAACCTTGCGGTTGGCGAGAACCACACGCCACTGGGGACGATGGTCGGTCTCGATCTCGACGAAGGTCATGTGGCCACCCGTTGTCGTGGGTCCAGCACGGCGATGACCAGGTCGGTGCCGAGGCGCAACAGGATCACCAGCGCCCCGAGCACCGCCAGGATCGACATCAGGTCGGGAATGTCGACGTTGATCAGCGCGACGAAGAACTGCGTGGCCAGACCCTGGATCTCCATCTCTGCCTCGATGATGATCATCCCCGCCAGGACGGTGGGGATGGTGAGGAAGGTGGCGGCCAACGTCGGAGCCATGGCGTTGCGGGCGATGTGGACGTCACGTATCTCCCGTCCGGTCAGGCCCTTGGCCCAGGCGGTGAGGACGTACTCATCGGCCCGTTCGTCCAGGACGCTGACCCGCATCATGAACAGCACCTGGCCGAAGGCGATCAGCGTGAAGCCCAACAAGGCCAGGACCGGGCTACCCGAAGCCACCGCCACCCCCTCTCCATAGCGGAACAACACGTCGAGGACGTAGGGCCCGATGCCACTCAGGGCGATGCCTACCCCCACCGCCACCAGCAGCGACGGAAGGGCGAGGGAAGCCACCACCCAACGCCGTCTGCGGCGGGCATACCCCCGCAGCACCATGCCCAACGTCACCGCCGCCATCACCACCGCGGTCAGGAACAGGAACACCTGGCCCTTGCCGAACGACACCTGATTCCACAGAGGCACGTTGTTGACGTCGACCCCCAGCCACTGCAGCAAGTCGTAGATGGGCAGGAAGAGGGCCCACACCAGCAGATAGACCAGAAAGGGGGGGAAGATGGTGATGGAGAGCACTCCCAGCAGTGAGGTGGATCCGGACACGAAAGGAGCCCGGCGCCACCCTCCCACCCGGCCCAGGAAGTCACCGACCAGATAGGCCAGAGTCGATCCGACCGCGAAGATGAACAACGTCACGGGGAACGTGTCCTTGACGCACAGGCTCACCACCGGCGGGTTGTCGGTGAATGGGTTGGGGCCGGTCGTGCACCAGGAGGCAGAGCCGCTCACCAGGCCCGTGAGGAAGTCCCACAAACCACCCAGGGTGGGGCTGTAGCCGGAGTAGGGAACCCAGATCTGGACGAAGAAGTAGAGAAAGGTCAGATAGATCAGCAGGGTCACCACTGCCCAGCCCGCCCTGTGCAACAGAAATCCCGCCAGCCAGTTGCCGGGCACCCCCTGGGGGGATTCCTCCACCCTCCCGGTCCGGCCGGTCGCCGTCACCCGTCTCAGCCTATTTCGTCGACCCGGTAACAGGCGGCGAAGTGGCCGTCGTCGTCATCCTCCAGAGGGGGGTGCGGGTTGGTCTCACAGACCTCGGCGGCGAAGGGACAGCGAGCTATGAAACGGCATTCCGGCTCGGGGTTGATCGCCTTGGAGATGCCGCCCTTGATCTCCACCGCTGTCCGGTGATAGGAGGGATCGGGAACGGGAACCGCCGACAGGAGCGCCTTGGTATAGGGGTGTTTGGGATTGGTGAGGATCTGCTCGGTGGGCCCGATCTCCACGATCTTGCCCAGATACATCACCGCGATCCGGTCGCACATGTAGCGGGCCACGGCCAGGTCGTGGGTGATGTAGAGGTAGGAGACACCCATCTCCTTGGCCAGTTTGGTCATCAGCTCCATGATCGAGATGCGGATACTGACATCGAGCATCGAGGTGGGTTCGTCGGCAACCACGAAGGTGGGGTTCATGACCAGGGCCCGGGCGATGGCCACCCGCTGACGCTGGCCACCGGAGAGCTCGTGGGGATAGCGGAAAAGGAAGTTCTCCGGTGGGATCAGGCCCACCAGATGGAGCAACTCCATGACTCGCTCTTCACGCTCCACTATCGAGCCCACGCCCTGCACGGAGAGCGGCTCGGCCACGGTATCGAAGATGGTGCGGCGGGGATTCATGGACTCGTATGGATCCTGGAAGATCATCTGGATCCGGCGGCGAAAGTCTTTGACCCCCTTGCCGGTCACGTTGGCCACATCGCGCTGCTCCCCCTCCTCCAGGAACAGGATCTGACCTTCGGTGGGGTCCATGAGCTTGACCAGCATCCGCCCGGTGGTGGACTTGCCACAGCCCGATTCTCCCACCAGGCCCAGGCTCTCACCGGGAGCGATCTCGAAGTTGATCCCGTCGACCGCGTGAACGAACTCGGTGGCCCGCCGGAACATGCCCCGTGAAATAGGGAAGCGCTTCTCCAGGTCCTTGACCTGGATCAGGGGGGTCACTTCGGTGCGCGGCTCGACGGCGGTCACTTGCGCAAAACCTCCTCCAGCTCCGGTACCTCCTCGTAGTTCCAGCACGCCACTCGCCGGCCCGGCCGTACCTCTTCGAGTGGCGGCTCCTCGGTAATGCACCTCTCGGTGGCGAACGGACAGCGGGGATGGAAGCGACAGCCGCTGGGAGGGCTCTCCAGGTCGGGCGGTTCGCCCTCGAGGGGGGCCAGCTTGCGCCGGGGTCCGGTTATGGACGGAGTAGAGCGCAAGAGGAGATAGGCGTAAGGGTGCATAGGTCGGGCGAACACCTCATCGGTGGCCCCGTACTCGACCAGCTTGCCTGCATACATCACCCCCAACGAGTCGGTCACTTCTGCGATGACGGCTATGTCGTGGGAGATATAGAGGATCGACATCCCCATATCCTCCTGGATGCGCTTGAGCTCCTTGAGGATCTGGTCCTGGACGATGACGTCCAGCGCGGTCGTGGGTTCGTCGGCGATGATCAGGTCAGGGCTACAGGCCAGGGCCATGGCGATGACGGCCCGCTGGCGCATGCCCCCGGAGAACTCGTGGGGATAGCGCTGCAGCATCTCGCCGGGCAGGCCCACACTGGCAAACAACTGCTCCATGAGCTCGTTCTGCTGGTCGTAGGTGAGCATGCCCTTGTAATGGGTGTTGAGAGTTTCACGGATCTGTTCGCCCACCCGATAGACCGGGTTCCACGAGTTCATCGCCCCCTGGAAGACCATGGCGATGTCCTTCCATCGGCGCTGTCTCATCTGGTCCGGGTTCAGAGCGAGCAGGTTGTCACCGTTGAGGCGGATCTCCCCCGACACGAAGCGGGCGTTGGAAGGCAACAGACGCAAGAGGGAAAGAGCGATCGAGGTCTTACCGCAACCGGATTCGCCCACCAGCCCCACCGCCTCGCCCTGATGAACCGTGAAGCTGACGTCCTCTACGGCCGAGACCTCCCCCGTCTTGACCCTATAGCGCATGATCAGCTCATCCACCTCCAGTAGAGGCTTGGTCGGGTCGATCTGACGCGTTTCCAGTTGCTCGAGGGGGGCGGTCATGGACGGGTCAATTCCTGGCCCGCAGACGGGGGTTGATCACTTCGTCCATCCCCCGGCCGACTATGAAGAAGGCAAAGGCCAGGAAGGAGACCGCCAGACCGGCCGGGAACAGGAGCCACCAGTAGTTGACACCACTGAGCAGGTAGCCGTTGGACTGGGCGGTGTTGATCATGAGCCCCCAGGTCATCTTCACGTTGAGCAGACCGAAGAAGGACAGAGTGGCCTCGATGGCGATTGCCTCGGTGACCCCGAACATCATATAGAGGAAGCTGAGCGGCAGGACGTTGGGGATGATGTGACGGGAGATGACGTGCCAGTTCCCTCCCCCGGCCACCTTGGCGGCGTCGATATAGGGTTTGACCTTCACCGCCAGCGCCTGCGACTTGAGCACGATTGCCACCCCCCCGAACCCGTTCACGAACCCGATCACCAGACCCAGGGTGAGCATGTTGAGGCCAAACAGCGGACCCATCACGAACAGTATCGGGAGCAGCGGCATCAGCAGGATCAGATCGGCGAAGCGCATGAAGGCGCTGTCGATGAAGCCACCGTAATAGGCCGCGATCGAACCCACCGTGGTGGCGATGAGAACCGTGGTCAGGGCGGCGATCGCCCCCAACAGGAACGCCGCCCGGGTGGAATAGAGCAGCTGGGAGAACACATCCCGCCCCTGGGGATCGGTTCCCAGATAATGAGGATGGTCTCCGCTCACGCTGGGCGGGGCGGGCTGGACCACCGCGGTCAGGGTCTCCCCCACCTTGACCAGGGGGTTGAACTGGAGCTTGGCGTCCTGCAGCGAGATCTGGCTGGAGGGATCGGTGACTTCCTCCACCACCGTCACCTGCGACTCGACGGCGTCGTAGCCGCGGACGGGGTCGTAGACGGCTGGGTCCCACACCGTCGCCATGAGGATGGGATGGGCAATGGCCATGAGGGCGAAGATGGCGATCATGACCAGTCCCACCATCCCGATCCGGTTCTCCCTGAACAGGGTCCAGTTGCGCGAGAACGAACGGCGGAAGAGACGCCAGCGGATTTTCCACAGCGGCACCCGGGCGATGGAGACGCCTTCGGCCAGATCGGCCACGGCCTGGTCCAATTCTTCGCCGCTCTCGGTTCGCTCTTGGATGCTCATGCCTGGCCTTTCATGACACCCGGATCCGCGGGTCCAGGATGGTGTAGAGGATATCTGCAACCAGGTGACCGAACAGAGCCAGCACGCCGACGATGGCCAGGATCCCCATTGCCAGGGGAATGTCGTTGTTGGTCACCGAGTTGAGAAGCAGCGTCCCGATTCCGGGCCAGGAAAAGACGTTCTCGGTGACGATGCCGCCCCCGATCACGAAGGCCAGGGCCAGGACCAGGGAGGTGGTGACGGGAAGCATGGCGTTGCGTGCGGCGTGGCGATCACGGACCACCCGTTCGGGCAGGCCCTTGGCCCGGGCGGTGAGGATGTAGTCCTCGGCCAGGGTCTCCAGCATCGAGCTCCGGGTTATCAACATCGTCGCTCCGAATGCCACCAGGGCCAGGGTGAAAACGGGGAGGATGGTGTGATAGACGATGTCCCAGGCGTAGGTGCGCATGGCCGACGTGTACCAGAACGCCACGACACCAATCAAGAGCGCGATCGCCCACACCCGCTTGTAGCGATCCTGAATGATCGGATCCGGAGTCAGACGCGCCAAAACGGCCCGTCCCACCCCGTACAGTCCGATGGCCACGAACACCGACAGTATGAGGAGGTTGAAGACGTGGGTCGACTGGAAGGGTGCCCCCCTCCACAGGGCGACGGTGAGGAACTTTCCGATCGGGAACCAGGCCAGCACCGAGCCGAACAGCCACAGCATCACGAGGGCGAACCAGGGGTAGAAGACGGTCTGGAGGAAGACCCCGCCCACGATGTAGGCCTGCTCGGTCCCGCCGCCCCGCCGCCAGGCGATCAGCTTGCCGCTCTTGAAGCCCAGCCAGAAGGCGAGGATGGTGGCCGCCAGGAACAGGACCAGGGTCCGGGGCAGGGCGTCGGCGATCACCGTGGAGACGTCGGTCGGATAGTGGGTGAAGCTCTTCCCGAACTGGGGAGGGATGGAAAAGAAGTTCTTGATGTAGATCAGGTACTGCATGTACAGCGGCTTGTCCAGGCCCAGGGTGTGACGCAGGATCTCGCGCTGTTCGGGGGGAATGGTCGGGTCGCCGATCAGACGCTGGCTGACGTCGCCGGGCATCGCCTGGAGTAGGAAGAAAAGGATCGTCAGGAAGGCCACGAACAGAAGGGCCATCTGCACGAACCGGCGAATCAGAAATCTGGTCATGTGGGGCGATCCATCCCGGGAGTAGTGGGCTTGTTCCCGCCCGCGGCGGGCGGGAACAAGCGGTAGGAGGTGGTGGCCAGGCCCGGGGCCATGACCACCACCTCTGCTAGTTGCCGGTCAGGACGACGTCACGTACGACTGTGCGCCGTTGATGTACTGGAGGCCACCCAACGTCTCGGTGAAGGGGTACTTCAACTCGTTGTTGTAGAACTCCAGGATGCCGGTGTCGAACAACGTCACATAGGGGAGGTTGTCCGCCAGGTTCTTCTCCATCTGCCACATCAGGTCGTAAGCCGTCTGCGTGTCAGTTGCAGCGTTGAACTGGTCCACCAGCGAATCGAACTCGTCGTTCTGGTATCCGGTGTTGTTGTTGCCGTCGTTGACCACGGTCAGGTTCTTCGAAGCGAAGAACGCCTCGTGGAACGTGGGCAGGGCCGGGTTACCGAGCGACCAACCCAGGATGTACATGTCGTAGTTCAGGTTCCCGCTGTCGTCGGGAACGAACACGTCCTGCACGATCTGGTTGAAGTCGGTCGGCAGCGACACCAGGTTGATGCCGATCTGGCGAGCGAACCCGGAGATGGCGGTGCCGAACGCCGCCCGCAGCGGGTCGTAAGCCGCCGTCGGGGTCTCGACGTTGATCTGGGGGATCACGTTCCCATCGGGGTCCTTGATGCCGGCACCGGCCGTCACGTTGCCGTCGGCGTCGACGGTGGGCTCGGTCTCCCAGGTGTAACCGGCGTCCTTGAGGATCTGCACGGCAGCCTTGACGCGGTCGCCGGTGGAGGCGCCCGCCATCTGCTGCTGCTCGATCTCAGCGGCCACATCGGCGTTGTACCAGGCCTCGTTGCCCTCGGGCACCATCGTGTAGACGGGGAAGGCGACGCCCTGGAGCACGTTCTGAGTGACGAACTCCTTGTCGATGATCACCGACAGGGCCTTGCGGAAGGCCGGGTCGCTCATCGGGGCCTTGGTCAGGTTGAACGCCAGGTAACGGAACCCGTTGGTCGGGTTGACGATGGCGGTCAGGTCCGGGTTGCCGGTGACCTGCTCCTGGAGGCCGCGCTGCATGCCCAGCGGGTTCAACAAGAACTGGGTCTCGCCCTGGCCCAGGGCCAACACGGCCTGGTCCTGCGCTCCGTAGAGGCTGAACTGGAAGTTGTTGGCATAGGGTCCGTCGGTGTAGGTCACACCACCGGAGGTGACCTCCTCACCGGCGTGGGCGTACTCGGGGTTGGCCGTCGTGGCGGCGAAGGAGCCTTCCTGACGGTCCGAGTACACGGTCGCACCGGAGGAGGGATCTCCCACACCCGAGGCGGCACGCAACGTGTCGGCCGGGCTGTCGGTGCCCTTGGCCTGCTCCACCACCGGGCCCCAGAAGGCCTCCGACATGATGGGCATGAAGGGAACGCCGGTTCCCGGGCCCCAGATCGACAGACCGGGCTGG
>CAVUUV010000004.1:0-274842 GCA_963744905.1 uncultured Acidimicrobiia bacterium | reverse complement strand
CGAGTCGGGGCTACAGGCCGGGGCGGCGAGGGAGATCGCCGGGATCCTCGCCGACGAGGGCCTGAGCGGTGAGAAGCTGGGCGTGGACATGGCCGAGACGTCTGTGTTCCTCGCCCTCCAGGCGGAGGGACTGCAGGTGGTGGACGGCCAGCAGACGATGATGCGGGCCCGGGAGATCAAGAGTGACGATGAGATCATGCTCCTTACCCAGGCTTGTGCCATGGTCGACGGCGTCTATCAGGACATTTTCGAGGCGTTGAAGCCGGGGGTGCGCGAGTCCGACATCGTGGCCCTGGCCCATGCTCGTCTGTTCGAGATGGGTTCGGAGTTCGTGGAGGCGGTCAACTCGATCGCCGGGGAGCGCTGTTCGCCCCATCCGCATGTGTTCTCGGATCGGTTGATCCGTCCCGGGGACCAGGCCTATTTCGACATCATCCACGTGTTCAACGGGTACCGCACCTGCTATTACCGCACCTTCGTGGTGGGGAGGGCCACTCAGGCCCATCGGGACGCTTTCAAGCAGACCCGGGAGTGGATGGACGCTGCCATCGACCTGGTTCGGCCCGGGGCGACCACCGATCAGATCGCCAAGGTGTGGCCCCGGGCGGAGGAGTTCGGGTTCGAGGACGAGATGGATGCGTTCGGGTTGCAGTTCGGGCACGGAGTTGGGGTGGGGCTGCATGAGCGGCCCATCATCAGCCGGTTGAACTCGCTGGATGATCCGATCGAGATCAAGGAGGGAATGCTGTTCGCCCTGGAGACCTATGCTCCTGCCGCTGATGGCCGTTCGGCCGCTCGTATCGAGGAGGAGGTGGTGGTGACCGCCGATGGGTGCAAGGTGATAACCCTGTTCCCCTGCGAGGAGCTGATGGTGGCCAATGCCTACTGAGGGGTTCGACTCTCAACTGATCGACTACGCCCGACGAGAGGCGCGATTGCCGTCGCCTGCCGACGAGGCCAATGATCGTCTCGACATCCCCCTCGAGCGGCGCCTCGACATGTACCGGACCCAACAGGAGCTGCGCCAGTTCGAGAAGCGGGCCTACGACCTGTTCATGCAGAACCTGGTCAAGGGCACTTCGCATCTGTCGTTGGGGATGGAGGCGGTGGCTACCGGATTCGGTGCCGCCTTGCGGCCCGACGACTACACCTTCGCCACCTATCGGGGACACGCCCACACCCTGGCCCGGGGAGGGCCGATGGGCCCGGTGATGGCCGAGTTACTGGGCCGCTCGAACGGGATCCTGGGCGGCAAGGGCGGGTCGATGCACCTGGCCTCGGTGGAGCACAACATGATGGGTTCCTACGCCATCGTCGGTGCCCACCTGTGCATCGGCAACGGGGCTGCCTGGTCGGCCCAGATGCGGGGTACGGATCAGGTGGCGGTGGTCTTCTTCGGGGACGGTGCCACCAACATCGGCGCCTTCCACGAGGCGCTCAACCTGGCCTCGATCTGGGGCCTTCCCATCGTGTTCGTGTGCGAGAACAACCTCTACATGGAGTACACGCCGATCGACCTGGTAACCGCGGTGGCACATCCGGGTGCCGATCGGGCGTCGTCGTATGGGCTCGACGGGATCGTGGTGGACGGCAATGACGCCGACGCCGTCTACCAGGTGGCCGGTGAGGTTATCGGCAAGGCGCGCTCGGGCGGGGGCCCGTCGTTGGTGGAAGCCGTTACATATCGCCAGGGGGGACACAGCCGGGCGGATCCCGGCAAGTACCGTCCCCCGGCCGAGGTGGAGGCGTGGTTGGACCGGGACCCGATTTCGCTCTACCACCAGCGCCTACTCCGTCTTGGGGTGCCCGAGGCCGACCTGGCCCGGGTCTCCCAGGAAGTGGCCCGGGCGGTGGACGAGGCGACCGAATTCGCCAAAGCGGGGCCGCGTCCCGACGAGTCGGTGCTGCTGACGGACGTATGGGCCGATGGAGGTTCGGCATGGCGGAACTGAGTTATCGCGAGGCCGTCGCCTACGGCATCGCCCAGGAGATGCGCCGCGATCCCCGCCTGGTGATGCTGGGTGAGGACATCGCCGGAGCGGGGGGAGTGTTCAAGACCACGGTGGGACTGCTGGACGAGTTCGGCCCCGAACGGGTGCGCGACACCCCCATCTCCGAGCAGGCGATCCTGGGCGCGGCGATGGGCGCCGCACTCACCGGGATACCGGTCATCGCCGAGATCATGTTCTCGGACTTCCTGGCGGTGTGCTTCGACATCCTCGCCAACGAGATGGCCAAGTCCCGATATATGACCGGCGGCCAGATGACGGTGCCGGTGGTGGTCCGCACCGCCAACGGGGGCGGTTCCCGCTTCGGCGCCCAGCACTCTCAGAGCGTCGAGAACTGGTGCATGATGATCCCGGGGCTCAAGGTGGTCGCTCCCTCGAACCCCAGGGATGTGGTGGGCCTGATGGCGGCGGCGGTGCGGGATCCCGACCCGGTGGTGTTCTTCGAGCACAAGTCGCTCATGGCCACCAAAGGCGAGGTACCCGAGGGCGAGATCGCCGATCGGCTGGGCGAGGCCCGGGTAGTGAGAGAAGGCAGCGACTGCACGATCGTCGCCCTGGCGCTCATGGTTCCCCGAGCGCTGGAGGCGGCGGAGCGTCTCTCCGCCGACGGGATCTCGGCCGAGGTGATCGACGTCCGCAGCCTCGTCCCCCTCGACACCAGCACCATCCTCTCCTCGGTGGAGAAGACGGGCCACTTGTTCACGGTGGAGGAGAACCCCCGACTATGCGGGTGGGGAGCGGAGCTGGCGTCGATCGTGTCTCACGAGGCGTTCTGGGATCTGGATGGCCCCGTGGTGCGCATAACCACCCCCCACATCCCCCTCCCGGCGGCCGAGAGCCTCGAGGATCTGGCCGTCCCTTCCGCCGATCGGGTCTACACCGAGATATACAAGATCATGGACTAGTGCCGGCCGCCAGGCCGACGTCGGTGTCGCCCAAGACCTGACGGTGGCCGATGTCCAGGGTCTTTATCCACCTCTGCTGGCCACTGGTGAGGGCAATGAAGAAGCCCAGCTCCACCAGCTCGGGCGGGCTGAAATGGGTGTGGAGATCCTCCCACAGGGCGTCGTCGGCGATTGAGGCGTCCCAGAGGATGGCGCTGGTGTAGCGCAGCGCCGTCTTCTCGCGCTGGTCAAATCGGTCAGAGGTCTCGAACTGGAGCAGCTCGTCGTAATCGGCCTCGGTGAGTCCCTGCCGTCCAGCCTGGACGGACCGCTGCACCCCTCAATAGTCGCAGGCAATCGACTTGGATACGTAGACCCGGCACAACTCCTTGATCTGGTGATCCAGCACGCCGTCCAGAAAGGTGGTTCGCCACGCCTGGGTGAATGCGTGGAGGACGGCCGGCACATGGCTGCGTATGGCCTGGCTCTCGGGTCGGGGGGTGCTGTGCACCCGCCCGTACTCCACTATCTCCCGGTCCCCGGGGGAAAGCGAATCGAGATTCGGGTAGGGGATTCTCGGCAAGGTCCAACCTCCGTGCGCCCAATCTAGCGTCTCGCCACCGCTCAGGTTCCGGTGGCCCGCTGTATCGCCTCCCATACCCGGGCCGGCCGCAGGGGCATGTCCAGGTGAGTCACCCCATACGGAGCCAGGGCGTCGAGGGCGGCGTTGACCACCGCCGGAGGGGCGCCGATGCATCCGGCCTCCCCGGTCCCCTTCACGCCCAGCGGGTTGGAGGGGGCGGGATGGACCAGGCGCGCCGAGATCATGGGCGGGGCGTCACCGGCCCGGGGCAGCTCGTAGTCCATCAAGGTGGCGGTGCGGAGTTGGCCGTCGCCGGAGTAGTCCACCTCTTCATAGAGAGCCTGACCGATGCCCTGCATCAACGACCCCTGCAGCTGGCCCTCCACGATCATGGGGTCGAGGACCCGTCCGCAGTCGTCGACTGTCACCATCTTCAGGAGGCGTACCTCACCGGTCTCCAGGATCACCTCAACCACGGCGACGTGAACCCCATAGGGGAAGGTCTGGGCGCCGGGCACGTACCACTCTTCAGCGGCCAGTTCCACCTCCTCCCGCGCCGCCTCGGCCGCCACCTCCTTCCACGAGAGACCCCGGCCGGGCGAGCCGACGACCCCGAAGCGGCCCTCGGCCAACACCACGTCTGCGGGCGCCGCCTCCAGCATGTCGGCGGCCAAGCTGATGGCGGCCTCCCTCACCCGATGGGCGGTCCTCCACAAGGCGGAGGCACCCATCTGGGCGGATCGGCTGGCAAAGGTTCCGGTCCCCCTCGCCACCTGATCGGTGTCACCGGCCAGGAACGTGATCCCGTCGGGTTCAACCGAGAGAGCCTCGGCCACCAGCAGGGAGAAAACGGTGTCGTGGCCCTGTCCGGCAGCCATGGAACCGCTGCGGACCGAGACACAGCCTCGCTCGTCCACCTCCACCCGACCGTATTCACCCCCGTCGATCCTCCCGCCCGCCCGTTCCACGAATGCTCCGAAACCCAGGCCAATGGGGTCGATACCGTCTGTCAATCTTCGGCGCTGCTCGTCTCGCACCGAGTCGACGTCGACCAGATCCTCGGCCCGGGCAAGCGCCTGGGCATAGTCTCCGGAGTCGTAAAGGGCGCCGGTGGGGGTGCGAAACGGAAGAGCGTCCGCGGCTATGAAGTTCTTTCGTCTCACCTCGGCGACGTCGAGCCCGGCGGCGCGGGCGAAGGCGTCCACGGCACGCTCGATGGCATAGGCCGCCTCCGGCCTCCCCGCCCCTCGATAGGAGCCGGTCGGGGCCCGGTTGGTCACCACGGTGGTGCTGGTGATCCACACGTCCTCGATGTCGTACAGGCCGGTGGCGACGTATCTGGTGAAGATGGGTATGGAGAGGCCGTTGTGCGGGTAGGCGCCGGTGTCGGCCAGGTTGTGGATCTCGGCCCGCTCGATTCTCCCGTCGGCCCGACCGGCCAACCTCACCCGCTGGGTGGAGCCTCGTCCGTGCGTGCCGCCCCCCAGCTCCTCGCGGCGTCGCTCGATCCACCTCACCGGCCGGTTCAGCCTGAGAGCCAGGGCGGCAGTGATGGTGTACTCGGGGAAGGCCATGCCCTTCATGCCGAAGGCGCCTCCGACGTCCGGCACCACCACTCTCAGCTGATCCGGTGCCAGGCCCAACAGCGCCGCCAGCCATGATCGGGCCCCGTGTGGCCGCTGATGGCTCAGGTAGACGGTCAGCCGTCCGTCCTCTCCGGGCTCCGCCAGGATCCCCAGGGGTTCGATCGGAGTGGGAGCAACTCGCTGGTTGCGGAGGACAACCTCCGCGCTCACATCATGCTCGATTCCATCGGTCGGCGCGCCGTGTTCCCATCTTTCGACGACGTTGGTTCCCGCCTGCTGATGAATGACGGTGTCGTCGGTCAGAGCCTGGTCGGTGTCGGCCACGACCGGCAGCGACTCGTAGTCCACCCACACCAGGTCGGCGGCGTCCATCGCCACGACCGCGCTCTCGGCCGCCACCACCGCCACGGGTTCGGTCACGTACCTGACCCGATCGGAGGCGAGATGGGGACGGGAGAACCCGGGAGCAGAAATCGGACCGGCGTCGCCGGGAATATCGGGGAGGGCAAGGTCCTCGGCGATGAAGACACCCACCACGCCCGGCGATGAGGCGGCTGCGGCTCGGTCGATCCCGGTTATGGCTGCATGGGCCTCGGTGCTGCGGACAAAGGCCAGATGGATCGTTCCGGGAAGAACGATATCGCCTACGAACCGCCCCGCCCCGGTGATCAGGCGCGGATCCTCGCGGCGTGGCGGAGATGAGGGGCTGAAGAAGCCGGGATCGGGCCTGTTATCCGGATGTGGGTCGGGCTGGCTCACGGGCCGCAGGATATCCAATCGATTGCGGGGTGCGTCCGTCGTCGCCCAGTGGCTGATCCCGACCGTCGCCATCGCGGCGGTGTCGGACTATGAGAAGAGACGAGCCACGACGACGAGCAGGAACAGGAGCAGGGCCAGGCCGAGCAGGACCGGCAACAGTCGGCGCGGATCGAGGAGGCCGCGTCCCACCGGATGCTTGAGATCGGCCACGATCGAGCGGGCGTCGTCCAGTTGATCGGCCTGCACCCACACCTGGTAATGACGGGGGCCGATCGGCCCCGCCCTCGGTCCCGGTGTCGTCCGCGCCGCGATGCCGTGCTCGATCAGGCTGGCCATCACCACCCGTGCCTGCAGCTCGCTGCTGCAAACCATTACGAGTACGCGGTCGCTGCCGCCCATGAGCTCCACGG
This sequence comes from uncultured Acidimicrobiia bacterium, assembly GCA_963744905.1. GTDB lineage: Bacteria > Actinomycetota > Acidimicrobiia > Spongiisociales > ZC4RG35 > DATFFO01. The sequence continues at coordinate 268,611 of CAVUUV010000004.1, read as the reverse complement.
TAGGCAGCCGTCACCACTGATGCGGGTTGTTCCGCAATCGATTGTCGTCCTACACTCCGGTCCGGTGCAATCATCCGCGAGACCACGCCTGGCCATTCTCGGAACCCGGTTCGCCGACTTCGACGTGGAGCGCCGGGTGTTGGGCGATGTGGAGATCGTCTCGGGACCGGGAAGAAGTCCCGACGAAGTGGTTTCTGTATCCGCCGGGGCGGAGGTGATTCTGGCCGGCGCTGCCCCCCTTTTCGATGCCGACACCATCGGCCGCCTCGACTGCAGGGGGATCGTCCGCCTGGGGGTGGGGGTCGACTCGGTTGACCTGGAGGCGGCCAAACGACGAGGAATCTGGGTCTCGTACGTGCCCGACTACGGCACAGAGTCTGTTGCCCTCCACACCATCACGCTCATGCTCGCTGCCATGCGGCGCCTGCCCATGGCCGACCGCTATGTGCGCGACGGCCACTGGGGGTTGGATGTATTGAGGCCGCTTCATCTTCCGGCCGTCTCCACTCTCGGTCTGGTCGGGTTCGGCCGAATCGGCCGGAGAGTGCTGGAGCTGACGGCGCCGTTCGGTTTCGCCTCGGTCATGGTGGCCGACCCGGTCGTTTCCTCGGACGCGGTGAGGGCAACAGGGGCGGAGCCGGCGGAGCTGGACCAGCTGCTGGCCGGGGCGGACGTAGTCTCCCTCCACGCCCCACCACCCCCCGAGCGCCCGCTGATCGGGGCCGAAGAGCTGGCCGCGATGCGGGTCGGGTCGGTCCTGGTCAACACTGCCCGGGGCGCCCTGGTCGACCAGGAGGCGCTGATCGATGCGCTGGCCCGGGGAATACCGGCGGTCGCGGCCCTCGATGTATACGCTCTCGAGCCGCCCGACGTCTCACGCTTGGCGGCCGTGGCGGATTCGCTCATCCTCACACCCCACATGGCGTGGTACACCGAGGAATCGGAGCTGGAGTTGCGGCGCCGGGGTGCCGCCGAGGCCCGGCGCATCCTCGACGGAGAACCGCCGCTCAACGCCCTGGTCGTCCCCGAGCCCACCCCGGGGCGCGCATGAGCACCCGGTCCATCCACGACCTGACTTCACCCGATGTGGCGGCCCTGGTGGAGCGGAGCGGCATCGCCGTCATTCCTTTCGGCAGCGTCGAGCAGCACGGGCCCCACTTGCCTTGCGGGACCGACATAATCGCCGCCGATCTGGTCGCCGCCGATCTGGCCGAGCGTCTCGATGCCCTTCTGGTGCCGGCAGGCCCCTACGGGGTGACGCCCATCCACGCCGGGCATCCCGGCACCATCTCGTTGCGCCGCCAGGTTTTCGAAGGCCTGGTCTTCAACCTGTGCGAGGAGCTGGTCGAGATGGGGGTGAGGGCGTTCGTCTTCGTGAACTGGCACGAGGGCAACATCGCCTCTCTCGACGCTGTCGCCACCGAGTTGCAGGATCAGAACGACGTTCTGGTAGTCGCCGCCCAGGTGTGCTACACCGCCCAGCGCATCTACGCCGACAAGGGCGGAGAACTGACCCACGGAGGAGGAATCGAGACCCTGGCCGTGATGGCGCTCAACCCCGACCTGGTCCGGTTCGACCGGGTCGGCGAGCCCAGCCGGCCGGAAGGCGCTGCTGCCCTCGACGCCATGCGCAGGTCCAAGGAGGTTTACGGCTACGTCACCGACGTCACCGAGATAGCCGACGACGGTTGGTATGGCAATCCCACCTGGGCCACGCCACAGGAGGCGAGGGCCTTCGCCTCCACAGTGGCGGCGGAGGCCGAGGTTGCGGTGCGATCGGTGCTGGCCGCCCGGGGTGACGCCACGTGACTGTGGTGGACGGCGTTGACCTGGTCTTCCATCAATTCCCGGGGCGTAGAACCGCGGACCCGTTTGCCGGCCGGAGCCCGGGCCAGTCCAGCGCCCGGCGGGTGATCCTGGAGCCGGTCCCCACCAGGACGCCTCACCGGCATCCCCACAGCGAGGAGGTCTACTTCGTCAGCGAGGGCAGGGGCCGGGTGTGGATCGACGGTGAGCAGCACCCCCTCCAGCCCGGAAGTTGGGTACGAATACCGGCCGGGGTGCCTCACGCCACGTTGCCCTATGAACGTATGACCCTGGTCTGCTTCTTCCCCCATCCCCGACTGGAAGACAACATCGAGGAGCTCGACACGATCCTCGAGGCAAAGGAGGAACCGCATGGATGACAAGGTCCGTCTGGCATCGATTGGGCTGGGTCGCTGGGCCCGGGTCCTGGCCCGGGGTGCTCAGCGGGGGGAGGTGATCGAGCTGGCCAGTTGCTTCTCCCGATCGGAGGATTCTCGCCGAGCCTTCCAGGAGGAGTTCGATGTCCCCCGCGCCGCCGCCACCCTCGACGAGCTGCTGGCCGATCCCGACATCGAGGGCGTACTGGTCACCACGCCCAACGACACCCACAAGTCCGTCATATTGGAGTGCTTCGACGCCGGGAAGGCGGTGTACACCGACAAGCCCATCGCCCACTCCCTGGAGGATGCCGGAGATATCGCCCGGGCAGCGGCGGCCAGCGGACTGCCATTCGCCGTGGGCCACAGCGCCCGCCGCCTGGGCGGGCACCGGGCGATGAAGAAGTGGCTGTCCGAGGGGAAGCTGGGAGAGATCTCTCTGGCCGAGGCCAACTTCTCCAACGAGCGGGGCCTGGAGCTCACCCCGCAGACCTGGCGCTTCTTCGCCGACAAGAGCCCCGGCGGGGCCCTGATCCAGCTCGGCGTCCACCACGCCGACACCCTCCAGTACCTGCTGGGTCCGGTGGCGTCTGTCTCCGCCCACGCTCGCAAGCTGTACACAGCCTCCGAGGTGCCCGATGCCGTGATGGCCATCCTCGAGTTCGCCTCCGGCCCACTGGGCTACCTGGGGACCGGTTGGGCATCACCGGGGGTCTACCAGATGCGCCTTCAGGGAACGGAGGCCAACCTGTTCTACGATCTCGACTTCAACAACTGGGATCAGTCTCATCTGGCCGACTCGAAGAGCACCCTGGTCAGTCAGGCCTACCGCCAAACGGAGCGACCTCCGGTGGAGATGCCTCACACCGACATGTTCCGCGAGCAGCTGGAGGAGTTCGCTCTCGCCATCAGGGGCAAGGCCGAGGTCGAGGTGGGGGCGGAGGAGGCCGTGCGGGCCCTGGCCGTGGTTCACGCCGCCCTGGAGTCGTCCCGGCGCCATGGAGAGGCGGTGGAACTGGCCCCGATGGTGGAGACGGCGGGCGCTCTGCGATGAGAGTCGACCCGGCCCTCACCCGGACCCTCCACCATCCCGATCCGCTGGTCCAGGAGGTCCTCGACATCTGGACGGCCCGCTTCCTGGCAGGGCAGATCCCGATCGGGGATCTCACTGCCACCGTCGCCCGGATCGACGACTGGTCCGAATGGGGCACCGAGTGGATGCGCACCGCCGCTACCCATGAGGAGCTGGCCGAGCGGGCCTGGAGCGAGGGACGACGTGTGTCCGCAGTCGGCTCCTATCTCACCGCCGCTCGCTGCTACCACCTCTCGTACTTCCTGTCGGTGGAGGACGAAGAGATGCATCGTCGCGGCCTGGGCAAGATGATCGAGTGTCACGACCGGGTGCTCGACTACATGGAGCCGGCGGTGGAGAAGATCACTATCCCGTTCCCCGAGGCGGATCTGGTCGCCCTGCTCAGCAAACCCAAGGGCAGCGGGCCACATCCGCTGGTGATCCTCCTCCCCGGTCTGGACTCCACCAAGGAGACCCGCCACGGCTCCCGCGGTGCGCTGCTCCGGCGGGGCCTTGCGGTGCTCAGCCTGGACGGGCCCGGCCAGGGGGAGATGAGCCTCCGGCTTCCCATCCGGCCCGATTACGAAGTGGTGGTTGGCGCCGCCATCGACGCCCTGGAGGTCCGCGACGATATCGACACCGACCGGATCGGGCTGGTCGGGGGGAGCCTGGGCGGTTACTACGCATGTCGGGCCGCAGCCTTCGAGCCTCGCCTCAAGCTGGCGGTCGACAACTGCGGCCCCTACGACTGGCAGGAGATCTACGACGAGCTCCCGCCGATGACGCGGGGCGCCTTTCGCCGCTACTCCTGGTCCGCCTCCGACGATGAGGCCAGGGAGAAGGCCGGCGCCCTCACCCTGGAGGGAGTGGCAGAGCAGATCGAAGTGCCGCTCATGGTGGTCCACGGCGAGCTCGACCCGCTCATCCCGCTGGCGCACGCCCGCCGGGTGGCGGCAGAGGCGAAGGACGCCACGCTGGTGGAGGTGAAAGCAGGCACCCACGGGGCCAACAACCTGTCGTACAGGTGGGCGCCGATGATCAACGACTGGCTGGCCGTCAACCTGGGCGGCGCGGTCGTATGAATGACCCCGCAGCGGGGTTAGGCGACGAGCAAACCTTCACCGTCGACGCCGACGGGATGAGCATCGACTACCAGGTCCCGGTTCCGATGAGCGACGGGGCAGTGCTGCGAGCCGACGTCTTCCGTCCGACCCAAGAGGGTCGTTACCCCGTCATCCTCACCCACGGCATCTACGCCAAGGGTCTCCCCTTCGATGGGCCCATTTACCGGATGCAATGGGACAAGCTGGTGACCAAGGACCCGTCGGTGCTGGAAGGCTCCACCAACAAGTACCAGGCGTGGGAGGTGACCGATCCGGAGCGGTGGGTGCCGGACGGCTACGTGGTCATGCGGGTCGACTCCCGGGGTGCGGGATGGTCGCCTGGAACGCTATGCCCGCGCAGCCCGCTCGAGTACTCCGACATCGCCGACTCGGTGGAATGGGCCGGTACCCGGCCGTGGAGCAGCGGCCGGGTGGGAATCCTCGGTATCTCCTACTACGCGGTGATGGGCTGGGCGGCTGCAGAGCGCCAGCCTCCCCACCTGGCGGCGCTGATCGCCTGGGAGGGATTCACCGACGGCTACCGGGATGCCTACTACCACGGCGGGATCCTCAGCGAGTTCACCAGAACCTGGCAGCAGCGCCAGATCAACCCGGTCCAGTACGGGCAGGGCGACCGCGCCCCCCATAACCCGAACACGGGCCAGTCTGTGGCCGGGCCCGTCACGCTGTCCGAAGAGGAGCTGGAGCGGAACCGCATCGAGTCGTTTCCCGAGATCAAGTCCCACCCTCTCTGCGACGACTGGCACCGGGAACGCTCCATCGACCTGTCCCGGGTCACCGTTCCCTTCCTCTCCGCCGCCAACTGGGGTGGGCAGGGAATCCACCCCCGGGGCAACTTCAACGCTTTCGTCGAGGCACCATCCGAGCAGAAGTGGCTCGAGGCGCACGGCGACACACACTGGACCCACTTCTACTCCGCTTACGGGCGGGATCTGCAGAAGCGCTTTTTCGACCATTTCCTCAAAGGGGAGGACAACGCCTTCGACCGCACTCCCCGGGTGCAGCTAAACATCCGCCGGCCAGGGGAGCGTTTCGAGTGGCGGGGCGAGGATCGCTGGCCCCTGTCCCGGACCCGCTGGACGGAACTGCTCCTGCGACCCGACCTGACCCTCGGCCCGGAGGCGGCGGCGGAGGGAGCCGCCCTCGAGTACGAGACGATGGGGGAGGGACTTTGCTTCGAGACCGAGCCCTTCCCGACCGAGACCGAGATCACCGGACCGCTGGCCGCCAAGCTGTTCATCTCCTCCTCCACGGTCGACGCCGACCTGTTCGTCATCGTGCGGCTGTTCGATCCCGACGGGACCGAGGTGACCTTCGACGGCTCCACCGATCCCAACACACCTATCGCCAACGGCTGGCTGCGGGCCTCTCATCGGGCTCTCGACTCTGAGCGCAGCAAACCCTGGCAGCCGTTCCACCCCCACGACCGCACTGAGCCGCTCCAACCTGGAATGGTCTACGAGCTCGACATCGAGATCGTCCCCACCTGTATCGTCGCCCCTCCCGGCTACCGCCTCGGGCTGTGGATACGAGGCAGGGACTACGAGTATCGGGGCCCCGTTGACGACTACGGCCAGACCTTCTACTACGCCACCCGGGGAACGGGGGGAATGACCCACGCCGACCCCGACAACCGTCCGGCCGACATCTTCGACACCACGGTCACCCTTCATGTGGGCGGAGAACACCCTTCCCGTCTTCTCATCCCCGTCATACCTCGGGCGGAAAGCGGCGGAACCAACTGATGGCTGATCAACACCCGTTTACGCTCGGCCAGACCTGAACAGCCTCATGCCGCCCGCACCGTCGGGGAGGCATCTCCACCCGGGCCCTGCAATCGATTTCGGAGCTAGGGTGGTGGGTCCCGAGACCAGGAGTCCTGATGACGTCTGCAGAGCTGGGGTTCGCCCCCAACGAAGACCCGACTTTGGTGGTGCACGGTGGCTTCTATCGCCGCTGGTTCGCCATGATCGACGACATCTCAGAGCTCCAGGGGGCGGTGGGCCGGCTGGAGGGAACCACGGAGGACAAGTGGATCCCGGTCTGGCATGAGCTGGGGGCCGAGCACGAAACGGAGGGGGACCGGCTGGAGGCAGCCGGCGACTACCGGGGCGCTCGCCGGGCCTACTTGCAGGCCAAGACCTTCTATGCGATCGGCCGCTTCCCGGGTGAGGTGAGCGAGCCAAAGCGGCAGATCAGTGAGGACTGTGCCCGCGCCTACCGCAAGGCCTGCGCCCATCTCGACCCCCCGGTCGAGGTGGTGGAGTTCCAGCATCAGGGACGGACCGTCCGCGCCCATTTCCGCGCCCCCCGGACCGATACCCCTGTGTCGGCGGTGCTGATCATGTGCGGGGCCGACGTCTTCAAGGAGGATCGGGGGTGGGCCCAGGATCTGTGTCTCGAGAACGGAATGGCTGCCCTGGTGATGGACGGTCCAGGGACGGGGGAGAACCCCTTCCCGTGGGCGCCGGAGTCGGTGACCGCCTGGGAGGCGGCGATCGACTACCTGGCGGGACGGCCCGAGGTGGACGGATCGAGGGTTGGGGCCTTCGGTATCAGCCGGGGCGGGTACTCGGTCATGCAGCTGGCCGGGACCGCACCCAACAAGGTGGGGGCGGTGGTGGCCAACGCCGGGCACCCGTTCGGCTACGTCATGGACGACGAAGAGCTGGAGCAGTTCGTGCGGGTACGCAACGAGCGGGCCACCTGGCGCTTCGGGGCTCCCGACGACCCGCCCTCGTTTCCATCCACCTCGGTGGAGAAGGAGCGGGCGGAGTTCGGACGCTGGGCGTTATCGGAGCAGGGAATCCTCGACAACATCACCATGCCGGTGCTGATGATCAACGGCAAGCTGGACCATCTCGCCCCCATCGGCAACATCTACTTCATGCTCGAGACCGGTCCCGTCACCGGCAAGGAGGCCCGGGTCTATCCCGATGCCGGCCACTGCGCCTTCAAGTACTTCGACCACTGGGCCCCGGCCACGTTCCGCTGGCTGGCCAGCAAGCTCTCTGCATAGCGACCCCGGGGCTGAACCCTGGGTTGTGAGCGTCGCCCAGCGACGCTCAGTGCCCCGAGTTGGTCATAGCGGCCCGGCTGAGGTCGAACCCTGGGTTGTGAGCGTCGCCCAGCGACGCTCACCGCCCCGAGTTGGCCATACGCCGGCCTAGAGCGGGCCGGCCGGGCGGGTTGGCGGCTCAGTGGGCGGGCTTCGGGGACATGATCAGCCACTCCAGGCGTCAATGCTCGATGGGCACGCCGACGATCGACCCCCATTCGGTCCAGGAGCCGTCGTAGACCCGGATCCCCTCCCGGCCGGCCAGCCTGGTGGCGGCGAACCAACCCAACGACGCCCGGTGGGATAGCCGGCAGTAGGTGATCACGTCCTTTCCCTCGCCTGCCCCGACCGATTCGAGGCAGGCCCGGATCTCGGCGGCGGGGAGGAAACGGCCGCTGTCGTCGAGGAGGCGGTCGCGGGGGAGATTGCGCGCTCCGGGGATGTGGCCGGCACGTTCTGCGCCGTGATCGTAGGGAGCGGTGATCGGCGAGACTCGTTCGCCCCGGTACTCCTCGTCTGAGCGGAGATCGACCAGCACCCGGTCGGGACGTCCCAGGCCGTCGAGTATCTCGTCGCGTCCGACCCGGCTGCTGTGATCCTCGTCGCCCGCCGTCACCCGCCCTCGCCGCGCGGGCGGAGGGGGCTCCTCGGTGGTCGGCCTGCCCTCCGCCAGCCAGGTGGGACGGCCCCCGTCTACAACCACCGCCAGATGGTCGAGCCCGGTCAGGGTGAGCACCCAGTAGGCGTAGGTGCCGAACTGAAGAGGATCTCCCACCAACGCCAGGGTGGTCGCGTCCGAGACGCCCATGTCCTCGAGCCGACGGGCCATGGTGGCGGCATCCGGGAAGCGTCGGTCGGTCTCGTGCCAGCACAACTCCTTCCACCAGCGAATCTGCGCCCCCGGGACGTGGCCCCCGGGCGTCGAGGCAGGAGAGCCGGGGGGATGGAACGCCACTTCCACCACCACCACGCCGGGGTCGTCGAGATGCTCCTCCAGCCAGCTCTGGGAAACCAGGGGCCCCGGGCTCGACGCGGTCACTGCTCCACCTCGAAGGAAAACTCGACGGCCGGCTCGCTGGCCAGGGTGTTGTGGATCTTGCATGCGGACGCCACCCGTCGCAGTGTCTCCTGGCGGCGGGGCTCGGCATCGGTCCGCAGGCTCATCGAGGCATGGATGGATGAGATTCGCTCAGGATGCTCGGCGGTGTCGCAGTCCACCACCATCCTGACCCCCTCCACCGATATCTGCTGCCCGCGGGCGAACGAAACCATGGTCCCCATCATGCACGTGGCGAGAGCGCCCAGCAGCAGCTCGGTGGGGCGGAACCCGTCGCCCGGACCGCCCGCCTCGAGGGTGTCATCGACCACGATCTCGTTCCCGCGGGCGCGAATCACGAATCGTCGACCGCTGATCTGTTCCACCTCGACCTTCATCCTTACCTCCGCTGGGGCGGGTCATGGTAGGCTCTGCAAACGATTGCCAGGCCCAGCCGCCCGGCTCAACGCCAGACCATCTTCCAGTCAGCCCGAGGTGACCACCGATGCCATCCAAGCTCGATCCGGCCGATTTCCAGCAGAAATTCGAGTCTTGGATAGAGTTCATCGCCGCCAATCATCACGGCGCCAACCACCGGGGGGTGGAGGAGGCGGCCTTCCAGCCCCTGACCAAGCCGCTGGCAGACTCCCGGGTGGCTCTGGTCAGCAGCGCCGGTGTCCACCTCGACGATCAGACACCTTTTCATGTGGAGACGACGGCGGGCGATTCCACCCATCGACTGATTCCCGACGACGTCGATATGAGCCGGCTTCGTTTCACCCACACCCACTACGACACTGCCGCGGCCGAGAAGGATCCCAACGTCGTCTTCCCGCTCGACCGACTCCATGAAGCGGTAGAACGGGGTCGGATCGGATCCACGTCACCGACCCACGTCGGCTTGATGGGGTTCAATCCCGACCCAACCGCCATCGCCGACGAGACCGCACCCACCGTGGTCGACATCCTCACCTCTGCCGAGGTGGACGTGGTGGTGATGGTTCCCGGCTGACCGATGTGTCACCGGTCGGTCGGACTGGTCCAGACTGCGCTGGAGAGGGCGGGGATGTCGACGGTGAGCGTGGCGATGCGCCCGGAGATCTCGCTGGGGATGAAGGTTCCCCGCGCCGCCTACGTGAGGTTTCCGCTCGGCAACCCGTTCGGCGAGCCGGGGCGTCCCGACCAGCAGAGCCGGATCCTCGAGGATCTGTTTCAGCTCCTGGAGACGGCCAAGGAGCCCCAGGTGGTCGAGCTTCCCTACCGCTGGCGGAGGTGGCTGTGAGCACCCCCTACGAGCAGCTGAGCGCCCGCACCGAGGCACTGGAGACTGCCTTCTATGCCCTGCTGGATGTGTGCGACGAGTACCAGGAGACGGTGGGCACCCTCCTCTCCGACGAGAAGTCGGCTGCCCAGCCCCGTCCCCAGCTCGTTCACCGGCTGGAGCAGCTCTCGGGGAGGATCGACCAGCTGGTCGGCATCCTGGAGGACGACGCCCTGACTGTGATGCTCCCGATGTTGGACCGGCTGTTCGCTGTCAAACGGGCGGAAGCCGGCGTCGACATCTGAACGAGCTGATCAGTCACATATCGATCGAGTTCAGGAGCCCGAGTTCGTCCAGATCCTGGCGGAGCCCGGCCAGTTCCGTCTGGTCGAGGGGGATGAGGGGCGGACGTACCGGGCCCAGGTCGAGTCCCATCAGCCGCAACCACGCCTTGAGCTGAGCTATGGGGACGGCGCCGGCGCCCTGGGCCAGCCAGGGCCCTCGTATCCATCGCTCGAAGGCGGCGCGCTCGCCTTTCAGGCTCGAGTGAACCGCCCAGGCATCTTCCTCCTCACCCCGGTCGGCCAGAGCCGTGTAGTCGAGAACGGGGCGCCGCCGGGGAGTCTGGAACAGGGCCAGGGCCGGGGTCGACATGAGAGCGCGGAAGCCGTGGTCGAGATGAAGGCCGAGCCAGTCCTTCTCGGAGGCGTCACACACCACGATCCGGTCGCCCACTCGCTCCTGGACCTCCAGCAGATGGGGTCGGGGCTTGGGGTTCTTGATCCCACACACCGTGTCCAGGTCGGCCAACTCGTCGATCAGTTGCGGGCTGAGGGTGTACCCGGAGTAGGAGGTGTTGAAGAGGAAGAAGGGGACGCTCGACTCTGCGGTGAGGCGCCGATACCAGTTGCGGATCAGGTCATCGGAGGGGTTGAGCGGAAAGTAGGGGTTCATGGCGATGACGAAGTCCGCCCCGATCTCGGAGGCATGCCGGCATAGGGCGGCCGCCTCGTCGTAAACGTGGTGTCCGGTGTGGGCCATCACCGGCACCCGGCCGGCCGCGCTCTCGATCACCACCTCGTGGCAACGGCGCCGCTCGTCGATGGTGAGCGCCCAGAACTCGCCCATCACCCCGCCGCAGAAGATGCCGTCCACCGCCAGCCCTTCGATGTAGTAGTCCACCGCCCGGCTCAGGCCCGGCTCGTCGAGGGCACCGTCGGGCCGGAAGGGGGTGGGGATGGCGATCCAGAGGCCGCTGACCTTGTCGAAGGCTGCTTGCTTGGCGGGGCTGAGAGTCGTCATCGATACTTGAGCCCGGTACCGGTGTTGAACACCACCACCCGCTGGTCGGGTCGGATCCAGCCCTCGTCCCGGAGCCGTAGGTAGGCGGCCCACACCGCTCCTCCCTCGGGGCACACGTCGATGCCGGACCGCCGGGCGAGAGAGGTGGTTCCGGAGGCGATATCCTCCTCACTCACAGCCACTGCGGTTCCCTCCGTCTCGCGGAAAGCGCGCAGGCAGAGGAACCCACCGATGGGTGCGGGGACCCTGAGCCCGAAGGCGGCTGTGGCCGCATCCTCCCAGGGTCGGGTTCGCTCGGCTCCTTCTTCCAGGGCCCGAACCACGGGAGCGCACCCCTCGGCCTGCACCGACACCAGCCGCGGTGGAGGGTCGACCGGCCAGCCCATCTCGCTCATCTCCCCGAAGGCTTTCCACATCCCGATCAGTCCGGTCCCGCCGCCGGTTGGATAGAGGATCACATCGGGAAGGTGGCCGCCGAACTGCTCCCACAGCTCGTACCCCATCGTCTTCTTTCCCTCCACCCGGTAGGGCTCCTTGAGAGTGGACACGTCGAAGTCGCCCGCCTCTTGATGCTCGGACAGCCATCTCCCCGCATCCGAGATCGTGCCCGGCACCAGTTCCACCTCGGCTCCGTAGAGGCGACATTCCTCGACGAAGGCCGCCGGGGTGTCGGCGGGCATGGCCACGGCTACCGGAACTCCAGCCCGGGCACCGTAGGCCGACAGCGCCCCGGCCGCATTCCCCGCCGAGGGGGCAACCAGACGCTGTGCTCCCAACCTGGTGGCGGCCGACACCGCCATGGTCATTCCCCGCGCCTTGAAGGATCCGGTTGGATTGCGGGACTCGTCCTTGACCCACACCCCCTCGTCCACCTCCAGCAGGGGGGTCCAACCCTCACCCAGGGTCACTGCCTCGTTTCGGGGGACGGGCAAGACGCGGTGGTAGCGCCACAGGGAGGAGTCGGAGGCATCGATGACCTCGGCCGGGGTGTCTGTCCGGGGGAGATCTACCTCGACCCGCAACGGCATGCCGCATGCCGGGCAGGTGGTCTGGAGTCGGTCGTGAGGCCAGGAGCGGCCGCAGTCGAAGCAACTGAGGCGCATCTAGACCCCTCCGAGCGTCTGGGCGGTCATACGACTACCAGCTCGAGCGGGAAGCGGGTCACTCGCTCATGGCCGTCGTCGGTGATCAGGTAGCTACGACCCAGGAAGATCCCGAGGCGTCCGTCGGGGGTGATAGTGGTGGGTTCGAGCATCGTGGCGATGCCGGGGACGATCTCGAGATCGGTTTCCTCACCTCTCATGCCCTCGAAGGTGGCGTGGGGGGGATGGCTGACGAAGTCGAGGCAATGCAGGTAGAGCGGGCGAGAGTCATAACCCCGATCGAAGTAGAAGGAGCCCGCCCGGCTCACGTCTTTCCAGGTCTTGCCCGGCCTCAACTCCGCCTCCTGCAGCTTGTAGCCGGGCAGGACGATGTCGTCGAAGAACTCCCGCACCCTGGCCGGAGGCGAACCGATGCATATGGGAGTCCCGATCTGCACGCTGAACCCGGCGAAACCGCATGCGATCTCGTTGTGGATCATGTCCCCTTCCTCCAGTACCCGCCCCGACGGCCAGGGGTTGCCGAACACCATGGCGGGGTCGTCCATCGGTGTGGAGCCGATGATCGTGAAGTCGATCTGGCCTCCTGCCTCCATCACTGCCCCGGTCACCGCGGCCGCCAGTTGGTACTCGGTGACACCCGGCCGTGCGGCGGCCACCATCGCATGCATGGCCCGGTCCATGATGGTGCCCGCCTTGCGAACGGCATCCATCTCCTCGGGGCTCTTGACGTGAACCAACTCGTGGAAGAAGTCACCCACCAGCCGGAGATCGGCGCCGGGCAGCCCCTCCTCCAGCACCCGGTACTCATTGACCGGCAGGTAGTGGTCGTAGATGGGGTCGATGGCAGAGATGCCCACCGTGGCCCGGTCGACCCCCCAGGAACGGATCAGCTCGACCATCACCTCGGCCGACCTTCCCCAATGCGACTCGCGCACGTCCTCGATCGGAGTGAGACGCCGGATCGCTTCCCGATGGCTGCCACCCGGTCCCACCACCAGCACCGGGTCACCTTCCAGACCCACCACCACATAGGCCGTCACGCCATGCCATTCCCAGTAGTTGGACAGCCACCTCATACCCGATCCCCAACTCCAGTGGTTCGGTCCCCCGCTGGCTATGAGGACGTCGAGGCCCAGCCGTCTCATCTTCTCCCGGGTGGCGGTGTAACGCCGCTCGTACTCGGCGTCCGAGAAGCGGAAATACTCGGCATCCCGGTACCAGGGCGAGTTGGTGACACGATGGAAACGTTCCGTGTGCATCTTCCCCACCACCTGGGAGAAGTCGAGGTCCTCGCTGTAGGCCGGCTGTGCCATGGAGCTTCCTTCGTTCGGTCTGAAGAGGAGCATAGGAGACGACGCAGCCAGCCTGCAATCGGTTGCGATAAGGGACCCGAGGGGCGGTTCGAGGGTGGATCGACTCCAATAGTCCGATGTTGCGGGGCCACTGACAGCGAGGATCAGTTGACTAGCGAGTGGAGGTCGGTTTAGCCTGCTCGCAATCGTTTGTAGGGCGATTTGTGACGACGGGAATCCATCACAAGCCACCGATCGTGGCCGACCATCGCACCGGCCGGAGACCTCAATTCCGGGAATGACGATATCGACGTGCAGAACTGCTCGATCCGGCCGTTCGTTCACTGACGGCCCGGTCGACGAGGTGACGGAGGAGCGATGATGCAGCACAGCGGGCCAATCATGGTGGCCACGGATCTCACCCCCGAGGGAGAGGAGATCATCGATGTGGCGGTGGAGTTGAGCCGGGCCCTGGACGCCGGCCTGCTGGTGGTGAGTGTGCTCACCGAGCAGGAGATCAGTGACCAGAAGGAGGATCTTCCCCCCGAATCCTCTTATGTGGACACGATCCTCGACCGGAGGCGGGGCGAAGTCCTGGCTGATCTGGAGGGTGAGGGTGGCGGGACCGGTGTGAAGGCTGAGGTGGAGGTGGTGATCGGGGAACCGGCCCGCCAGGTCACCTCGATCGCCGCTGATCGGGACTGCCGAATGATCGTGCTGGGGGTTCGGCAGCGTTCGCGGGTGGGAAAGCTGCTGCTGGGCAGCGTCGCCCAGGAGGTGCTGTTGTCGGCGCCCTGCCCGGTGGTGGCGGTGCGGATCGGGCTATAGGCATCGCAGGCGGGAACTCGTCGTATGGGAACGGACCGTCCCACAATCCCCTCCACCATGCGGGCGGTGGTTCTGCACCGGTTCGGAGGCCCTCTCCAGGTCGAGGAGCGGCCGGTGCCGACGCCGGGAGCGGGAGAGGTTCTGTTGGCGGTGGGGGCCTGTGCGGTGGACCAGTTCGACCTAGCCATTCGAGACGGGCGCCGAGCCAACGCCCGTGTGCCGTTGGTGTTGGGTCACGAGATTGCCGGTGAGGTAGCCGCTCTCGGACCCGGCGTCACAGGCTGGACCGTGGGTCAGCGGGTAGCGAGCACCCTCTACATCACCTGCGGCCGATGCCGTACCTGCCGCCGAGGCCGGGAGACTATCTGCGAGAATTTCGGCGGCTACATCGGCATCGAGACGCCGGGGGGCTACGCCGAGTACACGGTGGTGCCGGTCGACAACCTCGCCTCTCTGCCGGACTCCATCTCCTTTCCTGCCGCCTCCCTCCTCGCCAACGCGGCGGGAACTCCCCTCCACGCCTTGAGCAAGAGGATGCGGCTGCAACCCGCCGAGCGGGTGGTGATAACAGGCGCCGGAGGGGGCGTGGGTATCCACGCCGTCCAGATCGGCCGGGCGATGGGTGCCCGGGTGATGGCCGTCGACCTGGGCCAGGACAAGGCGGAGGCCGCCCGCAGGCACGGGGCGGAGGTGGCGATAGATCCCACCGAGACCGACCTGGTGGAGGCGGTCCGGGAATGGACATCGGGAGTCGGGGCCGACGGGGTGCTGGAGCTGGTGGGGCCCGCCACCATGTCCTTGACCCTCGCCGCCCTGGCCAGGGGCGGGAGGATGGTGATCGTGGGCTCCCATACCGGAACCGAGTTCAACTTCGATCCCCACCATCTCTACGCCAACGAATGGGAGATTCTCGGCTCTCGCAACGTCTCCAAAGAGGAACTGCGCCAGGTCATATCGCTCACCGCGGCCGGGAGTCTGGAGCCGGTGGTGGCGGGCGTCCATCCGCTCGAAGAGGTGGAGGAGGCCCACGAGGCGGTTCGGGCCCGGCGGGTGGTGGGCCGGCTGGTGCTGCAGCCCTGAGTCCTCAGCCGGCGCGCTCGATGGCCCGGCCCTGTGGGACCAAAGCCTCCCTGCCCCGGCTCTCGGCCGGCCGGCCCGAAGGAGGTGGCCGTCAGAACCAGTCGTGGCTCGGGCAAAGAGATGGGGCCCGCCGGCGGGCGGGCCCCATCTCCTCAAGCTACCGGTACTCGCTCAGGCCGTGCTGCCGTCGCCGAGCTTGGTGATCCCGGTGTTGACGTCGACCGGGTTGTCCTCCAAACCGTGGGCTTCCTGGGCGGTGTGCAGACCCGACAGGTCCACGTAGTCACGCCAGGGCAGATCGGGCGGGAACTCGCTGAAGGGCCGCAGGAACTCGAGCCAACCGTCCATCAGATCCGGGTTCCAGCCCAGGTCGCTCGTTTCGATACTGACGCCGATATCCATGACGGCGAAGGAGTTGTCCGGGTAGTCGAGGCCGAAGTCGTTGACGATGATTGACCGTGTCTCCTCCCAGTTATCCGGATTCTGCACCCAGTTGGCCGACTTGATGTAGGCGTAGTTCCAGGCAGCGACGAAGTTGGGGTACTGGTCGATGGTCGACTTGAGCATCCCCCATCCTGCCTGCGGATCTGGTCGCCTGCCGTTGAAGATGGCACTGCCACCCGCCTCCTCCGCCAGAGCGATATGGCGGGGAAAGGCGATGGTGGCGTCGATGGTTCCGTTGAGCATCGCCGTCACCCAGTCGTTGGAACCGCCGGTCAGGTTGACGAAGTTGACGTCGGTCTGCCAGTCGTACCCGAGCTGGTCGAGGATGTACTTGCACAGCGCCTCGTTGGTCGTATCCGGCCCGAGCCCCGCCGACCGTCTTTCCCGCCAGGTTGTCGGCGGTGATTCCCTGATTGGCGATCATGACGAGCGGCTGGGCGCCGAGGACGCATCCGACCCAGGTGAGCCCGGTCGGGTTTCCGTCCGCCACCGCCTGGGCCTCGGCAGGGAAGACCACCGAGGCGTCCATGAGGGCAATCTGGATGTCCCCCTTCAGAACGGGAGTCAGATAGTCGTCCAGACCGGTGATGTTCTCCGGCCGCAGATCTATGCCGACCTCCTCGAACCATCCCTTCTTGATGCCCACCCAATGCGGCGACTGGAGGTTGATGTTGGGGGTGTTGTAATCGAAATGGACGGGATCGGTGAAGTCCGACATGGGAATGGCCGCCGGCGATGTCGTCGCCGGTCCCCCGCTGGTCGTGGCGGTCGTCATCGGCGTCGTCGTGCCCGTCGTCCCGGGAGGAGCGGTGGTGGGCGTCGTAGTGGCCAGGGTGGTGGTGGCGGCTGTGCCGCCGCAGGCGGCGAGGGCAAGACCCCCCGCGGCCATCCCCGACAACTGGAGGAACCGCCGCCTCGACAGGACGTACGGATCGTGGTTGCTCTTGGTCATTGTGGGTTCCTTCCTCCCAACGGGTCAGGTCTTCGTGACCTGACGCCACGGGGCGATCTTCGCCTCCATGGATCTCGTACCTTGCACCAGGATGAGAGCGAACACTGCCAGGCTTATCAGCGAGGCGTAGGTGAGTGGGGCGTTGAACGCCGCCGCCGAACGAAAGACCAGCCAGCCGAGCCCTCCGTTCTTGGTGGCGCCCGATAGGAACTCCGCGAGCACCACCCCGATCAGACCCCGGGACAGACTCAGCTGGATGCCGGAGACGACGAACGGCAGTGTGTAGGGCAGTACCACTTTGCGATAGATCTGCCGCTTGTTGGCGCCGAACACCTTGGCGGCGTTGATCAGCGACTGGTCGGTGGTCTTGACCCCTGCCCAGGTGTTGATCATCACCGGGAAGAGAGCGGTCGACAGGATGATGGCGTATTTGATCGTGTCCCCGATGCCGAAGAAGAGCAAGAAGATGGGATACATGGCGATGCGGGGCAGCGACGAAAGTGTCCACACGTAGGGACTGAGGATGGCATCGACCCATTTGCTCCCACCCATCATCAGCCCGATGGGAATACCGGCACCGATGGCGATGATCATGGCAAGCGTGTAGATCTTCAACGTCGCCCAGAAGTTGGAGACGATCACGAAGTCGGCCAGCATCCGGTTGTTGAAGCCCTCCAGGTTGCCGCCGCCGAACCAGCCGATCTTGAGATCACGCAAGACGGAGGAGAAGGTCGGGAAGGTGATGTTATTGACCATGCCCGAGGTGGCGAACCACTGCCAGATGAGGGCGAAGATCGTCAGATTTATGACCGTGATGATGGCGTAGCGATAGCGGGTCCAGAACCGCTGCCAGGTCCATTTCGCGCTTCTGATTCGCGGTTGCGACGAGATGGAGCCGTCCGCCGTGCGCGGTTTCGTTTGCGTCACGCCTCACCCCCTCCGGAAGCTTTCGCCGGTTCTGGAGTTTCGAAGTCCTCGTCGGGTTCCTCGTCGAGGCTCCGGTCCCCGGCACCCGCACCCAGCGCCTCGTCCTTCACAAGGCCCCAAAGGTGGTTCCTCAGCTCACCGTAGAGCGGATCTCTGGTGACGTCTCCCTTGTCGAGTCGAGGACGCTCGATCTCGACGTCGATGATCTCCCGCACAGTACCGGGCCGGTGCGAGATGACGGCGATCCGATCACCCAGCGAAATAGCCTCGTCGATCGAGTGGGTGATGAAGACGACGGTCTGGCGGAACTCCATCACGAGTTGCTCGAGTTGGGCCTGCATGACCTCGCGGGTCATGGCGTCGAGAGCGGCGAACGGCTCGTCGGCCAGCAAGACCTTGGGCTGGGTGACCAGTGCCCGGGCGATTCCGACCCGCTGCTTCATTCCACCCGAGAGCTCATAGGGGATAGGACCTCTCGAATCCCCGGAGGCCGACGGCGTCGATGGTCGCCTGGATCCTGGTCTCCCGCTCCTCGGATGGGACATGGTTGGCGCTCAACTCGAAGGGGAGGGCGATGTTCTGTTCCACGGTCCGCCAGGGCATGATGGCGTAGTCCTGGAACACCATCGCCCGATCCTGGCTCGTGCCTTCGAGCGGCTTTCCGTCGTAGGTGATCGTCCCCTCCCATGGCCGCACCAGACCGGCGATGACGTTGATGAAGGTGGTCTTGCCACATCCCGACGGCCCTACCAGTACGAGGAACTCGCCATCGTGGACGGTGAGGTTGATGTCGGCGAGGGCGGTGAGCAGCTTCCGCTCTCGCTCTAGCTCGTAACCCGCGGTGAGGTGCTCCGCCACGATTAGCGGTCGTGTCGAGTTCCTGGTGGACCCGGATGTGCTCGTCATCGACTTCTTTCCGAGCGAAACAATCGATTGCGGTTCTGACCCTACCGCCCGTCGCGGTGCCTTTGCAACTGTAGTGGCGGATTATCTCGTGGCGGCCCGTCGGATCGGTTCCGCAAGACGATGCCTGTCTGCCGAGGTTGGATTCTTCGGTAGCCCGACTGCTGAGATCGATGGTCGTGCGAGTAGCTTCGGGCCCCCTTCCAGAGCCGGCAGCTCGGCGTCCGGGGTAGCCGAGATCCGTGCCGCTACCCCGTCGATAGGGTGGTGCGATGTCCGGTTGCCGTCTGCTCCGGTCTTTTCGGCGTGGTGCTCAGCCGGTGAACCGGACCACGTGCAAGCCGTGGTTCTTGTCGGTCAGGTAGGCGAAGCCGCGGTTGTCCACCAGCACGTCCTCGGATTGGGTGACTAAAGCGGTGCGGGGGAGCAGGCCGCGCCGCTCGATGGGATCGTCGGGAAGGAAGAAACCCATCTCGCGGGGGAGATACGGGTCAGAGATGTCGTAGATGCGCAGCCCGGCGTTGAACCAGGTCAGGTAGACGATCTGGTCGGACTGGAACAGATGGGGGTTGCCCTGGTGGTGATGCTGGTTGTGGGGTCCGAAGCGGCCCCCCCGCTTGTTGAAGTTGGGGTAGGGGGCGGAGGGTTGGGGGCTTGGGTAATCGATCATGGAGATGAGCCGGGGCCTGGTCTCGTCTGAGATGTCGACGATCCCGGCGAAGTTGTAGGGCTCCTCGCACAGCTCGGCGATGGCCTCCGTGTTGACCACTGCAAGCCGGCGGCGAGGCAGCGGCATGACCGTGTGCAAGGCGATCCGGCTGGACAGAGCAGGCCCGAACTCGAGGTTCGAGACCAGTCGGGGATCGGCCGGCTCGGATATGTCGAGGATGACCATTCCCCCACCTCCGTAGGCCAGATAGCATCGGTCTCCGACCGGGTAGGCGGGACCGTGATGGGAGGCGTAGGGTCGGTTTGAGGCCCCTCCAGCCACGAACTGGCGGGGCATGAACCAGCGCCCTACTTCCCGGGGGTGCTGGCGATCCTCGATGTCGACGATTGAGTAGGCATAGCCCTCCATTCCCGGAAGTGAGGCGGTGGCATGGACATATCGGCCCCCGTTATAGAAGTTGCGGTGTGTGCCGCCCGCACCCCATCCGAACGTCGATATCCGTCTCGGAGTCTCCGGGTCGCTGACGTCGAACAGGTGGATGCCCTCGTCGCTCGCCTTGGTTGGGTCTCCTCCCCACGGTGGCGGCCGGTGCTGGAGTCCCATCACCAGGAGGTCGTCGGCGACCTGCACCTGCCATGTGGCCACGTTGGGGTCGTCTCGTCCCGGCACCTCGCCCACCAGCTTGGGGGCTGAGGGGTCGGTGACCTCGAGCACGGTGATTCCCGGTTCCCAGAAGCGGGTGGCGTAGAGAAACCAGCGCTCTTCCACCACCTGCATTGCCAGCTTGAAACATGGCTTGCGGTCGAGGTCGTGGTAGGAGACGAGTTCGAAGTTCTCAGCGGTGTAGCCGTGCATTGGATCAGCGTTCCATGCCGGCGAGGATTCGAGTGACGTTTCCGCCCCGTATGAGGGAGCGTCCCTCGTCGGTCAGACCGGGGATCGATCCCACCGTTCCCACCGGATGGCGGTCCCCCATTTCGAAGGGGTAGTCGGTCCCCATCACCACCCGCTCCGCTCCTACCTGCTCTACGAGGAACGCCAGCGCGGCCGGGTCATGGAGGACCGTGTCGTAGTAGAGACGGCCTGCGAGCTCGGCCGGCGGCGTGGAGATCCGGGTGGCGCTCGAGGTGGGGGACGGCGTTGTATCCCTGCTGCATCCGTCCGATCTGGTATTGGGTGAAGCCCCCGCCGTGAACTGTGCACACCACGAGCTCGGGATGTTGCTCCAGCACCCCGCCGAAAATAAGGGATGCGATGGCGATGGTGCTCTCGGCGGGCCGACCGATCATGTTGTCCAGGAAATGACGTTTCAGGTTCAGGCCTTGCAGCGGGTTGCAGGGATGGAGGAGGATCAGGCAGCGGAGCTCCTCCGCCACTTGCCAGAACGGTTCCAGTCCCGCCTCGTCGAGGGGGGTGCCGGCGACGGTGGTGGCTATCTGCACTCCCACCATCCCCAGATCCTGCACCGCATGGACGAGCTCGTCGGCGGCCAGGTGCGGATCTTGTAGCGGCACCGTTCCCAGGGTGAGGAAACGTCCCGGTTGGCGGGAGGCCTCGTCGACCAGGATCTGGTTGAAGCGGCGGGAGTAGGCCGCCCCCGGCTCCGGCTGCATGGCATAGGCAGTCAAGTCGACCCAGCCCGAGAGGAATTGGACGTCCACCCCCGCCTCGTCCATCGCCGCTACCCGGGCTTCCATATCCCCCAGGTCGGGGCGAAGCGGCCCGAGTCTGGTCCCGTCGGCCAGCACCGCCATCTTCCCTCGCTCGCCTGTCACCAGCTCGATACCGAATCGGGCGCCGTCGGTTCCCAGAAGGTCGATCAGGTCGGGGGGAATGCAGTGGGCGTGAACGTCGTAGGTGGTCATGTTCCCTCCTTGTCTCGCCTCACTGGGCCGAAGCGGTCATCCGCTGCGACAGCTCCGGCGTCGGCTGGAGGATGTACACGCCTCCGTTGACCCGGTCAGTTACGAAGACGGTGTGGTCCTCGGCCACGAACAGGTCATTGATCTGGCAGGCGGGCTGACCCGGTGGGCAGCGGGGAATCCAGTGGGCGATCTCGGTCGGATGGTCGGGATCGCCGATGTCGTAGACCCGCAGCCCGCCATTGAAGTAGGTGGCGAAGATGATCTCCTGGCTGCGATAGCTCCCGGGCCGGTTCTCGTGCAGGCAGTGGGCGCCGAAGCGAAGGCCCCGATCGCAGAAGTCGCCTTCCGGAACCGGGCAGATCGATCGGACGAACGGCCTCGACTCGTCCGACACGTCCACGATCCGGACCATGTGTCGGTCGCCTTGACACCCCGGGTTGATTTCTTCATCGGTTACCGCCACCAGGTCCCGGTCGGGCAGCGGCAGGCAGGTGTGGGTGTGGCCGCCCTCTTCCCACGACAGCCGGGAGATGGTCTCGGGGGTGGCGGGGTCGGAGATATCTATCACCACCATGCCGCTGTCCCACAGCCCCAGATAGGCGCGATCGCCGTGAACCAGGGCGTGGTGGACCTGACGGTCCTCCTCCGGCGGCCAGTCGGGGGTCTCCCCGCCCTCCAGCCACATGCCCGGCCACCACCAGCGTCCCACCTCGACGGGGTGGGCGGGGTCCGAGACGTCGACTATCAACCAGATCCGGCCCGAGTAGCCGGATGGGGTGGCGGAGATGTAGGCGAGGGGGCCGCCTTCGTAGACGATGCGGTGGACCCCCCGGCCTCCGGTATCGAAGAAGCCCGCCCGGGTGGGGTGGCGAGGGTCGGACACGTCGTAGACGGCCATTCCTACCGGGGCCGGTCCCTCACTGCGAAACAACTCGTGGTTGACCAGCAGCAGCCCGTCGGCCACCTGCACCTTGTGGGTGTGGGAGCCGGGCGGCGCCTCCCATTGCTCCACCACCCTCGGACGAGAAAGGTCGGAGATGTCGAGGATCGAGGTGCCTTTTCCGGACGGGCCGAAATGGGCGACATAGAGCGTGTCTCCCAGGGGCATCACCTGCATGCCGTCCCCGTGCCCGGCCAGATCCGAGTGGCCGATCAGCGTGAAACCGTCGGCGTCCTCGGGGTGCATGGATCCTCTCTTAGCGCGTAGGTGGGCCTGTGGGGCAGTTGCACAATCGTTTGTAGCATGCGTCCGGCAATCATGCGAGAGTACGTCGTCAGCCTGCGGGACCGGGGTGGCCTGGCCAAGCCGGGGATGGTGTCGGGTGCCGTGCTGGCCCTCACCTCCCTCATCTTCTTTCGCGTGGCCCTGCTCCCCGAGTTCGGCCGTGACCTGGCCATGTCGACCTTCCAGCTCGGGGCGGTCACCACCGTCTTCGCCGCCGGCCGCCTGCTGGCCGACCTGCCCGGGGGGTACATGGCCGATCGCTGGCCCGCCCGTCGATTGATGGGGATGGCGGCGGCCGGGGTGGGGTTGGGCAGCCTTCTCCTGGGAGCTTCCGGCTCTCCGCTCCCCGTCTACGTTGCGGCGCTGCTGCTCGGGCTGTCGTCGGCGACCACCAACACCACCGGCATGACCTACTTCTCCAATGCGGCCGGCTCGGGCCTGCGGGGGACGTCGATGGCGGTCTTCTCCGCCGGCCTGCTGGGAGGCCAGGCGGTGGGTCCCGCCGCAGCCGGACTGATCGCCTCCGCCGGGGGCTGGCGGCTGGCTATGTACGGGGCGGCGGCGGTCGCCGCCCTGGTCTCTGTCACGCTGGTGTGGGCTTCCCGCTCCGACCGAATGGATCGTCGCCCCGACTCGGAGACGTCGGTCGAGGTGCTCCGGAACGGTCCCGGGTGGCGTCTGATGCTCCTCCTGCAGAGCGTGTCGTTCGTGATGATGTTCACCCTGGGGGCGGTGCCCCAGACCCTGGTGCCCCTGATCGGCTCGGGCGTGCTTGGCCTCAACGCGGCTGCCATCGGCCTGGCCCTCGGCCTGGGCGGCTTTTCCCGCTTTGTGGGAACCCTGGTGGGGGGACGTCTGTCGGACCGGGTGTCGCGCAAGGCCGCCCTGGTGCCGGGCCTCCTGATACAAGCGGCCGGGGTAGGTCTGCTGGCATTGCGGCCGACGGTGGTCACCTGGCTGGCGGCGATCGTCGTCATGTCGGTGGGGAGCTTCGGCGTCCCGGTAGCGGCCACCGTGCTCGGTGACCTCTCCGAGCCCGGCCGGGTAGGGACCCAACTGGGCCGATTCCGTTTCGTGGGCGATCTGGGACTGATCACCGGGCCCATCACGGTCAGTGCCCTCTACGCCTGGGCGGGGCGAACCGTGGCCTTCCTGGCGGTGACCACTCTGATCGCTGCGGTCGGCCTGGCGGCGGTGTGGGTCCTACCGGAGACACGTCCCCCGGAGGGGCCTGGAGGTCCGTCGCCCAAGGTGGCGTGAGGGTGCCTTCCTCGCTCCTAGTCCTTCCCGCGGCCTCCCCCCAGCTTGACCTGGACGAGAGAGGCACACGCCACCACCACCAGGACCATCAGCAACGTGGCCGCCTCCGGGGAGACCAGGTCTGCCACCAGTCCGTCGATGAAAGCTGCGATCGGCCGGGATCCCAGAAAGGCCACGCCCCACAGGGCCATGATCCGCCCCCTGAACTCCTCCTGGATGCGCAAATGGATGGCGGTGGTGAGACCGGTCACTCCGAACAGAAACCCGGCGCCACCCACCACCAGGGCCGTGACGGCCGTCCAGGTAGAAGGCGCCAACGCCAGGCCCACCATTCCGGCAGCGAGGAGTGTCAGGCCGCCGATCGAAACCCGCACCTGCCCCCACCGCACCCTCAGGCGGGCCACCAGCAAGGTGCCCACCACGGCGCCGGCGCCGAAGGCGGAAATGAGGATCCCGACCAAGCCTGCGGTATCGGTGGCCGGGGCTGATAGCTTCGACGCCAGGGCAGGGGTGAGGGTGAGCACCGGGTCGCTGCCGAACCCGAGCGCCAACACCCCCACAAGCAGCACGACGAGGGTGGGGTCGGCACGCAAGAGCGGGAAGCCGGCCCAGATCGAGGTCCGCTTGGGGCGAGTGATCGGGCGGGGCCGGATCACCAGGAGCCCGGCCACCAACAGCAAGTAGGAGAACGAGTTGACGGCGAAGGCGGAACCCGCTCCCCATGCCACCAACACCACGGTTCCCAGGGCCGGGCCCACCGCCCGGGCCAGGTTGAAGGTGACCGAGTTGAGGGCCACCGCCTGGTCCAGGTCCTGGGTCGGCACGAGGGCCGGGACCAGAGCTTGCTGGGCGGGCACCGAGACGGCGTTGACCAGTCCCACCACGAAGGCAGTGGCCAGCACCGGCCAGGCGATGGGGAACCTGTCGAGGCCCAGCGTGAGGGTGACGACGGCCAGGAGGCCGGTGGCCACGGCCGCCACCGTCTGCGCCCCCACCAGAAGGCGCTTGCGATTGAAGCGGTCTGCGGCTGCACCCGTCCACGGCGCCAGCACCAGGGCGGGGAGGAACTGGGAGACGCCCACCATCCCCACCATGAAGGTGGAGCCCGTCAGGTTGAACATCACCACCGCCGCTGTGACCTGCTGGAACCAGGTGCCGATGTTGGAGGAGAGATTGCCGGCGAAATAGGGGCCGAAGGTGCGGTCGGCTACCAGGGCGGCGGAGTTGCGAGGAGGAGGGATCGTGGACACCGGGCGGTACGATACCTGCCAATCGATTGTCGAAAGCCGGGTCGGGCAGTGGAAGCCGGCCGAGGATCCGGACGAGGGAAAGGCAGTTGGATGGTGGACGACCATCTCCGTTTTTCGACCGGGGAGCACCAGCGCCGCCAGGCAGCGGTGCGCCAGTTTATGGGATCAGAGGGCTTCGATGCCCTGGTCGTGTTCGGCTGGTCGGCCATGGGTAGAGCGGTTCAGGCCGACGTCCATTACCTGTCGGGCTACATGGGGATGCGGGACAACTATGTGGTGTTCCCGGCCGACGGTGAGCCGGTGTTGCTGGCCCAGAGCTACAACCACGTGCCCAACGCGGCGGAGGTGGCAATGATCCCCACCAGGTGGGGAGGGGTCGATCCGGGCGCCACGGTGGGCGAGGAGTTGCGTCTCATGGGAGCCCGGACGGTGGGTGTGGTGGGGATGATGCCCTATCAACACTACGAGACCATGCGCCGAACCGCGCCGGAGGCTCAGTTCATCGACGCCACCCGCCGCTTCCGGCTCCTGCGGGTACGAAAGAGCCCCGAGGAGCTGGAGTGGTTGGGGCGGGGTGCCGAGTTCACCGATCGGGCGGTGGAGGCGCTCAAGGAGGGGGCCCGGCCGGGAATGCGCGAGTATCAGCTGGCGGAGGTGGTCGAGCACGCCTACCTGGCCGACGGAGGGCTCACCGTCTTCTATTACCTCTCCACCACTCCCATGTCCTCACCCCGCCGCTGCGTCCCGGCTCAGGTGCTGTCCAACCGGCTCATCGGGGAGGGCGACGTCCTCACCATGGAGATCAGCGTTGCCTATGGGGGCTACGCCGGCCAGGGCCTGCACACCTTCACCATCGGGGCCGACCCCGACCCTCGCATCGCCGAGATGGCGGCAGTGGCCGAAGCCGTGTACCGGCGGGTGGCGGCGGCGATACGCCCCGGGGCCACCCACCTCGACGTGTGGCAGGCCTCGGACATGATCGAGGAAAGCGGGTACACCATCAGAGACGGCCTGGTCCACGGCTTCGGCGTTGGGCTCCTGCCTCCTTCTCTTCGCACCCGCGCCTCTACCCATCAGGTGGATGAGTGGGTGTTCGAGGAGGGCCAAACCGTGGTCATCCAGCCCAACGTCATCACCCCCGACGAGCAGGTCGGGGTGCAGTTGGGTGACCTGTGCGTGGTCACCGCTGAGGGGGCGCGTTCATTACACCGGTTGCCGGTCGGTCTGGAGCGGATCGGCTGAGACCCCCCTGGCCTGGAAACCGGGAGTTCACGCAGAAGTCGAAGGCGCTTGCTCCATCGCCGCCTTCAGCTCACCCTGGGTGGCGTCGAGGGTCTTGAGCCAGCGCTGACCCCCAAACGTGAATCCGATCCAGTAGCCCAGTTCCACGAGCTCCTCGGGGCCGAAGTGGGTGGTGAGCCGCTCCCACAGCGCCTCGTCGGCCAGTGTCGGGTCCCACATGATGGCATCGGCGTATTCCAGTACCGCCTTCTCCCGCTCGCTGTAGTTGTCTGAGTGGCGGTAGTTGAGCATGTCGTCGAGTTTGCGGGGGTCCTGCATCCACTGGCGGGAGGTGCCCTGGTTGGAGCAGTAGGTACAGCCGGCGCTGACGGCGATGTAGCCCCTGAGCAGTTCCTTCAGGTCGTGGTCGACTGCCCCGGAGTGGAAGATCCACTCCCGGGTCTTGGTGAACGACCGCATCACTCCCGGGCTGTGGGCGCGGATCGACTGGATCTCCGGGCCGGGTTTGCCGGCGTCTATCGACGCCTCCAGCCACTCTCGCATCTCGGGGTCGGTCAGTTGTTCGGGCAGGACGTAAGGCAGCCGGGCCAATGTCGCCTCCTTTGGCGAATCCAGCCAGATTAGCTCCGCCGACCAAGCGCCGGCGCTATCGGCAGCCTCGCTCTATTCGCCGCTGGCGGGTGGTTCGGGACTGAACCGCCTCGCTCGGCGTGATCGATTGACAGGCTCTGTCTGCCCCGGGTACGGTCGCTGCAACCGTTTGCGCAATTTCCGGTGGGGGGCGATGAGCTGAGGGTGTTGGCGATGCAGAGACCGATAATGCTGGCGGAGATGAGCCAACCGGAGGCGGCGGCTGCCCTCTCCGGGGGGACCGCCATCCTGGTCACCGGGAGCGTCGAACAGCACGGAGGTCACCTTCCCCTCGGCACCGACGCCTTCGCCGCCCTCACCATCGCCCGGTTAGTGGGCGAGAGGATCGGAGCTCCCGTGTTGCCCGTCTCTCCGGTGGGGGTGGCCCATTATCACCTTCCCTGGCCCGGAACCCTCACCCTTCGACCCACCACCCTCGTGGCCCTACTCGTCGACGTATGCGAGGGACTCGCCCGGGCGGGGGTGGAGCGGGTGCTGGTGATCAACTGGCACGAGGGCAACAGCCCGGCCGTCCGGCTGGGCGCCGACGAGGCCCAACGGCAATTGCCGCTGCGGCTGATCGTGGCGGAGTCCCACATCATCACCAACAGTCTCTTCCCCGACGAGATGGAGTTCACTCACGCCGGTTCTATGGAGACGGCGGCGGTGCTGGCCCACGACCCCACCCTGGTGCACCTGGAGGCCATGATCCCGGGAGACCCGGTGGATGCAGGAAGCCGTGGCCACGCCCTTTTCCGGCGGCGGGACGTGTATCCAATCCTGGAGGACTTCCGTCAGGTGGCCTCCTCCGGCTGGTACGGGACGCCCAACTCGGTCACCGAGCAGCGGGCTCGAGAGATCATGGGAGCGGTGGCCGACCACATCGTCGCCGCACTCGACCAAGTGTGGCAGGAGCTCGGTGATCGGATCCCGGCCGACCCTGGGGAGCCCCGATGAGCCCGGTGACGATGAAGGCGGCTCTGCTCCGGGACTGGAACGACCTGGCCGTCGAGGAGGTGCCGGTGCCCGAGCCGGGGCCGGGGGAGGTGCTGGTGCGGGTGCGCTGCTGCGGCTTGTGCGGCACGGACTTGAAGATGGTTCGGGGCGACTTCCAGCAGCGTGGCTGGCCCCCCTCCCTTCCCTTCGTAATGGGTCACGAATGGTCCGGCGAGGTGGCGGCGCTGGGGGAGGGCCTGGTGGACGTCGATCTGGAGGTCGGCGACCAGGTGGTGGCCGAGAACCACATCGGCTGCGGCCGCTGCCCCATGTGCCGGCAGGGCCGTTACAACCTGTGCGAGCGTGCAGGCACGCCGGGATACCGACTGTACGGCCACACGGCCCCCGGGGCCCTGGCCGAGTACGCCGTTCGGCCCGCTCCCGTTCTTCATCGCCTGCCCGACTCGGTAGGCCCACTGGAGGGAGCGCTCGTCAACCAGGGGTCACTCACCGTTCACGCCCTCCGCCGGGTGAGTTTCGCACCCGGTTCCACCGCGGCCGTGTTCGGGCCGGGTCTGCTGGGGCTTCTCACGGCGGCAGTGTGCCGGGCGTCTGGTGCGGCCTACGTCGTCATGGTGGGGCGGGGGGGAAGGCTGGAGCTGGCAGGTCCGATGGGCGTCGACGTGGTCGTCGACTACGAGAAGGAGAATCCCACGGAGGGCGTACGCCGTCTCACCGGCGGCCGGGGAGCCGACTACGTCTTCGACTGCACCGGCAACCCCGCCGTGCCATCCCAGGCCCTCGCCTCGGTGCGCCGGGGCGGGAAGGTGGCCGTGCTCGGCCTGACCGGAGGCAAACCGTCCGAGGTCGACGTCGACCGGATCACCCTCGACGAGATCGACTTCCTGGGTGTGCGGAGCAGCCCCAATGCCTATCCGGCCATGATCGCTCTGATGCGCTCGGGAGCGGTGGACGTCTCCCCCCTCCTCACCCACGTCTATCCCATCGAGAAGGTGGGGCGGGCTTTCGAGGCCCTGGAGAATCGCAGCGCCATCCGCCCCATCGTCACCCTGTGATGAGAGCGCACCCCCACATCTCCCTCTTTGGCTCGAACGCCTGCACCTGCACGGAGCAGGAGGCAGAGGCGTTGGCGGTGGTGTCCGCCTATCGGGCCGCCCGGGTGGCAGAGCGCGGACCCTTCCTCGCCCCCGACTACGAGCGGCATCGGGCAGGGTTCGCCCACATCGGTGAGCTGTGGGACGGCCCGGCGGGAATGGACGACGACTCGATTCACGACCGCCGGAACATCCTCTTGGACCTGACCGCCAAAGACGACAAGGTCTGGGGGATATTCCGGGTGGTGGGCACCCATACGGGCTCGCTGTACGGCATACCCGCCACGGGTCGCCAGGTCGATGTCATCGAGGTGGGTCTGTGGCGGGTCGAGAACGGCCTCATCGCCGAGGCCTGGTTCTTCGGCGACGAACTGGGGATGCTACGGGCGCTGGGGGTGAACCCTCCGGACCTGGCCACCGGCGGGGGTCCTTGAGTCACGAGCTGGTCGTCGTCCTGGCCACGGTTGCCGTTGCCTACTGGGTCAAGGCCGTCACGGGGATGGGCGGGCCGCTGCTGGCCATTCCTATCATCGCCGCCTCCACCTCGGTCGAGCAGGCGGTGGTGGTGGTGTCGTTCGCCAATCTCCTGGCCAATGGCTACCTGGTGTGGGAGAACCGGGCCGCCGCCGGCGGCATCCGCTGGTTTCTGATCCCGTTGCTCACCGCCGGCACCCTGGGGACGATCTTCGGGTCCTGGCTCCTCACCGAACTCGACGACCGCATCCTCTCCCTGGCGCTTGCGATCCTTGTCATTGCCTACATAGTCCGCTTCCTGACCAGCCCGGCATTCGAGCTGGCCCCGGCGCTGGGTCGCCGTTTCGCCGTCCCCATCGGTCTGGCCGGAGGGGTGATGACCGGCGGGACGGGCAGCGGGGGTCCTCTCTTTGCCACCTACCTGCATGCCCTCCGTCTCGACCGCTCCGCCTTCATTTTCTCCATCAGTGTCCTATTCGAGATTCTCGGTCCCATCCAGATGGTGGTGCTGGCTTCACTGGGCAGCTACACCGCCCCGCTCGTTCGCCAGGGTCTCTTGGCGCTGATCCCCGTCGTTCTCGTCACCCCCTTCGGGGTGGCTCTCTCCCGTCGTCTTCCCCAACGGGCCTTCGAGCTGGCGGTGCTGGCTCTGCTCGCCTTCTCGGCGGTCCGCCTGCTCATCTCCGCCCTGGGGTGACCCGGCGGCGGGATTTCCACTCAGCCGATCCGCCCCATCCCGGGGGGGAAGCGATGGAGGGATTCGGCGCCATGGGCGGTGACCACTACCAGCTCTCCGGTCTGTACCCCGGCCCGCTCGTCGGCAGTGATGACGTTGGGCTGCACCACCAGAACCATCCCCTCCTCCAGCATCATGTCTGGGACCTGTAGGTTGGGGCGGGAGGCGCTTCCCAGCACCGGAGGCAGGTATCCGCCGCCGTAGCCGTGGACCAGGTCGTCGTAGGTGGTGTAACCCTGCTCCTCGATCACCGCCGACGCCTCCACCAGGGCCCTCACGTGCGCCCCGGGGCGTATGGCAGCGAAGATGGACTCGAACGCCGCCTGAGCGGTGGCGTGGAGATCGGCGAACAAGGGGGTGGGGTCGGTACCGACGGTGAAGGTGCGAAGAAGCTGGCCGGCGTATCCCCAGTAGGCAGCGCTGACCTCGCAGAAGAGCACGTCCCCGACCTGTATCACCCGGGTCGAGGGGAACTGGGCGGGCACGCACATGTCGGGCTCGGTCATGGAGGTGACGGCGAAGAAGTGGATCTGGTTGGTGGCACCCTCGGCCAGGTAGGCGGACTCGACGATGGCCCCGAGGCGGCGCTCGTCCATTCCCGGGCGAGCCTGGTCGGCCAGCGCGGCGACGGCGGCGTCGGTGAGAGCGGCGGCGGAGCGGAGGCGGTCCACCTCCTCATCCGATTTGACCAGACGCAGGCGTGTGTAGGCGCCGTCCAGGGAGACCAGGGGTCCAAGCTCCTCGGCCAGCCGGGTGTGATCGCCGTGGCGGATCGGCCCGACGATCCCCACCCGTTGCCCGGGCCGCCGGCGCCGGGCGAGCAGCTCAACCACCGTGTCGATCGTCGACGGCCCGCCCCACCTCACATCCGTGTCGGCGGCGATGCGGCGGGCGTTGGGGAGGTGGTTGTAGTGCTGCACGAGCAGCACGTCCGGTTGCTCCGGTCCGACGAGGAGGGCGGCCTCGCGGGTCACAGGCCACTCCGACAGCCACTGCACGCCGCTGCCCGAGCGCTCGGCTCCGTACACGATCAAGTGGGAAACGTCGGCGGCGGCCATCGCCTCGGTGATGTCGGCCCGGCGTCGCCGCAGCTCGTCGGGGGAGAAACGAGGGTAACGGGGAAGGATCGACCCGCTCATCCCTGGCGAGTCTCCCGTCGCACCTCCACCGTTTTCCCGGTGTCGGCGCTCTCCAGGGCCGCCTCCAGCACCCCGACCACGGCCAGTCCCTCCCGTCCGCCCACCTCGGGGGAACGGCCGGTACGGACGCTGATGGCGAAATCAGTCACCTCCTCGGCGACTGTGTCGATCTTCTCGACCGGCCGGGGCGCCGGAGCCTTGTCGTCGATACCCTGGACGAGGAGGCGGGCGCCGTCGTCGTAGTTCCAGGCCGACCCGGCGCTGCCCAGCACTCCGATCCGATTGGTGGTAGGGACCGAGGTCGACGTTCCCAGCATCCCCACCGCCCCTCCGGCGAACTGGAGGAGCAACACGGCGGCGTCGTCGAGGCGGGTCTTGCTGAGGGTACTGCCACGCATCGCCGTCACCGCCGAAATGGGCCCGATCAGGTAGTGGAGGGTGTCCACCAGGTGGACGCCGTAAGGGGTCATCCCGCTCAGCGGACGCTCTCCGGGGTCGTTCCGCCAGTTGAGGCTGTCGCCACGCAGGCCGGTTGGCCCCGACATGTTGGTGTCGGCCATCACCACCGTACCCAGGACGCCCTCCTCGATCAGCCGGCGGATGTGCCGGGTCGCATCCTGGCGGCGGCGGTTGTGGCCCACCTGCAACACCAGTCCCGCCTCCTCGGCCGCCTCAACACATTGCAGCCCCTCCTCCACGCTCAAGGTGAGCGGCTTGTCGACGAAGACGTGCTTCCCCGCCCCGATCGCCTCCTCCACCAGTGAAACGTGGGTGGAGTGGGGGGTGGCCACGAAGACGGCCTCGATCTCGTCGTCTCCAATGAAGTCGTCCCAGCTCGGCGCCCCGCGCAGCCCGTGCTGGGCGGCGAAGCGGGTTCGATTGGCCTCGGTGGGGGAGAAGCAGCTGACCAACTCAACCGATCCGGACGCCCTGGCGCCGCGAGCCAACTCGCCTCCCCACCAGCCCACGCCGGCCACTCCTGCCCGCAGCGGCTCGGTCGGGGTGGTGGCGTCCTCCATCGCTTGCGACGCTACCAGCCTTCTCATCCGCCCTTACAATCGGTTGCAGTTCACCGGAGACACCAGGTGTGGGAAGGAGTTTCGAGGATGAGGCTGGTCAGATTCGAGCGGGAGGGGAGTGCCTGTTTGGGGGTGCTGGAGGATTCCGAAGTGGTGGAGCTGGCCCCAGAACGGGGCTGGCCCACCGACATGATCGAGCTGATCGCCCGGGGCGAGGAGGCGAAGGCGCCGATCGAGGAGGAGACGGCTTCTGCACCGCGACATTCCCTGTCCGAGGTTCGCCTCCTCGCCCCGCTGCGTCCGCGCAAGAACGTGTTCGCGGTGGGTCGGAACTACCTCGAGCACGTAACCGAGGTGAGGGAGGTTCGGCCGGTTCCCGAACACCCGGTGATCTTCTCCAAGCCACCCACGGCGGTGATCGGGCCCGGGGAGGCGATCGAGCTGGCCAACGACCCCACCGGTAGCACGGACTACGAGGGCGAGTTGGCGGTAGTGATCGGCCGTCCCTGCCACCGCATCGACCCTGCCGAGGCCATCGATCACATCTTCGGCTACACCATCGTCAACGACGTCTCATCACGGAGGCTGCAGAAGCGACACTCCCAGTGGCTGATCGGGAAGGGAGCGGACACGTTCTGTCCCCTGGGCCCGGCCATCGTCACCGCCGAGGAGATCGAGGACGTGGGCTCCCTCTACATCCGCACCCGGGTCAACGGCGAGCTACGGCAGGAGGCACCGGTGTCGGAGATGATCTTCGACATCCCCACCATCATCGCCACCCTGTGCAGCGTCATGACGTTGGAGCCGGGTGACGTGATCACCACCGGGACTCCCGGTGGGGTCGGCCTCGGCTTCGATCCTCCCAGATACCTGCAGCCGGGCGACGTGGTGGAGGTATCGATCGACCGGGTGGGGACCCTGACCAATCCGGTCACCTGAGCCGGGTGGGCGTTGGGGGCTGCAATCGTTCTCAGAGACGGGCGACACACCATTAGCGTGGCGGCCGTACCCCCACATGCAGAGGAAGAACATTGGCTCGCTATGCGATCAAGACCCCCACCCATCACACCGATTGGGGGCGGATGCTGGAGATCTGGCAGGAGGCTGACCGTCACCCGGTGATCGAGTCGGCCTGGAACTTCGACCACTTCTATCCGTTGCGGGGCGATACCGACGGCCCCTGCCTGGAGGCGTGGGTCACCCTGTCCGCCCTCGCCCAGGCCACCAGCAGGCTGCGGATCGGGCCGATGGTCCTAGGTATGCACTTTCGTCATCCTGCCGTCACCGCCGCCATGGCCAGCACTCTCGACATCGTCTCCGATGGCCGGCTCGAGTTGGGCCTGGGGGCCGGCTGGTACGAGCGGGAGACTGAAGCCTACGGAATCGAACTGGGCTCGGTGGACGATCGCATGACCCGATTCGAGGAGGGTATCGAGGTCATCGACAGTCTTCTCACCCAGGAAGCCACCACCTTCGATGGTCGGTTCTTCCATCTGCGGGAGGCCCGCAACGAACCCAAGCCAGTCCAGAAGCCGCGGCCTCCCTTTGTCATCGGCGGTCGGGGCGAGAAGCGCACTCTGCGGGCAGTGGCCCGCTACGCATCCATGTGGGACGCCCTCTTCGCCGAGGACGATCTGGACGAATGGCGCCGCCTGCGGGGTGTCCTCTGGGACCACTGCAAGGAGGTGGGCCGCGATCCTGGTGAGATCTCCTGTTCATCGCATTTACGTATGGGCCCCGATCCCGACGAGGTGGTTGCCCGCGCCGGCCGTCTGTTCGAGGCCGGGATCGACGTGGTCATCGTCGGGCTGGGGGGACAGCACGACGGCTCCACCGTCGCCGCCCTGGCCGCGGCCATGGGCTCCTAGGAGCCCGTTGAACAATGCATGTCACCCATCTTGACGACCATGCATCACCACCCGCTGCGTTCTCGGCCCCGCCATTCCGGCAAAGGAGTGGCGAAACCTCGGCCTTGCGGCTGGCGCGCCTGGCCGCCAATCCGAGCAACGGCATTATCCAACAGGCTCCTAGGACGAGCACGCCCGCCGGCGGTGGTTGCCGAAGGGGCGGTGTCGATGCCGAGGGAGGCTGAAGGGCGTGCTTCGTGAAGCGGTATCGAGCGGATCCACCTGAAAGGGGTAAGGGCTGAATGAGTTCGGCGGTGGCTGTGGCGGATGCCAGTCCTGAGTCGGTGGTGACGATGGTGGCCTCTAGCTGGTTTGGCGAGTTCGACGTAAAGAGCGTCGATGAGGTGGACATCGTGGTGGAGGGCCGAGGCTCCGGTCAGCAGTGGAGGGAGGTCTCAGTGGATGAGCCACCCGGTCCCGAACCTACACGAGCGTCAATTGTCCGATCGGGCCGAAGCGTAGGGTTGGGGAGACGCACTGAATGGAGTGACCCTGATGGCGTTGCACGACGACCCGAAGCGTTTCTACACGACCGAGATGCTCGCGACCAGGTCCGATGAGGAGCTGGACGAAATCGCCCAGGATGCCCTCGGAGTCAGGGACGACCCGGATCGACCCGACGAGGAGCGTGACCGATGGGCCGAGGTGCTGGTCCGAATCGACGAGGTTCGGGCCGCGCGTGAAGTCTGAGTCTGTTTCGAGGTCCCTTCATCGGCTGTCGCCTTGATAACCGGACTGTTCGTCGACCCGGTGCGCCGTGAACAGTCCAAGCTGACATGACCTCGATGCGTCAGCGGGGACACGTCCCTGAGTTCTCCGGTCGAGGGGGCGAAGCTCAATCAGAGTCCGTTCTTCGCCTTGGTCAACCGAGACCCGATGCCTCGAGGTGGTCCATGAACCGGGCCAGGACTTCGTCGCGATAGGGAAGCTCACTGGCGCAGGAGGCGGAGGCTCAGGTCGGGCCTGGCTTGTTTGGCCTGGTCGAGTGCGGCGGAGGCGTGGCGACGTCGACCAAGGGCTGCCTGGGCCGCGGCGAGCGTGAGAAGCGCTTCGAGTTGTGAATCGTCCTCGGCCACAACGCTCTCAGCCAATTCCGCCGCCTGGGCGTATTCTCCGGCCAGGAGGCGCGAACTGGCCAGGATG
The DNA here is from genome assembly GCA_963744905.1 of uncultured Acidimicrobiia bacterium. Classification (GTDB taxonomy): domain Bacteria; phylum Actinomycetota; class Acidimicrobiia; order Spongiisociales; family ZC4RG35; genus DATFFO01. The sequence goes on along the minus strand of CAVUUV010000004.1, from coordinate 233,435 downwards.
GTCTCGTACCAGGTGGCGAAGAGGGGGCTGAGCCGGATGGCCCGGGTTGCGAGTTGCGCCGCCGTGTCGGCTTCGCCCAGATAGCGGAGCACGCTGGCTGCGATGCCGTACGTCAGGTCGCAAGAGGGTCTTGCCCGGGTGGCTTCCAGAGCCGCCTCCATCGCACCTTCCCAGTCGCGGTCCCGGAGCAGCAGGTGAGCGAGCACCGTATTGCCCAGTCCACTCGGGTCTCCTCTCTCGATGGCGCCCCGGGCCAAGACCCCGGCCCGGCGGTAATGGTCCCCGGCATCCTCTGGTTGCCCCCACAGCGCCATCAGCAGGTGGGTCAGCGCACCCATGTCATACCCCATTGCGTCATCCGGTGACCGCTCCCGGACCTGCCGGAAGGTCTCGATGGCATGGCCGATGCTCTCTGGAGTTCCACTGGCGAGATGTTGCAGGCCCCGGTACACCAGCTCCACCCCTTCGGAGTCGAGGCTCGATCGGTACATCTTGGCGATCTCACCACCGATCACCTCGATGTCGAGGGTGGCCACGATCTTCGAGACGATGTCGTCCTGAGCGGCGAAGACATCCGCGAAAGTCGATTCGAATCGATCCGCCCAGGCCATGGTCCCGGTGTCGAGATCCTGGAGTTGTGTCAGAACGCGAACCCGATCACCGGAGCGCTGGACGGCTCCCTCGAGCACGTACCGGACTCCCAGCTCATGTCCCAGTTGTCGAGCCGTGAAGGGATGATCGCGATATCGCAGAGTCGAATTCTCACTGACCACGTCCAGTCCCGGAATCCGCATCAGCGAAATCACGAGCGCCATCATCAAGCCGTCGGCGAAGTGGCTGTCTTCGGGGCCGCCGAGGTTCACGAAGGGGCTGATCGCCAAGGAAGGCCGGCTGGGTCTGGGAAGCCGTCGACGCCACTGCCTCGAACGAGTGGTCTGTGACTCCTCGTCGACGACGCTGAAGGCGGTAACCGGCTCCGGGATGTTCTTCAGTCTCTGCCGCCCCAGCGGTTCGACGTCGAAGGGAAGATCACCGGCCTCGTCCAGCACCCGGGCGGAAATGTTGATCCCTCCCGGGCTGGCGAGAGCCTGAAGTCGGGCTGCGACGTTGATCGCCTCTTCCGTACCACTGAGCGTCCTTCAGAGATATGTCTCCGGTTGATACCCAGTCGATCGCATCCGGTGCCCTTCGGGCAGACTCTCGTTTTCCGAGGCGATCGCCCGTTGGATCTCGACCGCGGTGCGAACGGCCACCGATGGCTCAGGGACGACGGCCAGGAACTCGTCACCCACGAACTGGACCAGCTCGCCGCCACCCTTTGCGACCTCCTCTTCGACTATCCGTCTCAAGGCTTGAAGGGTGTTGTGCGTCTCGATCTCGTTGTCGGCCAGGAGTCTGCTGTAGCCGACGACATCACCATGCAATGCGCATGCCCGTCCGGTGACGGGGTCGGTTGGGCTCTGATTCATCAGGGACAAGTATCGGTCATCGAACCCGGGCCTGCCGTCAAAACAGACCGCCGGCGTTGCACGGCCTCGGTTCGCCCGGTCCACCCGTCCCCTTCCGTAGTCCCGCCGACGAATGTCGGGCTGTCGCCGGTTCCCTCTCGGAGAGAAGGAATGGCTTCATTCCCTGCCGTCCGGTGAACCCGAGCATCGATGTTCTACGCTCGTCCCATGGTCAACCAGCCCACCGGTGCGGTTACATTCCTGTTCACCGATATCGAAGGAAGCACCCGGCTGTGGGAAGAACGACCCGACCAGATGCGCCGGGCCGTGGAGCGACACGACCAGATCCTCACCCGGATCTTCGCCGCCCACGACGGATATGTCTTCAGCACCGGGGGTGATTCGTTCGCGACTGCCTTCTCGAGCTCCCACAGAAGGCGCTGGCAGCGGCGCTCGCCGTCCAGCAGGCCCTCGAATCGGAGCACTGGGAGATCGGAGCGCTCAAAGTCCGGATGGGCCTCCACTCAGGCGTGGCTCATGAGCGGGATGGTGACTATTTCGGACCGACGCTGAGCCGGGCGGCACGGATCATGTCGGCGGGCCATGGCGGCCAGGTCCTGGTGAGCCATATCACCAGCGAGATGGTCGGGGGAGCGCTACCCGCCCATGCCGCGCTGCTCATGACGAGTCTCACCGAGCATCTACCCGACTGGAGGAATGGCTTACGACTGGAAGGACAGGCCCGTCACCGATGTGATCCCCCTCTTGCGGTCGGTCCTGGACGAGGTGAGCGCTTCGCATTAGGTCGGATGAAGGTGGATCCATCTGGGGCCGGGCATCGGCTCAACAGCACTCCTGAGCTCCGGCTCTTCGGGTGAGGCCGTTCTCGCTTCCTCACATGCGGGGCTACCCGGGCGGGGCGAGGGCGGCGGTGAGGGTTTCGCCGATGAAGGTCCCGAAGCGCTCCAGCGGCCAGCCACGTTTGATGACGAGTAGTTCGTAGATCCTGGGCGCGGTGTAGAGCCACATGACCTCGGCCGCGGCCTCGACCGTGATGTCGGTGCGGAGGTGGCCGGCACAGCGCAGGTTTTCGGCGACGTGGGTCATCCGGGTGAGCCGCTGGCTCTCCAGTTCGGCCAGCAGATCGGCCATTTCGGAGTCGGTTGTCGCAGCTTGTTCGATCAGGAGGAGAATCGGGCCCGCCCTGGGAGCCACTTCGGTGCTGAGTCTCCCCAGGCCAGCGTACACAGTGCGAGTGTCGGGCTCGGTGGTTTGAAGTGCGTCCGAGCGAATCTCGGCCGGGACCGCCCCCTGACCGGCCAGCCCCCTTTCGTACACGGCGCGCAGGACGCCGGCCTTTCCTCCGAAGGTCTTGTAGATGGTGTCGACGGACACTCCGACCTCGGAGGCGATGGCCCCAATGGTGGTGGCGGCGAAGCCTTCATCGAGGAACTGGCGACGGGCGACCTCGATGATCTCCAGGCGGGTCTGCTCGGCCTGCTCCTTCCTCCGGCTGGAGTCGTACGATCGCCTATTGACAGATTCCATTTTTCGTTCCATAGTACTGGATCGACTCTAGTTTACTGGAGCGAAATCGGTGAGGGCAACCTCATCGGCGAACCGACGTTCCTCCCCTGGGTGGGAGCGAGACAAGGAGAAGGCCATGACCGCATCAGCCAACACTGCTCCCGAGGCACTGATCGAACGGCTTGTCGGGGCCACCAACGACCATGATCTGGATGCGGTGGTGGCGTGCTTTGCACCGGACTACCGCAACGAGACCCCGCTTCACCCCGAACGAGGCTTTGTCGGCCGGGAACAGGTACGCAGGAACTGGTCACAGATCTTCGCCCTGGTTCCCGATGTCCGGGTTGAGGTGACGCGCTCGGCGGTGGATGGAGACACGGTGTGGACCGAATGGGAGCACACGGGAACCCGACCCGATGGGACCCCTCACGTGATGCGCGGGGTGATCATCTTCGGCGTGGAGGACGGCCTGGCCTCCTGGGCTCGTTTCTACCTGGAGCCGGTACGTGAGGGTGAGGGCGACGCCGACGCCGCCGTTCGCCGGGTTCTGATGGGCGATGCGTCATGAGAGTGCTGGTGGCCGGAGGAACCGGACGGCTGGGCTCGTCGCTCGTGGCTCGTCTCCTCCGCCGGAGCCTGGAGGTCCGGGTACTGGCCCGCAGCCCGGAATCTGCTCACCTGGCCGACGAGGTGGAGGTAGTGGCAGGGGACGTGCGGGTTCCACACACCCTGGTACCCGCCGTGGCCGGAGTCGACACCATCGTGTCGGCAGTGCACGGACTGGTGGGTAGCGGGGGAGTGTCGCCGCAGACGGTCGATCGCGACGGCAACCGCAACCTGGTCGACGCGGCTGCCGAGGCGGGCTGTGACCTGGTGTTGATGTCGCTGGTGGGGGCGTCACCCGACCACCCGATGGAACTGGCGCGGATGAAGTACGCGGCCGAGGAATACGCCAGGGCCAGCGGGGTGCCAACCACCATCGTGAGGGCCACCGCCTTCACCGAGCTGTGGGTCGATCTGCTCCGCCAAACTGCGGGGAGGGGCGGGCGACCGCTGGTGTTCGGGCGCGGGGACAATCCGATCAACTTCGTCTCGGTCGAAGACGTGGCGGCCCTGGTGGAGATAGCCGTCACGAAACCCGAGATGCGAGGCTCGATCCTGGAGATCGGCGGGCCCGAGAACATCACTCTCGACGAGTTGGCAAGGGCGACCGCGACCGGCCCCGGGGGGCCCGTCAGGCCCCGTCACATCAGTCCGATCGCGCTCCGTGTCATGGCAGCGACTCTGGGGAACCTGCGGCCTCAGCTGGGCCGCCAGATGCGGTCGTCCCTGCTCATGGACAGCATGGACCTCCGCTTCGACGGCTCAGCAGTCCACGCTTCCTACCCCGACCTCCCCGCCACGACCGTGCGAGAAGTCCTGGCCCGCCAAAGCGGACATCTGACCCACGACGGGTGATGTACGGGGAGTGAACGACCGGCCCGCCTTAGGCCTCGAGCGCCGCGATCTGGGCGAGGTCTCTCGTGCGGTTGGCCTGGCTGTTGTGGCTCGTTCTCGCTGCAGTTCGTGCTCTCGAGATTCCACAAGTCGAGAGACACCGCTACCTCCTCGAGCCCCATCCATTCGCGATGCAGGCTCCATCGTCGGTCCCCCGGGATCTAGACCGGGGAGCCGGGTGGGATGGGTCCCACGTGGAAGGGGCGCATCATCTCGTTGTCCTCGTGCTCGACGATGTGACAGTGCCACACGTAGAAGCCTTCGAGGTCGAACCTCGCCTTGACCCGGGTTATCTCGCCGGGATAGGTGATAACCGTGTCCTTGAACCCCGTCTCCCACGGGAGCGGGCCGTTGGAACCGGCGACCGACGGTCCGCCGTCGATCGCTTCCCGTCCCAACACTTCGAACTGCACCTGGTGGATGTGGATGGGGTGGGCGTCGGCCGTGACGTTGTAGAAAGCCCACTCCTCGGTGCTGCCGGGAACCGGGTTCTCGGTGATCGGATCCCTCCACAGGAGCGACGTCGGCTGGCCGGTGGCGGGGTCCCACGTTCCCAACAGTGCCGATGTGGGGAACTCGGGCGACTCCTGCGGTTCCTCGGGCTCATAAGCCTCCTCGTTGAGGCTCAGGTACTGGGTGGCGGCCGCAGCTCCCAGCGGGGTGACGGCCGGCAGTTGCAGATACTGCGGCGGCGTGGTGGGGTCTGCCACCGGACCCGCCGACACCCGGAACTCCATCACCTGTCCGGTCGAGTCGGGGTCGGAGGGGTCGAAGTCGATTCCGATCCCTCCGCCGCCGAACGGCTCGTCCGGGCCCAGGTTGAGCAGACGGAACGAGGTGCCGGCGGCGGCACTGAAGTCGACGATCAGGTCGGCCCGCTCGGCCAGACCCATCAGCACCGTGGCACCCCCGCCGCTGCTGCCCGGGTAGGGGTGGTCGTTGAGCCGCACCGGGGCGGGCAGGAACCCGCCCTCGGCGCCGATCTGCCACACCTCCACCCCGGGATGTTCGAACTGGAGGATGAGGAAGCGCGAGTTGCACCCGTTGAGCAACCGGAAGCGGTAGCGGCGCGGCTCCACCTCCAGGTAGGGCCAGGTGAACCCGTTCACCACCATCGTGTTCCCGAAGAACTCCGGGTTCCAGATGGGCGATACCGGCGTGTCGGGGATGTAAGGGCCTCCATACCCGTCGAAGAACTCCCGGGTGTCGGGGTAGAACAGCGACCCGTCGGCGTTGAACGAGCGGTCCTGGATCGCGATGGGAATCTCGCCGTAGACACCCAACGGGGAGTCCCCGACCCTCGGGGCCGGTCCGGGAAGTATCGCCGTCGAATCGTCGCGGCTGTCCAGCACCACGTCGTCGAAACCGCCCCGGACCAGCCAGAACCCGGCCGGGCCGGCGTACACGTTGAGCCGTGTCATGCCAAGGGTGTGGTCGTGGTACCACAGCGTCGTCGCCCGCTGGTCGTTCGGATACACGAAACTGGCGAGGCCCCTGTCCCACAGATGGTGGTACTTGCGGTCGAAATAATCGAAGAAGGTGCCGGTGCGGGCGTAACCGTGGGGGATGTCGACCGCGTCGGGCAGGTACCACGCCTCGGGATAGCCGTCGCTGTCCTCGGCGGTGTGGGCGCCGTGGACGTGGGTCACGATCGGCACCGGGCCGGTGTAGGGCCCGGGGGTGGAGGAGAACTCCGGCCGCGAGTCACGGCCCCTCTGACCGCCGGGCGGGTTGGCCCAATGCAGGGTGGGGTCGACCGGCAGCAGGTGGGGCAGGTAGTTGCCGTTGGCGTCGACGAGTTCGTTGCGCCACTCGACCTGCACCTTCCGATTCCAGTTGGCCTCGATGGTGAAGGCGGGAAAGTTGAAGGTGCCGCCCTGGGCCACGGTTCCCGGGAAATCGACCGAGCCGTACCCCCACACCGTCGTCTCCGGATGGGGTGGTGACAGAACCCGTTGGTTGAACTGCCGGACCGCGATCTTGTACAGGTCGCCCTTGTTGAGCGTCTTGCTCGGTGGCATTGCCGGCGGCTTCACCAACGGCAGCACGAACTTGTCCACGTCGCCCGGAGCAAGAGTCCCGCCCGGGATCTGGGCCCTGGCCACCTCGAACAGCCCGCCCGTAGCACCCTGCACGTAAAGCACCGCGACGCCGGCGCCCGCCAGCTTGACGAATGTGCGCCTACTTACCCTCATTCTCTCCTCCCTTGACGCGTACGGAACTCTTCCCTACGCGACGTTGCCCGAGAGAGCAATGTATGCCCGCACCCTCCCAGGCCGGACGCCCACACTCTCCACACGGCAACCCTAGTCGGGTTTCCCGGCGCTTGAAGGGGCGGGCGCCAGAAGCCCGGGGTCGAGTCCTGCCAATTCGATCGTTCCGGCCATGACCACAGCAAACCGCGTCCGGCCGGGCGGCGCAGCCACGGCGCCCCACGTCGTAAGGTTCTCGCATGCTGCCTGATGGTGTCGTCACTTTCCTGTTTACCGACATCGAGGGCAGCACCCGTCTGTGGGAGGAGTCCCGGGAGCAGATGATGGACGCTCTTCGCCGCCATGACGCCGTCATCGAGCGTGCTGCCGAAGACCATCGGGGAGTCGTTGTGAGGCCGCGGGGAGAAGTCGACAGCAGGTTCGTAGTCTTCGCCGACGACCCCTGAGTCGACACACGTTGATCTACGAAGACGTGGCAGTCGAGGACATGGCCACCGCCTTGTTGGAGGACACGGCCGGCCGGCTCGACCCGAGCGCCTACGCCACGGCGCACGCCCGAGGGGCAGCCAAGCCCCTTGCCGTAACCGCCAAGGAACTGCTCACAGCAGCCGGGGACCATTAGGCACGTTGATTTCTGGGATGGCCGCCGCCGACCGAGGGAAGCTTGGTGGGTTCGACACGGAAGGCCGGCCTGGCCGCGAGGCATTACCCCAGAGGCTCGGCGGGGTCGCATGAGTAAAGGCGACCCTTGTGTCCACCTTTGTATCGTCCGTCCTCTATGACGTCACCAGGGCGGGAGCTTCCCAGCGGGACCATCACCTTTCTCTTCTCGGACATCGAGGGGTCCACGCCGCTGCTCGAGCGACTCGGCACCTCCAACTATCGGGGGCTGATCGAGAAGCACAACCGTCTTCTGCGTGAGGTCTTCTCCGAATTCGGTGGTGTCGAGAGGGGCACCGAGGGCGACAGCTTCATGGTGGCCTTCGAGAGCGCACCATCGGCAGTGCAGGCAGCAGTCTCGGCCCAGAAGGCGATCGCCGGCGCCGACTGGCCTGAGTCTGCCGAGGTCCGGGTTCGGATCGGGCTTCACACGGGGGAGGGAGTCCGAGGCGCCGACGACTACGTCGGCATCGACATCAACCGGGCCGCCCGGGTCTCCTCTGCGGCCCACGGTGGCCAGATCCTCGTTTCGGAGTCAACCCGGGTGCTGAGCGAGCATGAGCTACCCGAAGGTGTCATGATGCGCGACCTCGGTCATTATCGGCTCAAGGGCCTACACAGGCCTGAGCGGCTGTTTGAAGTGGTCGTGGACGGCTTGACCGGTGACTTCCCTCCGCCACTTACGGCCCAGGCCGACAGCGTCCACGTGCCGGTGCGCTTGACCAGCTTCATCGGCAGGCAAGCCGAGATCGACAAGCTGCTCGCTCTCCTGGCCCAAAGCAGGATCGTCACCCTGACCGGCGCCGGCGGAACCGGCAAGACCAGCCTCGCCGTTGAGGCCGGGCGAAAGGCTGCCGCCCGATTCGCCGACGGTGTCTGGTTCGTAGACCTGGCACCACTCGATGATGTCAGCCAGCTGGAGTCAGCTGTGACGGGAGCACTCGGCCTGTCGACCAAATCGCAGCGACCAACCATCGAGATCCTGGAAGACCATTTGTCGGGTCGTCAGTTGCTCTTGATCCTCGACAACTTCGAACATCTCCTTCCTGGAGCCGAGCTCGTCGCCAGGCTGATTTCGGCGGCTCCGCATCTGACGGTCCTGGTCACCAGCCGCACGGGCTTGAATCTGTATGGCGAGCAGGTGTTTCCCGTTCCTCCTCTCGGTGTGCCCGAATCCTTTGCCGTTGGGGACCCCGACCAGGTGGCCGGTACAGGTGCGGTGGCCCTTTTCGTCGAGCGAGCCGGGGCGGTGCGCCCCGATTTCTCGCTGAACGCCGACAACGCGGAGATCGTCTCCGACATCTGCCGGCGGCTCGACGGGCTCCCTCTCGCCATCGAGCTGGCAGCGAGTCGGGTCCGGGTTCTCGATGTCGACGAGATCCTGGAGAGGCTTGACCAACGCCTGCCCGTGCTCCCAACCGGCGAGGCCAACCGCCCGTTGCGACACCAGACTCTCGAGCGACTCATCGGGTGGAGCTATGACCTCTTGCGCCCAACCGAACGCAGACTGTTCGAGCGCCTGTCGATATTCGTCGGGGGGCACACGATCGAGGCCGCCGACTCCATCTGCAACCCGGCGGGGGAGCTGGGCATCGACATGCTCGAGGGCATCGCCTCGTTGGAGGGACACAGCCTGATTCGTCGGATCCCGGCGGTAAAGCCCGCTCGATTCGAGATGCTGGAGACGATCCGCCGACTACGCACAGAACCTCCTGCGGCAGAGCGAGGACTGGCAAGACCAGGCCGAGAGGCACCTCCTGTACTACCGCGACCTGGCGGAATCCGCCCAGCCGCATCTCACGTCGGTCTCCCGGGCGGATTGGCTGGAACGGCTGGATTCGGACTACTCGAACTTGCGGAGGGCCCTGCGCACCGCCCTCGATTTCGGTTTTGTGGAGGACGGTTTGAGGCTCGCCTCAAGTGTCTGGAGATACTGGTTCGAGAGGGGCTACCTGCGCGAGGGGCGGGAGTGGCTGGAGTCACTCCTGGCCCTCGGAGACACCACCGAGACCTTGGAGCGGGGGAAAGCGTACTCAGCTCTGGGCGGCATCCTGTACTGGCTGTCCGATGCCCAGGGAACCGAGAGCGCCTACCAGGAGGCGCTGCGCATCTACAGAGCGATCGGTGATGAGAGAGCGGTAGCCGAAGGACTCTACGACTATGCGTTTTCGGCCAACCTGAAGGGTGACCCGGACGAGGCAAGCAAACGGTTCGAAGCCAGCATGAAGGCTGCTCGAGAGACGGAATTGCCGAGCTTGATCGCTCGGAACGAGATGGCCTTCGCCCTGCAAGGCGATGGCCGAGGAGCGGACGGGGGACGCCGTCTCCCAACTGGAGCGGGTCCTCGAGGTATTCCGCCAGATGGGAGACCCGCTCCACGCCTCCTGGGCTCTGGCGGCGCTCGGCCACGCCCATATTGCGATGGGGGATCTCGAGCGGGGTCGGGCCGACATCCACGAGGCCCTGCGACCGGCGACGGACACGATGAACTTCCCGATCCTCGCCGCGGACATGCGAGCCATCGCCAAGATCGAGTCGATCGAGGGCAGACACACGGTGGCCGTCCGCCTCACCGGGGCGGCTCAGGCGCTGGAGGCCGCAACGGGAGCCAGAGCCCCGGTCCCCGAAGACGAGACGGCCGACCTGAAGGCGGCCCGTGCGGCGCTGGGAGACGAGGCCTTCGACGAGGCGATGGAAGAGGGGAGCCGTATGACCGCCGAGGAGGCCGTCGATTACGTCTGGAGGGTCATCGAGGCTGGGTGAGGCCTCCATGGCCGGCCTTCCACTCGTCGGTGGCCGTGAGCAGGCTTTTCACCCGGGCGGAAGCCGACCGGCTGCGGTTTCGAATCCTCCGTGAGATCCGGGGGGCTCAGGACTGGCTCGGGGAGGTAGAGCGGGTTCGCTCATATGTGTCTTACGGCCGGGGGGTTCGTAGGCCTTATAGGGTGAGAGGACGAGGAGAGCCGGTTGCTTCATGGCCAGACCGAGACTGACGTGTTCACCGGCTTCGTTCGCCGTTTTGAGCCGAATCTGCGTCGTGCCTTGACGGCTGCGTTCGGGTCCGAGGTGGGTCGGGAAGCCACGGCCGAGGCGCTGGCTTATGGGTGGCAGCACTGGGGGAGGGTGGGGGAGATGGCCAACCCGTCGGGGTACCTGTTCCGCGTGGGACAGAACAAGGCGCGGCGTATGAGCCGTCGTTATCGCTGGTTTGGGAGAGAAGGGGTGACCTTCGATGAGCCCTGGGTGGAACCCGGGCTGGAGGAAGCGTGGACGCTGTTATCGGATCGTCAGCGAGTAGTCGTGGGACTGGTCCACGGCTTCGAATGGACCTTCGGAGAGGTGGCGGAACTGCTTGGCGTCTCCCGAGGCACCGTGCAGGAGCATGAAAGGCGAGCCATGACGAAACTTCGCGGCCGGCTTGGGGTGGAGGAATGAGCGATTCGATCAGAGAAGAGATCCGGAATCATCTCCAAGTCAACGACGCGCTCCAGGCGCCCGTCCAGTGGGCGGAGATCGCCGCACGCTCCAAGGCGCTAGTGGTGCGCCGAAGGTCGATCCGTCGTGGGCTATGGATCGGGGTGGCCACGGCGGTGGCTGTGCTGTTCCTGTTCGGGGTGGTTCCCCTGCTGATAGGCGGTGGTGGTGCCCCGCGACCGGTGGCGACATCAGTGCCGATTGTGCCCAGCACGGTGCCCGTCGCTCCGACCGTGCCCGCCACCATCGACAGTACGACGGCGCTGCCCAACGACGGCGCAGGAGTCGAGTCGCGTTCGAGTGTGGACCATTACATCGCGGCGTTGTCCGAGGTGATCTCCACCCGGGGTCCTTTCACCTGGCGCACGTTCGAGTTGCCGAGACCGACCGCCGAACCGCGTGAAATCATCGTTGGGTTGGACGACCGTTTCTATCTCATCACGGCGGATGAAGTCTGGAAATCTGAGGACGGTACGGAATGGTTCGGCTACCACACAGACACGGTCGGCCTGAGGGCATACCGAATGGGCGGAGCAGGAAATGTCGTCGAGGTAGGCAACAACAGGCTATTGGTGGCGGGTGGAGGGGGTGGTATCGGAGGCCCCGATGGTCAGATAATTGGCCAGCCAGTTTCGCTTGGTGTGTACGACCTGCCCGAGCCCGAAACGGGTCAAACCGCCGTGTCACGGGTGAGCGACGTCGATCTGGAGGGAACTGCGGGAGGCGGGGCGGTCAGCGGGGCTGTGGACGCCGACGGACGGGCCTGGCTGATCACTGACCTGGGAAGGCGGCGGCGAATGTGGCGAAGTGCCGACGGTATCACCTGGTCCCGGGCAACCAACGCCCCCGGATCGATCAACCGGGTCGTCGCGGTGGGAGGCGGAATCTACGCCGTCAACCAGGCGGCGGAGGTGTACTTCACGACCGACGGTTCGGATTGGGCCATGATCCACGACGGACCACCGATGACGGGAGTGCTGGGCAGATGGGGCGACGCCGTCCTGATGGACGATGGGCAAACGATCTGGAAGTTGACCAACGCCGGTGCCGAATCGCTCGGCATCGGCGCGAACCGAGCATTGGGGGGCGAAGGATGGATCTGGCAGGTCGCCGGCAGTGACCTGGGGATAATCGACGTCCGATTGGATGCCGACCGGTACTTGTATTCGCCCGACGGCGTCGACTGGGAGACCGTTCCGTATCCCGACGGCTGGGAGGTCAGAAACGTGTTCATCGAGCGCCCATTGGCGATGAACAACCGGGCCGTGCTGCTGGTCGCCCAACCCACAGGGTCGCATTCGGCGTCGGAGAACACAGTACTGATCGGAACCCGCAAGTAATGGGTCGGGTGAGTGGATAGAACCCGAGCGTGTGGCGGTCATGAGCTTGGGAAGTGCACCACCGACGGCGACTCGAGTGATGCCGGCACCGACCTGGCCGCGTACGGATACGACCAGGGCGGGAACAGAGTCGAGCTTTCGTTCACACATCAGAGCGCAGGCGAGTCGCCCTCGGATCAACCTGTGTACTACGGAGTCCTGACCACTTTGGACGGCCACTGGCAAGTGCAGACTTCCGAGCCGGGGCCCTGGCTCGACGGGGACCGGTCACGGGTGAGCGGGTCGGCGACGATGGAAGACAGTGGCGGTCAGACGGTTGAGGTCAACTACGTGGGCCGATGTCCCTGACTCCGGGGACACTTGCCACTTCGATCCATGACTCGATCAGCTCGGCCTCGACCCGGCGGAGCCGGATCGGTTCCCCCCATGGTCATCCGGATCCCGAAGTGGCGGGTGAATGGAACCGGCCGGGCGGGCGCGCAGCCGGGGATGGGGATAGAGTGGTCGACGGAGGAGAGCCCGGGTCGTTCCCGGCGCCCGATGCCTCCTTTTCGGAGGCGGAACCATCAAAGGAGAGGGTCGGCGTGGACTCGAGCGAACCCGGTTACAAGGGCTTCAAGGACTACACGCCCCGCTTTCTGAAGTTGTACGACCCATGGGTGCTGGGATTCATGGCGCCGCGGGTGTGGAAGATGGGAGCGGAACCTGGTCTCGACCTGTACCGGAAGCACATGGGGCGCCGTCACCTCGACATCGGACCGGGTACCGGGTACTTCCTGGCCAAATCGGCGCCTCTAGAGGGCAGTGAGTTGACCCTTCTCGACGCCAATCCTCACGTTCTGGATCACTGCGCCGAGAGGTTGGCCGCCTGGGAGCCTGCCACCGTCCAGGCAAATGTGCTCGAACCGCTGCCGGTGGGTGGACCGTTCGATTCGGCGGCTCTCGCTCACGTGATCCACTGCCTCCCCGGACCCATGGCGGCCAAGGCTCGTGCCATCGAGCATATCGCCGCAGTCCTGGCCGACGATGGGGTGTTGTTCGGGGGAACGGTGCTCGGACTATCCGCCCAGCACACCCGGGCAGCGCGCCTGTTCATTCGTTTGGCCAACCTGCAAGGTGGATTCGACAACCGCGACGACGACGTAGCTGGCCTCCGGAGCACTCTCGAGGCTTCCTTCCAGCACGTGGAGATAGAGATCCCCTCCGGCTCGATTGCATACTTCGTTGCGTCCAATGGTGCGTCGCCGAAATGATGGCGCGGTCTCCTTGGCCTCGAAGCCCCTGGCGGCGAAACGGCTGACGCCCGGGCATCACCTGCGTGACTACGGTGCTGGGCATGCCTCAGGTCGACATCAACTCAACGTCGATCCACTACGAGTCGGCCGGAAACGGCAGCCCGGTCTTGTTCATCCACGGACTCGGCTCCAGCGCCCGGGATTGGGAACGCCAGGTCGACTTCTTCGCTGGCTCCCACCGGGTGATCACCTTGGATCTGCGTGGCCACGGGAGTTCGGAGAAGCCGCCCGGGCGGTACACGATCGGGCTGTTCGCGAGAGATGTTTCCGGTTTGATCGACCACCTCGGTCTGTCACCGGTGAGCGTCGTCGGTATCTCGCTCGGGGGGATGGTGACCTTCCAGCTGGCGGCAGACCGGCCCGACGTGATCGACAAGCTGGTCGTGGTCAACGCCCTCCCCGACAACGCTCTCCTCCAGCAGGCCCGGGGCGAGATCCGGATGAGGAAATTCATCATTCGCTTCCTCGGTCTCCAGAGGATGGGCAAGGTCCTGGGGGCGCGTCTCTTTCCCGACCCGGACATGGAGGAGGAACGCTCGGTGATGGCGAACCGCTGGGCACAGAACGACAAGAAGGCCTATCTGAATTCGTTCGAGGCCATTGTCGACTGGCCGGGAGTGACCGCCAGGCTGAAACAGTTCGATCGTCCGACGCTCATGATCTCGTCCGACCAGGACTATGTGGCCCTCGAGCAGAAACAGCCCTACCTCGACGCGCTACCCCGGATCCGGCACGCGGTGATCGACAACGCCCATCATGCCGTTCCGATGGAGCGACCCGAACAGTTCAACCGGGTGCTGGCCGAGTTCCTCTCCGGCTGACCCCGTCTAGCTGCTAACCTCTGCGTCACGCCGCATCGGGCGGAGGCCAGCGACGACCTCGCTTCCCCGGTGATAGACGGCCCAGTCTCCTTACCCGGTCGGACCGCCTCTCCTGACCGATTCGCGACTCACATCTTCTGATGACGCGTGATCGCGCTGGAGGCTGGCCACTTCGACTCACCCCTCACCGGGCAAGGAGAGACATGACCACCACTTTCGCCGGCCTCGGGCTGTCCGCCCCGCTCGTAAAGACTCTGAACCGGCTCGGATTCGTCGAGCCGTTTCCCATTCAGACCGCCGCCATCCCCCACGGCCTGCGGGGCCGTGACATAAAGGGCAAGGCCCCAACCGGTGCGGGCAAGACCCTCGCCTTCGGTCTCCCCGTACTGTCCCGAATCGACAAGGCGGCGCCGAAACGGCCCCGTGCTCTGGTGCTTGCTCCCACCCGCGAATTGGCCGAGCAGATCAGCAGCGACCTGTCACCTCTGGGCGTTGCAGTCGACCGCAAGATCTTCGCCATCTACGGAGGGGTTGGATACGGACACCAGACCAACGCCCTGCGCAAGGGTGTCGATGTCCTCGTAGCCACCCCGGGGCGGATGGAGGATCTCATCGGCCAGCGAATGATCGACCTGAGCCACGTCGAGGTCGTGGTCGTCGACGAAGCCGACCGAATGGCAGACATGGGGTTCCTGCCCGCGGTGCGGAGGATTCTCGATCAGACCCGACCCGGTCGTCAGACCCTGTTGTTCTCGGCCACGCTCGACGGTGACGTGGCGGTGCTGAGCCGGAAATATCAGAACGATCCCGTAACCGTGGAAGCGGAGGCGACCTCCGAGAGCAGCGCCGACGCCACCCACCACTTCTGGCGGGTGAGCCGGGACGACAGGGTGGAGCACACCGCAAGCGTGGTCCGCAGGTCGGGCCGCAGCATCGTGTTCGCCCGGACCAGGAGAGGGGTCGACCGTCTCGCCCGACAGCTCGTGAAAGCCAACATCTCTGCGGTGTCGATTCACGGAGGACGGTCGCAGAGCCAGCGAACCCGGGCTCTGAGTGCCTTCGCGGCTGGCAAGGTCGACGCGCTCGTAGCCACGGACGTCGCCGCCCGGGGAATCCACATCGAGGGCGTTGCGTCGGTCATCCACTACGACCCGGCCGCAGACCACAAGGACTATCTCCACCGTTCGGGAAGGACCGCCCGGGCCGGGGCAAGCGGTACCGTGGTCACGCTGGTCATGAGCGACCAGCAACGTGACGTGAAGGCCCTACAGCGCAAGCTGAACCTCGATGTGCCGATCGTGGACCCCCGGACCGACTTCCTCCACGACGGAGGGCGGCCCACCGGCCAACGCTCGCCGGTGGACCGACCGGAATCAGAAGATCGTGCAACCCGGGGTCGGTCCGACCGTCGACAGGGTTCGGGGAGCCGCAGCATCTTCGTTGGGAACCTGCCCTGGGAAACCACCGAAGAAGCCCTGGAGAAGCTGTTCGGAGACCACGGCCGCGTTGAGCGGGCCACGATCATCAAGCACAAGAAGTCGGGACGCTCGAGGGGGTTCGGCTTCGTCGACATGGCACCGACTCACGGCGCCACCGCCATCGAGGCGCTCAGCGGAGCCCGGATCGGTGGACGCCAGCTCAAGATCCAGTTCGCCGACGGCGTCAGCTAAATCTCAACGCCGAGGCCCCGCCAGTTCAGGACATGGAAGGAACCATGACCGCTTAGGCAGCGGTTTTAAGCTGCCCGGGTTCAGATTTCGGGCTCTCGGTCGGGCTACGGGCTGGTGGGCTAGCCGGCCCACTCACTCATATCAGTCCCCTATCCCGAAGGCGTAGAGCTTGTTGTTGGGCGTGCCGAGTCCGAGGTTGCTGTAGCCGGATCCCCAGAACACCATGCCGTCGGAGATGGCGGCGCCGGAGAGGCAGGATCCGCCGCTGGCGAAGCTCCACAGCTCCGCTCCGGTAGCGGCGTCCAAGGCGTACATGTAACCGTCGTCGTCGAGCGAGCATCCGAACACCACCCCGTTGGCGGTGGTGACGGGCCCCGATGTGCTGCCGCCGTGAGACGGGGAGGTTTGCCACAGGACCTCCCCGGTGGAGGCGTCGAGAGCGCTCCAGATGCCGTCGGTGGTGGTGGCAGTTCCGTCGGGAAGGATCCATGGGACTTCCTGGCTGTTGGCGTTGGCGGTGTAGACCTGCCGGTCGTCGACGGCCGATCCCCATTGCAGACCCCCTGCGGTGCCGCCCGGACCGGCCTGGGTGACCCACCTGACGGCGCCCGTATCGGGATCCAGCGCCCAGTACCGGCCGCTCTGCTGTCCGGCGCCCAGCAGCTCGATCGGTTTCCCGCCGGTTTTCACTTTGAACAGGGCGGGTGCTTGTCCGAAGCCGTAGCCCGGTCCGGGCGGCTCGGGGCAGTTGCTGCCGTCGCCGAGGAAGGGGATGCAGTCGGCCGTCCAGGCGTCGTAAGGCAGGGTGCGGGTCGCCCACCGGACTGCCCCGGTCATCATGTCGATGGCGACGATGCTATCGAAGAGGTCATCGGCCGGCAGGCACGCCGCCGTGGCGTCCGGATCCTCACCGGCGGCGGCGACGCAGTCGAGAACGTCATCCGGTACCGAGTAGTTGTTGCCGGTGGCCACATAGACCTGGCCCCGTCGGGTGTCGATAGCCGGTGAGCTGCCCCACACGCCGCTGCCGCTGTATCCGTCCGGGGCCATGTAGGTCTTCCACAGGATGGCGCCCGTGTCGAGGTCGATGGCGAGCATGCTGCCCCGGAACGAACAGCACTCATAGCCCGGTACGACTGCTGAAAGGAGTTCTTCCCGGGAGGCGACTCCGACGTAGACGCGCCCGTCGAATACCGTGGGTGACTGCGTAATCACCGCCGCTGAATGCGTGTCGGCAGCCGTTGCCCAGATGAGCTGACCGATCTGCTTGTCGATGGCGAGCACCCGGCCGGATTGGGTCCCGACGATCAGCTTGTCTTCCGTCACCGCCGGGGTGGTCCTCGATATGTCGCCGGCAACACCGGTGGTGGCCGCGATGCTGGACACCCACCGCGGAAGGCCGGTCAGCTTGTCGACTGCGTACAGGTTGCCCGCCCAGTCCGGGAAGTACACCGTGTCGGAGTCGACGGCGGGAGTCGCCGAGACGTCGCCACCGGTGCTCAGCACCCACGTCGGCGCAAGGTCGACCACATTGTCGACGCTCAGGGTGTGTTCCGATGCCTGGAACCGGGTGTTCTGGCGGTTACCTCCCGCCGATGTCCACTCGCTGCCCTGAGACGCCGACGCTGCACCGGGCAACAACATTCCCAGCACCAGCACAGCAGTCGTCGCCGCCACCCAAACAGATCCCTTCCTCCCCATGGCCACTCCAGTCTCTGATCACCATTCGAGCGGCGATCCCACCGCCACCGGGCCGAAATCTAGGATTCCCGCGGGCGAGCTGTCAACGGCACCGACAGGCCGAAACGTTCGGCCGTAATTGCGAGACGGCGTATTAGGGGATCGGGACACCGACCACCGGACACGGGGAGCCGAGCAGGATCTCCTGAGCGGTGCTGCCCATGATCAGCTTGCCGACGCGTGAGCGGTTCTGGATGCCGATGACAATGAACTCGGCCGCCTCCTCCCTGGCCAGCTTGTGGACCTGGGCCGCCTCCTCACCCACCACGACCTTGGTGCGGACTGGGACACCGTCGGGGACCGCCGCCAGCTGACGTTCGATGTTGGTGGCGTAGCGGTCCTCGATCACATCCACGTAGGCGCTGTCGGGCGGCGAGGACTCGACGATCTCGGCCATTCGAGTGGCGGTCAGCACATGGACCCCGAGCAGTTCCGCGTTGAGCCGCGAGGCGAGATCGGCTGCCTCTCGGATTACCGGCTCAGAACTCTCTGATAGATCCGTTGCCACGATGACGATGCTTCCGCTCATTCGAGTCCTCCCCGATATGTGGATGGCTGGGATGCTAACCCTGATTCTCCCATGGCCTCAGCTGAGCTCTGATCGGGGCGGTACCACCATCCGCACGATTCGGGCGTCACGGGCCGCGGCGTGTGTCTTGTGGCTTGGTCGACGGTCAGGCTCCGATGATCTGTTGAGTCTCGGCTCGACTGGCGCCGGCCGCCCCGAGCAGCTCTTCCAGGCGCACCACGCGGCCGTCGAGGCCGGCCGATCGAACGGCGGCTTCGACCACTGCCACTGCCCTCAACCCCTCGAGCACGCTCACGCCCATCGGTATTCCCTCCCGGGCGCTGGCGATCAGCTCCTCCAGCTCTTCGCGCAGCGGATCTCCGGGATCGAGAACGACCTCTTGCGGTCTCCCGCCGTTGTCCAGGGTGAGGCTGCTGTGCCTGTCGACGTCGGGCTCGGTCCAACGCCGGTGATCGAGCCGGAACTCGAGATTCCCTTCCGTAGCTAGCAGATCCAGGCGATAGTGGCTGGGCGTTGTCCAGGAAGCTGACACGACTGATATTGCTCCCGACGAATGACGCATGGTGACCATGGCCAGATCGGGAATCGTCAGACCCTCCGTCCCCTGTTCGAGCAGGGCACCGACTTCCCCGGCGGGCCCGAGCAGATGGAGCAGGTTGTCGATCTGATGGATCCCGACCTGGATCAGCACGCCCGCCTCGGACCCGCCTGCACTTCGATACCAGGAGTCGCGTGCAAGGGCGGCTCCTCGTGGGTTGGAGAAGTCGGCATGGGCTGCTCTGACCCGTCCGGCTCGTCCTGACTCCATCCACTCCGCGGCCACCCGGTGTCCGGCCAGCCGGCGGGCGTGATGGGCGACCCCTATGGGCGGGGAACCCCGGGCGAGGCGCAGCAGGGGAATCCCTTCTCTGGTGTCGATCGCCAGTGGCTTGTCCACCAGGACCGGTTTGCCGGCCCCCAGCACCTCGAGGGCGTGCTGGACGTGGAGATCGTTGGGCGAAGAGACCACGACCGCTTCCACGGCCGGGTCGTCGAGCAACTCGGCGAGGCTGGCGGACGCCCTGTCGACACCGTGACGCGCCGCAAAAGCCTGTCGGCGCGTCGCCGTCCTGCTGAAGCAGTTGACGATACGAACCCCGTCGCTCCGGCCGGCGGCCCGGGCGTGAGCGTCGGCCCATCTGCCGGTTCCGACGATCCCCAGTCCGCCCATCATGGTGCGTGCCTTCGGTCTAGGCCCCGACCCGGGCCGGGATGCCTCCGGAATCGACGATGCGGTATCGCTCGGCCAGCTCAGGAGCCAGCTTCCGGCGCCATTCCGGCCTCAGGGCTATCCACATCCGCAGCAGGTGACGTTTCAGTTCGTCCTCTTCGTGGTCTTCGAAGGCGGTGCGAGCGTGGAGGAGGGCGTGGTTGTTGAGGAATTGCATGTCGCCCTCCTGGAACTGCATCGACAGGCGCAGCCCGGGGCGGTTGGCGACCTCCTGCACGTAGTCCAGTGCTTCCGCCTGGGCAGGGGTCAGGGCCAGTTCCTCGCCGAAGCGAGTCACCGTCCTGAAGTACTGGCGGCTGGTGATGCGCGAGCTGACCTTCCCGTCGGCGTAGCTGAACATGGGGGAGGTGTACCAGCCCTCGTCTCCGGGGGGCTCCTCGCCCCGCCAGTCCAGGTTGAAGGGCCGGTAGAGAACCTCGAGCAGGTCGGGCCTCTCCTCGAGGACCACGTTGTGGATCGTGTCCACGCTCACGAGGGCGCTCTCTCCGCCCGACTTGGCGGTACGGACGCAGAACAGACCCAGGATGTCGACTGGAAGCTGATCGGCGTGAAAGTCCATCTTCGCCGCCGTCTGGTAGCCCCGGGCGGTGGGGTCGTCGAAGCTCTTGCCCTCGTTACGGACATGTCCCAGGAGGTGGCCTCGGGTGTTCTGGGAGATCGGGGTTCCCAGGTTGACCCCGATGCCCCAATAGATCTTCTCGCATTGCTCCACCGTGTAGTTGTCGCGAGGCAAGCCCCTGACGAGCACGAAGCCGAGCCCGTTCTCCAGACGGTGTGGAATGCGCTCCAGCAGCTCGCTCAGGCCCGGCAGGGGGAAATCCCCCTGGTCGAAGGGAATCTGGAGACCCGCGCGTTCGACACCGGCCAGGGCGGCATCGATCTCGTCTACCGCCCCCTGGTCCAGATACTCGATCCAGTCGGGATCGTCCTCTATCTCTGGCCCCGTCCACGCCGAAGGACCGGTGAGGGGGCTGCGACGAATTTCCATACTCACCTCCTGGATCGAGTTGATATCATGCATCATATACAACTTGACCGGGAGGCCCGGTTGGAAGTGAGAGAGTCCTCTCGGGTCAGGAGCAACGGGGTTGCGGATCGACAGGCTGGAGGCATTTGCGGTGGCGGTGCCGTTGGCCAGACCCCTCACCATGGCGGTGGCCTCGGTGCGCCAACGCACCTGTGTGGTGGCAAGCGTCACCACCGATGAGGGGATCGTCGGGGTGGGGGAGTCGGTTCTCGCCCTCTACTTCTCCGGTGAGACTGCCGCATCCGCCTGCATCTGATCGCCGATGTCTTCGCCCCCGTGCTGGAGGGCACAGACCCCACCGACCTCGACGGCTGTCGCCGCCTCATGCGCCAGATCACCGTCAACAGCGGCGCCCGGGCCGGAGTGGAGATGGCCCTCCACGATGCAGTTGCCCAATCGGCCGGCATTCCCCTGTTCGAGTTCTACGGTGGGCGCTCGCGCCCGGCCGTGCCCACCATCTGGCATGTGTCCGGTGGGGACCCCGCCTCCAACGCCGAGGAGGCGGCCCGGGCGGTGCACGAGGACGGCTTCAGGCTGGTCAAGGTCAAGGTGGGAGGAGACGTCGACGTCGACATCGCCAAGATGTGGGCGGTCAGGGAGGCGGTGGGTCCAGACGTGATGCTGATTCCCGATGCCAATCAGGGCTGGGACCCGGATTCGTCGATCAGATTCTGTCAGGCGGTCGCCGGCGCCCATCCGGCCTTCCTGGAACAGCCGGTGCTGCGCAACGACGTGGCGGGGATGGCCCGGGTCAACGCCGGGCCGGTGCGGGTAGCTGCCGACGAGGGCGTGTTCGACGTGACCGATCTGCGCACTCACCTGGTGCTGGGGCGGTCGATGCTGTCGTCGCCAAACTGATGAAAGAGGCCGGTCGCATGGCGCGGCCGACGACGCAGGCATCGGCATCCACCTGGCCGGGATGCCCGGACAAACCAGCATCGGTGCCGCCCATGCCGCACCCGTGGCGCTGGCGGCACCCAACCTGATGTACGGGGCGGGAATCTGTCCCTACTACCTGGCGGGCGACATCGTCGCCGAGCCTTTGCAGGTCGAGGCCGGCATGTTGCATCCACCCGCCGGGCCGGGTCTGGGCCTCCATCTGGATCCCGATCTGGTCAAACGGTACCGGCTCGACGTGTGAGTCCGTCCCCGGCGAAGGGTTCAGACCGCCAACGCCGACAGCATCTGACGGTCCACATCCACACCCAGTCCGGGGGAGTGGGGCACACGGAAGACTCCGTCCCTGACCCGGACGGGATCCTCAGTCAGGTCCTGGACTACTCCCTGGTTGGCGGGGCTACATCCGTAGTCCACGGCGTCCATGGCGGCTGCGCAATGGAGGTTGGCGGCGGCCGAGATGCTCGACTCGATCACCTTGCCCGCCAGGTTGACCGCCAGACCACCGACCGAACAGACGCCTGCGCCTCTCATCACCCCGGTGATGCCGCCGTGTTTGATCAGCTTGAGGCTCACCCCGCCGATACCGGTGCCGGCGAGCCGGGCGACCGACTCCAGGGTGGCGGCGCTTTCATCCGCGCACAGCGGCACCGGGGATCGCCGTGCCAGGCGCAGGAGGGCCTCCGGATCCGAGCGGGACACCGGTTGTTCGACGAAGCGGACTCCGAGGCCCGTCAGCCTCGACAGGAAGGAGCCGGCCTCGTCCTCGGTCCAGCCTTCGTTCACGTCCCCGCAAACCATCCCGTCCTCTCCTGCCAGCTCCACCGCCCTGGCCAGCGTTTCCACCTCCACCTCGGGCGGAGCCATGCCCAGCTTGATCTTGAACCAGCGATACCCCTCCTGGCGGCGGCGGACGAGCTTGTCGGCATCGGCAGCGAGGTCTCCGCTCCCCACCAGGGTCAGAGCAGGGACCCGGTCCCGGACTGCTCCGCCCACCAACTGGTGAACGGGAACCCCCATCGCCTTCCCTGCCAGGTCGTGAACCGCAATGTCGATGGCACCGATGGCGGTGGTGGCGGCGGGAAGCTCCCGTCGCAGCCGCAGCCACAGCCGGTTGCGTTGCAGTGGGTCGGCGCCCCGCACCAATGGGGCGAGGGCCTCCAGGTCGGAGACGATGGTGGCCTGATCCTGGTGGGTCAGGGCCGGGGCCTCGACTCCTTCCCCCCACCCCACCAGGCCGTCGTCGCTGGTCAGCCTCACCACCACGTTGCGCGTGTGCTCGATGACGCCGCTGGCCATGGGAATCGGGTCGATGAGGGACATCCTCACCGGGTAGATCTCCATGGACTCGATCAGCATGTCGCTCCTCTCATACCCGGTAGCGACTCCGGGCCTCTTCGGTCAGCTCGACGCCGTGGCCCGGCACGTCGGGCACCGTGATCGCTCCATCCACCACCTCGAAGGGCCGGGTGAGGGCGTCGGCCGGGAGCAGCTCGGCATATTCGGCCATGAACCCGGCCGGGCTTGCTCCGACCAGGCTGATCGAGAGCTCATGCCAGAGGTGGCTGCTGAGATGGAGTCGATAGGCGTCGGCGAGATGGGCGACCTTGACGAACTCGGTGACACCCCCACAGCGGCCGACGTCGGGTTGGAGGAATGCCGCCGCCCTGCGGTCACAGATCTGACGGAAGCCCCAGCGGTAGTAGACGTTCTCGCCCGCTGCCACTGGTATCGCCGATCGCCGGGCGACCTCGGCCAGATCGTCGTCGCTATCCGCCAGGACCGGCTCTTCCAGCCAGGAGACGCCGTACTCGGCCAGCATCCGCGAGGCCTCCACGGCTTCGGAAACGCTGAATCGCTGGTTGGCGTCGGCCAGGAGTACGAAGTCGTCGCCCATTTCCCCCCGGAGGAGGGCGGTTCGCTCCTCGTCCCTGGCCGTCCCGACCTTGTACTTGAAAGCGCCGATTCCCCGGTCGGCGAAGTCCAGGCACTCCCCGATCAGCTCGGAATCGGACAGGCTGTGCCAGCCGCCGCTGCCGTATACCGGCACCCGGGAGTTGAAACCCCCCAACAGGCTGTGCAGCGGCAGGCCGGCGGCCTTGGCCACCACGTCCCAGCAGGCAATGTCGATGGCAGACAGGGCCCAGGCGCCGATGCCGCCCCGCAGGCGAGGCTTGTTGGGGCCCCACATCCGCTGCCACAGTCGTTCGGGAGCCAGGGCATCCTCACCCACCACCAGCGGGCCGAGCTCGGTGCGGATGTAGGGGACGGTGGATGCGCTGGTGGTGCCGCCCAGGCCGGCCGACATCCCGAATCCGGTGATACCGCCGTCGGTGTGGAGCCGCACGGCCGTGGCGTCCACATGGGTGTAGGCGCCGAGAGCGCTGGAGATGGGCTTGGGGAGGGGAAAGCGAAGCGCCATCGGTTCGACGGCACTTATGGTGGTGTCGGGCACGCCGGGATGATATCGGGACCTCTCCGGGGTAGCGTGCGGCCCACCATGGACCGGGCCCAAGAGTTCCCACCAGTTGAGATCATCGCCGGCACACCTCCGGGTGGCGGCCAGGATCGGGCCGCCCGGGCCATCGCCTCCCGGCTCGCCGGCCGGACGATCATCACCAACATCGCCGGCCGCGGCGGAGGGAACGGCTGGGACCTCCTCGCCTCCCGCCCGGGCGATCCCCACGTGCTGGCCGTGAGCTCTCCCACCCTCATCACCAATCACCTGCTCGGCGAGGCCCGGCTCGACTATCGGGACCTGACCCCGGTCGCTCTCCTCTACATCGAGCACAGCCTGGTCGTGGCTCCCCCTGCCTCGAGGTGGGCACGGCCAGACGTGTTCCTCCACGGCCTGTCCACTCACTCCCTCACGGTCTCATTCGCCACCGCTCTGGGGAACATGAATCACCTGGCTCTGGCGGAGATCTCCCACCTCGGAGGCGGCGACGTGCGCTCTCTGCCTATCAGGGTGTTCGACTCGGCCCGTGCCGCGATCGCCGACGTCATCGAAGGTGGAGGGGACGTGGCAATAGTCAGCGCCGCCAGCGCCATACCCGAGTTGGCCGATGGTCGCCTGGCCGGGGTGGCGGTGACGGCACCCGAGCGGCTCGGTCGGGTGCTGGCCGGGGTGCCGACCTTCGTAGAGATGGGTGTGAGCTGTGAGATCGGGACCTGGCGAGGGCTGGTGGGGCCACCCGGTCTGAGCCGGGCGGCGCTGGAGACGTGGCAAGGTCTACTGGAACCCGTCGTGGACAGCGGTGGATGGCTTCGGATTCTGGAGACCAGCTATCAGACCCCCCGATACCTTGGGTCTGGCGCAACGGCGGCGTTTCTCGACCAGCAGCGGGGCGAGTTGGCCCGGTTGCTGTCCGAGACGGGTTTGGTGGCGAGAAGTGGCTGACCTGGTGGGGGTGCTCGGGGTGACTCACAACCCCTTGCTGTGGTCGTTGCTGGCAGCCGGATCACCCGATCGCCTGAGGATGGTGGAATCGCACCTTTCCAGTCTTCGAGAAAGGGTGGAGGCGTCGGCCCCCGATGTGATCGTGCTGGTGGCCTCCGACCATCTCCACATGCTGGTGACCTCGAACATGCCGGCGTTCATGATCGGCAAGGCCGACGTGATGCGAGCGGTCCATCCAAACGAGATGCGCTCATTCGGCCTGCCTGCCGTCGAGGTGAGAGGTCACCACTCTCTCGCCGCCCATTTGCTGGGGAGCGACAGCCTCGAGCCGGGCTTCGACTTCGCCTTCTCCGACGAGCCCTGGCTCGATCATGCTTTCGCCGTCCCGCTTCTCTTCCTCACCCCGCAGCTCGACATCCCGGTGGTCCCGGTGTTCACCAATGCCAACTCACCTCCTCTCCCAACCGCCGGGCGCTTCGCCGCCCTGGGCCGCTACCTGCGTGAGCGGATTCTCGACTGGTCCGCCCGGGAACGGGTGATGGTGATGGCCAGCGGCCATCTGGCCGCCGAGCTGGGCGGGCCGCGGCAGTTCCTCGGGGAGAGCCCCGACCCGGATTTCGATCGCCGGGCGCTGGCCTGGATGGCCGCCGGGGACCTGGACGGGGCGGTGGCCGGGTGCACTTTCGATCGGCTGGGCGAGGCGGGCAACGAGACCTACCAGTTCCTCAACTTCCTGACCTGCCTGGCGGCGGCGGGAGGCAGGCCTGCCGGCCTCGCCTCCGGAGCCCCCACCCGGTTCGGCAACCTTCCCTTCTTCGCCTGGGAGGGAGGATGAGCAGGTACATGTTGAACAAGGTGCTGTTGGCAGTCGATCGAACCGATGAGGCCCTGGCCGCCTTCAAGGCCGACCCGGCCCGCTATCTGGCGGACTGGGAGGACCCGGCCGACCGCCCTCTACCTCCCTGCCCCCGAGGCGGCCGTCTGACATCCGACGAGCGGGAGGCGGTGGCCGGCCTCGACTTCGGTTGGCTCTATGCGGCCGGGGCCAATCCCTTCCTGCTGTGGCAGTTCGCCCGCTCGGTGGTGGTGCCGGACCTGATGTCGATCGACGAGCTCATCGCCTCCTTTCGAGAGGCGGTCGAGCCCCACGGCCGCCCCGACTATTCGACCTGAGCAGGTTTCAGGTCAGCGTGTTGATCGGCTCCCCCCGCCGCCAGGCCTCGATGGCCGCCACCGCTCCTTCGTAATAGGTGCGGTAGTTGTCCTCGGTGACGTATCCGACGTGGGGGGTGGTCAGGATGCGAGGCTCGGAGCGGAAAGGGTGATCGGCGGGTAGAGGCTCCTGGTCGAACACGTCGACCCCCGCCCCGGCGATCCTCCCGTGGCGGACTGCCTCCAGAAGGGCCGATTCGTCGACGATGGGTCCCCGCGACGTGTTGATCAGAAAGGCGCCGGGCTGCATCATCTCGAGTTCGGTCTGGCCCACCAGGCCCTGGGTGCGATCGCTGAGCCGGAGGTGGATGGTTACGAAGTCGGCTCGTTGGAAAAGCTCGGGCTTGGATACCGCGGTAACGCCTACCTCGGCAGCCCGCTCGGGGGTGAGGTTGTGACTCCAGGCGATCAGGTTCATCTCGAAGGCCCCGGCCAGCCTGGCCACCCTGGACCCAAGCCTTCCCAGTCCGACGATGCCGAGAGTGCTCCCCGCCAGATCCCGTCCCACGCCGAGCTGCCAGCCGCCCCGGCGCACGGATTCCACCTCGTCCGGGAGGTTTCGGGCCAGGGCAAGGAGCAGTGCCATGGTCAGCTCCGCCGCCGGGTGAGGGAGAGACTCGGTCCCCGAGACGACGATGCCCAGGTCGGCGGCGGCGGCCGTGTCGATGGCCGCATTGCGTCGCCCGGTGGTCACCAGCAGTCGCAGGTCGCCGAGTTGCTCGAGGACCGGGTGGGGGAAGGGTGTTCGCTCCCGCATGGCCACCACCACGTCGAAGCCGCTCAATTCGGCGACCAGTTGATCGGGATCGGCGATGTGATGGGCGAAGAAGCGAGTGTCGGCATCGAGGGCCGCCCAGTCGGCCAGGCTCTCCGCTGCCTGCTGATAGTCGTCGAGAACGGCGATACGCATTCCGGCCGGCACGGTAGCCGCGCCGGGGCCGACCCGGTTAGATGGTCCCCCACTCGTGGGGTGGGCCCAGCCGGTTCACGCCATCCCATGGGGGCGAATCCGGCGACGAAGACCCATCGTGGAACAGTTCCGCCTCGGCCAGCACCTGGTTCCCCAAACGCACAGGGTCGCCTTCCGCCTCTCGCCGACGCCGTTAGCCGCCCGGCGTGCCAGCACGGGTAGAAGGAGGCCGATTCCGGCTACTCCGACCACGACGATCACCAGCCAGGTCATGTACCCAGTCTATCCGCCCGGCCCCGCACCGGTATGGTCCCCGTCATCGTCGGCAAGGAGATCGAATGGAGTTGGCAGGGAAAGTCGCCGTTGTGACCGGAGGGAGTCGGGGAATTGGGAGGGCGATCGCCCGTCGCCTGGCCGAGGAGGGAGCGGCCGTGGTCCTCGCCGCCCGAACCGAGGCCGCTCTGGCGGCCACCTCCGCCGGGATCGGCAACGCCACCGGGTCCCGGGTCGAGTACGTCGCCACCGACCTGTCCGCCCAGGATGGATGCCGGCTTCTCCACGATCGGACCCTGGCCGCCTTCGACCGTGTCGACATCCTCGTCAACTGTGCCGGCGCCACCAAGAGCGGGCATTTCCTGGAGCTGTCGGATGAGACCTGGCAGGAGGGCTTCGACCTGAAGTTCTTCGGGGCGGTCCGGTTGGCGCGGCTGTTCTGGCCCCAACTGGCCGAGTCCCACGGCGCGGTGGTCAACATCGTGGGGGGAATGGCCCGCACCCCCAACCCCGAGTTCGCTATCGGGGGAGCGGTCAATGCCGCCCTGGCCAACTTCAGCAAGGCACTGGCCGGGCTGGGCCTGGTCGACGACGTCAACGTCAACACGATCCATCCCGGACGGACCCGCACGGAGCGGCTGGACGAAATCCTGGCGGCTGAGGCGGAGCGATCCGGACGGAGTCGCGAGGAAGTCGCCCAGGCGGCCGTCGCTCGCCAGGGGATCCGGCGGCTCGCCACGCCCGAGGACGTGGCCGAACTGGCCCTCTTCCTGTGCCTGCCTCGAGCCCGGCACATTCAAGGGGTGGCCATTTCCGTGGATGGTGGAGCCACCAAGAGCCTGTTCTGAGCCCGACCGGACCCGGCCGTCCGCTATCGTGCAATATATAGGATCCACGATCTCTCAGGGAACGGACGATTGCGATATCTGAAGAGGCCGAAGCCGACCCCGGAAGGGGTAACCCGGGAGGTGCGACAGACGGTTTCGGAGATCATCGCCGACGTGGAGCGGGAGGGCATCGAGGCGGTAAGACGTCATTCGCGGCGTTTCGACGACTGGGATCCACCTTCGTTCCGGGTGAGACCGGAAGAAATCGCGCGGGCCTATGAGGAGATGGACGAGGCGGTGGCGGCCAGTTCTCGCTTCCTGATAGATCAGGTCTCTAATTTCGCTCGCCTGCAGCGGGAGACGTTGGTCGATTTCGAGACCGAGACCCTGCCGGGGGTGATCTTGGGTCAAAGACACATCCCCGTGGGGTCGGTGGGGGCTTACTCGCCGGGGGGTCGTTATCCCCTGATCGCCTCGGCGGTGATGACGGTGGCCACGGCCAAGGTGGCCGGGGTGCGGAGGGTGATGGCGGCGGCGCCGCCCCGGGATGAGCTGGGGATGCACCGTCCCCAGTTGTGGGCGATGGTCGAGTCGGGGGCGGAAGAGATCTTCTGTGTTGGTGGTGTGCAGGCGCTGGCAGGGATGGCGTTCGGTCTGGAGGACGCCGAGCCGGTGGACATGATCGTCGGTCCCGGCAATGCCTATGTGGCCGAGGCCAAACGGCAGCTGTTTGGCACGGTCGGCATCGACCTGCTGGCCGGGCCGACGGAGATCATGATCATCGCCGATGAGACGGCCGATCCCTCGATCGTGGCTTGCGATCTGTTGGGCCAGGCCGAGCACGGACCTACCTCGCCCGCGATCCTGGCCACCACCGACGAGGTCCTGGCGCTGGAGACGATCCGTGAGGTGGACGCATGGCTGGAGAGATGGCCCACGGCAGACGTGGCCGGGGCGGCCTGGCGTGACTTCGGGACCGTCATCGCATGTGACGACGACGACGAACTGGCGAAGGTGGCCGATCAGATGGCACCGGAGCATCTCGAGGTGCAGACCCGGGATCCACAATGGTTCGTCGATCGCCTCACCAACTACGGGAGCCTGTTCGTGGGCACTCACGCCACGGTCGCCTATTCGGACAAGGCGATCGGCACCAAC
This sequence comes from uncultured Acidimicrobiia bacterium, assembly GCA_963744905.1. Lineage (GTDB taxonomy): Bacteria > Actinomycetota > Acidimicrobiia > Spongiisociales > ZC4RG35 > DATFFO01. The sequence continues at coordinate 204,247 of CAVUUV010000004.1, read as the reverse complement.
CACACCCTGCCCACCAAGGGTGCGGCCCGCTACACGGGCGGGCTGTGGGTGGGCAAGTTCCTCAAGACGGTCACCACCCAGCGCTGCGTGGCGGCGGGCTCGCGGGAGGTGGCCGAGCATGCGGCGGTGGTGGCCGATGCCGAGCTGATGGAGGGCCACGCCATCAGCGCCCGCCTCCGTCTCAACCCCGAGTACTTCCCCGACGTCCTGGACCTGGGCCATGGGTGAGCGTCGGGTCACGATCGTCACCGGGGCCAGCCAGGGAATCGGGCGCGAGATCGCCTGCGAGTTCGCCCGGACGGGGGATGCGGTCGTGCTGGCGGCGCGCAACAGGGCGGGTCTCGAGGAGACGGCCGGGCGGGTGGAAGCAGCGGGCGGGTTGCCGCTGGTGGTGGAGACCGACGTGACGTCGGAGGAGCTCTGTTCGGGCGATGGTGGCGACGGTGCTGGAGAATCATGGCCGGGTGGATGTGCTGGTCAACAACAGCGGGGTGGGAGGTCCGAGCGGCGTTTTGTGGGAGGTCGACCCCGAGTGAGTGGCGGTCGACCTTCGACGTCAACGTGTTCGGCGTGTTCCTGGTCAGCCGGGCGGTGCTTCCCGCCATGATCTCCCGGGGAGCGGGTTCGGTGGTGATCATCGGGTCGATCACCGGAAAACGGCCCCTGTACGGCCGCTCCTCCTATGCCACCACCAAGGCGGCACTCGTCGGGATGACCAGGACCCTGGCCCTGGAGGCGGGAGCGGCCGGGGTGCGGGTCAACCTGATCTCACCCGGTTTCGTGTCCGGGCCGCGCCTGGACTGGGTGATGGAGGCACAGGCCCGGGCCCGGGGCCTGGACGTCGACCAGGTGCGGGCCGAGTTCGAGGCCGAGGCGGCATTGCAGACCGACTGACCGATCCGACCGACGTGGCCCGGGCCGCCGTCTACCTGGCCTCGGCCGAGGGAGTGACCGGAGTCGACTTCAACGTCAATTCCGGCGCCGTCATGTACTGACAAGGAGACATCATGCAACTCATCGACCTGTCCCAACCGATCTACGAGGGGATGAAGGTCTACCCGGGCCATCTCAAGACGGTCACCTTCCAGCACGCCACCCACGAGGAGACCGCCCCCCGTTTCACCTCGGGCTTCTCGTTCCAGACCCTGGGGTTCATGCTCAACGACAACGGCCCCACCCACGTCGATTCGTTCAGTCACCTCGATCCCGACCCCGACGCCCCCACCATCGACCAGATGGACCTGAACCTGTTCTACGGCCCGGCGCTGTGTCTAGACGTGTCCGACATCCCTCCCCACACCGACATCACCGCCCAGGACCTGGATCGTGCCCTGGAAGCAGCGGGTGTGGCCCTCGACTCCGGCGACCACTGCTTCTTCTACACCGCCACCTACGATCGCTATCACGACCAGCCCGAATACCTCACCACCTTTGCAGGGCTGGGACCCTCGGCCTGTGAGTGGATCCTCGAAAGGGGCGTGGGCACGTTCGGGGTCGACTCGCCCACCCCCGACAACCCGGTGTCGACCGAGTACCCGGTGCACATGATGTGTCGCCGGGAACACAAGACCCACTACGAGAACCTCGTCCTCACCGAGGTAGTGGGCCGTCGCTTCACCTTCGTGGGATTCCCCCTCAAGGTGGTGGGGGCTCACGGCGGACCCACCCGGGCCGTCGCCCTCGTGGAGGATTGATCCCGTCGGGGCGGCGACCACCCTCGGGGTGCCGGTGGTAGCCTGATAGCGGAGGGTGTAATGCGTCGGCAATGGCCCGTTTTGGTGCTGATGCTCGTGGTGGTCTCCTGCGGGGACGCTTCGTCGGGGCCCCAGGAGCCGCCCCCGCCCGGGTTGGAGGCCGCGGCCGAGGTACCCCTGGTCGAGGTTTCCCCCGATCCAGATACCGAGTCCATCGAGTGGACTTCCGCCTATCAGGTCGGAGACCTTCCCAAGGTGAACGTCGGGCGACCCACCGACGAGTTCTTCGCCGACGCTCGTCGGGAATCGACCGATGTAGTAGACGACTGGCTGTGCCTTGGGGATGGGGGCGGCGGCGGTTGTGGTCCAGACGACCCCCATCGACCGGCCCTGACCGGTCTCACCTTCGATGGTCCCGACGTGCGAGCCTGGGCCTGGTCGTTCGTCCCTGAGGAGGCGGTTGCGGTCCGGCTCACCGACCAGGACGGCACGGTCGGCTGGCAGCGCCCCGCCCGCCGGGTGGTGGTGTTCCCCTACTCGATCGACGACGATTCGGACCGGAGTGTGTCCGTGCCGGCTCGATGCCGTCGACTCGAACGGCGAGGTCGTCGCCTCGGTCGACCTCGAGCAGATGACGTACATCGATCGTCGCTGAGACGAGGCGGCACGTTCCTGCTTGGCCATCGCCGGGGAGTCAAGCTACGGAGCCCGCCCGGCCGTCGGTCTGACCCGCACTCCCCACACGGCCCGCCAGAAAGGCACCGGCGCCGAACAGGGCCGCCACGCCCAGCCATCCCGGCGCGTAGACCCCAAGACGGTCGACCGATAGACCGATCAGAGGTGCCCCCAGGCTGATGCCCGACAGGAAACCCAGGTTGATCAGCCCGGTTCCCCGCCCCACCAGACCCGGAGGCGAGAACTCCATCACCGCCAGCATCCCGACCGCCGTCCAGGCCAGGGCCCCCGACCCGAACAGGACCGCGGCCGGTATCAGCACCCAGCTGGGGATCACCTCCAGGGCGGCAGCGACCAGAAGCAGGGTCGAGGCCGCCGACTGGATCGCCAGGTAGCGCAACACCGGAGCGTAGGTGAGCCGTTCCGCCCAATTTCCCCAGCCGATCCGGGCCACCACCCCCACCAGGCCGACGGCGGCGATGAGCATCCCGCCCTGGACCGTCGTCCAGCCCTGACCCTCCTCGGCGAACAACGGCAGGAAGGTGTTGGTGGCCGAGATGCCCAGACCGGCCAGGGCGCCATAGAGGGCCAGCCACTTCACCTGGGGAGGGAGCGGACGTCGGTTGGCGTCGCCTGCGTCCACGGGCCGGGCCTGGTTCGGTAGCCGCCACAGGAAGAGCGTTGCCAGGACGGGGAATACGAGGAAGACGGCCACGCCGCCTCTCCAGCCGATGATCACCGCCAGGGAAGGCAGCAGCAGCCCTCCCAGGAAGGCGCCCATCTGGACACCAGACTGTTTCACACCCGTGATGATCCCCCGGGCGCCTGCGGCCACATGATCGACGACGAGGGCGTTGGTGGCCGGGTTTGCCCAGCCCTGGGCTATTCCACCGGCGAGGGCACCGGCCACCAACAGCCAGTAGCGAGGGGCTGTGGCGATCATCACCATGCCACCCATGCCCGCACCCAACACGGTGAGGACCGACCTGGTGCTGCCCAGGCTGTCTGTGAGACGGCCGACGGCGGGCGATAGAAGCGCTCCGGTCATCCCGGTGGCCGTGACGAGGATGCCGATCTGCCATCTCTGGGTGTCGAACACGGCAATGAGATCGGCGGCCAACACGCCGAAGATGGTCTGGGAGAAAGTAGCCACCGCCATTGTCGTGGCTGCGATCACGGCGACGGCCCGGCGGTCGTATTGCATCTACCCGTGGGTCTCCGACGGGCGTCGGCGAATCACTCCACCGCCAATGGCGCCAGAGCGTCGATGTCGGTGACGACGTCCAGGATGACGGGCCGGTCGGCGTCGAGGGCACGCTCGAACGCCGGGGCCAGGTCGGCCGGCTTCTCCACCCGTATTCCCACTGCTCCAATCTGATCGGCGAGGCGGGCGAAGTCCACCTCTGTGAAGACCCACATCTCGTGGGCCCTCTCGGACTGCCTGCCACCGTACACCCGATCGAAACCTCGTTTCGACTGGTTACCGGAGTGGTTGTTGTTCACCACCGTGATGCTGTTGATGCCCCAGCGAACGGCCGTCTCGATCTCGGCGATGTGATACCAGAAACCCGAGTCGCCGGTGAAGCACACCACAGGCCGTTCGGGGGCGGCGCACTTGGCTCCCAGCGAGGCGGGGAATGCCCAGCCCAGATGGCCGGCGCTGCGCAGGTAGGACTGGGTCGAGGTGCGGAGATCGAACAATCCCCCCATCCACATGCCGGCGTGGCCGGTGTCCACAACCACGATGCCGTCGTCGGGCACCAGCTCGCTCAGCTCGGCGCACAGCCTCTCGGGGCGCATCGGGGTCTGGTCCGATTCCAGCAGCGGCGCGTGCTCACCGCGCCACTCCGCTACGTTCCCGGCGGCGGCCCCGGCCCATTCGGAGTGGGTAGAAGGTGCCTCTGCCAGCTCTCTCATCCTGGTCAGGGCTGTTCGAGCATCGGCGTTGACGGCGGCCAGGAGCGGATAGTTGCGGCCCAGCGCCTCGGGCGAGATGTCGATCTGGATGGCAGGGGTGCCGATGGGCGGAACCTTCCAGAAGTGGGTGGTCATGCCCCCGGTCTCGGTGCCGACGAAACAGACCAGGTCGGCCTCGAGGACGGTTCGGTTGGCAGAGCCGCGCGAGTAGGTTCCCACCACTCCCACCGACAGCGGATGACTCCCGGGAATGGTGTCCTTTCCGTTGAGAGACGTGGCCACCGGGATCTGCAGCAACTCGGCCAACCCGATCAGCGCCGGGCCGGCCCCCGAGGCGCGCACCCCGCCGCCGGCGATGAGCACCGGCCGCTCGGCGTCGGCCAGGAGGCGCAGCACCTGACCGAGTTCTTCGTCGGTCGCCGCCGGGCGGAAGGGAGGTACCCGGCTGAAGCGGTCTTCGCAGTAGACCTCCATCTCGGCTTCCTGGGCGTCTATCTGGCCTTCGTTGCCGGCGAACTGGATGTGGACCGGTCCCGGGGTACCCGAGGTGGCAGTGCGGAAGGCCTGACGAACCAGGTCGGGGATCCGCTCCACCGCGTCGAGCGTGACGTTCATCTTCGTCACCGGCTCGAAGGAGGGGACGTCGTCCACCTCCTGATAGACCTTGCGGAACTTGGTATGGGGATCACGCCCTCCGGTGAAGGCGATCACGGGCGAGTGAGCCAGATACGCGTCGCGCAGCCCGGCGGCCAGGTTGAGGGCACCCACCACCTGGGCGGCGCACACCCCGGGCCGCCCCGACGCTCGGGCAAAGCCGTCGGCCATGTAGGCGGCGGACTTCTCGCCATGGGGTCGGAGCCGCTTGATCGGCGTGTGTTTCTCGATCTCCACCATGGTTCGGCGCAGTACCGCCGGGACGTGGAAGAGGTGGGTCACCCCGTAGCCATCCAGCATCTCGGCGAGGACGTGGGCACCTGTGGTCATCATCGTCTCTCAAACCTCGCTTTCGCGGTGGTGGTCGTGGTTCCGTCGGTCTTGCGTACCCAGAGATCGAGGTCGATCCCCTCCTCGTCCGCTCCGGTTACCGTTCCCCCGCACTCGAGGGACTCGCCCAGATAGGCGGGAGCGAGGTGGCGATAGCTGACGGTGCGGAGGCGGGCACCGTCACCCAGCCAGCGCTCGGCGGTCTGGATCAGATACACCCCCTGCAGTGGCCCGTGGATGAGGAGGCCGGGATGGCCCTCGTGCTCGGTGGTGAAGGGAGTGTCGTAATGGATCCGATGCAGCAGCCAGGCGGCGGCGCTGAACATGTAGAGATCCAGAGCGGAGGGCTCTCGCCGCTGTACGGGCACCTCGGAGCCGGGGGAGGGGAGGGTCATCGGTAGATCCTGGTGAAAGTCTCGCGAGCCACCAGCTCGCGGCGCTGGTTGGTGAAGGTGAACTCCATGGCGACGAAGACCAGGGGCCCGCTCCGCCCCGCCTTCTCATACATGTCGGCCAGGCGCTTGCGCACGGTGATCACGTCGCCGGCTATGACCGGCACCCCGAACTCGATCGAGGTCTCCCCGGCCATGGCCCGGCGGGTGGGGAGGGGAGGCACGTCGGCGGTGGGCGACCCGTCGGGTTCGAGTTGGGAGCGGGGGACCAGAGCGGAGGCGTGCATCCGGATGGCGTAGGGGAACATGGTGGGTGCGACCACGTCGCTGTAGCCGGCCGCCCGGGCCGCCGCCGGGTCGAAATGGACCGGATTCTCCTCTCCGGTGGCGTAGGCGAACCTGGCGATGTCGGTGGCCGTGACCAGGAAGTCGAAGTCGGGGTACTCCTGATCCGCCCAGGCCCGGGCTTGATCGGTGATGACCCCCATCACAGGCCCATCGTGCGGGCGATGATGTTGCGCTGGATGTCGGATGTTCCGGCTCCGATCACGCCCAACCGCGACTCCCGGAAGTGGCGCTGCAGGTCGTATTCCATCGTGTAGCCGTAACCGCCCAGGACCTGGAGGCCCATGTCGGCCACCTGTTTGTAGGCCTCGCAGGCGTAGAGCTTGAGAATGGCGGCGTCCCTGGTGGTGGCCAGCCCCTGGTCGAGCCGCCGGGCATAGCGGTACACCAGCAGGTTGGAGATCTCCACCATGGTCTGCATGTCGGCCAGGCGATGGGAGACGGCCTGAAAGCTGGAGATGGGCTGGCCGAACTGGTGGCGATCCTTGGCATAGGCTACGGAATCGGCCAGCGCCGAGGCGGCCGCCCCCGTCCTGGCCGCCGACAGGCACAGGCGCTCGTAGCGCAGGTAGACCCCCAGGTCCCCCCAGCCGTTGTCGAGTTCACCCAGCATCCTCGTCTTGGGAACCCGGACGTCGGTGAAGAAGACCATCGCCGTGCCTAGCGGCCAGTGGCCCAGGGTCTCGATCGGCCTCCACTCCAGTCCGGGGCTGTCCGTGTCGACCAGAAAGTTGGTGATCCCGTGCTGTTTCTTCCCCTTGCTGGAGGTGCGGGCGGCCACCACGTCCACGTCGCTCACTTTGAAGCCGGAGGTGAAGACCTTCTGGCCGTTGAGCAGGTAATGGTCGCCATCCTCCACCGCGGAGAGGGATATGGAGGCGGCGTCGGATCCTGCCTCGGGCTCGGTCAGGGAGAAGCACACCGAGAGATCGCCGGCGGCGACGGCGGGAAGCAGTTCCTTCTTCTGCTCCTCGGTCCCGGCCCGGCCGATGGCGAGTCCGCCCCAGGTCACGGTACGAAACACCCAGAACGACAGGTCGAGAAAGGCGCGGCCCAACTCCTCCAACAGGATGGCTACCTCGACCGCCCCACCTCCGGAGCCTCCGTACTCCTCGGGGATGTTGATACCCAGCCAACCCTGCCGGGCCAGTTTCTGATAGGCCTCCCGCGGCGCCTCGTGCTCGGCATCGCAGTGCCGGATGTAGTCGCGGGTGATTTCCCGCTGGCAGAACTCGCGGATAGTGGACCGGAAGAGGTCCTGCTCGGGAGTGAATTCGTCGTTCATGCTCGCTCATCTGGCCGGAGACGGCCTGATCATATATCGTGCATCGTGCACGACATAACAGAAGGTGGGATATGACGGCGAATATCGACACGGTGCGTCAACTGAGCGCCAGGTACAAGAACTGGGGCCGCTGGGGAGAGGACGACGAGAAGGGAACCCTCAACCTGGTCACCCCGGAGATGGTGATGGGGGCGGCCGGGCTGGTGAAGAAGGGAAGGACCATCTCCATGGCCCTGCCCTACGACGACGCCGGGCCCCAGACGGGTAGCTTCGGGCGGTTCAACCCCATCCATCTGATGATTCGCGATGGTGCCGATGCCATTGCCGGAACCGCCATTCGCGATTTCTACGGCGGACAGGACCGCCACTTCCGCGGCACCGACGACCTCATCATCATGCCGCTCCAGTCAGGAACCCAGTGGGACTCCTTCGCCCATGTGGTGTTCGAGAACAAGATCTACAACGGATACGGGGCGGAGTGGGTGTCGAGCAAGGGCGCCCTCAAGGGAGACGTGGCCAACGGCGCCGGGGGCATGGTCGGCCGGGGCGTCTTGCTGGACCTGCCCCGGGCACTGGGTGTCGACTGGCTTGAGCCGGGACACGCCATCGGCGGTGACGAGCTCGAACGCGCCGAGGAACATGCCGGGGTGAGTGTCGGCCCCGGAGACTTCGTGTTCGTTCGCACCGGGGCGATGACCGCCGCCCGGGCGGCGGGATCCTGGGGCGACTACGCCGGTGGTCCCGCCCCCGGTATGGGCCTGGAGAGCGTGGACTGGGTCGGCAGCCGCGACATCGCCGCCCTCGCCGCCGATACCTGGGGCCTGGAGGTGCGTCCCAACGAGACTCCCGATGTGTTCCAGCCCCTCCATATCGTGTTCATCGTCCATATGGGCCTGTGGCTGGGCGAGATCTTCGATCTGGATCCTCTGGCCGACGACTGTTCCGCCGACGGGGTCTACGAATTCATGTTCTGCGGCCCGCCACTTCCCTTCACGAGAGCGGTCGGCTCTCCTCTCAACCCGATGGCGATCAAGTGAGAAAGGAGGAGGCGATGAATCCCGTCCGCTCGATGCTCTTCACCCCCGGCAATCGTCTCGACATGCTGGCCAAGGCAACCCGGTCGGGCACCGACGCGGTGATCGTGGATCTGGAGGACTCGGTCTCCCTCGACCAGAAGGAGGCGGCGAGGGACAATCTGAGCAGACTGCCCGCCTCGCCGGTTCCCTACTACGTCCGTACCAACGCCGCCGATACCCCGATGTTGTGGGACGACGTGTTGGCGGCCGCCCGGGCGGGAGTGGCCGGAATCATCGTTCCCAAAGCGGAGGATCCGCAGGTGATCAGTGAGATCCACGGCGCTCTGACCATCCTGGAGAAGCAGGCGGGACGGTCGCCGGGCGAGACCGGCGTCGTCCCCCTCATCGAGTCGGCCCTGGGAGTTCGGCTCACCTATGAGATGGCGACGGCCGGCGATCGCATCGGGTGCGTGATGTTCGGCGGGGGGGAGCAGGGCGACCTCGTGGCGGATCTGGGCGTGGAATGGACTCCGGAGGGAACCGGGCTCATGCAGGCTCGTTCCCAGGTGCTGCTCAGTGCCCGGGCGGCGGGTGTCCCCTATCCGATGGAGGCCGTGTTCATGGACTTCCGCGATCTCGAGGCGCTGCGGGTGGAGAGCGAGCTCGCCCGCCGGCTCGGCTATGTGGGCAAGGTGGCGATCCATCCCGCCCAGGTGCCGGTGATCAACGACGTCTTCACCCCCAGGCCGCAGGTCGTGGACTACCAGCGCAAGGTGCTGGCCGCATTCGAGGAAGCAGAGGCGGCGGGCAAGGCCTCGATCGCCGTCGACGGCAAGATGGTCGACTATGCAGTCGCCCGTGTCGCCCGCAACATCATCGCCCGGGCCGAGGCAGCGGCCCGGGCCGAGGCCGCAATCAGCGGCAGCAAGGAGAGCTGAATGACCAGGAGTCGTTACATCCCGGACGGAGTCGGAGTGGCCGTGGTGGGGAGCGGTTCGATCGGGAGCCTCCGGGCCGAGATCGCCCACCGCCACCCGGCGGTCGACTACCTGGCGGTATGCGATGTGGTCGAGGACAAGGCGAGGCGGCTGTCCGAGTCGTGTGAAGCAGACGCCTGGTCCACCGAGGCGACGGAGGTCGTCACCAGGGACGAGGTGGACGCGGTGATCATCGCCTCCACCGAGGATTCTCATTTCGGCCCGGCGATGGCGGCGGTTCAGGCCGGCAAATCGGTTCTGGTGGAGAAGCCGTTCACCATCCAGCCCGACGAGGGCCACAAGCTGCTGGCGGCGGCCGAGGAGTACGGGGTTGCCATCTACACCGGCTTCACCCAGCGCTTCCGCCGCCGTTACCTGGCCATCAAAGAGCATGTGCTGCAGGGGTACGTCGGTGATGTCACCTCGGCCAAAGCCACCATCTATCTCACCCAGGCAGTGGCCAGGTCGGTGATCTCCCGGGCCGGTTCCACCACACCGTCGATCAACACCATGACCTACCTGTTCGACCTCCTCACCTGGTATCTGGGGGGCGCCCTACCGGCCACCGCCTACGCAGCCGGCTCCAGCAAGGGCCGGATCTCCGAGCAGTACGGATCCCTCGATTCCACCTGGTGCGTGCTCACCTACGACGACGGGATGGTGGCCAACCTCGGGGTGAGCTGGGAGCTGCCCGAGTTCTGGCCGGCCTACGTAGCCACCATGGATTTCGAGCTGTTCGGGCGCGACGGCGTGATCTCGGTCAAGGACGATCATCGTGACGTGCTCATGGCTTCGCACCAGGCGGTGCCCTCTCCTTACACCCCCGACGTCTCCATGAACGTCGCCATGCTGGGCTCGTACATGCCGGGGGACTGGGCCCTGGGTGAGCACTTCGGGGCCATGCAGGAAGAGACCCACGCCTTCATCAACAGCGTCGGCACCGGCCGTCCCGACCCCATTCTCGCCACCGGCAACGAGGGAATGGACGTGCTGGTGATATCACGGGCGGTCGATGAGTCGGCCCGCACCGGCCGGGTGGTCACCCTCGACTGGGCGAGGTGAGCGTGGCCGGGATGCTGTCGGGAGTCACCGTCCTCGAGCTGGGCCAGGTCATCGCCGGCAATTTCGGCGGTGTCATCCTGGCCGACCTGGGGGCGGAGGTGATCAAGATCGAGCCGCATTCGGGCGACACGGCTCGAAACGCCACCATCGCCCCTCTGCGCGGGGAGAGCGCCATCCACCTGTTCATGAACCGGGGCAAGAAGAGCGTGGTGCTCGACCTCAAATCCGACCAGGGCCTGGAGCTGTTCTACTCCCTGGTGGAGCAGGCGGACGTGGTCATCGACAACTTCCGCCCCGGGGTGATGGCCCGGCTGGGGATCGACCACGACAGCCTCCGCCGGCGCAAGCCCGACATCGTCACCGTCTCTGTGACCGGGTTTGGCGAGTACGGCCCGGCCAAGGACAAGGCGGCCTTCGACCTGGTCGTCCAGGCATACAGCGGCCACATGGACATCACCGGGCCGGCCGACGGCGATCCGGCCCGGGTGGGCATCCCCATCGCCGACATCGCCGGCGGCATCTACTCCTGCATATCGGTTCTGGCCGCCCTGTTGGGTCGCCAGCTGCACGGCAACGGGCAGCATGCCGATGTGGCCATGCTGGACACCCTGGTGTCGTTGCTCTCCTACGACGCCCTCGACCATCTCAACTCGGGACGAATGCTGACCCGGCTGGGCACGGCCCACGCCCACATGGTCCCCTGGCAGGCCTTCGAGACCAGTGACGGGTATGTGGTGGTGGCCGCCCGCGACGAGAAGTTCTGGCAGAACCTGTGTGACGCAATCGGCCGTCCCGAGTTGAAGGACGACCCCCGAACCTTCGACAACGCCGCCCGCGTCGCCAACCGTGACTACGTGGTTCCCATCCTGGCCGAGGTCTTCCTCACCCGGACCAATGCCGAGTGGCTGGCGACACTCGACGCCTTCGACATCCCCAACGCACCGGTCAACAACATGGAGGAGGTGTTCACCGATCCCCAGGTGCAGGCGCGGGGAATGGTGCAGAGTTACCAGCATCCCACCCTGGGCGAGATCCGCTATCCGCCCAGCCCGGTCAAGTTCAGTGAGTGGGACGGCCCCAACCGTTCCGCCCCCATGCTCGGCCAGCACACCATCGAGGTGCTGACCTCTCGCTTGGGGTTGGATGAGCCCAATGTGAGGCAAATGGCGGCAGACGGGGTGGTCAAGATCTGGCCCGAGGACGGCTGAGGAAGGAGACCGACGTGCGCTTTGGCACCTTCGTGCCTCAGGGATGGAAGAGCGACCAGCGAGGAGTGCCGGTCGAAGAGCAGTGGCAGCGAATCGTCTCGCATGCCCGCCTCATCGAGGAGGTGGGCTTCGATTCGATCTGGGTCTACGACCATTTTCACACCCATCCGGTGGTCAGCCAGGAGAGCACCTTCGAGGCCTGGACCCTGATGGCGTCGCTGGCCACCCTCACCGAGAGGGTTCGCCTGGGCCAGATGTGCACCTGCGCCCTCTACCGGCCCCCCGCCCTCCTCGCCAAGATGGCATCCTGCATCGATGTCATCTCGGGGGGACGGCTCGATGTGGGGATCGGGGCCGGGTGGTCCCGGGGCGAGTTCGAGGCCTACGGCTACCGGTTTCCCCCGGCCGGGGAGAGGCTGGACATGCTGGAGGAGTCCGTGCGGGTGCTGCTGGCCATGTGGAGTGCGGATGAGGCGACCTTCGAGGGGGATCACCACTCGGTGGATGGTGCCATCAACCGGCCCAAACCGCTTCAGGATCCCCACCCTCCACTGTGGATCGCCGGCGGCGGGGAGAAGCGAACCCTGCGCATCGTCGCTCGCTATGGGGACTTCGCCAACTTCGGGCCCGACATCGACTCCTTCCGTCACAAGTCGGCGGTGCTGGCCGAGCACTGCCGGGCGGTGGGACGACCATTCGAGGAGATCAGCAGGTCATCTCACCGCATGTCGGTGATCGGGCGCGACGAGGCCGACCTGGCCCGCAAGCTGGAGATAGCCGGGAGCCGTCGATCATGCGCACCGGAGGAGTTTCGCCGGCGCCATTTCGCGGTCACCATCCCCGAGGCGGTGGATGAGATGGGCCAGTACATCGGCGAAGGCTGCACCGACATGATCCTCTACTTCTACGACATGGGGGAGGCCGACAGCCTGGAGCTGTTCGCCACCGAGGTGATCCCCCAGCTGCGATGAGTGGCCTGGACCGGATCCTCGACCCGGCCACGATCGCCATAGCCGGCCTGTCGTCGGACCTGACCAAGCATGGTGGCCGGGTCCTGGGGCACCTGCGACGGCTGGGGTTCGACGGGACGGTGTGGGGAGTGAACCCGGGTCTGCCCGATGTCGAAGGGGTGGAGCTGTACGCCGCCGTGAGCGACCTTCCCTCCCCACCGGATCTGGTGGTGGGAGCGGTCCCCGCTGCCGCCGCTCTGGACGTGGTCGGAGACTCGATCGGGGCAGGGGGAGTGGTGCTCTTCGCGGGCGGTTTTGGAGAGTCGGGTGCAGACGGTCGGCAGTTGGAGGCCGAACTGGAGCGCCGGCTGGCCGGATCCGGCACCCGCCTGCTGGGACCCAACAGCGGGGGAGTGATCCGTCCCTCCCGGGGTCTCGCCGCCAGCTTTCTCACCTGTCTGGAGAGGCCCGCGGCGGAGATCAGGACCGGCCCGGTGGGGTTGGTGACCCAGAGTGGTGGAACGGGCAGCTATCTGCACAACCTGGCCGCTGCCCGTGGCGGAGGCCTGGCGGTGACGGTCTCGACCGGGAACGAGGTCGATGTCAAGCTGGGGGAGGCCCTGGCGGCCGTTGCCTGTCTCGACGAGGTCGAGGTGGTGTTGGCGTTGATCGAGACGGTGCGGGACGGATCGGCCTTCATCGCCGCCGTCGAGGAGGCAGCCGATCTCGGCAAACCCGTGGTGGCGTGCCGCTTCGGCACCGGCCGCCGTGGCAAGACCCTGATGAGGTCCCATACCGGGGCACTGGCGGTTCCCGACCGGGTGCTGGACGGTGTCCTCGCCTCGCTGGGCGTGGTGGTGGCAGAGACACCGGCGGAGGCGTTCGAGGTGGCCGAGATGATGGCCCGCTCGCCATCGCCGGCGGGGAAGCGCCCGGCGATCGTCACCCACTCCGGGGGCATTGCCATCCTTCTCTCCGATCTCACCGAGCGCCACGGGGTCGATCTGACCGAGCCGGGGCCGCAACTGCGAGAGACACTCGATCCGCTCCTCGACCACGGGGTGGCCGCCAACCCTCTCGACATGGGTGGCATCATCGGCGGCCCGGGACGCTTCGCCCAGGTGGTGGACGCCTTCGCACGTTCCGACGAGTACGACCTGGTGCTGGCGGTCTCGACGGCTCATCCCCCTGCCCACAGCGAGGAGAGAGTGGCATCACTGCTCCGCCTCCGTACCGACAAGCCGATCCTCCATCTGTGGATGGCGGGCGATCAGGCCCGGGCCGGCCTCGAGGCGCTGCGAGAGGCGGGCGCCGCCGTCACCGAGGAGCCCAGGGCGGCGATTCGGGCCCTATCGGGGCTGGGCCGTCTCACCGCCCCCGCCGCCCGTCCCCGGCCCATCGTCGGGGTCCTGGAAGACTGGGGCCTTCCCCTGGTCGAGGGCCGGGCGGCCACCGGGGTGGACGGGGCGGTGAAAGCCGCCGATGAGATCGGTTACCCGGTGGTGGTGAAGGTTCGAGCTCCCGGCCTCGACCACAAGACGGAGGTGGGGGGCGTGCGGCTGGACCTGGGGGACGCGGAGGCGGTCCGTCGGGCCTATGAGGAGGTAACGGAAAGCGCCATCCGGGCAGAGTTGGCTGTGGAGGGGGTGCGGGTAGAGAGGTTCCGTCCCGGGCTCGAGGTGATCGTGGGTGCGCTTTCGGAGCCCACCTTCGGACCGGTGGTGTCGGTCGGCCTGGGCGGCATCTTCACCGAGGTCCTCGACGACGTCGCCTTCGCTCCCGCTCCGACCGGGGAGGAGGGTGCCCGGGCGATGATCGAGCGTCTGCGCGGCGCAAGGATCCTGCACGGCTTCCGGGGTGCGCCTCCCGCCGACCTCGATGCCCTGGCCGCGATCGTCAGCCGGGTAAGCCGGGGCCTGGTCGGCTCCCGCTTGACCGAAGTAGAGGTCAACCCCCTGGTATGGGACGGGAAGGAGTGGGTGGCCGTCGACTGGCTCACTCGTTGAGTGTGCTTCGATCCACCGTGGGGGTTGCGTTGGCACACTGAACGATGGGTGGTCGGCCGTGGCGGTTGAGTGTGCTTCGATCCACTGTGGGGGTTGACGTTGGCACACTGAACGTTGGGTGGTCGGCCGTGGCGGTTGAGTGTGCTTCGATCCACCGTGGGGGTTGACGTTGGCACACTGGACGTTGGGGGTCGGCCGTGGCGGTTGAGTGTGTTTCGATCCACCGTGGGGGTTGACGTTGGCACACTGAACGTCAGGGCGCCGGGGCCAGCATCCTCTCCAACTCCTCCAGGTCCTCTCGAGTCGGCGTCCAGTCGGCCGCCCGGACGTTGGCGGCCACCTGTTCGGGACTGGTGGCTCCCGACGTCACCGCCGGCACCACGTCGTGCGCCAGCAGCCACCCCAGCGCCACCTGCACCATGGTCAGGTCGCGGGCGCGGGCAAACTCGTCGAGTCCCTCGACGATGTCGAAGTTCTCCTCGGTGAGGAAATGC
Source organism: uncultured Acidimicrobiia bacterium (assembly GCA_963744905.1). GTDB lineage: Bacteria > Actinomycetota > Acidimicrobiia > Spongiisociales > ZC4RG35 > DATFFO01. The sequence goes on along the minus strand of CAVUUV010000004.1, from coordinate 189,242 downwards.
TGGTAGCGATCCATCTGGAGGCGACCCTTGGGGGGCCGGCCCCTGCGGGTCTTTCCGGTAAGCAGCCCACTCGCCAACGGGTAGTAGGGCAAGAGAGCCACCCCCCGTCTGAGCACAGGTGTCCAACACCCCGTCGGTCTCGGGCAGGCGGTGGACCATGCTGTAGTGGACCTGGTCGCATACGAACGAGGCCCATCCCTCCTCGGCCGAAACGTCGAGGGCCTCGTCGAGCTGGCCGGCATCGAGGTTGGAGCAGCCGATCTCCCTCACTTTGCCCTCGGCGACCAGATCGTTCATCGTCTCCAGCGTGTCCTCGATGGGCGTGTCGGGGTCGGGCCGGTGCAGCATGAACAGGTCGATGTAGTCGGTCCCCAGGGCGGCCAGGCTGCGCTCGAGGATCCGGCGGACGTATTCGGGTTTGGCCCCTCCGCTGTCGGGGATCCCGGGTATCTCCTGGCCGAACTTGGTGGCGATGATCGCCTCAGCGCGCCTGCTGCCCAGGGCCTTGCCGAGGAATCCCTCGGATCGACCCTGGCCGTAGTTGCTGGCCGTGTCGAAGAAAGTCACCCCGGCATCGAGCGCCGCCCGGGTGACTCGAATCGAGCCGGCCTCGTCGAGGGCGCGGCCGAAGTTGTTGCATCCGAGGCCGACCGCCGAGACCTCCAGACTGCCGATCGTCCCGGTCTTCATCGGGTATCTCCCTCCAGGGGTCGCAAGAAGCGCTCGGCATTCTCCTGCAGGACGAGCGACCGGTCGGCGGCGGATAGGTCGACTGCCTCCACCCCGGCCACCGGATCGGAAGAGGCCATGTCGAAGGGATAGTCGCTTCCCAGGACGACGTGGTCCCAACCCACCCGCCGCCCCAACATCTCCAGCGAAAGGGGATCGTGGGTGAGGCTGTCGAAGAACAGCCTCCCGAAGTATCGGCGTGGCCCGGTCCCGGAGATGAAGCGCTTCGGCTCGGACCGGACCCCCCATCCGTGCTCCCAGCGTCCGATCTGATACGGAGCTGAACCCGCCCCCGTGCACGAAGCCGAACCGGAGGGCGGGATGGCGATCGACCACTCCTCCGAATATCAGCCTGGCCATGGCGATGGTCGATTCCAGGGGGTTGCCGATCAGGTTCTGCAGGTAATAGACACCGAGCCGGTCGGCGCCGGCGATCGAGCGCTGATCGGGATGGAGCCACACCGGCAGATCGCGGCGTTCCAGCTCCCCCCACACCGGGGCGAAACGGGGATCGTCCAGGTCGACTCCGTCCACGTTGGTCCCGATCTGGAAGCCTCGCACCCGGGGATTGTCCGCCACCCGCTCGATCTCCCCCAGGGACGAGTCCACATCCTGGAGAGGAAGGGTGGCGAAGACGTGGAAGCGGTCGGGTCGGGTGGCGCTGAGCGAGGCGAGGGCATCGTTCTGGATGACGGCGAAGTCGACGCCCACCGGGGCGGGGACGTGATAGTGGAAGTTGGGAGGCGGGATGGCGATGACCTGGAGGTCGACCCGCTGGCGATCCATGTCCCCCAGCCGCAGCTCAGGTTCGAATATGGCCTCGGGCAGGGGCCCGAGACGCTCACGGCCCGGATAGCGGAGATAGCGACGCCCTTCCTCTTCGATGATCTCGGGGCCGTGGTCGGGATGACTGGAAGCCATCTCGGCCACCGCGGTGGGAATGATGGCATGGGCGTGCAGGTCGATGGTCAACGCTGGTTTCCTTCCTCGTATTTGCCGAATGCTCCATATCCGGGATGGTCGAAGCGGTTGGGCACCTCTATCAGGACGGGGCCGTCGGCCTCCAGGGCAGCGGCGAGCGCGGCTCCGACCTCGCCGGGATCGACCCGACGTCCGGCGGCTCCGAAGGCCTGGGCCAGGGCGACGAAGTCGGGCGGGCGTATGTCGACACCGCTCCGCCGTCCGTAGAGATGGTCCTGGTGCCGGCGCTCCACCCCGTATCCCTCGTCGTTGAAGACCACTACCACCACCGGGATCCTCTCCTGGACGGCGGTCATCAGGTCCTGGATGGTGAACATGACTCCGGCGTCGCCGATGATGGCGATGCTGGGCACGTCGGGCCTTGCTACCCGGGCTCCGATGGCGGCGGGCAGCGCGTAACCCAGGGTTCCGAATCCGGACGGGACGAACCAGGTTCGCGGTTGGGTGGTCTCCCAGTGCGACCGGGCCCAGAAGGCGAGGGTGGTGGGGTCGTTGAAAACGTGAGCCTCGGGGGGCAGGGCCGACCGGATCTGATCGAGGGTCTCGATCTCAGGCGGTGTGCCCACCGCCCGGGAGATGACCGAGAGGACTTCTGCCACCTCCTCCGTTCGCCACGGCAGGGGCACGTGGCCCATGTCGTTCAGCCTCGACTCGATCTCCAGGAGAGAGGCTTCGGCATCTCCTACCACGCCGGCCTCGAGGCGGTAGTTGCGCCCCAGTTCTTCCGGATCGATGTCGATCTGGACGATCCGTTCCGGCAGCCGCAGTGTCCAGCCTCCGGTGGGGAAATAGGAGAAGCGGGTTCCCACTGCCAGGAGCACGTCGCACGACTCGATGAGGCGGCGAACAGGGGGCTCGTTGGCCCAGTTGCCCACGTGCAGGGGGTGTCGTCCGGGCACGGCTCCCTTCCCTTTCTGGGTGGTGATGACCGGAGCGCCGAGCCGCTCCGCCACGCGGGTCAGGACCAGAGAGGCATCCGTCGTGGCGATCCCACCACCCGCCCAGACCAGCGGCCGCTCGGCTCCGGCCAGGATGTTCGCCGCCGCGTCCAGCGACACCGGGTCGACGGTGCGGGGGATGCGCCGGGTGGGACCCGACACCGGTGCCACCGTCGGCGTGGTGAACGCCTCGTTGGCGATCTCCACCAGAGCGGGGCGAGGGCGTCGATTGCGGAGGGCGAAGAAAGCCGAGCTGATGGCGGCAGGGATCTCGTCCGCCAGCCTCACCTGAGTGGCGAAGCCGGTTACCGGGCGGAACACCCCCAACTGGTCTGAGATATCGTGGAAGTGGCCGCGCTTCTTGCCGCGGACCTCCGGGGGATTCTCGCTCACTACGTGCAGGACGGCGACGCTGTCGTTGTGAGCCGTGGCCATGGCGGTGATCGTGTTGAGCGCTCCCGGCCCATTGGAGGTGAAGGCCACCCCGACCCTCCCGGATGCCCTGGCGAACCCATCCGCCATGAACACGGCCGATTGCTCGTGGCGCACCTCGATGTGCCGGAGCCGGGGATGGTCCACGAAGGCGTCGTAGACGGCCAGGGTGCCTACGCCGGGGATACCGAAAAGAACCTCAACTCCTTCGGCGGCCAGGGCCTCGATCAGGGCATGGGAGCCGGTTCTGGCCTTCATGGCAGGCACTGATCCCTCTCCTCGCTCGTGACGGTGCCCAGCCAGTAACTGCCGGCCGATGCGCGATCGACAACGAGAAACGCCTCACTCGACACTGCGGCCGTCGAACCATCAATCCCCGGTGGCAGTGGTTCCCAGCAGAGACCGTCGAAGGAGGTCCATCCCAGCGAGTCCTGACCGCCGGCGCCCTGTCCGAGGATGAGCCATCCGGCCGGGCCGGCCTCCACCGTGAACAGGTCGGCCTCGAAGGGGTCCGATAATGAAGGAACCAGGTCCCATTCCGACCCGTTCACCGAGGTCCAGACGGCGGGCTTCCCGACGCCGAATCCTCCCACGGCGATGAATCTGTCGTCGCGCCACATCAGGTCATAGACATAGGCCCCCTCGCCCAGGGACGCATCCACGGCCTCCCAGGACGATCCGTCGTCCGATGACAAGATCTCGGGTTCGCAGGTGGGCCAGATTCCGAAGGGTTCGCCGGGGTTGCTCGAAATCATCGTGACCAGACGATCGTCGGTCTCGACCACAGGCGGAACATCGGGGGAGCGGCGCGAGGGCGGATGGCAGGCAGAGTCGAAAGGACGCTCGACGCCCGGTCCCCAGGCCGGATGGTGGACGACCGGGGCGAACGAGTCGTCATCTTCCGACAGCCACACGTCGCCGTGGATCGTCATCGCCAACAGGCCATACCGGGTCGGTACCACACTGGCTCTGCCGGACCGCTGACGGGACCTGATCTCGTCGGGGAAGGAGATAGGTTTCGGCTCCAGCTCCTCACCCATGATCACCCCCCGTCGCCCTCCGTAGGCGATGAGCCGGGAATCGTCCGCCACGAGCCGGCTGGGGGCGTGGTCGAGCGAGGTCGAGCTCCATCCGTGATCCGGAGTCAGCCGCCACAAGAGGACCCCCTCGGCCGTCATGCCTGAAAGGATGGCGAAGCCTTCGCCATAGGCCACCAGGCTGCCGAGATTGGCCGCTTCGATCGGACCCTCCCCAAGCTCCCATTCGATCGGTGGGAGTCGGGGTCTGGTGGCCAGGATCACGACGGCGATCCCGGCGGCCAGGGCGATGCCGATGGCCGCGAATGGCCATTTCCTGGCCTGGGCCGGCGGAGGTTCCGGAGGCGGGATCTCCAGGATGGTGTCCGAAGGAGGGGCCATGTGTACCCGGGAGTGTGATCTGAACGATTATGCATCATATATGATCAGCCAGAATGGTGGAAAGAACCCACGCCCCGCAGGGCTCGTCGCTCGTCCCGGCGGCGGTCGCCCGCCGTCACGTCGGTCGGTTGTTCGAGGAGATGGGGGTGCCGGAGGTGGAGGCGGACCTGGTGGGCGAGGTGCTGGTTTCTGCCGACATGAAGGGGATCCGCAGCCACGGCCTGGCCCGGGTGCCCTATTTTCTCCTCCGGCTGGAGCGGGGGGTTATTGACCCGAACCCCGCCATGGAGTTCACCAGGGGCTCTGCGACGACGGGGGTCCTGGAGGCACGCAACGGAGTGGGGATCGTGGCCGCCGATCGAGCCATGACCGAGGCCGTGAACATGGCGCACAACCACGGCTCCGGCTTCGTCGTGGTCAAGAAGCAGCAGCCACTTCGGATACGCCGGGTTCTGGAGCGAGCGAGCCATGCAGTCGGGTTACATCGGCATCAGCCTGTCGAACAGCGGGCGCCGGGTGGCGCCCACCTTCGGGATGGAAGCCGTTCTGGGGACCAACCCACTCTCCGTCGCCATCCCCGGCGGCGAGGACGACTTCTTGCTCGACATGGCATCCTCGGCCGTGGCCGTGGGGAAAGTGGAAACCGCCCTGCGGGAAGGTCGGTCGATCCCACCCGGCTGGGTGGTCGATCCCCAACGGGTGGGGCTCGACGAAAACGGAGTACTCAGCTTCGATACCCCCCTGGTTCCGCTGGGTGGGCCGGGGGTCGAAACCGGTGGTCACAAGGGATACGGTCTGGGATTGATGATCGAGTTGCTGTGCGGTGCCCTGGGTGGGACCTCGTTTGCCGATCGACTGGCCGGCGCGGGAGGGGAAGCACCGGCGGCAATGGGGCATTTCTTGGGGGCGTTGAAGGTGGAAGGCTTCCGTGATCCCGCTGCCATGCAAGGCGACATGGATGAGCTCTTCCAAGCAATCCGGGCGTCCGCCCGGGTGCCGGGGGAGGATCGCATCTACATCCACGGTGAGCCGGAGCGCTCTGCGTGGGAGACGGCACACGAGGAGGGGATCGAGGTGTCCGCGCCGGTGCGCCGACAACTGGATCGGTGGGCCGGTCGCCTGGGCGTGGCTCCCCTAGAGGCATGAACGGAGTCAGCGCCGCTGCAGCCACGCTCGTCCTGAAGGAGCTCGGCTTCACCGACGTGGTCTCCATACCCGACGGCGAGAGCCGTCTCCTGCATCGGGCGCTGGAGACCGATGCGACCCTGGCGATCTACACACCCACCCGGGAGGGCGAAGGCATCGCCCTGGCCGCCGGCATCTGGGTAGGGGGGCGCCGTCCCCTGGTCCTGCTGCAGAACACGGGTCTGATGGAGGCCGGGGACGCCCTGCGGGGGTGTGGGATCGGTCCCAGGATCCCGCTGGTGCTTCTGGTCGGATGGCGGGGCTACACCGGAGCCATGGAGGGAAAGCTCCCCATCGACTCGGCCTACCCCTACACCCTTCCCATCCTCGACGCCTGGGGGATCAGCCACAGGGAGATGATGTCGGACGACGACCTGGGAGCGATGGGGGAGATGGCCCGGGAAGCGGCGGAGACCCGACGGCCCACCGCCGTCGTGTACGGATATCCCTTCCGCCCATGAGCATCGAACGGATCGCACTGTTCGAGTCACTCGCCTCGCGGCGCACCGACGAGATCGTCGTCACCACCATGACGGCCACCCTGCAGTGGCCCCTGGTTTCCGAGCACCCCCTCGACTTCGATTTCCTGGCCTTCGGGATGGGCCACGCCACAGACTTCGGCCTGGGTCTGGCACTGGCCCGCCCGGAACGAAAGGTCATAGTCCTGATGGGAGATGGAGGGCTGCTCATGAACCTGGGGTCGTTGGTGACCGTGGGCCGCCATGGGCCGCCCAACCTGATGATTCTCCTGCTGGAGAATCATCGCTACGAGATGACCGGTGGTCAGGAGCTCGCCCCGGCGGTGGACTTCGCCGCGCTGGCAGTGGGAGCCGGCGTGGAGAAGGTGGAGAGCGTCGACGATCTGGGCGCCTTCGACGCGGCGCTGCCTGGCTGGCTGTCCGAGCCGGGGCCCCTGTTCGTGGTGGTGAGAGTGGTCAACTCGGTGCCGCTGCCGCCGGTCTCCCACAGCGATCACGCCGGCCGGGTGACGAGCCTGAGGACGGCCCTGGGCGTGGAGACCGACGCCTAGGAGCCCGTTGAACAATGCATGTCACCCATCTTGACGACCATGCATCACCACCCACTGCGTTCTCGGCCCCGCCATTCCGGCACAAGGAGTGGCGAAACCTCGGCCTTGCGGCTGGCGCGCCTGGCCGCCAATCCGAGCAACGGCATTATCCAACAGGCTCCTAGGAGGCGATAAGGTCGAGCTCCTCGAACTTGCGCAGCACCTGGGCCTTGGCCACCGCCACCGCTTCGTCGGCTGGGTCGCGGGGGAAGGGGAGATCGATCGCGAGGTCGTCCCTGAGCTGGCCGCCCTTGCCGAACACCATGATCCGATTGGACAGTTCCACTGCCTCGCCCACGTCGTGGGTCACGAAAAGCACCGTCTTGCCGGTTTCAGCCCACATCTGGTGCAACTCGCGTCGCAGCGACCGGGCCGTGATGGCGTCGAGGTGGCTGAACGGCTCGTCCATGAACAGCACGTCCGGCTCGATGGAGAAGGCCCGGGCGATCCCGACTCTCTGCTGCATCCCTCCGGACAGTTCCCCGGGATAGTTGTCGGCCCGGTCGCCCAGCTGGACCATGTCCAGGTAACGCAGACAGCGCTGACGGGTGGCGTCGCCGCGATCCTTCTGCACGAAGAGAAGGTTGTCCATGACCGTGCGCCAGGGGAGAAGGCGGGCCGCCTGGAAAACGTAACCCGGATCGGCCTGGTGATTGTCCTGGGTGATGGTCACCTTGCCTGCGCTGGGTGTCTCGATGCCGCTCAGGATGTTGAGCAGGGTGGACTTTCCGCATCCGGATGGTCCGACGATGGACACGAAGATGTGTCCTTCCACCGACATGTTCACGTCCTCGAGGGCGATCACCCGGTCGGCTCCTACCCCGAACTCCTTGTGCAGGTGCTCGACTTTGATCTCAGCCATCTCGTGCCTCGCTTTGGGTTGTCAGCATTTCTTCCTCTGCCACCTGATCGAACTCCTCCTCGGGCAGAGTCAGCCCGGCCATCTGCGGCCGCCACTTGAACGCCCTTCTCGCCAGCGGATCGAAGACCACCTTCTCCAGGGCGATGGCGAAGAGGATGAAGAAGAGGGCGTAACCGATCACGCCGTGGGCGCGATGGGCGTCGTACCAGAACTTGATCGTCCATCCCATTCCGCGATCGGCGGCGAACACCTCGGCAATGACCAGTCCCTTCCAGCCGATGGAGTAGGCATAGCGGACGGCGGCGAAGAAGAAGGGCAGCAGCGACGGGTAGAGCACGTGCCGGGTGATCTTCTTCTGCGGCACGCCGAAGGCCCGGGCCATGTCGATCAGTTCCTTGGGTGTATTGCGCACGCCCTCCCGGACGTTGATGATCACGAACGGGATACCGGCCAGGATCACGGCCAGGATGGGGCCGATGTCGCCGAAGCCGAAGGCAAGACCCAGGAAGAGGGCCCACACCAGGGCAGGCATGGCCAGGATCGCCATCACCCAGTCGTGGAAGAAGTGGTCCACTGCCCTGAACATCCCCATTGCCAGGCCCAACAGCGTGCCTCCGACCATCGCCACCAGGAACCCCAGGGTGAGGCGGACGATGGATGTGGCGAACTGCCCATAGAGGTTGGTGACCACGCTCGAGTACCGGACTCCGCTGGTGAGCGTGACCTCCTTCCACATGAAGTCGAGCACCTTGAGCGGGGTGGGGAAGATACGGGAGTCGATGGTGTAGTAGATGAGGTACCACACCCCGATCACCACGAAGGGAAAGAGGATTCGAGCCGTGATCGGCGAGGCGATGATCCTTCGCAGACGACTCCGTCGGGCGGGGATCTTGGAAGTGACGACGACGCCGGCCATCAGACACTCACCTCCTCTCTCCAGCGGAAGAACTTACGTTCGTACCGTTGCAGGATCAGCTTTTCGAGTATGAGGGCGAAGATGAAGAACGACAGGGCCCAGGCGAAGAACTCGTCCATCCTGAACAACTGGGTGGCGACTCGCATCTCGAACCCGATTCCCTTGCTGGCCGAGAAGACCTCGGTCAGCACGGTGACCTTCCACCCGATGGAGAACCCGAAGCGGAGTCCCGTGAATATGTAGGGGGCGAGGGAGGGGATGACTATCTCACGCTGCCGTCTCCACATGGAGACCCCGAAGGCCCGGGACATGTCCATCAGGTCCTTGGGCAAGGCCCGAATGCCCTCGGCCACGTTGACGGTGACCAGGGCGAAGGTGGTCATGAAGATGGCGAAAATCCACCCGGCGGGGCTGAAACCCCAGATGATGAGGCCGGTCAGGGCCCACACCAGGCCGGGGGAGACCAGGCCGATGGTGATGGCGTCCTTGAAGAATCCGGCGATCCAGCGGTTCTGGGTGAAGATGCCGAGAACGATGCCGAAGGTGAAGGCGCAGCCGAAGCCGGCTCCGATGCGGGTGAGGGTGGCGGCGTAACTGCTCAGGAAGCGACCGCTGTTCCACAGGTCGGGGAAGGTCTGAAGGATGCGAAGGGGTCCGGGGATCAGGTTCTCGTTCAGGATCCGCCCGGACACGAACTCCCACAGGCCGAGGATGACGACATACCCGGCGATGCGCCAGAACCATTTTCGTCTCGTCTCGCGCTTGCGTTCCGCGATGAGCCGCTCTTCTTCGGCTGATCGGGCGCCGGGTTGGGTTTGCTCGAGTGTGGTCGCCACGTTCCTACCTCGGTGTTTGGTCGAAGAGGTGGGTGGGTGAGTCGACTCACCCACCCACCTGATCTAGGTCGTCAGGTCGAGGGGGCTTCCACGATCCTGAACTCGGGCTTCTCGAAGTCGGGGGGCAGATAGTTCTGGTTCTCGGGGTTGAGATCGGACATGAAGTCCCAGATCTTCTGCTCGGCGTCTACCCAGTCCTGATCCAGGTACACCGAGTCGACGAACCAGTCGCTGTCACCCGCCATGAAGTCCTGGATGTACTTCACATCCTCATCGGACTCCACCGAGAAGTGCTGGGGGTAACTGGCGATGATTTCTGCCTTGTGCTCCTGCCAGGCCTCGATCCCACGCTGCCACAGCACCAGGAAGGCCTGCAGGGCCTCTGGATGGGCATCGGCGAATTCCTTGGTGGCCGTGAACAGGTTCGACATCACATGGGGCTCGTCGCTGCCGCATTCGCAGAACTGGCTGTAGAGCTGGAACGGCATGATGCCGTCGTACATCAGCTTCAAGTCGCCGGTTCGCAGATACGGCGCGGCCGCCTCGGGAATGATCACCGCCGCCTCGCAGTCTCCATTGAGGAGGTTCTGGGGGTTGACGAAGTGATCGTTGACGATCAGGTTGTAATCGCCGCCACCTACGCGGTAGTCGATCCCGTGCATCTCCATCATCGCCACCGACCAGAACTGAGTGTTCGATACGGGGCTGCTCACGCAGATGTTGGAGCCTTTGGGGACATCGGGGAGCGTTTGGTAGCCGGTGTCGGCCCGGGTCATCATCGGCGAGCGTTGATAGTTGTACTTGCCAAAGGTCACCGTGTCGATGCCGGTCTCCTTCTCCAGGACCGGGATCTCCTGGGTGCCCATGGAGACAATATCGCCGTGGCCGCCGGCGAAGTAGGTGAATTCATCCCACGTCGAGCTGGTGACGATGCGGGTGTTGAACTCTTCCTCCCAGGCGACTTCCATGCCGGTGTCGTTCATGTAGTCCCACACCGGGTCCGGGGCGAACGCAAACCGAATAACGGTCCGCTCTCCACCCCCGGCGGCGGTGGTGTCCGAACCTCCGCCCGAGGCTGTTGTCTCGGTTCCTCCTCCCGTATCGGTCCCACAGGCGGCGACAACCATCGCCACCACGGCGACGACAGCCATCCACTGCCAGTTAGATCTCCTTCGCACTCTTACCTCCTCTTGGGGTCGCATGTCCACCTCATCAGGGGACGACGTGGATCATATATCAGACAATACATACTTTGCACGGCGGAGGTCGGATTGTTATGAAATCGGTCTGGAAACCGGGATGAAAGTTCGAATCAGCCACCTGGCCTTTTCCTATCAGGGCACCCATCCTCCGGTGTTGATGGACCTCGACATGGAGGTCGACGGAGGAACGGTACACGCCGTTGTCGGACCCAACGGATGCGGCAAGAGCACCCTGCTCCGACTCATTGCCCGTCTCGAAAGCCCCGACGCGGGCAGCATCGACTTCGTCGGACCCAGGCGCCATGACAACCTGACGGCCCTCGTGTTCCAGGATCCCCGCCTGCTGCCCTGGTGGAGCGTGGAACGCAACATCGCCATCGGGTCCGAATTCAGCTCCAGGTCACGCTTGCTCTACGAGAAGATAAGGGGTTTCTACACCCGGGAGATGGGGCTGGAGGCGGTTCGCCGTCGGCGCCCGGGGACGCTCTCGCTCGGGCAACAGACCATGGCGGCGATGGGACGGGGGATGGCGCACGACAGCGAGATCCTCCTTCTCGACGAGCCGTTCGCTCATCTCGATGCCATCAGGAGGAGGCGACTGCACCAGGAATTCGAGACTCATTGGCAACTCGATCCCCGCACGGTGATCCTCGTCACCCATGATGTGGAGGAGGCGGTGGCTCTGTCGGATCGGGTATCGGTCATGAGGGCAGGCCCGGGTCCTCTGGTCGACACGATCGAGGTGGATGCGCCCCGCCCGCGTCTGGACCTATCGCCCACGCATCCCCGGCTCCGAAGCGCGGTGGGCCGGGTGTGGGATGCTCTGGAACGGAGCCTGTGAGGGCTCGACGCTCACGGCGGAGATCGGAGAAGAAGGTATGACGAGAGTCGGATTCGTCGGACTGGGGAGAATGGGCATGTCCATGGCCGGCCGCCTCAGTGACGCCGGACACCAGGTGGTGGGAGTGGACACCTCGCCCATCGCCGCCCAGCGGGCTATCGAGCGCGGCATCGAGGTGGTCGACGATGTCTACGGGATGCGAGCCCGGGTGGTGTTCAGCTCCCTTCCCGACACGGCTGCGATGGAGGAGGTCTATCTGGGCGGGCTCTTCGATCGCCTCGAGGCCGGTGCCCTGTTCATGGACCTGTCCACCGTCGACGTCGCCGCCACGCGGCGGATCGCCCAGGCGGCGGCGAGTCACGGCCACCGGTTCCTCGATTGCCCGGTGAGTGGTACCTCGATTCATGCCCGGGATGGTGAGCTGGCGATCATGGTCGGGGGAGAAGCGGCGGTGGTGGAGGAGGCGAGGCCCTACCTCGAGGTCCTGGGCCGCAGCGTTCACCACATGGGTCCCAACGGCGCCGGACTGGAGATGAAGCTGATCACCAACCGGCTGCTGACCGCCCATCTGGTGGCGATCGCCGAGGCGATCGTGGAGATGCGAGAGGCGGGTCTGGATCCACCCCAGGGTGTCGAGATGTTGGCCCGGGGCGCCGTACCCCGGCTTCTCGACTACAAGGCTGCTCCCATGATCGTCCGGGACCACACGCCCATGTTCACGGTGGACCTGATGGTCAAGGATCTCGATCTCGCTCAGAGGCGGCGGCCTGCGGGCCCGGTATGTGGGGAGGCGGAAGCGACCATGCGCCGGGCACAGGCGGAGGGATGGGGAGAAAGCGATATCAGCGCGGTGATCGAAATCGTCGGCGAGGGCACAGACCCCGGATCAGGCGGTCTCGATCCTCAATAGCCGGGCTGCGTTTCCTCCCACGATCAAGGCATGGTCCTGTGCGGTCAGCTTGGGCTCGGCCAGGAAACCGAGCGGGTCGGTAGGCCCCATGTCGAACGGATAGTCCGTTCCCATCAGCACATGATCGGCGCCGAATTCCTTCACCAGATACTCCACCGCGGTGGGGGAGAAGACCGTGGTGTCGAAATACAGGCGGTGGAGGTATTCGCTGGGAGGACGCGGGATGTGACGACGGGCCTCGGGTCGGACCCGGTAGGCATGGTCGGTGCGGGCGAAGTAGTAGGGCAGGTATCCGCCACCGTGGACCACGACCATCAGCAGCTGCGGGAACCGCTCCAGGACACCACCCAGGATCATGCGAGAGACCGCCACGGTCGAGGCCAGTGGCATGCAAACGACGTTGATCAAGTAGTAGTCGTCCATGCGGCGGGGTTCGGTCCAGCCGTGGGGGTGAAGTATCACCACCATCCCCAGGCTCTCCGCCGTTTCCCATACCGGGTCGAAACGACGCTGGTCCAGGTCCCCTCCGTTGACGTCGGTGTTGAGTTCGAAGGCGGTGAAGCCCAGGTCACGGTGTATGCGTTTCATCTCGGCTACGGCTGCACGGGGGTGGTCCATGGGCAGATTTCCCACGCCGACGAATCGGTCGGGGCGAGTGGCGACCATGGCGGCGATCCCATCGTTCTGGGCGGCAGCAACCCGTGCCGCGGTGTTCTCGTCCAGCCAGTAGAAATACTGAGGGGGAGCGATCGAGAGCGCCTGGACATCCACCCCCTGGTTGTCCATGTCGGCGATGCGCGCCTGCGGATCCACGAACTTGGCGTGCTGGCTCGATCGCAGCTCCCGGTTGTAGCGGGTGCTCTCCTCCGGTTGCACCAGCATGCGCGGGTCGTATTCGGGGCGAAAATACGGCATCGCCATGTCCGCCGCACCGGGCACCTCGACGTGGGTGTGTATGTCGATCGTGGGATATGGGCAACGATTGGCCGTCGATGGTTCCCATCGGGGACCCAGCTCGGGCCACCACTGCGCCGGTTGGATCTCGGTCGTCTCAGGGGTCTGGCCGTCGGGAGCAGCGCACATCCGAAGCAATATATATTGTGCATGATCCGTCCGCAGGGTCGCCGCATCTGTCAGCAAGGCGAGAGGGGCATCGTGGTTCAGATCCGTGACGAGGGGGTCGGCTCGCGTCGGGCCGTCCACCCCCTGGGGATGGCCTCGTCCCGGACCGAGCGTTTGGTGATGGCCATATCGATCGGAGCCCTGGGGACTCTGGGGTTCTCGGTGACTGCCCCCCTGCTGCCCGATCTGGCCGACGCCCTCGGGGTCAGCAGAGGCTCGATCGGATTGGTCCAGGCGGCGGTCTCGATCCCCGGAGTCGTGCTCTCCGTGCTGATCGGTTATCTGGCCGATCGGGTGGGACGAAGACGGGTGGTGCTGGTCAGCCTGATCCTATTCGCTACTTGCGGTGCGGCCGGGTTCTGGGCACGGTCGTTCTGGTCGCTGGTAGCCGTCCGACTGGCGCAGGGTGCCGGCATATCGGGCATCCTGGGTCTGGGGATCGTTCTGGTCGGGGATCTGTTCGAAGGCCCGGCCCGCACCCGGGCCATGGGATTCAATCTGGGGGGCATGACGATCGTCAACATGGTCGGTCCCGTCGTTTCGGGTGCTCTCGGCCAGCAGGGCGTGTTTCGACCCTTTCTGCTCTTCCTGGTCGGTTTTCCCCTGGCGTTGTGGGCGACGCGAATGCCGGTCGAGGGGAGGCGAGAGGTCGAGTCGCCGCTGCGGCACGCCCGGCGAGCGCTGATCTCGCTACGGGCCGGTGGCCACATGGCAGATTTCGGGGGGATCCTGGTGGCAACGGTCGGGGTGACGGTGTTGTTGCACGGGTTGGGATTCACCACCGTGCCTCTGTTCCTGGATGGGACCTTCGGCGTGGGCTCTTCCGGTCGGGGCCTGGTGATCGCCACCTTCCAGGTGGGCTCGGTCATCGCCGCCATGCAGATCGGCCGGCTGCGGGCGCGTCATCGGGGCTCGGTGCTGATTGGATGGGCCTTCGCCCTCATGGCGACCGGCATGGCGATCACGGCAGCCGCACCAAGGTGGTGGGTGGTTCCCCTGGGCCTGGCCGCCTCCGGTCTCGGGTTCGGCCTGTTCGTGCCCCAGGCCCAGGATCGGGCTGCCACCTTGGGCGGGACCGTCTATCGCGGACTGAGCGTGCTCACCTGGGTGACGTTCGTGCGCATCGCCCAGGTCATCGGGCCCCCGGCGGGCTCGTTGGCGGCGGAGGGCCTGGGCCCGCGTCCCACCTTCCTCGTAGCCTGTGTGGTCATGGCCCTTGCCGCCATCTTGTGGAAGCCGGTTCGCGGACTTGCCCAAACCAAACTGAGCCGCTCGATCTGATGCACGATGCATGATGCAGGATGTACCATCAAGGCATGCGTCTGGCCAGGTTCGATTTCAACGGTGAGAAGCGACTCGGAGTGATCGAGGATGATCAGGTGGTCGACCTGGGTGGCGGCGAGCTCCCCCGGGATCCCATCGACCTGATTGCTGGATGGGATCGAGAACGGGTAGTGGCGGCAGCAGCCCGGGGTCGGCGTCATCCCCTGGCGGAGAGGAGGCTGGTTGCTCCGCTGATTCCGCGCAAGAACGTGATCGCGGTCGGTCGCAACTACCGGGACCACGCTCGCGAGTTCTCCGACTCGGGATTCGACGCCTCCGAGAAGCAGGTGATCCCGGACTATCCCGTCATCTTCACCAAGGCACCTACCTCCGTCATCGGACCGGAAGACCCGATCGTGCTGGCCAACGATCCAACCGGAACCACCGACTACGAAGGTGAGATGGCGGTGGTGATGGGGAAGGCGGCCCGGCACGTGTCGCGGGACGCCGCCCTGGAGCACGTTTTCGGGTGGACGATCGTCAACGACGTCACCGCCCGGGATATGCAGAAACGTCACGTGCAGTGGTTCGTGGGCAAGAGCCCCGACACCTTCTGTCCGATGGGCCCCTGGATCACCACCATCGACGAGCTGCCCGACATCGGATCATCGTGGCTCCGGACCCGGGTCAACGGCGAGCTTCGTCAGGAGGCCCCGATATCAGATCTGATCTTCGATGTGGAGAACCTGATCGTTACCTTGAGCGAGGTTATGACTCTTCAACCCGGAGACGTGATTGCCACCGGTACGGGACGAGGCGTGGGGATCGGATTCGATCCACCCCGCTATCTGGCCTCCGGCGATGTCGTCGAGATCTCGGTGGATGGAATAGGCATACTGCGCAACCCGGTGGTTCAAGGAGAGACCCATGGAAGATAGAGAAGCGGGCAAAGGACTTTCGCCTTCGAGTCTCGAGAACTCGGCCCGGCCCCGCACGGCCACCGACTATGTCTCCGACTCCTTGCGCCGGTCGATCCTCATCGGGGAGCTGAAGGGCGGGACCAAGCTGAGTCTGGCGGACCTCGCCTCCACCTATCGGGTCAGCACCACCCCGGTGAGGGAGGCCCTGCGGGAGCTTTCACACGAGGGGCTGGTCAACATCGACACCTACCGCGGCGGCACCGTTGCATTGGTCAGTCGCGATGATGTGGAGGAGATAGTGAGGATCCGCCAGGTCCTGGAGCCGATGGCCATCCGGGAGAGCATTGGATCCATGAACGCCCGCATCCTCGAGGAGGCAGAGACGATATTGGACCGGATGGAGGCTTCGGGCACCTGGGACGGCTGGGTTCAGGGCAATCTCGCCTTCCACCGCAAGCTCTATGAGTGTGCCAGTACGAGGAGGCTCGTGGGTCTCATCGAGAGCCTCCAGGACACCACGGTGGTCTTCATGAGCGGCACCGTGGGCAGCAGCCCCAACCTCAAGCAAACCGCGGTAGACGATCACTGGGCCATGATCGAGGCCGCCCGCCAGGGGGATGCCGACAAGCTGATCGAGATCACGCTCCGACATCTGGCCATACCGCTCAGCGGCCACATCGATGTCTGAGATTCGAACCTGCCTCCCGCCGGTTCGAAATACCCGCCAGCCCGCCTTCCATCCACCGCCCGGCTCCGTGGATTGTCACACGCACGTCTTCGTCGACGGCTATCCCCTCTCGCCAAGCCGGGGCTATGACCCCCCAGCTTCCACCCTGGACGACATGCTGGCCCTACACGCGGTGCTGGGGATCGAACGGGTGGTCCTGACCCAGCCATCGGTGTACGGCGTCGACAACTCGGCCATCCTGGACGCGGTCGAACAGATACCCGACCGGGCCCGGGCGGTGGTGGCAGTGGGCGCCGAGATATCCGACGGCGAACTGGGTGAGCTGCATGCGCGCGGGGCACGGGGGATCCGCCTCAACCTCGACAACGTGGGGGGCATGCCGCTGGATCTCGATCAGGTTCCCGCGCTGGCAGGCCGGGTGGCCCGTATGGGCTGGCATGTGGAGTTCCTTTTGCGTGGTGATGAGCTGCCCGGGCTGGTTCCGATGTTGAGCGGCCTCGAGGCTCCCATCTCGATCGGGCATTTCGGGTACATGCCGGCCGCCCTCGGTGTGGATCATCCCCCCTTTCGTGACCTGATCCGTCTCGTGAGCCGGGGAAACACCTGGATCAAGCTGTCTGCGCCCAACCGGCTCGGGGTCGGGGACCTGCCCCCGTGGCCGGAGGTGGTGCCCCTGGCCAGGGCGCTGATCGAGACGAGGCCCGATCGGATGTTGTGGGCGACCGACTGGCCCCACCCCAACAAGTACGAGGCGCAGCCCAATGACGCCGATCTTCTCGATCAGCTCGAACTCTGGGCGCCCGATGAGGCCACGAGGAGGACGATCCTGGTGGAAAACCCGGCCCTCCTCTACGGGTTCCCATGACCGGCGGGGATATCGCCGTCATCGGGCTCGGCCTGATGGGCTCGCGCATGTCGTCACATCTGATCGGGCGCGGTTGGACTGTGCGCGGCTTCGACCCCGATCGGCAACGTCTGGCCGAATTCGAGGCGGCCGGGGGGATCACAGCCGATTCTCCGGCTGACGCCGTGCAAGGATGCTGGGCGGCGCTGTTGTCGCTGCCGGACTCCAACGTCTCCCGTCGCGTTTGCCTGGGTGAAAACGGAATCGCCGGGGCGGGCGTGCATCCCCTCTACGTATACGATGCCACCACGGGGTGGCCGAGCGACGCCGGCGAGATCGCCGCCGGGCTGGCAGACCACGATGTCGTCTACTGCGACGCCACGGTGAGCGGCAACGGCGAGATCGCCGAGCGGGGCGAGCTGGTGGTGATGGTGGGTGGGCCCGAGGAGGCCTATGTGCGGGGCACCCCGATCTTCGCCGCCATCGGGCGCTCTCACCATCACGTCGGCGCGGTAGGGGCCGGTGCCCGGATGAAGCTGATCGTCAATCACCTCCTCACCATTCATCGCATGGCCCTGGCCGAGGGCCTGGTGGTGGCCGAACTGGCCGGGATGGATCTGGAGTCGACGCTGGCGGTACTCAAGGATTCCCTGGCCTACTCCAGAGCCATGGAGGCTTGGGGCGACCGAATGGTGGCGGGTGACCACGAACCCCCATATTCGCGGCTGCGGCAGAGTCACAAGGATGCCCGGCTGATCGTGGAGCACGGCGTGGAGATGGGCGCCCCCATCGACCTCGTGCAGGTCGTGCGACTCGCCCTGGCCGAAGGAGAGGCGACCGGCCTGTCCGAGTTCGACAATTCATCGGTCATGGAGGTCGTGCGCCGCAGGGCCGGGATCGGGCGGGTGAAGTGAAAGGCTACGAGCCCCAAGACTGGGTGGATGCCTGGCGCCCGACCAACGCCACCAAGCCCAGCACCCTGACCGTGGATGTCCACAGTCATCTGATGGTCCCCGAGTCGGCAGAGATGGCCCGTCCCCACCGCCGACCCGAGGATGAGCCTCGCACGTTCTTCTCGTCCGCCGTGACCAAGGAGATGAACAACGAGTTCTACCGCCTGGCGGCCGGCAAGTACACGGACCCCGAGGTCCGTCTGGCCGACATGGATGCCCTGGGCGTCGACGTCCAGTTGGTGTCGCTCACTCCGTTCCACTACTTCTACTGGGCCGATGCCAGGCTGGCCCCGCGACTGGCCGGCCTCCAGAATCAGCGCATAGCCGAGGTGGTCTCTCATGATCCGGGCCGCTTCGTCGGGGTCGGCACCCTGCCGATGGGTCATCCAGATCTGGCGGTGGCCGAGGCGCGTCGCCTGGTCGATCTGGGCTTCCCGGCGGTCGAAATCGGCACCGATGTCAACGGTGACGACCTGGACCACCCTCGATTCGAACCCATCTGGTCGGTTCTGGAGGAGCTGGGACTGGTCGTGATCCTCCATCCGGCCGGGTTCACTGAGGCCCGACGACTCACCGAGTACTACCTGGTCAATGTGGTGGGGATGCCGCTGTCAACCACCGTGGCGGTCACCCGACTCATACTGGCAGGCGTATTCGAGCGACATCCCGGTCTGCAGATGCTGCTGGTGCACGGGGGCGGATACCTCGCCTTCTACTCGGCCCGCGCCGACCATGCCTTTGGTCATCGGCCCGAATTACGACACAACATCGATCGCCCACCATCGGAGTATCTCGCCGGGATGTACTTCGACATCACGGTGTTCGATCCGGGCATGGTCGAGGAGCTCGTCACTCGATTCGGGCCCGATCGGGTCATGCTGGGCACCGACTACCCCTTCGATATGGGCCTGACCGACCCGCTTTCCCTCATCGGGGCCGCTCGCCTCGGCCAGACCGAGCGGGAGATGATCGCCGGCGACAACGCGGCGAGACTCTTCGGAATCCGGGACTAGGAGCCTGTTGGATAATGCCGTTGCTCGGATTGGCGGCCAGGCGCGCCAGCCGCAAGGCCGAGGTTTCGCCACTCCTTGTGCCGGAATGGCGGGGCCGAGAACGCAGTGGGTGGTGATGCATGGTCGTCAAGATGGGTGACATGCATTGTTCAACGGGCTCCTAGTGGCCCACCACCAGAAGGGCGAGGTTTTCCCTGTTTGGCGGCCAGGGGCTGGAGCTCGACCTGGTAGCCTGCAACATAATGCATTGTGCATTATGTGATCCCCGCCAGGAGAGGATGCCTTGTCGACCGGAGCCGTAATCGATATCCATTGTCATCGGGAGTGTGCCGAGGCGGCTGCGCTCGTCAGGACCGAGGCAGAACGCCAAGGACGGGCCGCGCTCCAGTTCGGAAGCGAGCTGACCCGGGAGGTGAATCGGCGCCAGCTAGACCAAGTCCGTCCCAAGATGGAGTCCATCGAAGTGCGCCTGGCCGATATGGATGCCATGGGAGTCGACGTGCAGGCGTTGAGCCTCGCTCCCTACCAGCTCTACAACTGGGTGGGCGGGGACCTGGGCCTGCGGGCCTTCCGGATCATCAACGATGACCTCGCCGCGGTGGTGGCCGGCCATCCCGGCCGTTTCGTGGGCCTGGGAGCCGTCCCCCTCCAGGATGTCGGCGCGGCGGTCACCGAGCTGAAGAGATGCCGGATCGAGTTGGGTTTCCCCGCCATCGAGATCGGCACCCACATCGGCGAAGAGGAGATCTCTTCCCCTCGCCTGGAGTCGTTCTGGGAGGCCGTGGAGGAATTGGATGTGACGGTGTTCATCCATCCGACCGGCTTCACCGAGCCCCGCCGGTTCACCGACCACTACTTCCTCAACACCGTAGGCCATCCCCTGGAAGAGACCCTGTGTGCGGGTCGCCTCATCTTCGACGGGGTGATGGAACGCCATCCCGGATTGAAGCTGGTCTTCGCCCACGGGGGCGGTTTCCTGGCCGCATACGCCGGACGCTTCGACCACGCCTACCAGGCTCGCGATGATGTCGGGGTGGGGCTGCCCAGACTCCCCAGTGAGTATTTGTCGAGGCTCTATTTCGACACGATGGTCTTCGAGCCCGACCAACTGTCGTTCTTGATCCACAAGTACGGAGCCGATCATGTGCTCCTCGGGACGGACTATCCCTATGACATGGGGGAGACAGATCCCCTGGGCTTGCTCGACGAGGTTGGGGGCCTATCCACCGAGGATCGGGACCTGATCGCAGGAGGCAATGCTGCCCGCCTGTTGGGGTTGGAGCGATGACGGCCCAAAGGATCGGCTTGGCCCTGATCGGATGCGGCACGGTGGGCCGTATCCGCGCCGTGCTGGCCCGAGAGCACCCGGCCGTCGACTGGATCGGACTGTGTGACATCGATTCCGGGACCGCCGAGCGTCTGGCGGCAGACACGGAAGCCGACTACGTCACCTCCGATGTGGGCGATCTCCTCTCCCGTCCCGAGATCACGGCGGTGATCGTCGCTACCGAGGAGAACGAGCACGTCGCTCCCATCCTGGCCGCCGTCGAACTGGGCAAGCCCATGTTCATCGAGAAGCCGCTGGCCACCGATCCGGTCGAATCGGCCCGGGTCCTGGAGGCAATCGAAAGCTCGGGAGTCGACGCCGTCATCGGCTACACGCAACGTTTCCGGAGACGTTTTCAGACGGTGAAGCAACGCATCCGCGACGGTCAGGTGGGCGAGGTGACCAGCGTCGTCACCCGGGCCTTCATGAATCGCATGGTTCCCGATGCCACCCTTCGCAAGACGGCCGCTCGCGGAACCCTGACTCCCATGGTGGTGTCGGGAACCCACAGCCTCGACATGTGCATGTGGCTGATGGAGCCCAAGACCCCCGTCGAGGTCTACGCCCGTTCCGTCGATCGCGTGCTGGGGGAGATGGGTACCAAGGACGCCACCTTCGGGGTTTTCACGATGGACGACGGCACCCTGTGGAGCATGAACATCAGCTGGGCACTGCCGACCGTGTGGCCGGGCGCCGTGTACGGGCTCGAGATCGGAATCGTGGGCACAAAGGGCGTGATAGACATCGAGGACACACATCGGGACGTGATCCTGGCCACCGAGGTTCCCCAGCCCGCCGGATACACCTCCAAGGGGTATGAGCCTGATTCGCAGCGCTATGTCGATTTCCTGGGCAGCTATCCGCCGGGTGATGTGTCGGGTGGCCTTCTCTGGGGCCCGATGCGGGAAGAGACGATGACGTGGTTCAGCCGGCTCACAACCGGTGTCGACACACCCCACGCCACGGCGAAGGACGGACACCGCAACCTCCTGCTGACGATGGCCATGGACCATTCGGCGCGCATAGGTCAGCCGATCTCACTTCCCATCCAACCCCAAGAACTTATCCAATGACGAAAGGACGACCATGCAACAACTGTCAGTAGGCATCATTGGCACCGGTTGGTGCGGCGGCATCCGGGCACTCGCCGCGTCGAGAAGCGCCCTGGTGGGGGACCTTCACATCGCCGAGGTCAATCCCGAGCGTCGAGCCGAGATCGAGGAGCTGGTGCGTCCATCCAGCTCCACCGACGACTGGGAGACTCTGTTAGCCGCCCCCGGCATCGAGGCTGTGATGATCTCAGCCACTCCTGAGACGACTCACTACCCCATGGCCAAGAAAGCTCTGGCGGCCGGCAAGCACGTTCTGCTCGAAAAGCCCATCGCCCTCACCCTGGCCGAGGCCGACGAGCTGATCGAGCTGGCGGAGACGGGGAATCTCAAATTCACGATTGGCTATTCGCAACGTTTCAACTCCAAGCAGGCGCTGGTGAAGCGCAGCCTGGCCGATGGATCCCTGGGCGATCCGGTCAGTGTTCTGGTCAGCCGACACATAACCCGATCACTGGGCGCCAAGATCGGTTCCCGGACCAAGCTGTCTCCCGCCGCCATGGAGGCGACCCATGACATCGATTTCGCCCTGTGGTGTCTGGAACCGAGAAAGCCGGTCCGGGTCTACTCTCAGGTGGCCTGGGGTGTCCGCAAGGCCGAGCACGGGGTGCCCGATTCCCAGACCATGATCATCACCATGGACGACGGCGTCACCGTGACCATCGGGGCCGGCTGGTCGCTTCCACCCGGGTACCCCAACTACTCGGCCACCTGGATCGAGTTCCTCGGAACCGAAGGGGCCTTGATGATGGATGCCAGCCACAAGGACATCATCAGGCACACGATGAAGAACGGGGTCGAATTCCCGCTCTCGACCATGCCCGGCGAGTACGTGGACCACGTCTATGCCGGACCGATGGAGCGGGAGACGATTCACTTCCTCGAGGCGGTGGCTTACGATCGCCCGGTGATGGTCGATCCCCGGCTGGCTCGCCTCACCATGGAGGTCTACCTCGCCGCCGACCTCTCGGCCGAGAGGGGCCGTGTGATCGACCTCCCGCTGGTCGACTCCCCGGATCTGGTGCTGGCCGAGGTCAAGAGCTGACGGAGGCGGTTCGCTCACCCGAGCGGCGGCTGAAGGCGAAGGCGACCGTGGAGACAACGGCCGCCGCCCCGACGAACAACCAGGCGGTGGAGTAGTCGCCTCTTCCGGCCAGGATCCCCACCACCAGGGGCCCGATGACGGTGCCGGTGAGATTGCTCGACAGGACCAGGCCCGAGGCACGGGCGGGGAATTCGGAGTGGCTGTGGACCACGGTGAAGAAGAAGACCCCGGGCCATCCCCATGCTCCCAGCACGGCTACCGGCATGGCCACCAGATACGGCAGGGGTGAGGAGGTAGCCATCAGTACCAGAGCCCCCACCGCGCCGGCCCCCACCAGCCAGGCCATCTCGGTGTGACCGCTGGATCCCCGCCTATCCACGGTCCAGCCCGCCGCCATGCGCACGGCCATCGCCAGGAACGAGCAGACCGCCAGGACGGCCCCGGCCGCCGCCTCGCTGATGCCAACCGCCACGGCCGAGGGGACGACGAACAGAGAGACACCGTTGCCGGCCATGGCCCCACTGATCCCGGCCAGCCCCAGGAGTATCAGAGATGGTGGCGGGCGGCCCATGGGTCCCTCGTGCCTCGATCTCTTTTCTCCTGTTGGCAGGAGCGGGGGCAGAAGCGGCCAGCATCAGGGCCAGCAAGGCGGCGCCGATGAAGACCCAGCGCCACCCGAACACGAGTCCGATCACCGGCAGTGAGAGTCCGGCCAGCATGCTGGCCAAGGGGACGGAGGCCTGTTTGCTCCCGAAGGCCAATCCCTGCCTTCGCCGGGTGACGCCGTCGAAGATGGCCACGTTGGCCGCTACCTGGATCGTCCCATTGCCGATTCCACCCAGGGCGGTGGCCACGGGTATCACCCACCAGGCCGAAGCGGAGGCGGCCAGGATGCAGGCAACCACGGTGAGAGAGCTGCCGATGCGCAAACCCTGGCGAGGGCCGAGGCGCGCCACCACCTGACCGGCCGGGTTGGCGGCCAAGGCGGCCATTCCGAAGAAGAATGCGGTGGCCAAACCGAGCCGGGCAACGCCGAAGTCGATCTCCCGCCCCAACTGGAGGATCTGGGCGCTGACCAGGAACATGGGCAGAACCCCAACCCCCGTATATACGACCGCAGTGAGCAGTGGCCGGCGAGCGAGATGGTCACGCAGCCGGCTGCCGGCGATCATGAGGGCTCGATGGCCTGACGGATCATGTGCAGTCCGGCGATGACCGCGAAAGAGCGTAGGCGCTCGTCGTCGCCTCCGAACCTGAAAGTACGCTCGATGGATCTGACCGGTGTGCGGACGTCCATGTCGACCGCCCGGGTCGTGCGGCGCTCGGCCGGATCCGTCCCGATCTCACCGACGTGGAGGATCACGTCGGCCGGGGGCGGTGATGGTTCGGCCTCACCGGACGGAGGGATGATCGAACCCCTAAAGGCCTCGCCGAGTGTTGTGGCGAGACGAGCTCCCACCTGACCCAGGGTGGCGTGCTCGACCGTGGCCACCGTCCAGGCCTGGGCGGAGAGCCCGCCCAGGATCAGGTCCTCGACGCGATCGGAATCACTGCCGAACACCGCCCCACCAAGCCTCTCCCGCACCTGCCGCTCCACCGGCTCTATCAGGTCTCTTGCCGTCTCCCTGTCCGGCGCCTTGGCGCTGATCCGGACCTGGACCTCCATATCACTGATGAGGAAGGCCACTGACGGGTTGGTGGCCGTGAAGAGGTCGTCGAGGCGCTCGGCCACCTGAGATTCGCCCAGGCCCCAGGTTCTCAGCACCCGGCTGAGGAGGACGGCGGGAGAGCCCGAAAGTCGGCGGAGCCGGGGGAGTACCTCCTGGTCGAACATCATCATCATCTCGGCTGGAACACCGGGCATGGCGAAGAGCCACTTTCCCTGATGCTCCAGCGCCACCCCGAGTGCCACCCCGTTGGCGTTGACCAGACCCTCCGCACCCTCGGGGAGGTCGGCCATGCGCAGCACGTTCTCCGACACCGTCCCCCGGGAGGAGCGGATTCGGTCCTCGATCCAGGCGGCGTGCTCGCGGTCCCGGATCATCGGACGGTCGGCGAGGTTACACAGCGCCTGGCGGGTGAGGTCGTCCTGGGTGGGGCCGATGCCCCCGGTGATGACGACCGCATCCGCCCGTTGGTGGGCCTGCCTGAGAGTGAAAGACAATCGGGAGAGGTTGTCGCCTACCGTCACCTGGAAGTGGGCGTCGAAGCCTTCCTCGGCCAGCCGGCGGCCGATGGCGGCGGCGTTGGAGTTGATGATCTGGCCGATGAGGAGCTCGGTGCCGACCGCCACTACCTCGACGATCAATTGCCCGGCTCCCACAAACCGAATTTCCAGGCGGGGTCGCCGGGGATCATCGTCCCGTCGAACTGGCTGGCAGTCCCCATGGCACGCGAGCGATTCCGGGCATCGTGAGCCAGGGCCAGCTGTTGGGGCTCCCACTTCGCCAGGGCAGACCTCACCTCGCCGCCCGACGACCGGAGTGCGTCGCGCAGGGCCCAGGCGTCGGCACAGGCCTTGGCCTGGCCGGCCGCCAGGTGGGGACGGATGGTGGCTGCGGCGTCTCCGATGAGGCAAATACGGCCGAATGCCATCCGGGGGCTCGCCAGGTCGAAGATGGCCTGAATCAGGGGCTGGTCACACCCCATCACCACTTCCAGAAGGATGGGAGCGAGCACTCGCCGGGCGGTGGTCTGCATCTCTCTCATGGGCTCGGGACGGATTCCTCCCGGGGGAACGGTGGCGGCCCGGCGCCGGCCGTCACGGTCGACCATCAGATCCTCGAAGGGGCCTCCCGTCGGATAGTTGCGATACCAGACGGAGTTGATCACCCGGTGGCCGGGGGAGGTGCGTCCGAAATGGTCGGGGATGGCGTAGACCAGGATGTGTCCGGCGTCGAGGACCTGGTAAACCATGGCGTCGGCCAACTGCCGACGGGTGGCCGGGCTGAGGGAGTTCTCGGGGGTGGTCCCGCGCCACGCAACATAACCGGCGTACTCGGGAACCACCTCCGGCATGAGTATGGAGCGGCCGGTGGAGCCAAATCCATCAGCGAAGACCAGCAGGTCGCCCCCAACCCGTTCGCCGTCAGCCAGCACCGCGGTGACCCCGTCCTGGTCCTCTTCGAACCCGACCACCTCCCGGCCGAGGTGGTAGTGCTCGGTCCCGAAGGCGTCGAGCAGGGCGCGGTAGATGGTGTTCCAGCCGCTGAACCGGTAATGATCGGGGTCGGCACTCAGGATCCTCCCCTCCCGGTCGACGTAGGTCCAGTAGGTGAGCTCCAGGCTGACCCTCTCATCCTCCTCGGCTCGTTCCCGGAAGTAGCGCTCGGTGATCGGCAGGACGACTATTCCGGCCCCCCGGTCCTCGAGGGGGGAGGGCGAGCGCTCGTAGACGTCGACCCGGCATCCCAGGTCGCGCAGGAGGGCGGCGGTGGTGAGGCCCCCGATCGAGCCTCCAGCTATGACAACTCGTGGCCACCCCATCGGTTGCTCAGCCGAGGAGTTCCACAGTCACGAATCGCAGGACGCCACCGCCGACATTCTCGAGGTCGTGAATCAGGGGCTGATCCACGGTGTGCTCGAGGAATTTGGTCTCTCCGACCTCGTAATCGCGAATCACATAGGTCCCGTCGGCGAAGCGCTGCAGGCCGCGGCTGCCCTCGACGACGGTCCAGAAGTAGTTGGTGGTGTGGCTGTGAAAGGGACCTCTCTCTCCCGGCTGGAGCAGAACCTCCCACACCCGGATGCGTTCGTTCTCGAACCAGAGCGTGGTGCCCAGGTCGTGATTGTCTGGAGCCTGGTCCAGCTCCCGGGAGAACTGTTCGGGCTCGAAGACGCCTCGCTCGACGATTTCGGGGCTCGCCTCCATCTCAGTTGACCCGGTAATCCGGTTCTTGGCCGGTGAGGACTTTGATCACCTGTGTGGTGGCCTTGCGTTGGGATTCCTGCAGCGCTTCCTCCGAGTAGTAGGCCATGTGGGGAGTTGCGATCAGATTCGATACCCCCTCGAGGCGTTCGGGGTCGACCGGTTCGACGTCGAACACGTCCAGACCGGCGGCACCGAGCCGGTGCTCCTCGAGGGCGGCGGTGACGGCGTCGAGATCCACCAGCGGGCCGCGGGAGGTGTTGACCAGGATCGCGCCCGGCTTCATGATCTCGATCCGGTCAGCGTCGATCAGGCCCCGGGTCTCGTCGGTGAGGGGAAGGTGGAGCGAGACCACGTCTGCTTCGGAGAGGAGATCATCGAGCTCCAGCAGCGGTGGGAGGTCGGGGCCAGGCTCAAGGTAGGGGTCGTGTGCCACGAGCCGCGCCCCCAGGGCCTCCAGGGGAGCGGCGATACGCCGGGCGATGCGTCCGTAGCCCACCAGGCCCACCGTCATGGTGGAGAGACGGTGTATGGGACGGAAGTTGTCCACGCTCCACCCGCCGGACCGAACCAGGTCGTCTGCCGGTACCACCTTCCGCAGAGAGGCCAGAATCAGGGCCAGGGCATGGGTGGCCACTTCCTCCACCGAGTAGTCGGGGACGTTGGTGACGACGATGCCGGCGCGGGCGGCCGCATCGAGATCGACGTTGTCGACCCCGATACCGTAGCGGGCGATGATCTGGCACCTCTCCAGTCCTGCGATGGCCTCGGCGGTCCAGGGGAGATAGGTGTTGAGGATGGCGTCGGCATCTGCGGCCACGGCCAGCACGTCGTCGATGTTGCCGGTGGCGACGTCCAACCCGGCGTCGATCTCAGCCAGCATGGCGCGTTCGATCTCCACCGAGGGAAACACCTGATCGCTGACCACCACTTTGTACCTCGTCATCATTCCTCCAGGAATCGTTTGATCGTTCTCATGAACCCGGCCGGATCCTGCAGATGAGGGGCGTGGGCCACACCCGAAAGACGCACCAGGGTGGAGTCGGGGAGCAACGCGTGGAGACGCTCGGCCATCTCCGGTGGTGTGGCCCGGTCGTCCTCGCCCACCACGATCATGGTGGGGTTGTGCACTCCGCTGACCTCTTCGGCATAGTCGAGGCCGTACAGGGCATGGCAGGCCGAGGCGAAGGCGGCCGGGTCGGTACGCTTCAGCACCATCGCCCGCTCCTCGGCCACACTCGGGTTGGCGTCCAGGTACTCCTCGGTGAATATGCGCCGGAGCGCGGTGGGAACGACGGCGTCCATGCCCCCTGCCTCCGCCGCCGAAGCCATGGCGAGGAAACTGCCCCTGGCGGAGGCAGAGAACCCGGTCCCACACCCGATCAGCAACAGCCGCCCGAAGGCGTCTCCATGGTGGATGGCGAGGCCCAGGGCTACGAACGCCCCCAGGCCATTTCCCATCAGGAAGGTGGTGGTGGGCTCCAGGTCGAGGGCCTCCATGAGAGCGGCCACCTGGTCGGCATAGGCGTCGATGGTGGGGGGAGCCGGCGCCGTGGAGCCAAAACCCGCCAGGTCGACGGTGATGATCCTGCCACCCATGTCGGCCCGGAGGTGGTCGAAGGCCCGCCGGTCCGTGAGCAGGGAATGCAGCACCACCCGGGCAGGCCCCCTCCCGTAGTCACCGTAGGAGATCGTCCCCCGGGCGGTGTCGACGATTCTGTCTGCGGATTCCGTCACCGCCAGATCATATATCATGCAAGATACAGCCTAGAAATGTCTTCTGGCCAGGAGGGACGATGCCACGTGTCGAGATGATCGAAGAGCGAGACCAGGCCGCTCCTTCCCAGCTGGAGGTGTTCGATCACATCGCGGCCAGTCGGGGCAAGATGATCCGTCCCTTCGCCGCCATGCTCCACCGTCCGGAGATAGCCCGGGCGGCGGCCGACCTCGGGGCCGTGATCCGCTATCGGGGGATGCTGTCGGACCACGATCGCGAGCTGGTGATCTGTACCACCGCCATCGAGCGTCGTTGCCCCTTCGAGTGGGAATCGCACTCGCCTCTGGCCAGGTCGGCCGGGGTGTCGGACGCGGTACTGGAATCGATCCAGGCCGGCAAGATGGTGGACGATCCCTCGGCGGCGACTCTGGTGACCTTCGTCCAGGAGCTGTGTCGGACGGGGACCGTGTCCGACGCCGTCTTCGAGGCGGCGAGGTCCGATCTGGGCGAAGAAGGCATCGTTGAACTGGCGGCCATGGTGGGTTATTACACGATGCTGGCGGTGTTCATGAGCGCCTGCGCCGTCTGCTGAGTCTCCCTCACCCCTCGGGCCGACCCGTCGCGGTGCCGTAGCCTGGTCCCGCTATCGGGGTCGGACGAAGTTGCCGCTCAAACTGTGGTGGCAGCGACCATCCCGGGCGATTTCCCGGCCACGCAGGTAGGTGGAGACTACGCCACCCCGGAAACTGCGCCCGGCCAGGGGTGTCCACCCGGCTTTGGAGATGATGTCTCCGTCCTCGACCTGCCAGTTCGCCTCAGGATCGACCAGGACCAGATCGGCGTCGCTCCCCGGGGCCAATCGGCCCTTGGGGAGCCGGTAGCGGTCGGCGGGGGCGGTGGAGTAGAGGCGCACCAGGTCGGTCAGGGCAATCTCACCCTCCAGGGCAGCATCCAGGAGGAAGGGCAAGGTGGTGTCGAGCCCGGGAAGCCCGAATGGGGCATCCCAGAATCCCGTCCCGGTCTTCTGGGCGACGGTCGAGGGTGCGTGATCGGTGGAGAAGTGATGGAACCGGCCCGTTCGCACCGCCTCCCACATGGCGACCCGGTCCTCGGCCCGGCGAATCCGGGCCGGCGGGGTGAACTTGCGCAAGGCACCGAAGGACTCGACCTCGGCCTCCTCCATGGTGAAGTACTGGGGACAGGCCTCGGCGACGATATCGGCGCCCAGGTTGCGAAAGGCGTCGATGACATCCAGGACCGGCGGAGAGGAGACATGGGCGAAGGTGGCTGCCGCTCCCGTGCTCAACACCAGGGCGGCGCTCGACGCCACCGCCACCATCTCTGCTTCGCGGCTGCGCCATTCCGACAGCAGCCCCGGATCGGACCTCCCCTCCTCTCTCAGCCGCCTTTCGGTCGAAGTAGTCAGGCTCTCGTCTTCGTTGTGGATCAGGCAGCCAATCCCGGCCCCGGCTATGGCGATCAGAGCCTCCCGCAACTGGAACGGATCGAGACCGGGCACTCCATGGGTGGTGCAGGTGAAGATCTTGAAGAAGCTGATCCCCGCCGCCGCCAGTTCGGTGATGTCGCCTATGTGATCCGGCCACACATGGGCGGCGAGCCCATAGTCGACATTGGACCGTCCCTGCAGATAGTGGCGTTTGTCGTCGAACTCGGAGACGGAGCGAATCGGATGAGCGTGGGTGTGCTCGACGACCGTGGTCACCCCCCGGGCGGCGGCGGCCGACGTCCCGGTGGGGAAGTCCTCCCGGTCGGTGGGGCCAGGATCCATGAGGTGAACGTGGGTATCGACCATCCCCGGAAGAACCAACAGGCCGGTCGCATCCACCACCTCGCCATCCGGCTCCAGGTCTCCGATCTCGGCGATTGTCTCGCCCTCTATCCGCAGATCTGCCCGGCCGAGAGCGGTGGCCGAAACCACCGTTCCTCCCTTGACGGTGATGGTCATACGAGGCCTTTCTCGTCGCGTGGGGCAATATCACATAACATATAGGATCGATCGAGCGGAAGGAGAGCAATGAGTACGGACAGGGTACGTCTCGGAAGCCTCGGGCTGGGATGGTGGGGAGCGGAAATGGCCCAGGCCGTGCAACGAAGCGGGCAGGCCGAGATCGTAAGTTGCTTCGCCCGTGGCGCCGAGGGGCGGAACAGATTCGCCGAGCGATTCGGGTGCCGGGCGGCCGGTTCTCTGGACGAGTTCCTCACAGATCCGGAGATCGAAGGGGTCTTGATCGCCACCTCTCACAAGAGCCACCGTCCACTGACCGAGCAGGCGGCGTCGGCAGGCAAGCACGTATTCCTGGAGAAGCCCCTCACTACCACGGTGGCCGACGGTGTGGCCTGCATCGACGCCGCCAGGCGGGCCGGGGTCATTCTCCAGGTAGGCCACCTCCGGCGGAGGACGGCGGCCAATCGCCGTCTGAAGGCGCTGCTGGAGGCAGGGGATCTGGGCGACGTGGAGACTGTGGTCGCCCACCAGTCGATTCCCAACGGCTTTCGTATGCCGGCCGGAGCCTGGCGCTGGAGCCCCGAGGAAAGCCCTCTGGGCTCGATGACCTCGCTCGGGGTTCACAAGATCGACACGATGCACTACCTGGTGGGTCCCATCCGCCGGGTTTCCGCCTTCACCCGGCCCGGTCGTGACCATCCCATCGATGAGGCGACGGTGGTGGCGGTCGAGTTCGAGAGCGGAGCGGTGGGAACCCTGACCACCTCGTTCTTCACCCCGACCATCAATGAGATCTCGGTGTTTGCCACCAAAGGGGCGGCCTACAACCTCGCCGCCGGTGCCCGGCTGCAGCTGCAGGCCTGGGACGGCTCCGAGCGCAATGAGGTGGAGCTGGATCCGATCGACCCGTTGGTGGACGAGCTCACCGAGTTCGCCCACGCCGTCAGGGGGGAGACCGAGGTCGAAGTGGACGGCGAAACCGCCCTGGCCGTGATAGCGGTGCTCGAGGCCGCTCAGGAATCGGCCGCAACGGGGCGGGCCGTGGAAGTTGGCGAGAAAGGCTGATGACAATGGAATATCGCGAAATCGTGTACGAAGTGCGTAACGATGCTGCCTGGATCGGCATCAATCGCCCCGAGGTCCGAAACGCCTTCCGGGAGCAGACTCTCGACGAGATCGCTCACGCCCTCGAGTCGACCCGCCTCGATCCGACCATCGTGGCTGCCGTCATCTACGGGGTTGCGGGTCACTTCTCGGCCGGCGGTGACTTCCACGCCATGATGAAGCTCAACAAAGCCAACTCGTACATGTGGAACGATCGGATGCTGCGGGTGGCGATGACCTGTCGCAACCTGCCCATCCCGGTTATCGCCATGGTGGAGGGGGCGTGCGTTGGGGGCGGTCATGAGCTGATGCTCTGGTGCGACCTGGCCATCGCCGCCGAGGATGCGATCTTCGGTCAGACCGGGGCGAGAGTGGGTGCGTGCCCGACCGTGGGTGCCACCCAGTACATCGCCAAACTGATCGGCGAGCGGCGTGCCAAGGAAATGATCTTCCTGTGTCGTCGGTATTCGGGGACCGAGGCGGCGGAGATAGGCCTGGCCAACGAGGCCGTGCCGGCCGGAGAACTCAGGCAGCGGGTCGAGGAGATCGTCAGCCAGATCAAGGGCTACTCCTCTCAGACTCTCCGGGCCACCAAGGTCTCGCTCAACTTCGACAGCGACCAGCTCTATCCATCGTGGCAGCATGGCATGGAGTTGCTGGCCAACATATGGGGTAGCGAGGAGTCTCTCGAGGGCATGAACGCCTTCCTGGAGAAGCGACCGGCCGATTTCCACCAGTTCCGGGTGCGCAACAAGGTCGCCCTCGACGCCTACGCCGATGATTTTCACTCGGGGCACAATCAGAGTGACGCCTCGCGGGCAGCTCGAGAATGAGCGATGGTCCGCTGGCGGGTCTGCGCGTCATCGACCTGTCCCGTGTGCTGGCCGGACCCTTATGCACCCAGACGCTGGGGGACCTGGGAGCAGAGGTGATCAAGGTCGAGCGCCCGGGCACGGGTGACGACACACGGCAATGGGGACCTCCCTATGTCGGCCCGCTGTCGGCCTATTTCGTCGGGGTGAATCGGAACAAGCGCAGCATCACCCTCGATCTCTCCCGGCCGGAGGGCCGGGCCGTACTGGGCCGGATGATCTGTGCCGGGGATGTGGTGGTGGACAACTTCAAGCGGGGGACTCTGGAGCGTTGGGGGTTCGACGACGCCTGGTTCGAGGAAAACGCCGCCGGGGTCGTTCGGTGCTCCATCACCGGATACGGATCCACGGGCCCGAAAGCGGATCGGCCGGGATACGACTTCATTCTCCAGGCGGAGACCGGGCTGATGGCGATCACCGGCGAACCGGAAGGCTCTCCGATGAAGCTGGGAGTGGCGATCGTCGACATCTGCACCGGGATGCAGGCGACCATCGCCATCCTCGCCGCTCTCCAGGCTCGGGGGTCGACCGGGTCGGGCCAGCGATGTGAAGTCAATCTCCACGACACCGGCCTCCATCTGCTGGCGAACGTGGCAGCCAACCACCTCGCCTCCGGTGTCGAGCCCTCCCGCTATGGCAACGGCCACCCCAACATCGTCCCCTACAGGACGTTTCGGGCCGCTGACGGAGACCTGGCTCTGGCGGTCGGCAACGATCGTCAATTCGGTCTCCTGGCTGAGGCTCTGGGTCATCCCGAGTGGGCGCGAGACGAGCGGATGGCGACCAACCCCGATCGGGTTCGCAACCGCCAGTTGGTGGACCGGCTGGTGGGGGAGGTCCTCGCCACCGGAACCAGACAGTCGTGGATCGGGGTGATGGACGAGTTGGGTATTCCCTCGGGTCCGATCAACCGGGTCTCCGAGGCCTTGGGCAGCGACCAGACGAGGGCGCGGCGAGATGGTGGTCGAGAGAGACGTCCCCCTGGTAGGGGCTTTCAAGATGCTGGGACTTCCCATCCGACTCTCGGACACGGCCGCATCGATTCGCAGAGATCCTCCCATGCTGGGCGCCGACACAGAAGAGGTCCTCGTCGAGCTCGGCTTCCCACCAGAGGAGATCGATGACATGGCGGCGCGGGACATAATCTGAGGCCGTTCACCCGAGCTTCATCAGTACCTTCAGGCTGGCGGGATCCTGCACCAGCTCGAAAGCGCGGTGGGCGTCGTCCAGCGTCAGCACATGGGTGACGATGTCATCCAGTCGCAGAGACTCGCTTGCCGCCAGGGCAACCCCATCCTCGTAGTCGGCCGGAATCGCAGCGCGAGGATTGTGCACCGTCAGCTCCTTGTGATACAGCTCGTAGTAGGGGAGTCCCGAGCTCCCACCGGTCAACGTCCCGAACACCACCACCTCTCCCCCTGTGGCCGCCAGTGAGATCGCCTCAGCCAACGTGGCCTCGGTGCCGACGGCCTCCACAACGATCTCGGGGCCACGACCCGAGGTGAGGTCGGCCAGCGCGGCGGCGGCCCGGGCCGGTTCCACCGCCGCGACGACTCCGCTTTCCACGGCGAGGCGTCGCTTCCACTCGGATCGAGTTATGCCCACCACCTGCATTCCCCTCATCGTCAGCAACTGGGCGATGAGCTGGCCGGAGACCCCGAGGCCGATCACCGCCGCCACCCCACCCGGAACGGGGTTGACCTGCTTACAGGCATGGACGCACGTTCCAAGCACCTGCAACAGACCGGCCGCTCTGTCCGAGATGTGTTCCGGCACGGGTATGAGCCGACCGACGGGTGCGGCTATGTAGTCGGCGAATACGCCGTCGACATCGCGGCCCAGCAGACCTCCGTTGATGCAGAGGTTGGGTCTCCCGGCTCGGCAGAGGTGACACCAGCCGCAGGCGACGCCCGGGTCGACCAGGACTCGCTGTCCCTCCTGGTAGGGAGCCTCCTCGGGAGCGAAGGCGACTTCACCCACCATCTCATGGCCCATGATCCGCGGATAGTCCACCGGTATCTTGCCGAGAAAGATCTTGGTGTCGGTTCCACAGATACCTACCTGGTGGACCCGGACCATCACCTGGTCTGACGGTGGCTCGGGTACATCGGACACCGTGACCACACCGGGCTCAACGACACGCACTGCTTTCAACACGACTCCTGTGGGTTGTTGACGAGATCGTAGATGCCTCGCTCCCACCGGCTCGATCGCTTCCCGGGGCGGCGAGCATCCACACGATGGAGCCGGTCCACAGTTAGCATTGATAACCATATGACAGGCGATTCCGACTTCCGAAGTTCCGTCCTCGGCGACGGACTCGCACCGACCCGCCAGACGGCCCACGAGTATGTCAGAGGGGTCATGCGTAGGGCCATACTCAACGGAGAGCTGGCCAGCGGGAGCCGGCTGGTGCAGGCCGAGCTGGCCTCGATGCTCGATGTGAGCACCACGCCGGTGCGGGAAGCCCTCCGCGACCTGGCCACCGAGGGTTTGGTGAGGTTCGATCCGCATCACGGTGCCGTCGTTGCGGAGCTGAGCAGCGACGACGTTCACGAGATCTATGAGATTCGGAGCGTCCTGGAACCGCTGGCGATCCGCCAGGCGGTGCCCAAAGTGAGTGACCAGCTCCTGGCCCGGCTCAGCGAGCTGCACCAGAAGATGCTGGCAGAGCCGCAGTCGGCCGAATGGGTCGATCGGAACCGCGCCTTCCACATGGCCATCTACGAAGCGGCCGCATCGCCCCGCCTGGTGGGGATAATCCGCAACCTGCAGGATGCCTCACTCATGTACATCGGGGCCTCTCTCAAGCAGAGTTCGACATTGCGAGACGATGCCAACCGAGATCACGCCGACATCCTCGACGCTCTGGAGCAGCGGGATGCCGAGGCGGCGGTCGAGCTATTGACTCGTCACCTGGCCACATCGATCCACGCTTTCGAGGACTCCGAGCGAGCGCGGAGCTGATTACCCGTCCGGGATCCGTTCTCGTCCCTGTCCCTGATCGGAGAGGAGATTGAGGCTCACGCCGACGATGACCAGGACCATCCCCATCGCCAGGGAGCCGGTTATCGACTCCTGCAACAACACCGCCGACGATATGACGCCCACCACGGGGACCGCCATCAGGGTCAGGTTGGTGGAGACGGCGGCGAGATTCCGCAGGATCACTATCTGGGCCCAGAACGCCACTCCCGTTGCGAGCATCCCCTGATAGGCGACGATCCATGCCAGCTGGGCAGTCCAGTGGATGACCGGCGGCCCTTCCATCACCAGCCCGAGCACGACCAGTGGGATGGCCGCCCCGGCCAGTTGCCATGGGATGGCCTCCAGGGGAGTGATGGTCCAACGGTGAGCGCGAATGTGCACCGAGGTGGCGGCGTTGGTGATGGCGGCCAGAATCAGCAACCCGTGACCCAACGCGATGCCGGGCTCGGTCCAATCCCGACTCCAGGGCTGTGAGAGAATCGCCACGCCGGTGATGCCAATTGCCAGCCCCATCCATCTGCGCCGGTTCATCGTCTCTCCCAGGAAGATGGCGGCGATGGGCACCGTCCACAGTGAGGTGGTCCATACGACTACCGATGCTCGTCCCGCCGGCACCAGCTTGAGGGCCGTGAAGACCAGGAGGAAGACCGCCGCCAGACGAAAGATCCCCAGTGAGACGATGATCGGGAGGTCACGTCGGGGCGGAAGGTGAAACCTACCGGTGGAGACGGTGATGGTGGTGACGACGAGCGCGGCGCCGGCGACACGGAAAACCGCCATCCACACCGGAGTGATGGATCTCAGGCCCGTGGCCATGATCGGCCAGTTCAAGCCCAGCACCACCACCACGGTCGCCAGGAGCAGATACACGACGATCGTGTTGAGGCGTCGCTCGTGGCGCTCACCCTCCTGAGACCGCCAGATCAGATCCCGAAGCGACCCGGTCATGTGGCGCGTCTCCCGCTCCACGGTGAGGGTATGGTGCCGCCACCGACCCCCAGGCAGGAGCCATGAAGACCATCGACGTCCATTGCCATCTCGCTACTCCCTCCGCCAGGGCCCCGGTCGAGATACACCGGCGGCCTGAGTTCGAGCCCTACGACTACTTCATGAATCGGACCTCCAGAGAACAGAACCAGGAGATGTTTCCCAGCATCGAGGCCGCCCTGACGGTTCCGTCGGCACGGCTCGAGCTGATGGATGCGATGGGCATAGAACTGCAAGGTCTGGCCACTTTCGTATCGGAGTACTTCTACTGGGCGCCGGGTCCGGCCGCGGCCGAGTCTGCCCGCATTCAGAACGACAACCTGGCGACGGTGGCGGCCGAGCATCCGGATCGGTTCGCCCCCATCGGGGCCACCTTGCCCTTGCAGGACATCGATCTGGCCATCGCCGAGATGGATCGGGCCGTCGATGAGTTGGGCTTCAAGGGAGTCCAGATAGGGGGAACGATCGACGGGCGAAACCTGGATGAGCCCCGGTTCCGGCCCTTCTGGGCAGCCGTGGCGTCCAAGGGCGTACCGGTCATCCTCCACCCCAGCGGCTATCCGGAGGGGCAGCGTCTCTCCGACTACTTCCTGGTCAACTGCATCGGTAATCCCCTCGAGACCATGGTGGCCGCCACCCGGATGATCTTCAGTGGGCTGTTCGAGGACCATCCCGGGATCAAGCTGTTGCTGCTCCACGGCGGCGGCTATCTCCCCTTCTACTGTTCCCGGGCCGATCACACGTGGAAGGTCAGACCGGAGACACGGGTACGGATTCCCGAGCACCCGCCCAGTCACTACATGAAGCAGCTCTATTACGACACGATGGTCTTTCAGCCGCTTTACCTCCGGCATCTGATCGAGGTGGTTGGGCCGGAACGGGTCATGCTCGGCACGGACTTCCCCTTCGATATGAGCGAGACCGACCCGGTGGGCCTGCTGGCCGAGACCGGTGGCCTGGACTCCAACCAGCGTGCCGCCATCTCGGGGGGGACTGCCATGAGGCTGTTCGGCCTGGATTGAGAGGCCGGGCTCGTGGTCGAGAGGACTCAGGGGCGTCGTCATTGCTTCGCTCTCACGGTGCCATCGCGCCGCCGCCGTCGGGCTCGTAGCTGTATGCGGCCAGAGAAGGCGCCCAGCGGGTAATTGCCAGGGCACCGAGGACACACACGATCCCACCCGAGACGACCGAGAACCTGATCGAGGCCAGCGAGGCGACCACCCCTGCCTCCAGGTCTCCCAGCCGGGGCCCGCCCGCCACTACCGCTATGTGCATCGACATCAGCCGGCCCCGGAACGCGTCGGGGGTGGACATCTGGACGATGGTGTTCCGGAAGATGGCGGACACGACGTCTGCGCCGCCGGCGATCGCCAGCATCGCAAGGGCCAGAGCGGTCGAGGCGGTCAGGCCGAACACGGCGATGGCCAGGCCCCATCCGATGACGGCCATGATCACGGCTCGGCCGTGGCGACGAACCGAGGCAACCCAGCCCGAAGTGAGGGCAGCGAAGAGGGCTCCCGCCCCGGGGGCGGCGTAGAGCAGGCCGACCGTGAAGGCGTCCCCGTCCAAGATCTGGGTACCGATGGCGGGGAATAGGGCAGTGGGCATTCCGAACACCATCGCGTTGAGGTCGATGAGCATGGCCGCCTGGATGAGTCGACGGGACCCTAGATAACGGAGGCCGTCGACGATCGAGGAGATGTTGAAACGTCCTTTTCCTCCCTCGACGGGAAGGCTGGGAATCCGGTAGAACAAGATGCCGCTGGCGACGAACATGACAGTCACCGCGCCGTAGCTGAACGGAAGTCCGGCCGTGGCGATCAGGAGACCGCCGGCGGCCGGCACGGCCGCCTTGGCCACGTTCCCGAGGGTCTGATTGAGGGCCAGAGCGGATGGGAGGAGCCCGCGCCCCACCAGGCCCGGCAGCACGGCTTGGCGGGCGGGAGAGTCGACGGCCGAAACCGCTGCATTCAGCCCGCTGAGGACGAAGAGTGGCCAGAGGAGGGGAGAGTCGGCGGCGGCATTCCACAACAGGCCGACCCCGGTCAGGGCGAGAATCACCTGTGAGAACGAAAGAAGCTTGCGGCGATCCACCGCATCGGCCAAGGCGCCTCCAACCAGGGATACCACCAGCAGCGGCACGAGCTGAGTGAGACCAAGCAGACCCACCGCCAGGGTGGATCCGGTCAGTTCGAACACCTGGAACGGAACGGCCACCACCGTCATCTGCCGTCCTGCCTGTCCGAAGAACAGCCCGGCGAACAGCCATCTGTATCCGGGAACGAGCCGGAGCGGCCGGACGTCCACTACCGCCCGCCGCCCCCATTTGAGGAGGTTGGGTTTCAACTAGCAGCCGTTTCGGGTGAGACCGGCCTGGCCAGGAGATCGTTCGATGCGGTGGTCGAGACGGCTGGATAGGTCGCCGTCAGGCGCTGCGGAGTCCCGGGGCTCGCCGTCTCGCCCTGCCCTATGGCAGTCAGAACGTGCCTCGATAGGATCCCCCGTCCAGCTGCAGGTTCTGGCCGGAGATGTATCCCGAGTCGGCGCCGCACAAGAAGGCACAGGCGGCCCCGAATTCCTCGGGCCGGCCCATGCGCTGGGCGGCGATGCTGTCGACGATTTGGCGCCGCGCCTCCTCATAGGTGATACCGGCGGATTCGGCCTGCCTCCTGGCCATGTACACCTGACGTTCGGTGTCTATCCGTTCAGGGAGGAGGTTGTTGATGGTGACATTGAAGCGGGCCACATCACGGGACAGCACTTTCACTGCGGCAGTCAGCCCGGTACGGGCGCCGGCCGAGAGTCCCATCACCCGAAAGGGTGACTTGACCATCTGGGAGGTGATGTTGACGATTCGCCCGAAGCGCCTCTCCTTCATCCCGGCGATCACCCCCTTGATCATCATTATCGGTGCCAGCATGTTCGCCTCTACGGCTCCCAGCCAGTCGTCGTATTCGAAGTCCTCCCAAGCGCCTGGTGGAGGCCCCCAGTTGTTGTTGACGAGAATGTCGGGATCGGGGCAGCTCTCCAGCAGACTCTGTCGGCCCTGATCGGAGTTGATGTCGGCGGGGACGCCCAGCACCTCTACGTCGAATCGGTGCCTGATCTCTTCGGCCGACGCCTCCAGGGTGGCCTCGTCCCTGCCGTTGATGACCACGTTCACTCCTTCTGCTGCCAGGGCAATGGCACAGGCTTTGCCCAGGCCCCGGCTGGATGCCGTCAGCAGGGCCTTCTTGCCCGAGATTCCTAGGTCCACGCCTGTCTCCTTTGGTTGGCGGACTCAGCCGGTGGCGGCCTTCTGCACCCACTGCATCTCAACCGGGTAGTGATTCACGATCACACCCCGGTCGGAGAGAGCGTGCTCGACGGCCGATGTCACGGCGGCAGCCGCCGGGATCGTGCCGCCCTCGCCAGCCCCCTTTGTTCCAAGAGGATTGTTGGGAGAGGGCGTAACGGTGTGCGTCTTGACCAAGGGCGGCATCTCAACCGCCGTCATCAGGTGGTAGTCCATGAAAGAAGTCGTCAGCGGCTGGCCGGAGTCGGAGAACTGGACGCGCTCCATCAGAGCGTTACCCAATCCATGCGCCACCCCGCCGTCGATCTGGCCGTCGACGATCATCGGGTTGATCAACGTGCCACAGTCGTGGACCACGATGTATCCGACCACCCTGACATGTCCGGTCTCGGGATCGACCTCGACCTCGGCGACGTGGGTCCCGTATGTGAATCCGAGTCCGCCGAAGGGGACGACCCGTTCCACCGAGAGCCCGGGCCTTCGCAGACGGGTGGGGAACGCATCCGCCCGGGACAGGCGGCTCACCAGGTCGGCGAAGGGAATCTCGGTACCAGGTTGGCCGACAACCATGGCCATGCCCCCTTCGAGGGCGATGTCCTCGAATGCAGCCTCG
The DNA here is from genome assembly GCA_963744905.1 of uncultured Acidimicrobiia bacterium. Classification (GTDB taxonomy): domain Bacteria; phylum Actinomycetota; class Acidimicrobiia; order Spongiisociales; family ZC4RG35; genus DATFFO01. The sequence continues at coordinate 149,229 of CAVUUV010000004.1, read as the reverse complement.
AGCTCGTCGGCAGCCAGTTCCTTGGTGATCGAAGCGAGCTCTTCGGCCGCCACGCTGACGGCGGCGGCCGTGGTCTGACCGGTCCTGCTGGCAACGGTGGCGACGCCGTGGCTGTAGAAGGCGGTGTCTCCACTCCTGACCCTCACTCGGCCCGGTTCGACGCCCAGGTGCTGGGCACATATCTGGGCGAAGACGGTCTCATGTCCCTGACCCTGGGCTCCGGCTCCGGTCTCGACCAGGACCTCTCCGCCGGCGAGAATCTCGATCCGGGCTCCTTCGAAGGGGCCCATCCCGGTGTCTTCGATGTACGAGGCGATGCCGTATCCGCGCCGAAGGCCGCTCCGCTCCGAGACTTCCCGGCGGCTCGGGAAATCGTCGATTCGCGCCGCCTCCAGCGCCGCATCGAGCGCCCGGGTGAAATCTCCGCTGTCGTAGGTGATGGGCCGACCGTCCGAGCCGGGGATATCGACCTGATAGGGAAGGGCATCGACGGGTATGAAGTTGCGACGCCGAATCGTCTCCCTCTCCAGGTTCAGCGATCGGGCGATCGCATCCATCGTCCGCTCCAGCGCGAAGCAGGCATTGGGTCGGCCGGCCCCTCTGATGGCTGCGGTCGGAGTGGCGTTGGTGAACACGCATTCGATCGTCGCCTCCAGGGCGGGGATCCGGTAGGGGCCCGACATCAGACGGAGCGTTGTCATGGGGACCACGATCCCGTAAGGCACGAAGGCACCGCAGTCGTGTGTGAGGTGGGCGCGAAGGGCCAGGACCCTTCCGTTGTCGTCGAAGGCCACCTCGATCCGGCCGCTCTGGCCGCGCTGCTGGTAGGTGGCCGTGAAGTTCTCGCGGCGCTGTTCGATCCACTTGACGGGTTGTCTCAGATGAATGGCCAGGGCCGCAACGACGTACTCCTCGGGGTAGACGGCTGCCTTCGGCCCGAAGCCACCCCCGACATCCGGTGCGATCACCCTTACGGAATCGGGCTTCAAACCGAGATATGACGCCAGATGGCTTCGAACCGCATAGGGTGCCTGCGTCGAAGTCCACAGCTTCAGCTCTCCCTCTTCCCAACTAGCCAGGATCGCCCGGCCCTCCATCGAGGCGCCCGCCCCCCGGTGTTGATCCACGTCCAGGGCCAGCCTTCGAGGTGCTGTGGCGAACCCGGCCTCGACCTCGCCGAAGGAGGCGCTGAGAGTGGCGATGAGGTTGCCGTCACCTCCCAAATGCACGGGAGGGGCATCTACGTCCAATGCCCGACGATGATCTGTCATCGTCGGGAGCGGTTCGTAGTCGATCAGAACGGCACCGGCTGCATCGGTTGCCTCCTGAGCCGTCGGAGCCACGACCACGGCTATCGGCTGGCCAACGAAGCACACCTCGTGGTCGGACAGGGGTGGAGCCTGTGTGGAGCGCTCGATCAGTGGGGAGGGATGCTGGTTCTGGACCGGGGCCGTCAGGCCGAGCTCGCGAGGCCCAAAGAGTCGGGCCCGACCGGCGTCGCGTTGGTCGAGGCTCACCGATCGGATCAGGGCATGGGCCTCGACACTACGGACGAAGACGGCGTGGGCCGTGGAGGGGAGTGAGATGTCGTCGACGTAACGTCCTCTGCCGGTGATCAGATGGGAATCCTCGAGGCGGCGAAGCGGCCGACCGATCATCGTTCGAGTCCGGCTTGGTTGCGTAGGTACTCGAACAAGACGGCCGCGTCGAAATCCCCCATACCGGCTGCGCTGGTCCGGGTGTAGACCTCGAGCGCCGCATCGAGGAGCGGGGTCGGAGCCCCCACGCTTTGGGCGAAGTCTTCGATGATGCGGGCGTCTTTGAGGATGATGTCCAGCCGGGCCGCGGCCGGGTAATCGCCGGCGACCATCATCGGGCCCCTGATCTCGAAGATCTTCGAGGAGCCGACGCCGTCTTCCATCACCTCCTGGACGACGGCGGGGTCCATTCCGGCGGCCATTCCGAGAACGTGGGCCTCGGCGGTGGCCAGGTTGTGGATGGTCACCAGAAGGTTGGCGATGTATTTCATCCTGGAGCCGTTGCCGAATTCCCCCAGGTAATGCGTTGACCGGCCGATGGCACGGAAGACCGGCTGGGCTCGTTCGAACGCTTCCGGCGTTCCCGATGCGAACACGACCAGTGTTCCGTCTGCTGCCTGTAGGCCGGTGCCCGACAGCGCCGTGTCCATCAGTTCGATCCCGGCTGCCGCCAGCACATCGCGGGCAGAGAACTTGGCGACGAGCGGGAACGTGCCGGTTTCGAGGCAGAGCAATTCGGCATGGGCATTGGCGGCGACCTCGTCGGCCACCGCCGCCAGGGCCTCGACGGTGGGAAGGGAGAAGACGACCGTGTCTGCTCGCTTGGCCACCGCAGCCGCATTCGCCAGGACGCTGACACCGGCGTCGGTGGCGATCTGTCTCCTGTGGGGAGCGAGATCGAACCCGAGTACTTCATGATCGGCCGCGAGGAGATTCTTGGCCATGGCGGCACCCATGACCCCGAGCCCGATGATTCCCACCCGCGCAGACATCATGCTTCTCCGAACAGGGGAGTGGTAGAGACGACTCCCGAATAGCCGTCCACCGCCACGATCTCGTCGTCGGTCTCCCCCGACGACACTCCACACACAGCCGGTACTCCCAGAGACCGGGCGGACTCGAAGAGGTGGGCGGCCGGGGATCCCGATTCTGTCACCAATCCCGCCGAATCCCACAGGAACGGGGCCAGGTTGGGGACGGGTTGTGGAGTGGCGATCACTTCCCTGGGCGAGAACCAGGCGGCCTCGTCGGGTCCATTGATCGAGTGCCGTCGGCCCGCCCCGATGCCGGGGGCCGCCGGGGTGCCCCGGTGACGGTGTCCTCCGGCCAGGACTACGGAGGCCACGAAAGGTTCCCAGCCGGAGACACCGACGCGGTCGACCGCACTTGTGGGGGTCTTCTGTGCCGCCCGTTCGACCTCGTGAGTCGTGGCGTACCAGGCCGAGCCGGGGTCGGGGAAAGCGCCCAGTCCTACCAGGGCCTGGCGCATGCCGTCCACCAGGGACAGAAGCGTCGTCGCCTTCGCTGTGTCGGGGGGACGAAGCCGCCGGATGCGGGCCAGCGCAGGTGAGGGATCGCCGGTGCGAAGTCGTTCCAGGGTTTCCAGGGCCAATGATCGCGCTTGGGGGGCGGCACATCCCCATACTTCGGCCGTCAACTCCTCGCACAGGTGGCGGGCTCGGGCCAGCGCAGTCGCCGGCCTCTCGACGGAGGATGTCAGGGTTCGGGGGAGGCCCGCCAGAGCCCAGGGGAGAACGAGTTCTTCGCCGAGGGCGCCCGGGGCTCTGGTAACCGTGCGTGCCACATCGAGCAGAATGGGGTCGAGTTCTCGAGGCTGGGCGATGAACTGATCGAGGGCTGGGGGAGCGGGTACGGAGTCCAACTGCAGAATCCAGATGTCGTCGTCCAGTGCCCATTCGCAGCGGTCGGCACCGACGACCTGGTGGGCTCGCCTCAGGAGCGAGGCGATGGCGTCGAGTCGGTCGGCTCCCAGCAGGGAGATGGCCTCTTCGCCGATCCACCGGCCGTCCCATCGTGCCTCAGCACCCTGTGACCACCCCTGGAGCAGCGGGGCGGGTGAGCCCTCGACGGTATGGACCGTCACCCGCCCCCCCTCGTCGAGCATCGCCGTCCCGCCCGACGCAGGAGACAGGGCAGGTTGGACCAGAACGCTCATCGGGAAGGAGCCGGGCTCGATGTTCTCGGCTCGCTGCCGGCTGATTGCCTGCACGGAGAAGGCCGACGCCCAGCATCCGACGATCGCCCTGGGCAGTTCGTCGGGAGTCAGGTCCAGATACGAGGTGAAGGCGCCCGACCACCGGCCCGATGCCTCGAGACTGGTGGAGGAGCGGGCCACCAGCCGGGGACCGAGACGGGATCCGGCCGCGACCAGATCGTCGGCGATGGGCAGAGGCTCGGACATCATCTCCAGGCGTGCCCCTCCCGAGCCCCGCCTGGTCAGCGCAGCGGCGCCGATCTTCATGTGGTGGGTTGAGGCGGAACCGTTCACGACGAATCCGGGAAGGACCGGGATTCCTGTCCGGCGTGCCCTGGCCAGCCGGGCCGCCTTGGCGCCGACCAGCCGGTGATCGAGACAGCGATCGTCGTCGAGCCCGATGAGCAGCGACCCTTCAGGGCTCAGATGGGCAGCGGCCAGTCGATCGGGATATCGCACGACCCTGGCGTCAGTCGATGACGATGATCTCGTGGTTCTTGTACGTCGATACGAGCTCGATGCCGGTGTCCGTGACGTAGATCATCTCTTCGAGACGCACCCCGTAATCGTGTACCTTGCCATGCTGGGTTTCCAGAGCGAAGGTCATGCCCGGCTGGATCTCGACCGGGTGATCGAGGGACCAGATCCGGGATATCACCGGCGGGTCGTACTGGGCGAGGCCCAGCCCGTGGCCCCAGTTGTTGGCTGCTGCACGGTCCTCTTCCTCGTATCCCCATGCCTCCTTGGCCGAGGGCCATTTGGAGGCGACGTCGGCTGTCGTTACCCCGGGCTTGGTGGCTTCGATCGAATCCCACAGCCACTTGTGGGCCATGTCGTAGGCCTGCTGATGCTCATCGGTGGGTTTGCCGCCCACGCAGTAGGTTCGATAGACGCAGGACTTGAACCCGTTCCAGGTCAGAGCGGCCAGGTCGATGATGACGAGCTCGCCAGGACGGATCATGCGGTCGGAGAAGTTGCGCCAGTTGGGCCAGGCGTTGGGACCCGAAGACACGATGACGTCCTCGACGTCTTCCATCCCCGGGATCGAGTAGAGCTGCTCGAATCCAAAAGCCGCCACTTCGTTCTCGGTCATGCCGGGTTTCATGAAGTTCGTTATCTCGTAGTGCACCCGGTCGCAGATGGCTCCGACGATCTGAAACGCCTTGATCTCGTCGGGGGACTTGATGGCCCTCGCCTCCATCATGGGCGACATACCATCGGTCCATTCGATTCCCCGTTCTTGAAACGCCCGCAAGAGGTTGATGTCGATGAAGTCGACTCCGAGTGGTTGATCCCGGACCCCGGCCTCCTCCAGGTCGTTCAAGAGGGCGTCCACGAACTTCGTGACCTGTTGGTCGGCGGCCGGACCGACGGCTCCCTTGATCCATATGTAGGAGTGGCGGATGTTCTCCTTTGGGATCCATGGATTGTGGACCTCGAGGTGCATGCCGATGTCGCCTTGCTCGTACACGATGGGAGGCTTTCCCGCCGGCAGCACCACGTAGCGCAGACCGGGCTTGAGACGGTTCCACCCGGGCGTCAGGGTCGACGACACGTATCGCATGTTCTCGTCATAGAACAGCAGTAGCGCCCCGAGACCGTGCCGCTCCATGGCCTCGTGCGCCCTCTTGAGCCGCCAGTCCCTGACGTTGGCCCAGTTGATCCCTTCCTTCCAGTCGGTGCTCAGACCGAAAAATGCTTCTCGCATGAATACTGCTCCCTCAGACGCCTGTTTTCAGTTGACCTTGTCGGGGATGACTTGGCGGACGACGTCGAGGAATTCGTCGTCGTCCAACAGGCCCTTCTTGGCCAAAGACCGACCCTTCACCTCGGCCAGGATCGCCTCGATCTCCTTGGTCTCGGCGTCGTTGATGCCGTGCCGGGCCAGCCAGATGGCAATGGAGTCGAGCCCCGAGCCCTTTCCGAGGACGATGCTCGGGTCGGCCTGGCCGACCAGCTCGGGACGGTAAGGGAAGGGCTCGAGCAGCTCGTCGCCCACGTTGTTGACCCAGGTGGCGATGATGCCCGATTCGACGTTGTACAGCATCTCGCCGGTGACCGGGCGATTGGCGGGCTGGGTGACACCCGAGAGCTCGGCCACCAGTCGTGCGATGTCGGTGAACCTCTCCGTGTTGATGCCGGTGTCGATTCCGTACATGGTCAAAAGGGCCAGCACCGTCTCCTCCGTGGGAGCGTTTCCGGCCCGCTCGCCGATCCCGCTGACGGTGGTGTGGAGAACGGAGGCGCCCTCTGTCACGGCCAGGGCCGTGTTCGCCACCCCCATACCGAAGTCCATGTGGAAATGGGTCTCGAGCGGCACGCCAGGGAAACGCTCTCGGACTTTGCGGGTGTAGTAGCGGATGGCATGGGGAGACGTCACTCCGAAGGTGTCGACGAGGGCGATGTTGTCGACATGACCATTGGTAGCCACCGTCTCGAGGTCATCGAGGAGCTGGGTCATCGTCGCTCTCGTGGCGTCGATGGGAAAGAACGTCACCTTGAGCCCATTGTCGTGGGCGTACTTGGTTGCCTCGACGGAGGCGTCGATCGCCTTTTCCACCGGCCACCGGTAAGCCTTCTCGATCAAGTGATGGCTGGCGGGAACCTCCATCACCACACCCGACACCCCACAATCGAGGGCCAATTCCACGTCCGAGACCAGGCATCTGCTGAAGGCATAGATCTCTGTCGGCAGCTCGGCCGCCACCATCCGCTCGATGGCCTCCTTGTCGGCCGGGGAGACTGCGGGCAAGCCCGCCTCGATGCGATGAATACCGGCCTCGGCGAGCGCTTCGGCGATCTGCACCTTCTCGTCGGCGGTGAACTCGACACCGGCCTGCTGCTCCCCGTCCCGCAAGGTCACATCGTGGATACGTACCTCGTCGGGAACTTGAAACCCCTCTGTGACCTCCGGTAGGTAGTTCCAGGGACTGGAAAACCATTGCTCGGTCTTCCAAGGTTCTTGAGCCATCAGCTACTCCTGTCCGTTCGACAGCCTGATCCTACATCATATACGATTCGTCGCGAGCAGCCTCTTTTGCGAGACAGATGAGCCAGATCGAACTGCACATCGGCGGCTATGGACCCAGAGAAAGCGCCCACGGCCAGGGCCTGGCCGCCTTCGGCCGGTTCGTGGAATCCGCCACAGCCAACCAGGTGAGTGTTGCCATCAACTACAACATCATGGACGAGGGCCGGCCCAACACAGATCTGTTCCGGCTGGTGGAGGCGGGGGAGATGTTCATGTGCTACTTCTCGTGCAGCTACCTGGGGAGCCGGGTCCCCGACCTCAACGTCCTCGATGTCCCCTTCCTGTTCGCAGACCTAAAGCAGGCCCACGAGGCGCTGGACGGTGGCCTCGGGGGGGCGTTGAGAGAATCGGTCGCCTCCAGTACCGGATTCGAGGTGCTGGGGTTTTGGGACAACGGGTTTCGTCATCTCACCAACCGGTTGCGCCCGATTCGCACCCCAGATGACTGTCGTGGCCTGACGGTCCGGCTTCAGCCCAACGCCTTCCACGTCGCACTGTTCGAGTCGTGGGGTGCGGTCCCGGTTGCGGCGGAGCTTCAGGATGGAATCGGCTTGATCGTCGATGGAAAGGTGGATGCCCAGGAGAATCCGCTGGCCAACACCGTTGCCTACGGGGTCGACCGGGTCCATCCGCATGTCACCATGACCGGGCATCTGTACGGGGCGCGGGGCCTCTTCGCCCACCGGCCAACCTGGGAGTCCTTTTCGCCCGAGATCAGGCGAGTCGTGGCCGAGGGGGCACGGTCGGCCGTTTCCGTCCAGCGGATAGCCGCCGCCGGGTACGAGGAGTCCCTCCGTCGCCGAATGGAGGCCGAAGGGGCCCATTTCGTCGATCTGGGCGACGAAGAGAGAGCTTCCTTCCTCGAAGCGTCACAGGGCGCCATGGCCATGGCCCGATCTGCCGTCTCCGATGAGATCCTGATGCTGGTGGCGTCGTGAGTGCCGCCGACGAGCGGGTGGTGATCGTCACCGGAGCCTCAATCGGCATCGGTCGAGCCATCGTCACTGCCTTCGCCGCCCAGGGAGATCTCGTCTACGCCCTGGATGTCGATGCGGATAGGGGCACCGAACTGGCCCGAGACACCACCAGGGTGCGGTTCATCGGTTGCGATGTCACCTCGGCGGACGAAGTTCGGGCTGCCCTGCAACAGATCGGCGATGCGGAGGGACGGGTGGATGTGCTGGTCAACAATGCCGGCGGCTTCTCAGCCCAGAGGAGCCTGGCCGATGCCCCGTTGTCGGAATGGCACGCGACGCTCGATTTGAACCTGACCTCGGTCTTCTTGATGACGCAGACGGCGCTGCCCTGGCTGCGTTGCTCGCCGGCGGCAAGCGTGGTCAATCTGGGTTCTCTGGCCGGCCAGGTGGCAACCTATCGGACCACACCGGCTTATGCGGCCGCCAAGGCGGGCGTCCACGCCCTCAGCAGGGTCATGGCCTCCGAGTTGGCCCCGTTGGGGATAACGGTGAACGCGCTGGCACCGTCGGCGGTGCTGACCGAGCGCATCGAGAAGGTCCGTGACGAAGAGGAACGCCGTGCCACGGCGGCCTCCATCCCGCTGGGCCGGTACCAGAGCCCCGATGAGATCGCACGGTGGGTGGTATTCCTCGCCTCTCCGTCGGCGAGTTTCATGACCGGTCAGACCGTGTCGGTCAATGGGGGCAGGTTCATGGCATGACACGCGAGCCCTAGGAGAGAGACGATGGCCAGATTGCTGAAGTTCGACCAGAGTGAACCCGTTGAGAGGGGGAACGGGATCGAAAGCGTGCGCCTGACGCCCCTGCCGCTGCAAGGGCAACGCTTCACCATGGGCATCACGACCTTTCCGCCCGGAACCTCGATTCGCCTTCACAGTCACAACACGATCGAGCAGGTGACCGTCATAGAAGGGGAGGGTCTGGCCGAACTCGAAGGCGAACAACGACCAGCGGTTCCCTATGACACGACTCAGATCGCTCCCGGCGAGCTTCATCGCTTCATCAACAGCGGCACTTCCAGGATGCGAATCCTCTGGGTTTACGGGGACACGCACGTGACCCGCACGTTTGCCGATACGGGCGAGACCGTGGAGCAGTTCCAGCAATGAGGTTCTCACTGGAGCGCCTCCAGAGCTTCGTCGAAGATGTGTTCACCAGCCTGGACGTCATGCCAGATCAGGCCCGGATCACGGCCCAGCGCCTTCTGGAGGCGGACCTCAGAGGGCGGACGGGCCACGGCATCATTCGGGTGCCGCCTTATGTCACCAGGATCGAAGCGGGGGGAATCAATCTGCGTCCGAGCATCGTGTGCACCCGGGACACGCCGGTCTCGGCGTTGGTGGACGGGGACAATGGACTCGGGCAGGTAGTCATGACCCGTGCGGTCGAGACGGCCATTGCCAAGGCAAGGGAATCGGGCATGGCCTGGGTCGGCACCGTCCGCTCCAACCACGCCGGTGCCGCCGGCGTCTACACCACGATGGCTGCGCGGGAGGGTTTCATCGCCATCTACATGGCGGTGGCGAGCGCCAACGTGATGCCACCGTGGGGAGGCGATCAGAGGCTGCTGGGCACGAATCCCATCTCGATCGCCATTCCGGGTCACACCAGTACCTTCGCGCTCGATATCGCCACGACCGTGGCCTCGCACGGGACGATCAAGGTGCTCGCACAGGCCGGCCAGACGTTGCCGGAAGGGTGGGTCGTCGACTCCGGGGGTCAGCCGATCACGGATCCGGCCCGAGCAGACGAGGGCTTTCTCATGCCGATCGGTGGCTACAAGGGGTCGGGCCTCAATGTGGCCATCGGTATGCTCGCCGGCGTCCTCAATGGAGCGGCCTTCGGCGCCGAGGTCATCGACCATCGGGCGGTGGCCGATGAGGTGGCAAACACCGGCCAGGCGATCCTCGTGCTCCGTCCCGATCTCATGCGGCCCCAGGACGAGTTCGAGCTGGCCGTGGATGAGCATCTGGGGGCGCTTCGATCCGCCGGCCCGCCGGGAGCGGTGCGTCTTCCCGGAGACGGTGCCATCGAGTTGGAGGTCGCTCAGCGCCGGAGAGGGATTCCGGTTCCCGACGTCCTCCTCGACCAACTCCGGCAGGTGGCCGAACGGCTGGATATTTCCGACCGGCTGCAGGACGTGCCAGAGCCATGACGTCACCCTATATCGTGTCGGCCACCGAGCCGCGTCTCCCCTGAGAAGACAGGAGCATCGACATCACTGGATATGCCAAGGGACCGTTCGCCGTCGACTGGGAAGATCGGTACGACTTCGCCCGGCTACGCCGTCAGCGCCTGGGTAAGGCGAAGGAGGCCCTTGTCCATTCGAACGCCGATGCACTGCTGGTATGGAAAGACGAGAACGTCCGCTACCTGACCTCGCTTCGCGCCCAGTTGATCGCCGGTAAGACGACTTCCCTGAACGGAGCCCTGTTGTTCTCCGACGAGGACCCAATCTTGCTGGCCTCGGGAGGAGAGATCGACAAGGCCGGGTACGGGATGAGCTGGCTTGGCGCCGCCCATGCAGTTCCCATCATGGAACAACGGGAATTGGTCGACGGCTTCGTGAAGGAGACGCTGGCGCCCCTCTTGCGCGAGCGCGAGACGGGGGTCTTGGCCGTCGATCAGGCCAATATCTCGTTCATCGAGGCTCTTCGCTCCCACCTGCCCGATGTGGAGGTAGTGGACGGAGACACCATCATGCACGAGGCGCGGTGGATCAAGACAGATCTCGAGGTGGCGGTGATCGAGGAGGCCTGCGCAATCGGAGACTCTGTCACGCAGAGAGCTCTGGACGAGACGAGGGCGGGTCGGCGCGAGCTCGAAGTGGCCGCCGACGCCATGCAGACCCTTTTCCGTCTCGGAGGCGAGATGGCCCATGTGATCACCCCCTATGTGGCCTCGGGAGAGCACATGTCCCCGCCTCACCGTCTCGCCACGGACAAGATCATCAGAAATCAGGACCTGTGTTTCATCGACATCGGCGCCATGTGGAATGGCTATTTCGCCGATATCGGCCGGACGACGGTCGTGGGGCGACCATCCAGACAACAGCAGAAGATCTACACGGCCGTATACGAGGGGCTGATGGCGGGTGTGGAGAAGATGCGGCCCGGCTTCACCAATCAGGACTGTGCTGACGCCATCATCGCCAAGGTCGCAGATCATGGGCTCGAGGATCATCTGTTCAGCCTCTTCATCGGGCACGGCATAGGGATGGGCGCCAACGAGCCTCCGTACATAGGCGAAACTCTGCCCGGAGCCACTGTCTATCAGTTCCAGCCCAACATGGTGTTCGCAGTCGAACCCCTCGTCTGGGTCCCCGAGGTGCGCGGGAGGGGGCGGGGTCCGCATCGAGGACATGATCCTCATCACCGACGGCGAGCCCCACCTCCTGTCCCGGGTCGAGTACGAGGACCGTCTGCTCATCTGACGGCATCGACGAGGTCGGGGGGTACTCCGGCCCTGGACGGGTGCGTTCATTGGCCGGGCCAGCCTCCCGGACGCCGGCGGAGCCGGGCTGAAACGATCTCGGTTACCACCACGACTGGAAGCCGGGACGAAACGCCCCGGCGGAGGGGATGTCGCCGGACGAGTCCCCGCGAAGACTCATAGTCTTCGCGCCCACACCCTCGGGTCGAAGAGTACGGTTGGGAGAGAGAAGCTGAGGGAGAAGAATGCGACGCATATCTACCGTCACCGCCGTTGTCGCCCTGCTGGTCCTGACCCTGGGCCCGATTTCGGCTCTCGGTTCCGGTTGGGGTCCCAACGGGCCCCCTCAACCGGAACCTGCCTGGTTCGTCGATCAAGCCGAGCTCCCCTTCGATCCCCTTCCCGGATTCGAAGACACCACCAGGGTGTGGGGAGTAAACCAGGGCGCCGGCTATCGCATCGAGGTGCCCGCCGACTGGAACGGGTCGCTGGTGATGTGGGCCCACGGCTTCCGGGGAAGCGGCCTCGAGCTGACGGTGGACAATCACCCGCTTCGTCCCTACCTCCTCGCCAACGGCTTCGCCTGGGCGGCGTCCAGCTTCTCTTCCAACGACTACAACGTGGGGGACGGCGTCAGGGACACAGAGGCGCTGGTCCGCTTGTTCGGCCAGCAGTTCGGTCATCCTGAAACCACTTACATGACCGGTGGGTCGATGGGTGGTCACGTGACCGCACGCTCTGTCGAGCAATACCCCCAGACCTACGACGGAGCCCTGGCCGTGTGCGGGGTGCTGGGAGATTACGAGCTGTTCGACTACTTCCTGGACTTCAACGTGGCCGCCCAGCAGCTCGGCTTGGGCGAGTCGCGCTTTCCCGTCACCGATGGCGCTACCTACATAGGGGCGGACGTGCCGGCCATCAAGGCCAACCTGGAATCGACCCCCGGAGGGTGGCCTCTCGCCCTGAACCCGACCGGCCAGGCTTTCAAGCAGCTGGTCGAGTTGCGTTCGGGCGGAGATCGTCCCAACTTCGACCAGGCCTGGTACTTCTGGAACACATTCCCCTCCTATCGCGTCCGGGGCCGGCAACTTCCTGTTCGACCTCGGTGTCAGCGACGGCACCGTGGCGGGCAAGCCCGGGACGGTCCCGGACAACCGGGATACCCAATACCAGATGGACCTCGACCCGGCCATCTCGGTCGCCGAGCAGGAGTTGAACGACCAGATCGTGCGGGTTGATGCCGCCCCCTGGTTGCGCCGGTCCGAGACACTGAACCCGATACCGGTGGTGCGAGGTGACATCCGTGTTCCGGTGCTGACACTCCACAACCTGGGTGACCTGTTCGTCCCGTTCCTCAACGAAGTCGTCTACGCGGGAGAAGTGCAGCGAGCCGGTAGGAGCGATCTCCTGGTGCAGAGGGCGATACGCGGGGTGAATCATTGCGGTTTCACTCCCACCGAACTGGTGACGGCTTTCGCAGACCTGGTGAATTGGGTTGAGAACGGCGTCAAACCGGCCGGCGACATCGTGTCCGACCCCTCGGTCGTGGCCGAGGACGACTACGGCTGCCGGTTCACCGACTTCACGACTCCGGGAGGACACTTGTTGGCTGCACCGTGTCCGTCCGGGCCCTGAGCGAGGCAGAGTCGGCTGTCGCCTGGGTGAGCCGGTGATCAGGCGCCGGCCCGCTCGGACCGATCAACACGGTGGCGCGGCCGCCGCTGATCTGGGCAACTGACCGGGGTCCCGCCTCTGGTTGGATGCCGGCGCTGGAGTGGGGGCGGGGAGTTAGAGAACTTTCCCCTTGTGTCCCCACTCTGAGTGGTATTCTGTCACTGAGAGTAAGGCCCGTGGGGCGCGAGGGTCGACAATGCGAAGATATGTGATCCTGACCGCCCTGGTCACGATGGCGCTTGCCGCCCCAGCACTGGCCGCCGGCCCGGTCGACCTCTCCGGCTGGACCGGGGAGTCTTCGCCGGCACCCGCCGGTATCTACACCCAGCCGGGGGAGTGGCAGCTCCAATCCGGCAACGAGGTGGTCAGCCAGGTGGTCAACGGTGCGCCCACCTTCTTCGCCAGCGGCCACCCGGCCGACGACTACCGGATCACTGTCGACTTCACCATGCCGGACGGTTTCGATGACGACTTCTTCGGCCTGGCGCTTGGATACGACCCCGGTGACATCACCAACCCGGGGGCCGACTATCTGCTGGTCGACTGGCGAAAGGCCGCCCAGTCGATCAGCTGGTTCGACTTCCCGGATCCGGTCGACGGCACCCCGGGATTGGCCCTGACCCGGATCGAGGGAGTCCCCCTGTGGGGGGAGTTGTGGAGCCACGCTTCTCTGGGAGGCGCAGCAGTGGTCGAGGAGCTGGCTCGGGGGGCCAACCTCGGAGACGCGGGATGGGTGAACGGCTCCACCTACCACTTCGTCGTCGAGTACGAGACCGACCACCTCCGGTTGTGGGTCAACGACCAGCTCGAATTCGATGAGACCGGAGCCTTCCCGACGGGCGGGTTCGCCCTGTACGCCTTCTCGCAGGCGGGTGTGCGGTTTGGTCCCGTTACTTTCGAGCAGATCAACGATCCTCCCGAGGTGCAGTCGGGCGCTGCCGACGTGACCGTCCCCGAGGGGTCCCTGGCCTCCACTTCGGGGTCGTTCTCGGATCCGGACGGGGACCCCCTCGACCTGAGCTGCTCGGGTTTCTGCACCGGTTTCGTCGACAACGGAGACGGCTCCTGGAGCTGGTCCCGCTTGGAGCCCGACGACGCCGATCATCGACCGACGGTGGTCACGGCCGACGACGGCCTGCTCACTGCCACCGACGGGTTCACGGTCACGGTGACGAACCTTCCCCCGGTGATCACGTCCACATCCGGATTGCCGGCCCTCTCTCCCCTGGCGACGGCCGTCACGGCCTGGGCGGACTTCACCGACGCCGGATTCGAAGACACCCATGTCGCCACGTTCGATTGGGGAGACGGTTCTTCGTCGCCGGGAGCGGTGAGCGAGTCGGGCGGTGCCGGCAACGCTTCGGCCTCCCACGAGTATCAGATGCCGGGAACGTACACGGTCGCCGTCACAGTCACCGACGACGACGGCGGTTCCGACACGGCGCAGATCGGCACCGTGTTCGTGTTCGACCCCGATACCTTCGTCACCGGGGGAGGGTGGGTCAGCTCTCCGGTCGGATCGTTGCCGGGCAGGCCCGAGGCCTCGCCCAAGGCCACCTTCGGATTCGTGGCCCGCTGGACCCGATCGGGAACCGTGGCCGGCAATCTGGAGCTGCAGGCTGGGCGTGGCTTCAACTTGCACGCCACTTCTCTGCGTGACCTTCGTATCGCCGACGGTATCGCACGTTTCTCCGGCACGGCACGCCTGAATGGAGAGGCCGGCTACAGCTTCGACGTGGTTGCGACGGACGAGCGTCTGGCCACATCCGACCGCGATCTGTTCTGGATCACAGTCCGCGGCCCCGGATGGGTCGCTGGTCTACGGCGGGCCCGCCTATCCATCAGATGGCCTCCCCGTCAAGGGTCGGGGCATCCAGGTCCACCGTTCCTAGGCCGAGCGCCGGAACGAGGTGACCGGCGACGCTGCAGTCCCCGTTGGTTTCGTGACCCTGACGCCGGCGACGCCGATAGGGAGGCAGTGCTCGGCATCGGATTCCACCCCGACACCCTCCGTCACCACCCCGAGGTGGGAGAGTGGTTCCTGGCCAGCAAGCAGGCGTACCCGCATTCGCTCGAGGAGCTGGGCCGTCGTTCGGAGGCGATGAGGTCGTTCGACGCCTCGGATCGGTTGGCGAGACTCGAGGTCCCCCTGCTGGTAATGGCCGGCGACAGAGACTTGCTGGTCCCGACCGACAATGCTCGGTCCATAGCCCGGCTCGCACCCCACTCCGAGCTGGTCATCTTCGAAAAAGCCGGGCATGTCTTTCATGCCGAGCATCCAGCGGCAGTGGTCGAGGTGTTGGTCGACTTCTTCGCCCGAACCGCATAAGCCCGGCCCACTCGTCGAGCCCGGCCGTGACACGGCATTGTCTTTGTTCGAGCGCAGCCGGGGTCATTCGTCTGCGCGGATCCGATCGACGATGTCGATGATCATTTGGGCCTCATCGTCGGTGATGTGGCTCGAGAAGTTGTGGTCGACGCTGGCCATATGGACCTTGGCCGCCGACCGGAGCACGGCGTATCCCTCATCGGTGATGGCGATGCGAATCGCTCGCCGATCGTCGGGATCGGGGACCCGTCGGAGAAGGCCCCGTGCCTCGAGGCGGTCGATGATGGTGGTCAGTCCGGACTTGCTGACCACCAGTCGCTCGGAGAGGTCGGTCATGCGGATCCCTTCCGGTCCTGACTCATAGACGTGGAGCAGAGTGTCGTAGATCGAAAGGTCGATCCCGCATTGCTCCCGGAATTCGGTGTCGAAGAGCGTGGTGAGCTCCATGTGGAGTTCCATCAGGGCGCGCCAGGCCCGCAGGCCGGGATCGTCGCGGCCGCCTGGGCGAGTGGGGGGTTGACTCATCGTCTCCTCTAGTGTATAGTTCGAACTCGAATGATCCTATATCGGACTATCAGAAAGTAGATAGTGCGATACAAGATGATAGTCGGTGTGGCTCGAAAGTCGAGACACGAAGGCGGAAAGGATGCACATGGGAACCATCGCAATCATCGGAGCGACGGGAACGATTGGCGGCCGGCTGGCGCGGCGCCTTGCGGCACAAGGCAGCCGGGTGCGGGCGATCTGTCGGAACCCGGGGAACTGGGACGGTGGCGTGGAGCCGGTCGCCGCCGACCTGACCGACCCTGAGCAGGCGATCAAAGTGGTGGAGGGAGCCGACGGTGTGTATCTCACACCGATGGAGGGAGGCGACGATCTGTTCGCCACAGAACGGATCGTTGCCGACAACGTCATCGATGCCGCCCTCAAGCACGACGTGGCGCATCTCGTCATGCACTCTGCCGTGGGGGCGGACCGTGGCGACACCGGGGCACGGGTCCTCGACAACAAGACTCCAATCGAGGAGCGAGTGGCCCACTCGGGCATCGGGTACACGATCCTGCGGCCGGCGTGGTTCCTCCAGAACCTGTGGGCGGCTCGAGACTATCTGTCCCAGGGAGTGGTGAGCATGCCATGGCCCGGGGACATGGTGTGGGCGGCGACCGACGTCGAGGACATCGTCACCGCGGCGGCGGCGTTCTTCGATCGGGGTCCGGCCAACCGGGGATTCGACGTCCACGTCCCCGGCGGGATCACCGGCGAGCAGATCGCCGAAGCCGCCACCTCGGTGCTGGGTCGCCCGGTCGCCTACCAACAGGCGCCGGTGACGAGCCGCGAGTACGTGGCCGGGTTCCCGCTGTCGGAGCCGCACAAGGACGCCTATGCCGAGCTGTTCGACTACTTCCAGGCGACAACCTATCTCGGTGATCCGCAGCCAATCACCGAGACGCTGACCGGGTTCCGGCCACGCGGCATCGAACAGTTCCTTCGTGAGGAGCTGTTCGCAGGCTGAGGCGGCAAGAGGCCGCTTACACACAGCACGACCCGAGAACGGGTCGAGGAAAGGAGAAAGCATGCAAATGCTCGCCATCAACCACGAGGTCGAGGACTACGACCGCTGGAAGGCCGTCTTCGACGAGTACCCGCCGGCCAAGGGTGGTGCGCTGTTTCACCGCATCAACCGCAACGTCGATGATCCCAACAACATCACGGTCGTGGCCGGCTTCGACACCACCGAGGCCGCCCGGGCCTTCGTCGACAACGCCGACCTGAAAGAGTCGATGCACCGGGCCGGCGTCACCGGCCAGCCCAGGGTCGAGATCTTCGAAGAGGTCGAGGCGATCCAGTACTGACGTCAACAACCAGGTGGGCCGCAGAGGCGCGGGAACCCGGCGGTTCCCGCGCCTCCCACCTCGTGGCGCTCTCCACCCGTGACTCGGCTCGAGTACCGAAGCTCGAAGGCTGGGTCGAACCGGGGGATTCGCTGATGGCGATTCCGTTCCAGCTACGCCCGGGACCCGTCCTGGTCCGGTCCCGGGCCGTCTCTTGTGGGCCACATGGGACCTTGTCCCCTGGCACCTCGAGCTCGGATGGTCAAGATGGAGGCATCTGGAGCAACTCGGGACCGAGGAAGGAGACCATGGTGACCAATGTGACTACCGAGGAGAAGGTCCACACTGAGACCATCGAGGTCAAGGGCGACGATCTTCTGGCCAAGATCAAAGAGATCGTGCATGAAGGGAATGTGCGTCGCATCGCCATCACCGACAGGGACGGCCACAGGCTGATGGAGATTCCCCTCACTATCGGAGTGGTGGGCGTCGTCATCGCTCCGGTGTTGGCCGCGGTTGGTGCCCTGGCCGCCCTGGTGACTGAATGCACCATCGAGATCGAGCGGGTCGAGGCCAAGCAGCCCTCCTAGACTGTTCCCCACAGCGATGGTCAAGTTTCTTCTCTGGCTGATATTGGCGATCATCTCGTTGCCGCTGGCGCTGCTGGCGCTGATCCTGTACCCGATCGTCTGGCTGTTGAGCCTGCCCTTTCGTCTGGTGGGAGTGTCGGTGAAGGCGGTGTTCGAGCTGATCGGGGCGATCATCCGTTTGCCCGCCCGGCTGCTCCAGGGCCCCAGCACGGCCGATCGGGGCTGACGTCTGCCGGCGTGCCGGTTCCCCGACCCGATCACGTTCACGCCATCTGCGACTTGGGACAGCGACATGCTCGAGGCTCGGGTGCGGATTCCCGCCAGGAACGGCAGGCGGCTCGCGGTCCGGATCGGCATCAACTCGGGGCCGCTCGTGGGCGGGGTGATCGTTACCAACAAGTTCCACTACGACGTGCGGGGAGACACAGTGAACAGCTGCCGCCCGGATGGAGTCACGGCGAGCCAGACAGGATCCGCATCCAGCCTGACTTCGAGTGCGAGCCCCGGGGTCGGGCCAGCCTCAAAGGCAAGGGGGAGATGGATACCTGGTTCCTGAGGTCCCGGATCGCCGCTGTTCGCAGCCGGGAAGCACCGGGAGCGATGGGAGCCACTGGGTCCGGGGGAGAGCGCTCAGCCAAGCGGGGGCGGGGTCCTGCGCCCGGCCTTTGGTGTCGACTCGGCGCGGTTCGGTCAGGTTCGGCCGGCAACAGAGCAGGAATCGAGAAGCGATTCCCTTGGGTCGGCCGTAGCGTTTTGTGGAGACATAGCGTGTTCCGAGCCAAGCAAGAAGAGAGGAGTGGCCATGTCGACAGAGAACGAATCGGGTGGGTTCAGCGCCGAAGAGCGTGCCGCCATGAAGCAGCGGGCCGCCGAGCTGCGCGCCGAGGGGAAGAAGGGCGCCAAAATGGCCGATGCCCTCCAGGCGGCGCTCGACAGTATCGCCGCGATGGCCCCCGAGGACCGCATCCTCGCCGAGCGCGTGCATGCCACCGTGACCTCCACCGCTCCCGAGTTGTCGCCCAAGACCTGGTACGGCATGCCGGCCTACGCCAACGAGGACGGCAAGGTTGTCGTCTTCTTCAAGGACGCCGGCAAGTTCAAGTCTCGCTACGCGACGCTCGGGTTCGAGGAGGCCGCCAACCTCGACGACGGTCCGATGTGGCCAACATCGTACGCCCTCACCGAATGGACCCCGACGGTCGAGAAGAGGGTTTCCGCCATGGTGAAGGCCGCCGTGTCGTAGGCGTTCGGCACCCACGAGGGCGAGCGGGCAACTCACGGACTTCGAGTTCTACAACGCGGCGCATGGCTCGACCCGCACGGGAGGTCGTGGTCGCCTGCGTCGCCGGGGCGGTCCGTCGGGGACAAGGACGTGGCAAACGGCGTTCGCCGACCATCGAAACGTCAGCGTGATTGCGGGGCGGGGTACTCAGTGCCCGGTGTCAGTAGCCGGCTTCTACATGTTCCTTCAGCGCCTGCAGCATGGTTGACCAGTTCCGTTGGGAGTGGTCTCTGGCTTCTTCGGTGTCGTTGTTGTCCTGAGTGAGTGTGACATTCGTTACACCATCGTCAGAGGTGAGCTTGATGGTGACGGTGTGGTAGTTCTCTGGAACGTCAGGGGCGCCGGTCAGAGGGCTGTAGTGGCTGTAGCTGAGCTCTCGTTCCGGGTCGAAGACGAGGATTTTGCCCTTGTCCTCGTACTGCTTTCCCTGCCATTCGCCCTTCCAGGCGATTGGGCTGCCGACATTCCAGTCCGTTTCCACCCGGGTGCCGAACATGTACTTCTGGATCCGTTCGGGCTCGGTCAGCGCATCCCACACGTCTTCGGGCGTCGACCGTATTTCGATGGTGGCTTCGGCGACATAGTCGGTTGATGGCATGAAACCCTCCTTCGCATGTCGTTCGGCGGCCTACCCGTCGACCATACCTGTCAAACCTGGAAGGGCTGAGGGCAGTCGTGCACCGGTCCAACGGATGCCAGATTCTCCTTGGCGACACTGCGAATGGTGGTGAAACGCGTGGTGGAGGGTTCTGGTCAGTTTGCCGAGCTTCCGTGTTGCCTCGGTCCTTCAGGCTCCTCGGCGGCCATACTCGAGCAGAACGGAGCCATCGTCGAAGCGACGAGTCGTGTGGAGAGCGAGGTCGATCGCTCGTTGCATCGGGAAGGGCAGAGGTGCCCCCACCGACGATCGTCGGGACCAGGCGCAGTAGATACCGGTCGACGAGGCCTGCCCTTATGGCCTCAGCAGCGAGGCCGGCGCCACCGATGGACAGGTCGCGGTCGGCTTTGTCCTTCATGTTCTGTACCACTTCGAGGTCGAACGTCCGCTCCATACGGGTCCGCGCTTCCGGCACGGTATCCAGAGTGGATGAGTAGACGACCTTGTCGGTATCCCGCCACGCCTCGGCGAACTCGCGTTCTACGTCGGGGAGGTCGTCGAGGAGAAGTGTGTCCCACACCCTCATCGTCTCATACATGCGACGGCCGCAAAGGAAGGTGCCCACCGATCGCTGGAGGTCGTTGAAGAAGGCATGGGTGTCCTCAGATGGGTACGACCAGTCGAAGTTGCCGTTCTCGTCGGCGATAAAGCCGTCGAGTGACGCGCTGATGGCGTAGATGAGGTCGGCCATGAAATCCTCCTGATTCTTCTTACCATTGAATATGGACGGCAGGCGGCAGGAAACGGCTCAGACCGTAGACGACGTAGCCGGTAGCCGGAATCGTGTCGAGCACCAGGCGGACCCCCTAGCTGAGTGGTTTCCAGGTCTTGGCGGGGGAGTGCGCCTCGGCCGCGGCGGTGATCCGGCGGGCCATGCGACCGAAGATCATGCGGTGGAACGGGAACATGGCATACCAGTAGAGGCGACCGGCCAGTCCCCGGGGCCGGAAGCGGGCGGTCTGGTCGAGGAATGTCTGGTCGCCGTCACTCCGGACCCGCCACTCCAGCCACGCCTCGCCGGGGAGGCGCATCTCTGCGGAGAGCTCGAGGTGGTCGTCGGGGGCGACGGACGACACTCGCCAGAAGTCGATGGTGTCGTGGAGCCGCACCTCCTGGGGGTGACGCCGGCCCCGGCGCAGTCCGACCCCTCCCACCAGGGTGTCGAGCAGGCCCCGAAACCTCCACGCCCAGTCGAGGGTGTAGTAGCCGACTGTCCCCCCGACCCGGGAGAAAGCCCAGAACAGGTCTGCGGGCCTGGCGTAGGTGGGGACCGTCTGGCGGTCCTCCATAAGGCTGCCCCCCGCCCATTCGGGGTCGGAGGGGAAGGGCCGGGCCGGGCTGGAACTGGCGTCGGACCAGCGACTGGGGACGTCGAAGCGGGTGTCCCGGTCCAGGGCGTGCTCGATCCCCTCCCTGAGAGCGAGCACCTCCACGCCGAACTTGGCGGCGGCATGGTCGGTGACGACGACCTCGTTGCGGAGCGAATCGACCAGCGGGCGCGCCACCCCCGAGGGGAGTGGGGTTACGAGCCCCACCCACAGCGATGAGAGCCGAGGGGTCAGGACGGGGACCGGAATGATGATCCGGCGGCGCAGCCCCGCCACATCGGCGTACAACTGCATCATCTCCCGGTACGTGATGACATCGGGGCCGCCGATCTCGTAGACGACAGATCCCCCGTGGTCGTCGAGGACTGCCACGAGGTAGGAGAGAACGTCGCGGATGGCGATCGGCTGGGTCCTGGTCTCCACCCAGCGTGGGGTGACCATCACCGGCAGCACCTCGGTCAGGTAGCGCAGCATCTCGAAGGAGACCGATCCGGCGCCGATGACGACGCTGGCCCTCAACTCGGTGACGGGGGTGGCGCCCTGGGCCAGAACGTGGCCCACCTCTTGACGGCTGGCGAGGTGATCGGACAGGTCCCCGGCGCGGCCGAGGCCACCTAGGTAAACGATCCGTTGGAGCCGGTTGGCTTCCGCCCCCCGGGCGAAGTTCTCGGCGGCGGCACGATCGGCGTCGGCGAAGTCCGCATGTTCCCCCATCGAGTGGATCAGGAAGTAGGCGGCGTCGCAACCCTCTAGCGCCTGCTCGACCTCCTCGGCAACGAGGACGTCGCAGGCACGTACCTCGACCTTGTCGCGCCAGGGTCGGTCGTCGAGCTTGGCCGGGGTGCGAGCCAGGCAAACCACCTGGTGGCCGGCGGCGAGCAGCCGCGGCACCAGCCGGCTGCCGATGTATCCGGTGGCTCCGGCGACGGCGAGTTTCATGTCCGAAGCGTACGTGGCGGCCTGCGGCTAGCGCGCACCGCCCCGTTTCATGCCCATCGCACCTCTGGTGCCATCAGCCCCCAGCGCTGTTGTCGACCGCTGCCTCAGTCTCCCCCGGACAATCCATGGTGTCCGCGACACGGCAATCATGTCGTTGAGGCAGCATCCGCCTATCTCACCGGTTGTATTCTCTGGGAGTGGTCGTGATCGGGCCTGAAATTGTGGCCACCCACAACGGTCAGTTGAGCGCCGAGTGAGACTAGCCACGATGTCACGCCTCCTCCTTCTTCATAGATTCGCGGTGGCGCGGTGGACACGTGGAGGACACCAATGAGCAAGCTCGGCAGAGTGGCGATCGGAGCCTTGGCCGTCGTGTTGACCATGAGCGCCTGCAGCAAGGGTGCCGGGGTCAGCAAAGCAGGTGGTGCCGCGCCACCGCTGGTCCTCAGGATGGGGACCGACGACGGCCAGGGGCGGCCGGCCAGTGACCAGGTCGAGGAGTTCGCCCGTAGGGTCGCGCAGCTGTCGGAGGGCACTATCACTGTCAAACCGGTGTGGCATGCCGCCGGAACCGGGTTGTCCGACTGGGATCAGAAGGTGGCCCACATGGTTGTCGATGGCGATCTCGAGATGGGAAACATCCCTGCGAGGGCCTGGGACACCGAAGGCGTAACAAGCCTGCGGGCCTTGAACGCGCCGTTTCTCGTAACAACGGACGCTCGTCGCCGAGGTCATCGACAGCGACCTGGCCGACGACTTGCTGTCCGGGCTCGACCAGATAGGGATCGTGGGCCTCGCCCTCCTACCCGAGGGACTGCGTCACCCGTTCGGATTCTCGAAGCCGTTTCTCGGCCCAGCAGACTACTCAGGGAAGACGATACGAACCCCAACCTCGGCTATCACTGAGGCGATATTCACCTCGTTGGGGGCCACTGTCACCGACGACGAGATCGATGAATCCACCCAGGCGGGCATGGAGTCGGAATATCGGCTTGATCCTTCCGGGACAGCGACCGGCAACGTCACCTTCTATCCAAAGGTGAACTCGCTCGTCGTCAACGCCGGAGTGTTCGCCGGGCTCGACAACGACAAACGCTCGATTCTCCAACAGGCAGCCGCCGAAACTCGCACGTGGTCGATCGAAAACACGCCGAGCGATGCCGTCGCCGCCCTCCGGTTTTGCATTACTGGCCAGGCTGTGGTGCTGGCTGGTGAGGGCGACCTGACAGCCCTGGAGGCAGCCACAGCCTCCGTCTACGCGGATTTGCTGAGCGACGAGCTCACCAAGTCGTTGATCGACCGCATCGCCGAACTGAAGCGTACTTCGCAGGTGTCAGCCGTAGCCCCCGTCCCGTGCGGCGGTCAATCAGATCATGTCACGGCAGACGGTGTCATCGACGGCGTCTACCGATTCGAGACCACCGAGGATCAATACCGAGCGGGGGGAGCCGACGAGACCGACTATCCAGAGAAGATCTCGATATTGGCGGGGATTTACACGTGGACCTTCTCACATGGCACGGTCAGCTTCGTCCACACTTCTCCCGCCTTTGAAGGATCGTTCGAACAGGCCGGCGACTACACGATCGAAGGTGATCGGCTGACCATCGCCTGGCCCAACGGCGTGACTGACGTGTACAGATGGAGGACCAACGCCAACGGTGACCTGCTCCTCACCGTTGTAAGTACGTACCCGGATTGGGCAGCAGCCAACGCTGTCGCCACATCGCAGCCGTGGGTCAGAATCGGAGACGCGAATGGGTGATCGCTCTCATCTAGCAGAGTCGAGCCTTGGTCTCATTCCCTTGGGGATGACAGATGCAACTTGGCGCCCGCCGGATGCTGGCCACCTCACTGGAGGAAGGTCCAATGCCCGTACCGCAATGCATCGAGGAATGTGAGGAGTTAGCCCTTTGGCGGGGTGAGCAGAGCGCAGCGGTATTGCCGATCCTTGGCTGTCTGCATGCGATGAACGGTCAGTTCGAACGAGCTCGCCAGATGGTCGACCGCGCTGAAGTCGTCTTGAAGGAGCACGCCCAGGCCCGCCGTCCCCTGACGCTGCTCGGCAAGCGGCGTGCCGAGGTGGAGACACTTGCCGGTGAGCTCGACGCCGCCGGGGATGCACTGAGGCGGGCCCTCCGACTGGATCTGGACATGGGGATTCGAGAGAGGCATCAGAGGCGGCCGCCCTGCTGGCAAGGGTCTTGTCCCAGAAGGGAGATCTCGATGAGGCCGCCGAGATGGCTGAACTGAGTCGAGACAAGGCACCTTCACAGAGGGTGGTGCCACAGGCCCTGTGGCGATCGACGCAAGCCCTGGCCTTGGCCGGCCGGGGGGAAGGCCGACAACGCAATTCAACTCGCCCAATCGGCCATAGACCTGGTTCCCGACGCCATGGTGGACTTCCGCGCTGACCTGCACGTCCATCTGGCGAGGACGTTGAGCACCTCAGGTCTGGAAGAGGCAGCTCGAGCCGTCATTGCCCAAGCGGATGAGCTGTATCTCCGGAAGGGAAATCTGGCTAAGAGAGATCGATTATCAGACATATCACGGGCTCGATTCCGTTAGCGACCTCTCAACTCGTCGAGCCGACTTGACCACTACGCCCGCTATGGCGGGGTCGCTTGTCTCAACGAGGAGCGATGGTGATGCGCAGCACGGCCCGGGCGAGTTCGTCGACATCACGGCCGGCGAGGCGATCGGCCAGGGTTTCGGTGACCCACAGGGACGCCAGGCCGTGGACGACGGACCAGGCGGCAAGGGCGGCGGACTTGGGATCTGCGTCCGTCGCCCATCCCGCCTGGCGGCCCGCATCGACGGCCCGCATCAGGTACTCGCCTGACCGATCACGGGCCTGGACGAACGCCGGGTCCCGGGTGTCGAGCAGCTCGTGGCGATACATGACCTCGAAGTACTCGCGCCGGTCAACGGCGAATCGTACGTAGGTCACGCCCAGTTCGTGGGAGGTCTCCAGCGGGGTGGTGTTCTCACCCTCCAGCCGAGCCAGGGTGGACTCGAATTGGTCCGTGAGTAGGTCGTATCCAGCGATGGCGAAGCTGGTCAGGAGCCCGCGGAGACTGTGAAGTGGTGGGCCGGAGCGGCATGGGACACCCCGGCGCGCCTGGCAACTTCGCGCAGGGTGACTGCCTCCAGCCCGTCCCGGCGGATCGTCGCCCCTACCGTCTCGAGCAGCACCTGTCGCAGGTTGCCGTGGTGGTATCGCCTACCTCGCGTTGCCATTAGTACTCATCATGCATGACAGACCGACTGTAAACCGATCTTGACAGCGTAAAGTTTGATTTCTATATTGACACTGTCTAGATCAAGGAGGCTGTCATGAGACGAATGCAACCGATTCTGGATCGCATCGCAGGCTCGATGGCGCGCCGGGGGATGGGCTACTCCTTCGTCCACCTGCTGGGTGTGGCGGGTCGCCATACGGGGGAGATGCACGAGGTGCCGGTGGCCGTCGTAAGCGACGGACCCCGCAGGTGGTTGGTGGCCCAGGTGCCGACGTCGGCCTGGGTGGCCAACGTTCGGGCCTCGGGGCAGGGCACCCTCACTCGCGGCAAGGTCATACAGGAGGTCAGTCTGACCGAGGTTTCCGACCGGGAGCGCGCTGGCGACGTGATCGGGCGATATCGGCGGATGACGGCGGGCATGACCAAACGTCACTTTCCTTCCGAAAACGACCTCGAGGAGGCCGGTCGTCACCCTGTATTCGCCTTGAATCCATTGGATGCGGACATCGCAGCTGAGACACCATCCGTTGGGCGCACCGCTACGTCGGGGGAATCGTCATGATCGGAGCGGCTCTGGCCATGAGAGCGACGCGACGCAGCTTTGCGGCCCTGAACCGCGGGGACCTGGCGACCTTCATGTCAGGGGTCTCGGACGACGCCGTGTTCGAGTTCCCCGGGCGAACCGTCGTCTCGGGGAGCCACAGGGGCGCCGACGCCATCAGATCCTGGTACGGAGCCTGGTTCAGCCAGATGCCCTCGAGGCGGTTCACCATCAAGAAGATTGCGGCCGAGAACGGCCTGGCCATGGGGTCGAGCAACTCGGTTCTCGTCGAGTGGCATCTGGATGAGGAAGACCGTCAGGGAAGATGGTTCGGGTTCGACGGGGTCACCTCGATCACGATTCGACATGGTCGAGCCGTCTTCATCCGCGACTACATAGCCGATCAGCACGCCCTGGAGGAGATCTGGGGGTTCCAGGCGAGCGAATAGCCGCCGGGCGACCGCCCCACCCGATCCCGCATAGGTGATGGCGATGCCGGCTCCGTCTGTGGCTGCCCGGGTAGTCAGGCCAGCGCCGTGGCCCGGGCCCCGATGTATCCGGCCATCCCATGGGGCGAAGACCAGCGAAGGGTCTAGGCGCAAGGTCTAGGCGAATATCGGGCTGCTCCGCTCGGGTACGAGCCGGTCCGTCACGATATCTGGCCGGCCAGAACGACGGGGAAGGTCGGCGTTACGTTTTCGTAACGAATGGCTGCCAGCATGACGCCATGGCTACTCGGGTCCGACGACACGAGGTGAGGTCCCGGTGCACAGCCCGTCCTCCGGTGAGAGTGCCGTGAGAATCCGGGCGCTGATCGGCTGGGTGCTTTCGTTCGGCATCCTGACGGTTTCGGGGTTCTTGATCTTCGTTGGAATCACGTCATCGGTGAACACTCAGCCGATGAGTCTGATCCCGAGCCTGTTGGGCCTGGGCGTGGGATTGTTCCTGTGCATCAGAGTGCCGGACAACAACATCGGCCCGGTGGTCCTGGTGGCGGTACTGAGCTTCACGGTGGTGGGTGCCTATGCACTGGTCCGGGACTGGGGGGTCGCCAACGGCCACCCGTTGTTTGCCATGATCGCTGAGATCGCCGGCGAGATGGCGTTCAGTGGTCTCCTGACCGCTCTCCTCATCCTGTTGCCGATCTGGTTTCCCGACGGCGTCGCCATCAGCCGATGGTCTGGGTGGGTGGCTCGGGCCGCCATGTTCTTCATGTTGCTGGCTTTCCTCGGAGTGGTGTTCCAGAACCGGGTGTGCGTCGTGTCGGTGGGTGAAGGCGGCGTCGACTGTTCACGTTATGTGACCAACCCGTGGGGCATCCCTGGCCCGGACGGCTCAGTTTTGGCAACGCTCAACGTCGGTCTCTTCCTCCTCACCATCCCGGCGGTGATCGCGGCGGTGCTGCGCTGGCGTCGATCGACCGGGGTCCAGCGCGCCCAGTTGAAATGGTTCACCCTCGCCGCCGTCCCCTTCGTCGCCGACTTCCTCTTCACCGTCCTCAACCTTCGGTTCATCGGGACCGACCTGGCGGCCTGGGCCCTCGCCGTGACTCTGAGTGGGGTGTGGCTGTCGATCGGTTTTGCGGTGGCGAAATACCGCCTGTACGACATCG
This sequence comes from uncultured Acidimicrobiia bacterium, assembly GCA_963744905.1. Lineage (GTDB taxonomy): Bacteria > Actinomycetota > Acidimicrobiia > Spongiisociales > ZC4RG35 > DATFFO01. Next base: position 122,009 of record CAVUUV010000004.1, on the reverse strand, counting down.
ACCGGATCATCTCGCGCACCGTGGGTTATGCCCTGGTGATCGTGGCCCTGGGTTCGGTCTACGTGGTGGGTGCCGTGTGGCTGCCCATCCGGCTGATGGGGGAGCAGCCTCCTCTGTTCGTGGCCGGGTCGACTCTGGTGGTGGCAGCATTGTTCAATCCTTTGCGCCGCCGGCTGTTGGTCTGGGTGGACCGTCGCTTCTATCGGTCCCAGTACGACGCCCAGCGGGTAGTCGATCGGTTTGGAGATCATCTCCGGGAAGGCACAGATGTCAACCAGTTGATCGGAGAAGCGGTGGCCGTGGTGGGCGAGGCGATGCGTCCCTCGGCTGTGGGCGTGTGGGTGCATGACCACACAGAGTGAGCGGGGAGCCAGCTACCCTCCGCACATGCCCCTTGGGCCGGGATCTCTGTCAGGATTTCATCGGTTACATCGGCTGGCTGGTCGGCAATAGTCCGTGGTCCTCTCGCCGGACCCGACTGCTCCGGCGGTCTCGGCCTGTCGGTCTCGCCCATGGTCGGCTGGAAGTGGTCGAGCGGCCAGATGCCATCGAGTGGCTGGGAGCTGTCGGTCATGCGTCACGGGGTGAGAATCGGCTCCCGGGTCGTGTGATGAGGCTTGGTCTTGGCATCGACGAGCTGGGCGCTCCAGGGGCTTGGAGCCGGATCAAATGCCGCCGTGTGCGCCATCCCTCAGCCGGGCCTGACCTGTGGCTCCTTCATTAGGGTATGAAGATGGACGATTGGGAGGCGGTCGTCGCAGAGCGTGAAGATCTGGCCGACCTCGGCGAGTCGCTGTCAGACACGCAGTGGGATGCGCCGTCGCTGTGCGACGGCTGGAAGGTCCGTCACGTCTTCGCCCACGTGGTGATGGGAGCCGAAGGCGGGGGTGTTTCCAGGTTCCTGGCCTACCTGATCAGATCGGGATTCGACTTCAATCGTGCCAGCCGGCGGCTCTCCATTCGAGTCGGTGACGATGCGAGCCCTCGGGATCTGGCGGGGCGGCTGAGAGAGTCCGCCGTGAGCCGCCGTCGTCCTACCCGGCACTACGCCCGCGGGACTCCTTGCGGAGGCGATCGTTCATGGCCAGGACATGCGCCGGCCTCTGGCGATAGACAGGGTTCCACCCGTCGAGAGGACGGTTCGCGCCCTCTGGTCGATGGTCCGCACCGGATCAGTTCTGGGCAACAAGGACCGTATCGCCGGTCTCCGGCTCGTGGCGACTGACACGGACTGGTCCCATGGCGAGGGCCCGGAGGTGCGTGGTCCCGCCGAGGCGCTGCTAATGGCCACCTGTGGGCGACGCGTCGCCCTCGACGACCTCCAGGGACCGGGCCTCGACACCCTCCGGTCCCGCTGAGCTCGCGGCGATGAGACGGGGAATCGCGTAACCGTGTCGAGCCCGACCTAATTCGACGAGAGCTTGGCGGCAGCCACGCCGGCCAGATAGCTCAGGGTATTGAAGGATGAATGTGCCACCCAGGGAGCCAGGAGGCTGCCGGCGTATCGCCTCATCCAGCTGAGGACGAGGCCGGCCACACCGGCTCCGGCCGACCCACCGACGATCACCAGCAGACGCTGCTTGACCGAAAGTTCCCGACCGGCCGGGTTGGACGACAGGGCCGTTCGGGTCGGGATCAGGTGCCAGAGCCCGAAAGCCACAGCAGAACGGACCTCGGCCGGGAACGCCCCCCGACCCTGCCGAATCAGCCCCGGGAGGACACCACGGAAGGCGACCTCCTCGAACAGGGCCGTGCCGATCGGGAATCGAATCAGGGCCCGACTCCATATCCGGTGGCCCGTTCCGATTGCCCGCTCGTCGTGGAGGAACCTTCGCCCGCGCCGACTCTCGAGAAGGAGGAGGGCGGCGGCCGAGCCGGCACCGGCCGCAATCGCGCCGACGTCCAGACTGCGTCGGAGGTCGCCCCGATCGAGTCCCATCTCGGCCCACTCCAACCCCGCGGCACGCCCGACACCGATCATCAGCCCCGACACCACGAGATTTCCTGCCACGTAGCCCCGCTCATTTAGAAATGAATTCTGCGTCAGGTTGTGGATGCCGAGAATCGAGAGGGCAACTCGCGGCCAGCGCCGATCAGCCATGGCACCCTCGATTCTGGTAGGTCCCGGCCGTTTTGAGCCACGGGTGGCGGTCCACCGCTCCAGAAATAGATGTCCGGGGATTCTGCAGGCGTGGGCAGTAGGTGGTGACGTAGGCTTCTCCGATGCACCCTTCACTACGACGACGGTCGGGCCTGGGGGTCGGCTACGTCCTGTTCGCGGCCCTGTTCGCCGCCCAGGCGTCGATCATGGTCCTGTCCCCGATCCTCCCCCAGATTGCCGAGGAGTTCGGGGTGGGCACGGCGGGGGCTGCCCAATTGAGGTCGGTGTCGGGCGTGACGGCGGCCGTGTTCGCTCTGGTGTTGGCGGTGAGGGGAAACCGGTTTCGGCTCTCCACCCTCCTGTATGCGGGGCTGGCCCTGTTTGCGGTCGCCGCCCTCACCTGCGCGGTCGCCCCGACCTTCGCGGTGATGATCGGGGCCCACGTGGTGATCGGGTTGGGCCTGGCGGCCGTGTTGTCGGGTGGGGTGGCCGCCTCCGAGGTGTGGGCGGCGGATGGGCAGGCTTCCCGGGTTCTGTCGTGGGCGTTGATCGGTCAGCCCGTGGCGTGGGTGGTCGGACAACCCATAGTCGGGCTGGTGTCCCAGGGCAGTTGGCGCTGGGCCTGGGTCGTGATGCCCCTGGCGTCGAGTCTCGTTGCCCTGGCTGCTCTGGCGTTGCGCGACACCTCGATAAGCGACGAGGGCCAACGATGTGACCCCTACGGGCTGTGGCAGGAGCCGGGGGTCAAACGCTGGGCGACGTCCGAGTTGTTGGCCTTCGCAGCCTGGGGCGGGGCGTTGACTTACAGCGGAGCGGTCTTCATCCAGGCCTACGACCTCGGGGTGGGCAAGGTCGGTTTGATACTCGGGGTGGGTGCGGTGTTCTACCTGCCGGGCAACTTCCTGGGTCGACGCTGGCTCGAAAAAGGAACCGGACTGCTGTTGGTGGGCTTCTCGCTGGCTGCCGCCGTCGCGGTGGGAGTGTTCTCTTCCGCCCGCACCGGCCTGGCGACCGCGGTGGTCGTCTTCGCCGTGGCGGTGTTTTTCGATGGAGGGCGGACCATCGCCGGCGCGGCGATGGGTCTAGGGATCTCGAACGGCCGGCGCCTGGCGGCGATGAGTCTGCGCACCAGCGCCACTCAACTCGGTTATCTGCTCGGAGCGAGCCTGGGGGGGATCCTCCTCGACCAGTGGGGCTTCGTGGGAATCGGGTTGGGGTTCGGTCTCCTGTTCGCAACCGCCGGTCTGATTCAGGTCCCCGCCACCCGGTCTCAGGCACCTTCTCTGGCATCGGCCCATCGATTCCTGAGGAGATACCAGCACCAGGCCTGAGGCGGCCCGTTTTCGTTACCTTCGCCTCTAGTCGCGAGACGGGTGCGGTCAAATGATGAGGTGGAAGAAGGGTCTAGTAATGGAGGTATTCGATGACGAGTTCTCCCACCGGAGAGGTTCGGATCCCTCAGGACAAGCCGCCTGAGTGGGCCAACCGATGGATGAAGTGGGCGCTCACCACCCCCGGCCTCGAGAGTCTGATCGGAAAGGGAGTGGCGCTGCTCAGCTTCGAGGGCCGCAAGACGGGAAAGCCCTACACGATTCCCGTCAGCTACGACCGGCAAGGCGACGTGGTGACCGTCATCACCAAACGTCAACGGAAATGGTGGCACAACTTCGAGTCCCCGATTGAGGTAGAGCTGAGACTGGCCGGCCGGGTTTACACCGGCAAGGCGGAACTCGAGACGGACGACACCAACACGCTCGAGTTCATGACCGATTATCTGGCCAAGCGCCCGGTGGATGCCAAGGCCTACGGCCTGGCGCGAGAAGAGAGGACAAAGGAGAAGATCGCCCGGATCATCCCTCACATCGCGGTGATACACATCGCCATCGTCCCCGTGCCGTAGGGCCGCGCGACCGGCTCGATTACGCCCATAATTGAGGGATGGCTCCGAGCGATGTGCTTCGCAGTGCCCGTCTCACTCTGACACCATTGGCCGTGAGTGACGCCACGGAGATGTGGGGCGTCCTGGCCGATCCAGGTCTGTACACGTTCACCGGAGGCGAGCCTCCTACTCGGGAGCAGTTGGAAGATCTGTACCGTCATCAAGTGGCCGGTTCGGCCCGCCCCGCCGAGACCTGGCTCAACTGGGTGATCCGCCAGGACGGAACGCCGATCGGATATGTGCAGGCCACCGTGCGCGGCGCAGACGCCGACCTGGGGTGGGTGATCGGGGTTCCTTGGCAGGGACGCGGGTTCGCCACCGAAGCTGTCTCCGCCATGCGAACCTTTCTGGTCGAGCTCGGTGTGGCGCGCTTCTCTGCCCACATCCATCCTGACCATGTTGCATCCCAGCACGTGGCGGTCCACCTCGGGCTCAGACCCAGCGACCGTTACGACGAAGACGGCGAGATGGTCTGGGTTGGCGGTGAGGTCAGCCCGTGGGCGCCGGGCGGCGCATGACCGTGTCGCGCTCGCGCTGCTCGACCGGTTCAAATCCGCGGGCGTCGTAGAGGTGCCGCGGCCCGCGGAAATGGCCCGGGTCGCCACTGTCAGGAGAATTGTGCGGGTAGCCCTCGATCCATTCGGCTCCTCGACCAGAGGCGTCGGCGATAACCCTGTCCAGGAGCGCTCCGGCGACTCCATGTCTCCGATATGGAGGCGCGACTACGAAGCAGGACACGCCGATGACCGATGCCGGTTCGGGTCCGTCGGGATCCACCGACCGGAAGAAGCCGTAGTCGTCCCGCCGTGAGGCGTTGACCCACCCCACCGGGTTCTCGTCGACGTAGGCGAGGTACCCGTAGGTGCCGCCCGTGCGGAACCGGTCGACCATGGCCGACCGGACCTGGCGCCAAGGTCGCTCAGGCTCCTCGTCGGTGGGTGGGACGTGGGGCTCGAGGCAGTAGCACGAAGCCCAGTCCGGATTGCCGGCGAAGCCGTCGTGGTCGAAGAAATTGAGCCAATCATCGATACGATCCTCGGTCACCGGATAGACGGTCACCTCCCCTATCTCGGGCAGACGCTCCGTACCCCCCGTGAGCCGCCCGTTCGCCTCGGCGTAGTTGCGGGCGTAGTTGCGGAGTGCCTCTTCCGGGTACGACCAGTCGTGATTCTGCCGGGCGTGGGCGAGGAATCGTTCGGCGATCGTCTCGGCGTCGTCGGCTTCGATCCGGGCGTCACCGGCGAAGCATTCCATCCACATCTTGCCCTCCAGCTGCTGGCCACGGCATTTAGCCGGAGGGGGTGGTGGGAAGGAGCCAGGTCTGTGAACGGAATCTGGGGCCTACGCCCAGAAATGGTTCACAGTCCGCCTGCGGGAACATCAGGGACATCCGGGCTCGGGCGTAAGCTCTCCCCGGCATGCCCTCGAGCTTGGTTCCTGACGACTTCGACCCGCCCACGAGCTTCGACGGGCCCGGCTTTCGCCTGGAGCCGCTCGGATCGGTCCACAACGAGCGGGACTATGCCGCCTGGACCTCGAGCATGGATCACATCCATTCGACCCCGGGCGAATGGGGCAATTGGCCTCACCCGATGACGCTGGAGGAAAACCTGGAAGACCTGGACGGGCATGCCCGGGATTTCGAGGAGGGCCGGGGTTTCACGTACTCGATCCTGGATGGCGACGAGGTGATCGGGTGCCTGTACATCTATCCCGATCGAAACGGCGACACCGAGGCCTATGTCAGCTCATGGGTCACCAAGAGCCGCGCCGAGTTGGACGTCGTTGTCTGGAGAGCCGTGACCGAATGGCTCCAGCGGCAATGGCCCTTCACGACCTTCAGGTACGCGTCTCGGTCGGAGTAGCACTCTCTGTGAACGGAATCTCCGCCGGTGGCCGAGAAAGGGTTCACAGAGAGAACGGTTTGCGCTGGGACGGCTCTCATTGTGAACCGAATCTCCGCCCGTTGCCAAGAAAGGGTTCACAGAGTCTGTCAGAGGGCCCCCAGCTCGTAATGAAGCTGGATGCGGTGGGTTCCGTCGTCGTCGGCGCCGATGTGGGCGTGGCCGCTGATTCCCTCCAGCTCACCGGTTCCGGATCCCGGCACGATCGGCCAGTGACCAGCGGGCTCGCCCTCTCCGTCGAGGGTTCCCAGGTGCAACAGGACGAAGGTCCCCACCCGATCGCCCAGGCGGCCGACGATGCGTTCCATCGCCACGTATCCGGCTCCTCCGGGGGAGCGGGCAGCCAGCATCTCGGTGACACTCGATCCGTCCAGGTCACCCCGGAACGTCTTGGTGAAGGCACTGTGGGAGAGGCAGACGTCGACCACCGAGTCGACGTCGTCGGCTGTTGGGACCTGGCGCTGTTCGGAGAGCTCGAAGGTGGCAAGTGCCTCCATACCGACGTGAGGGTATCGCGGCTCCCTTCGCCTCAGGCGGTCGCCACCGCCTGCTGGATCCAGGCCAGCACCTCGGACGGGGATGTGGCGGCCCCCTCAGCCATTCGCCTCTCTAGTTCCCCCACGTCGAGGATGCTTTCCAACCTCTCCAGACAGCGGGCAGCCTCATCGTCACTGTCGGCGTGATGAGCCAGATGGTGGCCGAGCGCCCGGGCGGCCGTGATGTTGTCTCCGCGAGCCACCGCATAACGGCAGGCCAGTGCCGGAAGATCGGAGGGGATCTCACGCTCGAAATCGATCAACCTCCCCACCGAGCCGGCCAGGTACCGTCCCGCCTCGTCGAGCTCATCGGAGTCCAGCAAGGCGCGGATCAGCCGGGCGGCGGACCAGGTCGAACAGGGCAGGTCCCCCAGTTCGGCCAGCATCTGCGAGGCCCGAGCCAGGTCATCGATCCCATCGCCGACTCCCCGGTCCTGGGTCTCCACGCCCAGGTAGAACAGGGAATGGCCCAGCCCGTGACGAAAGTCCAGCTCTTCGAGCATCTCCACACTGCGGTGGAGCTGTTCGAGTACCCAATCGTCTTGGTCGGGAACCGATGTTGCCAGGGTCATGACGTTGGCGGCCATGTTCAGGTCGCCCACGGTCATGGCCCGGCTCACCAGGGAGTCGAGGAAATGGCCCGCGTCCGCGCCGGGACTCATCGCCCTCTGGCGGGGGAGGGTGTCTGGGCCTTCTACCCCCTCAGGCGAGCCCCCGGCGAAGAGCACCATGAAATCCAAGAAGACGTCATCCCACGCCCCATCGAACAGCGGCAGGCCGGGACTCTCATTGACCAGACGGACTCCCTCGGCCAGCCAGTCCCTGTCATCCACCCGGCCGGGATCGAGAAGCCGTGCGGTCATACCCCGGGCGGCGCTCAACCAGCCCTCCAGGCCGGGTAGACCGCCGGCACGAGCCCGTTCCAGCCCTCTCTCCGCATAGTCGATCCCTCGGGGATCGGTGAGGAAGGTGGCCAGTATTGCCGCCTCCCACCAGGCTCGGGCCGCCGCCTCGTCAGAAGCCTCGTTCCCCACCGACTGCAGAGCGGACAGAACCAGCTCACGTCCCTCCACGAGAAGGCTGGATTGGTTGAAGAACCAGGTCAGGTCGAAGCAGGTCAACAAGAGCAGATCGGCGCGACCCTTATCCTGGAGCGTGGCCAGGGCGAGACGGATGTTGTCCCACTCGGCCAGCAATTCGTCATTGGCACGGCGCTGTTCCCGGCTCCGGAGGCCCGGGGCCACCTCGGCCACATATCCGGCATAGTGTCGAGCATGGGCCTCATATACGGCGTCGGCCTCGCCGGCGGCCGCCAGCCGCTCCTGGCCGTACTGGCGGATCGGCTCGAGCATCCGGAATCTGGTTTGTCCCCCGTGGTGGGCGGCGACGATCAAGGACTTGTCGACCAGCTGGTCGATGTGGTCGAGCACCTGCCAGTCCTGGATCGCCTCGTCGACGCCCACCGCTTCGGCCGCGGCCAGGTCGAAGCCACCTGCGAAGACGGATAGGCGGCGGAACACGGCCGCGGTCTCCTCGCCGAGAAGATCGTAGGACCAGTCGATTGCGGTCTGAAGGGTGCGTTGGCGGGACACCGCCGTCTTGGAGGCGCCGGTCAGGATGCGGAAAGAAGCGTCGAGACGGTCAGCCAGCTCCGTGGCACTGAGAGTGCGGAGACGGGCGGCGGCCAGCTCGATACCGAGAGGAATCCCGTCCAGGCGGCGACAGATTCTCACCACCGCCTCCATCTCCGTGGCCGGGATGTCGTCGCCTCCCTTGTGAGCGGCCCGGTCCAGGAAGAGTTGCACGGCGTCGGATGCATCGGCCCCCGACGACCGCTCGGGTAGGCCCAGGGATGGCACCCGGTACACGGCCTCTCCGCCTATCCCCAGCGATTCTCGCGAGGTGGCGATGACCGTCAGACCCGGAGCGGCGGCCAGCAGCTGGGCCACCAGGTCGGCGGCCGACTCCAGCACGTGCTCGCAGTTGTCGACCACCAACAGCATTGTCTGTCGGGCCACGTGTGACTTGACCACCCTGATCAGATCCACCCCCTCACCGGCCCGTAGACCCCACAGGTCCGCCACCTCCCCGACCACCAGGGCGGGGTCGGCGACGGGGGCGAGTTCCACCATCCATACACCGTCGGGGTAGTCCTCCTCCGCCCGGGAGGCGGCCTCCACGGCCAGACGGGTCTTTCCGGTTCCGCCCACTCCCGTCAACGTGACCAGCCTGGAGTCTTCGATCAGGGCAGCGATCGCATCGAGCTCCCGGCGACGGCCGACGAACGACGTCAGCTGTGCGGGTAGGTGGTTGCGAGTCACGTCGGCGGTGTGGATGGGCTCGGTCACGACCGGCAGATCGGGGTGGGTCAGCTCGAATAGGTGCTCCGGACGGTCGAGATCCTTCAGGTCGTGGAGGTCACGATCGACCAGGGTGTAGGACGCCGTTCCCCGAACCGGCCAGCAGCTGGGCGGTGACGGCCGATACCAGCACCTGGCCGCCGTTGGCAGCGCTCATTATCCTCGCCGCCCGGTTGACCTCGGGCCCGAAGTAGTTGGCGGCTCGCTCCTGTGAGGTGCCGGTGTGGATGCCCATCCGAACCCGGATCGTGGGTCCGATCCACGGCTCGGCGACCAGAGCCAGCTGAGCCTGGAGAGCCGCCTCCACGGCGGCCGAGGCAGTCGGGAAGGCGGCTCCGAATGAATCGCCGGCGGTGGAGAACACGTAGCCTCCGTAGTCGGCGATTGCCGCTTGCACGATTCGGTCGTGGACGGCCAGGCTCTCGGCCATTCCCCGGCGGTCGGAGTCCCACAGGCGGGTCGATCCGGCCACATCGGTGAAGAGGAACGAGACGGTGCCGCTGGGAGGTTCTGTCACAGCGGGAGCCTACAAATCCTCCGCCGGGATTGCGGCAGGTGGAGGCCCGAGGACTGGTCAGGGGCTCAACCCTTACACTCGCCGAGATGGACACCCTCTACCGCAATGCCGCCATAGCCGACGGAACCGGTCCGGCCTTGATCCTGGACCAGTCGATCCTGGTTAGAGACGATCACGTCGGGTGGGTCGGACCCGACCCCGAGGCTGAGGACCCGGGCGAAGCCACCCGGATCATCGACGCCGGGGGGGCGACGGCGGTACCGGGGATGGTCGACGCCCACAGCCACACCGTTCTCCCCGGTGGGTCGCACTGGATCGCTCGGGGCGCAGACCCGGGCGAGGAGCTGTTGGCGGTAGCCGAGCACAACGGCGAAATCGCCCGTCGGGCCGGAACTCGCTGGTTCCGTGACGTAGGATCGCCGCAGCGGGATGGAAGGGCCCTCGCTCTGCAGGTGAGGGATTCGTGGGTGGGCCGGGCCGACCGCCCCTACATTCGGGCGGCGGGGACCTGGATATCCAAGGCCGAGACCTTGCCGGCCGACCTAAGCGTCGAGGCGTCAGACGCAGACGAGCTGGTGGCGGCGGTGCAGAAACAGGCCGCCGATGGCGCCGACCTGATCAAGCTGTACCTCGACGGTCCGGATCGGGATACCTCACCGTGGACGTCGGCAGAGGTGGCCCAGGCGGTTGCAGCCGCGTCAAAGTACGGGCTGGTGGTGACCGCTCACGCCACCGTGTTGCCGGGGGCCCGGGCAGCCGTGGAAGGCGGGGTGCACTGCATCGAGCACGGCACCACCCTCGACGCCGACCTGGCCCACGACATGGCTCGCCGTGGCACCTACCTGGTCCCCACCCTGGGGGTGATGGCATCGTGGGAGACGTTCTCCTCCACTACCAACATCGACCGCTTCGCCTCGCCGGAGGGGCGGGCGGCTCTGGCCGAGCGCAAGGAGCGGGCCTTCCACAGTGTCGCCCTGGCGTCGCAGGCAGGGGTGAAGATGGCGGCGGGCACCGATTTCGGTGGCGGCTCATTGCGGGCCAACCACATGGCCTGGGAGGTGGAGTGTCTGGTCGAAGCGGGGCTGGAGCCGTGGCGGGCCCTGGCCGCCGCCACCTGGATAGGGGGCGAGCTGTTGGGCGAGGAGACGGCAGGGCGGATCACCGTCGGAGGCCCGGCGGACTTCTTCCTGGTCCACGGCAATCCCCTTCAGGACCCCTCCGCTCTGTGGCGGGTGTGGCGGGTGGCCTGAAAGACCCGCTACCACAGCCCTCGGCTCCCCAGCTTCGGGGCGGGTCCGGGCAAGAACCGACTCCCGAGCCCGGGAGGAGAACCGTGAGGTCAGATTCCACCCGAGAAGGTGTCGCAGGCGGAAGGGTCTCCATCCTCGAAGCCGCGTTCGAACCACTTCATCCTCTGGGCCGACGAGCCATGGGTCCACGTCTCGGGGTTCACGCGGCCCGTGGTCTCCCTCTGGATCTGGTCGTCGCCTACGGCGGCTGCGGCGGTGAGTGCCTCCTGCAGGTCACCCGACTCCAGCAGGTCACGCTGGAATGTCGAGTAGCCCCACACTCCCGCGAAACAATCAGCCTGAAGCTCGAGCCGGACAGAGAGGTCGTTGGGGTCTCCCGAGGAGTTCTGGACCCGATCCATGGTTCCCAGCAGGTTCTGCACGTGGTGGCCGATCTCGTGGGCCAGGACATAGGCCTGGGCGTAGTCGCCCTTGGCTCCGAACCTATCCGAGAGGTCCCGGAAGAACGTCAGATCCAGATAGACACGCTGATCGACAGGGCAGTAGTGAGGTCCGATTACGTCGTTGGCTCCTCCGCACGCAGATTGCGTGAATCCGTCGAACACGACGAGTTTGGCCCGTTCGTAGGTGAGCCCCGAGATTCGAAACAGGTCGGCCCACTCGTTCTGAACATCGTCGAGAACGAAGGACATGAAATCGACCAGGTCGGCATCAGGATCCAGGCTCGGATCCAGGGGGTCGGCTGCCGCCTGGTCGGTCGGACGCTCCAGGGAGCCAACGCCAGGGTCGATGCCGGTCCCGCCGCAGTAGGCGAAAGCCAAGATCACCACCAGGATCAGCAAGCCCGGCACGCCCATCTTGCCCAACATCCCCAGCGGAATCGGGATGCCTCCCGTTCGGCCCGGTACTTGGGATGACCCCCGCCGGTCGATCAGGTCGTCGCTTCGGGGGCGTCTGCTCCACCTCACCAGAACCTCCGATCTCGATAGATGGGCGCCTCGACTCTGGCGGTCGAATTGCTATGAAGCAGCGCCCGCTTCTGCGGCGATCGACCCCTGGACGTCAGGTTGCGACCTGAAGAAGATGATACCGAGGAAAGGGCAGGCAGGACCCTGCGAGAGACTTCGGCTTCAGTGGCGACGGGCGCTCCTAAGTACCCCGCCCCGTAATTACGCTGACGTTTCAGCGGCCGGCTACGCCGCTTGCTGTGTCCTCGTCCTTGACGCACCGCTGCGGGTGCGCCTGCGGACTGCGTCCTTGCCATCGACGCCGCCGACTGGCCGAAACATGCGACCGTAATTGCGACGCGGAGTACTAAGTACCCCGCTCCGTAATTACGACGCGGAGTATTGAGGGCCCGCGAAAGGTCGCGGGCCCTCCGAGATCAGGGCAGGTACACCTGTGATATGGCAGTCACTGCCCCGCCCTCGACGGTCAAAGTGACGGGGAAGGCACTCGGGTCGAGCCCGTAGACGGGAATCCTCTGATCGCCGGCGAAGGCGGCGGCCAGATCGAGGAGGGAGATCCTCGCCTCGGCGATGGCCCCCCGGGAGTCCAGGGCGTAGACCGTGACTGCGGCGTTGGCTGCCACGGCTACGTCCATGGCTTGCCTGGAGGGGTTGACGATGTAGTAGTCGTTGGGCAGATCCTCGCCCGGGGCGATGATCCCGTCTTCCACGGCGGCGTCGTGAGCCGGCTCTCCGCTCAGCATCTGGGCCGGATCAACCGTGACCATGAGGTCGCCGACGCCGGTGATCCAGGCGAACATCTCCCCGTCGGGCAGGGCCGGCATCGGGATGGGGGCTGGGCTGTGGTCGGGTTGCTCGACGGTCGCTACCGGAACCAGGGTGAGGACGCCGAATCCGATCAGCGTCGCCATACCGGTGCCGAGGGCCAAGACGGCGATCACGGCGATCACGGCGATGCGGGTTCCTCTGGGCCCGGTGCGGGTCGGCTGAGGATGGACGGTGGTGTCGGTCATGTGTGTGTCTCCTTTCGGGTGCTGAGTGTCCGAGAGGAGAGGACTCCTTTCGCGCCCGCCCGATATTTCTCCGGGCCGCTCTAGGCGCCGGGCGGGCCAGGGAAGGGGCAAAGCGGCACAGGAGTCCCGGTCCTCGTCGCGGCGATGGCGTCTGTCGAACGGCAACCCCTGGAGGATCATCCGGCTCTGTGGCGGGCGGGGCCGGTAGCCTGAACAGGGTATCTCCTTCACCCTTCATCGCCACCCATTGCCCTCGGCCGACGATGAGCGGGTGGTGTTGGGGGACGACCTGATGCGATAGCGGCCTGATCATGTTGGTCGGGCAGTCCGAAGAAGCCCATCAAACTGCGGCCGTCCTACTAGAACGGACAGGCGGGATGGCCCCGATGCCGAAGTCGGGTTCCTGAGAGGCCGCCCCTGGTTGTACACATCTATAGGGGGTGTTCCCCATGGACGGCTCCGCGCCGAAGCGGGATGATCCTTGAATGACAAACGGAGATCGCCCACGCCGCAGAACGGTTCCCCGGTGGCTCAAGATCCTGGTGGGCAGCCTGGCCGGCCTGGTGATCTTGTTCTATGCCGCGGGCGGGATCGTCTTCTCGAACATGATTTATAGCGATGCCCTCACCCCCGAGGCACCCGGTCACGACTACGGCGTCTACGTCCGCTCGGTGTCGAGCGAAACATCGTCTTGACCTCGGAGGAAGAGCGCCGGGACACGCTTCGTCCCGGCGTGGCCGGTCTCTACTGGGAGGCGGGATACGGGCTCCTCGGCCCAATAACTGCCACCTCGGGTCTGGAGGTGACCCGGGATTTCCAGCTCCTCTCGGGTGATCTACCCGCGCGCTGTCCCGGGTCGCTCGACCAATGCGAGGCGGTAGACGTTGAGGGGTGGACATACCCGGGCGATCCGTCCTCCGTGGGGCTGGACTATCAGGACGTTTCCTATGAGTCACCCCTGGGCGACATGGCCGCATGGAAGATCGGCTCGGGTGAGGGGACGGTCTGGGCAGTCCACGTCCACGGCTGGCGCGCCTCCCGGCGGGAAGCTCTGCGAAGCCTTCCGACCTATGCCCGGGCGGGGATTACGTCGCTCGTCATCGACTACCGCAACGATCCCGACGAACCCGCCGACCCGAGCGGCATCTATCGCTTCGGCCGATCGGAATGGGCCGATGTGGAAGGAGCGGTTCAGTACGCCATAGACCATGGCGCACAACAGTTGGTTCTCGTCGGATACAGCACCGGTGCCGCCCTCGACCTCGCCTTTCTCCAGAATTCGCCCCTCGCTGATCGTGTGTCTGCAGTCGTGTTCGATTCGCCCAATGTCGATATGGGAGAGACGGTCCGCTTCGCTGCCACCAAAAGGACGCTGCCCGGCACGTCGATCGCTGTCCCGGCTTCTTTGACGGCTGTGGCGATGTGGCTGTCAGACCTACGTTGGGACGTGTCCTGGTCCGAGATCGACTACGTGGACCGGGCCGCGCAGACAATCCAGGTGCCAACTCTGGTGTTCCATGGTCTGGACGATGATCGGGTCCCGGTTGAGGTATCGCGTCGCTTGGCGACCCAGGCACCGGGATGGGTTCGGTTGGTCGAGGTCGAGGGGGCAGGCCATGTCACCAGTTGGAACGTGGACCCGGGGCGATACGAGCAAACCCTGCTGGATTTCCTAGAACAGTCGCACTAGCGGGGAGGGCGGAGGCGGGGGATAGCGGAGAGCGCCGCGCTCTTGGTGGCGGTGGTGGCGGCGCTGGTCGGCCAGGGTAAATGGTCGGGCCCGTGCCGCCCGCTCACCATCAGGCAGCGGGCTCGGCAGCCAGAACGGCCAGATCGCCCGCCGAGTAGACGACCTCGGGTTTCAGCCCCCCTTCTCTCAGCCACCCGAGCATCTCGTCCACGGTGCTGGGCATGTCGACGCCCTCCTCGAGTCGGATCGGCGAGGCTACGGGCTGGGCGGGGATCACGACATCGAGCATGACGAATCGGCCTCCTGGGGACAGCACATCGGAGATGCGTCGGAACAGGTCCGCCTTTCCGGGCCCGTCGAGATGATGGACGGCAAAGGCGGACATCACGACGTCGAAAGGGCCTACCGGGAGAGGATCTTCGATCCGGGAGACAATCAGTTGGGCCGAAGGGAGCCGCTGGCGAGCGACGGCCAGCATCTCCTCGCTGGCGTCGATTCCGATCAGGTCGGCATCGGGATGCAGCTTCAGGGTGGCAAGGGCAGTCTCACCCGTGCCGGTGCCCAGGTCGAGGATCATCCGGGCGGGCACGTCTGCGGTGGCTCTGGCCACCAGGGCCTGGAGCTCGTCGTAGCCCTGGACCTCCGAGCGGATCATGCCCAGGTACGTGTCGGCGTCGAGGTGGAACTGGCCGCCCATCGGCCGGATCGTACTCCCCTGCCGGTCGGCCAGAGCGTACGTCCCGGCCCCGGGGAGCTCCCCGGAGCCGGGGTGGGGGGATCAGCCGCCGAAGGCCTGGTTGAAGGCGGCTTCCAGGTCGGCGGTGGCAGGGCCGCTGTAGCCGCAGCCGTTGACCACTCCGTCGGTGGCGGTGATCAGGTAGCGCTGACCGACATCGAAGCTCGGGGTTCCGATCAAGGCTTCGAATCCGGGCGTGTATCGGATCTCTACGGTTCCGGTGTCACCGCCCGTGTACCAGTGGTCCACTTCCAGGGTGACCGTGGAGTCGGTCATTTCGGTCACGGTGCCGGCGAAGGCGGGTGACATGTCGGCCAGGATGGCGGGATCGAAGCGGATGCACGAGGCCATGGCATCACCTCCGTCGGCGGTGAGGACCATCGGGGGTTGCGAGGTCCCCAACCCTGTGTAGAGGGTGGCCCCTCCCACCACCACGACCAGGGCGGCCGCCACTGCCAGAGTGAGACGCATCCGCCGTGGCCTGGTGCGAGGTTGTGTGGTTGCCGTTGACATGATTTCCTCCAGTTGTGCTCGGGCCCGATCCGAGGTGATCGGGTCGACCGCATGGGAAGGAGGAACCGGGTTCGACGCCGCCAGCCGGTTTCTCAGCTCGTCGTCGGTCATCAACGTTCCTCCTTTCTGCTTCCACGGTCTGAGTGTCCGGAGGGCGCCTGGATCTTTCGTGCCTGTTCGAGATTCTCGGCCAGCTTCTTCTTGGCCCGATGGAGACGTATGGAAACGGCGTTGGGGCTGAGCCCGAGCACCGGGGCGATCTCGGCGGGCCCCAGTTGCTCCCACGCCCACAGCCTGAGCAGCTCTCGGTCGGATTCAGCCAGGGCGGCGAGAGCCACGTCGAGTTCCGGGTCCAGTGGGGTGTCGGCGGATTGGGCCGGGGGTGGTTCGGCCTGGGCTCTGTGCACGAGGCGGAGCCGGCGGGCGGTGCTGCGACGGTGATTGGCGATGTGACGCCGGGCCACGCCGTAAGCCCAGGGGAGGTGGGCATGAGCCGGGACGTCATCCAGGCGGCGCCATAGCGTGAGCAGGGTTTCCGACACCACGTCATCGGCGGCATGGTCGTCGACCCGACGTCGGACGTAGCGCTGGATCGGCTCGTACACCTCGGCCGCCAAGGCTTCGAAGCGCCGGCGCCGAGCGAGAGAACTCTCGTTATCCACGGCGCTCCGACGCTGTCGAGGCGAATGCGGTTCCCAGATGTCAGCTGCGGTTGACCAGCCGTGTGGCCCCGCTGGGGAGGGGGCCGCTCAGGGCCTGTCGCAGCGGGCGAGGGCGGAGATCGATCTGATCGACTTTCGACTGCGGGAACCAGCGAAACTCAAGGGTGAACTCGTTCGGTGTGCCGGTCAGCTCGGTCCCGAAGAAGGCGTCGGTTGCGGTCAATTGGACCGGAAACTGTAATTGCAGGTACACGCCCAGCTCATGGTGGTCTATGCGCTGCGAGACCGTGGGCGGTCCGTCGAGGGGGGTGGAGCGGAAGAAGTTCTCCACCACCCACAGCAACCGTCCCACCCGCACCTCGGCCCCGGTCTCTTCGCGCATCTCGCGGGCCAGGGCATCGGCCGACGTCTCGCCGACGCCGACGCGTCCTCCCGGAATGGACCAGAAATCATCGAACTCGCTTCGGTGCAACAGCACTCGGCCCCGATCCACCGCCACCCCGCCGACGCGATAGAGAAACAGCGCTTCCTCGTCTCTGAACTGTGCCGCACCCACTGGCACTCCTTCGGTCGGGCCAGGCTGACGTGAAGGGTAGAGGCAGTGGAGACCCCGGGCCGTCCAGATCTGTCGCCGGCCCCGAAGTCGACTCGACCGAGCGCCCTACACCCAGCGGTCGTCGCTCCAGCCGTCCAGGTCGTAGTCGGACAGGCACGATTCGACCATGTCGTCGAAGTCGTCGGCAAGGCCGCGTATCTGGGAGAACCGCAGCACGTCGAGACGCATCTGATCCTGATTGCCGCTGTAGTTGAACTCGTACCAGGCATGACGGGAGCCGAACTCGCTCCCTACCGCGTCCCAGATCAGCTTGAACAGCTTGATCCGGTCGTGGGCGTCGCCGGTCGATCCGCGGTAGTAGCGGTCGATCAGGGGTCGTAGCTCCTCAGACAAGAGATCCCTATTCGAGGACGGAGCCACCAGGGGAGCGCCGCCCAACAACTCGGTAAAGATCTCCCGGGCACGGGGGAAGGCCTGGGTGCCGAACAGGCGGATCAGGGTGGCGTTCTCCAGGGCCGGGACGAGGCTGCCGCCGGGGCCTCCCTGGGTGTCGTAACACAGGCTGGTGGTCACGGCCCAGATCAGGTTTCGCCACCCGATCAGCTCACCCAGCTTGGCCTTCACCCCCCTGAACCCGTCGGTTCCGTTGGCTTGCAGTCCCCGGGCCAGGAGCCCGGCCAGAAAGCCCAACTTGACCGCCAGCCTGGTACCCGACTGGAGGGTGTAGCGAGGCATGAACCCGGACTGGGCGTAGAAACCGGTCGCCTTCTCGACGTCCCGGTATACCAACACGTCTTCCCAGGGCACGAAGACATGGTCGAACACTGCCACGGCGTCGTTCTCGTCGAAGCGGCTCGAGAGCGGGTAGTCCCAGGGTGAGCCGACCGGAGCCTCGTACGAGGCGCGGCTGATCAGCTTCATCCCCGGAGCGGCCATGGGGACGATGAATGCCAGGGCGTAGTCCTCTGCCTTTCCGGCCTCGAGATGAACGGCGCTGTTCTGGGCCACGAAGGTGGCATGGGTCAGGGACGATCCGGTGGCGAGCATCTTGGCGCCCTCCACCACCATCCCGTTGTCTCGTTCCTCAACCACGTGGACGAAGACGTCTTCCACCTCGTGGACTGCTTTGGCCCGGTCGATGGGCGGGTTGATGAGGACGTGGTTCAGATATAGGGCCCGGGTGGCGTAGCGGCGGTACCAGTGGCGAGCACTGTCCCCGAACGGGGCGTACCAGTCCGGGTCTGCTCCAAGTGTGGCCATGAAGGAGGCCTTGTAGTCGGGGGTGCGACCCATGTAGCCGTAGGTGAGTCGGGCCCACACCGCCATCGCCTCCCGGGCAGCCAGCAAATCGTCCGACGTGTAGGAGGGCATGAAGAACGGGTGGGTGACGATGCCGTGGCGGTCGGTGGCCAGCATCGTCTCGGCCAGGTCGGGGTCGTGGAGGGCGTCGTAGAGGTTGGCAATGGAGCGGGCCGCGTTGCGAAAGGCGGGATGGGTGGTGACGTCCTCCACTGGCTCCCCATCTATCCACACCGAACGCCCATCCCGGAGCGACTCCAGATAGTCGTCGCCGGTCAGGGTCTGGTTGGTGGCGGTCTGGGTCATCGGCCCTCCGAGCATACGTGAGCCGGAACAGACGGGCGGGAGAGATGGGGGGTTCCACCCGTTCGAGGGCACGCAGGCTATACGGCGACGTAAGCGCGCCAGGAGGTGGCGAGCGACCTCAGCCGACCGTGGCCCTACTCGTGGCCGTTGAGGTGGTCTTCCGGACCAGTTGGCTCTCGCTCGAGCACGAACTCGTGGCCCGAGTCGAGGATCAGATGGCCCGACTCGTCAACCTGGCCCCGGATTTGCTCCGATTTCTGCTCCTCGTAGAGATGCTCGGAGGCTGGGTTGACCATGGCATCGAAGGTGGACATCGCATTGGAAAGAGCTCGTCCTGCCCCACCGCCGCTGCGCCGGTAGTAGATCCACCCTCGTTTCTCTGCCCACACAGCGAGGGTGTGTATCAAGAGGAGGCCGGCCAGCACGATTCCGATCCAGGACAGTCCGTCCACCACCGACGGGCCGGGCGGCGTGGTGAGGGCTGGTCCTGTTGCGGTGACGGCGGTGGGCATGGGCCTGACAACCCACAGTAGGTGGAAGCGCTGAGCTAGCCGACTCCCGAGGTTTGAAATGATCGACTTCGGTGTAGGTGAGGCGATACATCCAAGTCAAGGAGTGCCATGAAGTGTCTCAACTCCGCCTGTAGCTGTCGCACCCTCGAGGGGGACTACTGCTCCGACCTGTGTGCCGCCATGGCATTTCAGGGCCCTATGGGCCCGTGCGGTTGCGGCCACGCCGGCTGCAGCGCCTCGCCGAAGCAGCCCTGGGATGAGTTCCCCGTCGGGCGCCGGAAGATACCCGGCAGGCCGAATCGCCCAGGAGGATCGCGATGGCGGTTCCGCTGACGCTTGGCCAGGGGGTTGTCTGGACGATCGATCTCGGGGCGATCCTGGTATATGCCCTGTTGGGCCTTTTCATCGGTGGGCTGGCCAGGCTCTTCGTGCCGGGGACCAGAGGAATGGGCGTGGTCGCCACCATCCTGATAGGGATTCTGGGGGCCATCGGAGGAGGATGGTTGGCCGGGGCCATCTTCCCGGAGACCGCGGGCGTGGACTGGATCGCCTCGATCGTCGTGGCGATCATCCTGGTCTCGATCTTCAGCGGTGCGGGACGGCGCCGTCCGGGCTCCTAGTGGTGTGTTGCTCAATCAGGGGGAGGGTGTCGTCGAGGGCCGGACAGACCGCGCCATCATTTGGGCGACGCACCCCTAGAGTCACGCACCACCAGGCCGATCGTGGGGCGGGTGGTGGTCAGGACATGCGCTCCTCGGCCAGGCTTCGCAGCCGGCGCTCCACCTCCGGATAGTCGGCCACCAGCTGGCGGAAGTCGTTGGCGCGCATCGAGATCATCGACATGACTGAGGTGGCCACGACATCTGCGTTGCGGTGGACGTTGCCCAGGATCGCCATCTCCCCGAACACGTCGCCCTTGCCCAGGGTGGCGACGGTCTTGCCGTCCTGGACCACGTCGGCCGTGCCGGCGATGATGACGTAGAGCTCGAAGCCGACGTCGTCGGCGCGAATCACGTGGAGACCGGGATGGGCCCCGAGGAAGTACGAACAGGACTTGACCTTATCCAGGCCTTGATCGTCTAGCCCTTCGAACAAGTCGATTGCGGCCAACTGCTCTTTCGTCACACCGCTGAAGAACGCTGACATCTGAGAAGCCTCCTGGGATAGATGGTCTCAACGTACACAGTCGGGTTGACTTGCGTGGCTGGGATCGGAGTTTCGGTGCCCGGAAAGGAGTTCGGGGGCCCGCCATCCCACCCCAGAAACGCCGTTGGCGAGCCCCTCGACTCGCTGAGCCAATCCGATGGACGGATGCAGGTAGTCGCTCCGCTACCGTCCCTCACGTGTCGCGCGCACTGGTCCTGGGCGGGGGTGGAGTAACCGGAGTGGGATGGGAGATCGGTCTGCTGCGGGGGCTCCAGGAGAAGGGGGTCGACCTGACCATCGCCGATCTCCTGGTGGGGACCTCGGCAGGGTCCGTGGTCTCGGCCCAGGTGGCGTGCGGAGTCGACCTAGAGGCGATGTACCAACGCCAGTTGACGCAGCAATCTGGCGAGATACCAGCCTCGGCAGGGCTGGTGTTCGGGTTGCGGCTGGTGTGGACCATGCTGACTGCGGGCGGCGACCCCCGCCGGTACCGGGCCAAGCTGGGGGCCAAGGCCATCCGGGCCGTTACGGTGCCCGAGTCGGAACGTCGGGCGGTGATCGCCCATCGTCTGGCTTCCCACGAATGGCCCGATCGCAGGCTGCTGATCACGGCGGTGGATGCAACCGACGGCTCCTTCGTCGTACTCGACCGTGACTCGGAGGCGTCGCTGGTCGAGGCAGTCGCGGCGAGTTGCGCCGTGCCCATGGTCTGGCCCCCAGTCACGATCGCTGATCGACGATTGATCGACGGAGGGATGCGATCGAGCGCCAACGCAGATCTAGCGTCAGGATATGACAGGGTGGTGATCGTGGCCCCGATCGACCGGGGAGCCCGGATTTCGCCTGGTCCGAACAGTCAGGCGGACCAGTTGCGGGCCGAGGGTGCCGCGGTCGTCGTTGTCACTCCCGATACCGATGCCAAGGCTGCCATCGGACGCAACGTCCTGGACCCCGCCCGGCGCGGCCCAGCCGCCCGGGCCGGCCACGATCAGGCAGCGCGGACGGTCGGGTCGGTAGCTGGAGTCTGGGGGTGAGCGCTCTCACCCATGGCCAGGGTCGAGTGTCTGAGACGGGTCGCGCACCGAAATCACCCATCTTGCGAATCGCAGGGGAACTCCCGGTTCGAAATCGGCTGCGGCGCTGAGATGCTCGCCGGCCCACTCTTCCAACCAGGCTCGGTCATCTTCGCTCCGGCCTAGCCAGCCCCCCGTCTCCAGAGAGTCCCAAAGAAGCTCAGTGAAAGTGTGGGGCGTGATGTCCAGATCCCGGACCTCGAAGACCGTAGTGGCCCTCCTGCTCACGAATCCGCACATCGCCCGATCGCACCCACAACCCGGATCAGCGCATATCACGGTTGGGAAGTGGACCAGTTCCCCCGGTACCGTCCAGGAGAAGTCATCACCGTCTGAAACGCGTTCCCCGGCAACGAAAACCCTCACATGAACCTCCTGTGTCTGCTCGATCCGAACCTATGGAGGGGGTGTGACGAGTCTGAGGCGGGCGGCCACACTTCCCGGGTCAGGCCAGGGCTTCGGAGGTCATCGTGAAGATCGGGGTCCAGCTACCCGAGGTGGAGCGGGTGGTGGGCTGGCCCGAGCTGGCCCGCATGGCGAGGCTGATCGAGTCGCTCGGGTTCGACTCCATCTGGGTGGGCGACCATCTCCTCTACGACGAAGAGGGCGATCGCCGGGGTCCATGGGAGGCATGGACCCAGCTGGCCGCCGTGGCGGCAGTGACAGAACGGGTCGAGCTGGGGCCACTGGTGGCGGCACTTCCGTTCCACAACCCGGCCGTTCTCGCCAAGCAGGCCGCCACGGTCGACGAAATCAGCGGCGGACGACTGATCCTGGGAGTAGGAGCAGGCTGGAACGAGACCGAGTTCCTGGGCTTCGGCCTTCCCTATCGGCGCAGGGTGGACCGATTCGCCGAGGAGTTCGAGATTCTGCGGCGGTTGCTGGTGGGGGAGCGGTTCGATTTTGCCGGGGAGTTCTATCAGTTGGAGGGGGCCGAGCTGATGCCACCACCACGCCCAGGTGGGCCTCCCTTGATGATCGGTTCGAACGGGAAGCGGATGCTTTCCATCGCCCTGCCTCACGTGCCGATGTGGAACTCCTGGTATCGCGACTTCGGCAACGACCCGGACCGGCTGGCCGGGCTGCTGGGTCGCATCGATCTAGCCTGTGAGCAGGTGGATCGAGACCCGGTGACCGTGGAGAGGACAGTGGCTCTCCTTCTCAAATTCGACCGGGACGCTCGTCGGCGTAGCCCCGATGAGCCGATTACTGGGAGCCCGGCACAGATGGCGGAGGTGCTGGACCGGGTTGAGGAACTGGGCGTTGCCCACGTCCAGCTGGTGCTCGATCCGATCACGGAGGAGACCATCGAGAGGGCGGCCCAGGTCAAGGCAATCCTGGAAGGGTGAGCTGAGGCGGCACCCGAGCTTCTCGCGCACTTAGGCCGCGCTATGGCGCGCGATAATGGCGCGAGAAGGGGGTCGGGGGCACGGTTTCGCCAGGCCGAGATGGGTCAGCCCAGGACGCTGAAGGAGGAGGCGTCGTTGATCTGGCGGTTGCGACTGAAGGTCCCCATGTCCAGTTCCAGTCCCGTGTAGGGCATCTTCACCCTGACCGGATCGGTGTCGTGATCGCGGCCGTCCTCCACGGCCGAGATCAGCTGGGTCATGCAATGCGAGGCGATATGGCAGTTCTTGAACTGATTGCCACTGGTCCCGATCGCCACGTAGAAACCGGGAAGATCCGTCTTGTCGTAGATCGGGATCCAGTCGTCGCTGACGTCGTAGAGATCTACCACGCCCTTCTTCTGATCGGGAATGCCGAGCGAGGGGAGGCGTCGTGCCATGCGCAGCACCTGGGCTCGCCATTGGGGATCGCTGATGTCGCGGTCGAAGTCGTCAGGGTCGGCCACCCACACCTGGGGGTCACAGTCGGGGTCCTGGCTGCCCACCAGGATGTGGTTTCCGGTCTCGGGCCGGGAGTAGATGCCAAGATCGTCGTCGCCCACCAGGTATCCGTCTCGTTCCCAGTCCATTCCTGTAGGGGCGGGGACATGGTGCACCTCGTGACGCAGGGCTCGGGTCTTGATGTTCATCGAGTCGGCCACTCCGGCCATCCGGTTGATGACGAATGAATGAGGCCCGGCCACGTTGACCACGATTGGGGCGTCGACAGAACTGCCGTCGGCCAGGTCGACTCCGGCCACCCGGCCACCGTCGGTGCGGACGGCGGTCACCTCGGCATTGAACAGGAACTCGCCTCCTTTGATCTCCGCGGCGCGTTGCAGGTTGTGGCTGGCCAGTTGGGGATCGGTGACGTATCCGGCGATGGGGGTGTAGACGACGCTGGTGATGTCGGTGTCGGGATCGTCCCAGAAGGCGTCGTCTTCGGGTCGCTTGGGTGGGGCGTAACTGGAGGTGTCGATGCCGGGGATGTGCTCCTGGAGCTGATCCAGGTCCCAGATCTCATAATCGATCCCGATCTGGTCGAACAGGGGAAGCACCTTGTCCGTATAGCGCTGATCGTCGCCCACGAACACCCCACCACACTGGACGAAGTGGGCCATGCCCCGCTCGTCTTCGGTCTGGAGATAGCGGGGCCAGTCCTTCCAGAAGTGGAAGCCCTCATATGACATGGCCACACCGGGCCAGGTGGAGTAGTGGCAGCGGATGATGGCGCACGAGTTGGCGGTCGACCCGTAGCCGGCGGCCGGGTTCTTGTCGATGTTCAGCGTCCGGTAGCCCGCCTTGGACAGTTCGAAGCCGAGGTTGGAGCCGATGATCCCGGCACCGATGATGATGACGTCGTAGGTGGGTCGGTCGCTCATGGCGGCCAGGGTATCGAATCCGGTCGGCCGGAGCACCCGGGCCTGTCGTCTAGGGTGCCCAGAGCACCGCGAGGATCATCCCATGGCACGTCCAACCCGCTACTCGGCCTGGAACCTGTTGCGGCGCGGCCTGAGCCGTGACCCTTGGCCACGGGTGTGGAAGCACCACGACCTGCGCCCCTCCTATGACGTCGTAATCGTCGGCGGCGGTGTGCACGGTCTGGCCACCGCCTACTACCTGGCCCGTAATCACGACATCACCAACGTGGCCGTCATCGAGAAGAGCTACATCGGCAGCGGGGGCTCGGGGCGCAACACCGCCATAGTCCGATCCAACTATCTCACTCCCGAGGGTTCACGCTTCTACCAGCGCTCGGTCGAGCTCTATGAGGGGCTGGCCGCCGACCTCAACTTCAACGTCATGTTCGAACAGCGCGGCCACATGACCCTGGCCCACAACGACTCGTCGCTGCGCACCATGCGTTGGCGGGCCGAAGTCAACAAGGTACAGGGGATCGACTCGTCGGTTATCGACCCCGACGAGATCAAAGGGCTGGCTCCTTACCTCGACACCTCCGACCATCCTCGCTACCCGATCCTCGGGGCGCTGTGGCACCCGCCCGGGGGGATCGTTCGCCACGACGCCGTGGTGTGGGGATATGCCCGGGGCGCCGCTGTCCGGGGCGTCCACATCCATCAGGGCGTCGAGGTGACCGGGATCTCCGTGTCGGACGGCACGGTGACCGGGGTCGACACCACAGCCGGGAAGGTGGCCACGCCCGTCGTTATCAACTGCACGGCAGGATGGTCGTCGCTGGTGGCCCGCATGGCCGGCGTGGAGCTCCCCATCACCACCCGTCCCCTGCAGGCGGCCGTGACCGAGCCGGTGCGCCCCTTTCTCCACCCGGTCATCGTCTCCGGGAGCCTTCACGTCTACGTCAGCCAGACCGTGCGCGGTGAGCTGGTGTTCGGGGCAAGCGTCGACCCGTTCGCCTCCTACTCCACCCGGGGCTCGCTCGAGTTCACGGTGGGGCTGGCCCGTCATGTCCTGGAGTTGATGCCGTCGCTGCACAGGATGCGCCTTTTGCGCCAGTGGGCCGGCCTGTGTGACATGACCCCCGACTTCGGTCCCATCATCGGTCCCACCGGGGTCGACGGGTTCTACGTCGACGTCGGTTGGGGGACCTACGGGTTCAAGGCCGGGCCGGTGGCAGGCGAGCAGGTGGCGGCCATGGTTGCCGAGGGCCGGCCCACCGAGCTCATCGCTCCCTTTGGCCTGGACCGTTTCGAGGCCGGTCATCTGACTGCTGAGAAGGGCGCCGCTGCGGTGGGCCACTGACATGCTGGTGATCGTCTGCCCCCACTGCGGACCCCGCAACCACGACGAGTACGCCTACCAGGGCGAGCTGGTGAGCCGGCCTCCTGTCGACACCGACCCGGCCACCTGGCGCCGCTATCTGTACATGAAGCGCAACGAGGCCGGCTGGCAGGCGGAGCGCTGGTTCCACGTGTCGGGCTGCCGCCGTTTCCTGGAGGTGGAGCGCAACACGATCACCAACGAGATCCGCCGGGTCAGCGAGGTGGGATCCTCGTGAGCGGGAACCGTATCGGCACCCGGCCGGGCGAGGTCATCGACCGGCAGCGTCCACTGGGCTTCACCTGGAACGGAAGTGGATACGAGGGCCTGGCCGGCGACACAATCGCTTCGGCCCTGGCCGCCAATGGGGTGCGGGTGCTGGGCCGCAGCTTCAAGTATCACCGGCGTCGGGGAATTCTCACTGCCTCCTATCACGACCCCAACACCAATGTGCAGGTGGGCGAGGATCCCAACGTCCGGGCCGGCCATCGCCTCCTCGCGGCGGGAATGGAGATCCATTCCGAGAACGCCTGGCCCTCGCTCGAATTCGACATCAAGGCCCTCAACGGGGTGATGGGCCGGTTCCTCCCCGCCGGCTTCTACTACAAGACCTTCATGTCCCCCCGGCCCCTGTGGCCTCTCTACCAGCGTGTTCTGCGCCGCTTCGCTGCCGGCGGTCGGGTCGGAGCCGACACCGCGGCCGGGGACTACGACCACCGCTACGCCCATCCCGACGTGCTGGTGGCGGGAGGAGGTCCGGCCGGGATGTCGGCGGCGGTGGCGGCCGCCGACGCCGGGGCGACAGTGATGCTGGTGGATGAGGAGCACCACCTGGGTGGGCATCTGCGGTGGGGACGCGACGAGGAGCTGACCGCCCTAGCCGACCTGGTGGCGGAGGTGGAGGCGCGGCCGGGGATCGAGGTTCTGACCAACTCGGTGGTGGCTGGCCGCTACGACCACAACTGGGTCTCGGTGGCCCAGACCCGGGTTGGCGGGAGCGAAGAGTTGATCCTGGCCCGAGCCAAGACCCTGGTGGTAGCGGCTGGGACCATCGAACGGCCCTACGTCTTCGAAGGAAACGACCTGCCCGGTGTCATGCTGTCCACCGGGGTGCGTCGCCTAGTCAACCTGTACGCGGTCAAGCCGGGGGAAAGGGCCGTCGTCTTCACCGCCAACGCTTCGGGTGATGGCGCCGTGGAGGACCTGGAGCAGGCCGGGGTGGAGATCGCAGCAGTCCTGGACGCTCGCCGGGGCGACAACGTCGTGTCGGCGGGGGGCCGCAAACAGGTCGAGGAGGTGATCGATGGCCGGGGTGGAACCCATTCGGCCGACTTGCTGGTCACGGCCACCGGCTGGACCACCCCTACCTCGTTGCTCAACATGGCGAGTGACCGGCCCCGGTACGATCCGGCCGCGGCTCGCTTCCTTCCCGACTCCCTCCCTGGTGAGGTCATCGCCACCGGGGGAATGGTGGGAGATGGCTCCACCGAGCAGTTGGTGGCCCATGGATCGGCGGTGGGTGCGGAAGCGGCTCGCCGGGCATTGAGGCTGAAGGCTCGCTGGGCGGCGGCTGCGCCCGCCAAGGCCACCTTGACTTCTCCGGGAGAGGAGCCGGTGCAGATACCGGAGCTGAAAGTGGAGGCCCATCCTCAGTTGTTCCGCTCCACCACGCACGGGTTCGTCGATTTCTCCGAGGACGTCACCTCCCGGGATCTGTTCGCCGCTGTGGCAGAGGGGTACGACTCGATGGAGCTGGCCAAGCGCTACACCACCGTCAACATGGGTCCCGTCCAGGGCAAGCTGGAGGCGGTCAACGCCCTGGCGGTGCTGAGCGAAGCCACCGGGGCCAGCCTCAGCGGGGGTGCCACTACCACCTGGCGTCCTCCCTATGCCCCTATCCGGCTGGGAACCCTGGCGGGAAGACTCGAAGACCCGGTCCGATACTCGCCGATGCAGGCCTGGCACGAGTCCCACGGTGCCCGTCCTCTGGTGGCCGGCCAGTGGATCCGACCCGATCACTACGGCTACCCCGAGGCAGAGGTGCGGGCGGTGCGGGAACGGGTGGGGATCATCGACGTAAGTCCCCTGGGCAAGATCGATCTGCGGGGAGGGGACGTACCCCGGCTGCTGGAGCTGGTGTACGTCAACAAGTGGTCCAAGCTCGGTGTGGGCAGGGTCCGCTACGGGGTGATGTGCGCCGAGGACGGGGTGATCCTCGACGACGGGGTCACCGGGCGGCTCGGCCCGGACCACTACCTGATGACCACCACTTCCGGCGGGGCGGGGCGGGTGTGGAACTGGCTCGACGAGTGGCTCCAGACCGGCCATCCCGAATGGGATGTTCGGATTACCGCAGTCACCGACGGCTACGCCTCGATGAACGTGGCCGGGCCCCGGTCCCGGGAGCTGGTGGGGCGGGCGACCGACATCGACCTCGATCCCGACCGGTTCGGGTACATGGAGGTGCGGACGGGGGCGGTGGCCGGGGTGGAAGGTTGTTTCGTGTGGCGGATCGGGTTCACCGGTGAGCTGTCGTACGAGATCCACGTCCCCGCCAACTTCGGGTTGTGGGTGTGGGAGCAGCTGATGGAGAAGGGCGCCGACCTGGGAGTGGTGGCGTTCGGGGTGGAGGCACAGCGGATCATGCGGCTGGAGAAGGGCCACTTCATCGTCGGCCAGGACACCGACGGTCTCACCCAGGGCTTCGGGGTGGGAATCGACCGAATGATCCGCCTCGACAAGGTCGACTTCGCCGGCAAGCCCGAGCTGGCCTGGCAGGCCGGGCGTGACGACTACCGGCGTCTGGTCGCCATCCAACCCGACGACATCTCCCTGGTGCCGCCCGAGGCGAGCCAGATAATCGACGGGTCGGGGACCATCCGGGGGCGGATCACCTCCAGCCGTCACTCGCCCACCCTGGGGCGGTCGATATGTCTGGGACAGGTCGATCCCGGTCTGGCCGGGCCGGGCAGCTACCTGATGATCCGTCTTCCCGATGGCCGGGACGCGGGCGCCCGGGTGCTGGCCGAGCATGCCCACTATGACCCGGAGGGGAGCCGGCTCCATGTCTGAGAGGTCGCCCGTGGCGCGTTCGCTCGTGGCCGATGAGGTGCATGTCGGTGAGCTCACGCTGGCGGATCTGAGCCTGGAGTCGAAATGGCGGGTGTTCGGCGGCTACGAGGAGGTCAGACCGGGGACGGCGCACAGCGACGGTGAGACTCTGGTGTGGTCGGTCAGCCCGGGGGAGTGGACTGTGCTCGGCGCTCGGCCCTCCCATGAACGGGTGGTGGATCTGACCCACGTACGGGCCATGTTCCGACTCACCGGAGCGTCGGCGGCGACGGCCCTGTCATACGTCTGCGCCCTCGACTTGGGCGACCACATGTTCCCCGACCACGCCGCCGCCAGAACCCTGGTGGCCGGAGTCGCCACCGAACTCATCCGCGCCGACCTCGACGCCACCCCCTCCTATCTGATCCTTCCCTCCCGCTCCTTCGGCCGGTTCGCGTTTTTATCAGTCAAACGGGCCGCTGAGGGCACCGTTTGGTAGGGGAGAACGCGATCCAGATTCTTCCAATCGGGATTGTTTCGACTCTGAATCGCAGTTTCAAGCCGGTCAGGCGCGGAATTCTCCCCAGCAAAACGGACCCTGAGAGGGGCCGTTTTGCTGATAAAAACGCGAAATCAGAGGCGCATCTTCTCCCCGGTCGGATCGTAGGGGGAGGGGGGGATGACGCGGGCGGAGCGTTCGATGCCTACCACGTGGGTGGTGAGGTTGTTGTTGCCTTCGGTGGCGTGGTCGCGGTCGATCATGGCCATGGCCAGGCTCTTGCCCACCACGTGCCCGTACTCGCCGGAGGTGACGTAGCCCACCCTTCGGCCCTCGTGCCACACCGGCTCGAACTCGGAACCGTCGGCGTCCGTGGCCTCGATCTCCAGAGTCACGAGCCGCATCGAGGCCGAGTCCTCGTCGCGTTCCTTGCGGGCCGCCTCTGCCCCGACGAAGTCCTTGGACCAGTCGATCCAACGGTCCATCCCGGTCATGGCGGGCGTGAACTCCTGGCGGAACTCCTTCGACCAGATCCCGAAGCTCTTCTCCATCCGCAGCGACCCCATGGCGTTGAACCCGTACTCGACGCCCCCCAGTTCCCGGGCCGCCCCCACCAGGGACTCCCGCAGGGCGATGTGCTCGGCCGCCGAGCAGTGGATCTCGTACCCCAGCTCGCCGGTTACGGAGATCCGGCCCACCTTGGCCCGGATCAAGCCCACGTCCATCGTCTTGCAGGTCATGAACCGCATGGCCTGATCGGAGACGTCGTCGTGGACCACCATCTCCATCAGTTCCCGCGACAGAGGCCCGGACAGGCCGAACCCCACCACCCCATCGGAGATGTCTCGCACCTCGACCCCATCGATGAGATGATCCATGAACCAGCGCATGTGCCAGGCCCGCAGGTAATAGGAGCCCATGATCCACCAGGTCCCGTCCCCCCAGTTGAACAAGGTGAGATCGCCCTTGAGCCGTCCATCGTGGCCCAGCATCGGAGCGAGGCGGATCCGCCCCGGCCCCGGCAGCCTGGAGGCGACCAGATGGTCCAGCCACGCCTCGGCTTTGGGCCCGGTCACCTCGTAGCGGGCGTAACCGGAGATGTCGATGATCCCCACCGCCTCCCGCACCGCCCGGCACTCGGCGCCGACGATGTCGAAGGCATTGGAACGCTTGAGGGTCGGAGTCTCCTCGAATCCGACCTCGGCGAAGTAGAGCGGGATCTCCAGCCCGTACAGGACCCCCCAGTAGGCGCCCTCCGATGACATGACGTCGTAGGCGGGCGACGTGCGCAGTGGCCTTCCTGCCCACAGCTGCTCGTTGGGGTAGGTCATGACGAAGCGCCGGGAGTAGAACTGGCCGGTGGTTTCCCTGATGTACTGGAGGTTCTCGGCGTAGGAGCCGAATCGGGCCACGTCCATCCCGAAGATGTCCTCCTGGGGCTCGCCCTCGATCATCCACTCCGCCAAGGCCTTGCCCACGCCCCCACCCTGGAGGAAGCCGGCCATGACCGCACAGGCCGACCAGTAGTTGTGCACCCCGGGGACCGGCCCCACCAGGGGGTTCCCGTCGGGGGAGAAGGTGAAGGCCCCGTTTACCCAGCGGGCTATGCCGGTCCGTTCCAGGACCGGATAGCGGGTCATGGCCATGCCCAGCTCGTCGGATATGCGGTCGATGTCGGGCTGCAACAGCTCGATCCCGTAATCCCAGGGCGCACCCTCCATGTGCCAGTGGCGATGATCGAGCTCGTATATCCCCACCAGGACCCCGCCCAGCTCCTGGCGCATGTAGGTGAATCCCTCCAGGTCCATCACCATGGGCATCTCGTGGTCCATGGCCTCGATCTCCGGTATGGCCTCGGTGATGAGGTAGTGGTGGGCGAGGGGGGAGACCGGCAGCTCCACCCCCACCATCCGGCCCACCTGTTTGGCCCACAGGCCGGCGGCGTTGATGACGTGCTCGGCGACGATGGTCCCCTTCTCGGTGACCACGTCCCAGTCACCGTCGGGGCGTTGGTTCAGCTCCAGGACCCGGTTGTGCTCGATCACGTCGGCCCCGCGCTGGCGGGCCGATCTGGCGTAGGCGTGCACGACGGCCGAGGGATCGATGTAGCCCTCCCGGTCGGCCCACAGGCCACCGAGAACGCCGTCGATGTTGATGATCGGGCACAGCTCGGCGATCTCCCCGGGTGTCATCAGGCGACAGTCCTCGATGCCCATCGTCTGGTAGATGCGGTAGGTGGCCTGGAGCCACTCCCAGCGTTCGGGGGCCGAGGCGACCGAGATGCCGCCGGTCATGTGCAGTCCGATGTCGAGGCCCGACTCTTCGGAGATCTCCGAGAGGAGATCGATGGTGTAGGCCTGGAGTGCGGAGATGTTGGGATCGGCGTTGAGGGCGTGAACCCCGCCGGCGGCGTGCCAGCTCGACCCGGCGGTGAGGACGCTGCGCTCGATGATGGCCACATCGGACCAGCCCAACTTGGTGAGGTGATAGGCGACGCTGGCCCCGACGACCCCTCCTCCGATCACCACCACCCGATAGTGCGTCTTCACCCTCTTCTCCTCATCAGCGCGGCCCCCGAACCTAGTGGCTGTACCCGGTCCGGGTCGAGCGCGTGACTTTGTGAACGTTTTCGCCCGCCCTGGCGGCGAAAACGTTCACAAAGACCCCGCGATCCCACCTTCCGTGGAGGTCGGTCGTATATTGCGGTGATGCTTTCCTTCCTTTTCACCGATCTCGAGGGGAGCACGCGGCTGTGGGAGGAGCACCCCACCGAGATGGGTGCGGCTCTGGCCCTGCACGACGACATCATCAGAAAGAGTGTCGTCGACCGCCGTGGCGAGGTGGTCAAGACCACCGGTGACGGGTGGATGGCCGCCTTCGAAGAGGTCAGCGACTGTATCCATGCGTGTGTCGACGCCCAGCTGATCCTCGCGTCGAACCACCTGGCAGACGCCCCAGGCCCCTCAAGGTGCGAATGGGAGTCAACGTGGGGGAGGCGGAGCCTCGGGAGGGTGACTACTACGGCCCGGCGGTCAACCGAGCGGCCCGGATCATGGCCGCGGACCACGGAGGTCAGATTCTGATCTCGGAGGTGGCGGGTACGGCTCACCTCCAAGTCGTCTCATCCCCGGGGCTGGAGTTGCGTGATCTGGGCCCGCATCGCCTCAAAGATCTGAGGGAGCCCGAGCACCTGTTCCAGTTGATCCACCCCGATCTGCCAGATCGACTTTCCGCCCCTCGCCACACTCGAGAGCTCGACCCAACAACCTCCCCGTACAGATCTCCGAGTTCCTGGGACGTGATACGGAGCTGGCCGAGATCTGCTCGATGCTGGGAGCACCAGACGTGCGGCTCATCACCCTGGCCGGCCCGGGAGGCACCGGCAAGACCCGTCTCGCCCTCCAGGCGGCGGCGGAGATGGCCGAAACCTATGAGGACGGCGTGTTTTTCGTCGACCTCTCTGCCGAGCGCGATCCGGAGGCCGCTTTCGAGGCGATACTTCGTGACCTGGGCCTGACGGGAGCCAGGGAGGGATCGCCGCTCCAGGTGCTGAAGAACAAGCTGCGCGATCGCCATCTGCTGCTGTTGTTGGACAACCTCGAGCAGGTCACCGATGCGGGGGTGGGAATCGCCGACCTCCTTCGCAACTGTCCCCAGCTGGTGGTGATGGTGACGAGCCGGGAGGTTCTCCAGGTGCGTGGTGAGCACGTTTATCTCGTTCCGACTCTCGGACTTCCCGACCCGCTGGACTCGCCGCACTCCATCGCGGCCTCCGAAGCGGTGCAGGCTGTTCGTAGAACGGGCCCAGGAGGCCAGTTCCGGCTTCACTCTCAGCGCCGAGAATGCCGGTGCGGTGGCCGAGATCACGGTCAGGCTCGATGGTTTGCCGCTGGCGATCGAATTGGCCGCGGCGCGGTTGGGGGTGTTCGCTCCCAACGAACTGCGCGACAGACTCCGCAGTCGCCTCGACGTCTTGGGCAAGGGAGCCCGGGATCTCCCCGATCGCCAACGCACCCTGCACAGCACCATCGAGTGGAGCTATGAGCTCCTCGATGAGGACGAGTGCCGAGTCTTCGAACTGTTGTCGGTGTTCACCCAGGCCCGTCTTCCCGATGTCGAAGGTACGGCGACGGCGGTGCACGGGGACCTGGATGTGGTCGAGATCGCTGGCATCACTGGTGTCCAAGAGCCTGGTCCGGCCGGTGGAATCTGAGGACGGGCGCCGGTTCACCATGTTGCAGACGATCCGGGATTTCGCCGCCGGGCGCTTGGCGGAGACGCCGGAGAGCGAGGATGCCGTTCGGTCTGGCCCACGCCACCTGGTACACGAACCTGGCCAAGGACCTTCGCCCCGCCCTCGACGGGCCCGGGCCGCGACGCGGCCCTGGGTCGGTTCCTGGCCGAGATCGGGAATCTGCGCACCGCCTGGTGTTACTGGGTGAGGGCCGCCGATCTGGACCAGCTCTACGTGTTGCTGGACGGGCTGTGGGCGCTGCACGAATCCCGGGGCTGGTATCACGCCGCGGTTGGGATGACGACGGACTTGTTGCAGGTCCTGGCCCAGTCCGAGCCATCACCGGAGAGGGACCGCGAGGAGATGGTGCTTCGAATCAGCCTCGCCCGGGCTCTGATGGCCGTGGGTGGTTTTCGGCCCGAGGTGGAACAGGAGTTTCAGCGTGCCCTCGAGCTGGCGCCGCTGGCAGAAGCCCAGGCGACGGTGTTCCCTGTTCTCCGCTCGCTCGCCACTTACTACATGAACGTGGCCTCGTTTGAGAAGTCGGCCGAAATGGGCGAGCGACTTCTGGAATTGGGGCGTGATCAGGGGGATGTGGCGATCACGATCGAGGGCCATGTCGTCGCCGGGGCCACGAGCCCCTACCTGGGTGATCTCGAGGGAGGTCTCCGTCATCTGGATCGTGCCATCGCATTGTTCGACCCGGCCCTGCGGCCGGTGCGGTTCCGGCTCGGCTCCAGTCCAGGAGTGGTGGCCCGGATTGCCAGCGCCATCTTCTTGCGATGGGGCGGATGGCCAGACCAGTCGGCTGCTCGTGCGGAAGATGCTCTGGCGCTGGCCCGCAAGCTGGACCAGCCGTTCACCCTGGCCTATGCGCTTTGGCACGTCGGGTTCCTGGCGCTGAATCGGGAACGGTGGGCAGATGCCATTCCGGTTGCCGAGGAACTGGAGGTAATAGCCGACCACCAACGACTACCCGGTCTGGCGAGCCCTCGCCTCGGTCCTGCACGGCGTGGCCGACTGCGGACTGGGCGATGCCGAGAAGGGGCTCGCCCTCAGCGAAGCGGGCCATGCCCTCTATAAGGGCTTGGCCACTCCTCCGGTCTTCTGGCCCCTGTTGCTTGGGTTGCGTGCCGCCGCCTTCTCCATTTCGGGGCAACACGAGGAGGCCCTGAGGCTGATCGATGAGGCCATAGCGGTGGCGGGCTCTGAGGAGAGCGCCTATCCGCACTTTCGGGTATTGCGGGCTGACATCATCAATCGACTTCCCAACGCTGACCTAGAGGAAGCTCTCGAGTCGCTCCGGGCCGCCGTTCGCGGGTCGCGGGCCGCCGGCTTTCGACTCGTCGAGCTGAACGCCTGCGTCCATCTGGTGCGGATGCTGGAAGCGCAGGGCCGACTGGCCGGGGAAGAAGAGAGAGCTGGAGAGACTGTACGGGACCTTCACCGAGGGCTTCGCCGAACCGGAGTTGGTAGCGGCGCAGGAGGTGTTGGGGGTCGAGTCGGCCGCACCCGCCCCGCGACCAAGACTGACGACGTGCGCAACGGAGTGCAGCTCATTGCCTATGTGGACCGGTTCGGCGGAGGCGACCTAAGCGCCCTGCGTGACCTGCTGACCGGACCCCTGGACGGCGTGTTCACCGGGGCCCACCTGCTTCCCTTCTATCAGCCCTACGACGGTGCCGACGCCGGCTTCGACCCCACCGACCACGCCATCGTCGATCCCCGCCTGGGCGACTGGTCGGACCTGGCGGCTCTGGCCGAGACCCACGACCTGACCGCCGACCTGATCGTCAACCACATCTCGGTCGACTCGCCCCAGTTCCGCGACTTCCTGGCCCGTGGTGACGAGTCTGGCTACGCCGGGATGTTCCTCAGCTTCGGCTCCGTGTTCCCCGATGGCGCCACCGAAGAGGAACTGGTCCGGATCTACCGTCCCCGTCCCGGGCTCCCCTTCACCGCCATGACCATGGCCGACGGCTCCCGGCGACTCATGTGGACCACCTTCACCCCCCGCCAGGTCGACATCGACCTCTCCAACCCCGACGCCCGGGCCTACCTCTCGCGGGTGCTGGACCTCCAGGCCCGGGCCGGGGTGCGCCAGGTACGCCTGGATGCGGTGGGCTATGCCGTCAAGACGCCGGGCACCTCGTGTTTCATGACCGATGACACCCGGAGCTTCATCGCTGAGCTCGGCGAGGGGATCACCGCCCGGGGGATGGAGTCGTTGCTCGAGATCCACTCCCACTACTCCGATCAGGTCCAGATCGCCGGGCTGATGGACCGGGTGTACGACTTCGCCCTCCCGCCACTGGTATTGCACGGTCTCTACACGGGATCGGCCGAAACACTGCGGCGCTGGCTGGCGATCAGCCCCCGCAACGTGATCACCGTCCTCGACACCCACGATGGGATCGGCGTCATCGACGTAGGTCCGGCAGGGAAGCGCCCGGGTCTCTCTCCGGCTTCCCAGATCGACCAGCTGGTGGAAGGGATCCACCAGGCGACGGGAGGGGAGAGCCGGCTCGGCGACCGGGGCCTCGGCTTCCAACCTGGACCTCTACCAGGTCAACGCCACCTACTTCTCCGCTCTCGGGATGCGACGAGGACCGCTATCTGCTGTCCCGGCTGATTCAGTTCCTCTGCCCGGGCATCCCCCAGGTGTACTACGCCGGGCTCCTCGCCCTGGCCCAACGACATGGAGCTGCTGGCCCGGACCGGCGTCGGACGGGACATCAACCGCCCCTACGTCACCCGGGACCAGGTCGAGCGGCCCTGGACAAGCGCTGTGGTTCAGCCGCCTACTCGCCCTGATCCGCTTCCGCAACACCCATCCCGCCTTCGCCGGAGAGTTTCGCCTCGGCGAGGGTCCCGCTAACGAACTGAGGCTGGGCTGGGAAAGCGAAAGGGGATCGATCGAGGCCCGCATTGACCTGAGCCAGGCCACGTTTGACTTGCGGCACCGCAACGAAGGATCGGAAGCGATGGTCGACGACTGGGACGAGTTCGGTTGAGAGTCACTCGCCGGACTCCGCGACGAGGCTCTTCCACTCCTTGCGCTCCAGCAACAGCGACACCCCCGCTCCGCCCACAAGGGCCCAGAAGAAGGCCCCCAGCCCGCCCAGCGACAGATCGGAGAGGGCGATGACAAATGCAAACAGCGGTCCCCATCGGAGGGGCCCCTCGCTCGCCTTCTTCAAGGCGTCCGACAGGATTCCGAGGACGGCCAGGCCGACTCCGGTGGCGAGCAGTGTCTCAGGCAGATCGGCCGCCACCTGTACCGCCAGCGGGGCCAGCACCGCCACCAGGACGGCGGCACCGCCTGCCACATAGGCCGAGATGTGGCGAACGGATCTGTCACCTGCATCTGGACCGGCGGATAGAGCTGTCGCCGGTAGGGAAAGGGATATCCCCGTCGGTCCGAGGATCGACCCGAGCATGGTTCCCACCCCACTCACTCCTCCCAGAACCCGCTCGGGTGGCTCATAGCCCTGTTGGCGCAGGAAGACCAGCGAGGGCACGTTTGCCTGCACGGTGATCAGGACCACCAGCACAGGGGTCACGGCCACAGCAGAGCCTAAGGAGAAGACGGGGGTGGTGAAGCGGGGCAGATCCACCGTGCCCGGGAGGGTCAGGCCGGCCAGACCCCCGGATAGCCAGGAGATGAGGAGAGCCGCCGCCAGAGCCGGAAGGATGGCAGGTACCCGTGGCTCGACGAGAAGGCGTGCCATCAGATAGACGGCCAGAGTCCCCCCGATCAGGAGAGGCTCGTCTCCAAGGTCCGAGAACATCTCCACTACGAACCCCAGCACGGCGCCGGCGAGGAGCCCGAAGACGATCGGCCCGGGAAGCCACGAGATGATCCGTTTGGTCAGGCCCAGAGGTCCGAGGCCCAAGCACGATGGCGCCCGCCAGGATGGAGCAACCGATTAGCTCGGGCCAGGGAACGTCGGCTCCGAGTCGGGCGATGTAGATGAGCACGAACACGTTCCCGGTCAGCAACAGCGGCTGGCGGTAGCGGAAGCTGAGCGTCACCCCGAGTACTCCAGCCACCCCGTACACGGCCACTATCCAGCCCGTGATCTGGCCGGGGGTGAGGTTCAATTCGGGGGCCGCTCCGAGCGGGATGGCCAGCACCGCGATGAAGATCACGACCAGGGAGAGCCCGGCGCCAACGGCAGGAGTCAGGGGAGGATTGTGTACCGGCTGACTGCGGGAAGGTGACGGCTCGATGTCGGGCTCCGCGGAGCGTTGCGCCAACCCTACCCGGGCTGTTCGGGAACTTCCTCGAAGGTCACCGCGGGCGCCTGAGGATGCGCCGCAAGAACGATGTGGTGTCGTCCGAGCCCGGATCGTCTCTCACCCGGATCCGCTTGGTCCGCACCAGCCGGTCCAGGTCGTCGGGGCCGAAGCCTCGCTCCACCGAGCTGAAGTCGCTGACGTAGAAGTCGAGGTCGGCCAGCTGGGACCGGAAGCGCTTCTGACGGCTGGCCGATGCCCCCTGTTTGTCGGCCACCAGGCGGTAGATCTGGTCCAACTCTGCCCGGCTGAACTCGTTACGACCCTTCATACTTCGATTCTCCCAGACCGGATTCGGCAATGTGTTTCAGCGGCTTCTTGGTGTTCTCGGTGCTGATGATGCTGTGGCCGGATGGCTTCACCTGGGAACCGCGCCAATCCGAATACGAGCAGATGACCACGGGGAGGCGAGGAAGCTGTCCCAGCCCCGACCTGATCCCTTCGGAGGGGAAGGGGGCGCTCCCCCCTACACTCCGGCCCGCCCCATGATCGGTCTGATCATCAACCCGGTCTCCTCCAAGGACATCCGCCGCCTGGTAGCCCTGGGCAGGGTGGTTCCGGTGGAGGAGAAGGCGAACCTCGTGGCCCGCTTCCTGGCCGGGGTGGCAGGCGGTCCCCCGACCGAGGTGGTGGCCCTGGACGACTCGGCCGGAGTCGCTCGTCGGGCCCGGCGAATGGTGGGGCGCCACGCCCCTTCGATGTCGTTCCTCGACCTGGAGGCACAGGGCAACGAGAACGACACCATTGGCGCTGCCTCCGCCCTGGGAGACCTGGGCGCCGACCTGGTGGCGGTGGTGGGAGGTGACGGGACATTGCGGGCTACGGTGGAGGGCTGGCCCGAGGTCCCCTTGCTCCTGCTCCCGGCCGGCACCAACAACGCCTTCGCCTTGCCTGTCGAACCTACCGTGGCCGGACTCGCGGCCGCCCACGTGTCGATGCCAGACGTGAGGAGAGTCGCCCTGGAGCGGCGCTACCGGCTCGACCTGGAAACAGCTGACGGGTCGACGACGGCGGTAGTGGACGTGGTGGGAGTCAGCGAGCGGTGGCTCGGATCGAGGGCCATCTGGCGTACGGCCGACCTGGTGGAGGCGGTGGTCAGCCATGCCGACCCATCCAGCATCGGCATGGCGGCGGTGGCAGCGACATTCGGGCCCCTGGCGGAGGGGGCGGCCCGTTATCTGGCCTTCGGTGAGGGTGATCTGGTCAAGGCTGCCTTCGGTCCCGGGCTGATCGCAGAGGTATCGGTCTCGGCGGTACGTGATGTCGGCCTCGGTGAGGAAGTCCGCCTCGATTCGCGTACCGGAGTCGTGGCTCTGGACGGAGAGCGCAGGGTGCTGGGCGGAGCCGCCGCCCGGGTGGTGGGACGGCCCGGCCCATTCGCCTTCGACCCGGGTGCGGCGCTTCTCTCAGCGTTTGGCTCGGCCCGTCGCCCTACATAGGGACCATCTGCCCTACAACGGTGACCGGGGTTGCGTATGGTCGAAAACGCGGTAGCCGGTCGGTTGCCCGCGGAATCAGGAGGTGCGCATGGCCATTCCCAAGGAGCACCTGGTCGACATGTACGCGACCATGGTGAAGATCCGCAAGTTCGAAGAGCGGATTCGGGAGATCTACTTCGAAGGCAAGCAGCCCGTGTTCGACATCGCCGCCGGGACGGTTCCCGGCGAGATGCATCTGGCGGCCGGACAGGAGCCGGTCGCGGCCGGCGTCAGGCCCCACCTCAAGGCCGGAGATGCCATTGTCGGCACCCATCGCCCCCATCACTTCGCCATAGCCCAGGGCGTGGACCTGAAGAAGATGGCGGCGGAGATATTCGGCAAGGAGACCGGGCTGGGCAAGGGCAAGGGCGGGCACATGCACCTGTTCTCCACCGACCCCATCTTCGGGTGCTCGGGGATCATCGCCGAGGGGATGCCGGTAGCGACCGGAGCCGCCTTCGCCT
Organism: uncultured Acidimicrobiia bacterium; assembly: GCA_963744905.1. GTDB lineage: Bacteria > Actinomycetota > Acidimicrobiia > Spongiisociales > ZC4RG35 > DATFFO01. The sequence goes on along the minus strand of CAVUUV010000004.1, from coordinate 82,779 downwards.
TCAAGCGAGCCGGTACCGACAATGTTGCGGTGTCGTTCTTCGGTGAGGGCGCCGCCAACCAGGGTGCTTTCCACGAATCCCTCAATCTGGCCGCCACCTGGCACGTCCCGGCGGTCTTCATCTGCGAGGACAACGCCTTCGCCATCTCGGTGCCGAAGGAAAAGGCCACCGCCGTGGCCGACAACTCGGATCGGGCCGCCGCCTACGGCATCCCCGGGGTGCTGGTGGAACACAACGATCCCGTCGCCATGTACGAGGTGGCAGGAGAAGCCATCGCCCGGGCCCGGGCCGGCCAGGGTCCCAGCCTGATCGAGGTCAAGACCGACCGCCTCTGGGGCCACTTCGAGGGGGACGCCGACGCTTATCGCACCGACGAGTTCAAGGAGGGCATGAACGAGCGTGACTCCATAGTCGTCTTCGGCAAGCACCTCCTCGAACAGGGAGTGCTGAGCGAGTCCGAGATGGAAGACATCCGCCAGAAGATGCATGCCGAGGTGGAGGAAGCCCTCGACTTCGCGCGCTCCAGCCCCTATCCGGAGCCGGGAGAGGCCCTGGAGGACGTGTTCGCCTGAGAGGAGATGAGATGACGACTGATGTCATGACCGAAAGAAAGCTGACCACCCAAAAGGCCATCGCCGAGGCGATCGCCCAGGAGATGGAGAGCGATGATCGGGTCCTGGTCATGGGCGAGGACGTGGGTGTGTATGGAGGAATCTTCGGAGCCACCGAGGGTCTGCTGGCCAAGTTCGGGCCCGAGCGGGTGATCGATACGCCCATCTCGGAGACCGGATTCATCGGCGCATCCATCGGCATGGCCATCAACGGGCTGCGACCCATCGCCGAGTTGATGTTCGTCGACTTCTACGGCGTGTGCATGGACCAGATCTACAACAACATGGCCAAGATCCACTACTTCAGCGGCGGCAACGTCAAGGTGCCGATGGTTCTCACCACCGCCGTGGGCGGCGGCTACTCCGACGCCGGCCAGCACTCACAGACCCTGTGGGGCACTTTCGCCCACCTGCCGGGGATGAAGGTGGTGATCCCCTCCAACCCCTACGATGCCAAGGGACTGATGATCTCGGCCATCCGGGACGACAATCCGGTCGTGTTCATGTTCCACAAGGGCGTGCTGGGGCTGGGCTGGATGACCAACAACCCCCGCGCCACGGCCGCCGTCCCCGAGGAGTCCTACGAGGTCCCCATCGGCGAGGCCCGGGTGGCCCGGGAGGGGAGCGACGTCACGGTGGTGGCGGTTTCCCTGGATGTGCACAAGGCGCTCGACGCGGCCGAAACGCTGGAGTCGAACGGGATGTCCGCCGAGGTGCTGGACCTGCGCTCGCTGGTGCCCCTGGATCGGGAGGCGATCAACCAGTCGGTGGCCAAGACTCACAGGCTGGTTGTCGTCGACGAGGACTACCACAGCTTCGGGATGTCGGGGGAGGTGATCACATCGGTCATCGAAGGGGCGTTCGACTATCTGGACGCTCCGCCGGTGCGGGTGACGACACCCGACATCGTCATCCCCTACAGCCGTCCGCTGGAGCAGTTCGCATTGCCGTCGGCGGACAAGATCGTCTCGGCCGTCGAGCAACTGGTCGGGTGAGGATGTGGCGATAGACGTACTGATGCCGGTCATCGATGTCGAGGGGGAAGAGGCGGTGGTGACGGCCTGGCTGGTGGATGAGGGGACCCGGGTCAAGCCCGCCCAGCTCATCGCCGAGGTCCAGGCGGAGAAGGTGTCGGTGGACGTCGAGGCTCCCGCGGCCGGCGTGGTGCGCGGCCTGGTGCCGATCAACCAGCCGGTAGCGCAGGGGAGCTCCATATGTCGGATCGAGGAGGACTCGGAGGAGGTTGTTGCCCCAACGCCGCCTCCTTCGGCGACCTCCCAGCCGAGTGGTGCTCCGGCCGCGGCGCCGCCGGTGGCGGCCTCCCCGGCCGCTCGCCGTTTGGCCCGTGAGTTGGGGATCTCCTTGGAGAGAGTGTCCGGGAGCGGCCCGGGCGGGAGGATAACCGAGTCCGACGTCCGCGCCGCCGCCGGCCCCTCCGGTGGCGGCGCGGGGACGGAGGTGAGCGGGTCGGGAGAGGCCATGGCCGGCCTGAGGGCGGTGATCGCCCGCAACATGCGCCAGAGCCATGCCGTCACCGCGCCCGTCACCATTACCACCACGGCGGATGTCACCGGCCGGGTTCCCGACCGGATAACCGCCTGGGTGGTCAAGGCCGTCGCCCTGGCCCTGGAGAAGCATCCGTACATGAATGGCGTACGCCAGGGGGACATCTTCCGGCCGGCGGAGGTCACAGGTATCTCCCTGGCCATCCAGACCGATCAGGGCCTGGTGGCTCCGGTGATCCGGGATCCCGGGTCCAAGGGGTTGCGGGATCTGGCCCAGGAGATCACCTCGCTGGCCGAGAAGGCGCGGGCCCGTTCTTTGGGCACCGCCGATTACGAGGGAGGGACGTTCTCGGTCACCAACCTCGGCGGGTATGGAGTCGACGCCTTCACTCCCATCATCAACCTGCCCCAGATGGCGATCCTGGGAGTGGGAGCCATCCGGACCGTGGTGGGATTCATCGACGATCGGGTAGTGCCGATGCGCAAAGTGGTCCTGTCTCTCACCTTCGACCACGCCTTCATCGACGGTGCCCCCGCCGCCGCCTTCCTGGCCGAGATCCGCCGCCAACTGGGTGGCGAGGAGTGAGTCTGTGAACGAAAACTCCGCCGCCGGCGGAGTTTTCGTTCACAAAGGCTGACTTTCCGGCCGGGGGCGGTCCAGGCGGGGAACCGGCCGTGTCAGCCGGCGCTTGCGGCTGCTAGTACCCCGGCCCGATTGCGGGCAACCACCAGTGCGGGCACGACCAGCAGGACCAGGCCCACCAGGGAGAGGATCCGGTAGTCGAAGACCTGGAACAAGAGCCCCGAGCTGACACTGGCCACGGCGCTCGACGTCCAGGTGATGGAGTCGGCGCGGCCCTGGAGCCGGGCCCGCAGCCCCGGCGCGAAGCCGACCGTCAGCAATGCCGAGCCGGCCACGAATCCCAGGTTCCATCCCACTCCGAGCAGGAAGAGCGCCACCAACAGTGCCGGAGTCGACTCGGCGGGGACCGTGGCGGCCAGGACCGCAGAGAGTCCCAGCACCACCAGGCTGATGATCACCGTCTGATAGCGGCCGATGCGGTCGGCCAGGCGCCCCGTTAGTGGTGAGAAGGCAAACATCCCCAGGGTGTGGGCGCTCATCACCAGGCCCACCGTTCCCAGGTCGGAACCGCCATGGCGGATGTGCAGCGGAGTGGCGGTCATGATCAGCACCATCACCACCTGACCGGCAATGAGGCTCGCCAGCGCCACCCTGACATGGGGCTGACGAAAGCTGTCCCCGAACCCGGCGGCGGTGTCGGCGGGGTCGTGTCGGTCGTGAGCGATGGTCATCGGATCGGGGCGGAGGGCGATCAGGTACAGGGCCATCGCCGCCGCCATGAACGCCGCGGTGACCAGATAGCCCCCGCCCAGCTCGGAGGTCCCCCAGGCGGAGGTGATCCTCCCCGAGGGCTGGAGCAGGCTGGGGCCCACCACCGATCCGATCGTGCCGGCCCACACGATCACGCTCAGGGCCGAGGCGCGTCGCTCGGGCGGATACAGCTCCGCCGCCGCGTACCTGGCCAGTTGATTGGAGGCCCGGCCCAGCCCGGTCACCGCCATGCCCACCAGCAACAGCGGAAATGAGCGGGCCACCACCGCCAGGACAGCCGTAGCGGCCCCGAGGGTTCCGAGGAGATATCCGAGTGTCAGACCCGGTCGCCGGCCCCGCTCCCCGACCCGAAGGGTGAGGAGGGTGGTCCCGACCGCGGTACCGGCCACCGCCAGGGCGCCCGGGAGCCCTGACAACGTTGCCCGGCCCGTTATCTCTTCGACCGCCAGTGTGGAAACGGTCACGGCGGCGATGTAGCCGGTCGTCCCCAGAGCGGCGCCACCGAACAGGGTGGCGGTGAGACGGCTGCGCACGGACATCGGGGCAGCGTAACCCTTCCGCCATCGGGTCTTGTCCCCGTCGACCTCCTGGCCTCGGCCTCATCTCTGGCGTCCTGCGCTAGGTTTCCGACCAATGCGCATCGCCACCTGGAACGTCAACTCGCTCAAGGCGCGCCTGGAGGCAGTAGAACGCTGGCTGGAGCGGGCCGCTCCGGACGTGCTGTTGTTGCAGGAGACCAAGCTGGCCGACGAAGACGTGCCCCATCTGGCGTTCGAGGCGGCTGGATATGAGGTGGCCCATCACGGTGAGGGACGTTGGAACGGGGTGGCGATCGCCTCCAGACTGGGGATCGAGGAGGTGGTCACCAACTTCGGTGACGGCGCGGTTCGGGACAGTGGCAAGGGTGGTCTGGTGGAAGAGGAGGATTTCGACCCCTTCGACGAAGCCCGAATGGTGGCGGCCACCTGTGGGGGCATCCGGCTCGTCAGCCTCTATGCCCCCAACGGCCGGGAGGTGGGATCGCCGTTCTATGAGGGCAAGCTGTCCTGGTTCGAGCGTCTGCACCGGTGGCTGGTCGAGTCGTGTTCAGCGGACGATCTTCTCGTTCTCGGCGGGGACTTCAACGCCACCCCGGCAGACGAAGACGTGTGGGATCCGGCTCTTGCCCACGGTGGGACCCACGTCTCGGCCCCCGAGCGGGCGGCGCTGAAGAGACTGCGTGATTGGGGGCTGGTCGACGCCTATCGGGCTTATCAGCCCGGTGGGGGTCGCTTCTCCTGGTGGGACTACCGCGCCGGGATGTTCCACCGCAACGAGGGGATGCGCATCGACCTGCTCTATGTGACCGGGCCCCTGGCGGGACGGGTGGTGTGGGCCGAGATCGATCGGGAAGCCCGCAAGGGCCGACCCACTCCGTCCGACCACGCCCCGGTTGTCATCGACCTCGACCAGCCCGGTCGACCCTTCGACGCCGGCTGGGAATCCGCCCTGACTCGCATCGCCGCCCGCTCCAAGGGCAAGCGGGGTCGCTGAGCGCGCCTCACCCGTTCTTTGGACGGTGGCCATCGCCATGCGTTCGTGGTCGTCGAAAGAAGCCCGCAACCGTTCCTGAGCGTCCAAAGAATCCGGAAAGGACGGGGCGGTTACGGTGGCTCCATGGCCGGCGTCCGCATCGATCCCCCGTTTGACCGAGAGGTGAGCGGCGCCCTGGGCATGTCCCACCTGCGGGGCCTAACCGATGACGACTTGGCCCTGGTCATGGCTGGAGCCAGGTGCCGGCGGATAGAAGCCGGCCGCACCCTCCATCGTGAGGGTGAGACCGCGGCCCACTGCGAGATGGTCGTTTCGGGCCTGATTCGGGTCTATGTGGTGGCCCCGGATGGGCGGACGATGACTATTCGCTACTGTCGGAGAGGCGCCCTCATCGGGGTCGCCTCGCTGTTCGAGCCTTCGTTCACCCTGCCGGCCACCATTCAGGCCATAACCGACTGCGAAGTCCTCCAGATGGTTCCGTCGAGCCTGAAGAGGGCTGCCTTGAACCGGTCAGACGTGGCGGGCGCTCTGTTGGCCGAGTTGAGTGAACGGGCCATGACTTTCGTCGCTGAGATCCCCGGCGGCGCCTTCGCCACCATCCGCCAGCGCCTGGCCCGCCATCTCCTCGATCTGGCCTCGGGGGCTCAGCACGGCCCCGAACTGGTGGCTCGAATCGGCCAGCAGGATCTAGCCGATGCCGTCGGTTCGGTCCGCGAGGTGGTGGTGCGGGCCCTGCGCGAGCTGCGGCAGGAAGGGCTGGTGGAGACGGGAAGAGGAAAGGTCGTGATCCTCGACCCGGATAGTCTCCTCGACGTGGCGTCTGGTGCCGCGTCTTAGGAGCCTGTGGAACACAGGTCACTGACACGCCCGGCCGAGATACGCGAGACTTGTGGTTATGCAACCCACCACCGCACCCCCCGACCCCCACTCGCTCGAGCCGACCGAGGGACCACTCACGAACGAGGAGCTGGCGCTCGCCTTCCGCAATCGGGGATTGCCTCTGGAGAGCCTCGGTTATGACCTCACCCCGGCCGGGCTCCACTATCTCGTCGTCCACTTCGACATACCCGCACTCGATTCCCGGACATGGCGCTTACGAGTCGGTGGCGAGGTATCCAACCCTGTCGAGCTGAGCCTGGAGGACATCAGAGCGCGTCCTCGCCAGACGGTCCCGGTCACCCTCGAATGCGCCGGCAACGGACGGGGTCGGATGATGCCCCGACCCTTGAGCCTGCCCTGGCTGGGTGAAGCGGTAGGGACGGCCGAGTGGGCCGGCGCTTCACTGGGACCCATCCTGGAGGAGGCCGGTCTGGGAGACGAGGCAGTCGAGGTTGTCTTCTACGGGGCGGATCGGGGAGTGCAGGGTGACGAGGAGCAGACCTACGGTCGCAGCCTGACCATCGAGGAGGCCATGCGGCCCGAGGTCATCCTCGCATATGAGATGAACGGACAGCCTCTGCTGCCCCAGCATGGGTTCCCGCTGCGTCTGTTGGTTCCGGGCTGGTACGGGATGACCAGCGTGAAGTGGCTCACCTCGATCGAGGCGGTGACGGAGCCATTCGAGGGCTTTCAGCAGGCCACGGCCTATCTCTATCAACAAGACGCCGAAGATCCGGGTGAGCCGGTTACCCGGATGAGAGTCCGGGCCCTGATGTTGCCGCCGGGTATCCCGGACTTCTACAGCAGGCGGAGGTTCATGGAGCCGGGCCTGGTGGAGATTTTCGGGAGGGCCTGGTCTGGCCAGGGCTCCGTGACCAAGGTGGAAGTCTCGGTCGACGGCGGTGCCTGGCAGGAGGCGACTCTGGAGCCGAGCCTGGGAGAGTTCGCCTGGCGGGGCTGGCGGTTCGAATGGGACGCTACGCCCGGCGATCACGACCTGGCATGTCGGGCGAGCGATTCCAGCGGCGGTGTACAGCCACTGGAGCAGGTCTGGAACTACCAGGGAATGGGCAACAACGCCGTCCAGCGGGTCGAGGTGACCGTCCGGGAGCGATAGGTGCGCTCTGTGAACGTTTTCGCCGCCGACAGCCCAGAAAACGTTCACAGAATCGGCGCTTCATCGCCGGGCCTGCTGTGCCACCCCAGGGTCCGAGGAAGGGGGCTACTCCTCTTCTGCGGGTCCTGAGTGGTCGGAGGTCTCAGCCGTCGGTGTCCCGGGAGCGGGCTCTTCCCCGACCGGAGTTCCCGCCGTTTGAGACTTGTCCCATCGTTCACGAGCGGCGGCCATTCCCCGTTCCAGGGCGTCGTCGAGCTCTCGGGCAGCTTGGCGAGCGGCATCGAGGGCGCTGGCCCGGGCCGGCTTGCTGGCATCCCATGCCGCCCTGATGGCGTCGCCGGCCCGTTGCAGAGCGTCCTGGGCGTCGTTCATCCAATCCTTACGTGCTTGCTCTCCATTCTCACCAACAGTGCTCTCGTCTGTCATGGTCTCCTCCTTGGTTCGGTCCATCATCTCACAGTCCAAGATCGAGCGAGGAGTCCGGAACGAAAACAGGCGAAGGTCCTCCGAAACGGTTGGGAAAGGGGCAGAATGCGGGCATGGTTCTCCCGGTGGACATCCGCCCCCTGACGCCGGGGCGTATGAGCGACCTGGCGGCCCTGTTCGGCCAGGGCGGCGACCCCAAATGGTGCTGGTGTGCCTACTTCCGACTTCGCAGCGTCAACTTCTCCAACTCGACGGCGGCGGACAATCGGGCCGTGCTGGAGGCTGCCGTCGAATCCACCGGAGCAGAGGATCGAGCACCGGGACTGATCGCCTACCGGGATGGTGAGCCGGTCGGGTGGGTGAGCCTGGGGCCGAGAACGGACTACGAGCGGCTTGTGCACTCCCGGGTGCTGGCTCCGGTCGACGAGACCCCCGTCTGGTCGATCGTCTGTTTCGTGGTGGGGCGCCAGACCCGGGGTGAAGGGCTGGCCTCGGCCCTGCTGGAGGCGGCGATTTCGTACGCCCGGGATCATGGTGCCACCACGCTGGAGGCGTATCCGATCGACACGGGTGGGGAGCGGGTTCCCTCCGCTCAGGTGTACAAGGGGACGCTGTCCATGTTCGAACGTGCCGGGTTCGAGGTAGTCGCTCGACGTCAGCACAACCGCAGCAGTCCGGTCCGTCCCATCGTGCGGCTGAGCCTGTGACCGGCCCGGTTCTCGATCGCTGACGGTCTCCCTTCTTTGGACCGTGGGGAACGCCCCTTCCCTTCTTTGGAGTGTGGGGAACGCATAGCGTTAGTCAGCGTCCAAAGAAGGCGGGGGGCGTTGGTCAGCATCCAAAGAAGGGGCGGCGGAGTGACCCACAATGAGCGTGGCGAAGGGAATAATCGGGCGGTCTGGTGGACTTGTCAACCGTATGAACGACCAAGTCAGAGATGCCCTCTCAAAGGGCGGCATAGTCGACATCACCACTGTCGGGCGCAAGAGCGGCCAGCCCCGACGCATCGAGATCTATCTCCACAACCTGGATGGAACGCTATGGCTGACCGGCAAGCCGGGGTTCCCTCGAGACTGGGTGGCCAATCTCGCTGCCGACCCCTCCATGACCATCCATCTGAAGCGGGCCGTCAAGGCCGACGTGCCCGCCAAGGGCACCGTGATCACCGACCCGACCGACAAGGCAGACATCATCCTCCAGGCCCGGGTGGAGAGCTGGGGAGCGAATCCGGACGAGGCCCGTACCGACAACGACTATTGGGCCAACACATCGCCCCTGGTCAAGGTGGAACCCGCCTCCTAGGCCACGACTCGCCTGAACCGAGCGCATTCTTTGGACGCGGGGAAACGGTTCTGGGCTTCTTTGGACGCTGACTAACGCTATGCGTTCGCCACGGTCGAAAGAAAGGGAGGGGCGTTCCCCACGGTCCAAAGAAGGGGGAGGGGCGAGTTGGCAGCCTCGGCGGAAGAACCGCCCGGTGGCGGGTATCGTCGCCCAGACATGACTGACGAGGCACCGGTCGAGGAGCGTGTTGCCTGGCTACGCCAGCAGATCGAGGAGGCCAACCGGCGCTACTACGTGCTGGACGAGCCCACCATCAGCGATGCCGATTACGACGACCTCATGCGGGAGTTGCGCTCGCTCGAGGAGCAGCACCCCGACCTGATCACCCCCGATTCCCCCAGCCAGAGGGTGGGGGCATCGACCGACCAGTCCACCTTCGAACCGGTCGAGCACCTGCGCCCCCTGTTCTCGCTCGACAATGCGGAGTCGCTGGCCGATCTGGAGGCATGGGCGGAACGGATGAAGCGCCAGCTGGGATCGATGCCGGATGGATTCGCCACCGAGCTCAAGATCGACGGCCTGGCCGTTGTCCTGGTCTACGAGAACGGGAACCTCACCCGGGGCGCCACCCGGGGCGATGGCACGACCGGAGAGGACATAACAGCCAACCTGCGCACCGTTGTGGACATCCCCGATCGGCTGGCGGGAGATGCCCACCCCGGCCTGCTCGAGGTGCGAGGTGAGGTGTACATGTCCTTCGAGGCATTCGAGGAGCTCAACCAACGCCAGGCAGAAGCGGGAGAGCGCCTCTTCACCAACCCCCGCAATGCTGCCGCCGGCTCGGTGCGGATGAAGGACGCCTCCATAACCGGTACCCGTCGGCTCGGATTCTGGGTCTACCAGGCGGGGATCGTCGAGGAGGGCCCGGATCTCGGTACGCACACCGAGACGATGGAGTATCTGAGGGCACTGGGATTTGTCATCAACCCGGCCTCGGACCGTTTCCAGGATCTGGCCGGGGTCGAGTCCTACGTCCGTCGGGCCGAGGCCCAACGCCACGATGCCCCCTATCAGACCGACGGTGTGGTGATCAAGGTCGACTCGCTGGAGCTCCAGGAGCGGCTCGGCTTCACCGCCCGGGCGCCCCGATGGGCGATCGCATACAAGTTCCCCCCCGAGGAGAGGACCACCACCCTGTTGGACATCCAGGTCAACGTGGGCCGGACCGGAGCCGTTACCCCCTTCGCCGTCCTCGACCCGGTCTTCGTGGGCGGGGCCAATGTGGGTATGGCCACACTCCACAATCAGGATCAGGTCCGACTCAAGGACGTGCGGATCGGCGACAAGGTGATCGTGCGCAGAGCCGGAGACGTGATCCCCGAGGTGGTAGGACCGGTCGTGGCGGCCCGGACCGGCGAAGAAGAGGTCTGGGAGATGCCCGAGGAGTGTCCGTTCTGCGGTAACCCCATCGTCCGCCCCGAGGGTGAGGCGGTGGCCCGTTGCACCGGGGGTTTCGAGTGCCCTTCCCGTCTCCGGGAGTGGCTGTTCTTCTTCGCCAGCCGCGGTGGCATGGACATCGAGCACGTCGGCTACAAGACGATCGATCTGCTCCTGCGCAAGGGCCTGATATCGGATCCTGCCGACCTGTTCACCTTCGATCCCCAGATCTTGTTGGAGGAGGAGGGGTGGGGGGAGGTCTCGGTGGCGAACCTGGCCGCCGCCATCGAGGACGCCCGTCATCGTTCGGCGGCCCGGCTCCTGACCGCACTGGGCATCCGCCACGTCGGGGGCACGGTGGCCCGCCGCCTCATGGCGGCCTTTGGCTCGGTACCGGCCTTGCTCGACTCGGACGCCCAGGCCATCGCCGCGGTGGACGGCGTGGGCCCGGTCATCGCCGCCGAGGTGGTCGACTGGGCCGCGGATCCCGCCAATCGCTCCCTGGTGGATCGTCTGGCCCGGGCCGGGGTGCAGATGGCCGAGGAAACCGCCCAGGACCAGGGCCCGGGGACGCTGGACGGGGCGGCGATAGTGGTGTCGGGCACTCTGAGTGGCTACAGCCGTGAGGAGGCTGAGGCAGCCATCGAGGCGGCCGGAGGGCGGGCGACGGGATCGGTGTCGGCCAGGACCACCGCCCTGGTGGTGGGCGAAGCCCCCGGGCAGGCCAAGGTGACGAAGGCGGAGAATCTCGGCGTTCCCATCATCGACGAGACAACCTTTGATCGGCTTCTGTCGGAAGGCCTTTCCGTCCTCTCCGAGTAGGCGGCCCTCACTGGACCCGAAAGCTCCACTCGAAGATGCCCACGTCGGGTGTGCCGGTGATGCGCTCGTAGTCCACGTGCACGGTGTGCTCGCCCGGCAGCCATTCGGTCATCACCGGCGAGTTGGGAGTGGGACCCCAGCTGTAGACACCCGTGGCCTCGACGAATTGTGGGTCGGGGAGCGGAGTCCCGTCCACGTAGATGGTGGCGCGGTAGCCCACCGCCAGGTCTACCTCGACCGTGGCCTGGCGTATCACTCTGGAGTTGGGGGCGGGCGAGACCGATTCGATCGGGCCGGGCAGGACGACCGGCTCGCCCTCCTGAGCGAAGACGACGCCGAGCACGATTGCCGCCACGGCCAGGAGCCCGAGGCCCACGTAGATGAAGCGATAGGACACGTTCGTGGACGGTAACCGCCTCCAGATCCGAATGGGCAAACGCCGGTAGCCTGGGTGGATCATGCGCGTGAATCCTGCTCTGGATCGGGTCGGTGCCCATCCCATCGCCGCCATCCAGCAGAAGGTGAGGGACCTGCGGGCGGCCGGAGAAACAGTCGTCGATTTCTCCATCGGTGACCCGCGCCAGCCCACCTGGGAAGCCATTCCCGAAGCGGTCAGGACGGCGGTCCCCGCCGTGTCCCAGTACCCGACAACCTCGGGCACTCCCCAACTGAGGGTGGCCATCGCCGGATACGTCGAGCGGCGTTTTGGGGTCAGGCTGGATCCCGCCACCCAGATCATGCCCACCTCCGGATCCAAGGAGGCCATCTTCTCCACTGCCCTGGCCTTCGTCGACCGACGGCGGGGTGACGCCGTGGCCTATCCGGATCCCGGCTACCCCGTATACGAGCGGGGGGCGGTGATGGCCGGTGCCCAAGCGGTGCCGATCGCGGCCAACGATCGCTTCGTGGTCACCGTTGCCCAGGTTCCCGATGAGTTGTGGCCCGACCTGGCCATGCTCTGGATCTGCACCCCGTCCAATCCGACCGGGGCGGTGACGTCTCTGGGCGATCTGAAGGCCCTGGTGGAGAGTTGTCGGGGCCACGACGTGCTGTTGTGCTCGGATGAGTGCTACGTCGACCTCTACGCTCCGGGCGCCGAGCCGCCTCCCTCGGCGCTGTCCGTTTCGCCTGACGATCAGTCGGGGATCCTCAGTTATCTCTCTCTATCCAAACGTTCGGGGATGACCGGCTACAGGTCGGGTGCAATCGTCGGGGATCCGGTCGCAATCGAACGTCTCCACAAACTGCGCACGTCCACCGGGACCGCATCACCCGAATTCATCCAGGCGGGAGCGGCAGTGGCCTGGGCCGATGATGACCACGTTGAAGCCCGGCGCCTCGTCTTCGAGGATAAGCGCCGCATTCTCCGGGGCGTATTCGCGGAGGCGGGTCTCACGGTGGCCGCATCGGAGGCGGGCCTGTATCTGTGGGTCGAGGTGGGACACGACGCCGAGGTGGCCGAGAAGCTGGCCGGGGCGGGGGTGGTGGTCAGCCCGGGAAGGATCTTCGGGTCCCGCGGTGAGGGCTTCATTCGTCTCGCCCTGGTGCCCTCGCTCGAAGACTGCCGGACGGCGGGGGAATCGATCCTCCAGGCCCTCTGAGCCAGTCCCTCAGTTGGCGTGGAGGGCCTGGTTCAGGCCCTGCCAGGTGCCGGATGCGGGGAGTGCCTCCACTGTCCCGCTCACCGAATGGCGTCGGAACAGGAGACGGTTGGCGCCAGACAGTTCGCCTCCCTTGCGCTTGGTTCCATCGGGGAGGGTGATGACGGTTCCGGCCGTCACATACAGTCCCGCCTCGACGACACAGTCATCGCCGAGCGATATCCCGATCCCGGCGTTGGCGCCCAGGAGGCAGCGCTCGCCGATGGAAACGATCTCGGTGCCACCGCCCGACAAGGTGCCCATGATCGAGGCGCCCCCACCGATGTCGCTTCCGTCCCCTACCACGACTCCCGACGAGATACGACCCTCGACCATGGAGCGGCCCAGGGTGCCGGCGTTGAAATTGACGAAGCCTTCGTGCATCACCGTGGTCCCCTCCGCCAGGTATGCGCCGAGGCGGACCCGGTCGGCATCTGCGATGCGGACGCCGCTGGGGATCACGTAGTCGGTCATGCGAGGGAACTTGTCGACGGATGTCACCTGGACCGGCCGCCCCACCGCTGCCAGCCGCTGACGGGTGCGCTCGAAGTCCTCGACGGCGCAAGGTCCCTGGGTGGTCCACACCACGTTGTTGAGCACCTCGAACATCCCCTCGACGCTGATGTCGTGGGGGCGGACGAGGCGATGGGAGAGCAGGTGGAGGCGTAGGTAGGCGTCGTGCGGATCGGCCGGCGGGGAAGAGAGATCCTCGATCAGGGTTCCCACCACCACCAGCTCCACGTCCCGCTCCCGGTCATGGCCGGTCCGGGCCGCCAGGTCTTTGGCTCCCAGCCTCTCTGCTTCCTGGGCCGACAGGTGGGTGGTGCCGGATGTGAGGCCGGAGTGTGTATTCAGGGCCGGCCGAGGATAGGCCGTGTCGAGGACCGATCCGTCGGCGGCGATGGTGGCCAGGCCGATGCCGGAGGCGGGAGTTGGTTCCATGCAGGTGAGGCTAACGGGCCCCTGGGGCGGCGGTACGCTGGTCGGCCATGTCCGATCTCCTCCAGACCGCAGCCTGGCTGGTCGACATCCCCTCAGAGACAGGGAGCGAGGCCGAAATCTGCTCCGCTGTGGCGGACCGTCTGGCCGGCCTGCCTCGGAAGCGGGTCGAGGACTCGCTGGTGGTGGGAACACCGGATGAGCGCCCGCTGGTGGTGCTGGCCGGTCATCTCGACACGGTCCCACGCCAGGGCCAGGCCGCGGCCGAGGTGCGTGAGGGACGTCTCCGGGGCCTGGGTAGCGCCGACATGAAGGGGGGCCTGGCGGTGATGATCCATCTGCTCGAGGCCCCTGATCTGAGCGACTGGCCCTACAACGTGGTGGGGGTGTTCTACGCAGCAGAGGAGGGGCCTCACGAGGACAATCAGCTCCGCAAGGTTCTCGGTGAGATTCCGTGGCTGGTTGAGGCCGACTGCGCAGTCGTCCTGGAGCCGTCGGACGGTGAGCTCCAGTACGGGTGCAACGGTGTCGTGAATGCCACCGTCACCTTCACTGGTCGGGCGTCGCACTCGGCTCGGCCCTGGTGGGGAGAGAACGCCATCACCAAGGCAGGGGAGTGGCTGGCCCGGATGGACTCGGTCGAGCCTCGACCGTATGTGGTGGACGGGCTCGAGTTTCGTCGCACCGTGGTGGTGACTCGAGCCCGGGGCGGAGTCGCCAACAACATCGTCCCCGCCGAGTTCGTCCTCAACGTCAACATGCGCTTCACCCCGGATATGACCGTTGAGGAAGCAGTGTCGGAGCTGGCGGGACTGTGCGAGGGGGCCGATCGCTTCCAGGTGGCGGACACGGCGCCGGCGGCAGCGGTGGCGGCCGACCATCCACTCATCGTCCGTCTGGCCGCGGTGAGCCGCGCCCCCCGGGCCGCCAAGCAAGGCTGGACCGACGTGGCCCGTTTCTCCGAAGTGGGGGTGCCGGCGGTCAATTTCGGGCCCGGTGAGACATCTCGCGCTCACCAGGTGGACGAGTCGTTGCCGATCGAGCACCTCGACGTGGTTTACCAGGCGCTTCTCCGCACCCTGGCCGGCTGAACCGGCCCAACGGCCCCTCGTTCTTTCGACGCTGGGGAACGGCCTCCTGGTTCTTTCGACGCTGGGGAACGCATAGCGATCCTGACCGTCCAAAGAACGCTCTGGGCGTCCCCCCTCGTCCAAAGAAGGGGAGGAGGGGAGATCAGCCGGGGGTGAAGCTGATCTGGTAGGAGGTGGCGCCTTCGGTGGGCCAGTGCGGCCAGATGACCAGGCCCCGTCCTCGCAGGGGGCGCACGAACAGGGAAGCGGGCCGGCTGGACGCCACCAGCAGCGACCTGTCACCGTCGCGGAGTCGAAAGCGATGGCCGGAGACCGCCACCGGTTCGGCCAGGGGGAGCCAGTCGCCGCCGTCCACCCGCAGTTGGGCGTCTGCGGCTTCGAGCCACACCGGCAGTTCGGGGCCGATCAGGATGGGGTCGATCGGAGGGAGAACGAGCTCTATCTCCAGGGACCTCTGCACCAGCGACAGCCGGATCACGGTGCCGTAGGGTCCGGATATCGTCATCCGGGCCTCCGATCTCCCTTCTGATTTTTCCTCGAGGAACATGGAGACAGGGGGAGGCTCTTCACCGTCTCCGGTCATCCGCCGGGCTATGACTCCCGGGGTGACGGGGGTCACCGACAGGATGGGCCACTCGTCGGGCTTGTCGTCCCAGACGGCGATGGTCCCCGCAGCCGGATCGACGACGAGCGATCCGGATGCCGTCTCGATGTGGACCTCGTTCACCCCGTCGGCGTCCCAGTCGACCTCCTTCATCGCCACCCATCCCTCTCCCCGATGCAGGGAGCGATCCACCACCTTGCGGGTTCGGACCAGTTCCACCTCGGCCGAGCCGCCGGGGTCGGCTTCGGTGGTGTATTCGGTGGACTGGAGGGCCAGCAATCCATCCAGTGCGCTGCGGTCACCCTGGTCGGCCGTCAGTCGCAACATCTTGCGGTAGAAGGGAACCGCGTCGGCGGGCCGGGCGGGCAGGCGGGTGAAGAGCT
This sequence comes from uncultured Acidimicrobiia bacterium, assembly GCA_963744905.1. GTDB lineage: Bacteria > Actinomycetota > Acidimicrobiia > Spongiisociales > ZC4RG35 > DATFFO01. Next base: position 67,154 of record CAVUUV010000004.1, on the reverse strand, counting down.
GGAGCGGCACACCGGGACCGTGGTCGGCGAGGTAGGCCTCGGGGCCGGTCAGGCAGGGCCCGTCCAGCCCGGCCAACCCGGAGGCGGGAACCGAAACCGCTAGCAGCCCGTCGGCCTCGACGAGGCGCTCCTGGCCCTGGGACGGATACACCGGTATCACCAGGGCCGTGTCTCCGGCTCGATCCACCGCTCCGGGTGCGACTGGCTCCCCCTTTATCAGGGTCGAATCCACGAAGAGGAGGTCGAAGTCGAGCTGGCTGGCGAAAGTGACCATGGCGGGTTCCCAGCAGCCATCCAGCCACAGACCCGTCGCTGTCACGCCTGCCGCGTCCATGGCGGTGCGCTCCCGGCTCATCTGAAGCCGGGCCGCCTCGGGGGGCAGGTCCGCCAGGACCGGGTCCGACCATCCCCCTGCCAGCCAGCCGATGGGGAGTACCGCTATTCGTTCCCATAGGTCCGCCTCGTGGAGGCGGATGTGTTCGAGAGCGGCACCGGGCAGGCGGACCGTCACCGGGAGGTGGGGACGTTCGGCCAGGGCGTCGCCGATCTGGTCCAGCGCCGTCACCCATGCCTCGGGGCCGCTCCGGTGGGCAACGATCACGACCGGAGCGAGATGCATGCTCGAAACGCTAATCGGGGGCCCGGCGTCCCGAACGGGAGGAGTATCGCCAGATCACCGCTCCCACCACGAAGACGATCAAGAGGCGGGGACGCACGACGACGATCGCAGCGGCACCCAGTCCTGCCAGTGTGGCCGGTCCGGGGCGTTTCAACATCGGGGCGACGAGCCACAGGGCCCCGAGCAGCAACGCCACTCTGATCATGGTGCCGCCGGTCACGTTGTCGCCGCGGGCAAAAGCCAGGAAGGCTCCGACCCCCGCCAGCACGAGGGCCACGAGACCGATGACGAGACGGGTCGACTGGTTCACTTGCCGTGAGGGTATCGGGTCAGATCTACACTCACCTCATGCCCATCGACATCGATATCGCCCATGTGGCGCGTCTGGCCCGTCTCGATCTCGACGGGTCCGAGCTGGCCTTCTATGGGCAGCAGCTCAGCGTCATCCTCGAGCACGCCGCCCGGGTGCAGGCTGTGGACACCGAGGGATACGAGCCGACCGCTCATCCGCTGGGCTTGACCAATGCCTTCCGCTCCGACGAGGTGCGACCCTCACTGGATCGCGAGGAGGTCCTCGAACAAGCCCCCGAGCGCCAGGACGGATACTTCGTCGTGCCCCCTGCCCTGGAAACCGAATGAGTCCGGCCGATCTGACTATCACCGAGGCCGGCCGCCGCCTGTCCGAGGGAGACATCGACGCCGTGGGGCTGACTCGAGCCGTTCTGGAGCGGGCCACGATGACCGAAGCGGACCTGCACTGTTTTCTGACCCTCGACAGCGAGGGGGCCATGGCAGCGGCCGAGGAATCCGATCGACGCCGGGCTTCCGGGCACTCGCGGGGGCCACTGGAGGGGATCCCGGTGGCGGTGAAGGACAACTTCTGTACCCGGGGAGTCGAAACCACCGCCGCCTCCCAGATCCTGGCCGGCTACCGGCCGCCCTACGACGGCCACGCCATCGAGCGGCTCCGCTCGAGCGGAGCGGTGCTGGTGGGCAAGACCAATCTGGATGAATTCGCCATGGGCTCGTCGACCGAGAACTCCGCCTATGGCCCCACCCGCAACCCCTGGGATTCGGAGCGGGTCCCGGGGGGATCGTCGGGCGGATCCGCCGCCGCGGTAGCGGTGGGTTCTGCGCTGGGCGCTTACGGGTCCGACACCGGAGGATCGATCCGCCAGCCCGCCGCCCTATGTGGCGTGGTGGGTGTCAAGCCCACCTACGGAAGGGTCAGTCGCTACGGCCTGATCGCCTTTGCCTCGTCGCTCGACCAGATCGGCCCCCTGGCCCGGTCCGTCGGTGACGCCGCCCTACTTCTGGAGGGAGTGTGGGGCTACGACGCCCGTGATGCCACTTCCTACCCGGGCGGATATCCCGACCTGGTCTCGGCCCTGAAACGGGGGGTGGAGGGGCTCAAGGTCGGAGTGGTGTCGGAATTGTCGGGAGAGGGGTACGAGCACGACGTCGAGGAAGCGGTGTCGACCACCGTGGACCGGCTGGCCGAGGCGGGAGCAGAGATCGTCGAGGTGTCGATCCCCACTGTCGAAGTGGCCCTGTCCGCCTATTACCTGATTGCCCCCGCCGAGGCCTCGGCCAACCTGGCCCGCTTCGACGGTATCCGGTACGGAAATCGGGTGCCCGGGGCCACCACCGAGGAGCTGATGGCACGGACCCGGGCCGAGGGTTTCGGTCCCGAGGTGACGAGGCGGATCCTGTTGGGCACTTATTCGCTGTCGGCGGGGTACTTCGATGCCTTCTACGGCCAGGCCCAGCGGGTGCGGACCCGGCTGATCGAGGAGACCACGGCCGCCTACGGACTGGTGGATGTCCTCGTGGCTCCCACCAGCCCCACCGTCGCCTTCGAGTTGGGTGCCAAGACTGCCGACCCATTGGCGATGTACCTATCCGATGTCTGCACCATTCCCTCCAACCTGACCGGACATCCGGCCATGTCGGTGCCGGTCGCACTGGACCAAAGCGGCCTGCCGATCGGGTTCCAGGTCATGGCCCCCGCCCTGGCCGAGGAGACGATGTTCGCGGTGGCCGCCGAGGTCGAGCGCGGGGCGGGCTTCAGCACCAGGCCGCCGCTGGGAGTGGCGGCATGACCGACTGGGAACCGGTGATAGGAATCGAGGTCCACGTGGAGCTGCTCACCCATTCGAAGATGTTCTGTGGGTGCGCGGTCGGCTTCGGCGAGGAGCCCAACACCAGTGTGTGCCCGGTTTGTCTGGGCCTTCCGGGTGCGCTTCCGGTGACCAATGAGACCGCCATCGAGTGGATAACCGCCATCGGCCTGGCCTTCAACTGCTCGGTGTCTCCCCGTTCGGTGTTCCATCGCAAGAACTACTTCTATGCGGACCTGCCCAAGAACTACCAGATCTCCCAATACGACGTTCCGGTCTGCCACGACGGCTATCTCGACGTGGATGTCGACGGGGACACGGTCCGGGTGGGCATCGAGAGAGCCCACATGGAAGAGGACACCGGCAAGTCGCGTCACCTGGGCGAGGGGGGGAGGATTCATGGGGCCGAATCCACCCTGCTCGACTTCAACCGCTCCGGGGTCCCTCTGGTGGAGATCGTTTCCCGCCCGGACATCCACTCGGCCGGCCAGGCCAGAGCCTATGCCCAGGAGCTACGTGCCGTGGTGGCCGAGCTGGGGGTGTCGGATGCGCGGATGGAAGAGGGTTCGATTCGCTTCGACGCCAACGTTTCGGTGCGTCCGCAGGGGACCACCGGGCTGGGGACGAAGGTGGAGATCAAGAACATGAACTCGTTCCGTTCCCTGGAGCGGGCCATCGACTACGAGATCTCGCGCCAGGTCTCGGTGCTGGACGAGGGCGGGGCCCTGGTTCAGGAGACCAGGCACTGGGACGAGGAGGCGGGCGTGACGCACAGTATGCGCGTCAAGGAGGGATCGTCGGATTACCGCTACTTCACGGAGCCGGACCTGCTTCCGCTCGTGATCGACGCCGGGCAGGTGGAGAAGATCGCGACCGGCCTGCCCGAGCTTCCCGCCGCTCGTCGAAGCCGCTATGCGAATGACGGCCTCGATCGCCAGACGGCTTCGATCCTGGCAGGCGCCGAATCCGAGGTGAGGCGGATCTATGACGAGGCCGTGGCGGCCGGATCGGCTCCGGTGGCGACCGCCAAGTGGGCGGTGGGAGAGGTGACGGGGGCGATTCGTCGGGATGACGTCCCACCCGGCCGGTTCGACGGGTCGGCGCTGGCCGAGCTGGTGTCGATGGTCGAGGAGGGCGAGGTCTCGGCGTCGGCCGCCAAAGAAGTGCTGGCGGGCGTGCTGGCCGGGGAAGGCAGCCCACACCAGGTGGCCGAGCAGCGCGACCTGCTCCAGATCTCCGACACAGGTGCCCTGGAGACGATGGTAGAAACGGTGCTGGGGGAGAATCCCGAGGCGGTGGAGAGTTATCGGGCAGGAGAGACCAAGGTGGTCGGGTTCCTGGTGGGAGCGGTGATGCGGGCCTCAGGGGGCAAGGCCGATCCGAAGCTCGTCAACCAGATACTTCGTCAGAAGCTGGAATCCTGATCTTGGGACGTTTCCTCGACCTGGAGGGGGTCGACGCCGTGGTATTCGACTGCGACGGCGTTCTCGTGGACACCGAGCCCGTGTCCGAGTGGGTGTGGCGAACCACCCTGGAAGCCCACGGCATCGACATGGGCCCCGATTTCGCCGTCTGGATCGGTACCACCGACCAGGGGATCGCAGTCCGCTTCGGGGCAGCGGCGGGCATGTCGCCCGCACGGCTGGCCGACGAGAACGCCCGGGCTTTCGTTGACCGGTTGGAAGAGGTTGGCATCGAAGTCTTCGAGGATGCCGTGGCCGCAGTCGAGATGACGCGGGCGGCCGGCCTGGGCCTGGCCGTGGCCACCAACAGCGAGAGCTGGCGTCTGCAGGCGATTCTGGAGGCGGCCAACCTGGCCGGCCTATTCGAGATCGCCGTCACGAGCGATGACGTGGCCCGTCCCAAGCCTGCGCCCGACATCTATGTCGAGGTTGCGGCCCGGCTGGGCATCGAGCCATCCCGGGTAGTGGTGGTGGAAGACAGTCCGACCGGAGTGGCGGCGGCTCGATCGGCGGGCATGAGGGTGGTGGCGGTGGATCGGGGGGTGTTCGAGGCGGACCAGCTGGCGCCCGCAACCAGAGTCGTGACCAGGCTCACTCCCTAGGGGCCCGCATTCCGCTCGGCCCATCGCCCAAATGATGACACCAGTGTCGGTCTCCGTCACGGCGCCGAGTAGTAGGTTGACACGGTGCGACGCACCAAGATCGTGGCGACACTCGGCCCGGCTGTGGCCTCCTATGAGGGGATCAGGGACCTGGTCGAAGCGGGCATGGACGTGGCGCGCCTCAACTTCTCCCACGGTGACCACGACCTGCACCGCAACTACTTCGACTGGGTGCGCAAAGCCGCCCACGAGACCGGGCACAACGTCGCCATCCTCCAGGACATCCAGGGCCCCAAGCTGAGGGTGGGCGAATTCGCTCGCGGCACGGCCCACCTCCAGGTGGGGGAGACGGTGCGCCTGGTCAGCACGCCGGCCCTGGGCAGCGACTCGGTCGTACCCATCAACTACCCCCACTTGAGCGAGGATCTCGCCCCCGGGCATACCGTGATCCTGGCTGACGGCCTGATCGTGCTGACCGTGTCGGGGGTGGATTCCGAAGGCGCTGATGCCCAGGTCGTGGTCGGTGGCGTGCTCACCGACCACAAGGGTGCCGCCTTTCCCGACACCCATCTCAGGGTGCCCAGCGTCACCGAGAAGGATCGGGCAGATCTGGCCCTGGGCCGAGAGCTGGGCGTCGACTACGTGGCGGCCTCGTTCGTGCGCAGCGGCGCAGACGTTCGCGAGGTGAGGGACCTGTCCGGTGACGCACCGGTCATTGCCAAGGTCGAGTTGGCCGTTGCCTACCAGAATCTCGACGACATCCTCTCGGAGGCGTCGGGCATCATGGTGGCCCGGGGGGATCTCGGGGTTCAGCTGCCTCTGGAGAGGATCCCCCTCATTCAGGCCGACATGCTGGCTCGAACCAACGCCGCCGGGCGGATCTCCATCACGGCCACCGAGATGCTCGAATCGATGACGCATGCCCCCCGGCCGACCCGGGCAGAGGTGACCGACGTGGCCACCGCCGTCATGTCGGGCACCGACGCGGTGATGCTGTCGGCGGAGACGGCGATAGGCGAATATCCCGCCAAGACCGTGACCACCATGGCCCGGATATGCGTCGAGGTGGAATCGGCGCCCCCGGCAGCCGGGGGGCCGGTTGCGGTTCCCCTGGTCGGGGCGGTCAACCGAGTCGCTTCGGCGGTGGCCCAGGCGGCGACGGAGGCGGCCGCCCACCTCGGGATAGGGACCATCGTCGCCTTCACCGAGTCGGGGAGCACTGCTCGCCTGATCTCGAAGTATCGCCCCCATGCCTCGATCGTTGCCTTCACCCCCATGGAAGAAACCAGACGACGCATGGCCCTGTACTGGGGCGTGACCGCTTACCCCTTTGAGCGTCGCGAGTACACCGATCACGAGATTGCCGCCGCCGAGAAGTTCCTGGAGAAGGAGAACCTCTGCCATCGGGGCGATCTGGTGGTGATGGTGGCGGGAATACCTCCCAACCAGCGGTCCGCCACAAACCTGATGAAGATCCACCTGGTGGGCGAGCGTCATGGAGGGGTTCTCTCGCAACGCAGCGGGCGCCGATCGCCCGAGGTGGGCGGGCTGGGCGTCTAGGAGGAGTCGGCCGATGCTCTATCATCGCCGCCCATGGGTCAGACGATCGTGATCAACGGCACGCGTCGGATCGGTGACGTTCTGGTCATCGACACCGATCGCAGCATCACCGGCCAGGAGGGAGAGGCCTACACCCCCGGCTACACCACCCAGGCCTCGACGTTCCCGGCCCGTCTGTCCGAGCGCCTATTCGAAGCCGACCCGAACATCGACCGGGTCCACGTGATGTCCAACGCGGTCAGCATCAAGCGCTCCGGTGGCTGGACCGACGACGCCGCCCGTACCGTCACCGATGTGGTGACCGGCTTCTTCCGCTTCTACCCCGACTGAGCTGCACCAGGCGCCCTCCAACGAACCCCGGGAGATGGGGCCGCAAATGGGGTGGCGCCCACGCTCAAGGCGGAGCGCTGGTGGAGGTGGACGAGGTCGTCGAGGTGGTCGTGGTCGGTGGCTCCGTCGTGGGCGGCACCGTGGTGGATGTCGTCGTGGTGGTGGTGGGGCAGGGCTGATCGGAGTCAGGGACCTTGCACGGGTTGACCTCGATGATCTCCTGCTTGGGCAGATAGCGCACGTGCCATTCCTGGGTCGTCGTGGACTCGTGGTAAGTGATGGACCGGGTCACGGTGAGGCTCCAGCCCTGGGCGGCCCGCTGCACCACGTGTTCATCGTCGGGTTCCAGATCCGGGTTGGGCCGGTACTCGGGGTCGGGAGGATCGCGGAAGTCGGATCTCTCCGACCGGTCTCCCCGGACCTGACGGGCGTCAGGTCCGCCCTCGGACACGACCTGGACCGACAGATGTCCGTCACGCTGGCTTCCCGACAGGATCCGGCCGTCGTTGTTGCCGTAGAACTGGACCGTGATCGATGTGTCGGTGTAGGAGGTCTTGATCAGGACCCCCGATTCCTGGTTGTTGCGGAATGCCAGGTCGGGCTGGGGCCAGGAGATGGTGGCCTCGATTCCTTCCGGGTAGCGGGAGAAGTAGAACGAGTGCGGCTTGTGGGTCACGTCCTCGTAGCCACCCCAGAACACAGCGTTGTAGAAGGTAGTGGCGAACTGGCTGACCCCACCTCCTACCGTGTCCACGATCTCTCCGCCGATGATGGTGCCATCGGGCAGGAACCCGTCCTCGGCGGTGCGCTGACCGACATAGTCGTTGATGGAGAAGGCCTCGCCGGGGGCAACGATCGCCCCGTCGATCTTGTCGGCCATGAGGTGGATGTTGGTCACTCTGGGCTGGCAGCAATCGTGAAAGGTGGTGAATTCCGAGACCAGGTGCTTGATGTTGAGCTTCTCCAGATCCTGGGTGGTCACCTCGGGCTCGGCTCCCTCCTCGAGCGGCAGCTCCTCCCGGCGCAACGAGGTGTGGGCCGCTCCGGCGAGTACCTCTGCGGTCTTCTCCCCGTCGATGAGGGTTCCGTTGTGGCCCGGGACCACCGTCACGTCGTGGCCGTCGATTTCGAATCGGGCGTCGACGGGGGCGGCTTCGAACTGGCTGCGCACCTGGTCCAGGCGCTGCTCGATAGTCGGCACGTCGAAGCCGAGCTCCACCTGGGCCGGGTTCTCGGTGATCGTGGCACGGAAGGCCGCCTGGAGATCGGCCACGCTGAAGGTGAGGCTGGAACCGTCGGGAACGGTCAGCACCACCGGCGCCGACAGCATCAGCGCCGCCTCCTGGCGGGCTCGATCCAGGTCGGCGCGGCTCAGGGGGGGCTGAGCGTCGACAACGGGGAGATCGACCGGCTGACGATCCAGGGTGATGAACTCCTCGAGCAGCAACGGTCGGGCCCGGTCGCGGTCGATCCTCAATCCCGGGCGCGGGTAATCGACCACGAGCTCTCCGTCAGACAGCTCGATGCTGCCCGGGAAGGGCGGGGTGCCGATGATCGAGGTGTCGAACTCGCCCAAGACCTGGTCGAGAGCCTCGGCGTCGACGCTTCCGCTCGGCTCGATCCGGGTGGTGCGCCCGATGTGGGCCAGCCACCACACGAAGTTGGAGACCGGATTGGGTCCCCGGCCTAGCTTCATGGCCTCGTCGACCATGGGCTGGATGTCGAGCGTGAAACCGGTTTGAATCGGTAGCAGCGAAACCTGGGCCCCCTGCACCGTCACGGTGGCGGCCTGGTTGGCGAGGAGATCCTGAAGGGCGCCCAGAGCGTCGGTGGCCTCGGCCGGGGTGCTGCCGCCCAGCTGTGTGTCGAGTACGGTCACCGAGCCCAGGATCTCGCCCTGCCCTGTGATTCGGGCAAAGGCGTAGACGCCCAAAACCAGCACCACCAGGGCGGTGACTACCAGTACGGGCATGAGGGCGAAGCTCTTGGGGCGTTGTTGCGACACGTTCGGACCGAAACGAGGAGAAGGGCGGATCCCCCTTACCGGCGGGTGAAGTCTAGGGAGATCCCGTATCTGGGTTAAACGGGAACCCGCTCAACCGGTGGCCGGGATCATCTCCACCACCCGGCCCCCATCGCCGGGTCGCAGGGCCACGCCCAGATCGCAGGCTGCCTCCAGAAGATCGAGGCGGACCGAGTCCAGCGATCCCCGCACCTTCTCGACGGAACCGACGATATCGGTCAGGGCGCGTCGGCTGGACGACAGCTGCGTGGCCAGGCTCCGGATGCGCTCTACCCGGTCAGCGATGACCCCGACGTCCACATGGCTGTCAACGGTGGAACCGTCGACCGAGGCGCGCTGGACTGCCCAGGTCATGGCCACCGCCAGCATGGTGCCTTCCAGGTCATCCACCGCCAGCACCACGTCCCCGTAGACCCCGAAAGGTCCCACCTCGGCCGGGAAGGACCGGTTGCGACTCAGACACACCGCTCCGTGGCAGCTCCGGTTGTCCATGGCCCGCCGCAACTCAGCCAGGATGCCGCCGGCGCCGTTGAGAGAGATGGTCTGGCAGTTCTTGGCCTCGACGACGATGCGGATCCCACCGGGCATGACGACGACGAAATCGCCCACCATGCCGGTGCCCACCTCACCGGCGCTGGCACCGGTTCGCTCCACCAGTGCCCCCAGCGGGCGCGCCCACCGGCGCAGCGATTCCTCCAGCTCGTCCTCGTAGCGGAAGCCCTTGGCGGTGCCGCGGTCGGCCTCCTTCTCCCGTCCCCGGTTCTCTGCCAGCATCGCCGCCAGGTCATCGAGACGCTGCTCCACCCGCCGCAGGTAGGCGGCCAGCCCTGAACCGTCGCTCTCGGGGTCGAGAGCGGAACGAAGTCGGGTGTCGAGGGGTCCGTCCGGCCCCAGCATGGCTGCCATCTCTTCGAGGAGGGCGGCGGCGTGGCTGTCTCGGCGGGCCGGGTCCACCAGGTCTGACAGTCCTTTCTTGAAGCTCTCCAAATTGCCGAGGAGACGGCCAACCACCGACGCCCGCTGCTCTGGATCCAGCTGCCCGGCCACGGCACGGGTCAACTCGTCCAGGGTGTCGGCCACCCCTCGTCGGCCCTCTTCCAGCACCTCCATCATCGTCTGCCTCACCTGCCGGTCCATATCGGCCAGGTCCAGCCCGAGGCCCATAGAGGCCAGCCCACGGGCACCGACGGCCAGCATCCGGGTGACCATTTCCTGGTACTCGGGCGGCTGATGACGGGAGAGGATGGCAGCCACCACGGGATCCTCGACCCGCAGGCCATCGACCTCTACCGCCCCGTCTGCGAACCTGATACTCGTGTTGTGGCTCATGGCGGCCAACCTAGGGGAGGGGTGTGACGGATTCTCCGGTTGCCCTTCTCAGCGTCGGTAGGCGTCGGCGAGCGAATCGACGGCCTGGTCGACGTGGGCCTGCCGGGTCAGGCGATTGAGTATCGCCAGGCGGGCCGTGTAGCGGCCTCCGATCATGGTGGACGACATGTGGACCTCACCCGCCCGGTTGACACGCTCCAGGGCCCAGCGAGCGCGTTCGTCGTCATCGAATTGGAAGGCGACGACGGACAGATCAGGGCTCCACGTGTGCTGGACCCAGTCCGCCTTCTCGAGGAGGCGATGGGCGTGCTCGGCCAGATCGAGGGAGTTGTCGAGCGCCGTCCGAAAGGCGGCCACACCGTGCAGCTGGAGAGGGAGCCAGACCAGAATCCCCCGGGCGGGCCGGGTCAGTTCGGGTCCCAGCGAGGCGAAGTCGCTCGGATGCTCGGTATGGTCCTGAAGATACGCCGCCTCGGGGTGATTGGCCTGGTAGAGAGCGGCGCGGTCGCGCACGATCAGGGCCCCGACCCCGAAGGGGATGGACAGGCCTTTGTGCGGGTCGAGCGTGATCGAGTCCGCCGCCTCGATGCCGGTCAGGCGCCGGCGGCCCCGCTCGGTGAGCTGGAAGAAGCCGCCGTAGGCGGCGTCGACGTGCAGCCACAAGCCCTGGCGGGCGGCAACACCTGCCACTGCTTCGAGAGGGTCGACGGTGCCGGTGTCGGTGGTTCCCGCTGAGGCAACCACCAGGAAGGGCTCCAGTCCGGCCGCCCGGTCCTCGCCCACCAGGGCGTCGAGGGCCTCAGCCGACATGCGCAGGTGCTCGTCGACGGGGACGAGATGGATCTGGTCCGGCGCCAGGCCGGCGATCCGTGCCGCCTTGACCACGGAATGGTGCGCATGTGGCGAGACATAGAACCTGGCCCGGGTGAAGTCGTTTCCGAGCCTGACGGTGCGCGCCGTGGCGATGGCGGTCAGATTTGCCATCGACCCGCCCGAAAGGAGCAGACCGGCCGACGTCTCCTCGGGGAGCCCGAACAGGCCCACCATCCAGTCGAGGACCGACTGTTCCAGCGCCACCATGCCCGGGGCGGCGCCGTGTACCCCCGTATAGCGGTTGAGCCCGGAAGCCAGGAGGGCTGCCAGCGCCCCGCTGTACAACCCGGCGTTGGGGATGTAGGCCATGTCGGCGCCAGAGCGATGGATGACCCCGGACGAATTGGCCAGGTCGACCAGCTCGAGGATCGCCTCCGGATCCATACCTTCCTCGGGCGGCGGTGCCAGCAACCGTTCGTTCTCGGCGGGGCCGGGGGGAGGCTGTTCGACCCGCCCCCGGTGAGCCGCGGCATCGAAGCCGTCCAGGTAGCCGCTGACCAGGGACAGAAGGCGGTCTCTCTGGCCAGGGTCCGGCTCGAGGGGAATCGGCATGAGGATGGGACGATAGACGGCCCGCCGTTTGGCTCGTTCCCCAGACGTCTCAGACGGGGATCAACGCCACAGCGCCATCAACACCGCAGTGATCGAGATGCCGACGAGGTGGTAGCCGGCGGTGACCAAGAACCACAACATGGGCTTGGGGCGTTGGGGATCGAAGGCGGCTGTGACGTAGAACAGGGCCGCCGCCACCCCAACCCCCACGATCACGCCCAGGGCGAGGCCCCCCGACGCGGAGGTGGTCTCGGTTGCCACCAGCAGTGATCCGATCGCGCCGGCCAGCAGCAGATAGCCGATGAGGGGGCCGATGTAGCTGGCGGCCGTCATCTGGGGCGGTTCCCGCGACTCGTCCCACCCCAGCGACCGCATCCACGGTCTACCCAGGAAGGCACGGTTGTACCAGAGCGCACCGAGGGCGTAGTAGACGACGGCCGCCACGATCGCGGCCAGCCAGTTTACGTCGACCAGGGCCGACAGGCTCATCGTTCCTCCCAGCTCGACGTTGGAAGGCGCCATTGTCGCAGGCTCGGCCGGGCGATGTGACCGGATCCGGGTTTGCGTGTAGCTTCACGGCATGCCGATCTCCAACCAGGTCTCATGACCCAGCCGGTGGCGATCGTGACTGCGGCCGGTCGCGGCATGGGAGAGGCGGTGGCGCGCAGACTGCACGCTGACGGCTACCGGCTGGCGCTCATGTCGAATGGTGGAGGGGCCGAGGCTCTGGCCGCCGAGCTGGGTGCCCTCGGGATGACGGGTTCGGTGGCCGAGGAGTCGGACCTGGAGCGCCTCGTGAACAGGACGCTGGCCGACCACGGGCGGATCGACGCCGTCGTCAACAACACGGGCCATCCACCCGCCGGCGAGTTGCTCGAGCTCACCGACGACGACTGGCGCGCCGGCATGGACCTCGTGTTTCTCAACGTGGTTCGCATGGCCCGCCTGACCACTCCACACCTGATCGACACGGGTGGGGGAGCGGTGGTGAACATCTCCACCTATGCCGCGGTCGAGCCCGAGCCGGCCTTTCCTGTCTCGGCGGCGTTGCGGGCCGCCCTGGCCGATTTCGTCAAGCTTTACGCAGATCGGTACGCGGTTCACGGAATCCGGATGAACAACCTCCTCCCCGGCTTCATCGAGAGTTACGAGATCGACGAATCCACCCGGGACAGGATTCCCATGGGCAGAGCGGGAACGGTGGCCGAGATCGCCGACACGGTCGCCTTCCTGCTCTCCGGAGGAGCCGGCTACATCACCGGTCAGAACCTCCGTGTCGACGGCGGTATCACGAGGTCGCTGTGAGCGACGTCATCATCGTGGGCGGGGCATGCATGGGCTCGTCCCTGGCCCATCATCTGAAGGCCACGGACGACTCGCTCGAGGTGGTCGTCGTCGAGAGAGACCCGAGCCTGGCCCGGTCGTCGACCCTTCTCTCCGACGGCAACGTGCGGGTCCAGTTCAACCTGGAGGAGAACATCCTCATCTCTCGCTATGCCATCGAAGTCCTGGAGCGGTTCGGTGACACGATGACGGTGGGCGGTGTACGGCCGGAGGTGTCCATGCGTCGCCAGGGCAACCTCTTCCTGATCGACGACGAAAGTGCCGCTGAGGCCCGAGCGGGGCTGGATCGTCAGGTGGCGCTCGGTTGCAGGGCGCGCTGGATGGATGCGAGCGAGATCGCCCGGGTATTTCCACCGCTGGCCTCGGGCCGCTTCGTGGGGGGGACATTCGGGCCCGACGACGGGTCCGTCGATCCCAGTGCCGTCACTCTCGGGTACCGTCGGACCGCCCGGGCCATGGGGGTGGAGTTTCTGCAGGCCGATGTCACGGCACTCACCGTGGGCTCCGATCAGGTCACCGGGGTCAGGCTGGGGGACGGCACTGAGATGGGGGCCCCGATCGTGGCGGTCTGCGCCGGGGCCTGGACGCCCGACCTGTTGGCCAGCGCCGGTATCGAGATTCCGGTAACGCCCATCATGAGAACCGTGTACGTGGTAGCTACCGATGTCGGGAGGGGTCATCGACATGCCGAGCGCCTTCCTCCCCTCGGGGGTGTATTTGATCCCGGAGACGGAGGGTACCTGCCTGATGGCCTGGTCTCGGCCCGAAGATCCGCCCGGCTTCGACTTCACCCCGGCCGACCGGTCCCGCTTCTACGACATCATCTGGCCCGAACTGGTCGAGTGTCTGCCGGCGTTCGATCGTCTCGAGGTGGTTCGGTCGTGGGCCGGCCTCTATGCCCAGAACATCCTTGATGCCAACGCCATCATCGGGGAGTGGCCCGGCACCAGGGGTCTGTACATGGCGACGGGTTTCAGCGGCCACGGGTTTCAGCAATGTCACGCCGTGGGCAGGTACCTGTCGGAGTTGATGGTGGGGAATGAGCCCGTTCTGGACCTGTCCCGGCTCGGTCCGCAGAGGATCATCGACCAGACTCCGCTCTTCGAGCACGCCGGGCGCATAATCTAAACCAAAGGAGCGAGGTGCCGCCGGACCGGCCGCTCATTTGGGGGGTTGAACGGCACGTCGCCGACCAGTTCTGAACCAGGACCGGAGCGGCGTCGTCCGGTCGGCAACCGGGTGGGCCCTGCCACAATTGGGTCCATGCCACCACCCATCGCCCCGGCAGCCCGGCTGAGGGCGGATCTCGACCGGCTGGGCGACCTCCTGGCCGAGGCAGGCTTCGGCCTTGCCGATGCCCACGCCGACGACCGGCGTCGGCTGCGTGACGGGCTCGTCGCCACCGTCCGGTCCTATCTCATCGCCCGGCTGGGTGATCCGCAGGCTCCACTCCTGGTGGTCGTGGCGGGGCCGACCGGATCGGGCAAGTCGACCCTGGTGAACTCCCTGGCGGAGTCCGAGGTGAGCCGGCCGGGCCCCCTGCGTCCCACCACCCGCCAGCCGGTCGTGTGGTGTCACGTCGGCCAGGCCGAACGCTACGACACCGTGGGTGGAGTCTCCTGCAAGGTCCAGCCAGACGACCATCCGTTGCTGACCGACTTGACCATCGTCGACACACCCGATATCGACTCCTACGTTGCCGAGCATCGTCAGGTGACGGTTGAGGTGCTGCGCCACGCCGACGTGGCGATCTTTCTGACCACCGCCCAGCGATATGCCGATGCCGTGCCCTGGGAGGTTCTGGGGCAGATCGATCGGCGAGGAAGCATCGTGGTGCACGTGCTGAACCGTCTCAACCGGCGGGCGTCGGGGGCGGTCTCGGATTACGCCGCCCTACTGCGAGCTCATGGACTCGACCACGAGACGATCTTCACCATCCAGGAGCAGAGGGTCCGGGGGGATGGAGCGCTACTACCCGCCCGATCGATCCGCCGCCTCAGCGATCATCTCGTCGGGTTGGCCGCCGAGCGGGACCAGGTCTTGCACCGGGTCACCGCCGGGGCCGTGGCCTATGTCATCGCCGGTGCCCGCCAGATGGCGGGTGAGTTGCGTAAGCAGGAGCTGGAGCGGCAGCGTCTGGGGGCAGTCGTGAATGGTGCTTACGGCGACGCCCTGGCCGAGCTCACGTCCGAACTCGACCAGGGGACCCTGATCCGGGCCGAGGTGGTCGAGCGCTGGTCGGAGCGGGTGGGGACGAGCGACGTGTCCCGCTGGGTGCGGGGGTCGGCCTCGTGGTTCAGGTCGGTGGCGGACCGCCTCAGCGGAACTCCGGCGTCGACGGTGCAGGCCATCGAGGGGGAGGCCCGAAGCGAGCTGGGGGCGGCAGTGGGAACGAGGCTGGACCGCGCGGCGCGGACCGTGTCGCGGGGGTGGGAGGTGGAGGAGGCGGGACGGTCTCTTCTCACCTCCGATCTCGCTGTGACCAGTGAGACCGCCCGGGCCGAGGCCGACCTCGCCATCGACCGCTGGCTGGCGGGACTGACCCGGATGGTCCAGGAGGAGGCCCCGGGACGGTTTCGGGCTGCCCGGCTCGCCTCCACGGGGGTCAATGCCGCCGCCGTGGCCACCATCGTGGCCATCTTCGCCTCTACCGGCGGCCTCACCGGGGCGGAGGTAGGAGTGGCGGCGGGGGCGGCGGCGGCCCAACAGGGACTGCTGGAGCATCTTCTGGGGAAAGCGGCCGCCGGATCCCTGGCGGGAGCGGCCAGGGACACCCTGGTGGGGTCGATCTCTCACGTCTTCGACGAAGAGGCAGGACGGTTTCATAGAATCCTGGATGCCGCGGCCGATCCCGTGGAGCTGGCCGACTCCATCGAAGAGATGGCGACGGTGGTGGAGACCTCTTCGGAGGAGTTCCATGCACTCTGATCTGATGGCGGCGGTGGACGCCTTCGACCGGGTTGTCGCCACAGCCGATGGCCTGGTCGATCACCTCATCCTCGATCCCGTGGCCCGCACGGTGCGCCAGGTGCGAGACCGGGCCGGGTATCTGGGCGACACCCTGGTGGGGGCGGTGGCCGGGGGAACGGGTTCGGGCAAGTCCAGCCTGATCAACGCCCTGGCGGGCGAGGTGGTCACCGAATCGGGCGGCCTCAGACCCACCACCGGTCTGCCGGTGGCCTGGATCCCGGCCAATCCCGAGCCGGGACTGACCCGGCTTCTCGATGACCTGGGTGTTGAGGAGCGTGTGGGCCAGGATCTGTACCCGTGGCTGGCCCTGCTGGACCTCCCGGATACCGACTCGGTGGTGGTGGATCATCGACACACCGTGGCTGCCTTGTTGCCCCGGGTCGATCTGGTCCTGTGGGTGATCGACCCCGAGAAGTACCAGGACCGGCTGCTGCATGAGTCCTACCTGCGACCCCTGGCCGCCTATCAACGTCAGTTCGTCTTCGTCCTCAACCAGATCGACCGTCTCTCTCCGGGAGCCGTCGATGAGCTGGTGGGTGATCTCGCCTCGAGCCTGGAGGCCGACGGTATCGAGGATCCCAGGATCGTGCCCGTGGCAGCAGACCCCGTCGTGGGTCCACCCATCGGGATCGATCGGCTGATGGAGCTCCTGGAGGGAACCGTCGACGTGAAGCGGACCGTGTACGACAAGCTGGCCACCGATCTCGGTCAGGCGGCCCAACGGCTGGCTTCCGCCCCCGACCTCTCGGGTGGGGTCGGGTTCGGCCCTCGCTGGGATGAGGAGAGGGCCCTCTCCTCCGAGCTCATCGCCGCCGGAGATCGTCGTGGCGCAGAGATGCGCCTCAACCACTTCGTGGCTGAGTTGGCCGGGGAAGTGGCGGGTGGGGCCGGGGAGTCACTGCGGGCCGAGGCGGGCCCGGAGGCGGTTGCCGAAGCCGTGGAGGTGGCCTATGAGAACTCGGGTGCCTTCCGCCCTGCGCCCACGCCCGTCTCTCCTCGCTGGATGGTCTCGTGGCGTTGGGCCGTTGCCGCGGCCGTTCTCATCGCCCTGATCTGGACCGTCGATCGAGTGCGGGTCGGTGGGGGGCTGGCAGGGCCGGTGGCCGTGCTGGTGGTGCTGGTGTCGGGTTGGGTGGGGCTGTCGACGTGGTCCTCGGCTCGGCGTTCCGCCCTGGCCCGCCGTCTGGCCGAGGAGCGACGCCGGGCTCTGATCGAGCCCATCTCCAACCAGCTCGACATCCATCTGGGACGCAAGCTCCGCGCGGTTCTCCGGCGTCGGGCCGGGGCCAGCGCCGCCGCCACAGAGCTGAATCTGGCACTGGCCGAGCTGGAACGCCGGCTCAGCTGACTCGCTCAGGAAGGCCGATGAGGCGGTACCGCCACCCAGAGGGCGTCGGGCCGGAAGGTGAGGATCACCCTGGTGATCTGGCCCAGCACCTCACCGTCGACTTCGTGCAGGGCGGGAGGGTCGGCCTCCACCGTCATCTGGCTGACATGGGACCAGACCTCGATCCCCGATACCTTCTCCAGGCTCGACGAGACTAGGTGTCGCAGGACCGCGGGTGCCCGTCTCCAGGGCAGGGCCCGGATGACCAGGGCCGTCATCGGATCCGGGTGGGCCGGTTCGAATTTGAGGGGTCGGTGTCCGAAGTAGGTGAAGGCGCTGTGGAACTGGACCATCACTGCCACAGCGGGTGCCGTGCGGTCGTCCTGGCGGGCGGTCAGGCCCGGCCTGCGCCGCCGAATATCGCGCCACAGAAGGCTGAGGGCAGTGCGGGCATAGTGAATCCCACCGAAGCGATACTTGCGGTAAGGCTCGGTCTCGGCGGCGGCCACGACTTCGGCGTCCATCCCCACCCCGATGGCGAACAGGGCGTCTGACACCGATGAGGTGCCGTCTGGATGCGTAGATTCCACCTCGACGACCGCCATGCGGCTCAGGTTTATCTCCCCTCCCAGGTGACGGGCGGCCTTGACGGGCTTGTCGGGCAGGCCGATCTGGCGGGCGAACACGTTGGTGGTGCCGGCCGGCACGACTCCCATGAAGACCTCGGTGCCGACGAGAGCCTGGGCCACCTGGTGCACGACACCGTCACCGCCCATGGCGATCACGCCGTCGAAGCCCGCCGTGACCGCGTCGGCGGCGATGTCGCGGGCGTGGAGAGCCGAACGGGGCCACACCGCTTCCACCTTGTGGCGCGCCGAGAGGATGTGGAGGATGTCCCGGTGGGCGCCGCCGGTGAATTGAGATGCCGCCGGGTTGGCGACCAACATCAAGGAGGCCATGTGATGGACCGGAGCCTAGGTCGGGCGGGGATGGGCCAGGTAGGCGGGGCTGGGCCGAGCCGGAGACGGTACTTTGGACGTGCAGGGACGCCTCCCCCCTTCTTTGGACCGTCACCGTCGCTATGCGTTCGCCGACGTCGAAAGAACGGGTGGGGCGTTCGCCGGCGTCCAAAGAAGGAGAGCGTATCCGCCTCCGGACGTAGGCCCGAGGACCTGTAGAGACTCTGCCTCGATCGGGATAACCTGGCGGCGATGAGTGACGGAGGCGGTTCCCGTTTCTCCCTCCCCGTCGGCGAGGGAGTTGGAGCCATGCTGTGCCTTGCCGGCGGCGACGTGTTGGGCGGAGCTTCGACTCAAGGATATTCGGCCACTACCCAGCAGGCCGTCGTGGTCGCCTACCACCTGATCCGTCACGGCGAGATCGACCGCGAGACGCTGGCGGAGGAAATGACCGAGATGGACGGGGACCACGATGCGCCCTCGGTATTCAGGTCTTCATCTCCCCAGCTGCGGCAATGGCTCGATTCGAGTCGGGCGGGCGAGCCCGTCTTCGCCACCGAACCCGGCCTCGACCCGGCCGTGCGGGTGGCACCGGTGGGCATGTGGTTTCGTCGACGCCCGGACGAACTGGTGGAGGCGGCCCTGGAGACCGCCCGCCTCACCCATCTGGACGGCTCCACGGCCGTCATCGCCGCAGCCTCTGCGGCCGCGGTGGCGGCGGGATGCTTCGCCCAGAACGGGCGGGACATGCTGATGGCAGTGGCCGACGTGGCCACGCGGGCTGCCGACCGCATCCGCCTCGAAGAGTTCCGCTTCTCCCGGCTCGACCGGATGGGGGAGGTGGTCGAGCGGTTGCGGCTGGCGGGCGCCCTGGTGGGAGAGGAAATGACCGGGCTCCTCTCCGCCTTGGGCGACGATCCCCTGGGACTGGCGGCCGCCGGCATAGCCCTGGCGGCGCCGGCCGAGAGGGAGGCCACCCAGACCATCGCCCAGGCGGCTGAGGCAGGTGGGAGCGATCTCGCCGCCCTGGTCGGCGCCGTGGTCGGGGCCCGGGTCGGGGTACGGGTCTGGCCCTGGTCGATCCCCAATGACACCTGGTTCGTGGCCATCGGCCAGCGTCTCATCGCAGGCAGCCGAGACCTGGCCGATCTACCGGTTCCGTTCGCGGTCGAGCAGCGACTCACCTACACGGACGATCGCCGGATCTGATCGACTCTCCGCAAACCGACGATCACAAAGGCTGCTGCCATCACGAACAGGGCCAGGGCTCCCAACGCCCATTCTCGAGACAGGCCCAGGCCGTCGACGATCAAAGCCCAGACCAGAGGACCGAGGATGGTGGCGAACCTCCCCACCGTGGCGTAGAGGCCGTACATCTCGCCCAGTGCTTCGCGGGGGCTGAGCTCGGTCATCAATACCCGATCCGCGGTCCAGGTCGATCCGAGAGCGATTCCCCCCAGAGGGGCCAGCACCCAGGCCGGCCAGACCGTGTGCGTGGCCCCGGCGAGGATGCCGACGACCAGAGCCGTGATCCAGGTGAAGAGTGCTCCCTCCAGCACCGCCAGCGCTCCGAAACGACGCACCGCACGTCCCGACAGTAGACCACCAGGTATGGCGGCGGCGATGGCCACTCCGAGCAGGTTGCGGGTCTGGACCGAAGTCAAACCCAGCTCATTGATGGCGTAGATGGCCAGGAAGCCTCCGATGAGGGTATTGATGGCGTCGGTGTAGAGGAACCTTCCCAGCAGGAACCTCACCATCCCGGGCATGTGCGAGGCCGAGCGCCACGATCGAACGAGGCGCCCTGCCACCTCCTTCAATCCGGGGGCGGTATGGGAGGACCGGGCCGGCTCGTCGATGAACAGGAACGAGGGGAGGGCGAAGAGGAGGAAACCGGCGGCCAGTAGCTGGAAGGTGGCCGGATATCCCAGGTGCCACACCTCGAGCGCCAGAGTTCCCAATGCCAGCCCGACGAAAGAGCCCAGGTAGCCGACTCCGACCCCGATGCCGGAGACCGTGCCCCGGGTGACCGGGGTGGAGACGTCGGGAAGGAGGGCGTCGTAGACCACGGAGCCGATATTGAAGAAGACGAGGGCCACGCCCAATGCCAGGAAAGACACACCCACGGGTCCCCGGGCGAGGATGGCGGTGGCGAGGATTGCTCCGGTCGTGGTCATGGCCAGAGTGGGGACCTTGCGGCCCCGGGCGTCGCTGCGGGCCCCGGCCCACGGGGCCAGGAATACCACCGTCAGGCCGGCAACGGCCTCCACCACCGACAAGGTGACATCGGGAAGGCCCTGCTCGCTCATCCAGGCGGGGAAATAGAGGCCGATCACCCCCAGGGCGAAGATGGTGTTAGCCAGGTCGTACAGCACCCACGACGCCGTGGAACGTCTCCTTGGACGAGGCTCAGATGCGGTCCGGGGGACCAAGCGCCCGCTTCTAGAAGGTGACTGCCACGGCGATCAGCTCATCGTGGCCCAGCATTCCCGCAGCCGCCTGCATGGCCCGCTGGGCCTCATCGAGCGGGAACTGATGTGAGACGAGACTGTCGACTCGATCGTCGTTGGCGAGACGCTGGGTGGCCCATCGGTAGCTGTCGCTTGATGCTCCCATCGCTCCCCGCACCGTCAGTTGTTTGGCGACGAGGACATCGGAGAAGAAGTGAAGGGCCCGGTTGCCCTTGGTGGAAGCCAGGACCACCCTGCCGCCCGAACGGACTATGTCGAAAGCGGAGAAGACCGCCTCCGGGTCATCGGAGGTCACGTCGACGACCACGTCCGGACGACAACCGGTGTCGTCGGCGATAACGGTGGCGAGGTCGGAGTGGCGTTCGACGTCGATGGTCAGGTCTGCCCCCAGCCGCTGGGCCAGGTCGAGGCGGTCGCGATCATGTGACAGCCCGGTCACGCCCACCCAGGAGGCGCCGGCCGCCTTGGCGGCCAGGACGCAGGCCAGGCCGCGCGGTCCTGGTCCCAGGATGAGAACCCGCTCACCGGGGTGGAGGGCGGGCAGCTCGACGGCCCAGGTGTGGCCGGTGGCGAGGGAGTGGACCGAGGTGGCTACCTCGGCCGGAACGTCATCGGTGACGGCGTGGATGGTGGCGGAAGGATCGATATAGAGATACTCGGCCATTCCGCCCCACAGGGCGGGCGGCTCGGTGGAGGGGATCAGGCCGTAGGTGTTGGAGGGGCGCCGGAACTGGCAGGTGGCGAGGCCGTGACGGCAGCGGTTACAACGCCCGCACCTGATCCCGGGTTCCAGCACCACCCGGGTTCCTATCTCGAAGGGGATGGTGTCGTCCGCCACCGCGATTCGCCCCACTACCTGATGACCGGGGATGAGAGGGTATTGCACCTCTCTTCGCTCGCCATGCCACGCCTGGACATCCGATCCTGAGATGGCAGTCGCCTCGACGGCCAGCCAACCGCCCGCCTCGACTTCCTGTGACGGGATCTTGGTGGCGGCCAGCTGCCGTGGCTCGACGAGCACCATTGCCTTGGCGGCGTGCCCGAGTTCGACCATGGCAGGAGTGTAGGCGGCCCGACCGACCCTCCAATCAGAGGGAGGCCAGAGCCCGTGCCATCCGGTCCACGCCCTTTTCCAGAGCGTCATCGGCCAGGGCGTAAGACAGGCGGGCGTAGCCGGGGGCGCCGAAAGCCTCTCCCGGCACGATGGCCACCCCGGCCTCGTCGAGGATCCAGGCGGCGAGATCCAGTGTCGTGGGGAATCTGTCGCCGAGGAACGCCCCCAGGTCGGGGAACACGTAAAAGGCTCCCTGCGGCTCCAGGCATCGCACCCCGTCGATCTGGGCCATCATCTCCACCATTCGGCGCCGGCGGCGGTCGAAGCCGAGCCGCATTTCCTCGACTACCTGCTGGGGGCCCGTCAGCGCACTCAGGGCGGCTCGCTGGCTGATGTTGGAGACGTTCGAAGTGAGATGGGACTGGAGCCGGATCGAGGCCGCCACCACATCCGGCGGCCCGATCAACCAACCCACCCGCCAGCCGGTCATGGCGTATGACTTGGCCACGCCGTTGACCACCACCCAGCGGTCCTCCAGCTCGGGCACCGTACCGGGCAGGCTGGTGAATCTGGCGTCTCCGTAGACGAGGCGCTGATAGATCTCGTCTGTCAGGATCCACACGCCGCTCTGGGCGGCCCACTCGCCGACGGCCCGGACCTCGGCCGGGGAGTAGACGGCCCCGGTGGGGTTGGAGGGAGAGACGAAGACCAGGAGCTTGGTGGCGGGGGTCCTGTATCTCTCCAGCAGCTCCGGAGTGAGCTTGAACCCGTCGTCGATGGTGGTGGGAACCTGGATCGGGATGGCTCCGGTCAGGGAGACGGCCTCGGGATAGGTCACCCAGTAGGGGCTGGGCAGCAGCGCTTCGTCTCCCGGGTCGAGCAGAGCCGCCATGGCCGTGTATACGGCCTGTTTTCCGCCGTTGGTGATGAGTACCTGTGATGGGGCGCTGTCGATGCCGGAATAGGTGCGGGCATTGGCCGTCACCGCCTCCCGTAACTCAGAGAGTCCGGCGGCGGCCGTGTAGTGATGGTTGGCGGGGTCCCGGGCCGCCCGGATCGCCGCCTCGACTATGTGGTCGGGGGTCGAGAAGTCGGGCTCACCTGCCCCAAAGCTGACCACGTCCTCACCTGCCGCCTTGAGAGCGGCTGCCTTGGCCGATATGGCCATAGTGGCCGACTCGGAAATGGCGCTGAGGCGCTGGGAAACCCTACCCATGGAGACCGGACCCGGGTCAGGAAGTGGAGTCTTCGCCGGCGCCGGAGGCCTCGTCCACCACCTCGGCCGCCTTCTCTTTCGCCGTCTCGGCGACTTCCTGGGCCGAGTCTGACACCTTCTGCGCCGTTTCAGCGGCCGTTTCGGTCACGCTCTCGGCGGCGCTTCGGGTGGTCTCAGCCATGGCTTCCTTGGCCGAGGCCACCGTGTCGGCGGCGGCTTCTTTGGCCTTTTCCATCATGGGCTTGGCCTTCTCTGCGGCTTCGCCGGCGGCTTCTTTGGCCTTTTCCATCATGGGCTTGGCCCTTTCTGCGGCTTCGCCGGCGGCTTCTTTGGCCTTTTCCATCATGGGCTTGGCCCTTTCTGCGGCTTCGCCGGCGGCTTCTTTGGCCTTTTCCATCATGGGCTTGGCCTTCTCGGCGGCGTCCTCGGTGGCCTCTTTCGCCTTGCCGAACCAGCCTTTCAGGGTGTCCATGAGCGCCATGGAACTCTCCTCTCTTGGTTGACTCCAGACTAGTTAGACAGCGGGTTGGGCCGATACGAGAGACACACGACCCGCCACTGGGAGCCCGTTGAACAATGCATGTCACCCATCTTGACGACCATACATCACCACCCACTGCGTTCTCGGCCCCGCCATTCCGGCACAAGGAGTGGCGAAACCTCGGCCTTGCGGCTGGCGCGCCTGGCCGCCAATCCGAGCAACGGCATTATCCAACAGGCTCCTAGGACTGGTTGCGAAGGTGCTCCAGTTCGGCCTTTTCCCTCTGACGTTTGGCCCGCTGCCGTTTGATGATTCCTCCCAGCACCTCGTCGAGGATCACCGAGACCACCACGGCGATGAGGATGATGATCACCAGGGGGAGGGTCCACGACCAGCCCAGGAATCTGAGCTGCACGTCCTGGGTGTTCTGGACGGCGAAGATGACCACGACCACCGTCAAGAGTAGGAACAGCGTCAGGCGCCAGGGGATGCCGGACCCGGTCTGGACCGCCGGAGGTGGGGCAGCGGTCTCGCTTGGCGAACCCCACTCGTCGGTGTGCGAAGACTCTGTCTCCGGCTGGGCTCCTGGTCGGTCCTCGGGCTGGTCGGTCATGGAACCGATCCTAAGCGAGCCGGTGTGCTGGTGCGTCCGGGGCGCCGCAGATCCTCCTCGGGAGGGGCGCCCGGTGGCCGGTCTCGGCGTGAGACTTCTCCGTGCAACTCAGTTTCGCCTTTTGTAATCGCAGCGAGCCCTGGTTGGCGGCTGGCGCATGGCAGCATTGGGCTATGACCCGTCTGCTGGCCGCCCTGGTTGGGATCGTTCTCATGACCGCGGCATGTGGAAGTGGAACGTCACCAACCGAGACACCGGTCGTTCCGACAATAGACCCCGATCCACCCACCACGTCACCGCCGCCGCCCACCACCCTCCCCGATCTCGGGAAGGCCAGGGAACTGACCGAACTGGATGGATGGCTCCAGACCGACATCGGTTCGCTCGAAGAACTGCGAGGCAAGGTGGTCGTGGTGGAGTTCTGGACCTTCGGCTGTATCAACTGCAAGCACACCCTTCCCCGCCTCCAGCAGCTCTACGCCGAGCACCGGGGCGATGACTTCGAGATCGTGGGTGTCCACTCACCGGAGTTCGATTACGAGAAAGACCCCGAGGCCATCTCCGTTGCCGCCCAGGAACTCGGCGTGACCTGGCCGATCGCCCTCGACACCAGGAAGAAGAACTTCTTCGCCTGGCAGGGCAGCCCCGCCTACTGGCCCCGCATCTACGTCCTGGATCGGAACGGTCACATCCGCTTCGACCACATCGGCGAAGGGGCATACGACGACCTCGCCGCCACGGTCGCAACCCTGCTGGGATGATCGGCGCTCTGGTAGAGGGGATCACCCAGTCGGTGCTGCCTTGCTCCTGGACGGTGCTGATTCCCGCGGTGGCGGTGGGGATGTCAACCGGAGGCTGGTGGACGCCGGCATCGTTCTGGGTTGCGCTGTGGATCTCATCGGGGATGGTGGCGAGCGGACTGCTGGCATCGCCGCCGGTCTGGCTCGCCGGCCTTGTTCTCACTGCGGGAGCATTGTTTTGGTGGGTGGTCCTTCGCTCAATCAGGGTGGGCGTGCCTCCGGGCCATCGGCGCCATCTGGGCAACGGGTCACGAGGGCCGGCCAGGACGGCGTCCGTCGGCGCGGTGTTCCTGGTGGGAGCGGGCACGGCCTGGGCCTGGCGACCCTGCGTCGGCCCCTCCCTGGGAGAGGTGCTCAACGCCGCTCTCAGAGATCCCTGGTCTGCCGTGGGAGGACTGGCGGCCTTCCTGCTCGGCCTGGCCGGGGTGGGCGTCGTCCTGGGTCGGCTGGTGGTGCGACTCTCCCGCCGCGACTTGGGGAGGCCCGCCGTCATCGGCGTGGCCGTAATAGGGCTGACCATGTTGGCGGGGATTTACCCGGCCATCTCATCCGCTCTCGCTCGCTGGAGTACGGCCTTGTGGGCCTGAGGGATCGCTACTGACCCGCCTTCACTACCTTGGCGGGGTGAGCCCCCGTGAGCCCGAATCCTCGATGCGGTCCTGGGTGTGGGGAGCCACGTTGTTGGTTCTGATCACGGCCGGGGCTGCCTGTCAGCCGTCCGTCGACTCCAATTCGAAGACGTCGTCGACCTCACGCCCCAACACATCGCTGCGGGCTGCGAGTAGCCCAGGTCTCCCCGGTTACCGCGGCTCCGTCCACCTCCCCGCCTACATCAACTGCAGTCGACGGCTCCACAGACGACTCTCCCTCCGCTGTCGGGCCTCAGCTACCAGCCGATCGCAGATCTCTCTTTTCCGACCATGATGACGGCGCGGCCCGGCGATCAGGTGGCACTGGTGGGTCAGCGTTCCGGCCTGGTCCGGACGCTGTCGGCCACCGGCCTCGGGGACGTGATCCTGGACCTGTCCGATTCCACCACCACCGAGGGTGAGAGGGGCCTGCTGGGACTGGTCCGCCACCCCCACGACGGGACTCGCCTTTTCGTTCATTACACCGATCGAAGTGGTGACACCGTGGTATCGGAGTTCGCCTTCGGTACACCGATCGATCGGGAAACCGAGAATGTCTTGCTGACGGTCGACCAGCCTGCCTCCAACCACAACGGGGGGATGATCCAGTTCGGCCCCGACGGCGCCCTGTATCTGGGGCTGGGTGATGGCGGTGGCGCCGGCGATCGCTACGGCAACGGACAGAACCAGAACACCCTCCTCGGGGGGATAGTCAGGATCGACGTGGACACGGGTGAAGCAACCCTGTGGCAACACGGCCTCCGGAATCCCTGGCGGTTCTGGATCGATGGCGACCGGGTCTGGATCGGGGACGTGGGTCAGAACTCCTACGAGGAGATCGACCTGGCTCCGATCACCGATCAGGGGCTCAACTACGGGTGGCCGATCGTCGAGGGGAATCACTGCTATCAGGCCCAAACCTGTGACACGTCCGGATTCACCATGCCTCTGGTCGAGATACCCCGCAGCGATTCGGGAACCTGTTCGGTCACCGGCGGAGTGGTTTATCGGGGACAGGCGATTCCCGAGTTGACCGGCCGGTTCCTCTTCTCGGACTTTTGCGCCGGGTTCCTGCGCTCCGTCGACCCTTCGGGCGAGGTGGAGGACCACACCGACGACGTAGGAGTTCGAGGACAGGTCGTCTCGTTCGGAGTCGACGGTGTCGGTGAGGCCTACATACTCACCACCGGTCAGATCCTGAAGCTGGTTCCGGTCCGCTGAGCCCCGCTTCAGAGGGCGGTCAGCCGGTCATCGGCTGGGGACCGGTGCTCGGGCTGATAACCCTGGCTGGAGACAACGCTCGTCGCGGCCAGGACGGCGACGATGAGGCCGATGATGACGTCATTCCACAGGGCGGCCGTGGTTGACCAATAGCCGATCACGAAGGGGGCCAGTAACAGCCACACGCCCAGGACCAGATTCGTCCAGCTGACGCCGTCGTTGCGCAGAGGGCTTCCGACGCGAATCCAGGCGAGGATTGCCACGACGACACCCACCAGAATGTCGTTCCAGTCGGCGCCGGTGACGTTTGAGTAGCCGAACGTGAACGGGGCAATGGCCAGCCATATGCCGGCGGCGATGTTGATTCCGCTCGTCCACCGCACCCTGGATCGGGCGGCCTGGGCGTCGGTAGCCATGACGGCTCCTTCGTGGCGCTGTGTACGGGCATTACCACTGACCGTCGTCGCTCAAACATCGCCCACGCCTCCACGTCGGGAAATCCGCTTTCCGAGACAA
Source organism: uncultured Acidimicrobiia bacterium (assembly GCA_963744905.1). GTDB lineage: Bacteria > Actinomycetota > Acidimicrobiia > Spongiisociales > ZC4RG35 > DATFFO01. Next base: position 40,082 of record CAVUUV010000004.1, on the reverse strand, counting down.
ACGCTGGCCGGCGTGGCGAGATACTCGCCCCAACACGGGATCTCCCGGAATCCGGCCCCCCGGTAGAGGGCGTCCGCACCGGGCTGGCTGTCGCCCATTTCCAGCACCAGCGAGGTCGCACCCAGAGCGCTGGCCTTCGATTCCAGACGGTTCAGCAGCGCACGCCCCACCCCCCGTCCTCGCACGTTCGGCCGTACGTACATGCGCTTGATCTCGGCCCGGGCTTCTCCGATGAGTCGGACGGCGCCGCACCCCACCGGCTGTCCCTCCAGGAAGGCGACGAAGAAGGCGCCTCTGCCTTCGGCCACCTCGGACCGGTCGAGAGAGAAGTGGTTGTCGTCCGGCCGGTACAGGGCGTCGAGCTCGGCGTTGAGCTCGTCTATCAGTCTCGTGGCATCGGGATCGTCGGGTGACGCCGGCCGTAGCTCGGGCGTGGGCAAGGCCATGATGGCCCACCACGGTACCCTCGGCTCATGGCGACGATCTTCACCCGCATCATCAACGGCGAGATTCCCGGGACGTTCGTGTGGAAGGACGACCTGTGTGTGGCGTTCATGTCCATCAACCCGCTGCGGGCCGGACATGTCCTGGTCGTGTCCCGGGAGGAGATCGACCATTGGATCGACTGTCCCGGCGAGCTGAGGGATCACATGTTCTCGGTGGCTCAGATGGTGGGCCGGGCCCAGCAGGAGGCGTTTCAGCCCGCCAAGGTCGGTCTGATGATCGCCGGGCTGGAGGTTCCTCACCTCCACATTCATGTCGTTCCCATCGACGGGGTGCACGACCTGGATTTCGCCAACGCTGCCTCGTCGGTGGAGCGTCAGGAGCTGGAGCGGGCAGCCGAGGCGATCAGGACCAGGCTTCCCCAGGGCGGTTGATGGCGTTGAACCCCTCCGTCCGGGCCGCGATGATCGTCCCTCCGTTGGGAGGCGTGAGCCACACACCCTGCAACCCCCAGACGCGGATCTCTCAGGCCTGGCGGTTCCCGGCCCGGCGGGCGTAATCCTCCACGGTCCGGTCCAGCATGAGCATCGCCCTCTCGTGGCCGGCCAGGGCGGTGCTGGTGGTGTAGGCCAGCACCCGTGCCGTCCACAGGCGAAACAGCACCCCGGCCCAGCCGGGCTGGTTGGGCTGATAACGCTCCAGCAGGGCCTCGAGTACCCGGTACCACCTTTCGGCATCGAGGAAAGAGAACGAGGGGCGGGCCACGTTGGCCCGAAGGGGCGTGGCGATCGAGTCGGGTAGTGCGGCTGCCGCCCTCACCTCGGCGCCGCTCCAGGGGGTGGCGAGGGCATGCAGGGTGGCCTCGGGATCGAAAGCCACGGTCTCCGTTATCTCCGCCGGGGGGCGGCTCCCCGGTTCGACCTGATGATCAACCGGATCGGGAGAGGGGAGACCGGCCAGGTGAAGGACGGCTTCGAAGCACTCCACAACCATCTCCCGCAGATCCTCGAGAGAGCCGTAGAGGGCATGCTGCTTCCCGGCCGCCACATAGTGCTCATAGATCGGCAAACCGGTGGAGGCCATGGCGAAGGTGAGGACGGTGTCGATCCCCCAGTCCGACCACTGCCGCACCATGCGATCCTCCCAAAGGGTTTGGGCCACGTCTCGCCGGATCAGGAACTCTCCCCCCAGTGGCTGGTGGATCTGCCACAGGATCGACCGGGGGTGGGTGAGGGCGAATCCCGGTCGGGTGATCATCGAGGTGATCATGGCGTCGGTGGAGGCGCGGGGGAAGTAGTGGCGAACGATTCCGAAGCCCCGGTCGGCAGCTCGCTCGGCGCCGTCGATCCAGGCCGGGGCGAAGTTGTATATGTCGGCGTCGTAGAAGTGGAGGCGTTGCTCGTCGGAGTCGAGGAAGCGACACAGCCCCGTGTTGATTCCGTCTCCCTTGCCCGGCCGGCGGGCTCCCCAACGGTCCTGAACGATCACCTCGACCGGGGTTCCCGAAGCCCGGGCAATGTCTCCTGCTGCGGAGCCCAGGGCCGAGAAAGTGGCGTTGTCGGAGGCGCCCACCGCCAGAACCCGTGAAACCCGCCGATGGTGAGCGGCGACGCTGAGATTGGACCCGGCCTGAGCGGCGTCCTCGCTCTTGAACGGAAACACCACCATGCTCATGGAGACCAGGATGGCACTCCGGCTCGGCCTTCCCATCGCCCTGATTCCTGGAGCCGTCACACCCCCGGGCTACGCTCGCCTGGCGATGACTGACATGGTGGGCCGGGTGATCGGGACCGAAGACGCCACCCCGCTCGAGTTCTGGGTGGCGGTGGCGGAAGGGGAGTATCTCCAGCTCGATGACGTCGTCGCTCTGGAGCGGGTCCTTCCCACCGGGGAGGCGGTGAAGGTGTACGGGATGGTGGGACAGGTCCGGGCCCGTCACGAGGGAGCCCGATTCGACTCGGACGTGTTCCTGATCTCGGCGGGGGTTCTTCCCGCCGAGGTGGCCGAGGCGGCGCGGGTCACGGCCACCCGTTTCGAGCCCGAGGTGTTCGTGCCTCCCCGGCCCGGCCAGCCTGTGGCCCGGGCCGAGGGTGACGAACGCGACAAGGCCCTCTTCTTCGACCGCATGGAGCGACGGCTGGCGGTAGGCCTCACCCGCGACGACGAGCCGTTGTTCGTCAACTTCGAGTTCCTCAACGGTGAGCGGGGCGCCCACGTCAACATCTCCGGGGTCTCGGGTGTGGCGACCAAGACCACCTTTGCCACGTTTCTCCTCCACTCCCTCTTCACCGGTGGAGTCCTGGGAGCGGCATCCGTCAACACCAAGGCATTGATCTTCAACGTCAAGGGGGAGGACCTCCTCCATCTCGATCGGGCCAACTCGGTCATCGAGGACGACCAGGTCGTTCGCTATCGAGCTTTGGGACTCCCGGCGTCGCCGTTCAAATCAGTCGGTTTCTATGCCCCGCCCCGTCTCGACTCGGAGACTCTCAGGGCCGACGTCTACTCCCGTTCGGACGTCACCAGCTTCTGTTGGAGTCTGGCGGAGTTCTGCCACGAGGATCTTCTCCCCTTCCTGTTCGCGGACGCCGAGGACGATCGGGCCCAGTACACGATGGTGCTGTACTCGGTGATGGCTCAGCTCCACCGCGCCACCGCCACCGACGACGGTTCGGTGGTGATCGAGGGGGTCACGGTGCGAACGTTCCGGGCCCTGGCCGAGTTGATCACCGACAAGGTCACCAGCGAGGAGGACGGCCCCATCTGGGCCGGGACCGCCATCGGGCGGGGCACCGTCAACGCCTTCGTTCGGCGCCTCAACTCTGCGGTGCGCCATGTCGAACGGCTGGTACGGGGGAACCTTTCGAATCCGGACCGCCACCGCGTCACCACCGATCACAATCAGGTGACGGTGGTCGACCTCCACAATCTCAACGACCGGGCCAAGCGTTTCGTGGTGGGCGTCACCGTGCGACGGGCCTTCGACATGAAGGAGAGAGCCGGGCGTCAGGGCGACGACGACCTGCTGTTCGTGGTGCTGGACGAGTTGAACAAATACGCCCCCCGGGAGGGGTCCAGCCCCATCAAGGAGATCCTGCTGGACGTTGCCGAGCGGGGGCGCAGCCTGGGCATCATTCTCATCGGAGCCCAGCAGACGGCTTCCGAGGTAGAGCGTCGAATCATCGCCAATTCATCCATACGGGTCGTGGGCCGGCTCGATTCGGCCGAGGCCTCCCGGGAGGAGTACGGGTTCCTTCCCCCGGTGCACCGCCAGCGGGCCACCATCATCAAGCCGGGCACCATGCTCATCTCCCAGCCGGAGCTGCCTGTGCCGATGGTGGCCGAGTTCCCGTTCCCGGCTTGGGCCACCAGGCCGTCGGAGGCGCTGCACCCGAACGGGAGCGGTGATTCCCCTGAAGACCCGTTCGAGGGCATCGACTGAGCCCTATCCTGGGCGGTGCGTCGCTTAGGAGCCTGTTGAACAATGCATGTCACCCATCTTGGCGACCATGCATCACCACCCACTGCGTTCTCGGCCCCGCCATTCCGGCACAAGGAGTGGCGAAACCTCGGCCTTGCGGCTGGCGCGCCTGGCCGCCAATCCGAGCAACGGCATTATCCAACAGGCTCCTTAGCCTGCCAGGGGAGATGATGCGCGCCGTGCTGCTCTTCTTCTGCCTGCTCCTGACGGCCTGCATCGCGCGAGTCGATTTCGAGGGCGGCGAGCGGGACGGCGTCGTCACCACCACCGCACCGCCGCCGCCCGTCAACCTGGGACCCGGGCCAATGACCATACCGGCGGGGGCCCGAACCGTCGTGATGCAGTCGGGAGGGAACCCCACTCCAGACCAGCTCTCCTTCCTCCGAGACCGGGCGGGATACATCGAGGGATCGGGACGGGTGGAGGGGTACGTGGCCGGGGTGAATGGCCTCAAAGCACTGCTGACATGGGAGGAAGATGGATCGGCCCTGCCCGATGCCGCCCCCGGGGAAGGCAACTTGACCTGCGACGCGGTGATGGCCGTCGGGAAGGTTCCCCAGGGATGGGGGTGCGGGAGCGCCGATGACTGGAGTCAGAATCGTCTCAGGGGATTTGGGTACAGCAGTGAGGAGAAGGGGGTCAACGCGATAGAAGTGCGCCATGCCCCCGGGGCCTCGGCCACAGTGGTGGAGCTGTCCGACGGGACGGTGTACGTTATCCGACCCCCGGCCGCCTCGACCATCTCCTACTACGAGTGGCACGGTCCGCCCTCGGCGAGGATCACGGTCTTCTGGCCGGATGGGACCCGGGCCAGCGAGCTGACCACACCGCCCTGAGTCCCCCGGGGCCAGGGGCGAACCGGGCCAAACCCCAGGAAGTGTCACTCGCTGTCCCTACTCTCGCGGTGAGTGAAGATCGTCCACACCGCCGACTGGCACGTCGGCCGCACGATCCGGGGGCGGAGTCGCCACGACGAGCAGGCCGACGTTCTTGCCGAGATAGTCGACGTCGCCCGCCAGAGCGCAGCCGACCTGGTCCTGGTGGCGGGCGACCAATTCGACGCCTCCAGCCCCTCTCCAGCTGCCGAGGAGCTCGTGTATCGCACATTGTTGGGTCTGGCCGAGGTGGCGCCGGTCGTGATGGTGGCCGGGAACCACGACCACCCTCGCCGTCTGGAGGCGGTCGCCCCGCTCCTGGAGTTGGGCCGGGTGAAGGTCTGCTCGACACTGTCCAGGCCGGAAGAAGGTGGGGTGGTGCGACCCGTTCCCGGGGCACGGGTCGCCCTTCTCCCGTTTCTGTCCCAGCGCTCCATCGTGACGGCCGACGACCTGATGTCGCTGGATGCCGATCAGCACGGCGGCAAGTACGCCGACCGGATGGCGGCCATCGTGGCGGCCCTGTGCCGGGACCTGAGCATTGACGAGGTCAATATCGTCCTGGGCCATGTCATGGTGCACGGAGGCCAGGTGGGGGGCGGGGAACGGTCGGCTCACACCGTGTTCGATTACTCCATCCCCGCCCAGACCTTTCCCCCTCATCTCTCCTATGTGGCCCTCGGACATCTGCACCGTCATCAGCGCATGCCGGCGACGGCCCCGGTCTGGTACTCGGGGTCTCCGCTGCAGCTCGACTTCGGTGAGGTGGACGACCGGAAGGGCGTGCTGCTGATCGACGCTGAGCCTGGTATCCCGGTGAAGGTGGAGTTCCACCCTCTCCAGAAGGGGAGGCGGCTCCGGGTTCTGAGGGGGACTCTGGAGCAGGTGGAGGCGGCCGCCGGCGACGTGGCCGCCTCCGAGTACGTGCGAGTGATCCTGGACGAGCCGGCCCGGGCCGGGCTTTCGGATGCGGTGCGGGTCCTGGTCCCCCAGGCGGTGGATGTGATTCTGGACCCGGGACGTCGACACGCCGATTCCCAGGTGCGGCCCCGACGTCGGGGGCGCACGCATCACGAGCTTCTGGTCGAGTACCTGGCCGAAGTGGATGCCTCGGACGATCGCGTGGTGGGCCTGTTCGATGAGCTGGTGGAGGAGGCGCATGAAGCCTGAGCGACTGGAGATGGTCGGGTTCGCCCCTTTCCGCGCTCGAACGGAGATCGACTTCTCTGGGCTCGATCTGTTCGCCCTCACCGGGCCAACCGGGTCGGGGAAGAGCTCGGTCATCGACGCTCTTACGTTCGCTCTCTACGGCGTCGTGGCACGATACGACGACAAACGGTCCGTTTCGCCGATCATCTCCCTCGGCGCCGCCGAGGCGAGGATTCGGTTCGACTTCGAAGTCGGAGGTCGCACTTACACCGCGGTGCGGGTGGTTCGTCGCACCAGCAAGGGGGGAGCCACCACGGCCGAAGCTCGGCTGGAGAGCGGTGGCAGTGTCCTCGCTTCGGGGGCAGCCGAGCTGACCCAGGCGGTGGAGGGCCTGATCGGGCTCGGCATCGACCATTTCACCCGGTCGGTGGTCCTGCCCCAGGGCCAGTTCGCCGCCTTCCTCCATGACACTCCTTCCGGGCAACAGGATCTGGTCAAGGCGCTGCTGGACATGGGGGTCCTCGATGATGTGCGCAGGCTCGCCTCCGAGCGGTCCAGGACGGCCTCCGCCCTGGCCGAGTCTGCCCAGCACCGGCTGGACCAGCTCGGCGATGCGACTACCCAGGCGGTGAAGGATGCCGCAGCCCGCCTGGCCGCGTTGGAGGAGTTGAGCGGACGTGTGGCGGAGGCAGAAGCCGACCTCGGCCGGGCTGAAGAGGCCTCGCGGACGGCCGCAGCAGAGCTGGAGGAAGTCGGAGGCAAGCGCTCGATGCTGGCGAAGGTGAGGCGTCCCGACGGTGTGATGAGCTTGTCGCAGGCTCTGGACCATGCCCGGGATAGGGTCGAAGAGACTGCTCGACACCTGACGGGCCTGTCGGGACGGGTGGAGGAGCTCACCGAGGAATCCGAGCGAATCCCCTCCCTGGAACGGCTGGACGCCACGGCCAGAGATCGGAAACTGTTGGCCGAGGCCCGTTTGAATCGCGACGCCATCGATCTCGAGAAGCTGACCATGGCTCTGGCGGAGCGCCGGGAGGGGGTGGAATCCGCCCACCAGACCCGTCAGGAAGCCGATGCCCGCTGGGAGAGCCTGCGAACCCGTCACGCCGCCCACGCCCTGACCGTGGGCCTGGCGGCTGGGGACCCATGCCCGGTGTGCGGTCGGCCACTCGAGGAGGATCCGGCCCAGGCACCGCCAGATATGGAGGCCGCCAAGCACGAGGTCGATCGCGCCCGACAGGCGGTAGAGGAGGCTGGGGCTCTGCATCGAGTCGCCGAGTCGGCCCTGGCGGAGGGGAAGGCGAACTACCAGGCCCTCACCGAGACCATCGCCCGCCTCACCGAGCAGCTCGAGACCCTGGAAGGGCGTGAGGATCTGGAGCCGCTCCGTGAGGCGCGGCTCGACGTCAATCGGCGGTTGGAATCTGCGCGCCAGGAGCTGAAGACCGCTCGCCAGGCCGACGAGGAGGCGCGCCGCGCCCTCGAGGAGCTCCGGAGGTCGGAGCGTCAGGCCTGGGAGTCTTTTGCGGCTTGCAGAGACGGCGTGGCCGCCCTGGGGCCTCCACCTGTCGGTCGAGACGATCTGGGTGCGGCCTGGGATTCGCTGATGGCCTGGGCAGGGGAGAGAGGCCAGGCCCTGGATGAGGAGGTCGAACGCCTGAAGAGCCAGGCCGAGGAACGGGCCCAGGACATCGCACGGCAGAAGGAGGCCCTCGAATCGTTGCTCGAACAAGGCGGGGTGGGTGGGTCCGGCTCCGCGTCTGCCCGTCTGGCGGCTGCGACGGCCACCGCTCGAGCCGACCACCAGCGATTGGAGGAGCGGCGTCAGGAGCGTGACAAGCTGGAGTCGGATCGCATGGAGTTCGAGGAGCAGGGTGCTGTGGCCAGGGCACTCGGCAACCACTTACGGGCCGACCGCTTCCAGGGTTGGCTGATGGCGGAAGCGCTGGCGACATTGGTGGATGGTGCCAACTCTCTTCTCGACGACCTCTCTCAGGGAACGTATTCCCTATCCATGAACGACCGGGTCATGGAGATCGTCGACCATCGCAATGCCGATGAGCGTCGCCCGGTCCGCAGCCTGTCTGGAGGTGAGACTTTCCTGGTCTCGCTGGCACTCGCCCTTTCGCTGGGCGAGCAGCTCACAAACCTGTCTGGTGCCACCGACCTCGACACCATCTTCCTGGACGAGGGGTTCGGCACGCTGGACGCCGAGACCCTGGAAACCGTCTCGGTGGTGGTCACCGAGCTCTCCTCCCGGGGTCGGGTGGTGGGGCTGGTGACCCACGTCAAGGAGCTGGCCGAGCAGGTGCCGGTCCGATTCGAGGTGTCGCCCGGCCCCGGCGGCAGCACCATCACCCGGGTCGACCGATGACCTGTCGCCCCTCCCGTTCTCTGGACCGTGGGGAACGCCCCTCCCGTTCTTTGGACCGTGGGGAACGCATAGCGACGCTGACGGTCGAAAGAAGCGGTGGACCGTTCCCGGACGTCCAAAGAACCCGTCTCTTCCGATGGGCGGGTGGGGAGGTGTGAAGTTCACCGTCGCACAATGGGCGCCGGATTACGGGATGCCGACCGCTCCGGAGCTGGAGGACGCCAGCGAGCGGGTGAACCCCGGGGTAGAGGTGGAGGTGGCGCATTGGCGGGCGATTCATCCCGAGGCGGATCCGGTCACCGATCTCCTGTTCGTCGACGGGGTGCGCCGGGTCGACGCCAACCTGTGGATCACCCAGCCGACGGGCCGACCGGCTCTGGGCCTGGCCGCCACCTACGCCGCCGGGGCGGTGCGGTCCAACGGTCGCGCCGAGCTGGTGGCGGCCCGGGTGGACCGGGGCCTATTCACGGCGGCTGCCGGGGCTTCAGATGTGGTGACCCGCCACGGCGTGTACGGGGTGCGGGCCACGAAAGGGCAGTCGCCCGAGGAGCTATGGCTGGGCATTCAGGAGCGAATGGGAGCATTGGAAGGAGAGGTGGCTTCCTCTCAGGAGGGCGCCGAGCTGGTGATAGTCGACGGGCCGCTGTCTCACCGCCGCCACGTCGAGAGGGCGGTGGGATACGTCAAACGCGAGCATGTCGAATACCTGCCGGCTGAGCTGTGGGATGTGAAGTACGGCCTGGCAGTGGGGCGGAGGACCCCGCTCTTCCTTACGTCGGGGGCCTGGTCACGCTACTCGTGGTATGTGCGCCTCGCCCTGGGTCAGGGTCCTGCCGAGGGCCTGGTTCGATGCGAGGTGTCGGCGGACATGGATGTGGCGTCGGCGGCAACACTCGCCGACCGGGTGACCGCCACCCTGCCCAGGTACGGCTCGGCTCCGCACAAGGATCCCCGAGCTCCCGAGAACCTATACCCGATCGCAGGCCTGGAGCGAGAAATGCGGCGTCGGCTGGGGGAGCCCAATCTGATGTACCGGGCACTGCGAGTGGCGGCCGCGGCGGCCGTCTGAGTACCGGCGGGAGAGCTAGATTTCCCCGGTGGCCTACCTGTCGGCTCAGCAACGCCGGGCCCGTCTGGCGCGACGCCATGCCCTGGCCCCGCTCCATGGCGCGTCCACGGCCGAAGACGGAGCCCGGGCCGTGGTGGGACTCCATGCCAGCGACCCGGCTTCGGTCTTCCTGGAACTCTGGGCGCGGGTGCCAGGGCTGAAGCGAGACGATCTGGAGGAGGCCCTGTACGAGACCCGGTCGCTGGTGCGGGTCCTGGGTATGCGTCGCACCATGTTCGTCGTTCCTCGCCGCATCGCCCCCCTGCTCGATGTGGGTTGTGCCGCTCCCATCGCACTCCGGGAGAGACGCCGGCTGGAGGGTTATCTGGCAGATGCGGGCATAACGGAGGACCCGGCTTCCTGGTTGAAGCGGGTCGAGGAGGCCACGTTGGCAGCCCTCGAGGTCAGGGGAGAGGCAGTGGCGACGGAGCTGACCGGGGACGTCCCCGAACTGGGCCGGAAGATCGTCTTCGGCGAGGGAAAGACCTGGGGAGGGGAGGTCGGGGTATCGACCAGGGTCCTGTTTCTCCTGGCGGGCGAGGGGCGAATCATCCGGGGACGTCCCCGAGGTACCTGGCTCTCGAGCCAGTACCGCTGGGCCCGGATGGAGGATTGGTTGGGAGAATTGCCTCCCAAACCCGAAATCGATGCTGCTCGCGTCGAGCTGGTCAGGCTCTACCTGGATCGCTTCGGGCCGGCCACCGAGACCGATGTCGTGTGGTGGACTGGGTGGACCAAGTCGGCGGCCAGAAAGGCGCTAGCCGCGCTAGGGGCTGTAGCGGTCGGCATCGATGACGGGACGGCCCTCGTGTTGCCCGGCGACGAAGAAGAGCCGGCGGAGATGGAACCGTGGGTGGCTCTGTTGCCGGGGCTCGATGCCACCATCATGGGCTGGAAGGAGCGGGACTGGTACCTCGGTCCTCATGCACACCATGTCTTCGATCGGAACGGAAACGGCGGTCCAACCGTGTGGGTCGACGGCCGGGTGGTAGGCGCCTGGGGCCAATCCAGCGATGGAGAGGTGATCTACCGTTTGGTCGAGAAGGTGACCGATTCCGCCGCCGCCGCGATCCGGGCTCGAGCCGAGGAACTGAGCGACTGGCTCCAGGGAACGGTCGTCACCGCTCGCTTCCCCAGTCCCCTTCATCGCGATCTGGTGGGTCGCTGAGCCGGGAACGTTCAGCGTTCCCGGCGCGAGGCGAGAATCGCCCCGGCTATCACGAGGGCGACGCCTGCCAGTGCCAGGCTCTCGACCTGATCGGAACGGAACGCTACTCCCAGGGCCAGCGCAACGACCGGGATCAGGTAGGTGATGAACGAGGCCCGCGTGGCCCCCACCCGCCCGGTCAGGGAGGCCATCAGGACGAAGGCGAGCCCGGTTCCGAGTACCCCCACGGCCAGCAGGGCGGCCAGTGAGGACCAGGCGAACTGCGATCGGGTCAAACCCACCATCCCGAAAGGCGAGACGATGGCGGCCGCCACCCATTCCACCCGGGCCAGAACCGGAACCGAGCCGTACTTTTGCTGGAGAGGCGCAACGATGTTGGTGGCCAGGGCGTAACAGACCGTGGCGGCCAGAACCAGGATCACACCAACGGCAGCCGTTCCCCCTGTCTCCGCCGAGGGAAGGGATATGGCGGCGATCCCTGCGAAGCCGATCACCAGTCCCATCACCTGGCGTGTACCGGGCAGTTCCCGCAACAGCAGGGTCGACACCAGGGCCGTGAAGATCGGCATTGCTCCATTGAGCATTCCCGCAACGGCCGAGTTGATCCATTGCTGGGCGATGGGGAAGAAGGTCTGGGGGAGGGCGATCCATATCAGCCCCAGCACAGCGATCCTGGGCCAGTCCTGGCGGTCGATCTTGGAACGGCGGGCGCGGGGAACCAGGGCCAGAGTGCCCGCCCCGAAACCTACCCGGAGGAGCGTTACGAGCCCCGGGTGAAAGTGATCGAGGCCGATCGCCATGAACAGGAACGACGCTCCCCAGATGCCGACCAGGGCGAGAAACAGGGCCCAGTCGCCCAGGCCGAAGGCGTCGCGGTTGGTGCCGTGGCTGGTGGAGAGCAACCGGGTCTGGGGCCCACTCACCATGGGGCGGGATGACACGACGATACCGTCATGGCCAGCCATGATGCCACGAACCGCGCACCCCGATCACAGCGCTGTCTCCGATCCTCAGGATGGAAGTGCGGCGGTTCCCGTGCATCTGCGATGATCGGATTGTGGAAAACATCACCCTGGTCTATGTGGGCGACCCGATGTGCTCGTGGTGCTGGGGCTTCGCCCCCGTCCTGGAAGAGACGGTAGAGACAACCGGAGTGGATCTCGAGGTGGTGGTAGGTGGTCTTCGTCCGGGACCTGCGGCCGAGCCCCTGGCCGGAGGGCTGCGCCGGTACCTGGAGCGGGAATGGGCCGCCATCGCCGAGCGAACCGGACAGCCTTTCGACGTGGGGATTCTCGAAGACCTCGGCACGGACTGGGTGTACGACACGGAGACGGCCGACATGGCGGTGGTCCAGATGAGGGCCATGGCCCCGGATCGGGTCCTGCCCTTCTTCTTCCGCGTGCAAAGCGCCTTCTACGCTGAGCGGACTGATGTGGCCGACCCCGAGTCCTACAGGAAACTGGTGGAGGGCTTCGGTGTCGACCCCGGCGCGTTCGTGGAAGCCCTGCAGGGCGACGAGTTGCGCAAGCTGGCGTGGCGAGACTTCGCCACGGCTCGAAGGTGGGGGGTGGCCGGCTTCCCAACTCTCCTCGCCCGTCGGGGCGAGCGCCTCGGTCTGATCACGGCCGGTTATCGTCCGGCAGCCGACGTGATCGCCGCCGTCTCCTCGATGCTCTGACCTCGGGCTGAGGAGTGGATGGGTCTGTCGCTATCGTCTTGGCGGTGATCATGGCGATGGCGGAGTTCGCGGCTCCGCTGACCGAGCACGAAGTCCTCGTCTTCCTCATCCAGTTGCTGGCCCTAGTGGGCATTGCGCGCCTCTTCGGCTGGCTGATGAAGTCGATCAATCAGCCCCCGGTAGTGGGCGAGCTCCTGGCGGGGGTGGTACTTGGCCCCACCGTCCTGGGCAAGCTGGCACCGGGAGTCTCCGGGTGGATCTTCGGGGAGGCGACCGTCGACTCTGTCGTCTTCGGACTGTCGTGGCTGGGGGTGATCATGCTCCTGATCGTGATCGGCTTCGAGACGGACCTGGGCATCATCGCCCGGTTCCGGACGGCTGCGCTGGGGGTCTCGGCCGGGGCCCTCCTCCTCCCCCTGGTCGGCTTCTTCCTCGTGGCACATCTGGTCCCCGACTCCTTCCTCGGAGAGAATGCCGACGTCTCGGTGTTCGCCGGGTTCTTTGCTCTAGCCCTGTCGGTTTCCGCCCTCCCCGTGGTGGCCAAGATCCTCCAGGATCTGGGTTATCTCCGGCGGAACTTCGGCCAGATCACTCTGGCCGCCGGTATGACCATGGACTCCGTGGGATGGCTGATCCTGGCCGCACTGTCCGGGATCGCCCAGGATGGATTCCAGCCGGCCGAACTGGCTCGGTCCTTCGGTGGATTGCTCGTGTTCCTGGTCGTCGCTGCCACTTTGGGGCGTTGGTTCGTAGATCGGCTGTTCCGATTCGTCATGGGGCGCGGCTCCAGCATCACCGCCGCCCTTTCTATCACCCTGGTGGCGGCTCTCATCGGTGGTGTCACCACCCAGGCGCTGCGCCTGGAGGCGATTCTGGGGGCCTTCATCGTGGGTGTGATTCTGGCCGGGACCCGTCACCAGTTGCCCCAGGTGCGATCAACGCTGGAGACGGTGACCGCGGCGTTCTTCGCTCCCATCTTCTTCGCCTATTCCGGTCTGCGAGTCGACGTCGGATTGCTCAACTCGGGCCAGGCGGTCGCCTGGACCGTGGGTCTGATCGTTGCGGCCATCCTGGCCAAGATCGCCGGGACCGCACTGGGCGGGTTCTTCGCCGGGATCAGGGGCCGGGAGGCGCTCGCCCTGGGATCGGGGTTGTCGGCGCTGGGGGCAATGGGGATCGTGGTGGCCATCGTTGGTCTGAACCTGGGAGTGGTGTCGGAGACCGGCTATACGGTCATGGTGCTGGCTGCGTTGGTGACCTCGGTGGTCTCCCCCCAGTTCCTCCGGGCGGCCGTTTCGGGCTGGAAGATGCCGGCCGAGGAGGCGGAAAGGCTGGAGAGGGAAGAGATCAAGGATGCTTCCGAGATCCTCGCCGCCAGTCGGGTCCTGTTGCCGACCCGGGGCGGACGCAACAGCGCCTATGCGGCCCGATTGGTGGCGGCCGTATTCCCTGAGGCGGAGATCACGGTACTGGCCGTAGACCAGGCCCCTCGATCCGGCTGGAGACGACTGCTGGGCCGGGGCGAAGAGAGTCGAGCCGATCCTGACGACGTCATGGCCGCCCTGAGCGATTCGCCCAACGCCCGGCTGGAACGGCGCCGCAGCGTGGACCCTGCGGCCGCGATCGGTCGCGAGGCCGGCCTCGGCTACGACCTCATCGTCCTCGGCGCTTCCGAGAACGATGGATCGTCCACGTTCAACTCCGTGATCGACCGGGTGCTGTCTCTGGTCGACATCCCCAGCCTGGTGGTGCGGTTCCCGCGCCCGAGCGAGGTGCCGGACGAGCTTCCCAGCAGGGTACTGGTTCCGGTTACCGCCACTCGCTCGACACGGGCGGCCGAGGAGCTCGCCTATTCCCTGGCCAGGCACGACGGGGGATTGGTGCTGGCCCTGCACGTGGTGACCCGTCCCGAGGGGCAGGGAATGATGCTGTCCGAGCCTGCTGTGCGGGAAGCCATGGTCACAGGCCAGGACCTGGTGGACGAGGCCGCCGATTACGGGCGCCGGTTGGGTGCGGAGGTTCGGACCAGGGTGCGGGTCGCGCCCAACGCCGAGGAGGAGGTGATCTCGGTGGCGGCCAACGAAGACTTCGAGCTGTTGGTTCTGGGCGCCTCCAATCGCACTCTCACCAACCGTCCGTTCTACGGACACCGCATCTCCTACATGATCGAGCGGTCCACGATTCCGGTGGCGGTGGTGAGCCTTCCCTCCGGCAGCGCGTCGGTTCCCGCCTCCCACTGAGTACTGCCTGTCCCAATTGCGGGGCGGGGAAAGGGGCGGGATCCCGGCAAGGGGGAACCGGGATCCCGCGGGTCCATCACTTGGGACGGACCGGCGGACAGCATAGATGCGGGTCAAGATCATTGCGCATGGCAACCAAAAGTCTTGCTGCTTTCCGTCCGCCGCTACCATCGGCCTGCCGCAGATGTCGGTCGGGAGAGATCCTGTCCACATTGGCGAAATGGGACGCCGAAGGGGCAACGCCAGCTGGCGGAAACTCTCAGGCACCAGGACCGATCGATGGAGGCCCCGCTGGAGGTGACGACAGCGGTGAACACCAGTTTCACCGTCCCCCAGTGCGAGGTACCCATGCCGACCGAGAAGTTCCTCTCCCGCCACATCGGCCCCCGACCCGACGACATCCCCACCATGCTCGGGGCGTTGGACGTCTCTTCTATCGACGAGCTGATCGACCAGGCGGTGCCGGAGAGGATTCTCGAACGGCGCCAGATCGACCTTGCCCCGGCCGCCGACGAGGTGGAGGTGCTGGAGCGCCTCAAGTCACTGGCGGGTCGTAACCGCCTCCTGACCTCCCTGATCGGCCTTGGCTACTACGGAACGAATACTCCTCCGGTGGTCCTGCGCAACGTGCTCGAATCGCCCGCCTGGTACACGGCTTACACGCCCTACCAGGCCGAGATCTCCCAGGGGAGGCTCGAAGCTCTGCTCAACTTCCAGACCATGGTCAGTGATCTGACCGGTCTGGAGATCGCCAACGCCTCGCTTCTGGACGAAGGAACAGCGGCGGCAGAGGCCCTGGCCATGACGCCGCGCATCACCCATCGCCAGGGAAGGTTCATCGTCGACTCCGATTGTCATCCTCAAACCATCGGCGTGGTCCAGACCAGGGCCGAAGCGGCCGGGGTGCCGGTGGACGTGATCGATGTGGCAGAGCTGGTCGAGGGCGGGGGAGAGATAGCCTCCGACGCGGTAGGGGTGCTGGTCCAGTACCCGGGCACCAGTGGTCGTTTGTGTGACCTGGAGAGGATCGCGGCCGCCTTTCACGCCGCCGGCGCCAAGGTGGTGGCGGCCACCGACCTGCTGGCCTCCGCCGTACTCGAACCGGTCGGCGCCCTGGGCGCCGACATCGCCGTGGGATCGGCCCAGCGGTTCGGGGTGCCGATGGGCTTCGGGGGCCCCCACGCCGGGTTCATTGCCATTCGTGAGTCGGACGTGAGGGCATTGCCGGGTCGCCTGGTGGGTGTGTCCACCGACCCCGTCGGGCGGAGCGGGTACCGCCTCGCCCTCCAGACCAGAGAGCAGCACATCAGGCGCCAACGGGCCACCTCCAACGTGTGCACCGCTCAGGTGCTGCTGGCGGTCGTGGCGGGCTTCTACGCCATGTGGCACGGTCCCGAGGGTCTGAGGGCGATCGCCCGCCGCGTTGCCGACGACACGGCTCGTCTGGCGGCCGCTCTCGATGAGGCTCGAGGTGTCCGGGTCGTCAACGATTCCTTCTTCGACACCCTGACGGTCGACTGCGACGCCGAGACGGTGATCAGTGCCGCCCTGGAGGCGGGGATCAACCTGCGACGGATCGATCACCGGACGGTTGGGGTTTCGCTCGATGAGACCGTCGACGCCGACACCCTGGCAGCAGTGCTGGGCGCCTTCGGGGGAGACCCGGCCCAACTGGGCGAACCCGGCCAACGGAACGGGTTCGCATCTTCGCCCGCCCGAACCGTTGCCCTGCTCGAGCATCCAGTCTTCCACCTGTATCACTCCGAGCACGAGATGTTGCGCTACCTGCGTCGGCTCTCCGACCGGGACCTGGCCCTCGACCGAACCATGATCCCGCTCGGTTCTTGCACGATGAAACTCAACGCCACTACCGAGATGATCCCGATGACGTGGCCGGAGTTCGCTCAACCGCACCCCTTCGCCCCTCTCGATCAGATGCAGGGATACATGGAGCTCATCGCCGAACTGGAGGCCGATCTGGCCGCGCTGACCGGTTATGACGAGGTGTCGGTCCAACCCAATGCCGGTTCGCAAGGGGAGCTGGCCGGGCTGTTGGCAATCCGCGCCTATCACCGAAGCCGGGGGGAGGAGCAGCGAGTCGTGTGCCTCATCCCCGAGTCGGCCCACGGCACCAATGCCGCCTCGGCGGTCATGGCCGGGCTGGAGGTGGTGGTGGTGGCCACCGACGATGCCGGCAATGTCGACCTGGTCGATCTCGAACGCAAGATCACAGACCAGGATCAACGCCTGGCGGCGGTCATGGTCACCTACCCCTCCACCCACGGCGTGTTCGAGCCGGGCATCGACAAGCTGTGTCAGATGGTCCACGACCACGGAGGCCAGGTGTATGTCGATGGAGCCAATCTCAATGCCCTGGTCGGCCTGGCCCGGCCGGCCGATTTCGGTGCCGACGTGAGTCACCTCAACCTGCACAAGACTTTCACCATCCCCCACGGGGGAGGAGGCCCGGGGGTGGGCCCCATCGGCGTCCGTGCCCATCTGGCCCCTTTCCTCCCCAATCATCCCCTGGTACCCGAGGCGGGGCCGGCCACGGGCGTGGGCCCCATCGCTTCTGCCCCGTGGGGATCGGCCGGCATCCTCCCCATACCCTGGACGTATATCCGCTTGATGGGACCTGAGGGGCTGCGGACGGCCACCGAAATGGCCATCCTGTCCGCCAACTACCTAGCCAGGCGTCTCTCCGATGCCTATCCCATCCTGTATACGGGTCCGGGAGGGCGGGTGGCTCACGAATGCATCGTCGACCTTCGCCCGCTCACCCATGAGACCGGCATCACGGTCGAAGACGTGGCCAAGCGACTGTCCGACTACGGATTCCACGCTCCGACCGTTGCCTTCCCTGTGGCCGGCACCCTGATGATCGAGCCGACCGAGTCCGAGTCGTTGGAGGAGTTGGATCGCTTCTGTCGGGCGATGCTGTCGATCCGCCAGGAGATAGACCGGGTGGCGGCCGGTGAATGGCCCCGGGACGACAACCCCCTCAAGAACGCCCCTCACCCGGCGGGAGACCTGATCGGCGAGTGGACCCGTCCTTATCCGGCCCGCACGGGGGCCTTCCCCCTCCCTGAACTGGAGCGGGACAAGTACTGGCCGCCGGTCGGCCGTATCGACGCTGCCGGCGGCGATCGCAATCTGATGTGCTCTTGCCCGCCCCTGTCCGAATACTGAAATACCCCACCCTCCGCCATGCCGGGGTTGAATCCCGTTGAGTGCCGCCTTGACCGATCCGATGAATAGTTGTGAGAATGATCCAGCGGTCCTCAGAACTCAGGTTCGGTTCGGAATAGGAAGGGGTTGAGTGCGTTACCGGGGCCAGATTCGGTTCCCTGATGTGGATACGGGCGACCTCGACGTCTCGGTCGAGGTCGACGACACCCATGTCCGCATTCTCGCCGGTGGCAGGAGCCTGGGTCGCTGGTGCCTGGCGGACGTGGTGGCCGACCGTATCGTCGCCGACGAGTTCGAGCTCGACCTCGATGGCGAGGTAGTCAGGTTCCTGGCCGAGGACCAGATCAACTTCGCCTACGGTGCCGTACAGGCGATGGCCGAAGGATGGGCCCGATATCAGGCGATGAACTTCGTCAAGCGGAGTCGGGCGGTGGCCTCGGCTCGCAAGGCGAACGAGCCGTCCCGCCTGCGCGACGCCCATCATGCCTTCGTCATGGCCCGCGAGGCGCTGGGGGAGGAAGAGGCCAACGCCGCCGAGGAGATCGACGAGAAACCTGTCCCGTTCGAGGCAATAGAAACGGAGGAGGAGCCGGCCCAGGAGCGGCCCAGCAGGTTCCGGCGTCGCCACCTGGCGCAACAGGAGGCCGAGGAACAGACTGCGGATGAGGTCGATCGGGGGGAGGACACCACGTCGCAGGCCGAGGATCAACTGGGTGTGAGCACGCCCGAGCCCGAGCCGGCACAGACGACACCCGTGCAGGAAACCGAGGTGAAGTCCCCGCCGGCACCGGATACGGCTGATGCCGTTCCCGCCGATGCTCAGCTGAGCCTGTCGGAGCGTCTGGCCCAGGCCCGCGCCGAAGCTGAGACAGCGCCTCGCCCGGTGGATCCGGCCGTTCTTCCCCGCAAGGTGCCGCGGATCGATACCTTCCCGGGGCGCGGGGCCGCCCAGGGAGACAGACGTTCGAAAACAGGCGCATCCCACCAGCCACCGGCCTCTGCCGAAGAGCGCCCTTCTGACGGGGCCCCATCACGCCCAGGAGGGCGCGAGGGCCCCACACGGCGCAGCCAGGCCGAATCGCAGGCCCCGGGACGGATCGAGGAGGAGGTCGAGGTTCAACCTGAAGTGGAGGTTGAGACTGCGCCCCAGCCGGAGCCACCGGCCGCCCCTGTCGATCACTCAGAGCAGGATTCGGCGCAGACTCATGACCCCGAGTTGGTGGGATCCGAGCCGTCTCCGCCAGAGGTGGACAATGGGCGAGATAGGGCCGATCCCGTTCAGCCCGGAGCTTACGCCGACGGTCATCATCCGGCCGAGACCTCGGGGTTGAGGGCGTCCCTGCGTTCAGTCTTCTCACGCTCCAGGTCAGAGCCGCACGAGCACAGTTTCGTTGAGAGCACCACCGCGGTCGGCTTGACCCGGCGGGTGTGCATCGAGTGCGGCCATGTCTCGATCGGGGTGTCGGACTGAATGGCTCGGGTCGATCCCAGCGCCTTCGTAGCCTCGAGCGCCATCATCCGGGGCCGGGTGACGATCGCCGCCAACGCCATCGTCCTGTTCGGTGTGGTGATCCGGGCTGAGGAGGACGAGGTTCACGTGGGGGCCTCCACCAACATTCAGGACAACGCCGTAGTCCACTGCGATGCCGGATTCCCCGCCCGGATCGGAGCACGCACCACGGTCGGCCACGGAGCCATCATCCATGGAGCCTCGATCGGTGACGGCTGCCTGGTGGGGATCGGGGCGATGGCCCTGAACGGCGCCCGTCTCGGGGAAGGAGCATGGCTCGCCGCCGGCGGGGTACTGGCCGAGGGCAGGTCGATCCCGGCGTGGACTCTGGCCGCGGGAGTGCCTGCCCGGCCGATCCGGGATCTGACCGAGGAGGAGATCGAACGGCAGCGCTCGGGGGTGCTCACCTACCTGGAGCTGGGCTCACGGTATCGCCGCGCCGGCGACGGGTCGACCTCCTAGCCTGGCCACAGTGCGCAACTCCATCACCCCGGTGATCCTGTCTGGTGGGGCGGGTACACGCCTCTGGCCCCTGTCTCTCCCCTCCCGTCCCAAACAGCTCCATGCCCTGGTGGGTAGCCACTCCCTCCTGCAGGAGACCGTCGATCGACTGAGCGGGATCGAAGGTGTCGGCTCCCCGGTGGTGGTGTGCAACGAGGCGCAGATCGAAATAGTGCGCTCACAGTTGGTCGCCATCGACCGTCCGCCCGGGCAGATCATCGTCGAGCCGGCCGGACGGAACACCGCCCCCGCCGTTGCTGCGGCCGCCCTCACCCTGGACCCCGAGGCGGTGATGGTTGTCTTGCCGGCCGATCACCTGATCGCCCATGCCGGGGCCTTTCGAGGAGCAATGGCGGTGGCGATCGAGGCAGCCGACCGGGGAGAAATCGTCATGTTTGGAGTGGTCCCGACCCGGGCCGACACCGGCTTCGGATACATCGAGGTCGGAGCCGACCTGGGGTCGGTCAAACAACTGCGCCGGTTCGTCGAGAAGCCCGATAACCCGACGGCTGCCCACTACCTGGCAACCGGCCACTACCTGTGGAACTCGGGAATGTTCGTGTTCTCGGCCGGGACCATCCTCGAACAGATAGAACGCTTCCAGCCCGATCTGGCCGTCGGGGTGAGAAAGGCGGTGACCGAAGCCGATGTCGAAGGCGACACGCTCCGTCTGGCCGGCTCATTCGCCGGCGTGCCATCCATCTCCCTCGACCACGCCGTCATGGAGAAGTTGGAGTCAGCGGTGGTGGTGCCTCTGGACGCGGGGTGGAGTGATGTGGGCTCGTGGCAAGCCTTGTGGGAGGTGTCTGCTCCTCACGGAGAGACGGTCACCATCGGGCCCGCCCGGGTTGTGGACGTGGCACGTTCCTATGTTCGGGCGGAGACGAAGCCGGTCGTCGTGATCGGTCTGGACGACGTGGTGGTGGTCGAGACGCCCGAGGCAGTCCTGGTCATGGACCGTCGCCGGGCCCAGGATGTGCGGCACGCCGCGGTCTGGTTCGCCGGTCTCCCCGAAGGTGGAAATATCGGTGGAGCAGCCGAAGCTGGGACGGCCGAAGGTGGAACGGCCGAAGGTGGAACGGCCGAAGGTGGAAACTCCGGAGGTGGAAACTCCGGAGGTGGGTCAGCCGAAGAGGTGGAAGCGGGCGACGAGTGAGGCGGCCTCCCGTCCCCGGATGGCCAGATCCTCCAGTATCTCCCCGGGATGAGCCCGGCCTCCGGCAGCCAGGATCAGGGCCAGGGCGTCACCGTAGATTCGATCCGGAGGCGCCTGACCCCGGGCCGGGACCAGCCGACCACGTCCCTCCGAGACCACCAGGTCGGCTTCGGTCGCTCCGGGCCCGGCCAGTGTGAGGCGAATCCGGGTCCCGTCTTCCAGTCCGGCCATCTTCACCGCCGCCCATCCGGCCAGTCGCATCACCCGCCGGGTTAGAGCCCGTTCCACCACAGGGTCCCGAAGGGGGGTTGCCTTCAATCCCATCGCCTCGCTCAGGTCGAAGAGGTGCACGTACAGGTCCCCGAGTCGGGTCTCGAAGGCCATCCACGCCGGCATCTCGCCTACCACCGTCGGCCAGGGCTGGTCCCAATCCGCAACCGCCTCCACGACGCCGGGAGTCTCCTCTGCCAGCCGGCTGAGGTCGGAGCGCACCTCGATCGCCGGCCGCCGCCTCTGCTGCCGCACACCTTCCTCGGTCCGCCGGTGCAGATCCTGAATTCGCCCCGGTTCAGAATGGGAGAGAATGTAGTGCGTGTCGAGGTCGACGAGGTGGCCGGCGATGTCGCCCACGGACCAACCCGGAAGAGGGGTGGGTCTTTGCCACATCTCCCCCCAGGCGAGACCGGCCAGAGAGCGCCACGTCGAGCGAACTCCCGCCGCGATGTCGGCCCGGATCGCTGCCAGGGAAGGCTCTGTGCGTCCAGAAGAGAGTCCCGTCATGCACGGAACCTTACGGCCGTAGGATGCGCTCATGAGAGGTCGACTGGCGTTGCTGGCGTGTCTGCTGCCATGCCTGGTGGGGTGCATCGGGCGACCAGGACCGGACGCCACCGGCCGGGAGATCTACGAGCAGGTCTGTGCCCGCTGCCACGGAGCTTCCATGACCGGCAGGGTTGGCCCTGCTCTCGGCCCCGGGAGCGATGCCGCCGACCAGCCCGACGAGTTCTTGGTCCAGACCATCACCAACGGCAGGGGCCGGATGCCCTCGTTCTCGTCGACCCTGAGTGACCAGCAGATCGCCCGGGTGATCGTCTACATGCGCCAGGTTCAGGAGGGCGAGTGAGCGTCGAGGCCCTGGACGCACTCGAGTTGCACCCGGTCCGTCTCAGGATGCGGCATCGGTTCCGCCGTGTCGACCATCGGGAGGCGGTGTTGATCCGGGGACCGGCAGGCTGGGGCGAGTTCTCCCCCTTTCCCTCTTATCCGCCCACGGTCACGGCCAGATGGTTGGCCTCGGCGCTCGAATCGGCCTGTGCCCCACTCCCGGACCCACTTCGAGATTCGATCGAGGTGAATGTGACCGTTCCCGCAGTGGATCCCGGCCTGGCCCGGCGCATCGTCTCTGCTTCGAACTGCACGACCGCCAAGGTGAAGGTGGCCGAGCCCGGTCAGGACGAGGAGGCCGACCTGGCTCGTCTGGCGGCCGTGCGAGAGGCGATGGGTGAGAAAGGGAAGATCCGGATCGACGCCAATGGGGCCTGGGACCTGGAGACGGCGGTGGCCCGCATCACGGCCATGGCCCGGTTCGACCTCGAGTACGTGGAACAGCCCGTGGCGACCATCGCCGACATGGTTCGGCTCCGAAAGGAGGTCCCGGTGCCCGTGGCGGCCGACGAGTCGGTCCGAAACGAGGCCGATCCGCTGGAGGTGGTCGGGGCCGGAGGCGCCGACCTGCTGATCCTCAAGGTGCAGCCGATGGGAGGCGTCGCCAGGCTGGTAGACGTTGCTCGGCGCAGTGGGCTGCCTTGCGTTGTTTCATCTGCGTTGGAGACATCGGTCGGTATGGCGGCCGGGGTCAGGGCCGCCGCTGCCCTCCCGGCGCTGGATCATGCCTGCGGGCTGGGCACCGTCACCATGCTGGCCGAGGACGTCGTCTCAGATCGGTTGGAGCCGGTGGCGGGACGTATTCTCCTGCGTCGCCCGGAGCCTGATCCGGGGTTGATGGCCATGTACAGGCCCTCGCCGGAGCGGGCAGCCGAAATGCTGCGCAAGGTCAGGGCGGCGGCGGAGCTGTTGTCGTGACCTATCCCAACCCCTCCACAGCTCTGGCCTCGGTGGTCATCGACGAGCTGATCAGAGGGGGTCTCGAGTTGGTAGTCGCCGCTCCCGGCTCCCGCTCCACGGCCCTGGTCCTGGCCGCCGCCAATCGATCCGATCTCCAGATGGTCATGGCCGTTGACGAGCGGTCCGCCGCCTTCCAGGCCCTGGGTTGGTGCAAGGCCTCGGGGTCCCTGGCGGCGGTCGTATCCACTTCGGGCACGGCCGTCGCCAACCTCTTGCCGGCCGTGGTGGAGGCCGATGCTGCCGGTTCGCCGCTGGTGCTGCTGACCGCCGACCGCCCCCCGGAGCTGCGGAGAGTCGGGGCGAATCAGACCATCGAGCAACCCGGGATCTTCGGCAACTTCACCAGGGCCGTGATCGAGATCGGTCCCGCCGAGAGCCGGGCCGAGGCGCCCAGGTGGTGGCGCTCCATGACCTCCCAGGGGTTGTCAGCCGCGCTGGGCTGGGGCGGACGCCCGGGACCGGTCCACATGGACCTGGCCTTTCGCGAGCCTACGGTGGCGGTGCCCGACGATGGTCGCAGCTCGGCCGAACCGTACCCGTTCGACCAGCCGGGCAGGCCCAACCGTCGCCGGTGGACCGAGGCCCGCCGGGCCAGGCAGCCGGCGCCCGACGATGTGCATCATCTCGCCTCGACCCTCGACCATGCGCAGCGGGGCCTGATCGTCGCCGGTGGCGGAGCCCCCGACGCCGACCTGCTCACTGCGCTGGCCTTCCGGCTCGGCTGGCCGGTCATCGCCACTGCCGAGTCGGGGGTGAGGGGTGCAGCCGGTGTCGTCTCGACCGCCCATCACCTCCTGGCGGCGGGCCCCGAGCCCGACTTCGTGTTGCGCTTCGGCACCCCGGGGCCTTCCCGACGGATCATCGATCTCGTCTCCCGCCCCATCACCCAGGCGGTGGTAAGTGGATCATGGTCGGATCCGGGGCGGACCGCCGACCTGATCCTCGATGTTGATGGCGACGGGATGGCCCGTGCCCTGGCCGAGGCCATCGACGGAAACGAAGGAGGCGAGTGGCTGGAGTGGTGGAACACGGCCGACCGGGAGATGCGCCGGACGCTGACGACCGAGCTGGGAACCGAGATAACGGAGCCGGCCGTCGCGGCCGAAGCGGCTTCGGCGGATGCGGATGTGCTGGTGGTGGCGTCCTCGATGCCGATCAGGGACGTGGAGTCCTTTGCGTTCGCCCCCCCGCCCCTGGTCGCCAACCGGGGCGTATCGGGCATCGACGGGTTCGTGTCCACCGCCCTGGGGGTGGCACGCTCCGGCCCAAGGACGCTCGCTCTGGCCGGAGACCTGTCGATGCTGCACGACTCCAATGGGTTCATGTGCGAGACGCGCCCCGACTGCGTTTTCGTGGTACTCGACAACGGGGGAGGAGGGATCTTCTCCTTCCTGCCCCAGGCCGAGCACGTCGGAGAGCCCTTCGACCGGCTCTTCACCACGCCCCACGGTCGGGATCTGGCCGTCCTGGCCGAGTTCCACGATCTCGGTTTCTCCCGGGCTCAGGACACGGGCCAGCTGAGTGAGGCGGTGGACCGCGGTTGGGAGGCCGGAGGGTGTCACCTGGTGGTGGCCGCCACGGATCGGATCGACAACGTGTCGGAGCACCGCCGCCTGGATGGGGTCGCTCGACAGGTGCTCGGGTCACTGTCTTCGCCCCCCTGATGGCGGGTCAGGGCCATCACGCCTCCAGCGCGCCCATCATGGCGCTCAGCTTTATTCGCGTCTCCTCCAGCTCGGCCTCGGGCAGTGAGCCCCGCACGATGCCGGCCCCGGCGAACAGGCGGGCTCGGGCTCCCGACAACTCGGCACAGCGCAGGGCGATGGCGAACTCGCCATCGCCGGATCGGTCCATCCATCCGACCGGGCCCGCGTAGCGGCCCCGGTCCATCCCTTCGATCTCGGCGATGAGAGCCATGGCCTCGCCGGTGGGTGTGCCACCGACGGCGGCGGTGGGATGGAGGGCGTCGATGAGTGCAAGCGTGTCCTGATCCCGGTCGGCCCTGGCTGTGATCCTGCTGGCCAGGTGCTGAACGTTGTCGAGCCTGAGAAGCTCAGGCCCGTCCGGGAAGACCAGGTCCTCGGTCAGGGACTCGAGGGCCTCGCGCACCGATCGAACCGCCAGCTCGTGTTCCCACAGGTCCTTGTCAGAAGCCAGCAAAGCCGCTCCGGCCCGGGCATCCGCCTCGGTATCTTCCAGAGCCGGAGCAGTGCCCGCCAGAACCAGCGATTCCAGCGCCGACCCTCTCCGTCTGAGCAGGAGCTCCGGGCTGGCACCAACCAGGTTCTCGACCCGGAACGTGTAACAGCGCGGGAACCTGCCCCGGAGGTGACCCAGGAGTCGGGGAGGATGGAAGGGCTCTCGGGACCAGACGGCATAGTCGCGAGCCAGGACGGCCTTGTCCAGGCTGCCGGAGCCGATCCGGCGTACGGTTTCCGCCACTGCCTCCAGCCACAGCACGTCGGGCACCGAGGACCCCGCGTAGCGGGCCCGGTCCCGATGGTTGGGCTCGAGTTGAGGCTCGGGCAGGTCGGCTCCGTCGGCCGCGGTCAGCCACCACCGGTCGCGGCGCCGTTCCAGCAGTACCTCGGGCACCAGGGCGACCGAGGAGGCCGAGTCGGGGGAGAAGCTGAACGAGAGGAAGGCCAGCGGACGACGGCCCTCCTCGTCGCCCTCGACCTCACAATCTGCCAGCCAGTCGCTGACACGCTCTCCCACCCGGTGGATGCGACCCGGTCCGGGTCCGGGGTGGACGACCAGGGCGTGGCCCCAGCCCCACAGAGACACGTCGGGTGACATCCACACCGCGGTCGGGTCACGCGCGAGTGGGTCGTCCACCTCGTCGATGGCGGTGGTGTGGAACCTCACTCTTCCAGTCTGCGCCGTGCTCCGTCGATGAGCAATCGCTGGAAATGATGCGAGACGAGGCGGCCCGCGGCGGGGAGCATCGTCTCCAGGGCGTCGATCAGGCGGGTCTGGGCCTCCTCCGAAGTGGGTGCCGAGGCCTCGAGTGGGTCGGACACGAAGCGAACGAAGGTGTCGACGGCCGCTTCGGCCACCGGCTTCAGGGCCCGGTCGGCTTGGCGGGCCACCTCCAGCAGCTCGGCCAGCGGCAGCCCGGCGGTGACCATGTCGAGGCCGGCTCGAACCGCCTCGGCATCATCGGCGTGGAACCGTGGTGGATCGATGTCCCGTGCCACGAGCAGGCCCTCGCGGGCCAGTGCTTCAAGTAGCGGGAGGGAGAGCCCGGAGGATTCTGCCAGCTCGGGGAGGGTGACGAGGTCGGTGTCTTCATCCGCCAGCAAAGCGAGGCGAAGGGTGTTGTCGTTCATTTCACGGCAAGGGTAGGAGGCCGGCGTCGCCAGCGACTCCCAACCGGTCGGCCGCCGAAGCCAGAGCGTCGGGGTCGCCGGTCGACAAGAGCGAGGTGCGTCCTGTTCCTCCCCGGTGGCGCGGTTCCGCCAGGCGTGCCGTCTGCCGCGCCACGGCCGGGGCGGGGTCGATCAACCGCACCCCGGGCCCCAGCACTGTGGTGATCGGCTTCCACAGAGCCGGGTAATGGGTACAGGCCAGCACTACCACATCGACTCCGGCCTCGATCATCGGCTTCAGGCACCGCTCCACCTCGGCCAATGCCTCGGGCCCCTCGGTGACACCCTCTTCGACGAGTTCCACCCATCGGGGGCAGGCAGCCGTGACGACCTCCACGTCACGGGCGAAACGATTCACCACCGATGCGAACAACTCGCCCTGAAAGGTGGCGGAAGTCGCCACCACTCCCACCACTCCCGATCTCGAGGAGGTGGCGGCCGGTTTCATGGCCGGTTCCATGCCGACGAAGGCCACATGGGGGTGGAGGGCGCGCAGGTGATGGAGTGCGGCTGCCGAGGCGGTATTGCAGGCGATGGTCACGACGTCGCAACCCTCCTCGATCATCCACCGGGCCACTGTCTCGGCTCGTGCCCGGACCTCTTCCAGCGACCTCACGCCGTAGGGAGCAGCGTCGTGGTCTGCCACATAGATGAGATCGGAGTGGGGAAGCAGACGGCGGATCTCGGCCAGTACGCCGAGCCCGCCCACCCCGGAGTCGAACACGCCGATCATCGACTGCGCGGGGTGATTGTGGGTCTGGGTTCGCTCATGCCGCCCTCATGACAGCACACGACACGCCCGGTGGCAGGCACTGTTAGCGTCGCCCGTCCAAGTTAGAAGGGAGACCCCGTGGATCTGAATGGTGTGGCCGCCCTCGTCACCGGCGGCGCCTCGGGCCTCGGTGCGGCCACCGCCCGGCGTCTGGGCGAATCCGGCGCCAGGGTGCTGATCATCGACCTCCAGGAGGATCTGGGCGAGGGTGTGGCCGCAGAGGTAGGGGGGGCTTTCATGCGCACTGACGTGACGTCGGGTGAAGGGGTGGAGGCCGCGGTGGCGGTAGCGGCAGAGATGGGACCGCTCAGGGTCCTGGTCAACTGCGCCGGTATCGGTCCGCCGGCCCGCACCATCGACCGTGACGGCAATCCGCATGATCTCGGGCAGTTCAGCCAGGTGATCGGGGTCAACCTGATAGGCACCTTCAACTGCATCCGCCTGGCTGGGGCCGCCATCGCCGCCACCGATCCGGTTGACGAGGGCGGCGCCCGGGGGGCGATCGTCAACACGGCTTCGGTGGCCGCCTTCGACGGCCAGATCGGTCAGGCTGCCTATTCGGCCTCCAAAGGAGGAATCGTTGGCATGACTCTGCCGGTGGCGAGGGACCTGTCGGCCGTGGGGATCAGGGTCAACACCATCGCCCCCGGCATCATCGACACCCCGCTCCTGGCCGGGCTCCCCCAGCCGGCCCGGGAATCTCTCGGCCAACAGGTCCTGTTTCCCAAGCGGCTCGGAACCCCCGACGAGTACGCCCGTCTGGCTGTGCTACTTCTCACCCACGACTACATGAACGCCGAGACCATCCGCATGGACGGCGGCATCCGCATGGGCCCCAGGTAGCCCTGTCCGATCTTTGGACCGTGGCGAACGCCCTGACCGTTCTTTGGACCGTGGCGAACGCCCTGACCGTTCTTTGGACCGTGGCGAACGCATAGCGATGCTCACCGTCGAAAGAAGCGGGAGACCGTTCCCCCACAACCAAAGAACGGTCACACGGTGGCCCGGGTGAGGGCAGTGGCGATGGTGGCGACGACATAGTCGGGAGCGGCCATCACATCCCACCAGGTGAAGCGGAGCACGACCAGCCCCTGATTGACCATCGCGTTCTGGCGGCGGCGGTCATCCTGAAACGTGGTCGGATCGGTGTGATACTTCTCGGAGTCCAACTCGACGGCCACCCGGCCCTCGAAGTCGAAGTCGAGACGGACCACCCTTCGTCCGTGGCGCAACACCAGTCTTCTCTGGGGTGATGGCTGGGGAAGGCCGGCCCGGGCCGCCAGACGGAGGAAGGCGTCCTCGAGCACGCTTTCGGTCACCTTGTCCCATCCCAGCCTCTCCACCACCAGGGCCCGGGCGGGGCCGATCCCTCTCCGCCCCTTCCTTCCGTAGCGATGGATGCGCTCGGCCACCTGTTCGAGGGTGGTCATCTCCCGACGCAGGGCGCCATCGAGGACACGCTGGGTGACGTCGATCCCTGCCGGGACCCCGATATCGATGATGGTGCGGGCGATGTCGGTGGTGGGGATGCCGCTCACATCCATGATCTCGTTGGGCGTCAGGTCGAGGCATTGGTGGATCACGAAGCCGATGTTGCGCAAGCCGGTCGAGGTCGTGACCACCTCGATGCGCCGCGGGCGCCCGTACAGGCCGTGGAGATGGGCGGCGGTGCGATGGGAGGCTGCCGTGGGACCGGCTACCCGGTGAACTGCGGTGGAAACGGCCCTGGCCCACGTCTCGGGCGAGCCCGCCACCGCGTACACTCCCGGGCCGAGACGCAACCAGCGTCCGGATCGCACCCGGCGCGAGATCAGGGCAGAGTTGGCTCCCGCCTCCACGGCCTGGGAAGCGCTGAACACTCCATGCTGTCTTCCGGCTACGGCAGCCACTCGGACGTCGATGTCGGAGGTCATGCGCCCGTGGTACCGGAATTCGGCGCCATTGCCTAGGGGGTTGTGGCCCAGGTTCTTTGGACGCAGACGAACGGCTCCAGGCTTCTTTGGACGGCGACTATCGCTATGCGTTCCCCACGGTCCAAAGAAGGGCCAGACCGTTCCCCACGGTCCAAAGAACAGCGGGGGAGGGGGTGTGTGGCGCCGGGACCGGATCAGCTAGCGCCGGTGGCGGCCTGGCGGCGGATCTGGCTCTTGAGCCGGGCCAGGATGGCGCCCATGCCCCGCAGCCTCAGGGGTGTGACCACATCCTCGAGCCCCATGCCGACATAGAAATCGTCGGGCACGGCCAGGATCTCATCGGGGGATGCGCCTTCGAGCCCGTCCAGGAGGAGACCGGCATATCCCCGCACGGTGGGCGATTCGGGTGGGGCCGAAAAGAACATGTGCACCGCTCCGTCTTCGTCGATCTCGGTGGCGAGAAAGAACGGTGTCTGGCACTCGGCTACCTCCTCGAGTAGATCAGGATGATCGGCATATCGGGGCGGCAGGTCGGGCAGCCGCCTCGAATAGTCGAGCAGAGCCTCGAGGCGGAACTCGCGGGGCGAGTTCTTGAGAACGCCGACGATGGTTTCGAGTCGAGAAGGGAGATCCATGAGTTTCCATTGTCGTACCTGCAGTCACACGAGCAAAAAAGCACTACGGTGGTAGTGGAAATCGAGCTCGAGGAGTGTCATGACCGCACCGCTGGACGGCAACCCCCATTTCGCGCAGTATGCCCACCCCGAGAAGCTGGTGTCCACGGAATGGCTCGCCGAGCATCTCGACGACCCTTCGGTGGTGGTGGCCGAATCCGACGAGGACGTCCTCCTCTACGAGACGGGCCACATCCCCGGGGCGGTCAAGATCGACTGGCATCAGGACCTGAATGACACCCTGGTACGCGACTACCTGAACGCCGGGGACTTCGCCCGCCTGATGTCGGACAAGGGGATCGGCCCCGATACCACCGTGGTGTTCTACGGGGACAACTTCAACTGGTGGGCCGCCTACGCCCTGTGGGTGTTTTCGTTGTTCGGTCACGACGACACCCGCCTGCTCGATGGAGGTCGTCAGAAGTGGGTGGCCGAGGGCCGGCAGATGACGACCGACAAGCCCTCGCCGGAGCGGGTCGACTATCCGGTACCTACCCGGGACGACTCGGTGATACGCGCCTTCATGACCGATGCCATCTCACAGTCGAAGTCGGGCAGACCGCTGGTGGATGTCCGCTCACCCGAGGAGTACCGGGGCGAGCGGCTGCACATGCCCGACTATCCCAACGAAGGCGCTCTTCGCGGTGGTCACATACCCGGTGCACGGAACGTTCCCTGGAAACGAGCCGCCAACGAGGATGGGTCGTTCAAGGACCGCTCCGAGCTCGAGTCGATCTACATCGATGAGCAGGGCCTGAGCCCGCAGGACGATGTAATCGCCTATTGCCGTATCGGAGAACGCTCATCCCACACCTGGTTCGTGCTCACCCAGCTGCTCGGGTTCGAGAAGGTGCGCAACTACGACGGGTCCTGGACCGAATACGGAAACGCCGTACGGGTTCCCATCGAACGCTGACGGCGGCCCTCGGCCCGCTTTCTTTCGACGCTGGGGAACGGCTCCAGCCTTCTTTGGACCGTCACCATCGCTATGCGTTCGCCACGGTCGAAAGAACGGGGAGGGCGTTCGCCACGGTCGAAAGAACGGGGAGGGCGTTCGCCACGGCCAAAGAACGGGGAAGGTCGTTCAGCCCAGGTCGGTGGCGAGCAGGTCGGTGATGGTTTCACGACGGACCACCAGGCGTGCCTCTCCGTCCCGTACGAACACCACCGGCGGGCGCAGCACCTTGTTGTAGTTGGAGCCCATCGAGTGGCCGTAGGCCCCGGTGACGGGGGTGGCGATGACATCGCCGACGACCAGGTCCTCGGGAACCCTTCCCTGGCGGACCAGGATGTCGCCCGATTCGCAGTGCTTGCCCACCAGGCGGATGGGGCGGGAGCGGTCGGCAGTGACGGCCCGGGGCAGGAAGGTCTCGTAACCCGAGCCGTAGAGCACCGGGCGGGGGTTGTCGCTCATGCCACCGTCCACGGCCACGTAGGTGCGGATCTCGGGAAGGTGCTTGATCACCCCGACCCGGTACAGGGTCACGGCGGCGTCGGCGACGATGGCCCGGCCCGGTTCGGCCCAGACCCGACCGTCGAACCCTGCCCGGTGAGCGGCGTCGAGCACGGCTTCGCCCCACTCTGCGATCGAGGGCGCGGCTTCGTCCTCGACATAGGCAACCCCCAGTCCGCCCCCGATCGAGAGCTCCTCGAGCTCGAAGGGCCGGACGAAATCGGCCACTACCTGCATCGCCTGGGCAAACGAGTCCACCCGGAAGACCTGGGAGCCGATGTGGGCGTGAACGCCGGACAGACGCAGGAACGGCGAGCCCGCCACCCTTTCCATCGCCTTGGCGGCCAGACCGGTGGAGACGGTGAACCCGAACTTCGAGTCGTCGATACCAGTCGTCACGTACTCGTGCGTGTGGGCCTCGATGCCGGGGGTGATCCGCACCATCGCCACGGGTGGATCCACTCCGGTGGCATCGACGACGGTTTCGATCCGTTCGATCTCCTCCCAGCAGTCGATGACGATCACGCCAACCCCGGCATCGAGTGCGGCCCGTAGCTCGGCCTCCGACTTGTTGTTCCCGTGCATGACCAGCCGCCCGGCCGGAACCCCCGCCGCCAGGGCCGTGCCCATCTCGCCCAGGGTGGAGACGTCGATGCGCATGCCCTCCTCGTGGGCGAGCCGGGCCATGGCCCGGCACAAGAACGCCTTGGCTGCATATACGGCGGTGTCCCCGAAGGTGTCCACCGCCTGGCGGCAGCGAGCCCGGAGATGGTCCTCGTCGTACACGAACAGCGGTGTGCCGAACTCCTCGGCCAGCATCACCACATCGAGTCCACCGAGGTGCAGGCGACCGTCGATCACCCGGGCCGACTCGGGAAGGAGCCGAAGCGGGATGGCACTCACAAGGGCTCGATCCCGTCCAGCGAGCCGGGGTTCTCCAGGCTGGAGATGTCGCCCACGTCCTCACCGAGGGCCAGTGCTCGTACAACCCTCCTCATGATCTTGGCCGATCGCGTCCGTGGGAGGTCGCCGACCAGCCTCACGGCCGAGGGGCGGAAGGCCTTGCCCAGTGTCTCTGTTACCGCCTCCGCCACCCGTTGGGCTAGGGCCTCGTCGGGCGCCACGCCCGGCACCGGCACCGCGAACACCGCCACCGCCTCTCCCTTGAGCTGATCCGGCACCCCCACGGCGGCTGCCATCACTATGTCGTCGAGTGCTACCACGGCCGACTCGATCTCGGCCGGGCCGACCCTCTTGCCGGCGATGTTGAGCGTGTCGTCGGAGCGTCCGTGCAGGTACCAGAAGCCCTCCTCGTCGATCGAGGCCCAGTCGCCGTGCACCCACACACCCTCGAACCGCTCCCAGTAGGTGGCCAGGTACCGCTCCGGCTCCTTCCAGAATCCCCGGGTCATCCCCGGCCAGGGGGCGCGCACCACCAGCTCGCCGACGCTGCCCCGGACCGGGTTTCCCCCGGCGTCGACCACGTCGGCAGCCATTCCCAGGGCGGGACCGCCCAGGGCGGTGGGTTTGATTCCTTGCAGGAGGTTGACCGACAGGATGCAGGCCCCGATCTCGGTCCCGCCCGACAGGTTGACGATGGGGACACGCTCCTGTCCGACCTCACCGAACAGCCACCACCACGGGTCCGGGTTCCAGGGCTCGCCGGTGGAGCCGATCACGCGGAGCGAGGACAGGTCGTGCTGTCTGGCCAGTTGGGCTCCGTGCGGCTGCAGGGCCCGGATCAGGGTGGGGGAAATGCCCAGGTGGGTGAGCCGGTGCTTGGAGACGATCTCCCAGATGCGATCCGGGCCCGGGAAGTCGGGCGCCCCGTCGAAGGTGGCGATGGCGGCACCGTTAGCCAGCCCGGCCACCACCATCCAGGGGCCCATGATCCAGCCCATGTCGGTGGCCCACATGAGACGGTCACCTGGGTGGAGGTCGGTCTGGAAAGCGCCCTCCTCCGCCAGCTTCACGGTCAGCCCGCCATGGACCAGGATGGCTCCCTTGGGCCGCCCCGTGGTTCCCGAGGTGTAGGCGATGATGGCGGGATGCTCTGACGAGAGCGGTGTGGCGGGAACCGGGTCGGAATCCAGCACCTCGCTCCAGGCCACGTCGCGGCCCTCGGTCCAGGGGACATCGCCCCGTTCCGCGTAGGCAGCCACAACCACGTGGTCGATGCCCCCTCCCGCCGCGGCGATGGCGGCATCGGCGGTTTCCTTCATGGGCACGGCCCTGGCGCGCCGGGTGAAGCCGTCGGCGCAGATCAGCACGCGGGGCCGAGGGTCCTCGAGTCGGGCGGCGACCGCCTCGGCGCCGTAGCCGGAGAAGATGGGGATGAAGATGGCGCCGACTCGAGCCACTGCCAGGAGCGAGATCACCGCCTCGGCCGACATGGGCAGGTACACGGCGACGGCGTCTCCCGGCGTCACTCCCAGTTGGGACAGGCCTCCGGCCAGGCGTGAGACCTCGTCGTGTAGCTGGGCGAAGGTCAGCCGGCGCGAAGTGCCGTCCTCGCGCTCGGAGATCACCGCCACGGCGTCGGGGGAGGACCCGGCCCAGCGATCCACGCAGGCTTCGGAGAGGTTGATGCGCCCGTCGACGAACCAGGTGGCCCACTCGGGGCCGCCGGTGAGATCGGAGACGGCGGTGAAGGGCGTCGAGAATGGGATGCCCAGGTATTCGACCACAGCCGCCCAGAACCAGTCGGGCTCGTCGATGGACCGGCTCACCAACTCCGGGTAGGTGGGAATGCCGTGGAGTCCCATGAACTCCGCCGTCCTGGTCCGCGCCGCTCTTTCAGCATCGACTCTCCACACGATTTCGTCGGCCATTTCAGTGCTCCTGGTGCCGTCGGGTGCATGCGTGAGGGTATTCTCCCGGCCGGGCGTTTCTTGCCACGGCCGGCCGCGTCGGCGAAACTGGGACCATGTCGACGGGTGCGGGCGCCGGACCAGGCGCGAAAACGAGAAGGTCCTTCGTCTCCGCCGAGGGGATCGCCTTTCCTCTTGGTTCGATTCCGGTGCTGGTGCGATGGAGCCACTTTCTCCTGGTCGGCCTCATCGCCTGGCCATTGCTGTCGGCGCTCATGTCGCAGCCGGGGCTGTGGCGGATAGTGATCCCGGCCCTGATGGCGATCCCCCTCGCCGTCCTGCTGCATGAGCTGGGTCATGCCGTGGCCGCCATGTACTTCGGGGGCAAGCCCCGCGTC
Organism: uncultured Acidimicrobiia bacterium; assembly: GCA_963744905.1. Taxonomy (GTDB): domain Bacteria; phylum Actinomycetota; class Acidimicrobiia; order Spongiisociales; family ZC4RG35; genus DATFFO01. Next base: position 5,694 of record CAVUUV010000004.1, on the reverse strand, counting down.
GAGCTGGTGCTGTTCGGCGGCTTGACCTATCCGACCCTGCCCTCCGCGGTTGGCCCCGGGGCCCGGGCCATCGTGTCATTGGCCGGCCCGGTGGCAGGGCTGGTGACCGGAGGGATCGTCTGGCTCATCGTGGGTGGCCAGCCCACGGTGCCGACCCGCTTTGCCCCGGCGGCCGACGTCTTCGTGTGGGCGGCGGCGGTGTGGGGTGTCCTCAACCTGATTCCCCTCCCCGGTCTCGACGGAGCGCATGTGCTCGACGGGATAGCCGAGCGCCTCTTCGGTGCCCGCGGTATCCGGGCGGTGGCGGGGGTCAAGGCCGTGACCCTGGTGGCGGTTCTGATAGCCGTCTGGTACTTCTGGGGCTTGTTCTCGGCGTTGTGGATCATTCTGATCCTGGGTCGCAGCGGTGTGGCCGAGATCCAGCGCGGATGGGAAGAGCCGCAACGCCAGTTGCTGGCTGATGCCGTGGCCGCCTACCGGGCCAGTCGCCCCGAGGAGGCATCCCGGCTGGTGGAGACGGTGCGAGGAACCCTGCGCGATCCTCGGCTGCAAGCCGCGGCCAATGATCTGCGCTGGCGGCTGGCGGTCGACAACGGGGACTGGGAGAGGGTGGCGGCGCTGGGGGAGGAAGGGGATGGGACGGACCGGTCGCGGCTGTTGACCCTGGCCCACGCCTATCTGCGACTGGGCAGATTCTCCGAGGCCGAAGCCCTGGCGCGCTCGATCGACTCCCTGACGGCGAGAGGGATCGAGGCAGAGGCCCTCGTCCGCCAGGACCTGGCCGATCACGTCGAGATCACGGGGCCCGAACAGGCCGAGGCGATCATCGGCCGGGCCATGGCCCTCGTTCACCAGGGTGAGGCGCAAACGGCCGAGGCGCTGGCACGCCTCGTGTCGACGTCACCAGTCGCCCGGCCCGGAACCCGTGCCCGCGCCTTCCTGCAACTGGGGGAGGCCGCCAGGCTCGACGGAAGACTCGCGGGCGTCTCGCCGTCGGAGCGGTGGGCCCTCCGGCTCGAGGAGGCGGGCAGGAGCGGCGCCGATCTGGCCCCGGTGCTGGAGGCAGGAACGAACGAGCATGTCGATCCGGAGGCGGCTGTGGCTGCTCAGGTGCGCCTTCATCAGGCGGGACGCTGGGAGGCGGCGGCCCGGGTGGGCGGGTGGTTGCGAGGGCGTCTTTCCTCCGACCGGGCCGGCACGGTCGCCTACAACCTGGCCTGCTCCCAGGCCCGTCTCGGTTCGCCCCGGACCGCTCTGGCCACCCTCCGGGAGGCCTTCGGGGATGACCTCCCCGAGGCGACCCTCTCGGATCCGGACCTGGCCGGCGTCCGTACTTTGCCTGGATTCTCCACCGGTACCTCCCCGGCCGGCGTTTACCCTGACCCGCCATGACGTCCGAGCTCAACTCGACCCGGGCTCTACGGCGGGCCGCCCTGACGGTGGCACTCACTCTCCTGGCGGTGCTGGCGGTTCTCTGGTTCCTCCTCCAGATCCGTTCGCTGCTCTACATGATCTTCGTGGCCCTGTTCATCTCGGTCGCCATCGAGCCCGCCGTCCAGTTCCTCGATCGGCGGGGATGGCGCCGGGGCCTGGCTACGGGAGTGGTTTTCGTGGGGCTGGTGTTGGCAGGTGTTGCGCTGGTGGCTCTGGTGGTTCCGGTGGTGATCTCTCAGGTGGTGGGTCTGGTCCAGGACCTTCCGGGATACATCAACACGCTGGAGCAGCAGGTGGGAAGCTGGCTGGGCATCGATTTGCTCACCCCGGAAGCGGCCTCCCAGTTCAACAGCCTGGCCTCGATCATCCAGAACTTCGGCTCGGGCATCGCCGGCGGGCTGGTTGGGCTCGGATCGACGGTGCTGGGGGCGACCTTCCAACTCTTCACCATCGCCCTGTTCTCCTTCTACATGGTGGCCGAGGGACCCGCCCTGAGGCGCACCGTGCTCTCCTTCCTCCCCGCCCAACGCCAGCGCGAAGCGCTTCGAATATGGGAGATCGCGGTGGACAAGACGGGTGGGTACGTCTACAGCCGCCTGATCCTGGCCGTGCTGTCGGGCGTGTTCACCACCGGGCTGCTCCTCTTTCTCCGGCTGCCCTTCGCCATCGCACTCGGTGTCTGGGTAGGGGTTCTCAGCCAGTTCGTGCCCGTGATCGGTACCTATCTGGGAGCAGTGCTCCCGGTGCTGGTCGCTCTGGCCAACAGCCCGATCAAGGCGTTGTGGGTGGTGGTGGGCCTGGTGGCCTACCAACAGGTCGAGAATCTGCTCATCGGCCCGCGCGTCACCTCGCGGACCATGGCGATCCACCCGGCGGTATCGGTGGGCGCCATCGTCGTGGGCGCCTCGCTGATGGGAGCAACCGGGGTGGTGCTGGCGTTGCCGGCGGCGGCGGTCATCCAGGCGGTGATTTCGACCACGATCGATCGCCACCGGGTCATCGACGAGGCCCATCGGGGCAGCGCCGGCGGTGACCCGGCCCGACCCGGACAGAAGGTCGATGAGGGGTCGGGTCACCATGATGCGAAAGGGGCCTTCGAGTAGTTGCGGCAACTCCCGAGCAGGGTCTATGCTCGCTCGCATAAGCGTTGGGTTTCGACCCGCGTTCGAATGTACCCAGAGAAGAGGGAAATCGATGACTGCAACGAGAAATAAGGCGCCGTTTGTGCGCCTCCTCGCAATAGTCGCCGTACTCGCTCTCGTAGCCGTCGCTTGCACGAGTGGCACTACCGAGACGACGAGCACCAGCGCCGCCGGCGGGGAGACGACCACCACTGCTGGTGGTGGCGGCACCGCGACGACCACCCCGATGACGACCGAGACCACGACCGGTGGCGGTGGCGCCCCGATCGATACCTACACCATGGGTATCTTCGAGGACATGACCACCGACAACTACTGGAACTCGGTGGACAGCACCGGCTCCACGGTCTGGAACAGCTACGTGCTCACCCCGACCAAGGGCGCCATGTACAACCTGGCCTCGCCCGGGCTGGAGATGGTTCCGGACCTGGCCGCCAGCCAGCTACCCGATGCCGTCCAGGACGGCGACGTATGGACCGCCACCGTCACCCTCAAGGACGGGATCCAGTTCAGTGATGGCACCCCCATCACCGCCAACGACGTGGCCTTCACCTGGCACACCGCCGTGGACCTCGGTCTGGGTGGAAACTGGCCCGACTACGTCGACACCGACGTCGTAACCAATGTCGAGGCCACCGACGACAGCACCGTCAAGGTGACCTTCAACGCCGAAGTTGCTCCGGCCTCCTGGGCAACGATGGCCGTATTATCCGTTGAGCCATCATTGACCACAATGATTTCAGCCTCCGGGTAGAGTTCATTAACCCGTGTAATAATGTCACCGATACCCTGTTCTTCATTATAGGCCGGAATGATGATTGAAACCTTAGAGCATGGCATGTCTGTATCCAGTTCGTTGGCAGTATTGGTGGATTCCACGGTTGGTTGGGATAAACGAATCATGCTATATTCGCCTAAACCTGACCCATCATTCGGGTTTCTAAATCTCATTCCAAGATACTGAAGTTTAACAAAATTTTATTAAAATGTCCAGACGGTCGCTACCAGAGAAATCACCAAACCCGCTAATCCGCAAAGAAAAATCAGCATATTATCAACCGCCACCAATCATAAAGGGAAAAGAGATAGACCAGCGCGGCGAAAAACTGCCGAAATTACGGTTTAATATTACCGTTCCGTCAGTTCAGCTCCACTGCCGACCGGACTTGAAGTGTGCCCCAAAAATGAAATTTCCTGGAACAATCAATTAAGATCATTCTCCTGTGCTCCTAAACACGGCTGCATCTGCGAAGTCGTAAACTCGGGTCACTTTTTTGGGGGTCATGTCTTGGACTGAATATTGGCTTTTTTTCACTATGAAATACTCTGATGCCGTGGATACCCGTTTACCAGAATGAATGCTGTTAGGAATCCCATAACGGCGCATATAGTAATAAACCGGCATGTCCGCAGGAAGATGAACCCTTACCTTGTCATTTTTTTCAAGAATCGGTGCCAAAGACATCACAACTTGCTCGGCTTCGGGGAAATGGCCGGTGTCCGAGTAAGCTGCAATGGTGTTGTTTCGGATTAGAGTGCCTGCAGCCACTGCCGACAACAGTGTAGCGGCAAATATTGGCGCGCACCGAAATCTCGGCCGAAAGCCGGCCGCAACAGACACTAAGCCAATGTCTATCATGATGAATACGGCCGGCAGGAAAAAAATCCATGTTCTGGCAAACGGGATGCTGTGTTTGGCGAAAAGCACGGCAACTGAGCCGATTATCAAACATGGTAGCAACAATAGCGCCGACAGAAGCCGTCTTTTGACTGCAGTCGCGAATCCGACCAAAATAAGTATGCCGCCGCCAAGCAAAAGTACCGGTGGAACGTTCCGGATAAGATCCTGCAAGGTCGTTATCAGGTGGGGACCGAGTTGTGAAAAAAAGTTATCGTAAGGCAGCCCTGCCACGAATCTATTGGCTACGATCGGCGTTATTCCACCAGTGATCGCCACTACAGGCAGGTAAAATAGTACAGACATCGCCATCGTCATCCCTCCACAGGGAAGAATGAAGTGACGGATAGCGAAAAAAAAGCTGCCAGTCCTGTAAAAGATAAGCAACACGACCCACAAATAGACTCCGGCGACGGCAAATAACATCGAGGGAATTGTGAACATTCCCAGCGCGGACACCAACCCCAAGCCGATGCAACGCTTGATAGTCGGCGCCGCCGCCAATTTCACTCCTTCCCATAACAACACCAAGAATAACAGGACCACCAGCGAGTACCCCCTCGCCATAGTTGAGTATAGGACGAAGTAGGGAAAGACGGACATAACCATAGCCGCGACGAGACCCGATTGCTTTTCTGGGGACAATTGTCGGCAAACAGCAAATGCCATGAGTATGCTAAAGAGCCCGGCAAGGAAGGCCGGCATCCTAATGAAGATAGGGTCTGAACCAAACAGAAGTGTTGTCATGCGGACAAGCAATGTATGCAACACATGGTTATTAGGCAGGGGGTAGAAAAATACATCTTTCCAGCTGCGATCGGCAAATATCATAAATGAAAACGACTCGTCATAGCGCATTGGTTGGGATAAAAAATAGACTCGCAATACCAAGCCGATTCCCAATATGATGGCCAGCCAGGCAATGTCAGGCTGTTTGAAGAACTTTGGTATTTTGAGTGCCCGGTTCAGAGTGGCAGAGTTGGCAGGAGTCGGCCGCTGATTTGTCATGGTTTTTTCATTCATAGCAGGTATCGCTCTCTTTGAGGACAGCAATATTTTCAATCCTCAAAACAAGCATATGCCCCAAAATGCCATTTATTAGCCTTTTTGCTTACTGCGATTTCGGAAATAGTTGATCACGGTAAAGGAAACCCAGCAGGCGTTGAGGTACAGCATCGGGCGGAGTGGAATTGAATACCTCGGCCAAGGCGCGAAAATCATGTGCAAACCAGTAAAGTAAATGCAGATCAGCATTGGCAGCAACGGATAAACGGTGATGGTTCCAACTGCAGACTGCTTCCGGTATTTCACATAGAACAGGGGAATACCGCAGAGAGCCAGTAGCAGCAAAAAAGGATGCAAGGCCTTCATTGCCGACCTTATCGCTCCTGATACCCGAGAGTCCTTGAACAGGCTGATCTTGACCGGATTGATATTGAT
>CAVUUV010000003.1:0-1094784 GCA_963744905.1 uncultured Acidimicrobiia bacterium | reverse complement strand
CGCAGCCCGTCACCCGGTACCCGGAGTCCGAGCGGATAGGTCGCTCGGGAGCCTCCGCCTTGCCGATGAGATCGAAGGAGCCGGTTACTATACGGTGGCCGAATCGCTCGCCAACAGTCTCAAACATGCCGAAGCTACCCAGGTAGAAGTGACATTCTCTCGCTCAAACGGCTCTCTCCACATCACCATCAGCGACGACGGCAAAGGCTTTGATACAGTCACGACGACCAGGAACGGGCTGGCAAACCTGGCCGAGCGGCTGGCCGCCCTCGGGGGTTGCCTGACTGTCACGAGCAGCCCTGGGTCTGGGGCCACCTGGCCGTCTACGCCACGCTCGCGCTCACGGCGGCTGACTGGCAGCAATGATGTCAAACCTGCACGTCGTAATCGCCGAGGACCATTTCTTGGTGCGTGAAGGGACCAGGCGCACCCTGGACCATGCCACCGACATCGAGGTTGTCGCGGTCGTCGGAACAGCGGCCGAGTTGGAGGCCGCCGTCGTTCGTACAGAGCCCGATGTGATCGTTACCGACATCCGGATGCCACCGGGACACCAAACCGAAGGAATCGACGCCGCGTTACGAATCCGCGCCTCCAATCGAAATATAGGCGTTGTCGTCTTGTCACAGTACGCCGATGCAACATACGCACTCGAGTTGCTTAGCGACGGGACCCAAGGAATGGCTTACCTGCTTAAAGAACGCGTGGGAAACCCGGCTCAGTTGATCGACGCAGTGCGACAGGTCGCAACCGGCGGATCTGTCATTGATCCCGACGTCGTAGCCTCGCTCGTCGAACAGGACACAAGGCGCTCAAATTCACGCCTCCAACACCTCACAGAACGCGAACTCCAGGTGCTCGAACAGATGGCACAAGGCAGAACAAACGCCGGAATCGCCGAGGAGCTACATCTGTCCCAGTCATCGATCGAGAAATACTCCACATCCATATTCCTCAAACTCGGACTAACCGACGAACCTCAAGTACACCGAAGGGTTGCCGCGGTGCTCGCCCTCCTACACAACGAGCGACGAGCGAGACCGCTTCGGGAGGCTTAGTAGTTACATGCTCCGACGTGTAGCCAAATGTGTAGCCATGCCAGACCCCACAGGACGACACAGGACGGCACGTGGACCCGAAGCCACTGGACAGAACCGCACGTCACAGCACTGAACGCACGACCTAGGCGTGACTGTTAATCCGTTGGTTGTGGGTTCAAGTCCCACCCCCAGAGAGCAAACCCTTGTGACACAAGGCTTTTCGGCCATCCCGTCCGTGTTCGTGCCGTCAGATCAACGTTGTTGGAACGCCCGCGGAATCCGAAGCCTCCCAGGCCATCATCTGGCTGGTAGCTTGTATGGGGAACGATCAGGAGTCGGAATTGGCCGAAGTCTATCGTTTTCCGGACGAGCGCGGGAGTTCATCGCCGCCACGTCGATCGGTCAGTTCGTGGACTCTACGCCGATCCGAATGGATGGACTTGTGCCTGGGTGCGACGCCCGTCTCGATACTCATCATGTGAAGGGAGGGCACGCATGTCTTTCGCAAAGGAGGGTGGAGCAACGCAGCGGTTTAAGGGAGTGGCCATTCTTGTGGTAGCAGTGTTGGTCGTCGGCGTGGGGCGGCACTGACCGGTAGGTTGCTTCTTTCCCCATCCAGCCCGAACCAGTCGGTGACGAACCTCGCCAATCCCGACCATCCCGCCACCACCGAACCCGGGACCGGGTTTGATGGTGCGAACGTTGGGGTCAGCGGTGACGTGACTGGCGAGTTCCACGTTGAGGGGGGAGAGCCGTCCATGGACGGGAAGCACGAGACTTTTGCCGACGATACCAGCCTCCTCTCATTCGCTAGAGATGAACAGGGCGCCTACGTCGACCACCTCATTTACGACGACCTCGACTTCTACCTCGGCAGGGATGACTGTGAAACCGAGGTCGGACAACCTGACACGGACACCGGCTTCGCTACGGCCACCTTCTCCTGTACCGACATCAAGGTGTCCCACGGAAGAGCCACGGGTTTCGGTAGACGGGTCTGCCTCCCTCTTCGCCAGAGTGGCTCGAGTTGGTTCCCCGATCTGGGCGGAACGATCACCGTCAGCGACGGTGGGAGCCTCAATTGGACCTTCACCCCAAGAGGACCACAACTGGACACTTCTCCCTGAGGACGACCGGCCTCTGGGCTGGCACGAGGTGTGGATCTTCGACCAACACAGTGAAAGCATTGCCTTCGACAGCCACAACGGTGCCCTGAGTCTTTCTCCCATCCAGAGGGGCAGTCGGGACTACGAGATCTCGCCCGGCGTCTGCCAAGCTACGGTCACGAAGGTCACAGAACTGAGCGCCATCGACACGACCCTGCCAGTCGACCTCGACTGCCCATCCGTGGAGGTGCAAGACCTGGGGCGCCCTGTCAGTGACCGGCAGTCTTCTCCTAGAGCAGGTAGACCACCGCTCAGACGACTCCTGACAACCGGTGGATGCCACTTGCCCATCCCCGACTTCTTCCTCACTAGCCGTCGTGGAGGTCTCAGAAAGGCGTGTCAGCCCTCTCCACCTATCGGTCATGGACGGTGCGACTGTGTAGCCATTTGTGTAGCCGTACCAGACCGCATGGAGCCGGACAGGATGGTACGAGGTGGACGAAGGCCCGCACAGGACGGGACTATTCGGGACGGGGAGGGACTGGACGGACGCCCTCACGGGGATTGACCGAGGCTTTCTAGATAGGTTTGCTCCCGTCAGCCTTGACCAGAAAGACGAGCCAGGTAGCCACGAACCTGACAACGTTGTCCGCCTGAGTGATCGGAGGTGGTAATAACCAGTCGGGTCCCGTCTGCGCTTACGCGCCCATTGGAGCCTCTCGGGGGGCGCAGGCCGAGGCCAACACCGTCAGCACCACCGATACGGCGAGCCGAGGCCTATGGAACCGAACGAGCAGGATGATATGGCGGGCAGGAACACGCTGGGCCAGAGCGGTCAGGCGCTGTCCCGGTTCGAGTCAGGAAACTTCTCTGGCCGAGAGGTCATATTCGAAAAGGCCGCTAACCAGTGATGCAGTCGGTTGTCGAGGTTGATCCTGTCCGTCAATGCTGGGCGCAACTCTGAGTTGTCGTTAGCCACGAGGCTGCTTGGTCACGAATGGCGTCCGTTTCCGCCTGCTCCTTCAAGTTCAGGATGATCTCGTCGGGTTGGATGGACTGGGCATTAGTATTGCCATCGCGATCGACGGCTAGGCCGTTTGATATGTACATGACGGCTCCGTCGGGAAGCGGGTAGGCAGCTACTCCCGTTGTGTACCCGGCGGTCGGTTCGCCGAAGAAGCGGGTATCGGGTCGGCCCTTGAAGGCGACGAGGATCATCTCGCCCGCACTGGAGGTGAATCCGGACTGGAGAACGGCGATGGGAGCCTTCGGTAGCGTGGGTCGAATGGAGACGCCAATGTGGGAAGGTGTCGCTTCCGAAGCTCTCGCCATCGACGAAGAGCCGACCGTCTGCGTAGGACACCCACCCGGTTGGGTTGCTCGGCGGTCTTGGCGAATGCCAGCACGTCTCCGCCTCCCAAGAGTGAACCCACTCCCAGGAGCACCGGCCACATGTTCCCGCCCTGCTCATCGCGGAGGTCGATCATCCACCCGCACACGGCCGGATCATCCATGTCCTGAGCCAGACCCTGGAGCGTTGAGGCATAGTCAGCCGAGTGGTCGCCTTGCGTGGACACTATGGGCAGGTGAAGGTAGCCGATGTTGTCGGCTATTCGCTCTCCGGTGGGAGGCTCCTGGTTTGTGGGAACAGGCATTCCTGATCGGGCAGGAAGAACATGCTGTGGCCGTCGAGGGGACCTGTCGGACCGAACAGGGTTTGGAGAGCCTCATGGCAGCCTCTTTGCCCGGGGCGGCTGTGACCGCCTGCATTACCTCTGTGCGGACCTGACTCCAATCCACGCCTTGGGGGTCTTAATAGATGCTCTCACGCTCGTTGAGAGCATCGGAAACGTAACCAACCCAGTCAATCGTCACGATGTTCATGCGTGGCAGGAGCCGTCGAAGTGGTCGGTGTGCTCGTCACCCCTATCGATGTCTCGGGTCCGATGGTGTTGACGGGTGCGACACTGGGTCTGCAGGTGGTGCCAACCAGAATCACACATATGAGACAGGCCAGCCATCCCGCCCGATGCTCCCTCCCGTCAACCCGACGCCGCAGACTCGGACGGATCATCCGCGCACATTAGGCAGTATCCTCGGCAAAGCGTTGCGGATGGGCCGGTGCTGTGAGTGCATCAGTGAAATCCGCAGCGTCCGTCTTTCGTCGGAGTGCTGTGAGAGTCGGAGCTTCGATCCGGGCGGTGATTGCTCTTGGTTGTCTGTGTGTTCTGACCCTGACGGCGTGTGAGGGCCACGGGTGCCGGAGGCTGAGGACACGCTGACGACAGGGCGAGTCGGGACCCTCGTGACTTCGCCGTCAGAACCCACTGCATCCTCGATACCGCAGTCCTCCGACCTGGCGACGGTCGTGGGTGTGGTGCAGTCGATCATGGGAGGCGATCAGGGTGGCGACTGCCGTGATCGGGGAAGCGGTCTGACTTGTGGGGCCTGGTGGAGCTACCCGATGACATCGGCACGGGAGTTTTCGGTGCGGTCGGGCGTGTTGGAGAGTTGGTGTGGGTCGGCGTCGGTTACGGTGAACGATGTCTGCTAATGTTTCGGCGAGAGGGTGAGCCACGCCTCGGCTGGATGATGTACGGTCATCCGGATACGCCCGACTTAGCGGTGATGCTCCGCGCTGCCGTAGCGGCACCTTCTGGCTCCGACTGGTAGGCGTTGTGTGAACGCGGGGCTGACTGTGCCTCGAACTCCTGCCGAAACCGGCTTATGACTTTGTAGAGTTGTTCCCACGATGAGGGTGATCGGTGACGACACGGTGGTTGTGGCTCCTAGAGAACGGTTGCCCCTGGTGTGCGTACAGACCGGTGAACCTACCGACCGTGTCCTGGTCCATGAGGTGTACGACTCGCCGCCGTGGAGTTGGGGTTCTACCTGTTCTGGCTGTGGGGATTTGTCGCTCAACTCATCGTTTCGAGCGCTACGAGGTTCGAGTCCCAACCTCCCGAGTGGCGTCTAGTCGGTTTCGTCTGGCCAACCGAATATCGGGGGTCGTTGTGGCAGGTGCCTTACTTACGTCGTTCCTTTTACCGATTCCGATCCTGGCCCTACCGCTGATGCTGACCGCACTAGGGCTTCGGTGGGCATGGCTCCACAGAGCGACAACACAAGTCCGGGCACGACGAGGGGAAGTCTGGCTGATGAGGTGTCACCCGAACTTCGTTCGTGAATGCCTGGATTTGGCTCAGCGGACAGTTGGCTGGCGCGCCTGAGGGCGATGGGATCGCTTGATATGGACGACCGCCCACATTGCCGCTGCCACGAACGCAACCGAGAAGACCACAGCCAGCCAACCCCACCCAAGAATCGCCGTGGCTATCGAGCCGACGATCACAAGACCAGCCAGGACTTGCAGTGCGGACAAATCTGGTTCGGGCGAGCCGGAATGGTGGTCATCGTGGAGCAGGTCTCCGTACAAGCCGAACATGTCTCCAATTCTACCTCCCCGAAGACCGAGCGAAATGAGAATCGGCCACGAGCCGTGAAGCACCATCGACGGCCGGGGTGTTCAACTTTTACAATCGGCGTCTGGTCGAGGCGGTGAAGGACCAATGCTGGTCGGTTGGGGACGGTGTTGGCGATGCGTCGCAACGGGTCAGGGCTTCTGGCTGGGAACGTCAGCGTTAAGTTGAAAGCTACCGATAGTCGGTGGGGCGTTGCGGCTCGGGGCGGTGGCTGTTGAGGACCAGAGCGAGTGACAATGCAACCGCTGCGACGGGGCCGATAATGAGCAATGCCCGCCAGGTCCAACCGATGACAGCGATGGTGATGACCGACACCAGGATCGTTCCCAACAGTAGGTAATGCCGGCCAGATTCGGGCCGGGGATGGGTCCTTTTCCCCCGAGGTCCATGTAGCCCTTGAACTGGTCGTTGGAGAACATCTCTCTGTCGAGGTTAGTGTCTGAGTGCGGACCCGAAAGGGCTGGGGAGCCCGTTGAGGGCCTTGGTCACCTCTCGAGAACGACAAGAGGAGGTCTCGACTGGTTCTGGATAGCGTGGGCAGGTTGAGAGTCAACGATGCGACCTGTACACCGGGATACTGGAACAGGATGTTCGGACCATGGTGATCAGTGAGACTCGATCAAGACCGATCCCATGTCCATATGAAGCCCGTCAATGATTAATCCCGGACTGCATCTTCGGGGTTCCCCCAAACCGTGGAGGCATGCTCTATAAGGAGGAGCTATGTCAGAGACACGGAGAAAGTACGACCCCGAGTTCCGTGAGGGAGCGGCGCGGATCGTGAGGGAGACGGGCAAGCCGATCGCTCGTGTCGCCCACGATTTGGGTATCCATCCGGGACACTGGGGAACTGGGTGAAAAAGGACCGGATCGAAAGGGGCGAGGCCGAAGGCCTCAACCCCGACGAGCGGGCCGAGCTGAACCGGTTGCGCACCGAGAACGCCGAGTTGCGGATGGAGCGCGATGTTTTAAAGCGATCGGTGGTCCTGTGGGTGAAGGAGGCGACTCGATGAGCGTGGCGTCGTTCGTTGCCTCCCAGAGGACTGAGCACGGGGTTCCCCATGCGGTGTCGTTGCGGGCGTTGGGCCTGTCGGAGTCCTGGCTCTACAAGTGGTTGAGCCGAGGCCCCAGCGACCAGGAGCGGCGCCGGCGGCGTCTCGACGTGGCGGTCAAGGCCTGCTTCGATGACTCAGATGGCACGCCCGGCACTTATGGGTCGCCCCGGGTCTGGGCCGAGCTGCTAGACAACGGCTGGAAGGTGTCAGAGAAAACGGTGGCGGCGTCGATGGCCCGCCAGGGCCTGGTGGCCCGCAGCCCGAAACGCAAACGGCGGGGATTGACCCGTCCCGACAAGGCAGCCGACCCAATCCCCGACCTGTTGGGACGGGACTTCACCGCCGAGGCGATCGAACAGAATTGGTGTGGCGATCTGACCGAGATCCCCACCGACGAAGGCAAGCTGTATCTGGCCACCGTGGAGGACCTGGCCAGCCGGCGCCTCCCCGGGTTCGCCATCGGCGAGCATCACGACTCCGAACTGGCCCGAGCCGCCCTGTGCATGGCGGCCGCCACCCGTGGCGGGACCATCACCGGAGTGATCTTCCACACCGACAAGGGTGGCGAGTATGTCGGGGACCTCTTCTCGGAGACCTGTCGACGCCCTGGGAGTGGTCCAGTCGATGGGAAGGGTCGGGTCGGCCCTCGATAACGCCGCCGCCGAAAGTTTCAACTCCACCCTGGAATTCGAAGTCCTGTCCCGACAGCATTTCGCTACCAAAGACCATGCCCGCCGGGAGATCGCCGCCTACATCGACCGCTACAACAACCGACGACGTCACAGCACCTGTGAGATGATGAGCCCCGTCGCCTACGAACAGGTACTCGCCGACCGGGCAGCCGGACGAGATACCGACACCAAGGCAGCATGACCCCAAGACCACCCGACCATCAATAAGAAACCCTCCACGATTCGAGGGGAAGCCCACTGTCCGGACGCTTCTGGTCGTCGGTGTTGTGGTTCTGGTGGGCGCATGCTCGGTCGTACAAGAGACGGGGGCGGAGCCTGTGACCACGTTGAGGCCTTCCAGCCAATCGGAGTTCGTGAAGCAGGCCCTCAAGGACGGTGTGGTATCCGCCGGGGAACTCGCCGCTGGTTACGAACGGATGATCAGTTGCCTGGCGGCTCACGGCGGCCATGGCAATTACGCGTTCGATCTTTCCGTCGGGCCTGGAATCTCTCTCAGGTGGGCCGTGAGGGGAGACGACGCTGACGGAACCAGGTCAGACGCGGTGGATAATCTTTGTCGGGGACGGTACGCCGGGACGCTTGAAATGACCTATCGCCAACAGCACCCTGACATGGCCGCCGATGTCAACGCCGTGGCCGGGCAGCGGCCAGTCAACTTGCCTGAGCCCTGAGCCAAGTCGAAGGGGCACTCAGGTGATCGGGGTCTGCTCACCGGAGGCGGCGACCGTTCGGGAGCCGTGTGCTGACCTCCGTGGCGTCCGCTGACGATCCACCCCGCGTCGAGTCGGACAAGGAGCGGTGCCGGAGGGTTGACATCCATCTGACTTGCCGCCGCCCGTGGAGAGCCGGTACTGGCCAGCCCTGACGGCACTCGATCCGCCTAACACCACCTGATCGCCGTCGGTCAGTGTCACGACAGGGTCGCCGTCAACGTTGTGCCAGACGAGGGTCTCAGACTGGGCGACCCAGGTGACCCGATCGACAGGCCACACCAACAGGACCTCGCTCTCCGGTTCCTCCAACAAGACGCAGTTTTCGGTGACGTGAACGGGTCCGTCGATGGCGGCAGCCGTTTGGCTGTCGGGGGCAGGTATGACGGCCAAGGGACCCCAGTCCTGTCTCTGGCATGCCGAGGCCGCAAGGGTGAAGGCGACCAGGAGGGCGACGCTGAGCCTTCTCGTTTTCCCGGTGGACGTGAGTCGTCGATGCAGTTCGGGGTGCGTCCGGCCTACCGAGGCAACAATCAGTGAGGCGTCGAGGGTCCCAGGCCACATCGTTGGATGAATTGGAGGGAGTGGAGTCGGCCATGCGGGTTGCCCCAAGGCCAGTGACCTCTTTCAGCCAAGTTCGTTGCCCTTGGCTGGGATGGTTCGGGTGCCATCGGGACCGTGGACGACTATGTCGAAGGGGTTGGAGGCAGGGGGTTGTCGGAGTTGGATGAGGAAGAATCGTCGTCCGTTCACGACATCAGTGGTGATGATTGTGATCGCTTTGGGGAGCTCAATTCGTTCGTCGCTTTCCAGCCCATAGCCCACCACGAACACTTGATCATGAACCCCGACGAATGAGGCGTATTCGTCTTCTTGGGCTTGCTCGGTTGGACAAGCGGCGTTCACTTTTTGGTTGGACCCGAGAGTGGCGACTCCAACACAAGGCGCACTCGGACCCTGTGTGTTCGTGATGGCTTGGAACTCGTAGGTGGTTCCGTCTGCGGTGAATTCAGCCAGGACCCTTGCTGGTTCGTCCAGAGATGGCTCGGAAACGGCACATGCGGCGAGGATGACAGCCATGACTGCCAACACAGCGGTACCAGGGACGAATCTCACGTTGATGCCATGGTGGTTGCTTGTTTGGATCGAGAGACCAGCGTGGGTCCGCATGACCTAAAGGCTACTTAGTCATCCTCGGCTAAACCTGCATGGCAGGCCGAGAAGGAGCCTCTGTTCCCCTTGAGCCGTCTACAGCAACTTCTGTAGGCGGGGGTCTGGGAGGCTCTGAAAAACCTAGACCGAGCGCATCTTGTGGCAATTGCCGCCCCTCGGCTTGTTCCAGCCCGCTTCCGTTTCGCCGGGTGAGTGCTCCATAAGGGCGGCGAAGAGGGTCATATTTACAGGACAAGGTTGTCCTGTAACTTGAACACCCATGGGAGTGGAATCGAGGGTCGGACTCAGACTGGTTGCGTACACACGCTTGTCGCAGTCGAACCCTCATGAGGGCGAGTCCACGCGGCCCAGTCCGAGCGGATTACTCGTTGGGCCGAAGCCCATGGGCATGAGGTCGTCGAGCATTGCGCCGACACAATCAGTGGAAAGAATGGCCCCCGCGAACGACCGGGGTTCCTCGATGCCATCGAACTCATCGACGACGGATCGGCTGACGGGATCGTCGTTTCCTCCCTTGACCGCCTCGCTCGGAAGCTCACCACTCAGGAGGCGCTGTTGGCGACGGCGTGGAGGCGAGACGCTCCGGTGTTCGACATCGGACTCGGCGAGATACCACAGGACGATCCGGGTGACCGTACCGAACCTTTGTCCGTCAGGTCATGGGCGCGGCGGCGCAGCTTGAACGTGCTCTGATCGTCAAGCGAATGGCCGACGGTCGTCGCAGAGCCATTGGGCAGGGCCGAAGTATTGGTCCAGCCCCATCGTTCGGCTGGGTAAAGGACAAGGACGACCCCGGTCGGTTAGTGCCGGACCCTGAAACGTTCCCCCTCGTCGAAGGCGCTGTCCGCTTACTCGAAGGGGGAGGGACTCTGAGACAGGCTGGTGAGTACCTGGCGGAGGAAACGGGTCGCGGCTGGCATGCCACGCAGGTGGCTCGACTTCGTGATCGCTACCGACGCTACTCCCCCGGACTTGTCTGACTTCGAGCCGCCTTCGTCGGCTCTGCCAATTGAGCTAGAGGCCCGGGACTGCACGATAACCCTCTAGAAAACCCTCGAGAGAACGCGGTGACCAAACGAGGTGGTAAGGCTCAAACTGAATGGTCCGACGGGTGCGCGGGCGGGCAATCGGGATCTGTTGCCGGCGAAGCGCTCGGATTGACCTCACGATGAATCACCTGGAAGACAAACACTTGAGCGACATCGCCCGCACAAGAGGCCAGGGCCGTGCGCCGGGGAAGCGCCAACAGTGGGTTTCCTAACGAGAATGGGGATCAGTGATCGGTGCAGTGCTGAGCCGCTGAAGTCGTTCTATTGGCCCACGGTCTGCTTGTACTGGTCGATGTTTTGTCCGGTGTTGTCGTAGACCGTGACGGTGATGTCGCTGGCTTGGTTGATTCGGCTCCGGTCCACGAAGAAGAGGTTGACTTTGGCTACGGGACGTTGGAAAGCGATGGGCTGGCCGTTGATGGTGAGGGCGGTGATCGAGGCGGTTTCGGGGACGACTACGTAAATGGTCAGGCCCGCGCCGGAGGTCCCGACTGATTGGATGCCTGGTTGGCTGGCCATGGCTTGGACTGGGTCGCCGACGGATCCGCCGATCCGTGGAACCGGAGCCGCTTTGGCTGGGTCGGCCACCCAGTACAGGAAGCCGTGCATGTCCGTCTGATCGACTTGGCCGATGTGGACGATTGGGTACCCGTCCAGCGCTTTGAAGCTTCCCGAGGTTGGCGGTGACGCACCTGCCACTAGCCGTGGATGAAGAGGCAACTCGTTGCCGAGGACGCTGGTATCGAATTTGGGGGCCGGTCCGACGAGTCCTTGGAGGAGACACGGCGGTGCTAGTGGGGATTCGATGTCGGTCCAGCGTTGCAGGTAGGCGACATCCTGGTCGCTCAGCTTGTCGGTGGGGCAGTCGGCTGGTGGGGGAGAGATGGTGGTGGTCGGGGAGGAGGCTACGCCGGGGGAGGGCGGCCTGTTTGTGGCTACGAACCAACCGAACGTCACGACCGCGACAACCGCGGCGACAGACGTGAGGACCGTTGCCCATCTGCGGCGTCGGGCGGCTGTGATATGACTCTGGACGCCTTCCCATCCTTGCTGCTGATCAACTTCGGGTAGAGAACGGGTCAAGAGTCGGCGGATTTGTTGGTCGGTGTGGTTCATCACTGCACCTCGATGAGTTTGCGCATCGCTTGGCGGGCGCGGTGGAGATGTGTTTTCACGGTTCCTTCGGCGATGCCCAGCGCGGATGCGATGTCTCGGACCGCGAGGTCCTCGACGTAATGGAGGACCAGTACGGCGCGTTGGCGAGGTGATAGTCCGCTGAGAGCGTCGTCGAGAGCCTCGTGGTCGGCGACTTTGTTGATCTCGTCTGGCACCGGTTCACCAGCACCGAGCTTCTGGAGAACACGACGTTTTCTCACAAGTCGGCGGCGAACGTTGAGAAGCCGGTTGAGTGCTACTCGACGAACCCAGGCGGCGGGGTCGTCGTACCGAGATATCCGTTTCCAGTGGATGTGAGCCTGAGCGAACGCTTCTTGGACTGCGTCTTCGGCGGATTGATGATCGGAAGCCACCAATGTCAAGCTTCCCACCAGCCGCGCGTAGTGATTACGGAAGAGGATTTCCACGTTGGCGGGACGCAGCGCGGCCGGACTCTTTCACTCAACCCTTTCGGACGGGGACTTCACACCTATACACACTCCTGGGGAATGATCGGTTGACATGGCAGCCCTGATCGTTCCACAAGCTGAGATCAAGGAGACGCGGTGATAGGACAGTCAGTTGAAAGGGTGTGGGACTCTGAGACAAGGTGGTGAGTACCTAGAAGGGTCAAGTCTTAGATTCCCTGTAAACGAGGGTGGCCCGAGCCACCATGTCGAGCACGCGAGCGCACGACAAGGAGGTCGGGCCGATGAGGAAGGTAGCGCCGTCTGTGATGGCACGTGAGGAACTGGACCGATTGTTGGCTGGCGGCGTCGAGGAGGGCGCCAATTTGATCTCGGAGGTGGTGGCGACTTGCACTCGGCTGGTGGTCCAGTCGCTGTTGGAGGCCGAGCAGCGCGATTTTTGTGGGTGGCCGGGGCCGCTATCAGCCCCGGGACGTGGATGCGGGGCATCGGGGATCCCGTAACGGCTATGAAGACCGGTCGGTGGCGACCGCTGAGGGTCAGATTCGGGTTCGGGTCCCCCAGGTGCGGGATACCGAAGAGCCGTTACGGTCGACGCTGATGGGGTTTCTGGAGGGCAACTCGGAGGTGTTGGATCGGCTGGTGATGGAGATGTACGCCCGGGGTTTGTCGACCCGGGATGTGGAGGACGCCTTCCGGGACGCCACAGGCGAGCTGGTCATCTCCCGGTCGGCGGTGTCGGAGGTGACCGACGGGCTCTGGGACCAGTACGAGGCGTTCTGTGCCCGCGACCTGTCCGATATCGAGGTCGAGTATCTGTTCTGTCACGGGATCTACGAGTCGCTGCGCCGCCACGGCGCCAAAGAAGCGGTGCTGGCGGCTTGGGGAATAGCTTCCGACGGCCGCAAACACCTGCTGCATCTGGCGGTAGGCAACAAAGAATCCGGACTGGACTGGACCGAGTTCTTCCGTGACATGATCCGCCGTGGATTACGGATGCCGACCTCGGTGACCTCCGATGGGGCGCCAGGGCTGATCAAAGCCATCGGGGTGGTGTTCGGTTCCTCGATTCGGGTGCGGTGCTGGTTCCACCGCCTGGCCAACATCCGCTCCAAGCTTCCTGACGACTCGGCCGCCGAAGTGATGGCGGAGGTGAGGGCGATCCGAGACGCCCCCACCCTCGACGCCGCCCGAGCCCAGGCCGACCGGGTCATCAACCGTTACCGCCGCCAGTTCCCCTCGGCGGTGGCCTGCCTCCAAGACGACCTCGAGGCGCTCCTCAACGTTCATCGGGTGCCGGTGCGGCACCGCTTCTGGGTGCGGACCACCAACCTGGTCGAACGCTCCCTCGCCGAGGAAAGACGCCGCACCAAGGTCATCCCCCGGCTGTTGGACGAGCGCTCGGCGATGAAAATGGTGTTCGCCACCCTCATCCGCTGCGCCGACCGGTGGACCCGATGCGGAATCACCGACCTGGAACGCCTCCAGCTCCGCGCCCTCCGCCAACAGATCGGACTCGAACCCGAAACCATTCACGACGACAAGGACAACGAACAAACCCAAGGCAAAGAAGTGGCATGAGGCTCAGCCACCACGTTTACAGGCGGCTCAGGACTTGACCACCTTGTAGGCAAGACAGGTCGTTGATGGCATCCTGAATCACCCTGGGTTTCTTGGAGGCTCCTGACCTTGGAAACGAGGATGGAGTTATGCAGGAACAGAAGAAGGCGTCGACGTCTCGTCGCTATACCCGAGAGCAGAAGGATCAGGCGGTGCGCCTGGTCCGAAAGCTGCGAGCAGAGACCGGTGAGCGGCATGGGGCGGTGAAACGAGTCGCCGACCAGTTGGGGTATGGGGTGGAGTCGGTTCGCAGTTGGGTGAACCAGGCCGACATCGACGAGGGGGTCCGTGCGGGCACCACGTCAGAGGATGCGGCTCGGATCAAGAAGCTGGAACAAGAGAACCGCGAGTTACGGCGCGCCAATGAGATCTTGAAGCGGGCTTCGGCTTTCTTCGCGGCGGAGCTCGACCGCCCACAGAAGTGATGGTGTCGTTCATCGACGCCAACCGGGACGAGTTCGGGGTCGAGCCCATCTGCGATGTGTTGCAGGTGGCCCCTTCCACTTACTACGCGGCCAGAAAGCGGATGCCGTCGGCCCGTCAGCTGCGGGATGCGGTGATGGTGCCGATCCTGGTGGCTTTGTGGACGGCGAACCGGAAGCTGTATGGGGCCCACAAGCTGTGGAAGGCGGCCCGCAGGGCCGGCCATGACATCGGCCGGGACCAGGTAGCCCGACTGATGAAGACCGCAGGTATCGAAGGGGTGACCCGCAGACGCAAGGTTCGGACCACCCGATCCGATCCTGCCGCTGACCGTCATCCCGACCTGGTCGACCGTCAGTTCAGCGCCGATGCTCCTAACCGGATGTGGACGGTGGACCTGACCTATGTGGCGACTTGGGCGGGGGTGGCGTATGTGTGTTTCATCACCGACGCCTTCAGCCGCCGCATCGTCGGATGGCGGGTGGCAGCCCACATGCGAGCCGAAATGGTCCTCGACGCCTTGGAGATGGCCCGCTGGTCCCGCGGCACCCGCCTCGAAGGGCTGGTGGCCCACTCCGATTATGCCGAGGTTTGCGTTAAGCCGAGGAACCTTGGTTTGCCCATGCTGGTGGGGGTTTCTGACTGATTCTTCGGCTTAACGAATCGGCTGGTTCGTAGTGTCCGCCGTGTCCATTCGCCTTTGAAAGGAGCTGGTCATGGATGCGACGGTTAGAGGGATCGGCGCGGTTGTGGTCGCTGAGTTGCGGGCGGCCGGTTACATGGAGTCGACGATCTTCAACTATGAGAAGACGATTCGGGTTCTGGCTGGTTTCGTCGAGGAACGGGGCGGTGTTTACACGCCGGAGTTGGGAGCTGAGTTCGCCTCGTTGACGACGAGTCCACGGACGGGCCGGTTCAGCGTCCAACGCCGGATGGCTTTCGGGCGGCTGGTTCGGGTGTTCGACTCCTATGTTCGTTCGGGGCGGGTGGACCTGTCGGTGCGCAAACGCGGCGGCGGTGGCCCCCATCCCACCTTGGACGAGTTCTCGGTGCTGGTGGCGGCGTGGGAGTTCGACATGGACGATCGGGGTCTGGCGGCGGCGACACGGGAGGCGTACGGGCGGACGGCTCGCAGCTATCTGGTGTTCTTGGAACAGCGGGGGATCGACGGTCTGGACGGCGCTGATGGCTCCACCGTCTTGGAGTTTCTCGAATCGCTGTTGGATCGGTGGGCGAAGTCGTCTTTGTTCTGGGTGGTGGGGAATCTCCGTGCGTTCTTGAAGTTCGCAGGCCGTCCCGATCTGGTCGAGGCGGTGAACCTGGCCGGCGTGAAACGCTCTCACAGGATCATTCCCGTCCTGGGTGATGACGACGAGGAGATGGTGGTCCAGGCGTGTCGGTCGGAGGTGGTGAGCGCACGAGACGCAGCTATCACCCTTTTGGCGCTGCTGACGGGACTGCGAGCCTGCGACATCCTCGGCCTGCGTTTGGGCGACATCGACTGGCGGGCACGGACGGTCGGGGTCGTCCAACAGAAAACGGGGAACCCGTTGACGTTGCCGCTGCCCGAAATGTTGGCGACCAAGCTCGCCGACTACGTGCTCTCTGAGCGGCCCGGCACAGACGACGACCACGTGTTCTTACGTGCGGTGGCTCCCCACACCCCCCTGGCTGACCACGCCTCGATCTACCGGGTGACAGCGGACACGTTCCGCAAAGCCGGGGTGACTTCTGTGAAAGCGGGAACCCGGTTTCTGCGGCATTCCGCCGCTTCCAGGCTGCTACGCGCCGGGGTGCCGCTGGCGACGATCTCGGCTGTGTTCGGCCACTCCGACGCCGACTCCACCAACCATTACATGAGCGTCGACAACCAGCGTCTCCTCGACTGCGTGCTGGCGGTGCCCGGAGGTGTGCGGTCATGAGCGGCCACGGTTTCACCAGTGCGTTCGCCGCCGACCTGGACGCTTATCTGACGTTCAAACAGAACATGGGTTTCTACGGCAAGAACCGGGTCTGGTATTTGGGGAAGTTCGACGCCTACTGCACCGAAGAGCACCTGACGGTCTTCGACCGTGACACCGTCGAAAGCTGGGTTGGTTCCCGGCTGGAACGGTCGGGGCGGTATCGGTCGTGGATGTCTTACATCCGCGACTTCGGACGTTGGCTCGGAGCTCAAGGCAACACCGACGCCTACGTCCTATCCGACCGGTGGAAAGCCCCTTTCGTTGCGGCCACCCCGTATCTGTTCACCGCCCGTGAGATCGACCAGTTCTTCGTCGCCGCCTCCCAGCTGGAAGCCCAGTCGCCGTGGCGGTGGCAGGCGACAGCGTTCTTCACGCTGATGCATTCGTGTGGGCTCCGCACCGGCGAAGCCCGCTCCCTCGGAGTCAACGACGTCGACCTCGACGGCAGGCGCATCGACGTTCACTGGTCGAAAGGCAACCGCAGCCGCAGACTGCCCCTCACCGCAGAAGTCGTAGATGTGCTCACCGCCTGCGACCACACGACCCGGACAGGGTTTCCGTCCCGGGAGACGTTTTCCGTGTCCACGGCCGGCACCCCAGTGACGGGGACAGCGGTCGGGTGATGTTCAACCGGATCTGGGACCAAGCCGGACTAGCCCGACCCCCAGGTGGCCGACGACCCCGGGCATACGACTTCCGTCACCACTTCGCCTACGCCAACGTCGAACGGTGGATGGCGGACGGTGTCGACGTGACCGCCATGCTGCCCTACCTGGCCGCCTATATGGGTCATGGGTCGTTGGACTCCACCTACTACTACATCCACACCTCTGGCGACTTCCTCGACGCCTACGCCCACATCACCCGCCAGAGCCAATCGGTGCTACCGGAGGTCGGATTCGAATGAAACGCCACCCGAACACCGACGCCGCCAACTTCTGGACCTTCGCCCGCGACTACCTGTGCGGCTACATGCCCAAAGTTCAAGGGCTGTCGCCCAAGACGATCGAGGCGTATCGGATCAGCCTGGAAAACTACCTCGGCTACCTGGCTGACATCGAACACGTCGAACGTGAGCACGTCGGCTTCGAGCATTTCGAACGACGATACCTGAAAGGGTGGGTGGCCCAGATGGTCGAGGAACGCCGCTACGCAGCGAAGACGGTCACGCTTGCGGTTGAGCGCCGTCAAAGCGTTCCTGGCTTACGCCGCCGCCGAAGACGTCACCCTGATGGCGCTGAGCGAATCAGCCAAAACTCTCAAAGCCCCGGCCGCACCCAAGAAACCGATCGAATACTTGACCGAACCCCAAACCCGGGCAGTCCTCGCCGCCCACACCGGCGACACCCAGAAATCACGGAGGAACCGGATGCTGCTCATTCTCCTCTACGACACCGCCGCCCGGGTCTCAGAAATCGTCGACCTGACCCTCGAGGACCTGTCCCTGGACGAACCCGGAAGGGTGACCCTCACCGGGAAACGGAACAAGACCCGGTCGTGCCGCTCACCGACAGGACAATCGAACATCTCAGGGTTTACCTGGCCGAGTTCCACCCCAACCCCGAGGAGCTGGCTGCGGCCAGGCCGCTGTTCTACAGCCTGCACCACGGACAGGCGACCCGCCTCTCCACCGACACCGTCTCGGCGGTCCTCAAGAAAGCCGCCGCTACCGCGCGTGGAGTGTCCCTCCGTTCCCGAGAGCATCCACTGTCACATGCTGCGAAAGACCAAAGCCATGGACCTCTACCGACAAGGAATCCCCCTGCCGCTCGTCATGCGTCTCCTCGGCCACGAGAACACCTCCACCACGTCGACGTTCTACGCCTTCGCGACCCTCGACATGATGCGAGAAGCCATCGACGCAGCCAACCCCGCCATCAACACACCACCGGCGGAACGGCTCACCGACGACAAACTCCAAGCCCTCTACACCCTCCGATAAGAGCAATTCGTTAAACCGAAGACTCAGTCAGAAACCCCCACCAGCATCGGCAAACCAGGGTTCCTCGGCTTAACGCAAACCTCGGCATAATCGCTGTTAAGCCGAATTCGGCTTAACAGCGACGCCGGATCCCAATTCACCTCGGTGCGGTGGGGAGAACGACTCCTCGAACTCGGAGCGCAACCCTCGATCGGCTCGGTCGGGGACAGCTACGACAACGCCCTCGCCGAAACCATCAACGGGCTCTACAAGACCGAACTCATCTACGGACCCGACCAAGGGCCCTGGCGCAGCATCGAGGAGGTCGAACTGGCCACCCTGTCATGGGTCCACTGGTACAACACCGAACGGCTCCACGGCTACCTCGGTGACATCCCACCCAACGAGCACGAGGAGGCCCACTACGCTCAACTAGCCACCACCAGATGAAGACTTGGAAACCAAACCAACGGGTCTCCATCAAACCCAGTGCGGTTCATCCATCACAGATGGTCCGCCTTCGAGACCGCTACGCACGTCAGTCGTCATAGTGCGTGTGACGGGTGTACCAGCCACGTGTTCGGACTCGCACCTCGCGACAGTGCGTGTTCACTTCTTCGCAGTTGGGCCACGAGTCGCTTCGAGCGGAGCCACAATTGGGCCGGAAATGGCAGGTCAGGCAGCTTTCTCGAAGAGTGCCTCGTCGGATGTTCCCACAAGCCGAAGCTGCGCAGCGTGGAGGTCAATATGAGGATCGTCAACGAGAACGGCAAATAGTCGTTGTCCAGGTCCTCAGCCGAGCGATCGTCACACGAAGTCGTCGTGTGGAGCAGATCACTCAAAAGAAGCTGATCTCCTTCCACTTGGTAGCTGCCGGAGAAGTCGTTGCAGCCCCCGAATCCGCTCAGCTTCCCTGACGGACCGAATGAAATCCAAGGCTGACGCCCCGGAGCAGTTAGCTGCTCCCCGACCGAGAGGCCTATCCACCTGCTGCCTTGCAGGGTGGTAGATGAGCACGACGCCAACACGACAACGATCGCAACCGGGATCAGGGCCTGTTTGACAAAGCTCCGAAGCACCATCGTCCTCCCCAAGTGCCCGTCTTGGTTCGGACTTCGGGTGTGGAGCTAGGTCTCATGCGGGTGATCCTCCGGCGAGAATCCCGAACATGATCAAGAGCACAACGACAATCGCCAAAAGCAGGATGACCCCCATAACAATGAGTGCGACCTTCATGTCCCCCCTGCTTTCCTTCGATACGCGACTGGTTGTGTGGCTGGGTCCGGCCTGGGCTTCGCTGCGAAGGAATAGGGCCGGGGAGGGGTCACCAGTGCGTGCCGATCGGTCGTCACTGTTCCTTGACCAGTCCGACCTGGTTGAAGTCGGTCGGGTTGAAGGCGATCTCTTGGGTTAGGCCGCAGTCTCGACTCTGGGTGTCGCAGCCGTAGAGACCCCACGGCCCTTCCCATCCGTGTGTTGGCTGGTTCGGCGTGCGGGCCAGAATCACCAGATTGTGATCGTGCAACCACTCGATCGTCGCCGCTCGAAACGGGGTCCCGAGTGTATCTCGAATGGGCACGCGGGCAATCTCCTCCCCCTGAGGTGAGGTGAGAAGCAGGATGGCCGGTCCGGATTCTCCATCCGTTCCCGCGCTTGCAATAACTGATCCGTCGGCTGAGAAGGTGGCCGCGCCGCTAGCCCAACAGTCCATCGTGTGCTTCACCAAGCCTCCGTCTGCAGGTTGGACCGATCCGTCGGGAAGGAGCGTGACCACGACTCCGCAGGTTCCGTCCCCCTGGAAGAACACTGCCTTCTCGCCCTCAGGGTCGGCGGCGACGGCGTGGCCGTACCCGCGGGCCAGCATCACCTGTCCTGTGGACAAGGACCAGACCGCGGCCGAGGTGATGGCACCGTCACCTGTCGAGAGGAGGACGTTGTCACCCGCGTACGTCACGACGTCGGCGAAGCCTGGATACACCAGGGTGTCGAGTCCCTCTCCGGAGGGGAAGGCGGCTTGCACGAGTCGGGTGTTGCCTTCCGTGGTGCTGGTCTCGGGTTCGGCCCAGGCGAGTCGATCGCCCGCTCGGTTGACAGCAAAGCTCCCAACGTGGTTGGCCAGGACCCGCGGCGCGGCGGTGTTGGTGAAGAGGATCAGATCTGCGTCGTAGGACTGCCCCGTTGCTTCCAACAGGTTGCCGTCGATTTTGAGGGGAGGTCCGGCCATGGGGAAGCTGGGTTCATCGGACGTGACCAGTTGCGTGGGTGGCACCTGTGCCAGGTTGTAGATGGCTCCGTCTACGAACACCTGGACCGGCAGTGGTTGCTGCTCGGGAAAGAAGGGCGCCGTGGCCGGTTCCTCCGACGTTGTGACGGTGACCCCCGTCGTCGACGAGACAAGCTCGGTGGTGGAACTCGGGTTGAGGGTCTGCGTGCTGTCGCTGGGGACCGCTGTGCAGGCGGCCGAAGCGAGCAGAATCAGCAGCATCGCACCGAGTCGCAATCCACGCATGACTTCTACGGTAGCTCCAAGGGAAATTGCTGTGTCTTGTAGGACGAACCGAGAGAACGAATCCCGGTTCGTTTCTGACTCAGCTCGTGAGTTCGGGCGACCGTACGGGTCCGTCCCAGTCGGGTCTACTCCAGTGAAGGTTGCTTTGGTGCCTCCAGCGCGGAAGATTTCTGTGGCTTCTCCAGTGGCGAGATCCACCAATAGGAAGGACTCTTCGGGCATGGCGGGCTCATATGGGGCTCGTGAGACGGTCAGTCGTCGCCGCTGGTGTGATCGGGGCCATCACTTGGGTCGGAACCGTCGGTACGAATCCTGCGTTCGCCATCGCGCCCGCTCATAGGAGACATTGCCTCATCAACACGTAGACGCTGTCCGGGTCGGCTTGGTTCATGGCTCGGCGACCCCCCACGGTGATGTTTTCGTCGTCGACCTCGACGATGGTCGCATCGATGACCAGTCGGCGAGGTGACAATCCAAACCTGCACGGCGGGGGCCATATCCGATCCCGTACCCGCCATTCTCCCGGCCAGGCCAGGCGGATAGGCCCGCAGGTCGACCACGGTCACGTCGCCCCAACACCCACTTTCCCTCCAGCTGGGCCAGGGCGTCGGTGAGGTGATCGTAGACGGTTGAAGAACCCCATCGGGCTGTCATACCTCGGCTGGAACTTGGGTCGACGAGGACTGCGCCCACGGTGTCAGATCACAACTTCACGTCGGCAACAACATCGAGCGGGTGAAGGCCCGGTAAGCCCGCTCCCTGCGCCATTCCAAAACCCCGCCGGCGCCGTTCCAGATCAGGCCTTCTCCAAGGCCCAGCCCAACGCGCTTTCCCCAGGTCATGACACTTTTCTCGCAGTCCCAGAGGCCCGAGACTGCACGATAACCCTCTAGAAAACCCTCGAGAGAACGCGCTCGACCAAACGAGGTGGTGAGGCTCAGGATCGATAGTCCGACCAGAGCGCGAGCGGGCAATCGGATCTGCTGCTGGCCGGTGGAAGGTTCTTCGCCCGACCAGAGCAACGCCCGGATCCCATAGGGGTGGTGCGAAGTCGACCACGAGCGCAGTGAGGTGACGACTCGGAAAGGGGCGAACGGACCGTCCCCTCCAGGCCCACTACGGCATCTTGTGGGAGGTGCCGTCCGGTTCGATCTCCCAGCCTTCGTTCACGCACAGGGGTTCGGTCAGCCTGGCCACTTCGTCGCCTTGGGGGGTGCGTGCCACCAGATCCCCGGTGGTGCATCCGGTGGGAAAGCGCGGTCCGGCGTGAAACAGCCCCTGGTCGTCTGAGCCTCCCACGGGCTTGTCGAGGGAGGCGACCAGTTCCTCTTTCCCGTTGACGATCTGGTAGACGTCGATGGCCTGTCCGGTCTGGTTGCGGACGAACGCATCAGTCGCAAGCTGTTCTGGTTCACAGGCCGCCGGGACGGTGACGAGGACCAGCAGTCCCACTGCGGCCAGGACTCGTCGGGCACCCCTAGTCAAGGTGTTGACCCCGGGTAGGTCATGGCCGTCCCTCCTGTCTGGTCAGGCGACCGATCCCAGGGAATATGGGGCCTGATAGGAGACTTCGAAACCGTGCTGTTCGAGATGAGTCTTGATCTGGTCCAGTTCCACCTGGTCCATTTCGACATGGACGTGATGAACATCTCCATTCTCGAAGGAGGGCATAACCCATCCCCCGTACACCGACACTGCAGCCTCTACCTCTTGGAGGTCTCCTACCACGATGAGTCTGTCCGGGACTATGCAGCCCCCTGCCGGTTGGTAGAAGACGGACCCGGGGCAGACATCTCGATGGGTGGTGACGAGTAGGACGCCAGCTATTGCCAGCACAACCGCCAAAGTCCAGACGATCAGCGTCCGGCGCCGACGTGGAGCTGTCATGTTGCCCCAAAGGTCCTCTTCGTGGCGTCCCTCACCGAAACCACCTTATCTCGGAGTGCTGGAACGAGGACGGGCAAATGGCTGCATCCTCGTCGGGGGTTAGGGTTCAGGCGAGGAGGGGTACGTGAGTCGTCATCTGTCCTCGGTTCTCCGGGGCGGGTTCGCGCTGGTTGTGGTGGCCGGGTTGGTCGTGTCGGCGTGTGGTGACCTGCCCCACCCGAAGGGGCAGTAGCGGTTCCGTGCGGCGGCGGCGAGGCCACGACCCTCCAGCTCGGTCCTGCCGCCCGGAGTTCGAACGCGCACGGGCAGTTCCACACGACCGGCGGTACGGTCTGGGTCACCGTCACTGGCTTCCGAAGCGGTGGCATAACCGATGCCGACCGCACCGGAATCGACGTCGGGTGGGCATCGGAACCACCCGAGTACAACGTGCATACCGGAGAGAAGAACGCCGATATCCTCACCCACGTGTCGGTACAAGACGGACTCTGGAGCCCCATGGAGCTGGATGCAGGCGACTACTGGCTGTGGTCGACGGCCGCCGGCGAGGTGACCATCCAGACCTGCACGGCGGGGGCCATCTCCGATCCCGTACCCGCCACTCTCCCGGCCCGACCAGGCGGATAGGCCCGCAGGTCTACCACGCTCAGACCGCTGCCCCAACACCCATCCCCACGACGGCAGCTCGGCCAGGACGTCGGTGAGGCGGTCGGCGACGGTTCAAGAACCCCATCGGGCTGTCACACCTCGGCTAGAACTTGGGTCGGCGAGGACTGCGCCCACGGTGTCAGATCACAACTTCACGTCGGCAAGTCATCGAGCAGGTGAAGGCCTGGTAAGTCCACTCCCTGCGCCATTCCAAAACCCCGCCGACGCCGTTCCAGATCAGGCCTTCTCCAAGGTCCAGCCGAACGCGCTTTCCCCAGGTCATGACCCTTTTCTCGCAGTCCCAGAGGCCCGGGACTGCACGTTAACCCTCTTTCGCTTCCCGGCTAGCCGATACGCTGTGTTGTCGTTGAGCGATCGGTTCAAGATGCTGGCCGTCCTGGTGGGCGCCGCCGTTCTATTGGCGGTCGCCGTGGCGGGTGTGGGTGCCCTAGTGCTGGCACCGCCTGGGGACAACGCCCCTGGGGCAGGAGGACCTGTTTCGCCCGGGGCGGCCGGGGCTCCAGCCGAGGCCGGGGCTCACGCGGATGTGTCGGGAGATGTGACGGGGAGCTTCGACTCGACCGAAGCGGCCGGCGGCCGAGACGACATCTCCTTCTCGAGTGGCAACGATCGGCTCTTGTTCGGGCGGGACGAGACGGGTATCTACATCGAGCATTTCACTTTTGCCGGACTCGACTTCTACATCGATCCGGGCGACTGCCAGACCCAGGTCGGCGACCAGGACCCTTCCACGGGACTGACCCAGGTCGACTTCTCGTGCGACGAACTGAACGACGTCCGCGACAAAGGAACCGTGGCCATCCAGGGACGGGCGGTTGTCCCGGCACGTCTGGTCATGACCGGCATTCCCGAACCCGGCGGCCAGGTCGTGCTGAGAGGAGACGTCGCCAAGACTCTCGACGTCTCCGATCCTGGCTGGTTCACCTTCCCCGAAGGGGAGGGCCCGCCCGGGCGACACGACCTCGACCTGTGGGGCCAGGTCGACCATCTGTCCTTCGACGAGACCGCGTCGGGAGGGTTGACGCTGGTTGCGGTGAGCGTGCGTGGCGAGGAACACGAAGTGGCTCCAGGAGTCTGCAATCCTGTTGTGACTCAACTGGTCCGCATCAGCGATACCGAGACCATGGAGAAGGTGGAGATCGACTGCCCGAACGTCTCGTTGGGAGAAGCGGGCACGGTATCCATCACGGGGACCGTGGTGGTAGACCATTTGAACATGGCGCCTTGAAACCGGCTCAGATCTCGGCGATTCGCTGCCGAGGATCCAACACGGCGGTCACCACGTCGACGGCGATGCGCAAACCGACCCCGAACAATCCCAGTACCACCAGGATGCCCATCATGGTGGGGATGTCCTGGTTGTGGAGGGCATTGAAGAACTGGGTGGCCAGCCCCTGTAGCTGTAGCTCTGACTCGACCACGATCATGCCCGCCAGAACGGTGGGGATGGTGAGGAAAGATGCTGCCAGGGCCGGGCCCATGGCGTTGCGGGCGATGTGCACGTCGCGGATCTCCCGGTTCGTCAGCCCCTTGGCCCAGGCGGTCAGCGCGTAGTCCTCCGACCGTTCGTCCTCGAAGCTGACCCGCACCATGAACAGCACCTGCCCGAAAGCGATGAGCACGAATCCCACCAGAGCAAGAACCGGTGTCCCTCGACCCACGAACACCCCCTGTCCGTAGCGGAACAGCAGATCGATGCCGTAGCGGCCCACGCCGCCCCACCACAGCCCCACGCCCCCAGCTACCAACATGACCGGCAGGGACAGGGCCGCCGTCACCCAATGCCGTTTGCGGCGGGCGTAACCACGCACCACCAGAGCCACCGCCACCGCTGCCACGACGGCCAACGTCATGTATACGAACACCTGGCTCTGAGTGAAGGGAGCCTGATACCAGAGCGGAGCGTTGTTGACGTCATTGCCCAGGAGCTGCAAGAGGTCATAGAGCGGCCCGATCAGAAGCCAAACCATCACGAACACCAGG
Source organism: uncultured Acidimicrobiia bacterium (assembly GCA_963744905.1). Classification (GTDB taxonomy): domain Bacteria; phylum Actinomycetota; class Acidimicrobiia; order Spongiisociales; family ZC4RG35; genus DATFFO01. The sequence goes on along the minus strand of CAVUUV010000003.1, from coordinate 1,069,918 downwards.
AATGGGGGAAATATGGTGATGGATAACACCCCCACCAAGCTGGTCGACCCAGACAGCGCCCGGTTCCGCCGCCAGGCGCCAACCCGTCCCAGATAGTCGCCGATCAAGTAGGCGAACACGGCTCCCACGGCGAAGATGAACAAGGTCGTGGGGAGCGTTTGGGTCACGTCCACCCCGAGCTGACCATGGGCCAGGCCGGTCAGGAACTCCCAGTATCGAACCGGCAGCGGCCGGTCGAGACCCAGTGCATGCAACGTCTCCTCGTAGGCTCCGAACCTGGCCGCCTGAGTGGCGGCGTTGTAGGGCACCCACCACTGGACGAAGAAGAACAAGAAGCTGATGTAGAAGAAGAGGGTGATCAGTGCCCAAACGGCCCGCCTGGCGAGAAACACCACGAACCAGGGCAGGCGGGGTATGTGACGCTCGACCGGGTCCGTCGGCGTCTGCGCGGCCGACATGGACAGACCCTAGTCAAATGGTCGTTATTCGAGCCCCGGGCAGTCGAGCCGAGTTGCAGGGTCGTGCCCTCGCCGCCGCATGGCACCGCTACCGCCCCTTCGGATGGGGGCAGGTCACCGCACAAGATTCTGTAGTAGGGCTTTGGCAAGACAGTCGGCCCGCCAGCCTCCTCAAGTCGTCGGTGGCGGCCGTGAACGCCACCCAGGCAGAACACAGGACCTCAGCTCACGGCGATCCCAACCGCGCCCGCGTACGTCGTCGACGCCCCGCCGAGTTGGAACGATGAAGGTGGGTATGGGAGACGGGTGAGCTCAGACTTGGACCATCGCATCCTGACGGCCAACTGACGTCTCGATTCAAACTGGACCTCGAGGCGACGGATTCGTGTTCAGTGATTCAGCTCAACACTGCTGAGAAGGTCCCGGGTCCACGAAGTCGTGTCTTCGTGGACCGAGCCGCAAGGGGTGATTGCGGACAACTCCACCTCGGCAAGGCATCCATCAGATGGCCTTGTCAGAACCCTTTAGGGCATCTCCTTCTGCAAGCGGACGGGGAAACGGTAAAACGCATCCCGGGACCTCTTGGGTGGATGGGAAGGCTGCTATCTCCCGGAATTCAAAGTCACCACCTGCCGGTTCTAACCGACTGTGAAGGCGGAGCGCATTCCCATGCGATAGTGGCCCTTCAGATTGCAGATCAACGCGTAGTTCCCGGCATCCAAGTTGACGGTCAGCGTCTTCGTCTCGCCGGGCTGGATGCTTTCGATCTCGTCGATGTGTGTCACGCCCTCGCCATCCTCTATCACCTCGTCTGCCGACTCATCGAATGGGAGGTTCTCGATAGCCAGATCGGTCTTGAACACGACGAATTCGTGCTCCTTGTCGCCGCTGTTGGTGACCTCGAACGTGACCTCGCCTGGCGCGACCGAGTCCGGGGAGGGCGTCAGCACCATCGTATTGGCATCAACGTCGGCCAGAGTAACTGTCACGGTCTGCGACCCGCCGGGGGCGGCTGTCGTTGACGGTGCTGTTGAGGCTGGCTCCTCTGCCTCTGTCGTGGTCGTCGAAGAGCCGCTGGAACATGCAACGGTAATCAGCGCGATCGATGCAGCGAGAGCTACGAGTTTGTTAGTCATTCTCTTTCTCCTTCAGTCATTGACCGCGCCAACCATCCTCAGCACGATCGATCTGTTCTATGCCTACGGAGTCCGACCGGCCGTCGGAAGGGTCGATAGACCCCCGGCCGAGGAGCCAATCGACCCTTTGGACATCGTTCATTTAGCTGGTCGAGACAGCGACCGGGGACAAGAGGGCGTGACTCACGTGTGGTTGCCGACTCAGCCGACATTGAATCGCTGGTAGTGCGTCGCCCAAATGATGGCGCAGTCTCTGCGGCCCTTGACGCCCCCGGCGGAGTCGAAGTGCTCGCCGCAACTCTCCTGCTGCGACTGCGCCACTTCTCATGGCCAGATGACGCCGATGACTCGGAGACACCGTTCCCCTGATGGAGCGATACACCAATAGGTTTCCGGGGCAACGAGACTCCGATCCGAGAATTCCGTTCAGCCGGACTGGTCACTGAAGTCTCGCCAGTCGGGGCGGTCAGGTGCATCGGGACGCAGTGAGATCAGGTAGGTCCCTATCGCATTGATCTGTTCAGCTGTGAGCGGGCCGTCGTAGTCGAGACTCCACGCCACCATCTCCGATCCGGGGATCCCGTGGGCGATGATCGACTCAACCTGGTCCTGCGTCACGTTGTCGAGGAACTGTTTGGAGTTGAGGGCGGGCGCGTCGACACCCTCGCCCTGCTTGCCGTGACATGAGGAGCAGTTGTCCTCGAAGAGGTTGTGACCGTCGGCGGCCAATGCAGCCTCCTGTCGCTGGCGTGCCTGCGCCCGCGCACTCGGCTCGTAGACCCGGTATAGGGGAAAGGCCAGCACGAACAGACCCATCAGGACTATCCCCGCCCACATCCACCTGCGGGTCGAAGCCTCCAACCCCGGGTCGGTGTGCTCTGCCATCAATCCCCCCCGACACAGCGGGGGCCGGTGGGCGGCTCATCGATCGACTCGGGACCGTGCGGGGGACCTGTGATCACTGAGCTTGTATCGACCACCAGCACGCCGTCTTGGACTGAGACGGCATACCGGTCCATTCCCCTTGGTGCCGGACCCTCTCGATACTCCCCCACCCGGTTGAAGACCGAACCATGGCACGGACACTCGAACTCGCTCGATGAGTCACACCACGGCACACGGCAACCGAGATGAGGGCATTTCCACGACAGTGCAACGACTTCGTCTCCATTTCGCGTCAGATACCCGTGGGCCGATTTGATCTCCAACACCGTCTTTTCAGGAATTGCGCTGGGCGGCAGAGTTCGCACAGGACCCGCTCCGGCAGCTGATGGCGGTGGACGAAGCACGTCCCAGCTCGTCCACGCCCCGGCCACCGCCATCAACGAGGCTCCTGCCTTCCATAGACGGGAAAGAAAGCCGCGGCGAGTCACTTCTTCGCTCATAGTTCTCCGTACCACGCGTGCCAGGGCCAGACCCAGCTCCAGTCAGGACCCCGGAATGCGAACCCGATCAGGGTGAGGACGATCCAGGCCACCAAGAAGATGGTGAAGGTTGCGATGGCCACTTTGCGGTACTTGGGTCGACGGGCCGGATTGCGGTCTATATAGGGCAGGGCCATCGCCCCGATGATGATGGCGAGCGGTACCAATACTCCTGCCGCGGTGGGGTGGAAGTGGCTGAGTAGCTCTTGGAGGCCGGCGAAATACCACGGCGCCTTCTCCGGGTTGGGCGTCAGGTTCGGGTTGGCGATCGAGCGCAACGGGGCATCGAATGCCAGGGCCAGCAGCAGCACCAGGAAGAGAACGCCCAGGGCGGCCACAGCGTGACGGATGAGCAGGTGAGGCCATACCATCACCGGTTTCTGCTCTTCTGGAACCTTGCGTTCGCCGGCGGCGGGCTCTCCCGGCACCACGCCCAAGAGTCGCTTGCCGCCGATGACCACCGGCTCGCCGTCAGGGGTGGGCTGGGGGGCTCTCTCAGGGGCCTCGATCTTCGCCACGTCGAGCATGGAGTCCTTACGCCAACGCCACAGGTGCAAGGCCAGCAGCACCACCACCGTGGCGGGCAAGAGCGCCACATGCAGGACGTAAAAGCGCAGTAGCGTCGAAGCCCCCACCTGAGCTCCGCCCAGGAGCATGTTCGACACCGATTTGCCGATCACCGGTACGTATCCCGCCATCGACGTGCCCACCGTCACCGCCCAGTAGGCCAACTGATCCCAGGGCAACAGGTATCCGGTGAAGGAGAGCAGCAGCGTCAGGACCAGCAGCACCACACCGATCACCCAGTTGAACTCGCGGGGCGGCTTGTATGCTCCCCGGTAGAAGGTTCTCCCCATGTGCGCCGCTACGGCGAGAACCATCAGGTGGGCCGACCATCTGTGAACGTTCCTGATGTACTGACCGAAGGCCACCTGGGTCTGGAGGGTCTGGATGTTGCCGTACGCCGAGGCCGGCGACGGCACGTAGAAGAACATGAGGTAGATGCCGGACACCACTAGCGAGGCGAACAGGGTTACCGAGGCAACACCCAGGAACCAGGAGTAGCGGAACCCGACTTCTTCCCGACGCATCTTCACCGGGTAGATGTGCAGGAAGAAATTCGACCAATGCCCCGCAGCCCGGTCACGGGTCGTCACCCGATCGGGGTTTCGGATGATGGACCTGCCCAGCGTGCTGTCTCTGAACCGGTAGCTCATGCGGGAACCCCCACTCCTGACCACATTCCCATCGACAGGGCGTCAGTCGGACACCGATCGACACACAGCGCACATCGAATACACGACGTCTCGTCGAGGAGTAGGGCGGTTCCCGGCCCACCCGCAGACGCGACCTCCGCGGCGGGGATGATGGACAGGACATCCATGGGGCAGACGTCTACGCATAACCCGCACAGGACGCATCGGTCCACGTCCAGGAGGATGTTGGCGAAGCACCGGAGACATCTCGACGCCTCGCAGCGGGCCTGCTCCTCGGTGAACCCGGTCTCCACCTCGCGTAGCCCAATTCGCCGGCCGGTGGGCAATGACGGCACCGACAGGCGGTCCTGACGATCGTATCGATCCAGATTTCGATGGAACTGGTCCAGGACAACCATTTGACCCTGAGGTCGGACTTCTTCGTCCTGGCCGGACAGGGTCTGATGGATGGAGGCTGCGACCCGGCGGCCGTCGGCGATGGCGTCGATCAGATTGCGTGGTCCGGCGGCGGCGTCGCCGCCCGCCCACACCCGACCCAACGAGGTGGTCAGGTCGTCATCGGTGGCAATCGTGTGGCGCGGGGATATCTCGGGACCGTTGGGCCCAAGAGCCTCCAGATCGATCTGCTGGCCGATGGCGAGGATCACGGTGTCGCATTCGACGGTGTGGCGATCGTCCGGGTCGAATTGTGGAGCGAACCTCCCCTCGTCATCGAACACCGACGTGACGCCGATCGTCTCCAGACCTACCGCCCGGCCGTCCTCGGTCACGATCCGAGACGGCCCCCGGCGATGAAAGAACTCGATGCCCTCCATCGAAGCCTCTTCCACCTCGAACACATCGGCCGGCATCTCCTGGCGGGACTCGAGTGAGACCACCGTTACCTCTTGAGCCCCGGCGCGCACCGCGGTGCGGGCTGCGTCGACCGCCTGCGTCATCACCCCCCGCACATCCTCCTCATAGCCATCGGAGCGGCTCTGGGCGTCGGTGTAAGCCGGAATTCTCAAGGCGGTCCTGGCCGCGTCCATAGCGACGTTGCCGCCGCCGATAACCACCACTCGTCGTCCCACGTCGACGTGAAAGCCCTGATTGATATTGATCAGGAACTCCAGCGCCCGGAGAACTCCGTCCGCCTGGTGACCTTCGATGTCGAGGTCCCGACCCCGGGTAGCTCCCAGTGCCAAGAAGACGGCATCATGACGGGAACGCAGGTCGTCCAGTTGGACATCGACTCCCAGCCTCGTTCCCAGCCGCACCTCCACTCCCAGATTCACGATCTGGTCGATCTCGGCGTGGAGCAAACGCCGGTCCAGCCGGTACTCGGGGATCCCCAGAACCATCATCCCGCCCAGAACCGAGGCCGCCTCGTAAAGGGTCACCTGGTAGCCCAGGCGTCGAAGGTCGTGGGCTGCGCTGAGACCGGCAGGACCTCCACCGACTATTCCCACGCTGGCGGAGAACTCCATCTCGGGAGCACTCAGGCTCTCGCTCCATTCCGAATTCGGCCCCGCCTCGACTCCGTACTGCTCGGTGACGAACCTTTTCAGGGCACGAATTGCGATCGGCCGGTCGATCTCACCGCGTCTACAGGCGTCCTCGCAAGGGGCGGCACAGACCCGTCCGCACACCGACGCAAAGGGGTTCGGGAGCCGCGCCGTCAGATAAGCGCGCTCGTCGAGGCCATCGGCGATGGCCGCCACATACGCTCCGGCGTTGGTGTGGACCGGACAGGCGGCCAGGCAAGGGATGTTCGAGTCGTAGAAATGAAGGGGTTCCATCAGATCCAGCCCTTCGCTTGCGACCAACGCAAAGCCCACAGACCGCCCGCCAGGAAGACCAGCCACACCCCGGTGCCGATGAGGTCATGGACTGCTGCCGGGACGCCTGTGATGGAGTTGAAAAGCCAGGAGGGAAGCCACACGGTGGCCACCACGAAGTACACAAAGATGAGCAACCCCTTGCCTACTGCTGACGGCAACCGGCCTCCTTGCTTCTGGCCGATACTAAACACGTTTGTCCGATGACACCCTCCCCTCTCATCCAACCCGGCACTCGGGAGCAGTCCCGGCATGTTCACTCTCGCCGATGGGCAGCGGGGTGGTTCTATCTGTCACCACCAGATCTCGCCTCGCCGCGGGTCGCTCACCCCGGCTCTTGGGCAATGGCGTCGCGCAGGGATGTTGTCTGAAACGGAGCTCCTTGGCGTCGGTTCAGCGCTTCCGGCGGGAATGTCGCCGATTGCCGGAAAAGCATCGTTCGGTCTCAGGTGGCCGGGGAAGGCGAGAACTCCGCCGCCTCCACGAAACTCTCGATGGCCTCCCGCACGGCGATGCCTGCGATCAGCAGTCCGGCGAGGGGGTCGGCCCACCACCATCCCCAGAGGGCGTTCAGGAGCAGTCCGGCCAGGGTGGCCGTCGACAGTATCCCGTCGAGGAAGGTCATCTCCGCCTCGGCACTGAAGGGCTCGTTGCCGAGATCGGCCGCTACCCTCCGCTTGGCCAGCGCCAGCCCGAACATGACCAGGGCCGTGACGGCCAGGTAGACGATCCCGGGCCACGACTCTGATGCCTCCCGACGTGTCCACAGATCCCGGATGCCGAACACCGCCAGGGATACGGCCAGCAGTGCGAAAGCGACACCGACCATGCGCAGGGCACGCCGTGTGCGATGCCTATGGGCCTCTCCGCGCAGATGCCACAGCACCACCACCGAGGCGAAGATCTCGATGATCGAGTCAGACCCGAATGCAACCAGGGCGAGCGAGCCTGCAGAGATCCCGAGAGCGATGGTGAGTACGGCTTCGCCGGCATTCCAGGCGATGGTGCCGTACTGGAGGCGAAGGGCGCGCCGTCGAAGTCGGGGGGGAGCAGGCACCGTAACGAGTATTCCGGTCGTGGATGTGGAAAGCGAAATCCCTCCGGGAGGGGTCGTTCCAGATGCCCACTTCGACCTCCCTCCACGAGAAGGTTGTTGTCGGCGCTGCCGGGGATGTCTCTCGGTGAAGAGGTCGCTCAGGAGACGAACTCGATCGTGAACGGGTACCTGTAGTACTCGCCGTTCGACGCCCTGGTTGACGCCACGATCACGAGGACGAGCCAGGTGATCAGCACGGCGGGCAGAGCGATCAGACCGATGAGGAGGATCATCGAGACTGCGGCCACGATCCCGTAGATCAGAAACGATATGTTGAAATTCAGCGCTTGCCTCGCCTGGTCTTCAACGTAAGGGTCGTCCTTCTTGAGCAGCCACATCACCAGAGGGCCCACCAGGGAAGGGATTCCGGCGAAGGCGACGAACGCCGAGAGGTGGGCCAGCGTGGCGAGATTGCGCGATTCCGGCGAGATCTCGTTGCCACGGGCTAGGGCGGGGGTCGTTTCGGTGGTCATGGATGGGCTCCTTCTGGGTCGCTCGGTTCCTCCGACTCCACCATGCCTGATCCGGGCGATCCGTGCTATTGGGGATGTCCCCCGGTCATCCCTGAGAGGTGTCGAGAGCCCTCGGGGTCGGGCAGAGCGCCAAGCCGTCTTGTGAGTGGTGCCTCTGTCCTCTCATCGGATCACACACCGTGAACCGCCGGGCGCGACCCGGCAGCCAAACTCGCCTCTCAGTGCGGCCGGTCGCCCTAGGAGCCTGTTGAACAATGCTGTTACTCATCTTGACGACCATGCATCACCACCCACTGCTCGCGGCCCCGCCATTCCTGTGCCAAGGAGTGGCGAAACCTCGGCCTTGGCTGGCGTGCCTGGCCGCCAATCCGAGCAACGGCATTATCCAACAGGCTCCTAGCCCCCGACCGCCTCGATCAGCAGGTCCGTGGCCAGGGCGAGGATGAAGCCCCCGAACACGCCCCACAGCGTCATCACCCACGACAGGCGGCGGCCTGCCACGAACAGCTCTCCGATCACGTAGAGGATGGCTCCGGCGGCCAGGGCCAGAAATGCCACGAACACGTACTCGGAACTGAAGGCGGTGCCCACGATCGTGCCGAGGAAGGTCGGCCCGCCGCCGATCAGTCCCGCCAGCAAGATCCAGCGCCACGAAGCCTGCACTCCCGACCCTGCCAGCGGCCCGACTATTCCGAACCCTTCGGTGGCATTGTGAAGAGCGAAACCCACCACCAGCAGGACCGCCAGGGAGATCTCTCCGGCCTGGGCCGCCTGGCCGATCGCCAATCCCTCGGCGAAATTGTGCAGTCCGATGGCCCCGGCTATCGCCATGCCCAGGTTGAGCACCTCCTGGTCGGTCGGTCCGGTCACTTCCGCCACCGCCATGGTTCCCGGACCCACCCCCGGTCGGGGTGTGGGTCGGGTCAGCCTGTTGAAGTAGACGATGCTCATCAGTCCCACCCCGAAACCGACGACGTAGACCGCCCCCAGGCCGGCCAGGTGACCCCAGGCGCTCGCCGTCATCGCCTCCTCCACCGGTTCGGTGGCATGGGAGAGGATGTCGAAGAGGAGAAACACCAGGATCCCCGCCGAGAAGCCGCTCAGCAGGGTCCGTAGCCCCATCGCCCGGGCCCGCACCCGTCCCAGAGGGAGGCCCAGGAAGATGGTGAATCCGGCGATTGCTCCGAGGGCGATCGTCTGCCATGTAGTCATGAGTCCAGACTCCTGTGTCGACTTTCGCCTGTCCGGCTGTCTGTTAGGTGTACCTAACTAACACTACGGGCATAGTGCAAATCCGGTAAGGCGAAGTGTGGACCGCTGAGACCCGTCCTATTTACTGCCCAGAGCGGTCACGCTTCCGGTGCCCGAGGGTGTGCCGCCAGACAAACTAGGGCTGCCGTAGTAGGACACAGACCCGGTTCCGGACAGGTCGGTTCGGAGTTGGTCGGTGGCCCAAACGGTTGCCGACCCAACTCCCGAAAGAGTCACCTCGGCCGACTTCGAGGCCAGGTCGCCCGCCTGGTACGAGCCGGTGCCCGACATCACGATCGTCTGGTCTTCGACGCGGCCCGAGAGCTGGAGATTGCCCACGCCGGTCAACTCGACCTCGAGTGAGGTCGCCCGCAGGTCGGTCACATCCATGTCGACGGTACCCGAGATGGTGATGGCGACATCCGGGGCATCCCACCCGTTCATCGATGCCGAGCCAACTCCGCTCATGACGGCCGTCTCCAGGCCGGGGGCCCCGACGCGAAACACGATCGACTGGCTCGGTTCGATGTCGACGTTGGAGCGAGTCCGGATGGTCAGTGTCGGCCCGTCGGTCTCCACCTCGAGATAGTCCTGGAGGTTGTCGTCGGCCTCGATTTCCAGCCCAGGCGTGTCGCCCTGTGACAGCACGACCTGGCCCTCGCTGGCGAACACCAGCCGGTTGAAGTCTCCGATCGGTCGGGTCTGGGTCGTGATGGTCCCCGAACCGGCGACCTTGTCGCCGTCACTGCCGAATTCGATGGTCGTGCATGCCGAGACAAGCGCCACCAGGGCTATGACGACCAGTCCCGGCCCGACGACCCGGCGGACCTCGAGAGACATGTTGGTTCTCCTTACGACACGATGATTATCTCCCTCGACGGGAAGGCCCGGCATGGTCCAAGGTCACATTGAGGCCACCCTGCCGGCCCCGTCGAGGACCGGGTGGGGCGTCGCCAACCGGCCATGCCAACTTCCGGCCCACCGACCGTGGCGCAGCAACGACGGTCCGCCGCCTCCACTCCTGGCCGGTGATACCCATCAAGCAGGGACTCATTCTCGGATAGGTCGGGCGAAGCTGAGCTGATGCCGGTCGGGCCCGGTGAGATGGAAGTAGCGCTCCCCCCATTCGGCATCCCGGGGAGTCGCCTCGGGCTCGAGACCCTGCTCGAGAGCCGTGTGGTAGAAGGCGTCGACGTCGGAAACGTGGAAGATGATCCTGCCCCATTGGGTGCCCGTTCCCTCTGGATGAGCCATGAGGTTGAGGAAACCTTCCCCGGCCCGGAAGCTGGTGAAGTCGGCCTCCTCCCCTCCATAGGCCAGCTCGAAGCCGAGCGAGCGGTAAAAGCGCACCGCCCTGGCCATGTCGGCGGTGAAGAGAGTGACGGCGCTGAGCGACTCGATGATGGGCTGTGTCATCTCCCGACCGTAGCCGCCGGACACCCCCGGCATGGGCCTGCGGACTGCTGGTTCACGCGGTGATTCTGTCGTTGGCCGAGATCTGTGGCCGGGCCGATTGTCATCGGTCCGCGGCGGCGGGTAAGGGCGCCGTCGCCGGTCCGATCATCTGCTCGAGGGTGGCTGTTACCCCGCTCAGGTCGGCGCCGTCCCATGTGGCGATGTATCCGTCGGGTCTGACCAGGCAGATGAGCGAAACGGCCTCCCTGGTCCATGGGCAGCTTGGAAAGTGGTGGTGCTCGAGGAGCTTCCGGTATCGGACCCGGAGAGCGTTCAGGTTCGTCTCGTCGGGTGACGCTCCGAACGACAGGAGCTGGAAGCTCGAGCCGTTCAGAACCTCGTGCAAGCGGCCCCCTCCCACCCCGGGAAGGGGCGAATCGGGGAGTCTCGTGCCGGGGGCGGGCAGTCCCCGTAACGCTGGTCTCAGCCTCCGCTTTGGCCGATAACGGATGTCGAGTCCTGAAACGAGGCGGGCCACCCGCCGTAGGAGGGCCGGATACCTGATGACCAAGCGGGCCAGCGGGGGGCCGGCCACGGTGCGAGCAAATTCGAAGGGCCATTTGGCCGAGGCCTCGATCATGAAGGCAGCCTCAGTGATCACGAGGTTGCGAATGGCGACGGGGCGACGCTCTCGCTCGTAGGTGTCGAGCAGGGCCTCGGCGCCCGGGCGGGCCAGGGCGAGCTTCCACCCCAGGTTGACCGCATCCTGTATACCGGTGTTCATGCCCTGGGCTCCGGCCGGGCTGTGAACATGGGCGGCGTCGCCTGCCAGGAACAGGCGGCCGCGTCTGAAGCGACGGGCAACGCCGCGCTGTGGCCTTACCTGCCTGTGCCAGATCAGATCCTCCGCCCGGATCAGCCCGGGGACATGCTCATCCACAACCCCAATCGGGTCGTCGGTATGGGCGGAAGCCGGTCGGACGGCGATCAGCCGGCTCCGTCCGGAGGGAAGCGGGAAGAGGAAGAGGATCCCCCGGCGGCCGAAGAATGCGTCTGTGGCATTGCCGCCGGCATTGCCCGCTGTTGCCACGTCACCCACCAGAAGGGTTTGTCGATACGGGCGAGCCGGAAAGCTGATCCCGGCCCGGCGACGCACCAGGCTGTTCACACCATCACAGCCGACCAGGTATCGGCTGATGATCGTTTCGGCGCCGGCGGACGTGACGACTCGGGAGACGACCTGATTCGGCCCTTCGGTGAACGAGTCGAGCTCCTTTCCCCACTCCACCCCGGTGTCCAGATCCGCCAGTCGCTCTCGCAGGTGCTCTTCGACCAACGGCTGGGGGACGAAGAGAATGAAGGGGTAGCTGGTGTCGGAGAAGCCGAGCTCGTCGAGCCTTCCCACAACCGTGGACTCGCCGAAGTGGAGCTTCAGGTCGACCCGTGCAACCCCGCACCCGATCAGGGGATCGGCCAGATCGAGGCCGTCGAGCACCTCGAGGGTGCGGGGGTGGATCGCCAAGGCAGGCGTATGGAGGCGGGGCCGGGCCATCTTCTCGACAACCCGCACCGATGCCCCCATCTTCCTCAGCTGGACGGCCAGGCTGAGACCGGTCGGGCCGGCCCCCGCCACCAGCACGTCGATCGGCCCTGAGTCTTCCAAAGTGATCGCCTCAGATCCTTTCGGCGCTCGCGCTTTGGGCAAGCGGCAGCCACCACCTGTCGGCGGGAGGGCTCGCCTCGTTGGGCGTCTGGCCCGCCAAGAACTCCTGGCGCGACTGGCCGGGAAGCACCCGGTAGGCGAAGCTGTTCCGCTGTGTGTAGGGAGCCAGCACCACTCGCAGAGTTTCGCCGTAGCGACGGGCCGAATCCGCGCCGTCCCATTCGTAGATCCCCCGGTAGAAACCGGTGGCGAGATCGGTCAACCACAGCTTGGAGCAGAATCCGGGCTGGCCGGCGAAGAGCGGGGTGTTCAGCAGCGACTCGGCCCGGAACAGCGCGTGTGTCGTCCGGTTCAACCCGAGCAGCCGGAGCCGGAACCTGACCACGATCAGGACGGGTTCGGTCGCCGTGGCGCCAAGAAGGCGGGTCTCGCGAAAGATCGTCGATTTGGTGCCGTCTCCGAAACGAATCCGGCGCCCCACCTCCCCGGTGGGCAGCACCAGCCGGCGCCGGAGCAGCAGGACCACCGTTGTGGCGGCGCAGCGAAGCTCGGTCAACGTGACGGACAGCAGACGCGGAGGGCGACGGTGCATGGGTCCGGGTCTTCTGCGTCCCAGCCGCCCGATTGGGGGGAATGAAGTGCTCACTGCGTCTCCTCGAACTGCAACGATGGGCACCGGCTGTTCATCAGTCCCAGCCTCGTGTATTCCCCGGTCAGTCTTCCAGAGGCCAAAGTCTCGAATCTTGCCGGCCCATTTCGGACCCGGGCCGCCCGGCTCCAATATGCTCGGGTGCATAGCGACCTGGAGCCGACATGACCACCAGCACCTTCTTTCCGCCCCGGCCCGAAAATGAGCCGGCTCGAACCTATGCTCCCGGCACCGCCGAGCGCGCCACCTTGCTCGATGAGGTTCGGCGCCAGGAGAAGCTCACCGTGGACGCTCCGTGCGTGATCGGCGGGCAGGAGGTCCGGACCTCCAACACCTTCGAGCGGCGGGCTCCTCATCGTCATGACCTCCATCTGGCCGAAGTCCATGCCGCCGGCGAGGCCGAGGTGGAGGCGGCGATCGAAGCGGCAGCGAGGGCCAAACCTGCCTGGGAGGCAGCCGGTCCGGGCGAGCGGGCGGCCATCTTCCTCCGTGCGGCCGAGTTGCTGTCGACCACCCGGCGGGATCTGATAAACGCCTCCACCATGCTCGGCCAGTCCAAGACGGTCTACCAGGCCGAGATCGACGCGGCGTGTGAGCTGATCGACTTCCTCCGCTTCAACGTCAGCTACTACGCCCAGATCCTGGCCGAACAACCCGAGATCAACCCGAAGGGCATCTGGAACCAGCTCGACTACCGGCCCCTGGAGGGCTTCGTCCTCGCCATGACGCCCTTCAACTTCACCGCCATCGCCGGCAACCTGCCTACCGCGCCGGCTCTGTGCGGGAACACTGTGGTGTGGAAACCCTCCGAAAAACAGGCCCTATCGGCTCACTACCTCATGCAGGTCCTCATTGAGGCGGGCCTTCCCGAAGGGGTGATCAACCTCCTCCACGGGGACGGGGCCCTGGTGAGCCGGGCCTGTTTCGACTCGCCCGACTTCGCCGGGCTGCACTTCACCGGCTCGCTGACCGTGTTCCGCAACCTGTGGTCGGCGATCGGCAACTCGGTCGCCGGGTACCGCTCGTTCCCCCGGGTCGTGGGCGAAACCGGTGGCAAGGACTTCATACTCGCCCATCCGTCGGCGGCCGTGGACCCGCTCAACACGGCCATCGTCCGGGGAGCTTTCGAGTATCAGGGACAGAAGTGCTCTGCGGCGTCCCGGGTCTATGTGCCATCGAATCTGTGGCCCGAGCTGCGTGAGCGCCTGGTCGACACGACCGCCTCCCTCCCCATGGGAGACGTGGCCGACTTGTCCAACTTCCTGGGAGCAGTCATCGACGAGGCAGCCTTCCGCCGCCACCAATCGTGGCTGGAGCGTGCCGCTTCGGACCCGGAGCTCGAGGTAGTGGTGGGCGGCCAGGCCGACGACTCCGAGGGCTGGTTCGTCCAGCCCACCGTCGTCGAGAGCGCCGACCCCCGTCACGAGATCATGGAAACGGAGCTGTTCGGGCCCATCGTCAGCGTTTTCGTCTACGACGAGGACGACCAGTGGAGCGACACCGTTGGGCTGGTGGACTCGACCTCTCCCTATGGCCTCACCGGAGCGGTGTTCGCCCGGGACCGGTCCGCCATCGAACAGGCCTCGGCCGGGCTACGGAACGCAGCCGGGAATTTCTACGTCAACGACAAGCCCACCGGCTCCATCGTCGGCCAGCAGCCCTTCGGTGGGGCGAGAGCGTCGGGGACCAACGACAAGGCCGGTTCCAAGCTCAACCTGCTGCGGTGGCTCAGCGTCAGGTCGGTCAAGGAAACCATGAACCCGCCAACCGACCACACCTATCCGCACATGATGCCGGAATGACCAGGAGGCCCCTACCCGTCACATCCTGGTTGCCGACCGGCAGCACTGGACGAGGTCGAGCGCCGGAGATATGGTTGCGGGTCGGCGACGGGAGCCGTCGACCCGGGGAGTGATGGAGGAACGCCTGTGAAGAGGATCGTGGCCCTACTGAGTGTGTTTTCGCTTGCCCTGCTGGCTGCCATGCCGGCGTGGGGAACCGGACCCTACAGTCCCAGAAATGCGCCCGATCGGGCGTCGGGTCGAATCGATCTGGGGGCGGTTTCGGACCTCGACGCATACGTCGACGCGTTCATACAGCTCGATCAGGAGCCGGTGGCGAAGCTGGTGGTCGACACTCACGGCAGGGCGAGCGCTGCCCAGCAGAGAAACCAGGCTCGCAAGGTCGAACGCCAGCAGGACGGCTTGCGCTCACGGCTGCCCGGAGATGAGATCTACTCGCTCAAACTGAGCGCCAACGGCATCGCCGTCCGCGCCAAGGTGCGGGATCTGATCGACGTGGTGGGCCTGCCCGGAGTCCTGTCGGTGTCGCGACTTCCGATTCACCGCGTCGTCAACGCCACCAGCGTTCCCTGGGTGGGGACTCCCCCCGTTTGGGAGGACCTCGGTTTCACCGGTTCCGATATCACCATCGGCATCATCGACACCGGAATCGACTACACCCACGCCGACTTCGGCGGTGCGGGGACTGCTGCAGCCTTCGAGTCGAACGACCCCACCACCCTCGACGACGGCGGCTTCCCCAACGCCAAGGTGGTAGGCGGCACCGATTTCGTGGGCGATGACTACAACGCCCGCTCCGATGACCCCGCCGAGACGATCCCCGCCCCCGACCCCGATCCCCTGGACTGTTATGGCCACGGAACCCATGTGGCAGGAACTGCGGCCGGCCAAGGGGTCCTGTCGGACGGCAGCACCTACACCGGACCCTACGACCGGGACATCTACGCCGACAACGATTTCGAGGTGGGGCCGGGCATGGCCCCTGAGGCGCGGCTCTACGCCCTCAAGGTGTTCGGCTGCGAGGGCACGACGGAGGTCACCGTCGAAGCCATCGAGTGGGCGCTCGACCCCAACGGCGACGGAGACATCGGCGACCACCTCGATGTGATCAACATGAGCCTCGGCTCAGCGTTCGGTGAGCCCGGTGATCCCACCGCCATCGCCGTCGGCAACGCCATGGCAGCCGGGATGCTGGTCGTGTCGGCGGCCGGGAATGCGGGGCCGGTGCCCTACGTGGAGGATTCTCCCAGCGTCGGCGACGGAATTGCGGTGGCCGCCTCCGTGGACGGCGGGGTGGTCAACCAGGGAATCGAGGTGAACGCACCCGCGGCGATCGCCGGCCTGTACGAGGCGGCAGAAGGGGCGATCACAAAGCCGCTCGACGAGGTTGGCCCGATCACCGGGGATCTGGCTGTCAGCCAGCCCCTCGACGCCTGTACGGCTCTTACCAACGGGGAATCCGTGAACGGCAATATCGCATTCATCCAGCGGGGCACCTGCACCTTCGCCTCCAAGATCCTCAATGCGCAGGCGGCAGGTGCGGTGGCCGTGGTCGTGTTCAACAACGTGCCCGGCGCCCCGATCGTCATGGGTGGGGAGTCGACCGGTATCGAGATTCCGGGAGTGATGGTCTCCCAGGACGACGGCGAGGCCTTCCTGTCCACCATGGAGGCTGGAGCGACCGTGAACGTCACGCTGGACCCCACCTTCGAGTTCCCCAAGCCTGAACTGGCCGACACCCTGGCCAGCTTCACCAGCCAGGGACCGAGGGGTCAGGATCTGTTCGGTCCCGACCTCGCCGCCCCGGGCCTGTCGATCGACTCGGCCGCAATCGGCACCGGGTTCAAGGGAACGCTCAACAGTGGGACCTCGATGGCGACGCCGCACGCGGCCGGATTGGCAGCGCTGATGCGAGAGGCACACCCGTCTCTGCATACTCAGGTCATCAAGTCGCTGATGATGAACTCGACGGTGACCACGAACGGCACCTATCCGACCACTCTGATGGGCACCGGCGTGATCCGCGCGGATCGCGCTCTGGCCGCCGATGCCTACACGACCGAGGCGGGGGTGAGCTTCGGGAGGCTCAACCCCGCATCACCTCAGGTGTACACGGAGACGGTGACGGTGAACGACTTGTCGGGAGAGAACCGGACATACGCAATAGACAACGGAGCCATTCAGACCCTGAGCGGGGTCGACGTGACGGTGCCTGACGCGGTGGAAGTGCCGGCCAACGGTTCGGCGAGTTTCGACATCAGGATGTCGCTCGACCCTGCCGCCATGCCCGCCGACGACGGCTTCATAAGCCAAACCGAGGTGGACGGCATCTTGACGCTGACCTCGGGGGATTCGAGTCTGCGAGTCGGTTATCTGGGCGTGGTAGACCCTGCCTCGGACATATCGGCGGGCCGGGTGAAACCCGGCCAGCAGAACATGCTCTCGTTCACCAACGACGGTGAGTCCGATGGCTTCGTCGACACCTTCACTTACACCGGCGCCGGATCGGGCTCGATCGCCGCGATGGGGGTCCGTTCGATCGAGGACAACATCCTCGAATTCGGCATCGGCAGCGCCACAGCCTGGGATTCCCCCGCTCGCCACGAGGTCGACATCCTGCTCGACACAGACCAGGACGGAACGCCCGACTACCTGCTCGTGGCAGCCGACCTCAACCTGCTCACCGGGGCTCCCTATCCCAATGGCGTGGTGGTGACGGCTTTGATCGATCTCAGCAGCGGTTCCGGGAATCTCGAGTACTACGGAATCGTCGATTTGAATGATCAGAGCCAGATCTTGCCCGTCGATCTGAGGGGCGATTTTGGGTTCTTGAGCAAGACCGACGACGACTTCGATTACGTCGTGGTGGACCTCGATGCCGGTGTTCCGGTCGGGGTGGCCTCGGGGCATGTGGACGTCAAACGTGACGCCGAGCACATAAGGGATCTCGCCGGTATGCTCCCGGCGGGCGCCAGTGCCCAGGTCCCCCTGCTCAACGCCAGCCGGGAGAGACTCCTCGCCCTCTACCAGAACAACGCCGTGCCGGACCAATACGAGGTAATCACTCTCAAACCCGGTCTCGGCAACCGGTAACAGCACCGGGGCGAACATTGTGGGGCCCGACCCGGGTCGGGGGCCCGCCTTCCCCCGCGGCGAGGGCGGGCGAGACCCGTCCCTCGGCCAGATAGGGGGAACCGGGGGCGGTGCTCGGGCGTCGAAAGGTCAAATCACCATCATCTCAGTCCGGGGTGTTCGAACCATGTCCAAGCTGTCCTATCTCCACGCAGTCGCGCTCGCGATCCTGGTGGCGGCGTGTGGAACCGCCCTCCCTTCCGCCTCCTCGGCTGTCTCTCCTACATCCTCCCCCCCTGCCGCCACGCCGACTACATCCACGGCGCCATCGACCGTTCCGGCTCCTGCGACGACTGCTCCTGGGGGATCGGTCGGGGAAGCGGCTCAGGCCTTCCAGACCTGGGTGGGTTACATCGCCGCAGGTGACGAGCAGGCCGCCTGGGATGGGCTCGCCCCTACCTCACAGGCGGCGGTGGGCCGGGACCAGTTCGCGCGGCTGATGATCGAGATGTCGGAAGGCTGGGCGGCCTGGTCCCGGGCCACGGACGTCACCTACTCCCTGTCCGAAGACGAAGCCGGCAGGAGCGTGCTCCATGTCCACGGGACGGTGACCCGGGAGGGGATGACCGAGACCACCGAGAACACCATGACCGTGGTCGTGTCCGGCGAACAGGTTCTCATGTCACCGTTCGAGGAGTTCGGGAACGTCGCCGAGGGCATCCGCCAGGACCTGGAGGGAGTTCCGCCTCCACCGGTTCCGGCCGATTCAGGCCAGGGACGGCGCATCGTCTACTCCAACACCACCCAGCGGGTGTGGTTGATCGACAAAGGCGAGGAGCTGGTCGACTCCTATCTGGTTTCCGGCAAGCCGGGCGTGCCTGCTCCCGGAACCTACGAAGTGTTCTCCAAGTCCGAGACCGCCTATGCCGGTCACGACGGGATCACCATGCGCTACATGGTCCGCTTCGCCCACGGCGACGACCTGGCCATCGGCTTCCATTCCATCCCCAACGACGGGACCGGCCAGCCCCTCCAGAGAGAAGAGCAACTGGGTGAGTATCACAGTGCCGGCTGTGTTCGCCAGAGCCTGGAAGAGGCCGCCTTCCTCTACGACTGGGCGCCGGTGGGGACGACGGTGGTCGTCCTGGCCTGAGCGGCCGGCGCGTACTGTGGCTTCGATGATCACAGTCGGCGTCTCGGAGCTGCCGCCCGAGGGCGAAGAAGAACCGTATCTGGACTCGCTAATCGAGCGGGGATTCGGTGCGCTCGAACTCCCCTTCGTGACCGACTTCCCCTGGAAGGAGAAGCGCTGCGCCGCCTTCGGGGAGCTGGCCGATGAGCGGGGGATTCGTGTCTCGGTTCACGCCCCCTACTTCGCCACTCTCACCCCCGAGGAGGAAGATCGGGGTGCCCAGTGCCTGGCCGCCCTGGAGCACACCATGAAACTGGGCCGGGCGCTGGGGGCGCGGGTCATCGTCGCCCACGGTGGCGCCACCCACGGCGAGGACCCCGCCGTCCTAATGGACCGGATCACTGCCCGACTGGAAAGGGTGGCACCCAAGGTGGAGGGGCTGGGGGTGGGTCTGGGCTTGGAGACGGCGGGCAAAGAAGGAGCCTGGGGCACGCTGGGCGACATAGCCCTCATCGCCTCCCGCTTCTCGTTTGTGCGACCGGTGGTGGACTGGGCACACATCCACGCCGTCACCGGAGGAGGCCTCACTTCGGTGGAGGGTTTCGCCCAGGTGCTGGGGTTCCTGGCCGATCAGTTTCCCGCCTGGATGATCGACCCGCTCCATTGCCAGTTCACCGACAACCAGGTCGGTCCCAAGGGCGAGGTGCGGCATGTTCCCTACGGGGAGGGGACGCTACGGGTGGGGCCGCTGGTTACCGCCGCCTCGAGGGCGGGCCTCGACCTGGTGATGATCTCGGAGGCCCGGGAGGACTCCAGTCATGCCGCCATCCTGGCCGAGGCCAGACAGGTGGCCGACGCCGTCAACGAGGAGCCGGGTCGCCCGATCGGGTCGGGGCGGATCGCGTTTCCCGGAACCGTGCGGGCCGACCGCCAGGGGGAGCGGTTCGTGGCCCGGGTCGGTGTCCCCTTGACCTTGTCCAACCTGGACAAGGTGTTCTTCCCCGCCGACGAGTACACCAAGGGCGACCTGGTCCAGTATTACGCCTCGGTGGCCGACGTCCTCTTGCCCCATCTGGCCGGCCGTCCTCTCTCCATGTCCCGCTACCCCGACGGGATCGAGGGCCCTTCCTTCTACGAGAAGCGGGCTCCCGGGCACCAGCCCGAGTGGATGACGACCGTGCCGGTTCCCTCCGACTCCCAGGGTGGGATCATCGAGTTCATGGTGGCCGATCGGCGCGAGGCGCTGATGTGGTTCGCCAACATGGGCTGCATAGAGGTGCATCCCTTCCACGCCCGCTATCCCGACCTGGATCGGCCCGACTACGCCATCTTCGACCTAGATCCGGCCGAGGGCTCCAGCTGGGACCAGGTGGTGGCGGGGGGAAATCTGATCAGGGTGGCACTGGACCATCTCGGTCTGTCGAGCTACCCCAAGCTCTCGGGTAGCCGCGGTTTACACGTCTACGTGCCGCTCGACCCTGAGCACACCTTCGAGCAGGTGCGCCGATTCGTGGGAGAGGTGGGCAGATACCTGGTGTCGGCCAACCCCGACGACCTGACCATGGAGTGGGACAAGCCCAAGCGGAAGGGGAAGGTGTTCATCGACCACAACCGCAACGCCTCCGGCCAGACCATCGCCTCGGTCTATTCGGTCCGGCCTCGCCCGGGTGCGCCGGTCTCGGCCCCGGTGCGCTGGGAGGAGCTGGGCGGGATCGCCAACGGGGACGTCACCATGGCCAACCTGTGGGAGCGTCTCCAGCGCCACGGTGACCTCTTTGCCCCGGTCGTGGCCGGCGGCCAGACCCTGCACGAGGCCGGAAAGGCCCTCGGCCTGACCTGAGGCCGCCGCACCCGCGGGTTTCTTTGGACGCGTAGGAACGGTTTTCCCCTTCTTTGGACCGTGGCCGTCGCTATGCGTTCCCCAGCGTCCAAAGAAGGTGTGGCCCGTTCCTCAGGGTCCAAAGAAAGGTGACCGGCTCGGTTACGCTCGGCGGGTGGATGCCATGGCCGAGCTCGCCGCTCTCATCGAACGGGGCGGGGTGGTGGTGTTGAGCGGCGCCGGGATCTCCACCGACTCGGGCATCCCCGATTACCGGGGGGATCCCCACCGGGTGCGGCGAGTCCCCATCACCTACCAGGAGTTTCTGCGCGACGCCCGTGCCCGTCGGCGTTATTGGGCGCGGAGCCATTTCGGTTGGCAGCGCATCTCCCGGGCCCTTCCCAATCCCGCCCACGAGGCGGTCGCCCGCCTCGAGGGCGATCGCCGGGTGCAAGGCATCATCACCCAGAACGTGGACGGACTGCATCAGGCGGCGGGATCGGTCGAGGTGGTGGAGTTGCACGGCTCGATGGCCCGCACCGTCTGTCTTTCTTGTGGCGATGGTCGGAGCCGGCTCGAACTGCACCATCGACTCGAGGCCGCCAACCCGACCATGTCGGGAGCTGCGGTGGAGTTCGCCCCCGACGGCGATGCCGAGTTGCCCGAAAGGGTGGTGGACCGCTTCGTCACCGTCGATTGCCTGGCATGCGGCGGCGTCCTCAAACCCGACGTGGTGTTCTTCGGGGAGAACGTCGCCAGATCGGTCGTTTCCGATGCGATGAGGATGGTGGATGAGGCGTCGGCCCTGCTCGTCCTGGGCTCCTCGCTGACGGTCATGTCGGGATACCGCTTCGTCCTCGCAGCTCACCGACAGGGCACCCCGGTCGCCATCGTCAACCGTGGCCCGACCCGAGGGGACCCGGTTGCCGCGGTTCGCGTCGAGGGCGGTCTCTCCGAGATCATGCCGTCCCTCATCGACCGGGCTACCCCCCTGACCGCCTGAACCGGGGTGCCGGTACCCCGGGGTCGGGATAGGCTCGGATCGCCGCGGTTTGGAAAGGTTCACAGATGCAACTGGGAATGATCGGCCTGGGACGGATGGGCGCCAACATGTCCCGGCGCCTGCAGAAAGCCGGCCATGACGTGGTTGGCTACGACATCGACGCCGAGGCCCGTCAGGGGCTGGCGGACGAGGGGGTGATCGAGGGTGTGTCTTCGCTGGAGGCCCTGGCCTCAGCCCTGGACCCGCCCCGCAACGTCTGGATCATGCTCCCCGCCGCCTACGTCGATTCGACCATCGAGGCGCTGCGGCCCCACCTCGCCGAAGGAGACGCCGTCATCGATGGTGGAAACAGCTTCTATCGCGACGACGTCGACCGGGCACAGAGGCTCGCCCCGTCGGGTCTTCACTATCTCGACGTGGGCGTGTCGGGAGGCGTGTGGGGCCTGGACAGGGGCTATTGCCTGATGATCGGGGGAGAATCCGAGCCGGTGGAGAGGCTTGCTCCCGTTTTCAGGGCGCTGGCGCCCGGTCTGGAGGCGGCTGCACGAACGCCGGGACGCAGCGGTGATCCGGCGCCGGAAGAGCAGGGTTGGCTCCACTGTGGACCGGCCGGTGCGGGCCACTTCGTCAAGATGGTGCACAACGGGGTCGAGTACGGGCTGATGGCTGCGCTCGCCGAGGGGTTCTCGATCCTCGAAAGAGCGGACATCGGATCGGAGAAGCGCAAGGATGATGCCGAGACTGCGCCGCTACACCAGCCCCAGTACTACCAGTTCGACCTACCCATCGACCGGGTGGCAGAGCTGTGGCGGAGGGGCACGGTCATCGCCTCGTGGCTGCTGGATCTGACCGCGGCCGCCCTGTGCGAGGACGCCGACCTGACCAACTACGCCGGGCGCGTCTCCGACTCGGGGGAGGGACGATGGACCTTGCAGGCGGCGGTCGACGAGGGAGTTCCGGCCAACGTCATCGCCTCCGCCCTCCACCAGCGTTTCTATTCCCGTGATCAGGGCGACTACGGGGACAAACTCCTTTCGGCCATGCGCCGCCAGTTCGGCGGGCACGAGGAAAGAAAGGGCTGATCAGGCGGTGCCGAAGCGGGCCTCGAACCTTTCGGCTCGTCGCATGATCTCGGCCGGGAGGGCCATCACCTTCTCCTGAAATTCGGTGGCGACCGCGTCGAGCCGGGAGAGATCGGCGATCTTCCACTGGGAGAGGAGCGGCATCAATACGCTGTCGTGGTGGACCCGCAGGTTGTAGACGCCCGCCCTGGCGATCTCCACCGACCGGCGCAGAAACCCGGGAATGCCGATCCCCGGCATCTGGAAGTTCTTCATGGTGCGGTAGATGCCCTCCAGGGCGGCGGCGGGCTGGATCTCGAGCATGGCCTGCATGACGCCCTTGTAGAACATGAAGTGATGGTTCTCGTCGGCGGCGATGTTGCGCATCAGCTCGAAGGCGGTCTCGTCCTCGGTGATCTTGCCGGCGTTGCGGTGTGAGACCCGGGTCGCCAGCTCCTGGGCGGACGTATATGCGAACAGCTCGGCGATATGGGCGAAGTGAGGCTGGTAGCCGGCCTGCATGGTGGCCATACGGTCGTCCTCCAGCTCCATCGGATCACAGTTGCGGCTGGTGAGGAGGTAGGAGCGTATGGCGATCGAGTGCTGGGCCTCCTCGGCCGTCCACAGCCCGTTCCACTCCCGCCACACCGAGCCCTCGGGCAGGTATTTCTCCAATGCAACGTGGTAGTAGGGCAGGTTGTCCTCGGTGAGCAGGTTCAGCACCAGCGAGGTCCGGGCCCGCTCGTTGATCGTGGCCTGCGACTCTTCCCAGGGCTCTTTGACGAAGCTGCGACCCTGCTCCCAGGGAATCAAATCGTGGAAATACCAGTGTCGGCGGCGTTCGCGATGTTCGGTGAGCAGTTGGGCAACGGTGGGCTCCAGAGCCTCGATGAGCTCTGCGTTGGCGTTATGGGCCATGGGGATCCTCAAATGGGTTCAGTCAAACGGTAGGCGGTTCGTGCCCGCATACCCACTTTGGACGGGTCGGCGAAGGGAATCGTTACATTCTCGTCACCACCGTCTGGTTGGTTCGGATACGGTATGGGCATGGATCTCTACGCCCGAGTCAACATCCTCGAGGGTCGCGCCGTCCGCCTGCCCCGGGGTGACGTCCACGATGCCATCGCCCTCCATAACGACCCGGTGGGGCGGGTCAACAACTGGTTCGGTCAGGGCGCCGATCACGTGCATGTGGTGGATCTGGACGCGGCGGCTTTCGACGATCACCGCAATCGAGCCTTGATCGATGAGATCATCGACACCGCCGAAGGCCAGGTGCAGATCGCCGGGGGGATTCGCTCCCACGTCGAGGCGGCCCGGCTTCTCGACCGTGGCGCCTGGCGCATCGTGATGGGAACTGCCGCCATCGAGGACCAGAACATGGTCTGGGACCTGTGCCGGGAGTTCGCGGGACGGGTGGCCGTATCCCTCGATGTGCGGCCCGACGAGGAGATCGCCACCAGGGGTTGGACCAAGAACTCGGGCCGTTACCTGGAGGAAGTCCTGATCGAGATGTCATCGGCGGGGGCGGCGGCGTTCATGGTCAGTGAGGTGGGTCGCGACATACTGACCGAGACCACCAACATCCAGATCCTGGCCGAGGCCCTGGCCACGGTGGAGGAGCCGATCATCGCCGCCGGCGGGGTACGCGACCTCGAGGATCTGCGCCGTCTGCTGTCGCTGTCGATCCACGGCCGTACCGTGGCCGGTGTCGTGGTGGGACGCGAGGTCACCCAGGGGCGGTTCAGCCTGGATGAGGCCCGTGAAGTGATCGCCGCCGGACCGCCCCGGCACGTGGCCGAGCCCACGGTGGTCGAGTCCGACCACCAGCCGTCGATCCCGCCGCTGTTGGCCGATGCTGCTGCCGCCTATCTGAGGGTGGCCGAGTCGGCCGAACAGGCCGCCGCCCATGCCCGCACCGCTGCCCATCAGATGCAGGCAGGGGACGGTGGGGGAGGAGCAGCCCACGCCTTCGCAGCTCAAGGCCACCTGGCCACCGCCGTGGAGCAACTCGAAGACCTGTCCAAGCTCCATGCCCACCACGCCAACCCGTAACGATCTGAAAGAGAGGGAGGCATGAACTACGGACGCCTCTTCGTCGGAGTGATCCTGGTCACCCTGGGAGCTCTGCTGGCGCTCGACGCCGCCGACGTTCTCAACGCCGGTGACATAATCGCCGCCTGGTGGCCGCTGATCTTCATGGTGGCTGCGGCGATCATGTTCGTCAGCAACCCCACCAGATGGATGGCCCCGCTGATCATCTTCATCATCGCCGGGGTGATCCTGTTGGGGACCACCGGTGCGGTCGAGGCCAATCTGTGGCAGTTCGTCTGGCCGGCGATCCTGATCGTCATCGGGCTCTCGTTCCTGTTTGGTCGCAGCTCCGGGCGGGGAAGAACGACCCGGGACGACCGCATCGAGCACTTCGCCATCTTCTCGGGCATAGAAGTGGCCAACCACTCCCAGCACTTCTCGGGTGGCTCCGTGTCGGCGATGTTTGGAGGGGCGGAGGTCGACCTGCGCAACGCTCAGCTGGCCCCGGGCGCGTCTCTGGACGTCTTCACCGCTTTCGGCGGCGTGGAGATCGCGGTACCCCAGGGCTGGAAGGTGGTGGTGCATGGTTTCCCGCTCTTCGGTGGTTTCGACAACATCACCACCAAGGAGAGCCTCGCAGTCGACGCTCCCAGCCTCGACGTTCAGGCGGTGGCCCTGTTTGGGGGGATAGAGGTGAAGCACTGACGGCCACCTCTGCCCCCTCATCGGCCGCGAGGTGTAGCTTGGGGGTATGACGACCAAGGCCTATCGGACCTGCCCCCTGTGTGAGGCCACCTGTGGATTGGAGCTGACCCTGGAGGGGGATCGGGTCAGGGTGATACGGGGTGACCGCGACAACGTGTTCTCGAGCGGTTTCATCTGCCCCAAGGGAACCACCCTGGGCCGTCTCCACGATGACCCGGACCGCCTTCGTGTCCCTCTGCTGAAACGGGAGGGGGAGTGGGAGACGGTTTCGTGGCCTGAGGCCTACGCCTTCATCGCCGAACGCTTCGAGGCGGTGGTCGGTGCACATGGCCGGAATGCGGTGGGGGTCTACATCGGAAACCCCAACGCCCATCAGCTCGACAGTGCTCTGGCGCTGCGTCCATTCATCAGAGCCTTGGGGACCCGCAACGTCTTCTCTGCCTCGACCCTCGATCAGATGCCCAAGCACGTTTCCTGCGGCTACATGTTCGGGCATCCCGGCACCATCCCCGTCCCCGACCTGGATCGGACCGACTACCTGCTGATCCTGGGAGCCAATCCCTACGAGTCCAACGGCAGCCTGGCCACCGCCCCCGACTGGCCCGGACGGCTGGAGGCGATCAGACGGCGTGGAGGGCGGGTAGTCGTGGTCGATCCCCGTCTCACCAGAACCGCCGCCAATTCCGACCTGCACCTCCCCATCCGTCCCGGGACCGACGCCATCCTGCTGGTGGCGATGATCAACCATCTGTTTGCCAACGATCTGGTGGATCTGGGTCATCTGGAAGGGAAGGTGGCCGGCCTGGATGGGGTGCGGGAGGCAACCTCGGCAATCACAGTTGAGCAAGCAGCCGCCGTGTGCGGGATCGACGCCGGGCTCATCATCCGGGCCGCCGAGGAACTGGCCGGCGCCGAGCGCGGATGCGTCTATGGGCGAATCGGCACCCACACCGTGCGGTTCGGCACCGTCGCCGCCTGGGCAGTCGACGTCCTCAACGTGCTCACCGGCAACCTCGACCGGGCCGGGGGAGCCATGTTCCCCAAGTCGGCGGCAGCGCCCGCCCGACGCTCCAGGCGGCCCTTCCAGACTGGACGCTGGCTCTCGCGGGTGAGAGAGCTGCCCGAAGTCCTGGGAGAGCTGCCCGCCGTGACGATAGCCGATGAGATCCTCACCCCGGGTGATGAGCAGGTTCGGGCGATGTTCGTCGTGGCCGGCAATCCGGTGATCACCAGCCCCGACTCCGATCGGTTGGCCCAGGCTCTGGAGGGCCTGGACCTGATGGTGTCGGTCGATCCCTACCTGAACGCGACCTCCCGGCTGGCCGACGTCATCCTGCCTCCGCCCTCCGCACTGGAGCGGCCCCACTTCGACGTGGCGTTCACCGCGCTCAGTGTGCGCAACTACGCCATGTTCTCTCCGCCGGTCTTCGAGACGGAGGCTCCCTCCGAGTTCGACCTCCTGGTGACGCTGACCGCCATCGTCTCCGGCCTCGGTCCCGATGTGGACGTGAAACAGCTGGCGTGGGCGTCGGTCGAACTCCGGCTGGCCAAGGTCGCCTCGGCTCTGGATCGGAACGTCGACGAGCTCAAACAGGAGCTGGCGGTGTGGGACGATCCCCGGCTCTCCATCCTCGACTTGATGTTACGTACCGGCGCCTATGGTGACGGGTTCGGATCCAACCCCGGCGGGTTGAACCTGGCCCTTCTGGCCAAGGAACCGCACGGGATGGATCTCGGCCCGCTGGAGAGTCGCCTGTCGGAGGTGATCACCACCGAGTCGGGCCGGATCGAGTTGGCACCGGCCCCCATCATCGCCGACCTCTCCCACCTCCCGGTAGAGATGGATGGATTCGATCCCGACCGGTTGGTGCTGGTGGGACGACGTCAGGTCCGCACCGCCAACTCATGGCTCGGCAACATCGAGGTCCTGGTCAAGGGAAAGGACGCATGCACCCTCCAGGTTCATCCCGACGACGCCGCCCGACTCGGCCTGGTCGATGGAGGACCGGCCACGCTCACATCCTCGACCGGCAAGCTCGTGGCCCCGGTCGAGATCACCGACGAGATCCGCTCGGGGGTGGTCAGCATGCCCTACGGGTGGGGGCACGACCTGGATGGAGTTCGTCTTTCTGTCGCCGGTTCGATTCCGGGTGTGAACGTGAATCGCATCATCTCGACCGATCAGATCGACCCCCTGTCCGGCAACGCCGTCCTCAACGGGGTACCGGTCACGGTGACACCCGGCTGACCCGGGAGGTCTACCCTCACCAGAATGGGTGACGACAGCATCAAGCCGGACACGCTGGGGTTCGAAACGCTGGCCCTGACGGCGGGCGTGCCCCCCGATCCGGGGACCGGGGCCTCCAACATCCCGATCTATCTCTCCTCCTCCTTCGTGTTCGAGGACACCGACCATGCCGCCTCACTCTTCAATCTCGAGATCCCCGGCCATCTCTACAGCCGGATCTCCAATCCCACCGTGGCAGCTTTCGAGGAGCGGATGGCGGCCCTGGAGGGTGGTGTGGCCGGGGTGGCCACCGCGTCCGGCCAGGCGGCCTTTGCCCTCATCGCTACCACGCTGACCGGCTCGGGGGCTCACATCGTCGCCTCGACCTCGCTGTATGGGGGAACGGTCAACTTCCTGGTCCACACTCTTCCCCGTTTCGGTGTTACCACCACCTTCGTCGATGCATCGGATCTCGATGCGGTGGCAGATGCCATCACTCCCCAGACCCGTTTGGTGCTGGCCGAGACGATCGGCAACCCGGCGATGGCCGTGGCCGACCTCCCCGGTCTGGCGGAAGTGGCGCACGAAGCCGGGGTCCCCCTGGTAGTGGACAACACCTTCGCCTCCCCTTACCTGTGCCGTCCGGCCGAGTGGGGAGCCGACATCGTGTTCCATTCGGCCACCAAGTTCATCTCCGGCCACGGCTCGGTGATCGGCGGGGTGCTGGTCGACTCCGGTACCTTTGATTGGGTTGGGTCGGGCCGTTTTCCCATGTTGACCGAGCCCTATGCCCCCTACCACGGGATCGTCTTCACCGATCACTTCGGCACTGCTGCCTTCGCCGCCCGGTCCCGGGCCGAGGGAGTGCGAGACTTCGGCGCCTGCATGTCGCCCGAGGTGGCCTACCGCTTGCTGGAAGGGCTGGAGACATTGGCGGTGCGCATGGACCGGCATGTGCGCAACGCCGGAATCGTGGCTCGCTACCTGGAGGGGGAGGAGGGAGTGGAGTCGGTCAGCTATCCCGGCCTGGATTCCCATCCCCACCACGATCTGGCCGCCAAGCTGATGCCCAGGGGCGCCGGGTCACTGATGGCAGTGACGCTGGAGGGCGGCCGCAGCGCGGGTCAGGCTTTCATAGAGTCGACGAGGGTCTTCACTCATCTGGCCAACGTCGGGGATGCCCGCTCCCTGGTGATCCACCCCGGGTCGACCACCCACGCTCAGCTGGATTCGGATGCTCTGGCCGCGGCGGGGATCAGCGAAGGGCTGGTCAGGATCTCGGTCGGCCTCGAGGACCCCGACGATCTGATCGCCGATCTGGCTCGTGCTCTGCGGGCGGCCCGCCGATGAGCGACGGCGAGACGGTTGTCCTTCTCCACGGGGCAGGCGTGGATCACACCGTCTGGAGGTATCAGTCGCGTCGTCTGGCTCACCAGGGATACCGGATCGTGGCCCCGGATCTGCCCGGTCATGGCGAGAATCGCCAGCCCGGCCTCACCTCGATTTCCGCCTATGCCGACTGGTTGGAGAAGAAGCTGATGGACCTCGGTCTGGCGGCTCCAGCCACCCTGATAGGCCACTCGATGGGGTCCCTGATCAGTGTGGATCTGGCCTCCCGTTCCAACCGGATCGCAGGGAGGCTGGTGCTGGTGGGCGCCTCCCGCCAGATGAAGGTGCATCCCCAGCTGATGGGGGCAGCCGAGACGGATCTGGCGCGAGCGGCCGCTCTCATCGGGGGCTGGTCATTGCCTGGGTCATTCACCGGTGGTCATCCGGAGCCGGGCACCTGGCACCAGGGTGCCATCCAGCACTTGGTCAGACGTAGCCGCCCCGGCGTCCTGGCCGGCGACCTGGGGGCCTGCGCCGAATACGACTGTGCCGAGACCGCCTCTCGCATCGAGGTGCCCACCCTTCTGATCTCGGGATCGGAGGACCGGATGACACCGGCCCGCGACGCCATGGAGCTGGCCGGCCTGATTCCGGGGGCGGAGATCGTGCTGCTGAGCGGGGTCGGTCACGAGCCGATGTTCCAGCAGCCCCGCCGATTCAATCGCCTCCTGGAGAAATGGTTGGTCGATGGCGGGAAGCCGACGAGCCGGTAGCGTGTTGGCCTAATCCTGATGACTAGAGACTCCTCGAATGGCGTGGGGGTCGTAGAGACCCGCTTTCATCGCCTGGACGGACCCTTCGTCCTCCAGAAGGGGGGCGTGCTGTCCGAGGTGACCCTGGCCTATGAGCAGTACGGAGAGATCGGACCCGACGGTGAGAACGTGATCTTGGTGTTCCACGCCCTGACCGGTAGCCAGCATGCGGCCGGTTGGAACCGGGTCGTCCCCGGCCTGTCGGTGGGGTGGACGGACGAGTGTCAACAGGGTTGGTGGGATGGGTTCATCGGACCCGGCAGAGCCCTGGACACAGACCGTTTCGCCGTCATCTGTGTCAACTACCTGGGTGGATGCTACGGATCGACCGGACCCTCCTCCATCGACCCGGCCACCTCCGGCCCGTACGGATCGCGGTTTCCCGAGCTCACTCTCACCGACCTGGTCGACTCCCAGATGAGGCTGCTCGAGGACCTGGGCGTGGAGCGAGTCCACGCCGTGGTGGGTGGCTCTGTGGGCGGGATGATGTGCGTGGTTCTGGCCACCCGTTACCCGGACCGGGTGAGAAACGTGATCCCCATCGCCGCCGGCCTCGAGGTCTCCTCCCTCCAGGTGATCCACAACTTCGAGCAGATGTTCGCCATCGTCTCCGACCCGGAGTTCAAGGGGGGCGACTACTACGGGGGGAGCGGACCCGAGGTCGGCCTGGCCCACGCCCGGATGATCGGTCACAAGACCTTCGTGTCTCTCGATGCCATGCGGCGGCGGGCCCGGGACGAGGTGGTCCAGCATGAGGACCTGGGCGGCTACCAGGTAGGCCATCCCCTCGAGTCATACATGCTCCACCAGGGCCAGAAGTTCGTTCGCCGTTTCGATGCCAACACCTACCTTCGGTTGATGGAGGTGTGGCAGCGGTTCGATCTGGTTGAGCAGGTCGGGGCGCCGGTTCCCACGTTGCTCAAGGGATGCCGCAGGCAGAACTGGCTGGTGCTGAGCATCGACAGCGACGTCTGCTTCTACCCCGACGAGCAGGCTGCCATGATCGACGCCCTCAACCGGGCCCGGGTTCCTGCCCGGTGGTTCACGGTGCACAGCGACAAGGGCCACGACTCCTTCCTGGTCGAGCCCTGGTTGTACACCGCCCTGCTCCGGGAGGCTTTCGATGCCTGATCAGCGGTCCAGTCGGGTCGGCCGACTAGTGGTGTCGGGGTTGAGTCCGCGATGATGGTGCTGGCGATGTCTGACGTGCTGGGTCTCGTTTCGGCCTCCGCGGCCGCCTACCTGCTGGGGGCCGTCCCCTTCGCGCTCCTGATCGGTTTCATGCTCGACGTCGACCTGCGCAAGCAGGGAACCCGCAACGTTGGTGCCGGGAACCTGACCAAGCTGGCCGGGCTCCGCTACGGGGTGGTGGCCGCCGTCCTCGACGGCCTCAAGGGTCTGATCCCGGTGCTGGTCGTGAGAAGGTTGGGCATGGCCTCGGTGACGGTCAGCTTGGCCGGCCTGGCGGCGGTGATAGGCCACAACTGGTCGATCTACCTGCGTAGCCGCTCGGGTAGGGGGATGGCGACGGCGGTGGGAGTGGTCGTCGGGGTGGCCCCGGTGCTGTTGCTGTGGACCACTGCCTGGGCGGTGATGGGGTGGCGAATCGGCGGAGGACTGGGCGGTTTCGTCGGCTGGGGCTCACTGCCGGTGTTTGCCCTCGCTGCCGGACAGCCCGGGGTCGTGGTGATATTGGCCCTGGCCCTCAGCTGGGTGATCATCGCCCGCCGGGTTCAGGGCAACTACGGGCGTTCGCCCGGTTTCAGGGCCGCGGCGGTGAGGGCCGTGTGGGACACCGATCCGGTTCTGCATGGCTCGGCGGACGAAGCCGCCACTACATGACCGAGATCCGGTTGCAGCATGTGGGCAGGACGGCGGTGATCGCCGCCCTCGTCTACGCGATCGCCTTCCTGGTCGTGGTCAATACGGTTGATCTTCCTCCGCTGAACGCTTCCACCTGGATAGTGATCGCCCTAGCCGCGGTGGTCCAGCTCGGCTCGGTGTGGTTTTTCGGCGAGCTCTTCCGGCAGGGGATCGAGCTGGGGGGAGGACGGATCCGCAGGTCGCTCGGATTCCAGGCTGCCCTGGTGGGTTCGACCGTGGCCCGGCTCCTACCTGCGGGTGGAGCGGTGACCCCGGTGGCGATGGCGTGGACCGTGCGCAGGCAGGCTCCGGGTGCGGCCGGGGCGGCGGTGCGGGCGACGGCCCTCAACTACTCGGGCCTGTTGATCGGCACCGGAGCCGCTCTGCTGTGGTTGAAGGTGCGAGGAAGGATCGAAGAGTGGCAGGGCAGCGTGGTGGTGGCGGCCACTATCGCGGTGGTGGTGGGCCTGGCCTTGATGGCGGCCGCCACCCGCCTGGGGACCCTGCGACGCCAACTGCCGACCTGGATCCGGCGGCGGGTCAGCCCTTCGATCGTGGATGCTCCGGTCGACTGGCGGTCCCAGACGTTCATGTGGGGCCGGCTCCTCGCCGAGGCCATGGTGTTGGCCCTGGTGCTGGCCGGGTTCCACCTGGACGTGACCGCCGTCCAGGCCGCGGCGGCCTTCGGTGTGTCACAGCTCGCCTCGGGCATCCCAGGCACTCCGGGAGGAATGGGATTCGCCGAGGCCGGTCTGGTGGGGGCCATGGCTCTGTACGGCTTTCCTGCTGCGGAAGTGGTGGCACCGGTGCTCGTGTTCCGGATCGTCTCCTACTGGCTCCCGGCGGGAGCGGGTCTGGTGGCGGGCAGTAGGGCATTTCTCGCCTCGCCCGTTAGCGTGACTCCCATGAGTGTCTCATTCAATCTCCCCGACCAGGACGGCAATCTGGTCTCCTCCGACGACTTCGCCGGTCAGCGGCTGATCGTGTTCTTCTACCCCAAGGCGATGACGCCCGGATGCACCACCGAGGCGTGCGACTTCCGCGACTCGTACCGGGAGCTGCTGGATGCCGGGTATGCCATTGTCGGCGTCAGCCCCGACGAGCCCGACCTCAACGCCGAATTCAAGAAGAAGGAGGACCTGCCCTTCCCGTTGCTCTCCGACCAGGATCATGCCCTGGCCGAGAAGCTGGGGGCCTGGGGCATGAAGAAGCTCTACGGCAAGGAGGTGGAGGGTCTGATTCGCTCCACCTTCGTCATCTCTCCCGAAGGCGACCTGGAGCGGGCCTATCGGAACGTCAAGGCCACCGGCCACGTCGAGCGCCTCAAGAAGGACCTGCTCCCCGCCTGAGGGTGGACGGCCGCCCAAGGCTTCTTTGGACGCTGGGTAACGGTGGTCGGTCCGGTCCGGAGTCGATCAGCGGCCGGGGCCGGGAGGCCCGGCGAAGACCTGGGCCACCTCCATCCAACGCCGGGCCAGGCCGCCTTCGAGCACCAGGTGGGTGTCGGCCACGTTACGACGCTGGGCGACCACCAGGCTGAACTCCTCTACGGGCCCGGTGATGGAGGCGTCGTACTGGTCGTTCCATACCACCACCCTTCCCGACGGGCCCCGCAGTGCCACCCGCACCCGCTCCTCGGGGACTTCGAGACTCCGGTTGACGAACGACCACGAGAAGGTGCGTACTCCCAGGTCGGCCACCCGGAACAGGCGATCGGTGACCGGGAGGCTCGTCCCCAGGGTGTCGGCCACGTCGGTACCGTGAGCCCAGGTTTCCATGAGGCGCGCCACCAGGAACGAGCTCGCCCTCATCGGGGGCCCGTACCAGGCGATGCGCTGGTCCGGATCCAGGCCGGATGCCGCCGCTAGCAGATCGGCCCTCGCCTGTTGCCACCAGCTCAGGTTCTCCGCTTCCCGATGGCCCCGGGCCCGATGCAGGGCGGCCACATCGTTGAGGGCGGCAGCGACCTGGTTGACCGAGACGGCAAACTGATCGGGATCGGTGACGGCCAGGGTCGCCTGCTCGTCGAAGTAAGCCAGGTGACCGATCTGGTCGGCGATGGTCCAGGGTTGGGCGGGAGTCGCCAATTCCCATTGGTCCGTGGTCAGGGCCGCCAACAGGTCCGTCAGGGCGTCGGTCTCTCCTTCGAGGTCGGCCAGGACGGGGCCCAGGGGAGGGGTTTCACCCATCCGTGGCCTCGATGTCCACCGGCACGACGGCCATCGTGGCCTCGAGCCTGGCGACGTGCTTTCCGTCGCAGTGGACGTCCGCCTGGGTGGCGATGATCCTCTTCCCCGGCTTCACCACCTCGCCCCGGCACGTGAGCCTTTCACCGCGGGCGGGGCGCAGCAACTGGATGCTGAGCATGGCAGTGAGGACGGAGTTGCCGGGTTGGACAACCGTGGATGCGGCTCCCCCCGCGGTGTGGTCGGCCATCGTCGTCACCACACCGGCATGGGCGTATCCGTGCTGCTGCAGGTGCCTCTCCTCCAGGGTCAGCGCCGTCTCCACCCACCCCTCTCCGGCGTCGACCAGCTTGTATCCGATCAAGTGGATGAAGGGAGCGAGATCGAAAACGGGGGCGATGCGGTCGCGGGCACTCATGAGGCCTGGATCGGCCAGACGATCTGAGTCCGGGCCGGGTCTGCATCGGCCGGGGTCCAATATGACTCCCAGGGATGGCCGGCGCTGGCGGCGTTGGCCTCGATCCACGTTCGAACGGCGGTGAAAGCCCCGGCGAGCCCCTCGTAGGGCCCGGTATGCCAGGTCGAGGCGGCCGGGCCGCCGGGAAGGATGGCGGCTCGCAGGCCCGGTATGGACTGGGGTTCGGCCAGCGGAAGCCCCACCTCCATCTCGATCTCGGGCCCGAAGGACAGATACCGAACGAACGGAGCCCCCGCCACCGGGACCCGCGCCGCGGTGACCGCCGCCTGGATCCGGCCCAGGGCCCGGCCGATGTTGTCTCCCAGCAGGCTTTGCTGGACGGTCCGGGGCAGGACCACGGCCGGGGTCGGGGTCAGCTCGATCACCTCGATCTCATATGGGTCGCTCACCCCACCACCACCGTGGTCATTGCCCCACCACCGTGTTCATTGCCCCACCACCACCACCGTGTTCATTGCCCCACCACCACCGTGGTCATTGCCCCACCACCACCAGGATGGCGTCGGCCAGCACCTGGTCGCCGGGTGCGGCGTCGACCTCGGTGACCACCCCACCGTGGGGAGCGCGCAGCGTGTGCTCCATCTTCATCGCCTCCATCACCACCAGCACCTGTCCCTCATCCACCTGGTCTCCCTCGGCAACGTCGACGCGGATCACGGTGCCCGGCATGGGAGCACGCAGAGATCCCGGCTGATCTTCCATGCCCGTCGTGGGGAATCGGGCCAGTTCAACCAGTCCGACCAGGCCACCAGGACCGTCCACGTACACAGTCCCATCTACCCGATCGATCATGTACCTCCCCATGTGGCCGTCGAGCTCCAGCCTGACCTCGTCGGGAGTGGCAGAGACCAGAACCGCCGAGTCATAGCCGTCCACCCTCAGCAGCCCGTCGCGTTCGAAGCGGTACCGCACATCGATCGGGCCTCCGGGCCCGTCGTATTGCGACTCCTGCATCTGGGAGGGGACATTGCGCCAGCCGCTCGGAATCGTTCCCAGCACCCGGGCCTGGCTCCGCCGCCGTACCTGGTCGGCCAGGGCCGCAGCCACTGCAGCCCGTTTCTCCTGGTCGTCGGTGGGGAGGGGGGCGCCCAGCTCGGCAGGATCGTGCCGGGAGAGGAAATGTGTGTCGATGTCGCCGGCCACGTACTCGGGATGGCGCAGGATCCGAACCAGCAGATCTCGGTTGGTCACCGAGCCGTGGATCTGGGCCCGTTCCAGTCCTCGAGCCAGGAGTGCGGCCGCCTCGGAGCGGGTCGGGGCCCAGGCCACCACCTTGGCCAGCATGGGGTCGTAGTGGACGGAGATGACCGAGCCGTCTTCGACCCCGCTGTCCACCCGCAGACCTTCGAGGTCGGGGAACGAGACCCGTTGCAGGATCCCGGTAACCGGAAGGAAGCCGGTCCGGGGATCTTCGGCATAGAGACGGGCCTCGACTGCATGTCCGTTGCGTGTGGGGCTGAGCGCCTCGGAGGGCAGAGGCATGCCCATTGCCACCAGCAGCTGGAGGCGGACCAGATCCAGGTTGGTTATCAACTCGGTGACGGGATGCTCCACCTGGAGACGGGTGTTCATCTCCAGGAAGAAGAACTCACCGTTGGAGAAGAGGAACTCGACGGTACCGGCCCCGACGTAGTCCACTGCCCGGGCCGCCGTCACGGCGGCTTCGCCCATGCGCTGTCGGGTGGGCTCGTCGATGGCTGATGAGGGAGCCTCCTCGATGATCTTCTGGTGACGTCGTTGGATGGAGCACTCGCGCTCGAACAACGAGACGGTATTTCCTTGCGTGTCGGCAAACACCTGGATCTCGATATGGCGGGGAGCTTCCAGATATGGCTCCAGGAAGATGGTCCCGTCGCCGAATGCCGCCTCCGCCTGGCGGCCGGCGCTCTGCACCGCCTCGGCGAGATCGTCGGGATCATGGACGATCTGCATGCCCTTCCCGCCCCCGCCGGCTGATGCCTTGACCAGGACCGGGTAACCCATCTTCTCGGCGATGCGGGCGGTCTCCGTTTCACTCAGGCCGGTCAGGTCTTCTCCGCTCAAGGTAGGTACACCTGCCCCAGCCATGAGCTCTTTCGAAGCCAGCTTGGAGCCCATGGTCCCGATGGCTGCGGGAGAGGGGCCCACCCAGGTGAGCCCCGCCTCGATCACGGCCCGGGCGAAGTCTGCATTCTCGGCCAGGAACCCGTATCCAGGGTGAATGGCGTCGGCCCTGCTCGCCCGTGCCGCCTCGATCAAGGCTTCGATCCGCAGGTAGGACTCGGATGCCGCCGAGCCCCCGAGGGAGATGCCTTCGTCCGCCTCGACGACGAAAGGCTCGTTCCGGTCCGGATCCGAGTAGACCGCCACGGTGGCGATGCCCATCCGGCGGCATGTGGCGAAGATCCGTCGGGCGATCTCGCCCCGGTTGGCCACGAGCAGCTTGTTGATTGGAGTTGTCTGGGAAGGGCTCATGTTGCGACAGTGGGACGGTAGCGGGCCCCGGGGCGGGGCTTAGTACCTTGCAGGCGAGTAGATTGAGCTTGCACGGAGAGGAGCCGACCATGACTGCAACGCATCTGCGTCCCATCGAGAGACGCGTGCTGGCCATGCGCGCCGACGGATTGACCGATTCCGACATCGCCGCCAAGGTCCGAAAGAGCCCCGAACTGGTCTCGAGGATCGCCGAATGGGCCCAGCTGCCGGGGAGAGATGCCGGTCGGGCCATCGACGATCAGCTCCTCACTCCGTTGGAGCGGCGGGTAGTGGCGATGCGAGCCGAAGGTCAATCACACGGAGAGATCGCCGAGCGGTTTCGCCGTTCAGCCCGATTCATCCGTCAGGTGGAAGGTCTGGCCCGCTACCGCCAGTATCGGGAACTTCTCGGTTGACGTCACCGCAATCTGAACGGCCCCCGCCCCGGCGCCTCGGCCTGGGGACGGTACTGCTCATCGTCCTTCTCGCCGTGATCATGGTCGGGGGCGGTCTTCTCTTCTGGGGGATTCGCAGTGTGGCGGATGCGATTCCTACTCCCGGAGACCTCACCGCCGCTCTCAAGCCCAAGCCCTACGAGGAGATCGGCCCGACCGTCGTTCGATCCATTCGCGATCTCTCCAACCTGACAACGATCGAGCTGGTCGAGTACACGATCGTGGAGAAAGGTAAGGACGGCGGGCTTCTGAACTGGGCAAACGGGGACAAGCTCCAGCTCTTCGCCGTCGCCCGAATCGGGGCTGGTATCGACCTGGGGAGCGTCACCGTCCGCTCGTTCGACCTGTCCGACGACGGGGTGGTGGACCTGGTCGTTCCGGCTGCCGAGATCCAGTACGTGGCGGTCGATAACGAGGCCACCCAGATCCTGGATCGGGAGACAGGGCTCTTCACCAAGGGTGATCCCCGTCTGGAGACGGACGCTCGCCAGGTGGCGGAGGATGTACTCAGACAGTCGGCGCTCGATGAGGGGATCCTGGACAAGGCGCAGGCGAACGCCAGAAAAGTGATAACGAATTTCCTGCTCAACCTGGGCTACAGGGATGTCATAATCGACTTCCAGTAGGGCGGGCCGACTCGATGGGAGGCACGGCCCCGACCGGCGGACGAGGGCGCAGTACGCTTCGCCGGTGAACCTGCTCGCTCGCGACTCATCTAGGTCTGAGAACTACTCGCGGATCTCCCCGAAAGAGTTGTCGCGATGAGCGGGGATAGCGTGACGATCACGGTGGTCATGACCGATATCGAGGGCAGCACCCGGCTGTGGGAACGCTTCCCGAGCGAGATGGGCGCAGCCCTGGCAGTTCACGACCAGGTCCTCACCGAGGCGGTCACGGGCCACGGCGGCGCGGTGGTGAAAGGCACCGGCGACGGCTTCATGGCGACCTTCACCGATGCCGGTGCCGCTCTCGAGTGTTGTCTGAACGCGCAGCGCCGGCTGGCAGAAACGGAATGGGGGGAGGTGGGAGCGCTCCGGGTCCGGATGGGGATTCACCTGGGATCGGCCCAGCCCCGGGCAGGGGACTACTACGGATCGTCTGTCAACCGGGCGGCCCGCTTGATGGGGTTGGCCAACGGCGGGCAGATATTGCTCTCGGCGTCGGCCACAGAGGTTGCTCGCGATGTGTTGCCCGAAGGCGCCGAGCTGATCGACCTCGGGGAGCACCGGCTTCGAGACTTGACCCGCCCCGAGCACGTCTACCAGCTTTCCGCCCCCGGGTTGGCGACAGACTTTCCGCCGTTGCAGTCGTTGGCGACCTATCGCACCAACCTGCCCTCGCATTTGAGCTCGTTCGTGGGCCGGGAGAAGGCACTCGAACGCCTTCGTCAGTTGGCGGGCGAACACCGGTTGCTGTCGCTGATCGGCGTTGGCGGAACCGGCAAGACGAGGTTGATGCTCCAGTTAGCGGCCGAGCTTCTCGACGAGTACCCGGACGGAGTGTGGATGGCCGACCTTTCCGTCGTCAGCGAGTCCGACCTCGTGGCCTCCGCCGTCAGCCGGGCGGTGCAGGCAGCCGAAGAGCCCGGGCGACCTCCGGAGACGACGCTGGTCGATTATCTGAGGGCCAAGTCGGTCTTGCTGCTGATCGACAACTGCGAGCACTTGATCGAGGCAGCGGCATCGCTGATCGATCTCCTGCTCAGGAGCGCACCGAGCGTGTCGGTCATCGCCACCAGCCGGGAGGCGCTCGGAATCGAGGGCGAGGCGCTGTACCAGGTGGGTTCTTTGACGCTGCCCCCCCGGCACGGTGACTTGGATAGTCATCTGGATCCGGCCGAGGGTTGGCTGGAGAAGGTGGCCGGGAGTGAGTCCGTCGAGTTGTTCGTCGCACGAGCGGCGGCGACTCGGCCCGGCTTCGACCTCAGCCCGTCCAACGCAGAGGTGGTGGTCGAGATCTGCCACCGTCTGGATGGGATCCCGCTGGCTCTCGAACTGGCAGCCACCCGGGTGAATGTTCTCTCCGTGGAAGAGATTGCTCGGGGGCTCGACGACCGGTTCCGGCTTCTCAGCGGTGGCAGACGGGTGGCGGTTCCCCGTCAGCAGACGCTGCAAGCGCTCATCGACTGGAGCTGGGACCTGCTCGGGACCGAAGACCAACGCTGGCTGGCCAGGCTTTCGGTCCTGGTGGGGGGTTGGGATCTGGACTCCGCGGGCGCCATCGCCGGGGACCCCGAGCCGGGCCCGTCCCCTTCGCCGGCATCCCTGGAGACTCTCGACGCCTTGACTCGTCTCGTCGAGAGGTCTCTCGTCGTTGTCGAGCACGACGCCACGACTCGATACCGCCTGCTGGAGACGATCCGTCAATACGCCACGGAGCGGTTGCTCGGGATGGGCGAGGCGTCCACGATGCGTGATCGGCACCTGGCTTATTTCCTCGACCTCGCCTGCCGGGCGGATGGGAAGTTGCGGGGACCTGAGATGGGGCTCTGGCTCGACCGACTCGACCTAGAGGCCAACAACCTCCGCGCGGCACTGGAGTGGGCTTTCGAGAGCGCGCCCGTGGCTGCCGTGGAGTTGTGTGTTTTCCTTCACTTGTACTGGCATTCACGCGCCATCGGGCCGGAGCCCCTGATCTGGGTGGCGAGGGCGGCCCAGGCGGCCGAGGAGCTGTCCAAGGATCCGAGCACGAGCGACGACGATCTCCCCCTCTTGGCCCGGGGCCTGGCCGCGGCCGCCTTTGCGCATGCCACCAACGGCAGGGCTGCCGAAGGGAGGCGGTTCAGCGAACTGGCCGTGGCTCTGGCCCGCCGCAGCCGCGAGGATGTGCCTCTCTTCGAGGCCCTGGCGGCAATGAATCTGGCAGTGGTCTTCGGCGCGGACCCCTCCGCCCATCCCAGCGAGGAGGTCGTCGAGATGGCCAGGCGGATCAACGACCCGTGGATGGTGGCTCTCTCCGAGGCCAGTTTCGCCATCTCCGACACGTTCGAGGGCCGTCTGGAACGGGCCAAGGCCAGACTGGAGCTCGCCACCGATGCCGCCCACCGCTCGGGCAATCCTTTCGCCATCGGCCTCACCGCCTTCGGCCGGGCCCGGGCG
Organism: uncultured Acidimicrobiia bacterium; assembly: GCA_963744905.1. Lineage (GTDB taxonomy): Bacteria > Actinomycetota > Acidimicrobiia > Spongiisociales > ZC4RG35 > DATFFO01. The sequence continues at coordinate 1,029,809 of CAVUUV010000003.1, read as the reverse complement.
AATGGTGGGGCCGGAGACATCGAAGAAGCCCGTCGCTGGTTTGCGCAGGCCATCGCCAGTTTCGAGAAAATCGGGGATCGACGTTTCGCGCTGATTGCCCGAAGCGAGCTGGCGCATGCCCTGCGCAGGGCGGGCGCCGTCGGGGAGGCAGAGGTCCTCTACTCCGAAACCCTCCATGGCTGGCGGCACGTCGGGAATCGAGGGGCCATCGCCAATCAGCTCGAGAGCCTGGCTTTGGTCGCCATCGGCCGCCATGACCCGGTCCCCTCCGCCCGGCTGCTGGGAGCGGCCCAGTCACTACGCCAGGCTTCGGGCGATCCGATGATGCCCCATGAGCTAGCGGAGTATGAGGAAGGTCTGAAACTGCTGGCAGCCCAACTGGATCCGGCCTCGCTGGATCGGGCAATGGACGAGGGCCGGCAAATGAGCCAGGAGCAGGCCATCAGTTATGCGTTTGGGGTCCTCGGGTCGACTCCGGATGCCCCGGAGGATCAGTCGCCCAGAACCCGATCGTCGAGATGACGACCCAATCCCCGCACGTACCTACGCATTATGTCGCTCATCATTCCCTCACTCCTGGCCACCCCGAACACCTCTCCGGGGAAGTCGAGCCCTTCCTGGATGGCCCAGATCTCCTCGTGGCGGTCGGGAGGCAGGATGGTTGCCGGATCGCCCACCGCCACCCAGCCGATGGGAACCACGGCTCCGTCCTCCAGTCGACTTCGCACATGAACGGTTCCGTTGATCCGGACTTCGGCCCCTCTCCCTATCCGCGCCCCGTTGAAGACGGTGGAGCCGGTGGCCAGAAAGGCCTCCTCCTCGACCGTGCAACCTGACAGGTACGAGTGAGGGCCTACCAGGACCCTATCCCAAATGTGGAGGGGATGGCGGCGGGTTCCCCTGAGAACCGCGTTCTCCATCACCACGCATCCCGAACCGACCCGTATCGGCCCGCCGTCGGAGGTGAGGACGGCTCCGAAGAGCACTCTCGAGTCCGGACCGATCTGTACGTCGCCGGACAATGTCGCGGTGGGCGCGACCCAGGCGCTGGGATGGACGACAGGCGATTCGCCGGCGTGCTCGACCTGCATGGGGCCACGTTAGGCGAGGAAGGAGGCGGCCGTCCTCTTGGCCTACATTCGGAAGACGCCGAAGTCGGAGGTCCCCTCGACCGGCGCCGAGTGAACGGCCGAGAGGGCGATTCCGAGAACGGCCCGTGTGTCACGGGGATCCACCAGACCGTCGTCGCGTACCCGGGCGGTGGAGAAATAGGCCTGTTCCTCGTGCTCGATCTGGGCCTCGATCAGTGCGGTCCGCTGGGCGTCGGCTTCCTCGTCGAAGGGGATCCCTCTTGCTTCGGCCGCGGCCCTGGAGATTATGGACATGACTCCTGCCAGCTGCTTGGGGCCCATCACCGCCACCTTGTGGGTGGGATAGCCGAACACGAAGCGGGGGTTGAAGCTCCGTCCCGACATGCCGTAGTTGCCTGCACCGTAGGACACCCCGGTCATCAGGGCTATGTGGGGAACGGTGGAGTTCGACACCGCATTGACCATTTTGGCTCCGTCTTTGATGATGCCTCGCTGCTCGTAGTCCTTGCCCACCATGTAGCCGGTGGTGTTGTGACTGAAGATGATCGGCGTGTCGTAGCGATTGCACAGTTGGATGAACTCGGTCGCCTTCTGGGCCTCCTCCGAGAAGATCACCCCTTGCTGGCTGGCCACCACGCCCACCGCAAAACCGTGCACCGAGCCCCAGCCGGTGAGGAGGGAAGGGCCATAGAGGGTCTTGTACTCCTCGAAGCGGGACCCGTCCAGGACCCGGGCCAGGATTTCGCGCTGATCGAAGGGAACCCGCAGGTCCTGGGGGAGGATCCCCAACAGCTCGTCGGGGTCGTGAACCGGCTCGTCAGCAGCCATCGTGGGCCCGTAGCCGAGCTTGCGCCAGTTCAGGTGTGTGACGATGTCGCGTCCCATCCGAATGGCTTCGTGCTCGTCGCGGGCGAAGTAATCCGACAGCCCCGACACCCGGGAGTGCATCTCGGCGCCTCCCAGTTCCTCGTCGGTGGACTCCTCGCCGGTGGCCATCTTCACCAATGGCGGGCCGCCCAGGAACACCTTGGCACGGCGGTCGACCATCACCGCGTAGTCACACATCCCGGGCACATAGGCTCCCCCCGCCGTCGAGTTGCCGAACACGAGGGCGATGGTGGGGATCCCCATGGCCGACATCTGGGTCAGGTTGCGGAACCATTTGCCGCCGGTGAGGAACACCTCAGCCTGGTCCGGGAGGTCGGCTCCTCCCGACTCGACCAGATTGATCAGCGGAAGACGGTTCTCGCGAGCGATGTCCTGGGCGCGCAGGGACTTGGCCAGCGAATAGCGGTTGGAGGACCCGGCCTGGGAGGTGGGATCGTGGGCAGATACCACACACTCCACCCCATTGACGACCCCCACCCCTGTCACGACGTTGGCCCCCAGCGGCTTGTCGCTGCCCCAGGCGGCCAGGGTCGACAGTTCCAGGAAGGGGGCGTCACGATCCACCAGGAGCTCGATTCGCTCCCGAGCCAGCAGCTTTCCCCGCTGACGATGGCGCTCGATGTACTTATCGCCTCCCCCCAGACGCGCCTCGGCGATCAGCTTGTCGAACTCCTCCAGCTTGGCCAGCATCGCGGTGCGATTGGCCCGGTACTCCTCCGAGCGGGTGTCGACCCGCGTGGCTAGAACCTGCATCGGGCGTGAGGGTAGTTGAGCCCGTAGACGGGGCCGGTCCGCCGGAGCGTGGCCCGTAGGATGGCGCCTATGAACGAGATACTCGACAAGGTCCGCACCCGGGTGGGCACAGAGATCGGCGTCAGTGACTGGATGACCATCACCCAGGAGCGAATCGACGCCTTCGCCGATGCCACAGACGATCACCAGTGGATCCATGTGGACCGGGAGCGAGCGGCACAGGGTCCGTTCGGTACCACCATCGCCCACGGCTTTCTCACCCTCTCACTGGTGGTGGGACTCACTTCCGGACTCGAGCTGGAGGTGGGCCAGCCCAGGATGGGCATCAACTACGGCCTGGATCGGGTCCGTTTCATCACCCCCGTGCCGTCGGGCGGTCGCATCAGGGCACGGGTGGAGCTGCAGGCCGCCGACGAAGTCGAGAGTGGCATCCAGCTGAAGCGAAAGGTGACCATCGAACTGGAGGGCAGCGACCGTCCCGCCATGGTCGCCGAGACCCTGGCCCGCTACCTCTACTGAGTCCCGCCGGTCGACCCGGACGATTGAGACGGCTCGGCCTCCACCAGCCCCACATCCTGGGCGAAGTCGAGCAGCCAGCGGCGGTCGGCCTCGGGCATGGTCGAGGCCCGCACCACATCCAGGGTGGCCCGTGCTTCGGCCCGCAGGCTATCGGTCCTTCCGTCGTGTCCGGAGTCCAGCACCGCGTCGATGAGGCTGGCCAGGGTCCCGATCAGAGCATGGAGCACGTGAGGCTGGTTGTCGGCGTTGATTCGTATCTCCCGGAAGGCACCGTGCACATACTCGGAGTGGGTCAACGAGCGAGGCAGGTAGGCGCGGCGGCGGTCGAGGTGGACCACCTGGCCGGGCAGCTCCCGCAAGAGAACGGCCCGCAGTGGTCCGGTCAGGTGGTAGACGACGTCCGCGGCGGTGGTGGGGTCGTTGATAGATGGCGACAGGGCGCGGAGGGCCACGTCGATCAGCTGGCGGAAACCGTGCATCGGGTCGCTGCTGATGGTGCGGGTCAGGTCGACTTCGATGGCGGCGTCGATCGCCCTGGCCGACCCCTCGTCTACCTCCGGCCACACCGCCGCCACCAGCTCGCCGGCGGCGATGTACTCACCGACCCGGACATCCAGGCGGACGGCGGTCCCGTCCGGAAGATCGCCCAGCATCTGCTTGAGGGCGATCGAGCGGATCCATCCGCTGTGGGAGGTTGTGACCGAGGTGGTGGTGGCGGTGTCGGGAGGGGTGAGGCTCTCGTCGCCCAACGGCTCACGGTGGGGAAGCCTGCGGACGGCTTCCTCGGTCTCGTGGGCCAGATTCGCCACGATGGTGTCGATGCGCATGCTCCGCATGATCCGGTCTATGAAGAACACGATGGCCAGCATCGAGGCAACCCCGAGCACCACCGCCACCGTGGATGAGAGGTCGTGGTGGCTGTCGGTCACCGTCCCCGAGCCCCGCACCGAGGCCAGTACCACCAGCGAGTAGACGAAGGTGCCCACGGTGAGGCCGATGGTCACCTGTTGGTACCGGTCCCGGAGGAAGCCCTGGGTGATGCGGGGCGAGAACTGGCTGGTGGCCAACTGGATCACCACCGCCGTCATCGAAAAGACGATGGCGGCGAAAGTGATGGTGGCTGTGGCGGTGGTGGAGAGGATGGAACGGGCTGAATCCACCGAGGTGCTGAGCAGGCCGGCCGTGCCGGGGGGGATCCGTTGGTCGAGGGCGAGGGCGAATCGGGAGGCGACACCCAGCCCGGCGATGATGGCGGCGGGGATCAGAAAGAGGCTGTCGCGGATCCGCTCGTAGAGGGCGACGATCATGGGCCGGTCACCGGGCCAGGCTCCGGCCTCCACCGATCACGAATACGTGGCCGGTGATGTAACCGGGGGCCAGCAGCGAGGCCACCAGGTCAGCCACTTCGGTCGGCTCGCCCATCCTCTCCAGGGGAATGGCGTCGACCATCTTGGTCCGTATGTCCTCAGGGATGGCCATCGACATCTCGGTGGCGATCAGGCCTGGGGCGATCGCATTGACCCTCACGGCAGGAGCCAGATCCAGGGCCAGGGCCCGGGTCAGCCCGACCACGCCGCCCTTTGACATCGAGTAGTTGAACTGGCCGAAGTTGCCCAGATAGGCCCGCGATGCCATGTTGACGATCGACCCGCCCTGGGCCATGTGGGGGCCGAGGGCTCGGCTCAGGTGATAAGGGGCACCCAGGTTGACCTCCAGCACGGTCGCCATGTCGGCTTCCGACATGTTGACCAGGCGGGCGTCCCGGGTGATCCCGGCATTGTTGACGAGGATCGCCAGATCGCCGTCGAGGCGATTGACTGTGGCGACCACCTCTTCGATCCCGGCCGGGTCGGTCAAGTCCACCTGGACCGGCTCGAAGCTCGTCTCGGCCAGGCCCTCGGAGACGTCCACCCCGACCACCGTCAGGCCTTCCGACTGGAGCCGCTCCCCGATCGCCCGCCCGATCCCCCGGGCCGCCCCGGTCACCACGGCCAGGCGGGTCACGAAGGGCTCCTTTGTGAACGGAAACTCGGCTGGAAGCCGAGTTTCCGTTCACAGAGCCTCGCCCTGGTCCCGATCACGGCAATGCCTTCCCGAGATGGGTTGGGTCGAGGTGGATCACTTCGCCGGTGGGGCCGGAAGGGTCGGTGAGGAGCGAGATCCAGTGGGCGGTCACCTCGGGCGGGGTAGCGTCTCCCACTGCTACCACATTGACCACCGCCCCTTTGCGGCTCAACTCGATGGCGGCCGTGCGGGCCGCGGATAGCAGTCCCGTCGCCACCATGGCTGAGGCCGCCCCTCTTCGTCCCAGCAGGTCGTCCCCATGTACCACATAGACGATGGGCGCCTCGGCGATGGCGGCTCTCTGGCTGATGGCGAAGGACCTCATCATGACTTCTTTCGCCTCCGACCAGTCGGCGACCGCCGTCGACGCCTCCACCACTGCGCATCGCTCCGGGAGATCCAGCCCCTTCAGAGCCCGTCGCAGGGCTTCTCCGCCTTCGATCTCCATGCTGCTCACGATACGACGATGCCCCCGGTCCGGACGAGTTCCTCGATCGTCTCGTCCGGAGCGCCGAGATCGGCAAGGATCTGGCGCGAGTGCTGTCCGAGGCAAGGAGAAGGCCGTTCGGCCCGTGCCGGTCGACCGTCCACTCGCAAAGGCGAACCGAGTGCGGTCGTCCTTCCGGCGGCGGGGTGTTCGACCTCGAGGACCATCTCGTTGTGGAGGATTTGAGGGTCGTCCAGGACCTGCGCCAGGTCCATTACCCGCCCCACCGGGAGTCCGGCGTCGCCCAGCAGGTTCAACCAGTGGGCGGTCGTGTGCTCCCCGAATGTCTCCTCCAGGGCCGCGGCAAGGCCGGGGCGGTTGGCCATGCGCTCCTGGTTCGTCCGATAGCGCTCGGCCAGGTCGGGCCGCCGGAGCCGGTCGGCGAGGATGCGAAAATGCCGGTCGGACACGATGGCCAGGGCCAGGAGCCCGTCGGCCGTCTCGAACACCTGGTTGGGAGCCAGATAGGGCGAGGCGGTACCGGTACGCTCGGGCTGGCTCCCACTGGCGAAGTGGAGGGCATACCACCCAGACTGGACGGGGAGAAGGCCGTCACGGAGACTGATGTCGACCCGTCGCCCGCTGCCGCCCCGTTCCCGGTCGACCAGTGCGGCGCAGATGGTCAGAGCCGCGTTGGTGGCAGCCACGTAGTCGCCGATGGTGGTGGCGGTCTTCTCGGGGGGGTCGTCAGGACGACCGGTCAGCGAGATCATCCCCGACTCGGCCTGGAAGATGACGTCGATGCCGGCCCGGTCGGCGTATGGACCATCGGAACCGAAGGCCGACACCACCACATAGACCACGCCCGGGTTGACATTCCGAATCGTCTGCTCGTCGTAGCCCATGCGCGCCATGGCGCCGTGCCGGAGATTGTTGATGACCACGTCGGCCCGGCTCACGAGGCGGTCGAGCCAGGGCCGGACCTCCGGGTCCTTGGGGTTCAGCGCCAGGGAGCGCTTGCCCCGGTTGACCGCCATGAAAAAGACCGATTCGCCTCCCACGTAGGGGCCAAACCCCCGGCCCAGGTCGCCTCCGGGCGGCTCGACTTTGACCACGTCGGCCCCCAGGTCGGCCAGCAGCATTCCGGCATAGGGGGCGGCGATGAGATTGCCGAACTCGACCACCTCGATCCCCGCCAGCAGTCCGCCGGCGGAGCTCATACGGCTTCGACCACCAGCGCTATGCCCTGTCCCACTCCGATGCACATCGTCACCAATCCGAACCGGCCCCCTCGGCGAGCGAGTTCGTGGACCAGAGTGGTGAGGATCTTGGCCCCACTGGCGCCCAGGGGATGACCCAGGGCGATGGCTCCCCCGTTGACGTTGACGATCTGGGGGTCCAGGTCCAGCTCGCCGATCACCGCCAACGACTGGGCGGCGAAGGCCTCGTTCAGCTCGATCAGGTCCAGGTCGTCCACGTTCAGGCCTGCTCGCTCCAGGACCATCCTCGTCGCCGGAACCGGCCCGATCCCCATGACGTCGGGATCGACGCCCGCTGCGGCCGAGGCCACCAGCCGCGCCATCGGAGTCAGTCCGTGGTGGTCGAGGCCTGCCTGAGTGGCCACGATCAGGGCGGCCGCACCGTCGTTCATCTGCGACGAGTTCCCCGCGGTGACCGTGCCTCCCTGCCGGAACACGGACCCCAGCCCGGCCAGGGCCTCCAGGCTCGTGTCGGGTCGCGGTCCCTCGTCGGCATCGACGGTCACCGTCGAGCGTCGCTTGTGGTCGGTGGGGGCGTCGATGGGAACGATCTCGTCCTTGAACCTCCCCGTCTCGGCGGCCGAGACCGCCCTTCGATGCGACTCGAGGGAGAAGGCGTCCTGAGCCTCGCGGGTCACGTGCCAGCGTTCGGCCACCTCCTCGGCCGTCTCCCCCAACGCCAGGCAGCCGTGGAGGCGCCTCATGGACGGGTTGACGAGTCGCCATCCCAGGGTGGTGTCTGCAACTTCGGGTGCCCCCGTGGCGAAGCCGCGCTCCGGTTTGGCCATGACATAAGGGGCGCGGCTCATCGACTCCGATCCACCCGCCACCATCACCTCTCCCCACCCGTTGGCCAGGGCCTGACCCGCCGAGATGACCGCCTGGAGACCCGATCCGCACAGTCGGTTCACCGTGACCCCGGGAACGGAGTCGGGGAGACCGGCCAGCAACCCGGCCATCCTCCCCACGTTGCGATTGTCCTCTCCCGCCTGGTTGGCCGCTCCCCACACCACGTCGGCTATGGCACCGGGTTCGAGGTCGGGATTGCGGTCGACCAACCCCCTGATGGCATGGGCGGCCAGGTCGTCGGGGCGCACGTAGGCGAGCACGCCGCCCAGCTTCCCGACCGGTGTTCGGCAGGCGTCGGCTATGTAGATGTCGGTCATGTACCCATGATCGCAGCCCTGATCGCCTGACGCCGCGCCGTCACCCCAACCGGCCGCCACAGGTTCTGCTCAACCCGGGCCGCTCGCGGTCCGATACGCAGAGTGCGCCGGAACGGTCGTGTGTGTGAACTCGAGAGGTAGACAGTGAACTTGTCAGGATCCATTTCAGATTGGACCGTCGCCGACCTCTTGAACATGCTCCGGGTGACGTCGAAGACGGCCAGTGTCGAGATCCGGGGCAGGAGATCCGGGATGATCCACTTCCGCGAGGGGCGGGTAGCCGGAGCCGTGATCGACGGTAATGCGGTGGTGGAGGGAGATCTCGGATCGAGAGTCTCCACGGTTGACGCATTGTTCGTTCTGTCCAGCCTCCCGGAAGGCACGTTCGAGCTGAAGGCCTACACAGGTCCCGAAGAGGGTGGTTGGGAGATAGACGAGATCGTCTCGGACATGGTCCGCCTGGCCGAGCTCGAATCGGATGTTGCAGAGTCGGATCTGGCCAGCAGGCCGATGATCCTCAAGGACGAGATCGGAGGGCCCGTCACTATCGACCCCGACGACTGGTGGGCCTTCGCCTCCCTGGTCTCGGTCATCTCGCTCGAACAACTGGAGGGGGCGTTCGGTCGGGCCCGCGCCATCCGGCTTCTCCACACCCTGTGGCGGCTGGGTGTGGTGGAGGCTGTGTCGCAAGAGGAAGTTGCTTCCGATACCGAGCAGGCTCCGGTCCGCAACGACGAGGCCTGGCTGGACGAGATAGCGGCCCACGCAGCAAAACCGCCCGGCCCGGAGGCGAAGCCGGCCGAGCCGGCCAGGGAGGAGACCCCCAACACCCAGGCCGTGCAGGGCGAGGCTCGGAAGCGACTGACCGGTGTGGCGGCCCCGGCCTCGACCGTTCTCACCGGATCGGTGCTGGACGAGATGCGACGTCTGCGGGGACGTTCCAGCGACTGAGTAGGCAACCCGGGAGCGCAAGGTCCACCGGCCGGACGACCGCGGGGGCCTTCATATACTCGACTTCCGATGTCCAACGACACTTCCGCAGTTCGACCCACCGTGGCGATTCTGGGTGCCGGCGCCATGGGCGAAGCATTGATGAGGGGGCTACTGGCGGCGGGATGGGAGGCCTCCGCCATCTCGGCGGCAGTGAGGCGCCCGGAGCGGGCAGAAACCCTGGCCCGGCGCAGTGGCTGCGATGTGACGCTGGATGTGACGAAGGCCGCCGCCGGTAGACGGGTAGTGGTCGTGGCCACCAAACCCCGGGACGTGGCGGGGCTGCTGGACGCGGTGGCCGGATCGCTGGAACCGGCGCAGGTGGTTCTCTCGGTGGCGGCCGGCGTGACGATCGCCTTCTACGAGGGGAGACTGGGAGGGCAGATACCGGTGGTGCGGGCGATGCCCAACACCCCGGCCCTGGTTGGTGAGGGTATGACGGGCATTGCCGCCGGGACGCACGCCGATGAGGAGGCGGTGAGGGCCGCCCGATGGGTTCTCGAGGCGGTGGGATCGGTGGGGGTCATGGACGAGTCTTTGATGGACGCCGTCACGGCGGTGTCGGGGACCGGCCCTGCATACATCTTCCTGTTGGCCGAGGCGCTCACCGAGGCTGCCGTCCGCGAGGGCCTTCCCCGGGACGTGGCAGAGACTTTCGTCCATCAGACGGTGCGGGGAGCCGGGCATCTGCTGACAGAGACCGGCCGCCGGCCCTCCGAGCTGAGGGCCGATGTCACCTCGCCCGGCGGCACCACCGCCGCCGCCGTGCACATTCTCGAGCAGCGCGGCTTTCGGGCCCTGGTCGAGGACGCGGTGCGGGCGGCCGCGGAGAGGTCGAGGCAGTTGGGTGAGTCGCCGACATGAGCATCTTCACCCGCGGGGTCATGGCCATCACCGGGGCTTCGCTGGCGGAACGGGCCATCACCGAGACCAGGGCAGGCAAGGCCCTGGCCGGCAAGTTCGTGGCCGGTGACACCCTGGATGATGCTGCCCGCTCGGCCCATGAGCTGAATGACGAGGGGATGGTGGTCTCCCTGGACCTGTTGGGGGAGGAGGTGGGAGACCGGGAAGGCGCCGAGCGGGCCACTCAGGAGTACATCGAGTGTCTGGAGCGGATACCGATGGAGGGGATCCAGGCCAACATCTCGGTGAAACTGACTCAGCTCGGCCTGAGCATCGATCGGTCGATGGCGGCCGAGGCAGTCGAGGCCCTGGCCTCGAAGGCGGCAGCCACCGGGACCACGGTGACCATCGATATGGAGGACTCCCGCCACACGGCCGACACCATCGACATCTACGCCGAGGCCCAGGGTCGGCACGGAAACCTGGGCGTCTGTCTGCAGGCCTACCTTCGACGCACCCCCCAGGACCTGGAGCGGCTCATTCCGCTGGGGGGCCACATCCGCCTCTGCAAGGGGGCCTATGTCGAGCCCCCGGATGTGGCGTTCACCGATTCCGACGATGTGGATGCCGCTTTTGCCCGGTTGTTGACGGTGCTGATGAGCGCCGAGCAGGTCCGTCCCGCCATCGCCACTCATGACCCCCGTCTGATCGAGCTGTCCTTGCGGCTGGCGGCGAAGCGGACGGGTGGTTACGAGTTCCAGATGCTGTACGGGGTGCGGGGCGACGAGCAACGGCGTCTAGTGGACCTGGGCCACGACCTCAGGGTCTACCTACCGTTCGGCTCCGCCTGGTATCCGTATCTGACCCGTCGGCTGGCGGAGCGGCCCGCCAATCTGTGGTTCTTCGCTCGGTCGCTCATCGGCCGCTGATCGGTGCAGGGAAGGGGCACGGTGCCGTAAGCTGCGCTCCGACGCACCTACGGGAGACCAAATGCTCAAGAGAATCTGGGGATACATCAAGCAGCTGTTCCGGGGGTTCGCCGAATCGGCTATGGATCCGGAAGTCGAGGTCGAGCAGGCCATCTCGGAGGCCAAGGCCGCCGACCAGAGGCTGCGCAACCAGGCCGCCAAGGTGATCGCTCACCGCACCGAGCTGGAATCCAAGATCGAACAGGCCGCCGCCAACCTGGGAGAAGCCCGGGAGATGGCCAAACAGGCCCTGTTGAAGGCGGAGGAGGCCAAGAACGCCAACGACGCCGATGCCCTGGACAAGTGGACCCGGGCGGCGCAGTCCTTGGCCATGAAGATTCAGGCCGAGGAATCCAATGTGAACGGTCTCAAGCAGCAGTACGAGGTCGCCCTGCAGCAGGCCGAGAACGCCAAGCAGGCGGTCCAGCAGAACGCCATGCGAGTTCAGGAACTGGCCGCAAAGCGCATGCAGCTGTTGGGCAAGCTGGAGCAGGCGAAGATGCAGGAGGCAGTCAACTCTGCCATGGAGTCGATGTCGGCCACCATGGAGCAGGAGGCGCCTTCACTCAGCAAGGTCGAGGACAAGATCGAGAGCCGCCTGGCCACGGCCAAGGCTCATGGTGAGTTGCGCGAGGTCACACCCGAGGGCGCCGAACAGGAGCTCAAGGAGGCAGTCTCGCTCTCTCAGGCCGACGCCAAGCTGGAGGAGTTGCGCCAGGAGCTCGGCCTGAACTGACCGGTTCTTTGGACCGTGACCGTCGCCTGTGCCGTTCTTTCGACCGTGACCGTCGCTATGCGTTCCCCACGGTCCAAAGAACGGGTGGGGCGTTGGTGAGCGTCCAAAGAACGGGTGGGTCCGACCGGCCGATCGCTGTCGGTTGAGTGAGCCGAAACCGGGTTGTCGGGTGAGCCTTCCGCCGGCGACCTACACTCCGCCGCCATGACCGTCACCGAGGAGAAGGCCGAGGTAGCCGAGACCGAACGGAGGCGTTTCCCCGACGCGGCACTGGTCCTGGAGCTGCTGGGAGCCGTGTCGGCGGGAGGCACCTTGCTGCTGTGGTGGGTGAGCACCTTTCCGGGTGAGGTCACCTTCGACGTTGGCCGGGTTGTGTTCGGCGATATCCCCCCGGCCCTGGTCGCCGTCTTCTACCTGGGGGTCTCGGCCGCCCTGTGGCTGATGTTCCACCTCTTCGCCCTCCGGGCCCGCAGCTGGGAGAGGGGCAAGTCCGAGCGCCGAATCGGGCACTGGGGCGATCGGATGAGGCGCCTCTATCTGGGGCTGAGGATGGAGACCCTGCTGCGTGATCGACAGGCCGGGCTCATGCACTCGATGGTCTACTACGGGTTCGTCGTCCTCTTCCTGGGGACGGTCACCCTCGAGATCGATCACCTCATGCCGGCGGGGTTCAAGTTCCTCCACGGGGCCGTCTACCAGGGATACTCTGCCGTTCTCGATCTCGCCTCCCTGGTGTATCTGGGCGGCCTGGCCTGGGCCCTGGCTCGTCGCTACGGGCAACGTCCGTGGCGGCTCCGCTCCAAGACCAAACCCGAGGATGGCTGGATCCTCGGCACCCTGGCCCTAATCGGCATCACCGGGCTCACGACCGAGGCCGCCCGCATCGCCCTGGTCGGTCGTCCCGGCTTCGAGGTGTGGTCGTTTGTGGGCCGTCCCCTCTCCTACCTCGTCCCCCTGGCCGATGCCTCCCTCGTTCACCGGGTTTCGTGGGTGGTCCACGTGGTCGCATTCGGCCTGCTCCTGGTGGTCATCCCCACCACCAAGCTCCGTCACATGTTCACTTCACCGGCCAACCTGTTCCTGTCGCCGCGGGACCGGCCCAAAGGGGCGATGCGGGAGATGCCCAACCTGATGGAGGTCGAAGACATCGACACCATCGGCGCCTCCGTGGTCACGGACCTGACCTGGAAACAGATCTTCGACACCGACGCCTGCACCATCTGCGGACGATGCACCTCGGTGTGCCCGGCCAACATCACCGGCAAGCCTCTGGATCCGCGCGAGATGGTGCTCAAGACGGGCGAGGTGGCGTCGGTGATGGCCGGGGTGTCTCCCCCCGTCTCCCTGGATGAGCGGATCACCATCGAGGGCCCGGAGCTGTTCGCCCGGGTGCAGCCTGATGAGGCCTGGTCGTGCACCACATGCAAGGCCTGTGACGAGATCTGCCCGGTGGGCATCGAGATCCTCGATCGGATCCTCGACATGCGGCGCTATCTGACTCTGATGGAATCGAACTTCCCCGGTGAGCTGGGCAAGGCATTCGTAGCCATGGAGAACCAGGGCAACCCCTGGGGGATGGGCCAGGATCAGCGGGCCGACTGGACCAAGGAGCTCGACTTCGAGGTTCCCATCTGGGGTGAGAACGGTGTCGATGAGGCCGAGTACCTGTGGTTCGTGGGCTGCGCCGGTTCCTTCGACGATCGCAACACGGCGGTGTCGGTGTCGTTGGCCCGCCTGCTGCATCGGGCGGGGATCTCGTTTGCGATTCTCGGACCGCGTGAGCTGTGCAATGGCGATCCCGCCCGCCGGGCGGGCAACGAATACGTCTGGCAGCAACTCGCTCTGCAGAACATCGAGACGTTCTCGGAGCTGGGGGTGAACAAGGTGATCACCCAATGCCCGCACTGTTTCAACACCCTGGCCAACGAGTATCCCCAGATGGGCGGGGAGTACGAGGTGATTCATCACACCCAGCTACTGGCCGAGCTGTTGCGCCAGGGCCGGCTGGAGGGGGGCCGCAAAGGCGGCCAGCGGCGCGCCGTCACCTACCACGATCCCTGCTATCTCGGTCGTCACAACGACATCTATCTCGCTCCTCGCGAGGTGGTGTCGGCCAGCGGTCCCGTGGACATGATCGAGATGCGCCGTCACGGCACCCGGGCGTTGTGTTGTGGGGCGGGTGGGGCCCGATTCTGGATGGAAGAGCACACCGGCAAGAAGGTGAACATCGAGCGAGCCGAGGAGGCTCTCGAGACCGGGGCCGCCGAGGTGGCGGTGTCATGCCCCTACTGCTATGTGATGCTGGACGATGGTATGAAGGAGTTGGGGCGAGATGACGTTGTAGTGCGCGATCTGGCCATGATGCTGGATGAGGTCCAGTCGCCCCCCGATTGAGGTCCGGTTGCTGAACCCGGGACCGATATGCCACCCATAGTGAGATTTCTGGCCGACTTTGCTACACTCTGTGGTGGGACTGAGCCTGGGAGGCTCGAGAGTGGGTTACAAGAGATGCGTCGGTGACCACCGCTACGCCCGGCGGGACCTGGGTGCAGGTTTGCAGCGTCTCGAGTGCGAGATCTGCGGATCCGTGGTGATCGACCTGGATGCGGCACAGGATGGTCGTTCCCCGGTGACGGTGCCGGGGCTGTTCAATCAATCCCGGCCCACCATCTTCTCGATGCTGCGCCAGGGTGGTCGGGTGGAATCCGCTCCCGACCGAGAAGTGACAGACGATGGGCTGGAGGGCGGCCCGGGCTATGCCGTGGAGTCAGCTCCCGAGCCGTCCAGTTGAGCTGACGATTCCCGCACGGCCCGGGTCTGGCTACCGTTCATGATGTGCGGATTGGATACCAAGGCGAGACCTACTCCTACTCGGACCGGGCATCGGCCGAACTGCACCCTGAGGACGAGCGAACCGGCTACCCCAGTTTCGTAGCTGCTTTCGAGGCACTCGCCTCCTCCGATGTCGATCGATTGGTGGTACCGATCGAGAACTCGACCACCGGCAGCGTGCTTGCGGTGCTGGATCGTCTTCTGCCCGGCAACACCACCATCGTCGCCGAACACCTCATCGAGGTGCGCCATGCCCTGCTCGGTCTGCCGGGCACCGCGGTGGACCAGATCGAGCGGGTGCTGTCGCATCCCGAGGCACTGAGTCAGGCCGAGGCGGTGCTAACCCACTGGGGATGGGAGCCGGTTCCGGTTCACGACACGGCCGGAGCGGTGCGCCGGGTGGCCGAGACCGAAGACCTGCGCGATGCCGCCCTGGCTCCGGCTTGGGCGGCCGCTTCCCATGGCCTGGCGGTCCTGATGACAGACGTGATCGACCGGGACCACAACACGACCCGCTTCGTGGAGCTGGCTCAGGGCGACCAGCCCGTTGCCGAAGAGGCCGACAAGACGACCATCGCCTTCACCACTGGGCACACGCCGGGGGCCCTGGCCCTGGCCCTCACCGAGCTCGGTCTGAGAGGTGCCAACCTGACCCGCATCGAGTCCCGTCCCTCGGACCAGGCCTGGAAGTACCGATTCTTCGTCGACCTGACCCATCCACCCGGCCCGTCAGGGTTGAAGTCGGTGTTCGATCCTCCCCTGGTGAACTTCTCCGACCTCAGGTTCCTCGGCACCTATCGCTCGGGGTGATGGAGCCGTGGCACCCACTCAATCACCGGTCATAACTCCCGGAGTCGATAGCAATCGCTACGTCGACCTGGACGGCACCTGGAAGGTCGTCGTCTGGGATGACCCGGTCAACACCATGTCCTATGTCGTCTACGTCTTCCGTTCGCTGTTCGGCTACGACAAGCCCAAGGCGACCCGACTCATGCTCCAGGTGCACAACGAGGGCCGCTCGGTGGTGGCCGACGGGCCGCGCGAGAAGGCGGAGCACGACTGCTACCGGCTGCACCATCATGGCCTGTGGGCGACCCTCGAGCAGTGACGGCCATCAACTCCCATTTCGCGCTGGTCCCCGAAGGTGTCGAACTGCAACTGACCGACCTCGAGGTCACCTTCCTCATGGATCTACCCCGGCTCCTGGCCAGTCTGGGCACCGCTGAAGCCGACCCGGGAGCGGCCCGGCTTTCACCACCTGTCTACCTGGGCGACCCTGAAGCAGATGCCGAGTGGCGGCGGCTGGCCGGCACCGAACTGGAGGCGTCACGGCGGGCCGATCGATCCGCCTTCGAGGTGGTGCTCGAGGCTGTGAGGGACTCACTGCCCGAGTCTCGAGGAGACGAACCGGAGGGGTCGGTGGGTAGGGCGGTGATCTCGCGCCCCGAAGCCGATGCCGTGCTGCGGGTGGTCAATGAGGCCAGACTGGTGCTGGGAGCCCGATGGGGGATCGAGACGGCCGGAGATTACGACGATCTTCGGCCCGAAGCCTCCGAGGTCCTTTCCTTCCTGGGATGGCTGGTATCCGACCTGGCCGAGGTGCTGGAAGAGACCCTGGGCCGTTGAACTCCGACGAGCCGATCGTTGGGGTGGAGTCGATGGCCCACGGTGGTTCCGGGCTTGGCCACCACGAAGGTCGGGTCATGTTCGTCGAGGGCGGCGTCCCCGGCGACATCGCCCGGGTGAGAGTGACCCGTGCCCGGCGCCGCTACTCCCAGGCGAGCCTGATCTCACTGGCCACGCCCTCACCGGATCGGATCACTCCACCCTGCCCCGTGTTCGATCGGTGTGGCGGATGCGACTGGCAGATGATCTCGTTGACGGCCCAGCGTCGATGGAAGGCGCGGATCGTGGCCGAACAGCTGCAGCACCTGGGTGGGGTGGCCGACCCTCCGGTCACGGACATCGAGGCGGTCAGCGAAGGATACGGCTATCGGAACCGCATCGACCTGCGGATCGAACGGGGCCGGCCCGGGCTCTACGCCGCCGGCAGTCATGACCTGGTTCTGATCGACGACTGCCCGCTGGTGACCTCGACCATCTCCACCATGCTGGCCGAGCTGTCGGTGGATTCGGGCGTGGATCGGGTCACACTGCGGGCGTCGGAGCGCACCGGCGAACGGGCGATGATCCGTCGGGATGAGCGAGGGTGGTCACACGGCGAGATCCATGAGCTAGTCGACGGGCACAGGTTCCGCATATCGGGCCGGGCCTTCTTCCAGGTCAACACCGGTGGGGCGGATGCACTCGTGGCGCTGGTGAAGGAAGCGTTGGGCCCGGGCCCCGATGAGTCGATGCTCGACGGCTACGCCGGCGGCGGCCTGTTCTCGGCCACGGTGGGGGGTGCGGCTCAGAGTGTGGTGGCGATCGAGAACGACCCAACAGCCGTAGCCGACCTGCGTCACAACGTCCCCTATGCCACCGTGGTGTCCGAGCCCTTCGAGAGTGCCAGGGTGCCCAGGGTGGATGTTGCCGTGGTCGATCCTCCTCGGGCCGGACTGGGTGAGGGTGGAGTCTCCACCCTGTTGGAGGCCAGGCCCGCTCGTCTGGCCTACGTTTCCTGTGACCCGGCAGCTCTCGCTCGGGATACGCGCTGGCTCATCGAGGGGGGTTACCGCCTCGGCTCGGTGACGCCGGTTGACATGTTTCCCCAAACCCATCACATCGAAGCAGTTGCGGTCTATGAGCGCTGAATCGGCCAGAATTCCCCTGGTGGTGGGGGCTTATCTGTTCCCATCCTGATAGGTTCGGGCTCAACCATCCACAGGGAGGACGCTTGCAAGTCTCGATGACGATCAACGGACAGAACGTGTCGGCCGATGTCGAGCCGCGCACGCTTCTCGTCCATTTCATCCGCGAGAACCTGGCGCTCACCGGCACCCACGTGGGATGCGAGACCAGCTACTGCGGCGCCTGCACGGTGCTGGTCGACGGCGTCTCTACCAAGTCGTGCACGATGTTGGTCGCACA
Organism: uncultured Acidimicrobiia bacterium; assembly: GCA_963744905.1. Taxonomy (GTDB): domain Bacteria; phylum Actinomycetota; class Acidimicrobiia; order Spongiisociales; family ZC4RG35; genus DATFFO01. Next base: position 1,012,243 of record CAVUUV010000003.1, on the reverse strand, counting down.
GGCGGAAGGGACATCGATCATCACGGTCGAAGGTCTGGCCGAAGATGGTCAGCTTCATCCGGTCCAGGAGGGCTTCTGGGAGCGTCACGGCCTCCAGTGCGGGTACTGCACCCCGGGGATGATCATCTCGGCGGTGGCCCTGCTGGAGGGCAACAGCTCTCCCAGCGAGGAGGAGATCCGCCGGGGCATAGAGGGCAACCTGTGCCGCTGCACCGGGTATCACAACATCGTCCAGGCGGTCCAGTACGCCGCCGCCAAGATGAGGGGCGAGGAGCCACCGGCCCCGGACTGGGAGCACGAGGAAGTGGTGGCATGACCACCACCACCAGTGTCCTCGGAGGGACGATTCGCCGCCGCGAAGACCCGGCTCTGGTGCGGGGCACCGGCAGGTACGTCGATGACATCAAGCTCAACGGGATGCTTCACGTCGCGTTCGTGCGTAGCCCGCTCGCCCACGCTCGCATAACCGGAATCGACTCGTCGAAGGCGCTGGCCATGGATGGGGTCCGCGCCGTCTACACCATCGACGACGTTCGCCACCTCGGTCCGTTGCTGGCCCAGGTTCCGGTGGGCAAGGTCCGCCCCCTGCTGGCCGACGGCGTCGTCAACCATGTCGGCGAGGCGGTCGCCATGGTGGTGGCCGATTCGCGCTACCTGGCTCAGGACGTTGCCGAGGTGGTGGAAGTCGACTACGACCCGTTGCCGGCGGTCGTGGACCTGAAGGAGGCTCTCTCCGACCAGACCAAGGTCCACGAGGACCTCGATTCGAACCTTCTCATCACCTGGGAGGGCGGGCCCTGGGGTGACGAGGAGGGAATCGCCGCCGCCCGGGAGAAAATCGCTCAGGACAAGAAACGCGACGACGTGGTGGTGGTCAGCCAGGAAATGGTCAATCAGCGGCTTATCCCCACTGCCATCGAGCCGCGGTCGGTGATCGCCGACTGGAACGAGGGCTACGGGCGCTTCGAGGTCTTCTCCTCGTCGCAGATCCCCCATGCCCTGGCCGGAGGGATCGCCAAGACCTTCGGGCTGGCTTCCAATGCGGTGCGGGTGGTGGCACCCGAGGTAGGGGGAGGCTTCGGGGTCAAGCTCAACGTATACGCCGACGAGATGCTGGTCTGCTACGCCTCCCAGAAGTTGGGCCGTCCGGTCAAGTTCACCGAGACCAGGCGCGAGTCACCCAACAACTCGATTCAGGGCAGGGGCTGGGTGGGGACCGCCACCATCGTCGGGACCAGGGACGGCGAGGTGCTGGGCTACCAGTTGCACGCCATCTGTGACATGGGTGCCTACACCCAGAACTTCACGGTGGCCATTCCCTTCCTGGGGGTGTTCGTGGCGTCGGGCCAGTACAAGTTCCCCATCGACCTCAAGCTCGATTGCGTGACGACGCACACCATGACCACCGACGCGTACCGTGGTGCGGGCCGTCCGGAGGCGATCTACTACCTGGAGCGGATCCTGGACATGTACGCGGCCGAGATCGATATGGATCCGGCCGAGGTCCGTCGCAAGAACTACATCCCGGCCTCCGAATTCCCGGCCGCCGTCTCGCCGGTCGGCTTTGCTTTCGACACGGGCGACTACGAGAAGAATCTCGATGCCGCCCTGCAGCGCTTCGGGTGGGACCATCTCAAGGAGGAGCGCGACCGCGCCAGGGCCGAGGGCCGCAACGTCGGCATCGGTCTCTCCTCGTACGTCGAGGTGTGCGGATTTGGGCCGTCGGCACTGGCCGGGCTGGGTTTCTCATGGTCCGAGTTCGGGCTTCCTGCCGCCTTCAACGGTTCCGGTCTGGTCAGGGTCAATCCCGATGCGTCGGTCAGCGTGATCATCGGGACCGGGCCCACCGGGCAAGGTCACGAGACGACCTGGGCCCAGCTGGTCTCACGCCAGCTCGGCATCCCGGTCGAGAGGATTCGCGTGCTGCACGGTGACACCGGCGAGTCCGCCATGGGCATCGGGACGTTCGGATCTCGCTCTGCGGCTGTGGATGGTTCTGCCACCCACGAGGCTGCCGTCATGGTCCGGGACAAGGCTGCCAAGGTCGCGGCCCATCTCCTGGAGGCCTCCGAAGAGGACATCCGGTTCGAGGATGGTGCTGCCCACGTGGCGGGCTCACCCGACAAGTCGGTCACCTGGGAGGAGATCGCCACCTCTGCCTACCAGCCCCACACTCTCCCGGCGGGAATGTCGGGTGGCCTGGAGGCGCAGTCGGTGTTCAGCCCGGCCAACGCCACCTGGCCGTTCGGAACCCACCTGGCCATGGTGGAGGTCGACGCCGACACCGGCGATGTCCGGCTTCTGCGGTACATGGCCATGGACGACTGCGGCAATGTGATCAACCCCATGATCGTGGACGGCCAGGTACACGGAGGCATCGCTCAGGGAGTCGGACAGGCGCTGTTCGAGCATTCGATGTACGACTCGGATGGGAATCTGCTGACCGGGTCGCTGATGGACTACCCCCTCCCCACCGCCGTGGACCTGCCCAGCTTCGATTTGGGACGGACAGTCACGCCATCGGACATCAATCCTCTGGGCGTGAAGGGAATCGGTGAGGCGGGCACGATCGGCTCCGCCCAGACGGTCGTCAACGCCGTCGTCGACGCCCTGCGGTCGTACGGAGTGAAGCACATCGAGATGCCGCTGCGCCCCAAACGCGTGTGGCAGGCGATGCAGGACGCTAACCAGGATGGGAGCGTGGGCTGATGTATCCGCGGAAGTTCGATTACATCGCTGCGAGCAGCATCGACGAGGCCCTTTCGGCCTTGTCCGATGCGGAGTTCGGCAAGGTGATGGCAGGAGGCATGAGCCTCCTTCCGATGATGAAGCTGCGGCTTCTGTCGCCGTCGACGGTGGTCGACATAGGCCGTGTCCCCGGGCTCGATCAGATCACCGACCACGGTGCTCACACCTCGATCGGCGCCCTGGTGCGCCATGTCCAGACGGCATCCTCGGATCTCCCCAAGGCCCTGGTCGATGCCGCCTCGTGGACGGGTGACGTCCAGGTGCGCAATCGGGGTACGACCTGCGGGGCGGTGGCCCATTCCGACATCGCCGCCGACCAGACGGCTGCGGTGCTGGCGCTGGGAGCCACGATGGTGGCTCAGGGGCCCGACGGTGCCCGTGAGATCGCCTCGGAGGACTTCTACGTCGACGCCCTCACCTCGGCCCTGCAACCCGACGAGATACTCACCGAGATCCGCATCCCCAACCGGGGTGGCGCCTCGGCCTACGACAAGCTGGGCCGGAGGGGCGGGCACACCGACTACGCCGTGGCTGGAGCCGCGGTCTGGGTGGATAAGTCCAACGGCTCGGTCTCCGATTGTCGGGTGGCCCTGACCGGGGTGGGGACCAAGGCATCGCTGGCGAGCGGCGTGGCGGAGGCCTTGATCGGGACCGACGGGTCGGAACAGGCCGTGACGGAGGCGGCCGAGAGGGCCACCGAGGGCATCACCATCCTCGAAGACCTCTACGGCTCCGAAGCCTACAAAGCCCACCTGGCCAAGGTGTTCACCCGCCGGGCTCTCACCCAGGCCCTAGCCCAGCTCTGATTGGCGTTTTTATCAGCAAAACGGACCCCTAGAGGGACCGTTTCGCATGGGAGAACGCGTCAGGGTCGTTGTCGACGGAGACGTTGGCGTGTCTTGATGAGCCGGTCGACCACTCCGTCTCCGTCGAACCACAGCTCGCGGTCCCAGATCACGAGGACGGTATAGCCCGCCGCCTCCAGCCTGCGAATCCGGTCAGCGTCGGCCCTGCGGGCGGCCCACGAAGTGTGGTAGCGCTCGCTCTGGATCTCGACGATGAAAGGCAGGTCGGTGTCCTCGAAGTCGACCCGACCCACCCAGGTCGGCGTGTTCACGTTCACCTGTCTGCGCAGCGTGGTGATTCCCGCCCGACGGGCCAGGTAGTCGAAGCGGCGCTCGTTGTTGCTCTCGGCGGGCGGCTGATGGTCTGCGCGGTCTTCGAGGAGCTTGCGCAGGTCCCTCAACCCGTTGCGACCTTGTTTGGACAAGCCATCGACGACCTCCCAGACCTCGTCCAGGGTCACGTCTCGCGCGGCGAGCAAATGGTCCAGCACCTGAGCGCCGCGACGACTGCCGTTGGTTCCGGTGACACAGAGGATGGTAAATGCCGGGGCCGTGAGAGGGATGTTGTCTAGAACAGCCCGCTGGTCGGGCGGAATCACGGTCAAGTGGTGGACCCGGACCGGCGCCTGAGTGCGGCGCACGTATCTCTCGACGGACACGTCGACGGGTTCCATAGGGACATCGGGTACACCCCACATGGCAGCCGCCGTGAGATGAGAGGCGAGGGCGGCCGGGCCCACGTCGAGGACACCGGCCATGACCGATTGCCACCGCGAGGTGGCAGACCCACCGATCTTGAGGACACGTGGCGTGACGAAGGTGAGATTTCCTGACCGGACCCTGTGTCGTAGCATCCTCTTGCTCAGACCCGCCTCGCGCGCCTGGCGCCTCGTCAACAGCCCATGCTGGGTGGCGGCGATTTCCCGGATTCGTGCGGACTCGGTCACGGGGCGAATATCCCCCAACGGATGGGCTCTGTGAAGGGGGTTGACCCGACTGACAGATTCTCCCCTACAAAACGGACCCCTCAGGGGCCCGTTTTGCTGATAAAAACGCCGGATACCATGCGTGGCATGGAATTGCGGTCTGTGGAAGACGTCGTGGAAGGGTTCAGGGAGAGGGGGTACGTGGCGGATAGGGGGTTGGCGGTTGCGGTTCATCTCGCCCTCCAGCTCGAACGTCCCTTGTTCCTGGAAGGGGAGGCGGGAGTAGGCAAGACCGAGGTGGCCAAGGTCCTGGCCGGGATCTTCGACGTTCCGTTGATTCGGCTCCAGTGCTACGAGGGCCTCGACGTCAACCACGCCCTGTACGAGTGGGACTACGCCCGTCAGATGCTCGCCATACGTCTGATCGAAGCAGGTGGTGACGGGGCCCACGCCAAGGTCGGGGACATCATGTCTCGCGAATACCTGATCGCTCGCCCGCTCCTGCAGGCAGTCGAAGCAGGAGCCGAGGGAGTGCGCCCGGTCCTGCTGATCGATGAGCTCGACCGGGCCGACGAGGAGTTCGAGGCCTTCCTTCTCGAGATCCTGTCCGACTTCCAGGTGACCATCCCCGAGATCGGGACCGTTAGCGCCCACCGCCCCCCGATAGTGATCATCACCTCCAATCGGACCCGGGAGATACACGATGCTCTCAAGCGGCGCTGCATCTACCAGTGGATCGACTATCCGACCGTGGACCGCGAGATCGCCATAATCAGAGAGCGCATCCCCGACCTGGATCAGCGGCTGGCCCGCAGCCTGGCAGAGGCGATGGCGGATCTGCGAACGCTGGACCTGTTCAAGCCTCCCGGGGTCGCCGAGACGCTCGACTGGGCACGAGCCCTGCGGGTGTTGGGCGCCGACGAGCTGACCGATGGTGTAGTCGATGACACCTTGGGCGTGGTTCTCAAGTATCGCGAGGACGTGGAAGCGGTGCGTGGCCACCGTTCCTCGGAAGTCGGCTGAGCATTCGGGGCTGCCCCCGAGTACTCTCTGAGCGACACATGAAAATGTCGTGGTCCCCGCTACGCGGTCCTCCGCTACGGTCGGAACCAGGCCGCCGATTTCTGTCAGGAGGACCACACCAGTGATTGATCCCATCGCCAAGCTGCACAGCCCCAACGGCACCCTGCTCAGCGTCTACGTCAACCGACGGGCTCCCGCCACCAGGGCGGTTCTGGTCGATCTGCTCAAGGCCATCAGAAGCGAGGACCGCCAGGACCGGGCCGCCGAGAAGTCCATCCGGTTCGATTGTGACCGCATCATCGATTCCGCGGCTCGTATCGACACCGAGACCACTCCGGCCGTTGCCTTCTTCGCCTCTCACGATGATGGGATCTTCGAGTACCTGCCACTCTCCGCCAGCGTCGAGGACGCTGCCGTGGTCGGTCCTCGCCCCTTGCTTCGCCCCCTACGCGCCCAGCCGCGGCCGATGCGGGTCGGCGTGATTGTCGCCGATGGAGCCCGGGCCAGGACGTATGTCTTTGCCGGCGGAGACTTGCACGATCTGGGTGACGAGTTGGAGGTCGACCCCGGCAAGGACAACTATGCCGGCTTTGGCGGGTACGAGGAGCATCGAATCCGGTCCCGGGCCGACGAGTTGGCCAACAAGTTGTGGCGACAGGCGGGAAGGCGCTTGCTCGACGTGCACCAGGACCAGGCCCTCGAGCTGGTGGTGATCGGGAGCCACGAGGAGTTCTTCGACCTGATCGCTGCCCAGATGCATGCTTACCTCCAGGACCTGCCGCAGGGGCGGATCGTCGTCGATCCCCACACCCTCACCCCCGCCGAGCTGAGCGACATGATTTCAGGGGAGGTCGAGCGGGCCCGGGTGGCAAATGAAGAACGTCTTCTGGAGCGGGTCATAGGGGAGGTGGACGCCGGTGGTCAGGCGGTGGCCGGACTGGCACCCCTCCTGGAGGCCGCCAATGCCCACGCCATCGACCACATGGTGGTAGCCGGTCCCTATGCGAAGCCGGGCGTCCAATGCGACCGGTGCGGCTGGCTGGGTCGGGCGGGCTCCAGCTGTCCGGTCTGTGAGTCGCCCCTCTTCGAAGTCGCCGACGTGGTGGCGGCGGCGATGGAGGCCACCGTCGAGGCAGGAGGGAAGGTGAGCATCGTCTCAATCGCTTCGCGTCTCGATGCCCAGGGGGTGGCCGCCCTGACCAGGTTCACCATCGCCTGATCGATGACCGGCTCGGAGACCCTGGTCGAATTCGGTCGCCGCCTTCGGGCGGCGGGTATCCAGGTCGGTCCCACCATCGCTGCCGATCTGGCTGCGGCGGCCGACGCCGTCGGCCTGGCCTCGGCTACCGACACCTATTACGCCTTTCGCTCCGTGTGCGTCAGTTCGGCCGACCAGCTTCCCATCTTCGCCCGGGTCTTCATGGAGATGTTCGCCAACCACGATCCCGACTCGGGTTTGGCTCTGGTGAGCGATCGAGATCGGGGTTGGTCCATCGACGAGGCCCGAGGTGGTGGCGAAGGCGACGGATCCGAAATGACCGAGGAGGTCGCGGTAGTGGGAGCTTCATCGGTGGAGAGGCTGGCAGAGAAGGACTTCTCCGAGTTGACCGACGCCGAGGCCGCGCAGGTGAGGGCCATGATCGCCTCGATGATGTGGCGGCCCGCCGATGCCTGGTCGCGGCGACGTCGCCCCGCCCGCGGAGGGGACCGTCCCGATCCGCGTCGCATCCTGGGACGGATGGTGAGCAGCCAGGGCGACCTGCTGCTCCCCTCCTTCACGGAGAGGCGGCTGAGGCGACGGCCGTTGCTGTTCATCGCCGACGTGTCGGGGTCGATGGAGCGATACTCGGAGATGCTTCTCTACTTCGCCCACGCCGCCCGCGGTCACCTGGGCCAGCTCGAGGCTTTCGTGTTCTCCACCCGGTTGACGCGCATAACCCGGGCTCTGAACCGGCGTAGCCCGGGTGAGGCTATCGCCCACGTGGCCGAGGCGGTCCACGACTGGTCCGGGGGGACCCGGATAGGTGAGGCGCTTCGTACGTTCAACCGCCGCTGGGCGAGGCGGGTGACTGGTGGAGGTCCGATTGCGGTGATCGTCTCCGACGGTTGGGACCGGGGCGACCCCGACCTCCTGGCCGAGGAAATGGCCCGTCTGGCCCGCTCGGTGCACAGGGTCGTGTGGCTCAACCCTCTGGCCTCGCGACCGGGGTTCGCTCCCGAGACGAGGGGGATGCAGGCTGCCCTTCCCCACGTTGACGATTTCCTGGCCGCAGGCAAGTTCTCCGATCTCACTTCGGTGGTGAGGCTCCTAGAGTCGGTTCCTGAGAGGAGACGGCGATGAGAGAAGAACTCGAGATTCGCGACAGGTGGAAGGCGGGGGGCAACTCTGTGGCAGCAGCGACCGTGGTCCGTGTGGCGGGTCCCGCTCCCAGGCCGCTGGGGTCGAAGATGCTGGTGTCGTCGGGCGGCGAGATGGAGGGCTCAGTCTCAGGCGGGTGCGTGGAGAACGACGTCTTCCTCCATGCCCAGCGGGTTATGGAGACCGGCGAGCCGACCCTGGTCACCTACGGGATCTCCGACGATGATGCATTCGAAGTTGGGCTTGCCTGCGGGGGCACCATTCAGGTTTTCATCGAGCCCTGGTGATTGCCGGCTGATGTCTGGTGTGGACGACATCCTCGAGGCGGTGGCCGGGTTGATCGAGCACGAGCAGTTCGGCGCCCGGGTCACGGTGGTGTCCGGGCCCGGCCCGGGCACATCGGCGGTTGTCGATCTGGACAGGGGGATAGTGGCCGGCGAGCTCCCGGCCGGACCCGGCGCCGACATCCTCGCCGACGTGGCCGAACTGGTCGACCGGGAGGCTCCCGCCACTCTCGGCTACGGAGAGGTGGAGGTGTTCATCGAACCCGTCGTTCCTCGCCCCCGCCTGGTCGTTTTCGGGGCGGTCCACATCGCCCAGGCCCTGTGCAGCCTGGCGCGGCTGATGGACTTCCATGTCACGGTCTCCGACTCCCGTCCAGCCTTCCTGACCGGGGAACGGTTCCCTGAAGCCGATGAGCTCCTGGTTGGCTGGCCCGATCAGGTGATCGACCGCCTGGTCCTGGACCGTCGCACGTCGGTTGTGGTGTTGAGCCACGACGCCCGTTTCGAAGATCCGCTGTGGCCCCTCGTCCTTCCGACCCCGGTGCGCTACATCGGGGCGATGGGGTCGCGTCGCACCGCCCAGCGCCGGCGGGAGAGACTGGCCGAATCCGGGTTCGACGAGGCGACCATTGCCCGGATCAGGGGACCGATCGGGTTGGACATCGGGGCGGAGAGCCCTCAGGAGGTGGCGGTCGCCATCTTCGCAGAGATGATCGCCCTGCATCGGCGTCCCGACCAACCTCCGGCCCTCATCGGCGAACGACGGCCATTGGCCCGACAGCCCCAATCGGGTTAGCGTTCATGGGTCCCCATGTCTGCATTCTGTTGATGTCGCTTCGGAAAAGGCTCGAGAGCCTCGGTCACCCCCGAGGGCTGTAGCTCATGCCGGTGGCTGCGCTGGTGCTGGCTGGAGGAGGGTCCTCACGACTGGGTCGCTCCAAGCAGCTCGAACCGTGGGGCGACACGACGCTCCTGGGTCACGTCGTGGAGGCGGCACGCCGATACCCGGTGGAGGAGGTGTGGGTCGTGCTGGGTGCAGACCTGGACGAGATCCTGGACAACGTCGACCTGACCGATTGCGGAATCGTCGAGAACCCGGAGTGGGAGGAGGGAATAGCCTCATCGTTGCGAGTCGGACTCGACGCCCTCATCCAGAAGAGCAGGTGCGAGGCGGCGCTGGTCATCATCGGCGACCAACCCGACATCGACCCGGATGTGGTGGCCAGGGTCGTGGAGCAATTCGAGAAGACCGCGGCGCCGGTGGTCATCCCCAAGTATCGGTACACGTGGGGGAACCCGGTCGTCATAGACCGGTCGCTGTGGCCACGGGTGATGAGTCTGACAGGAGACGAGGGGGCCCAGCGGCTCTTTCAGGCCCATCCCGAGTGGGTGGAGGAGATCTGGGTCGAGCAGCTTCCGCCCCGGGATGTGGATACGGAGTCGGACGTGGCCGAGCTCAAGCCCCGCCAGCCCGGGCGTCCTCAGGACGTGACCGGTCCACGCAAGTAGAGTCCCGACCCGGGACAGGAGACGGGTACAGGCAAGATGGCACGCATCGATGAGATACGCTCGCTGAACCACCGCGACGCCACCAGGTTGCGTAAAGCAGGAGTGCGCACGACCGAGGCGCTATTGCGTCGCGGCGCCACCAGGGCGGGCCGCTCGGAGCTGTCGGATGAGACGGACATTGCTACCGCCGATCTGCTGCGATGGGTCAACGTGGCCGACGTCATGCGTATCCGTGGCGTGGGTGGCGAATACGCAGAGCTGCTCTCGATCTGCGGCGTGTCGACGGTGCGAGAACTGCGACGGAGAAACGCCGTCGCACTCACCGCCAAGATCCACACGGTGAATCATCGCAAGGACCTGGTGCGCCGGCTCCCGACCGAGTCCATGGTGGAGAGCTGGATTTCGATCGCCGACGATCTAGAGCCGGTCGTACGGCATTGAACGTCGACAGACTGAAGAGAGACCCGGCCCGTAACGGGCCGGGTCTCTTGCCGATAAGCGCTCCCTGCTCAGGAGGCCTTGCTGGCTGCCTTGGCAGCCGGCTTCTTGGCGGCGGGCTTCTTGGCGGCGGGCTTCTTGGCCGCCGTCTTCTTGGCGGCCGGACGAGTGGTGGTCTTGACCCGAACGGTCTTCTCGATCTCGTTGGTGGCCGTTTCCACCTTGTCGCCGGCGGTCTCTAGGGCCGATGCTGCCGACCGAACCGCCTCCCCGGCGGTTTCCTCGGCAGGCCGGAAGGAAGCCCGCCAGGTGGCGAGCATGTCCTCTAGCTGGTCGCGCAGCTTGCTGACCTGCTCCCGGGCCTGGTCGAAATCCACCTTGGCGGCGAGCTCATCGACCATCTTGCCCTCCGAAACCTTGTCGACGACCTGGCGGCCTTCCTCGGCCCACTCCTCAAGCCGTTTCTGGGCGGTGTGAGAGAGCTCCTCGGTGCGGCTGCCCAGCTCGTGGCGCAGGGTGCCGATTCGCTCGTTGATATTCTTTGCGACTGCGATGGGGGCGCCCACCGCCGCATACAGTGCATTCTTCGTGTCCATTTCCTCTCCTACGTCTCTGAAGTTGTCTCGATGAGTGTTCGATACAGATCCAACAGCACTTGCTTGTGCCGAGGGTCGAGCCGATCGTCGGCTTCGACGGCCTCCACGACTGTGGGAGGGTTGGTTCCCTCCTCGATCAGGCCGGCTCTCGAATACATCGTCTCGGCCGAGATCTGCAAGGCCCGCGACAGCGCCTTGAGGATCTCCGCTGAAGGCTTTCTGATCCCCCTCTCGATCTGGCTCAGGTAGGGATTCGAAATCCCGGCCCTGTCGGCCAGGCGGCGGAGGGACAGGTTGGCTCGCTCTCGTTGCTGGCGAATGAAGTCGCCCAGATCGGAGTGGTGTTGGTCCTCGCTCACAATTGCATTATACAGCGGAGTGCTAACTATTGCAAGCACGGTACGAGCCCACCCGGAAGGGGATCCGCACAGCCCTACACCGAGATTTGATGTTGTGGGGGGAGAGGCCAAACTGCAATCGAATTGGGAAGATGTCCTCGATGATCATCGTCATGAACAAGACCGCCACCGACGCCGATATCGAGGCGGTGGTGGACCGCTTGCGTTCGGTCGGATCGGAGGCCCACGTCTCTGTGGGTCAGTTTCGTACCGTCATCGGGGCTCTGGGGGATCGGGAGGCGATTCGCCAGCTTCCCTGGGAGGCCATGTCGGGGGTGGAGCGAGCTGTGCCCGTCATGAAGCCGTTCAAGTTCGTCAGCCGTGACTTCCAGCCTGAGGACACCGTGCTGGAGGTGCGAGGGACAACGATCGGCGGGGGCCACTTCACGGTTGTCGCCGGGCCCTGCGCGGTGGAGAGTCGGGATCAGTTGTTCCGCACCGCCGAGGCGGTCCAGAAGGCCGGCGCCACCATTCTCAGGGGAGACGCCTTCAAACCCCGCACCTCGCCTTACTCATTTCAGGGCCTGGGCGAGGAAGGTCTCAAGATCCTCTCCGACGCCCGCGAGGAGTTCGATCTGCCCTTCGTGGCCGAGGTGCTCGATCCTCGTGACGTGAACCTGGTCTCCTCGTACGCCGACATCTTGCGGATCGGCACGCGGAACATGGCCAACTTCACCCTGCTCACGGAGGTGGGGCGCCAGCCCAAGCCGGTTCTGTTGAAGCGGGGATTCACCGCCACGATCGAGGAGTGGCTCAACGCCGCCGAGTACGTATACAAGGAAGGGAACCATCAGATCATCATGGCGGAGCGGGGGATCCGCACCTTCGAGACCGCCAGCCGAAACACGCTGGACATAACGGCAGTGCCGATCGTCAAGGCTCTGTCCCACCTGCCCGTTCTGGTCGACCCCTCCCATTCTGGCGGCCGTCGCGATCTGGTGGCGCCGCTCAGCCGGGCTGCCGTGGCCATCGGGGCGGACGCCATCATGGTCGACGTTCACCCCACCCCCGACACGGCCAAGGTCGACGGCGCCCAGGCACTGCTACCGGCCGAGTTCGCCGAGATGATGGACTCTTTGCGTGCCCTCGCCGAGGTAGTGGGTCTCAAGCTCTGACATGAAGGCCCTTGTTCTCGGGACCGGGCTGATCGGTGCCTCGGTGGGGGCGGGCCTGGGCCGTAAAGGCTGGGCGGTTGCCGGCTGGGATCCCTCCTCGGCGGCTCTGCAAGGGGCCCGGGAGATGGGCGGGATCGAAACGATCGCGGCCGGGATAGAGCCGGCAGCGAAAGAAGCCGATCTGGTGGTCCTGGCCGGGCCGGTGCGGGCCATCATCGATGCCTTGGGCGACCTTCGTACCGATGCACTCGTCACCGATGTGGCGGGCGTGAAAACCCCGGTGGTCAGGGCGGGATCCCATTTGGCTCATTTCGTGGGTGGTCATCCCATGGCCGGAAGAGAGAGTTCGGGACCGAGCGCCGCCAGTCCGGCCATGTTCCACGGCGCCAGCTGGATATTGGTCACCGATGGTGCGGCTGAGGCCGACCTGGCCCGGATGGAGAAGATCGTCGAGACTCTGGGGGCGCGTCCGGTGAGGATGGCGGCCGCCGAGCACGATGCGGCCGTTGCCGCCGTCAGCCACGTCCCTCAGGTTCTCGCCTCCGCTCTGGTGAACCTGGTGGCAGATGAGGGTGGCGCCCTGTCGCTGGCCGCGGGTGGTTTTCGAGACCTGACCCGTATTGCCCTCTCCGACCCCGCCTGGTGGATCGACATACTCAACGAGAACCGGGCCCAAGTCGCTCGGCTGGTCCGATCACTGAGTGAGGATCTGCGCTGGTGGGCCGACTGCATCGCCGCACAGGATCGCGATGAAGTGACTGGAGCTCTCCAGTCGGCTCGCGCGGTGCGGGAAGGTCTGGCGGCCCCGGTGGCGGCGGTGCAGGTGCTACTCGAGGATCGTCCCGGCGAGATCGCCCGTGTCGGCCATGCCCTGGCCAGGACGGGTGCCGATGTTCGAGACCTCCAGCTTCGTCATGCCACCAGGGGAGGAGGGGGCATCCTCACCCTCTCGGTCAGGATGGGCCAGGAGGGGGAACTCGCCCAGGCCCTGAGAGCGGAAGGGTTCAGGCTGGTCGGCTGAAGTAGTGCCAGACCATCAAGGAAGGGGTTCGGGTCCCAGCAGGTGGAGCAGGGTGGCGGCGCCGGCCAGTATCCCGGTTTCCAGGGCGCGCTCGTCGAGGACGAAGCCTTCTGAGTGGAGGTCGATCGATCCCCGGTCAGGGGCCGTACCCAGCCGCATCAGTGCCCCGGGGATCCTGTCCAGATAGCGGGAGAAGTCTTCGGCGCCCATGGAGGTTCGGGTGCTGGTGACGGCTTGCGGCCCGAGCAGACCCGAAATGGCATCGCGGGCCGCGCCGATGACGCCCGGATCGTTGACCACGGGCGGAATACCCCGCACATACTCGATCGAGGCTTTAGCTTTCGTAGGGATGAGGATCTGCTCGACCAGGGTGGAGACCAGGTCGGGCATCTCGTCCCACAGGGTGCGATCGATCGTCCTCACCGTTCCCCCCATCTCGAGCCTGGTCGGCACGACGTTCTCGGCACTGCCTCCAGCGATGCGTCCGAACACCACCGTGACCGGACGCCGCGGGTCGACCATCCTCTGCACCAGGGTCGGCAGCTCGGTTACCAGCCGTCCGGCTGCATAGATCAGGTCCACGGTTCGGTGAGGACGGGCCGTGTGACCACCGGGGCCCTCGAGTCGAATGCGGAACCTGTCGGCCGAGCCGGTGACGGCTCCGGTCCGCAGCCCCACCGAGCCCACTTCGAGCGACGGGTCGACGTGGAAGGCGATGATGGCGGAGAGGTCGTCCACGATGCCGTCACGCACCAGCTCGAGAGCACCGCCCGGGAAGGCCTCTTCGCCGGGCTGGAACACGAATCGGATCCTGCCCGGGAGCCGGGCCCGGGCCAGAGCCAGGGCGATGCCGGTCCCGATCGCGGTGTGGGCGTCATGTCCGCAGGCGTGCATCGCTCCCTCTACCTGGGACGCAAAGGGGTTGTCGGCCGGCTCCGAAATGGGAAGCGCATCCATGTCGGCCCGGAAGCCGACCACCTTCTCTCCCTGGCCCACCTCGGCGGTGAGTCCGGTGCCGGTGTGGCGCACCTTCGGGTCGAGACCAGCGTATTGGAGGGCGGTGGCGACCCGCTCGGTTGTGGCGAACTCGTGAAAGGAGAGTTCGGGATTGCGATGGATTGCACGCCGTAACTCGGTGACGGTGGGGAGCACCCCGGCGGCCAATCCCCGCAACTCATTGGGGGCGATCATCGCCGGTGAGGATAACGGCGAGAGGCACCGGTAGCCGAGCCCGAACGCGTTCTCCCCTACAAATGGGCACCCTGGAGGGGCCGTTTCGCTGATAAAAACGCTAGAAGAAGCGATCCGTGAAGATGCGGCGGGCGCGGCGGGTGACCCGGCGGTAGTCCTCGCGGAGGTCGCCGCGGCGCTGGTAGCCGAGGGACATGGCCAGGCGCCACTCCTCGGTGGGATCGGTGGGGAGGGAGTGGGCTTGTCGACCCGACTGGAGGAAGAGGCGATTGCGGACGTGAGTGCAGAAGCGGTAGGCGGCGGCCAGGTCGGCTACCTCGTCGGGGGTCAGAGCTCCCGCCTCGCACAACCGGTCCAGTGCCTCCAGGGTGGGGGTCACCCGGACGGCGGGATTCTCGCCGCCGTGGTTCAACTGGAGGAGCTGAGCCAGGAATTCCACGTCCACCAGGCCGCCCGGGCCCAGCTTGAGATGGAAGTCGGGGTTCTCACCGGAGGGGATGCGCTCTTTCTCGATACGGGCCTTCATCTGTCTCACCTCGGATGCTGCTTTGGGCGGAAAGGGTCGGCGCCACACGAAGGGATCGATCATGGCCATGAACGCCTCGCCCAAATCCGGGTCCCCCGCCACCGGTCGGGCCTTCACCAGTGCCTGCAGCTCCCAGGTCTGGGCCCACCGCTGGTAGTAGGCGCGGTAGGAGGCCAGTGACCTGACCAGTGGTCCCGACCGACCCTCGGGGCGCAGGCCGGTGTCGAGATCGTAGGCCACCCCGTCTCCGGCAGGGCGCGCCAGGAGATCTCGGAAGCGAACGGCCAGGTCCAGAGCAGAGTCGCTGCTGAGAGACCCGTCGTAGATGTAGATCAGATCGAGGTCGGACCCGTAGCTCAGCTCGCTGCCTCCCCAGCGTCCCAGGGCGATCACTGCCAGAGGGGCGCCGGTCATTGCCACAGATGCGGCCACCCGGGTGGCGGCATCTGCCGCGTCGGTCAGATCCGTCATCGTGTCGTCCACGCCGGCCATCGAGAGCAGGTCCCGTGCCGCCACCCGCAAGATCTGGCGTCTGGCGAAGCGGCGGATGGTGCCCTCCTTCTCCTCCATCTCGGGACGCGAGTCGACTCTCCGCCTCAGCCGTTGCTCCAGTTCGGGCTGGCGACGGAGTCGAGTCAGGGCCTGATCGTCGGATAGGCGGGGAAGGAATTCGGGGATGCGGTCCAGGTACTGGCCGAGGAGGCGACTGCTTCCCAGGAGGAAAGCGAGACGTGATCCGGCCACGGGCCGTTCGTGGAGTGCGGCGATGAGTTCACGGTGGTCATGTGTATCGGCCGCCAGCAGTCGGAGCTGGTCGAGGCCCAGATCCGGGTCGGGGGAATCGGCCAGCCAGTCGATGATCAGCGGAAGCATCTGGTGCATCATCCGACTGCGCCGTGACAGGCCCGCGGTCAGCTCTTCGAAGGTGCGCACCGCGGCGGGCACATCCCGAAACCCCAGCGCGGTCAGTCTGCGCTCGGCCCCTTCCCGGCTCAGGCCGGTGACCGGGGTGGCGGCGAAGGCTTCCAGCAGTGGTCGGAAGTAGAGGTCCTGGTGGATGCGTCGCACCGTCGAGCGGTGCAAGACCAGGTCGGCCTCGAACTGGTCCCGGGCGCTGCCGCTGGATCCGTCGCGATAACCCATCGTCCGGGCGAGCCGCTCCCGCTCCGTATCACCCGGGGGGAGGAGGTGGGTCTGGTGGAGCTCCCACAGCTGCAGCCGATGCTCGACCGCCCGGAGCCACCGGTAGGCCCGCTCCAGTTCCTGGGCCGTTTCCGGGTCGACGTAGTCGCCGGCGGTCAGGGCCTCGATCAACCCCAGGGTGGACGTCCTCCGCAATTGGCGATCGAAACGGCCGTGGACCAGTTGCAGCATCTGGATGGCGAATTCGACGTCACGGATGCCGCCGGGCGCCCGCTTCAGATCCCCGGGCTGGGCTCCCGCCTCGACCCTCGCCTTGAGGGAGCGGAGGGAGCGGATGGTGTCGGGGTCGATGGTCTCCGGCCAGAGGACCTCCTCCACCATCTCCAGGAACCCGGCGCCGACCTCGGAGTCTCCCGCCGCTGGCCGGACCTTGAGCAGCGCCTGGAACTCCCAGGGTTCCGCCCACCGCTCGTAGTAGACCCGATAAGCGGTAAGTGAGCGGGCCAGGGGCCCGCGGCTTCCCTCCGGTCTCAGCCCGGCATCGGCATTGATCACCAGGCCGTCCTCTCCGTTACCGAGCCGTTGCATGACGGCGCGCGCCGTCCGGTTGGCAGCGTCGGCATCGGTCGAAGACCCGTCATAAACGAACCCCAGGTCGATGTCGGACCAGTAGTTGAGCTCCGTGCCGCCCCACTTTCCGAAGGCGATGACGGCCATGGGCGGGGTATCGACCCCGGACACCTCATCCAGGATCTGGCCTACTAGTTCGTCGGCCATCCCCGAAAGGAGCCGTCCTCCCTCAGCTACGTCGATCTGGCCGGCAAGGTCGTCCCCGGCCACCCTGGCCAGGGTCGCCCGCACCGTACCGACCGGGTCGTCTCGGGGGATCTCCACCAGCCACCGGGGATGGTGGGTCAGTTGGCGACAGAGCTCCGGGCTGGCGCCCGCCAGGTGGGCGATGCGCCTCACCGCTTCGGGATCGCCCAGCACGTCGATTTCCGGGGTGGCCGCCGTCACATACTGGGCGAGACGCTCGACCGACCCGTCCGGGTCGGGGCCCGACCAGAGAACACGCAGGGCCGCTGCGGCCCGTTCGTCCTCCAGCCACCCGATCTCTCTGAGGAGGCCACGGGTGCGAGGGGTGAAAGGGGGCGTTTCGCTCACGATCTAAACGGTAGAGAGGTATCGGGAGTCCCTATCCTCATCGACGATGTCGATTCGTGTGGCAGGTGCTCAGATCAACCTCGTCGTGGGCGACGTAGCCGGCAACGAGAAACAGGTCGCCGAAACCATGGACTGGGCGGAGGCCGAGGGCGCCGAGATCCTCCTGTTGCCGGAGCTGGCGGTGTCCGGTTACCCGCCCGAGGATCTGGTGATGCGGTCCTCGTTCGTCGACGACGGGATCGAAGCGGTGCGCCGACTGGCCCGGCGCTCCGGGCCCACGACCACACTGGTCGGGTTCGTCGACCACGCTTCTCCCGCCTCCCGGGAGGCCGTCGACGCCGGTGACCGGAGGGTGGCAAACGCGGTGGCCGTGCTCAGAGACGGCCAGTTGCTGGGCACCTATCACAAGGTGATGCTGCCCAACTACGGGGTGTTCGACGAGAACCGTTACTTCCTGGCCGGCGGCGACCCCGGTCGCATCTGGGAGTTGAACGGGATCCCGCTGGGCATCTCCATCTGTGAGGACATCTGGGTACCGGACGGGCCACCCCATCTCCAGGCGGTGGCAGGCGCCAGGCTGCTACTCAATATCAGCGCCTCGCCCTTCCATCGGGGCAAGGCAGCCGACCGGGAGGAGATGCTGGCAGCCCGAGCCATGGCCGACCGTGTGCCCCTGGTCTACTTGAACCTGGTCGGCGGTCAGGACGAGCTCGTTTTCGACGGGGCGAGCGTGGTGGTGGCCGCCGACGGCACCATCATCCACCGCTCTCCCCAGTTCCAGGAAGACCGCTTCATCGTCGATGTTCCGCTCGAAGGCGATCCGGTCGAAGTCGGTGATGTGGAGCCTCTGCTCGAGCCCATTCCCGAGGTCTACTCCGCTCTGGTGGTGGCGCTGGGTGACTATGTGCGCAAGAACGGGTTCGATTCGGTGGTGATCGCCCTTTCCGGAGGCATCGACTCCGCCCTGACCGCGGTCATCGCCGCCGACGCCCTGGGTCCCTCTTCGGTCTGGGGCCTGGCCATGCCCTCCCGTTACAGCTCCAAACACTCGGTCGACGATGCCCGGGCCCTGGCCGAAAACCTGGGGATCCGATTCGACCTGGTGCCGATGGACGACGTTTTTTCCTCCTACCTGTCGGTCCTGGACCCGATCTTCTCGGGGACTTCGCCCGGACTGGCCGAGGAGAACATTCAGGCCCGGATAAGGGGCGGAATCGTCATGGCGGTTTCCAACAAGTTCGGCCCGATGGTGGTAGCCACGGGCAACAAGTCGGAGATGGCGGTGGGATACGCCACCCTCTACGGTGACATGGTGGGGGGCTACGCCCCGCTCAAAGACGTGTTCAAGACCCTGGTCTACCGGCTGGCCCGGTGGCGGAACACCACCAGCCCCGTGATTCCCGAGAGCACCCTTTCCAAACCGCCCTCGGCCGAGCTGCGGCCGGGTCAGCGGGATTCGGACTCGCTGCCCGAATATGAGATCCTCGACCCCATTCTGGATCGCTACGTCGAGGACGAGATGAGTTTCGACGAGATCGTCGCCGACGGCTTCGACCCCGATGTGGTGGGCACCGTCCTCTCGATGGTGGACCGCTATGAGTACAAGCGGCGCCAGGCCGCACCGGGCGTGAAGATCACGGTCAAGGCCTTTGGCAAAGACCGCCGGCTTCCCATCACGAACCGTTACCGACAGGCACCTCGGGGCGAGCCGTCATGAACACCGATGGTGTCGACGTCGCCTGCCTCGTCGACGGCGTGGAGACGGACCACCTGCCGGTGACGGATTCGACGGTGGTGAGGGGATACGGCTGTTTCGAGGCCATTCGCTCCTACCAGGGGCGCCTGTTCCGGCTTGACGATCATATTGACCGTTTGGTCCGGAGTGCCGCTGCCCTGGGAATCACGGTGCCCGACCGCCGATTGCTCACCTTCTGGATCACCAAAGTGACTGAGGACCGGGGAGACTGCGTCGTCAGGGTGATCCTGAGCGCCGGGGCCGCCGTGCCTGGGCCGTCCGATCGGGGCCGGTGCATCGTCGTGCGCCATGAACTGCCGCCTCGACGGGAATCGGTGCGGCTTCTGGCCGTGCCCGCTCCCTGGCATCCGGCGGGGAGACCCTGGGAGCTGGCCGGAGTCAAGACCACCTCCTATGCGCCCAATCTCGCCGCGGGACGGGTGGCCATGGAGGCCGGATTCGATGATGCCCTCCTGGTCAGTGATCAGCGGATCGTCCTGGAGGGGCCTACCTTCTCGATCGGATGGGTGGCGGACGGGACGGTCTACACGCCTTCGCTGCGGCTGGGCATCCTCGAGTCGGTGACCCGGCGGGTGATCCTGGAAGTCTGGCCGCGTGTCACCGAGGTCGAGGCCCCATTGGAGCTGGTGGAGGGCGCCGACGAGGTGTTCGCCATGTCGACTCTCAAAGAGGTGACACCGGTGACGGCGCTGGGGTCGCGCTCGTACCCGATCGGTCCCGTGACCCAGAGTCTGGGTCAGCGGCTGGAGGCTGAGATCTCGGCCTTATCGAAGACGCACTGAGAGTCGGCCAGACCGAGCAGGGAGGCGATGGCAGCGGCCGCCTGATGCCGGGATAGCTCTCCGGCGCCTGCCCGGGGATCGGGGCATCCCGTGGGCCCGATGATGTCATATGCCTGGATGGGGTCGAGGTCGTAGGGGTGAGACGGCGGTGGTGGAGCCGTGAACGCGCCCGGACCTCCTCTGAGGGGGCGGCCCACGTCGACGTGGGCGAGTTCGTAGGCATCCCTGAGGCGATCCCAGGCAATCGCTCGGGCCAGGTCGTCCTGAGTCACTCCCGGCGAGGGACACTGGGTCACAGAACACAGGATGGTCTCGCCTCGGCCCCGGTCGGGCAGGCAGGCCAGAGTCTCAGAGCAGTCCCCGGGGACCTCGGGGAGAAGGACCCCGGTGCGGGGCCCGGGGGCCACCTCGATGGGGCCGACCAGGGGGGTGAGCCATGCGGATACGTCGGCCGGCGTCGCAGGGTCGTCGGGACAGGAGATGACACCGGTTTCGTCGCACCACGTGGGTGCGCCCCGGGTCAACAGGAGCGCCATCGGATCGGCCTGTTCGCCGGCCGGGGTATCGGTGAAGGGACCGTCGAATTGGCTCGACGATGCTGAGGGTGGGCTCGTCCTGGCGGCGGCCCGGAGACTGGGGCCCGGGTCAACCGCCACTCCGGCGGGATCGTGCAGCTCGAAGTGCAGATGGGGGGAGCTGTCCTCCGCGTTGCCTGAATCTCCCACCCAGCCAATCACCTGGCCGGCTTCCACGCGGTCACCGACCTCGAGGTCCGGGCGAATCCCTATCCCGCTGCCGTCGTCGGTCCCGAGGGTGTCGTTGTTCAGGTGGATGTAGTAGCTGGACCATCCGTCACCGTGACGGATGATGACGCGGAAACCGGATATCCCGGTGTCGGGACCGATCCTGGTCACCGTGCCCGGGGCGACAGCGACGACGGGCTGGAGACGAGGCGCAAAGAGGTCGTTGCCTTCGTGCAGGCGCCTTCCCCCGTCTCTTGTGGCCCCGAAGGGCGAGCCGATGGTGCCGCCACCCATGATCGGGAATACGAGCCGATAGACGAAAGGTGAATCACATACTGGTGCGGCGGTGGTGGTGGTGGTCGTGGTGTCGCCGCTTTCGGTTTGGGGAACCTCCGGCAGGGTCGACGTCGTCGTCGACCGGGATCGGGCAACGAGGTCTTCGATGGTGACGGGGGGGCAGGTGACCGAAGCCATTCCCGGCGATGGACGAACAATCCACATCGCGGCGATGGCGGCCGTGAATAGCAACCCGAATCCCAGTACCCTGCTCCCCATCAGAGCCAAAAGGCTACCCGATCTCCGGTCGTGGTGGAGCCCGTGGAGGGAACTGCAAGCAATCGGTGATCGTTGTGGGGAAACCATCGGAGGAGGAAGCTCCAAATGAAGAAGCTGACCACCATCATTGCCGGTTCCTTGCTGGTCCTGGTCCTGGGGGGATGCAACTCCAACGATGCCGTGGTCACGACGACCACCATCGACGCGTCACAGCTCACTACCACGACCACCCGACCCGGCCAGACCGAAACCACCGGATCAAACTCCGCCAACGAGACGACCGTCCCGGCCGGTGAACCGATCGACAGCTACGACGTTATATCCAGGCAGTCCACAGAGCAGGGGGAAACGCTCTACATCCTGGTTCCGACCGGTGATTACACCGACGTGAGCATCGAGAACTTCCTGGGTGATCTGCTCGAGAATGATCCCGGTGTGTCCAGCGTGGAGGTGTTCGACGACAGAGCCGCACTGGACGCGGCCCTGAAGCCCGAGGCGGATCGCACCGCTGACGAGCTTCAGGCGATCGCCGAGCACCATCTGGTGAGCCTGCACGACGGGTCCCAGGTGGAGTTCCAGGGTCCGATGAGCGACTTTGGCGACTTCGTGATGGGATCCTGACCCTCCCCATCGCGGGGTGAATCAGTCCCGGTAGGGCTCGATGGCGTGGATCGTCGCCGAGAAGGTGCCTCCGGGCGCCTCGTAGGTGACCGTGTCGCCAACCGACGAACCCATCAGGGCCGAGCCGAGAGGGCCGTCGGGTGAAGCCAGGAGAAAGCCGGCCACCTTGTTCTCATGGGGGGCGACCAGGTACCGCAGCTCGTCCCCGTCGGCATCGGTCACGGTGACGACGCTGCCGACCTGAACGGTGCCGTCGTCGGCCGCCTCGCGAACCTCGGCCGTGTTGAGCAGAGCCTCGATCTGGCGGATTCTCGCCTCCATCAGTCCCTGGTCGTTCTTGGCGGCGTCGTAGTCGGCGTTCTCCCGTAGATCTCCATGGGATCGGGCCTCGGCGATGCGTGCCTCGATCTCGGTCCGCCCCTCGGTCTTCAGTCGTTCCAGTTCGGCCTGAAGCTTGGCATGTGCTTCCGGCGTCAGCCATGTGGTTTGATCGGTCATGTGAACTCGTCAGGTTAGGTGCGGGGTGGCAGTCGTGACCAGTTGCCGGAGGTACCCGTGACGATTCCGCAACGATACCGTGTCACCATGAATTCCATCCGTCTCACCTCGTTCAGTCACGGGGCCGGCTGTGCCTGCAAGCTGAGCTCGGTCGAACTGTCCCAGATCATCACCCCGCTCGTCGAACACCGGGCCAGCCGTCACGTCGACCTGATGGTTGGGCTGGACACCTCCGACGATGCCGGCGTGATGCGTCTTCCCGGCGGCGATGGCCGGGCTCTTGTCCAGACGGTCGATTTCTTCACTCCGATCGTCGACGATCCTGGGGATTGGGGTCGGATCGCAGCGACTAATGCCCTATCCGACATCTACGCCATGGGGGCCACCCCCCTCACCGCCCTCCAGCTCCTGGGTTGGCCCCGGGACACCCTGCCCTTCGAAGCCGCCTCTGAGGTCGTCATGGGAGGTGCCGACGTCATGGCCGTGGCGGGTTGTGTGATCGTGGGTGGCCATTCGATCGACGACGCCGAGCCCACCTACGGGTTCGCCGTGACCGGCCTGGTCGACCAGGAGGCGGTGGTCACCAACGCCGGCGCTCGGCCGGGCGATGTCCTGGTCCTGACCAAGCCGCTCGGGGCCGGGATAGCGACCACGGCCCACAAGGCCGGAAAGTGCCCGCCCGAGGTGCTCGCCCGGGTGGTGTCCACCATGGCGACGCTCAATGACCGGGCCGGTGCCGCCCTTCGTCCCAATCGGGCTCACGCCGCCACCGACGTCACCGGGTTCGGGCTGCTGGGTCATCTAACCGAGATCCTCGAGGCTTCCGGCGTGGGAGCGGTGATCGAGGTGGCGAAGGTGCCGGTCATCGACGGGATTCGTCTGCTCTATGAGCAGGGCTTCTATCCGGGCGGCAGCCGGCGCAACCTGGCCGCCGTCTCCGGGCGCGTCGAGGGAGACGAGGACGCCGTCGCCATCCTGGCCGACGCCCAGACGTCGGGCGGGCTGCTGGTGGCCCTTCCAACCGACACTGTCGACTCGTATCTGGCCGACGTTTCCGGGTCCGAGGTCGTGGGCCACATCACAGACCACCGGGGCCGGATATTGCTCTCCTGAGCCCTGTTGCCGGAGGGCCCGGATCTGACCCGGGGTGTCAGGTCCGGGAGGGGGCCTCACTACCGTTTGGCGTGCTATGGATGGTCATGAGCGGCTGGTCAACATATCCCGGGCTCTCTCGATCCCTCGGGTCGAGCGTCACATCTTCCTGTGCGCCGGGCAGTCGACGCCGCGCTGTGCCCCGGTCGAGGAGACCAACGCCGTGTGGGCCCATCTCAAACGCCGGCTGAAGGATCTGGATCTGGCCAGCGCCCCGCCCACCTGGCGAACCGACATGAGCACCGAGCCCGACCCCGAGGCGATGGGTTCGGGGCGGGTGCTGCGGTCCAAGGTCGACTGCCTGCGGATCTGCGAACAGGGGCCGATCTGTGTCGTCTACCCCGAAGGGACCTGGTACGCCGGGGTGACAATCGAGGTCATGGATCGCATCATCGACCAGCACCTCGTGGGTGGAAACCCCGTAGCCGAGCACGTGTTTGCGGTGGGGACGCTGAATTGGGGACGCTGAGGTGAAATGGCTGAAGAGGCTCTTCAAAGCCCTCCTGGCATATCGCCTGTTCGGCCCCGATCTCGCCCCGCGCTTCAGGCCACCCCAGGTGCATCCGTGGCGGATCACCGGGCGGACGGTGTTCGTCGGGGACGAGGAGTTCCTGGTACGCCAGGCAGGGCCGGCCGACGGGCCTGCGGTGGTCTTGATCCACGGGCTGGCCGGGTCGTCGCTGGCGGAGTGGTATCGGGTAGGCCCGCTTCTGGCCGATCGGTTCCGGCTGATCATGGTCGACAACCGCGCCCACGGTCTCTCTCCCCGGAGCCGGAGCCGCTTCGAGGTCGATGAGGGAGCCGACGACATTGCCGCGGTCCTCGACGTCCTGGGCACAGGCTCCGCCACGGTGGTGGGTTATTCACTGGGCGGGACCATCGCCCAGGCGCTGGCCCATCGCCACCCCGAGCGAGTTCGCAGCCTGGTACTCATCGCCACCTTCTCCCACCACTCTCCGATGTGGCGCTTCGCCCGGACGCTGGGGTCTCTTCTGGTCCGCGCCTGGGAGCGGGTCACAGGTGCCGGAACGGCGGAGGTGCGGGCGGGGTATCTACTCGCTACGGGAGCCGTCGAGCCCCAACACGCTCGCTGGTTGTGGGAGGAGACCCGCCGCCGCGATCCGGATGCCGGTGCCCAGGCCAGCCTGTCCATGCTCCGCTTCGACTCGCGGGACTGGGTAGGCCGGATCAAGGTGCCGATCACAGTGGTGATCCCGGTTCACGACCAGCTGGTGCCCATCGCCTGGCAGTACGGGTTGGCCGCCGACATCGGAACCCCCGACGTGGTCGAGGTGCCGGGTGGGCGTCATGAGCTGCCCTGGACCCACGCCGAGATGCTGGCCGCCGTGATCGCCCGGTCGGTGGGAGCCCGCGCTCCTGATCAGCCGGGCACCAGCTCCAGCACCCCCTCGGGGTCCGATACCGAGTCGGGCCCGAAACGCATCGGGTGGGTGCTGCCCGTCGCCCAGGCATGGTTGAGATCGAAGTAGTGGCGGTTGTAGGCGTGCCCTGACTGCCCGGTGGTGTTTACCGAAACCGATTGGCTGAGGTCGGAAAGATCCACCACCATGCGCATGGAGGGAAGGGCCACCAGCCCGTATCCGTCTGGAGCCACCCATCCGGTGGCGTTGACGATGGAGGAGCCTCCCGATATTTCTGGTTTGGCGGTGCGGTTGAATAGGGCGTCGATCAGGCCGATCCCGGACTGTCCCACAGTCTGGTTCTCGAATGACCCCACGTGCAGGTCACCCCAGCGCCAGCTCGCCGGGTCTCTGCCCAGGGTCTCCATGAGCTCGGTGTGTGCCTCCACCACTGCCCGGCTGAGGATGTCGGGAGCGGTTTCCTTCCGGTCCGTGTCGACGTCGTCCCACCAGGGATCATCAGGAGCCTGGAGGAGGTTGGCGACGACCTGGAAGAAGCGACTGCCCCCTGCCGCCTGCATGTCCTCGGGTAGCTCGTCGTCGAAGGTGTCGGCCAGCAGATGGCGCCACACTGCTGCGTAGGCGGCGGCGCCGGGGCTGTCGGCCGCCATCTGATATGGCTCGGTACCCGCGCTCCAGGGCCCCAACACCTGCTGCATGGCGGCGATGGCCGGGTCGTCGCTGGCCAGTTCCATCACCTTGGGGACCACCGCTGCCGCCGATGCGTCGTAATCGTCCATCTGGATCGCCACCATGTCGGCAGGCTGGAGTGCCGACGAGGTGGCCAGCAGGTCGCTTATCCGCATCGCCCGATAGCCGTAGTCGTGGTCGATGCCGATGAAGTAGGGGTATGACGAGTCCACCACGGGCTGGTTGGCAGTGACGATCACGCCCGAGTCCGGATTGAAGATGCGGGGAAGGTCATCGAAGGGGATGTAGCCGTCCCATTCGTAGTCGGATGTCCATCCCGGGGCCGGGTAGCGGCCGTCACCGGACCGACGGATCGGTATCTCCCCGGTGGCCTGGTACCCGATGTTGCCGTCGCGGTCCGCATAGACCACGTTCTGGGGTGCCATGTCGAAATCGGCGGCCGCCCGGCGGAACTCATCCCAGTTGGTCGCCGTGTCGAACCCCAGCAAGGCCTGGAAGACGGTGGAGGGCTCCAGGGCCCGCCAACGAAGAGCGATGGCATAACTGTCGGGAAGGTCGATGCCGCCATTGTCGAGGTCGTCCAGTCGGCCGAAGCGTCCGGAGATGACCGGGCCGTGGCGGGTCGAGTCGATCTCGAGATCGACATCGTCGCCGCCCGCCACCTTGATCGTCTCGTGGCGGACATCGAAGTCCCTCCACTCGCCGTCGACCTCGTAGCGTCCCTTGCCGTCGGTGTGCTCGATGTAGAGGTCCATGGCATCTGGTGCCTCATTGGTGAAACCCCAGGCGATGTGCTGGTTGTGGCCGATCACCACTCCCGGCGCCCCCGGGAAGGAGAAGCCCGTCACCCGGTAGGGGCAATCAGGGTTGACCTGCTCGCACCACAGGTCGATCTCATACCAGATGGAAGGCAGCTGGATGCCGAGGTGGGGGTCATTGGCCAGAAGCGGCTCGCCGGAGGCCGTGTGTGTGCCGTCGACGACCCAGTTGTTGGACCCTATGCCGTCGATGGGCTTACCCAGGTGGGCTTCCAGCGCTCTCAGCTCGTTCTTGACCCGCTCGAGAGCGGCCGTGGCCCCCGGGGGAGCCGGTGGGAGGGCGGCGCTCTGGGCGCCAACCCCGGCAGGGACGATGACGGGATGGTCGTCTGGATAGGGCGGGTAGAGCTGGCTGGTACGGTCTCGGCCCACGATTCCGCTCAGGATGGCTCGGTCGATCTCCTCGTCCATGTTGGAGCGCAAGTCCCAGGCCATGACATGAGCCCAGGTGAGGGTGTCCGTAGGTTTCCACGGCTCGGGTGCGTAATCGCCATTTTGCAGGCCCAGCACGGAGTATTCGAGCGACAAGGCTGATCCGCCCCGCCGTTCGTCGAGGTAGGCGTTGACGCCGGCTGCGTACGCATCGAGGCCGGCCTGGAGCTCGGCCGGGGCGGACTGGTACTCCTGCTCGGCGAGGCGGGTGAATCCCAGCGTGCGCAGGAAGGCGTCGCTGTCCACCTGGTCGGCGCCGAACATCTCCGATACCCGGCCGGCGCCGATGTGGCGCCAGGTGTCCATCTGCCAGAACCGGTCCTGGGCGTGGACGTAACCCTGTGCCATGAACAGGTCGTGGGTGGTGCGGGCCCGGATGTGGGGGATGCCGTCGGTGTCGCGGGTGATGGAGACTGGTCCGTCCAGGCCGGACAGGACTGCCTCGCCGCTCACGGCCGGGAAGGATCGCCGGCTCATCCATATCCCGGCCAGGGCGAGGACGATCACCAGCACCAGAAGGGCAACGAGTATCCGGCGCAGCCAGCGCATCCGGGACAATCTAATCCCGGGGACCGGGTCGAATTGACCGGGTCTGGCCAGGCTCCCTGGGGGGCGGCGGTTCGCAGCCAGTATGCGATGCTGCTCCTGATGGTTCTGCTCCCCGGTTGGTTTTTCCTCCCCGGCCCCGCAATCCTGGCGGGATGATGTACGCGCTGGACCCTCTTTTGGCCCACTACGGGGGGATCGACGAAATCGGCATGTTCGTGGTTCCGGCGGTGGCGGTGATTCTCATCCTGCGCTGGGCCGAGCGGCGAGCCCGTCAGAAGATGGAACAAGAGGAGGTCGAACCCCACGGGGCGGAGGCCGGATCCGACCGGATCAAAGGGCCACCGGACGATGGCTGACTGCCCAAATCCCCAACGATGGCGGCCTCTCCCCACCAACCAGGCTGGTCCACCGTCCCGGCGGCCGACCGGGGACGGCCTGCGTACCCCCCATGGATGACAGACCACTAGGCTCGTGGGTCGATGAGTGATCAACTCGCCGCCGCCGCCGAGGCGATGAAGGTTCCCGAGGCGATAGTCGAGCGCTCCGCCCGGGCTTGGGCTACTGCTACCGGTTCCACCTTTGAGGATGTGCTGGCGGGATGGGCAGGCGGGACTGCCGTGGCCACATCCGCCCCTGCTCCGGCCGAGGCCCCTGTCGCCGCCGAGCAAGCGCCCGCTCCCGAGGCCGCCCCGGAACCCGCCCCTGAGCCGGAGGCTCCCGCCCAACCAGATCTGGCGCCGGCACCGGCGTTGGCCCCCATCGCTCTCCTCGAAGCAGAGCCGGAACCCACCGTCGAGGCATTGTGGCTTGGCGAGCGTCTGCGTCTGGCGGGGCGGGTCGGGGCCTTGACCGGTCTGGTGTTGGGATTCACGGGGCTGGTGCTGGCCTCGACGTGGCTTCTCTCTGCCGCCTCCCTGGTCGGACAGGAGGGTTCGTATACGCCTGCTGTGGAGATCTCGACCACCGCATTCCTGATCGGTGCCACGCTCATCTCGGTCGTGTTCGGCGTTGTCGTGGCCGCCCTCAGTCGCGGAGCCGCGGGCTGGATCGAACCTGGTGCTCGACTGGAGGGGCGATCGGCGGTCACCATTCTGCTCGGTGCGGGCCTGGGCCTGATCCTGGGTGTGGCTGCAGGAGCCATTCTCACCTCTGCATTCGCCGAGCCGATCGAGGGTTCGGAGGGCATGGCGACGATGGGCATCATCCCCACCGCCATCGTGGTCCTCCTGGGCGGCGCCTTCCTCGGTTGGGTTACGGCACTATTGGTCCAGGTCGTCGGAGTCCCGGCCGGGATCGATGAGGCCCAGGCCGAGGAGATCGCCGACGTGCGCAGCCGGCTCGGCGCCGCTATACGGATTCCACTGACGGCAGCCGCCATCCTGGCCTTGCTGGTGCTGCCGCTCGGAATCACCTTCATTCGTTCCAACGAGATGGCTTCCGGTGGCGCCGCACTGCTGGCGCTGCTGGCGGCGGCGTCGGTGCTCGGTTTTGCTTCCATGGCCGCCAGTCGTCCCAACATG
This sequence comes from uncultured Acidimicrobiia bacterium, assembly GCA_963744905.1. Lineage (GTDB taxonomy): Bacteria > Actinomycetota > Acidimicrobiia > Spongiisociales > ZC4RG35 > DATFFO01. Next base: position 983,459 of record CAVUUV010000003.1, on the reverse strand, counting down.
GGGATCAGCTTCGGGGAGTTTCTGGTCGCCCTGGCAGGGATCGGCACCGTGGTGCTGATCATCTTCGCCGTGATCCAGGCACGGTCGGGGGGATCTCACGGGGCAGACGCGGTCAACGCCCTGGGTCCGGGCGGAACGGTGACCGTGGTCGCCGAGCCAGACATCTCCTTCGACTCGACGTCATGGTCGGTCCCCTCGGGGGAGGTCACGCTGGTTTACAAGGACGGTGGCGACGTGGTGCATACCCTGACGGTCGAAGGCCATGAAGACGAGATCGAACTCCGGGTACAACAAGCGGGTGACGTGGACCAGGGAACTCTTGCGCTGGCGCCGGGCACTTACACGCTCTATTGCACCATCAAGGGCCATCGAGAAGCGGGGATGGAGGGGACTCTCACCGTCACCGCCGAGGATGCCGCCGCCTGAACCCTCTCCCGATCTGGGCGTGATTCCGCCGGCACCTCGACGATCGTCACGCTATCGTCCATGAAGTGCTCTGTTGGAGGGCACGATTCGGGCAACGCGAGGGACCCTGGAGAGCGGATCGACTATCCGATCGGGTGACGGGGGTCCAGAGGAGGTTGGGAATGTTGAAGAGGATCGCTGTGACTGCCATCTTCGCTTTGGCGATTGCTTCCTGCGGTGGTGGCGCCGGGGAGGTCGACGTGTCCCTGTACGAATGGGGGGTGGACCCGGACACTACAACCGTGTCCTCGGGTGATGTCACCTTCAGTGCCACCAACGATGGAGGCGAAGCCCATGAGATGGTCATCGTCAAGGGGGTGGCACCCGCAGACCTTCCCACAGACGAGAATGGGCATGTGATCGAGGAGGAACTCCCCGAGGGATCCCTGGTGGGTGAGATCGAAGAGCTCGAGCCGGGTTCCACCGATAGCGCCACCTTCAATCTCGAGGCAGGCACTTACACCATCTTCTGCAACATCCTCGAAGAGGACCAGGGCGAGGCGGAGAGCCATTTCGCCAACGGCATGGTCAACACCATCGAAGTCACCGGCTGAGAAGCCAGTCGGATCACCCGTCGGACAGCGAGAGGGCGACCATCTGTCCGTCGTCCTCTCGCTCCCATCCCACCAGCACGGGCTGTCCGGTCCTCATGTGCTCACGGAGATGGGCCAGGGGGAAGTCGTAGTCCCCGTCGGGGCTGGGGTGGAAGGTCACGTCGTCGCCCTCGACCAGAACGGTGAACTGGGTGATGTTGGTCAGGCTGCCCTGGACGTCGACCACGATCCCCTTGGTGGTTCCCGAGGTCGGGGTGGAACACGCTGCCACCATCACCAGGGCGAAGGCCAGGATGAGGCGGGTCAGTGCTCGCTGGGCATTGACCTCAGTTCGGCTTCGATTTCGTCCCACTTCCGCTCCTCGGTGACCCACCGGAACCAGACGACGGCCATGACGATGAGGATGAGGAAGCCACCGCCCAGCTTCATGATCACCCCGGCGATGGTCTGATCGGCCAGCGGGGAGATTCCCCAGGCCAGGGCGGCGTCGCCGTACACGGGGTAGAAGGGGGTGCTGGAGAAGGTCAGGAACGAAGCTGGAATGGTGGGCAGGATCGACTGGCCGAACAGGTATACGACCTGCATCGGCCTGCGTAGTGCGGGCAGGGCCGGGGTCGGGGAGAGGATCGGCATCCAGGTGGCCAGGGCGGTGACGAAGAGGACGGCGTGGACCACGAAATGCCCCAAGGAGTTGGTGATCATGAGGGCCACGATGTCGGGCCAGTGGATGGCGATCATGACGGTGTTGAAGACCACGAATGCGGCCACCGGGTGCACGAAGGGGCGGAGCAGACGAGCCACCTTCGGCCTGCCGATGGTGGCATCGGCCATCCAGCGGGGCACTCCCATGAGCAGCATGGGGGCGGTCACGTAGGCGATGACCATGTGCTCGACCATGTGCACCGAGAACAGAGCGGTCTCGGCGATGTCGTGGAGGGGCCAGCTCGACACGACCAGCATGAAGAAGAGCCCGCCGTACCACTGCCACCACTGCCGTCTGGTGGCGGGCGCCGACGCCGGCGCCACCAGCTTGCGCAGCCGGATCTCGGCGAAGCCGTAGGCGAAGCCCAGGACGAAGATGGTGCCGAGCACGTCCCAGTGGACGTGGGGGCTGGGCCAGGGCACCTCAGGCTCCCCGGATCACGATGACACCGAGAGCGGCGAGGACTACCACGTAGCAGCCCAGAGCCACGGCGATGCCTGCGGTGAAGAACCGGTTGAGGATGGGCTTCTCGTAACGAAGGTGCATGTACCAGCCGACAACGATGGCGAACTTGAGGATGGCCAGAATGACGAGCAGGAGGGCGTTGAGACCGCCCAATCCGAGAGCGCGGTCGATGTAGAAGAGCGAGACCTCGATCCCGGTGAGAACTGCGAGGACAACGGCGATCTTCCAGTACTGGGCGACGGTCGGGTGGGCGGTGTGCTCGGCCAAGGCTCTCAAACTCCCGAGGCGGAGATCAGATAGACGACGGTGAAGATCACGATCCAGATTATGTCGACGAAGTGCCAGTACAGGCCGACCAGCTCCAGGTTGAGGCCCCGCCGGTCGGACAGGCTGCCTCTGGTACGGGAAATGCCCCACAGGGAGAGAAGCATGATCACCCCGATGGCAACGTGGGTGCCGTGAAAGCCGGTCAGGACATAGAAGGCGGAAGCCACCGGGTTCGAGGTGAGCTTCATGCCGTCCCGGACCACGAACTCGGTGAACTCGAACACCTGGCCGGCCAGGAATATCGATCCCAGAGTGGCGGTGGCGAACAGCCAGGTTCGGGTCTGGCGATGGTCCTGACGCGACTGAGCGTTGTGAGCCAGGACCATGGTCAGTGAGCTCATCAGGAGCACGAAGGAGCTGACCGAAGTGAAGGGGATGTCGTAGATGCCGGCCGGATAGATGTCGAAACCCGTCCGGTGCGAGAACAGCAGGTAGTTGGTGATCAGGGCTCCGAAGAAGAGGAACTCCGAGCTGAGGAACAGCCACATCCCCAGCTTGCGGTTTTCGACTCCGGTCGACTCATGCTCGACGTGGCCCGCCACCTCCTCATGGGCGATCTCGGTCATGTTCCCGCCTCCGCAACGACGTCCTCGCCCCCGCCCGGATGCGGCTCGTGCTCTTCTTCCAGAGGCTCCATGCTCCACCCGATCAGGGCAGACAGGGAGATGAGGGCCCCGATCACGATCAGGGCCTTGCCCCAGGGCTGGAGGTGATAGATGATCCCGTAGAAGACCAGGGGAATGCCGGCCGCCATCAGGATGGGGAAATAGGACGGGTTGGGCAGGTGAATGGGTTCGGGAGGATTCAACCCCGAGTCTTCGAGACGGGCGATCACCTCGTCCGCCTCGGGACGCCGAACCGGACGGCCCTCGTTGTCCTGGGTGTATTTCTGGCGCCAGAAGTCGTCCAGTGACTCGACCACCGGCGGTACGCCGAAGTTGTATTCGGGAGTCGGGTTGGGCATCGTCCAGTCCAGTGTGCGGGCATCCCACGGGTCGAGGCCCGAGGGCTCACCGTGATTCTTGGAGTGCCGCCAGTTGTACATGAACACCAGGATGGCGGCGGCGATGATGAAGGCGCCAACGGTGGCGGCCAGGTTCCAGGGCTGTAGCCCGGTCTCGGGGGCATACTTCCAGGTCCGGCGCACCATGCCCTGCAGTCCCAGCCAATGCATGGGGGCGAAGGTGAGGTTGAACCCGATGAGCATGAGCCAGAACTGGAGCTTGCCCAGCCTCTCGTTCATCAGCCGTCCCCGCAGCTTCGGATACCAGTAGTAGGCGGCTCCCATGAGGGCGAACACCGCTCCACCGAACAACACGTAGTGGAAGTGGGCCACGATGTAGTAGGTGTCGGTCTGCTGCCAGTCGGATGGGACCACCGCATGGGTCACCCCTGACAGGCCGCCGATCACGAACATGGCCACCATCCCGATGCTGAACAGCATCGGTGTGGTCAGGCGGAGCTTGCCCAGCCACATGGTCCCGAGCCAGTTGAAGATCTTGATCCCGGTGGGTATGGCGATCGTCATCGTGCTCAGGCCGAAGGCCGCCTGAGCCACCGGTGTGATGCCCGAGGCGAACATGTGGTGGGCCCACACTCCGAAGCCGAGGAATCCGATCGCCGAGGTGGCGAAGACCATGGCGGCGTAACCGAACAGGGGCTTGCGACTGAACACGGGGATGATCTCGGACACGATCCCGAAGGCCGGGAGAATGAGGATGTACACCTCGGGATGGCCGAACAGCCAGAACAGGTGCTGCCAAAGGACGGCATCTCCTCCACTGGCGGCCTGGAAGAAGACCGAGCCGAATTGACGGTCGAAGGTGACCATGAACAGGGCGACGGCGATGATCGGCAGTGAGAACAGCAGCAGGAAGGCCGTGACCATGGTGGTCCAGGAGAACATGGGCATCCGCAGCAGGCGCATCCCCTTGGCGCGCATGTTGAAGATGGTGACCAGGAAGTTGACCGCCGAGATCAGGGAGGCCAGGCCCAGGGTCTGGAGGCCCAGGGCCCAGTAGTCGAGAGCCGTTCCCTGCGAGAACAGGGGGCCGGCATTGGGTTGATAGCCGAACCACCCCCCATTGGGTGCGTGGGCGAGGAAGTTGAAGGCCCCGGGGCCGCCATTGACGGGCAGGTTGCCGATGACGCCGGTCGGGTTGGCCGGGGCCAGGGCGGTGCCGAACAGAAACGTCGAGTACAGGAAGATGCCCCCGAAGAGGAAGATCCACCACGACAGCGCGTTGAGCCGGGGGAAGGCCACATCCCGCGCCCCGATCTGGAGTGGGAGCAGGTAGTTCATGAACGCCGACGAGATTGGCATCACGAACAGGAAGATCATGGTGGTGCCATGCATGGTGAACATGGCGTTGTAGGCCCCTGCGGTGAGAAACTCCGAGTTGGCCTGGGCGAGCTGGACCCGGATCAGCAGAGCCTCGGTGCCTCCCAGGAGAAAGAAGAAGAAGGCGGCGTAGCCGTACATGATGCCGATCCGCTTGTGGTCTACGGTCGTGATCCAGGACCAGAGCCCGGAGGTGGCTCCGGGTTTGCGGAAGATGGTTGCGGTCGGCCGGGCGGCGATGTCTGTCATCAGTTCTTCCCCATCCAGGTCAGCCAGGAGATCAGCGAGTCTATCTCGGAATCGGTGAGACCCAGGTTGGGCATGAAGCTACCCGGCTTCACCGAGGGAGGATCGTGGAGCCAGCGCTTGAGGGCGGTCGTGAAGTCCTCGCCCTGTTCAGGCAGGGTGGCCCCGGCGAATACGTTGCGGTACTGACTGTCGAAATGAGTCAGGTTGGGGCCATGGAAGGCGTCCAGCGCCACGATGTTGTCGTTTATGTTCTGGTCATTGTCGACGAAGTCGACCGTGTGGCACTGGGTGCACCCCTTGCTCAGATAGACCTGCAAACCGTCCCATTCGGGTGTGCCCTCGGCGGGTATGGGGGCCTGCTCGAGCTGGCCGGCCAACCAGGTCTGGAAATCGGCCGGCGACACCGCCTCGACCCGGGCCCGCATCAGGGAGTGAGACAGGCCGCAGAACTCGGCGCAATGGGCCCAGTAGGTCCCGGGCTCGTCGGCCTGCAGCCGGAGGACTTCGGTGCGGCCGGGGATGACGTCACGTTTGCCGTCGAGTGTGGGCACCCAGAAGCTGTGGATCACGTCCTGGGAGGTCATGTGGGCGCAGACTTCCTGGCCGGCGGGGATGACCATGACATTGGCCGTCTGGACGGTCGCCCCCTCGGGCATCCCCTCCAGGCCGCTGTAGTCGAACTCGAACCACCATTGATGGCCGACCACGTTCACCGGGATGGCATCGGGGGCGCACTCCGTGAGGTCGAAGACCGACCGGACGGTGGGAACGGCGATCCCGGCCAGGATGAGAGCAGGTATGACCGTCCACACCACCTCCAGCTTGGCGTTGCCGTGGATCTGCTTGGGCTCGCGTCGTCCGGGCCGGTCCCGGAACAAGAAGACCGCCACCAGGATGGCTCCCTGGACCACCACGAACACCCCTACTGCAATCCAGAACACGGGCCAGAAGAGGTTGTCGATCTGGCGGGCGAAGGGCCCCTGGGGCTGTAGTGAGTCCAGGGGCGGGTTGTCCACGTTGGGCGCTATGAACTGGCAGGCCGACAGCGACAAGGCGAGCAAGCACACGCCAAGAAGGCGAAAAGAGCGCAGCCGGTTTCCCATCGGGCCGCACTATAAGGCCCGCTTCAGGCGGGGACCAACCCATCACCGGATGGTCTGACCCCTAGGATCGGCCCTGGTCAGGCCCCTACCTGCGTCAGGGCGGCGGCCAGCTGGCCGGCATCCACGGTGCCCTCCCAGCGGGCTGTGATGATCCCCTGCGAGTCGGTCACGAAGACCCACGGCTCCGAGGGCAGCGCCCAGGTCTCGACCGCTTTGACCGGGATCAGATCGTCGAAGCTGGTGGCGTCGAGGTTCTGGTAGATCTCGACGTGGACGTAGTCGGCCCCAGGATGGTCGGCAGCCACTCCCTTGACCGTGTCGAGCATCGGTCCACAGGTGGCAGAGGTGCAGAAGGCGGGAGTGGCGAACACGACAACGGTGGGTTTGCCGTCTGCCAGAGCCTGGTCGAGGGAGAGCCGGTAGAAGTCGGGGTCGGGGTCGGGGTCGGAGCTGATCTCCGACAGCGGTCCGTCATCCAGCGTGCGGGTAACCGCCGGGGGAGCGCTGTCACCCACCTGGGGCATGGCGGTCTCCTGGCTGACCACGACCACGGCCGGATCGGTGGTCGGGTATCCCTCGGCCGAAACGGTCACCGACCAGTTTCCTGGGGAGGGGAAATCGGTCCGGGCCTCGTACAGGCCCCGCACCTCGGGCACGGCCCAGGCGAAGTCGAGCGGGATGTCGGAGATGCTCTGGTGGTCGGGTCCGACGAAGGTGGCGGTGGCGCTCAGTGACGGGGAAGCCAGGAAGGACTGACTATCGGGATCGACCAATCCCAGCAGCACGCGAGCCTCGCCCACCTGTATCGAGCCGGCCGAAGAGGCAACGAGAACCAGCGGTTGGGTGGTGGAGCCGCAACCGGCAACGGTCACTGCCCCCAACAGGACGAGGATGCCCACGAGTCTGGCGCGCATGGTCAGAGTCTGGTCAGTTGCAACGGCTACGTGCACCCGGTTTGTTCCGCTTGTGCTTGACCGGCTCCTGGCCGGTACCCTGACCTGATCGTGGAGACCCCCGCCGTCGCCATCGCCCAACCCGTTTCGGCCTTGAGGGGCACGCTTTCTGCCTATCTCGCCCTGACCAAGCCGCGCATCATCGAATTGCTCCTCATCACTACCGTCCCGGCCATGGTCCTGGCCGCCGGAGGGTGGCCGGGATGGTGGCTGGTGGTGGCCACCCTCGTGGGCGGGACCCTCTCTGCGGGGGGTGCCAACGCCATCAACAACTGGTTCGATCGTGACATCGATTCGCAAATGCGTCGCACCCGTCGTCGGCCTCTGCCCCGGCACGCGGTCTCTCCCGAGGCTGCATTGTGGTTCGGTGTGTCCCTCGGCGCGGTCGGCTTCGCCTGGCTGTGGGCATTCACGACTTTTCTGGCGGCCCTGGTGTCGACCGCGGCTCTCTTGTTCTACGTGCTGGTCTACACGGCCTGGCTCAAGCGCCGATCACCCCAGAACATCGTCATCGGCGGCGCGGCGGGGGCGGCTCCGGCCCTGGTGGGATGGGCCGCCGTCACCGGACAGATCAGCCTGGCCGCCTGGATCCTCTTCGCCATCGTCTTCTACTGGACCCCGCCCCATTTCTGGGCGCTGGCTCTTCGCTACGAGGACGACTACGCCACTGCCGGTGTGCCGATGTTGCCGGTGGTGAGGGGCACCGAGGCCACCACCCGTTCCATGCTCGTGTATGCCGGGACCATGGTGTTGATCTCCCTGATGCTGGTTCCGGTTGCGGACATGAGCTGGGTGTACCTGCTGGTTGCCGCCGGCATGGGGGGTTGGTTCGTATGGGAGACCTTCCGGGTACGGAGAGAGCCGGATCGGGCTATGAAGCTGTTCACGATCTCCACCGTTTACCTGTCGCTGGTGTTTGCCGCCGTCGTGGTGGATGTGATGGTGCGATGAACGACTTCTGGGCCCTGATCATGGTGTGGGTGTTTCCCACGGCAGTGGTGGCAGCACTGATCTGGCGGGCCTGGTCTATGCGCTCGCAGGACTGAGCCGTGCTGGCTGCGATCTCCTATCCGCCCATACCGATCTGGCACCTCGGACCACTCCGCTTCTCGCTCCACGGAGTATTCGCCGCGGCTGGATTCGTAGTCGGCGCCTGGCTCGCCACTCGCGAGATGAGACGCAAGGGCCTGAACGCCGAGGCCTATCAGTCGGCTCTGACCTGGGGCCTGATCGGTGCACTGCTGGGGGCGCGCTACTTGACCACCCCCGCTGCTCTCCTCTCGGGAACGCCCCTCCTCGAGGCGCTGAACCCGATCAACGGCAACTTCTCGATCATGGGTGGGTTCGCGGGAGGAATCGTGGGCGGAATGCTTCGCATGCGCCAGGTGGGGCTTCCGATATTGCCCACCCTGGACGCATCGACGTTCGGGTTGGCCCTGGGCACGGTGGTGGGGCGATGGGGGGACCTGGCCATCGTGGAGCATCTGGGTCGGGCTACCACGGTGCCGTGGGGATACGGTGTGCGTCCCGGGTACGACCTGGCGCCCCAGCACGACATCCTCCAGTGCTCCGCCGCCCAGGCGCTTCCCAACGGTCTCTGCCCCGTGCCCAACGTGGGTGCCATGGCCGGATCCGTGCCTCCCGGGTCGCCCGGCATCTATCACCACGTCGCCGCATACGACATGATCGGAGCGGCGATCCTCCTGGGGGTCCTGTTCTGGCTCACCCGCCGTCACTCCCTTCGCCCCGGCCAGCTCTTCTTCCTGTGGGTTGGCTGGTATGGCCTGCAGCGCTTTGCCCTGGACTCCCTCCGCTTCGGAAACGGCGACGCCACTCTGGGCCCCTTCACCTGGAACCAGATCTCTGGTCTGGCGGCGGGCGTGGCCGGGATCGTCCTCCTGGTTTGGCTCGGTCGCCGGCAGAGGGCACCGGTTGACGATACGGCCGGGTTGCGATGAGGGAGACGGGGGTGTACCTTCATCGGAACATGTTCACGCGGCGCTACTTCGGCTATTTCGTCTTTACCGGGTCCGAGCCCGGGTTGACGTGATGGCCTGAAGACAGCACCCACCACCAGACCCGGAGCCGGACGCTCCGGGTTTTTTCGATTCCTGGGGTGTCCTCGAAGGAGAATCCCATGGAACGCAAGGCCCACAGACACATCGGAACCCCACCCACGATCGTGGAGGTGGGACCGGTCCGGATCGGCCACGACCTGTTTCCGGTCATAGCCGGACCCTGCGCGGTGGAATCGGAGGCGCAGATCAACACGGTGGCTGAGGCGGTGACCGAGGCGGGCGCCTCGATCCTGCGGGGAGGCGCCTGGAAGTCCACCTCCTCGCCCTACGACTTCCACGGCCTCGGAGAGGAAGCCGTTGACCTGCTGGTGGCGGCCGGCGCGGCCGTGGGGCTCCCCACGGTCACCCAGGTCCTCGAGGCGGGCCATGTGGAACTCGTTGCCGACTCCGTCGACATGCTGGAGATCGCCTCGGGCAACATGCAGGACTTCGAGCTCCTGCGTCTGGCCGGCCGGTCGGGCCGCCCCGTGTTGTTACGACGGGGACCGTCCGCCACCCTCGATGAATGGCTGTGGGCGGCCGAGTACCTGCTGGCCGAAGGCAACGACCAGGTGGTGCTGGTCGAACGGGGCATCAGGACCTTCGGAAGCGGAGGGGGCGACACTCTCGACATCGGTGCGGTTCCCACCCTCAAGGAGACCACCCATCTGCCCATCATGGTCGACCCGTCGCATACCTCGGGCGGAGCGGCCCGGGTCCGGCCTCTCGCCCTGGCCGCCCAGGGCGTCGGCGCCGACGGCCTGATAGTGGAAGTGCACGACCGACCCGAACTGGCCCGGACGTCCTCGTCGCAGCTCGGCGTGGGGACCTTCGAGGACCTGATGACCGCCCTGGGGATTTCCCGGGTGCGCCGTCACATCGACCAGATCGACCGCCAGATCGTTCGCCTTCTGTCCCGGCGCCAGGAGTTGTCGCTTCAGATCGGCCGGGTCAAGCAGGCCCGGGGACTCCCCGTCCATATCCCGGAGCGGGAGCAGGAGCTACTCGAGATAATCCGCGAGGAGGCCCTTCACCTGGGGGTGGACGTCGATCACGCCGTGAGCCTCTTCGAGCTGGTTCTGGCCGAATCCAAGCGGTTGCAGAGAGAGGAACGGGAGGCTTCGGTCATTCTGTGAACGGTTTCTAGGCCGACGGCCTCGAAACCGTTCACAGACTCAGCGCCTACAGCCCGTACAACGTGTCGTCGATGAGGTGGTCGACCACGGCTGAGAGGGCCTGGTGTTGGTCGGCGCCATCGTCGAGGGCCTGGTGGTAGACGCTCAGCTGGCGATGAGCGCTGGTTCCCTCCTTGGCGATGGTGCGAATGTGGGCCAGCTCCTGGGATATCCCCAGTCGGCGGGCATCGACCTCGGTGGCCACCAGCATCTCCTCGACCAGGTCACGAAACTCGACCAGTTCCCCCCTGCCGAAGTCGATCAGGGACCCGTCCACCCCGTAGCGCTGTGCCCGCCACAGGTTCTCGGAGATCAACATCGGGGCATACGTCCGCCACCGTCGGTTCTCGGTGCGGAGACGGAAGAGCATCTCCAGCAGGGCCAGATACAGGGCTCCGACCGCTACGGCGTCCTGGAGGCGGGTACAGATATCGCACACCCGCAGCTCCACCGTCGGATAACGGGTGGAGGGGCGGATGTCCCACCACAGCTTGGATGCATCCTCGATTATCCCGGCGTTGATGAGGACGTTGACATGGCGCTGGTACTCCGACCAGGAGCTGAACTCCTCTGGTATGCCGGTGCGGGGCAGGGTCTTGAAGACCGAGAGCCGGTAGCACTTCAGCCCCGTCTCCCGGCCCGTCCAGAACGGTGACGAGGTGGTCAGGGCGAGTATGTGGGGAAGGAAGTAGCAGGCCTGGTTCATCAGGTCGATGCGCAGGTCCGGGTCGTCGATGCCGACATGAACATGCATCCCGCAGATGACCAGGCGACGGGCGACTTGCTGGAAGTCGGAGGCGAGCTGGTCGTAGCGGGCATCATCGGTGGGATGCTGGTCCCACCACTGGGCGAAGGGGTGGGTGGAGGCGGCGATGATCGCCGCCCCGAAATCCGATACCACGTTCGACAGTTCGCGGCGGAGTCGCGCCAGATCCGATCCCGCCTCCTGCAGGGTACGGCTCTTCTGGGTACCGACCTCGATCTGGGCCCGGAGGAACTCGGGTCCCACCTGAGGGCCCAGCACCTCCCTCAGACCATCCCACAATGCCGGCTCGGGATTGGCGACGAGATCACGCGTGTCCCGGTCCACGAGCAGGTATTCCTCCTCGATGCCGACTGTGAAGGGCGGGTGCTCGACCCCCATGGTGCTCCTTGCGACGCGCCGGGTCAGACTACCGGTATCGGGTGAGCGTCTCCCGACGGAGCCGCTCCACCTGGGGACGCACCCAGCATCCCCCCGCATGGTCGTTGACGATGCCCATGGCCTGCATGAAGGCGTACACGGTCGTGGGACCTACGAACGTCCATCCCAGGTCCTTGAGCCTCCGGGCCAGAGCCTTCGAGGTATCGGTCGACGGGGGGATTTCCTCTGGCGGCTCGGTGGCAGGCTCCGCCAAGGGCCAGAAGGCGGCGGCGAGTGAGCCGTGCTCTTGGCGCAGCTCGACGGCCCGGGCGGCGTTGTTGATGGTGGAGCGGATCTTTCCCTCGTGGCGGACGATTCCGGCATCGTCGAGCAGTCTCTTCACGTCCCCATCGGTATAGGCGGCCACCACCTCCAGGTCGAAGTTGGCAAAAGCGGCCCGGAATGCTGGTCGTTTGCGCAGGATCGTGAGCCAGGAGAGGCCGGCCTGGAACCCCTCCAGGCTCAGCTTCTCGAACAGGAGGTGGTCCTCGGTGACCGGGCGCCCCCATTCCTCGTCGTGGTATCGCCGATAAAGGTCGGGTTGGCCGCCCCACCGGCAGCGGGGATTGCCATCGCCACCCACGATCACGTCAACCATGCCGCCAGTATGCCCTGCGGTTGTTTCTGAAGGATCTGGAAACAAACCCTGACGAGCCTGGAGAAGACCCGCGCCTGCCCTTACCGTGTAGACCATGTCGAGCCGTCTACGTCCCGCAGCCGCCGGCGCCCTGGCCGCAGGGAGCGCACTGGCGATATCGGAGCTGGCCGCCGGTCTGATCGGTTCGGTGCCGTCGTTGGTCGAATCCGTGGCAGGCGTCTTCATCGACAACGTTCCGCCCGGGTTGAAGCAGCTCGCCATCGACACCTTCGGCACCAACGACAAGCTGGCCCTGGTGGTGGGCATAACGATCGTCACGCTGTTGCTGGGGACGGTGGTGGGTGTGTTGGCCCGGCACCGGATCTGGGTCGCTGTCGTGGTGTTCGCCGGTTTCGGGGTGCTTGCGCAGCTGGTCGGCCATCCACCTCGACGAATCGGTGTCCGGCTCGATCATCGGAGGGGGGCTGGCGGCCCTCACCGGCCTTCTCGTGCTGGTCTGGCTCTACTCGCTGGCAGAAAAGGACGGGGCACCCGAGCCGTCCCGGCCCACCGGCACGGTCACCCGCAGGGCCTTCATCACCGGCGCCGGGGCAGTCCTGGGCCTGGCGGCGCTTTCGGCAGGAGCGGGACGGGTCCTCATCGCCCGTGCCAAGCGAATGATTGCCGGCCGGGACGAGGTGGTGCTTCCCAAGCCTGCTCAGGCGGCCGCCCCTCCATCCCAGGCCGCTTCCTTGAGCGTCCCGGATCTGAGTTCCCTCATCACTCCGAACAACCTGTTCTACAAGATCGACACCACGCTCTCGCCGCCCCGGGTCGATCTGGCGACATGGTCGCTGCGGATCGACGGGATGGTCGACCGTCCCTACGAGCTGACCTTCGATCAGCTGCTCGAGATGGACATGGTGGAGCGCTACGTCACCCTGTCCTGTGTATCCAACGAGGTCGGTGGGCATCTGGTCAGCAACGCCAAGTGGCTGGGGGTGCCTTTGCAGGAGATTCTGGATCGGGCCCGGGTCCAGTCCGGCGCCGGTCAGGTGGTGGGCCGTTCTGTGGACGGCTTCACGGTCGGATTCCCCACCGAGGTGGTTTATGACGGCCGCGACGCCATGGTGGCGGTGGGCATGAACGGCGAGCCGCTTCCCTTCGCCCACGGATTCCCCGCCCGGCTGGTCGTTGCCGGTCTTTACGGGTACGTGTCTGCCACCAAGTGGCTGTCGGAGATCGAGCTGACCACCTGGGATGCGTTCGATGCCTACTGGGTGCCACGTGGATGGTCCAAGGAGGGCCCGGTCAAGACCCAGTCCCGGATCGACACACCCGGCAATCGTTCCACCATCGCGACCGATCCCCGGGCCATCGCCGGTGTGGCCTGGGCACCCAACCGGGGGATCTCCCGGGTCGAGGTGCAGATCGACGAGGGAGCGTGGATGGAGGCGGAGCTGGCCCAGGCCCTGGACAAGGACACCTGGCGGCAGTGGCAGGTGGAATGGACTCCCCAACCGGGCAGTCACCGGCTCCGGGTTCGGGCCACCGATGGAACCGGTCAGACCCAGACCTCCGACATCGCCCGTCCCGCACCCGACGGCGCCACCGGCTGGCACACCATCCAGGTCACCGTCCAGGCCTGACCCCCTCTTCGTTCTTTGGACCTCCACGAACGCCCTCCCCGTTCTTTGGACCTCCACGAACGCATAGCGATAGTCACGGTCCAAAGAAGGGATGGGGCGTTCCTCTACGTCCAAAGAAGACAGCCGGTGGTCTGGCTCAGTCGGCGTCGGTGGCGGTGAGGGACCAGGCCAGATCCTCGGTGGGGGATTCGACCGCCAGCCGTAGTGCCCATCCGGTGTCTGGGGCACCGTCCGACCACAGGTACCACCTCAGGCGGGCGATGGCCTGTCCCAGATCGGCAGGGTCGGGCGGCCAATCGAGACCGGCCAGCTCATGGGCCGCCCACCAGGCCGAGAAACGGCCCGCGGCCGCTCCCCGGCGACGCCCGTGCGCCCCGCCGCTGGCGGCAGCCCACGCCATCCAGGCCAGCGCCAGCTCCGGGGTGATGGTGGCGCATCGCCCGGTGCTCACTCCCAGTGCGGCGATGGCCGTGACCACCGAGCCCTCCACACAGATCGCCTGGGCCCGCCCGTTGGAGTTCTCGACCCAGTGCTCCACGAGGGAGAGCAGGGCCCGGCATCCGTCCGGGTCCTCCACGACCAGGGGGGCCCGAACAGGATCGTTCGGCTCGAAGTAACCGGGGGCGGGTGGAGTCGGGGCTTCGACCCGGTCGCTGTGATAGGTGGCCAGCGTGTAGCCGGGCTCCCACGATTCCAGCCGCAGGGGCAGTTCCATCACGTGCGGGTCGATCTCGGCCTGCCTCAGATCCTCGCCCCGCACAACCCTCTCGTGAGCGGTCATGGCCCGCTCGGGGCCGACCGGCAGGTGGGGGTCGAGCTCGGCCCAGGTCTTGGTCGACGCCGCCACCTCCGGAAGCGGGCCGAGCGTGAAGCGGGTGTGGCCCTCACCCACCGCGGGCCCGGCCCACTCGCCGGGTCCGTCCAGGGCGAACCGGTAGAGGATGTACTCGGATATCCCCCACAGCTGCTTGCCGCGGGTCACGGCTTCGTCGCATCGGCGTCTCAGCTCGGCCATGGCCGCCCAGTCCCGGCTGTCGGCATGGCCATCGACTACTCGAATCAGCTCGTCTGTATCACTCGTTTCGATTGCCCTGGCGGTGCGCTCGTCGATCACCCCGGGTTCGGTCCCTCGACCACGGGGCGCTCGGAACGGGACCAGTCCGAGAACGAGCCCACATACACCAGCGGACGGGGGAGCCCGGCGATCTCGAGGGCCAGTGCCATGTGACAGGCGTTGACCCCACTTCCGCACGACACGACGGTGGGTCGGTGACCGGCGCCCAGAGCCTCGAATCGCCTCCGCAGGGCGGTGGCGTCCTTCATCCTTCCGCCCGGCGCCAGGTTCCCTTGCCACGGCGCCGACACCGCCCCCGGGATGTGTCCCGCCCGCGGGTCGACCGGCTCGGTCTCTCCCCGATAGCGTTCGGGAGCCCTGGCATCCAAAAGGAGATGGGAACTGCCCATGCGGGCTACTGCCTCTCCATCGATGACACCCGAGAAGCTGGTCGGAGCCGGGTACACGGCGCTGCCGGGGGCCACTTCGCCCTCCTCCACCTCGTACCCCGACTCGACCCAGGTTTGCCAGCCGCCATCGAGGACCCTGACGGTTCCGCGGTGACGGATCGCCGAAAGCATCCACCACATCCGGGCGGCGGTGCTCCCCCCGGTATCGTCGTAGACCACAACATCCGTTCGAGGCCCCACGCCGAGCCGGCCCAGGGTGGTGGCGAAGTCCTCGGTGGTGGGGAGTGGATGGCGTCCGGGTCCTTCGGGCGCGGCCAGATCTCGGTCCAGGTCTACGAAGACAGCCGTGGGAATGTGGCCCTCCAGGTAGTGACGGTGGCCGAGGCCGGGCTGGCCCAGATGCCAGCGAACATCGAACAGGGAGAGCTCACCCAGTTCGGCGTGGAGTTCGGGCACCGAGATGAGAGTTCCGGTCACGATCCCAACCTCCTGAACAGGGCGAGTATCAACGAGGCCGCCACCGAAACGATGATCATCGATGTGATGGGAACGAAGACCGTGGTGTGTTCACCCTCGTAGTGAATGTCACCCGGCAAATGCCCGAACCACGTGACCAGCCAGGGCGCCCAACGAATGATCGCGCCCACAAGGACCACCACCAACCCGATCGCGATGATGAGGGTCCCGATTTTCACCTCTCCTCCGCCTCCGGCTCTTCCGGCATCCCCTCGGTCGGGGGGCGGGGAATGAACTCCTCCAGGGTGGATGCCACCGCGCTGGCCAGAGATCCGGCGGCCCGCTTGAGGTGACGGCGAACTTCCTGATCCTGGATGGCTACCCCGACTGCACCTGCCATCTGGTTCCAGGCTTGGCCCAATGTGGAGAGTGCTTGGCGGATCTCGTCTTCGCTGGGGCCGTCTCCATCTGCCGCCTGTCGATAGCTCTGAAGGAGGCGGTCGCCCAGGGCCAGGATCTCGTCCGTGAGTTCGCCCAGGGCGCCGTCGTCCTCGGCATTCCGGGGGCCAGCGGTATCCTCGCTCATGTCGGAGATGCTAGGGGGGCGGGACGCCGCAGTATCGATGGCATCTATCGTTTCGGCGGTGAAGCTGCACCTCATCGACGGAACCTTCGAGCTGTTTCGGGCCTACTACGCGCCGTCCGGGGAACGGATGGGACCCGATGGCTCGAATGTCAAGGCCGTATACGGGCTCCTGCGCTCCACCATGTCCCTGCTGGACCAGCCCGAGGTCACCCACGTGGCGGCCGCCTTCGATACCGTGATCGAGTCCTTCCGCAATGAGCTCTTCGCCGGTTACAAGACCGGCGCGGGAGTCGAGCCAGATCTGCTGGCCCAGTTCCCGCTGGCGGAGGAGATGCTGTCGGCGGCCGGAGTGGTGGTTTGGGGGATGACCGAATTCGAAGCCGATGACGCCATTGCCACTGCCGCCCTCAGATGGATGGATGACGTCTCCCAGGTGGTGATCGCCAGCCCCGACAAGGACCTAATGCAGTGCATCGTCGATGACCGGGTCGTTTCCTGGGATCGTATCCGTGGCCGATGGTTCGACGAGGAGGCTGTGGTTGACAAGTTCGGCGTCCACCCCGAGTCGATCCCCGACTACCTGGCACTGGTGGGAGACACGGCCGATGGGGTGCCCGGCTTGCAGGGCTGGGGCGCCAAGTCGGCCGGTGCCGTTCTGGCCCGATACGGCCGCCTGGAGATGATTCCCGGCGATGACGCCGACTGGGACGTCGACGTGCGCGGGGCCGCCCGGCTGGCCGCCACTTTGCGTGATAACCGGGAGGAAGCGTTGCTGTATCGAACCCTGACCACCCTGCGACGTGACGTTCCCCTGCAATGCTCCCTGGACGATCTGGAGTGGCAGGGGGTGGAAGGGGATCGCTACCGGGCTATGTGCGAGCGTCTCGGTTTCCCGTCCTGAGGTAGTGGCGGGCTCACAGCCACAGATCGAGGGCAGACCGGGCCGCCAGGTGACCGCTCATGCCATGGGCACCCGCCCCCGGGGGAGTGGAGGCCGAGCAGAGAAACACTCGATCCAGGGGCGTGGTGTAGGGATTCCGGCGAACGACGGGCCGAAATACCAGCTGGCGCAGGGTGTGGGCACCGCCGGCGATGTCGCCCCCCACCAGGTTGGGATTGTGCGAGGCCAGATCGGCCGGGGAGTGGATGGTCCGCTGCAGGACGACCTGATCGAACCCGGGGGCCATCTCGGTGATGAGCTTTTCCACCGACTCGACGTGGTTGGCCGCTGAGCCATGGGGAACGTGGGCGTAGACCCACAGTGAGTGACGGCCATCCTGGCGGCGGCTGCGGTCGAATGAGCTGGGCTGGCACACGAGGGTGAAGGGTCGGGCCGCAGCCCGGCCTGACCAGATGGCACCCTCGGCGGCGGCGATTGCCTCGGCCGTCCCCCCGAGGTGAACGGTTCCTGCACGGGCCAGGTCGGGATTGGTCCACGGGACGGGCCCCGCCAGGGCGTAGTCGACCTTGTAGGCGGCCGGGCCGTAGCGGTATCTGCGGTAGGGGCGCAGGACTTCGTTGGGTACCCGCGAGGAGAGCAGATCGGCCAGGGCGTCGGGTCCGACATCTGCCAGAACCACCCGTGAGCGGGGGAGCTGGCCCAGGTCGGTGATCATGCGGCCGGTCTCGACCCTGCCCCCCAGGGACTCGAGGTGGGCCACCATCGCATCTGCCATCGACTGGGACCCTCCCCTGGCGAAGGGCCACCCGAAACGGTGCGCCAGCGCGGTGAGGAGGAGCCCGAATGCGGATGTCATAGGCCGGTTGAGGGGAAGGAAGGAATGGGCGGCGCAGCCCGTGAAGAGCGCCGCCGCCTCCGGGGTATCGAAGCGTCTCGCCGCCATCGTCGCCGGCCAGATGGCACGGAGGCCAAAGCGAACCAAGTCCAGGGGATGGGCGGGGAAGCGGAGCAGGGGGCCGAGGACAGATCCCTCCAGGTTGTCCCAGTGCTGGGCCACCCAGCCCACCAATCTCCGGTAACGGTCCCCATCGGCACCCAGGCCCGCCGCCGTCTCGTCGACCGAGCGGTGCAGGAGGGCGGCCCGGGTCGGGTTCAGGGGGTGTGCGAGGGGGATGTCGGGATGGACCCACTCCAGACCGTGTCTTTCCAGGGGTAGGGAACGGATAAAGGGGGAGCCGACTCCGAGAGTCTGCACCGTCGAGCAGAGGTCGTGGATCAACCCGGGCAGGGTCAGCTCTGTCGAGGTGAGGCCGCCTCCGATGTGATCCGTGCCTTCGAGGACCAGGACCGAGCGACCCGCCTGGGCGATGGTGATGGCAGCGGCCAGGCCGTTGGGGCCCGATCCGATGACGACCGCGTCCAGTTCTTCAGCCATGGTCGGGCTCACCCTCGTCCATCTCCCAAACCACGTCCCAGCGATCCCGGCACTCCTGGCACCGGTAGCTGAGAATGATGCCTGGTTCCAGTGACTCCTCGGGCGGCAGGTGCGTGATCAGATGGGCACGGCCGCCGCAGTCGACGCACACTATCTGCTGGGGCGGGGCCGGGATCATGCGCCCAGGTGGACGGGTTCGGGCTCGGTCTCCTGTGGCGCTTTGGGTTTCGACCGCCACAGCAGGGCGGATCCGATGATGCCCGAGAGGGCGGAGCCGGTGAAGATGCCGACCTTGGCGAGGTCTGTGAATTCCGCCGAATTGAAGGCCAGTCCCGTGACGAACAGCGAAACCGTGAAGCCGATCCCTCCCAGCGCAGCCAGCCCGACGATGTGGTTCCAGCCGGTGCGGGCTGGAAGGCGGGCAAGACCGAAACGAACCGCCAGAAACGTGAAGAGGGTTATGCCGACCGTCTTGCCCACCAGCAGGCCGACGGCGACACCCAGTGCCACTCGATCGATGGCCAGATTCGTGAGGTCGGCGCCGGCAAAGCTCACGCCGGCATTGGCCAGGGCGAACAGAGGCACCACCAGGAAGGAGCTCCACGGCAGGAGAGAGCGCTCCAGGCGGCTGAGAGGGGCGACGGATTCCGTGGCGATTTCGGACAGGAGCTGAGCCTCGTAGTCGGCCCGCTCCTCGTCATGGGTGCTCTTGCCCAGCGGGAACGTGTCGAGGATGCGTCTCGCCTTGCGATTCAATTCCTGGGAGCTGTAAAGAGCTCGAGCCGGAGTCAAGAAGCCCAGCGCCACTCCGGCCAAAGTGGCATGAATTCCCGATTCGAGGGTGGCGAACCAGATGGCCAGGGCCAGGGGCACATAGAAGGCGAGCGATCGGATCTTGACGCGCTGGGCCACCCACACCGCCACCAATCCGATCAGTGCCGCCGCCAGCCAGCCCAGCCTGAGATCGGAGGTGTAGAAGATGGCGATCACGGCGATGGCGCCTATGTCGTCGGCGATGGCCAGGGCGAGGATGAACAACTTGGCGCCGGAGGGGACGCGTTTGCCGAGCAAAGAGATCACGCCGACCACGAAGGCGATATCGGTCGCCATCGGGATTCCCCAGCCACGGGCGGCACCTGCTCCCACCGGGGCGGCGAAGGCGATGTAGATCAAAGCCGGAAAGATCATTCCGCCCAGGGCCGCCAGCACCGGCAGGGAAGCTGCCTTGGGATCACGAAGGTCACCCAGGACTAGCTCTCGCTTGATCTCGAGGCCGACCACGAAAAAGAAGATGGCCATGAGGCCGTCGTTGATGATATGGGCGAAGGTCTCGTCGAGGTGGACCGGTCCGAACGTGAACTGGATGCGGGTTTCGTCGAACACCGTCACATAGGCGTGGCTGAGGCCGCTGTTGGCCCAGATCAGGGCGGCGGCGGCCGCCACCAGCAGCACGATCCCTGAGGCGGCCTCCACCTGGGTGAACTGCAGGAAGGGCCGGACAAAGGTGCGGGGGACGAAGCGATCCGAGGTCGCCCAGGTGTCGTGGCGGTCGTCGAGGGTCATGAGGCGATCAGATTAGAGAGGCTCCCGAAGCACCAGAACGCAGGTTGTACCCAACTCAGTCGAGTTTGTGCCCGGTGGAGCCCAGGTCCTCGCAGGCCTTCACAACCCGGGCGGCCATCGACTCTTCCGCCTTTTTCATGTAGGCGCGGGGGTCGTAGGTCTTCTTGTCGCCCACGTCTCCATCCACTTTGAGGACGCCGTCGTAGTTCTGGAACATATGACCCGCCACGGGCCGGGTGTAGGCGTACTGGGTGTCGGTGTCGATGTTCATCTTCACCACTCCGTACCCGATCGTCTCGTGGATGTCTTCGATGCTCGACCCGCTGCCGCCGTGGAAGACCAGGTAGTGGCGGGCCTCCTCTCCGAACTTGGCCTCCACCGCGGCCTGGCCGTCGCGGAGGATCTTGGGGCGGAGTTCGACCGCTCCCGGCTTGTACACCCCGTGAACATTGCCGAACACGGCTGCTAGCAGGTAGCGGCCCCGATCGAAGGTCCCCAGCACCTCGGTCGTGCGCACCATGTCTTCGGGGCTGGTGTAGAGCTTTCCTCTATCGACACCCTCGTGATCCATCGTGTCCTCTACCCCGCCCACGATCCCGATCTCCAGCTCCAGGATGACATCCACATCGGCACACTCGTCGAGGAGCTCCGAGGCCAGTTCGAGGTTCTCCTCCAGCGGGAGGGCGGAGGCATCGAGCATATGGCTCTGGAAGAGCGGGCCCAGACCGGCGTCGACCCGGCCCCGGCTGATGGCCAGCAGAGGCCTGATGTAGGAGTCCACCTTGTCCGGTTGGCAGTGATCGGTGTGCAAGGCGATCCGCATCGGGTAGCGCTCGGCCATCACGTGGGCGAACTCGGCCAGGGCGGCCGCTCCGGCCGGCATCTCCTTGATGCGTCGACCAGATAGGAACTCGGCTCCACCGGTTGAGATCTGGATGATTCCGTCCGACTCCGCCTCGGCGAAGCCCTCCAGGGCGGCATTGAGAGTGGTGGAAGAGGTGACGTTGATGGCGGGGAAGGCGAACCCGGAGTTGCGGGCGGTGTCGAGCATCCTCCGGTAGTCGGCGGGACTGGCGATGGGCATGTGTCCTCCTCGATTTCCTACCCCTGACGGTAGCGCCCGCTCTGGAGTGGGTCGGTCTCCTCGATCTGTGTGATGGAAAGGACGAGCATCAGCCGCCATCTGGGTGAGGCCCGGGGAAGGTACGTTCTCGACTCGCTGTCCGAACCCTCCCTCCGTATGGTGCCCGCCGTGGCCGACCCCACCGCGCCTGCCGTGACCAGGAAACCCCGTTCCCGCTTGGTGAGGGGCATTTACTTCACGCTGGGATTGATCTGTCTGGGCGGGGCCTACATCAGCTTCCTGCCCGGGATCCCGACCTTCGACCTGGTGATGCTGGCCGCCTTCTTCTTCGCCCGCTCGTCGGACAAGTTCCACGACTGGCTGATCAACCACAAGGTCTTCGGCCGGATAATCGCCGCCTATCGCGGCGGGGGGCTCACCATGCGCACCAAGGCGGTGGCCGCGGTGGGGATCGTCGCCAGCCTCTCCTTCTCGGCCGTGGTGCTCATGGACAACCGGATCCTGCGCACCGTCCTGGCACTGGTGGGCGTCTACGCCCTCTGGTTCGTCTTCTCCCGGCCCACCCGTGACCCGGGCACCGAGGCGCCCGGATTTGCCGAGACCTCTCAGCCTCCCGAGACCGCCTGAAGGAAGCGGACCTCACCGGTCACAGGCAGGTCGGGATCGGAGAGGCGGTCGGCCCGTCCGTCGACGAAGCACATGACGTGAGGTCGAAGCCTTCCCATGTGGTCGAACAGGTGCACTCGTAGCCCCGGTATCTCGGTGAGCACGGCATCCATCACAGAACCTATCGTTCCTCCCGCCACCTCGATCCGGCGGCGTCCCCCGGTGGCGGCGTCCAGGAGGCGAGGGAAGCGGACGGTGGTCATCAGAGGATCGACACTGCCCCGATCCGGGGGAAGGTGGCGGCCAGCATCCTCCAGCTGTCACCGCTATCGGTGGTGAGCCACACGTTTCCTCCGGTGGTGCCCAGCGCCACGGTTCCGTTCCCGTCGGCGGCCACTGCCCCCCGGAGGACGCTGGTGTAGGTGGGGGCCTCGCTCCAACCCGTTCCCGAGACCGACCAGCTGTCACCATCGTCGTCGGACACATAGGCCCGGAATGCACCGTCGACGGGAACCCGGTTGCCGTCGGAATGGAGCGGGACGACGAACAGTCGCCCGCTCTGGTGGTCCCGCCGCATCACAAACCCGAATCCGGCCGGCAAGCCTGCCTCGATTCGCTCCCAGTGATCCCCTCCGTCGGTCGATCGGAACACTCCCTGGTGGTCCTGGCGCCACATGCGTCGCGGTGATGAGGGGTCGTGATCGAGGTTGTGCACGCAATAGCCGACCTCGGGGGGCTCGCCTTCGGGATCGGTGGCTGAAGGAATCCCTGCGTTCTTCGACACCCAGGTCCGGCCTCCGTCGTCGGAGCGGAATACCCCCACTGCCGAGATGGCCACCCACATCGAATCGTCGCCCATCAGGATCCGGTGGGCACACAGGCCGCCCAGGCCCGGGAACCAGTCTGCCCGGGTGCGGTGCTCGTTCAGCTCTTCCATCCCGGTCCAGGTGAGGCCTTCGTCGTCGGAATAGAACAGCCCGGCTTCGGCCACCCCGGCGTAGATCCGGGGTCCCTCGGTGTGAAAGGTCCAGATCTGTGACAGCTCCCGGTCCGGGCCGAAGGATGGACCGGCCTCCACCTGGGTCCAGTTCTTCCAGTCGGGGCTGCGATGAATGGCCACTCCGAACCAGTTCGAGGCCAGGGCGGCCAGATGCTCTCCCCCCGGGGCACGTCCGAAGGCAGTCACCTTCCAACCCGGAAACTCGGGGCCGGTGACCTCACCCGTTCCCGGATCGACCAGGTAGGCCCCCTTCTCGGTTCCTAGCGCGACTCTCATGGCGGGAACGATATCCGAATCGACCCGGTGGTGGAGGATCTTCGTCGACTCGTGGGCCGGGTTGGGCGGCCAGAACATGAGAGCTCAGCCACGTTTCGATCGCCGCGGCCACGGCCCGGGTGCGGGGGCCGGCCAGGGTGTCGAAGCCATGCTGAGCCCAGGGCACCTCCAGGTACGTGGTGTCGACGCCGTGGGCGCGCAATGCCCGGGCAAAGTGGCGGCTCTCCTCAGGTGGGACGAGTGAGTCGAATGAGCCCGTCACCAAGAGAGTGGGAGGTGCCGACCCGTGCACCAGATCGACGGGGGAGGCGCGCCGATACGCCTCCGGGTCCTCCTCGGGCGTCGTTTTCATGACCAGGCGGGGGATGAGCGGCCAGTCGACTCTCGTTCTGTTCCGGTTGAGGAAGTCGTAGATCCCGTACAGGCCCACAAGCCCATGAACGTTGGCCCTGGTCAGGGCGGCCACCGCGGCCAGGTGAGCTCCCGAAGAACCGCCCATGAGGACAATCGGTCCGCGCTCAATCGATTCCGCCCAGGCCAGGGCGGCGTCGATTCCGGCCAGGTGCTCGGGGAAGGTGGCGGCGGGTGACAGCGGGTACTCGATGGCCGCCACCTCCCAGCCGGAGCGTGCCAGGTGCTGGAGCAGTAATTGGCCTGCCTGGCGGGGGTGGCCACCTCTCCACCCTCCCCCGTGGACGTAGATGATGAGTCCCAGAGGGCCGGCCGATTCCCACCCTGCGATACAGGTCCATCTGCAGTGGTTCCCGACGATGGGGATGAGGCGCCAGCTCCCGCGTCTCGAACTCCAGGTCATCGGCCGGCCGGGGCGGGCGGTTCAGAAGACGGCGCCACAGGGGCCCGCCGTGCCGAGCGCCGGGCCCGACTCTCCTGGCTCCCAGATGTGAGCGGAGCCATACCGCCACCTGGCCGGAGAAGGCCAGTATCAAAAGGACGATCCCCAGCCTGCCCAACTGCTGGTTCCAGGCATGGGCGGCCAGACCCAGGGCCGTCACGGCCGCCACCACCACGAGCCAGAGGCCTGCTGCCTCGGAGGCGATCATGGCGGGCAGCCACAAAGGCGGGAGGCGATGGGTAGGGGGTTTGGGTGATCGAAGGGCATTGACCACGAGAACGACGGCGATCAAGCCATAGGTGAACAACAGACCGGCGACCATGTGTCACACAACCGTCAAGGTGGCTCGAGACATTCCAATTTCCTCGGTCTCGCTCCGGATTACCACGTTCCCGATTCCAGGCCCGGTCATCGGCGGTACCGTTTTATCACATGAGTGTTCGCCGGATCGGTCTGGGAACGTCATTGGCGGCGACGATGGCTGCGGCGACCTTTGCTCCCGCCGTGTTCTCAGTGCTGGCGGTTCCCCTCAGGTCGGAGTTCTCCGTGGCCCGTTGGCGAATCGGAGTCCTGGTCACGGTGGTCATGGCAGTCGGGGCGCTCCTCTCGCCCATCTCGGGCACCTGGGCGGATCGGCTGGAGCCGCGGACCTCGAATGCTCTCACCCTGGTCCTGGCCGGGATCAGCTTCATCGCCATGGGCCTCTCGCCCGGCTACTGGCCGCTGGCAGGGGCTGCCTCCATCGCCGGGTTGGCCCAGGCGATGTGCAACCCCGCCACCAACCGTCTCATCATGTCCCATGCCGGCGTGGGGAGGCGTGGTTTCCTCACCGGGCTCAAACAGGCCGGGGTGCAGGCGGGGAACTTCCTCGGTGGCATATTCCTCCCCATCGGTGCCGCCTCCGCCCTGGGCTGGCGGGGCACGGTATCGCTGGTGACGGCCATGCCGTTGCTGGGGCTGGTGGCCCTGGGGGTGGCGGCCGGGAAAAGGGAGGCTCCGGTCGCATCGCCTCCCCGGTCGCCGCTCACCAAGTCCCCGCCCGAAGTGATTCGGCTCGCCGTCTACGGCGCCCTGCTGGGGCTGGCGGCGGGAAGCCTCTTCACCTACCTGCCTTCCTATGCCCAGGAGGGATTCGGGATGAGTACCGAGGTGGGCGGCCTGTTGGTCTCGGTCTTCGGTGCGGTGGGATTCATTACCCGCCTGGCAGCGGGTCACGTCTCGGAGCGCTATTTCGGGCATCAACGGACTCTGGTGGCCATGGCCCTGCTCACCTCCCTGGCCGGTGTCCTCATGGCGGCCGCCCCCAATGGAGGGTGGCTCTGGCCCGCTGCGGTTCTCATCGGGATCGGGCCCATGGCCTGGAACGTGGTCGCCAACGTGGCGGTCATGGAACTGGCTCCCGAGGGTGCCGCCGGACGTGGGTCGGGCGTCATGATGGCCGGGTTCTTTGGAGGTATGGCGGCCGGAGCCCCCGCCTACGGGGCGTCGGTGGACCTGGTGGGCAGCTACCGGCCCGGCTGGCTCGGCGTCGTGATCCTGGGGGTTGCGGCCGCCTGGGTGGCGGCCGGGGTCCGGCCGCGAGAGCTGTCCCCCCACTGAGCCACCGTCCTACCCTGGCGGTCCATGCGACTCGTCATCGCCCGCTGCTCAGTCGACTACGAGGGTCGTCTCAATGCCCATCTTCCCGAGGCCGTCCGCCTGCTGATGGTGAAGTCGGACGGATGTGTGGCGATTCACGCCGACGGGGGCGCCTACAAGCCGCTCAACTGGATGAACGCTCCCAACACCCTGGTGGAGGCAGGGGACCGATGGGAGGTGACAAACCCCAAGGGGGAGCGTCTGGTCATCTCCATCCACGAGATCATCTCCGAGCACAACCACGATCTCGGCCAGGACCCGGGGCTGCAGAAGGACGGGGTGGAGGCGCATCTTCAGGAGCTGCTGGCCGAGAGGCCCTGGGTTCTGGAGGAGGGGATGTCTCTGATCCGACGGGAATACCCCACCGCCCTGGGCCCGGTCGACCTCCTGTGCGTCGACGTCACCGGTCGGGCCGTGGCTGTGGAGATCAAACGACGGGGCGAGGTGGATGGTGTGGAACAGCTCGGTCGCTATGTGGAGCGTCTCGATATGGATTCTCGTCTGGCCCCGGTGCGGGGGATGTTCGTGGCCCAGTCGATTGCCCCTCAGGCCCGCACCCTGGCCGAGTCTCGGGGGCTGGAGGCGATCGAGGTCGACTACGACGGCTTACGGGAGGTGGAGAGCTCCCGTCCCCGGCTCTTCGACGTGATCTGACGTCCGTGTTCTCCATCGTCTTCTATCACCCCGAGATACCACCCAACACGGGGAATGCGATGAGGCTGGCGGCGGTGACCGGCTGTGATCTCCATCTCGTCGAGCCGCTCGGATATCGCATGGATGACGCCAAGCTACGGCGAGCGGGGATGGACTATCGAGATCGGGCCACCGTGACCGTTCATCCCGATCTCGACCGGTGCGTAGCAGCGCTGGGCCACCGGCCGGTGTATGCCTTCACCGTCGACGGAGATGTCCCCTATACCGAGGTCGCCTACCGGGCCGGGGACGTCCTTTTGTTCGGCCCCGAGTCGGTGGGCTTGCCTCCTGAGGTGCAACACCATCCCTGGGTGGACCACAGGGTCCGCATCCCCATGGTCCCGGGGGTCCGGTCGATAAACCTGTCCAACGCCGCGGCCATCGTCGTCTACGAGGCCTGGCGTCAGAACGGCTTCGAAGGGTCGGGGTGTTAGCGGGCCGAGCCGGCCAGAAGCTGGAGGGCTATGGCCTCGGCAAGGACTGCCTTCTCCAGGTCCCCCAGATCCTGGGACTCGTTGGGGGCGTGGATCGAGGACGTGGGATCACCGGCACCGGTGAGCAGGATCGGGGCCCCGGGGAGCTTCTCCGAGAAGGCGGCCACGAACGGAATCGATCCGCCCACCCCCATCTCGACCGGTTCTATCCCCCAGGATTGGTGCATCCCCTCCCGCCAGGCGTTGAAGGCCGTTCCCCCCGTCGTCAGGGTGAAGCCGTCACCGAAGTCCTTGTCGGTCAACGTCACCCGGGCTCCCCAGGGGACGTGGCTCTCGATGTGGCGACGGAGCGCCTCCAGGGCTGCCCGGTTGTCCTGGTCGGGCGCGGTGCGCATGCTGAGTTTGGCCCGGGCCACCGGTACCAGTTGATTGATCGCCTCCGCCACCCGGGGAGCGTCGAGAGCCAGGACCGAGATGGCCGGCCGGGTCCACAGGCGGGAGACGAGCGACCCCTGTCCGATGGTCTCCAATCCCGGCACAGCCCCGGACATGGCGGCGGCCTGCTCCTCGGACAGTTCGAGGCCGTCAACCTCGTCCGAGACCAGCCCTTCGACTGCCACGTTGCCCTCGTCGTCGTGGAGGGTGGAAATGATCCGGGAGAGAACCATCAGGGCGTCCGGGTAGAGGCCCCCGAACAGTCCCGAATGCTGGGCGGCCGCCAGTGTCCGAACTTCGACTTCCACGGCCACGATTCCTCGCAGGGACGTCGTCAGGGCGGGAACGCCCACCTGCCAGTTGCTGGCGTCGGCGATGACGATGACGTCGGCCTCGAGCAGGCCGCTGTACTCCTCCAGGAATCGGGGTAAGTGGCGTGATCCGATCTCTTCCTCACCCTCGACGAACACCTTCACCCCTACCGGGGGGCGACCCCCGAAGGCCCGAATCGCCCCCAGGTGCATGATGATGCCCGACTTGTCGTCGCTCGCCCCCCTTCCGAAGAGCCTTCCCTGCTCGGTGTGAGGCTCGAAGGGGCCGGTTTTCCACTCCTGGCTCGGGCCGGGAGGCTGCACGTCGTGATGGGCATAGAGGAGGACGGTCGGTGCTCCCGGTGGGGGGGGAATCTGTCCGAATACGGCCGGGTGTGCTCCGGAGAGCTCCAGCAACCTCACATTCTCGAGGCCCTCCTCAGTGAGGAGAGCCGCAACGGCTTCGGCCGAACGATGGACCCCGGAGGGATCGAACCCATCGGCACTGACGGAGGGAATCCGGATCAGGTCCTCCAGCACCGACCGGAGTCGGTCGAAGTCGTCGGCCACGGCGGAGCGAAGGTTCTCGTGCATCGGCCCGACGATATAGGGGCCGGAGCCGGGTGCGGGCATTGCCCCTGTCCGGGCCGGTAGATTTGGCCGGGCGAGGATTGGAGAACACGCAGTGGATTTCGCCTACAGCGACAAGGTCGAGGATTACAGAAGCCGGTTGACCGACTTCATGGAGAGCCACGTCTATCCGGTGGAGGAGGAGTACCTGGCCCAGCAGGCGGCCGATCCTCATGGCCATCCAGAGTTGATGGAGAAGCTGAAGACCGAGGCGCGGAGCCGGGGGCTATGGAACCTGTTCCTGCCTGATGTGTCGGATTTGAGTGTGGCGGAGTACGCCCCTCTGGCCGAGATCACCGGCCGCAGCCCCGAGATCGCTCCCGAGGCCATCAACTGTGCCGCGCCCGACACCGGCAACATGGAGATACTGCACATGTTCGGGACCGAGGAGCAGAAGGAGCGCTGGCTGGCACCACTGCTGGATGGAGAGATCAGATCTTGTTTTTCCATGACCGAGCCGGCGGTGGCCAGCTCGGACGCCACCAACATCTCCTCGACTATCGAGCGCCAGGGTGACCACTACGTCGTCAACGGCCGCAAGTGGTTCAGCTCGGGTGCCGCCTCACCCAGGTGCCGGATCTCGATCGTGATGGGTGTCACCAATCCCGATGCCGACCGACACCATCAGCAGTCGATGGTCCTGGTGCCGATGGACACGCCGGGGGTGACCATCGAGAGGACGCCGACCGTGTTCGGATACCAGGATCGGGGTGGTCATCCCCAGATCCTGTTCGAGGATGTTCGCGTCCCGGTAGACAATCTCCTCGGAGAGGAGGGGGGCGGCTTCGCCATTGCCCAGGCCCGTCTCGGTCCGGGGCGGATCCATCACTGCATGCGGGCGATCGGAGCCGCCGAGCGTGCTCTGGATCTGATGTGTGAGCGGGCCCTGTCGCGCAGCACCTTCGGCAAGCCGTTGGCCGATCAGGGTGTGGTTCGGGAATGGATCGCGCAATCGCGGCTGCGTATCGAGCAGGCACGTCTGCTGGTCTTGAAGACGGCCTGGATGATCGACGAGGTAGGGACCAAGGCAGCCCGAACCGAGATCGCCGCTATCAAGGTGGTCGCACCGGCCACACTCAAGTACGTTGCCGACCGGGCCATGCAGTTGTTCGGCGCGGCCGGGTTCACCGACGATTGGCCCCTGGCACGGTTCTACTCCATGGCCCGCTGGCTGCAGATCGCCGACGGGCCCGACGAGGTCCACCTCCGTTCCGTGGCCCGCACCGAGTTGGCAGGGCACGAACCGGGCGCCTTCTTCGAGCCTCCGGTCTGATCGGGGGTCAGCTGGCCCGGCGGATCTCCTCCAGCCAGCGGCGGCGCACAGACCGACGTTCGACAGGAGTGTGGCCGCCCCAGATACCGTCGGTCTGGTTGGTCTCGATGGCCCAGGTGAGGCATTCACCGGCCACCGGGCATCCGGCGCACAGCGCCTTGGCGGCGGATATCGCCGTTCGGTCTGATGGATCGCAGAAGAAGTCGATCTCAACTGTTCCCCGACAGGCGGCTGCCTCCCGCCAGCTCTCCATGTATTCGGGGGCGGTCTGCCGATCGTGGGCCACCGGGAACGCTCCTAGCGGTTGATCCGGTCGAAAGGGTGCAACGTCAGCGCACGTTGTTTCGTTCCCGAACCCTTGGGGCCAAGAAGCCGACGGGGAATACTCCCTGGTCAGGGCACGTTCAGGCCAATGATGAGATTTCAGATCAATTTCGACTACCTGTGCCCCTTTGCCCGCAACGCCAACGAGGCGGTGATCGCCGGACTGGAGGCGGGCCGAGACTGGGATGTCACTTTCCGGCCCTTCTCCCTGTCTCAAGTCCACACGAACGAAGGTGATCCACCGGTATTCGACGATGTGAGCGCTTCAGGGGTTCGGGCTCTGCTGTGGGGAGTGGCCATTCGCGACAGCGAACCCGAGCACTTTCCGGCAGCTCATATGGCGCTGTTTTCGGCACGGCACGACCAGGGCCGCGATGTCACTGATGAGTCTGTCATCAGAGATGCCCTGGCCGATACGGGAGTGGACATCGAAGCCATCGCCGCCGTGGTCGAGTCGGGCACCCCGGCCAAGTCCCTGGCGACCGAGCACAACGAGTCCGTCGAGCGCTGGCAGGTGTTCGGTGTGCCCACCTTCATCAAGGACGATGTGGCCACTTTCATCCGTTTCATGGATCGAGGAAACCTGGCCGATCTCGACCGTGCCCTCGACATGTTGGATTGGTCTGGCTTGAACGAGTTCAAGCGCACCACGAGAAGCCGCTGAGTCAGCGGGCCGTTCGGCGGCGCTCGGCCGGTTCATCGCGATCAGGCCCCATCTCGGTGGCGAGATGAACCAGGGCGTCGCCCGGGGCGACGAGCGGATTGAGAGTCCGGGCTATGACCCATCCCTCGGCATTCGACTTGATCCGGGTGGGTCGGGTTCCGAAAGAATCCGACACCGATCCGATCACATCTCCTTTCCGCACGTAGGTCCCCAGTCCCGCGTTCAAGTTGGTGATCCCTCCCCGGCGCGCACGAACCCACACGGTTCGGCGCACCATGCGGACCTCACCCGGTTCGGGCACGGCGGCGTCGGTCATCTCGAGTTCGTTCAGGACCCGGAGCACCCCGTCGACGCCGGACTCGATGGCGGCCTCGTCGAAGCGGTGTGCCTGCCCCGCCTCGTAGAGCAGCACTCCGATGTCCTGTTCGAGCGCCGCCTGACGCAGTGAGCCGTCGCGTAGCCGGGCCTGGATGGCGAACGGAGCCCCGAATGCCAGTGCCAGTCGTCTCGTTTCAGGATGGTCGAGGTCTGCCCGAACTTGCGGAAGATTGATCCTGTGGTTGGTGGCGGTGTGCAAATCGATGCCCAGATTGCACTGGGAGACCACCTCGGTCATGAACAGATGGGCCAGGCGATTGGCCAGTGAACCCCGGCCCGATCCCGGAAAGGAGCGGTTGAGGTCGCGCCGGTCGGGGAGATAGCGGGACTCGCTCAGAAAGCCGAACACGTTGACAATCGGAACGGCCAGCACCGCCCCGTGAAGACGGCGCGCCTCGAGCCGCCTCAGGACCCGGCGAATGATCTCGACCCCGTTCAACTCGTCTCCGTGGATCGCCCCGGATAGCCATACGTGGGGTCCGGCGTAACGGCCGTTCACGACCGCCACCGGGAGGGAGGCGTCGCTCCCGGTCGGGAGGCGGGCGAAGGGGAGCTCGAACCGCGCCGTCCGCCCGGGCGGCACCGTTCGATCACCCACACTGATGGCGACGTTGCGGTGACCGTTATCCCTTGATGCGGTCACGGCTCCGCCCGGGCCGGGCGTTCTCTTCGACGAACGTGATGATCTTGGCGGCTATGTCGAGGCCCGACGCTTCCTCGATCCCCTCCAGCCCGGGCGACGAGTTGACCTCGAGGACAAGGGGCCCGTGGTTGGACTGCACCATGTCGACCCCGCACACGTTGAGGCCCATGGTCTTGGCGGCTCTCAACGCCGTGGTGCGCTCGATGGCGGTCAGCCTGATCCGCTCGGCCGTCCCGCCCCGGTGGAGGTTGGAGCGGAATTCGCCCGGTGCCCCCTGTCGGCGCATGGCGGCTACGACCTTTCCCCCGATTACGAACGCCCTGATGTCGGCACCCTTTGCTTCCTTGATGAACTCCTGTACCAGGAAGTTGGCATCGAGCTGGCGGAAGGCGCCGATGACGGACTCGGCTGCTTTCCTGGTCTCGGCCAGCACGACTCCCAGGCCCTGGGTACCTTCGAGCAGCTTGACCACGACCGGCGCCCCATCCACGATTTCCAGCAGACCCTCTACATCCTGGGTGCTGTGGGCGAATCCGGTCACGGGTAATCCCACCCCGGCCCGAGCCAAGAGCTGGATTGAACGAAGCTTGTCCCGGGAGCGGCTTATGGCCTGGCTCGTCACCAGCGGATAGACGTCCATCATCTCGAATTGCCGCACCACGGCGGTGCCGTAGAAGGTGTAGCTGGCCCCGATCCTGGGGATGATGGCGTCGAAGCGCAGCTCCTCGCCCTGATAGCGCACCTTGGGCCGGGCCGAGGTGATGTCCATGTAGCAGCGGAGGTAGTCGATGACCCTCACCTTGTGGCCGGCGTCCCGGGCCGCTTCGACCAGACGACTGGTCGAGTACAGGGAAGACTTGCGGGAGAGGATGCCGATTTCCATGGGGCCTTTCTGTCCCTTCCGCCAGCGGGAGCAGGATCAGGCTAGAGCCGGTGTGACCGGATGTGACGGAGAGTGGGGCCTCAGCCGGATGATCCGGGACGACCGCCCAGGTAGGAGCGTCCCGGGTCGACCAGAAACCGGCTCCGGAGGGCGCGTCTTCCCAGCAACATGCGGAACCCCATCTCGTCTCGCCGGGTCAGATTGATCTCGGTTGTCCACCGCACGTCGGACCAGGCGAGTACGGCTTCGATCACCGGGCGGACCTCGCGGTGGCCGCCAGGGTTTCGTACGGCTCGCTCGTCGATCACCTCGGCTTCGACCGTGATCCTGGCGGCCGTGGAACGCTGACGGGGATGGATTTCGAACCTGACCATCGGTACATCGTCTGCGCTGAAACGTTCCAGCTTGAAGGCATGTAGGGAGGACGAGGCGGCTCCGGTGTCGACCTTGGCTTTCACGGCCTCCACACCGAAGCCGGGAAGCCCCACCCACTCTCGCCAGCCCATCAGTGGGGCCATGGCTGCTCCTTGCTCGACCCGGGTTGGCGGTGCCCCTCAACTCCGTCCGCCGGAGGGATGTGGCGGCGGGGACGGGAATCGGTGCTCATCGCCGACGTACGGTACCGGACGGGGTGCGGCCTCGACCGTGGCGCTGATGCGGTACGGTCCCGCCATGTTCGACGTTGCCGCCATCAGATCCCAGTTTCCCGCCTTGAGCCGCACACAGGATGGCGTCCCCGTCGCCTATCTGGACGGTCCCGGCGGCAGTCAGGTGCCGTCCTCCGTCATCGAGTCGATCCGAAAGGTGCTGGAGGAGGGCGTCTCCAATCTCGGGGGCGGCTTCGCTTCATCGCTCGTGGCCGAGGAGGTGACAGCCGGGGCCCGGGAGTCAGTGGCCGATCTGTTCGGAGCCGATGGCCCCGACCAGATCGTCTTCGGCCAGAACATGACCTCTCTCACCTTCGCCATGAGCAGGGCCCTGGCCCGCACCTGGCGTCCCGGTGACCGGGTTCTCGTCACCAGCCTCGATCACGACGCCAACGTGACCCCCTGGAGACTGGCGGCGCGAGATCGGGGGGTGTCGGTGGACGTGGCCCGGTTCGACTCCGGCTCGTTTCGTTTGGAGGCCGCCGCGGTCGAAGCCCGGCTCACGGATCGCACCCGTCTCGTTGCCGTCACTCATGCTTCCAACGCCCTCGGCACCATCCCCGATGTGGCACGGATCATCGATCTGGCTCATGCGGCGGGTGCCCTGGTCTACGTGGACGCGGTTCACTTCGCCCCCCATGGCGTCATCGACGTTGCCGGCCTCGGGGCCGATTTCCTGGTGGCGTCTGCCTACAAGTTCTTCGGCCCCCACGTCGGGATCCTCTACGGCTCCCGAGAACTGCTCGAGAAGATTGGGGCCTACAGGGTGCGTCCCGCACCCGAGCGCGGGCCGGGCAAATGGGAGACGGGAACGCAGAGCTTCGAGGCCCTGGCCGGCGTGTCTGCCGCGGTCGAGCATCTGGCTTCGCTGGGTGATGGGCCCGATCGGCGCACCCGAATCGTCGAGGGCCATGCCCGGGTGGAGACCCACATCCGGGGTCTTTGCCGACGATTCCTCGGGGGCCTGGGAGATCACGTCACTCTTTACGGGATCCGGGGCGTCGAGGGCCGGACCCCCACCTTCGCCGTCAACGTGGCCGACCTATCGCCGGATGAGGTTGCCGGCCGATTGGCGGCGGCCGGTGTCTACGTGTGGTCGGGTCACTACTACGCCTTCGATGTCATGCAACAGCTGGGGTTGCTGGAGCGGGGAGGGGCGGTGCGGATCGGGTTCGTCCATACCACCACCATGGAGGAAGTGGATCGGGTGCTGGAGTTGCTCGATGGGTTGAAAACATAGATTTGAGTCTTGACATATCAGATTTCCTGCGATACAATCATCAACAGATTGACAGCAACCCATAGGAGGTATGAAATCATGCTTCTTCGATTCGATCCTCTGGCCGAGTTCGACCGTATGAGCCGGGGCCTGGACCGGCCGGATCTGTTCATGACCGCCGACGCATATCGCGACGGTGAGGCTTTCGTCATCCATCTGGACATGCCGGGTGTTGATGCCGACGCCATCGAGATGACGGTCGAGAAGGACACCCTGACCGTTTCCGCTCAGCGGAAGTGGGAAGTGGACGAGAACACCCAGATCGTGATGCAGGAGCGTCCCACCGGGACCTTCACTCGTCGCTTCATTCTGGGTGACGCTCTCGACACAGACAACGTCGAGGCCGGTTACGACCACGGCGTTCTCACCATCCGCATCCCCGTACGCGAGGCGGCCAAGCCCCGCAAGATCGCGGTCGGCACCGTCGAGCGAGCGCTCACCAGCTGACCCCGACCATCCGCTGCGAGAAGAGGGCCCGTCACGGGCCCTCTTCTCATTTGGCCATCGATGCTCGGCGTGGGTCTACCGTGAGGAACCATGAGGGACAGTTTTGGCTTCTCCACGCGGGCGATCCACGCCGGCCAGCGCCCCGACCCCGAGACCGGTGCCCGGGCGATGCCCATCTACGCCACGACCAGTTACGTGTTCGACGATGCTCGCCAGGCGGCAGACCTGTTCGCCCTCCAGACTTACGGGAACATCTACACGCGGATCGGAAACCCGACCACGGCCGCCTTCGAGGAGAGGATGGCTTCGCTCGAAGGCGGCCTGGGCGCCCTGGCCACGGCATCGGGCCAGGCCGCTCAGATCGTTTCGATCCTCACCCTATGCAGTCAGGGCGACCACATCGTCGCCGCCAACAATCTCTACGGTGGAACCTACACCCAGTTCGACGTCACACTTCGCAAGATGGGGATCGATGTCACATTCGTCGATCCCGGCGACCTGGGGCGAGTGGAGGGTGCCGTGGAGGAGAGAACCAAGCTGGTCTATGGGGAGACCATCGGCAATCCCCGGGCCGACGTTCTCGACATCGCCGCCTTCGCCGACGTCGCCCACCGCCATGACATCCCGCTGGTGATCGACAACACCTTCGCCACGCCGTATCTGTGCCGTCCGATCGAGCATGGAGCCGACATCGTCGTCCATTCCGCCACCAAGTTCATCGGTGGACATGGTGTGGTCATAGCCGGGGTCATCGTCGAGAGCGGGCGCTTCCCCTTCGACAACGGGAAGTTTCCCGCCATCGTCGAGCCGTCCCCCGCCTACCACGGGCTTCGCTTCTGGGAGAACTTTCGCGAGTTCGCCTATCTGACCAAGGCCCGGACCGAGTTGCTCCGCGACCTGGGACCGGCGCTCTCGCCCTTCAATAGCTTCTTGCTCCTGCTCGGCCTCGAGACTCTTCCCCTGCGCATGCAACGACATGTCCAAAATGCCGCCACCGTGGCCCGCTTCCTGGCCGATCATGAGCGGGTGGCCTGGGTGAGCTATCCGATCTTCGATGACAGCCCCACCCGGGGGCTGGCCGAGCGCTACACGCCTGACGGTCCCGGGGCCGTGTTCACTTTCGGCGTCGAGGGGGGGCTGGAAGCCGGCGTCTCGTTCATCCAGAATGTGAACCTGGCCAGTCACCTGGCCAACATCGGCGACGCCAAGACCCTCGTCATCCATCCCGCCTCCACCACCCACCAGCAGGTTCCCGCCGAGGAGAGAACAGCGGCCGGGGTGGGTGACGACATGATCCGCATATCGGTCGGCCTGGAGGACGTCGAGGACATCGTCGCCGACCTGGATCAGGCCCTGGAGGCAGCCCGATGACCACTCTGATCGAGGCCTCACCCCAGGACAGGCTCCGTATCTTGCGGTCCTCCCGCTCGGTTGCACTGGTGGGCGTTTCGGCCAATCCGCTCAGGTCGTCGAATTTCGTCGCCACGTACCTCACCCGGACCGGGCTCCGCCTTTATCCGGTCAATCCCAAGTACGACGAGGTGCTGGGGTTGCGTTGCTACCCCTCCCTGGCCGACCTGCCCGAGGTGCCAGACGTGGTCGACTGCTTCCGTCGGGCCGAGGATCTTCCCGGTGTGGTGGAGGAAGCGATCGCCATCGGGGCCAAGGTGGTCTGGTTCCAACTCGGGCTGCGCAATGATGAGGCGGCCCGGCGCGCCGTCGAGGCCGGTCTGGAAGTGGTTCAGGATCGATGCCTCAAGATCGAGCATGCCCGCTTCGCCGGGGGTCTCCACCTGGCCGGCTTCGACACCGGCATCATCACCTCCAAACGCCGCCGAGACCTGTGATGACGGTCGGCCGACTTCGGGGCCGGCGCGGCTGAGTTGGTCGGTTGGGGGCGTTCCTCTTGGCTCGTCCGGGGCCGAGCCCCGAACAGACGCCGGTCGGCCGACATGCTTCCGCCGCGCCGTGGCTCCGCCCTGCCAGCCGAGACCTGTGATGATGGCCGCATTTGTCCCCCTTGCCCTGGCAAGGGGGAAGGGGCCCCTGCCAGCCGAGACCTGTGGTGATGGCCGCAGCTTTGTCCCCCTTGCCTTGGCAAGGGGGAAGGGGCCCCCGCAGCCTGAGGCTGCGGGGTAGGGGGGAGCACCGGCCGAACCCGTCAAGTCAGCGCTCCCGCCGGGTGTCAGGCTGGGAGACGGGCTTGGCCTTCCCCTACCTCCCGCCCCGGCGGCACGGACTTTCCCCTGCAGAGCAGGGGGACGAAGGGAGAAAGGGTCACTCGTTGGGCAGCGGAGTGGGGTTCCCGTTGCAGTCCAGCCCCTCCCTGGGACGGTAGGTGGCGAATACAGAGTCCTCGACGCTGTGCCCATCGTCGTAGGTGCGGAGCCGATACGTGTCGACTCTGGTGCACTGGCGGACCCGGCTCACCTCCTGGTCGGTCTGCTCCACCTCGACCGACTTGGTGGAGTAGATCGACACCGTGATCGAGGTGTCGTCGTAGGAGGTCCAGATCAGGGCCGGGTACTTGGTCGTGTTGGTGAACTTGAGGTCGGGTGCCGGCCAGGAGATCGTCGCCTCCCGACCGTAGGGATAGCGGCTGAAGTAGATCGAGTGGCTCTGATAGTCGACGAAGTCGAACCCGGCGAAGAAGGCGGCGTTGAACATGGTCGTGGCGAACTGGGAGACTCCGCCTCCGACGGTGGCAACCAGGTGGCCCTGGAGGATCGTCCCGGCCGGAACGAATCCCTTGTCCCGGGTCCGCATGCCCACGTACTCATTGAGTGACAGGGACTCGCCCGGCACCAGGTAGGCGCCGCGGATGATGTCGGCGAAGCGGTGGATGTTGGACACGCGGGCTTCGCAACAGTGGTGCTTGGTGGTGAACTCGGCCACCTTCTCGACGATCTGGGTGCCCTTGGCCCAGGACAGTTCCCGCGGATCCGTGCTCCGCTGGGCTGCCACCGTCACGGGACCCCCGCTTCCATCCAGGACTGACTTCGCCACCTCTCTCGCCGCTCCGGGGGCGCAGCACTTCATGGGCGGCGCACCGGGCTCGATCAATACCGGCTTGTCATCGACGACCTCGAAGACCGGGTCCTTCCGATCGGCGGCGAGACTCCTGAAGGTGTTCTCGATCAGATTCTGGAGAGAATCGAGGTCGAACTGCGGCGTCGGGCCGTCCGGGCCGGCCGTCACATCCAGGCGCAGCCTGAGAGCGAGCGGAGACAACTTCCTCTCCTCGTCGAGCACCCGGACCTCGACTCCATCGGCCGTCAGATCGTTCATCTCATCGGCCACCTGTTGAGCCTCGTCATCACTCACCAGTGGGGGCAAAGGCCTGGTTGGAGCATCCACATCGAAGGGCCCGTTCGCCTCGACCTGGTGGCCCAAGCGGGACACGATGGCGGCCTGGTCCACTTGGACGCCATCGGAACCCTCCCGGACTACCAGGCCCTCGCCCGGTGCGAGGGTCAGGCTGGGCTCCGTGGGAGGGGTGACGATCAGATCGTCGAACCCGGCAACTGTGGCGGCGGCGGTGGCGGGCGAGTATTTCAAGCGGGTGCTGAGGCGGGTCGTGGATGTGAACGACCCCAGCCACGAGCTGAATCGGTCCAGTGCGCCGCCCAGGTGGCCTGCCTCCAGGGCACGGGATTCGATGTCATCGGTGTCGAGGCTGATACCCAGATCGGCAGCGGGAAGCTGATGAGTCCGATCTGGCAAATTGATGCGGACCGGGGTCTGCTCGACGTGCCGTCGGATCGAATCGATCTTCTCGTCCAGTTGATCCCTGACCAGATTCCCGGCTTCCACATCATCGATCCTCAGTCCTCGAACGGTCGTGAGATCGCCAGAGGTGTCGATGACGTAGAAGGCGATCACGGCGGCGATGAAGAGGATGGCTGCCACACCTGCCGAGATGAGGACCGTTCGCAGGCCAGGGCCATTTCGGTGACGAGACATCGGCGAGGATGCTATTGCGTCTCCTTCGCAACTCGGTGAATGGCGTCACAACGGTGACGCCGGGTCTATGGTGCTCCCCACGGCAGCCTCCAGGTTTGTTTCAGGATCCAGTGCTGTGGGGTGTGAAGGGGGGCGGGCGGCGGACTCGCTGGGGGATGATGCCGACAACCGAGCCGCCTAGCCAAGGAGACCGGCATGCGAGCCGGCACTGCATCCCAGCACGAGCGCCTGATGCGTCTGTTTCGTCGCAACGCCGACCGTTCGGCCGAGGCGGGTCTCACCGGCATTCATTTTTCGGGGGTGGGTGACGGATCCAGCCTGGAGATAGACGGGCGCCTGGTGGCCAACTTTGGTAGCTGCTCGTACCTGGGGCTGGCCGTGGACGAGCGACTCAAGGAGGGTGCCAAGGCCGCCATCGATCGGTTTGGGGCCCTGTACTCGTCTTCGCAGGCGTATGCCGCGGTCGACCTGTATGAGGAGCTGGAAGAGCTGATGATGCGGATGACCGACGCCGCCGGAGTCGTCCTTCCCCCCACCACCACCCTCGGTCATCTATCGATCCTGCCCACTCTGGTGGGAGATGGTGATGCCCTGGCTCTGGATGCCCATTCCCACGCCTCCCTTCAGCTCACGGTCCAGGTGCTGGCCGGTCGCGGCATCCCCATCCATCCGATCCAGCACGACGACAAGGGTGCCCTGGAGAGCACCATCGATGAGCTGGCATCCTCCCACCGCCGGGTTTGGTATGTGGCCGACGGCGTTTACTCGATGTTTGGTGACCTTGCTCCCCTCCCGACGATCTCGGGACTGATGGAGCAGCACCAGAATCTCCACCTTTACCTCGATGATGCGCACGGCTTTTCATGGCTGGGCCGACACGGCCGCGGATACGTCCTATCGGAGATGCCGTGGAGCGAACGACTCGTTGTGGCGGTAGGGCTGGCCAAGTCGTTCGGCAGTGGCGGGGGAGCTCTCTTCTTCGGCGATGCCGACCGGGCACGGACGGTTCGAGCTCTGGGGGGCCCGATGACGTTCGCCGGGCCGATTCATCCCCCCACCCTGGGTGCCGCGGTGGCTTCCGCCAAGATCCATCTCTCCCCCGAGCATGTGGAGATGAGGCGAAGGATGAGCGCACAGATCGATCTGGTCGCCACCCAGATGGCCCGCCATCGGCTTCCGGTCGTTTCCTGGGCGCGGACGCCCATCTGGCTGGTGCGGGTCGGCGATTTCGATCGGGTCCTGGAGATCGCCCGACGCATGCTGGTCGACGGCTTCTATCTGAACGTCTCCGCCTTCCCGGCGG
This sequence comes from uncultured Acidimicrobiia bacterium, assembly GCA_963744905.1. Taxonomy (GTDB): domain Bacteria; phylum Actinomycetota; class Acidimicrobiia; order Spongiisociales; family ZC4RG35; genus DATFFO01. The sequence goes on along the minus strand of CAVUUV010000003.1, from coordinate 943,489 downwards.
TACCGGTAGGACAGGCCGGGCTCCGCTTCACCCACACGCTTCGTAACACCGACGACCAGATCGTCGACATGCTCGACCGGCTCGCCCATCATCTGCGGGAGGTCGTGGGCGACATCGACTCGATGGTCGACCTCGATGAGTTCGAGATGCCGGGCGACGACAAACCGGATCCGGACGGCTCGGAGTCCGCACGGGGGTCGGCGCAGCCCTGAGCAGAAGCGGTCGGCGGCGGCGGCCGGGCAGGTCGGAGCCGCCCGACATTCGTAGACGCGCTTCATGTTGTCGTTCCTAAACGCGCTTCATTAGGGCGTGTCGATGGGCCGATCAATCATCTGTGACCTTTGCTGGATTGTCGTCGCGCGCCAGGACTCTCGTCCTGGTCGTGCTCACCCTGGTCTTCGCAGGCTGCCTTGCCACCTGGGCCCAGGACAGCCTGGGCGAGGTGCTGGGCATCCCGCTCATGTTCGTCGGGTATGGGGTGGCCAGCTGGCTCTATGTGCGGGGATCGCGAGCCTTCGACGGCCGGGAGAGGCTGGCCTGGACCCTGATCGGGGGCGCCTTCCTCCTCGGAGCAATCGGGGTGGCGACGGTTGCGGTTGCGTTCGGTCTCGGCTTCGACATCCCCGCCTTCGGTCCCCTGGATCTGATCTTCATCTCCGCCTACGTCGCCAATCTGGCCGGTATGTGGGTGCTACCCCACCTCCAGGGTGGCCCGATCCGGCGGGCCCGCATCTTCATCGATGGCTTGGTGGGAGCCGTCTCTCTGGCCGTGGTGGGGTGGGTTTGGTTCCTGAGAGACATCCTGGAGCAGGTCGGACAGGCCAGCCCGTTCCAGGTCGCCGTAGGGAGCGCATACCCCCTCATCGATCTGGCCACGCTGATCGTGGTCGTGATGGTCACCCTGCGTCGAAGCACCCTCCGCTTTGATCCCCGGGTTCTGCTTATCGGAGCCGGGTTCGTGGCCCAGGCCGTTGCGGACCTCCTCTATCTCCATCGGGGTCTGGGGGAGTCGTTCTCCGGCGCCCATCCCGTGTATCCCCTGTTCCTCCTGGGCATCGTCTTCTACCTCATGGCGGGTCTGATCCTCGACAGCCACCCGCGAGAACGGGAGTACGCGGAGCGCAGCACCCCGTGGTGGGCGATGGTGGCGCCGTACGGTGCTGCCGTCGTGTTGGTGTCGACCAGCGTCGTGAGGGTGATCGGTGAGAACCACGAGGCGGGAACCGTAGAGCTGTTCGTGGGTGCGGTGATCGTGGTCTCGCTGGTGATCCTGCGTCAGGCCCTCGCCATCAGGGAGACGCGGGAGTTGGTCGAGCAGCAGCGTTCGGCCCTGGTCTCGTCGATCTCCCACGAGTTGCGCACGCCGCTGACGGCCATGGTCGGCTTCCTCGAGATACTCGTCGATCCTGACCAGCACATCGAGACCAGGGCCCGCAACGAGATGCTCGAGATCGTCACCTATCAGGCCAGCTACATGGCCCGAATCGTCTCCGACCTGGTGATGCTGAATCGCTCCAAACCCGACATCACCCTCCATCAGGACCTGGTCGACGTCGACTCGGTGGTGAAGTCGGCCATCGCCGCTCTCGACATCGACACCGGGCCCGGGGTCTCGATGAACATCGAACCGGGGTTGGCCGGCTTCTTCGACCGGGACCGAATCCAGCAGATCCTGGTCAACCTCCTCACCAACGCCGCCCGCTACGGGGGCCCGCGGCGACTGGTCACTGCCTACCGGGATGGCAACGACCTCCACATAGAGGTGCACGACGACGGTGAAGGAGTCAAGAAGCGCTACGAGTTGCTCATCTGGGAGCGGTTCGAGCGGGGCGCTCACCGCTACGACGCCGGCACTCCGGGCTCAGGAGTCGGGTTGGCCATCGTCGACATGCTGGCCCGGGCTCACAACGGCGTGGCCCGTTATCGTCGGTCCGAGATCCTGGGTGGGGCCTGTTTCTCCGTCGACCTCCCGGGCCGGGCCGAAGCCACTCAGGACCAGCCGGTGCCCGAGGCCGAGCGGGTGGTGAGTCGCAGAGACTCTTGACGGCTTTCGCGACCATGCGATAGGATGCCCGCAGCCGACGGCCTCGTTCTGGCGGGGTAACCGAAGCATTCAAAGTCTGTCGCACTCCGGTGTGGCTCTGGCTTCGGCCGGAGAGACCCCACCGGGGGTGGGTGACGTCGTCGTTTGCTGTTTAGCTTGCGCGCGTGATAGCATTCGCTCTCTGCGTATTCCGTTCGCCATGCCCGTCTTGTCGGTTATCTAGGAGGCTCCATTGGCTTCGCGCGTCGCCGAACGTCTTTCGTTTGCCAAGATCCCCGAGGTCCTGCCTTTGCCGGACCTCCTTGCAGTTCAGCACGATTCCTTCCAGTGGTTCCTGGACGAGGGTCTGAAGGAGATCTTCGACGAGATCAGTCCCATCGAGGACTTCACCGGTTCCCTGGCCCTCGAGCTCACCGATCACCGCTTCGGCGATCCCACCATGAGCCTGGAGGAGTGCAAGGAGCGCGACGCCAACTTCGCCCGCCCCCTGTTTGTCACTGCCCGGTTCATGAACAAGTCCACCGGTGAGATCAAGGAGCAGCAAGTCTTCCTGGGGGATTTCCCCATGATGACCGAGAAGGGCGTCTTCATCATCAACGGCACCGAGCGGGTCATCGTGTCCCAGTTGGTCCGTTCCCCCGGTGTCTACTTCGATGAGTCCAAGGACAAGACCTCGGATCGGATGCTCTACTCGGGCAAGATCATCCCCGGTCGGGGCGCCTGGCTCGAGTTCGACACCGACAAGAGGGAAACCATTGGGGTGCGGGTGGACCGCAAGCGCCGTCAATACGTGTCCGGGTTCCTCCGCGCCCTCGGCATCGCCGAGACCGACGAGGAGATCCTGGAGATGTTCGACGGGGCGGAGTCGATTCGCAACACCCTCGACCGAGACCCGGCGGCGGACAAGGACGAGGCGCTTATCGACCTGTATCGCAAGCTCCGTCCCGGCGAGCCGACCACCGTCGAATCAGCCCGGGGCCTGATCCAGACCCTGTTCCGCAATCCCAAGCGGTACGACTTGACCCGGGTGGGGCGCTACAAGGTCAGCCAGAAGTTCCGCGAGGATGCCCCGGCCGACTATCGGGCCGAGGGTTTGCAGCTACTGCGTGACGAGGACATCGTCGACACCATCAAGTATCTGGTTGCCCTCCACGCCGGCCAGAAGACCATCGTCACCCACAAGGGCACCGAGATCGCGGTCCGCACCGACGACATCGATCACTTCGGGAACCGGCGCATTCGCACGGTCGGTGAGTTGATCCAGAACCAGGTCCGGGTGGGCCTGAGCCGTCTGGAACGGGTCGTGAAGGAGCGCATGACCACCCAGGATCCCGACGCCATCACCCCGCAGAGCCTGATCAACATCCGGCCGGTGACCGCCTCCATCAAGGAATTCTTCGGGACCTCCCAGCTGAGCCAGTTCATGGACCAGCCCAACCCGTTGGCGGGGCTCACCCATCGGCGGCGGCTGTCCGCCCTGGGCCCGGGCGGCCTGAGCCGCGAGCGGGCCGGATTCGAGGTGCGTGACGTCCACCCCTCCCACTACGGACGCATGTGCCCGATCGAGACTCCGGAGGGCCCAAACATCGGTCTGATCGGGTCGCTGGCCACTTTCGCTCGCGTGAACCGGTTCGGGTTCATCGAGACCCCTTATCGCAAGGTCGAGGATGGCAAGGTCTCCGACACCGTCGAGTACCTGACCGCCACCGAGGAGGAGCGTTATGTGATCGCTCAGGCCAACGCTCCGCTGAACCCGGACGGATCGTTCCAGAACGACCGGGTGCTGGTGCGCACCGCCGGTGGCGATGTCGAGATGGTCACTCCCGACCGGGTGGATTACATGGACGTGTCTCCCAAGCAGATCGTGTCCGTCTCCACCGCCCTCATCCCCTTCCTGGAGCACGACGACGCCAACCGTGCCCTGATGGGATCCAACATGCAGCGTCAGGCAGTCCCGCTTCTCACCGCCGACGCCCCCTTGGTGGGCACCGGCGTGGAGCAACGGGCAGCTCAGGACTCGGGCGACATGATCCTCAGCGGGGTGGCCGGAGAGGTGGTCCAGGTCGCCGGGACCGAGATCGTCGTCAAGGAGAAGGGCACCAACCGCAAGCACACCTATGCGCTGAACAAGTTCGAGCGCTCCAATCAGGGCACCTGCATGAATCACAAGGCCCTGGTGCGCGAGGGCGACACGGTCAAAGTCGGTGATGTCCTGGCCGACGGCCCCTCCACCGAAAAGGGCGAGCTGGCTCTGGGTAGGAACCTTCTCGTGGCCTTCATGCCCTGGCAGGGGCACAACTACGAGGACGCCATAATCATCAGCCAGCGCCTGGTCAAGGACGACGTGCTCTCCTCGATTCATATCGAGGAGCATGAGATCGACGCTCGCGACACCAAGCTGGGCGCCGAGGAGATCACCCGGGACATCCCCAACGTGGCCGAGGAGGTGCTGGCCAACCTCGACGAGGACGGCATCATCCGGATCGGAGCCGAAGTCGGGGCAGGCGACTACCTGGTCGGCAAGGTGACCCCGAAGGGTGAGACAGAGCTCACCCCCGAGGAGAGGCTGCTGCGAGCCATTTTCGGTGAGAAGGCACGTGAAGTCCGCGACACCTCGCTCAAGGTTCCCCATGGCGAGTCCGGCAAAGTGATCGCCGTCAAGGTGTTCAGGCGCTCCGAGGGTTTCGACCTTCCTCCCGGCGTCAACGAGCTGGTCCGGATCTATGTGGCCAAGCAGCGCAAGATCTCGGAGGGAGACAAGCTGGCCGGCCGACACGGCAACAAGGGCGTGATCGCCAAGATCCTCCCCGAGGAGGATATGCCGTTCATGGCCGACGGGACTCCGGTCGACATCATTCTCTCCCCGCTGGGCGTCCCTTCCCGTATGAACCTGGGCCAGGTGCTAGAGACCCATCTCGGGTGGGCGGCCGCCCAGGGCTGGGAAGGTCTCGATATCGATAGCCCCGCTGCAGGCGGGGCAGGGTCCTGGACCAAGGTGGCCACACCGGTTTTCGACGGCGCCCGCGAGAACGAGATCATGGAGGTCATCCGCCACGCCCTTCCCAACCGGGATGGAAACCAGATGGTCGGTCCTGACGGCAAGGCGGTTCTCTACGACGGCCGCAGCGGCGAGCCATTCGACACGGCGGTCACGGTGGGGTACATCTACATGCTCAAGCTGGTGCACCTGGTGGATGACAAGATCCACGCCCGTTCCACCGGGCCCTACTCGATGATCACTCAGCAGCCCCTGGGAGGAAAGGCCCAGTTCGGCGGGCAGCGGTTCGGAGAGATGGAGGTGTGGGCCCTGGAGGCATACGGCGCCGCTTATGCCCTGCAGGAACTGCTCACCATCAAGTCCGACGACGTCCAGGGCCGGGTCAAGGTGTACGAGGCAATTGTCAAGGGTGACAACATCCCTGAGCCGGGCATCCCGGAGAGTTTCCGGGTGCTGGTCAAGGAGATGCAGTCCCTGGGCCTGTCGGTGGAGATGCTCTCTGCCGGTGAGGAGGTCGAACTGCGAGAGCTTGAGGAAGACGCCTATCGCCCCGCCGAGTCCCTGGGAATCGACCTTTCCCGTCCCGAACGCCCCGAGAGCACGGTTTGAGGAGCCCCTGGTTTGTCCCCCTGAGCGGAGCGAAGGGGGAAGGGGCCGCAATGAGGTGGCCCTGGTTTGTCCCCCTGAGCGGAGCGAAGGGGGAAGGGGCGGCAATGAGGTGGCCCTGGTTTGTCCCCCTGAGCGGAGCGAAGGGGGAAGGGGCCGCAATGAGGTGGCCCTGGTTTGTCCCCCTGAGCGGAGCGAAGGGGGAAGGGGCCCCCACGAAGTGGGGTAGGGGGGAGAAGCCCCAACCCGCCCCGGAGTCTGAGAAGAACTGAACGCCAAGAGCGAGCACGAGAGCACAGAGGTAGACCACATTGGTACAGCAGCTATTCGATGAACTGAAGATCGGCCTGGCTTCGAGCGACCAGATTCGGGCCTGGTCCTACGGCGAGGTGAAGAAGCCGGAGACGATCAACTACCGGACCCTGCGGCCCGAGAAGGAAGGTCTCTTCGACGAGCGGATCTTCGGGCCCCAGCGGGACTGGGAGTGCTACTGCGGCAAGTACAAGAGGATCCGCTACAAGGGGATCATCTGTGAGCGCTGCGGGGTCGAGGTCACCCGCTCCAAGGTGCGCCGCGAGCGCATGGGCCACATCGAGCTGGCAGCCCCGGTAACCCACATCTGGTTCTTCAAGGGGGTGCCGAGCCGTCTCGGCTACCTGCTCGACATGTCGCCCAAGGATCTGGAGAAGGTGATCTATTTCGCGGCTTATCTGATCACCTGGGTGGATGAGGAGAAGCGTCAGAAGGATCTTCCCCAGCTCGAGGACGACATGCAGCAGGAGCTGGCCGTGGTCCGCGAGGAATTCGAGGAGTGGCAAGCCAACCGGCTCGAGGCCCTCGAAGACGAGCTGGGTCGGATGGAAGAGGGTGGTGCCAAGACCCAGGAGATAAACGCCCGTCGCAAGGAGGTCGAGCGCGAGATCAAGGACCGGAGCGAGCGGGCCGAGCGGGAGGCCGAGCTGATTCAGGACGCCTTCGAGCAGTTCAAGTCCTTCAAGCCCAAGGCCCGGGTCGAATCCGAAGCACTGTGGCGGGAGATCTACGACCGCTATCACCAGTATTTCGCCGGCGGCATGGGAGCCGAGGCGATCAAGGATCTACTCGGCCGTCTCGATCTCGACGCCGAGATGGAGTTCCTGGAGGAGAACCTGGAGGCGAACTCCCAGCAGAAGCGCCAGCGCGCCACCCAGCGGATGAAGGTGGTCAAGCCCTTCTGGGAGGGGAAGAACGACCCCAAGGACATGATCCTGGAGTCGGTGCCGGTCATCCCGCCCGACCTGCGACCCATGGTCCAGCTCGACGGTGGCCGTTTCGCCACCTCCGATCTGAACGATCTGTATCGAAGGGTGATCAACCGCAACAACCGGCTCAAGAGGCTGTTGGACCTGGGCGCCCCCGAGATCATCGTCAACAACGAGAAGCGGATGCTGCAGGAAGCTGTCGATGCCCTGTTCGACAACGGCCGCCGCGGCCGGGCCGTGACCGGGCCCGGCAATCGCGCCCTCAAGTCGATCTCGGACATGCTCAAGGGCAAGCAGGGTCGCTTCCGCCAGAATCTGTTGGGCAAGCGGGTCGACTACTCGGGTCGTTCAGTGATCGTCGTTGGCCCCCAGCTCAAGCTGCATCAGTGCGGTTTGCCCAAGATCATGGCGCTGGAACTGTTCAAGCCGTTCGTGATGAAGCGCCTGGTCGACCTGGACCTGGCTCAGAACATCAAGGCGGCCAAACGCATGGTCGAACGGCAGCGGCCCCAGGTGTGGGACGTGCTGGGCGACGTGATCCAGGAGCACCCGGTGCTTCTCAACCGCGCCCCCACTCTGCACCGTCTCGGGATCCAGGCCTTCGAGCCGGTGCTGGTCGAGGGCAAGGCCATCCAGATCCACCCGTTGGTGTGCGAGGCGTTCAACGCCGACTTCGACGGTGACCAGATGGCCGTGCATCTGCCTCTCTCGGCCGAGGCCCAGGCCGAGGCCCGGGTGCTGATGCTCTCGTCCAACAACGTGCTCTCCCCTGCTTCCGGCCGCCCCATCGTGACCCCGTCCCAGGACATGGTGATCGGTATGTATTACCTGTCGGAGATGCAGGAAGACGCCAGGGGCGCCGGTCGCATCTTCTCCTCCGTCGAGGAGGCCGAGATGGCCTACGACGTCGGGGAGTTGTCGCTGCACGCTCCGATCAAGATCCGCGTCGGCGAGCTGGCCGGCGATCCCGAACAGCACGCCGACCTGAAGAGCTCACTGGCCAAGATGCTCACCCCCGAGCCGGTGGACGGAACCAAGCTGCACGAAACCACCTTCGGCCGGGTCATGATCAACACCGTCATGCCTCCCGGGTTCCCCTTCGTGGATTCGGTGGTCATCAAGTCCGACATCCGGACCCTGATCGAGGTAGTGATAGATCGCTACCCCCGCTCGGAGGTGGCCTCGATGCTCGATGGCATCAAGGACCTGGGTTTCCGCTTCGCCACCAAGGCCGGCCTCACCATCGGTCTCGACGACGTCAAGACCCCGGCCGACAAGTCGGAGATCCTCGAGGAGTATGAGGAGCGGGCCCAGCGGATCCAGAACCAGTACCTCAAGGGTGTAGTCACCGACGAGGAGCGTCGCCAGGAGTTGATCGAGATCTGGACGGAGGCCACCGAGAAGGTGACCGACGCCATGAAACTCGGCCTGAAGACCGAGAAGTTCAACTCACTGGACATGATGGTGGGCTCGGGAGCCCGCGGCAACATGATGCAGGTGCGCCAGATCGCCGGGATGCGCGGCCTGGTGGCCAACCCTCGTGGTGACATCATCCCCAGCCCGATCCGGTCCAACTTCCGTGAGGGGCTGTCGGTCCTGGAGTACTTCATCTCCACCCACGGTGCCCGCAAGGGACTGGCCGACACTGCCCTGCGCACCGCCGACTCGGGTTATCTGACCCGCCGCCTGGTGGATGTGTCCCAGGAGGTGATCGTGGTCGAAGAAGACTGCGAGACCGACAAGGGCATCGTGATCCGGGTGGTGGACGACCGGGGCAACGTCATCCGCAACATTCGCTCCCGTGTTTACGGGCGGGTGCTGGCCGATGACGTCAAGATCGAGCGCAAGCTGGTCGAGACCGAGGACGGGGACAAGCTTCGAGCCGGGACGATCATCAAGCAGAAGGAGATCCAGGCCCTGATCGAGGCCGGGGGCGAGGTGGCGTCGGTGCGAGTGCGCTCGGTGCTCACCTGCGACACTCGCAACGGCATCTGCCAGACCTGCTACGGGCTGTCTTTGGCTACCGGGCGCCGGGTGGAGCTGGGCGAAGCGGTGGGGATCATGGCCGCCCAGTCGATCGGTGAGCCGGGCACCCAGCTCACCATGCGCACCTTCCACACCGGTGGGGTGGCCGGCGACGACATCACCCACGGCCTCCCCCGCGTCCAGGAGCTGTTCGAGGCCCGCTCTCCCAAGGGGAAGGCAGTCCTCTCCGAGGTGGGCGGGCCGGTCCGCCTGGTGGAGGATCAGGAGGGCCGCCGTCTCGTGGTCGACTCCAAGGAAGATGGTGAGGTCGAGTACTCGATCTCCCGCTACGCCCGGGTCCGGGTCGCCAACGGAGACGTGGTCGAGCCGGGTATGCAGCTCACCGAGGGTCCGCTGGATCCCAAGGAGGTCCTGGAGGTACGCGGCGTGCGCGCCACCCAGCAGTATCTGGTGGACCAGGTACAGGAGGTGTACCGGTCCCAGGGTGTGGAGATCCACGACAAGCACATCGAGCTGATCGTGCGCCAGATGCTGCGCCGGGTGCGGGTGGTCAAGCCCAACGACTCCGAGTTCCTTCCCGCAGAGCTGGTCGACGACCAGACCTTCCGGGACGCAAACCGGGCCCTGGTCGAGGAGGGCAAGGTCCCTGCCGAGGGACGCTCGGAGCTGATGGGGATCACCAAGGCATCCCTGGCCACGGACTCGTGGCTCTCGGCGGCCTCCTTCCAGGAGACCACCCGGGTGCTGACCGATGCCGCCATCCACGCCCGCTCGGACTTCATGCGGGGCCTGAAGGAGAACGTGATCATCGGAAAGCTGATCCCGGCCGGTACCGGTGCCGACAGCTATCAGTCGCTCCAGCCCACACTTCCCGGTGCCACCACGGTGGCCGCCCTGGAACTGCTGGGTGGAGAGGGCACCCTGCCCTCGATGGAGGACGAGCTTCCCGACAACCCGGCCGAGTGGTTGGCCAGCCTGGGAGCCCAGAAGGCCGATGCCGACGGCGCCAATACCGAAGAAGAAGAGCCCGACGAGGAGTGACCCCGCTCCTCCAACCAACTACCAAACGGCCGCCCTCGAGGGCGGCCGTTTGCGTGTGAATCCGAGGCCCCCCGGCGTCGGGGAAAGCCGACCCGGTGTCGGAGACGTCTGATCCTCCGGAGCTGAGTTCAGCCGGGTAGGCGCCGGCCGGAGATGTCGGAGACGACGATCTCGATCCACCGCATGTTCGTGCCCGCCAGCCAGGGCTCGAGGTCCAACCGCTCCAGGGCGGCGATCCGGTTCTCGTCGGTGACCGCCCGGACCTGTCCCTCGATCATCACGCTCCAGCCGGAACGGTCTTCGTCGCGCCATTGGTCGGCCTCGAAGGCCACGTCTCGAGCCATCTCGGCCGCGTCGAGCTTCGACCCAATCGCCGAGCGAAGTACTACCCGGTCGTCGGATACGGCGAAGGTGACCGGGAAGATCTGCAGCCGGCCGTCGGCGACGAAGGCGATCCGTCCCACCGGCACCGAGCCGAGCAGTTCGAAGCACTCCTCCGAGGTGAGGATCGTCATTTGAGCGTGGTCATGGGCGTTGTCGGGCACTGGTGTCTCCTGTTCGGCTCGGACAGAGCTTGGCAATCTGGAGCGGGCACGGCCAGGGTCGTTGGTCGGTTCCGGGCACATACGAACGTCTTCTTTCCCTACATGGTGCCACGACCCGGCGAGGTTTGGGCTGTGAGCGTCGCTGGGCGACGCCTGGAACCCTGGGTTGAGTCCGCCCGGGACACCTGGGGCGAGGTTTGGGCTGTGAGCGTCGCTGGGCGACGCTGTGAACCCTGGGTTGGGCGGATAGGCCCGTCACAGAGCGGCCAGCAGCCCCTGGCGCCACGACTCGGTCAGGTCGCATTGGTTGAAGGTGTAGATGTGGACCCCGACCATGGCCGCATTGTCGTCCGCCATCTCGTCGCCCAGGCCGAACAGAAGCTCGCCGGGGTCATATCCGCCCGGCCGTACGAAAGCCGAGATGAGGCCGGTGTTCTTGCGCAGGAAGCTCAGGGAGCGCCCTACCCCGATCCGGGTGGCGATCTTGAGCAGGCGGGCCCGGTCTGCCGCCCCGGGCAGGCCGAGCACCAGGGGTAGGTCGATCCCGGATCGGCGCGCCCGCCCGAGCCAGCCCAGCAGGGCCTTGGAGTCGAAGCACATCTGCGACGTCATCCATGAGGCATAAGCCTGCTTGTCCGCCAGGGCGGTGGCCAGGGCCTCGTCGGGGATCTTGGGATGCCCCTCTGGATAGGCCGGAACCCCCACCTTGAGCTCATGCCCGATCCGCTCCATGCCCTGCAGCAACGACAGTCCGTCGTAGAAAGCTCCCGTGTACTCACCGTCGCCGCCCACCACGAAGGCCGTCTCGATCCCTATCTCCGACATCCGTCCCAGGAGCCTCTCCAGGTGGGCCAGGTCCACCGTCATCCGCGCCGCCAGGTGGGGCGTGACCCGAAAGCCGCGCTCGGTCAGGTCTGCGGCCAGGTCGAGGCTGTCCTCCAGCGTCTTGTTGGGCGAGGCCGTGACCGAGATCCGGGCCCCGGCCGGGAGGAAGCCGGCCTGCTCGAGGGCGTTGGAGAGCGGGATCATCTCGAAGATCGGGTCGTCGAGCAGACCCGTCATGGCCTTTTGGGCGATGGGCGACAGATCTGTCACGTCCATGCGGTCATACCTCGGTGTCGGGGAGGGCGGCCTTGCGACGCTGGACGTATTCTTCCAGCTCGTCGGCGACGGCGTCGTCGAGCGGGGGCGGCTCGTACTCGGCCAGCAGCCTCTTCCAGGCGGCATTGGCGCGCCTGGCGGAGTCCTGCGATCCGGACTCCTCCCACTGCTCGAAGCTGGTGTTGTCGGCCAGATTGGAAACCCAGAAGGCCGACTCGAAGTTGGCCAGCGTGTGTTCGGTGCCCAGATAGTGCTCTCCGGGTGAGTGACCGAGGAGGGTGTCGCGGGCCAGGCCATTGTCGGTCATATCGACGCCCGACACCAGAGCCGAGGCCATCGAGGCCTGGTCGGCATCGAGCACGAACTTCTCGTATCCCATCACCAGTCCGCCTTCCAGCCAGCCGGCGGTGTGGAGGACGAAGTTGACCCCCGCCATCATGGTGGGGAAGAAGGTGGCGGCACTCTCGTAGGCGGCCTGGGCGTCGGGGAGCTTGGAGGCGGTGAGGTTGCCGCCCGACCGGAACGGAACGCCCAGCCGTCGGGCCAGGGCCGCCATGACGAACAGCATCAGGGCCGGCTCGGGGGTGCCGAACGTAGGCGCGCCGGTCTGCATCGACATCGAAGAGGCGAACGAGCCCAGGATGACCGGTGCCCCCGGCCGGACCATCTGGGTGAAGGCCAGCCCGGCCATCGCCTCTGCCAGAGTCTGGGTCGCCACCGCCGCCACCGTCACCGGCGCCATGGCGCCGGCCAGGATGAACGGGGTGAGGATGGTGGCCTGGTTGTTCTCCGCGTAGACCTTGGCCGACCCCAGCATGGCCCGATCCCAGGACAGGGGGGAGTTGGCGTTGCAGAGCGAGGTGATGACCGTGTTCTGGTCGACGAACTCGTCGCCGAAGAGGATTCGGGCCATGTCCACGGTGTCCTGTGCCCTCTCTGGAGCAGTGACCGACCCCATGAAGGGCTTGTCGCTCAAGGTCATGTGGCACTGGATCATGTCCAGGTGCCGCTTGCGAACCGGAACGTCGACGGGCTCGCACAGGGTTCCGCCCGAGTGGTGCAGACCGGGGGACATGTAGGCCAGGCGGACGAAGTTGCGGAAGTCCTCGATTGTGGCGTAGCGACGGCCCTGGTCCAGATCGCGCACGAAGGGCGGCCCGTAGGCAGGCGCCAGCACCATATGGGGATCGCCGATCGTCACACTTCGGTCCGGGTTGCGGGCATGCTGGACGAAGCTGGTCGGCGCCGATCCGGTGATGATCTGGCGGCAAAGGCCGGGAGGAAAGCGGACCCGGGTCCCATCGACATCGGCCCCGTGCTGGGCGAAAATGGAAAGGGCCTCGGGGAAGTCGATGATCTCCACTCCCACCGTGGCCAATAGATCGTCGGCGTTGGACTCGATCAGCGCCAGCGCCTCTTCTGACAGCACCTCGACCGGTGCCAGCTTGCGAGTCAAGAAGGGGACCGATTCGGCGTGGGCGGCGGCCCTGGCCGCCTGTCGAGCGGCCCGGCCTCCCGAGCGACGACGGTGGCGGTCGCTCATGATGCCGCCCTGGGACTGCGGCCTCGACGCGACCGCCGGCCGGGCTCGTAGGCGGGAAGATCGACCGCCTCGGCCAGATGGGGGAAGGGGTCCCGGCTATGAGGCAGGCCCATGGCGGCCACGAAGTGCTCCTGGAAGCGGGGCTCGACCGCGGTCTCGATCTTCTGGATCTCGCCGGCGACTCGCTCCACCTCGGCCCTCGCCGAGGCGGACAGGAGGGCCATGATCGCTCCGCTCCCGGCGGCATTGCCGGCCGCCGATACCTTGCTCAGGGGGCAGTCGGGGATCATCCCCAGCACCATGGCATGTTTCGGGTCGATGTGGCTGCCGAAGGCTCCCGCCAGGCGGATCTCGTCGACGCTGTCGACTCCGGCATGGTCCATCAGAAGGCGGGCACCGGCGTAGAGGGCGGCTTTGGCGAGCTGAATGGCCCGCACGTCGGCCTGGGTGACGAGAATCGGTGGGTCGTCCCAGAGCTGGTAGGAGAAGGTGCGACCGTCGGGCACCACCCCGGGCTTTCCGCTCACGATGGTGCCGTCCTGTTCGATGATCCCGGCCAGGACGAGCTCGGCCACCGCCTCGATGATTCCGGATCCGCAGATCCCGGTGATGCCCGTCCGTCGAACCGCCCGCTCGAACCCGGGCTCGTCCGACCACAGCTCGGAGCCGATGACCCGGATCCGGGCCCGTCCGGTATCGGACGAAACCCGGACTCTCTCGATGGCGCCCGCCGTGGCGCGCTGACCGGAGCTGATCTGGGCTCCCTCGAAGGCGGGCCCGGTGGGGCTGGAAGCAGCCAGGAGCCCCCGCCGGTTGCCCAGCACGATCTCGGCGTTGGTGCCCACATCCACCAGCAGCTGGAGTCGGTCTCCCCGGTGAGGGCCTTCCGACAGGACGGCACCCATGGTGTCGGCCCCGACGTGGCCCGCCACCAGGGGAAGGACGAACAGTCGGGCGCCGGGATTGAGCTCGAGGCCGATGTCGGCGGCCCGGCGGTTAAGAGACTCGTCCACGACCGGTGCGAAGGGCGCCGAGCCGAGCGGGACGATGTCCAGTCCCAGCAGGAGATGGTGCATGATCGGGTTGCCCACCACGGTCACGTCGACGATGTCGGCGCGCCGGGAGTCCGCTTCCGAGACCAGGTCCGAAACCAGCCCGTTCATGGCCGACCGGACCGCCTCGGTCATGGCCGGTGCCCCATCGGGGTGCATCATCACGTGGGACACCCGGCTCATCAGGTCCTCGCCGAAGCGGATCTGGGGATTCATCACCCCGGCCGAAGCCAGTACGTGACCGGTGGTGAGGTCGAGCAGGTGTCCGGCAATCGTGGTCGACCCGACGTCGAATGCCAGCCCGAGGATTCGATCGTGAAACCCCGGCCAGGCGGCCATCACGGTGGATCCTTGGTGCACGGCCATGGTGGCGGTCCAGTTCCCCTGAACGAGGGCGGCGTGAATCGACTGGACTGCCACCCGGTCGAACTCCAGATCCTCGAGGTCCCAGTCGGCCGCCAGAGCGGCCGCCACCCGGTCGAGATCGGAGCGAGCATCGTCCAGGGTTGGAGGGTTTACCACGATGTAATGGAGCCGCACCACCGGGTCGATGGGGAAGTCGGACACCTCCGGCCTCTTTCGCACCACCTGGCGGTGAACCTGGCTCTCGGCCGGCACGTCGATGACCACGTCGCCGTGGATTGCCACGGCACATCCCAGCCGGTGTCCGGCCTGGAGAGGCCGGCGGCCCCGGTAGTCGATCTCGGTGGGACCGGGAGGGGAGAGGGCATCTCTCTGGAAGCTCATCCCCGGAGCCGACCCCGGCTCGACCTGGCAGCGGCCGCAGATCCCGCGCCCGCCACAAACCGAATCAAGGTCGACCCCCAGGCGTTGGGCGGCGTCGAGGACGGTGGTGCCGGTGGGGAAGACGCCCCGGCGTCCGGACGGGGTGAACAGGACCCGGTGGTCTCCCGGGGCGTTGCTACCCGTCATTGTCCGCGGGTCGCCGACGGCGCCGTCCCGTCCGCCGGCCCGATCCGGCCTGCTCGCCGTCGCCGGCCGGCTGGCGATAGCGACGGATCCAGGCAGCACAGTCGGGATCGTGGCCACTGAGCACGTCGGCGGCTTTGACGGCTTGCATGATTTCGGGCTCGAGCGGGTTGGTGATCGCCGACGTCATGCCCGCTCCGATGGCCATCGACAGGAACGCCGCGTTGATGCCGGCCCGGTTGGGCAGTCCGAAGCTGACGTTGGACGCCCCACAGGTGGTGTTGACCTCCAGTTCGTCCCGGAGACGGCGCACCAGGTGGAACACCTGCCGCGCCGCTCCTCCCAGGGCTCCCACAGGCATCACCAGAGGATCCACCACAATGTCCGAGGCGGGTATCCCGTAGTCGGAGGCCCGGCTCACGATACGCCTGGCAATCTGGAAACGCTCATCCGGATCCTGGGAGATCCCGGTTTCGTCGTTGGTTATCGCCACCACGGCGGCCTGGTGCTCGGCGACCAGGGGCAGCACCCGCTCCATCGACTCCGCCTCGCCGGTCACGGAGTTGACCAGTGCTTTGCCTTGATAGGCGCGCAGGCCGGCCTCGAGAGCCGGGATGATCGATGAATCGATAGAGAGCGGGACCCCGACCAGGCTCTGAACCAGCTTCACCGTCTCGGCGAGGATGGCGGGCTCGTCGGCCAGGGGAATACCGGCGTTGACGTCGAGCATCTGAGCCCCGGCGGTTACCTGGGCCACGGCGTCGGCCTCCACCCGGCTGAAGTCGCCCTGCTTCATCTCCTCGGCCAGCTTCTTGCGCCCGGTGGGGTTGATCCGCTCGCCGATGATCACGAAAGGCCGGTCGAATCCGATCACGACCTCACGGGTCGGAGAGGCGAGAACCGTGTCAGTCATGAGGTGGTCGTGACCTTGTGGCCCTGGTTGTGGACGAGTTCCTCCAGCGCCTCCTCGCCCAACTCGATCTCCAGGCGGCGAGCCACCACCACCGGATCCGACTCGCCGCTCAGCTTCGCCTTGCGCCACTGTTCCATGTATTCGTCCGATCCGACCAGGCCCGCCCGGGTGGCGGCCCGATCGATGGCTTGCTGGAACCGTTTCGGCATCTCGGCGCGAATGGCGTGGTGGCCGTGCCCGTAGAGAACCTGAGCGGGGATGTCTCTCCAGTAGATCACAGTCACTTCCTGGTTCATGCCGGGCGGGCCCGCAGGGTCAGGGCCGGTTCCAGCTCCCCGTAGCCGACTCGCCTCACCTCGAAGGCCAGCCCGAGGCGCTGGGCGGCTTCTTCGGCCCGTCGGGTCAGGGTGGGATCGTCGGTTTGAGCCAGATATACGACGCGCTCGTAGTTGCCGAAGTAGTCGGGGAGCAGTTGAGGCCAGCGGTCCAGCCCCAGGCCCTTCCAGACCAGCCGGTCGAAGTGGCGCACCAGGAAGTCGGTCAGGTAGAAGGTGGCGGGCTGGGAATCGTGCAGCTCGTTGAAGACGGCCGAACCTGCCAGGAACTCGTAGCAGTGGGCTCCCTCGAGACGCTCCACTCCATGACGTTCCAGCACCCGGTCCAGCCGGCCCCCGGTCCCGCAGTCCCCGTAGGCGACGAAGACCTCGTCGTAGGTTGCGTCGGCAGACCGGATCCGCTCCTCGACGGCCTCGGCGATCAGCTGGGGGGTGTTGTGATAGCGGGCCGGCAGGCAGGTCACGTCCACTCCCTCCAGCCCGTTCCGCCGCACGACCTCGAGCAGCTCGCGGGCCATGGCTCCACACCCGATCACCAGCAGGCGTCGTTCAGGCCGCTCCACGCCGTGCTCCCACCAGTTCCTTGGCGGTATCGGCCGCTACCGCCGCATCGCGGCAGTAGGCGTCGGCTCCGACCGCCTGGCCGAACTCCTCGTTGAGGGGGGCGCCGCCGACCAGGACGATGTAGTCGTCGCGGATGCCCTTCTCGATCATGGTGTCGATCACCACCTTCATATAGGGCATGGTGGTGGTGAGCAGGGCGGACATGCCCAGTATGTCGGGCCGGTGCTCGTCCAGGGCCTGGATGTACTCCTCGACGTCGGTGTTGATCCCCAGGTCGATCACCTCGAATCCGGCTCCTTCCAGCATCATCCCGACCAGGTTCTTGCCGATGTCGTGGATGTCGCCCTTGACCGTGCCGATCACCACCTTGCCGACGGTGGGGGCGCCCGTCTCGGCCAGGAGTGGTCGCAGGATCGCCATTCCCGCCTTCATGGCGTTGGCGGCCAGCAGCACCTCGGGCACGAAGAGGATCCCATCCCGGAAGTCGATGCCCACGATCCGCATTCCCTCGACCAGGGCCTCGTTCAGTACCCGGGAAGCGGACCAGCCCCTGTCCAGCAGGATCCGGGTGCCCTCGACGATCTCGTCGGCCAGTCCGTCGTAGAGGTCGTCGTGCATCTGCTCTGCGAGCTCGTCGTCGTCCAGACTGGAGAGGTCGAGGTCCTCTTCGCTCATTTCGGTCGCCCTCCTCAGGGTTCCACGATACGGAACGATATCGAATCATGGAACACTATATGCCCTGTTGTGTCTTGTCCAACCTCCTCCTGCCCAGGCCAGGTAGACAATGACCGCCCCTGACGGGTAGTGTCCGTGCCGCTCTATAGCACTGTTCCGTATCGTGGGACAGCCTGCGAAGGATACGTCTGGAGGTAAGAGGATGACTGAGCTCCCCGCCCAAGCGCGTGTGGTCGTGGTCGGCGCCGGCATCGTGGGTAATGCGATCGTGGGGCATCTGGCGGAGAGAGGCTGGCGCGACATCGTCCAGCTCGACAAGGGCCCACTTCCCAACCCGGGCGGCTCCACCGGCCACGCCTCCAACTTCATCTTCCCGGTCGATCACGGCAAGGAGCTGGCCTCGCTGACCCTCGAGTCGCAACGCCAGTACGAGGAGATGGGCGTCAACACCACCTGCGGCGGCATCGAGGTGGCCCGAACCGAGGCCCGTATGGAGGAGTTGCGGCGCCGGATGAGCTCGGCGACGGCCTGGGGGATCGATGCGGAGCTGCTCACCCCGGCCCAGGTGCGGGAGAAGGTCCCTTTCCTGGATTCGTCGGTCATCCTGGGCGGTTTCTACACGCCCTCGGTTTCGGTGGTCGATTCGCTGCGAGCGGGGACCATCTTCCGTGAGCGGGCCCAGGAGCTAGATGCCCTGACCGTGTTCCCCAACACCGAGATCAACGATATCGAGGTGGAGAACGGTCGGGTTCGCTCCGTGGTGACCGACCGTGGCACCATCGCCGCCGAGTACGTGGTGGTCGCCTGCGGCGTGTGGTCGCCTCGTCTGGCCGCAATGGCCGGCGCCACCATTCCCCTCACGCCGGCCGTCCATCAGATGATCGACGTGGGACCGATCCCCGTTCTGGCCGAGACCGGCAACGAGATCGGTTTTCCCATCGTGCGTGACATGGACACGTTCATGTACGAGCGCCAGACGGCCGGGTCGATGGAAGTCGGTTCCTATGCCCACCGTCCCATCTTCCATCGCCCCGACGAGATCCCATCCCTGGACGAGGCCCGCCTCTCCCCGACGGAGATGCCCTTCACGGCCGACGATTTCGATCCCCAGCTCGAGGATGCCCTCGAGCTGATGCCGGAGATTCTCGAAGGGGCGGAGATCAAGTACGCCATCAACGGTCTTCTATCGCTGACTCCCGATGCCATGCCTCTCTTGGGGGAGACAGTGGAGGTGAAAGGGTTGTGGTCGGCGGCGGCGGTGTGGATCAAGGAAGGTCCCGGGGTGGGCAAGCTGATCGCCGACTGGATGACCGACGGCTATCCCGACCTGGACCCACACCAGTCAGACATCGCCCGGCTCTACGATTACGCCCGAACCGAGCACCACGTCATCGCTCGCTGTTCGGAGCATTTCAACAAGACCTATGGGATCGTCCATCCCCGCGAGCAGTGGGAGTCGGAGCGCAACCTGAGGCTGGCGCCGTTCCAGTCCCGGACCGAATCACTTGGAGCGGTCTATTTCCAGGCCGGCGGGTGGGAGCGGCCTCACTGGTACGAGTCCAACGCCGACCTGGTTGGACACTACGGAGTCGAAGACCGGCCCCATGAGTGGGATCGGCGCTGGTGGTCGCCCATCACCACCGCCGAGCACCTGGCCATGCGAGAGCGGGTGGGGATGGTCGACCTGTCCGCCTTCGTCATCTTCGAGGTCACCGGGCCGGGGGCGGTGGACTACATCCAGAAGATGGCGGTCAACCAATGTGACCGCCCGGTCGGATCCGCCATCTATACCCCCCTGCTCACTCCCCAGGGCGGTTTCCGCACGGACCTGACCATCATGCGCCTGGGTGAGGAGCACTACCGGATCGTCACCGGGGCCTTCGACGGGCCCCGGGATGAGTACTGGTTCCGGGCCAACCTGCCCGACGATGGCTCGGTCCACTTCGAGAACCTCACCTCGGCCTACACGACCATCGGGGTCTGGGGTCCCAATGCCCGTGCGTTGGTGGAGTCCATAACCGATGACGACATCTCCGACGCCGTCTTCCCCTACGGCACCACCCGCCAGGTCACCTTCGGCTCGCTGCCGGCCCGGCTGTTCCGCATCTCGTATGTGGGTGAGTCGGGATGGGAGATCTATGTCCCCATGGAGCGGGGCACCCAGATGTGGGACATGCTGTGGAGCGCAGGTCAAGACCACGATGTGCTCGCGGTCGGAGCAGGCGTTTACGGGACTACCGGCCGACTGGAGAAGGGGTACCGGCTCATGGGTGCCGAGCTCGAGTCCGATTACTCGCCGGTCGAGGCCGGGTTGGCCCGACCCAAGGTCAAGTCGGCGGAGTTCATCGGCAAGGAGGCCTACCTGGCCGCCCGGGAGGAGGAGCCGGCCGCGGTCCTGTGCACCTTTACCGTCGACGACCACTCGTCGAGCGACGGCATCAAGCGCTACATGACCGGCGGCGAGCCCATCCTCACCTCCGGGGGAGAGCGAATCGTCGATGCCAAGGGCAGGCCCTCGTATGTGACCAGTGCCGGATCGGGCCCCTCCCTGGGCGCCTACCTGCTCATGGGCTACGTGCCGGCCGACAGGGCCGAGGAAGGCGCTTCGTTCCGGGTTCGCTACATGAACGAGGACTACCCGATCACCCTGGCCCGGGCCGGCTCGAAACCGCTGTTCGACCCCGACGACTCGCGGATGAAGGGCTGATGCGGTTCCTGGTCTGCGTGAAGCGGGTGCCGGCGCCCGGTGCCCGGATCGTGCTGGCCGACGACGGCCGTTCCATCGAGACCAGCCATCTCTCCTTCACGACCAGCCCCCACGAGGAGTGCGCCGTGGAGGCGGCGGTGGAACTGAAGGAGGCGGTGGGCGGCACGGTGACCGTGCTGACCATGGGTCCCGGGGAGAGCGAGGAGCAGCTTCGCTATGCGGCTTCGGTTGGTGCCGACGAGGCGATCCTGATACCGACGGACGGAAGCGACATCGACCCCCAGGCCACCGCGTCGGGGATCCTGGACGCCATCGAGGCGGCGGAGGGGGAGGGAGCGCCCTTCGACCTGATCCTGTTCGGGAACGAGTCGGCCGACTCGGGCGGATTCCAGGTCGGGATTCGGGTCGCCCATGGCCTGGAGAGGCCGGTGGTGTCCGGCATCAAGCATCTGGAGTTGGCTGATGGATCGATCGAAGCGCGCCGGGAGGTGAGCAACGGGTTCGAGGTCTACCGCCTCCCCCTACCGGCCGTTGTGGCCGTAAAAGAGGGGATCAATCTGCCCCGCTACCCGACTCTGTCCGGTCGCCTCAAGTCGAAGAAGCTCGAGATCAGTCGCCATCAGGCCGAGGTGAGCCCGGGCGGGCTGCGGATGGTGCGGCTCGAGTCGCCCCCGGCCCAGGAGGTCTCGACGGAGGTCCTGGACGGGCCGTCCGGGGTGGTGGACGTGCTCGAAAGCCTGGGCGTGCTGTGAGCGTCTGGGTATGGGTCGACCACGAGGGAGGCGAGGCCTCCGAACTGGATCTCCAAGCGGTGACCCTGGCCAGGTCGCTGGCGGATCAGATGGGCGAGGATCTGGCCGCCCTGACCTTCGGAAAGGTCGACCTGGGTGGAGCCGTCGATTCCATCTGGCAGGTCGAGCACCCGCTTCTGTCTGACTTCGCCCCCGATGGATATGGCGCCTCGCTGGTTCAGCTCATGGCCCGGGAGGAGCCGGTGGCACTGGTGGCTCCTGGGTCAGACCGGGGCAACGAGGTGCTGGCACATGTGGCCGCTCAGGCGGACCTGCCCATGGCCGCCAACGTAACCGAGGTAGACCCGGGGGCCGATCCGTGGTCGCTGGTCCGGGTCCGGTGGGGAGGCAGCCTCCTGGAGCGGGCCGAACTGTCGGCCTCGGTGCGGCTCATGTCGGCTGCCGCCCACGCCTTCGATCCGGCGGCGGTGGACGGTGCTCCAGCTCCCGTCTCTTCGTTCGAGCCCGAGCTGGACGAGGCCGAGGTGGTGGCCCGGGTCGTGGACCGCGTGACCGTGGAGGAGGGGATAACACTGGCCACGGCTCCTGTGGTGGTCAGTGGAGGGCGGGGTGTGGGAAGCGCCGAGGGGTTCGCCCCGCTGGAGGAGCTGGCCGGGTTGCTGGGAGGGGCGGTGGGCTGTTCGCGCGTGGTGACCAACAACGGGTGGCGGCCCCATTCGGACCAGGTGGGTCAGACCGGAACCCGGGTGGCGCCCGATGTGTACATCGCCTGTGGGATTTCGGGGGCGATCCAGCACTGGGTGGGGATGATGGCGGCCAAGAACGTGATCGCCATCAACACCGACCCCGAGGCCCCCATGGTCACCAAAGCCGACTACGCCCTCATCTCCGACCTGGCCCAGGCCGTCCCCGCCATCGTCGCCGAGATCCGTCGCCGCCAGAGCCTGATTGCAGCCGGGCGAGCAGGGGCCTCGCAGCCCGGGCCCTGGCGCAACTTTGGGCCGTGGGCGTCGCCTGGCGACGCCTGGAACCCAGGGTTCGGTCTCACGCTCAGCCAGCTCTGAGCCTGGGGCGGTGAGCGTCGCTGAGCGACGCTGTGAACCCTGGGTTGGCCCTTTCCGGGTCTGAGCGTCTTCAGACCGACCGGACTCCCAGGATCTGGCCCACGGCGGAAGCGACGTAATTAGGGCGTTCGGTGACGTCTGCCCAGGTGAAGCGAAGCACCACCCAACCATGAAGGGCAGCTTCATGGTCCCGATGGCGGTCGGTTTCCATCTGGTCGAGCTGGGAATGCCACCTGCGCGAGTCCCACTCCAGGGCCAGGCGGGCTCGGGGGTAGGCGTCGTCGAATCGTCGCTTCGTATCCCACGGGATCGGGTATTCGGCAACCGGCGCCGGCAACCCGGCGTCGGCCAGAACCCGCCGACCCCGCCGCTCCAGGGCTGTGGGGCCGACCAGGAGACCGTTCGAGCGCTGGCGAAGGAATTCCCGAACATTGGTTGAGCCTCGCTTACCTCTCCGCGCCAGCTCCCGGGTCATATTCTCCAGGTGCCGAATCTTCAGGCGCCGGTCAATCAAGAGGGCTTCGGCGATGCGATCGAAGTCGTCGAAGTCGAGAATGCCACCTAGGTCGAAGACGGTTCTGGCGACCGTGGTCGTAAGGATGCCATCTGTCGAAGTCAGGTGGTGGGAACGCAGGTCATCACACCTGCGGACGGTGACCCCGGGAAAGCGGTGAGTGGTCCTTCGATGAACCACGACGGTTGGGACCAGGGGCGGAAGTACGGGAAACTCGAGTAAGTGGGCTGCGGACTCATGGGAGGCCACCGCAGATGGGAGGGCGAGAAGGGCTCCTCTGATCAGGTCGGCATGTGAATTCGTGGGAAGTGCCCTATAGACGCCCTCCGAGACGACGGCGAGATCGCCGTTGCGCAACGATCGGTCGATTGAGCTCGGCGATTGGCCCAGGTCGACCAGCTGGTTACGAGTCACAAAACCCCCTTGGTGGGCGGCCAGGTCGATCACCTGTCGTTCGAGAGCCATCGAACCCAGCATGTCAGCTCGAGCCTGTGATGTGAATAGGGTCGTTTCCCCTCGTACCTGGGGCTGTGAGCGTCGCCGGCCGACGCTGTGAACCCTGGGTTCGCAACCCCCTTGGCTGCCACTCTGAACTTTGGGCTGTGAGCGTCGCCGGGCGACGCTGTGAACCCTGGGTTCGGAACCCATCGCGGCGCCGGTCGATATCCGCTCATTTCCACGATGCGGCCTCAGACCGTATGGTGAGAAAGAAATCCCCTGTTCGGGGGGTCGCGATCGCGTATCAGTAGTTAGGGTGCCAAGGGTTCTCTGATCCGCATACGCGGTCTGACAATGACGCAACTGATGGAGGAAGAATGAAACCGCAACGACGCTGGGCGCGGTATATCGCGCTCCTATCGGCGTTGGCGATGATCCTCGCTGCCTGTGGAGGCGGCGGTTCAGGATCTTCGGACAACGGCGAAGGCCGCCTGTCGGGAATAGACATCGCGGTCGGTTCCAAGGACTTCGACGAGCAGTTGATTCTGGGCAACATCATGGTCGGAGCCTTCACCCGCGCTGGGGCCAACGTCGACAACAAGGTGAACCTGGGCGGCACCCAGGTAGCTCGCTCTGCATTGCTCTCAGGCGAGATCGACACCTACATGGAGTACAACGGGACCGGATGGGCTGAACACCTCAAGAACTCGGATCCGCCGAGCAACGATCCCCAGACGCTGACCGAGGCCGTGCGCAAGCAAGACCTGGAGCAGAACAACATTCACTGGCTGGGTCGGGCTCCCTTCAACAACACTTACGGGTTCGTCTCGAGCCCGGCCGTCACCGAGGAGAACGGCGGCGAGGCGTACGACTTCCAGGGAATGGCCGACTATCTGGCGGCGCATTCCGATGCCACGCTGTGCCTGGAGTCTGAGTTCCCCGACCGTGCTGACGGGCTTGTCCTGTTCGAGGACGCCACCGGGTACCAGGTTCCCGACTCGCAGATCACGATCCTCGACACTGGGCCTATCTACCAGCAGACCAACGACAACAAGTGCGACTTCGGTGAGGTCTTCACCACCGATGGTCGCATCGGTGGCATGGACATCACACTGGTCAAGGATCCAGGCGTCATGATCCTGTACAACATCTCGATGAACATTCGGGATGACAAGTACCAGGAGGCACCAGACGCTTTCGACGCCATCGCCGATGAGCTGCTCAACCCGCTCACTCAGGAGAAGATGACCGAGTTGAACACCGAGGTCTCCTTCAACGGCAAGCAGCCTGAGGATGTAGCCAACGCCTATCTCGACGAGATCGGCTTCAACGGCTGACCGAGCCTGAGGGGGAGGCCGTCTGGCCTCCCCCTCACTCTCAGGCGTTCGATCATGCAGAGCTTCTTCCAATTCCTCAACAGTCGATGGGACGATGTCCTCACGCTGGGTCTTCAACACGCCGGCTACATCGTCTCGGTCGTGGTCTTGGCCACCATCATCGGGGTGGGCAGCGGGATCCTTGTTCGCAACCGTCCCATCGCCCGGGAGGTGGTGCTCGGTGTCTACGCCGTCTTCCTCACCATCCCCTCGTTCGGTTTGTTCGCTCTCTTTATCCCCATAGTCGGCCTGGGATTCTGGGGTCCCTTTCATCGCGCTCACCATGTACGCCCTCTTACCCATAGCCCGTAACACCGTCACCGGCTTGGCCGGTGTGAGCCCGGCAGTTGTCGAATCGGCCCGGGGAATGGGCCTTTCCAACCGCGAACGCCTGTTCAAGATCCAGTTGCCACTGGCCTGGCCCGTGATACTCACCGGGATCCGCGTCTCGGCGCTGGTTGTGGCGGGTATCGCCGCCATCGCCACCCTGGTTGCCGGTGGTGGGCTGGGAGACTTCATCAAGTCAGGTTTGTCGAGACTCGGAGCCCCCAACTCCGTCGAGTCGCTGGTGGTGGGGACCATCTCCATCATCATCCTGGCCCTGATCATCGATGGGATATTCATCGGTGTGAAGCGGGCGACCACATCACCAGGTATCCGTTGAAGGAGAATCAATGACCGAAACCCTCATACACCTAGATAACGTCTCCAAGACCTATCCGGGAACGGAGAGCCCTGCGGTGGCCGAGCTGACCATAGATATTCAGCGGGGCGAGATCCTGGTTCTGGTCGGCCCCTCGGGGTGTGGCAAGAGCACGACTCTGCGGTTGATCAACCGAATGATCGAACCCACCGGGGGCAGGATCTTCTTTGAGGGTGAGGACGTGACGGATGTGAATCCCGATCGGCTACGCCGCCGGATTGGTTACGTGATTCAGCAGATCGGATTGTTTCCCCATCGAACGATCGCCGAGAACATCTCTACCGTCCCCAATCTGCTCGGATGGGATAAGCAGAGGATCACGAAGCGCGTCGATGAACTGCTCGACACCGTCGGGATGGATCCGACCATCTACCGTGATCGGTATCCCCGAGAGCTGTCCGGCGGCCAGGCCCAGCGAGTTGGCGTGGCCCGCGCCCTGGGAGCCGACCCCGACGTCTTGTTGATGGACGAGCCCTTTGGAGCCATCGACCCCATCACCCGGGACCGCCTCCAGAACGAGTTTCTCCGTCTGCAGGATGAGCTACACAAGACCATCGTGTTCGTGACCCACGATATCGACGAGGCCATCAAGATGGGCGACCGCATCGCCATCCTCAAGGAACAGTCGGTAATCGCGCAGCACGACACGCCCGAGGCGATCCTGGCCGGGCCTGCCGACAGGTTCGTGGAGGACTTCCTCGGGTCGGGCGCAACTCTCAAGGGTCTCAACCTGATGCGTACTCGCGAGATCGAGCTGGACGACGTCACCACCGTCAAAGCCCCCACCTCTCGTGACCAGGTGATGCAGGCGCTCGATTCGAGCGGATCCCAGTGGGTTCTGTACCTGGACCAGGCTGGCGCTCCGGTCCGCTGGCTGGATCGCAAGTCTCTCGACAGCGTGTCCGATCTCGACCACGCCGGCAAGGCGGTGCAGGTGACGGTGGAGCCCGAAGACACCCTGCGGGATGCCCTGGAGAAGATGCTCCAATCGGCGGTGGGCACCGCTTGCTGTGTCAATCCCGACGGATCCTACCGGGGTGTGGTGAGGGTGGAGACCTTGGTCGAGATCATCGACCGGCTTCAGCGGACGGAACGCGATCGACAGGCGGCGGCAGGATGACAGCCGATACGGCGGTGGTACCTGCAACGGGCGATTCGACTATGGCCGCGTCGATCCGGCGCAACATCGAGCTCTATATAACGCCCGCCTTCTTCCTGCTGCTGGCCTTCGCCGTGGCGGTGGTGTGGATCTACTCGGACTTCGATCAGCAGACCACCAGCATCCTGGAACCGAAGAAGCTCCTCGACGAGACCATGCAGCACATCGTTCTCACGGCGCTATCGACGGCTCTCGTGTTGGTGATCGCGGTTCCTCTTGGGATCCTGTTGACTCGGCCTCGCTATCGCAAGGCGGGTGGTCCCATCCTGGCGGTGGCCAACGCCGGTCAGGCGATCCCGGCCTACGGGTTGCTCACGATCTTCCTGATCTTCATGTCGTTCGGCACAGTGACGGCCGTGCTGGCGCTCACCGTGTACGCCATCCTCCCGGTTCTCCGCAACACCATGGTGGGCCTGGATCAGGTGGACAAGGCGGTCATCGAGGCGGGCCGGGGCATGGGTTTGTCCAAACGTCAGGCGCTAACCCAAATCGAGCTTCCCCTGGCCGTGCCGGTAATCCTGGCCGGTGTGCGCACCGCTTTGGTGATCAACGTCGGTACGGCCGCTCTTGCCGTGTTCATTGGCGGCGGTGGTCTGGGCACGGCCATCAATGCCGGTCTCAAGCTCAATCGTCCCACCGCAACCTTCATTGCCGGTGCCCTGGTGGCGATGCTGGCCCTGGCTATCGACTTCATCGCCGCCCTCGTCGAGCGCTATTTGCGCCCCAAGGGAATCTGAGCCGAGCGCCCGGGTCGGCCGTCAGCTCTCGCCAGGGATCTTCACTTTCTCCCGACGCCTTCCGTTGGAGGAGGTGATCCAGCGCAGGCCGCCGGAACGGGCCGGATAGGGAAGGTAGTGGCCCTTGAAGGGGGCGGGGATCTGCCAGTTGACGGCCAGCCGGTAGGCGGCGTACAGAGCCAGGGCCCCGTGGATGGCGGCGATGGTGATCCACAACCCGGATGGCCCCGCCGCGGCCATGGCGGACGAAGCGAGGATCGGCCCCAGGACCGATCCGACGCCGTTGGCCAGCAAGATGGCCGAGCTGGCGCCCACCACCAGGTCGGGGCCGATCAGATCGTTGACGTGGGAGCCGCTCAGCGAATACATGGGAAAAGTGAATCCGCCCAGCAGGAAGATCCCCACCAACAGCAACCCCGAGGCGGGGTCCAGGATGGCCAGCCAGATGGCCAGCAGCGCCGCAACGGTGGTGACGGCGAAGATGATGCGCCGCCTGCTGAAGCGATCGGACAGTGCTCCCAGCGGCCACTGGATGATTACGCCACCGACCAGGGCAAGGGTGAGGAGATGGGCGATCCTGCTCACCGCCAGGCCGGATTGAGCACCCCACACTGCTCCCATTCCCAGCAGGGCCCCGTTGGCGGCGCCGGTGACGAGTGCTCCGATCAGACCGATGGGGGCGGCCCGTAGGATCTCCCGGTAGGGGACCGGGCCCAGGCCCTGTATGGCGGGAGCCGGGAAGCTGACCAGCGACACCGGGACAACGGCCAGCGACACCAGCAGAGATGCGACCACGAACAGGGTGAAGGCCCCGGGATCGGCCGCGGTCAGGAGAAGCTGGCCCAGTGCCAGGCCGCCGGTCACCACCACCATGTAGATGGCCAACAGCCGTCCCCGGTTGGCGGGTACGGCGGCGCCGTTGAGCCAGCTCTCCGCCACGATGTAGAGGCCGGCCAGGCAGGCTCCCGTGATCACCCTGAATCCAAACCAGGCAGTGGGCTGGACCACCAAGATGTGTCCCAGGGTGGCGGTCGAGGCGAGTGACGCCAGGCCTGCGTAGACACGCACATGGCCCACCCGCGACACGATGCGAGGTGTGGCCAGCGAGCCGATCAGGAAGCCGGCGTAGTAGCCCGACATCACCAGGCCGATTGCCGATGTGGAGAAGCCCTCCAGATGACCACGCAGGCCGATCAGCGACGCCTGAAGTCCGTTGCCCAGCATGAGCAGGAAGAGAGCCAGGAACAACGGCCAGACCCGGAGCGCCTGGCGGGTAGGTGACATGGGTGCCACGGCGCCAGAGCATAGGGGGCGCCGGAGGCGACCCGATGCCAACCCGGTCCCGCAACCCTGGGTTCCCAGCGTCGCCAGGCGACGCTCACCGCCCCAGGTTCCAGCACACGGCCCGACGCCGGGCGAACCCTGGGTTCACAGCGTCGCCAGGCGACGCTCACCGCCCCAGGTTCGGCACCCAGCCCTCAGGCGGCTTCGACGCCTCCCTCGGCGGTGCGGCGCTGCACGAAGTCGTCCAGCTCGGCCGTCACCGCGTCGTCGAGCGGGGGTGGCTCGAAGTCAGCGAGCACCGTCTTCACGATCCCTGCGGCCCGCTGTTCGGCGCTCAACGCTCCCGACAGGGCCCACGCCTCGCTGTTCTGCCAGTCCGACACCAGCGGGGAGTAGAAGGCGGTCTGGTAACGCTCCAGGGTGTGCGGCGACCCGAAGAAATGCCCGCCCGGCCCCACCTGGTCGATGGCGTCGACGGCCAGCTCGGCCTCGTTCACCTCCAGCGGCGTGAGGAACTCGGCCATCATCTGGAGAATCTCCACGTCGATGACCAGCTTCTCGAAGGAAGCCACCAGCCCACCTTCCATCCATCCTGCTCCGTGCATGACCAGGTTGGCTCCCCCCATGACTGCTCCCCAGACCGACATCTCCGCCTCATAGGCGGCCTGGGCGTCGACGGCGTTGGCGGCGGTGGCATTGGAGGAGCGGTAGGGGATCGCGTAGCGGCGGGCCAGCTGGCCCCCGGCCATGGCGGCCCGGGTGTATTCGGGGGTCCCGAAGGCGGGGCTGCCCGAGCGCATGTCCACGTTGGAGGTGAACCCTCCGTACATGACCGGCGCCCCCGGGTTGGCGAGCTGGGTGAGTGTGATCCCGGCCAGTGCCTCGGCGTTCTGCAGGGCCAGAGCTCCGGCCAGGGAGACCGGCGCCATCGCCCCCGACAGGGTGAAGGGGGTGATGACCACGACCTGGTTCATCCGCGCCATCTCGATCAAACCTTCGATCATGGGACCGTCGAGGCGGAGGGGAGAGGACGTGTTGATGATCGTGAAGAGTGACGGCTCCCTGCTCAGCTGATCACGGCTGATCCCCCGGCCGATACGGACGATCTCCAGGGCATCGAGGATCCGACCCCGTCCTAGCGAGTAGGCATGAAAGACCTTGTCGGTCAGCCGCACGAAGTCGGCCAGGGCGTCGAGATGGCGGGTGGCAGGGGGGAGATCGATCGGTTCGGTGGGATAGCCCCCGAAGGCGTGGATGATGTTGAAGGCCTGTCCCAGTCGAACCAGATTGCGGAAGTCCTCCCGGTTCCCGGTTCGGCGGCCCCCGGTGAGATCGGACACATTTGGCGCCGAGGCCACCTCACAGAAGACCACGTCACTTCCGCCGATGTGAAGATCGTGGGAGGGATTTCTGGCGTGGATGGTGAATTCTGCGGGGACGGTGGCCAGGGCCGACTCGATCAGCTTCGGATCGAAACGAACTCTCTCGCCTTCGACCTTCGCCCCGGCCGCGGCCAGCAATGCAGTGGCGTCGGTGTGGAGGAAGTCGACCCCTGTCCCCGACAGGATGTCCAGGGAGGCCTGATGGATCCGGTCCAGCTGGTCCTCGCTGAGGACCTCGATGGGCCGGTAGGGGTTGGTCACCCGGCGCCAGGGCAGCTGCCCGATCCCCCCGCTGCGTGCCGACCGGCGCCGGTCACGGCCACCACCATCACGGGGCATGAGGTTTCCCTATGTCCCCGGCCGGGCCCGGGCCAGCACCTCGTCGATGGGGGTGAAGGCCTCGGGATCGACCTCCTGGACGTACTCGTAGCCGAATCGTCCCTTCACGCACAGGTTGCCGTAGGTGACAGAGTGGTCGTCGGGCGAGGTCACCTTGACGATGCGATCGTCCTGGACGTGGAGGTCGAGGTTGCATCCCACGCCGCAGAACGAGCAGACGGTCCTGGTCACGGACTGGCGGTCTTCGTCCCACATCCCCGCCTCCCTGAGCTCGTACTCGGAGCGGAACATGAGGGCCCCGGTGGGACACACGGCGATGCAGTTGCCACAGAACACACAGGCCGACTGGGGAAGCGCCGTGTCGAGCTCGGTCGAGATGCGGGCGTCGAACCCCCGGCCGGCCACGGCGATGGCATAGGTGTTCTGGGCTTCGATCCCGCATGCCTGGACGCACTTGTAGCACAGTATGCAGCGCGAGTAGTCCCTCATGTAGAGGGGATTGTCGATCTTGGCCGGTTGGCGCACCGATTCCGCATAGGCGGGATCGGGAGGGGCGTGGTGACCGGCGTGGCGGCGGTGGCGGTCCTGGACCGGCGGGGCAGTGGCACCGAAGCGGTCCGGCTCACATCCGTAGTGATCCATCCAGGCGTGGACTTCAGGGGAGGTCAACGACATGTCCACGGACGAGGCGAGGAACTCGAACACGAGTCTGCGAGAGTGACGTACCCGCTCGCTGTCGGTGGAAACGACCATCCCGTCCTCGGCCCGGCGCGAACAGGACGGCACCAGGGTCCGGCTTCCCTCAACCTCGACCACGCAGACGCGACACACGTTGACCGGAGTCAGGGTTGGCGCCCAGCACAGGGTGGGCTGATCGGAGCCGATCTCCCGGCAGGCTTCGAGGAGGGTGGTGCCGGCCGGCATCTCCACCCGGCGCCCGTCGATGGTGAGGCTCACCGTGTCAGTCATCGAACACCCCCAGATCCACTGCCGAGCGGACCACGATGGCGGCGGTCTGGCCCAGACCGCAAATGGAGGCGTCCCTCATCGCCCGGTCGACCTCGTCGATGAGGTCACCCTCGATGCTTCCGTTGGCTCGAGCCACGGCCTCCTCGATGCGGGCGGTTCCCACCCGGCAGGGCACGCACTGTCCGCAAGACTCGTCCCGGAAGAAGCGGGCGATGCGGCGGACGATGGCCGCCATGTCGGTGTCGGGGGAGAAGGCCATGATCACACCTGATCCCAGCGTGACCCCGGCTGCCCGGCTGTCCTCGAAGGTGAGGGGCAGGTCCCACAGGTCGGGGCCCACCAACGAGCCGGCCGCCCCACCCAGGAGGACGTAGGGAACCCCCGACAGGTCGCCTCCGGCATCTTGGATCACCGATCCCAGGGTGACGCCGCCGGCCCGCTCGTACACACCAGGACGCCGGACGTTCCCCGATACACAGAAGAGACGGGTCCCGGGTGAGTCGGCTGTGCCGGTTTGCTTGTAAGCCCCGGCGCCTTCGCTGATGATGGGCAGCACGTTGACCAGAGTCTCCACGTTGTTGATCACCGTGGGCCGGCCGAACAGACCGGCGGTGGTGGGGAAAGGTGGCTTCTGGCGGGGCTCGCCCCGGTATCCCTCGATCGAAGCGAAAAGGGCCGTCTCCTCGCCGCAGATGTAGGCGCCCTGGCCCCGGCGCAGCTCGATTTCGAAGCGGTGATCGGAGCCCATCACGCTCTCACCCAACAGGCCGGCCGTCCGTGCGACCTCCATCGCCTCGCCCAGCCGGGAGGCGGCGGCCGGATACTCCCCGCGTATGTAGATGTAGCCCTGTTCGGACTCCCACGGTGACTCCGGCGATGGTGAGGGCCTCGATGACCGAGAAAGGGTCTCCCTCCATCACCACCCGGTCCTTGAAGGTGCCGGGCTCGGACTCGTCGGCGTTGCATATGACATAGCGCGGTCCAGATTCCCTGGCGGCACCCTGCCATTTGAGGCCGGTCGGGAAGGCGGCTCCGCCCCTGCCGCGCAGGTTCGAGTCGACCAGCTCGGATATCACAGCCTCGGGGCCCATCTCCAGAGCGCGGCCCAGCGCCTGATAGCCCCCGTGTTGCCGATAGTCCTCCAGTGAGCCGGGGTCGACGTTGCCTACCCTCCTCAGAAGAGGACCGGCGTCGACGTGGGGGGCGGGCGCCGGCGGGTCATCGCCCTGCAGAGCCGCCTCGATCGCGGCCGGGTCGGCTCCGGTCACGATCGAGTCAGTTGCTCCGGCCCTCTGGATCAGTGCGGCCGGACCTCTATCGCACTGGCCCAGACAGGGGCTGGGCACCACATCGTCACGCTCGCCGAGGGCGGAGATGAGCGATGGGCCGCAGGCTATGTCATCGCACACGTGAGCCACCGCGCCAGGACGGGGCTCGGTGGAAAGGAGGGCATAGAAGGTTGCTACCGAGTAGATCTCGGCGGGGGGAATCTGGAGATGGCGGGCGATCTGGTCTATGGCCCCGGGACTGATCCAGCCCACCTCCGACTGCACCGCCTCCAGGGCGGGAAGCAGGTGGTGGCGCATGGAGCGTTTGAGCCTGACCACCCGGCCCGGTACCCGATCTTCCAGGGCGGCGGGCACCGCGGCGGAGATGGCGGCCCGCTCGGCCTCGGTGGCCTCGGCACCGATGAAGTTCAGATCCAAACCGTCTCACCCCCACATCTCATGCGGACTTCTCCAGCCGTATGGCGGTGGCCTTGAACTCGGATGTGCCCGACTTCTTGTCCCATGCCTCGATGGTGAGGAGGTTGACGTCGGAATCGTCGGGATAGTGGATGGCCATGAAGGTGAGACCGGGCCTCAGCCCGGGATCCACCCGCACCGGGGCTTCGATGGTGCCCCGCCGTGACACCACTCGCACCGTCTCTCCAGGCTTCATTCCCATCCGCTCGGCATCCTCGGGCGACAGGTCGATGGTGGCGCCGATCCGTCTGGGTGAGTCGAACCCGCCCGACTGGACCCCGGTGTTGTAGCCGTCCAGGTGACGTCCTGTCGTCATCCGCAGTGGATACTCTTCGGTCAGGGTGTCGACGGGTGGCAGCCACTCCACCGGTATGAACGGCGCAGGATCCGAAACCTCGTCCTCCCACAGTCGGGCATGGAGGAACTGGCTTCCCGGATGCCCCTCGTCCCAGCACGGCCACTGCAAGCCCCCCAGCTCCGCCAACCGGGGATAGCTCATGCCGGCATGGGCCGGTGACAACGAGCGCAGCTCGTCCCACACCCCTTCGGCGCTCGGAATCGGCCAGTCCGCCCCGAGGGCGTTGGCCATCAGGGCGATGATCTCGAGGTCGGTCTTGGCCTCTCCCGGCGGTGACAGGGCGGGCCGCAGCAGCTGCACTCTCCGTTCCGAGGAGGTGACGGTGCCGGCCCCTTCCGCCCAGTCGGCGGCCGCCGGAAGCACCACGTCCGCCAGCCGGGCGGTGGCGGTCAAGAACAGGTCCTGGACCACCATGAAGTCCAGCCCCTGCAGGTTGGCAACGGCATGACCACCGTCGGCTTCGGACTGGGCGGGATTCTCTCCGATCACGTACAGGCCCCGGAGCTTCCGGGCCGCCATCGCCTCGAACATCTGGGTGAGGTGCCAGCCCCGCTTGGGAGGGATGGCCGCACCCCAGGCACTCTCGAACTTGGTCCGGTCGTCGTCGTTCTCCACGTCCTGGAAGCCGGGCAGCTTGTTGGGCAGAGCCCCCATGTCGCCGCCACCCTGTACGTTGTTCTGGCCCCTGACCGGGACCAGTCCCGACCCGTACCTGCCCACGTGCCCGGTGAGGAGGGCGAGGCTGATCAACGACAGGACGTTGTCGCTGGCGGTGTGGTGCTCGGTGATGCCGAGGGTCCAGCAGATCTGAGCCGTGGGGGCCTTGGCGTAGGCAATCGCCGTCTCCCGAATCACGTCGCCGGGGATCCCGGTGATCGACTCGGCCCGGTCGAGGTCATAGGCGGCCACGTTCTCCGCATAGGCCTCGAACCCCTCGGTGGCCCGTTCGATGAACTCGGTGTTGTGCAGACCCTCGTCGATGATCACCTTGGCCATGGCATTGGCCAGCGCGATGTCAGATCCGACGTCGATGCCCAGCCAGACATCGGCCCATTGGGCTGACTCACTCCGCCGGGGGTCGATGGCGTAGAGGCGGGCGCCGTTGCGGAGCCCCTTGAGGAGATGGTGGAAGAAGATGGGGTGGGCATTGCGCGCGTTGGAGCCCCAGAGGAGGATCACATCGGTGTTCTCGATCTCCTCATATGAGCTGGTTCCGCCTCCCGCTCCTAGGACCGTCACCAGACCGGTGACGCTGGGAGCGTGTCAAGTGCGGTTACAGGAATCGATGTTGTTGGTAGCGAGGACCGCCCGGGCGAACTTCTGGGCCAGGTAGTTGGTCTCGTTGGAGGCCTTGGAGCAACTGAAGACTCCGAGGGCGGTCCCGCCATGGTCCTGGCGGATCCGTCCCAGGCCCCGGGCGGCGGCCGCCAGTGCCTCGTCCCAGCTGGCCGGCCGCAGCTCATCGTTCACTCTGACCAGGGGGGTGGTCAGGCGAGGGCGGCGAAAGGCCGTGCCGTTTCTCATGTCCATCACCTCCTCTCGCCGAAGGTCGTCCCATCTTGGCAGGCGCCAGGAGACAACGCGGTCACATCCGGGGGGTGAGGCTCCCCAGCCGTTTGGCCGCCTCGATCAGTTGGCGGCCCAGTGATTCCATCCGCTCGTCCGAAGGGAAGCGATAGGCAGGGCCATGGACATGGAGCGCGCCCACCAGACGCCCCCGGGCGTCGAAGACGGGCGCTGCCACCGAATTGAGCCCTTCGGTGAACTCCTCGAAGCCCCAGGCGAAGCCGTCACGACGAACGTCCACCAGCCGCTTCTTCAACATCTCGGGATCGGTGAGCGTGTTCTCGGTGAATGCCTCCAGGGGGCGTTCCAGGAACCGCTCCAGGCGTTCGGGGGGCCAGGTGGCCAGCATGACCAGACCCGACGGTGTGGCGTGCATCGAGATCCGGGCTCCCGTCCAGTCGCGCACCTGGATGTCGTTGTCGGAGCTGACCTGGTCTATGTAATGGGCCCGGTATCCATCGGGCACGGAAAACCCGGCATCTTCGCCGGTGAGCTCGGCCAGAAGACGCAGGTGGGGACGGGCGAGCGAAACCAGGTTGGCGGTGGGGCTGGCCACGCCGGCCAGAGCTACGATCTCGGCCCCGATGCGGTAATGGCCGTTGTCGTCGACTCGCTCTACTGCCCCGATCTCCTCCAGGGTCCGGGTCAGCCGGGCCACGGTGCTCTTGGGCAGCTCAGACCGGGCGGCGATCTCGGTTATACCCAGTTCCCCGGTGGACAGGGCTTCGAGAATGAGGAAGGCCCGTATCACGGACTGTACGCTCGACATGCCGATGAGCCTTTCGCTGGAACGGCGCACAGGTTACTCCGTGGAAAAGTTCCGCGATACGGAACAGGACTGAAGTGAGCGGACTAGAGGACAAGCAGCGACTGCGGGAGACGATGAAACGCCTCCCCCCACCTTCTCCCGAAACCCGGGCCAGGGTGGTGCGGGCCGTGGCCGGGTGGCTGCGGGAGCGTCGTCCCGGGGTGGTGGTGGGGTTTCTGGCCATGGGTGACGAGATCGACATGTCGCCGCTGGTCGACGAGCTGCCCGAGATCACCTTTGCCCTCACCCGTACCGCTCCGGGTCTCAGCCTGACCGTTCACCCCTTTTCGGCGCCTCGCGAGCGCCACTCCTTCGGTTTCGAGCAGCCTGCCGCCGACTCGCCCCGGATCGAGCCCGGTGAGATCGACGTGGTTCTGGTCCCCGGCCTGGCGTTCTCCCTCGACGGACGTCGACTCGGTCGGGGGGCGGGCTACTACGACCGTTTTCTGGCGGGACTGGATGCCGACACCGTGGCGCTGACCACCTCGTCGCGGCTACGCGACGACCTCCCCCGGGAGGAACATGACGTCCTGATGCGATGGATCGCCACCGAGGACGGCGTGAAGGCTGTCCTCGGATAGATCCAGGGTTGGGTCGGCGGACCCATCCAGATCCGCCAAACCCCGAATAGCTTGCGCGGTGTCGGATCAGTGGGGCTGGCTGGAAATCCGTCCTCGAGGACACACGACCGATCCGGTCGCGAGTCCTCCCTTCCCCCTTTTCCGAATGATGGAGCTTCTCCGCGGCCTGACTCGGTGCCGTAGGAGAAGGGCGACGACGCAACGCCGTCGCCTGCTTGCCGGTCACAGGGGTGGCTGCTACAGCCACCCCTGTGGTCGTGTCGGGGATCCTGGTCTCGTTCGGAGCCGGGGGTTCAGCGAAGTCTGGAGATCCCCCTCGATCATCGAGGCTGCCCGCTCGCCGAAACACGCCCCGGCAATTGTGAGGCGGGCTCCTAGTACCCCTCGATGGATAGAGTCGGGACGGCAGATTCGAACCCTTTCACGGCACAGAACGAAACACGAAACGCAAAGGAGTTGGGAGTGACTACACCCCCGAAATCGACCTTCATGGCACTTCTCGTCGGCCTCAGCCTGATCCTTGCCGCATGCGGGAACGGTGGGTCCGGGGACGTGACGACGACGGCGGCTTCCAACTCGACGACCAGCCCGGCTCCCCCGGTTTCGCTGGAAGGCCAAGTCAATGATCATGGGCAGGCCACCGTCGAAGGCGGGTCGATCGAGGTTGAACTGGACAACTTCTATTTCGATCCCACGTTCATCGCCGCCGAGCCGGGCGCCACCGTCGAGGTGGAGCTGACCAACAAAGGCACCACTTCACACACCTTTACCGTCGAAAGCCAGAACATCGACATCGAGCTCAAGCCCGGTCAGAGCGAGACGGTGGAAGTGACGATTCCTCAATCCGGGAATCTCAACTTCTTCTGCCGCTTCCACGTCGGACAAGGGATGCAGGGGGCCTTCTTCCCTGCCGGCGGCTGACGCGGAGCACGTACCACCGACGATGAGTCCGTCCGACCGCTGTCTCCCGTCGGCCCCACCCAGCCCCCTCCCGCTTTGCGCACCACGCCGGCCTCCCATATACTTTCAATGTGGTTTTCACCACTTCTCCCCTCTCCTGACGGGAACACCGGCTGCGACCCCAATCGGTGAGATCCCGAGAGGTGGCCAAGTGACAACAGCCGGGTCGGCGAAGCCGGGTTGACGCCGGGCGCCGATTCTGCCGCGTAAGGAGCGAGATGCCGACCATAGAGCAGCTTGTCCGCGAGGGCAGGAAGCCAAAGAAGAAGAAGACCAAGACCGCAGGTCTTGCCGGAGCCCCACAGCGGCGCGGCGTGTGCACCCGCGTCTACACGGTGACGCCCAAGAAGCCCAACTCGGCGCTGCGGAAAGTCTGTCGCGTCCGGCTCTCCTCCGGAGTCGAGGTGACCGCCTATATCCCCGGTGAAGGGCACAACCTCCAGGAGCACTCGATCGTCCTCGTGCGCGGGGGCCGTGTGCGCGATCTTCCCGGTGTGCGGTACAAGGTGATTCGCGGCACTCTCGACGCCGCCGGTGTGGCGGATCGCAAGCAAGCTCGTTCCCGCTACGGATCGAAGAAGGAGGGCTGATGCGACGCGCTCCTGCCCAGAAACGACGGATCGAGCCGGACCCGGTGTTCCGGAGCGCCCTTGTCTCCCAGGTCATCAACAAGGTGCTGTGGAAGGGGAAGAAGAATGTCGCCCGCTCCATCGTCTACGACGCTCTGGAGATGGTCGAGCGGCGCGCCAACCAGGACCCGGTCACCGTTCTCAAGCGGGCCACGGACAACCTCCGGCCCCAGGTCGAGGTTCGGTCCCGTCGCGTGGGTGGGTCGTCCTATCAGGTGCCGGTGGAGGTTCCACCCCGTCGGCAGGGAACGCTGGCCGTTCGCTGGCTGGTTGACTATGCGCGGCGTCGCAAGGAGCCCAGCATGTCCCAGCGCCTGGCCAACGAGATCCTCGACGCCTCGAACAACACCGGTGCTGCCATAAAGCGCAAGGAAGATGTTCACAAGATGGCGGAGTCGAACAAGGCCTTCGCACACTACCGCTGGTAGCCCCGGCCCATGGTGGCCGGGAGCTTCCGGCCCCCATATGCCATTCGGAGTAGCTGATCGATCATGACCAACGAACTGTCACGTTTGCGGCAAGTCCCGCTCGCCCGAACCCGCAACATCGGCATCATGGCCCACATCGATGCCGGCAAGACCACCTTGACCGAGCGCATCCTCTTCTATACCGGCCGCAGCTACAAGCTGGGTGAGGTTCATGAGGGGGCGGCCATCATGGACTGGATGGAACAGGAGCAGGAGCGCGGTATCACCATCACTTCTGCCGCCACCACCTGCGAGTGGCACGACCACCAGATCAACATCATCGACACGCCCGGCCACGTCGATTTCACCGTCGAGGTGGAGCGCGCCCTGCGGGTTCTGGACGGGGCCATTGCCGTTTTCGACGGCGTGGCCGGGGTCGAACCTCAGTCCGAGACGGTGTGGCGCCAGGCGGACCGATACCGGGTCCCCCGTATCTGCTTCGTCAACAAGCTGGACCGGACCGGGGCGGACTTCTATGCCGACGTCGAGTCCATTCGCGACCGGCTCGGGGCGATCCCACTCATCATGCAGCTGCCCATCGGGCGTGAGTCGGATTTCGTGGGCGTCATCGACCTGATCGAGATGAGGGCCCATATCTGGAAGGGCGACGAGGGCAAGCACTGGGACACCGCCGAGGTCCCCGAGGACATGTTGGACAAGGCCCACGAGTACCGAGAAGCCCTGGTCGAGTCCGTTGCCGAGACCTCAGAGGAACTCCTTGAGTCCTTCCTGGAGAACGCCGACCTGACCATAGACGAGCTCAAGAAGGGAATCAGGGCCGCCACCATCAAACGCAGCCTGACCCCGGTGTTCTGCGGTTCGGCTTTCAAGAACAAGGGCGTGCAGCCCCTGCTCGATGCGGTGGTCGACTACCTGCCCAGCCCCCTCGACGTCCCCGCCATCGACGGCTTCAAGCCGGGAGACGAGGAAGTGGTGATGCACCGCGAGCCCTCGGACACTGCCCCGTTCTCGGCCCTGGCGTTCAAGATCATGTCCGATCCCCATGTGGGCAAGCTGACCTACTTCCGGGTGTATTCCGGTCACGCCTCTCAAGGGGACACGGTGTTGAACTCGACCACCGGCAAGAAGGAGCGGCTGGGTCGTCTTCTCAAGATGCATGCCAACCATCGTGAAGATGTGGACGACATCTTCACCGGCGACATCGTCGCCGCCATCGGTCTCAAGAACACGACCACCGGCGACACGTTGAGTGACGCCGACTCTGCCATCCAGCTCGAGTCGATGGAGTTTCCTGCTCCCGTCATCTCGGTGGCCATCGAGCCCAAGACCAAGTCGGACGAGGAGAAGCTCTCGACCTCGCTGCACCGGCTGGCCGAAGAGGACCCCACCTTCCTGGTGCGAACCGACGACGAGACCGGCCAGACGATCATCTCGGGGATGGGCGAGCTCCATCTCGAGATCCTGGTCGACCGTCTGCTGAGGGAGTTCAAGGTCGAGGCCAATGTCGGTGCCCCACAGGTCGCCTACCGGGAGACCGTCAAGCGGCCCATCGAGAAGGTGGAGGGAAAGTACGTGCGCCAGTCGGGTGGGCGGGGCCAGTACGGCCACGTCATCATCGATCTGGAGCCCACTGGCCCCGGTGGGGGCTTCGAATTCCTCGACAAGATCACCGGTGGGCGGGTACCCCGCGAGTACATCCCCTCGGTTGCTTCAGGGATCGAGGATGCGCTCGACGGCGGGGTGCTGGCCGGCTACCCCCTGGTCGATGTGCGCGCCGTCCTGGTCGACGGGTCCTACCACGATGTCGACTCCTCAGAGATGGCCTTCCGCATCGCCGGCTCGATGGCCCTTCAGGAAGCGGCTCGCAAGGCGGGAGTCAAGCTGCTCGAACCGGTCATGGATGTCGAGGTGGTCACACCCGAGGAGTACATGGGCGATGTGATCGGCGACCTCAATGCCCGGCGGGGTAAGGTCGAGGGGATGAGCCAGCGCGGCAACGCCCAGGTGATCCGGGCCCAGGTGCCAATGGCGGAGATGTTCGGATATGCAACCGACCTCCGCTCCAAAACGCAGGGCCGTGCCGTCTACACGATGCAGTTTCATTCATACCAAGACGTGCCCCAGACGATCGCCGACGAGATCGTGTCGAAACGCAGGGGCGAGTGATCGGCGTACCGCAGTCGCCGGCAGTCCATCGAAGAAGAGAGGAATACGACCATGGGTAAGGCGAAGTTTGATCGGTCGAAGCCGCATGTGAATGTGGGGACGATGGGTCATATTGATCATGGGAAGACGACGTTGACGGCTGCGATTACGAAGGTGTTGGCGGAGCGTGTGGGGGGTGCGAATACGGCGACTGAGTTTGACATGATTGATAAGGCGCCTGAGGAGCGTGAGCGGGGGATCACGATCAATGTGGCTCATGTGGAGTATGAGACTGAGGCGCGGCATTATGCGCATGTGGATATGCCGGGTCATGCTGATTACATCAAGAATATGATTACGGGGGCGGCGCAGGTGGATGGGGCGATTTTGGTGGTGTCGGCGGCGGATGGTCCGATGCCGCAGACTCGGGAGCATGTGTTGTTGGCGCGTCAGGTGGGGGTGCCGTCGGTTGTGGTGGCGTTGAACAAGGTTGACATGGTTGATGATGCCGAGTTGTTGGATTTGGTGGAGTTGGAGGTTCGGGATTTGTTGACTGAGTATGAGTTTCCGGGGGATGAGACGCCGGTGGTGAGGGTGTCGGCGTTGCGGGCTTTGGAGGGGGATGAGGCGGCGGGGGATCAGGTGATGGAGTTGATGGGGGCGGTGGATTCTTATGTTCCGGAGCCGGTTCGGGATACCGAGAAGCCGTTTTTGATGCCGATTGAGGATGTGTTTTCGATTACGGGTCGGGGGACGGTGGTGACTGGTCGGGTTGAGCAGGGGGTGTTGCGGGTGAATGAGGAGGTGGAGATTGTGGGGATCTCTGCGACTCAGAAGACGGTGGCGACTGGGATTGAGATGTTCCGCAAGTTGTTGGATGAGGGGCGGGCTGGTGACAATGTGGGGGTGTTGTTGCGGGGGGTTGGTAAGGATGAGGTGGAGCGGGGTCAGGTGTTGGCTAAGCCGGGGTCGATTACGCCGCATACTGATTTCGAGGCGCAGGTGTATGTGTTGACTAAGGAGGAGGGTGGTCGTCATAACCCGTTTTTTTCTGGGTATCGGCCTCAGTTTTATTTCCGGACGACGGATGTGACGGGGGCGGTGACGTTGCCGGAGGGCACTCAGATGGTGATGCCGGGTGATAACACGGAGATGTCGGTGACGTTGATCACTCCGATCGCGATGGATGAGGGTCAGCGGTTCGCGATTCGTGAGGGGGGCCGCACGGTGGGTGCGGGCCGGGTAACCAAAATCAACAAGTAGCGGATGCTTTGTCCCCCTGCCTCTGGCAGGGGGAAGGGGTCCCCGCAGCCGCAGGCTGTGGGGTAGGGGGGAGCACCGGCCAAACCCGACAAGTCCAGCTCCCGCCTACAGCAGGGGGAAGGGGTCCCCGCAGCCGCAGGCTGTGGGGTAGGGGGGAGCACCGGCCAAACCCGACAATCCAGCTTCCCCCACCCAGGCGGAAAGGGCCGCAGGGGTCTGTTCTGTGGATCCGCCTGGCTATAGGACCAGTTGGGCGATGGTGGCGAACCGGTACCCGGCCTCTCGCAATTGGGTAATCAGCTCGGGTAGGGCGTCGAAGTCGGTCGACTCGGCGCCCACATGGAGCAGGAATATCGCTCCGGGCTGTGCTCCCACAAGGCAGCGGGCGACCACTTCGTCGGCCGGAATCCCCTTCCATCCAAGGGAGTCGACCGTCCACATGATCGCCAACCGGTAACCGGCCGATCCCGCGTCGATCAGCACCTGTTCGTCATAGCTTCCGTACGGCGGTCGGAAATATGGCCTGGTGCTTGCGCCGCTGAGCCTTTCGACGATCGACTCGGTTCTGTCCAGCTGAGAAAGGCGCTCCGCCGTGGTCAGGGTCTCCAGATGCGGATGGTCATACGTGTGGTTTATCAGCGTGTGCCCGTCTTCGCTCATGCGGCGCACCAGATCAGGGTTGGCCTCGGCCCACCGGCCCGTGAGGCCGAAGCTGGCTTGGATTCCTTCAGCGTTGAGCAGGTCGAGTATCTCCTCTGCATATCCCCGGTCGGACCCAGCGTCGAAGGTGAGCGCCACGACACTCTCGGCGGTATCGGCTCTCCGGACGACCCGGGCCGGTTGGGAGGCAGAGGTGGTCGAGGTGGGTCGGACGGTCGTGAGGGTGGTCGAAGGGGCACTGGTCCCTGTTGTCGTCGGGCTGGTCGCCGGGACCGGCACGCTGGTCGTCGAGGCTGTGGACACCGTGGTCGAGATCGGGGAAGTGCTCGAGGTGGTGTTGTCCGAGTCTTTGGTGGCGCAGGCGACGGCGACGACGATCAGCAGGCAGATTCCTATTACACGGATGCCTTTCTTCATCGCCTAATCCTGACTGCCGGTGGATAGCCTCCCCAGGGCCGAAGGACCAGACGTTCCCGGGGAGACGTGCCCACTCGCCGATACAGATCTCGGAGGGAGCATTCGCTCGACCTGGATCTCGATCTGGCCTACGCTGATATTCGGGGAGTTCGGTGAGGGTCGGTCCCGGGCTTCCAGAAGGCCGTGAGCGGTCGTCGGTGACCGGGTGGTGATCCATATGGGAGTCGCGCTGGAAGAATTCTCGCAAAGGCGGCAGCCGACGCCATGAACACGCTGGTGAGGATCGGTCCCGCAGTCGAGCCCGTAGACGAGATCAACCCACCCCCGCAGGTGAGCGGATGGTGAGAGAGGATCCGGTGGCGGAAGGGCTGAGAATGTTCGCCCGCTATGCCTATCCGCCCAACGAACGGGGATATTGCGGTCCCGACGACCATCGAGCCTTGCTCGAGTATCGCAACGCCGGGCTGGCCGATGACGGTCTCGCCGAACTTGCCCGGGCTTTCCACGGGCCGTGGCCGTATCTCAAGCTGATGGCAGAAAAGACCGGAGCCGGCGATCCCTTCTCCAGGCGACTCGTGGAGGCCTACTGGGTTGGAAATGACCTCCTCGATCGGATCGACACGTCCGACTTCGGCAACACGGTCGAGGAGCGTTTCCGGCCCCGGGTGGGACGCAAATGGCCGGGTATGGCCGAGGCGGTGCCCGGAGGCATCCCCCATCACAGCTTTCACGTGTTTGTCACCTATCCCTGGGTCGGATTGCTCGACTCGGGCAGGGGGGAGCCGTTGAACATCCTGGATCGTTGTCGTATTCGCTGGGGGAAGGTGGAATCGATCCTCGGCGACCGTGTGGTGGTTCAGAGCCGCCCTCTGCTATGGGACGGAAGGCAGCTCTATCTGGGCGAGCCCCGCCCCGAGTCGGCCATCCTCGCCATCGACGGTCTCGGCTTCCACGACCGGCTGGCGACCGGGGATTGGGTCTCTCTCCATTGGGAGTGGGTGTGTGATCGGCTAACCAGGCGTCAGCTGGTCGACTTGCAGCGTTTC
This sequence comes from uncultured Acidimicrobiia bacterium, assembly GCA_963744905.1. Taxonomy (GTDB): domain Bacteria; phylum Actinomycetota; class Acidimicrobiia; order Spongiisociales; family ZC4RG35; genus DATFFO01. The sequence continues at coordinate 899,885 of CAVUUV010000003.1, read as the reverse complement.
TCCGCCCGACAGTTGAACATGACCAACCGGGATCTGGCCCATCCCGGACCGGCGCTGATTCTCGGTGGTGGTGAGGCGAGGAGCCGGTCACATGAAGCGCATTGAAAGTCGGTTGGCCCGCCTGGCTTCTCGATGTCGTCTGATGGAGGTGTGACGATCGACGTCCCGGGGTGGAGGCTGTGGCGTCGATGGGCGGCAGCGGCGATGTGCATGGGATTGGTTCTGGTCGCCTGCGGTGGCGGAGACTCGGGAGCCGGCGCCCGGACCCTCACCCTCTACACCAGCGTGACCCAGGACACCGTCGATGCAGTGGTGAGCCTGTTCGAGGACGCCAATCCGAATGTCACGGTCGATGTGTTCCGGGCTCCCACCGGTGAGCTGACGGCCCGGATCGCCGGCGAACAGCGCTCGGGCGGTCTGGCGGCCGATCTCCTGTGGCTGACCGACCCCCTCTCCCTTCACCAGTATGAGGCCGACGGCATCCTGGTCCAGTGGAGCGCACCAAATGCTCGCTATGTGCCTGCCGACTACCAGACGGGCTCATTCGTCGGGACCAGGATCCTCAATCTGGTCATGGTCGGCCGGCCGGGGATCTCCCTCTCGGACTGGAGGGACCTCCTCGATGTGAGTGGTGGGATCGCCCTTCCCGACCCGGGGTTCGCCGGCTCGGCCTTCGCCGCTCTCGCCTATTTCGTTCAGACCGATGCTTACGGATTCGACTTCTATCGGCAGTTGAAGCGGGCGGGCGCGGTTCAGGTCCAGGCTCCGGGCGACGTGGTCAATGGTGTGGCCGAGGGTCGTTACGCGGCAGGGATCACCCTGTCCCGGACTGCCACGGCCGCCATTTCCGACGGGTCGCCTCTGGAGATGGTGTGGCCGGCCAGCGGCGCAATCGCCATCTACAGCCCGATGGCGGTGGTCTCAGGCAGAGGATCTGTCGACCTGGCCGAGGATTTCGTCGACTTCACGTTGAGCCTGGATGCTCAGAGCGCCATTGCCGGCACGGGATGGCAGCCGGTCCGCTCCGACGTGCCATGGGACAGCCAGGGGGCGTCCGTGACCTTCGATTGGGCCTCGGCCTTCGATCATCAGCAAGAATTGCTGGATCAGTATCGGAGCATCTTTGGCGGGTAGGAAAGGTCGGCTGACGTCCATCGCCGGCGTCGCCCTGGTCGGCCTGGCCCTGATCGCCCTGATGATCGTGCCCCTGGCGGAATTGGCCAGGGTGGCTCTGGAGCAGATCGGCGGGGCCGGGTCGCTGCGCCCCGGCGAGACCGGGACGGCCCTGTTCAACACTGTCTGGGTTGGCGCGGCGGTGGCCGTAATCGCCGTCGCTGCCGGTTCGGTCGGAGCATTCGTGACGGAGCGGATTCGGGTCGACCGGGCCGGCTGGCTGCGGGCGGCGATCCTCATGCCCCTGCTGGTACCCGGGTATGTCTCCGCATTGAGCTTCATGAGGGCATACGGGCCGAGTGGGCTGACAGATGATCTGTGGGGGCTGTCTCTGCCCGGGCTGTTCGGGCCCACCGGCATCATCATCGTTCTTGCCATCAACGCCACACCCATCGCCTATCTGGTGACCGTCGCCGCACTCAGGTCGCGGTCCGAGCCCGACCTGGAAAGGGCGGCGCTGGCTCACGGCGCACGTCGACGGGTCATGCTGATGACCGTCGTCTTGCCTTTGCTGGCACCCGCCCTGCTTGGGGCGGCCGCCCTCGTGTTCGTCACGGCCATCAACGCCTTCGGCGCTCCGGCATTTCTGGGGGTTCCGGCCGGGTTCTCGACGGTGACGACCCGCATCTACCAGGATCTGGCAAGGGCCGCCCGGCCCGAAGCCTTCAGCCGGGCGGTCCTCCTGGCGGTGATCCTGGTGATCCTGGCCCTGGTCTTCGTCCTCATCGCCGACCGTCTGATCGCCGGGCTGGGCCCGGCCACCCGCACCGGTGGCGGCGCGGGTTGGCCCTCGCCCAGGGTCCGCAGCTCGCGTACCTGGCTGGTGGCCGTCACCGTGGTGGTGGCATTGACCACGCTGGGACCGCTGGTGATGCTGGTTTTGGCGGCGCTGACCCGGGCGGTGGGACTGGCGCCCACGCCGGGCAACTGGACGTTGGCCCACTTCGAAGAGGCGCTGGCGGGCGCCAATCTGGCCGCCTTCGGGCGCAGCCTGTTGCTGTCGGGCCTGGCTGCCACCCTGGTGGTGATGCTCGGCTCGTTGGTGACCTCACTACGCAGGAGGAAGTTCGGACGACCCCTCCGGTCGGCCGTTCTCCTCACCTTCGCCGTGCCGGGATCCACCCTGGCCGTGGCGGTGTTGCTGGCCTATGGCGCCTCCCTCCGGGACAGCCTTTCGATCATCCTCATCGCCTATCTGTCGAAGCTCTGGGGCTTGGGTCATAGGGTGGTGGAGGGTGCGGCGGATGCGGTAGCCCCCGACTTATACCGGGCCGCCCGGGCGAGTGGAGCTTCTGCGCCGACCGCCCTGGCCACCGTGCTCGGTCCCGTCATGAGCCCCGCCCTGTTCGGTTCCTGGCTGCTGGTGTTCGTGTTCGCCTTCCATGAGTTGACCATGTCCAGCCTGCTCTACGGCCCGGGCACCTCCACACTCGCCGTCGTGGTCCTCAACCTGCAGCAGCTGGGGGACGTCTCCACCACTGCTGCACTGTCCGTTCTCCTGACGATCCCCGTTCTGTTGCTGGCAGTACCGATGGTGATCTGGTCGGGGCGCAAACGCCGGGAGCGGGGAGTCTGAGATGGCGATCGTGCTCGAGTGCCGTGCGGTCACCGTTGACTACGGGTCCGTGAGAGCCCTTCGGGGGATCGACCTGACCCTCGAGGCGGGAGAGACGCTTGCCATCCTGGGCCCCTCGGGCGCCGGCAAGACCACGTTGGTGCACGCCGTGGCGGGCTTCGTGCCCCTGGCTGGAGGCGAGATCCGGATGAACGGTTCGGTGGTGGCCGATCAGAGGGGCGGCCTCCCCCCGGACAGGCGCCAGGTCGGGGTCGTGTTCCAGAACTATGCCCTGTGGCCCCACCTCGACGCTCTGGACAACGTGGCGTACCCCCTCAGGCGAGCCGGAGCGAGCAAGGCTACGGCGCGTGTGGAGGCGGCCGCCCTGATGGAACGTCTCGGTCTTCGGGAGCTCGAGCATCGCCGCCCTGCCCAGCTTTCGGGGGGCCAGCAGCAGCGAGTGGGGATGGCGCGCGCCCTGGCCCGCCGGGCATCGCTGTTCCTTTTCGACGAGCCAACCGCCCATCTAGACGCCACGGTTCGCACGAAGGTCCAGGCCGAGATCGCTCGGGTGAGACGCGACAGCGGTGCCGCCGCCATCTACTCCAGCCACGACGCCGGCGAGGCCCTGGCCATCGCCGACCGTCTGGCCCTACTCAGGGAGGGGCGTCTGGTTCAGATCGGGTCTCCTGGCGAGGTCTATGAGCAGCCGGTCGACGAGTGGGCGGCGCGACTGACGGGCCCGGTCGCCGTCCTGGCGGGGGAGTCCGACGGGTCGTCGGTCACCGTTGGCGAGGTTGTCGTCAAGACGCCGGATCGGGGGATCCCTCCGGGCAGCGTCCGGGTGCTGGTCAGACCAGATTGGGTCTCCGGCGACGGGCCTCTCCCGGGTGTCGTCGAGGAAGTGATGTTCCGCGGCCCCCACACCGACTACCGCGTGCGGACCGCCTCCGGGATGCTCGACGTCAGGTTGGCGGGTCCTCCCCGGATGGAGGTAGGAGTCAGGAGGGGGTGGTCGATCGATCGCGGATGGGTGCTGGAGTCTGATCCGGGTGGCTGATCGAGACATCACTCCTGGGCGGGAGTCCCCTGGTGGAAGACCAGTTTCCAACCGCTTTCCGTCCTGCGCCACACCGAAGCGCGGTTGCTCACCCCCCGGCCGACCTCGACACTCCGGTAGGTGACGAGGGCCGCCTGGGGGCCGATCACATGGACGGCGAAGCCCGCCAGGGGCAGCTCGGCGCCGATCTCCCGAGGCTCGGTGTCGATGATGTCTTGCCGACTCCATATCCGTCCGGAGCGTCCGAACTCGAAGAAGTCGTCGGCCAGGACCCGGTCCATGTAGGAGGGGTTGAACCGGCTCGCGGGCCTCCACAGAGACTCTTCGAGTCGCATGAGAGTCGCTGCGTCGCTGGTGGTCATCGGGTGTGACGGTATTGCGGCCTGAAGGGATTCGGAAGCACGCCGGGGGCCGGTGCGGGATTCTGTCGGCCTATCGTTGAGTGCATGGCTGACGACATGACTGGCGGATACGGCTCCACAGAGAAGTCGGTGAATGTGACGCCGGCGCAGCTGGGGATCGTGGTTGTGGTGGTGCTGGTGGTGCTGTTCTTTTGGAGGAGGAAGCGGCGCCGCAGCTGATCATGGCACGGCTCGAGGGCCGGCTTTGCATGACTGCATGAGGCTGTCCTAGACTTACGCCGTTCGCGTTTCGGCGGACGTACCCCGGTCCACAGCTGGTGACCCTCCTGTCGGCCGCGGTGGTACGCCCCCACATACCCGACCAAACCCGCGATGTACCTGGGCCGTGTACCACGGGGGTACCTCTCGACAGGTGGTCCGGCGGAGCACCTGCTGCGCTGTGCCACCGGCTGAGGACCTCCTAGAACCCGGTCGAGGGCGACAGACAGGACAAGCAGCGTGGCAGACGAACAGACGATCAGGATTCGCCTCAAGGCGTACGACCACAACGTGGTCGACGAGTCCTCGCGCAAGATCGCCGAGACGGTCCTGCGTACCCAGGCCAAGATCAAGGGCCCCGTGCCGCTGCCCACAGAGATACACCGCTATTGCGTGATCCGTGGCCCGCACGTCCACAAGGACTCCCGGGAGCACTTCGAGATGCGAATCCACAAGCGCCTGATCGACATCCTCGAGCCCACCCCCAAGACGGTGGACTCGCTGATGCGTCTGGAACTGCCCGCCGGCGTAGAGGTGGAGATCAAGCTATGAGGCCATACTTCGTGTCGGGCAGTGCTGAGGGGATTGGTCCTGTCATGTCCGTCGCCCCGCCAGGTTTGGCGCCGGGTGTGGGCGAGCGGGGGGTGGCAGGGTGGTCGTCTCCCCGCAGAGGTAGGCGCTCAAGCTATGGGTTTGGGTGCAGTGTTTTTCGCCCCGCCAGGTTTGGCGCCGGGTGTGGGCGAGCGGGGGGTGGCGGGTGGTCGTCCCCCCGCAGAGGTAGGCGCTCAAGCTATGGGTTTGGGTGCAGTGTTTTTCGCCCCGCCAGGTTTGGCGCCGGGTGTGGGCGAGCGGGGGGTGCAGGGGGGTCGTCCCCCCGCACGTGTAGGAGTCGAGCGATGAGCGGTCTCAAGGCCATCGTCGGTCAGAAGCTGGGTATGACCCAGGTGTTCGACGACCAGGCCCAGGCGCGCCCGGTGACGGTGATCAAGGCCGGTCCGGTTCGGGTGGTGCAGATCAAGACCCCGGACAAGGACGGGTACTCGGCGGTCCAGGTCGCCTTCGGTGAGGTCAAGGCCAGCCGGGTCAACCAGCCCACCCAGGGCCACTACGCCAAGGCCGGCGTGACTCCGGCCAAGGCACTTCTCGAGATCCGTGTTCCCGATTCGACCGAATACCAGGTGGGCCAGGAGATCGCCGTCGCCGACGTGTTCGAGGTGGGACAGAAGGCCGACGTGACCGGTACCTCCAAGGGCAAGGGTTTTGCCGGAGTGATGAAGCGGCACAACTTCTCCGGCCAGGGAGGATCGCACGGCAACCACAAAAAGCATCGTGCCCCCGGTTCGATTGGCGCCTGTGCCACGCCGGCCCGGGTGTTCAAGGGCATGCGCATGGCCGGCCGCATGGGCAACGACCAGGTGACCACCCTGAACCTGGAGGTGGTGGGAGTGGACACCGAGCGCGGGCTTCTGCTCCTGGGTGGGGCCGTGCCCGGAGCCAAGGGCTCCTATGTAGTGGTGCGGGAGGCGGTGAAGGCACGTGTCTGACGTGAAGGTGCCTCTGTTTGCCTCCGATGGCTCCCCCCAGGGAGAGATCTCTCTCGACGGCGAGATCTTCGGGATCGAGCCCAACCTGGCCGTGCTCCACCAGGTCATAACCGCCCAGTTGGCGGCACGTCGAGCCGGTACTGCCTCGACCAAGACCAGGGCCGAGGTGCGAGGCGGCGGGGCCAAGCCGTGGCGTCAAAAGGGCCTGGGCCGTGCTCGTCACGGCTCGATTCGCTCTCCCATCTGGGTGGGCGGTGGCGTGGCGCACGGTCCCAAACCCCGCGACTACAGCCAGCGCACTCCCAAGAAGATGAAGAAGCTGGCCCTGCGCAGCGCTCTCTCCGCCCGTGCCTCGGAGTCGGCCGTGCTGGTCGTGGACTCCCTGGAATGGGCCGAGCCCAAGACCAAGCAGGCCAAAGGTCTCCTCGCCGCGCTCGGGGCGGATACCAAGACCCTGGTGGTGCTGAATCGCACCGACGTGGTGGCCGCCAAGTCCTTTCGCAACCTTCCCGAGGTCTCGCTGGTCGATCCCGCCCGTCTCACTGCCTACGACGTGCTGGCGAACGAGCGGATCCTCTTCACCCGTCACACCGTCGGAGCGGTTGCCTCCGGTAACGGTGGCTACGAGGTGTCGGATTCGGACTTCGTCAAGGAGACCGACGGCGAAGGGGGTGAGGACTGATGAAAGATCCCCGCGACGTGATCCTGGCTCCGGTGGTCTCGGAGAAATCCTACGACCTCATCGAGAGCACCAACACCTATACGTTCGTCGTATCGCCCCGGGCGCACAAGGACGAGATCCGAGATGCGGTGCAGACGATCTTCGGTGTCAATGTCCTCAAAGTGAACACGATGAACCGCAAGGGCAAGATCAAGCGCACCGGCTACGTCCTCGGCCGGCGCAAGAACATCAAGCGGGCCCTGGTCAAGCTCGCCCCTGACGACTCGATCGACCTGTTCGGAGTCTGATATGGCAGTCAACAAGCGCAAGCCGACCTCGCCCGGCCGTCGGTTCCAGACCGTCTCGGACTTCGCCGAGATCACCACCGACCAGCCGGAGAAGTCGCTGATCGACAAGAAGAAGTCCAGCGGAGGCCGCAACGGCGGGGGCCGAATCACCTCGCGCCATCGCGGCGGTGGTCACAAGCAGCGTTATCGCATCGTCGACTTCCGTCGTGACAAGGACGGGATCCCGGCCAAGGTCGCCACGATCGAATACGACCCCAACCGGAATGCCCGCATCGCACTCCTCCACTACGTCGACGGAGAGAAGCGCTACATCCTCGCCCCGGTAGGGGTGAAGCCGGGTGACATGCTCGAGTCCGGCTCATCAGCCGACATTCGGCCCGGCAATGCCCTTCCCCTGCGCAACATCCCCGGCGGCACCGTCGTCCATGCCATCGAGATGCGCCCGGGGGGAGGGGCCAAGCTGGCGCGCTCGGCGGGCTCTTCGGTGCAGCTCATGTCGAAGGAGAACGACATGGCGCTGCTACGGCTCCCCTCGGGGGAGATGCGGATGGTGTCGCTCGATTGCCGGGCCACTATCGGCCAGGTAGGCAACACCGAGTCCGAGCTGGTCAAGCTGGGCAAGGCGGGCCGCAACCGCTGGAAGGGGGTCCGCCCGCAGACCCGCGGCGTGGCCATGAACCCGATCGACCACCCCCTGGGTGGCGGCGAGGGCAAGTCGTCGGGCGGCCGCAACCCGGTCAGCCCGTGGGGCAAACCCGAGGCCCGTACCCGCAAGAAGAAGAACCCGTCCAATCGATACATCGTGCGACGCCGTACGAAGAAGGGTCGCCGATGAAGAAGGGGCACAGCTGATGGCACGCAGTCTCAAGAAGGGCCCCTTCGTCGACCAGCATCTGGCCGACAAGATCGAGGCCCTGAACGAAAGCAACGAAAAGAGGGTGATCCGGACCTGGAGCCGTCGCTCCACGATCATCCCCGAGATGATCGGCCACACGATCGCCATACACGACGGCCGCAAGCACGTGCCGGTCTACATCACCGAGTCGATGGTCGGTCACAAGCTGGGTGAGTTCGCGCCCACCCGGACCTTCCGCGGCCACGCCGGCCGGCGTGAGCAGGCAGCGAGGCGGACATGAACGTACGCGCTCACGCCCGTTTCATCCGCCAGTCGCCCTACAAGGTGAGGCGCGTCCTGGATCTGATCCGGGGCCTGCCCGTGGAAGAAGCCGAGCAGTTGCTCGCCTTCACCCCTCGGGCCGCGGCGGAGCCGATCCGCAAGGTGTTGCATTCGGCGATCGCCAACGCCGAGCACAACCACGCTCTCGATGCCGACGAGCTGGTCGTGGCGGAGGCCTTCGCCGACGAAGGGCCGACGCTGCGACGTTTCCGCCCCCGGGCCCGGGGACGGGCCACTCGCATCCGCAAGCGCACCTGCCACATCACGATTGCTGTGGCCGAACGAGCCAGAGAGGTGAGCTGACATGGGTCAGAAAACGCATCCTTACGCCTTCCGGCTCGGTGTGGTCACCGACTGGAAGTCGAAGTGGTACTCGGACCACAACTACGTTGCTCTGGTCAACGAGGACTGGCAGATACGCGACTATCTCAATGGTGAATTGACCCGGGGCGCCGTGTCGCGCATCGACATCGAGCGGACCCGTGACCGCCTCATCGTCGATATTCACACCGCCCGCCCCGGCGTGGTCATCGGTCGCCGCGGTTCGGAGGCGGAGCGGCTGCGCTCGGGCCTGGAAGACCTGACCGGACGCCCGGTCAAGCTCAACATCAACGAGGTCAAGGATCCCGACCTGGATGCCACCCTGCTGGCCCGGGGCATCGCCGACCAGCTCGAGAACCGGATCGCTTTCCGCCGGGCCATGAAGCGGGCCGTCAGCGCCGCCATGAAGGCCGGAGCCGAGGGAGTCCGGGTCGAGGCCAAGGGCCGGCTGGGCGGATCCGAGATGGGCCGTCGCGAGTGGTACCGGGAGGGTCGTGTTCCGCTTCACACGCTTCGAGCCGACATCGATTTCGGCACCGCCACCGCCCACACGACCGTGGGCACCTGCGGGGTCAAAGTCTGGGTCTACAAGGGAGAGGTAATCGAATCGGCATCCACAACCGATCGCATTGCCGCCGAAGCGGACCTGGCCACCGGTGGTCCGGTGCGACGTCGTCGCCAGACCGCCAAGGCACGGGCCGAGGCGGCCGCCCAGGGAGGCGAGCGCAAGCCGCGTCTGATCGAGGCCGGTGGGGGCAAGCGTCTGATCGAGGCCGGTGGGGGCAAGCGCGAGCGACGGGTGGTCGAGGCGGGGGGAGGGCGCCGTCCGACCGCGGCCGAGGCCCAGGAGGCCTACGACACAGCCCGCCAGGACTTCGATGTCGAACCGGACGAGGCCAGTGTGGAGGCCATTGCCGAGTCCGACGTGGAGAAGGCCAGCCAGGAGACCATCGACGAGACCGTGCAGGAAACCACGGAGGAAACGACGGCAGAGACGACGGAGCCCTCGGTCGAGTCGGCGGTCGAGCCCACCACCGATGAGGAGGCGGAGGCGTCCGAGAAGGTCGAAGCAGAGACTCCCGTGGAGGGCGAGCCGGGTCCCTATGGCCCGGGCTCGGCGGCTGCCAACGATGACGGATCCGGTCCCGACGGCTGGAGCATCAAGGGCAACGCCGGGTCGATGCTCTATCACCCCGAGGACTCGCCCTACTTCAGCCGAACCAAGGCCGAGGTCTGGTTCAGGGACGAGGAGTCGGCCCAGGCAGCGGGCTTCCAGCGCTGGGACCACAAGCGGACCGAGAGTTCGGAAGAGGAGTGAGGGGTCGTCGATGTTGATGCCAAAGCGAACCAAGCACCGCAAGGTACATCGGGGTCGCCGCACCGGAATCGCCAAGGGTGGTACCCGGGTCAACTTCGGCGAGTTCGGTCTTCAGGCCCTCGAGTCAGGCTGGATCAGCGCCCGTCAGATCGAGTCGGCCCGCATCGCCATCACCCGTGCCGTGAAGAGGGGCGGAAAGGTGTGGATCACCATATTTCCCGATAAACCGGTCACCCAGAAGCCGGCCGAGACCCGGATGGGCTCGGGCAAGGGCAACCCCGAGTTCTGGGTGTCGGTGGTCAAGCCGGGCCGGGTCATGTTCGAGCTGGCCGGGGTGGACGAGACCCTGGCCCGCGAGGCCATGCGACGTGCCAGCCACAAGCTGCCGATCAGGACTCGCTTCGTCACCAGGGAAGACTCATGAAAACGGCCGACCTGCGTGACATGGGTACCGATGCACTGACCGACGCCTTGAGCGAGGCCAAAGAGGAGCTCTTCAATCTGCGGTTTCAGCTCGCCACCAACCAGCTGGACAACACGGCCCGGTTCCAGGAGGTGCGCAAGGACATCGCCCGGATCCTCACCGTGTTGCGTGAGCGGGCCAGCGACGAGGAGAACACCGAATGACGGACCAGAAGACGCCTGTGACCGAACGCCCGCGCCGCAAGGTTCGCCAGGGGGTGGTCATCTCCGATAGCCGCGACAAGACCATCAAGGTGGAGGTACCCACCTCATTCACCCACGCCCGCTACGCCAAGGTGGTGCGCCGCTCGAGCGTGTTCCATGCCCACGACGAGCAGAACGAGGCCCGGGTGGGTGACACAGTACGGATCATGGAATCCCGCCCCCTCAGCAAGCAGAAGCGCTGGAGGCTGGTGGAGATCGTGGAGCGTGCTCGATGATTCAGCAGGAATCCCGGCTCAGGGTCGCCGACAACACCGGCGCCCGCGAGGTGCTCTGCATCCGCGTTCTGGGTGGGTCGGGGCGTCGCTATGCCGGCCTGGGTGATGTCATCGTCGGGACCGTCAAGGAGGCCACTCCGGGGGGCTCGGTCAAGAAGGGCGAGGTCGTCAAGGCGGTGGTCGTCCGGACCCGCAAAGAGAAGCGCCGCCCCGATGGCACTTACATTCGCTTCGACGAGAACGCCTGCGTGATCATCGACAACAACTCCCAGCCGCGCGGGACCCGCATCTTCGGCCCGGTGGCTCGGGAGCTTCGTGACCGTAAGTTCATGCGGATCGTCTCGCTAGCTCCGGAGGTTCTGTGATGAGCAAGAGCACCAAGACCACCGGGAAGACGCGGATTCGGGAGGGCGACGACGTGGTCGTCATCTCCGGGAAGGATCGGGGCAAAGAGTCCCGGGTCAGCCGGGTTTTCCCCCGCCAGGACAAGTTGATCGTCGAGGGCGTCAACACGGCCAAGCGTCACGAGCGGGCGCGCGGCCAGACCATGCAGGGGGGAATCATCGACAGGGACATGCCGATCCATGTCTCCAACGTGATGATCCTCTGTGACGACTGCGGTCCCACCCGGATCGGCGTGCGAATCGACGAGGACGGGGTCAAACACCGCGTCTGCCGCAAATGTGGAGGTGACCTGTGAGCGCCCCGCGACTCAAGACGAGGTACGGCGAGGAGATCGCCCCCAAGCTACGTGAGGATTTGGGGCTCGACAATGTCATGCAGGTGCCCAGGTTGGAGAAGATCGTTGTCAACATGGGCCTGGGCGAGGCCAACACCGATCGCAAGGTGATCGACTCGGCCACCGACGAGTTGGCCCTGATCTCCGGCCAGAAGCCGCGGGTCAACCGGGCCCGCAAGTCCATCGCCGGCTTCAAGCTGCGGGAGGGCACTCCGGTCGGGGTATCGGCCACCATCCGCGGCGATCGCATGTGGGAGTTCTTCGACCGTCTGCTGGCGGTGGCGATTCCCCGGGTGCGGGACTTCCGGGGCCTGAACCCCCGTTCGTTCGATGGCCGGGGCAACTACACCTTCGGGGTGAACGAGCAACTCATCTTCCCCGAGATCAGCTTTGACGACGTCGATTCCCCCCGGGGAATGGACATAACGATATGTACTACCGCCGAGACCAACGAGCAGGCCAAGGCTCTACTGGATGCCTTTGGCTTTCCCTTCCGCAAGACCGCCGGGGTTTGAAATGGCCAAGAAATCACTGATCGTAAAATCGAATCGCAAGCCCAAGTTCAAGGTTCGGGCCTACAACCGTTGCAAGCGTTGCGGTCGTGCCCGGGCCTATCTGCGTGACTTCGGCATGTGCCGCCTGTGTGTGCGCCAGTTGGCCTCCCGTGGCGAGCTCCCCGGTGTGAGAAAGGCGTCGTGGTAACCATGATGACCGATCCGATCGCCGACATGCTCACCCGGATCCGCAACGCCGTCGCGGTCGGCCACGAAGCGGTGACGATGCCCTCGTCCAGGCAGAAGGAAGAAGTGGCTCGCATCCTCACCGAAGAGGGCTTCATCAATCGCTACGACGTGGCGGAGGCAGGCCCGGGCAAGGCGCTCACCATCACCCTGCGTTATGCCGACCGGCGTCAGCCGGTCATCCAGGGCTTGCGGCGTGTGTCCAAGCCGGGCCACCGCGTGTATCGGGGCGCCACCCGGCTTCCCCGGGTCCAGGGCGGCCTGGGCGTGGCCGTCGTGTCCACCTCCCAGGGGCTGCTGGCAGACCGAGAGGCCCGTCGGCGTCGGCTGGGCGGAGAGATCGTCTGCGAGGTTTGGTGAGATGAGCAGGGTAGGAAACAACCCCGTCACCATTCCTTCAGGTGTCGACGTGAAGGTCGACGGCGCCAACGTGGTCGTCAAGGGGCCCAAGGGTCAGCTTGGCCGTCGCTTCCACGAGCGCGTCTCGGTCGATATCGGCGAGGGCCTGGCCACTGTGGCCCGAATCGACGATTCCCGCCAGTCCAAGGCCATCCATGGCCTTTCCCGCGCTCTCCTGGCCAACATGGTGGCTGGCGTATCGGAGGGGTTCCGGCGGGACCTGGAGATTCAGGGAGTCGGTTATCGGGCCCAGCTGAAGGGCTCGACCCTCGAGCTCCAGGTCGGATTCAGTCACCCGGTGACCGTCGATGCCCCCGAAGGGATCACTTTCGAGGTGCCGGAGCCGACCCGTGTGTCGGTGATCGGGATCGACAAGGAGCTGGTGGGCCAGGTGGCCGCCGACGTGCGCAAGATTCGCCCGCCCGAGCCCTACAAGGGCAAGGGGATCCGTTACGTGGGCGAATATGTCCGCCGTAAGGCCGGGAAGGCAGGTAAGTGATGAAGGCGAACCGCGCCTCAGCCCGTCGCATGCGCCGCAGCCGTGTGCGTCGCAAGATCTCCGGCACCGCCTCGCGCCCCCGTCTGGCCGTGTACCGCAGCAACCGCTACATCTATGCCCAGGTCATCGACGACACCAGGGGTCACACCCTCGCCGCCGCCTCCTCGCAGGAACCCGGGTTGCGCAGTGAGCGTCTCACGGTCGAAACCGCGGCCAAGGTCGGTACCTTGGTGGGTGACCGGGCCAAAGAGGCCGGCGTTTCCTCTGTGGTCTTCGATCGCTCCGGCTACAAGTTCCATGGCCGGGTCAAAGCTCTCGCCGACGCCGCCCGCCAGACCGGACTCGAGTTCTAGGAGTAGGACATGGCTGATCAACAGAACCAGTACGACGAACGTGTGGTGCAGATCAACCGCGTTGCCAAGGTAGTCAAGGGTGGCCGCCGTTTCTCCTTCACCGCCCTGTGCGTGGTCGGAGACGGCAACGGGCGGGTCGGGGTCGGATACGGAAAGGCCAAAGAGGTCCCGGCCGCCATCCAGAAAGGGATGGAGATTGCCCGCAAGTCGATGTTCACGGTTCCCATGGCGGGATCCACCATCATCCACGAGGTCGTCGGCGAGCACGGTGCTTCCCGGGTCATGATCCGTCCGGCCGCGCCCGGTACCGGGGTAATCGCCGGAGGGGCCTGTCGACAGATCCTGGAGGCGGCGGGGATCCGCGACGCCCTGGCCAAGTCGCTGGGATCGCCCACCCACCTCAACGTCGCCCATGCCACTCTCGATGGTCTCCACAAGCAGCGCCGCCCCGATGAGGTGGCCCGGCTGCGCGGCAAGCAAGCCGATGAGATCGCCCCCCCTGGTCTGCTGGCCGCCTATCGCTCGACCGAGTCGATGCGGGCCGCCAGCGAGTGAGGTTGTTGTTATGGCAGACAAGAAGATCAAGGTGACGCTGCGACGGTCCGTCATCGGTGAGAAACCCAAGACCAGAGCCACGGTCGAGGCGTTGGGTCTCAAACGGATCCGTCACACGGTCGAGCACGTCGACTCACCCAGCTTGCGGGGCATGATCCACAAGGTGCGCCATCTGGTCGATGTGGAAGACGGCGAGTAGGAGGCGAGATGTCTGAAGAAGAGAGAGAGCAGCTCAAACTGCATCACCTCCAGCCCCCGCCCGGGTCGAAGAAGGACAAGGTGCGGGTTGGACGGGGCGAGTCCGGCAAGCGAGGCAAGACGGCCGGTCGGGGAACCAAGGGCCTCAAGGCCCGGGGAAGCATGCGGCCGGGCTTCGAGGGTGGCCAGACGCCGCTGTCGATGCGGATCCCCAAGCTGCCCGGGTTCACCAACCCCAACAAGGAGTACTTTGCCATCGTCAACCTGGTCACCCTCAACCAGTTCGATTCGGGGTCGGAGATAACCCCCGAGGTGTTGCGTGACGAGGGGCTGATCCGCCATCGGGGCCGGGTGAAGGTTCTGGCCGAGGGCGACGTGGATCGTCCCCTCACCGTCAAGGCTCATGCCTTCTCCGCCTCCGCCCGGTCCAAGATCGAGGCGGCGGGCGGGACGGCCGAGCTGATCGAATAGTCGAATAGTGGAGTGATCGTCGGCGCCGCCCGCCAAGATCGGGAAAGCAGATACCCTGTGACGGCGCCACGGCCAATCTGAGAGAGACCGGATGCTTTCCATCTACCGCAACATGTTCAAGGTCCCGGACCTGCGCCAGAAGATCCTCTTCACGCTGGCCATGTTCGGGATCTACCGGTTGGGGGCCACCATCCCCGTCCCCGGTGTGGACCTCGCCGCCGTGCAGGTGTTCCAGCAACAGCAGCAGGCGGGCGGCATCTACGGCCTCCTCAACCTGTTCTCCGGCGGAGCCCTGGAGCAGTTCTCCGTCTTTGCTCTGGGGATCCTCCCCTACATCACCGCTTCCATCATCATGCAGCTTCTCACCGTGGTGATCCCCAAGCTCGAGGCCCTCCAGGACGAAGGGGAGTCGGGCCAGAAGGTGATCACCCAGTGGACCCGATACATGACGGTGGCCCTGGCCCTGATCCAGTCGACCGCCTTCACCTTCCTGTTCCACGTGGGCCGGTTCACGGGCGGGATCGACCTGGTCCCCAACTACACGCCGGGGCGGGTCGCCCTGATCGTGATAACCATGACGGCCGGAACCGCCTTCGTCATGTGGCTGGGCGAGCTCATCTCCCAGCGGGGCGTCGGCAACGGCATGTCCCTGCTGATCTTCATCAGCATCATCAGCCAGTTCCCCTTCATCTTCGGCCAGATGTGGGGTAACACGGTGGCGGTCGGCCTGCCGGTCCGGTTCGGGGTGATGGTGATCGTCTTCCTGGCCATGATCGGGGCCATCATCTACGTCGATCAGGGCCAGCGTCGCATCCCCATCCAGTTCGCCAAGCGGGTCAGAGGACGCCGGGTCATGGGTGGCCAGTCGACGTACATACCGCTCAAGGTCAACACGGCCGGTGTGATCCCGGTCATCTTCGCCACCTCCGTGCTGCTGTTCCCCGCCATGATCATCACCGCCATCCCCTCGGACTCGGCCTGGGTTCAGGCCATCTACCGCTGGATCGACCAGAACCTGGGAGGCGGAGCCACAGGGCAGGCTTCGTGGTGGTACGTGATCCTGCTCTTCCTGCTCATCATCTTCTTCACCTACTTCTACACCGCCATTCAATTCGACCCTCAGAAGCAGGCCGAGATGATTCAGCGCAACGGCGGTTTCGTCCCCGGCGTGAGGCCGGGCCGCCAGACCGAGCAGCATCTGGCCCACATCCTCAACCGCATCACCCTGCCCGGGTCGATCTTCCTGGGCGTGATCTCGGTGCTTCCGGTGGTGGCCGGGATCATCTGGCATATCCCGGTGCCGTTCACCGGGGTCTCGATCCTCATCGTCGTCGGGGTGGCGCTCGAGACCATGAAACAGATCGAGTCCCAGCTCACCATGCGCAACTACGAGGGGATACTGACGTGATGATCGCCGGCCGACTTCGACCCGCTGCATGGCGCGGTCCGCGCCGGGACGCGTCATGAACCTGCTTTTCATCGGCCCACCCGGGGCCGGCAAGGGCACCCAGGCAGCGCGGGTTGCCGAGCGACTCGGGATCCCCCACATCTCCACCGGGGAGATGTTCCGCCATCACGTGGGTGAAGGCACGGAACTGGGTGAGCAGGTGAAGGCGATCATGGAGGCAGGTGACTACGTGCCGGACTCGATCACGGTGGAGATGCTACGGGAGCGCATTTCCCAGCCGGATGCCGAGGATGGCTTCATCCTGGACGGATTCCCTCGTACCGAGCCCCAGGTGGCGGCGCTCGACTCACTGATCGGAGAGGACGGGCTGGACCGGGTGGTGCTGTTCGAGGTGGACGAGGAGGCGCTGGCCCAGCGCATGCTGTCGCGGGGACGGGCCGACGACACGGAGGAGACCATCCGCAATCGGTTCAAGGTCTATCTGGAGCAGACCGAGCCGATTCTGGCCATCTACCGCCGTCGGGGGATCGTGGTGGAGGTGGACGGAATGGGCGAGATCGACCAGATCACCGAGAGGGTGCTGGCCGCGGTCAGGGAAGCCGACATCGACTGACAGGTCGCGCTGGCGCCCTGGACCCGGTCATACTGACCGCATGGAGAACTTCGTCCTAGCCCACAATCCGGACAGGGACTCCAGCCTGCCCTATCTTGTCAAGCTCCCGATCGAGGGCGGGATCTACTTCAAGACCCGGGAGACATGGCCCCGAGCTTCACGGTCCTACTGTCATCCCCTCGGCTCCTGGCCGGATGAGGCGGAGGTGATCGAGGAGGTGGCCGTCAAGGTCTGCCGACGACGCGGTGCTGCCATAGACCTGATTCTGGACAGGCGCGCCAACTATCGGAGCCAGTTCGTCTTCACCCGCAGTCGGGGCCGGGAGGTGATCCTGTGGCAGACGGCCAAGGTCGCGCGCCAGGCCAGGCCCGGTGCCCGGATCCCCCGGCGTCGGGCTCGGGGACTGACGGACGGGACGATCTACGTCGATACACGGGAGCGCTATCCGTATCGCTTCACCCCCCAGGGAGTCAGGACCGAGCGCAGGACCCTCTCGGTAGGCGATTATGCGGTCATAGACGATGATGAGGTGGTGGCGGTGGTGGAGCGGAAGACCATGGCGAATCTGGCTGCCGACCTCGTGTCGGGGAAACTCGGGTTCGTGATGGCGGAGCTGAGCGGCCTAGACGCAGCGGCTGTGGTGATAGAGGATCGTTACACGGCCCTGTTCAAGACTGAGTGGGTGGAGGAGGGCTGGTTGCCCGACCTGGTGGCACGTCTTCAGGTGCGTTATCCCTCGGTGCCGATCGTCTTCTGTGAGAATCGCAAATTCGCCGAGGAGTGGACCTATCGCTTTCTGGCGGCAGCCCTGCAAGAGCTGGCAGGTCCGGAGGCGACCGGGGAGGGAGAATGAGCGACTTGTCTGGTCCGTGGTGGGCAACTGTGCCGTCCTTGTAACCTGAACCCGTCGTGATCACCATCAAGTCCCGGCGAGAGTTCGAGAAGATGGCCGTGGCGGGAGCCTGTGTGGCTGCTGTCCACCAGGCCGTGCGGGAGGCGGCTCATCCCGGTGTGTCTTTGATGGATCTGGAAGCCATTTCCCGCCGGATCCTCGAAGAGAGAGACTGCACCTCCTCGTTCCTCAACTATCACGGGACCTACCCCGCCACCCTGTGCCTCTCACCCAACGATGTCATCGTCCACGGGATCCCCAACGACTATCGGTTGCGGGAGGGCGACATCCTCTCGGTCGACGCCGGAGCCATCTACCGGGGTTTCCACGGCGACGCCGCCTTCACCATGGCCATCGGTGAGGTGAACCCCGAGGCTCGGGAGCTGGTCGAAGCCACCGAGGAGGCCCTGTGGGCGGGAATAGCCGCCGTCCATCACGGGGCCAGGTTGGGGGATATCGGGGCGGCCGTCTCCGGGGTGGGGCGTCGGCACGGCTACGGCATCGTGGAGGAGTATCTGGGCCATGGCATCGGTCGCCAGATGCATGAAGAGCCACAGGTGCCCAATCTGGGAGAGAAGGGGAAGGGGATGAAGTTGAGGACCGGCATGGCGCTGTGCATCGAGCCCATGTTCAACCTCGGCGACCGCCACACCGCCGTCGATGACGACGGATGGACGGTCCGGACCGCCGACGGGTCGTTGTCGGCTCACTTCGAACACACGGTGGCCATAACCAAAGAAGGCGTCATGGTCTTCACCATGGGCGAGGCGCCGGTCCCGGTCGAGCACGTGGAACGGGTGGCGGCCGGCTGACTGCCCTTTTGGCGCGACGATCAGGCCGAATGTGCCCCGAATGTCGCGCCAAAACGATCGAGGGCCCCTGATTTGAACTAGATCAGGTGGAGTGGGTAGCATTGTTCCCTGGTGTGCGGCCCTCTCCCGGTGCGGGTAGGGAGTCGGCACCAGCTTCCGCGAGCACCCCTCCCTCGTGCGACCTTTGTCGCCGGTGCAGGCGTCGGCGGGTGTGAAACAAGGCAACGAGTCGAAGTGCCGGTGTTCGCCATCGGCCGACGGAAACGTCTGGAGTGACCAATGAAGGTGCGTCCTTCGACAAAGAGAATGTGTGAGAAATGTCGCATCATCCGCCGCCGCGGGCGGGTATGGGTGATATGCAGCAATCCTCGCCACAAGCAGAGGCAGGGTTAGACCAATGGCGAGAATCGCAGGAGTCGACCTGCCCCGGGACAAGCGTCTGGAAATCGGTCTCACCTATATCTTCGGGATCGGTCGGAGCCGGGCCGCCCTCATATGCGAGGGCACCGACATCGATCCAGGAACCAAGGTGCGGGAGTTGACCGACGACGAGGTGACCCGGATTCGCCGATTCATCGACCAGCAATTCGAGGTCGAAGGCGACTTGCGGCGTGACGTCCAGCAGAACATCAAGCGCAAGATCGAGATCGGCACTTATCAGGGCATTCGTCACCGCCGGGGACTTCCCGTGCGCGGCCAGCGGACGCATACCAACGCCCGCACCCGCAAGGGTCCCCGCAAGGCCATAGC
Source organism: uncultured Acidimicrobiia bacterium (assembly GCA_963744905.1). Lineage (GTDB taxonomy): Bacteria > Actinomycetota > Acidimicrobiia > Spongiisociales > ZC4RG35 > DATFFO01. Next base: position 880,817 of record CAVUUV010000003.1, on the reverse strand, counting down.
CGGCAAGAAGAAGCTGAAGAAGTAGGAGTAGTCGGTGGCGAAACAGCAGAAGCCAGCTCAAAAGAGGGTCCGGCGTCGCGAGCGCAAGAACATCGCCCACGGCCAGGCTCACATCAAGGCGAGTTTCAACAACACGATCATCTCCATCACCGACCAGACCGGCGCCGTCGTCGCATGGACCTCCGGTGGCTCGGTGGGCTTCAAGGGATCCCGCAAGTCCACCCCCTATGCCGCTCAGGTGGCGGCCGAAGAGGCCGCCCGGCGGGCGGGGGAGCACGGGATTCGCAAGCTGGATGTGATCGTTTCCGGTACCGGGTCGGGTCGGGATACCGCGGTCCGCACCCTCCAGAACATGGGCATGGAGGTGAGCGGGGTGCGCGATGTCACACCCATACCCCACAACGGAGTACGTCTCAAGAAACGTCGGAGGGGCTGAACATGGCGCGATACACAGGTCCCAAGCACAAGGCATGTCGGCGGGCTCGCACCCCCCTGTGCCAGTCGAAGAAATGCCCCGTCGATCGCCGGCCCTATCCGCCCGGGGAGCACGGCCGGGGACGAATCAGGGAAAGCGACTATCAGATCCAGCTGCGCGAGAAGCAGAAGCTGCGTGTGATGTACGGCGTGCTGGAGAGGCAATTCCGCAAGTACTACCAGGAGGCTGCTCGCCGGCCCGGAATCACCGGCGACAACCTGCTCCAGATCCTCGAGTGCCGTCTCGACAACGTGGTGTGGCGTTCGGGGCTGGCGGCGACCCGTCCCCAGGCCCGCCAGCTGGTCAACCATGGCCACTTCACCGTCAATGGCAGGAAGGTCGACATTCCCTCGTTCCAGGTGCGGGCAGGTGATGTGGTCACCGTGAAGGAGCGCTCCCGGGACATGGTCACCATCCAGCATTCGGTCGACACCATGGATCGGATGACCCCGGAATGGCTGGATGTGAATCTCGATGAGCGACGTATCGCCGTACGCGACCTGCCCAGCAGAGACCAGATCGATACGCCCATCCAGGAGCAGTTGGTCGTAGAGCTCTACTCGAAGTGAGGAACTGATAGTGCTGATTGTCCAAAGACCACATATCGAAGAGGAGCAGGTGAGCGAGAATCGCTCACGCTTCACCGTCGAGCCGCTGGAGCCGGGCTTTGGCTACACGCTCGGCAACACCATGCGTCGCACCCTCCTGTCCCGGATCCCCGGGGCGGCGGTCACCTCGATCCAGATCGAGGGAGTCGAGCACGAGTTCTCCACCGTGGAGGGGGTGGTGGAAGACGTCGTCGACCTGATCCTCAACATAAAGCAGATCGTGGTTCGCCTCGAGGACGGAGAGCCCAAGACGCTCTACCTGTCGGCCAAAGGGGCGGGTGACGTCACCGCAGGTGACCTCAAGCTGCCGGCCGGTGTCGAGATCGTCAACCCCGATCTCCATCTCGCCACCCTGTCGTCGAACGGGCGGCTGGAGATGGAGCTGAGTGTCGCCCAGGGGGTGGGCTATCGAGGCGCCGACTCCAACAAGGAGAGCGGTCAGCCGATCGGGGTGATACCGGTCGACTCCATTTTCTCTCCGGTGCGTAAGGTCGCCTACCGGGTGGAGAACACCCAGGTGGGCCAGATGACCAACTTCGACCGTCTCGTGCTCGACGTGGAGACCAACGGCGCCGTCGATCCCGGGGAGGCCGTGTCCTCGGCGGGCAAGACGCTGCGTGAGCTGATGGGCCTGTTCGCCGACATGGCCGAGGGCGTCGGCCTGGAGCTGGGCGACGTGGAACCGGAGGGATCCGGCTCTCCCGATCTGGACCTGCCCATCGAGGCACTCGATCTTTCCGAGCGTCCCCGCAACTGCCTGCGCCGCGCCCAGGTGAAAACGGTTGGCGAGCTGGTGGAGCGCACCTCCGACGATCTCCTCAACATCACCAACTTCGGTCAGAAGAGCCTGGAGGAGGTCGTCGCCAAGCTGGATGAGCTGGGCCTGTCGCTGGCGGATGCCACCGGAGGGAGCGGCGACTGATGCCTCGCCCGAAGAAGGGTCCCCGCCTGGGTGGTTCGCCCGCCCATTCGCGCCACATGCTGGCCAATCTGACCACCTCGCTGATCAATGAGGGACGGGTAGAGACGACTCTGGCCCGGGCCAAGGCGGTTCGTCCCGTGGCGGAGAAGATGATCACCCGGGCCCGGGTCGACGGATCCCACAACCGGCGGGTCGTCCGGCGCACCATCACCGATCGGGACACCCTGACCCGTCTGTTCACCGAGGTGGCACCGCGCTATGTCGACCGACCCGGTGGTTACACCCGGATCGTCAAGCTGGGCCCGCGCCGCGGTGACGCCACCGAGATGGCGATCATCGAGCTGGTCTGATCAGACGGGAGCCGGTGTGAGCCGGCCCTTGATCCACTCCTGAGCCCGGCGAAGGCACTCGGCGGCGTCGTCGGGAGCTCGGGGAATGGGATCGCCCAGACTGATCCTGATTCTGGAGCCGGGCCGGAACGGCACCATCTTGTTGAGCTGCCATGACCCCTCCACGGCCACAGGGATCACCGGGAGGTGGTCGGCGGCGGCGAGCAGAGCCCTGGCCCCGGCTCTCTTGAAGGGCTTGAGAACGCCGTCGGCGGACCGGGTCCCCTCGGGGAAGATGACGGCCGAGCGATTGCGCGACTGAACTCTCTTTCCGAACGCGGAGATTTCCTCCAACGCCTGACGGGCGTTGTCCCTCTCGATCAGGGCGTGGCCGCCCCGTTTGAGGTTCAGCGACACCGCGGGGATCCATCGCCCCAGCTCGGCCTTGGCTACGTACTTGGGGAGGTTGGAGAAGAGAAGCTCACCGATGAGGGCGATGTCGAACATCGACTGGTGGTTGGAGATCACCACATAGCCTGTGCGGGGCCGGATGGCGGGTGAGCGGTCGACTTCGATGTGTGTCCCGAACATCCGCAGCACCCCCACCAGCGTCCATTGCAGGGCTCCCATCACCCACTCGAAGCCGGTCAACGAGAAGGGGCGGACCAGGCGTCCGGCCAGGTCGAAAACCACCAGCACCAGGCCGAAGACGATCAGGAATGGGCCGGTAGCGATCCAGGAGGCCAGCTTCTTCACGTGCCCGAAGTGTAGGTACGCTGCTCACCGGTCATGAGCCCTGATCCCACACCCTTTTTGGCCTTCTCCCGTTCGGAGTGGTCGGCGTTGCGAGCCTCGACGCCGATGACTCTCGACGAAGACGACGTCGAGGCGATCAGAGGTATCAACGTCGAGCTGTCCATCGACGAGGTGGAACGGATCTACCTGCCCTTGTCGCGTTTGCTCAACCTGTACGTCAAGGCCAGCCAGTCGCTCTTCTCGGTGACCGACACCTTCCTGGGCAAGCCCACGACTCCGGTTCCGTACGTCATCGGGATCGCCGGTTCGGTGGCGGTGGGGAAGTCCACCTCAGCCCGGGTGCTGCAGGCTCTCCTCTCCCGTTGGCCGGACCATCCCCGGGTGGATCTGGTCACCACGGATGGGTTCCTCTGGCCCAACGCCGTCCTGGAGGAGCGGGGCCTCATGGAACGGAAGGGGTTCCCCGAGAGCTACGACCGCAGACGGCTGATCGAGTTCGTGGCCGATGTCAAGTCGGGCCGCAGGGCGGTGTCCGCCCCCGTGTACTCACATACCCTCTACGACGTGGTGTCCGATCAGGTTCGGGTGGTCGAACAGCCCGACATCGTCATCCTCGAGGGTCTCAACGTCTTGCAGGGAGGCGGGTTCGGCACCTACGTGTCGGATTACTTCGACTTCTCCATATACGTCGACGCCGACCCTCGCCACGTCGAGCGCTGGTATGTGGACCGCTTCCTCACCTTCCGGGACACAGCTTTCCGTGAACCGGACAACTACTTCCATCGCTACTCGGAGCTTTCCGACGCAGAGGCACGGGCGGAGGCCGAGCGCATCTGGCGCAACACAAACCAGCCCAATCTGGAACAGAACATCGCTCCCACACGGGAACGGGCCACCCTGATCCTCGACAAGTCCGCCGACCACTCCGTCAATCGAGTCCTACTCAGGAGGCGATGAACCCATGCTGGACCACTCCGATCTCGTCGGCCGGATGATGGAGGCCAACTCCGCTCACGCCGAAGGCCTTGACCGGGCCGATCCCGGTCCCCGCCCCAGACTCGGGCTGGCGATTGTCACCTGCATGGACTGTCGGCTTGATGTCTACGACATGCTCGGGCTGGAAGCGGGTGACGCCCACGTCATCCGCAATGCCGGTGGCATCGTCACCGACGATGTGATCCGTTCCCTTTGCCTGTCCCAGCGCACGCTCGGCACGACCCACGTACTGGTCATCCATCACACCAGGTGCGGGCTGGAGGGCCTGTCGGACAACGATTTCCTCGCCTCGCTCATCGAGGAGACCGGGGAGCGTCCCGAGTGGGTGCCGGGCGGGTTCGGTGAGGTGAGCGAAGATCTGAGGGCTTCGGTGACGAAGCTGATGCAGTCGCCTTTCGTCGAGGCGGGTGGCTCGGTGTCCGGATTCGTCTACGACGTGGAAACGGGGCTGCTGGCGCCGATGCCCGGGACGATTGACCATGTGCTCTGACTACGCTCCCGGGCGATGCGAACCCTGAGACGAGCCCTGAGGGCGGCGTTGTTCGACCGCAAGGTCCACAGCGAGCTCTTCTTCGACTCCGACGCAACCGCCGACGCCGTTCTCCTGGTGGCCGCCGTTGCCGCCATCGACTACATCGGTCGGGTGGCACAGGTGAGCCTTCGTGCCTTCTCGGTGACGGGCCTGCTGGAGGAGGCCATCTACGCCCTGGTGGCGTGGCTGATACTGGCGGGGGGGACCTGGCTGGCGGCCACCAAGCTCTTGCAAGGATCGGGCCAGCTGCAGACGATGATGCGTCTCCACGGCCATTGCGAGCTTCCGCTCGTCCTGGCCGCCATCGGGCCTCTGGGCGCCACCGTGGGCCTGATATGGTCGGTGGCCGCCAAGGTGCCCGCTACCTCCGAGTCCTCGTCACTCAGTCTGGTCCGGTCGGTGGCGGCGGTGTTGATCGGGCTGGCGCTGGTGGTGCTGGTCCGCCTTATCTTCCGGCTCCCGTTCCTTGCTCTCTCCGGCCTGTTCTGAGCGTGCCGGTCGTTCGTCTCGACCTGTCTTATGACGGTTCCGATTTCCACGGCTTCGCTCGCCAGCGCCGGGTGCGCACGGTCCAGGGTGAGCTCGAGGAGGCCCTCGCGCGGGTCCTCGGGACGAGCCGCCAGACCACCTGTGCAGGGAGGACCGACGCCGGCGTCCACGCCCGCCACCAGGTGGTCACCTTCGAGGTGGAGGATGTGCCCGACCTCGCCCGTCTGCGGCGGGCACTGGATGCGGTGATGGGCGAAGAGGTCTCAGTCTGGCAGGCGTCCGTCGCCCCGGACGGGTTCAACGCCAGGTTCTCCCCGCTCTGGCGAGGCTACCGGTATTTCGTCGATCCCCGCCCCGCCAGCGACCCCCTGCGGAGGGGTTGGGTGTGGCACCTGGGAAGGGATCTGGACCTGTCGGCGATGAACGCGGCGGCCACGGGGTTGGTGGGAAGTCACGACTTCGCCAGCTTCTGTCGCCGCCGACCCGGGGCCAGCACGGAGCGGGAGGTACTCGAATCCGAATGGCGGGTGGAAGACCACCTGGCGGTCTACTCCGTCCGGGCCAGGGCCTTCTGTCACCAGATGGTCCGTTCCATGGTGGGTTTCTGCGTCGATGTCGGTCTGGGACGCACCGGGGCGGAGTCCGTGGGCCGGGTCATCGAAGCCCGTGATCGCCAGATGGTGGGCACGGTGGCGCCCCCTCACGGCCTGATCCTCTGGGAAGTGGGTTTCGAGGTCTGAGGGGTCCGGGGGCGGGGACCCGGGATTGGCATGTTCGCCCCCCTTCTCGTACCATATATGCGCTCCCTGTGCGGGAGCTCGTTTCCCCGACGAAACCTCCAACATCCCCTCCGTCGACCGAGGGCCCGCTTGATCATGACTGTCAACAAGACCTATTCCCCCAAGCCCGCCGACATCCATCGTGAGTGGTGGGTCGTCGACGCCACTGCGCTTCCGCTGGGGCGCCTCGCCTCCGAGGTCGCCACCGTGCTTCGCGGCAAGCACAAGCCGATCTACGCCCCGCACATGGACACGGGCGACCACGTCATAGTGGTCAACGCCGCCCGGGTGGCCGTCACCTCCGAGAAGGCCCGGGAGAAGGTCTACTACCGTCATTCGGGCTACCCGGGCGGGATCAAGGCGGAGACCTTCGAAGAGCTCAAGGCCCGCCGGCCCGAGGCGATCGTGGAGCGAGCGGTGAGAGGGATGCTTCCCAAGAACAAGCTGGGACGTCAGATGGCCCGCAAGCTCAAGGTGTACGCCGGGGCCGAGCATCCTCACCAGGCCCAGCAGCCCTCTCCGCTGCAGCTAGATGTCAGAAAGGTCGAATCCTGATGCCCAAGCCTCTCGTCCAAGCAACCGGTCGCCGCAAGGAATCTGTGGCCCGAGTCCGATTCCGTGACGGTGGTGGGCAGATGACCCTCAACGGCCGGGCGCTGGAGGTCTACTTCCCCACCATGGCCCAGCGAATGCGGGTCATGGAGCCGCTTCAGCTCACCAACATGCAGGGCCGTTACGACATCGACGCCACCCTGGAGGGAGGCGGCGTGACGGGTCAGGTCGATGCCCTCCGGCTGGGGATCGCCCGGGCGCTCATCGTCCTCGATCCCGACCTCCGGCCCACCCTCAAGAAGGCCGGCCTGCTGACCCGCGACGCCCGCCGGGTGGAGCGGAAGAAGTACGGGTTGCGCAAGGCTCGCCGAGCCCCCCAGTACACCAAGCGCTAGTGAATCCTGCCGGGTGGGGGCGGTCCGCTCTTGGCTGATCTGAGGGAGATTCTCGAGCGAGGACTCCCGATTTTCGGGACCGACGGAGTGAGAGGCCAGGCCGGCACCGAGCTCACTCCCGAGTTGGTGCTGGACATCGGGCGGGCGGCGGGTTCACAGCTGACCAACGGTCCGGTGCTGATCGGTCGTGACACGCGTCGATCGGGCACCATGCTCGCCTCCGCCCTGGCCGCCGGCTTTCAGGCCGTCGGGATCGACACCGTCGACGTGGGAGTGCTTCCCTCGGGTGGGATCAGTCTCCTCACCGGCCGCTCGGCGGCGATGATGGGAGCGGTCGTATCCGCCTCCCACAATCCGGCCCCCGATAACGGTGTCAAGCTCCTCGGAGAAGAGGGCAGGAAACTCAGCGACGATCTCGAGCGAGCTGTCGAGGTCCGGATGCGCTCCGCCAATCGCCGCTCGTCGATGGGTGCGGGCATCGGGATCGGTATGGTCGACGCCGACGCCCTCCACGATTATGTCGGTTACCTGGCCGATACCGCCACCTACACCCTGAGCGGTATCGAGCTGACCCTCGACTGCGCCAATGGGGCCGCCTTCAAGGCCGCCCCTGAGCTCTTCTCCCGCCTCAAGGCCGACGTCGAGGTTCTCTCGGCCGAGCCCAACGGGATGAACATCAACGACGGATGTGGCGCCACCCATCCCGAGTTCCTGGCCTCGCACACCCACGGTCGCGTCGGCCTGGCCTTCGATGGGGACGCCGACCGTCTCATAGCCGTCGACGAAGACGGTCGTCCGGCCAACGGCGACGTCATCATGGCCATCATCGCTCGCCACTGGAAGGCCGGCGATGCCTTGCGCAACAACCTGGTGGTGACCACGGTCATGTCGAACCTGGGCCTCCACAAGTCCATGGCCGAAGCGGGGATCGAACTGGTGGTCACCCAGGTGGGGGACCGCTATGTGATGGAGACGCTGCTGGAGCGACGCGGCGTCCTGGGCGGTGAACAGTCGGGGCATGTGATCTTCCTCGACAAGGGACGCACCGGTGACGGGTTGCTCACCGCCGTCCGGTTGCTCGACGTCCTGGCAGGCAGCGGCAAGGAGTTACGTCAATTGCGGGCTGAATGCATAACCGAGTATCCGCAGGTGCTGGAGAACGTCCGGGTCCGGCGGGGGGCAGACATCGCGGCCGCGGCTCCGGTTTGGGAAGCAGTCAGCCAGGTCGAGGAGGCCCTGGGCGAGGAGGGTCGGGTCCTGGTCCGCAACTCCGGGACCGAGCCCCTGGTCAGGGTGATGATCGAGGCCGCTTCCCACGAGGTGGCCCAGCGCTATGCTGACGAATTGGCGGCAGTCGTCGCCGATGTCCTGGGAAAGGAGGCCTAGAGCTCCGCCACCGTAGCGACTCCTCGTTGAGCGCACGGTCGGGGTCGACCAGACGAACACGACAGTACGAGGTCACGGCTCACAAGACGTAGCGCCAGATCTGCGCTTCAGCGCAGATGACGAGGAGGAAGGTCATCGAAGTCTTCGGCGGATGCCTTCCCGGTCTCTTCACGATCGTGACGGATGGGAGCAAAGCCCGGAGGTGACTCCGGGGACAGAGGCCCACCCGAGGTGAAGCCGGCCCAGGGCCGGTGCCGTGGCCCTTCGAGAGCGGAGCGCACCTGCGTTCCTTGCGACAGGAGGAGCCTGATTCATGTGTGGAATCGTTGGATACGTCGGACCGCGTCGGGTTACCGACGTGCTGATACCCGGACTCACCCGCCTCGAATACCGGGGCTATGACTCGGCAGGGGTGGCCGTTCACGACGGCGGCAAGATCGCTGTGATGAAGAGGGCCGGGCGCATGGAGGAGCTGACCAGTGCCCTGGCCGAGGCCCCCATGACCCAGACCCACGGCGGGATCGGCCACACCCGCTGGGCCACCCACGGGGCCCCCAACTCGAACAACGCCCATCCCCACCGCGATTGCACGGGATCCGTGATCGTGGTGCACAACGGCATCATCGAGAACTGGGCCCAGTTGCGCTCGAAGCTGGTGGCGGCGGGCCATCGTTTCGAGACCGACACCGATACCGAGGTCGTCGCTCACATGATCGAGGACATGGCCGATTTGCCTCTGGCCGAGGCGGTGAGGAGGGTGATGACGGAGGCCGAGGGTGCGATGGCGCTGGTGGTGATGCGGGCCGCCGAGCCGGACCTGCTGGTCGGGGCCCGCCGTCAGAGCCCGCTAGTGGTGGGGCGCGGTCAGGGAGAGAACTTCCTCGCCTCAGACATCCCTGCGTTTCTGGAGTACACCCGCGACATGGTGGTACTCGACGACGATCGGGTGGTCGAGGTGCATCCCGACTCGGTCACCGTCACCACGCTGAGCGGCCAGGAGGTGGTCCCCGACGAGCGGGTAGTGGAATGGAGCCTGCAGGCGGCAGAGCGGGGTGGGTACCCCACGTTCATGCTCAAGGAGATCCACGAGCAGCCCATCGCCATCGCCGACACGCTGGGCGGGCGCCTGGATTCGGGAGGCCGGGTTCAGCTTCGGGAGCTGGAGCTCGACGAGCGGCTGCTACGAGCCGTCGACAAGGTGTTCGTGGTGGCATGTGGCAGCTCCTATCACGCCGCCATGATGGCCAAGTACGCCATCGAGAGATGGACCCGGATTCCGGTCGAGATAGATATCGCCTCCGAGTTCCGCTACCGGGACCCGATTCTCGATGCCCGTTCCCTCGTGGTGGGGATCAGCCAGTCGGGGGAGACGATCGACACTCTGGCCGCCATGCGTTATGCCAGGGCACAGGGATCGACGGTGATCGGCGTATCCAACGTGGTGGATTCGGCCCTGGCCCGGGATGCAGACGCCGTCCTCTACACCCGGGCCGGTCCCGAAATCGGCGTCGCCGCCACCAAGACCTTCACCACCCAGCTCGTGGTATTGCAGCTCCTGGCCCTGTATCTGGCCCAGGTGAGGGGATCCATGGACCCGGGCGGGGTCGAGTACATGGTCACCGAACTGCGCCGGCTCCCGGCCGCGGTCGAGTCGGTCCTGGGAAAGGACGGGGACGTGGCCGAGCTGGCCGCCGAGTTCGGCGACGTGGAGGACTTCTTCTTCCTGGGTCGATCGGGCGACTTTCCGGTGGCGATGGAGGGTGCCCTCAAGCTGAAGGAGATCGCATACGTGCGGGCCGAGGGGTTCGCCGCCGGCGAGATGAAGCACGGTCCGATCGCCCTGATAGAGCCGGGCGTGGTGGTGGTGGCAACCGCCACCGACGAGCATGTCAAGACCAAGACCCTCTCCAATCTGGAGGAGATGCGGGCGAGGGGGGCCACCATCGTCCTGGTGGTGGAGGAGGGAGATGGTGAGTTAGCGGAGGTGGCCGACCACGTGATCGAAGTCCCCCGCGGTCCCGACCTCATGTGCACCGTCACCGCCGTCGTGCCTCTTCAGTTGCTGGCCTATCACGTGGCCACCGCCAAGGGCCTCGACGTCGACAAGCCCCGTAACCTGGCCAAGACCGTCACCGTGGAGTAGGCCGGTCCCTGCACCGGGTGTCGCTCCCCGCCAAACCCCTTCTTTGGACCGTGGCGAACGGCAAACCCCTTCTTTGGACGCTGGAGAACGCATAGCGACGGTGGCGGTCCAAAGAAGCGGGGAAGCGTTCGTCAGCGTCCAAACAACGGCCGGTAGTCGCGTGCGCTCGCACCCGCGAAATGCCGACGGGCTCCGATCAAGGCGTCATCTCGAACCACAGGTGGAGATGCTCGGCCCAATCGTCGGGTTCGATCCTCTCCTCGATCCAGACGCCCTCCCGGCGGAATTTGAGCACGTCCTCGAGCAGAGTGACTCGATCGGGACCGCCATCGATGAGGCGGGTAGCGAACCGGCTCTCGGTCCAGGCCAGTCCGGGTGTGGTCTGTAGGTACATCGAGGCGGGCTCGAAGCCGGCCGTAGTGCGCTCGTCCGGGCCGAACCGATACTGGGGTTTGATCCCGTCGTCCTCCTCATGTGAGACGAGCGTGGTCATTGTGTCTTCGAACACGAAGCCATATCTGCCCGTCCCCCCGTCGTGGGGGCCTTCGGAATCGAGTGGCAACGGCCGGATGAACGAATCCCCGAATCCCACATCGACCAGATAGGGACGATCGAGGCTCACTTCGAGAGTCAGGTGGGTGGGCATGGGCGAGTCGCTGCCGCCGATGACGGTGGCCGCCAGGCGGCGCACTCGATATCCCAGTTCGGTCAGCAGCCAGGCGAAGGCACCGTTGAGCTCGAAGCACCAGCCACCTCGCCTCCGGTCCACGATCTTGGGGACAGACCAGTCCTCGGTCGTCCGCACACCGCGTCGGTGAAAGACGTCGAGGTTCTCGAAGGGGACCGCCGTGAGGTGGGCGCGCTGCAAACGCTCCAGGTTGGCCAGGGTGGGCTCGATTCCAGGGTCCAGTCCGATGCGAGCCAGGTAGGCGGTGGCATCCATGGTGCCATTGTGGTCATCTCACGGGTGACCGGGCAGTCGGTCCTAACCTGGCGATGTGCGCATCATCGGACTCGGGGTTGACCTTGCCGACATCGACCGTGTCGAGGATCTCCTGGGGAAGTACCCGCGTTTCATCGAACGCTGCTTCACCCCACACGAGCAGGAGTACGCCCTGCGCTTCGCCAAGCCGGCCCGCCGTCTGGCGGCCCGTTTCGCCGGCAAGGAGGCGGTGATGAAATCGATGGGCACCGGGTGGAGGCGGATCAGGTGGACCGACATAGAGGTAACGGGTGGAGGCCCACCCCGGGTGCGGATGAGCGGCAACGCCGCCCGGAGAGCCGAGATGCTGGGCGTCACCGAGGTCCTGATCACGATTACCCACACAGATACCTCGGCTCTGGTGATGGCGGTGTCGGTGGGCGAGCACGAATGAGACAGGGCCGTCACAGATGATTCCGGTCGTCAGCGCCGCTGAAGCGGGTCGGATGGACGAGAGAGCCAACACTTCCGTTGACACGTTGATGGACCGGGCCGGTCTGGCGGTAGCCCTGGCAGCAGCCGACTGCGGCGCCGGTTACGGGACGCGGGTCGTCGTGTTGTGCGGGCCCGGAAACAACGGGGGCGATGGATATGTGGCGGCTCGCTACCTGAACCAGCGAGGTGCCTTGGTACGGGTCGAGGCGCTAACCGAGCCCAAGACCGGGGTGGCCCGGCGGGCGGCGCAGGCGGCGCGGCGTGCCGGTGTCACCATCTCCGACCTGGGCGGGCCCGAGGGCGATGACCTGGTGGTGGATGCCCTTTTCGGGGGAGGTTTCCGTCACGGCCTTCCCGATGCCGTTGCCCGGTGGTTCTCGGTCGATGCTCCCGTGGTTTCTGTAGACGTTCCCTCCGGCCTCGACCCCGACACCGGCGAGGCACCCGACGGCTCATTCAGGGCGGATCGGACCGTGACCTTCGGAGCGCTCAAGCTGGGCCATCTGCTCGGGGCGGGTCCCGGGCGCTGTGGGGAGGTGTCGGTGGCCGACATCGGTCTCGGCCCGGCCACCGAGCCCGGGCTGTGGCTGGTGGAGAACGAGGACGCTCCCCGACCCAGGCGTCCGCTTCACGCCCACAAGTGGTCGGCGGGATCGGTGCTGATCGTGGGAGGGTCGCTGGGGATGGTCGGCGCTGCCGTCATGGCGGGCCGATCGGCGCTCCACTTCGGCGCCGGCTCGGTTGGAGTCCTCTCTTCCGAGCAGCACACCATCGCCGTGCAGGCGCCGGAGTTGCTCTCCTATCCCCCCGATCGCCTGGAGGAGCTTCTGGCGAGGTTCGATGTGGCAGTGGTCGGCCCCGGGTTGGGGGACCAGCCGCAACTTCTCGAACAGGTGTTGAGTGGAGCCGACCGTGTGGTGGCCGACGCCGACGCCCTGATGTCGTTGGATGTTCTCGCCCGGGCCACCGGGGAGCTGATCGTCACCCCCCACGCCGGGGAGTTCGCCCGCCTGAGCGACGATCAGGCCGGGCCCGATTCCGCCCGGAAATTGGCCGAGCAGATCGGGGGTGTGGTGCTTCTCAAGGGCTGGCCCACCTACGTGACGGACGGATCGGTTCCCTGGGCGGTCATCTCGGGCGGTCCCGAGCTGGCCACGATCGGCACCGGGGACGTCCTGTCCGGGATGGTGGCGGCGCTGTGGGCACGGGGCCTGGAACCGGTCGAGGCGGCCCGATCTGGTGCCTACTGGCACGGAGTGGCTGGAGGCGATCTATCCCGGGAGACAGTCGTCACTGCCGAGCGCCTGTCCCGCCACGTGGGCTATTTCGGCGCTGTATCTAGATGAAGGCGGCGGGGTCGGCTTCGAAGGCCCGCTGACATCCGGCAGCGCAGAAGTAGTAGGTGGTCCCCTCGTGTTCGGAGACGAAACGGGCCGTCGCCACATCCACCGTCATCTCACACACCGGGTCGATGGCGGTCTGGGGCTCGTTCATGGTCACGGTCTCAGTGAAGCCGCCGGTGGCCTTGAGCGCAACCAGCTCAGCCAGGATCGCCACGGCGATCTCCTCGTGGTCGACGGGTCCCAGGTCGAGACCTGCCGGAGCCGTCATCCGGGCCAGAGCCTCGGGGGTGACGCCGGTTTCTTGCAGCCAGGCGCGTACGGAAGCTGCGCGTTTCTCCGACGCCACCAGGCCCACGTAGCGGGCCGGGGTGGCGAGAGCGGCCTCGACCGCCAATTCGTCATAACTTCCCTGAGTGGCCACCACCACCATGGTTGCCTCGGTTACGTTCTCCAGTCGCGGCTCGTCGACCGATTCGACTCTCCACCTCAAGGTGCGGGCCAGCTCTGCCAGGGTGATAGTCATCGGTGAGGAGCCGATCACTCGCAGGTCGGGGGAAGGCAGCATGGGTTCCAAGTACACCTCCATCGCTCCTTCACTGGCGCAGGCCATGGGCACCGTGACAACATCCGGGCGGGGGTCGTCCTCGCCCAGAACCAGAAGCCGGGAGCGGCCGTCGACCAGGCAGGTCAGGGCCTCTCGCACCACGGTGGGCCGGGCGCAAGCTCCGCCTATCCAGCCCTCCAGGGACCCGTCGGGATGGATCAGAGCCTTGGCTCCTCCTTTGCCCGAGCTGGGGCCCCGTCGCCAGGTCACCGTGGCCAGCACGAACGGCTCCCCTGCCTGGCGCAACACCTCGGCCCGGGCGAGGGGGTTGATCACCCGGGATGCCCCCCTACCCCACGACCTTCGGTCGTGGGGGCCCCTTCCCCCTGGCCTAAGGCTCGCCCCCCTACCCCACGACCTTCGGTCGTGGGGGCCCCTTCCCCCTGGCCTAAGGCCAGGGGGACAAAGACTTTCTGGGTCATGGTCTGACTTCGACGCCGTTGATTGCTCCCCACACCCGGTGGGGGAGGACCGGCATGTCCAGGTTGGACACGTCGTGTCCCCCGTGCCGGAGAGCGTCGAGGACGGCGTTCACGTAGGCGGCGGGAGACCCCACCGTGGCCGACTCTCCCACTCCCTTGGCTCCCAGGGGATGATGGGGCGAGGGGGTGACCGTGTCGCCCAGGTCGAAGTGGGGCGTCTCCCAGGCGGTGGGGACCAGGTAGTCGAGGAAGTTGGACCCGATGCAGTTGCCCATTTCGTCGAAGGTGATCCATTGCATGTTGGCCTTGGCGAATCCCTCGGTGAGCCCGCCCATGATCTGACCGTTGACGATCATGGGGTTGATCCGGACACCGCAGTCGTCGACCGCCACCATCTCCTTGACCTTCCAGGTGCCATCGCCGGGATCGACCTCGACCACTGCTACATAGCTTCCGAAGGGGTAGGTCATGTTGGGCGGGTCGTAGTAGTGGACCCCCTCCAGGCCCGCCTCCATGCCCTCGGGCAGGTTGGTGTAGGCGGCGAAGGCAACGTCCTGGATGGTGACACCCTTGTCGGTGCCGCGCACGGTGAACTTGCCCGGCTCCCACTCCAGGTCCTCTTCGGCGGCCTCGAGCAGGTGAGCCGCGATCTTGCGAGCCTTGTCCCGAACGTGGCGAGAGACGACGGCCGTGGCGGCTCCACCCACCGGTGTCGACCGGGAAGCGTAGGTGCCGAGCCCGTAGGGCGTGTTGTCGGTATCTCCCTCCACCACCTTGATGTCGGAGAACGGGATACCGAGTTCCTCGGCCACTATCTGGGCGAAGGTGGTCTCGTGGCCCTGGCCCTGGCTCTTGACCCCCAGCTTGAGGATCGCCTTGCCGGTGGGATGGATGCGCAACTCGGCCGAGTCGAACATCTTGATGCCGACGATGTCGTACTCCTTGGAGTTGCCGGCCCCCACCACCTCGGTGAAGGAGGCCAGGCCGATCCCGATCAGCTTTCCGTCGGCCGTGGGTCCGGCCGCCTGCTTGCTCCTCCATTCGTCGTAGGACGCCATTCCCAGTGCCTTGTCGAGGGCTGTGTGGTAGTCACCCGAGTCGTAAATGAAGCCGGTGGGCGAGTGGTAGGGGAACTGCTCGGGGCGAATGAAGTTCTTCCGCTTGAACTCGGCCGGGTCCATTCCCAACTTCCAGGCGGCATCGGTGGCCAGCCGCTCCACCAGATAGCTGGCCTCGGTGACCCGGAACGAGCACCGGTAGGCCACACCCCCCGGCGCCTTGTTGGTGAAGGCACCCTTGGCGGAGACATGGGCCACGGGCACGTCGTAGGAGCCGGTGCAGATGTGAAACAGCCCGGCGCGGAACTTGGTGGGCTGGGCGTCGGCGTAGAACGCCCCCTGGTCCGACAGGATCGAGGCACGCATGCCCAGGATCTTTCCGTCGCTGGTCAGAGCCATCTCCCCCTTCATGTGGTAGTCGCGGGCGAAACCGGTCGAGATCAGGTTCTCGGTCCGGGTCTCGATCCACTTCACCGGCTTGCCGATCAGCAGCGAGGCGGCAGTCGCTACGACGTACCCGGGATAGATGGGCACCTTGTTGCCGAAGCCGCCGCCGAGGTCGGCCGGAGAGATGATGCGGATGTTCTCCTCGGGTAGCCCGGCGACGAGGGCGAACAGGGTCCGGTGGGCGTGTGGCGCCTGGGAGGTCATGTAGATGGTCGCCTCGCCGGTGGCCGGGTTGATGTCGGCCAGGGCGCCACAGGTCTCCAGGGGGGAGGGATGAGAACGCGGGTAATGGGTCTCCAGGCTGACCACCATGTCCGCCCTGGCGAAGGCGGCGTCGGTGCCGCTCTCGTCGCCCGTCTCCCACTCGTAGGCCACGTTGTCCGTCTGGCCCTCCTTCTCGTCCCTGATCAGCACCGCTCCCTCGGCCAACGACTGCTGGGGGTTGGTTATGGCCTCCAGTTCGTCGTACTCGACGTCGATGAGAGTGGCGGCATCACGGGCGATATAGGGATCGGTGGCGATGACCGCGGCCACCTCCTGGCCCTGATAGCGCACCTTGTCGGTGGCCAGGACCGCCTGGGTATCGCCAGACAGGGTGGGCATCCAGGCCAGGTTGTGAGCTGCGAGCGCTTCACCCGTGACCACCGCCACCACCCCCTCCACGGCCTCGGCGGCCGAGGTGTCGATGGAGACGATGCGCCCGTGGGCGATCGGGGAGCGATGGATGGCCATATGGAGCATTCCCGGCAGGACGATGTCGTCCAGGTAGCGGCCCGCTCCCTGGATGAGACGGTCGTCTTCCTTGCGCTTGACCGAGTGGCCGAGACCGCCCACTTCGGGTGTCGTCAAGGGTGGATGGGCGGTTGTGGTCACGCTGATACCTCCTCGGTAGTCATGGCCTGGCCGGCGGCCTGGATGGCGGCGACGATGTTCTGGTAGCCCGTGCAGCGGCAGATGTTGCCGCTGATCTCCCAGCGCACCTCCTCCTCGGTGGGGTTGGGGTTGCGTTGCAGGAGGGAGGTGCCGACCAGCATCATCCCGGGGGTGCAGAAGCCGCATTGCAGCCCGTGATGTTCCTTGAAGGCAGCCTGAATCGGGCTGAAGTTGCCGTTCTGTCGCAATCCCTCGACCGTGGTGAGTTCGGCCCCGTCGGCCTGTACCGCCAGGACGGTGCATGACTTGACAGGCTTCCCGTTCATGATCACGGTGCAGGCACCGCACGAAGTCGTGTCGCATCCGATGTGGGTGCCCGTCATCCCGAGATGGGTCCGGATGAAGTCGACGAGCAGGGTTCGCGGCTCGGCCTCGGCGCTGCGAGTAGTGCCGTTGATGGTGACGGTGACGTTCATCAGTGCTCCTCTCGGATCTGGGCCAGAGACTGCTGCAGCCCCCGCTTGACGTATGCCTCTACGACGGCCCGCTTGTATTCGGCGGGACCGCGCACGTCGGAGGCGGGGTCGGCGGCCTGGGCAGCGGCATGGGCGGCCTCGGAGAAGAGTTCGTCGCTGGGGGTCTGGCCGGCCAGTATCTGCTCGGCTTCGGTGGCCTTGATGTTGCGTGGCCCGACGCTGGTCAGACCGATCCCGGCCTGGTCTATCGCTCCCGACTGGTCGAGGTGCAGGTGGGTCGCCACCCCCACGGTGGCGTAGTCGCCGATCTTGCGCTCCAGCTTCAGGTAGGCGCCCCCGGTGCCGGCGTCGGCGCGAGGAATTCGAACCCCGGTGACGATCTCGCCCGGCTGGAGCGAATTGGTGAAGAAGTCCACGATGAAATCCGAGATGGGAATTGTCCGCTCACCGCTTCCGTTGCTGGCCACGACCTCGGCTCCCAGGGCGAGCATGACCGAGTTCCAGTCCCCTTCGGGATCACAATGGGAAATGGACCCGCACACCGTTCCCCGATTGCGAACCAGAGGATCGGCGATCCAACGAGCGGTTGCCGCCATCAGGGGACTGGCCGAACCGACCGTGTCGTTGTCGACCACGTCGGCGTGTCGGACCAGAGCCCCGATCTGGAGGTGGCCGTTGACCTCCTCGATCCCATCGAGACCGGGCAAGTGGTTGATATCAACCAGGTGGGCCGGGGAGGCCAATCTCAGCTTCATCATCGGCAGCAAGCTCTGGCCACCGGCCAGTACCCTCCCGTCGAATCCGAGATCGGCCAGTAAGGACGTTGCCTCCTCTAGCGTGGTGGGCGCCGTGTACTCGAAAGGTGCTGGGTACACCTGATCACCTCCTGGTGCCTCTGCTGTCGAAGATACGGATGCGGCGATCTTGTCATGACCCGGTGGCGGTTCAACGGGTGAGCCATTCGGGTCGATTGTGGGCCCGGCGGTGACCCGATTGGCTCACACCAGCCCCCTCCTGACCGCCTCCGCCACCGCCTCGGGCCTGCGGTTGACGCCCAGGTGGTCGAAGATGGACCGGATCCTCCGCTTCACCGTAGAGTCGCTCATGAACAGCCGCCGGGCGATGTCGCGATTGGAGTCTCCCTCGGTGAGCGCCTCCAGGATCTGGAGGTCGATGTCGTCGAGCTCGTCCCGGCCCGGATCGTGGTTTCCGTAGAGCTGTTCGACCAGTCTGTGGGTGACCTCCGGTCCCAGGGCTCGGCCACCGGCGGCCACCGTCTCGATAGCCGTGGCAAGGACCGCGTCGGAGTCGCCTTTGAGGATGTACCCCAGCGCCCCCGCCCGCAGGCTGCGGGTGACGTACTCCTCGTCGTCGAAGGAGCTCAGCATGAGGATGCGGGCGTCCGGGTCCATGTCCAGCAGCTCGTCCAGCACCTCGAGACCGGCGTCGTCGCCCAGCCTTATGTCCAGCAGTACCACGTCGGGGGAGCTCTCGCCGAAGGCGGCGATGGCCTCCCGTCTTGTGCCGGCCTCGGCCACCACTTCCAGCTGTGGATAGTTGGACAGCAGGCTCCGGATTCCCTTCCGGACCACCGGGTGGTCGTCGATTATCAGGATGCGGGCGGGTTCACTCACACCGAACCCATGGGCAACGTTGCCCGGATCGTCGTTCCGCTGCCCGGCAGTGAGTCCACTTCGAGGACGCCGTTCAGGCTTTCGGCTCGTTGACGCATGCTGCGCATCCCCAAATGTCCGTACGGAAGGGCGAGGATGGTCTGGGGATCGAAGCCGACTCCGTTGTCGGACACCTCCAACTCCAGGTCTGACTCGCTGAATCTCAGGGCGACTATCAGCTTGGTGGCCTCGGCGTGTGAGGCCACATTGTGGATCGATTCCTGGAGGATGCGGTAGGCGCCCACCTCCAGATTGGGGGGCAGTCGCGCCTCCTCGCCGTCGACCACGGCGCTGCAGGTGATTCCAGACTGTTGGGAGAACTCGTCCACCAGGCGCCGGATCGCGGCAGACAGACCAAGGCCCTCCAGAACCGGAGGGTGTAGGTCGTGGACCACCCGACGGATCTCCGCCTCCACCTGTCGGAGGATCTGATGGGCGGCATTGAGGGCTTCGCCCGCCTCCGGCTCGGCGCCGATCTCCAGACGTCTCTGGCCCGAGGTCAGTTCCAGCATGGCGGCGATCAAGAGCTGGTTGATGCCGTCATGGATGTCCCGGGCGATGCGCTGACGCTCCTGTTCCTGGGCATCGACCGTCTCGGTCAGAACACGCTGGAGCTCGCCGGCCTTCTCGGCCAGCTCATCGCTGGTCGTCTGGAGCTGGGCGGTGCGCTCCTCTACGGTCCGTTCCAGGATGTCGTTGGCCAGCTCGAGGCGCTCGTAGAGCTGGGCGTTGGCGATCACGATCGCCACCTGGGCTGCGTAGGTGAGGAGGAGGCGCTCGTGGCCGTCCTCGTAGGGGTCGGGCCGATTGGCCACCCCGATCATCCCGATCGGCTCGTCGTTGAGGCGGAGCGGCACCCCGAGGAAGGTGCGGACCTCCGGATGGCCGCGGGGCTGTCCCACGCGACCCGGATCGAGCCGGGCATCGACCGAGCGCACCGGCCGGTTTTCCAGGACGGCGTTGGCGAAGACGTTGGGCCGCAACGGGATGAGGCGGTGGCTATGGAAGAAGTCCGCTGTGGGGTGGAAGCCCTGGATGGCCGCTATCTCCATGGCGGACTCGTGATTGCCTCCCAGGCCGATGAATCCGAACTGGGAGTCGGTCAGGTCGAGGCAATGGGTGAGGGCGACATCCAGCACGGAGTCGACATCGCGCAGTCCGGACAACTCCACCGCCAGGTGGTACAGCGCCTCGAGCTGGTGGAGGCTGTCCACATCATGTCGGTCCAGGTGGGCAACCATCTATCAGCAGGGTACCGGGGCGAAGCCTCTCGTGCTCGGGCCGCTGAAACGTCAGCGTGATTACGGGCCGGATACTTATCTGTCGGGTGGGGGTAGGTTGGTCGTCAGAACGAAGTGATGGATCTCACCGGACAAACCGCCGTCGTCACCGGGGCCAGTAGCGGCATCGGACTCGGTATCTCTGCCGGCCTGGCCAACCAGGGCGCCGGTGTGGCCATGTGGTCGAGAGGGCGGGAGCGTCTCAGACTTGCAGCCACCCAGGTGCAGCAGAACGGCACCGGACGAACCGTCTTCCGCCACGTCGACGTCCGCGACCGACGTCAGGTCGAGGAGGCGATGAGGGAAGCGGTCTCCGAGCTCGGCCCGGTCACATTGCTCGTCAACTGCGCCGGCACCGCCGGTCCTGTCGGTCCCGACTGGGAAGTGGATCCCGACGAGTGGTGGGAGTGTGTCGAGACGAGCGTCAAGGGCTCGTTCATCTGTACCAGGGCCGTACTGCCCGCCATGGTCGGCGCCGGCGTCGGTCGAATCGTGGATCTGGTGAGTGTTACCGGGACGAACGCCTTCCCCCTGCTGGACGCCACCTCGGTGGCCAAGGCGGCGTTGATCCGCCACGTCGAGAACCTGGCTGCAGCCACGGCAGGGAGGGGTGTGTCCGTCTTCGGCCTGCACCCCGGCACCGTCGACACCAAGCTGCTCAATAGTTATCGGTCCAACACCCAGATGGCTGCGTTTCTGGATGGGCTCCCCGCATCCAGGTACACCGAGCCCGCCGCAGCCGGCGAGGTGGTGGCACGCATCGCCCAGGGCGACATGGATGCGTTGTCCGGCTGCTTCGTCGACGCGACGGCTGATATCGACGAAATGCTCTCGAGCCTGGACACGACTTCGAGCGAGGCCTACCGGCTGCGCCTGGTGAGCCCCTAAACCTCTCCGATCGAACCGTCTCCAGGGTGCATCCGCTGCGAAGATGATCCGATGAGACCGACTCATGCCGAGATCGACCTCGATGCAATCCGTCATAACGTGTCGGAGCTGGCTGCGCTGGTTGCTCCCGCCTCCATGTGTGCCGTGGTCAAGGCCGACGCCTACGGGCACGGAGACGTTCCCGTGGCCGAGGCTGCCCTGGAAGCGGGCGCCTCCTGGCTGGCCGTGGCCCTGGTCGAGGAGGGTGTCAGGCTGCGGGAGGCAGGAATCGAGGCCCCAATCCTCCTGCTGTCGGAACCACCGCCGGGCGATGCCGCCGAGGTCGTGAATTGGCGACTCACCCCTACCGCATACCGTCCCGAGTTCATCTCCGCACTGGCCAGGGCAGCCCGGGATCCGCTCGATGTCCACGTCAAGCTCGACACGGGCATGCATCGGGTGGGTGCACCCCCCGAGTCGCTGGCCGACCTGATCGGAGCGATCCGTCCTCCGCTTCGGCTCGGGGCGATTTGGACCCACTTCGCCGTCGCCGACGAGGATCCCGAATTCACCCAATCACAGATCGAACGGTTCCGTCGGGCTGTGGCGGGACTCGACATCCCGCTCCACCTGGCCAACACGGCGGGGGCGGTTCTGTTCCCTCGCGCCCGGGCCGACCTGGTCAGGATCGGCCTGGGGACCTACGGCCTCCATCCCTGCCCCGAGACCAGGCAGGTGGTGGATCTTCGCCCTGCCATGAGAGTGGTGTCCCGGGTGGCCTACGTTCGACGGCTCCCGGCCGGATCCAGGCCGTCATACGGCCGTCGTCGGGCATTGGCTGCGGAGTCGACGGTGGTAACCGTGCCGGTCGGTTACGCCGACGGCATGCCCCGTCTGCTGTCCGGGTCGGGTGAGGTGCTGATCGGTGGGCGGCGCCGCCCCTTGGCAGGCACCGTCACCATGGACCAGATCGTGGTCGACATGGGTGACGACCCGGTCGAGGTGGGTGACGAGGTGGTCCTGATCGGCCGTCAAGGCGAGGGGGAGGTCACCGCGGAGGAATGGGCCCGCCTGGTCGGCACCATCTCCTATGAGATCGTCTGTGCCATCGGCCCGCGGGTGCCCCGGCGCTACGGCTAGCCGTTACCTAATCAGGTGGCTTGAACATAGACGACCGTCTAAACTGCATGGTCTGAACTCTTCCGTGCTCCTCGACTTCTACAAGGCGCTGGCGGACCGCAGCCGCCTCGAAATCATCGGCTTGCTCTCCCGCCGCCCGGCCAGCGTGGGGGAGTTGGCCGAACTCCTCAACTTGCGGGAAGCCACCGTGAGCCACCATCTCGGTCGACTGCGAAAGGTCGGTCTCGTGACGGCGACCGCAGACGGGACCACCCGCCGTTACAGCCTCGACTCGGCCCGATTGGACGAGATGAGCCGGGCCATCCTCGCTACCCGGCCCGAAGAGGTCGCCCGGGCCGAGGAGCACGACGCTGCCGTGATGCGCTCGTTCGTGCACGGCGAGCGTCTGGCGGAGATTCCCGCCAAGCGGAGCAAACGGGACGTGATCCTCCACTGGCTGGTCGAGCGCTTCCCGCCCGGAGAGCGTATGGGTGAGTCCGAGGTGAACGACCTCATATCCCGCGCCCACGAGGACACGGCCTGGTTGCGACGGGAGCTGGTCGGTGCCGGCCTTTTACGGCGAGAGCGCGGCGTGTATTGGCGGCCCCGATGAGGGCGCGGCAATGACAGAAGACAACCGGACCCTCACGGCCGTACCCGGTGTGGCGGTCGGGCACTGGACCGACACGGAGGCGCTGACCGGCTGCACGGTGATCGTCCTCCCCGAGCCCAACGTGGTCACGGCTGAGTTTCGAGGAGCAGCACCGGGATCGCGTGAGGCCGCCCTGTTGGAACCGGGCATGACGGTCGAGACCGCTCAGGCGATCTTGTTCACTGGAGGCTCCGCCTTCGGCCTGGCAGCGGCCGACGGTGTGATGGCTGAGCTCGAGGCCGACGGAAGGGGTCACCCGGCGCTGATGGGCCCGGTCCCGATCGTCCCCGCGGCGGTCGTGTACGACCTCATGGTCGGCGACGGCACCGTACGTCCCGGCCCGGGGCAGGGTGCCGCCGCCTACCGGAGCGCATCTTCCGATCCGGTGGCCCAGGGCCGAGTGGGAGCCGGGACCGGGACGATGGTGGCGGGGTGGCGGGGGATCGAGGCGGTTGGGCCGGGTGGTCTGGGCTCTTCCCTGGTGCGGGGAGACGGGTTCGTGGTAGGGGCCCTGGTGGTGGTCAACGCCGTGGGCGACATCTTCACCCTGGAGGGTGAGGCCCTCACCGGTGGGGCCCTGGTCCCCGGTCCGCCCCAGGCGCCTCCCAGGCCGCTGGAACAGACGACCCTGGCGCTGGTGGCTACCGATGCGACGCTGACCCGTGCCAAGTTACGGCGCCTGGCGGTGCGTGGCCACGACGCACTCGCGGTCTGTGTCCGGCCGGTCCATACCAGCCATGACGGGGATGCCGTCTTCGCCGTCTCGTGTGGGCCGGCCGTGGCCGATGCCGATCTGGTGGCGGAGGCGGCCTGGGAGGCGACCGGGAGGGCGCTCGAGGCGGCTCTACGAGCCTCCCGGCCATAATGGGCCTGGTGCGAGCGGGCTGGCCACCAGACCGTTGGGGCCGATCGTGCCTGGAGGTGATGTCTTGATCGAGCTAGAGGAGCTGAGGGCAGAGGCCGAGACGTGCGTCAAGTGTCGACTGTCGGAGTCTCGAACCAACGTCGTGTTCGGCGTCGGTTCGCCCCGGGCCGAGGTCATGTTCGTGGGGGAGGCGCCGGGCCGCAACGAAGACCTGCAGGGGGAGCCCTTCGTGGGCCGGGCGGGTCAGCTTCTCGACCAGCTCCTGGCGGAGATCGGCATCGATCGCCAGTCCGTCTACATCGCCAATGTCCTCAAGTGCCGGCCGCCCAACAACCGCGACCCCCTTCCGGACGAGATCGAGTGCTGCAAGGGCTACCTGCGAGAACAGATCAGGCTGATCCGACCCCGGGTCGTGGTGACATTGGGCAACTTCGCCACCAAGTTGTTGCTCCGCACCAGCACCGGTATCACCCGCCTCCGGGGGCGCTCCTACCCGTGGTGGCTCGAGTCGACCCTCGTTCCCACCTTTCATCCCGCCGCTGCCCTCCGTGGGGGCGACCGGGTCACCAACGCCATGCGTGACGACTTCCAGTTGATCCGATCCGCCCTGGCCGAACCTGCCCTGCCAGCAGCGGACACCGCCGAGGATGAGCCGGAACCGTATCAGGCCCGCTTGTGGACGTGACGGTGGTCTGCCCGGCCGAGGCGGACACGGTGGCAGCCGCCGGAAAGTTGGCCGCCGAGATCCACCCGGGGGATGTGGTGGCTCTGGTTGGCCCGTTAGGGGCGGGCAAGACCAGATTCGCGGGAGGGCTGGCGGCCGGACTCGGCGTCGAGGAGCCCGTGGTGAGCCCTACCTTTGTTCTGATGAGGGAATATCGAAGTGGTTTCCTACCGGTCGTGCACGTGGACGCGTACCGGCTCGGCTCGATCTACGAATTCGAGGATCTCGACCCTTTTGAGCGGGCCGCAGGCGGCGTGCTGGTGATCGAGTGGGGCGAGGCGGTCGCCTCCGCCCTTCCGCCCGATGTACTGACCGTGCGCTTCGAGGTAAGCGAGGACGGGACCCGCACCCTCCATCTGTCGCCCTCGGGGGCCTGGACCGGGCGAGACCTCTCCAGGGTCGAGTCGTGAAACTCCTGGCCATCGAGACATCAACGCCTGGATCCTCCGTGGCGCTGGCCGAAGGCCGCGAAGCCGTGGCCTATGCGGCCCGCGTCGATCGAGTTGGTCACACCGAGTTCCTGGTCCCGGCCATCGATTTCTGCTTCGACCAGGCCGGATGGTCCCCCAGCGACCTGGACGGAATCGTGGTCGACGTCGGTCCCGGCCTCTACACCGGGATCAGGGTGGGTTTGGCCACGGCACAGGGCCTGGGGGCCACCCTGGGGGTGCCCCTGATCCCCGTTTCGGCGCTGGATGCCCTGGCGCTGGACGCAGCCACCGGGAGGCGCCACATCTGGGCGGTCATAGATGTCCGTCGCGGAGAGCTGGCGGTGGCCTCCTACAGGCCGGTCCCGGGTGGAGTCGTCAGAGACATGCCTGCCGAGCTGGTCGAGCCGGTTGGATTCCGGGCGAGGCTGGACTCTGATCCGGCCGACACCCTGGTGGTCGGTGACGTGCCGGCGGTGGGCGAGACGACCCTGCGTGGCCTGCACCGGGTCAAGACCGGCCGACCCCGTTATCCCTCCGCCCGAGCGGTGGCGGAGATCGGGGCCGGACGACTAGAGCGGGACGAGCTTCCCCATCCCGACGAGATTCGTCCCCTGTATCTGAGAGATGCCGACGTGACCATCAACTGGCAACTGATCCACCAGCCCGGTCCATGGGGATGAGGCCATGACCACCCTGACCCTGGCCGCGCTCACCGAAGCCGATCTGGGGGAGGCCCTGGACCTGGAGCGGCGCACTTACTCCACGCCCTGGTCGGAGCGGGTGTTTCGCGACGAGCTAGAAGCGCCGGGCCGTACCTACATCAAAGCCGTGGCGGGCGGTTCTGTGGTTGGATACGCCGGGCTGATGATGGTGGGTGAGGAGGCGCACATCACCACGGTCGTCGTGGACCCCGACCACAGAGGGGGAGGGGTCGGCACGCGCATGGTGCTGCAACTGGTGGAGGTGGCATTGGGATCCGGCGCCCGCAGTCTGACCCTGGAGGTCAGGGTGTCGAATCGGGCGGCTCAGGCGCTGTACAGACGGTTCGGGATGTCTCCGGTCGGGGTCCGCAAGAAGTACTACGTGGACGAGGACGCCCTCATCATGTGGGCGCACGACATCGACTCCGACGGGTATTCGCAACGATTGGTCGAGATTCGGGACAGCCTGACATGAATCCCACCATCCTGGCGTTCGAGACGTCCTGTGATGAGACTGCGGTGGCCGTGGTGCGAGGGACCGAGATCCTCTCCAACGTCCTCTCCTCGCAGGTGGATCTCCATTCTCGCTTCGGCGGGGTAGTGCCGGAGGTAGCGGCGCGCGCCCACGTGGAGACGATCCGTTCGCTCACCCACGAGGCGTTGCGTCAGGCCGGTGTCCACCCCGACGACCTCGACGGAGTGGCTGCCACCGCCGGGCCCGGACTGGTCGGAGCCCTTCTGGTCGGACACTCGTTCGCCAAGGCCACCGCCTGGGCCAGGCAACTGCCCTTCGTAGGTGTGGATCATATGGAGGGTCACCTGATGGCCCCGCGACTACAGTATGAGGAGTTCCGGCCCCCCGCCGTCGCTTTGCTTGCATCGGGCGGGCACAGCCAGATCGTCCACGTCACCGACTGGGGTGAGTACGAGACACTCGGCAGCACCATCGACGACGCCGCCGGCGAGGCATTCGACAAGCTGGCCCGGGTGATGGGCCTCGGCTTTCCCGGGGGCCCGGCGATCGACGCCGCCTCCCGGGCCGGTGCCCCCGACACGGTTGCATTTCCCAGAGCTCTGCCCGATCGCCCCTATGACTTCTCGTTCTCGGGCCTGAAGACGTCGGTCACCACCTACATCGACAAGGCCGCCAGGGACGGCTGCCTTCCCGAGCGTGAGGATGTCGCCGCCTCGGTGCAGGAGGCGATCGTCGACGTGCTGGTCGACAAGACCTTCCGGGCCGTCGACGACACCGGGGCCCGGGTGGTCTCGGGCGGAGGCGGCGTATTGGCCAACCGGCGTCTGCGGGAGCGCTTTGGGGAGGAGGCAGACAAACGCGGCATCACCCTGTGCCTGCCGGCTCCCATACTGTGCACCGACAACGCCGCCATGATCGGTGTGGCCGGTGCACATTGGCTCTCCCGGGGAAGGATCACCGATTGGGCCGAGGGGGTCGATCCCGGCCGCCGGCTCTGAACCGCCCCATATGCGGCCGCCGCGCTCGATGTTTGGTCACGCGGCGCGATGACTAGTCCCTGCGGACCATGCTGGGATGGCGCTCCAGATTGGTGGCCCCGGGTGCCGATCATGATGATGAAAGGACCGGACGGACGGTCCTGGTGTCGGACCTGGCAGTCGGGGGGCCGATACACCGCCCAAACGCTCGGGTCCGGCCGGGGGCTGCCGCCCGGTATCGAGCGGAGCGCGGATATCCGTCACATGGAGTGAGCCCCGGTGCAGGCCCGGGGCTCACTCGCGTCGCCTCCTCCCCGGACCCGGATGGCAGAGAACCTGAGTCCACTTGACTTAGATTCTGGGTAGCGATTTGGCAGTCTCGGCGTGAGAGTGCTACCTTGACTCTGGCAATCACAAGCTGTGACTGCTACCGCAGCCTTGCACTGCGTGGAAGTCAGTGAAGCTTCAAGGAGGAAACATATGAAGCTGCAGCCTCTCGGCGACCGGGTGGTGGTCGAGCCCGAAGACGACATGGAGCAGAAGACTCCCTCGGGTCTCGTCATTCCCGACACCGCCAAGGAGAAGCCGCAGATCGGGAAGGTCCTGGCCGTAGGCCCGGGTGCTCTCGATGACGACGGCGAACGTCTTCCCATGGACGTCAAAGAGGGCGACCGGGTTCTCTACTCGAAATTTGCCGGTACCGAGGTCAAATTGGACGGAACCGAGTACCTGGTGCTCTCTGCCCGCGACCTGCTCGCCGTGGTGAGCTGAACAGAGGAGTTGATCAGTAATGGCAGCGAAGGAACTTCGCTTCGATGAGGAGGCCCGCCGGGGCCTTCAGGCCGGCGTAGACAAGCTGGCCGACACGGTGAAAGTCACCCTGGGACCCAAGGGTCGCAACGTCGTATTGGAGAAGAAGTGGGGATCCCCCACCATCACCAACGACGGTGTGACCATCGCCAAGGAGATCGAGCTGGACGACCCGTGGGAGAACATGGGTGCCAAGCTCGCCTACGAGGTGGCCAACAAGACCAACGACGTGGCCGGCGACGGCACCACCACCGCCACCGTCCTCGCCCAATCCATGGTCCGCGAGGGCCTGCGCCAGGTGGCGGCCGGCGCCAACCCGATGGACCTCAAGCGGGGCATCGAGGGAGCCGTCCAAAGGGTGGTCGAGGAGATCGGGTCGATGTCTCGCGACATCGAGACCAGTGACGAGATCGCCCACGTCGCCTCCATCTCGGCCAACAACGACGATTCGATCGGCAAGGTGATCGCCGAGGCCTTCGAGAAGGTGGGCAAGGATGGGGTCATCACGGTGGAGGACGGCCAGACCTTCGGTCTCGAGCTCGAGTTCACCGAGGGCATGCAGTTCGACAAGGGCATCATCAACCCCTACTTCGTGACCGACCCCGATCGCCAGGAGGCGGTGCTGGAGGAGCCCTACATCCTCATCGCCAACCAGAAGATCAGCTCGGTGAACGATCTGGTGCCGGTGCTGGAGAAGGTCATGTCTACCGGCAAGCCGGTGGTCGTGATCGCCGAGGACGTCGAGGGCGAAGCCCTGGCCACCCTGGTCGTGAACAAGATCCGCGGCACCTTCCAGTCAATCGCCGTCAAGGCACCTGGATTCGGTGAGCGCCGTAAGGCCATGCTCCAGGACATCGCCGTCCTCACCGGGGCGACCGTGATCTCCGAAGAGGTCGGCCTCAAGCTGGAGAACGTCTCGGTCGACATGCTGGGCAAGGCCCGCAAGGTGGTGGCCAACAAGGACAACACCACCATCGTCGACGGAGCCGGGGCCGAGAGCGACGTCAAGGCTCGTATCAAGCAGATCGAGCGCGAGATCGAGAACACCGACTCGGACTGGGACCGCGAGAAGCTCCAGGAGCGCCTCGCCAAGCTGTCCGGCGGTGTGGTGGTCATCAAGGTCGGCGCCGCCACCGAGGTGGAGCTGAAGGAGAAGAAACACCGCATCGAGGACGCCGTGTCTGCCACCCGTGCCGCGGTGGAAGAGGGCATCGTCCCCGGCGGCGGTGTGGCCCTGCTCCGTTCCCAGGCGGCCATCGACAAGCTGCGGGGCGGTTCCGACGACGAGAAGACGGGCCGTCAGATCGTGCGTCGGGCCATGGAGGAGCCTCTGCGCCAGATCGCCTTCAACGCCGGTCTCGAGGGCGGAGTCGTCGTCGAGCAGGTACGCAATCGCGAAGGCGCCGAGGGCTACAACGCGGCCACGAACGAATACGTCGACCTGGTCAAGGCGGGCGTGATCGACCCGGCCAAGGTGACCCGCTCCACGCTGCAGAACGCGGCTTCGATCGCCGCTCTGCTGCTCACCACCGAGGCCCTGGTGGCCGAGCAGAAGGAAGAGTCCGGCAACGGCCACGCCCACGGCGGCGGTGGCGCCCCGGACATGGACTTCTGATCGAGTCCACTCAAACAAGTAGACCCGAAGGGCCCCGCCAGCTGGCGGGGCCCTTCGGCATCTGGCCGATCCGGGGGTTGGGCGTCGTCGCCAGATACACGTTTGGGCTGCCGTGCACCGGGTGGATGCCGAGCAGGTCGCGGTCCATCGCCCGACCGACCCCATTCAACTGGTGGCCGTTCAATTCAAACAGGTTGAATGCTCAATTGAGTTGAACGTAGATTGCGGGTCATGCCAGCACAGACCCGAACCGAGCCCCGCATCGCCACTTTCGACACCCTGGAGCAGTTGGACGTGCTGTCTACTCCGTTCCGGGTCCAGCTTCTGGAGATATTCGCGGAACCGGCCACCATCAAGGAAGCGGCGGCGCGGCTGTCCGTGCCGGTCACCCGGCTCTACTACCACGTCAACCTCCTCGTAGATCATGGTTTCCTCGAGGTGGCCGAGGAACGCACGGTGGGATCATTGATCGAGCGACTGTTCGTGGTCACCGCCGACGGGTTCCGCCCCTCCCGGAAATTCATGGAGCACTATGGCGCCGAGGGGAGGGTGGAGGCCATCAAGCTCATATTTCGCACGATGGAGGGCGGCGTGGAGAATGCCGCCGCTCACGGGCTCCTCGACCGCATGGAAGAGGGCTCGAACACGATCTCGTTGAGCCAGGTCAGATTGAACCCCGAGCGGCGGACGGAATTCATCGAGCGTCTCAACGACCTGCTCCGGGAGTATGACGATCGTCAGGGAGAGCCGATGTGGCGCCTGGTGGCGGTGCTTCCCCGGTGGGTGCCTGGTGGGTGATCTGCGCTCGCTGCTGGGGATCGCCGACTTTCGGCGTCTCTGGATCGCCCAGATCGTGTCCGATTTCGGCGACTCCCTCACCCTGTTCAGCCTCATGTTCCTGGTGCAGCGGCTGACCGGCGATGAGGCGGCCGTGGCCTCGATTCTCATCGCCACCGCTCTTCCTGCCCTGGTGGTGGGCATGATGGCCGGGGTCTGGGTAGACCGCTGGAACCTCAAATCGACCATGGTCGGGTCTGATCTGATCCGGGCCGTGCTGGTGGTGGGCCTGTTGACGGTGATGCACCCGTCGCGACTGTGGCTGTTGTACGGGATCGTCTTCGTGCATGCCTCGGTGGGAACCTTCTTCCGGCCGGCGCGCCAGGCGCTGCTTCCCAGAGTGGTGCAGGGCGACCAACTGCTCTCGGCCAATTCGCTGGCCGAGGCGACCCGGATGGTGGGATACGCTGCCGGGACCGCCACCGCCGGGCTGATGGTGGGTCTCACGGGTGATTTCGCTCCCATCTTTCTCACCGATGCCCTGACCTTCCTCATCTCCGCCTCCCTGGTCAGCCGGCTGGTGACCGGAGCCGCCCCGGTGCCGGCCGCACCCGGATCCCAGCCCTCCGGTGTGTGGCGCGAGCTGGCCGACGGCATCAAGACCCTGGTGCACTCTCGCTGGCTTCTTGGAGTGCTGGTAGCGGCCACACTGGCCATGTTCGGCCTGGGAGCGGTCAACGGACTCATCGTCCCCTTCGTCGTCGGGACGCTGGGCATATCCGAGTCCTGGTTCGGTCTGCTGGAGGGAGCACAGTCGGCCGGGGTGGTGGTTGCTGGGGCCGTGGTGGCGGTTCTGGCAGCCCGATTTCGCCCCTCCACCCTGGTGGGAGTGGGCCTGGTCGCGGTGGGCGTGGTGGTGGCGGCCTTCGCTACCGTCCAGGGCGTCCTCGGCCTCACTGTATTGATGGCCCTGGTCGGTCTGGCCGTCGCCCCGGTGCAGGCCTCGGCCACCACCATCATGCAGCGTGAGGCCCCGGCCCGGGTCCTGGGCCGGGCTGCCGCTGCTCTCAGCGCCTCCACCACGGCCGCCCAGGTGGCCTCGCTGGCGATCGCCGGTGGCCTGGCAACTCTGCTCGGGGTTCGCACCGTCTTCGGGGTCTCGGGGGCGGTGGTCGTGATGGCGGGGATGGTGTCGGGGGTCCTGTTCCTCGTCGCCGCCCGTCGGGGCCCGCTCGAAGCGGCGGCTTGAGACAGGGGTCGGATCGGGGCGATAACGTCCCGGAAATGCTCCTGGACCCATCCCTATTCGCCACCGGCGCCATCCCCGAACAAGTGACTCGATTCAACGACTGGCTGGAGGGCGCGCTGGCCAATCGCCTCAGCGTCATCGACGTTGGTCCGGTCCGGGCGAGGCGGGACCGGGAGGACGGTCGATCGATATTCGGTCCGATGGCGACGGCACCGGGGGCGCGGGACGAGGAGATCGCCACGGAATCGGGTTCGCTGCGCTCTGCACATCCTCGAGCCCGAATCGAAGCCTCGAGCCGTGTACCTGCACATCCACGGCGGAGGATGGGTTCTGGGAGCCGCCCACCATCATGACGCCATCAACCACGAGCTGGCCGAGAGAGCTGGTCTCGTGGTGGTCTCGGTCGAATATCGACTGGCACCGGAGCATCCTCATCCGGCCGGGTTGGAGGATTGCCTATCGGCGGCCCGATGGCTTGTCGCCCATGGTTCCGATCGGTGGGGCACCGATCACTTCCTCCTCGGAGGTGAGTCGGCGGGAGCCCACCTCGCTGCCCTCACCTTGCTCCAGATGCCCCGGGGCACCTTCAGTGGCGCTCTGTTCGGTTACGGCTGTTTCGACGTGGGAATGACCCCCTCGGTACGACGCTGGGGAGATCGGGACCTGATCCTCTCGGGCCCGCTGATCGCCTGGTTCGCCGACCAGGCCTTCCCCTCTGGCGTCCGCTCTGACCCCGCCGTATCGCCCCTGTACGCCGACCTGTCCGCCTTGCCTCCGGCACGTTTCGTGGTCGGCACCATGGATCCGCTGCTCGACGACACGCTGTTCATGGCCAGTCGCTGGGCAGCAGCGGGAAACGACGTCGACCTGGCCGTGTACCCGGGAGGGGTGCATGCCTTCGACTACTTTCCACGCCACCCCTACACGCGAGAATGCGTGGACGGCTCCGCCGCCTGGCTGCAAGCTCATTGAGCCTCATCGTGCCACGAGTCCCTCGTATAGATCCTCGTAGTGGCCGGCCCGCTCGGTCCAGGAGTTGTCGACTGCCATCCCGTTGAGTTGGAGCTGCTTCCAACCGGTCGAGTCCGTCCGCGCTGCCACGGCCTCTGTCAGAGCCCACCAGACTCCGCCCTCGTCGAACGTCTCGAATACGAAACCCGTGCCGGTCTTGGCGGAGGGATCCCAATGCTGGACCGTGTCGGCCAGCCCTCCGGTTCGGCGGACCAGAGGCGCGGTCCCATAGGCCAGGCTGTACATCTGGTTGAGCCCGCACGGCTCGTACAGGGAAGGCATGAGGAAGACGTCGCTTCCGGCTTCTATCAGATGGGAGAGCTGCTCGTCGTATCCGGATACGAACCGAGCCCGGTCGGGAAACCGGTCCACCAGCCACCCCAGTCCCTCTTCGATCCGGGCTTCGCCGGTGCCCAGCGCCACGAATCGGGAGTCGGTCGACTCCAGAAGCCCCGCCAGCGGACCGACCAGGAGCTCTATCCCCTTCTGATGTACCAGCCGGCTCACAACGCCGAACACCGCCGTCCCCTTGTCGTAGTTCAGGCCCAGACCTTCGAGGAGCCGGCGTTTGTTCCATTCCTTGCGCCACAGGCTCTTCTCCGAGTAGCGGAAGGGGATCTGATCGTCGGTGACCGGATTCCATACATCGGTGTCGATCCCGTTCAGGATCCCGACCAGGTCGTCTCGACGAGCGCGCAACAGCCCATCAAGGCCCGCACCGTGTTGGGGGGTGAGTATCTCCCGGGCGTAGGTGGGGCTGACGGTGGTCAGGGCGTCGGCATAGGTGATCCCGGACTCGAGGAATCCCACCCATCCCTCGGACAGGTGTTCCTGATTCAGCATCCCGGTGTCCCATCCCAGGCCGATCTCCTCCACCGCCGCTTTCGCGAATGCTCCCTGATAGGCGAGGTTGTGGATGGTGAGAACGGTCCTGGTGGCGGCGAAGATGGAGTCGTGGCGATGGGTGGTGCGGAGATAGACAGGGATGAGAGCCGTCTGCCAGTCATTGCAGTGGATCACGTCTGGCGCCCACTGTTGATGCAGGCACAACTCCAATGCCGCCCGGCTCAGGGCGGCGAAGCGGATGTGCTCGTCGGTGTCCTCGGTGTAGACGGCGCCCCGGTGATACAGCGAGGGTATGTCGACCAAGGTGACAGGGACCCCCCGTACGTTGAGTCGATGGAACCGGGTCTCGAACCGGGCCCGACCCATTCTCAGGGTGAGCCGATTCGGATCGACGGGTTCGAGTTCGGTCCCCTGGAAGCCGATCGTGTCGTAGTGAGGGGTGACCACCGCCACCTCGTGCCCCAGTTCGGTCAGTGCTCTGGGCAAGGCGGCCGCGACATCACCCAGCCCCCCCACCTTCGAAAAGGGCGCCACCTCCGACGTCACGAACAGGATTCGCATCGCCCGCGATTATGACGCGCGTTTTTATCAGCAGATCGGACCCTCACAGGGACCGTTTTGTAGGGGAGAACGCGTCGAACCCGGCGAGCCTCCTTGCATCGTCGGGGACGATGGCACTTCTCCCGACCGGACCGGCCACCCGTACCATCTGTGATGTGCGAGATCGCATCGTCAAGCAGATCCGGGCAGATGGCCCCATGCCCTTCGAGTGTTTCATGGAGATCGCCCTCTACGACCCGGCCCAGGGATTCTTCACCGGATCCGAGCTTCGGTCCCGGAAAGCCGGCGACTTCCTGACCAGCCCCGAGGTGAGCAGCCTGTTCGGCGCCACTCTGTCTCGGCATGTCGTCGAGGAGCGGGACCGCATCGGCGAGCCGTTCTCCCTGGTCGAGGTGGCCGGAGGCTCCGGATCGCTGGCACGGGCCTTGCTGGGGGAGATCGAGGTGGAGACCTGGGCGGTCGAGGTGTCTCCGGCTGCCCGATTCGAACTGGCCGAACTGCTGGAGCCAGACCGTGTGGTCGACACCCTGGAGGCGGTCCCGGGACCGATCCGGGGTGTGATCCTGGCCAACGAGCTGATGGACAACCTGCCCATGGCTATCGCTCAGCTGGAAGAAGATGGGTGGCGGGAGAGATGGGTGGGAGTCCTCGAGGACCGGCTGGAATTCATCGACGCCCCTCCCCGCCCCGAGGTGCGTGACTGGCTCGATCGCTATGCAGGCCCGGTGGACGTGGGTGGATGGGTGGAGGTCCAGCTCGCCGCCGGTCAGTTCCTGACGACCGCTCTCTCCGTCCTGGAAGCAGGTTCGCTGGTCCTGATCGACTACGGAGACACGGCCGAGAACCTCGCACCCAGGCGTCGTGATGGGACCCTGCGCACTTATCGGGCCCATCATCTCGGGCCACATCCCCTCGACGAGCCCGGTGCCACCGACATCACCGCCGACGTCAACTTCACCGCCCTGGCCGACATGGCCGGGCGGGCGGGGGCGGAGGTGACGATCTGGCGTCAGGACGACTTCCTGGCCGAGCTGGGCCTCCGAGAGGAGATCTCCCGGCTTCGCCACCGCGAGCTGGAGCTGGCCCGGTCGGGCGAAGACATGGAGAGACTGAGGGTCCGCACCATTCGGACCGAAGCCGAGACGCTCATGCACCCGCGGGGGCTGGGCGACTTCCGAGTGCTGGTGGCGCGCAGATGACACGGAACCCGAGGCGGAACGCTGTCGTCCAAGCCGATATGATTCCCCGGCTTCTCATCCTTTCCTCCGTGCTGGCGCTGGCGGCCGGTTGTGGCGGAGGGTCGTCTCCCGCCACCAGCCAGCCCTCCGTCCCAGCCACTCAGCCCACCACGACCACTGGCTCCCCCCGACCACCCGCCGACCAGGCGGTGGTGGAAGCGGCCTTGGCGGACCTGTCCCAACGCCTGGGAGTGCCCGAGGAGGAGATCGTTGTCGGATCGTTTTCCCGCGTCACGTGGAGCGACGGGAGCCTGGGATGCCCCCAGCCGGGACAGGTTTACACCCAGGCCCTGGTGGAGGGCTCCCGGGTCGTCCTGGTCCACGGTGCAGACACCTATGACTATCACGCCGGGTCCGACGACGAACCCTTCCTGTGCGAGAGGCCCACCCTGTCCTCAGGCCCCGGCCTGACGGTGCCTGCCCCCACCGATCGCTGACTCAGGTGCCGATCGATAATCGGGGTGTAGCGGTAAAATCAGCCATCTGATGAACAACATGAAGACCGTCGCCCTCCTGGCTTTCCTCTCCGCCCTGGTGTGGGGAGTCGCTTATAGCTTCGGTGGTACCTACGGATTGTGGATCGGTCTCGTACTCGCCGTCGGAATCAACCTGGTCGCCTATTTCTTCTCCGACAAGATGGCGCTGGCCGCCTCGCGCGCCCGGCCGGTGGAGGAGCACGAGCTGCCCGCGGTCTACTCCATCGTTCGCTCCCTGGCCGCGCGAGCCGAGATCCCCATGCCGCGCGTCTACTTGATCGATTCCCCCCAGCCCAATGCCTTCGCCACGGGACGAAACCCCGAACACGCCGCCGTAGCCGTCACCACCGGCATCCTGCCGATGCTGAGCAACGACGAGCTCGAGGGTGTGCTCGCTCACGAGCTGTCCCACGTCCGCAACCGCGACATCCTCATCAGCTCCATAGCAGCCATGCTGGCGGCCGCCCTTTCGATCTTCGCCCGCATGGCGTTCTGGTTCGGGGGTGGGAGCAGGGACCGCAACAATCCCCTCGGAGCGGTGGTGGGCCTGGTGGCGATCATCGTTGCCCCCCTGGCGGCGATGCTGATCCGCCTGGCGATTTCCCGCACCCGGGAGTATCAGGCCGACGCCTCCGGTGCCGATCTGACCGGTCGGCCCTTGATGCTGGCATCGGCCCTGGAGAAGATCTCGGCCGGAGCGGCACGGGTTCCGATGCGGGTCAACCCCGCAGTGAGCCAGCTCTATATCGAGAATCCGCTCAAGGCGATGCGGGGCAACAGCCTGACCAGGCTGCTGTCCACCCACCCACCCATGGAGGATCGTGTCCAGCGGCTCCAGGAGATGGCCGCAGGGCTTCGTTGATCCAATTAGGGCCGGCGGCTGCCACGGTGGCCGTGGGGGCGGCGACGATCCTGGTGGCTTCCTGGGGGGCGTGGATATCGCTCGGATCCTCCCGTCGCGGTCCCGGCTGGGCCCTGGCCCAGCTGGAGCGTTGGCAGCCGGCATCCGGAGCGGTGGCATTGCTGGGGGCACTGGCAATGCTGGCCTTCGACCCTTTCTGGATGGGGGTCGCCGTGGCCTATATCGGGGCGGTCGCCTGGTGGCTGACCAGGACCGTGCGCCGCCATCTTCTCCGTGCCCGCAGCCTGTACGGAGAGTTGAGCTCACCCGCAGGCACCGGGGTCAACCGCCGACTCTCCGCCTACGTGCTGGCGGGAGCGGCCGGGCTGGGCGTGATTGCCATCTGGGACACAGTCGAGCGGGGTTGGGTGGGCTCTTTCGGAATCGCCCTCGCCCTGGTGCTGGCATGGGTCGGCTTGCGTCTCCGCAGAGGTTGACGGCCTTGGGCCTGATGGTGGGTATCGCTTAGAATCCTGGGTGCAACCGTCGCCTGGCGACGGAACGACCGGGCCAGATCGCCGTCTAACGGTGGTAGGCCCGGTTGTGGTGTGCCGGGATACCCAAGCGGCCAAAGGGAGCAGACTGTAAATCTGCCGGCTCAGCCTTCGGAGGTTCGAATCCTTCTCCCGGCACCACGGGATGGTGGTCGGGATAGCCGACCAGGCCTCAGGGCAACTATCCTCCACATCCACAGACGCCCCCTTAGCTCAGTGGCAGAGCACTTCCATGGTAAGGAAGGGGTCCGGGGTTCAAATCCCCGAGGGGGCTCTGCTTTGGTGATCGGCCGACGGTCGCGGTCACCGAAGTTGCGCAAAGGCGCGCGAGGCGGCGTAGCTCAGTAGGTGAGAGCGCTCGACTCATAATCGAGAGGTCGGCAGTTCGAGTCTGCCCGCCGCTACGAAACGGCCGTCGCACAATCCGGACAAGGAGAAACACCATGGGTAAGGCGAAGTTTGATCGGTCGAAGCCGCATGTGAATGTGGGGACGATGGGTCATATTGATCATGGGAAGACGACGTTGACGGCTGCGATTACGAAGGTGTTGGCGGAGCGTGTGGGGGGTGCGAATACGGCGACTGAGTTTGACATGATTGATAAGGCGCCTGAGGAGCGTGAGCGGGGGATCACGATCAATGTGGCTCATGTGGAGTATGAGACTGAGGCGCGGCATTATGCGCATGTGGATATGCCGGGTCATGCTGATTACATCAAGAATATGATTACGGGGGCGGCGCAGGTGGATGGGGCGATTTTGGTGGTGTCGGCGGCGGATGGTCCGATGCCGCAGACTCGGGAGCATGTGTTGTTGGCGCGTCAGGTGGGGGTGCCGTCGGTTGTGGTGGCGTTGAACAAGGTTGACATGGTTGATGATGCCGAGTTGTTGGATTTGGTGGAGTTGGAGGTTCGGGATTTGTTGACTGAGTATGAGTTTCCGGGGGATGAGACGCCGGTGGTGAGGGTGTCGGCGTTGCGGGCTTTGGAGGGGGATGAGGCGGCGGGGGATCAGGTGATGGAGTTGATGGGGGCGGTGGATTCTTATGTTCCGGAGCCGGTTCGGG
The DNA here is from genome assembly GCA_963744905.1 of uncultured Acidimicrobiia bacterium. Classification (GTDB taxonomy): domain Bacteria; phylum Actinomycetota; class Acidimicrobiia; order Spongiisociales; family ZC4RG35; genus DATFFO01. Next base: position 843,008 of record CAVUUV010000003.1, on the reverse strand, counting down.
ATACCGAGAAGCCGTTTTTGATGCCGATTGAGGATGTGTTTTCGATTACGGGTCGGGGGACGGTGGTGACTGGTCGGGTTGAGCAGGGGGTGTTGCGGGTGAATGAGGAGGTGGAGATTGTGGGGATCTCTGCGACTCAGAAGACGGTGGCGACTGGGATTGAGATGTTCCGCAAGTTGTTGGATGAGGGGCGGGCTGGTGACAATGTGGGGGTGTTGTTGCGGGGGGTTGGTAAGGATGAGGTGGAGCGGGGTCAGGTGTTGGCTAAGCCGGGGTCGATTACGCCGCATACTGATTTCGAGGCGCAGGTGTATGTGTTGACTAAGGAGGAGGGTGGTCGTCATAACCCGTTTTTTTCTGGGTATCGGCCTCAGTTTTATTTCCGGACGACGGATGTGACGGGGGCGGTGACGTTGCCGGAGGGCACTCAGATGGTGATGCCGGGTGATAACACGGAGATGTCGGTGACGTTGATCACTCCGATCGCGATGGATGAGGGTCAGCGGTTCGCGATTCGTGAGGGGGGCCGCACGGTGGGTGCGGGCCGGGTAACCAAAATCAACAAGTAGAGGATGCTTTGTCCCCCTGCCCTGGCAGGGGGAAGGGGTCCCCGCAGCCGCAGGCTGTGGGGTAGGGGGGAGCACCGGCCAAACCCGACAAGTCAGCCCCTGCCTAAGGGCAGGGGGAAGGGGCCCCCGCAGCCGCAGGCTGTGGGGTAGGGGGGCGGGCCGAAGGCCCGGGTGAAGCAAAGAGATAGACTTTCACGAGATCCATCAACTGAAGACGAATCGAGCAATCAATGCCTTCCGACAAGAGACCTCCCATCACTCTCGCCTGCGAGGTGTGCAAACGGCGCAACTACGTGACGACCAAGAACAAGACCAACACCCGAGAGCGCCTCGAGCTGGCCAAGTACTGCAAGTGGTGCCGTAAACACACCGCTCATCGAGAAACCCGCTGAAGCGGACCACCAGGGCTGCCTTCGGAGGCTGTGTACGGTGACGGGGTCATGACCCTCGATGCCCTGCAAGGGAGTGCCTTCCCCGATCGGCCCTACCGCCTCTGCGCCGAGAAAGTGAGGGAGTTCGTCGACGCCACCGGCGACGAACCGTCCCGCTGGCAGAAGGCGGCACCGCCGGGAATGGCAGCCGCCCTGCTCTTCGTGGTAGCGCCGGAGCTCTTGTCGAATCCGCTGGTCGACGGGGCGGTGATCCACGGGGACCAGTCGTTCTCCTGGCATCGACCCTTCACGATCGAGACCGACCTGGCCGTGACCGGGACAGTCGAGCGAGTTCGCTCCCGGGGGGAGGTGGCTTTTCTCACCTTCTCGCTCTTGGCCGCCGACGTCGATGGCCCGGTGGTGGAGGGAAAGTCGACCTTCCTGGTGGGGGGCGGAGCGGGAGAAGCGGCCGAGCGGGTCCCCCCAGCCGACCTATACGAGCGGGCCCCGACTAGCCGGCCCGGCACCGACCTGCCCGCACCCCGCTCGGCTTCCCGTGACGACCTCGTCCGCTATGCCGCCTCCACCCGTGACTGGAATCCCATCCACTGGGACCTCGACTCGGCTCTGGCGGCGGGGCTGGGGGGTGTCGTGGTTCACGGTCTCCTCCAGTCCGCCTGGCTGACACAGGTGGCGGCCTCATTCGGCCGTGGTGATCGCCCCGTCCGGTCGGCCCGTTTCCGCTACACGGCCCCGCTTCGTCCCGCTGAGGCTGCCGAGATACGGGGCAGGCGGGAGGGCGAAGATCTCGACCTCACCCTGAACGTGGGCGAACGGACAACGGTGTCGGGCCGCTTCGAGGTGGTGCCATGACCCATAGGATGGAAGCGGACTGGCTGGGAGATTTCGACCAGATCGTCAGCGAGCATCGCGGCAGGGTCTACGGAGTGGTGCTGGGGGTGGTTTCGGATCCGGACCTGGCGGCCGATGTGGTCCAGGAGACTTTCATACGGGCCTGGCGGGGCATCGCCCGGTTCCGGGGTGATTCGTCGCTCGCGACCTGGCTTCATCGCATAGCCGTCAATACGGCCCTGACTGCCCGGCGTCGGGCCGCAGGGCGAAACAGTCGGGCCGCAGAACTACGCGACGACCTGGCGGCAGATGCCACCTCCGACGTCGATCCCGAGAGGAGGGGTGAGGTAGTCGACCTGCGGCGCTCACTCCAGGCCGCTCTCGACACGCTTCCCGATGGTCAACGGGCCGTGGTCGTCTTGAAGGACGTCGAGGGCTGGAGCCACGCCGAGATCGCCCGACGACTGGGAATCACCGAGTCCGCCGCCAAGGTGCGTCTTCATCGGGCCCACCGGCGGCTGGCCACGATCCTCGAGGCCGTCAGGTGAGTAGTCTCGTCTGCCGCCTCTGGCGCCGGACCTTGGCCGCCTGGGTACTGGATACCGGTTATCCGCCCCCGATTCTCGATCGGCACGTGGCAACCTGTCTCCGTTGTCAGGCGGTAGTGGCCAGCTCACGGCGGCTTCGCCGGGAACTGGCCGGGCTCGACGCCGACCTCGATGAGGTGAGCGGTGATCGAGGTCGGCGAGCCTTGATGGCGGCCGGCCTGGCCTCGGTAGCGGCCGTCGTGGTTCTCACCCGGCTCCGTCAGAAGGCGTCGACCACCTGAGGGCGCGGCCGGAGCCGAGTTTCCTCTGCCGGTCTGACGCCGTATACTCGGTCTTCCGCCGAACCCCTAAGGGGTGTAGCTCTAATTGGTTAGAGCGCCGGTCTCCAAAACCGGAGGTTGGGGGTTCGAGTCCCTCCACCCCTGCCAGGGCCATCGGAGCCTGATCGCTGAGGAAAACCTGAGATGAACAGAGAGATGCGCCGCCTCATGGAACGTGAGGAGCGGCGACAGAAGAAACAGGACAAGTCGGGTGCCGCCAAACGGCGCGGCCCGGGCGTGGCTCGTCCCACCCACGGAGAGAAGAAGTCATGGCCGGAGCGGATTCGTGCCTTCTTCCACGATGTCCGTCAGGAGATGAAGCGGGTGTCCTGGCCCACCCAGGAGCAGATGATCGCCTTCACCGCCGTCACCCTGATCACCACGGCGGCTTTGACGCTGGTCGTGTTCGGGCTCGACATCGTGATGAAAGAGGTCGTCTTGTTCGTGGTCCAGCGGGGTTGATGATGGCTGAAGTGGCTGAGAAGAACGAAGGGACCCTCGAGAACGAAGAGACCCCGGCCCAAGCCGAGGAGCAGGAAGCTACCGAGGCGGTCGGGGAGCAGGCCGAAGGCGGTGAATCGACTTCGGTGGATGAGGGGGCCGAGCAGCCGACCGATTCGGAAGAGGGAATCGAGGAGGAAGAGGTTCCGCCCCCACCGGTCAGCCCCTATGACCTGGAGGGCGACTGGTATGTGATCCACTCCTACTCCGGTTACGAGAACAAGGTCAAGGCCAATCTGGAAACCCGGATCAAGTCGATGCACATGGAGGACCACATCTTCGAGGTCCACATTCCGATGGAAGACGTGGTGGAGATCAAGGGTGGGAAGAAGGTCACGGTTCCACGCAAGGTGTTTCCCGGCTACATCCTCGTGCGGATGCGCCTCGACGACGACTCCTGGTACACGGTTCGCAACACCCCCGGTGTGACCGGGTTCGTCGGCGGCAACCAGAAGCCCACGCCGCTCTCGCGTAGGGAAGTAGAGCGTTTCCTCGGGGTCCAGGAGGAAGAAGAGAAGGCCAAGCCCCGATTCAAGCCGGCCTGGGAGGTGGGCGAGCAGGTGCGGGTGGTTGCCGGCCCCTTCGCCGACTTCAACGGGATCATCGAGGACATCAATATCGATCAGCAGAAAGTGGTGGTGCTGGTCAACATCTTCGGGCGCGACACTCCTGTCGAGCTCGGATTCGACGACATCCAGAAGAACTGAACAGGACCAACCATGGGACGCAGACGACTCGTAACAACGCTCAAGCTCCAGCTTCCGGCCGGCCAAGCCACGCCGGCACCCCCGGTGGGCACCGCCCTGGGCCCCCACGGTGTCAACCTGATGGACTTCGTCAAGTCCTACAACGATGCCACTGCCAGCCAGCGGGGCCAGATCATTCCGGTTGAGGTCTCCATCTTCGAGGACCGGTCGTTCACCTTCATCACCAAGACCCCACCGGCGGCCGCCCTGCTGCGACAGGCCGCCCGGGTGGACAAGGGATCGTCGGAGCCCAACAAGGAGAAGGTGGGATCCGTCACCCGGGCACAGGTGAGAGAGATTGCAGAGATCAAGATGCCCGACCTCAATGCCAACGACATGGAGGCGGCGATGAAGATAGTGGAGGGCACGGCCCGTTCGATGGGCATCACCGTCACCAGGTGATGCCCCGTTCCCCTGGCGAAGCAGGGGACACAGAGTCAGCTGGGGGTCAGAGCGACCAGCGAGATCGGTCGCTTGGTGCGTGATTGGTAGACGTCGTATCGGCCCGAGTTGGCCCTGTTGACTGCCTTCCAGAGCCGGTCGTAATCGCCGTCACCGGGCTCGATCTCCGACGCGGTGGCAGGGTGCTTGTTGCGCCCGATCTGCACTTCGACTTGTGGGTTCGCCTGCAGATTGAGCAGCCATGCCGGAGGTTTCGAGTCTCCGCCGTTGGAGGCGACGACGATCTGGCGTTCACCGTCTCGGGTATAGAAGAGGGCGCTGGTGCGCCTCTGCCCCGACCGGCGGCCGGTGGTACTCAGCAGGAGGGTCGGCACACCGAGGATCCGGTGGCCGATCAGGCCCCCGGTTGCCTCGTAAATGGCCTGGTGGGCACGCAGCACCCCGGATAGGATGTTCATCCCGGCTGACCATAGTCAGGCGACCGGGCCACCCGACTTCCGGCCCCGGTCCGGTGCGGGCGTCAGGTGTGGGCCGACCGGCGTCTGTTTGAGTCGGTCTGATGGATGGCATAATCTTGAGATCGAGCCTTTACGGTGAGGCCCGGCCGACCCAGAGTCGGCCACCAATCAAAGCAGTGGGAGGTGGCACAGGCCACCGCCTGGACCACAAGGAGAAGAAGACATGGCCAAGCATGGCAAGCGATACACCGATGCCGTCAAGGGATACGACAAGCTGACTCCCTACCCGGCCGGCCAAGCCCTCGAATTGGTCAAGACGTTCGCCGCCGCCAAGTTCGATGAGACCGTGGAGGCGGTGTTCAAGCTGGGAATCGATGCTCGCAAGGCGGATCAGCTCGTCAGAGGGACGATCTCCCTTCCTCACGGAACCGGCAAAGAGGTCCGGGTGGCGGTCTTCGCCCCCGCCGACAAAGTGGCCGAAGCCGAGGAGGCCGGGGCCGACGTCGTGGGGGGTCCCGAGCTGGTGGCTCAACTTCAAGGTGGCGGGAGCATCGACTTCGATGTGGCCATCGCCACTCCCGACATGATGGCCGAAGTGGGGAAGCTGGGCCGGCTGCTCGGTCCCCGCGGGCTGATGCCAAACCCGAAATCGGGCACGGTGACGCCAGACGTGGGCAAGGCGGTTGCCGAGTTCAAGGCGGGCAGGATCGAATACCGCAATGATCGAAACGGCAATGTGCATGTCCCGATCGGCAAGGCCTCGTTCGACACCGAGCAACTCCATCAGAATCTGGCCGCCCTCGCTGCCGAGCTGATGCGGGCCAAGCCGGCCGGCGCCAAGGGACGCTATGTCCGCCAGCTGACGGTCTCCTCGACGATGGGCCCCGGGGTCAAGATCGACACGGGCCATATCGAGGAACTCACCGCCAGAGCCGTCTAATAGACGATTCGGTCAGATCCTGGTGGTGTTAGGGGGCTCCGAGTGGTGAGCCGTCGTGGCGAGGGAGGGATACGCGTGCCAGGTCCACCAAGTGCGCTTTCCCCCACCGGCGTCACGGACGTTCAAGAGGGTCGTCGGCCGTCCGTTCATCGATGGCTCGCTGGGCTCGACTTGCAGCAGACGGAGGCGGTCGGTTTCCATCGTGCTGTCTCCTCGGAGCCCCCTGTTCTTGTCTCTCCCTGAGTCTGGTAGGTCGCCAGACCTATGTCCAGGGAAAATCTGGGAGGTGTTGGCCGTGGGCCCGAACCTCGTTTTGCCATCACCTGCCAACCCCCCGTACCATTGTGGGGCAACTCCATACCTCGGCCCGAGACCGTTGGTGCCCACGTCGAGATCTCGACGGCTTAAGCGGACGACATCGTCCGGCCAGCGCAGGTCCCCTGACAGGAACCCTCGGTCGTGCGCCGGGGGTTTTGCGATAGAGATAGGAGACACGCATGCCGAGACCTGAGAAGGTCCAGGCAGTGGCCGAGATCAAAGAGCGGTTGGAAGTGGCCCAGGCCGTCTTCCTGACCGAATACCGGGGCATTGCCGTTCAGCAGATGGGCGATCTTCGGCGGCGGGTGCGGGATGCAGGCGGGGACTACAAGGTCGTCAAGATGTCCCTGGCCCGTCGGGCTGCCGAGGGACTCGGGATCGAGGGACTCACCGACGAGATGGTGGGACCCACCGCCCTGGCCTTTGCCAACGCCGACCCGGTGGGTGTGGCCAAGGCATTGAGCGACTATGCCAAGGAGAACGACCGTCTGGTGATCAAGCTGGGTCTCCTGGCGGACAGGCTGCTGCGGCCCGAGGAGGTCTCCAAGCTGGCCGCCCTCGAGCCCCGCCAGGTTCTCCTGGCCAAGATCGCCGGAGCGGCCAAGGCACCCCTGGCCAATCTGGCCGGGATGCTGACATCGTTCACCAGAGACGCCGCCGGTCTTTTCGCTGCCCTCCTCGACAAGAGGGAAGCCGAGCCCGGGGCCGCGTCTGAGTCCGGGACGGCCGAGGCCGTCCCCGCGGAGGCGACCGGGGTGGCGGCAGGCGAGGAGGCGGGCGCCGAATCGCCTGCGGCTGAGCAACCCGAGGCTGAGCAACCCGAGGCTGAGCAACCCGAGGCTGAGCAACCCGAGGCTGAGCAACCCGAGGCTGAGCAAACCGAGGTCGGCGAGGCCGCAGAGCCAGAAGATACCGAAGATCAGACCGCTGCCGACAGCGAGGAAGATGACGAGACCGTCGCGGCATCCCCAGAGGAGCCGACGGATAAGGCCGAGGAGGAATGACCATGGCCAGTATGACCAAAGAAGAGCTTCTGTCCGTCTTCGAGGAGATGACGGTTCTGGAGCTGAAGGAGTTCCTCGACGCGTTCGAGGAGAAGTTCGACGTGACTGCCGCCGCACCCGTTGCCATGGCCGCCGCACCGGCGGCCGGTGGGGGCGGTGAGGAAGCTGCGGCCGAGGAGAAGGACGAATTCGACGTCGTCCTCACTGCGGCCGGTGACCAGAAGATCCAGGTGATCAAGGAGGTCCGTTCGCTGACCAGCCTCGGTCTGAAGGAGGCCAAGGAACTGGTCGACAGCGCCCCCAAGCCAGTGCTGGAAGCGGTCGACAAGGACGCCGCCGACAAGGCCAAGGAGGCCCTGGAGGCAGTCGGCGCCTCCGTCGAGCTGAAGTAAGAGACGTTAAGTGGTCTGAGAGCGGCCGCCCCGTAACGGGGCGGCCGCTCTGCGTTCAGGAGCGCTTGAGAGGGACGGCCGGGACTTTGTTCTCTCGCATCGCAGCTTCCGCTAGGCCACTATGGGTGGTGAAAGGAGTAGCCAAATGAACTTCCTCACTTGCGTCGATTCCTCCCCCGCTGCGCTGGAGGTGCTGAACCGGGCCATCCAGCACGCCAAGCGCTGGAACGCCACTCTCGATGTCGTTCATGTCTACCAGCCCCCGGCTTCCCTCTATGCCCTCGATGCGGGTTTCTACCTGGCGGCCGACGAGCTGGCCGATGCCGAGCGCAAGTCGGTGTGGGAGCCCCTGGAGGAAGCCCTGGACGAGTCCGGCTTGCAGTGGAACCGGATCGATCTCGAGGGCCATCCCGCTTCGATGATCTGTGCCTATGCCGAGGAGCACAACTCCGATCTGATCGTGATCGGATCACGGGGACGGGGCGACCTGGCTTCGCTCGTACTCGGCTCCACCAGCCACGGGGTCATCCACGGAACCCCATGCGACGTCCTGGTGGTCCGGCCCGGCTGAGCTGTCCCTTTTCAGGCCTGGAATCGCGCCCTGAGCCATGCCGTCAGGCCGGGGGATTCGCGCTTGTTTGTCTCGACGAAGGCCTCCAACAGCTCCAGCTTCTGCGCTGTGGCCTTGGCGGCGTATGCCATCGGGGTTTCGGCGAAGAAGGCTTGCACATCGGCGGCCACATCGGGGCGGGAAAGAGCGGGGATGCCTTCGACCAGCCGGCGATGGCTCATCGGGGGGTAGACCGCCAGCAGCTCGTCCCAGCGCCGACGGGCCTCCGCCCACACGGCCGGCCCGGAGTAACGATTGCCGAACAGCAATGCCACCACCGATGCTCCGTCCTGGTTCCTGATCGACCCGTCCAGGGTGGCATCGAGGGTGTGCCGGGCCAGGTCAGGATCGTCGAATCGGCTCAGGGTCTGGAGGAAGCGGAGCTGTTCTGCCGGGGAGTCGTTGCGCTCGTAGCCGGCCCAAACCCGTTCGTAGGTGTCGGGGACGTCCATGTAGGGGACAATGGCCAGCACGGCTCTGAGGATCTCGGGATCCAGGTCGGAGGTGCCCGCCAGCACCTCGTCGACCAGGGCCTCTGCCCGGGCAATCGTCTCGGGATCGAGTCCTGGTCTTCCGCCCAGCGCTCCCAGGATCTGGCCCCGGAGTCGCCGGGTGAGGTCGTCCTCGTCCGGCTGCGGCTCCCAGCCCAGCCGAACGGCGACGGGGCGCAGGAGCCCGCGGCAGAACTCGCGGTATCGCTCCAGGTCCTCGTCGTCGATCAAATGATGCTCGATCTCGGTGAGGATGCCCAGGATCAGTTGCCAGATGGGTTGCTCGGTTTCTTCCCGGTAGGCGTCCAGCAACTCGAGAACGGTGGCGGCGTTCTCCTCGCCCGAGACGAGGAAGGCGTCCGTGTCGTTGAGGAGGCCGTAACGCTCGACAGCTTCCAGGTCGGACAGGTTCGTGACCAGGGCGTCGAAGAGGTCGGGTGCGTAGTGGACGCGATAGAAGCCGTGTCCGCCGGCGTTGGCAGTGACCCAGGGTGTCGGTCCGGTGTCGACGGTGGTTTCCTCGTCTTCGAGCAGCAGCGTTCTCTCGAACCGGTCCCCGGACTCGTCGATGCCACGGAGGCGGATCGGGACCTGCCACTGGGTCTGGTCGGCATCGTCGGGAATGGCCAGATAGCGCTGCTGGGCGATGCGCAGGCCTCCGGGCACGGACTCCACGCTCAGCTTGGGGAAGCCGCGCTGGTGGATCCAGCCGTCCATCATCTTGGCTACCGGCCACTTGGCGGTGCTGTCCAGGCCCGCCCACAGATCGGCGGTGATGGCATTGCCGAAAGCATGACGGCGCAGGTAGGTCCCCACACCGTCGCGGAAGGCTTGCTCGCCGATGAACTGCTCCAGCATGCGCAGCACCGACGATCCCTTGCCGTAGGTGAGTGCGTCGAACATCTCGTCGGCCTCGGCCGGTGAGTTGACCTCGAACTCGACGGGGCGGGTGGAGGCCAGCTGGTCGACACCGAACGCCCATGGGCGCTCGACGGCGGCGAAATTGAGCCACCGTTTCCATTCGGGACGGCGGGCGTCGGTGGCCTTCATCTCCATGAACGAGGCGAAGGCCTCATTGAGCCATACCCCCTCCCACCAGCCCATCGTGACCAGGTTGCCGAACCACTGATGGGCGATCTCATGGCCGATCACGTCGAGGATGCGCAGCTTCTCGGCCTGGGACGCACGGGCCGGATCGATGAGAAGCGCGGTCTCCCGATAGGTGATCGCACCCACGTTCTCCATGGCACCGAAGGCAAAGTCGGGTATGGCGATGTGGTCGAGCTTGTCGCCCGGGTAATCGATTCCGTAGTAGTCGCGCAGGTAGCGGAAACAGAACTGGGCGCAATCCATTGCGTAATCCGCCAGGTGGAGTTTGCCGCGGGGAACCACGATCCGGGTCGGCACGCCATCGACATCAACGGGGTCGGTGGCCTCGAAGGGACCGACGACGAAGGCCACCAGATACGTCGACATCTTCATCGTCTCGTCGAAGGTGATCTCGGTGCGGCCATCGTCGAGCTCTTTACGGGATTTCTCGGCGGTGTTGGTCACTGCCATCAGATCCGAGGGGATGACCAGGGTCGTCTCGAAGACGGCCTTGAAGTCCGGCTCGTCCCAACACGGGAATGCACGACGGGCATCGGTCGATTCGAACTGGGTCGTGGCGATGACCTGCTCGTTGCCGTCGACATCGGTGAAACGGGAGCGATAGAAGCCGCGCAGATAGTCGTTGAGCGTTCCGTTGAAGTCGATGCGAAGCTCCCAGTCACCGGGCTCGGCGGGCGTCTCGAGCACCAGCGTGACCCGTTCCCGCTCCCCGTCCGGACGGGCCGAGGCCCCGATGGTGCCGTCCGCCCTGGTCAGTTCGGCACTGCTGATCTCGAGGTCGGCTGCGTTGAGGGTGATCTCGTTCGTGATCGTCTCGACGGTTACGTCGATGCGCTCGGAGCCGGTGAACGTGAAGGACTCCAGATCTGGTTCGAGACGAAGCCTGTAGCGATGTGGTACGACTGTGCGGGGAAGGCGATAAGGGTTCTCAGACACGAGTACTGATGGTACCGACTGAGGTACCGGGCTCACATCGGAAAGTCGTCCCGGTCTGAATCACCGTCCCTCCGGTCGCGGCGGACGCAGGGCGGTGAGCGTCCTCTCCCCTTCGGGGTCGCCGGCCGTGACCGGCACCAGACAGATCTCGGCGGCCCCTGCCGACCGGTAGCGGGCGATCCGTTTCTCCACATGATCCGCCGGTCCGGCCACACCGATCACGTCGTCGAGTTCGGGGGGTATGGAGGCCTGCAGCTCATTCAACGACACTCCGGACATTGCCTGGTCGACCAGGTCACCGAAGCCCGCCTGACGAATCATGTCGGCGTAGCCGGGTACCGAGAGATAGCCCGATCGGGCTCTCGCAATCTGCACGTGAGCTTCCGGAGTCGGTTCGACGGCTGCCGTCAGCCACACTGCCAGCGGAGGGGCTGGGCGCCTGGCCCCGCGTGCCCGGTCGGCGACCATCTGGGCGATTCGTGCCACCGATTCGGCCGTCACCATGTTCAGCACCACGCGGTCGGCCTTCTCCGCTCCAACTCCCAGTGCCCTCGGCCCGAATGCGGCCACCGTGATGTGCGCCCCCGGGGGTTGGAGCCGGAGTCGGTAGCCAGTGCTCGATGCCCGAACCCCCTGATGGTGGCTACGCCCACCCTCCAGCAACTCCCGGATGATGTCGACCGACTCGGCGAGTTGGCGGGCGGTGTCGAACCAGGGGCGTCCGTGCCATTGCTGAACCATCACAGGTGAAGACGCCCCCACCGCCACGCTGACCGGGCGGCCGATGAGGTCGCTGACGGAGGCCACGCTCATAGCGACGGAGGCCGGGGTGCGAACACCGACCGCCAGGGGCCCGACGGTGATATCGAGGTTGGTGTCGGTGCCCACGCCGGTGGCCAACACGAAGGCGTCATAGGTAGCCATCTCACCGATCCACAGGTTCTGATAGCCCAGCTCATCGGCTTTGGTGGCGATGGCGAGATTCTCTCGGGGGGAGCGATCCTGCCACAGCGGAAGCACCACCGACAGGTGGCTCATCCAGCGAATCGGGACATGTCTATGACGTGGCGGCGGTGTATCCCTCGCCCGATGATGCGGTCTCCCACGCGAGCCTCCACCCGGAAGGCGAGCCTCGCCCCGTCCACGGCGGTCAGTTCGGCCTCCACTTCGACCACCTCTCCTCCCCGGGCGGCCGATTCGTGGCTGACATCGACGTGGGTTCCGACGGTCGTCTGGTTCTCCTCGAGCATCGGTTGGACGGCCTCAGTACAGGCTTCTTCCATCAGCCGGATCATCTCCGGGGTGGAGAGCACCACGATCGGGGCCAGGTGGGCCGGGGTGTGCTCGGGGCCCACCGCGGTGGAAATGAGGTGTCTCAGTCCGGGGGAGAGAGGTGCCGACATGGTGGGAACGGTAGTGACCACGGTGGGTCTCGGGAACGGGCAGTCTTGGTACTCGATGGACGGGGAGCCAAACTGGATTCGTGCCCAACGGATCCCCAATCTTGTGCCGAGTTCATGGCCACGACCGTCCCGGCATCACCGCCGGGTTGATGGAGGTGCTGGCGGCGACGGGAGCAGAGTTGTACGACGTGGAGCAGGTGGTGGTTCGGGGTCGTTTGACCCTCGACATCCTCTTCGCTGCTCCCGAGGGTGCTTCGACGGTCAAGGACCTCCTCTACTACGGCTGGGAGTCGGGAATGCAGATCGACTTCGAGATGGTCGAGCCCACTCCCAGTCACAGCCAGCTGACGGCTGCGGTGTCGATCGTCGCCCAATCGATCGGTCCGGAGGCCTTTGGAGCAGCGGCTTCGGCGATCGCCGAGGCCGGAGGAAATATCGATCGGATCGTGAGGTTGTCCCGGTACCCGGTTGTCTCCTACGAGCTGGCAGTGGCCGGTGGCGACTTCGATCGGTTGCGTCGCAACCTGGGTCGCGCCGCCGCCGAACACCGCTTCGATGTCGCAGTCCAGGAAGAGCGTCTGGAACGTCGGATGAAGCGCCTGGTCGTGATCGATGTGGACTCGACCCTGATCCAGGACGAGGTGATCGACCTCCTTGCCCAGCGAGCCGGCGCCGCCGCCGAGGTGCATGCAATCACCGAGGAGGCGATGGAGGGGGGACTCGACTTCGAGGAGTCGCTGCGGCGACGGGTAAAGCTCCTGAAGGGTCTCGATGAGACGGTTCTCGATCAGGTCGCCGCATCGATCCGTCTCACCCCCGGTGCGCGCACGTTCATCAAGACTCTGAAGCGAGGGGGGATGCGAACCGCCATCGTGTCGGGCGGGTTCACCAGGATCACCGACCATCTGGCCCAGGAGCTTTCCGTTGACCATTCCTCGGCCAACACGCTCGAGATCGTCGACGGCCGACTGACCGGCAACCTGGTGGGAGCGGTGGTCGACCGTCCGGGCAAGGCGAAGATTCTGAAGGAGATCGCCCAACGGGAGGGGATTCCGCTGGAGCAGGTGGTGGCGGTGGGAGACGGCGCCAACGATCTCGACATGCTGGCAGTGGCGGGATTGGGGATCGCATTCAACGCTCGCCACTCAGTTCGTGCGGCGGCTGACGCCGCTCTCAACGTGCCCTATCTCGACGCCATCCTCTTCTTGCTCGGCATCAGAGGCGAGGAGGTCGAAGACCCCGATGCCCCCGAACGCATCCCCGTCCCCGGCCTCCCTCCGGTCTGATCTGACCCTACCTGGAGCCCCCCTACCTCCCGCCTCCGCTTCGTGCGGCGGCAGGGACTTGCTTTGTCCCCCACGAGCGCAGCGAGAGGGGGAAGGGGTCCCCGCTGCGGAGCAGCGGGGTAGGGGGCGGGCCGGAGGGCCCGGGTGAACCCGAGCTGTCAGGCCGGGTTCTCGGTCCCGCCTTCGGTCCAGTGGGTATGAAAGTGCTCGCCGCGGGGCCGGTCGATGCGCTCATATGTGTGCGCCCCGAAGTAGTCCCGCTGGGCCTGGATGAGATTGGCCGGCAGCTTGTCGGTTCGAAAAGCGTCGTAGAAGGCGAGGGCCGATGAGTAGGCGGGGACCCCGATGCCTGCCTCGATCGCCGACCGCACCACCCGTCTCCAGCCATCCTGGCACCTGGTCAAAGCATCGACGAAGAAGTCGTCCATGAGCAGGTTGTCCGGCCGCCGCTCGAAGGCGGCGGCAATGTCATCGAGGAAACGGGCCCGGATGATGCAGCCGGCCCGCCACAGCTTGGCGATCCTGGACAGGTCCAGGTCCCAGCCGTACTCGGTGGAGGCGGCGCTGAGCTGGATGAACCCCTGTGCATAGGAAACGATCTTGGAGGCATACAGGGCCTGGCGGATCGCCTCGATGAACCCGTCGGGGTCGCTGACATGTCCCGAGGGTCCGGGGAGGGCGCCGGCCGCCCGGATCCGCTCGTCTTTGAAGGCCGAGACGATGCGGGCGTACACGGCTTCGGCCACGAGGGTGGTGGGCTGGCCGAGCTCCATCGAGGAGATCACGGTCCACTTGCCGGTGCCTTTCTGACCGGCGGTGTCGAGTATCGCCTCCAGACGACGCTCGCCGTCCAACTCTGTAGCGAGGATGTCGGCGGTGATCTCGATCAGATACGAGTCGAGGACGCCCTGGTTCCAGTCCCGGAAGATCGAAGCCATCTCGTCGTGGCCCAGGCCCAGCCCGTCGCGCATGAGCTGATACGCCTCGGCGATGACCTGCATGTCGCCGTACTCGATTCCGTTGTGGATCATCTTCACGTAGTGGCCGGCGCCGTCCGGACCCAGCCAGTCGCAGCAGGGTGTGCCGTCCGGTGCCTTGGCCGCCACGGCCTGGAAGGACTGGGCGATGTGGGGCCAGGCCTCGGGGTCACCCCCCGGCATCATCGAGGGACCGTGGCGGGCACCCTCTTCGCCCCCCGATATCCCGCAACCCACGAAGCGGATGCCCGCGGCGGCGAGTTGCTCGGTGCGGCGCATGGTGTCGGTGTAGAGGGAGTTACCTCCATCGATGATGATGTCGCCGGGGCTCAGAAGGGGAACCAGCCCGTCGATCACCGCGTCCACGGCGCCACCGGCGGACACCATCAGGAGGACCCTACGGGGAGGCTCCAGGGCGGCGATCAGATCCTCGACCGAGGGGACGGGACGGATCTCGGGCCGGTCGCCGTCACCGGCGACGAAATCGTCGGTGACCGAGGCAGTCCGGTTGAACACCGTTACTTGCGTGTCGTGATCTGCGAAGTTGAGGGCCAGGTTGCGTCCCATCACGCCCAGGCCGATCAATCCCATCTGTTTCGTCATGGTCCGTCACGGTACCGGGGCCGATCGGGCGCCCGGCGCGGTGGGGCGGGACCGGTCTTAACCTGAGGACATGGACCCCGTCCTAGGAATCGACATAGGCGGATCAGGGATCAAGGCGAACCTGGTCGACCTGAGCCTGGGTGAAGTCGTGGCCGACCGCCTCAAGATCGACACCCCTCAACCCTCCACGCCGGAGGCGGTGGCGGAGGTGGTGGCAAAGATGGCGGAGCATTTCTCGTCAAAAGGCCCGATCGGCTGCACCTTCCCGGCGGTGATGCGAAACGGGGTGGCCCGCACCGCCGCCAACGTGGACAAGTCGTGGATCGGCACCGATGCGGCCGCCCTCTTCTCGGAGGCGACCGGACGTGAAGTGACCGTGGTCAACGATGCCGACGCAGCCGGGGTGGCCGAGATGACGTTCGGAGTCGGAAAGGACCGCTCGGGAGTCGTGATATGCCTCACCCTGGGCACGGGCATCGGGAGCGCCCTGTTCACCCATGGGGTGCTGGTGCCCAATACCGAGTTCGGGCATCTCAACTTCGCCGGCTACGACTCGGTCGAGGACTGGACCGCGGCCAGGGTGCGCGAGGACGAGGATCTCTCCTGGGAGGAATGGGGAGGACGCCTGAACCGGTTCCTCGATCATCTCGATCGCATCTTTTCCCCGGAGCTGTTCGTCCTGAGCGGCGGCGTCAGCCGCAAGTTCGAGAAGTTCGCTTCGTATCTGGATGTTGATTGCGAGGTGACGGCAGCGCTCCTGCACAACGAAGCGGGCATCGTCGGCGCAGCAATGGCGGCGGTGAGCGGTTGAGCACCGAGGGCTGGACCAGGACCAGCCGATTCTTCGACACGCGGGCGGCGTATCTTCTCTTCGCCACCGCCACGTCGGAGAAGGCTGCGGTCGCCGAGAGGATCGGAGCCGAGCTCTCCCATCTGGTCCCGACACCACCCGGTTTGCGCGTCTTCGACGCAGGCATGGGAGACGCCTCGGTCCTCACGGCGCTGATGCGCCACATGCACCGCGTCTTCCCCCGCATCCCCTGGACGGTCGTCGGCAAGGAAATCAGCCTGGAAGACGTCCGCCAGGCCCTGTCCCGGCTGCCCGATCGCTTCTTCGAGCATCCCGAGATGGTCTTCGTGGTCACCAACATGCGGTTCGATGAGGCGGTGCGGCTCAAGCCGTCCCATCCCGGGCGGCTGGTGTGGCGGGAGCTGGCCTTGCAGGGGGAAACGAGCCACGACTTCGCCTCCCAGATCCGCGACCTGTTGCCCGACCTGGCCGGAGATTGGGAGGTCGAGACCAGTCGCCGCACCGGAAACCCGGTCTATGTGCGGCCGGCGGTGCTGGTGATCTGGCGAGCCGATCACGAGTTCCTGCTTCGCCAACTGATCCCCCGGCCCGGAGATCCGTCGTTCAGCTACGACCTGATGGTGGCAGCACAGGCCTATCGCGCCGCCACCCCGGTGGAGCGCAAGGTGCGGATGGTGGTGGCACCACTCGCCCGGGGCCTGGCACCCGGGGGCCGGCTCGTCGGTATCCACGCACGAGGTGGTGACCCCGGGATGGAGATCATCACCGGCGTGTGGCCGGACGAGAGTCCGTTTCCCCATGGTCGCGACCAGATCCTGGCCGAGGCCCGCACCCAGTTGTCGGGCGAAGGGTTCGAGTTCTCGGTACCCGAACAAGGCGATGTCGTCCGTTACCACATGCACACGATGCCGTCGGAGGCGGCCGAGCACATAGGGACCTCTTCCATCATGGCGACGTGGAATGCCGCCGTCTACGTCGCCCAGATCGACGAGGAGCGTCTTGCCGAGGCGATGAGGAGCGGGGCCTGGGAGGCCGCCACCCGCAGCGTCATGGAGCGCCATCCGACGGTCTGGTTCGAAGACGAGGTCTATCTGATAACCCGTCCGGACTGACGGCGGTTCAGGCCGGGGCGGGATCAGGCCGTGGCGAATTCCTTGAACTCTGTCACCCGATCTGAAGGCACCCGCACATCGAGCAGGGTTCCCTGGGCGTCGTGCTTCTCGGCTACCACGTCCCCCAGCCGGTGGGCCGAGGCGACGACGTCTCCGCGCTCGTAGGGGACGCTGAGGTGCAACAGCGTGGTGCGGCGAGCCAGGTCGTCGGCCAGGGCAGAACGCAGGTCGTCCACTCCGGTGCCGTTGAGAGCAGACACGAAGACTGCATCGGGATACAGGTTTGCCAGGCGCTGCAGGGTGGTTGCGGGCGCCAGGTCGATCTTGTTGAAGACGATCTGCTCGGGCACTGCCTCGGCTTCGATCTCGGTCACTACCTCGCGAACGGCTGCGATCTGACCGACCGGGTCCGGATCTGATGCGTCGACCACGTGAATGAGAAGGTCGGCTTCTCTCACCTCGATCAGGGTCGATCTGAAAGCCTCGACCAGATGATGGGGGAGGCGGCGAACGAAGCCGACCGTGTCCGACATGAGTGCAGGCGGACCGCCGATGAGGCCCACTCTGCGAACCGTCGAGTCAAGAGTGGAGAAGAGCCGGTCCTGGGTCAGCACCTCGGCGTCGGTGAGGCGGTTGAGGAGGGTCGACTTCCCGGCGTTGGTGTATCCCACCAGGGCCATGTGCGGCGTGGACGAGCGCTTGCGCGCCTTGCGCTGGGTGGCCAGCACTCTCGCCACGTCTTCGAGCTCCCGGGTCAGGTGGGTGATGCGGGCCTGAATCCGCCGGCGGTCGGTTTCCAGCTTCGTCTCGCCGGGACCCCGGTGGGCGCCGATGCCGCCGGCCTGTTGGGACAGAGAGCTGCCCTTACCCCGAAGCCGGGGGAGGTTGTAGCGGTACAGGGCAAGCTCGACCTGGAGAGCGCCCTGCCGGGAGCTGGCATTGGCGGCGAAGATGTCGAGGATCACCGCCTCGCGGTCGACCACGTCGCATTCGAAGATCTTCTGCAGATTGCGTTGCTGGGCGGGCGAGAGGGGGTTATCGAACACGACCACGTCGATGTCGAGGCCGGCGCTGACCTGCGCCAATTCGGCGGCTTTGCCGGAGCCGATGAAGGTGGCCGGATCGATCCGGTCCCTCCGGACCAGCTCGGACGCGATCGGATCGGATCCGGCCGTATCGGTCAACAATTCCAGCTCGGCGAGGGAGCGTTCGGCTTCCTCCATATCGTCGCCGCCCACGACCACCCCGATCAGGAACCCACGCTGACGCGCTATCTCGAGATCGGTGACGGTGGCGGTGAGTCGCCGTCCGGTGCGGCCGACATGTGCGTCTGTCATCGTCTCATTGGTACCAGGACCGGGACCGGAATTCGCCCGAATATCTCACCCGGCTCTCACAGGTACTGACCCTCTGCTGCCACGTGCTCCCGCTCCTCTTCGGCGATTATCTGGGACTCGCGGACCGCCACTACTGGTTTGCCTGTCGTCGGCCATATGAAGCGCCAGGCACCGGTAGGCACCGCCCAGAAGCGCTGGCCTGTGGACACGTCGACCAGAGTCAAAGCGTCGTTGCCGTCCTTGGTGCCGACCGGCACCAACAGACCCGATTTGGTGACAGACTCGTCGGGTGGAGAACCGACGCGCCATCCACCCATGACCTTGTATCCGTTGTCTGGTTTACTCATTCTCTCCAATTCTCGCAGGCCTGAAGGGTGACATCTACTCCCGCCTCAGGTCACGGCGGTGACGACGTACGCCGCCACGGCGATGAGAAGAGCCGCCGCGGCGGCGATGGCAACCATCCAGCCCAGGATCCTCAGCGCAAGGCTCACAGATCCTGAGACTACCGGTGTCATGAGGCTCTCATCGAGAACGGTCGGTAGAGTCAACGGCAATGGCCGATTCACACACCTTCTCTGAAGCGCTCGAATATCACGAGCGACCTCGTCCCGGGAAGCTGGAGATCCGGGCGACAAAGCCCACCGCCACTCAGGCCGATCTCAGTCTTGCCTACACACCGGGAGTGGCAGAGCCATGCCGGGTGATCGCCGACGACCCGTCGGCGGCCTTTCGCTTCACCAATCGGGCCAATCTGGTGGCGGTGGTGTCGAACGGCACCGCAGTACTGGGCCTGGGCAACATAGGTCCTTTGGCCTCCAAGCCTGTGATGGAGGGCAAGGCGGTACTGTTCAAGCGGTTCGCCGACATCGATGTCTTCGACCTCGAGATCGATGCTTCCGACCCCGAGGATGTAATCCGGTTCTGTGAGATGCTGGCCCCCACCGTGGGCGGCATCAACCTGGAGGACATCAAGGCCCCCGATTGCTTCCTCATCGAGTCCACCCTGAGGGAACGGCTCGACGTACCGGTCTTCCACGATGATCAACACGGCACGGCCATCATCGCCGGCGCCGCCTTCATCAACGCCCTCGAGTTGACCGACCGCCGGGCAGAGGACGTGAAAGTCGTGTTCAGCGGTGCCGGTGCCGCCGGCGTGGCCACGGCTCGCTTCTTCCGCGAGCTGGGGGTGCAGGCCGAGAACATGCTCATGGTGGACTCCCACGGTGTGATCCATTCCGGGCGCGACGACCTGACCGACGTCAAGCTGGAGTTCGTGCGTGAGACCGATGCCCGCACCCTGGCCGACGCCATGGTGGGGGCAGACGCCTTCGTAGGAGTGTCGGTAGCCGACTGCGTCACCCAGGACATGGTCCGGTCTATGGGCCCGGACCCGTTGGTCTTCGCCCTGGCCAACCCCGATCCCGAGATCACCTACGAGGACGCCCGTGCCGCCCGCTCCGACGCCCTGGTGGCGACCGGCCGGTCCGACTATCCCAACCAGGTCAACAACGTCCTGGGTTTCCCGTTCATCTTTCGAGGCGCACTCGACGTTCGCGCTCGTGGAGTCTCCGAGGGAATGAAGGTGGCTGCGGCCCGGGCGCTGGCGGAGCTGGCCCGGGAGCCGGTTCCGGACTCGGTGCTGCGGGCCTACAGCCTGGAGCGTCTCCAGTTCTCCCGCGACTACCTGATACCCAAACCCTTCGATCCCCGGGTGCTGGTGAGAGTGGCTCCCGCCGTGGCAAGCGCGGCTACCGAAGAGGGTCTGGCCCGAACCCCGCTCGCGGATCCTGACGACTACCGCGAGGCCCTCCAGGCGCGTTTCCACTCTTCTTATGGGCTCATCACCACCGTCACCGCCAAGGCCCGCACCCAGCCGATGCGGGTCGCCTATCCACACGGGCACGACCTTCGCATCATCCGGGCCGCCCGTCGTGTTCTCGACGAGGGGATCGCCAGCCCGGTGCTGGTGGGAGACGTGGGGTTGATGCGAGAGCTGGCCGTCGAGGCGGGTGTCTCACTGGAGGGGATAGAGACGGTCGACCCCAACGCCCAGGAAGAGACCCGAGAGCGGTATGCCCGCACCCTGGAGGAGCTGCGCCGGCACAAGGGCATATCCCTGGCGGAGGCGCAGCGCTGGGTGCACGACTCCAACATGTATGCATGCCTGATGGTGCGCGAGGGTACGGCCGACGCCGTGCTGGGAGGCCTCACCACCTTCTATGCCGAGACCATTCGACCGGCCCTCCAGGTGCTCAGGGTGGAGGAGGGCCGGACCATCGTCTCCTCGCTCTATGTCGTGGTCATCCGCGACACGGCGTATTTCTTCACCGATTGCGCGGTCAACATCGAACCCACGGCCGAGCAGTTGGTGGAGATAGCCGAGGCGGCGGTCGACGTGGCCGAGCGCCAGTTCGATCGCAGCCCCCGGGTCGGGTTCATCAGCTATTCAGACTTCGGTTCGGCGGGAGGGGACGAGCCGGCCCGGGTACGGGCTGCGGTCGATCAATTCCGCAGCCGCCACCCCGAAATCCCCGCCGATGGAGAGATGCAGGCGGGCACTGCTGTGGTGGCCGACCTGCTCAAGCGGCGCCGGGCGGGTGGTCCGCTCGATCGGGCCCCCAACATCCTGGTGTTCCCCAATCTCAGCGCCGCCAACGCCTCCTACCAACTGCTCAACCGGCTGGGTGGGGCGGAGGTGATCGGCCCGATTCTGTCCGGGCTGTCCAAGTCTGTTCACGTCCTCCAGAGGGACGCCGAGGTGACGGACGTGGTCAACCTGACCGCGGTGGCGGTGGCGGATGCCCAGCGCCGCAGGAAAGCGGTTCCGCTCCCCTTCTAGGAGCCCGTTGAACAATGCATGTCACCCATCTTGACGACCATGCATCACCACCCACTGCGTTCTCGGCACCGCCATTCCGGCACAAGGAGTGGCGAAACCTCGGCCTTGCGGCTGGCGCGCCTGGCCGCCAATCCGAGCAACGGCACTATCCAACAGGCTCCTAGTGGCGGGTCCTTTAGCGAACAGTTGGGGATTGGTTGTGCCTCAGACCCCGGCCCGTTGCGCCAGCCCGAGGACATATTTGGCCTGGCCCACGTGCTGGAGAGTGTCGGCGGCCACGCTCACCAGACGGACACCCACCGAAACCGGTGGGTCCCAGCGATAGTCGATGATCCGGTCCAGCTCTGGGGCTTCGACTCCATTCACGTAGGCGACGGTCATGTCGTGTACGGCGTCCTGATACCCGGTGAGGAGGTCGGTCGCCACGTCGAGCCGGCCGACCTGTTCCGAGGTGTGGCCGAAGCCGGTATCGGAGGGTTCCAGATCGAGACCGAAACGGGTCACCCAATCCTGACCGGTCCAGATCTGTTCCGAGCCGACGATCTCAGAGACGTGGTCGTCCTCCACCCTGGTCAGGTGCCACAGCAACCAGCAGACCGAGTTGGCATCTGCATCCGGCCTATAGACCAGTTGGGAGTGACTGATTCCATCGGTCACTGCGAGTACCGACTCCCGGACCCGTCCGAATAGATCGGCCAGCATGTCTCCCGTGTCCATATCCGCTCCTTGGGGGTTTGGCTCAACGCTAGGACACCCGGGGACTTCCAGGTGCAGATCGGTCGCTCTCTGGGAGAGGGGTCCTTCGGCCCTTGGCAGGGTGGGAGCAGGTCCCACAATCGAGTTATGACACAGAACGAGGCGGAACGGCTGCTGGAACTGGAGGAGTCGGCCCAGGGAGCGGGTCTGTACAGGGCGCCGGGCGAGGAGTTGCAGGTCGAGAAGGCCCGCGACCAAGCCGAAGCGTCAGGTTGGATCCCCGAGCAAGCCGCCCAGGGTGAGCGATCCCGCCTCGACCGGGCGCGGGTGAGGCGCCACGCCCTGCGCGAGGCGATGGAGGCCCTGGAGCACGCCATCGGTCGCCCGGTGGGAAGCCAGGATTGGGCCCGGGTCGTGGAGGGGGCGCTAGACGATCTGGAGGAGGCGATCCGGGCCCACATCGAGGAGGTCGAGGCCCCCGATGGCTTGCTGGCAGAGATGCTGGACGTGGCGCCTCGTCTCTCCGCCCTGGTCGACACCATTCGCGATGAGCACAGGGGTCTGATCGAGTCTTTGGGTCAGAGTCGCCGGCTACTCGAGTCGGGGCCTGTCGACGGCCTGGCCGTGCGCCGCAGGGCAGTGTCGCTGCTGGGCTATCTGACCCGGCACCGCCAGCACGGGTCTGATCTGGTCTACGAGGCCTACCTGGTCGACATCGCCGCCGCCGACTGAACAACCCTGGGCCGTTCTTTGGACGCTGAGGAACGGCTGATCCCTTCTTTGGACCGTGACCATCGCTATGCGTTCCTGACGGTCCAAAGAACGGTGGGCCCGTTCCCCACGGTCCAAAGAAACGGGCGGGCGGTGGGGTTTGGCGGAGGCGGACGGGAATCGAACCCGCCGGGGACTTTGTCAGCCCCCCACCGGTTTTGAAGACCGGGGAGCCCACCAGGCGCTCGGACGCCTCCGGCATGGAGGGTACCGCTTTGGGCAACTGATGGGTCTGACCACGGAGGGTGGATAGGTCCCGGGACAATGGAGATCCGGGACCTAATCCTCTAGATCGCCTCAGTTGGGTCTGGAAAGGTGCCGTAGACAACGTTTTGGGAGAAGTGGGCGGTGATTCCACCCTCGGAACCTTGTGGGTGCCAGGTCCAGTGGTTGTCGTCCACGGAGAGTGAGGAATCATGTCGCGCACCAGACGCGGGCTGACGGTCTTGGTGAGTATCGCTACCATCGCCATGCTCCTGGCGGGATCGAGCCCAGGCTTGGGCGCCGAGGAGGAGGAGGGCGGGAACAATCTCTCGACCCCTGTGATATTCGCCGAGGGTTACGGGCTCAGTGGATTCCAGGTCGATGAAACCGACGTGACCAGCACCGGATTGCCGGGTTTGCTCAAGTCGTCGTGCTCGGGCGCCGAGTCGTGGGTGGCAGGATCGAACCATGTCGAATTCCCCGTGGCCGGCTCGGCGTACCAGCTTCAGATCGACGGCACAGTGTTCGACGAGCAGGAGGGAACCTCGACGGCCGCACCCGGCGACTATTTCCTCCAGCCATATTCGCTCGTACCTCTGGCCGGGGGCACCGCAGTCGATTTTGGGGCCGAAATCTGCTGGGAGGCGGACTGGGCCGATGGTTCTTCGATCGACACGGTAGAGGTCAACTCACTCGATGTCGGCGATGACCTGGTTCGAGTTCTGCGCTCGGTGGGAAGCAGTCCGATCCGGGTCGAATTCACCCTCTTTCAGACCACGGACACGCCTGGGACCTTCCAGGAGGGTCTCGACTTGTCCGGCTACCCGATGACCGGGTTGTGGCCTCCCTCCTTCGTAGATGGCAAACCCCCGTCGGTGGGCGGCGGGGATCGGCTCGAGGTGTGGGCCACTCCCGACGTATCCGGGTCCGGCCAACTGGTCCCGGCCGAGGCGGCGACGGTCTTCACGCAGAATGCCCGCCTGACCGTCGACAAGCTGGCATGGTCGATGATTCCGGACAGCTTCGCCGATGGGGACCTGGAGGGTTATCCCAGTGGCGTGATCCCCGACACGTTCTCGGAGGGATACCAGGATTGGGTGGAGTCAGTCGAATACGACGGCGTCGTGGGCGGCTCCGAAGGGGAATCCGGCTTCTCCGCCGAGACCAACCAGGGGGGCCGGGTCCTGTACGGCTACAACTGGGGGGCCGCTGCCGCCGGCTGGTATCGGATCACCCTGAGCATCGACGGAATCGCCAACGGGGTTGCCGCCAACGCTTCGATCACCGGCGTCAATCCAGACGATCAGCTGGCCGACGAGAGCGAAGGTGGAAGCGGTGGGAGTTCCAAGGGCTTTTTCCCGCCGACGTTCGTGGAGGATTCCGACGGCAACTACGTCTATCTGGATGTCTACGTCGCCCCGAAGCCTGCTGCTCTTCCCGGGCACATAAACGGGAAGCTCGTCAACGCCGCCAGCTCGCCGCTCGGTTCCAAGACGGTGACGGTGTACCGCCAAGACGGGACACCGGCCGGCCTGACGGACACTGGTAGCGATGGTCTGTTCGGGACCAGCCTGTTGCCGGGAACCTACAACCTCGGCTTCGATGATCCAGCCGGTGTGTATTACCCCGAGTTCTACGACGATCGGGTGACGCTCGAGCAAGCCGACGATCTGGCCGTCGCCACCGGACAGACGACATACGTGGAGGCCACGTTGTCGACTGTGGCGCCTCCCGGGTCGGGACGTATCAAAGGACTGGTTCGGAACGATCTTGGGGACGGCTTGAAGGACGTGGCGGTGACGGTCTATTCGTCCGCCGGGGATCCGGTGGCGGAAACGGTCACCGACGCCGACGGCAACTATGCCGTGGTGCTGGTGGCAGGCACATATCGTGTCGGGTTCTCGGATCCGGCCGGCGTGTATGCCGACGAGTACTACAACAACAAGGTTTCTGTGGCTACGGCCAACGATGTGATCGTGGTGGATGGCACGGCGGTGAACGTCTCCGCCACCCTCGCCAAGGCGGGTCAGATAAAGGGGACGGTGCGCGGTGAATTCCTGGGGGATCCTCTGGAAGGTGCCACCGTCACCGCCACCGATCAGGCCGGGACCGCCATCAAGGCAGTCAAGACCGATGCCAACGGCGCATTCCTCTTGGCGCTACCGGCAGGCACATACAAGATCCGGACGACGGCTCCGGGACATCTAACCGAATGGTATGACAATCAGTCATCGGTCGTCGCGGCGGACGCCCTGACCGTGGCTCCCGCCGACGTGTTCACGATCGACGTTCGTCTCTTCCCGGCCGACTTCTTCGTCGACGTAGATCCCAGCAGCGTGTTCGTGGGCGACATCCAGTGGCTCCAGGACAGCGGGATCACCAAGGGCTGCAATCCGCCGGCCAATGATCGGTTCTGCCCGGACGAGGCGGTGACGAGGGCTCAGATGGCCTCGTTCCTGGTTCGTGCTCTGGGTTTGACCGAGGGTGGTGATCTGAATCGGTTCGTCGACGATGACGGGTCTGTGCACGAGGCGGACATCGATCGCCTGGCTGCGGCCGGGATCACCAAGGGCTGCAATCCGCCGGCCAATGATCGGTTCTGCCCGGACGAGGCGGTGACGAGGGCTCAGATGGCCTCGTTCCTGGTTCGTGCTCTGGGTTTGACCGAGGGTGGTGATCTGAATCGGTTCGTCGACGATGACGGGTCTGTGCACGAGGCGGACATCGATCGCCTGGCTGCGGCCGGGATCACCAAGGGCTGCAATCCGCCCACCAATGATCGGTTCTGCCCGTCGAGTGACGTCCTGAGAGAGCAAATGGCCGCCTTCCTCCACAGGGCCTTCGGGTGACCGGCGGGGGGTGAGTACTCCATGAGGAGCCGGCCGGCCCGGGCGGGTTTAGGGGTTCTGGTCGTGGCCATGTTGGTGCTGGGGCTGGCTCCCATCACCCGGGGCGCCGAGGAAGAAGGTGGGCAGGAGCGTCTGGCATGCACCGATGTCGAAGCGGGATGGGGACAGCTCGCCTTGACCGGCCACCCCCTGTCGGGTCACTATTCGATCCAGAACGAGGACCGTGCCGTGCAGGTCTTCGTATATGACGCGCCCGGCGGGGGGAAGCTGGTCAACTGGAAGTCCGACCGCCCTATCAATGCCGTCATCCTCCGGTCCGGTCAGGATGCTGCAGTATATGAGTACGAGCCGCCCGATTACTCGGCCACCGGGTTGATGCCGCCGCTGCGCGACAGAGAAGGCCGCAATCTTGCCGCGATTCTCTTCTGCTACGAATTCGATGAGCAGGCGGTGAGTCTCGTCTTGCGCCTGACCGATTCGAAGGACCCCGTGTCCGTGGGCGACGAATTCGACTATGTGATCGAGGCATCTGCTTCATCGCCGGTCGCCGATGCGGTGCTGGTGGTGACGCTCCCACCCCAGGTGACGATCGTCGACGCTCCGGGGTGTGAAGTTGAAGGCCAGACGGTGCTGTGTGGGCTGCCCCCGGGTGGGTCGCTGGCCTGGTCGGGAGTCATATCCGTTAGGGCCGGGTCCGCGGGTGACGCCGTGGCCACGGCCGGTCTCCGTGCCCTGATGGAGGGAGAGGAGGCGGAGGCGAGTGCCAGGGAGGTGACCAGGATCGTGTCGTCGGAGGGTGGTGGCTGCGGGGGCCACGAGGAAGAAGATGAGGAGTGCTCCGGCGGCGGAGGGCACGATCTGGCAGCCGTCTGCACAGCGCTCGACCCATCGTGGAAGGCGGTTGTGCTTCCCGGCCCCTTCGCTGCCCGCCGGTACCTGGTGAGGGGGGAAGATGGCACCCTGGTCTGGGTCACTGTGGGCGAGTCGACGGAGGGTCAGGCGGCGAGCTGGTCCGCCAACGTCCCGATCGATGCCGCTCTGGCGCGGACCGGCCAGGACGTGGAGGTCTACCGCTATGACTACCCGACCTTCTTCGCGGCCGGCCTAACCGCCCCGGCGGGGGAGGGAGGCGGTTCTCGGCCCTTCGCCGACCTGGGATTCTGCTATCAACCTCGGGCCGAAGTGGACCTGTGGGTCACCCCGGCGGCGGCGCCATCGATGGAGGTGGGCCGGACGGCCGTGCTGACCGCCGTCATCGCCAACCGCGGGTACCGCGACGCCGGAGAGCTGGAGGTGAGCATCTTCACGAGCGACAACCTCGAGCTTCGGTCCTGCGCCGGGGGAGATGCACCGAACGGCACCTGCCGGCTGGGCAATCTGGAAGCCGGGGGCCGGCTCGAGCTGGGGATCGGGATCGGTGCTCTCGATGAAGGGCGCGGCAGCGTGACGATCGAGGTTCGATCGCCGCGCGAATCAGCGTCGACTCAGGATGACAACGTTGCCGTGCTCCAGGTCTCGGTTGATGCGGCCGTCGCAGACGAGGAAAGGCTCCCGCCCACCACTCGCCCGGAGGAGGTGTCCTCGACGACGGGTGCCGCCCGCTCGTCGGCGGACGAGGTAGGGGGCTCGACGGGCGGCTCCGGCCAGGATATGGCTCCCACGGCGAACACATCTCCGGACACGTTGCCCTTCACCGGTCCGGGTGACCTGGCGCGATGGTCGGCGATCGCCGCGGCAATGCTGGCTCTGGGTCTATCGCTGTTGTTGATCTGGGGCCGGGGCTTCCATCAGGGGAGACCGGCGCCGATTAGCGGGCCAGGAAGGACTGCAGCACGGGGCGGGGTGGCCTGGAAGACCCGGCGAGGACCCAACTCTCGCTAACTTCGTGTCATGAGCGAGGGCCTGAACGTCGAAGCGGGGAACCACCGGCGACATTGGTCGCTGAAACAGCTCCGGGCCGTCGCCCGCGACGGGGAGATCGAGGTGTCGGACATCCTGCCCGAGGATTCCGGAGCCACCCATGCCAGCTTCGACTCGGTCGCCCAGGACTACCGGGCCTCCATTCCTCTCGACCTCGTTCGGCGCCAAGGTGTGATCCTGATCGATGAGGACGATCGGTTGCGCCTCAGGGTCCGCCAGGGCCGCACCCTGTGCTGGAACGTCAAAGACGTGGGCAGTATTCGCTTGACCGTGGGTCCCGAGGAGGATTCGGTTCCGGCCAATCCCCCACATTGACGGGCTCTCGGTAACCTGGCCGTATGGGGGACTCCTCCATAGGCCGTTTGATCAAGAAGCACCGCGAGTCACTCGGGCTGAGCCAGGCGCGCCTGGGCGAGCTCGTTGGTAGGTCGGCCAGCACGATCCGCAACTGGGAACGAGACCGGACCAGCCCGTCGGAGCGCTCGGACGTGGTGGCCCTGGCCGCCATCCTCGGCCTGGACGAGCGAGATGCCCTGGACCAGGCCGGTTTCGATGTGGCTCGGGAGATCGAGCATCCCACCCTGGAGCAGGCCTTTGCCTCGCTGGGTCCCCATCCGGAAGAAGTCGTGCCGGTCGAGGACGACCGGCCGGAGGATGACCCTGCCGAGATGGTGGCCGACGACGAGGTCGACGACGTGCCGCCTTCAGGGCAGGGCCAGGCGGCGGAGTCCGTTGGCGTGTCCGAACCCGGGATCACCGTCCCACCGCCTGGTGAGCCCATGGAGGCCCCCGAGCCCGGCGGGGCAGACCGGTTCGAATCAGATCAAGGTTCGCCTACCCGGGTCCCGATCGGCCAGCGGGCCTCCCCCCTCGGGCCCGAGGGCGAGGATGAACCTGCCCCGAGGCGGGTGGTTGAGCGGGCCGCTCCACCCACCGTGCTCGAGACTGCGCCGGCAGCCGAACCCTCCTATCTCGAAGACCCCGAGGAGAGACAGCAGTATCACTTGCGAGCGTTGGTCACGGCCATCGCCATCGTCGTACTTGTCATCGTCCTGGTTTGGTCCTTCCATCGCACCACCAATGCCCTGGGCGACCTGTGGAACCAGTTCGTCTCGATGCTCGATCTGTGACAGATCGGGAACCGGCCCGCACAGTGCGTTCGTATAGTCGTTTATGACCACCCGTCTCATGCAGCGATTTCAGCGGGGGGACCCGGAAGCGGTCCGCGACCTCTACGTTCGGTACGGTCGGCCGATTTTCACGGTTGCCCTCCGTTCGTTGGGTGATAGATCGCTGGCGGAGGAGGCGGTGCAGCTCACGTTCCTCAAAGCGTGGAGATCGTCGTCGCGTTTCGAGCTGGGTCGGGACCCGGCACCGTGGTTGTACGCCATCGCCCGTCGGGCGGCCGTGGACGTCTATCGCAGGGAGAGGCGCCATCGTGAGCACCGGGAGGAGGAGAGCGAAATGGCGGTGTTGCCTCCTTCATTCGAGTCGCTGTGGGAGGTGTGGGAGGTCCGCTCCGCACTGGATGAGCTCCCCAAAGAGGAGCGAGCCGTGATCGAAGCCACGTTCTATCGTCAGCTCACCCACAGCGAAACGGCCGAGGAACTCGGCATTCCGATCGGAACAGTCAAGTCCAGGTCACACCGCGCCTTCCAACGGCTGGCCGGCGTTTTGTCCCATCTGGGAGAGGAGAGCGCATGAACTGCGACGATGTATTGCAGGCCATAGCTGCCGGCCACGACCCGGACCGAGACGCAACCCAGATCGAGGCTCACCTGGCGGTCTGTCCATCGTGTCGTCTCCAGGTTCGGCAGATGCAGGCCCTCGGGGATGCTCTGCGGGACCCGTTGCTGTGGGAGGATCCCCCGGGAGACCTCGAGGAGCGGGTGGTCGCAGCCCTGGCGCCAGAGCCTCGCCATTCCCGTCGGCTAAGACCCTGGTGGGTGGCGGGAGCGGCGGCCGCGGTCCTGATTCTGGTGGTGGCGGTGGTGGCGTCGTTGAATCGACCGGACTGGACCGTCGAGCTGGTGGCCGGCGCCGATGCCCCCGGGGCCTCGGCCGTGGTATCGGGCTGGAACCGCGGCGACGGAACCAGGATGGTTCTCGACACGAGCGGTCTCCCCGGACTAGGCCAGCACAGCTACTACGAGGTGTGGATGACGGCTCCCGACGGCCATCACATCTCGGCTGGTACGTTCAGCGAAACGGGACGGGTGACGGTCAGCGCCGCGGTTCGAAGAGCCGAATATCCCCGAATCTGGGTCACCAGAGAGCCCGATGACGGCGATCCAGCTCCTTTCCCGGCCGTCGTGCTGGACACGCCCGGCGAGTATCTCGGGGTCAACTCATGAATTCGTGTGGCGTTTCTCGAAGGTTGTGGCACAATGCGGCTACCAGAGAAAGGAGGTGGTCCTACTTGCATAGTTGTTTCTTTGGGACTCTGGAGGTGGCCGAGCGCTGAGTGGCGCAGAGCCGAAAGCGCCGCTCCCTCTGCTGAGGCACGCCCTCGGATGAGGACGGTGGCGACTCCAAACTCGGACCACCGACTCTGGGTACTGCGGAACTGGTCCCACCGCAGCGGTCTCTGACCGAAGCAACACCACGAGTTCTCTAGATGGGCGCCCCGGCCGGGGCGCCCATCCTCAATTCAGGAGGGGGTGCCGCCCCCATCCTGGTTCAGTGTGTCTACATGCACCGTCACGGTTGACCCAGGCACACTCAACCCCGGTCCGGCCTCCATCCTGGTTCAGTGTGTCTACATGCACCGTCACGGTTGACCCAGGCACACTCAACCCGGGTCGGCGGAGCACCTCACATCACATGGGGTCGAATCCGTGCTCGGACAGCCACGCTTCGTTGAACACCTTCGACAGGTAGCCGCGGCCTGAATCCGGCAGGATGACGACGACCAGCGAGTCCCAGTCCTCGGTCACCAGTCGTAGCGCTCCGGCCACCGCCATGCCTCCCGAAGGGCCGACCAGCAGTCCTTCGTGTCGGGCCAGCCGATGGGTGACGGCGAATGCTTCCCGGTCGTCGACCATCTCCCAATCGTCGATCAGGCTCAGGTCGACCGTATCCGGATAGAAATCCTCCCCCACTCCTTCGGTGAAGTACTGATGGATGTCCCCGTCGGGCCCGGCCGTGTAGATCGAGCCCTGCGGATCGACCCCCACCACTCGAAGATTCGGTTTCTGGTCCTTGAGGTATCGGGCGGCGCCGGTGATGGTTCCGCCGGTGCCGACCCCTGCGACCAGGACATCGACCTCGCCTTGAGTCTGCTGCCAGATCTCGGGCCCGGTGGTGCGGTAGTGAGCGAGTGGATTGTTGGTGTTCGAGTACTGGTCGGGGTGGAAGGCTCCTGGTATCTCCTCGGTGAGCCGGCGTGCCACCCCGTAGTAGGAGTCCGGATCTTCGGGTTTGAGCTCGGTGGGGGTGACGATGACCTCGACGCCGTAGGCCCGAAGCAGGGCCCGCTTCTCCTCCGACACCTTGTCGGGGACGGTGCAGATCACCCGGTAGCCACGCACCGCTCCCACCATCGCCAGGCCGACGCCGGTGTTGCCCGAGGTCGGCTCGATGATGGTCCCGCCCGGCTGAAGGCGGCCCTCCTTCTCGGCGGCGTCGATCATCGCCACTGCGATCCGCTCCTTGATCGAGCCGCCCGGATTCAGGTGCTCCACCTTGGCGACCAGGTTCCCGGGCCGGTGAAGACGCCTGAGCCGCACCATCGGCGTGTTTCCGATCAGGTCGACCACTGACTCGTTGATTTGCATGGGAGCAGGTTATGTCATCGGCCGGGGGATGATCGAAAGGGCCCCGATACAGGGGCGTGCGATCGGAACGGACGCAGAGTTCCCCTGAGCGAATCGTTGCCGTACCATCCGGTCCATGCGCTCTCTGACCCGTTTCGCCTGGGCGACGCTGGTCTTCAACGTGGCGGTGATCCTGATGGGAGCCGTGGTACGCGCCACCGGGTCGGGGGCGGGGTGCGGGCCCTCCTGGCCCGCCTGTCAGGGCCGGGTGGTGCCGCAGTTGGCCGGCGCCACCGCAGTCGAGTTCACCCACCGGGTGCTGTCGGCCATCGCCCTGGTGATGGTGGCGGTCCTCGTCGTCTGGGTCTTCAGGTCGGTCGCCCGGGGCCACCCGGCCCGGCCGGCTGCGGCAACGGCCATGGGAGCCATCATCGGGGAGGCCCTGATCGGTGCCGTGATCGTCTTGTTCGAGTGGGTAGCCGGCGATACGTCCGTGGCCAGGACGATCTCGGTGCCGCTTCACCTGGTCAACACCTTCCTGCTCCTGGCGGCGCTCGCCCTGACCGCCCACTGGGTGGGAGGCGGGTTGCCGATCAGCCGACGGAGCCATCCCTCCACGTGGCGCTGGGTGATGGGGGGTGCCGGAGCTCTGTTGATCGTGGCGGCCTCGGGAGCCGTCACCGCCCTGGCCGACACCCTCTTCCCCAAGGATGGGCCGGTGTCCCCGACCGCCGAGCATTTCCTGACCGATCTGCGGGTAGTCCATCCCATCCTCGCGCTGACGGTGGTCTCGGTGGCGTGGGTGGTGGTGCGACGGCGGGGATTGATCTCACGAGAGGTGAACCTGATGGTGGTCCTGGTAGGTCTCCAGGTGGCCTCGGGGGCTGTGGCCATCGCCCTCGAGGTGCCGATTGTCATGCAGGTGCTGCACCTGGCCCTGGCCGACCTCCTGTGGGTGGCTTATGTCGTGACCTCGGCTCGCCTCCTGGCAGTGGAGCCTGCCGGGCTTCAAGCCAGGCGTGATCTGAGGGCGTCGGGGTCATCGAGCGGGGCGTCACAGACGAATTCCCGGCACAAGTAGGCCAGGGTGCGGCCGGGACTGCCCCTGCCCTCGAGGAGCGGGGGAGCGTCCCGTGGCTCGTTGCTGACGGCCAGGGCCAGCCCGGGCCGGTAGCGTTCCCAAGCCACGGAGGCGAGATCAGCCGCATTCGGGCCCACCACTGCAAGCTCGGGAGGTCGGTCCAGGAGGGTGGTGAGGACCGCCAGCATGTGACCTACTCCGGCCGGAGCGCGCCTGATCACCTCACCAGTCGAACGGATCGCCTCCTCGGCCAGGTCTCTCAGTGTGTGGTCTCCGGTGTAGGCAGCGGCAGTTAGGAGGGCTTCGACGGCGAGCGAGCTGCCCGAGGGGGCCGGATTGTCGAACAGGTCGCGGGGCCGGACGACCAGCTCGTCCTCCTCGGGAGGAGCGCTGAAGAACCCTCCCTCCGGATCGGCGAAGAGTTCAGGGATCGAACGAGTCATCCCCATGGCCTCCTCGTACCATTCCCCTTCGCCGGTGGCGGCGTAGAGGCGGAAGAATCCCATGGCCAGGCTTGCGTAGTCATCGAGAACCGCCCTCGGGCCCGGCCGGCCCTTGGCCCAGGACCTGCGCAGCAGCCCCGAGCGGTCGCGGAGATTGGCCAGGAGGAACCGGGCACAGTTGCGGGCCTCGGTGAGGTAGCGGTCTTCTCCGAGGGTGGCCCCGGCCTCGGCCAGGGCACGGATGGCCAGCCCATTCCAGGCGGTGACGATCTTGTCGTCCAGGCCGGGCCGCACTCGCCGTGCTCGTCTGGCCAGCAGAGCCTCGACGGCCCGGCGGAGCGCCTTCGCTGCCTGGTCGATGTCCAGGCCGTGCTGTTGGGCGACCTCTGAGATGGGATGGGGTCGGTGCAGGACGTTGGACCCCTCGAAGTTGCCTTCCGGGGAGACGCCGAACATGTCGGCGGCCAGGGGACCGTCCGGGCCGGTCACCTCCATGAATTCGTCGTAGTCCCACAGGTAGAACTTGCCTTCGACCCCTTCGGAATCGGCATCCTCGGCCGAGTAGAAGGCCCCCCGGGGATGACGGAGATCCGTCAGCAGATACTCGAGGGTGTCGCCGGCTACCTCGGTCAGAAGGGGGGAAGACAGCTCGACTCCCGCCCACAGATAGAGGCGGGCCAGCTGGGCATTGTCGTAGAGCATCTTCTCGAAATGAGGGACCAGCCATCGCCCGTCCACCGCATAGCGGGCGAACCCACCTCCCAGATGGTCGCGGATCCCGCCCGCCGCCATGGCCTCGAGGGTGGTCTTCAGCATTCGATCGGCTCCGTCTGCCCAGGGGTGGCCGATGGTGCGCAGCAGGAACTCGAGGACCGGTTGCTGGGGAAACTTGGGGGCCCGGCCGAAGCCGCCGTTGTCCGGGTCGAATTGAGTGGACAGGGATTGCACCGCTCCGGCGAGATCTTCGGATCCGGGCAGACCAGGGCTGGATGCCGGTCGCCTCCCGAGGACCGCGGCCACCCTCGATGCCTGCTCGGTCACATCTGAGCGGCGTTCCGACCAGGCCTCGGAGACGGCGGCCAGCACGGATCGGAAACCGGGCATGCCGTGACGCTCGGTGGGTGGGTAGTAGGTGCCGGTGAAGAAGGGGGCGCCGGAATGATCCACGAATACCGTCATCGGCCATCCTCCCTGGCCGGTCATCGCCTGGGTGGCCTCCATGTACACGGCATCCACGTCAGGACGTTCCTCCCGGTCCACCTTCACGTTGACGAAGCCCTGGTTCATCTGGGCGGCGATCTCGGGATCCTCGAAAGACTCATGGGCCATGACATGGCACCAATGACAGGCCGAATACCCGATCGAAACCAGCAGTGGGACGTCGCGTCGACGGGCTTCGGCAAAGGCCTCCGGCCCCCATTCGAACCAGTCGACGGGGTTGTTGGCATGCTGGAGGAGATAGGGAGACGCCGAGCCGGCCAGTCGGTTGCTCATGGGACCACCGTAACGGTGACGGGTTGGCTCGGTTCTGCTCCACCCACCACCCGGTATGATACGATACGGAACGTATCCGTATCGTTATCGGATCGTTGCCGATCCTTCCCAGCCGCCCGAGGTCGTCTCTTGCCATCCCCGACTCCTGAAATCACCGACGCCATACATGAAAAGCGCTGGTTCACGCTGGGCGTGTTGTGCCTGAGCCTGTTGATCATCGTGATGGACAACACCATCCTCAATGTGGCCATACCCTCCCTCGTGCGCGAGCTCGGTGCCACCAACAGCCAGCTGCAGTGGATCATCGATGGCTATGTGATCGTCTTCGCCGGACTCTTGCTCACCTCGGGAACGCTGGGGGACAAGTTCGGGCGCAAGCGCATGCTTCGTCTCGGCATCGCGATCTTCATCACCGGTTCCGTGGCGGCCACCTTCGCCACCAGCCCGATCCACCTCATCCTGGCGCGTTCCTTCATGGGCGCCGGAGGATCGCTCATCATGCCCTCGACGCTGTCGATCCTCACCAATGTGTTTCGTGACCCGGTCGAGAGGGGCCGGGCGATAGCGATCTGGGCCGGTTTCGCCGGAGTGGGCGTGGCGATCGGGCCCATCACCGGGGGCCTGCTGTTGCAGCACTTTTCGTGGGAGTCGGTGTTCTGGGTCAATGTGCCGATCGGGATCGTCGCCATCGTGGCGGGCCATTTCTTCGTCCCCCGGTCCCGGGACCCGGATGCCCCCCCGCTCGATCCGGTTGGTGCCCTGTTGTCGATCGTCGGTTTTGGAGTGCTCCTCTATGGAATCATCCACGCCCCGGATGCGGGCTGGGCTTCCGTCTCGACGCTGCTCACCATCACCGGGGGGTTGGCGATCTTGGGCACATTCCTCCTCTGGGAATGGAAGACTGAACATCCCATGCTCCAGCTGGGCTTCTTCTCGAATCCCCGGTTCTCGGTGGCCAACCTGGCCGTGACCCTGGTCTTCTTCGGCTTGTTCGGATCGTTGTTCCTCATGACCCAGTTCTGGCAGTTCGTGCAGGGCTACAGCGCCCTCCAGGTGGGTATCCGTCTCATTCCGTACGCGGCGGTGCTGATGGTGGTGTCACCCCGTTCGGCTCGATTGGTGGAGCGTTTCGGGACGAAACGGGTGATGACCGTGGGCCTGGTGATAGCCGGGGCGGGTCTGTTTTCGCTCTCGTTCCTCCACGTCGGTTCCTCGTACATGTCCGTCATTACCCGCTTCTGCCTGCTGGGCACCGGAATGTCGATGACCATGGCCCCGGCCACAGAATCGATAATGGGATCGCTACCCCGGGCCAAGGCCGGGGTGGGCTCGGCCATGAACGACACCACTCGACAGGTCGGAGGAGCCCTGGGCGTGGCCGTGATCGGTTCCGTCTTCGCTCACGTCTACGGGGACCAGATCTCCCGGCTGGCGGGGTTCCCGGGCGATGTCCTCGAGGTGGCCCGGGAGGGGTTGGGACAGGCGCTGGGGCTGGCCGCCAACATGGGTGGAGGGGCAGGCGCCGCCTTCTCCAGTGCCGCCAAGGAGGCATTCCTGAGTGGGCTCGCCATGGGGTTGCGAATCGGCACCATCGTCTTGAGCCTGGCCGCTCTGGCCGTGGTGCTGTGGCTGCCGGCCCGGGCCCGGGAGCACGTCACGGAGATGGCGCCCGCCGGAGCGCCCGGGCAATGACCGCCGAGACTCGCCCGGCCGGGCGGCCCCGCGATGCCTCCCGGGATGAGCTCATCCTCGACGCCGCCCTGGAGTTGGTGGCCGAAGAGGGATTCAGCGGCCTGAGCATGGAGGGGATTGCCCATCGAGCGGGGGTGGGCAAGGCCACCATATACCGTCGTTGGGAATCCAAGACCGAACTCGTCTTCGACGCATGGGAACGGTGCGTCCCGGAAGCCGGGGAACCGATGTCGGGATCCCTGCGCGACGATCTGGTCACCTCCTACCGACGTCTGGCCGCCGACCTTTCCCGAGAGCCGCTCCGTTCGGTGCTTCCCCACGTTCTCGCCCGCAGCTCGATAGACGGGGACTTCGAGGAGCGGATCAGGGCATTCATCGCCTCCCGCCGTGTCAACACGATCGACCGCCTGGAGCGAGCCATCGCCGAAGGCGATCTGGGTGAGGTGGATGTCGACCGTCTGGCCGATCGGCTCACAGGGCCCATCTTCTACCGGCTCATGGTGCGCCGACTTCCGGTCGACGACGACTACGTGGCGGGTGTGATCGACGAGGTGGTCGGGCCCCACCTGATCTAGGAGGCCCGCGCCCGGCCCGACATCTTGGGTCCTTCGATAGGTGCCGCGCCCCCATACCATGGGAATATTGGTGACGGAGCTGACGTTTTCCGCCATGAACCACGAATGTCGTCGGTTCACCCACCGATCACCGATCGCTGTTCTCGGACCGCGCGGTAGCCGGTGGACGGGGGGTTCACAACCGATGAATCTTCTGGCATAGTGGGAACCCGGCCCACCTACATCTGCCTGACGAAGGACTGTTACCTATGCCTGCAGCCGATACGAAGCGCGATCGCTCCGCCAAGCGTTCTCGTCTCCAGAGCAAGCTGACCGACGAGCGCGGTCGCCTCACCACAGACCTGGTGTCGCAGTATCTGACCGCCATCGGTGAGTACGACTTGCTCACGGCTGAGCAGGAAGTCGACCTGGCCCAGCAGATCGAGGCCGGGGAGGAGGCCGCCGAACGGCTCGAGACCGGCGACTACAAGGGCAAGAAACAGGAGATCGAGCTACGCCGCCAGGAGCGCAAGGGCCGTGAGGCCAAGGACGCCTTTCTCACCGCCAACCTGCGCCTGGTGGTCGCCAACGCCCGTCGCTATGCAAATACCTCCGGCATCGACTTCCTCGATCTGATCCAGGAGGGCAATCTGGGTCTGATCCGGGCGGTGGAGAAGTTCGACTGGCGTAAGGGCTTCAAGTTCTCCACCTACGCCACCTGGTGGATCCGTCAGGCCATCACCCGGGCCATCGCCGACAAGTCCCGCACGGTTCGCATACCGGTACACCTTCACGACACGCTGGCTGCGGTCCGCGCCGCCCAGGCCAGCCTCAAGGCGGAGCTAGGACGGGATCCCCGTCCCGAGGAGATAGCCGAAGAGGCGGGTGTGACGGTGGACAAGGTAGAGCTGGCTCTGGGAGTGGCAGACACCGTGTCGCTCGAGCAGCCCATCGGCGAAGACGGCGCCCAGCTGGGCGACTTCATCGAGGACGAGGATGCAGCCGACCCGGTGCAGCTGACCGAAGAGATGGATGTGGCCAACTCCCTCCGCAAGTCGATCGAACGGCTGCCCGAGAGGGAGGGCCGGATCCTGGCCCTGCGCTACGGGTTCTACGACGGCGTGCCCCGCACGCTGGAGGAGATCGGCGACGAGTTCAACCTGACCCGGGAGCGCATCCGCCAGCTCGAGAAGCTGGCCCTGTGTCGTCTGCGCCATCCCTCCTTCGGGATCCGCGAGGCCGACCTGATCTGAGCGATCCGGCTCAGTCGATCCGACCCCGTCCTGCGGTGGGTGGCGAGCGACCTTCCGCTTCTTTGGACCTCCACGAACGCCCCTCACCTTCTTTGGACCTCCACGAACGCATAGCGACGGTGACCGTCCAAACAACGGGGTAGCCGTTCCTCGTCGTCCAAAGAATCAGCTGGGCCCGTCCACCGGCACCCACACCAGGCGTAGTTCGGTCACCCGCACGTCGGATCGCTCCAGCGGTATCTCGACCGGGGCGATCTCGTCGGCCTTGGCGTGCCATTCATCGACGATGGCGGTGATTTCGCTCTCCAGCTCATCCTCCAAGTCGCCCAGTTTCTGCTGTTCCTCGTCCAGGCGTGACTCGGCGGTGTGGAGGTTGGCTTCCGTACGCCTGGTCTGTGATCTCCGCGACGAGGCGCGCCGCAATGCACCGGAGCCGGAGCGGCCGCCCAACAGCGCCCCCAGAAGGTCTCCCGCGCCCGACAGGACCTCCTGTTGCTGGCGGGCCGAGGCATCCGCGCTGAGCTCGGCGACTCTGCGGTCGGAGCGCGATATCTGGGCCTTCACCCGGTCGATCCGGTCGTCGTAGCGATCACGAAGCCCGGCCACGGCCCGGTCGGCTTCGTCCTGGGCGGCGCCGGCGCATCGCTGCTCGAAGTCGGCCCTGGTTTCGCCCACCCGTGAGTACAGACTGAGGGCCTCATTGCGAAACACGGTCACCTTGCGGTTGAGGACCAGGTGATCCAGGAGACGGGCCGAGAGTGAGCGCCAGAAGTTTCCGTTGCCGATCGGGACACCGGACGTGGTGAACACGGCTCGTCCGGGTGGTCCTTGCCGGAAGTCGCGTTGATCGTGATCGACCTGATGCAGATTGGTGTCGTCGACCTCCTCCCGCAGCGGGTCTATGACCGCCTCGAAGGTCTCCTCGTGCTGCACGCCGGCGTTGCGGTCGTCATAGACCAGAGCCACGGTCGCAGCCGCGATGGCTCGGAACATCTTGCCGTCGGGGACCGCTCCCACATCGCCGGCCCACGCCGCGGCAGGGTCCAGCGTGCTGACCGGCACCCGGTCGGCGACCTCGGGGGGCGGAGTGGCCTTGGTTTCGGCGACGGCAGCGGAGTCCGCGTCGGGGGGTGGGGTGGCCGCCGCATCGGTTGCGGGCTTGGTGCGGGGCGTGTCGGAGGACGGTGTAAGCGTTCTGATGTCCTCGCGGTCCAGGGGACCGGCCAGGTATGACATCGCCCATCTGGTGCTGAAGACCTGCGGCTCGATGGAACCTGCCCTGCGCATGACGAATTGGCGCTTGTCGAGGTTGGAGATGAGCTTGTCGAGAGCGCCGGTGTCGGTGAACCCGCCGGCGTCTGCCAGGCCTTCCAGGATTCGTTTCTTGTCGTTCTCGGTCTGGAGTCTGCCCACCATCCAGGTGCCGGAGTTGGACATGACCTTGTAGTCGAGGTCGACGGGATTCTGCGTCGACAGGAGCATTCCCACCCCGAACGCCCGCGCCTGTTTGGCAATGGTCAGGATCTGCTTCTTCGATGGGGGCTCGGCCACCGGCGGGGCGAAGCCGAAGACCTCGTCCATGTAGACCAGGGCCCGCAGACTGGCGGTGCCGGTCTGGCGGCGCATCCAGGAGACGAGCTTGGTGAGCAGCAGGGTCACGACGAACTGGCGCTCGGAGTCGCTCAGGTGGGCCAAGTAGATGATCGCCGCGCTGGTCTTCTCACCCCCCATCAGCAGCTTCTCCACG
Source organism: uncultured Acidimicrobiia bacterium (assembly GCA_963744905.1). Lineage (GTDB taxonomy): Bacteria > Actinomycetota > Acidimicrobiia > Spongiisociales > ZC4RG35 > DATFFO01. Next base: position 803,610 of record CAVUUV010000003.1, on the reverse strand, counting down.
TCGAATGGCTCCCCTTCCAGCCAGGCGGCGAAGGAAGGCGACGCCAGCAGGGCGTTCAGCTTCATCGCCAGGTCGGTCCGTTGTTTGGGAGGGTAGAACTCGTCGACTTCGAACACACCCAGTTTGCGGAAGGGAGGATCCTGGATGAGGCCCACCAATCGTGCCAGGTCGAGGTCACGGCCCGCCCGCCACTCGGTCTCGACGATGTTGGCCAGGAGGATGTGAGGCGGACTGGAGACCGGGTCGGCCTCGATCCCGGCCAGTACCAGGAGCGAGGAGACGAACCCCTCGATCTCGTCCCGCAGATCTTCGGCCTTCTCCTCCCACGATGAGGAGGGGGCGGTCAGCGACCCGAGCACGTTGATCGGGATTCCGGTCGTCGATCCGGGCGTGTAGATCGTGACCCGGGAATCGTCGATCAGCTTCCTCATCCGGTCCGTTCCGATGTCCCAGGTGGCCAGGCCCTTCCTCCACAGCTGGGCAGTGTCGGCCGCCAACTGCTCCAGGGGCTCCTGCTGTCGCTCCGCCTCGGAGGGGTCCACCCAGGGGGCGAAATCCGACGGAGCGAGTTCGGGGAAGACCAGCTTCAGATTTCCCATGTCGCCCTTCGGGTCGATGATCAGGCATGGGACCCGGGCCAGGAGGGCTTCTTCGAGGACGTCGATGCCGAGTCCGGTCTTGCCGGAGCCGGTCATGCCGACGATCACTCCGTGCGTGACCAGGTCGGCCGATTCGTACAGGAGCGGCTCGGAAGGCTCACTGCCCGGCTGGTCGATTAGTTTCCCGAGATAGAACTGGCCTGGTTCGATCTCCACCTGTGGGCTCTCTTCGGAATCGTGGGTGGACCCTACCCGGGTGGCGAGAAGGGTCCGAGGGCAAAGCGGGCCTTGACCGACCAGGTCGGAGGCTGAGGGCGTCCCACCATGAGCCAGACGGCATCGGCCCGACACTCGATGGGCAGCAACTCGGCCGCCTCCCGGGCGATTTCGGCCATCGCCGACGGATCTCCCCCGTCGCCGATCGTGACGTGAGGAATGGGCTCCTCATGAGCTCCGCCGTAGGGCTGGTAATCGGGCCAGTGACGGCTTATCCGATCGCTCAGGCTACGGAACAAATCGATCGGCTCGGGGCGCAGGTAGACCACCTCCCGCCCGAACCAACCCACGTCGGTGAGGGTGAAGTCGAACGCCGTTTCCGCCCCGAAGAACCTCTCCAGCTCCTCGAGATGCTCGTCGGCTTCCGGGGGCGGAACGAACGGGTACAGGAGGGAGATGTGAGAGAAGATACCCACCGGTGGAGTCGTCTCGGCCCGGGTCCGCCACTTCTCCACGACTTCCTGAACTTCGGGCACCGGGACCACCAGGCCCGTTTCGAGCGATTCGAGCGAGTCTGTTTGGGCCACACCGGCAGGCTACCGGGCCGGGCGTTCGGGAGTTGACGGCAGGATTCTTCCGCCCGGACCACTAGGTTCTGGGGCGATGCCACTGCCCGGCTTCGTGGCGCAGCTCAACAAGCGCTTCGTCAATCGTCTGATGCGGCCCCTGGCCGCCCATCCACCTTTCGGTCTCCTGACGCATGTCGGCCGTAAGTCGGGACGCCGCTATCAGATACCGATCAATGTCTTCCCCCGCCGCGGTGGCTTCCTCCTCTGTCTGACCTACGGCCGTGACACGGATTGGGTCAAGAACGTGCTGGCGGCGGACGGGGCGGAGCTGTTCTACGACGGCTCGGACTACCACCTGGCCAATCCCCGCATCGTGGGCCGTGACCGGGCATGGCCGGACCTGCCGCTGATGGTCAGGCCGCTCCTGTGGCTGGTCGGCGTGCGGGACTTCATCCTCGCCGACGCCTAGAAGCCTGTTGGATAATGCCGTTGCTCGGATTGGCGGCCAGGCGCGCCAGCCGCAAGGCCGAGGTTTCGCCACTCCTTGTGCCGGAATGGCGGGGCCGAGAACGCAGTGGGTGGTGATGCATGGTCGTCAAGATGGGTGACATGCATTGTTCAACGGGCTCCTAGGGCCTGCTCGATCAACGATGCATGGGCCCTGAGGCGATCAGTTCTCACCCAATCCGTACAGGTCGGATGGAAGGATCTCGTAATCCTCGATCAGCGCCCAGTTGCTCCCGTCAATAGAAATCTCATTGCGCCACAGGATCGAGTCGGGGCCCGAGGCATCCCAGGTGAGCCGCAATCGAGGCAGCGATCCGGCCATCGACTCGAAGATCATCAGGTCGTCTTCGATCCATCCTCTGAGGATGTCCATCCGCCCGTAGTTGTCGGCAATCGTCGCCCGGTACTCGGCGTTGGCCGGGTCCCAGCCGCAGACCCAGTGCAGCTGCCACTCGAGGACGAAGGTGCCGTCGAGGAGGAATTGGTCCTGCTGGTAGTCACCGACTACCCACCGACCATCCTGGATCCAGTGATGGGTGGCCTTGCCGGTGGCGGTTTGGGCCGGAGTGCCAGGGCCCATACCCCCCTCTCGAATGGTCCCCTTCCAGGTGCCGTTGCGGTGAAAGCGTCGCAACGCCATCGTCTCGGGACCGGGAGTCATCGGCCGTGGAATGGTCTGTATGGCTGAACCCTCCATATTTACCTCCGCACTGATCATCGGTGCCCGGGCGGGCTCAGGGAAGGGCACAAGGTCACGATCAGCGGGAGGGGGACCCTGTGGGCCACTCGCCCTCCGGATACGCCGGGCTCGATTGCCGTTCCGGCGCCGCGGTCGCTGGTTTCCCCGGGAATCCGGCTGAATCGGGTGTCGAAAATTCGGACTCATCCCAGGACCCTCATGGATAGGCTTGGACCATTCCTATGGCCGTTCCCGCCGCCCCTGTCTCCGCTCGCGCCGTACTCGCCGAGGGCCTTCGCCTGGTGGGTCGGTACGCCCGCGCCCGAAAGGCCCCCTTCGGGCTGGCGGTGCTGGGGGCAGCCCTCTACGCCGGGGCGATCATCGCCGCCTCCCGGGTGATCGGGTGGGTCACCGACACCGCCATCATCCCCGTACTCGGCCAGGGCGAACCCATCGGAGGGCGTCTACGGATCGTGGTGGGGGTGATCATCGGGGTGGCGGTCTGGAAGGCCTCGGCCATAGTCCTGCGGCGTAACTCGGCCGGTTACCTGCAGTTCAAGACCCAACAGGACGTCAGGGAGCGGCTCATCGATCATCTACTGCGGCTGGAGCTGGGCTGGTTCGGTCGCCAGTCGGTCGGCGATCTGCTGGCCGTCACAGACAACGATGCCCGCCAGGCCACCGGAGTCCTGTCGCCTTTCCCCTACGCCAGCGGGGTGTCACTGCTCCTGGTGGGGACGGTGGTGCTGACCTTCCTGATCGATCCCTGGCTGGGTGTGGTGACCCTGGTCGGTCTGGGGGCGATCGTGACCATCGAGGTCCGGGCGGCTGTCACCGTTTACCCGTCCTGGGAGGGAATTCAGAGTCAGGTGGGTGAGGTGGCCCGGGTGGCTCACGAGTCGTTCGACGGAGCCCTGACAGTGAAGGCGCTGGGACGCGAAGACCACGAGGTGGGTCGCCTCCGGGCGGCCTCCGATGAGCTGTGTGACCGGATCATCACCGTCAATGTCAAATGGGAGAGCTATCGGGTCCTCATCACCTCGATGATGCCGGGGATAAGCCTGATCGTCCTGGCCGTTGGCGCCTATAGGGTCGACGCCGGAGCGGTGAGCGCAGGCGATGTCGTGTCGGCCCTCTACCTGTTGGGTCTGCTCGCCTTCCCCGTGCAGTTGATCGCCTTCGTCCTCTTCGACATGGCCGCCTCCATTCCCGCCCAGCGCCGGGTGGGGGCAGTTCTCGACGTCTCGGAGTTGGTGGAGTACGGAAACGAGGCGGCGGCCACCGAGACCGGGCCTGCCCCGCTGGAGGGGGAGCAGGTGAGCTTCGGGTACGAACCCGAGTCGGTCGTCCTCGACCGGGTGGCGCTCGACATACCCGCCGGGAGGACGGTGGCAGTGGTGGGACCGACCGGCTCAGGCAAGTCCACCCTGACCCTGTTGTTGGCCCGGCTCTGGGATCCCGGATCGGGGCGGATCCGCATCGACGGGCGCGATCTGCGCAGTTTTGCCCGCCACGAGCTCCCACGCGAGGTGGCTTTCGTGTCCCAGACCTCGTTTCTGTTCGACGACACGGTGCTGGGCAACATCACCCTGGGGGCCGACTACCGCCCTCAGGCGGTAGAGGACGCGGCCCGCATGGCGGGGGCAGATGAGTTCATCGAGTCCCTTCCCAAGGGATACCAAACCCGGATCGGGGAGCGAGGCGCCGCCCTATCGGGGGGACAGCGTCAGCGCATCGCCCTGGCCCGGGCACTGATTCGTCGTCCCCGGCTGCTCATTCTCGACGATGCCACCTCGGCCGTGGACCCCTCCGTGGAAGCCCAGATCTTGCGCCGCCTCAAATCGGCCGCCCTACCTTCCACCGTCGTCCTGGTCGCCTATCGACCTTCCTCGATCCGGTTGGCCGACGAGGTGGTGTTCATTGAGGACGGTCAGGTCAAGGCCCAGGGCACTCACGATCAGCTCATGGCCACCCAGCCCGGCTACGTGCGCCTGGTGCGGGCCTATGAAGAGGATGCCGTCGAGAGAAGCCGGAGGGTGACGGAATGAGCCGCTCCTCATCGTCCACCCTCAGCGTGCTGCGCAGGGCCTTCGTCGAGGCCCCGGTGCTGGGCCGCCGCCTGTGGCTGATCCTGCTCATGAACGCCGCCGGCACCATCGTCCAGGTGCTGATACCGGTCCTGATCCAGCAAACGGTCGACCGCGACGTCTCCGCGGGCGGAGTGAAAGTATCCTCCGTCCTGACCAAGGTCGGGCTGGCGGTCGTCCTGTTGGTGGTCGGTTCGTTGCTGGGACGGGCCGCCATGGTTCGTCTGGCCCGCCAGGCTGCCCAGGGCCTGTCGGACCTGAGGGTGAAGGTGTTCTCCAGGCTGATCAACAGCTCGATGCTCCACGTCCAGTCGGAACGGCGCGGCGCCCTGGTGTCGCGGGTCACGTCCGACATCTCCACCGTGCAGGAGTTCACCGAGTGGGGAGGAGTGGTGTTCGTCATCAACGCCACCCAGGTGCTGATCGCCATAGGGGCGATGGCCCTCTACGAGTGGCACCTGGCTCTGCTGGTCGTGTCGGCAGTGCTGGTCTATGCCGTGGTTCTCCTCTGGTTCCAGCGGATCCTCCAGCGCAACTACGACCGGGTCAGGGGAGTGGTGGCCGACTCTCTGGCGGTGATGGGTGAGGCGGTCACGGCGCTGCCCGAGATCAGGGCCTACGGGGTGGAGCGGACCACCACCCAACGGGTGCGTGAGGCGCTGGACCGCCGCTTCAGGGTCGAGTTTCGCACCGCCGCTTTCGGCAACGTTCTCTTCTCAACTGCCGAGCTGTTCGCCGCCTCACTGACGGCGGCGGTGGTGGCGGCCGGGCTCATCATCGGCTCGGCCGGCGGCCTGGGAGCGGGCATCACCTCGGGGGTGCTGTTGGCCTTCCTGTTCCTGGTCAACCTGTTGATCGAGCCGGTGCAGAGCCTGGTCGAGATCCTCGACTTCGCCCAGAATGCCGCCTCCGGGCTGAGGCGGGTGGTGGAAGCCATCGATCGTCCGGTCGAGATAGCCGAGGCCGACGATCCCCTGGATCTGCCCGTGGGCGTGCTGGGGATCGAATTCGAGGGGGTCAGGTTCCACTATCCCGATGGCCCCGATGCCCTGGTCGGTGTCGACGTGCGCGTCGATCCCGGGCGGAGGGTGGCGGTGGTGGGCGAGACCGGATCGGGCAAGACGACCTTTGCCAAGCTCCTGGTGCGGATGCTGGACCCCACCGAGGGGGTGGTCCGCATCGGGGGGGCGGACCTGCGAGACGTCTCCTTCGCCAGCCTGCGCCGGCGGGTGGGATTCGTTCCCCAGGAGGGCTTCCTGTTCGAGGGCTCGATCGCCGACAACGTCCGCTACGGCAGCCCCAACGCCGACCGCCGTCATATCCAGGTGGCGTTCGTCGAGCTGGGGCTGGACGGCTGGCTCCGGACCCTTCCGGCGGGTATCGACACCGAGGTCGGGGAGCGGGGAGGCAACCTGTCGGCCGGAGAGCGACAGCTCGTCGCCCTGGTGCGCACCTGGATCTCGACGCCCGACGTGCTGGTGCTCGACGAGGCCACATCGGCGGTGGATCCCGCGCTGGACGTGCAGATCCGAAGGGCCATCGACCGACTCACCTCGGGCCGCACCTCGGTCACCATCGCTCATCGCCTGGCCACCGCCGAGGCGGCGGACGAGGTCCTGGTGTTCGACCGGGGCCGGCTGGTGGAGCGCGGAAAGCATGTCGGCCTGGTCTCCGCCGGTGGCGTCTACTCATCCCTCTACTCCGACTGGGTGGCCGGGACCCAGACCGCCTGAGCACGGCCCCGGAGCCAGTCCGGGCAGATCGGTAAGCTTGATGAGGAATGCGCGACTCGATCACAGATCCCGGCCGCAACGACTGGCTGGTAGAGGAGATGCGTCGCCGTTACCTCGACTCCCCCCTCTCGGTGAGCGAGGCATGGCGGCGGTATTTCGAAAGCGACGGCCAGGCCGGCAACGGCGGTCAGGCCCCGTCCGCGGTCGAGGAGGTGACTTCCGCCCCGTCTGCGCCCGAGCCACGCCAGGAGTCGTCCCGGTCGGCCGTCGAGGCACCGCCTTCGGCCCGGGGCGAGCCCCGGGAGCCGTCTCCGAACGGCCAGGCCAAAGAAGAGCCGCCCGACAACGCCTTTGCCCTCAAGGGTGTCTCGGGCGTCATCGCCCAGCGGATGGACGAGAGCCTGTCCGTGCCCACCGCCACGTCGGTACGGACCATCCCTTCCAAGCTGCTTGAGGTGAACCGGGTCATCCTCAACAACCAGCTCCGCCGGCTGACCAACGGCGGCAAGGTCAGCTTCACCCATCTCATCGGATGGGCTGTGGTGCGGGCGATGCGTGACATCCCGGAGATGAACGTGTCTTACGCCGAAATCGACGGGGCACCCCACGTACTCCGCCACGCCCACGTCAACCTGGGCCTGGCCATCGACCTGGTGCGCCCCGACGGGACACGGGTGTTGTTGGTGCCCAACATCAAGAACGCCGACCAGATGGACTTTCGCCAGTTCTGGAAGGCGTACGAGGACGTCGTCGACCGGACTCGCTCCAACCGGCTGGGGCCCGACGACTTCGCCGGGACCACCGCCACCCTGACCAATCCCGGCACCATCGGAACCGTCCAATCGGTCCCCCGGCTGATGCCCGATCAGGGGGTGATCATCGGGGTGGGTGCCATCGCCTATCCCCCCGAGTACCAGGCTGCGGACGCCGACTACCTGGCCCGACAGGGCATCGGCCGCATCATCACCCTCACCTCCACCTATGACCACCGGGTGATCCAGGGGGCCCAGTCCGGGGAGCTATTGGCCGAGATACATCGTCTCCTCCTGGGCCAGGACGGCTTCTACGACGAGGTGTTCGCCGCCCTGGAGATCCCCTACACGCCGGCCCGCTGGGCCATCGACGATAACCCCCGCATCGGCAGCATCGACTGGATCGAGAAGCAGGCCAACGTGTTCCGGCTCATCAACGCCTACCGGGTGCGGGGCCATCTCATCGCTGATCTCGATCCGCTGCGGATGGAGCCTCCCCGCATGTTCGAGGAGCTCGACCCGCTCTCGTACGGGTTGACCATCTGGGACCTGGATCGGGACTTCGCCACCGGGGGCATCCTGGGCAGCCCAACCATGAAGCTGGGCAAGATCCTCAGCGTGCTGCGCGACGCCTACTGCCGCACGGTGGGCGTCGAGTACATGCACATCCAGGAGCCGGCCCAGAAGCGCTGGATCCAGGAGCGCGTCGAGGTGGCTCAGGCCCCCATGCCGCCCGAGCAGCGGGTCCGCATCCTCCGCAAGCTGAACGAGGCCGAGTCGTTCGAGACCTTCCTCCACACCAAGTACATCGGCCAGAAGCGCTTCGGGCTCGAGGGTGGCGAGAGCCTGATCCCGCTGCTCGACACGGTCCTGGGCGAGGCGGTCGAGGCCGGGATGAGCTCCGCCGTGATCGGGATGTCGCACCGGGGGCGTCTCAACGTCCTCACCAACATCATCGGCAAGTCGCCCACCCGTATCTTCATGGAGTTCGAAGGGGACATGCTCCCCGAGATGGTCGGCGGGGCCGACGACGTCAAGTATCACCTGGGCGCGGCCGGCGTCTACGAAACGAGTGCCGGTCGGATCGACGTCGAGGTGGTCGCCAACCCCAGCCATCTGGAGGCGGTCGACCCGGTGCTGGAGGGTGTGGCCCGGGCCCACCAGGAGAGGCGGGGCAAGCAGGGCCACACCGAAATCCTGCCCGTACTCCTGCACGGCGACGCCGCCTATGCCGGCCAGGGAGTGGTGGTGGAGACCCACAACCTCTCCCAGCTGCTGGGGTATCGCACCGGCGGCACCGTGCACGTGGTGGTCAACAACCAGGTCGGCTTCACGACCTCCACCCGCGACGCCCGCTCCAGCTTCTACGCAACCGACGTGGCCAAGACCGTGCAGGCGCCCATCATCCACGTCAACGGAGACGACCCCGAGGCGGTGGCGCGGGTGGCGGCGCTGGCCTTTGCCTTCCGCCAGGAGTTCCACAAGGACGTCGTCATCGACATGGTGTGCTATCGCCGCCGGGGGCACAACGAGGGCGACGAACCCTCCTATACCCAGCCCGTGATGTACAAGAAGATCGACGAGCACCCCTCGGTCCGCAAGCTCTATTTGGATCGACTGGTCAGCTCGGGCGAGATACCGATGGAGAAGGCAGACCAGCTGTTGGAGGAGTACCGGGACCTGCTCGACGAAGCCTTCAAGAACCACAATGAGACCTCGCCGGGGGCACCGCTGCCCGAGGTGGAGCCGGTCGATCCCGATACCGGCGTCGACCGGGTCACCCTGGATCGGATCATCACCCACATAACCACGCCACCGGAGGGCTTCACCATCCATCCCAAGCTGGAGAGGGTCATCTCCGATCGCGCCGCCGCCCTGGACAAGGACTCCATCGATTGGGCAACGGCGGAGGCTCTGGCCTTCGGCTCCCTCGCCCTGGAGGGCGTGCCCATCCGCCTCGCCGGGGAGGACTCGCGGCGGGGTACCTTCAGCCATCGTCATGCCGAACTGATCGACTACGAGACCGGTCAGTCGTGGGCACCTCTGCAGACACTCACCGAAGGCGAGACCAGGGTGAGAGTGGTGGATTCGATGCTCTCGGAGTTCGCCGCGGTGGGATTCGAGTACGGCTATTCGACCGCCTGGCCCGAAGCCCTGGTGATGTGGGAGGCACAGTTCGGTGACTTCGCCAACGGCGCCCAGGTGGTATTCGACCAGTTCGTCGCCGCTGGAGAGGTCAAGTGGCACGAGGTTTCGGGCCTCACCCTTCTCCTCCCGCACGGATACGAGGGTCAGGGCCCCGAGCACTCCTCCGCCCGCATCGAGCGCTTCCTGGAGCTGTGCGCCGCCGACAACATGCGGGTGGCGATTCCCGCCACCTCGGGCCAGTACTTCCACCTCCTGCGCCGCCAGGCGCTGCGCCGCCCCCAAAAGCCTCTCGTCGTCTTCACCCCCAAGTCGCTGCTGCGCACCAGGGACTCCTTCGCCCACACCGCAGCCCTGGAGAAGGGCCGGTTCCAACCGCTGGTTCTCGACGAGGTGGCCGACGCCTCCCGCCTGGTCCTCTGTGCCGGCAAGGTGTTCCACGATCTCGACGCCCGCCGCCGCCAGGAAGGCCTCGACGACGTGGCCATCGTCCGTCTCGCCCAGCTCTATCCGGTCCCGCTCGAGGAACTGCAATCGATCGCCGACCGCTACGCCGACGCCGAGTTGGTGTGGTGCCAGGAGGAGCCCCAGAACATGGGCGCCTACCGGTTCCTGTGGTTGCACCTGCGGACCATCTTCGGGCGCGAGCCCCGTTACGCCGGACGCAAAGAAGCCGCCAGCCCCGCCACCGGTTCCGCCAAGGTGCATCGCTCCCAGCAGACGGCTCTGGTGGAAGAAGCTCTGGGTCTCGACTGAGAATCATCCAGAACTGAGGTGTAACGGGGGGGCCGGTTCCAGTACTACCTGTGTGTGAGCCGCCGGGCGGTTGGCGTCCTGAGGGGGTCTGGAGAACTCGGGAAGCGCCTCCCGCCACGGCGACCGCCTGATCCTATCGCATTGTCTTCCATCGTTGAATGGGCCGGGGGAGCCATCAAGTGTCTTCGGGGATGGCCGTCCTCACCTTCTGCCAGAGACTCTGAATCCCGACGACCTCCATTGTTCACCTGTTCAGATCTGCAATGTTCTTTAGCGGGGTTCGGGAGGACTAGGGAGGCGACGGGGTTGGAGCACCCCGGTGGTCGCCTCTTGTTGCGGGGCCGGGAGGGCTGCTGCTGGTGACGCTGTTGCCACTGACGCTGCCCAAGGTTCGCAAGCACCTGCGGCGCCGCGGGCGGTATCTCGAGGATGGAGAGCTTTAAAGGATACGCCTGTCGGTTAAGCTGGACGGAGGCCCCGATCGGGGCCTCCGTCGCGTCTGTTCAAGAGAGTCGAAATGAGCCTTCTCCTGGCTGCCCTGATCATCTTCTGTCTCCGCCTGGTCGACGTCAGCCTGGGAACTCTGCGCATTCAGTTCCTGGTCCAGGGCCGGCGCCGTCTGGCGGGGACGGTGGCCTTCTTCGAATCTCTGGTGTGGACCATCGCCGCCCTTCAGGTGCTCAGCGACCTCCGCCAGCCGATCAAGATCGTGGGCTACGCCGCCGGGTACGCCGCCGGCACCATGCTGGGCTCCTACCTCGAGTCGCGTCTCGCCCTGGGAGATCGGCTGGTGAGAATCGTGGCCTCTCTCGATACCCCGGCGGTGGGAAAGGTCCTCCATGATGCCGGGTACGCCGTGACGGTGGTTAACGGGGAGGGCGCCTTCGGGGAGGTGCGGATCACCTTCTCGGTGGTGCCCCGTCGGCGTGTCGGCCACGTGATGGAGTTGATCCGGGCCAACAACTCCGATGCGTTCGTGACGGTCGAGGATGCCACCCGGGCCAACGGGGCCCTACCCGCAGCCGCTTTGCGCAAGTAGTCACCCCCTCAGGCAGGCGGGGGAAAGTAGATCGCCTCGCTGAATCGGGAACCGTCGTGGAGGATGGACCAGGTCGAGCCCTTGCGGCACTGGTCGGCCCGGTCCCGGAACCTGACCCCTCCGGCGGAGAGGTATTCGAGCGCCTCGGGGATGACGTCGCCATGTGAGCACAGGGCGGCGTCGAGGCCCGCCACATCTGTCAGCAATCCGGCCACGGCCACCGGGCTGGAACCTTCGGCCAGTTCGGGGAATGGCTCGACCTCCACCCCCAACGCTGCTGCCAGGGGCTCGACTGTCTGTACGCAACGCAGCGCGGGACTGGACAGGACACGGGTGATTCCCACCCCGGCCAGGCTGGCGGCCAGATGATCGGCCTGCCGGAACCCCTTGGCGGAGAGTGGTCGCTCCTCGTCGGGGCCTTCCCATCGGTCCCGGTTGCCGGCGGCGGCGTGCCGGATCAGATGGAGGCTGGTGGCGACCATCGCCGCGTCGACGTCGACCTCGTCCAACAGACCCCGATCCAGCTCATAGGTCAGGACATCGTGAGCTTCCGACCAGGGAACCCACTTCAGGTCGTCGACCTCCTCGACGTGGGTGCGGGCTGTGATTCGATGGGGCCGCATGAGGAAGTACTCGACCTGCTTTGTCCCGGCGGCGACCTCGTATCTCTTGGTCCCGGCGTGGCCCACGATGTGACACAACACCCCGGTCTCTTCGCCCACCTCTCGCAGCGCGGTGAGCCGAGGTTCCTCGCCTGGCTCCTCCTTGCCTTTGGGCAGGCTCCAGTCGTCGTAGGAAGGACGATGGACGAGGGCGATCTCGACGCCGGCTGTATCTCTTCGGACCACGATCCCGCCCGCGGCGCGGACGGCGACATCGGAGACGGTCACCGCAGATGGTTCCCCTGCCGGGACTCCAGTGCCAGGGGACCGGTCGGTTCGTCGGCGGGGCTGATGTCGATCGACACTGCACCACACACGGTGCACGTCTGGCGGAGGATCCCGCCCACGATCGTCTGAGGAGATCCGTAACGATGGTTTCCATTGCGACATGCGGCGAGTGCCTTACGCCGGCTGCGCCGGTGTGACCTCCTGGCCGATCTCATGTGTCAAGCGTAGACGCTGTCCCCGGGCTTCCATGCCGCCGTCGACGAGAAATGGGGTTCTCGACCTGGTCGAGGATCGCCCGATGGATCAGATGCTCGGGAGGGGTCGAGGATCGCATTGTGGCGGGCGTCCTCGAGCCACATCAACCGCCCGTCGAGGCGCCCCGCCAGCAGACGCCCTGAGAAGGGATGGACGATCTCGTCGGTCCGCGACTGGATCACCAGCGCCGGACGGCGCAGACGGCCGGCAGCCCTCCAGCCCTTTCGCACCACCTTCATCAGCTCGGCCACCGCCGAGGTTGGATTTACCGGATACGGCCGCCACAGGTGCTCGAGGGTGGGATCGGGAACCGGGGTCATCTTGGCCGGCGTAGCGGGCACTACCAGGCGCAGGAGTGGAGCCAGGAAGATCTTGGGGTCTCTCATCACCACCGGGGCGTTGATCGTCGTCACGGATGCGGCCGCGGTCGAGGCGGCGGTGAGGATGGCGAGCATTCCTCCCATGGAGAGCCCGACCAGGTGGACGTGACGGTGGTCCCCAACGTCGCTCACCACCTCTTCCACGGCGTACAGCCACTCCGGCCACATTCTGGCGGCCAGGTCCTCAGGCGAGGTTCCGTGACCGGGAAGGCGCGGCGCCACCACCGTATGGCCCCGTTCTGACAGGGCATCTGCCAGAGGAAGCCAGTGGCCGGGATGACCGGAGAAGCCATGGATGAGCACGACGGCCTCGCCACTGGCGCCCCTCCTCTCGATGGCTTCTTCCCACTCCGTCGCAGGCTGGGCCATGGGGGCCATCTAGGAGCCCGTTGAACAATGCATGTCACCCATTTTGACGACCATGCATCACCACCCACTGCGTTCTCGGCCCCGCCATTCCGGCACAAGGAGTGGCGAAACCTCGGCCTTGCGGCTGGCGCGCTTGGCCGCCAATCCGAGCAACGGCATTATCCAACAGGCTCCTCTAGTCGGCCAGGAGCGTCCTCAGCTCCATCTCGACCCGGGCCGCATCGACCAGTCCATGCCGCTCGATGGCGAACTGGGGCCAGGGGACATCACAGCCGGTCACCCGCCGGATAGGAGCGCTCAGATCGTATATGGCCTTCTCCGCCACCACCGCCGCCACGTCGGCTCCCACCCCGGCCGCCCCCTGGGGCTCCTGCACCACCAGCAGCCGCCCGGTCTTCTCGACAGATCCCAGCACCGTCTCGCGGTCCCAGGGAAACAGGGTTCGCAGGTCGATCACCTCGACCGAAGCCCCCGATGCGGCCGCCGCCTCCAGGCAGACGGGAACCATGCCGCCATAGGTGACGATGGTGGCGTCGGTGCCCTCCTGGCGAACCCGGGCCCGGCCGATGGGCAGCGTGTAGTGGCCGGTGGGTACGTCTTCTCTCCCCGCCCGGTACAGGACCTTGGGCTCGAGGAAGATGACCGGGTCGTCACCGGCCAGCGCTGCCGCCAGGAGCCCCTTGGCGTCGGTGGGCGTCGAGGGACAGATGACTATCAGTCCGGGAGCGTGGACGAAGTAGGCCTCCGGGGAGTCGCAATGGTGCTCGTGCGCCCCTATCCCCGCACCGTTGGGGAACCGCACCACCACCGGTACCGAGACGTGGCCCCGGGTCCGGTAGCGGAACCTCCCCAGGTGCGAGACGATCTGGTCGAAAGCCGGGTAGACGAAGCCGTCGAATTGGATTTCGGGTACGGGCCGGGCCCCGGCCAGGGCCATTCCCACCGCCGTCCCCACGATCCCAGACTCGTTGAGAGGGGTGTCGATGACCCGATCCTCTCCGAACTCCTGCTGGAGTCCGGCGGTGATGCGAAATACTCCACCGGTGCGACCGATGTCCTCGCCGAGGAGGATGGTTTCGTCATCTTCCTCCATGGCCCGGCGCAGGGCGGCGTTGATCGCCTCGGCCATGGTCCAGCTCTGCGTGGGCCCCCGGGGCAGCTGGTCGTGGCCCACCTGCCAAACCTCGGAGCGGTCGAAGCCCGTCTCCTCCTCGCCGTGAGCCCGTTGCATGCCCTGGATCTGTTCCACCACGTGGGCCGGTATGGCCGAGAAGGCGTGCCGGACCACCTCGTCGCGTCCCGGCAACTCACGTGCCTCGATAGCGGTGATGGCCGCCTCGACCTGGTCGGCCGTCTCCATGGCCACCTTCTCGCCCACGGCTTCGTCCCACTCGTCGCGAGAAGCCAGGAAGCGCTCGAACCGGGTGATCGGGTCGCGCCGACGCCATTCCTCTTCCTCCTCCCGGGAGCGGTAGAGGCGGGCATCGTCGGCGGTGGCGTGGGGGCCGTATCGATAGGTGAGTGCCTCGATGAGGGTGGGGCCGTTGCCCTGACGGGCCCACTCGGCGGCCGCCTGGGTGGCCAGGTAGACGGCGATGGGGTCCATTCCGTCGACCCTGACTCCGGGGAACCCGTAGGCGATCGCCTTCTGGGCGATCGTGGCGGCCGCGGTTTGCTTCTCGTAGGGGACGGAGATGGCGTAGAGGTTGTTGGCGCAGATGAACAACGTGGGGGTCTTCCAGACTCCTGCGAAGTTCATCCCCGAGTGGAAGTCGACCTCGGAGGTGGCGCCGTCGCCGAAGTAGACCGCAGTGACCGTGTCCTCGCCCCGCAACTTGGTGACGTACGAATATCCAACCGCGTGAGGTAGCTGAGTGGCGATCGGAACCGTCACGATCCCCTGTCGGTAACGGTTCACGTCCCAGTCCGAGTTGGGCAGCCCCCGCCAGTAGGACATGAAGACCTCCAGCGGCAGCCCCCGGGCGACCTGCACGCCGTGCTCCCGATAGGACGGGAAGATGAAGTCGGTGGAGCGCAGCGCCAGGGCCGAGCCGATCTGGACAGCCTCCTGACCCTCGAGCATCGGATACGTGCCCACCCGACCCTGACGCTGCAGGGCCAGCATGCGGCGATCGAGGGTGCGGGCCAGCACCATGGTGCGATAGAGCTCCTGGTATAGAGAGGGCTCCAGCCCGGGATCGTCTCCGACCAGGTTCCCGTCGGGGTCGATGACCCGCAGCACGTCTATCTCGGGCGCGTCTACGGCCTCGTCGAGTGAGGTGCTCATGCTGTGAGTGTGCCACAGACCGCGATTATCTGTCGCGGAGTGGGGATGCGCCGGGCGTTCGTGGCCCCATTGGCCCGGGTGACACGGGTAACCTCGGTGTTGGATGCCGACCTATCGCCGAGACCTGTCTGCCATCGCCCCCTACGAGCCCGGCCTGCCCATCGAGGAGGTGGCCCGGCGTCACGGCCTCGACCCCCGCCAGATAATCAAGCTGGCCTCCAACGAGAGCCCCTACGGGCCCTTCCCGGCTGCCGTGGACGCCATGACTCAAAGCGCATCGACCACCAACCGGTACCCGGACAACGAGGGCTACGACCTGCGGGAGGCATTGGGCAAGCACCTGGGGGTGGAGCCGGCCAGCATCTGGCTGGGAGGGGGATCTTCGGAGCTGCTGCGGACCATGTCGCTGGCGGTAGGGGGCCCCGGCACCAACACGGTCTACGCCTGGCCCTCCTTCGTCATCTACCGTCTGGGCCCGATGTGGGCGATGAGTGGCCGCCACGAGGTGCCTCTGGACCGGGACCACCGCCACGACCTCGAGGCGCTGGGGGGCGCCATCGATGCTCAGACCACCCTGATCTTCGTGTGCAATCCCAACAACCCCACCGGCACCCATCTCGCCACCGATCAGGTGCTGGATTTCGTCGATTCGCTTCCCGAGCGGGTGACCGTCGTGGTCGATGAGGCCTACTGCGAGTTCGTCACCGCCGCCGACTACTTCACCCTGGCTCACGTGGCGGCCCAGCGCCCCAACCTGGTTGTCACCAGGACGTTCTCCAAGATCTACGCCCTGGCCTCGTTGCGAGTCGGCTACGCCGTGACCCATCCGGACACCATTGCCGAGATGAGGAGGGCGCAAGCCCCCTTCACCGTGTCCCAGCTCGGTCAGGACGCCGCCCTGGCGTCGCTCGGGGACCGGGAGCGCGTGGCGGCACGGGTGGAGGACAACGCCCGCGGCCGGCGCTTGCTGCTCGACGGGTTCGCCGACCGTGGTATTCCCCATGCCGACAGCCAGGCCAACTTCGTCTGGTTCCGATCCCGGTCCGCAGACCCGGGCCCGGCCTTCATCTCCCAGGGGGTCATCGTGCGGACCTTCGGAGACCAGTGGGTGCGGGTGACGGTGGGAACCGACGACGAGAACACGCGTTTTCTGGCCGCTCTCGACCGGGTCGGCTGAAGGCCATCTCGCTCGATTGTGCGAATATCTGGGCGTTGCCTAGATTGACCGCCGTCTGAGACAGTCAGCCTCCTCAGGAGCCTTTTGTGAAAGCCATCGTGCGCGGGTTCGCCGCCGCAGTTCGCCGGTTCCCGATCGCCATCGTCATAGGCGTTGTGGTTCTCACGGCGGTGCTGGGATCCTTCGCCAGCCAGGTCCAGATAGCAACCGGCAATGAGGGTTTCGCTCCAGACAACGCCGAGATAGCGGCTCAGAACCGGATCCGCGAGCTGTTCGGGTCCGAGCAGCAATCCGTGTTCCAGGTGATCGTGCGCCAGCCCGGCGGCAACGTCATCAGCGCTGAAGGGGCCCGCACCGTGGCTGCCGTCGAGGACGCCATCCAGCGGGTCGCCGGCGACCAGCTCTCATCCACACCACAGCGGCCGGGAGTGGTGTCCTACCTGGATCCGGTCATCCAGGGAGCCGCCATGCAGGGGATCCCTCTCGACCAGCTCGACGACGGCACGGTGGGTTCGATATATCAGGCGGCACTGGGCCAGATGCCCGCCGAGCAGAAGGGTCTCGTCACCGGGCTGCTGAGCAAGGACGGGGACCCGGCCAGCGCCAGCACCTCGGCCGGCCTGGTCCTGGCCTTCTTCCAGAGCGACACCACCGATGCCACCGCCGCCCTCGAGGCTCAGAGCGCCCTGGAACAGTCCATCAGCACCGAGCTGGACAAGATCGACACCAGTCTCGAAATCCGTCCCTTCAGCTTTGCGCTGCTGTTCGGGGGCATCGACTCGTTCACCAACGAGGTGGGCCGGCTCTTCGCCATGGCCGGGTTGATAATCGTGGCCATCCTGATGTTCGTGTACTGGGTGAGACCGCGCGGCTCGCCCGGCCCGGCCATCAGGCGAACGGTGGCGGACATGGTCCTGACCATGGTCACCATCTTCATGGCGATCGGGATGATGCAGGGGACCGGGGTGCTGCTGGAGAAGGCGGGGATCATCTCGGCATTCTCGGCGCCCACTCAGATCGTGCCCATCCTCATGATCGGCCTGGGGGTCGACTACGCCATCCACCTCATCAGCCGCTATCGCGAGGAGGTGGGCGAGGGCGACAGCGTGGACGGCTCCATGAGCCTGTCGATCGGCACCGTGGGCGTGGCACTGGTCCTGGCCACCCTGACGACGGTGATCGGATTCCTGACCAACGTGGCCAACCCGGTCCCGGCCCTGGCCGACTTCGGGATCCTGTCGGCGGTGGGGATCTTCTACTCCTTCCTGCTCATGATGACCTTCGTGCCAGCCTTCCGGGTCCTCCTCGACCGTCGAGCGGAGAGAAGCGGTCGGTTGCCCGTCCAGGCCATGGGCGCTCACAGCGAGAGGGTCCTGCCCCAGGTGATGGGAAGGCTGGCGGTGATCGCCGAGCGGGTCCCCTCCATCGCCATCGTTGTCGCCCTGGTTCTCGGGGGCCTGGGCTATTGGGGCTTCACCCAGCTGGAAACCAGGTTCAGCTTCACCGACTTCCTGCCTGAGGACTCTCCGGCCGTTCAGACCCTGGACATCCTCACCGAGGACTTCGGGGGCGGGTTTGGCGAGCAGACCCAGGTGCTGATCGAGGCGCCCCAGGGAGGGACTCTCGCCACCGGCGCCTATCACAACCTGATGGTCGACGCCTCCTCCCGGCTGGGCCAATACGACACGGTCTCGACCTTCGAGACCGCCCAGGGCCCGGTCGCCAACGCCAGCTCTCCCGTCAGCGTGCTCCAGCAACTCTTCGCCGGAGGGCCGGCCTCGGCCCCACCGGCCGTTCTGGCCGCGGCCCAACAGGTGGGCCTGGGCCCCGATCTCAAGGTGCCAGAAGATGCGGACGTGACGCCCCTCTACATGGCCGTAGAGGAGGCCGCTCCCGATCAGATGGACGGCGCGGCCCATTTCAGCGATGGTCGGATGGATGCTGCCCTGTTCGATATCAGAACGACTGCCGGAGAGAAGCGGGTCAAGGAGCTGCGGACCGATCTGGACACCACCTTCCAGCCCATTCGGGACGCCGGGGCAGAGGCGATACCCACCAGCGAGAACATCATCAGTGATGTCGTCGTCAACGAGCTGACCGCATCCCAGAGCCGGTCCCTGTTTCTCACCCTGGCAGCAGCCGCGATCGTCCTCATCATCTACTTCTGGGTCCAGAACGGGCGCCCGTTCCTGGGCGTGATCACCATGGCACCGGTGGCCCTGGTGGTGCTGTGGACATACGGGCTCATGTACGTGGCCGGGATTCCCTTCGGGCCGGTCACCGCCACCCTGGCCGCCCTGGCGATCGGCATCGGTGTGCCTTTCACCATCCATCTCGCCAGACGTTTCGAGGAGGACCGACAGGAGCAATCGGACGTGGACGCGGCAATCCGCTCCACCACCACCCACACCGGAGGAGCCCTGGCCGGGTCGGCCTTCACGACCATGGCCGGGTTCGGCATCCTGATGACATCCAGCCTGGTCCCCTTCAAGCAGATGGGCCAGGTCACGGTGTTCTCCATCGGTTTGGCCCTGGTGGCCTCGATCCTGGTCCTCCCCTCGATGCTGGTGCTGTGGGAGCGCTGGCACAGGCGGCGCGATTCCTGATCGCTTAACCTTGCATTCGTGACCCCCCGCCCTCTGGAGGATCTGGCCGCACGTGCCCGGCGGGTGCTCATCGACGAGTACCGGATGAAGGTCGCGTCCCTGGTCCATCTCGCCACACACAGCAATGTCCTGTTCAGGGTCGACCTGGCCGACGGCCGTCGGCTGGTCCTGCGGGTCAGCGAGCCCCTCTCGAACACCAGGTCCAACATCGACCTCGAGGTGGCCTGGCTCAGTGAGCTGGCCCGGGACCCCGACCTCCTGGTGGTGACCCCCGTCGCCACTCCGGACGGTCGTCTGGTCACCGATCTCGCCACCGGTCGTCACGGCCACCGCCCCTGCGTCCTGTTCAAATGGGTACCGGGCGATCCCATGGGCGAGGGCTCGGGCCCCTTCGGCTATCGGGCCATGGGCCGTCTCTCGTCCCAGCTGCACGGTCACGGCGACTGGCGGCCCCCGGATCCTCAGCGTTTGCGGCGCTGGGATCGGACTTTTTACTACCCACCCCAGATCGATCCGGTCGTGATCGAGGACTTCCGCTACGACCACCTCTTCTCCGGTCGCAGGGCCCTGTTGCGCAAGGCAGCCGAGCGTTCAGACTTGTTCTTGCGGCGGCGATGGGCTGAAGGGGAGCCGATGGTGGTCCACGGTGACCTGCATGAATTCAATGTGCATCTCTATGTCGGGCGGGCCTGGGCGATCGATTTCGAGGACCTGATGCTGGCTTATCCGAGCCAGGACATAGCCACTTCGCTCTACGGCGCCCGCACGCGGGCAGATCTCGATCAGGTGATCCAGGCGTTTCGATCCGGCTACGAGGAGCACCGCCCATGGCCGGTTCTCGGCCGTCTCGAGCTGGAGGTGTACTGGGCGGCTCGCCAGGTGATGCTGATGAACCACGCCGCCCAGATCCTGACCCAGCAGGAGGCGGAGAG
Organism: uncultured Acidimicrobiia bacterium; assembly: GCA_963744905.1. Lineage (GTDB taxonomy): Bacteria > Actinomycetota > Acidimicrobiia > Spongiisociales > ZC4RG35 > DATFFO01. The sequence goes on along the minus strand of CAVUUV010000003.1, from coordinate 783,632 downwards.
CTACTTCGATCGGGTCACGCCCTGGTTGGAGTCATTCATGGCCCGGCTCGGCTGAGCCTTCCCGCCGTGTAGCCTCACCGTCGACCGTCGTCTAGGAGGGTGCCAGTTGGCCTCATTGGAAGAGTTCTGCAAGATCGAAGGTTCCATGACTCCCCGCATGCTGGGTCACATGCCGGCCGGCACCCGGATCGACTTCGCCTTCGAGGGAACCGCCACCAGCCCCCACTGGGAGGGGGAGCGCCCCGTACGCGGGATCGACTACGTGACGGTTCGCAAGGACGGCAACATGGACCTCGAAATCCGTGCGACGATCGGCGAGAAGAGAGAGACCGTGGCCTATCGGGCAATCGGGGTGAGCATCGTGCACGAGGACAATACGGCCTCACCCCAGGAGTTGATGACCTTCCAGACCGGCAACGAGGACCTGGCCTGGCTCAACGACGTGGTCGGGGTCGCCCTCGGCACCGGCGGCCAGGACATCAGCCTCACCGTATACATCATCAGGTCCTGAGCCGGCGGCCCCGAATCAGAGGCTGCGGAAGTTCGGGGGCCGCTTCTCGAGGAAGGCCTTCATGCCTTCCAGGTGGGCGGACGAGGTGCCCAATTCGCCCTGCGTGCGACGCTCTTCTCCAATGGCGCTGCCGGGGTCGGAGTGGGAGGCGTTCACCAGGAGCCGTCGGGTCTCCACGTAGGCACGGGTGGGGCCGTCGGCCAGGCTCACGGCCAGGTTGACTGCCTTGTCGACCACCTGGTCGGCCTCGATCACATCGACCGCCAGCCCCAGCTGAGCCGCCTCGGCGGCCGGAAGCCGGCGATTGGTGAAGGTGAGTTCCAACGCCCGGGACAGCCCCAGGTGGTGAGGAAGGAGCCAGGTGGTGCCCGTGTCCGGGATGAGGGCCAGGCCGATGAAGGCGGACAGGAAGAAGGCCGACTCTGCCATGACGCGAAGATCACAGGCCAGGGCCAGTCCCATACCCGCTCCGGCGGCGGCTCCGTTGACGGCGGCTACCGTCGGCACCGGAGCAGACAGGAGGGCTTCCACCATGGGATTGAACCGCTCCCCGATCACCTTGTGCAGATCGGGGCCCCCGGTCTCGTACTCACCCATCAGATCCGACAGGTCCGCTCCCGAGCAGAAGGCCTTGCCCGCCCCGGTGATCACCGCCGCCCGGGCCTCGCGGCCTGCCCGGTCCAGTCCTTGCACCAGGCCGTCGCACAGTTCCTGAGTGACGGCATTGAAGCGGTCGGGCCGGTCGAGGGTGAGGAGGGCGACGTCGCCCCGGGCTTGGTAGGAGACAGACATGGCCCAGAGACTAGGCGGGAAGCGCCTCGGCCCGGCCGGGTTAGGGCCGGGCGAAGGGCCGGGCGAACTTTGGGCGGTGAGCGTCGCTGGGCGACGCTGGGAACCCTGGGTTGCGGAAGCGGTGCGGGGCCCGGCGAAGTCTGGGCGGTGAGCGTCGCTGGGCGACGCTGGGAACCCTGGGTTGGGGAAGCGGTGCGGGGCCCGGGGAAGTTTGGGCGGTGAGCGTCGCTGGGCGACGCTGGGAACCCTGGGTTGCGGAAGCGGTGCGGGGCCAGAGACCCGGCTCAGGCCCGGATCCGGGGTAACTTGAGGCTGACCATGTCACCGGATCGCACTCAATGACCCGCCGCTGCTCGTTCTGTGGCCAGGACCGCAAGGGGCTGGATCGTCTGGTGGTGGGGTTCGGGGGTGTGGCCATCTGTGGCGAGTGCGCCCAGCTCGCCGCGGCGTTGAGTTCTGCCCCCGATGAGGGTTCCGGGGACCTCCTCCTCACCGGGATCGGGGTCCTGGTCACCAATGACCCCCGCCACGGTGGGGTCCTGGGCCGGATCGAGGATGCCGCGGTGGCGGTACGTCACGGGACCGTCACCTGGCTCGGTCCCCAGCGACTCATGCCCGCCCGGTACCGTGAGCTGCCCGAGATCGATTGCGAGGGCCGAATGGTGGCGCCCGGCTTCGTCGACGCCCATCGCCACCTCTCTGCCGACGGCCGGGTGGAGTTGGGGACACTGACCGAATTGGTCACCGAAGAGGTGGGCCGGGCACTCGAGCAAGGGGTCACGACAGTCGAGATTCGTGCCTGGGATGCGGCCGATCCTGAATCCGAGGTGACCCTGCTGTCGGCGATCGGAGCTGCCGACGAGGCGCTACCGGCCGACGTGGGCGGGACCGTGGTAGTGGGCCGGGGCCATCCAGCCAGTATCGGGCCGCAGGTACGCAACGGCGCATACAGAACGATGCTCGAATCGGTGCTGATTCCAACCGCCTCGCGCATCGCCGACTATCTGGACGTGGTGGTGGGTGCGGCTCTCGACAGTGAGTCTGCCCGGGCCGTGATCGCCGCCGGTCGGGGACACGGCCTTCGTCCCCGGGTGCACGTCGAGGATGACGATTCACTCGAGATCGCTCTGGATTGCCGTGCGGTCAGCGTGGACGGGATGACCGGTTTCAGCGGTGCCGGCGAGGCCGTGGCGGAGTCGGGCTCGGTGATGATCAGCGTTCCAGCGGCCTCGTGGGTGGAGGGCAGGTCGGACCCGGCTCTGGAGATGTGGGAGTCCGGGGCGATCGTTGCGCTGGGGACGGGATGCGAGACCGGAGTGGCTGCCAGCATGCCGCTGGCCATGGCGGTTGCCGTCCATCACGGGCGACTTGCCCCGGAGCGGGCCCTGTGGTCGGCGACCCGGGGAGGAGCCCTGGCGGTGGAGGAGCCCGAGAAGGGGGTGGTATCGCCGGGCTCGGTCGCCGACCTGGTCGTCCTCGACGCCGAAACGGCCGCAGACATCGTCGCCGTGCCCGGCCGAGACCCAGTGGTGAGGGTGGTCAAGGACGGGGTCGCTCTGGGAACTTGACGCTGATTTACGGGGTTTGGGGCCTAGGGTTGGCCTGACGTTCCACCCGGAACGGTGTTCAGCCAGCCAAGGAGGCTCCGTGAACAAGAGCGAGATGGCCGACAAGCTTGCCAGCAAGGCCGACATCTCCAAGACCAAGGCCACCGAGATCATCGACCACATCTTCTCGACCGAGCCCGGCGAAGGCATCATCGCCGTCGAGCTGGATGCCGGTCGCAAGGTGTCCATCTACGGTTTCGGCACCTTCTCCACCAAGTCCCGTTCCGCTCGAACGGGCCGCAATCCGGCCACCGGTGAGACGATTCAAATCCCGGCCAGGAATTATGCCCACTTCTCGCCCTCCAAGGGACTCAAGGAGCGGGTCGTCCGCTGAAAAAGAGCGTCACGGATGGTCTGAGAGGGAGCCGGAATTCCGGCTCCCTCTCTCGGTCAGGCACCGCTGGGCCCCGACGCCCCGCCCCTCCCCGGTAGGATGGGGCGGTGACACGGCTTGGATCGCCCTGGGACTCGGGCCAGGTGATCGCCCACCGGGGGAGCCGGGTCCACTGGCCTGAGAACACGATGATTGCCTTCGAGGGTGGGCTCGAGGCGGGTGCCAATCATCTCGAAACCGATCTCCACCTCACTGCCGACGGGCACATCGTCTGCTTCCACGACGATCACCTCGATCGCACCACCAACGGCTCGGGTCCGATCCGGGAGGTCACGCTGTCGGAGCTGCGCCGTCTCGATCCCGGTCACAATCACATGGTCGATGGAGGCTTCCCGTTTCGTGGGCGTGGGCTGCGCGTCCCCACCCTGGGCGAGGTTCTGGCGACCTTTCCCGATGTGGGCGTGGTCGTCGACCTCAAACAACCCGGTTTGGAAGAGGCCCTGGTGGCCGTGCTGGAGAGAATGGACGCCTGGCTTCGGGTGATCGTGGGTAGCTTCTCGGACCGACGCTTGGAGCGGGTCCGTGAGATTTCGGGTGGCAGGGCGCAACGGTCCGCTGGACCTGGCTCGGCCCGGCGCTGGTGGGCCGCCAGCCGTTGGGGGAGGAGCGGTCCGGACGACTTCGTAGCCCTGCAGGTCCCGCCCTCGATGTTTGGACTGGGTGTGGTGGATCGGCGTCTGGTGCGGGTGGCCCACCGAGCCGGCTTGGCGGTTCACGTGTGGACCATCAACAATCTGGTCGAGATGGAACGACTTCTGGGATCTGGGCGTCGACGCCATCATCACCGACAGGCCGGAAGTGGCCGCAGGCATGCAGCTCAGCGCCTGAGGCGATGGCGACCGGGGTCCTCAGCCCAGGGCGGGCTTCCAGACGGGTCGGGTGGTTTCGAACTCCGAAATCTGATCGGCGTGTCGCAAGGTCAGGCCGATGTCGTCCAGCCCCTCGACCAGGCACCACTTGGTGAACGGATCGATCTCGAACCGAGCCTCGAACTGGTTCGAATAGGTGACCGTCTGTTCGGGTAGGTCGACCGTCACCACCGCGGACGGGTCGGCCTCGGCCAGCTCGATCAGGTACTGGCACTCCTTCTCGCTCAGAACCACCGGCAGCAGGCCGATCTTGGTGCAGTTGTTGAAAAAGATATCGGCGAACGAGGGAGCGATTATCGCCTCGAATCCCCAGTCCTGCAGACCCCAGGGCGCATGTTCCCGACTCGAGCCGCATCCGAAGTTGGGGCCCGTCACCAGGATCCGGGCCTCCTGGTAGGCGGGGCGGTTGAGCACGAAGTCGGGATCCTCGCCCCATTCGGCGAATACGAACTGCCCGTAACCGGTCCGCTCCACCCTCTTGAGATAGTTCTTGGGCATGATCTGGTCGGTGTCGACGTTGGCCCGGGGCAACGGGGCCAGCGTTCCGGTGATCTGCTGGATCGGGTTCATGACTCCTCCCTGAATCGAAACCGGGTGGGGCTGTTGGCAAAGTCGGCCACATCGAAGGCGATCACGACCGAGGGTGTCACCTGCCAGGTTGGGCCGTGGGGTGCCTCCCAATCGTACTTGGAGGAGATGTTGGCCGAGATGGCGGCGAAGGTCGACTCGTCGGGGGTTATCAGCTCGGCCCGGCCCCGAAACATGACCTGAAGGTTCCCGGACGCGGCCCCTACCTCGATCCGGGGCCGGGCAGCCAGGTTGCGGTACCAGCGGGTGTCAGGATCGCCGCTCAGGTAAACGCGCTGGTCGGCGTAAGCGGCGTGGATCGGGATGAGATGCGGCCTACCCTCCGGGCTCGTGGTGGCCACCCAATAGAGATCACATGACGTCATGACCCCATCGACTACGTCCCACGTCAGGAGGCCATGCGGATCGGAACTGATACCGTACCCGTCGGGAATGTCGGGCCGCTCGGGTTGATTCTGGGGGGCGGCCCCCAGACCCCCGGCGGGCCACTTCACATCCACTCTGTGATGATGTGTGTGGGGGTACTGCCCCCACACCCCCACCGCATGGGGTTGGATCGGTTTTCTTGCTGGGGCGATCCGCCGGGTCTGGGGGCGCCGTGGCCGGATCTGTTGGGAAGAGTCTCGCCTCGAAGAGACCACTTCACATCCACTCTGTGATGATGTGTGTGGGGGTACTGCCCCCACACCCCCACCGCATGGGGTTGGATCGGTTTTCTTGCTGGGGCGATCCGCCGGGTCTGGGGGCGCCGTGGCCGGATCTGTTGGGTAGAGTCTCGCCTCGAAGAGACCACTTCACATCCACTCCCTCACGTCGGTCAGGTGGCCTGTGACCGCGGCGGCGACGGCCATCTGGGGACTGAGGAGGTGGGTGCGTCCGCCCTGGCCCTGGCGGCCCTCGAAGTTGCGATTGGAGGTGGAGGCGCAGCGCTGGCCGGGGGCGAGGATGTCGGGATTCATCCCCAGGCACATCGAACATCCGGCGTCCCTCCACTCGAACCCGGCCTCCTTGAAGACCAGGTCCAGCCCCTCCTCCTCGGCCTGCAGCTTCACCAGGCCGGATCCGGGCACAACCATGGCCGACACCGTCGGGGCCACCTTCTTCCCGTCGAGGAGGGCGGCTGCCGCCCGGAGATCCTCGATCCGGGCGTTGGTGCAGGAGCCGAGGAAGACACGGTCGATCTGGATCTCGCCCAGCGGGGTGCCCGGCTCCAGGTCCATGTAGGCGAGAGCGCGGCGGACCGAATCCCGCTCGCCGGGATCCTCGATCTGATCGGGTGAGGGGACGGAGCCTGTGATGGGGAGGGTCTGACCGGGATTGGTGCCCCAGGACACATACGGTTCGAGATCGGAGGCGGCGATCTCCAGCTCCGTGTCGAAGGAGGCGTCGTTGTCGGTAGCCAGTCTCCGCCATGCGTCCAGCGCCTTGTCCCAGTCGGACCCTGATGGGGCGCGGGGACGACCCTCCAGGTAAGCGAACGTGGTGTCATCTGGAGCGATCATCCCTGCCCTGGCGCCGGCTTCGATCGACATGTTGCAGATCGTCATGCGGCCTTCCATCGACAGGTCGCGGATGGTGGATCCCCGGTATTCGACCACGTGGCCGTTGGCCCCTGCGGTCCCGATCCGGGCGATGATCCCCAGGATGACGTCTTTGGCCGTTACGCCCAGCGGCAACTCCCCCTCCACCTGGATGCCCATCGAACGGGGCTTCGATTGCGGCAGGGTCTGGGTGGCAAGTACATGTTCCACCTCCGAAGTCCCGATGCCGAAGGCGAGGGCACCGAATGCCCCGTGAGTGGCCGTGTGGCTGTCGCCGCAGACGATGGTCATGCCGGGTTGGGTGATTCCCTGCTCGGGGCCGATGACATGGACGATGCCCTGGCGGGGGTCGTCGAGGCCGTAGAGGGTGATGCCGTTGTCGCCGCAGTTGGCGATCAGGGTGTCTATCTGGCGCTTGGAGAGCGGATCCCTGATGCCCAGGCTCCGCTCCGTGGTGGGGACGCCGTGGTCGATGGTGGCCAGGGTCAGGTCGGGTCGTCGCACGGAGCGCTCCGCCAGACGCAGGGATTCGAATGCCTGGGGGGAGGTCACCTCGTGAACCAGGTGGAGATCGATGTAGAGAAGGTCGGGCTCGCCCGGGGCCGAGTAAACGACGTGATCGTCCCACACCTTCTCGAACAGGGTCCGTGCCGTCATGGGTCAAGTCTCCCCGGTGTCGGCCTACCAGGCAAACCACCGCCGCGGTTCGAGGGGGCTCGCTTCGCCGTCAGGGGCCTTGGGGGCCGGTCATCAAGGGATGGTGTCGGGGCAGGCTCCTGGCCACCAGGACGAGAGTCAAAGCAAAGGCGCCCACCAGGGCCAGAGCTGCCTGCAGACCCTTCCACCCTGCCATGGAACCGATCAGGGCCGGACCCGCCATGAAGGCGAGATAGCCGATCGTGGACACCGTCGCCACGGCCTCGGCCGAGGGTATACCCGGTTGATACCCGGCCAGGGAAAACACGATCGGTGCCACTCCCGCCAGTCCCAGGCCGACCGCACCCAGTCCGACCATTACCGGCACCGGGGATGGGACCGCTACCGCCAGTCCCAGGCCGGCCGTGGCCAAAGCCCCGCCCACCTGGACGGCCCGGGCCGGGCCAAAGGCCGCCACCAGGCGATCGGTAACCGTGCGGCCGCCGGCCATGGCCAGGAAGAAGACGGTGAGGCCGGCCGCGGAGGAGGTGGGAGTGGCTCCGGCGACCCGGCGCAGATAGAGGGTGCTCCAGTCCTGCATCACGCCCTCTCCGAGAAACCCACAGAAGATCACCGCGCCCAACAGGACCAGCGCCCGTGTCGGCCGACTCGGGAAGCGCAGATGCCCCGAGGATGGGGCTGCCTCGAATCGGGCACTGGTGGCCAGTCCGATGAGCAACAGCAAGGCGGCGGCGACGGAGAAATGCAGCGGAGGAGAGAGCCCGGCGGCCGCGGCGGCCGTCCCGGCCGCCCCTCCCGCCAGGCCGCCCAGGCTGAAGAGGGCGTGGAAGCCACCCAGGATGGGCCGGCCGTAGGTGCGTTCCGTCTCCACGCTCTCCACGCTGATCCCGACATCAACCCCACTGTTGCCCAGGCCGAATATGCCGAGCATGATGGTCAGCCAGGTGAGGTTGGGGGCCGCCGGGATGGCGGCCAAAGCCGTGCATGAGATGAACAGACCGAGTCGGGTCAGGCGCCGGCTTCCCCAACGGGTCGCCACCATTCCGGCCAGGGGCAAGGCCAGAAAGGCCCCGAGAGCCAGCCCAAACAGTGCAATCCCGGCCTGGCCCTCGCTCAGTCCGAGATGGTCGGCTATGGCGGGCAGACGGCTGGCCCAGGTGGCGAAGGTGGCCCCGATGATGGCGAAGATGACGGCCACCGCGGCGCGGCGGCCCCGGAGTGAGGGGGACATTCGATGACCTTAGGTGCCGGAGAACCTCTCGAACCCGATCCGGGTCGACTCTCTCCTCGACCGTCGGCGAGCAAGGCCCTGACGGGAAACCGGCCGTTGGGTCGGCGGGGCCGACGGTGATTGGGTAGAAAAGGGGGCATGGCAGGTCCGCCCGTCCTTCATGTTCGACTGATGGGGACCTTCGACGTCTCGATAGACGGGCGGTCTGTCGCAGGCGATGGCTGGCCGAGTCGACGTTCTGCCGAGCTGGTCCAGCTCCTTGCCCTGTCAGATGGCCATCGGCTCACACGAGACCAGGTGATGGAGGCGCTGTGGCCGCACCTGTCGCCCGCAGCGGCCGCCGCCAACCTGCGCAAGGCGGCCCATCATGCTCGACGGGCCCTGGAGGTCGAGGGGTCGGTCGTTCTCAAGAGGGGCATGGTGCACCTGGCGCCATCCGGCTCGGTGACTACGGACCTGGCCGCCTTCGAGAAAGCGGCTCGAGCCGCCCTCGACCGCGGTGATGTCCGGGCCGCTCGACAGGCGGTGGACTGGTTTGGAGGCGATCTCCTCCCCGAGTCTCTCTATGAGGAATGGACTCAAGAGGTGCGTCGGCGGGTTCGTGCCCTGTATCTGGACCTGCTTCGCCTGACCGGCTCGTGGGAGCGCGTCGTCGAGGTCGATCCCACCGACGAGGTGGCATACCGCCAACTCATGAAACGCGAATTGGCCTCCGGAAACCGTCCGGAGGCTATCCGCTGGTACGGGCGGCTCCGCTCGACCCTGGCTTCATTCCTCGGCCTTGCCCCCAGCCCCGAGACGGAGGCGATCTATCGCGAGGTGGTGGGATCCATCGACCTGGCTTCGTCCCTGTTCGTGGGTCGTCAGGTCGAGCTGGCCAAGACGGAGGCCTGGTTCGAGGCGTCGAACACGAATGAGATAGGGATCCTCGTCGTGACCGGACCGGCCGGCATCGGCAAATCGGCGCTGTGTGGGGAGATCCGCTCCAAGGCAGAGGCGGCCGGGCTCGAAACGGTTCAGGTGGCAGGGGTGGCAAACGCCGATCCGTACCAGCCGTTGGTCGACGTGCTCGAAACCATCCTGGGGCGGCACCCGGGCGCCCTGGATCAGGTTCCGGCGGCCTCGCGCTCGGTTTTGGCGGTGCTTACTCCCCTGGCCGGCCCCGCCGCACCCGTCGAGGGGCCCATCACGCGACACCGGGTCATCGGTGCGACCCGTCGTCTGCTGGACGCCGTTCCCGGTGCCGGGCTGGTTCTCGTGACGGACGACGCCCACCTGATCGACGACGCCGCCCTGGAGGTTCTGATCAATCTGGCCGGTGTCGAGTCGGGACCGTGTCGCATCGTTGTCGCCTTCCGGCCCGAGATGGCTCGAGCAGCCATGAGGGCGGGCCTGTCACGGCTGCGGGCAGCGGGGCGGACCCTGGAGATGGATCTGGAACCTCTCGAACCCGAGCTGGTTCGAACGCTGGTGGCCTCGCGCTGTCCGGAGGGCTCGAGCCCGGATGTGATCTCGCGCATAGTCGATGTGGCAAAAGGCAACCCCTTCATCGCTCTTGAAATGGCGGGTTGTGTGGAGCCGGATGGATCCTTGGCGATGACGCCCACCCTGTGGGAGGCGGTGAGGTCGAGACTCGTCGGAATCGATGCGGGATCCGAGGCCACACTCCAGCGACTGGCGGTGACGGGCGACGACCTCGACACGGCAGCCGTTCTGGCGGTCACTGCGCTTTCAGAAGAGGAGACGTTCCGGGTCCTCGATGCCGCTCTGGACTGTGGCGTTCTGGTCGTGGTCAACGGTCGCTACCGGTTCCGCCACGAGTTGGTTCGCCGGTCTCTGGCCGAGCAGATGAGCCCGCACCAACAGATCGCCATTCACCGGGACGTGGCGCGTCGCCTTGCCGAGGCGGGGGCTTCGCCGGCATCGGTCGCCGAGCACTGGATGCAGGGAGGGCATCCCGATCGAGCCGTGGAGTGGCTCGAGGCGGCGGCCCAAAAAGCGCTGGGAGTGGGCGCCTACTCAGATGCCCTGCGGCACCTGGAGACGCTGCTCGAAATGGACTCGAATCACGGCCGGGCACTGCTCATGTGGGCGGAGACGCTGGACGCGCTCGGTGATCCGCGTGCCCTATCGGCCTACACCGAAGCCGCCGCCCGACCGGCGGAAGCAGACGTGGACGAGATCCTTGCCAAGCGGGCTCTTGCTCAGCTCAAGGCAGGGCAACCGGTGGCGGCGCTAGAGACCCTCCGGGGTGTCGATCCCAGCACCCACGAGGGGCTTCTCTGCAAGGCGCTCGCCCTGAGTGGGGCGGCGGCGGTTGGCGTGGGTGATCCGGAAGAGGCGGTTCGAGAAGCCACCAACGCCCGCAGGCTGGCGATCGAGTCAGGAGACCTCGGCGGCATAGTGGAGGCATCGTGGGCTCAGTCCCTGGCCGAACACGGCCGCCGGAGCCTGCCCAATCGCCTTTGGGAAGAGTTGGCGATCACCGATGGCCTGGGGGATCTGGCGGTCCGGATCTTCGATGGCCACCTGTGCGCGTCAGAGCGTCTCCTGTACGGTGAGATGCCTTATCCCGAGGTCATCGCATTTGCGGAGTCGCTGGCGGCGGAGGCGGGTCGCCTTGGGGCGCTGCGCGGGAAGGCATTCGCGGTGGCTCTGGGAGGCGAAGCCAAGCTGCTCTCGGGTCAGCTGGATGAAGCCGAGACCGACCTCGCCGCAGCCGTGCGGGATCACCGATCGATCGGGGCCACGGCCGGCCAGGCCCTGTCGATGCAACGCCTGGCGGAGGTGGCCTACTACCGGGACCAACCGGGCGAGGCCGATCTGTTACTCGACGAGGCGCTCGCCGTGGCCCGGGAGTCTTATCTCGGTCATCATCTCCTCGATCGCATCTACGGGGCCAAGATCCGGGTTCGACCGGATCCCGAGGCCGCCCTGGCGATGGTGAGGGAGGGAGAGAACGCCATCAAAGGCCCGGCCGAGACGTGTCCGGCATGCCGGATCACGTTCGTCGCCCCGGCGGCGATCGCGACAGCCCGGGCCGGGGATGTGAAGCGAGCGGCGCGATATGCCGAGATGGCCGAGATGCTGGCGATGGTCATCCTGCGGCTGCCGGGATGGGACGCGGCCGTGGATGAGATTCGCGGACACCTGGCGTTGGCCAACGGCAACCGTTCCGAGGCCGTCCGCATGTTCTCGTCTGCCGCCGACGGTTACGGCCGGTCGGGTCAACCCCTCGACGAGGCGCGCTGCCGGGCCCTCGGATCCTCCTGAGATCGCCTCTCGCAATAGGTCCAGGAACATTCCGGGAACGCTCGTTTCGCATTGTCTTGGTCATCTCGAGAAAGGAGATATGTCATGGCCGGAGTCATGGAGATGGTGTCCAACGCCAAAGCAGGGATAGAGAATCTGACGGTCGAGGACGTTTCCCGGGAGCTGAACGAGGACCACGCGGTTCTGGTCGACATCCGCGAGCCCCAGGAGACCGACCAGGGTGTTATAGCGGGTGCTGTCCTGGCCCCGCGGGGAATGCTCGAGTTCTACGCCGACCCGACAACCCCCTATTACATGGAGATCTTCAGCCCCGATCGGCGGATCATCCTCTACTGCGCGGCGGGATCACGCTCGGCGCTGGCGGCCAGGACCCTGCAGGAGCTCGGGTATCGGAACGTGGCCCACCTCGATGGTGGGTTGAAGACCTGGACGGAAGCCGGCAAATCCCTCCAGCCGGCCGTCTGAGCCACGGCCCCGGTGGAGGCGTCCCGGACGCTGCGGCTATCGAGACGCCTCCACAGCCTTCTCGAAGTCGTCGGTGGTTCCGGCGTCGAACCCCACAACCCACACCCGGTCCAGGGCATCGGGGTGGTCCTCGACCCAGTCGCGTATCGCCTCGACGATGACCCGGGTCGCAGCGTCGCGGGGATAGCCGAAGATGCCTGCCGAGATGGCGGGGAATGCCACAGAGCGAGCCTCCAGCTCGACCGTGCGCTCCAGGGCGGCGATCACGGCGTCGCGCAGCATGGCGGCGTTGTCCTGGCCCGATCGATAGCGCGGCCCGACCACGTGCACGACCCACTTCGCCGGCATTCCGCCGCCACCCGTGTGCGCCGCCTCGCCGGGGCGCAGCGGACCATGCTGGTCTATCCAGGCAGCCGACTCCCTTTCGACCACCGGAGCCCCGGCCCGGGCGATCGCCGCGGCCACGCCCCCGCCGTGCGCCAGATGCTCGTTGGCGGCGTTGACGATCACTTCGGCCTCGAGCTGGGTGATGTCGGCTTTGACGGCCACGAGTTCCACCAGAGACACGGTAGCTCCGTCCCCACCCCCCGCCCGTGCGATTCCGCCCCCTCCGTCCCCACCCCCCGCCCGTGCGATTCCGCCCCCTCCGTCCCCACCCCCCGCCCGTGCGTCGCTGCACTTCCCGACGCAGCCGTAGTTACATGGCGGGGTGACCTTCATCCTGGCCGCTCTGATCCTGGTGGCTCAGGCAAGCCCGCCGTTCACGGCTGTCTCGGTAGCAGGCCGGCCCGGTTCGCCCACCACGATGCAGGTTGATATCGGTGTTTCGCTCACTTCGGGCGATGGCCCTGTGCTGGCTCATCTGATCCTCCCCTCGGAACCGGAAACCACCCATCCCCTGATGGATCTCGGCGGCCGGCGCTGGGGAACGACGATCGTTCTTCGCCGGGCAGATTGGCGGGTGGTATTCGAAGACGTCCCCACCGGTCAGTTGTCCGAACCCGCCTCATTCACCCGTCTGGGACTCGATGCGAGTCTCCTGGAACCCGAGGAGGCACCCGTCCCGGTGCCGGTGGTCAGCGCCGTTCCACCATGGGGGTGGTTGTCCCTCGCCTCGGGAGCCCTGGGTGTGGCGCTCCTGGTCTGGGCTCTGGCCCCGAGTTCGGTCAGCCCGCAGCATCGACGCCTTCGGCCTCCGTCTCGGCGATCCGGGCGGAGCTGAGGCGGGGCAGCGAATACACGTAGGCCGCCAGCTGGCCGGCCGCGGCCACCAGGAAGGGGAGACGCAGGGACCACTGGCGCCCTGTCAGCGGCTGCGCTATCGAGACCAGGGCGCCTCCGAGCAAGGCGCCGATCGACATCATTCCCCACCCGAAGAAGCGATAGACCGAGTTGACTCTCCCCAGCAACTGGTCGGGAATGACTCGCTGGCGCAAGGAGACCGTGACCACATTCCACACGGTTCCGGCGAAAGCCATGACGACGAACATCGCCCACACGAGGGGCGCCGAAGATGTGAGTCCGGTCAGGGCGAAGGCCATCATACCGGTGAGAATCGTCCCGAACAGGGCCGGACCCTTGCCGATCATCGCCACTACGCGGGAGGCGAGCAGCGAGCCGGCCACACCTCCGATGGCACCGGCCGTCAGCAGCACGCCGTAGGCGGCTGCCTGCAGGCCGAGAATCTCCTGCACGAAGAGCACGTATGTCGCCATCGTCATCATCATCAATCCGTTCTGGACTCCGAGCACCAGAGCCAGCGGACGGAAGAAAGGATGACGCCACAGCCATCCGAATCCCTCCCTGATCTGGCTGGAGACAGAGGCCGACGCCGTATCAGGCCTTCGGGCCCTGAACTGGCCAACGACCAGGAACACGAGCCCGGCCGCGACTGCAAAGGTTCCCGCATCGACGAAGAAGGGAAGGGCGAGGGACGCGGCCAGCAGGAAACCGCCCGCCGGAGGCCCAACAAAGGAGTTCATGACCATCTCCGCCGCCCACATTCGCCCGTTGGCTCGCTCCAGATCGGTCTTCTCGACGATGGCGGGGAGAATGGTCTGAGCCGAGTTGTCCCTCAGTACCTCGGCCATTCCGAGGAAGAACGCCGCCCCGGCAAGCAGGGCCAGGAGCAAGTTCTGGTTCCGCTCGACCGCACCCGACGCGGGGTCGGCCAGATCCGGGGCGTTGGCCAGCACCAGCACTGCAACTCCGATGGTGAGGACGAATCTGGCCCCGTCCATCACCACCATCAGCTGTTTACGGTCGAAACGGTCGGTCATCACTCCGGCCGGGAGGCTGAAGACCAGCCAGGGGAGTCGGGTGGCGAGGACCACCAAACCGAGTTTGAAACCATCGCGTGTGATGGCGCTGGCCAGCCATGGATAGGCGACCGACGACACCCCGTCACCGAAGTTGGAAGTGGCCGACGCCACCCACAACTTCCAGTAGTTCGAAGGAAGACGCTTGGTCATGCCGGCTCAGGTTCGTGGCGGGGCGCTCCAGACCCGGGGCCGTTCGGGGCCTGAGGCAGATCCACTATTTCTTGCCCAGAATCCTGCTCTTGATTTCCCGGCACTGGGGACATACCGGGAAACGTGATGGGTCCCGTGAGGGAACCCATTTCTTGCCACACAGGGCCCGGACGGGGCGCCCTTCGATCATCGCCCTGGTGATCTTGGCCTTCGGGTCGCGGCCCAGCACGTAGTGGGAGAAGCGATCGTGGTCGCCCGGCTCGCTCTCACGAAGTCGAGGCTCGGTGTCGGAACGAGTGGAAGTCTCTGTCATCGACCCACATCCTGCCACCAGTCGGCCGCTTCCGCCTCCGCCCGAACCAGGTCCTGATCGTAGGTGACCTTGAACAAACCCGGATCGCCCTCGATCAGAGCCACCTCCAGCGTCCGGAAGCGTTGGACGATCTCGGCTGTGTCGGCGCCGATCGCACCGGCCTGTTCGGCCGCGCGGTAGGCCTCCCTCAACTCTGCCGCCCGAAACGCCTGCGGCGTCTGAACCCGGACCACCCGCTCGGCAACCGCCGTGAGATCGCCGTTGCGACGCCGCCACAGCCTGGCTTCCGGCTCCAGACCGGGTATGGCCCCGCCCACCTCCCGTGCTGCCCGGGCCAGCCGGGAGATCAGGGTGGGCCGGAGGAAGGGTCGGGCACCGTCGTGAATCATGATCACATCCAGGTCCCGATCTTCGAGGGCGCCGAGACCGGCCAGCTCCGAGGCCGTCCTGGTTTCTCCGCCCCCGACCACCGTGGCGACCTCGGCGCGTAGCAGCGCCCTGTCCTCGGGGCGGATGACGAGGACCGGGTCGTGGACCCCGGCCCGATCGAAGGCGGTGAGCGAGTACCACAGGAGCTGACGGCCGGCGATCTCCGCGTAGGGCTTGTTGACTGATGCTCTCAGGCGGGTGCTGGATCCGGCTGCCAGGATGATGGCACCGATCCTCATTCCGACATCATGCCTACGATCCCGGCCATGACTCTTCGTTCCGGGGCAGCGGTTTCGGTACGGGTCCTGGCATGACTCCGGCTCGTCTCCACCGCCACGTGCTCGAAGAGGCCCTGAGAGGGGCCGACACCCGGGGGGGCGGGCGAGATGAGGTGATCAACATCGGCGGGGAGGTATCGGGGCCGGTTCCCGCTGGCGGGATCGTGGTCGTGGTTCGACCCGTTACCGAGGCCGTCAAGGTGGTAGAGGGTGAGCGGGTGGTGGGATCGCTCGACCGCGACCGGCTGCTGGAGGCGGCCCTGCCGTTGGCCATACACCGCTCGACCCTGCGTGCGATCCTGGCCGAGGTCGACCACGATCCGATAGACCTTCCGGCCGAGGTCGCGGCTCGAGGTGGGCAGGTGGTGGCGGCTCCCTGATCCCTCACCAGCCGGACCCGCCGCCCCCGCCGCCGAAACCGCCGCCCCCGAAACCGCCCCCACCGCCGAAACCGCCGAAGCCACCGAACGAGCTGCCACCGGATCCCCACGAGGAACCTCCCCCACCGGCGCCCCGTCCCCCGAACCCGCCCCCACCTCCGAAGCCGCCGAACCACGGGCCCCGCTGCCAGGACGTGTCCCGGTATAAGGGGCGCCAGCCCAGGCCGTGGGTCATGGTCGAGGTCATCATCCAGTGGTAGTAGAAGAGGAAGAAGGGGTCGAAGTGGTACAGGCCGCCCGGGATCGGGGCACCGGTCCAGGTGTCGCGTTGCCCGCTGGTGCCGGCGTGGGCCAGTTCGGGGGCGTACTGCTCGGCGTCCTTGATCGAGGAGCGGGCCAGTTCCTGCCGCTGGGCGGCGTAGGCCAGGGCGAACTCCCGGGGGCCGCGAGGGTCGGAGGCACCGAAGGCGGCCGCAACGTCGGCGTAGCTCCCGGACAGGCCCAGCTTGGCCAGAGCGTCCCGTGCCTCCTGCCATCTGCGCAGGGCCTGGGACGGTTCGAGGGAGATGGCCAGGACGGCGGCAATGGTTCTGCGGTCGGCGGTCTCGAGGTCCATCGAGGCCAGCTCGTCCACCAGTTGCTTGTATTCGGCCACGGCCCGGTCGCCTGCCCTGACCAGGGCGGCGGCGATCGAGACCGGTATCTCCAGCTCGTCCGCCTGAGCGCGGATGGCGTCGATCTCCTTCTTGCCCCGCAGTCCGGCCAGAGCCATTTCCACCGCCATGGGCGGCTCGACTCGCAGCTTGCGGGCCTCCTCGTAGGAGGTTACGAACTCGTGGACGTCTTCCTCATCGTTGTTCATCACCAGAAAGGCTGCCACCGCCGACAGCTGGACACCATCCTGGGCCAGCATGTCGGAGTTCTCTCGCAGCTTGCTCAGCACCACGTTGTAACGCTGGGCTGCGTCCTCGGGCTCCGTGCCCAGGTCGGCCAGGGCGGCGGCCACCGCCGGCCGGGTAGGGGTGTCGGGGAGCTTGGCGTAGAGAGCCTCCATCCGATCGGTCTTCTCGGCCGCCGTCTTTGCCGCCTCGGCCAGCTCGGACATGGAGGCCGAGAGCGGGTTCTTCTCATCGAGGGCAGGGCCAGCCTCGACCAGACGGTCGCCGGCGTCGGTGATGATCGTCTCGCCCAGGGGAGTGGTGACCGCCTGCAGGGACACCTCCCGGGCGAGACGGGTTGAAGCCTCTGCTACCCGGTAAGGCCGGAGGGACTCGACCAGGGAACGCAACTCCTTGCGCTTGACCTCGAACGTGTCGGGGTCGTCGTCGGCGGCCGCCTCCCGGGCCGCGTTCTGGACTGCTCCTTCCAGGAGCTCCTGCTCACCGCTGACCCGCATCTCGAGCGGCATCTGGCGGTACTTCTCGATCTCGTCGGGGTTCCCCACCACCACCGCCCCGTGACCCCACAGGCCCCGCAGGGTGCTCTCATCGGCCGAGTCCAGGTCATCCAATGCTGCCAGAGCGGTGGCGGTGGTGGGGTCGGGAACATCGTCGGGCCGGGGTGCCTCGAGCAACAGTGTCTCGGGCACAACCACCTCGTGTCCGGCCGGCTCCAGAGCCGCCAGCTCCTGATCGACGACGCGCTGGTGGGCGGTGAGGCGCTTGTTGCGGTTGTTGCGGCGGCTCACATACCAGGCGCCGCCGGCCGAGCCGACCACGATCAGCAGGCCGACGACGGGGACGGCCCAGCCCGGCCCATTCGATGGACTCGGCTCGGGACTGGTGACCGGGGGCCCGGTGGTGTATTGCTGCTGCAGCGAGGCGAGAATGGCCGACAGGCCGCCATCGAAGTTGCCGTTGGCAAAGAAGTCATTGCCGAGAGAGGCGATCGACGAAAGGGTGGAGTCGGAGAGGAATGCCCCCGGTCCCGTGACGATCTCGGTGCGGCGCTGGCTAATCGCCACCAGCACCACCACCCCGTCGTTCTTGTTGGGATCTCCCACGCCCCACGTGTTGCCCAGCTCCTCGGCGAATTTGCGGGGGTCGGTGCCACCCGTGTCCTGAACGGTGACCACCGCCACCTGATGGCCCGTGGCCTCGACGAACTGGCCCGCCGTCTGCTCCAGGGTGTCGCGGCTTGTCAGGACCCCGGCCGAGTCGGTCACCCAACCGTCGCAGGTGATGCCCTGATATTCGGGGCAGTTGGCGATCTGGGCGGCGGCCGGCAGAGCGATGGTGAGTAGCAGGGCTACGAACAGCAGGGAGATACGTCTCATTTCCCCCCAAGGCTAAGAGATTTCACTACCTGCGGGATCGTTTGAGGGCCCAGACGGTGAGGGCGGCGGCGAGACCGCCCGCCACTGCCGCCCCGGAGATGACGGGGACCGGCCTGGGTATGGTGGCGAGCCGGGTTCGGACCGTGACCTCGCGCTCGAACTCGAGGATCTGCCAGTCACGTTCGTCGGCCAGGGCCCGCAGCTCCCGGTCGGGATTGACCGCCACCGGATGTCCCACCGTCTCCAGCATGGGCAGGTCGGTGATCGAGTCCGAGTAGGCGAAGGAGTCGGGCAGTGAGATGTCCTGGGCGGCGGCCATCTCACGGATCGCCTCGGCCTTCCCGGGACCGTAGGCATAGAAGTCGATGTCGCCGGTGTAGCGACCCTGGGAATCGACTTGCGGCCGGGTTCCTATCACATACTCCTCCAGTCCCAGGTAGCGGCACAGGGGGACAACGATCTCGACCGGGCTGGACGAGACGACGACTACCCGCCGGCCGGCACGGCGGTGCTCGTCGATTATGGCCAGGGCCTCTGCATAGACGAGGGGTGAGACGACCTCTTCGACGGTTTCCTCGACGAGTTCGACGACCTCGTCCTGATTCCACCCCTTGGTCATCTCGCCCAGCTCCTCCCGCACTCGCTCCAGCTGGTCATGGTCGGCCCCGAACATCTGGTAGTAGGCCTGGGCGATGCCGGCCTTCAACAGATTGCTGCGACTCAGGAAGCCGGCCCGAAACAGGGGCTTGCTAAAAGCCAGGGTCGATGACTTGGCGATGATCGTCTTGTCCAGATCGAAGAAGGCGGCCCCGGTCACGTCACTTTCCAAGCCTTGGGAACAATAGAGAAGGTATCGGCCGGTTACGACTATCGCTCCACCCTCCCCTCTCACCGTGTGAATCCGCCCTCCGTCCCCACCCACCGCCCGTTCGATTCCTCCCTCTCCGTCCCCACCCACCACCCGTTCGATTCCACCCTCTCCGTCCCCACCCACCACCCGTTCGATTCCACCCGCTCCGTCCCCACCCGCCACCCGTTCGGTCCAAACCCCCGACCGTATCCGAATCGGCGGGGTCTGAACAGGGGTTCACGGTGACCCTGGTTCCGCTTAGGTTCGCCGGCATGGGAATGGAGGCAACACAGTCGAGAGTGGTCGGAGTCCGCACCTTTGGAGATGAGGTGCTGGCCGCCATAGCCCCACTTGGCTTGGCGCTGGCGGCCGGATCCGCTCTGGTCGTGGACCTCGACCCCGAGGGTCCTCCCTATCCGGGGGAGCGCAGCCTGGTCGACATGGCAGCCGACGGTCCCACCCGATCGGAGCTCACTCCAGGACGGGCCCGGGTGGCCACACTCCGCAACGGCGGCGCCGACCCCGACCTCGGCGCCCAGGTAGTGCGGGTACTGGCGGCTTCCTGGCCCGTGGTGGTGGTGCGGGTGGGCCACTTCCCGGTGCCGTTTCCGATCATTCCCGTCAGACCGCTGTGGCCCGGGTTCATGACCCCGGTAGGAGAACGGCCCTCGGTCTGGCAACGTGTCCGAGGGGGTGGTGATCCTCCCGGCCCCGGACCGGTGCTTCCCCCGCCGGGCCGACGGGCCGTGATGTCCCTCCTGGCGGGTCACAGGCCGCCGGCCAGTCGGTGGGTTCGCAGCTGGGCCAAGGTCTGGGAGCTGCCGTGGGAGTGATTGACCGCATGGTCCGCCAGCTGGTGGCGTCCGACGTTCCCCTCGAGCGCACTCGGCTCACGGAGGCGGCCCGCCGCCTGGCTCAGACCGAGGCTCCGCTGGCCGGGAGCGATCTGGTCGAATCGGTGGTGGACTCCCTGGTCGGCATGGGTCCGATCGAGGCCCTGCTCCGGGATCACGAGGTCACCGATGTGCTGGTCAACGGGCCGGACCAGGTGTGGGTGGAGCGAGGCGGTGTGCTGGAGCGGTCGGAGGCGGTCTTCTCCGGCCCGAGCGCGGTGCTGGCCGCGGTGGAAAGGGTCATCGCCCCCCTCGGCCTCCGTCTGGACCGCTCGTCCCCTTTCGTCGATGCCCGCCTCGAGGACGGTTCGCGTCTTCATGCCGTCATCCCCCCGGCGTCGGTGGACGGGCCGGTGGTGGCCGTGCGCAGATTCACCCAGGCAGTTGCCGGGCTCGACCAGCTGGTCCCGGCGGGTTCGGCCACCGGGGAACAGGTCTCATGCCTGCGTGGACTGGTGGTGGGGAGGCGCAATGTCCTCGTGTCCGGGGGAACGGGGGCGGGCAAGACGACGTTGCTCAACCTGCTGGCAGGAGAGATACCTCCCCACGAGCGTGTGGTGACCATCGAGGATGCGGCCGAGCTGAGCCTCCCCGGTCACGTCGTTCGCCTCGAGGCCCACCCGGCCAATGCTGATGGCGGTGGAGCGGTCGAGATTCGGTCGTTGCTGCGTTCCGCCCTCCGACTACGGCCCGACCGGATCGTGGTGGGGGAGGTGAGGGGAGCCGAGGCTCTGGACATGGTCTGGGCGCTCAACACCGGCCATCTCGGTTCGCTGTCGACGATTCACGCCAACTCTCCCGCCGAGGCTCTGTGGCGACTCGAGACGCTCGCGCTCTCGGACGGAGGCATGGCCGGGGAGGCGATACGTCGTCAGATCGAGGCGGGTATCCATGCCGTGGTGCAGGTCGAGCGCACGCCGGGGGGACGGAGAGTGGCGGCAATCGTCGAGCGGTCGCCATGATGGCGGCGGTCATCCTGGGGTGGGGGCTCGCCTCCGGGGCCGACTGGCGTCTCATCGCCCTGGCAGGAGGGGCAATCTGGCTTCCCTTCCCGACCGGGGTGGCAGTGGCGGCGGCGATCCTCGCCGGCGCCCGGGCCGTGCGCCGGAGCGAATTCGGTCTCGAATCGCGCTTCGTCGAAGCCGTTCTCGGCGAGCTCCGGGCCGGCTCCTCTCTCCGGTGGGCATTGCGCGCCGCCCTGGTCGACCTGGGTGGCTCCGAAGGAGCTATACGGAGACTCGATGTTGGGGATCCACTGGCCGACTGCGTCGATGAGGAGCTGGGCGACCGGTTGCCCGGGATCGGGCCGCTGGTGGCCTCGGCGGTGGCGGAGGCGTCCCTGGGCGGGCGAATGGTTCCGGTGTTCGAGCTGCTACTGGCCCACGCCAAGGCCGAGGAGGCGGCTTTGGTCGAGCTGCGCACCTCTACGGCCCAGGTGCGGGCCTCGATGGGGGTGTTGGTGGGCGGCCCGCTCGCCTATCTGACATTCATGATTGCCACCGGCCGGCTGGGCCGGCTTCTGGCCCTGCCGGGAAGCCGGATCGTGTCCGCCGTCGGGCTGGGCCTGTTCCTGGTCGGGTCGGGAGCCATGGTGGGGATGGCGAGGTGGGGATCGCGAGATCGGGATCGTGAGGTGGGGATCGTGAGGTGGGGATCGTGAGACGCCTGGCCGCATTCTGCGTCGGGGTCGTGGCGGGAGGCCTGGCGGGCGGTGTGGTAGCAGTCGTCGTCGTTGAGGTGGCCTGGCGCCTTCCCGGAAGGTCGGTGGCGGAGCCGGACGTGATGGATCTCGCCGCCCGCCTTCTGGTGGCGGTCGGCGCCGGGTTGCCCCTCATACCTGCTCTGGAGAGAGCCGGGGATGGCCATCCCCAGATAGAGGCGGTTCTGCGTCGATGGCGCCGGCTCGGGGCGGCAGCCGCCCTCGCTTCCGCCTCCGGAAGTCCGGGCCCGCTGTTGCGGCGACTGGCCGAAGCAGTGTCGTCGGGGGCGGCCCCCGCTCCGGCGATCCGGGACTTCATCGAATCCGAGCGGGTCAGACGCCAGGCGGAGCGGATGGAGAGGGCCCGTCGTCTCCCGGTCCGGCTCATGATCCCGATGACGCTTCTGGTGTTGCCGGGGTTCGTGCTCATGGTCTACGGACCGGCCTTCATTGGCCTGGTGGCCGACCTGCTCGGCCCACTCACCTCCTGAACGGTCACTCACTTCCCCCCGTGGCCGGCCGGACGCCGGCAGCGAAAGGAAGGAGCGTCACATGTTGACGATTTGGAGCTGGCTGATGGCTCGATTGGAGCCGTCGGACGAAACAGGACAGGCGACGGTGGAGTACTTCCTCGTCATCCTGGCGGGGGCGGCGCTGGCCATCATCGCCGTGAAGTGGTTCCAGTCGGGGAGCGGAGGTGGTCTGTTGGGCGGCCTGTTCGGCAAGGTCATCTCATGGGTCACGGGCCTGTTCTGACCGAGCAGGGATCGGCCACCGTGGAGTTCCTCCTGGTACTGCCGATGATGATCCTGACACTGGTTGCATGCCTGGAGGTGGCAGCCCTGGCCAGGACCAGGGTCGAGGTAGTGGCAGCGGCGCGGGAGGGAGCCCGCGTTGCTGCCACCCATCCCGACCCGGCCCAGGCAGTGGCAGCAGTTCGCTCTGCGCTGGGTGAGGGGTTGTCCGCCGGTGCTCATGTCACCGTGGCCCGGCCCCATGTGGTGGGCCGCCCGGCCACAGTCGAGGTGGAGCTGCGCCGACACCTGATCGGTCCGTTTCTCGATGGCCTGTCGGTGACCCTGTCCGGGCGGGCCACCATGAGGGTGGAGAGGTGAGCGATCGCGGGTCGGCTTCGATCATGATGATGGTCCTGGCCGGGTTGCTGGTGATGGTGGCGGGCGGACTGGCAGGTGTGGGTCGTCTGATCGCGGCTCATGTTCAGGCGACGACGGCGGCCGACGCGGCAGCTCTGGCGGCGGCGCCTCTCACGTTCCTGGTTGGAGATCCCGAGGCCGAGGCAGGGCGCTATGCCTCGGAAAACGGGTTCCGGCTGGTCAGTTGCAGGTGCCCCCACGACCCGGGCTTCCACGTCCGGGTGGTCACGATCGAGGTGGCAAAGGAAGTCGACCTGGGTCTGCTGGGGCGTCACCGGATCGGAGCCCGGGCCGCAGCCGAGTTCGACCCGATGGATCTGGTTCCTCCCTGACTGACAGACCGTCGAGCCCAGGGTGTCAGCGGGGTGGGTACCGTGGCCGTGATGATGACCTGTGCACCGCCCCGCCGATGTCGACCCCGGCCCTGACGACGCTGGACGAGGCCGGGGTCGAGTACTGGCTGCACACCTACGACGTATCCGATCGAGTGGGTCACGGCTACGGCCCCGCCGTGGCTGCAGCGATTGGCGTCACCGCCGATCGGGTGTTCAAGACCCTGCTGGCGGTGGTCGACGACGAGCCCGTGGTGGCGATCGTCCCCGTCGACGGCCGCCTCTCGACCAAAGCCCTGGCCCGTCTGGCCGGTGGGAAGAAGGCGTCCATGGCTGCTCCGGCCGACGCCGAGCGGCTCACCGGATACGTGACAGGTGGAATCAGCCCCCTCGGCCAGCGTCAGAGGCACAGGACCTTCCTCGATCGAAGCGCTCTCGGCCTCGAGACGGTCTTCGTCAGTGCCGGCAAGCGCGGCCTCCAGGTCGAACTGGTCCCCGCCGACCTGCTGGCTCTGACCGGAGGGGTGGTCGGGGACCTTCTGTGAACGGAATCTGGCGCTTGCGCCCAGATTCCGTTCACAGAATCACCTCCAGCAGGCGGATCGCTCCCTCCTTGTCCAGGGGCTCGTTGAAATTGCCGCATTTGGGGGACTGGACGCAGGAGGGACAGCCGCCGGCGCAGGGACAGGCCCGAACCGCGTCCAGTGTGGCGACCCAGTGCTCGCGGCCCGCACCGAACGCCACCTCCGAGATACCGGCACCGCCCTGGTACGCCTCGTAGATGAAGATGGTCGGGCCGGCCGTGGCCGGGTGCCAGGTAGTGGAGAGACCGCCGATGTCCCATCGGTCACACACGGCCCGAAGCGGCATCATGGCGATCCCGGCATGTTCGGCGGCGTGCAGCGCCCCCGGCGCAGTGAACCGATCGAGGTCCGCCTCTTCCAGAGTCTCCTCGGGTATCTCGAGCCACACCCCGTCGGTCTCGTAGGTGATGGATGGCAATTCCAGCGGGATCGTGTCGATGGTTTCCCTCGTGTTGAGTGCCCGCTTCTTGTAGGCGACCACCTGGGTGTGGACCCTCACCGTGCCGAGCTGGAGGTGTACCGGCCCGATCGCCGTCGTGCCCGACACCTTCAGCACCTCGAGGTCCGTGTCGACCTTGGGCTGGGTGAAATAGGACACGTTGCGCCGGGTTACGGTGACCTCGCCCCGAGGTGGGTCGAGGCGGGTGCACACGTAGGTCTCCCCCTGGTGCAAGAACACGGCGCCTTCATGTCCGTCCCGGTAGGCGCGCGTCTCGTCCAGAACTTCGAGGAGTTGGGGCCGCCCGGTCCGGTCGACCACCTCGAAGCGCCTACCTCCCGATGTCCTCAGGTCGACTTGAGGGGCAGGTCTGCGGCGCTGGGCCCAGTAGAGGGCCTTGCCACGAAGACGCAGCATGCCGGCCTGAACCAGGCGATTGGCGGCCTCCTCGATCGCCGCCCCCAAGACCTGGCGGTCTTCAAGCCGGAGAGGCAGCTCGAAAGCGGCACAACCGGCGTGGGCTTCTGCCACGGCCGGGTTGGACGGGTTGACCACCACCGCTTCCGGATTGCGGCTGAACAGTTGGTCGGGATGGGACATGAAATACTGATCGAGGGCATCTTCTCCGGCCACCAGCACCACCAGCGACTCTTCCCGGGTGCGTCCGGCCCGGCCCGCCTGCTGACGGAAGGAGGCGATGGTTCCCGGGAAGGTGGTGAGGACGGCCGCCTGGAGCGAGCCCACGTCGATGCCCAGCTCGAGGGCATTGGTGGCGATGATTCCCCGCAGGTCCCCACCGAACAGCTTCTCCTCGATCCGGCGCCGGTCGCCGGCCAGGTATCCCCCCCGGTATGAGGCGATGCTGTCCCGCAAGTCGGGGTCGAGCCGCTGGCGTGCCCACCGGTAGATCAGCTCGGTCGCTTTGCGGCTGCGGGCGAAGACGATCGTGGAGACATCGTGGCGAACCAGGTCCACGAACAAGTCGGTTGCGTCGGCCAGGGCCGAGCGCCTGCGTCCCTCTTCCTCGTCCAACAGCTCGGGATTCCAGAGTGCCACCCACTGCTCGCCTCGTGGGGAGTCGTCCATGTCCACCACCGACACTTCGATTCCGCACAGGTCCGAGGCCAGGCCACCGGGATTGCCGATGGTGGCGGAGGCAAAGACGAAGGTGGGTTTCGATCCGTAGTGATCACAGATTCGACGCAGACGGCGCAGCACCATCGACACGTGGGTTCCGAAGATGCCCCGCATGGTGTGCAGCTCGTCCACCACCACGTAGCGAAGCCGGTGGAAGAAGTCGGCCCAGCGGTCGTGATGGGGCAGGATGCCGACGTGGAGCATGTCGGGATTGGTGAGAATGACGCCGGTAGCTCTGCGGATGGCCCGGCGTTGCTCGGGCTCGGTGTCGCCGTCGTAGGTCTCCGCCACCACGCCCGGCATGGCTAGAGCGTTGAATGCGCGACGCTGATCGTGGGCAAGAGCCTTGGTGGGGTAGAGGCACAGCGAGGTGGCGGTGGGATCGCCGGCGACGGCTTGGGCGATCGGGATCTGATAGCAGAGCGACTTCCCCGATGCGGTGCCTGCCACCACCACCGTGTGGCGCCCGCTCGTGATGAGATCGATGGCCCGGGCCTGATGTCTATAGAGCCGGTCGATTCCCAGCTCCTCGAGTCGCTCCGTCACGGTGGGCGACAGATCATGGGTCGGCCGGCCGTGGATGGCCGGCCTGGCGGGGATCTGCCGCAGCTCGACCAGCTCGCCCTCCAGGTCGGGCGAGTCCGCCCAGCCTGCGATCAGTGAGCCCGGATCCATGGACCCCGGCCACGGGCGATCCCGGTTGAGTTCTGACAAACTCCGGGCACGACCTCCGTCATGTCCTGGATTCAACCAGCGCCAGCGGCGATGTCAGCAGCGGGGAGAGATATGGAGCACGCCGGTAGTGTGCACGATGCCTCCCCCGGTTGTCGTGCCGGCCGCCAGCACATCGACCGGCAGGCAGCGGAGGGCGTCTGCTGCGGCCGGGTCGTCGGCGGCCACCAGCCCATCGACCAGATCGACCACCGCCGGCACGTCGATGGCGAGGCTCAGATCTCCCTTCACCAGCTCTGTGGCCCGGCGATAGAGGTCGCCGTCGGCGAACCCACTGGCCGGCGGAGTCGACACCAGGTCGGCGTCGGTAGTCAACAGGGTGACCGGTCCTCGTGACCCCAGAGTCGCCATCCCGCCCAACGTGTACCCGCCGTCGGTCGGGTGGCTGTCCAGACCGGCCTGTGGCGCCAGAGCGGCCAGCTTGTCGACCAGGGTGGCCGTGTCAGAGTCGGATACCCCGACCAGGGCGGCGTTGACACCCAGCTCCGGATCGGTCGACGGCCACACCGCCAGGCCCCCATCGACCGAGAAGAGCGACAGGACGTCCTGGAGCGACACCCCCAGCTCGCTCTCCATTCCCTGCAACATGGGTCCGGCGTCGTCGGCCAGCGCCTGCAGGCGGCCGGTCAGGGACCCGAGGCGAAGGAAGGCGACGGTATCGGAGGGCATGGCGTCGATCACCCGATCGTCGAACGTCACCGGATTGGTTTCTTCGGCTGCCATGACGTCAAAGCGCAGTCCCTGGTCGGTGACCGAGACGGCACCCGAGGTCCATCCCGGGTTGACGTCTCCGGTGATTCCCCCGATTCCTCCCGGAAGATCGGACAGGTCACCCAAGGCGCCTCCGTCTGCGGCATAGACCAGGGCGGGATGGTCGGGGAGAAGAGCCAGCTGGTCCGACACCCCGGTCACGTCGGCCAGGCTCGTACCCGACCCCGCACCCATCAGCTCCGAAGCGGCGTCGGCATCGCTGGCCACCAGCAGGTCGGTGCCCTGGCGGGCCACCAGGAAGGTCGAATCTTCGTGGGTCAGGGCCGTGAAGTCCACCCCACCGCTGCTCACCACATCACCCTTGGACACTCCGGGGAGAGTCTCCAGCCTGGCGAGGAATGCATCCAGTGCCACGGGATCACGGCCGCCCACGATGGCCACGCCGCGTCCGTCGACCGAGCCCACCGAGAGCAGGCCCAGGGCGGCCTTGCCGCTCGCCCAGGGGGCGATGTCATCGTGGAAGGAGAGATTCACCTCTCCAAGCCGCGACTCGAGCTGGCTCATCATGTCGTCCACTGCTGTCTGCAGGTCGAACGGCTCGCCGGTCTTCGCCTCGATCGAGGGACCGAAAGCCTGGACGATCGCCTTGGCCCGCTCCGACGTCATCTGGCTCACGTCGACCTCGACGTAGGCGACCACGTCACCGGGGATACGAGACGCATACGAGGCGGCCGACCCGCCGGATCGACCCACGAAGGCCCATGCACCCAGGCCCACGGCGATGACGGCCACGAGAGCCCCCACGAAGGCGAGCCATCCCGGCCGGGCGGGCCGGGTGGGAGCGGCGGCGGTGCCATCGACCGTGATCACGCCGAGTTGATGGCCACAGGCGGGACAGGTGGAAACGTCGCCGGAGATGGGCTCCCGGCATTCAGGACAGGTGTTCATCGGGGGGTCTCCCATTCAAGGGTATGAATCGTATTCGGCAGTTGATCGGCTCAAGTTGAGTCGGGCCGGCTCAACCCGGCCACGTCGTAGGCCTCTGCTTCCTCCAGGGTCTCCTTGTCGAGCAGGGCCCTGGCCAGAGCGTCGAGCTTGTCCCGGTTGGCGGAGAGGATGTCGACCGCCTCGGAGTAGGCATCGTCGAGAAGCCGTCGCACCTCGCTGTCCACCAGGCGCATCGTGTCGTCGGACACCTCGGGCCGTCCCAGCGGATCCCTGTTCTGCTCGTCGAACACCGACACCGGACCGATGGCCTCCGACATACCCCACCGCCCCACCATGTTGCGGGCTACGTTGGTCGCCTGCACCATGTCGTTCTCGGCTCCCGTCGAGATCACGCCCAGCACCACCTCTTCGGCGGCCCGGCCTCCCAGCATCCCCACCAGCTTCCCGTGCAGATAGTCCATGTCGTACGCATACCGGTCGGCGTCGGGACTCTGGAAAGTGACACCGAGCGCCCGGCCCCGGGGAATGATCGAGATCTTGCGAACCGGGTCCGCCCCCGGCCGTAGCATCCCCAGCAGGGCGTGTCCTCCCTCGTGGTAAGCGGTGCGTCGCCGCTCCTCGTCGCTCATCATGATCCGGCGCTCGGTACCCAGTACCACCTTTTCCAGGGCGTCGGTGAAGTCGTTCTGGTGGACGGCGTCGTGGCCCCGGCGGGCCGCCATCAACGCTGCCTCGTTGACCAGGTTGCGCAGGTCGGCGCCCACCATTCCCGGGGTCGAGGAGGCCACCGCCGACAGGTCCACGTCATCGTCGAGGGGAACGCCCCGGGTGTGGACCTCGAGTATTGCCCGTCGTCCGCGCTGGTCGGGCGGGCTCACCACGACCTGGCGATCGAAGCGGCCCGGGCGCAGCAGCGCCTGATCGAGGATCTCGGGCCGGTTGGTGGCGGCGATGACTATCACCCCTTCCGATCCCGTGAACCCGTCCATCTCGGTGAGGATCTGGTTGAGGGTCTGCTCCCGTTCGTCATGACCGCCGAAAGTGGTCGAGCCACCCCGGGAGCGACCTATGGCGTCGAGCTCGTCGATGAAGATGATGGCGGGGGCGACTTTCTTGGCCTGCTCGAACAGGTCCCGCACCCGGCTGGCGCCCACCCCGACCACCATCTCGATGAACTCCGATGCCGACATGGAGAAGAAGGGGACATCGGCCTCGCCGGCCACCGCCCGGGCCAGGAGGGTCTTGCCGGTGCCGGGTAGCCCCGACAACAGCACCCCCTTGGGTATGGCGCCACCCAGACGCGTGTACTTGTCGGGGTTGCGGAGGAAGTCGACTATCTCCACCAGCTCGTCCTCGGCGTCCTCGATGCCCGCCACATCGTTGAAGGTGGTGCGATTCGCGGACGCTTCATAGCGTTTGGCCCGGCTGCTCCCCAGGCCACCCAGGCCACCCATGGCCGATCCTGCTCGGCGGAAGATTCGGAAGAAGATATAGAGCAACAACAGGGTCGGTCCGAACCCGAACACGATCTGTTGCCAAATTGGAGCGGGAGCATCGGCGGGCTCGGCGTTCACCACCACGTCGTGCTCCTGGAGGCGCTGGAAGAGGTTGTCCTCGGCGAAGGTGGGCCGCTCTGTCTCGAACTGGGTGAAGGTGGCCGGCTTCGAGCTGGTGTCCTCGGGGTCGGGAACAGCATTCTTCAGCGTTCCCTGGATCGTGTCGCCGGTCGAGGTGATGGAGGCCACGTTGTCGGCGTCGAGCTGCTGGACGAAGAAGGTGTAGGGGATGCGGGCGCGGGGCGGCGGTCCCAGGAGAAGGTCGCTGAGGAAGAAGTTCAGCGCCAGGAGTATCAGGGCGATGATCCAGAAGTTGCGGCCCCCCGGCATCTGGCTGAAGAGGCTCTTCTTCTTCCCGTCGTCCTTCTCGTCGTCGGGCATCCCCTCCACACGCCAGCCGGGCGGATGGGTATCGTCCTGATCCTGTCCGCGGTCGTTGCGTGTTGTCACTTCAGACTGAATCGTGGCAGACGCGACAGGTTAGCGAAAGGGCTGGCGGGATTAGCCTGGGCTCGTGACCACCCGGGACGTGCTGGAGATGCTGTCGGAGCTCGCTTCCCTCACCACTCTGGCGGAGGGGAGCCCTCAATCTTTCAAGGTCAGGGCCTACGAGAATGCCCGGGGAGCCATCGAGGGGGCGGGGGTAGACGTCACGACTATGAGCAAGTCAGAGTTGGTCGAGATCAAGGGTGTGGGGGGATCGACCGCAGACAAGATCCTCGAGTTCGTCGCCACCGGGAAGGTGGCCAAGCTGGAGCAGCTTCGGGCCGTCTATCCGCCCGCCTTCGTGGAGCTGACCAAGATCCCCGGCCTCGGCCCCAAGACCCTGGCACTGCTCCGGTCCCAACTCGGGGTCGAAGATCTGGACGATTTGAAGTTGGCCATCGATGCCCAGCGCCTCAGGGAGCTTCCCGGACTGGGCAAGACGTCGGAGGAGAAGATCGCCCGCGCCATCGAGCGGCTCGGTCTGCACGGCAAGGACCGTCGCACTCCCATCGCCGAGGCGCTGCCCCTGGCCCGTGACCTGGTGGCGGAGCTGACGGGGCTGGAAGCGGTAACCGACGTCTGTTATTGCGGCAGCCTGCGCCGTTTCTCCGACACGGTGGGCGATATCGACATCGTCGTCGCCACCACCGAGCCGGGCCCGGTCATGGATCACATCGCTGCGCACCGGGCCGCCACCGAGGTGATCGGCCACGGGGAGACCAAGACCTCGATCCTGACCCGCTCCGGCCTTCAGATCGACGTTCGAGCAGTGGCGCCCGAGCAATTCGGTTCGGCCCTGCTCTACTTCACTGGATCCAAGGGCCACAACATCGTTCTCCGCCAGCGGGCCATCGACCGGGGCTGGCTGCTCAACGAGTACGGGTTGCTCGAGGGTGATGAGGTGGTGGCATCGAAGACCGAGGAGGAGATCTACACAGCCCTCGATCTCCCCCTCGTCCCCCCTCCTCTGCGCGAGAACACCGGCGAGATCGACGCAGCCGCCGCGGGCCGTCTGCCCCATCTGGTGGAGCTGTCCGACATCCGGGGTGATCTCCACTACCACACCGATCGCTCCGGGGATGGTCGCTCCACTCTGGAGGAGATGGTCAAGGCGGCGGTGGCCCGGGGTTACGAGTATGTCGCCATCACCGACCATGGAGAGAATCTGGCCATCAACGGCTCCAGCCGGGAGGAGTTCCGCCGCCACCACGACGCCATCCGGGAGATGGAGCAGCACTACGGCATCAGGTTGTTCTTCGGCTGCGAACTCAACATCGGTCCCGACGGATCACTCGACTACGACCCCGACTTCCGTTCCGAGTTCGAGTTCTGCGTGGCTTCGATCCACTCCCACTTCGATCTCGACCAGGAAGCCCAGACCGTACGGGTCCTCAAGGCGATGGGGGATGGGGCGGTCAGCGCCATCGGGCACTTGAGTGGGCGTTATGTGGGGCGCCGGCCGGGGGTGGAGCTCGACGAAGATTCAGTGATCGAGGGCCTCGTCACCACGGGGGTGGCACTGGAGGTGAACGGGGCCCTGGACCGTCTCGATGCCACCGCCGACGTGGTCCGCAAGGCGGGGCGAGCCGGGGTGATGCTGACCATCTCCACCGACAGCCATCACACCTCGGAATTGGGCCGGATGGAATACGGCGTCGAGTGGGCCAGGAGAGGGTGGGCGTCCCGGGATTCAGTGGCCAACACGATGCCGCTCGCCGAGATGGAGGAGTGGGTCTCCCGCCGCCGCTGAATCTCAGCCGGGCGGTTCGAGATGGCCGTCGGCCAGGTCCGCGAACAGGTCGGGCGCCGCATCGGTCAGGAAGACGACACTGGCGCCCCCTGCCGAACCGACCCGACCGGGCGCAACCTCGTTGATCACCTGGTCGGGGTCGACCCGGGTGATGGCCGCGGCCACTCGCAGA
The DNA here is from genome assembly GCA_963744905.1 of uncultured Acidimicrobiia bacterium. Classification (GTDB taxonomy): domain Bacteria; phylum Actinomycetota; class Acidimicrobiia; order Spongiisociales; family ZC4RG35; genus DATFFO01. The sequence goes on along the minus strand of CAVUUV010000003.1, from coordinate 752,115 downwards.
AGCTCGTCGGGGCTGAAGCTGGTGGAGAAATAGGGCTGGGCGGCGGAGATGAGGCCGGGCAGACCGGACGCCCCGCCTGCCCTGACCATCGCCTGGGCGGCCTCGATGACCAACCCGCCGTTCTCCTGTCGGGAGAAGTCGCCCCGGGCCAGGGTCTTGCGAGCCCTGGACATGGCCAGCGCCTGGGCACCGTTCAGGATCTGTCGGCCGGCATCGAGATAGGCCTTGGCCGCCTTGTCGTTGAAGGCGTGGGGCACGTCGATCCTCAGCCCGCCCAGAACGCCGATCAGGGACTGGAATCCGGCGAACCCGGTGAGGATGAAACCGTCCAGATCGAGCCCGGTGACGTCTGAAAAAGTCTGCATCATCAGATCGGGCCCCCCGAAGGCGAGAGCGGCGTTGATCTTGTTGTGACCGTGGCCAGAAATCGCCACCCACGAGTCCCTCGGCACGCCGACGATCGATGCTGTGCCGTCACCGGCCATGGCTACGAAGTGGATCGAATCTGAGCGCGCCCGCTCCCGGTTCTGGTTGGGGCGGGCATCGGAGCCGATCACGGCCACGATCTTGGGGAAGGTCCCCAATTCGGGGTCGATACGCATCGAAGGCCACCATCCGCCTATCACCCTCCAGGTCGGGTCGGCCACGGCCAGGGTCACATCCTGGTCCGCCTCGACCACCGCCAGCCTCACGTCCTCGCTCCAGTCGCCCACCGTGGCCGTGGCGGTAGCGGGAGGGTTTCCGCTCGCCCCACGGAAGGCGGACAGCACCGCAGCATCAGCGGCAGGTTCGTCGCCACCGAACGCCACCCCGTACAGGGCCTCGATCGTCCCGGCCAGGTCGGAGTCGGCGCCGTCGACGGTGATGGTGGGGAGGGGAACCGTGGTGGTGGTGGAGCTGGTGGTCGTCGTGGTGGTGGTGGAACTGGTGGTCGAGACGATGGTGGTGGGCTCCCCACCGCCACTGCAGGCCGCCAGCAGCAGGAGCAGGGCACACGTGAAGGCTGAAAGTCTTTTCATCGATCGGTCTCCATGAATGAGAATGGCCGCCCGGGGGCGGCGATGCCGGCCGAGACTAGCGTGCTCTTTGGCATTCGGCTCAGCCCGGCATCGCACGGCCATGATGTGAACCGGGCGGAAACCCATTCCTATACTTGTGCGGCGGTTTTCCCCGATTCTGCCTCCGGGAGGTTTTGAACCCATGACCGACACGCTGTTGTACGTCGCGCTCGCCTCTGGCCTGGCGGCGCTTGTCCTGGCGGTGTTCTACGCCCGATCCGTGCTCGCGCAACCCCAGGGGAACGAGCGGATGATGGAGATCACCGCCGCCATCAGGGAGGGTGCGATGGCCTTCCTCCGGCGCGAATACACCTGGGTTGCGGTCTTCGTGGTCTTCATGGCGATCCTCATCGGCTTCCTTCTCGACGACGGGGCGCTGAGAGCGGCGGCCTATGTCGTCGGTGCCATCTTCTCGGGGGGCGCCGGCTTCGTCGGCATGCGCATCGCCACCGCCGCCAACGGCCGTACGACCGAGGCCGCTCGCGTCGGTGGCATTACAGCCTCTCTTCCGGTCGCCTTCCGGGGTGGGGCCGTAATGGGCTTCACCGTGGCCGGGCTCGGCCTGCTGGGGATCAGCCTCGGATACCTGATCTTCCTCCGGTCAGGGCTGTTGGAGATCGCTCCCGCCGCAGACGTGATCGCCGCCTTCGGCCTGGGCGGATCCTCCATCGCCCTCTTCGCCCGCGTCGGGGGAGGCATCTACACCAAGGCGGCCGACGTGGGGGCCGACCTGGTGGGGAAGGTCGAAGCCGGCATCCCCGAGGACGACCCCCGCAACCCGGCCGTCATCGCAGACAACGTGGGCGACAACGTCGGCGATGTGGCGGGCATGGGCGCCGACCTCTTCGAGTCCTACGCCGGATCCCTGGTGGCCCCGATCGCATACGCCGCCTTCGTCTTCGCAGGTTCCGGCTTCCAGATCGAGGCGATCATCTTTCCCCTGGCCGTGGCCGCGTTGGGGATGCTGGCCTCGATCGTCGGGTCGTTCCTGGTGAAGGCCAAGGACGAGTCCCATCTCGCCGCCGCTCTCCATCGGGGAACCAACTTCTCGTTGATCGTCACCGCCCTCGGTGTGCTGGGGCTGGCCTACTGGGTGTTCGGCGGCATCATCGACAATCCCGTCGGGATCTGGATCGCGGTGGTGGTCGGTCTGGTGGTGGGCTGGTTCGTCGGAAAGATCTCGGAATGGTTCACCTCGGATCACTACAAGACGGTCAAGGAGATCGCCCGCCAGTCCCAGACGGGGCCGGCCACGGTGATCATCACCGGCATCGCCGAGGGCATGCGCTCGGCGGCCTTCTCCGTGATCGTCGTGGCGGCCGGCATCGGTGCGGCCTTCTGGGCGGGCAACTGGGCCATGGGCACGGGTGGTGGTATCTACGGCGTGGCCATCGCCGCCATCGGCGTGCTGGCCACTCTGGGGATCACGATCTCGGTGGACGCCTACGGTCCCATCGCCGACAACGCCGGGGGCATCGCCGAGATGGCCCATCTCCCCGAGGAGGTGCGTCGATCCACTGATGCCCTCGACTCCCTGGGGAACACCACGGCCGCCATCGCCAAGGGCTTTGCCATCGCCTCGGCAGCGGTCACCGCCCTGGCTCTGTTCGCCACCTTCACCGCCGCGGTGGGACTGGACAGCATCGACTTGACCAAACCCGAGACGACGGTGGGTCTGTTCCTGGGGGCCATGTTCCCCTTCTTGTTTGCCGCTCTCACCATGAACGCGGTGGGCAGGGCGGCCAACCAGATGATCGACGAGGTCCGTCGCCAGTTCCGCGAGATCGTCGGCTTGCGAGACGGCTCGCCCGATGCCCGGGCCGACTATGCCACCTGTGTCGACATCGCCACCGCCTCGGCGCTGCGGGAGATGGTCATACCCGGCGGTCTCACCGTGGCGCTGCCCCTGGTGATCGGGTTCATCAATGTGGAGATGCTGGGTGGTTTTCTGGCCGGTGCCCTGGTGACGGGGTTCCTATTGGCCATCTTCATGGCCAATGCCGGTGGAGCGTGGGACAATGCCAAGAAGTTCATCGAAGCCGGTGCGTTCGGGGGCAAGGGATCCGACAGTCATCGGGCGGCGGTGATCGGCGACACCGTCGGCGACCCCTTCAAGGACACCTCCGGCCCCGCCATGAACATCGTCATCAAGGTCATGACCATCGTCTCGCTGATCTTTGCCTCCGCCTTCCCCCACTGATCCGCGTTTTTATCAGCGAAACGGACCCTCTGAGGGTCCGTTTCGTAGGGGAGAACGCCATCGGACTCGATGGGACGATGCCTGGACCGGCGGCCCTGGTTTACCGCTCGATGGGATGGGACCGCCAAAATGATCTCAGCTTGGGGGTGTTCTGATGCCTGAGATCGTTCTGGTCCGTCACGCCGAATCCACTGCCAACGTTGCCCAGGCCTGGCAAGGTCGGGGCGACTCGGCGCTGTCCGACGAAGGGCGCACTCAGGTGGAGGCTCTGGCAGGGCGACTGGTGGATCACCGCTTCGATGCCGTCGTTTCCTCCCCCCTGGTCAGGGCGGTCGACACGGCCGGCGTCCTGGTTGATGCCCCTCGCACCGACGACCGGGCGGTCGAGATAGATCTCGGAAGCTGGGAGGGCATGGAGTTCTCGGCGGTCATGTCCACGGACGCTGCCCGCCTTCGGGCCGTGTTCTCGGGTGCCGACGAGCCCTTCGGCGGTGACGGCGAACGACTCAGCGATGTGGCTGCCCGGATCTGGGATCTGGTCGACGAGCTGGCCGCCCGGGTCGGCCCGAACGGCCGGGCGGCGGTCGTCACCCACGGAGGGGTGATCGACGCGGTGATGGCCACCGTGTTGCCGCCGGTCACCCGACGTGCCCATCGCATCGTGTCCAACACGTCGCTCACCCATCTGGTCGGCGAACCGGGCAAGTGGCGTCTGGCCCGCTTCAACGACTCAACCCATCTCGACCCGATCGGCTCCCTTGCCCGCCGTCAGCTGGAGGAAGGCAATGCGGTGCTGGCTCTGATCCGCCACGGACGGACCAAGGCCAACGACGAGGGCCGTTGCCAGGGCCAGTCCTGTTGGGGTCTCGACCAGGTCGGGGAGACCCAGGCCCGGCTCCTGGCCGACTGGTACGGGCCGCTGCGCCGGGTCTACACCTCCCCTCTGGAGCGGGCTATGGCCACCGCCGTGGCCATAGCGGCGGACTCACCCACCCCCGTCGATGGACTGATGGAGATCGCGATGGGCCATTGGGAGGGCCTGGACATGGACGAAGTCGCCCGGCGCTGGCCCGAACTGGTGCGGCGTATTTATGAGGAGGGGGAGGACCTACCCCGGGGTGAACAGGGAGAGACCTGGAAGGATCTCACCGATCGCATCGTGGCCACCGTGGCCGCGTTGGAGGCGGAACCCGGCCAGATCACCGGCGTCGTCTCCCACGGAGGAGCGATACGTGCCTACCTGGGGACCCTGGGCGGCGATGACTCCGCCCCCCGGTCCGGTCTCCACACACCCGAGAACACCTCCTTCAGTCACGTGGCTCTGACCGATCACGGGCCCATGCTGTGCGACTACGCGGTGGCCCCCCACCTCGACGGCGCCCGGGTCTCCCCGTGACGGCCTACGACAACCGGCGCTACGCCCTGGTCAATCGGTGGGACCCATCCCATCTGCACAAGGTGGACCGGCTGCTTGGCTCGCTGGCGGGCCAGCACGTGCTGGAGGTCGGATGTGGAGCCGGGCATTTGACCAAACGTCTGGCGGAACGCAAGGTGGATGTCGTTGGAATCGACGCCAACCCCCAGGCCTCCGACGTGTCGGGCAGCGATCTGGTCCGCACCATGCAAGCCGAGGACCTGGACTTCGACGACGACTCCTTCGACGTGATCCTCTCGGTCCATGCCCTCGAGCACATCCCCGCCCTGGAGGCAGCCCTGGTGGAGATGGCCCGCGTGCTCAGACCGGGGGGGAGGGCGCTGTTCATATACCCGGCCGAGCCGATCATGGGCCTGTACGCCATCCCGACCTCGATCATCCTCCACGGCACTCCGTTCCGCGCTCGGGAGGTCCATTGCCAGAAGCTGTGGCCGGCCAAGCTCAGATCGATGATGAAACCGCTGGGCTGGTCGGAGACCCATCACGAATTCGACCTCTTCAAGAGCCCCCAGTTCGTGTCCGTGTTCTCCGCCTCGTAGTCGGGCCCGGTCGGTCGCCCCATCTCGACGATCTCGCCCGGGGTCCTTGGTTGGGAGCCGGTGGTGAGTGATGATGGTCGGGCATTGCCTCACCAGGAGATCTCCAACGTGGCCCGCACCTTCGTTTTGGACACGTGTGTCCTGTTGGCCGACCCGCACTCGCTGCTGCGTTTCGACGAGCACGATGTCGTCCTGCCTCTGGTTGTGGTCGAGGAGCTGGATCGCAAGAAGACCCGGCCCGATGAGGTGGGGTCGAATGCGCGGGCGGCGATCCGGCTACTCGAGTCCCTGGGCGCCTCGCTACCCGGCGGCCTGAGGGAGGCGGTGACGCTTCCCTCTGGGGGAAGGCTACGGATCGAGATCAACGGGATCAGCTCCGAGAGACTGCCCAAGGTGCTGGACCCCACCACGCCCGACCATCGAATCCTGGCCACTTGTTTCAACATGGACTCGCCGGTCCTGGTGACCAAGGATGCATCGCTGCGTATCAAGGCCGCCCAGCTCGGGGTGGAGGTTCAGGACTACAGGGGCGACACCGTCGAAGTCGATGCGCTCCATTCGGGCGTCGTGGAACACGCCGTCGATTCCGCCACCCTGGATCGCCTTTTCGAGCAGGGAAAGATCCCGGTGGAGGTCGACGCACTGGTCAACGAGTTCGTCGTCCTGCGAGCGGGCCGGTCCCGGTCAGGGTTGGCCCGGGTGGTGGAGGCGGGTGATCCCGTCACCCTGGAGCGGGTGCCCACCCACGTGCGGGCCTTCGGGGTGGAGCCCAAGAACCTGGCCCAGACGGTAGCCCTGCATCATCTTCTCGATCCTGACATCCCGGCCGTGTCGATGATGGGAAACGCCGGATCCGGCAAGACGTTCCTCGCTCTGGCGGCCGCCCTGGAACAGGTTCTGGAGCACCAGCGCTACCGGAGGGTGTCGGTGTACCGGCCCCTGGTGGCCGTGGGCCGCCAGGAGGTGGGCTTCCTCCCCGGGGACCTTTCGGAGAAGCTGGCCCCGTGGATGGCGGCGGTCAACGACAACCTCTACGCCCTCTTCTCGGAGGGAGGGGTGGACGGCGCCCGAGCCGCGGTGGAGGAGCTGATGGCGCGGGGCGAGCTGGAACTGGCCGCCGTCACCTACCTGCGGGGGCGCTCGATCACCGACGAGTTCGTGATAATCGATGAGGCCCAGAACCTGGAGCTCACCACCCTCAAGGTGATCCTCACCCGGATGGGGCGCAACTCCAAGGTGGTGTTCTGTGGCGATCTGTCCCAGGTCGATAACCCCTACATCTCACCCTATGGGGGTATGGCGGCCCTGATCGAGAAGTTCAGGGGGTCTCCGTTGTTCGGGCACGTAACGCTCGACCGCACCATTCGCTCGCCACTGGCGGAGATGGCGGCCTCGGTCCTCTAGGACCCAGGAGTCCGTTGGGGCGTTTTCCCCTACGAAACGGACCCCTCGAGGGTCCGTTTTGCTGATAAAAACGCTCAGGGGCGGGCGGAGGCGGGGTCCTCGGGCCAGGCGTGCTTGGGGTAGCGGCCCGCCATTTCCTTGCGGACCTCGGACCAGGAGCCCTTCCAGAAACCGGCCAGGTCGGAGGTGATCTGGAGGGGGCGGTTGGCGGGGGAGAGCAACTCGAGCACCACCGGCTTCCCCCCGATCCGGGGGGTTTGGTTGGAGCCGAACATCTCCTGGACCCGTACCGACACCGTGGGGCTGTCGCGCCCGTAGTCGACCGGGATCCGCCTTCCTGAGGGGACCACGATGTGGGTAGGTGCCATCCGGTCCAGGAGCTGCACCAGCTCGTAGCCCAGCATCGATCGCAGCACCTTGGCCATATCGAGGTCCTGGACATCATCCCAGCCGGAGGCGTTGGCGAGATGTGGGGCGAGCCAGTCCTCCACACTGCGGCGCAGAGCAGGATCTGACCAGTCGGGCCACTCGCCGCCGACGGAGTCGTGGAGGTGGTTCACTCGTTCTCGCAACGCCAGCGCCGACCTGGACCAGGGAAGGGCCTCGATCCCCCGATCTCGAACACGCCGGGTGAGGGCTGCTGTGGCTTCCACACCGGGTTCGGGCCTCTGGTCGTGGCGCTCGAGGACGATGCCACCCAGGCGACTCTCGGTGCGGTCCACGAGTCGATCTCCCTCCCAGGAGAGGGAGCGTCGGGTCCGTATCTGGTGCGAGAACCGGTCCAGCACGTCGGCCTGGTCGATCCCGGCCGCCAGCCGAATGCGGGCGTCCTTGCGTCGTCCGTCCAGGTCCGCCGCCACCAGGAACGTCTCTGCTGCCAGGGCCTCGGAGGGTGACATGAAACAGGTGGTACCGGTCCGCAGCTGAAATCGTCCCGGAGAGCCACGGCGGATGGCCAGCCGGTCGGGAAAGGCCAGGGCCAGGACCCTGCCTACGGCTTGGGGACGGACCCGGCCGAGGTCGTCGATTCCTGCCCGTTGAGCCAGGTCGGCGGCCACACGCCGGATCCTGCCCAGGGTGGGTGGAGAGGCGGCCGGATGGTGGGTGCTGTCATCGACCAGGAGACGGACCCGGAGGGCGGCATCGACCGGCACTTCGCCCGGCTTCCCCCGGAGGGGGTCGCGCTCGGAGAGCAGAGCGGCCAGCCACACCGCCAGAGCCGCGTCCTCTTCCGCCGTGGCCACCATGTGGGCCAGGCGGGGATGGAGTGGCAGTCGCTCCATCTGGCGCCCCAACTCGGTGATGCGGCCGTCTTCGGTCACGGCTCCCAGCCGGGCGAGCAGGTCGGTCGCCTCGGACCAGGCCGGGTCGGGTGGTGCGTCCAGCCAGGTCAGCTCTGCGGGGTCGGACACCCCCCAGGCGGCCAGTTCCAGGGCCAGGCCCGCCAGATCTACCTGGGTTATCTCGGGCTCGATGTGGGGAGACCGGGTGCCGTGCTCGATCTTCGACCACAGGCGATAGGCGACGCCCGGTCCGAGCCGTCCGGCCCGCCCGGCTCGCTGGTCGGCTGACGCTCTGGAGACGGAGATGGTCTGGAGCCGGGTCATCCCCGTGTGAGGGTCGAACCGGGGTGCCCGGGCAAGACCGGAGTCGACCACCACACCTATGCCTTCCACGGTGATACTCGACTCGGCGATGTCGGTGGCGAGCACCACTTTGGGGATGGGAGGCACCGACGGGGCGATGGCGGCGTCTTGTTCCACCGGAGGCAGGGAACCGTGAAGGAGCCTGACATCGGCCAGCACGTCGGTCAGCCGTTCGCTCACCCGTCGCATATCCGCCATGCCGGGCAGGAAAACGAGGACGTCGCCCTGATCGTGATCGAGCGCCCTTCGCACCACCTGGGCCACATGGTCGGCCATCCGTCGGGAGCGGGGTGGCGGGGGCACCCAGCGGATCTCGACCGGGTGGGCCCGGGCGGAGGCGCTTATGACTGGTGAGCCGCCCAGCAGGGAGGCGATCGGCCCGGCATCGATGGTGGCCGACATGGCCAGGATCCACAGGTCGGGGCGCAGGGCGAGGCGGGCATCGATGGTGAGAGCCAATCCGAGATCGGTCTCGAGGTTGCGCTCATGGAGCTCGTCGAAGATGACCAGGCCGGTGCCGGCCAGGGTCGGGTCGGACTGGAGACGGCGGGTGAGGATCCCCTCGGTGATCACCTCGATGCGAGTGGCCCCGCTGACGGCCCGGTCGTGACGGGTGACATAGCCCACCGTCTCTCCCACCTCCTCGCCAAGGATATGGGCCATGCGTCGGGCCGCAGCACGGGTTGCGATTCGGCGCGGCTCCAGTACCACCAGCTTGCCTTCCACGACGTCCAGTAGACGCAGTGGCACCAGGGTCGTCTTACCAGAACCGGGTGGAGCCACGAGGACTGCACTTCCGTGTGCTGACAAAGCATGACGAACCTCTTCGATCACCTCTTCGACGGGCAGACTCATCCTCACCCCCCCAGCACGAAGACGACCGTGTGAATAGCCAGACCTGCCAGGCCCCCGACCACGGTCCCGTTGATCCTGACGAACTGAAGGTCGCGACCCATCCACAACTCCAGTCTCCGACTGGTGTCCTCGGGGTCCCATCTTTCGATGGTGGAGCCGATCAGGTCTCCGATCTCTCTCTGACCCACGCGGGCCAAGGGGGGCGCAATGGACTCGATCCACGCGTTGATCCGGTGCCGCAGGTCTGCGTCTTCGGTCAGCCGCTCACCGAGCCGATGTAACGCCAGGGCAATGCGGTTCCTGAGCGGGGAGTCGGGCGAGGCGGAAGCTTGCGCCAGAGCCGTGGCCAGCTCGGACCAGGTTCCGCGCGCCCAGCGCCGCAACTCGGGATGAGAAGCGAGGTCTTCGATCCGGTCGTTCACCAGCCGTGCCAGGTCGGGGTCCGTCCGTAGTCTCCGGGCCAGCTCGGCCAGGCGGATGTCCACGGCCCTCCGAATCTCATGGTCTGGATCGGCGGCCAGTTCGACCAGGAACCGGTGCAGCGCCTCGTAGGCGCGTTCGAAAACGGCGTCATCCACTGCATTCGGTACCCACCACGGAGACTCCTCACCCAGGCGGCGGCGCAGAGCAACCCGATTGTCGGCCATGGATTGGCCGACGCCGGAGATGGCGGCGCTCATCAGTGGCTGATGCTGACCGCCGGCGATGGCGGCCTCCATTCCCCGACCCACCATCTCGGCGATGGGGAGCGATCGGAGTCGGTCTATCACCAGTCGCTCCAGCTCGTCCTCTACGGGTTCGGCATCCAGGCCTTCCGCCAGCGCTCCCAGGGTGGCGGCGAGGTGGCCGGCCAATAGGGCAGCGTTGTCGGATTCGTGCAGCCACTGCCCGAGGCGGGCGGGAAGATCGGCCTCCCGGACACGGGTGAGTATCTGATCGGGCGCCAGGAAGTTGTTGCGAACGAACTCTCCCAGGCTGCGTCCCAGGCCGTCTTTGGAGCGGGGGATTATCGCCGTGTGGGGTATGGGCATGCCGAGGGGGTGCCGGAACAGGGCCACGACCGCGAACCAGTCGGCCAGACCCCCGATCATCGATGCCTCGGCTCCGGCCCGGACGAATCCCACCCACGATCCTTCCGCGAAGAGGAACGTGGCGGCGAACAGGGCTGTGGCCGCCAACAGCAATCCGGTGGCTCGCCGCCGGGTGCGGGTCAGCGCTTCCGCCCGCGCCCGATCGTATTCGCTAGACACGACATTCACCCGGACATGCTGACAGGTCCCGCGGTCGATCCGGGAGTCCAAGAGACCGGTTCGGGGACGCCCTCCGTAGACTCTCTGCGATGAGGCGGCTCCACTGGGCCCTGCTGGCCGTGCTGGTGGCGTGCTCGGCGCCGGTGGCGGACCAGACGTCCCCTACGCCGCCGAGTTCTCCTCCTCCGGCCTCGACGCCTGCCGTCGAGGCCACCGTTGCGGATTCGGCGCCGCTGTGCAACGGGTATCTGGTACTGCTCAGGTCGGGCGACGATGGTCCGCTGCGAGAGGCGCTCGACGACCCGTCCGTCCTCGAGGACCTGGATACCATGCTGGCCGACGAGGGAGAGTTCGCCGCCATCGCCGAGGCCGCTCTCCGAGTGGAGGAGGCGGTGGTGGATCGGTGCGCCGACCGCTTCGCCGCCGGGACGGACCCGGCCCCCGACGATTCCACGGCGTTGAACCGGTTCATGGCCGCCATCCAGACCGGTGACGAGGCTGCCGCCGAGAAGGTGGCCTGGGCCAACGTGGTGGCCCAGGTGCCCTGGGTGCCCGATGGCCCGCAGGGATTTTCTTTCCAGGTGTCGGGCTCCTCGGCTACCGCCCTGGTGGGGCGGTCGACGATGATCGTATGCCACGCCCGGGCAGGAGTGGTGGTGGCCTGCACGTTCGCTCCCGGCTGAGGTGGCTCAGCCGGGAGCGGTCCCGGTCAGCCGGCGGGCGCGATACGCTCGCTGCGTGAAAACGGTCGTCCAGATCCGCCTGCTGGTCCTGAGCGTGGCCATCGTCACGGTGTCGACCCTCCCCGTGTTCCTCACCGGTGCCGCCTTCTTCCAGATCGGGCCCGAGCTGGGCCTGGGTCCGCTCGGGTTGGGCACCACTACCGCCCTCTTCTTCCTCACCGCCTCGGTCACCTCACCCCGTCTGGGGCGGTGGGTCCAGCAGGTCGGATGGAGACGGGCGATGAGGATCAACGTGGTCGTGTCGGCGATCGTGTCGGCGGTGATCGCTCCCCTCGCCCACGCTCCCTGGTCGCTGGCCTTGCTGCTGATGGCAGGTGGGGTGATGTACGGAGCGGCCAACCCCGCCGCCAATCAGGCGCTGGCCCGCCACACGCATCCCGACCGAAACGCCACCGTCTTCGGTCTCAAACACGCCGGTATCCCCACCTCGACCTTGCTGGCCGGCCTGGCCGTCCCCGCAATCGTCGTTCACTTCGGTTGGCGCCCCGCCTTCCTCGGCGCCGGTCTCCTGGCGTTGGCGGCGTGGCTCCTGATTCCGAGCCGCGAGCCGGAGGCCGCCGGGCCTGGCCCGCCCGGCCCGCCCGTGCGGCCCCTGACGGCTAATGACCTGAGGCGTCTGGCGGTGGTGGCGGGCCTGGGAGCGGTGGCGGCCGTTTCCCTCGGCACGTTCATGGTTTCCGCCGCGGTTGGCCGGGGGGTGTCGGAATCGGCCGCGGGATGGTTGCAGTTCGGTGGATCGGGGACGTCCATCCTGGCCCGGGTTGGCTCCGGTCTATGGGCGGACAGGCGAGGCCGGACCATCACCATGCTCGTCTCGCTGCTCTCTTTCGGGGCGGTGGTGTTCGCCTTGATTCCCTGGTCGAAAGGGGCCTTCTTCACGGTGGCGGTCCTGGCCGCCTATGCCACTGGATGGGGATGGCCGGGCTTGATGACCGCCTCGGTTGTGGGGGCCGACCGGGAGGCGGCGGCAGCTTCCTCAGCCATCACCCAGGCCGGCGTTTTCGTCGGAGCCGGGGGAGCACCTCTGGTGTTGGGAGCGGTGGTCGACAGGTGGTCTTTCTCGCCCATGTGGTTGGTGGTCTCGGCCTGTCTCATGGCCGGGGCCGGCATAGGCTGGTCGCTGGTAGACACACGAGACGCTGCCCACGCCGGTGGCGCTTTATAGGAGAACAGACCCATGGGCGCGGCCGAATTACTGGCGAAGGACCGTTTTGCCGTCTCGCTGGGCGTCAGGTTGGTCGAGGATGCTCCCCACAGGTTGGTCGTCGAGATGGAACTGAACGAAGAGCACCGGGCAGGTGATGGCGGGGTTGACCACGGGGTGGTGTTCTCCCTGGCCGATTGCGCGATGAGCCTCATCTCCAACCGTGACTCGTCCGCCGTCGCCGTGGCCACCCACCTCACCACCGGGGTGAGCCCACCAGGAGAAGGGACCTTGCGAGCCGTCGCTACCCCGGCCTCGTTTCCCCCCTCGCGTGCCGTGACATGGCAGGTCCTGGTGACGGCCGGTGACGTGCTGGTGGCCAACTTCACCGGGACCACACTGCGAGTCGGCGGGGGTTGAGGCCGGGCAGGATTCGAGATCAAGGGGGCCGATTCAAACCCTCAGCCCCGACCCCTCGCACCCGGGACAGGACCGTATCGAGGTTTGCCGGCCCCGACCCCCACAGCTCCGACAGATCAGTCGCCGTCCCCCGCTGGAATCGAGGAAGGTTATCTCTCCCGTTCCGGCGCAGCTGGCGCAGTCCGTCTCTAGCGCAATCCGGCCCGCTCCCCCACAGTTCGGGCAGGCTTCAGCCACCCGGGTGACCCTCTCCGGGGCGGATCGGGGTTCGCTCTGACGGACCGGGATCGTCCGATCGACCGAAGGTGACCGCCGCCGGGCCCTCTCGGTGTCGTAACGGGCCCTGGCGGCCGGATCCATCAGGGTGCGATAGGCCTCGATCACTTCCTGGACGGAGGCAGGGGTCGATTGGGGAGGGGCTGTGTCGGGGTGGCGCTGCTGAACCATCCTTCGGAAGGCGGCCCTGATCTCGCCAGGATCGGCGGTCGGTTCCACTCCCAACACTGCATAGGCATCGAAATCAGGCATGTCTCCAGCCATCTCGGTCTTCCCGTGCCGCTGCCCTCCTCAACCTACTGGGCCCAGGTGGGCACCAGCTTGACAATGACTCTATCAGATTATATGTTTCCAGCAAGCACAGGAGCCCGGAGCCAACGGGTGAGCCGGGCGGACGGTAACCGTCCGCCACCGGCCCGGAAATCCCGGGTCGGTCGTCCGGGCAGTCCGGGCAGTCCGGGCAGGAGAGAGCGACGGAACAGGGAGCAAAGGAGGAAAGACGTGGCACGTTTCGTTGACCCCTTCGAGGAGATGGATCGCATGCTGGGAAACTTGGCCGGCCGCGGCGGTGGCGCCATGATGCCGATGGATGCCTTCGAATACGACGGCACCTATACCCTTCGCTTCGATCTGGCCGGGGCTGATCCCGACAAGGTCGATGTGACGGTGGAAAACGGGGTGCTGACCGTCAAGGCAGAACGGCCCCTCGAGGACACCGAGGGCGTCAACTGGCTGGTGAGGGAGAGGCCAAGCGGGACTCACAGCCGGCAGGTGAGACTGGGCCGCTCGCTCGATGCCGGCAAAGTCGAGGCCAGCTACGACCATGGAGTGTTGACCGTCACCATTCCCACCCGACCCGAGGCTCAACCACAGAAGATCTCGGTCTCCACGGGTTCGAAGCAAGCCATAGAGGGCTGAGTGTTCGGCCCCCTCGCACACTCTTCCACGTGACCGGAGAGCCTGATCGCCCGGCCTATCAGGACGAGGCCTTCGCCGCTCGTCGAGTCGAACGCGATCGAGCGCTGGAGGCGATGCATGAGCTCGAAGCTGCTTCTGGAAAGGCCGGTGAGGGCCCAGCCTGGTCCGGCCAGGTTGGCGACGCCCTCCGGGTACTGGGCTCAGCGCTGGCCGATGAGCTCGACGAGTCGGCCCGTCCCGACGCCCTCCTGGCCATGGTGGCCGCTGAGAATCCGCGCCGGTTCCACTCTCGCGTGCAGCACCTCCATCAGCAGCTGAGCGACCTGGTTCGCCAGATCGAGTCGTTGCACAGCCAGATGCGTGATCCGGCCGCCATCGACGTCACCGACCTGCGCCACCGCATCGGGTCCGTGATCCGGGCCATCCATGAGTACCGTGGCAGGGAGACCGACCTGGTCTACGAGGCGATCGACCTGGATCTGGGTGAGTACTGATTTCTGATCGTAAAAGCTCGTCGACGACCTTCTTCCAATGCTAGAACGGGTCTTGTAGGGTCGGGGGCATGGATGCCCCCACCGCCGATGAGTTAGTGGAGATGGCCCTCGAGTATTTCGCCGCTCGGGGACTGGACGTCGAATTGGGTGACGGCGGCCTGACCGACCCGGACGGGCGGGTCTTCGGTCTCGAGCCGCTCCGACGTCGGTTGGCCGACATCGACCCCTCCGAGTGGGTGCCGGCGCTCGAGTCGCATTTCGACCTGCTGCTGACCGTCGACCCTGCTCAACCCGAGCGTTTCGAGCCGGCCGCCCCCAACCTGCGCTCGGCCGTGATCGCTGCCTCGGATCTGGGCCTGTTCGACGGCGCCCTGATGGAGCGGCCGCTGGTCGAGGGACTCGGAGAGCGCCTCATGCTCAGGAAAGGGCCGCTGGCCATGACCGTCACCACAGAGGTGGTCGATGGCTGGCAGGTCGATCCCGGGCTGGTCTGGGACAAGGCGAGAGACGGCTCGCTGTGGGACGAACCGGCCGAGCGGATCGGGTTCCAATCGGCCTCGGCCGGTTTTACCGCCGTCCGGGGCGGAAGGTGGACCTCGACCCGGGTGCTGGCCATGGAACGTTATGTAGACCCAACCAGCCCCTATGGCGCCCTGGTGGCGGTGCCGGCCCGGGATGAGGTTCTGTACCATCGAATCGAAGGCAGGTCCTTCACCGACGCTGCCCTGGCCATGCTGGAACACGCGGCCGCCTCGTTCTTGGCCTCACCCCTACCGGTGGGATGTGATCTCTTCTGGTGGCGCTCGGGTCGTCTGTGGCGCATATGCCGACCGGGTGACGACCACTATCACTACATCAGGGTGCCCGAGTTCTCGGCCATGCTCTGGGAGCTGGAGGAGGCGACCGGCGCCGTTGCCGAGTAGGTCCGTCGACCCTCTTCCGGATCGGCTCGAAGCGTCTAACTTGCTGGTTGGGTTATCCGACATCTGGGAGCTGGGATTGAAGGTCTTCGTCGCTACGAGCGCTGGTTCCGAGGACGGTGACTACTCGCACACGGTTGAGGGCGAGATGGTCCGCCTACCCGTCACCTGTGACGTGCCCGACTGCGAATGTGGAAGGGCCATGACCGGGATGGCGAGTGGCCTGTCCACCACCACGTTCACCATCAAGGAAATGGATCTGGATCGTGACATGTACCACGAGCTGCTGTGGTCCACTCTCGAACGCGATTCCTGGGTGACGGCCGGGAATGCCGAAGACCACGAGTGGGTGGGCAAGCTCGTCGCGCTGCATCTCGATCTGGCCGAGAGTTTCGAGGAGAATGTGCCGCTCCGTCTCAACGGGGATCGGCTCTACGAGCGCCACTGACCCGGGCTTGTCTGCATACTCTTAGACTCGCCGTCAGTGATCGATCTTCGCTCCGATACCGTCACCCGGCCCACCGACGAGATGCGCCAGGCCATGGCGACCGCTGAAGTGGGAGACGACCAGTTCGGCGAGGACCCCTCTGTCAACCGTCTCCAGGACAAGGTGGCCGACCTGCTGGGCAAGGAGGCGGCGCTCTGGCTTCCCACCGGGACCATGGCCAACCAGGTCACGCTCAAAACGCTCACCCAGCCCGGCGACGATGTCATCGTTCCCACGGGAGCTCATGTTGTCTGGAGCGAGACGGGGGCGGGAGCGGCCAACTCAGGCGTGCAGTTCACGGAACTGGGCGGCAGTCGGGGCTATTTCGACGTCGATGAATTCCGGGCCGCCGTCAAGCCACGTGGCCACATCATCATGCCCCCGACCACGGTGGTAGCGCTGGAGAACACTCACAACCGGGCCGGAGGCCGGATCGTGCCCCTGGATGTGATGAGCCGGGTGTGTGAGGCAGCGGCCGCCCTGGGACTGGTGAGCTACATGGACGGGGCTCGGATCTGGAATGCGGCGGTGGCCACCGGCCGTACCCCCGCCGACCTGGCGGCACCGTTCGATCTGGTCTGGGTTGCCTTCTCGAAGGGTCTGGGGGCTCCAGGGGGCTCGATGTTGGCCGGTTCGGCCGAGACGATCAGACGGGCAACGCGGTATCGCCGCATGCTGGGCGGGGCCATGCGTCAGGTGGGCATCTTCGCAGCCGCCGCTTCCCATGCCCTCGACCACAACATGGAGTCCCTGGCCGGCGACCACGCCAACGCCACCGAGATGGCCAGGATTCTGGCAGCCAGCGACAGGATCCTCCTCGATGCCGAGTCGGTGGAGACCAACATCATCTACTTCTCTCTGAGCGAGGGGGGTTGCACGGCGTCCCAGCTGGTCGAGCGCGCCGCAGATCGGGGGGTACTCTCGTTTGCGATGGGCGCCAACAGCGTGCGCGTGGTCACCCATCGGGACCTGACCAGGGATCAGTGCCGGGAAGGTGCCCGCATACTGGTGGAAGAGGCGGAGAGATGAGCGTCACGGGCCTGCGCGCGATCGTCACCGGCGCCGCCTCCGGCATCGGACAGGCGACGGCCGCCCGGTTTCTTTCTGAAGGGGCGGTCGTGGCCGGCCTCGATCTGGTGACGGACGGCATGCCTGCGGGTGCTCTGCCCTTCGTGTGCGACGTGTCCGACGACGGTTCGGTGCGCTCGGCGGTGGCGTCTGCGGCCGAGGTGATGGGGGGCATCGATGTGGTGGTCAACAACGCCGGCATCGGTGCCGCCGGCGATGTGACCGTCAACGACGACGACGAGTGGCACCGCCTGCTCGACGTCAACGTGGTCGGGATGGCCCGTGTCACCCGAGCCGCCCTGTCACACCTGCGCCGCTCACAGCATCCGGCGGTAGTCAACATGTCTTCGATCGTGGCCACGGCCGGTCTACCCAACCGCGTGGCCTACTCGGCGTCCAAGGGAGCCGTCCTGGCCATGACCCGGGCCATGGCCGCCGATCACGTGGCCGAGGGGATCAGGTTCAACTGCGTCTGTCCCGGCACGGTCGACACACCCTGGATAAGGCGGCTACTCGAGGCCGCCGACGATCCCGTCACCGAGAGGAGCGCTCTCGAGCAGCGCCAGCCCACCGGACGCCTCGTGGCGGCCGACGAGATAGCCGCTGCCGTCGCATACCTGGCCGACCCGGGCTCACCCGCGCTGACCGGCACCGAGATCGCCGTCGACGGCGGGATGGCGGGCCTCCGCCTCCGGCGTTGATTACCCTTTCGCAGATGAGCGTCACCGCAGACTTTCTGGGCTTCGGCGGCTACGTGCCCGAGCGCGTCATGACCAACGACGACTGGGCCCGCCTGATCGACACGGACGATGAGTGGATCCGCACCCGAACCGGGATCAGGGAACGTCGCTTCGCGGCCGAAGGCCAATCGACCGCCGACCTGGCCGAGGAGGCGGCGCGGGTCGCCCTCAAGGACGCCGGTCTGGATGGGGCGGATCTGGATGAGATCATCGTTGCCACCGACACGCCCGAGGTCTACACACCCGACACGGCCGCCTTCCTCCAGACCCGGCTCGGAGCCGGACCCGTCCCTGCCTACGACCTGGGTGGGAGCGGCTGCTCCGGTTGGGTCCAGGCCATCGACGTCGCACGGGCCCGCATTTCCATGGCGCCCCGGCGCATCCTCGTGGTCGGTGTGGAGTTGATCTCCCGCCTCATTTCGTGGAAAGAGCGCGAATCGTGTGTCCTGTTTGGAGACGCCGCCGGTGCGGTGGTGATGGGCCCGGAAGGAGGAAAGGGCCGCCTCCTCGAAGTGGTGGCGGGGACCGATGGATCCAGGGCCGACATCCTGGGCCTGGAGGTGGGGGGAACTCGCATCCCGTTCAGTCAGGAGACGATCGACTCCGGAGCCTTCAATCACCTGACCATGAACGGACGTGAGGTCTTTCGGGAGGCAGTCAAGCGGATGTCCGCCGCTGCTCAGGCGGTGCTGGAGAAGATCGGCGCCACCCTGGAGGAGGTGGCACTCGTGATTCCGCATCAGGCCAACCAGCGCATCATCGACGTGGTCGCCAAGGGGTTGGGAGTCGAGGACCGCATCTACTCCAACGTCGCCAACTACGGGAACACCGGTTCGGCAACGGTGCCCTTAGCCCTGTGGGAGGCCCGGGAGACGGGGCGGATCCACCCGGGTGACCTGGTAGTACTCACCGCCTTCGGGGCCGGCTTCCACTGGGCGGCGGCCGCGATCAGATTCTGACCGCAGCCGGCTCTTACCTTTCCGGCTCGAGCCGGGCTCAGACCTGGAAGGAATCGGTTGGGCCCAGATCCACCAGGTCGATCGCTTCGGAGGCCAGCTCGCCCACCACCCGCATGTGCAATCGGTGTCCGATCTCGGAGAGGATGGCGTCGTGAATGGGAAAGGCCCGGACGGGTCCTACCGCATTCAAGAAATCCGCCGTGGGCCCGACCGCCGTCCAAGGGGCGGTGATGGGCAAAGCCAGGACATCGATGCCCTCGGGGGCCGTCCCGTATGAGTCGCCGGGGTGGAAGAGCCGCGGGCCGGAGCCGTCAGAGATCACATAGCCCACGTTCCCGATTAGCGGAATCCTCTCGTGGATCAAGGCATGGCGGCCTCCGACCGTGTCGATGGCCAGCCCGCCGATCTCGAGGCTGACTCCGGGCCCGACGGCCTGGCTCGAACCGGAGACCATCTCTGCAACCGCCGTCTCCACGATCAATCGGGCATCAGGGTTCGCTTCCAGAAGCGCACCGAGATGGGAAGTGTCGACGTGGTCGGGGTGCTGATGGGTGACGAGTACCGCGTCCAGGCCGGTGACGTCGTGCCAGGAGCTGGACATGTTCCCCGGATCGACCAGCACTCTGGTTCGGTCGGTTTCCACTAAAAGGGCCGAATGGCCGAGTCGGGTGAGCTTCATCGGTCGCCAGCCACTCTGTCCAGGAACTCGAAGAAGACCGACATCCAGTCCCCGGCCGCGTCGATCATGGGACCGTGGCCCGAGTCGGGGAACATCCTCATGGTGACGTCACCCCCAGCGTCGGCATATCGCTGCATGAGCGCACGAATCTGGGTGACCATCGGCTGGGGCGGGAAGGCTTCCTCGCCCGGCCAGCCGGGGACCACTCCCATCTGACCGAGCGTGCCGATGTCCCACGGCGAGCCGTCGGCCACGACTATGTCGCCGGTCCCGTGGGTCCACAACACCGGCGGCTTGGGGTCCAATTCCAGGATCCCCGACCAGTTGCAATACTTGCCCGACAGTGCGTTGAGGATTCCCCTGGTGCCCGGGGCGAAGCCGGGCCAGTTGTCCGAGGGTGTGGCATCGCCGGGATAGCCGTCGTCGCCGGTCACCGACAGCAGGACCTCGTCCACCAACACGTCCTCCCAATCGGGATCGACCCGATAATCAGGTGACCAGTAGGAAGTGCGCATCACGCTGCGCGGCGACAGCTCGCTTTCGGTTCCCCTGTCGCCGGCGGCGATGGCGGCGGCGAAGTCCTGGTTTCCCGTGCCACCCCCGGAGCCGGCGAAGTCGGCGAAGTTCGGAACACCGTCGGGGCCGCGGGTGCCCCCGTAGCCGTAGGGAGACACCGGGTCGATGAAGGTGAGGGAAGCGACGGAGTCGGGGCGGTCGATGGCGTAGCAGCCGATGGCTGCCCCGCCCGTGGACCAGCCCACCAGGTGGACCGGCCTGGAAATGCCCAACGCCTCCACCACAGAGGCGGTGTCGTCGGCCCAATCGCGCAGGCCCCGGGTGGCGTCGATGGGCAGGTCCTGGCTCCGGCCGAAACAACGCATGTCCGGGGCCACCATCCGGTATCTGTCCGGGGCGGCGTCGATCACCTTCTCGTAGAAGCGGCCGGTGGCCAGGTTGCCGTGAACCAGGACGACGGGGATGCCGTCGGCCGGGCCCGATTCGTAGACGTACATCTGGAGCCGGTCGGTCTCGATGCTCGAAGCGGTGGTCATGCGTCCCTTTCTGACTCGACCCGAGCATAGGTCCGGGTCCCCCCGTGACAATCGGCCCTGGCGCTCACCGGTCGTCGGCGGCGAGGAGTCGGCTTCGGCCGTAGGTCCAGGGCCGGGCAGGATCAGCCAGGAGCAGCTGGTCCACGGCGATGTCGGCCCGCTCGAAGGCCACAACCGAGCCCGCCATATAGAGACGCCAGATCCGATAGGTGCGATCGCCTGCCAGGGCCCGGGCCGCCTCCGCATTCGCCTCCAGGTTTGCCACCCAGCGGGACAGGGTGAGGGCATAGCTCTGACGGAGTGCGTCCAGGTCACGCAGCTCGAACCCCGCGTCCTCGGCCGCTTCAATGGCATCCTCCACCTTGTGTAGCTCCCCGTCGGGGAAGACGTAGGTGCGGACGAAAGACGTGCCCCGGGCCCGCTTGCGGGCCCGGGTGACGATGCCGTGGTTGAGCAGCTGGCCACCGGGGGCCAGGATCGACCGCAGGTGGCGGAAGTACTCGGCGAGATGACCGAGCCCGACGTGTTCGACCATGCCCACCGAGGCGATGGCGTCGAAACGCCCGTCGACATTCCGGTAGTCGTCCTCGAGGATCGTGACTCGCTCGGTCACGCCGGCAGCTGCGGCCCGCTTTCGAGCCTCGTCGGCTTGCTCGGCGCTGAGGGTCACCCCGGTCGCTTCCACCCCGTAGTTGGCGGCGGCGTGTATCACCAGGGCTCCCCAGCCGCAGCCGACGTCGAGGAAAGCGTCGCCGGGCTGGAGTTCGAGCTTGCGACAGATCATGTCGAGCTTTCGCCGCTGAGCGTCCTCGAGCGGCTCATCGGGGTCGAGGAAATGGGCACACGAGTAGACCATGAGGGGGTCGAGGAACAACTGGAAGAAGTCGTTGCCGGTGTCGTAGTGATGGCTGATCGCCCGCCGATCACGACGGATCGAGTGCAGCCGGCCCCCGAAGTGGGGCCGCTTCGCCTCCAGTCTCCGGTACCGGCGAGGGAGCCGGCGAGCCAGACGGGCCACCGCCAGCTTGGTTAGCCAGCCGGCGTCCTGGAGATCGGCCCCGAACCGCATCGTGTCGATGATGTCGCCCTCGAGATCGATGTCGTCGAAGACGTAAGCCTCGCCGGCCGTCAGGTCCGAAGAAGACAGCAGGAGAGCGCCCAGGGCCCCCGGATGCTGCAGAACCAGGGTGGAGGTGGCGGCTTCATCTCCCCATTCCTCGCCAGTCCAGGTCCTCATCCGGGGAGCGATTCCCGTGGCAGTCGAACTGAGCAGCTGGTAGATGCGCCGTGAGGCTTCCAGTGCCTCCATGTGGGGGGATTCTAGTGGGGTGTCTCTAGCGGCGTGTCGCTCAATCAGGGGGACGTTGTCTTCGAGGGCCGGAGAGATTGCGCCTTCATTTGGGCGACTCACCTGCCGGGGGCTCGGGGAACCCCGGCGCGATATCGTTGGGGCGATGCCCGCTACCGCTGTC
The DNA here is from genome assembly GCA_963744905.1 of uncultured Acidimicrobiia bacterium. Lineage (GTDB taxonomy): Bacteria > Actinomycetota > Acidimicrobiia > Spongiisociales > ZC4RG35 > DATFFO01. The sequence continues at coordinate 730,356 of CAVUUV010000003.1, read as the reverse complement.
CCCTGTGCCGTGTGCGGCAACACGGACGATCCCGACGGCGCTCGTTTCTGTTCCAATTGTGGTGCTCCTCGTCCCGGGGCCCGCCCACACGGTGAGCCCGAGGGCGACCGCCGCATCGTCACCGTGCTCTTCGCCGACCTGGTCGGCTCGACCGCCGTCGCCGAGCGTCTCGACCCCGAGATCTGGGCCGACGCCGCGGGTGAGGCCCTGGCGTCGATGTCAGCCGCCATCGGTCGCTACGGGGGAACCGTCGCCCGCCTGATGGGGGACGGGATACTGGCCTTCTTCGGGGCTCCCGAGAGCCACGAGGACGACGCCGAGCGAGCGGTGCGGGCGGGACTCGAATTGGCGAAAGGAGTGGCCCGCCTTCGTTCGCGACTGGAGTCGGGCTCAGGCTGGGGGATTTCCCTCCAGGGCGATGAGCTTTCGGTGCGAGTGGGCATCAACACGGGTCTGGTGGTGGTGGGAGAGGTCGGGGGAGAGGCGGGTAGCGAGTTCACCGCCCTGGGAGACGCCGTGAACGTTGCGGCGCGCCTGCAGCAGGTGGCCTCCCCCGGTGCAATCGTCGTCTCCGCCTCAACGGCGGCGCTGGTCGAAGACGTGGCAGTGCTGGCTCCAGCAGGCACTCACATGCTCAAGGGCAAGGCGGAGCCGGTGGCAACGTTCCGGGTTCTGGACCTGAATGACGGGCCGCGGGGGGCCCGTCCCGAGAGTGCCACCCTGGTGGGCAGGGTCGGGGAGCGAGCCACCTTGAGTGACGCCATGGAGGAACTATCGGCGGGCCTCGGCGGGATCGTTGTGGTGCTGGGGGACGCCGGGCTGGGCAAGTCGCGGCTGCTGTCGGAAGCCCGGTCTGCCGGGGGTGGGGGAGTGAGCTGGTACCAGGCGGCGGCCCGTTCATTCGAGTCGGGCCGGCCCTATGCCCTTGCTGCTCACCTGGTCGAGGCGCTGGCCGGCACCGAGCCGGGGGAGGTGATTCGCTATCTCACCCATCTTGCTCCAGGTCGGAGAGAGGCGGTCGCCGAGATGCTGACGCGGCTCGAGATGCCTCCCGAGGTCGAGGATCGGCCCTGGGCAGAGGCGGTGACAGACGCCTTCGAGGAGTTGCTGGTCGGAGCGACTTCGGTCGGGGTAACAGCCGTGGTGGTGGCCACGGACGATGTTCACTGGGCGGATGTGGCCTCGGTCGAGCTGCTGGTTCGCCTGTTCCCCCTCACCGATCGGCTTCCGATCCTGTTTCTCGCCGCCGCCCGTCCCGAGCGGCACAGTCCCGCCTGGCTGGTTAAGCAGGCCGCCGAGCAGGACTTTCCTCATCGATACACCGAGATCACATTGACCCCGCTCGACGCCGACGAGTCGGCTGAGCTGGTGGCCGAACTGGCCGGTGACCTCGAGTCGGACCTCGTGACGCGAATTGCCGATCGGGCCGGGGGCAATCCCTTCTACCTCGAGGAGTTGGTGAGGGAGGTCGGTTCGGGAGACGGCGATCGCTCCGACCTCCTTCCCGGGAGCCTGCAGACCCTGATTCGGGCCAGGCTGGATCGACTTGAGCCTTCCACCCAGGCGGCATTGGAGACGGCCGCCGTGATCGGGCGCAGCTTCGGGGTGGACATCCTGGAACGGACTCGGGCCCGGGACGTCATGACTGATCTCGGCTCCGCGCTGAGGGCGGGAATCGTCGAGGTGGAAGACCCGCGCCTGCGCACCTACACCTTCAGGCATGCCCTGACCCAGGAGGCGGTATACGAATCGATACTGCTCAAGCGCCGTAGGCTGCTCCACCTCCAGGTGGCCCGGGCTCTCGAGTCGAGCCCGGAGGGGGCCCCGGCTGCAGTCCTGGCCGAGCACTTCGGCCTGGCCGGTGAGGAGGCCAAGGCAGGCCAGTACCGTCTTGCCGCCGGGGACGAGGCCTTTCGCCTTCAGGCCATGGAGGAGGCACTCACTCATTACCGGCTGGGGCTGGCGGTGGCGCAGCAGCTGTCGCCTGAGACCGCCATCGCTCTGTTGAGAGGGAGGGGCCGTACCCGCAGCCTGCGAGGCGATCTCGACGGGGGGATCGCCGACGCCGAGGACGCCCTGGCGCAAGCCAGGGCGGAGGGTCTCATGGAAGCCGAGTGGGACACCCTGACCGCCCTCGGACAGATGTGGGCCGCACGTGACTACGAGCGAACCGGTCACTACTACCGCCAGGCCCTTGAAGTGGCCCGGCGTTCCGGTGACATGTCCAAGACCGCCACCAGCCTCAACCTCCTGGGAAACTGGTCCATCAACGCCGACGACCCCGCCGCGGGAGTCCGTCTCCATGAGGAGGCTTTGGCCATGTTCGAGCGAGTCGGCTCCTCGGAAGGGGCGGCCGCCTCGCACGACTTGTTGGGGATGGCGGGTTTCATCAGCGGGGACTTCGAGTCGGCTGCATCCCACTACGAATTGGCCGTGGGAGCCTTCCGGGAACTCGGGGACAGGGTGGGCCTGGCCAGTGCACTGGCCGCGATGGGATTCCGTTCCGCCAACTACGAGGTCCTCACGGCTCCTCCGGTGGCCGAGCCGGAGGAGGGCATCGCCTACTTCAGAGAATCGATCGAACTCTGTGTAGCTCTGGGATGGCCGGCCGGCGAGGCCTTCGGGCGTTTTGGCCTCGCCCAGGTGCTGGGCGCCAGGGGCGAGATGGGCGAGGCGATGACCCAGGCCGAGACGGCCCTGCAAATCGCCCAGCGGATCGGGCACGATCAGTGGCAGGTGGGCGCTCTGGTGGCGCTGGGGATGCTGGAAGGCGACCTTCTCGACTTCGAGGCCTGTCGCCAGCACCTGTCCGAGGCGGTGAGTCGTTCGTGGGAGATCCGCTCCAGCTACTGGATACTGCAGAGCTCCTCGATGGCCGGCATGGCCGCCCTGGGGAGGGGTGAGATCGACCTGGCCCGCTCCCTGGCTGATAGTGCTCTCCAGGTCGGGGGAGCGGACAACTTCGAGCCGGGTCGCGCCTGCCGGCTGGTCCTGGCCGGCGTGGCGGCGCGGGAGGGTAACGCCCGGGAGTCGCTCACGTTGCTGGAACGAGCCCTGGATCCGGACCGTCACGGTGTGGCCCCATGGGGATCGCTCATCGAGGGGGAAGCCCGGCTGGCTCTCGATGGAGCCGCCGCCCTCACGGTTTGGAGGGACGGCCTGGCCGTGGCTACTCAGAAGGGCTTCTCCAGCCTGGACTGGCGCTTGCGGGCGGCCCTGGCCTCGGTCGGCGAGAGAGAGGAGGCGGAGGCGGCGGCCCACATCCTCACCCTGGCGGCCGAGTCGCTGGGAAGGGCGGAACGGGAGGCGCTGATGAAGGCCCGAATCGAGCAGGTAGTAGCGAATCCATTTCCCACCTCTACCAACTGGTGGGACGGCCGGCCGGATGGAGTTGGTGGCGCCCTGACTATCTTGTGATGCGAGCAGTTCTCTTTCGAGACATCCGGGAAGGTCGATGGCCAAATCAGTGATTCTCGCCGTAGACGATGACCCGCAGGTGCTGGCGGCCGTGGCCCGGGACCTGCGAGCCAGGTACGGACGCGACTACGCCCTGGTGCGGGCCGGCTCCGGCGAGGAGGCGCTGGAGGCTCTCGACGAGCTGCGCGCCTCGGGTGACACCGTGGCCCTGTTCGTCGTCGACCAGCGCATGCCCCACATGACCGGGACCGAGTTCCTGGCCCAGGCCAAGCCACATTTCCCGGCCGCCAAGACGGTGCTCCTCACCGCCTACGCCGACACCGATGCCGCCATCGAGGCCATCAACGAGGTGGATCTCGATCATTACCTGCTCAAGCCGTGGGCCCCGCCAGAGGAGCGGCTCTACCCCATCGTCGACGAGCTGTTGGACGACTGGGTGGCGGCCAACCCGCCACCCTATTCGGGGGTGCGGGTCATCGACACCCGCTGGTCACCACACGGCCACGAGATCAAGGACTTCCTGGCCCGGAACCGGGTCCCCTATCGCTTCTACGACATGGAAAAGGACCCCGAGGCCCGGTCGATGGTCGAAGCAGCCCAGGCAGAGTTGCCGATGGTGGTGTTGTCGGACGGTACGACGCTGAGCCAGCCCGACGTCCGCAGCCTGGCCTCGGCGGTGGGACTCCAGGTCGAGGCCAAGGGCGACCTCTACGATCTGGTCGTGGTCGGAGCCGGCCCGGCGGGCCTGGGGGCAGGCGTATACGCGGCCTCGGAAGGCCTCCGCACCGCCCTGATCGAACGGGCGGCTACCGGTGGACAGGCGGGCACCAGCTCCCGGATCGAGAACTACCTGGGATTCCCCTCCGGCATATCGGGCAGCGAGCTGGCCCGGAGGGCCAGTTCCCAGGCGTTGCGGTTCGGCGCCGAGATCCTCACCGGCCCCGAGGTGCTCGGGGTCGAGGTAGGTGAGCCCGTCAAGACGGTGATCCTCTCAGATGGCCGCCGGGTGGAGACCCGGGCGGTGGTCGTGGCGTCGGGGATGAGTATCCGGCGCCTGGGGGTGGAATCGGTGGAGGCCTTGGTCGGGGCCGGGGTCTACTACGGGGCGGCGCCTTCGGAGGCAGCCGCCTATCGCGACGAGCACGTCTATGTGGTCGGCGGGGCCAACTCGGCCGGTCAGGCGGCCATGATGCTCTCCACCACGGCCGCCCGCGTGACCGTGATCCTGAGGGGCACCTCGCTGGGAAAGCGCATGTCCCAGTATCTGGTCGACCGGATCGAGTCGGCCCCGAACATCGACGTCGTCCTGCGCTCGCACATAGTCAGGGCGGAGGGCGAGGGCCATCTCGAGAAGCTGGTGCTGGCCGATGTCGACACCGAAGAGGAGACCACGGTGGCCACCTCCGGGCTGTTCATCTTCATCGGTGCCGCTCCCCATTCGGATTTCCTCGATGGGGTGGTCAGGAGGAGTTCCCGTGGGTTCATCCTCACCGGCCCGGACTTGCAGGTCGAGGGCCAGTGGCCTCCGGAGTGGCCGCTGGAGCGGGACCCCTATCCCCTGGAGACTTCAGTTCCGGGGATATTCGCCGCCGGCGACGTGAGAGAAGGGGCGGTGCGGCGTGTGGCCACCGCCGTCGGGCAGGGGGCCGTGGCCGTGACCCTGGTGCACCAGTATCTGGCGACGATCTGAATGAACTCGGCCCTGCGGGCGGTGCCGCTTCTCGCCAGCCTTTCCGATGAAGATCTGGATCATCTTTCCGTTCACGACGTGCACCTCGAACCGGGGGAGCAGCTGTTCGCCGAGGGCGATACCGCCGCGGGGCTCTTCGTGATCTGTGACGGCGAGCTCGAGGTTTGGAAACGGGCCCGCAATCGCGACGTGCTGCTGGCGGTCCGTCGCCCGGGCGAAGTCATCGGCGAGATGGGGGTGCTGTCGGGCGAGGTACGCTCCGCCACCATCCGCGCCCGGTCCGCCACCGACCTCCTGGCCATAACCCGGGCCGATTTCGAGGATCTCCTGGCGGGGAGCGCAGCGGCGGTCAGATCAGTGTTCGAGAATCTCCTCGAGCGGTACAGGGGGACCCAAACCCGCCTGGTCCAGAGCGAGCGCATGGCCCAACTGGGAACGTTCACGGCCGGTCTGGCGCACGAAATCAACAACCCCGCCGCAGCCGTCGCTCGCTCCTCGAGCCGCGTCGGCGAGGCCGTCCACCAGCTGGGCCTGGCCGAGCGCCGGGCGGCCCGCATTCCGGATGAGTTGATTGCGTGGGTCGATGGGCTTGAGCCCGACCAGCACCTGACCGGGCTGAGCGCCATCGAGCGGTCGCGACTCGAAGACGACCTGGAGAGCCGCCTCACGTCGGGAGGGGTCCAGGACGCCTGGGAGGTGGCGCCGGTCCTCGTCGAGTCCGGTTTGGCCGGATGCATCGACGAGCTCCTGGACAAGGGCGGTGATCATCTCGACGCCCTGGTCAACCTGCTGCGCTGGCGGGCTGAGGTCGACGGCCTGCTCACCGAGATGACGGAAGGAGCGCGGCGGTTGTCGGAGCTGGTGGGGGCGATGAAGACCTTCACCTACCTCGATCGCGGCGAGGTGCAGACCGTCGATCTCGAGGCTTCGATCGAATCGACCCTTCTGGTGATGAAGGCGAAGCTGGGCGGCATCGAGGTGAAACGCACCTACGCCGACGATCTCCCCAAGATCGAGGGTCACGGAGGGGCCCTTAACCAGGTCTGGGCCAACCTGATCGACAATGCTGCGTATGCGGTCAACGAAGCGGAGCGATCCGATGGCCTGATACAGATTCGGGCGAGTCGGGCAGAGAACGGCGTCGTGGTCGAGGTCGAAGACAACGGTACCGGGATCGACCCCCAGGACCTGGGGCGGGTTTTCGATGCCTTCTACACCACCAAGCCTCCCGGATCCGGTACCGGGCTGGGCCTGGGGATGGTCTACGGAATCGTCGTGGACGAGCACGGAGGGGACCTAGACGTCGAGTCCGAGCCGGGCAAGACGGTGTTCATCGTTCGTTTGCCGATGCAGCCGCCCGGGCTGAAATGATGCTGGCTCCTTCCGGGCTCGGGACCGTCCTCTCGGTCTGGGCACATCCCGATGACGACGTGTTCCTGGCGGGAGGGGTCATGGCAGCCGCGGCCCGGGCCGGGCAACGGGTCGAATGCGTGCTGGCCACGGCCGGAGAGCACGGCACCGACGACCCCCAAACCTGGCCTCCCCACGTCCTCTCCGAGGTCCGGCGCCGGGAGGCCGCGGCGGCCATGGCGGAGCTCGGCCTGGGGCCGCACCGCTGGCTTGGCTACGTCGACGGCACCCTGGCGTCTGTCGATACCGACGAGGCAACGGCTCGCATCACCGGGATAATCGACGAGGTGCGCCCGGACACCATCCTCACCTTCGGCCCGGACGGCATGACATTCCACCCGGACCACATCACGGTCGGGATCTGGACGAGGCGTGCCTGGGAGAAGACCGGGCGGCGGGCGAGGCTTCTCACCGCGGCCGTGACTCGGGCTCATGTGGAGGAGTGGAGCGACAAATACGAAGAGTGGGACGTCTACATGACAGATGAACGCCCCGAGGGAGTCCGGGAGGAAGACCTGGCCCTGGCTCTCGACCTCGACGATGGGCTGCTGGGGCGAAAGATGGCCGCCCTTCGAGTTATGCCCTCCCAGACGAAGGCGGTATTCGATGGCCTGGGGGAGGAAACGTTCGCCCTCCTCAACCGAAGCGAATGGTTCGTCGCGGTCCCGAGATCCTGAGTTTCCCCGGGTTCACACCGAGGCGTGTGCCTCCAGAAGGGCGGTGACGGTGAGGTCGACATCCTCCTCCTCGATCATCCAGTTGGACACCGAGATGCGGATGGCCGGCTCTCCCTGCCACAGGGTCCCGGTCGGGTAGGCGATCCCTTGCTGCTGCACCCGGGCCAGCACGGCCGGTGTGTGGTGGGCGGCGTCTCCGTCCGGGTGCCGGAAGCGGACCAGCACCTGGTTCAGTTCCACCTCGTTGAGAATCTCCACCCCCTCCTGATTCGACAGCGTCTCGGCGTAGCGGCGGGCCATGGCGGTGGTGCGCTCGATCATCTCCACGATCCCCGACCGGCCCAGCGAGCGCATGGTGGCATAGACCGGGGTGGCCCGGGCGCGGCGGCTCATCTCGGGGTTGAAGTCGATCGGGTTGCGGGCTTCATCGCCGTCGGGCAGGTAGTCGGCCCGCAGCGTCAGTGCCCGGCGGTGGGCTTCGGGGTGGGCGGTGATGGCGATACCGCAGTCATAGGGTGTGTTGAGCCACTTGTGGGCATCGGTCGACCAGGAGTCGGCCCGTTCGATTCCGGCGAACATGGGGCGGAGGAGCTCGGAAGCCAGGCCCCATAGCCCGATGGCCCCATCGACGTGAAGCCACACCCCTCCCTCGGGGCGGGAGGCGCGGCCTTCGTCGAGAATCTGGTTGAGGGAATCGAAACGGTCGATCCCGCCGGTGTTCACGTCCCCGGCCTGGGCACAGACGATGACCGGGCCATCGACGGCGGCCATGGCCCGGGCCAGTTCGTCAGGGATGATGCGGGCATTGTCGTCGCAGGGGACCTCGACGGCGGTGGAGTGGCCCAGACCCAGGATTCTCAGGGCCTTGCCAACGGTGTGGTGGACGTGCTCACCCGTTATCACCGTGATCGTCGGTCCTCCCGCCAGGCCTTCTGCGTCGACGTTCCATCCATAGGCGGCGGCCACTCCGCTGCGGGCGGCTGCCAGGCAGGTCAGGTTGGCCACCTGGCCCCCGGTCACGAACCCCACGCCGCAGTCCGGGGGAAGTTTCATCAGCTCGAGAATCCAGCGTGCGGTCAGGTTCTCGATGGCGGCCATGGCCGGGGTGGGCTCGGTCATGGCCGTGTTCTGATCCCAGGCTGCCACCAGCCAGTCGGCCGCCACCCCGGCCGGGGTTGCCCCTCCGATCACCCATCCGTGAAAGCGGGGAGAGTTCATGGCGATAAGGCCCGGCTCGGCCATGTGCTCGAGTTCCTCAATCACCTTGGCCGGGTCGAGGGGGTCCTCGGGCAGCGGAGCCTCGAACAGGGCCGCCATGGCGCCGGCATCCCTGTCGGGCCTGACCGGCCGGTGGGGAAGGCTCTCCAGCCACCGCAGCGCAGCCGCGTGCGCCCGTTCCAGCGCCGGTCCCCAGTCGGGTGTCATGGGCGGTGAGGATACTGTGAACCGTTTCGCGGCTAAACGCCGGGTCTCCGTTCACAGAGCGAGGTTCGGGCCCCCTCCCCGGCCACTTTGTGAACCGTTTCGCGGCTAAGCGCCGGGTTTCCGTTCACAGAGTGAGGTCGAGCCACTCCGACAGGCCCTGGGCGCCGGCCTCGGTGGCGATGGCGCGGGCTCGGGTGGCGAGCCGGTCGCGCTGGGGGTGATCGGCCGGGAGGAGGCGGGCGCCCGAAGCCAGGATGTAGAACTCGGTGCGACGAAACCGCAGGTCTCGGGCGTCGTCGGCGATGCTCTCCACCAACTCCACCCCCCGGTCCGGATCCCCGTCGAGCATGGTGAGTATCGCCTCGCCCCAGTGGTCCAGGACGGTCATGAGCTTGCTGCTCGGCACGGTCCGCACCATCTCGAGTGCCTCCGCGACCCAATCGGCACGGCCGGCTTGAGCGGCGACCTTTATCGCCTCGGTGGCGGAGAGCCAGGGGGCAAACGACACCTCTCGAAAACGGCGTCGGAAGGTCTCGTACACGGTCGCGTAATCCCCGTCGAAGAAGTCGAGAAGCCGGTCGCCGCCTTCGATGAAGCTGAGCACCTGATAATCGGTGATGTCCTCGGCCAGGATCCGGGCAGCGGCCAACTCGTCCAGAGCCTCGCGGCGATTGCCCCGCATCAGTGCGGTCTCCGCCCGGGTGGAATGAAGGCCGATCTCGTCGGTCGGCGGCATGTCGATGAAGATGGGGTCGGCCAGGAGGTCGTCGATCTCTGACAGCTGGAGGGCCTCCATCATCCACCCCAGGCTGTTGCCGGCCGCGAAGCGAGCGTGGCCGCGGTCCCCGATTCGCCTCGCCTCCTCGAAGGCCCGCCAGGTCATCTCCCGGCCCTCTTCCAGGTCGGGAGATCCGTAACCGATATTGATCATCGCTCGCAACCCTGTGCTGGTCAGGTCGTGTTCCAGACACATACTGAGTGCGCCGCGCAACAACGCCATCCCCTGGTGATTCCGGCTACCGACCAGCGCCGTGCCCCGGGTGACCATGGCATCGGCAATCTCTTCCAGCAGGTCGAAATGCTCCACCGCGGCCAGGGCAGTGTCGGCCAGCTCGGCCGCCCCGCTATCGTCGCCGGCCAGCATCCGCGCCCGGGCCAGTACCACCGCGGTGCGGGCCAGGTCGGGATTGGACATCAAATCGGGATAGCGGGTCAGGTGCTCCTCCATCACCGGCCGAGCTTCCTCGGATCGGCGGGTGTCGTTGGCCACCCAGCCCCGCAATGCCATGGCCCGGTGCAGGACAGCCTCGTCTTCGGAGGTCTCCGCCAACTCGGCCAATGCCTCCACATGATGATCCGCTTTCTCCAGGTCGACGACGTGCACGGCCGCGCGCGCTCCCACCTCGCGCAGATCGACGGCGATGTCATCGGGCACCACGGGAAGGGCGGTGTCGACCAGGCCCAGGACCTGCTCGTAGCCATGAACCGCCTGGGCTCGCTCGATGGCTCTCTGCAGGGCCTCGACCAGCTCGGCCTGCAGCTCGGGATCCGGTTGGGGGCTGTTGTCGACCGCCGACACATAATGAGCCGCCGCCAGCGGGGCCAGCTCTGGCTCGTCCAGATCCCGAAAGTAGCGGGCCGCCCTCAGGTGCAGGGTGTTGCGATCCGATCGGGCGATGCGCCCGTACGCCACCTCCCGAAGCAGGCTTTGCACCCAGCGGTACTGGCCTCGCTCGGGGGAGAGAGGGTCGCGGACCAGCTCGAAGATCTCACGTCGGATCAGATCGGACAGGCGTCGCTCCAGCTTGTCGACGGTCTCGTCGCCGAGCGCCGCCAAGCCGTCTACGGTGAAGGAATAGCCGAGCACGGCTGCATCCCTCGTCAGATCCCTGTCTGTGGCCGCCAGCCGGTCGAGGCGAGCCGATATCACCGCCTGGACGGAGCTGGGCACCTCCATGTCGTCCAGTTGTCCGGCCGTGACCCCCTCCGGTCCCGCCGTCAACCGCCCGTCGGCCAGCAGGGTGCGGATCATCTCCACCGCGAACAAGGGGACACCGTCTGCAGCCTCGACGATGCGGGCCCGCACCGGAGCCGGGATCCCGGGAACGGCTCCGTCGATCAGCTCCACCATCTCGTCGTCCGTCAGGGGACCGATGTAGAGGGAGGTGAACCCGCGTCGTCCCGATCCCCAGTCCGGTCGTCGGTCGAGTAGGTCGGGGCGGGTGAGGGTGATGACCACGATCGGGTGGTTCTGGGACCAGTCCGGTAACTCCTCGATGAACTCCAACAAGCTGGGATCGGCCCACTGGAGATCCTCGAACACCAGCACCGTCGTGCCCTTCTCGGAGATCCTCTCGAACAGGGCCCGGGCGGCTGCGAACAGCTCGGAACGCTCGCTGCCGGCCGAATCTCCTACTCCCAGCAGAGCCGCCAGACGGTCCCGGATCCAGGTCTCCTCGTTTGATTCGGAGACGTAGGTCGAAACCGCCTCGCCCAACAGGCGGAGCGTGGTCTGGTCATCGTCGGTCTCCTGGATCCGGGCCCGGTTGCGGATCATCTCCCCGAGGGCCCACAAGGCGATCCCGTCCCCGTAGGACGGGGATCGTCCCTCATGCCAGTAGACGTTCTCGATCAGGCCGTCGATGTACTTGCGGAACTCCCAGATGAGGCGACTCTTACCGATCCCGGCCTGTCCAACCAGCGAGATCAGCCGGGCGCGCCCGTCACTACCCGTGGCGTGGAACATGTCCTTGATGAGTCTCAGTTCCGAGGCCCGCCCCACGAAGGGGGGCTCGAGCCGATCGGCTCGTCCCCGGCCTCCCCGCTCGGAGACCGTGCGCAGGGCCCGGGAGGCGGTGATGGGCTCGGTCTTGCCCTTCACCTCATGGGTGCCGGCTTCGGCCAGCTCGATCGAGTCCGAGACGAGTGCCGCCGTGGCCGGGCCGACCAGGACGGTTCCGGGTTGGGCGATCGACTGCAGTCGGGAGGCGCTGTTGACCAGGTCGCCCAGCAACAAACCCCGCTCGTTTCCTCCCGGTCCCACCGAGGCCTCGCCTGTCATGATCCCCGCCCGCGCGGCCAACCCCGCCACCCCCACCGCCTCTCCCAGGGATGTGACCCGATCGACGATCTCCAGTCCGGCTCGCACGGCCCGTTCGGCGTCGTCTTCCTGGGAGCTGGTTGCCCCCCACCAGGCCATGACCGCGTCGCCGATGTACTTGTCGACCGTTCCCCCGAAGCGCTCCACCACCTCGCGGGCCAGGTCGAAGTACTGGGTGATCAGGGAGCGGACCTCCTCGGGGTCGCGCCTTTCGGAGTATGAGGTGAAGCCGACCAGGTCGATGAACAGGACGGACACGACCCGGCGCTCCTCCTTGACCGGCTCCTGGCCCGGCTCGCGGGTGGGGGAAGGGGACCCGGTGAGGGAGGTTCCGCACTCGCCGCAGAATCGCTGGCCGGGCTGGGCGAGCGTGCCACAGGCCGGGCACGCCACCGACAGGGCCGTCCCGCATTGGCCGCAGAACTTCTGGCCTTCGGGAACTTCGCTGCCGCACGAGGGGCAAGGGAACATGCGGTGAGAGTAGCTATCGCCACTCCCTCAGGGGTCGGTCCGCCGGTCGTTTCAGACCCGCCAGATCACCACCGTATGCAGGCGGCGGCCCACGTGTAGCCGGTTCCGGCCGCCAGCAGGAGAACCAGATCCCCCTGGGTGAGCCTGCCTTCCCGATGGGCGCGGTCGAGAGCCAGCAGCGGGTCTACGCCGCTCATATGGCCGGTGTCCTCCAGGTACACGGCCCGGTCGATCGACAGCCCGAGGGCTGCACAGATCCTCTCGTGCATGGAGCGCTTCATGTGGATCCCGCATAGAAGGGCCACCTGCTCGAGAGATGCGCCGGACTCCTTCAGCGCTCGCCCGGCCGCTTCCACGAAATTGGGGAGCGTGACCGGGTCTAGACGGTCCTTCATGGAGAGAGGATCGGCCACATCCAGGAAGTGCCGGCGCCTCTCCACGCTCTCCTCCGAGGCAGGCTCCACCGACCCCCCGGCCGGAACCTTCACATCCAGCGAGAATCCGCCGTCGGTGATCATGTGCGCCCCCAGGACCTGGTGTGTGGTGGAACCGCCCTCGAACAGGGCCGCCACCGCCCCGTCTCCGAAGTTGAACATGAATCGAGCCCGTTCATTCGTGTAGTCGAGCAGATACGATTCCCGGGAGGCCGCCACGGCCAGCACCCGGTCCAGCTCGGGCTCGGCCCGCAGCATGTCGCGCACGACCCGGACCGCCACCGGGGAACCACACGACACGTAGTCCAACTCGAGGGCGAAGGCGTTCTCGGCTCCCAGTCGGTGGGAGATGTGGGGTGCGGCCTGCCATACCTGGTAATCCTTGTGGGTGGAGCCGAAGTAGACGACGGCGTCCAGGCTGGCCGGATCGACTTCGGCCTCCGCCAGCAGTTGGTTGGCGGCATTCACGGCCATGTCCGACACGTGTTCGTCGGGTGCGGCGACGTGCTTGCCGAGTAGCCCGAAGCGCTCGACGAGCACCTCCTCGGGGATGTCGGAGAGGTGGGAGATCTCGGCGGCGCTGATCCAGCGGTGCGGCAGGTAGGAGGAGGTGGCCACCAGGCCCACGGGCCTCACGAGCTCGCTCCCAACCCTCGCTGGATGAAGGCCATCATCTCGTCCATGACGTCGGAGGGGATGGAGCCCTCCTCGTTCCAGAGGATCCACCGCATCCCGATCAGCTCGCCCACCCCCATCAGGGCGTAGGCCAAGACCTCGGGGTCTCCCCGGGCAATCTCTCCTCGTTCCATCGCCGCCGCCAGGGCCTGCCTGTACCCGGCCGCGATCCGCTCGTAATGGCGGTGCAGCGCAGGTGGTGAGGCGAACTCGGCCTGGCGGATGACCCGGTACAGGGCGGGATGGTCGGACGTGAAGCGAAAGAACCCCTCGAAGCCGTGGCGTTCCGCCTCCGTCCGGGTCTGTCCCCGCGCTGCTCCCTCTGCCATGGCCCTTCGTACCCGCCGGTTGAGATCGTCGACCAGCTCGTCGAAGATGGCCTGCTTGGAGACGAAGTAGCGGTAGAAGGTCCCCTGGCTGACCCCGGCCCGCTCGGTGATCTTGACGATCGACGCCTGTTCCCAGCCATGTTCGGCGAATACCTGTTCGGCTGCCTCCAGCAGAGCGCGGCGGGTGCGCACTCCCCGGGCCGAGAGGGCCACCCCGTCCACACTGGTGGGGGGCTCGGGTTCCTCGATCCACGGTTCAGCGGTCATGACCGGCCTCCAGCCATTCGGCCAGGTCTCCCTTGAGTACCTTGTTCATGCCGGATCGGGGCAGGGCATCGATGAAGTGGACCCGGCGCGGGACCTTGTAGGAGGCCAGTCTCTCCCGGCACCAGGCGATCAGGTCCTCGGGCGCCACATCGACCCGGGTGGCGACCACGGCCACCCCCACCTCTCCCCAGCGCTCGTCGGGCACCCCCAGCACCGCCGCCTCCACCACGGCCGGATGCTCGGCCAGGGCCGACTCCACCTCGGCCGGGTATACGTTCTCGCCACCGGAGATGAACATGTCCTTGACCCGGTCCTTGATCCGATAGAAGCCCTCGCCGTCACGCTCGGCGACGTCGCCGGTGTGGAGCCAGCCCCCGGCCATCGCCTCCTCGGTCGCCTCCGGGTCCTTCCAGTAGCCCGAGAAGACGTTGGGGCCCCGTACCAGCAGCTCTCCCGTGGCGGGCCCCTCCGTCGAGATGCCTTCCGGGCCGGCCAGAGCCACCTCGACGTGGGGGTAGGCCTTTCCGGCGTACCCCACCTTGGTGGGGGCGTACTCGGGAGGTAGCCCCAGCACATTTGGGGCGGCCTCGGATAGGCCGTATCCCTGCACCAGGCTCACCCCCCGGTCGGTCCAGGTGTGGATCAGCGATTCGGGCATCGGGGCCCCACCGACGACGGCCATGCGCAGGGAGGTGAGATCGGCCGAGGCGAAGGAGGGATGCTCGGCCATGAACAGATAGGTGGCAGGGACCCCCATCATGGTCGTGATCTGCTTGGTCTCGATCAGCTCCAGCGCCCGGCCGGCATCGAATTCGGGCTCGAGGACCACGGTGGCTCCTTTCCACCAGGCCAGCAGGGGCTGCACGTTCCAGCCCCCGATGTGGAATTGAGGGAGCACCTGAAGCACCACATCGAATGTGGTCACGTCCATCACCCGATCGATGGAGATGTTGGTCCAGAAGCAGTTGGAATGGCTGAGGAGCGCCCCTTTGGGGCGCCCCGTGGTTCCGGACGTGTAGATCAGGAACAGGGGGTCATCGTTCGCCACCGGAGCGTCCGTGAAAGACCCCGGCCCAGTCCCTGTCTCCTCCAGCATCGAGAGTGGAGGACTGCCGGCGGCGGCCCCGACGGCGGCGGAGGCCTGATCGGTTCGGGCCCGGGAAGCGAGAACGATCGAGCATTCGGAGTGGTCGATCTGATAGGCGAGCTCCGGCGTGGCCAGCCTCCAGTTGAGGGGGGTCATGACCAGGCCGGCCCGGGCACAGGCGAACAGCAATGCGGCGTAGTCGGGACAGTTGTCGGCCAGCACCGCCACCCGGTCGCCCCGGCTCAGACCCCGCCCGACCAGCTCGGCGCCCAACCCGGTCGAACGGTCGCCCAACTCCGAGTAGGTGATAGCCCGATCCACGAAGTCGATGGCGATGCGCCCGGGGGTGAGCCGCGTCCGGTCGCGGATCCAGGTGCCGAGGGTCATGCGAGAGCTCATGTGAGGAATTCGACGATCATGTTGGCGACGAGTCGGGGATGTTCCCAGAAAACCAGATGGCCGCCACCTTCGACCAGACGGACCGTCGCCCGGGGGATCAACTCCCCCAGGAGGTGCGAGTTGGCATGGTCGACCACCCTGTCCTCGG
Source organism: uncultured Acidimicrobiia bacterium (assembly GCA_963744905.1). Lineage (GTDB taxonomy): Bacteria > Actinomycetota > Acidimicrobiia > Spongiisociales > ZC4RG35 > DATFFO01. Next base: position 714,827 of record CAVUUV010000003.1, on the reverse strand, counting down.
TTCCGGACACGACCAGGGTGGGGGCCGAGATCGCACGGCACCGGTCGCCGCCGGCGTAAGTCGTCCCCGCTGCCGCTTGCGCCGCCCATCCGGCCGGGTCCTGTGGATTGGCGAGCCGGTGCCCCAGGATGTCATCGACCAGGCGGGCGTCGGGTGCCGGCCCCAGGGCGTTCTCCACGAAGCGGCGCAGCGCCACCTCCGGCTCCCAATTCGAGGCCTGCTCCAAAAGCCGAACCGTGGCCTCCGGCATCGGATAGCCATCGGGCTGGCCGGGGGTGGTCGACAACAGGGCCAGCCGATCGACCCGGTCCGGATGATCGATGGCCAACTCCTGGGCGATCATTCCTCCCAGGGAGGTGCCGGCCACGTGGGTGCGCCCGGCTCCTGCGGCGTCGAGGACGGCCAGGGCGTCGGTGGCCATCTGGGCGGCGGTGTAGGGGCCGGGTGGCACCGAGGACAGTCCGATTCCGCGGTTGTCGAACGTGATCACCCTGAAGTGCTCGGCCAGCAGCGGAGCCAGCGGCTCCCACCCCCAGCGGGCATATCCGAGCCCATGGATGAGAAGCAGGGGCGGACCCTCTCCTCTGTCCTCCCAGTCGAGGATCACGTCACCGTTGTGCGCCTTCAAGCTCGTCTCACCTTCCTTCCCGTCGAGCCCAACGAGCTCAAACCTCCCGGGGCGAACAGGACCAATAGCACGAAGATCACTCCGAGGACGAACAGAGGCTCGGAGAGGGGCCCGGACAGCCATCCGGGCAGGCCCTTGATGGTCTCCGAAGTAGCCACAGCAGACAGGCGCAGGTCGAGGATTCCGTAGACGAACCCACCCAGGGCCGCTCCCCACAGCTTGCCGGCTCCACCCAGGACCACCATGACCAGGATGGCCAGAGTGAACTGGGCGGTGGTGATGCTCACATTGGCTCCCCGGACGACCAGCAGGTAGATCGACCCTCCCAGCGCAGCCAGACCCGAGGAAATCATGAAGGAGGAGAGCTTGAATCGAAACGGGGTCAGTCCCAGCATCTCCACCCGGGGCTCGTTCTCGCGGATGGCCTCGAAAACCCGCCCCGCCCGCGAGGTCACGACCCGGCGGGTCGCCACGAAGACGAACAGGGCGAAAGCCAGTGCCAGCCAGTAGATGTTGCGGGTGTTGACAACGCCCCGGAAGAGGTCGGGGACGCGGTCCGAGACCAGGGCCAGGCCCTCCTCGCCGCCCGAGAATCGAAGCGGGTCGGTCACCACCAGCAGCGAGAATGCCTCGGCGAAGGCCAGGGTCACCATGGCGAAGGCCACGCCGGTGGTGCGCAAAGCCACTGAACCCAGCACCGCCGATACCGCCACCACCCCGATCAGGGTGACCAGGCCGGCCAGGCCATAGTTCATGCCGGCGTGCAGCATCAGGAGGTTGGTGCCGTAGGCGCCGAGTGCGAAGGGAAGGGCATGGCCGAAGCTGAGCAGCCCCGTGTAGCCGAAGAGCAGATCGTATGACATGGCCAGGCCGGCCAGCACCAGGGCCGAGGCGAGCACCTGAAGAGTGCCAGGGCTGGAAATGGAGCCATTGAACACCCACGGGATCCCGAAGGGCAGCAGGGGGGCGAATGCCGCCAGGGCTACCAACGACAGGGCCAGGGCACCTTTGACCGAACGTTTCACGGCTGCACCCTCCCCAGCAGCCCCTGGGGACGGATCAGCAGCACGACCGCCAGCAGGATCACCACCGAGATGGAGCCCATGCCGCTGGCCAGGTAGTTGTTGACGTAGACCTGGGTCAAGGCCACCACCAGCGCCGCCACAGCCGTGCCCGGCACCGAGCCCAGGCCGCCGATGACGACCACGATGAAGGCGAAGATGAGCTGGGTGGTGCCCAGGCCCGGGTGTATCCCGTTGAAGTAGACCGCTCCCAGGGCACCGCCCACCCCGGCCATCAGGCCGCCCAGAGCGAAGACGATCGTGAAGCTGCGCGACACGTCGATGCCCAGTGCCCGGACCATGGAAGGGTTCTCGACTCCGGCCCGGATGATGAGGCCGTGGCGGGTTCGGGCCAGGAACAGCATGAGCCCCACCAGCATCGCCACTGCCACTCCCAGTATCAGCAGCCGATTGTTGGGGATGTTGGCCCCGGCCAGGCGGGTGGTGCTGAGGAACCAGTCCGGCTGGGCCATCAGCCGGGGGTCGTAGCTGAACCATCCGCCCATCAGGGCGACGGCGGCCATACCCAGGCCGATGGTCAACAGGATCTGCTCGACGTGGCGCCCGTAGAGCCGCCGTACCAGGCCCATCTCCACGGCTGCTCCCGCCACTGTGCCGACCAGGGCCGCTCCCAGCACGGCCAGCAAGAAGCGGGGCCCGGGGGGGATGGCGGTGAGGGTGTCCATCACCCACCAGGCGGCATAGCCCCCAGCGGCAAAGAACGCTCCGTGAGCCAGGTTGAGGACACTCATCAGCCCGAAGATGAGGGACAGCCCGGAGGCAAGGAGGAAATAAAGCCCGCCCAGACCCAACCCGGTGACCGTGTAGAGGACGAAGCTGCTCATCGAACGGCCACCCCCAGGTAGCGCCCCGCCAGTTCGGGGTCGGTGGCCAGGTCCTCCATCCCGCCCGAGTACACCACCCGTCCCTGGTCGAGGACCACCGCCTTGGTAGCCAGTTGGGACGCCACCCACAGGTTCTGTTCCACCAGGATCACGGTGGTATCGGCTGTTGCCCGGCTCAGCGCCTCGACCACATGCTCGATCACGATCGGGGCCAGGCCCTTGGTGGGCTCGTCGATCAGCAGCAGGGAATTCGGGTTGAGCAGGGCCCGGCCCAGGGCCAGCATCTGCTGCTGGCCGCCCGAGAGGGTCCCGGCGGTCTGTCCGAGCCGGGAACGCAGGTCGGGGAACAGGTCGTAGACCCTGGCGTAATCGGGGCGGGCGCCCGGCCTCTCTGCCAGGCGGAAGTTCTCTTCCACGGTCAGGGTGGCGAAGACCTCGCGGTCCTCGGGAACGTACCCTATTCCCCTCCGGGCGATGAGGTGAGTGGGGGAGGAGATGAGTTCGCTTCCGCTCAGGAGTATGGAGCCCTGGGCGGGCAGAAGTCCCATGATGGCCAGCAGGGTGGTCGACTTGCCCACACCGTTGCGGCCCAGCAGGGCGGTGACCTCGTTCTCGGGGAAGGAGGCGGTGATCCCCTCGAGCACGTGTGCTTCCCCTCGCCAGACGTGGAGGTCGGTGATCTCCAGGGAGCTCAACCTTCTCCTCCCAGGTAGGCGGCGCGAACCGCCTCGTCGGCCATCACCTGGGCGGGGGTCCCCACCGTCAGCAACCGGCCTTCGTGCATGACCGCGATGCGGTCAGACACGTCGACCACGAACTCCATCCGGTGTTCGACCATCACGATGGCCCGGCCCGAGGCATGGACCCCCTGGATCACCTCGATCAGGGGGTGGGTCTCCTCCACCGCCACACCCGCGGTGGGCTCGTCCAACAGGAGGATCCGGGGATCGGCGGCCAGGACCACCGCCAGCTCCACCTTGCGTTTGTCACCGTGGGAGATCTCGCCGACCCGCTCGGTCGCCCGTCGACCCAGCCCTACCTCCTCCAGAGTCTCAGATGCTCGACGACTGGCCGCGTCACCCCGGTGAGGCGAGGTGAAGAGACCCAGGCTGCCACCCAGGGCTGCCTGGGCGGCGAGACGCACATTCTCGAACACGCTCAGGCCCGGGAACAGGCTCGAGGTCTGGAAGGTGCGGCCCAGGCCCTTCCCGACCCGTCGGGAAGGGCGGAGATCGGTGACGTCCTCTCCCTGGAGGAAGATTCTGCCCCGTCGGGGCCGATGCACGCCGGACACCAGATTGATCAGGCTCGTCTTCCCGGCTCCGTTGGGCCCGATGACCGAGAGGAGCTCTCCGTGCGCCACTTCCAGGCTCACGTCATCGACGATGACCAGTCCGCCCACGCCCCATCCGAGACCGGTGGTCGCCAGGGCGGCGTCGCCGGTCCCGTCGGGGCGGGAGGCGGTAGCTGTCATGGGAGGGATGATCGCTCGATCAGGACTCGGGCGGGGCAGTGGCGTCGGGGGGCAGGGTGTCGATCAGCTCCGCCTCGAGGGTGCCGTTGTTGTCGACCAGCTTGACAGTGAACATCGGTTGCAACATGGCATGGTCCGAGGCCCGCACCGTCTGAGTGCCCTTGGGGGCATCGAAGGTCCAGCCTTCGAGCGACGAAATCATTCCTGCCACATCATCGGGTCCCGCCTCGGTGAGGGCGTGCACGATCATTTGGGCGGCGACGAAGCCGTCGGGTGTGAACAGGTCCACGTTGTCGGCGTTGGCGACCATGTAATCGTTCACGGGATTGTCGGGTGCCCCCGGGAAGTAGTGGTTGAGGAAGCTGATGCCCGTGGCGGCATCTCCGTAGAACGGCCAGGTGGCCTTGTCCGCCAAGCCGGTGGCGACGGGGGCCGTGTCGAACACCTTCTGCTGGTTGAGCGCCTGCCACATGGCCCCCGAGGTCTCTCCGGCCCAGGCGACGAACACCAGGTCGGGATCGGCCTGATTGATCTGATCGGCGAAACCGGTGAACTCGGTCTCAGTGGGCGGGACGAGAAGCGAGTCGACGTTGAAGCCGCGCGGGCCCAGAACCGCCTGGACCGCAGCCACGTTGGCAGCCCCGAACTCGGTGTCCTGGGCGAATACGAGCACGTCACCGCCCTCGGTGTCGATCAGCGAGGCGGCCGTGGCCACGTCCTGATAGCTCTGACGTCCGGAGCGAAACGTGTTCTGGTTGGCTCCGGTTATGGCATCGGATGCGGCGGGGCCCGACACGTAGAGGATGTCGTTCTCGGCGGCGAAAGCGGCCAGCTGCACGGCGACACCCGACACGACCGTCCCGGCGATCACGTCGACCCCCTGACCGACCAGATCGGTGGCCTGGCTGATGGCCGTCTCCGGGTCCCCTCCGTCGTCGGAGATGACGAACTCAACGGGACGCCCATTCACGGCGTCGCTCCCGTCGGTGGCGTAGTCGAGCCCCGCCTGGAGTCCGGACAGGTACTGGTTTCCGTAGCTCTGCAGCGCTCCGGAGGTGGTGGTGATGATTCCCACCTGGATCGGCTCGCCGCCGCCGGTGGTCGTGGCGGGAGCGGTGGTGGAAGAGGGAGCGGCTGTCGTGGCCGTGGTTCCCTCGGTGGCGGGGGGCGAGGTGGTGCTGGTGGTCTCGGTGGCAGTGCCTCCGCACGCCACGACGATCATGGCGATGATCGCCATCAGGCCGATTCTTCTGCGCATTCTTATCCTCCTGGTCTTGTGGCCACCTCCTCCAGGAGCCCTTCCGGGAACAAACCTGAGAGGTGATTCAGGTCTTAGATATCAGCCACCAGACCACCTGTCAAGCGATTCCGTCCTCAAAGAGCGCCCTCCAGGCTGAAACGGCCGCGAGCGCCGCCCCGGTCAGGCCACCCGGAAGGGACCTTCGTACAGACCTGTGGTGATCACCTGACGGTGGTATTCGATCTCGGGAACCAGCGATCCGTCCCAGGTTCGAAGTCGGTCGACGCATGTCTTCGTCTTCTCGCACCGGAAGGCGGCCCGCGCCTGTACCTCGGAGTCGACCCGGCGTAGCACCACGCTCTCGACCTGCTCCGGCAGGGCCGCCACCGGGCGGGGAGGGGTGAGCTCATCCCCTTTCGTGGCCCGCATTTCCAGGGTCTTTCCCGTCGCGTCGATGTAGAGCAGGTCGGCGGAGCCGTCCCCGTCATAGTCGAACCACTGCCACCAGGTAGTCCCGGCCGGGAAGGCCGGTCCCAGGGCGACCGGTGACCGGAAGCCGCTTCCAGTCGAGTACTGGGCGAACCAGCAAGTGCCCTCGGGGCACTTCGATCGGTAGGCCAGGTCGTCGCGGCGGTCGCCGTCGAGGTCCGCAGCTTCCACATCGGTTCCGGGTGCGGGTCCGGGTTGTCCCCAATTCGCCGGTGGCTCGAAGCCATCACCCGAGCTGAGGTGGACCCGCCAGCAGGGCGCGGCGTCGGATCCACACAGCCCCTGGTAGGTGAGGTCGTCCAGACCGTCGCCGTTCCAATCCCCGCCGACGAGACCCTTGGCTCCCGGGGCGAAGCGCGCCCCGTCCCCCCAGTTCTCGCCCGGTCCCAGGGTCGATCCGCGCCAGCGTTGCACCCTCCAGCACGGTTGCGATTCACCGCATCTTCCCCGGTAGACGACGTCCTGGCGTCCGTCGGCGTCGACGTCGCCGGTGGCCATCCCCAGTTGCTGGGTCTCGAGGCTGAACCAGGCTCCGTCGCCTACTCGCAGCGGAGCACCGACGCCGAGCGTGTCGTCGACCTGGAAGCACGTCCCTCCCGGACACGACCCCCACCAGAGGCGGTCGTCGAAGCCGTCGCCGTTGACATCTGCCCTCTTGGGCGAAGACAACCCGGCGTCGCCCCCGCACCCCACCCTCTGGGTGTCCACCGACACCTCGTCGATCGTCATGCCCATCGATTTCTCCGCCGTCGGCTTGCCCCCGTAGTAGACGTCGAACCAGAACGATTCGATCCGGATGTCGGGCTCGTCGGGACGGCGGAATTCGATCCCGTCCACATCGAAGGCAGGGGTCCCGTCCACCCAGGCCCGCAACGCCCCGTCGGCCAGGCCCGGGGTGTTCATCTCCACCTCTCCCTCGATGCAGTACCACTGCCCCGGTTGGAGTTTCCCCGCTTCGTTCCACATCATCGAGTCGCCGTAGCGGCGCTCCTGGCCCAGGTGGTAGACGTAGTAGCCGAGGCGGGCCCGCGAGTCTCCTTCTCGGGTGCCGAAGAACTGAACCCGGGCCGACCAGCCTGGCGATGAGGGGGTGCTGGGGTACCCACCTTTGCCGGTTCGACCGTAGATGCCGGAGAAACCAGGGAGCTTACCGCTCCGCACCGGTGCCCAATCCCGGTCGAGTCGGAGCATGTAACGGAAATAGAGCGCCTCGGGATCCTCGCCCGCCACCTTGCTCAGATCCAGGCGGAAGTCGCTCCCGAAATGCGACCCCCTGGGAATCGTGACTCGCAGACCCTTGCCCTTGAATCCTGCTTCGGTGAGGCTGACCCTGTTTCGCCTGCTCGGGGCTCTCCCATCCCACAGTGAGAGCGTGTCGAAGCCGTCGGCGAAACCAACCGACAGGTCCTCGGCTGAGGCAGTGGGTGAGGATAGCGGCTGTAGATCCAGGGCAGAGGTCAGGGCATAGATCGCTTCCTCCCTGGTGACTGCCTGACCCGGGCAGAGGCGCAGGCCGAGAGGAGGATCACAAGGCTCCACGTCGCCCCTGCGCCCGAGCATGGCGAGGGAGGGTCCGTATGGGGAGGAGTCGAGGTCGTGATAAGGGGACAGTCCCGGTGGGGGATCCCAGCCCATGGCGCCGGCGATGAACTGTGCCATCTCGCCGCGGGTGAGAGAGCGGTCGGGGCAGAAGTGATCCGGCGAGCAACCTGAGGTGACGCCCGCCTCGGCCAGCGCTTCGATCGACGCCGCCACCGAGCTGTGGGGATCGTCGACGAAGTGGGAGGTGGTGGCGGAAGGCAAACCGACGGCGCGGTCGAGCATCACTGCCATCTCGGCCCGGGTCACCACCGCGTTCGGACAGAAGCGATCATTGGCCGGAGGGTTGCAGCCCAGGACCAGGCCAATGGCCCTGGCCCTCTCGATGAGAGGTTCGTAGGGACTGTGGTTGTCGTCGATGAAGGTGCCCGACTTCTTGGCGGATGCCGTGGTCGAGGGCAGAACGAGCATGATCACAACGATCACGATGGTCAGTTGTCTGAGGCGGGATCTGTGTCGGCCGGGCATCCGGAGTCAACGTCGGAAGCTCGACGCCGCTTCCTTAGGGGCAATTTTGGCGATCTGAAACGACTTCCTTCTCGGAACCCGGGCCCGGGTGGCCAGGGGCGTCGTTAGGCTCCCGGATATGGCCTCCTCGCCAATCATCACGGCCGATTCATGGGGTCGGGTCGAGGTCGACGGCGTGACCTACAAGGACGTCAAGTTGTGGCCGGGAGGTGCCCGGGCCTGGGACTGGGAGGAGACCGGGACCTCTCACGAGTCGGGCGTCGACCCCAGGGATGTCGACGAACTGCTGGAGCACGGAGCTCGCATCGTGCTGTTGTCGACGGGACGGACGGGGCGTATGCGTACTCCCCGGGCCCTGGTCGAAGCACTCGGTGACGAAGTGCGGATCGTGGTCCTGGAGACTTCTGAAGCCATCGCTCGCTACAACGAACTGGCCGGGGCCGGTTCTCCGGTTGGGGCCCTCATCCACAGCACCTGCTGAGCCTGAGCGTCGTCATCGGGTCGACCGCCAGTCCGAGACTGCCTCCTCCATCTGGATGAGATGTGCGTCGATGTGGGAGCTGTAGGTCCGGAGCCAGTCATCCAGAGTCCATTCGCCTTGCTCGGGGTGATGCACGACGTGGGACCAGGCGTCATCTGACAGGCCATCCAGCAGCACGCCGGTCAGGCCCCGTAGCAATTCGATCAGGTTCAGCGCCGCCGCAGGGTCCTGGGCGAGATAATCGAGGTGGCCGGCCCATTCGTCCTGTTCGTATGCTCCGATATCCGCCCCCGGCTCGGCGACCAGCTTGCGAAACCGTACATAGCCGTTGACTTCAGCGTCTGCCACGTGGATGACGATCTCGTGGGGACTCCACTCCGATTCCTCGGGCCGGTGGTGGCGGGCTTCCTCGGGTACCGCCTTCCACGCCTGCCTCAGCCGAGCGGGCCCCTCCCGGTAGGCATCGATCTGCTCGGACCGTGGCATCGACGGGATCCTAGGAGCCTGTTGGATAATGCCGTTGCTCGGATTGGCGGCCAGGCGCGCCAGCCGCAAGGCCGAGGTTTCGCCACTCCTTGTGCCGGAATGGCGGGGCCGAGAACGCAGTGGGTGGTGATGCATGGTCGTCAAATGGGTGACATGCATTGTTCAACGGGCTCCTGGGCTCTGTCCCTCTCAGGAGCGGGCAATGTTCACCGGGAACCTAGGATCGGGCCCGATCAGCTGCCCAGATAGGACCACGTCCCACATCCGCTGCTGTGAAAGCCGACGTCGCCGGGCTCGATCCGGACCGTGTCGGGCGTATCGGGTAGGCCGTTGGCGATGATGTCTGCGACCTCCCAGCTGTACCCGCTCAGCCGCTCCCAGTAGCAGCTGCTCCCGCCGCTGTTCTGCCACAGGCCGGGGGCGATTTCGAAATTGACCTGGTAGAAGCCACTGCCGAAGTCCGAGGTGAGGGTGGCGGTCCGTGGAGAGAGGTCGTTCGACCACCCGCCGCAGTTACTGGATCTGAACCCGGCGTCGGAGGGATCGATGGTGACGATGAGGATGTCGTCCGACAGCATGTTGGCAATGATGTCGGCAGAGGTTCCCCCGAAACCCGACAGGCGAGCCGCGTAACAGGTGTCACCGGAGCCCACGTTGCGGTAGGTGCCCGCTTCGATCTCGGTGCCCACCCGGTATACGCCGTCGGGAAAGAAGAGGGGCTCGGGGGGAATGGTGGTGGGGCGGGGCGGGGGTGTGTCGGCGGTGAGGTGGAGGGCACGGCCCAGGAAGGAGGCCATCTGGTCGCGGCGGACCGGGTCGGTGGGGCAGTAGTGGTCGTTTTGGGGCGGGTTGCAACCCTTGGCTACTCCGGCGGCGGCGAGACGGTCGATGTCGTCTTCGAACACGGAGGTGTCGTCGTCGACAAACAGGTCGCCTCCGCCGTTGTCGGTGTAGTTCCGCGCCCGGACCAGGAACGCCGCCATCTCCCCCCTGCTCACTACCTCGGTGGGGCAGTAGTGGTCGTTTTGGGGCGGGTTGCAGCCCCGGGTGATCCCGGCCGTGGCGAGACGGTTGATGTCGTCCTCGAACACGGACCCGGTGTCATCGATGAAGCGGTCCCCCGGGCTGGGGCCCAATTCGAGGGCCCGGACCAGGAACGCCGCCATCTGGCCCCTCGTCACCGGGTCGGAGGGGCAGTAGAGGTCGTTTTGAGGCGGGTTGCAGCCTTTGGTGATTCCCTCGGCGGCGATGGCCTCGATGTAGCCTTCGTGGACATTGCCGTCATCGTCACGGAAGGTTCCCCCAGGTGGAAGAGCCGCCATGGCGGCCATGGTCCCGCCCAGCAGCACCACGACAACCACTGCCGCCAACGCTCGCCCCCGTCTGCCAGCTTTCATCAACGCGTTCATAGAATCTTCACCGAACCTACCAAGCCCGGTGTGCAATTGGGGGTCGACGTTCACGGATTGACGGGATCGGCCTCTGTCCCCGGATTTGTCCCCCGGCGTCGGCGACGGGCGAGGAGAAAGCCGGCCAGCCCTCCCACGATCAACCCGGCCGGTATCAGGGCCACGGCGGTCACCGCCGCCGCCGCCAGGTCGCCGAACGTAGCCGGGTCGGCCAACGCCTTCCACACCAGCCCGATCAGAAGGCCGGTCACCCCTCCGATCACCGCTCCCAGGACCGTCCAGAGAACAGATCCTCTTCTGCGCCCGGAAGAACCGGTCGTATCCGGATCCGGGCTCGACCCCGGCGACGGCACCGCCATCGGCCGGATGATATCCGCCAGACGGTGACCCTCAGTTCTCCCCCCTGGAGTTAGCGGGGGGTTTCAGCTCGACCCCGACGTGGTATGTCGAGGCCATGGCAGACAACCAGATCGGGCATCACACGTGGGTGATCCCGGAGGGCTATATCCCCGGGTCCAGCAGCGGCCCGGAGCCCGAGATGACCAGTCACGAAACAGCTTGCATACTCAACGCCGGTGACGATGCCGCCGCCGTCGAGATCACCGTCTACTTCGCAGACCGGGATCCGGTCGGGCCCTACAGGGTCGAGGTGGGCGCCCGGCGAACCAGGCACCTGCGATTCAACGAGCTCGACGATCCCGAGCCGATCCCCCGGGGCACGGACTACGCCTCTGTGATCAGATCGAATCGGCCCATCGTCGTTCAGCACACCCGCCTCGACTCCCGCCAGCCGGCCAATGCCCTGTTGACCACCATCGCCTTTCCCATCCTCCACTGAGAGCACGGTGTTTGGCTTCGTCCCCTCCCGGGTAGTCACCTGGCGGACCCAACCACCGATCAGGAAAGCCGTGCCCGGATAGATGCCAGACCGACTCCCAGAGCATTTCGGTGGCATGGACACCGTCACCGCGACCTTCGAGCCCATGCCTGCTCAACCCGGCTATGCGCTCGAACTCAACGCCGCCCTGGATGAGACCATCAGCGGTGAGGTTCGCTTCGATCGGGGCAGCCGCGGCGCCTACTCGACGGATTCCTCCAACTACCGCCAGGCACCCATCGGCGTGGTGGTGCCCCGCACGATCGACGATGTGGTACGAACAGTGGAGGTCTGTCGGCGCTTCGGCGCTCCGATCACCTCCCGCGGTGGAGGAACCAGCCTGGCCGGTCAGGCCTGTAACGCCGCGATCATCATCGACTACTCCAAGTACCTGAATCAGGTGATCGAGGTGGACCCCGATCGGCGCCGGGCCGTAGTCCAGCCGGGTTGCAACCTCGATGACCTGCGTCGGGCGGCCGGCCGCCACGGGTTGACCTTCGGTCCCGATCCGGCCACCCATGACCGCAACACCCTGGGGGGCATGCTGGGCAACAACTCCTGTGGGGTTCACTCGGTGATGTCCCAGTTCTACGGGCCCGGGCCCACCACCGCCCATCAGGTGGTGGAGCTGGAGGTCCTCACCTACGACGGGGAGCGCATGACCGTTGGCGCCACCGACGAAGAACGTCTCCAGGAGATGATCGACCGGGGTGGGCGACAAGGCGAGATATACGAGCGGCTCCGCCGGTTACGCGACGACTACGCCGACCTGATCCGTTCTCGCTACCCCGACATACCCCGGCGGGTTTCGGGCTATAACCTCAACTGGCTCCTGCCTGAGAACGAGTTTCACGTGGCCCGGGCCCTGGTCGGATCCGAGGGCACCTGCGTCGTGATCCTCTCCGCCACTGTCGAGCTGATCGAATCCCGGCCCGCCCGCACCCTGGTGGTCCTGGGCTATCCCGACGTATACCAGGCGGGTGATCACGTGCCCGAGATCCTGGCCCACCAACCGGTTGGACTGGAGGGTCTGGACTCCGAACTAGTCGGCTACATGAAGAAGAAAGGCCTTCATCCCGGCGATGTCCGTCTGCTCCCCGACGGGGAGGGTTGGCTCCTGGTGGAGTTCGGCGCCGACACCAAGTCGGACTCCGATGCCAGGGCGAAGGAGTTCGTCGAGGCGATCCGGGCCGAGGACGACGCCCCTTCCGTCAAGCAATTCACCGACCCCTGGGAGGAACAGAAGCTGTGGGAGGTCCGAGAGTCGGGTCTGGGTGCCACCGCCCACGTCCCGGGAATGGGCCGGACCCATCCCGGCTGGGAAGACGCCGCCGTGCCTCCCGAGGGGGTGGGGTCCTATCTGCGTGGTTTTCGCCGGCTGCTGGACGATTTCGGATACGACGCCGCTCTCTACGGGCACTTTGGCCAGGGCTGCATCCACTGTCGCATCGACTTCGACTTCTCCACCGTGCACGGTGTGAGGCAGTTCACCGAATTCCTCGAGAAGGCGGCCGATCTGGTGGTGGACCACGGCGGGTCCCTGTCGGGTGAGCACGGGGACGGTCAGGCCCGGGCTGCCCTCCTCGATCGGATGTTCGGATCCGAACTGGTCGAGGCGTTCGGCCGCTTCAAGAGTATCTGGGATCCGGGCAACCACATGAACCCCGGCAAGGTGGTGGACCCCTACCGGCCGGAGGAGAACCTTCGCCTCGGGCCCGATTACGCCCCGGTTCAAATTCGCACCCATTTCCGCTTCCCTGACGACGAGGGGAGCTTCACCAAGGCCCTGGACCGCTGCGTGGGAGTCGGCAAGTGCCGGGACGTGAGTGGCGGTGTCATGTGCCCCAGCTACATGGCCACCCGCGAAGAGGAGGATTCGACCCGGGGTCGGGCCCGGATGCTGTTCGAGATGTTGCGCGGCGACATCATCGCCGATGGCTGGCGCGACGACCACGTAGCCGAGGCATTGGGCCTGTGTCTCGCCTGCAAGGCCTGCAAGAACGAGTGTCCGGTCAATGTGGACATGGCCACTTACAAGGCCGAGTTCCTGTCCCACTACTACCAGGGCCGTCTCCGCCCGGCCGAGGCCTACGCCATGGGCCTCATTTACTGGTCAGCCCGCCTCGCCTCTCATCTTCCGGGTCTGGCCAACTGGCTGGTTGGCAGTCGTCCGTTCTCGACCCTGGCCAAGTGGCTGGCCGGGGTGGCCCCGCAGAGGGAGATTCCGCGATTCGCCTCCCCGACCTTTCGTTCCTGGTTCGAGGACCGCCCCGAGACCGTGCCGATTCAAGGGCCGGCTCCGGATCAGACGGTCGGTGCACCCGGCCATGGCGACGTTCCCCGGTTCCAGGAGCAAACGTTTCGACACGGCAGCGATCGCCGCTCGGATTCTGCCAGCCTCCGTCCCCGCGGCGAGGATGCTCCCCTCGATATCGACACCGTCGTCCTCTGGCCCGACACCTTCAACAACTACCTCACAACCGGCCCGGCCCGGGCCGCGGTGACGGTGCTGGAAGATGCCGGCTATCGGGTCGAAATCCCCCCTCGACCCCTGTGCTGTGGGCGGCCCTTGTACGACTGGGGCATGCTCGATACCGCCGAGCGGCTCTGGGGTCAGACTCTCTCCACCTTGCGCCCCTATCTGCGCCGGGGTGTGCCTGTGATCGGGCTGGAGCCGAGCTGTGTGGCCGCTTTCCGGGACGAGTTGATCAACCTCTTTCCCAACGACGCCGACGCGGTCCGCCTTTCGCAGTCCACCTTCGAGCTGAGCGAGTTCCTGGTTCGTCAGGGATACCAGCCCCCGCCCCTGAATCGGTCGGCCATCGTCCAGGGTCATTGCCACCACAAGGCGATCATGCACATGGATGCCGAAGCGGCCGTCTTCGATGCAATGGGTCTGGACTACGAGATACTCGACTCGGGATGCTGCGGAATGGCCGGCGCCTTCGGTTTCGCCGAAGACCACTACGAGGTTTCCATGCGTGTGGGTGAACGGGTTCTGCTCCCCCGGGTTCGGGAGGCGGACTACTCCACGCTGATAGTGGCCAACGGTTTCAGCTGCCGGGAACAGATCAGCCAGACCACCGAACGACGGGCGTTGCATCTGGCGGAAGTGATAGCTCTCGCCTTGCGTGACGGCCCGAGTGGCCCCGCCGGGGGACCTCCCGAGTCGAGCATGGGAGAGCCGGCCCGGCCCAGCCGTCCCAGCACCAAGGCCTTGCTGGGAGCTGGAGCGGCCGCGGTGGCCTTGGTGGGTGCCCTGGCTCTGGGCCGAAGACTCCAATGAAGAAGACACGAACGGAGGCAATCCGATGGCAAACACAGTGAGCGACTACATGTTCGACCGTCTCGAGGAGTGGGGGGTCGAGACCATCTTCGGGTTCCCCGGTGACGGTATCAACGGCATCATGGGAGCCCTGGACCGGACCGACGACCGCTTCGAGTTCGTCCAAGTCCGTCACGAGGAGATGGCCGCCTTCATGGCCGGCGCCTTCGCCAAGTACTCCGACGGAGATACGCCCGGGGTGTGCCTGGCCACATCGGGGCCGGGAGCCATTCACCTGCTCAACGGGCTGTATGACGCCAAGCTGGATCATCAGCCGGTGGTGGCGATCATCGGTCAGCAGGCCCGCATGGGACTGGGTGGCTCCTACCAGCAGGAGGTGGACCTGACCACCCTCTTCAAGGACGTGGCCGGGGATTACGTGCAGATGGTGACGGTCCCCGAGCAGATGCGCCACGTCATCGACCGGGCATTCCGCACCGCCCTTTCGCACCGGACGGTCACATGTGTGATCGTGCCCAACGACGTCCAGACACTGGAGGCGGTGGAGAGCCCGCCCCGCAAACACGGCGCGGTCTTCTCCTCGACCGGGTTCGCCCGGCCCCGGGTGGTGCCGACCACAGACGATCTCGAGCGGGCCGCCGCCATACTCAACCAGGGGGAGCGGGTGGCGATGCTGGTAGGTGCCGGGGCCCTGGACGCCACCGAACAGGTAATCGAGGTGGCCGAGCGTCTCGGAGCGGGAGTGGCCAAGGCCCTGCTGGGCAAGGCAGTGGTGCCCGACGATCTTCCCTTCGTGACCGGTTCCATCGGCCTCCTCGGCACCAAGCCGAGCTGGGATCTGATGGAGCGCTGCGACACGCTGCTCATGGTCGGATCGGGGTTTCCGTACTCGGAGTTCCTGCCCAAGGAAGGACAGGCGCGCGGGGTCCAGATCGATATCGATCCCAAGATGCTCTCTATCCGCTACCCGATGGAGCTCGGGCTGGTCGGCGATTCGGCCGCCACCCTGGATGCGCTCATACCCCTCCTCGACAAGAAGGAAGACCGGAGTTTCCAGGAGGAGATCGTCGAGGGGGTGGCCCGGTGGTGGGAGGTTGTCGAGACGCGGGCGATGACGGAGGGCCGGCCCATGACTCCGCAACGTCCCTTCTGGGAGCTCTCCTCGCGTCTGCCCGACGGGGCGATCATCTCCGCCGACTCGGGGACCGCTGCCAACTGGTTCGCCCGTGACATCAAGATCCGCCGCGGCATGAAGGCCTCCCTGTCGGGCAACCTGGCCACCATGGGCCCGGGTGTGCCCTACACCATTGCCGCCAAATTCGCTCATCCCGACCGGGTAGCGATCGGCTTCGTGGGCGACGGCGCCATGCAGATGCTGGGCATCAACGGGCTCATCACCGCTGCCAAGTACTACGAGCGATGGTCCGACCCGCGCATGGTCATCTGCGTTCTCCACAACAACGATCTCAACCAGGTCACGTGGGAGATGCGAGCCATGGAGGGCAACCCTCGATATGAGGCCTCCCAGGCCGTTCCCGAATTCCCCTACGCCGACTATGCCGAAATGCTGGGTCTGGTGGGGATCAAGGTCGAGGACCCCGACGCGGTGGGGTCGGCCTGGGACCGGTCCCTGGCCGCCGATCGGCCGGTGGTACTCGATGTGGTGACGGATCCGGGAGTACCCACCATCCCGCCCAACGTCACCTTCGAGCAGGCGAAGAACTACGCCACGGCGCTGCTCAAGGGCGACCCGAACGCCTTCGACATCGTGGCCGACTCGGCCCGGGAGATCTGGGACGCCATGTTCCCCCGTCGTAGCTGAGCGGAATGGATTCGACCCCGGTCCAGGTCGTCGAGGCCTCGGCCTACACGATCCCCACCGAGGGCCCCGAGTCCGACGGCACCTTGCGTTGGGACGCCACCACCCTCGTCCTGGTGGAGGCCCGGGCCGGTGGGGTGAGCGGCACGGGGTTCTCCTACACCGCCCCCGCTGCCTGCTCGGTCATCGAGGAGGTACTCGCACCTGCGGTGACCGGGGTGGAGGCAGCCGACGTCCCGGCCGCCTGGCAGGCCATGGTGCGTGCGGTGCGCAACCTGGGACGGCCCGGGCTGGTGTCCATGGCGATCGCCGCCGTCGACAACGCGCTCTGGGACCTCAAGGCGCGCCTGTTCGGGGTCCCGCTTCACGTCCTGCTGGGACGGTGCCGCCAGGAGGTGCCGGTCTACGGCAGCGGCGGCTTCACCTCCTATGACGAGGGCGAGCTCGGCGACCAGCTGGCCGGTTGGGTCGAGCAGGGAATAGGCATGGTGAAGATGAAGGTCGGTCGTGACCCGGCCGCCGACGAGAGTCGTGTGGCCGCAGCTCGTCGTGCGATCGGTCCGGAAACGCAGCTGTTCGTCGACGCCAACGGAGCCTATGACCGCAAGCAGGCTCTCCGGTTCGCCCGGGCATATTCGGACCTGGGGGTGACCTGGTTCGAGGAGCCGGTGTCGTCCGACGATCTGGAGGGGCTCAGGCTCCTGCGCGACAGTGCCCCGCCCGGCATGGACATCACAGCGGGCGAGTACGGCTTCGACCTCTTCTACTTCCGTCGCATGCTCGAGGCAGGAGCGGTTGACGTGATTCAGGCGGACGTGACCCGCTGCGCCGGAGTCACACAGCTGCTGGAAGTGGGCGCCCTGTGCGACGCCTTCTCGATCCCCCTTTCAACCCATTGCGCGCCGCTGATGCATCTACAACCGGCCTGTTCCCTTTCATCCGTGCGCCACATGGAGTACTTCTTCGACCACGTTCGGATCGAGCGCATGCTCTTCCGGGACATTCCCGAGCCGGTGGATGGAGCACTTCGGCCGGATCCGGATCGTCCCGGCTCGGGGTGGGAGTTCGACCGGAAGACGGCAGAGCCCTATCGCGTGCGGTGAGTGAGCCGATGCGATGGCGCAGTTTCGTTGCCGAGGGCGTGGGCACGTTCGTGGTGATGTTCTTCGGTGCGCTGGCCGTGGTGGCCTCACCGGGCTCGATCATCATCGAGTCTCTCGGATTCGCACTGGGGTTGTTCGTGGCGGGCTACGCCTTCGGTGCGGTCAGCCACCGGCACTTCAACCCGGCCATGTCCTGGGCCGCCTTCCTGGATGGCAGGCTGTCGGGGCGTTCGCTGGCCTGGTCGTGGGTGACCCAGCTGCTGGGTGGGCTGGCGGCGGCAGCTTTGCTGCTGGCCATGGCCGGGGCCGGGGCCGTGGAGACCGCCGCCACAACCACCGCGTCGCCGGGGATCTCATTTCTTGTGGAGGCGACCACCAGCACGGTGTTCACCGTCGTGGTTCTGGTGGCGAGCCGGTTCGGCGACCGTCGCACCAGCACCGTTCTGGCCATGGCGGTGGCATATCTGGCCGTGCACGTTGTCGGCCTTCCCTGGGGCGGAGGCTCGATCAATCCCGCCCGGAGCCTCGGCCCCTTTCTGCTGGGCGGGGGTTCGGCCGGAGTGTGGGTGTTCCTGGTGGCGCCGATGCTGGGCGGAGCCCTAGGGTGGGCTCTCTACCGATTGCTACAACTCCCCGCCCTGACTGCTGCCGCCGAGGACGAGGGCTGACACGGTCGCGGCGCGACTCAGCGGGAGGCGAGCCAGCCCAGGCCCAGAGTGAGCGTGCCCAGAACCGTGGCGGCCAGGGACTTCCTGCGCTTCGATAACCACAGCTCGGGCGACCATGACCTGGACCGGGAGTCGAATATCCCGTGGGCACCGGCGTCTCCAGGGGCCGGCTCGAAGAGGTTGCCCTTGGCATTGCCCGGAGCGGCTGGCCGATCGGCCAGTTGGCTGTCGACGCCGTTGCGGGCCAGGTACCAGTCCATGAATCGAGACGAGACCTTGTTGCCCAGGATGGTCAGAACCGTGGGGAGCCCGACGTAGATCTCCCGACGCTGCTGGTCGACTGCCAGCCGGATCGCCTCGGCGGCCACCTCGGGCTGGTAGATCGGTGGTACAGGCATGGGATGGCGATCGAAGCTGGATAGGCAGTGCGAGAACTGAGGGGTATTGACGGCGGGGAGCTGGACCATCCCAACGTGGATGCCGGACCCCTCGTGGGCGAGTTCGGTGCGCACCGACTCTGTGAAGCCCTTGATGGCGTGCTTCGAACCGCAGTAGGCGGCCTGGAGGGGTATGCCCCGGTAGGCGAGGGCCGAGCCGACCTGGATGATCGTGCCCCGGTTGCGGGGTCGCATGTGCTTCAGGGCAGCCCTGGTGCCCCATACCACCCCCAGGTAAGTCACCTCTGTGGCCCGGCGAAACTCCTCGGGCTGGGTGTCCTCGAAGTAGGAAAACACGGTGGTCATGGCGTTGTTGACCCAGATGTCGATCTCGCCCAGGGACTCCTCGGTCTTTCGGGCGGCCTCGGCAACGGCATCGGGGTCGCTCACGTCGGTGGCGATGGGCAGAGGGGTGCCACCGGCCTCCGTCACCTGCCGTGCCGTGGCCTCCAGGCCCTCACTTCCTCTGGCCAGCAGGGCAATTCGGGCTCCATCCTCGGCGAAGCGAAGCGCCGTCGCTCGACCGACTCCGCTGGTAGCTCCGGTGACGACGACGGTCGGGATTTGTGTTGTGTTCATGGGTACTCCAGGGATCAATGGGCTGTGCTCACGGACCTACCCGGCGAGCGCCCCGGGCAAACCACGCCTACCGGGTGGGGCGGTATCAGCACGGGTGGTGGGTGGGGATGGGCGGTGTGGTATCGAGCGCGGGTGGTGGGTGGGGATGGGCGGTGTGGTATCGACACGGGTGGTGGGTGGGGATGGGCGGTGTGGTATCGAGCACGGGTGGTGGGTGGGGATGGGCGGTGTGGTATCAGCGCGGGTGGTATCTACCAGGCCCTACTGCTCTTCCTCGGCGATCCAGGCCAGGAAGTCGTCCACGTCGGCGGTCCCGCCCTCTTCGGTGATGTAGGTCTCTGCCCAGTGGAGGATCTCCTCTTCGGTGAATCCACGCGCTTCCAGCTCCGGGCGAGCGTCGTTGGCCAGCAGGTAGGCGGGCTCGATCTGGGCCAGGTCGGGCAGCTCCGTGTGAATGCCGACATCTTCGGGTTCTTCCGGTTCTAACTCTCGCTTGGTGTGGCTTTCGTTGTTCATGGTCGTGATCTACCCGCTCAACGGAAGGTGAAAACGTGGTGCCGCCCCGGGAGGGCGAATGTTTGGATGCACCGCGAGCGGGTACGGTTGAGGCAGGTCCATGGACTTCCGATTCGCCATGCCGTTCGCCTCTGATGCGACTCCACAGCGGCCCCCGATCGGGTCGGCGGGCCTGCTGATGTCGCCGTGCCCACAGGCGGGCTGATAATGGCCGGTTCCGGGTCGTCGTTGCTCGAAGCCCTGTCCCCGGACCAGCGGGATGCGGTGCGGGAGGCAGAGGTTCCCGAGCAGCTGGAGCCGATGCTCGCCACCCTCACCGACGAGGCCTTCTCCCATCCCGCTTGGATCTACGAGCGCAAGCTCGACGGTGAGCGGTGTCTGGCCTGGGTCACCGGGGGGGAGGCGCTGCTGCGGTCACGGTCGGGCCGCGACAACACATCTAGTTATCCCGAGGTGGCCGAAGCGCTCACGGAGCGGGCCCGGGCCGATTTGGTAGTCGACGGCGAGATCGTGGCCTTCGAAGGCCGCATCACCAGTTTTCAGCGTCTCCAGCCGCGGATGCAGATTTCCGATCCCGGGCAAGCCCGTCGTAGCGGGGTGGCGGTCTACTACTACGTCTTCGACCTGGTTCATCTCGATGACTTCGATCTCAGCGACCTCGAGCTCCGGAGTCGCAAGAAGCTCCTCAAGCGGGCCATCGATTTCGGTGACCCGCTTCGGTTCACGCCCCACCGCAATCAGGAGGGCGAGGACTACTTCGAGGAAGCCTGCCGCAAGGGCTGGGAGGGTCTCATCGCCAAGGACGCCCACTCCGGGTACGTGACCGGCAGGTCGCGCAAGTGGCTCAAGTTCAAATGCGTCCACCGCCAGGAGCTCGTCATCGGCGGCTACACGGACCCGAAGGGCGCCCGTCAGGGTCTGGGTGCCCTGCTGGTCGGTTACTACAGGAAGGGTGACCTCGTCTACGCAGGCAAGGTCGGGACGGGGTTCGACCAGGAGACGCTGGAGAGACTCGGTCACGAGCTCGGGTCGCTGGAGCGGTCGACCAGCCCATTCACCCGGACCCCTGCCGGCGATGGGGTCCATTTCGTGACCCCCAGGTTGGTGGGAGAGTTCGGTTTCACCGAGTGGACCCGGGGCGGGAAGCTTCGTCATCCTCGTTTCCTCGGGTTACGAAGGGACAAGGATCCCAAAGAAGTCGTCCGGGAGAGGCCCACATGACCGATGTAGAGGTTCTGGAAGTGGCGGGTCGCTCCGTGGGGATCTCCAACCCGGGGAAGGTCCTCTTTCCTGCCGCCGCCATCACCAAGTTCGACCTGGCCCGCTATTACCGGGACATGGGCGCGACGATGCTGGCCCATCTACAGGGCCGTCCCCTGACGCTGCGCCGGTTTCCCGACGGGTTGGATGCCGGTGGGTTTTACCAGAAGGAGGCCCCCGACTACTTCCCCGACTGGATCGAACGCGTCGAGGTCGAGACCTCGGACGGTTCTCAGCTCCAGGTGGTCGTCTCGGAACCGGCCACACTGGTCTATCTCGTCGACCAGGGCACCATCAGCGTGCACCGCTGGTTGGCCCGCTCGCCACATCTGGATCAGCCCGATCTGATGGTCTTCGACCTCGACCCTCCCGACGGCGATCCAGGCCCGGTCCGCCGGGCGGCGGGCTGGGCTCGCTCCCTGCTGGAGGAGATCGGGGTCCAGTCATGGCTGATGGCGACCGGATCCAGAGGATTCCATGTGGTGGTACCCCTGCGCACCGGGCCTTCGTTCGATCGGGTGAGGGAAGTGGCGTCGGGTTTGGCGGATGAGCTGGCGGCCCGTCATCCCGAGGCGCTCACCACCGAGGTGAGGAAGGCGAAGCGGCAGGGGCGGGTGTTCGTCGATTACCTGCGCAATGCCTACGGGCAGACGGTGGTCGCTCCCTATTCGGTACGCCCCCTCCCGGCGGCACCGGTTGCGTTCCCATTGGGCTGGGGAGAGCTCTCGGGTACGGCTCCAGATCGCCATGATCTCGGGTCGGTTCGACGGCGCATGGGCCAGAAAGCCGACCCATGGGAGGATCTGCGCGCTCACGCCGTGGCCCTGGACACCCTGGCCGGCCCGCTGGACGGACGGTGAGTATGTGATGAGCCAGGACATCCCCCATCTGGTGCTGACCGGCCCCATGGGAGCGGGCAAGACGACGGTGGGGCGGATTCTCGCCCGACGCCTGGGACGGCCGCTCGTCGACTCGGACGGGCAGATAGAGGCCACCTTTGCCACCACGGCCCGTCAGCTCGCCCAGCGCCGCGGGGTCGACTTCCTTCACCGGGCCGAGGCACATGCGCTGCGCGATGCTCTCCAGCTGTTGGATCCGGCGGTGATAGCGGCGGCCGCCAGTGTGGGGGACATGGATGACATAGGGGAACTTCTCGGTGGCACCGATACCTGGGTGGCTCTGCTGACGGGCGATGCGGATGTGCTGGCCAAACGTGCCCTTTTCGGCCCGCACCGAAGACAGATCGATGCGCACCGTTCCCGGGTCCTGTCGGCGCGGCGGGAGCGCCGGATCCTCCCTGTGGCGGATGTCGGTGGTCGAAGTCACCGAGTTGACTCCCGAACTGGTGGCGGATCGGGTGCAGGAAGCCGTTTCCCTCCACCGGTAGGCTCGGCACATGCCCAATCTGACCATTACCGAGCAGAACCTGATCGGTCTCCTGGTCATAGCGGCCGTGGTGGGAATCGCCGTGTCCTATCTGCGCATTCCCTACACCATTGCCCTGGTGGGTGTCGGTCTGTTCCTCGGGTTCGGTGATGTCATCGACCTCAACCTGACCCGGGATCTGATCCTCCTGGGGATCCTTCCTCCGTTGCTGTTCGAAGGAGCCCTCAACATCGACCTCGATGACCTGAGGCGGCGCTGGTTGCAAGTCGGGATGCTGGCCGTCGTGGGGACGTTGGTAGTCATGGCTGCATTGACCGGAGGGTTCCTGTTGTTGGGATTCCGGCTCCCTGAGGCGGTCCTGATGGGCGTGATCATTGCCCCCACCGACCCGGTCAGCGTTCTGGCGGTGTTCAAGGAGTACGGCGTCGGCACGGGCCTGCGCACGTTGATGGAAGGCGAGTCCATCTTCAACGACGCCATCGCCATCGTCCTTTATCTGCTGGCCGTGGACGTGGTGGAGGGCTCCTCATTCAGTGTGCAGAGCGCCGCCTTTCAGCTCGGGGTCGAGCTGGTGGCAGGAGTGGTCGTCGGGGTAGTGGTGGGAATCGTTGCCCAGCGGCTCATGTCGGCCGTCGACAACCACCTGATCGAGATCACGTTGTCGTTGACGTCGGCGTTCGGTGCATATCTGCTCGCCGACACCATCGGTGGTTCCGGTGTCATCGCCACCGTGGCTGCCGGACTTGTGATAGGGAACTATGGAACCCGATCGGCCATGTCGGCTTCGTCACGGATCGCTCTCTACGACTTTTGGGGCGTGCTGGCCTTCCTGGCGAACTCGATCATGTTTCTCCTCATCGGGGTGAGCTTCGACGTCACCCAGCTGGTCCATGGGTCGGTTGCCGCAGCCATCGGCGTGGCGTTTCTGGCGATGACGCTGGGCAGGGCTGCGGTCACCTACGGGCTGATGCGACCCTTCGTGCGGTCGGAGGGTCAGGGCTCGATCAGTCCGCCGTGGCTTCATGCCATCTTCTGGGGAGGTCTGCGGGGTGCGATTCCGATTGCGCTCGTTCTCGGACTCAGCGATCGCACCCTGGGGGGTGTGGACGCAGCGGTGGTCGTGTTCGGGGTGGTGCTCATCTCGCTCCTCGGCCAGGGCCTCACCTTCCGGCCCCTGCTCAGCCGACTCGACCTGATCGGCCCCGGACATGACATCGAGCAGTTCGAGGAGGCGTATGCCCGCAGCGTGGCCCTCCGCTCTTCGCTCGACGAGCTCAACGAGATGCGCCGGCGGGGCGAGGTGGTGAAACCCATCTACGAGAATCTACGCGATGGATTCCAGGAAGAGTTGAACACTCTCGATGAGAGGATGCGGCAGATGGCCCTCGACAGTGATGCCACCAGGGCGCGCCAGGTGCAGCGTGTGGCCCGTCGCCTTGCTACGGCTCAGCGTACCGTCCTGGCCGATTTCGCCCGCCGGGGGGTGATCTCTCAGCAGGTCAGTGATCGGCTCCGGGGCGAGATCGATTCTGCCCTCGACACCGGAGCCTCCGACCCCTCCGGGGCGGCGGACATCACTCCCGGCCTCTATCCGCGCCCAGAAGAGGAGGGGGAGGAAGAGGGCGACCCGGAGGAGGGAGAACGGGAGGGCGTGGAGGGACCGGCGCTGGATGATGTCGGCCAGGATGCTGTCTCGGGAGAAGGTTCCTGATCGGTCATCGCCGGGCCAGGATCGGTATGGTGGCGCGGCGATCCTCGTCGAGCTCGTCGGGGATGATCCCGCTCGGCCGGGTGAGCTCGGTATGCGTGAGGATCGATCCGTCGGGGGTGACGATCAGGTCGAGGGGAAAATCGTGGTCGGTGACGGGAATGGTCCCATCATCGAGGAACTGGGAGGGATGAACGGTGGTGGCCACCACCGTGGTCGCGTCGATCAGTCCGAACTCGGTGGCCAGGGCGAACTCGATGTCAGAGTATCCGCCGCCCTTTCCCAGGCGGGCTCCGGTCCTTTCCACGGCAACGCAGCCACACACCACCAGGTCGATCCGGTCCATCTCCTCCATCGCCACCGGCTCTCCGTTGGCGGCGGATCCCTTGATGGAGGCTGCCCGATGCGGTGACACGGTCAGTCTGTCGGGGTCGAGCTTCAGGAATGGTTTCTCCTCGGCCAGACGGGGCACTGCCATGTAGACCGTCTTTCCTTCACTCAGGGCCCGGGCACGCACCGGCAGCTGGGGCGAGTCCGGATTGCACTTGAGCACCCGGGCCGACTGCCAGGCGTCGGCGGCGGTCAGCTTCTCGGCGGCGGCTTCGGCGCCGACGAAGTTGGGAATCCGGCCCTCCACTCCCGGGAAGCGGGCGGCATCGGCTGCTCGCAGAGCCGCCCAGGATCTCTGGCGCAGCTCCTGTTTGCCGAATGACTCCACGGTGATCGAAAACCTAATGGTCTGCGTGGCTTTTCCGGGCGCGATCCATCCGCGATCCGTGGCGCGATCCGTGGTTTGAAGTTCGGCCCGGCGGGTAAATCGACCTCAAAGACCCGGCCGGGGAGAGCCGTGCTTGCTTCACCGCCTCCTCACCGGCGGTCTCCCCGACCGGGGCCGAGCCCAGGAGACAGGAATGAGTCAAACGGCATCAGATGATCTACGCGATGTGGTGGTCGAGTCAGTCAACGCCCGCGATCCCGATCTGCTGACCCTGGCTGACGATGTTGTCATGCGCAATGGAATGGGTGATCGTCTCGAACAGATCCTGGAACGGTGGCCCCGCGTCCTTCTCACCCGGGCCGACCTCGAGGGCCGTCCCGTGGCAGCGGTGTGGCTTCCCGACCGAAACGAGCGCTACGTCAGGATCGGGCATCTGGAGTTCGAGGTAGATGGCGGGGGAGCTCACATGTCTGTGGTGGGCGAACGCAGTCCCGATGTGGTTGCCGAAGCCCCGGCCGGGTTGGAGGTGGCCGAATGGGAGAGTGGCGACCTGGCCGATTCGTGGGGAGATTGGTGGGTCTGATCGGCCCAGCGGGATTCGTTTATCTCCCTCCCATGCCGGGTAGGTGGTGAGAGGAGGGCCGGAGAGATGACGGCTCTACCAGATAAGCGAATCAGGGAGAATCATGAATACCAGACAGGCTCGCCTGGAGGGAATCTGGGAGCAGGCCCGCGGCCGGATTCGCGAGGCCTGGGGTGCACTCACCGACGACGATATCGATCGCGCCTCCGGGCGCTGGGACCAGCTGGTGGGGATCATTCGTCAGAAGTCGGGCCAGAGGCTGGAGCAGGTTGAAGAGAAGTTGGATTCGATCCTGGATGAGATGGAAACCAGACGCCCCAGCAGATCAGGTGATCGATGAGGGCCCGCTCGAGGCTCATGATGGCTTTGATTGCCGTGATGGTGGCGGTGGGGCTGGCTGGTTGCAGCCCGGCTCAGAGTGAGGCTTCATCATTGCCCACCACTTCCATCCCCGGCTGGGTGGAGAGGGTCTATCCGGCCCCCAATTCCACCACGGCGGTTCCCGATGCGGTCGAGGTGCGGCATCGTCTTCAGTCGCCGGATGACAACGTCCGTCTGCTCGTCGACGGAGTGGATGTGACCACCTACTCCACGTTCGACGTCGGCAAGCTTCGCTACGAGTCGGGTGCCGGTCCGGTCGTGCTCACCCCCGGTGAGCACACTGCCACCGTGGAGCGAGTGACCCAGCCGGTCAATGGCTCCCAGTTCCGGGTTCTCGACTCTTACTCCTGGAACTTCAGAGCGACATGAGTAGGGAGCCGCCTGAGAGGGTGATGGGCCCCTTCACGCCCCATCTGGAGCCCGCAGCCGCCTGCGAGGCCGCTCTGTCCGCCCTGGCCGATTCCTCGAACCGGCTGAATAGTGCCGCCGAGGCGGTCGAGGCTCCCAATGCCGGCGAGGTGTTGAGGGAATTGGCCGCGGACAGAGAAGACAGCCGGATGATGCTGGTGAGGGTGGCGGTCGAGTCCGGCCTGGACTTCGACGCCGACCAACCCGGGACGCTGACCGGGTCGATCGGGGACAGTTGGTTGCAGGTGGAGGGAGCACTCGACGGCGATGCCGAGGTCATTGCATCCCTGCGTCGGGAGGAGGACGGTCTCGTAGATGCCCTGGCTCGCCTTCTGGAGATCGACCTGCCTCCCGAGGTGGAAGAGGTTGTACGTGGTGCGGTGGCTCGGGTCGCTGAGGGCCTGGAACGTCTCGACCGCCTGGAGACCGATTGAAAGAAGGAGTGGAAATGAAGGAGTGGAAATGAGAGTCGCAGTACTGATCGCCGACCTCTACGAGGATCCGGAGTTGATCTTTCCCTACTACCGCCTGCTGGAACAAGGCTACGAGGTCGATCTGGTGGGCTGTGAAGACGGTGTCGAATACCGTGGAAAGCGAGGTACCAGCATGACCTCGACGGTTTCCGCGGCTGATCTGGATGCCTCGGAACTGGATGCGCTCGTCATCCCGGGCGGCTACTCGCCCGATCACATGCGGCGGTGCCCGCCCATGGTGGATCTGGTCCGGGAGATGGGTCGGTCAGGCAAGCCGGTCGGAGCGATATGTCACGGGCCGTGGATGCTTGCGTCGGCGGGTCTTCTCGAAGGAAGGAGGGCCACGTCCTTCTACTCGATTCGGGACGACGTTATCAATGCAGGTGCCGAGTGGGTCGATGAGGAGACCGTGCGTGACGGTAACCTGGTCACGGCCCGGTCACCGGCCGACCTGCCCACTTTCATGCACACGTTCATCGAGATGCTGGCTGCGGAGAAGGTCTCTGCTCACTGATCCTCGGCAATCCGGTCCAGGCTCCGGCCCGTGAGCACCGAGTCGGGTTGGGTACTGGTCGGGTTGCGTCGTGCGTCGGCCTGGTCGTCGTCCATCTTGACCAGGAGCCATCGTTCCTCACCGGCACGGGTCAGGGCATAGCCCCCCTGCAGCTTCTTGCCATGGAGGCGAAAACTCACGTGTCCGCCTTCGATCGCCTCCGGGACCGGGATCTCCTCGCCATCGTCATCTGAGGTGAGGTTCTCATATTCACCGGTGTCCCACACCATGACCGTGCCCGCCCCATACTGTCGGTCGGGTATGACCCCCTCGAAGTCGATGTATTCGAGCGGATGGTCCTCGGTGGGCACTGCGAGCCGCTTCTCTCTCGGGTCGGTGGAGGGCCCTTTCGGCACTGCCCAACTCTTGAGGACACCTCCTGCTTCCAGCCGGAAGTCGTAATGGAGCCGGCTGGCGTCGTGTTTTTGTATGACGAAACGGCTTCCATTTCCGTTATCCGCACGGCCGGCGGGCTCCGGTGTCTGGTCGAAGTGGCGCTTGTCCCGGTATTCGTCGAGATCCTCTTCAGCCATGGGCAGGGGGAGTCGGGACGGCACTCATGCCAGACAGGTGATGGGAGGAAGTTCTGTGGCCGCCACTTCCCAGCTGCGACCTTCGTCATCCGAGCGCCACAGGGTCGTGCCGTGTCCGAGGAAGAAGTTGTCTTCGCGGGCCAGCAGGTGGTGAGTGTCGACGTTGGTCTGGAAGTCATCGGGCAGGCCATTTCGGCAGGGTTCAAAGGGCCCACCGCTCAGAGCAGACCGGTAGACCTGCGAGTCGCCGCCACGGGGGCCTCGTGAGACCGACAGAAGCACTGTCCGGCCCCCGACCGCCACGGCACGGCAGTACTGGTGAGCCAGGCCCTCGCGGCGGAAGCCGAAGTCGTGGCCGTCTCCCGATTGAGCCAGGCCGCGGGCAGTGGCCGCCAGGACGACCCCGCCCCGGTCCGGGTCGGCGACCACCTGGTGGGCGTCGGCATCGATGTCGAGGATGGGGGATATGCCGCTGTCGTCGTAGCGGAGGATCCCACCAACGTGGACGTTGACGTACAGGACCCCGTCGGGTCCGTAGGCCAGTGACCTCACGTCGGGAGGACCTCCCCAGGGGGTGTGCCAGCGTTGGCGGGTGGGAGCCTGGGCGAAGAACTCGTCTTCGGTGATGCGATCGCCGGCGAGGTGGAGCAGCCGGGCCTGATCGGCCCCGAGCCACACGCCATCGGAGGTGGGCTGGATGCAGTGGAGCGTGGCGTCGGAGCTGGCGATGAGATTGGCCTCGTGCCATACCCGGCCCCCGGAGTCCACTGCCCACCATCCATCAGGACCGCGCCCGATATGGCTCACCTGCACCGAGTCGAGTAGGCAACGGTGTTCGAGGTCGAAGAGGCCGTCCCTTGTTCCGATCAACGCTTCCACCCTGTCAAGATCCTATTCGATATGTCGAGCCAGTGCCCGATCGGACGGTTTCGGATCGTCGGTGCGGGGGTATATCCACATCATGACCGAGGAGATCGATCTGAAAGAAAAGGTGGTGGCCCTGTTCGATTCGCCCGAGACGGCCGATGCGGCCCTGGCGGACCTGAGAGCCCAGGGTCACGACGTGGAGCTATTGCGGGGCGAGGATGGGCGCCGACGCCTGGATCCCCAGCAGGCCGAAGGGGAGTTCTTCGGGACCTTGAGGAAAGCCATCCTGGGGCTGGGAGACGAGAACCGGCTTCGCAACAAAGTCGAGGACGAGCTGTCGGAGAACGGGTCGTTCGTGGTGGTCGACGCCGCCGACGACGAACAGGCCGCCGACGTGGCCGACTCCCTTCGCAGGCACGGGGGCCACTTCCTGTGGCATCTGGGAAGGTGGACCTACGTCCGTCTCGGTGAGGCCGATCGGGCGCCGTCTCACGACGGCTGAATCCTCCAACCGCGGACCTTCCAACCGCATCCTTGCCCGCAAACGGACTCGCCCAACACGTTGTTTGGCTGCCGAGAAACGCTATCCGGTCTCGACCTGACGCCGGATGTAGTCGAAGATGGACGAGAGGATGCGGGAAACCTGCATCTGGGATACGCCCAGGATGTCGGCGATCTCGGTCTGGCTCATGTCCTCGAAGAAGCGCAGCCTCAACACCTCGCGGTCTCGCTCCGACAGCTCCTCGAGAACCGGCTGAATGGTCAGCCAGCTCTCCGTGTCCACCTCGCCGTAGTCGACATCGATGGTGTCGATCAACGACAGGCTCTCGTCTTCGCCCATGGGAGCGTCGAGCGAGGAGGCGCCGAACGCTTGGCCGGCTCCCAGTGCTTCGTTGACCTGCTCCTCTGAGAGGTCGGCCGCCTCGGCCAGCTCAGCCATCGTGGGGGCGCGGCCCAACTCCTGGCGCAGGCTCTCACGAATCCTCGTCACCCTCAGCACCTTCTCCTTGAGTCCCCGCGGGACCTTGATCGACCATGCGGTGTCGCGAAGATGCCTCTTCAGCTCCCCACTTATCGTCTTGGAGGCATAGGTGGAGAACTTCACCCCCCGGGTGGGGTCGAAGCGATCGATGGCCCCGACCAGGGCCATGTAAGCCACCTGTTCGAGATCGGCCCGCTCGGCGCTACGCCGAAATCGCCGCGATATGGAACCAGCCAGGTCTGCGTACCGGGTGAAGATCTCTTCCCGCGCCGAGGAGTCGCCCGAGACCCGCTCCCATAGGGACTCCTCGGTCAGGTCGTCCAGGCGGGGGTGTCGGACCAGGTCTATTTCGAAGAAGGGGGGTGGTCCGGCTTTCCACAGGTCGGCCAGGCGGTCCAGAAGCCGCTCGACCAGCTCGTCGAGCATCGGGCCCTCTCCCGAGCTGACGCCCACCCGCGCCCGTCCCGGCGTCTGCTCCACTGTCACCACAACCGGGCCCGGATCCCGGGAGGCAGCGGTGACCAGCTCGGAGGCGAGTAGGGCGGCGTCGACCGCCTTGATGGCCGGCCCTCGGTCGATCAGTGTCCCGATTATCTGCCGGGCGATGTGAGGGGTGGAGCGGTCGGGCTCCAACTCGATGCGGATGCGGGTGGCGCTCAACGGAGTGAGGCTCGCTTCGCCGTCAATCGGCTGCCGCCAGCGCCGAGTCCCGATCGGGGAAGACGCTGAAATGATCAGTCAGGCCGGTCAGGTCCAGAAGCCGCTTCACCGGTCCATCGTCGAAGACGAGATGCAGGCGACCGCCCTGGGCTGCCAGTCCGTCGTGAGCGGCCAAAAGCCCTCGTAAGCCGGTCGAGTCCATGAATCCGACTCCGCTCAGGTCAGCGACGACCGCAAGGGAAGGTTGTGCCACCAGCGCCTTCTCCATCTCGTCCACGGATGCCATGTCGATCTCACCCTCGACCACCACCAGGCGGGGGTGATCGTCGGACTCGACGTCTATTCGGTATCTGGGACCGGTCGTCACGTTGCCCCCGGGTGCATTCGAGTTCCTGAGGTTAGTAGTTTTGAGGGGGTGGCGGGTCCGCCCCAAGGATTGGCTGTGAGGCGGCGATGACGTGTTCAGTGATTAGGGCTACCTTTGTGGGGATGTCGTCGTCCACCGCTCCCCGTGTCCCCAGGCACCCGGCTGGGCGGCGGCTCTACGGAGAGATCGATCCACGCTGGCGGGAGCGATTTCGCTCCATCTCGGTGGCGGCAACCGTCATCGTGGGAGCCGGAGGCGCGTTGGCCCTCATCGGTCGCGCCATCCACATTCCGGTGCTGGCGCAATGGGTCGACCGGCCCGAGGTGCGACCGATGCAGCCTGCCACCGGAGCGTTTCTTTTCCTGGCCGCCTTCGCGGTGTGGGCTGCCCTCATCCAGCCTGGAAGGAGGGTGCGTCAGGCGGGGCTGGTGGTCGGGGCGCTGGTGGCGGCGGGCGGTGTGTTCGTGATCATCGCCAACGCGGCCGACATACCGTTTCCACATTGGCTGCTGACCTCCCTGGAGGTCGAGGACATCATCGGCGGTGAGCTGGCCGGGCGCCCGGCGGTCAACGTCGGTGTGGTGACCCTGGCCATGGGGGCATCGGTCATCCTCATGGCGAGTGCCGCTTCCCTGGCACATTACGTGGGTCAGTTGACCGCCACTGTGACGGCCATGATTGGGGCGACGGTGGTGGTGGCCTTCGCCTATGGAGACGAGACCCTGCGTGGCTTCCCCTTCGGCTCGGGAAGGATGCCGGTGAGTGCCGCCCTCCTGGTAATCGTCTTCTGCCTGGCGGTCGTCGCTGCCAAGCCCGGTCTCGGCCTGATGGCGGCGGTGATCAGTCCCTGGCCGGGCGGAATCGTGTTGCGCAGACTCCTGCCGCTGGTCGTGGCCGGACCACCGGCGGGCGTCGCCTTTCTCCTCTCCGCCATCACTCCCGCAACCCAACCTCGTTGGCTCGCCCTCACCGCAGTGATAGTGAGCGGTCTGCTGATGGCGGCCCTCTTCGCTACGGCCACGGCCGTCTCCCGCAGTCAATACAGCCTCGAGATGGCCGAAGATCTCACCGACCGCGCCACCACCGCCGTGCAACGTGACGCCGGAGTCGTTGATCTCCTCCTGTCTCGCCTGTCGCGCTATCGAAGCTCCGTGGAAGGTCTGGAGATAGCGACCAGGTTTCGGCCTGCCGAAGGTTGGCTGGGGGGCGATTCGGTGCTCACCGTACGCCTGGGTGAGGGCAGACTGGCCGTGGCATTGATAGATGTGGTCGGGCACGGTCCCCACCCGGCCTTGACCGCGGTGCGGTTGGGTGATGTAGTCGAGCATTCGCTGCGGTCGGGCTGGGGTCCTGCGGGTGCCGTTTCCGGGGCAAAATGGGTCCTCGACGAGCCCCACTCGATGGCCACGATCGCCATCATGGAAATAGATGCCGGAACCGGGATCGCCCGCCACGCCGGGGCGGGCAGCCCTCCGATAATCCACATGCGGAGCGGTCAGATAACCAGCTTCCGGCCCACGGGCCCCGTTCTCATGGCCGACGATGATGGGGAGTGGGAGGAGTCGGAGGCCAAGATCGATCATGGAGACGTGGTGCTGATGTATTCCGACGGGCTGTTCGATCCCTCCAATCCCGAGTCGGCTCCGGTGGCTTCGGGGGAAGACCTGGCCAGGATCCTGATCAGATGCCCTTTCACCGATGTCGAGCGTGTGGCCGACTGGTGCTATGACGAGGCCGTGGGCAAGGCCGGCGGAGTCGTCCGTGATGATGCTTCCCTGATCGTGATCCGCCGCCCCTGACCTGCAGATCAGACTGGGCGGTCGTCCCGGAGCACGTCGTCTGTGACGGATCGGGTGGCAATCGTGGTCGGGGAGACCATCCCCGCCAACAGTGCTATGACCCCCAACACCCCGAACGCGAATCCCATCGGCCGTCCGTCACCGAGCAAATCGCGGAAGGGTGAAGGCTCTATGAGCACTACCACGCCGAAGGCCAGGGTCAGCGCTCCCAGGGTCGGCATGATGCCTCTGGCCCCGACACGGCTCGAGGCTCCCCCGATGAACAACAGCCCCAGGGCGAGGAATATCAAGGCGGCGAGCAGGGTCATGTCGAGGCCCGCCACGGTCGCGGTGTCATCGGTCAGGGAATCGAAGCCGAGCCTGGCCGCCGCCACACCTCCCATTATCAGGAGGATCACCCCGAGGACCCCGGCCAGGATCTGGGCGGGGCCCATCCGCCGGCGCGAAACGGTGATTCTCTCTTCTGCGATTTGTCTTCGTGGAATGGTCATGATCGGGTTCTGTGGTTGCGTGATCGGGGGCGTGCGAAGCGCTGCGCCCCGGCGGCTATTTGAGCCACCGGGGCGTGTTGGCGCCTCACCCGCTAGGAGCCCGTTGAACAATGCATGTCACCCATCTTGACGACCATGCATCACCACCCACTGCGTTCTCGGCCCCGCCATTCCGGCACAAGGAGTGGCGAAACCTCGGCCTTGCGGCTGGGGCGCCTGGCCGCCAATCCGAGCAACGGCATTATCCAACAGGCTCCTAGGGAGTCGTGGTAGATGCCGGCAGGGTCGTTTCCGTCGGCATGGTGGTTTCCATGGGCATGGTCGTTTCGCTCATGGGCTGGGTGGTCTCTCCGATTCCTCCTGCGCTGGTGGTGGTGGTCGTCTCGGGCGTGTTGCCGCCACAGGCGGTCACGGCCAGGCTCAGAAGACCGGCCAGGCCAATGGCTACGAGGCGGTTTCTCATGGATTCCTCCTTTCGGGTCCCGGGCTCGAACGGCCCGGGTCTGGACGCCTTTACCCACCCCGGCGGCTGTTCAAACCCGGGCTCCGTCGACCACCTCTGGCGGATGTGCAAGCATGGGGCGGAGTGTGGAATCCGGCTGGTGACGCCTACGACCTGGGCCGTCTGGTCCTCGCCCGAGGACTGGCGGTGGTGTTCTTCATCGCCTTCCTCAACGTACGCAACCAGTTCCCCGCCCTCCTCGGTGAGCGTGGCCTTCTTCCCGCTCCCCGGTTCTTGAGCCGGGTGGGGTTTCGCCAGGCGCCCAGCGTGTTTCACTTCCACTACTCGGATCGAGCCCTCCTCGTGGTCGCCTGGGCGGGCATGGGCATGGCCGTGGGAGTGGTGGCGGGCCTGACCGACCTGGTTCCTCTCTGGGCTTCCACGCTGTGGTGGTTGGTCATGTGGGCTCTCTATCTCTCGGTGGTCAACATCGGCCAGGTCTTCTATGGATTCGGCTGGGAGTCACTCCTGCTGGAGGCAGGCTTCTATGCCGCCTTCCTCGGCAACGCCGACACCGCCCCGCCCCTTCTCGTGATCTTCCTGTTCCGTTGGCTGTTGTTCAGGGTCGAGTTCGGGGCCGGGCTGATCAAGATGCGGGGAGATCGGTGCTGGCGAGACCTGACCTGTCTCGACTACCACCACGAGACCCAGCCCATGCCCAACCCGGCCTCACGCTGGTTTCACCATCTCCCTTCCTCATTGCATCGCACCGAGGTTCTCTCCAACCACATCGCCCAGCTCGTGGCACCCCTGGCACTGTTTCTTCCCCAGCCGGTGGCCGGGATCGGAGCGGTGGTCATGATTCTCACCCAGGGGTATCTGATGATCTCGGGCAACTACGCCTGGCTCAACCTCACCACCCTCCTCCTCGCCTTCGCTGCCCTACCCGACACCTGGTTCGGGCAGTCCACCAGCGGCGGAAGCATCCCCACCTGGTTCGGGATCGTCGTCGTGGCCCTCACGGTGGGTGTCCTGGTTCTCAGCTACCGTCCGGCGCGCAACCTCCTCGCCGGCCGTCAGTTGATGAACTTCGCCTTCAACCGCTATCACCTGGTCAACGCCTACGGCGCCTTCGGAAGCATCACCCGCCATCGGCGTGAGGTGATCCTGGAAGGCGCCTCCGTGTCCGATCCAGAAGAGGGAGACTGGCGGCCCTACGAGTTCAAGGCCAAGCCCGGCGATCCCTCCCGGCTTCCTCCCCAGTTCGCGCCCTACCACCTCCGGCTCGACTGGCTGATGTGGTTCGTGGCCCTGTCTGCCTCGTACGGGCGCGGGTGGCTCGACGCCCTGGTCGAGAAGCTGCTCGAGGGAGACCGTGCCATCGCCAAGCTCCTGGCTCATAGCCCCTTCCCCGACACTCCTCCGGCGGTGATCCGGGCAAGGATCGTCGATTACCGGTTCTCCAGTCGGGACGAGAAGCGCCAGAGCGGGCTGGTCTGGGTGACGGGGCCCAGCCGGCCATTGTTCGGCCCGGTCGAACTCCACTGACCCACACAGGTCCCGGGGAGGGAGGCAACGGGCCCGGGGAGGCCAGGAAGGGCTTGCCTTCTTTTCGTCAGGTGCGGTCGACGATCCACAGGTCGGCGACATTGGTGCCGGTGGGGCCGGTCCTGATCAGGGCGCCGCCCGCCTCGAGGGCGTGATGGGAGTCGTTGTTGGCCAGTGCCGCCGCCGGGTCGCATCCGGCCGTCTCGATCAGCCCGATGGTGCTGCCGTCGACCAGCCCTCCGGCCGCATCGGTGGGACCGTCTACCCCGTCGGTCCCTGCGGCCATGAACAGGATTTCTCCTCCTTCCACCGCCATGGCGGCCGCCAAAGCCGCCTCCTGGTTCCGCCCGCCGCTACCGGCTCCGGTCACCTCCACGGTGGTCTCGCCCGCCAGCACCCCGATCGTCCCGGGTGGAGTTTCGAGGACGGCGGATCGGGCCGCTTCGGCCGCCCGGCCCGAGAGTGTGGTGGTGAGGATCTGCCCGCCCCCTGCGGCCGCCGCCGCCCGGGCCGCCCTGGTCCCGTCTGCTGCGACGATCACCGGGCCGCCCGGGGAAGAGGGAGGAGGTGGCGCCTCCTCCAGAACCCTGATCACAGCCTCGGGGATCGCCTTCAACATCCCGTGCTGCTCCAGGACCCGGCGGGCGTCCACGGGTTTGGTGGGGCCAGCGATGGTCGGTCCCGAGGCAACCAGATGGGGTCTTGCCCCCGCTACGTCTGAGATCACAACGGTCATGAAGGGGACGTTGGCGGCGGTGGCGAGACGTCCGCCCTTGATGGACGAGAGATGGGTACGAACGACGTTCATCTCATCTATCGCCACCCCGTGTTCCTGCAGGACTCTGCGGGTGGCCACGAGGTCGTCGAGGGACAGGCCGCCGGTGGGCATCTCTGCCAAAGCGGATCCTCCTCCCGAGATCAGGAACAGCAGTCGATGTGTGGTTCCACGAACGACCTCCAGCAGTCTTTGGCCCGCTTCCAGGCTCGACTGGTCGGGGTCGGGGTGACCGCCGAGGAGGAGCTCCACCCCCGACGGAAGGGGTTCGACGTGGTCGGTGACGACCAGCCCGCCGCTCAACTGCTCTCCCAGAACCCGGGCAGCGCCCCTGGCCATGGCGGGGGCCGCCTTTCCCAGGGCGACGATCGTTACCCCGTCTGTGGGGAGATACCCCGCCAGGGCTTCGGCCACTGCTGTTTCGGGTTCGACCGCGGCCAGGCCCGCCGCCCACATCTCCAGCACGGCCCGGGTCCGGGCGGGATGGGCGGTCTTGAGGGTCGCCGCCACCTCTTCCGGGGTGCTTCGGCCCAGCTTGAGGGTCAAGGGGTGGTCCCGTCTCGCTTCAGGCGGTCGACGCCAGCCGCAGCAAGCCCAACTCAGCCGAATCCCCTCTTGAGGGAAACCGAAGTCTGGCCCTGGTCGGAGAGCAATGTGCCCGAGATGTTCGTCTCGGTCCCGCCTCCGCCGACTTCTCGATGGCCTGTTCGGTCACCTTTTTGACCGCCGTGCCACACCCAGGCAGAGACAGCAGGGCGGCTATCAGGAAGAGGGCACGGATTGGATGTCTGGGACATCTCACGGTCATCTCCTCAGCGTCGCTCCCGGGACGGTAGGGGAGCAGCCGGTCGCCACGTCTCCCACTTCGCGAGTTGTCGAGCATAACCGCCCTCGGGCGAGGCGCCGGATGGCTTCCTGGATCTCGGGGCTCCACCCCGGGTCTCGCCTGATCTATGTTCTGGTCGTGGACGACTTGAGCGGGTTGGTGTCTGAGTGGCCGGTGGAGTGGGCGGCAGTGGGCGTTACCGGTGCCGGCGCCGTCCTGGGGACCGGAGGGGAACCGGATCGGCGCACCGGCATCGCCTCCGTATCCAAGCTGCTGGTGGGTGTGGCGGCTCTCGTGGCCCTGGAGGAGGAGACCC
Organism: uncultured Acidimicrobiia bacterium; assembly: GCA_963744905.1. Classification (GTDB taxonomy): domain Bacteria; phylum Actinomycetota; class Acidimicrobiia; order Spongiisociales; family ZC4RG35; genus DATFFO01. Next base: position 678,286 of record CAVUUV010000003.1, on the reverse strand, counting down.
TGAGCCTCGACGAGCCAGCCGGCCCCAGTGGCTCTACCGTCCGGCATCTGCTTGCTCATGCATCCGGTCTTGCCTTCGACTCGCGGCGGATGCTGGCGGTTCCCGGCCGCCGACGTATCTACTCCAATACCGGGATCGAGGTGTTCTGTGCCCACCTCGAACGGCGGTCCGGGATGCCCTTCGCCGAGTATCTCCAGACGGGTGTGCTGGAGCCGCTGGGCATGCGTGACACCGACCTTCAGGGCTCTCCGGCTCACGGTGTCGTGTCCACCGTGGCCGACCTCATGACCTTCGCCCGGGAGCTCCTGCGTCCCACGTTGGTGACGGTCGAAACCATGGCCGACGCCACCCGTCCCCAGTTCCCCGACCTCCCCGGGGTTCTGCCGGGCGTGGGTTCGTTCGACCCCAACCCGTGGGGTCTCACCTTCGAGATCCGGGACGACAAGAAACCCCACTGGACGGGTAGGGCCAACTCGGGTCCGACCTTCGGGCACTTCGGCGGGTCGGGGTCTTTCCTGTGGGTGGACCCGGTGGCGGACATCGCCGCGGCCTCGCTGTCCTCCCGGGACTTCGATCGCTGGGCCATGGTGGCCTGGCCCGAGTTCTCCGACCAGATCCTGGCCCGTTACCGGGGTTGACTTCAGTGCCTGGTCCGGGCGATCCGGATCAGCCGGTGGTCGGGGGTGAAGAGGCGCCGGGTCAGGCCCAGGGCGATGACCGAGGTGGTGATGGCCACGGATCCCAGGACGAGGTACATGACCGCTGCCTGGATCTTCACCGCGTCGGCGGGATCCACGCCGGCCAAGATCAGCCCGACCATGGCCCCGGGAAGGAACACGATGCCCACGGCCTTGGTGGTCTCGATCTGGGGGATGAGGGCGGTGCGGAGGGCGGAGCGGAGGTGGGGTTGGAAGGCCTGGCGTGAGGACAGGCCCAGGGCGAGGCGGCCCTCGATCGTGCCTCGTTGATCGGCTGCCTCCCCGACGATGCGTCGGGCGGCGAGGATCGTGGCATTGAGGCCGTTGCCGATCAGCATCCCCGCCAGCGGGACGATGGTGCGGCCGTTGGCCGGGAAGACCCTCAGTCCGAACAGGACGCCCAACACCACCAGGGTGGCTGCCGCGAAGGCCCCCAGGCCGAGACCGAATGCTCCCGGCACCTCCGGGGCGCGACGCCGCAGGGTCACCGAGGCGTAGATGATCATCGCCCCCACCCACAGCGCCGAGTAGAAGAGCGGGGCCCCGGGGTTCACGATCAGCCCCAGCGCTACACCGACCACGAGCAGTTGGAGGGCGGCCCGGATGGCGGCGAAGAGGATGCTCCCCTCCAGACCCAGCCGACGGACCGAGCTCAGCCCGAGCGCCACCACCACCAGCAGCCCGGACAGCGCCACGCCGATCAGGCCGATGTCCGTGTTGGTCATGGCATGGTCCGGATGGCCTGGGCCACGGCGGGGTCTTGAGAGCGCTGCACGGCTGCAAGAGTCTCGTTGGCCAGCACCCGGCCCCCGCCCAGCACCACGACCCGGTCCGCCATTCGCTCCAGCTGGGCGAGGTCATGGGAGACGAGAATCACCGAGATGCCTTCGGTGGCCAGCGAGGAAATGAGATTCTCCAGGGCCCGGGTGGCATGCTGGTCGAGGGACGAGGTCGGCTCATCTGCCAGCAGGACTTCCGGGCTGGTCAGTAGTGCCCTTCCCAGGCACATGCGCTGGGCTTCGCCGCCGGAGAGCGTGTCGGCCTCTCGATCGAGCATGGCCTGGTCGGCCAGGTCGACCTGGGCCAGGACCCTCTTCGCCCCTCCCCGATCCAGCCCAGGATCGGCCACCCGCAGGTTGTCGAGCACGGTGCCGGGGAAGGTGGGTGGACTTTGGAACACCATCGCCACTTTCCGGCGCAGCTCCATGGGATCGACCGTTGTCAGGGGCTCATCACCGAACCAGATGCTGCCACCGATGGGCGCGTCGAGACGATTGAGCAGCCGCAGCAGGCTCGTCTTGCCGGCCCCGGAGGACCCGGCGATGCAGGTGATCCCGCCTCGGGGGAGCTCCAGGTCCACGTTGCGCAGGATGGGCCGGCCGTCGTGACCGGTGCTGACGTCCTCCAGCCGGAACAGGTTCGTCACGCCCTCAAGATACGCGGGCGGCCGCCGGTTGTTAGTTTCATGTCATATCGACTGGAGGTCTCGTGTTCTTGTCAGCGGTGAGGGAGGAAGATGCCCGGGGTCCGGTGGCGGAGATGTACCGGGCCGATCGGGAGCGGTGGGGGTATCTGCCCAACTTCGCCAGGGTGTTCTCGTCCCGACCCGAGGCGTATGCGGGGTGGAGGACCCTGCTCAAGGCGATAGCGGGACCGATGGACCCTCGCCGCTACGAGCTCGTCACCGTGGCGGCGGCCCGTCAGCTCGGTTCCACTTACTGCGTCATGGCGCATTCCAAGATCCTGATGGAAGACTTCGACGGTCCCGACGTGGTGGAGCGGATCCTGAGCGGACGGGCACCAGGGGGTCTGGACGGATTGGACGTCGCCGTCATGGATCTGGCCCAGAAGGTGGCCGCCGACGCCGGATCGATCACAGAGGCCGACTTCGATCGTCTCCGTGATCACGGTCTGGAGGACGCCGAGATACTCGACGTGGTGCTGGCGGCGGCAGCCCGCTGCTTCTTTTCCAAGGTGCTGGACGCGGTGGGTGCGGCCGCCGACGCTGAGCTGGCAGCCTATTTCGCGCCCGACCAACAGGAGCTTCTGACCGTAGGCCGCCCAGCGGAACCGCCCGGTTGAGTCCTACTTACCCAGCTTCTGGCGGCGGGCGGCGAGCAGTTCGGCAGCCCGCTCGATGTTGATCTCGTCGGGATCGTCACCCTTGCGCAGGCTGGCGTTGACGTCTCCGTCGGTGACGTAGGGTCCGTATCGGCCCGACCGCACCGTGACCTTCTTCCCGCTCACGGGGTCGTCTCCCAGCTCCCGCAGCGGGCCCCGGGAGGCGCGCTGGCCCCGCCGGCGTGGTGGCTGGGCCAACAGCTCGAGGGCCTGGTCGACGTCGAGGGTGAAGATCTGCTCCTCGGTCTCGAGGCTGCGCCGGTCGTCCCCGCGCTGGATGTAGGGACCGTAGCGACCGTTCAGGGCGAGGATCTCGGTGCCGTCCGGGTCGGTGCCCACCAGCCGGGGAAGGGACAGAAGCCGCAGGGCGTCGTCCAGTCCAAGTGAGTCGATTTCCATGCCCTTGAAAAGGGAGGCCCGCTTGGGCTTGGACTTGGAGCCTTCCTCCTGCTCACCCAACTGCACGTAAGGTCCGAAGCGGCCCGTACGCGCGTACACGGTCAGCCCCGACTCGGGATCCGTCCCCAGGATCTTGTCGCCCTTGCTCCCCTCTTCGATCAGAGCCGTGGCCTTCTCGACGGTCAGCTCGTCGGGGGGAAGGTTGTCGGGGATCGAAACCCGGTCCTCTCCTCGTTCCAAATAGGGTCCGTAGCGGCCCACCCGGGCGACGATCTCCCCACCCCCGGAATCGGTTCCGATGGGGATGGAGTTCACTGCCCGGGCGTCGATGTCACCCAGTTTCGCCTCCACCGTATGACGAAGCCCCTCGGCGCCCAGGTAGAACCGGGTCAGCCAGGGGACCCGCTCCTCCTCGCCGGCGGCGATGGCGTCGAGATCGTCCTCCATGCGAGCGGTGAAGGCGTAGTCGACCAGGTTGGGAAAGTGCTGTTCCAGCAGCGTGACCACGGCGAAGGCGGTGAAGGAGGGGATGAGGGCCCCGCTCTTCTTCCACACATAGCCCCGGTCCTGGATGGTGGAGAGAATGGAGGCGTAGGTGGAAGGACGACCCACCCCCAGCTCTTCCAGCTTCTGGACCAGCGAGGCCTCGTTGAAGCGGCGGGGCGGCTGGGTCTCGTGGCCCGTCGCCTCCAGGTCAACGGCTTCCAGCCCATCCGCCTCGGACAGTGGGGGGAGGATCGACTCCTGATCGTCGGTCTCGGCGTTGGGGTCGTCGAGCGACTCGACGTAGACCTTGAGGAATCCCGGGAAGCTGATGGTGCGGCCCGAGGCCGAAAACTCCGCATCGCGGCCGTCGTCCGCCGTGGCGCCCAGACGCACGCTCACGGTCTCGCCCTTGGCGTCGGGCATCTGGCAGGCCAGGGTGCGTTTCCAGATCAGGTCGTACAGTCGTGCCTCATCGGGGCCGACCTCGCCCGATACCTGGGCCGGTGTCCGCCAGACCTCGCCCGCGGGGCGGATCGCCTCATGAGCTTCCTGGGCGTTCTTCGACTGCTGCCCGTAGAAGCGGGGCCGGGCCGGCAGGTAGTCCTTCCCGTACAACTTCCCGACCTGGCTCCTCGCCTGGCTGATGGCGTCGCTCGAGAGGGTGACCGAGTCGGTCCGCATGTAGGTGATGTAGCCGTTTTCGTAGAGGCGCTGCGCCACCGACATGGTGCGGGCTGAGGAGAAGCGGAGTTTCCGGCCCGCCTCCATCTGGAGGGTGGAGGTGCGAAACGGTGCGTAGGGCTTGCGGGTGTAGGGCTTTGTCTCGACGGAGCGGACCGCGAAGTCCGACTCCTGCAAAGACTGGGCCAGGGCCGTGGCCTGAGCATGATCGAGAGCCACGGCATCTCCCGATAGGTTCCCGTCGCTGTCGAAATCCCGGCCGGTGGCGACCCTCGTTCCCTCGACGGCCACCAGCGTGGCGTCGAAGGTGGCGGCCTCTCCCGCCTTGGCGAATCGTCCCTCGATATCCCAGTAGGAGGCCGACTTGAACGCCATTCTCTGGCGCTCCCGCTCCACCACGATCCTCACCGCCACCGACTGGACCCGCCCGGCCGACAGTCCCGTCGCCACCTTCTTCCACAGCACCGGCGAGACCTCGTAGCCGTAGAGGCGGTCGAGGATGCGTCGAGCTTCCTGGGCGTCCACCAGGCGTTCGTCGACCTGGCGTGGGTTGGCGAAGGCCTCGCGGATGGCGTTGGCGGTTATCTCGTGGAACACCATCCGCTTCACCGGCACCTTGGGGTCTAGTACTTCGACCAGGTGCCAGGCGATCGCCTCTCCCTCCCGGTCTTCGTCGGTGGCCAGGTAGATCTCGGAAGCATCCTTGGCCAGGCTCTTGAGCTTCTTGATGTTGTCGCGCCGGGTGGCTGAGAGGACGTAGATCGGCTCGAACCCCTCATCGACGTTCACGCCCAGCTTGGCCCAGGGCTCGTCCTTGTACTTCTTCGGGATCTCCTTGGCCGAGCGGGGCAGGTCGCGAATATGGCCCATCGAGGCCTCCACGACGACGTCGTCGCCGAGGAACTCGGAGATCTTCTTCGCCTTGGTGGGCGACTCGACGATCACTAAGGACTTGGGCATGGCTGGTGCCAGACAGTAACCCGGGTGTCCACCCCAGGGGTAGTCGCCGCCCACGATCGAACCCAGGCCCGGGTACCGTTTCCATGACGCATGCAGTCGATCGATACCCAGCGCGGCCGTGATCTGATCCGGCGGGGGCCCTATGCCCGGCTGTGGTGGTCGCAGGGGATCTCCAGCCTGGGGGACTGGGTGACCCTGTTCGCCACGTTCGCTCTCGCCGCCCGTATTGCCGGAGGCGGCACGGCCGCCACCATCGCCATCCTGGTGCCGCTGGTGGGTCGAATCCTTCCCGGGCTCTTCTTCGGCTTCGTGGGTGGCCTGATCGCGGATCGCTGGAGCCGCAAGACGACCATGATCGTGGCCGATTTCGGGCGGGCCGCGCTGGCGGTGGTGTTGCTGTTCGTCAGCAACTACACGGAGTTGTTCGTGGTCACGTTCGTCACCGAGATCTTCTCACTGATCCGCCAGCCCGCCCGTGAGGCGGTGGTGCCCACCCTGGTGAGCCGGGACAACCTGCTGGCGGTCAACGGCCTCAACCTGGCCGCTGCCTACGGCACCGCCCCGCTGGGATCGGCCCTCTTCGCCGCCCTGGCTGCGGTCAGCTCGGCCCTTCCCGAGGTGGGCCGGGTGGGACCCGCAATAGGCACGGCCTTCCTGTTCGACTGCCTCACGTTCGTGGTTTCGGGGCTGATGGTCATCTCGATACCCATCCGGGCGCCCAGGACCATCCGCGACGAGGCGCGGGGATCGGAGGCGGAGCCCACGCCGTGGCGCGACATCATCGACGGCATGCGCTACGTGATGAAGGCAGGGACGGTGAGGCGGATGATCCTGGGCATGGCGGCAGGTCTGTTCGGGGGCGGAGCCCTGTTCGTCCTGGGCCAGCCCTTCTCCAGACAGGTGCTCCGGGCGGGGGAATCCGGTTACGGGATACTGGTCACGGCGCTGGGCGTCGGTGTGGGCCTGGGTATGTTGGGGGTGACGATGTTCGCCACCATGGACACCCGTCGCGAGCCCCTGTTCGGCTTCTCGGTACTCGTCGCCGGGATCGCCATCTGCCTGACCGCGTTCACCGACACGGTATTCGGCGCCGCCGGATGGGCCTTCGTGGCGGGCGGGGGGACCGGCATCGCCTACGTCACCGGCTTCACCCATCTACACGCCTCGGTAACCGACGACGTGCGTGGGCGCACCTTCGCCGCCATGTTCGCCTTTGCCCGCACCGCCCTGCTGGTGTCCTTCGGCCTGGCCGGAGTGGGCGCCGCCGCCCTGGCCGGAGTCCTCCCGGGTGAGCTCAACAACGGAATCCGGGCGGTCATGCTGCTGGGCGGGGTCTTCGTGGTCCTGTCTGCAGCGGGAGTTCTGTTGGGATCCGGCTTCTGGAAGGTGGACCTCGACCATGAGAAGCTGGAGCGGATGGGGGAGGCGGCCGACTCGATCACCTGGATGAGGGGCACCAGGCACCGGGACGAGAAATGATCCGTTACCTGGGGGTGGAGGGCGTGGACGGCGCCGGCAAGTCCACAGTGGTCCAGGCGGTGACGGCCCGCCTGAGAGAGATGGGCCGCCAGGTGGTCGTGGTCCGTGAGCCCGGCGGGACCGAGGTCGGTGAGGAGATCCGATCGCTCCTGTTGCACGGGTCCGAGATGGCACCGTGGACCGAAGCGTTGCTCTTCGCCGCCCAACGGGCCCAGCTGGCCGCCACGGTGGTGGGCCCGGCGCTGTCGGCCGGAAAGACGGTGGTATCGGATCGGACCTACTACTCGTCTCTGGCCTATCAGGGCGGAGCCCGGGACCTGGGCATCGAGCGGGTTCGGTCGGTCAACGAGGCGGGTCTCGATGGAGTGTTGCCCGAGCTGGTGGCCGTGCTCTGGCTGGATCCGGAGACTGCTCTGGCCCGTCAGGACGGTGTCGATCGAATTGGCGGGGCAGGGGGCCGGTTTCAGGCCCGTGTCGCCGACGCTTACCGGAAGCTGGCTGCCGAGGAGCCCGACCGGGTGGTGCTGATCGATGCCGACCGCCCCGTCGACGAGGTCGCCTCCGACATCGTGGGGAGGCTGGGGTGGTGAGGGCCTGGTTCGAAGGGATCGTGGGGCATCGACGGGTGGTGGAACTGCTGGAGCGCGAGCTGGAGGCCCCCGCCGGCGCCTACCTGTTCGTCGGCGCCACCGCCGTTGGCAAGGCGACCGTGGCCCACGCCTTCGCAACCGCCCTCTTGTGTCCGGAGGGCGACCCCGGATGCAATTCCTGTCGGCGAGCCCGTCAGGGCAATCACGCCGATTTGATCCCGGTCCTGCCCGAGGGCCGTGCCACGCTGGGAGTGGAGCAGGCGCGGGTCGTGGTGTCCCAGGCAGCGGTATCACCCGTCGAGGGCGACCGCAAGGTTTTTCTCTTCCCCGAGGCTGGGCTGATGACCGATCAGGCAGCCAACGCCCTCCTCAAGACTCTCGAGGAGCCTTCGCCCACCACCATCTTCTTGCTGGTGGCCGAGTCTGAGGACGAACTCCCGGTCACCATCGCCTCGCGCTGTCGCACCGTGCATTTCGGGCGGGTGACCGAACAAGAGATGGTGTCGGCCCTTGCAGGTCTCGACCTGGACCAGACCGACGCCGAGGGTCTGGCCCGGGTGGCGGGGGGAAGGCCCGGTCTCGCCCTGGCCCTGGCCCGGCGTCCCCAGGCGGGCGAATTTCGCCGTCTGTGGCTCTCCATCCCGGGACGGGTCACCCCTCGTCCGGGCGATGCCCGCCGGTTGGCCGACGAGGTGCTGGATGCGCTCACTCCCATGATCGAGGAGGCGGTGGCCGGGGAGGAGGACAAGGAGCGCCGGTCCCGGGCTGAGCGGCGGGCGGAACTGGCCCTGCTGACGAGCGGGCTGGAGATCCTGGCCTCCTGGTATACCGACTCGGCTTCTCTCCAGCACGGTGGCCCGGTCAGGAACACCGACGTGGCCCTGGCCGACCTCACCGACGTCAACCCTGCCCGCGCCGTGACCAACGCCGAGCTGGTCCTCGATGCCATGGCCGACCTCCAGCTCAACCTCCGCCGCCAGCTCCTCCTCACCAACCTGTTCGCCGCCCTGGCCTGATCGGCGTTTTTATCAGCAAAACGGCGCCTCAGAGGACCCGTTTGGTAGGGGAGAACGCGATCAGCCCAGCGAACGACGCAGCCGGTCGAGGCGGGCGTCCCACCGGGAGCCGACCTCCGCTACCCAACGATCCAGGTCGGCCAGGGGCTCCAGGACCGCCGAGTAGCGAACCTCCCGACCCACCTGGGTGCGTTCCACCAGCCCTGCCCCGGCCAGAGCCGTCAGGTGCTTGGCCACCGCCTGACGGCTGACTGGAAGCTGGGTCGCCAGAGCGGTCGCCGAGGCTGGTCCGGTCTCGGTGAGGCGCTCGAACACGGCTCGCCGGGTCGGATCCGACAGGGCGGTGAAGATGGGCTGAGGATCGGTCACGCCGCCAACGAGGGCATTCCCCGGTCTCGATCCACAATGAACGGGTCGATACCGGTGATCCGGTAGGGGAGGAGCCGCTCGATGATGGTCACTCGGGATCCCTCCCCGGCCGGGTCGATGGCGATGGTCACCTGGGAGGGCTCGCCGTCGGGGTGCCGCCAGGTCCAGGTGATGGAGCGGCCCTCCTCGACTTCTTCGACCGTCCCGATGACATCGCGGTTCGCTGCGGTCACCTTGCCTCCGGGGCGGGGAACCAGTCGCGCCCCCAGCCACTCGTCGGTGAGGTCGGACTCGGTCATCCATCTCCACACTTCTTCGGGCGGAGAATCCAGTTCGATCTCTCGCTCGACGAAGGGCAGTTGGTGGTCATCCATGTAGTGCAACTTAGCAGTTGCGCGACGTGTTAGGCTCATTGCAACCCCCGAGTTGCACATACCCGGTCAGAGAGAGGAGAACCCATGATCGTCCCCACCGTTGTCGAGCAGACCGCTCGCGGAGAGCGGGCTTACGACATCTTCTCCCGCCTCCTCGGCCATCGGGTGGTTTTCCTGGGTCGCCAGATCGACGACGAGGTGGCCAATCTGGTCGTGGCCCAGCTACTCCACCTCGAATCCGAGGACCCCGACCAGCCCATCGCCCTCTACATCAACTCCCCGGGCGGCTCCATGGACGCCATGTTCGCCATCTACGACTCGATGCAGCATGTCCGCCCACCCGTCCATACCACATGCATTGGCATGGCGGCCTCCGCCGCGGCGCTGGTCCTGGCCGGGGGTGAGGCCGAAGGGCGGTCCATCCTCCCCCACGGGCGGGTGATGATCCATCAGCCCCATGTGGGAGGGGTGGGAGGCCAGGCCTCGGACATCGAGATACACGCCGCCGAGATACTGCGGCAACGGGAGTTGGCCAACCAGGTATTGGCCCGCCACACCGGCCAGGACCTGGAGACGATTCGCCGCGACACGGACCGGGACCGGTGGATGACTGCCGAGGAGGCGGTCTCCTACGGCCTGGTAGACCGGATCCTGTCTCCGGCCACTCTCCCCGCCGGACTGGACCGCTGACCCCTCAACCGCGAATCGGACCCGATCAGGTGCCCCGCTACCATTTTCGGCCCCGCCGGAGTAGCTCAGGGGTAGAGCAACCGCCTCGTAAGCGGTAGGCCAGGGGTTCAAATCCCCTCTCCGGCTCTGTGGCAGACCAGGCCAACTTCGAGCGGGACGCCATGCCCTACACAGGCCAGCTCTATGCGGCTGCCATGCGCATGGCCCGCAACCCCGCCGACGCCGAGGATCTGGTCCAGGAAACCATGCTCAAGGCCTACCGGGCCTATGGCACCTTCACCGAAGGCACCAACCTCAAGGCCTGGCTCTATCGCATCCTCACCAATACCTACATCAACAAGTATCGCAAGGCCCAACGCCGGCCCACCGAGACCGATCTCGAGGAGGTTCAGGATCTGTACCTGTACCGGCGCCTCGGCTCCGAGGAGGCAGCCGACATGGCTCGCTCCGCCGAGGACCAGCTCCTCGAAGGTCTGGTCGAGTCCGATATCAAGAACGCCATCGAGGCCTTACCCGAACATTTTCGTATCCCGGTTCTCCTGGCCGATCTGGAAGGGTTCTCATACAAGGAGATCGCCGAGATCCTCGATATCCCCATCGGCACCGTCATGTCCCGACTGCACCGGGGAAGAAAGCAGCTCCAGCGGGCGTTGTGGGATTTTGCAAGCCGCCGCGGACTGGTGCCGGATGGAGCCGAAAGACCATGAGTGACTATTGCGAAGAAGCTCTCGCCGAGGTCTATCTCTATCTAGACCGGGAGTTGACCTGGTGGCGGCGTCGCCGAATACGCCGTCATCTGGCCATGTGCCAGTGGTGTGAACGGGGCTACGAGTTCGAGCGCCGACTGCGGGTGGTGGTGCGGTCGCGGCTGTCCGAGGAGGTTCCACCGGAGTTCATCGACCGTCTGCGCGCCGCCCTGCGCAGCGAGGAGATCCGGGGCTGACAGACCCGCTTCGTCAGTGTGCGGAGCGTTGGTAGTGTGGCCTGCGCAATGCCCACAGTCCGTCGCCTGCCCGCCTTCGTGTTGATTCTCACCATCCTCCTGGTAATGGGCCTGCCCGTTCTGGCCCAGGAGGCTCCGACGGACACGACCGCCGCCACCACTGCTACCACGGTCGCCTCCGGGCCCGCTCCTGCGCCTGCCGTTCCGGCCGCGCAGCCGGCCGCCGAGACCGGTCCCGACGACTGGACCTATCGGTACCTGATTCCCACCCTCCTGGTGCTGGCGGCGTTGATCGTCATCGTCACCACCGTCCAGTACTTCATGCAGGTGGTGCGGAAGCGCTACAAAGTCGTCGAGTGACGACTCCATCTCCGCTCTCGGGTCGGATGGCCGCCCGGGTGGCCGGATCTCATCCGCTCGATGGCACTTACGTCCTCGACCGGCTCGTCTCCGACATGGCCGCATACACCTCGCAGGCTTCCGGCATGGTGACCGAGGCCACCCGGCTCCCTGCCGCAGATGCAGCCTCCGTCGAGGTCGTCTCCCGGGTGGAATGGGTCGACCGCAATCTGGCTTCGTTCGGGCACCTGCTGGAGCCCGCCGAGAGGCGCATCGCCGAAAGGCTCGAGGTCTCGGGCAGGCTCGGGGCCACCACGGCCGCTCTGGCCCATCAGGTCGTCTCTGCCGAGACCGGTCTGTTGCTGGGATTCCTGTCGAGAAGGGTCCTGGGCCAGTACGAGCTGGTGCTCCCCACCGGGGACCGTGGAGACACGGTGGCCTATGTCGGGATCAACCTGATCGACCTGGAACGGCGCCACCAGTTCCGGCCCGCGGAGTTCCGCCTCTGGGTGGCACTGCACGAGATGACCCATCGCGCCCAGTTCGTGGGCGTCCCCTGGATGGCGGACCACTTCCTCTCCCTGGTGCAGACTCTCATCTCCCAGGCGGTTCCGGAGCCCGGTCGGCTGGCCAGGGTTCTGGGGGAGATAATGGACGCCCGCTCCCAGGATCGTCCCATCATCGACGAGCGGGGCCTGGTCGGGCTCTTCGCCTCCCCCGAGCAGCGTCACACTCTCGACGAGGTCCAGGCTCTGATGAGTCTGCTCGAGGGTCACGGTCACGTGGTCATGGACCGCATCGGGTCCGAGATCTTCCGCGGCCATGCCCGCATGGCCAGGATCCTCAAGGCCCGCCGATCCGACCCACGCACTCAGTTGCTCTTCCGGCTCACAGGCCTGGAAATGAAGATGCGGCAGTACGAACAGGGCGAGGCCTTCGTCCTGGCCGTTGAGCGTCAGTCGGGCTGGGAGGCCCTGGACCGGGTCTGGAGCGGGCCCGATGCCCTGCCCACCCTGGATGAGATCTCGGATCCCTCCTCATGGCTGAGGCGCGTCGGCTGACCGAGCTGGCGACGGCCGTCGAGTCACTGGCGGACCTACCCGGCGGGCCGCTGGCGGTGGCGCTGTCCGGCGGAGCCGACTCGGCCGCCCTGCTGTGGATCTGTGTCCGTATGGGCCGGCGGGTGCGGGCCGTCCACGTTCACCACGGGCTGGAGGCTTCGGACCTGATGCTGGAGGCGGCCCGGGCGGTGGCCGGTGCGCTGCGGGTGCCACTGGAGGAGGCGCGTGTGGAGCTAGGCCCGGGCCCATCTCCCGAGGACCAGGCTCGTCGGGTCCGCTATCGGGCCCTCCGGGATGCGCGCCGCTCCCCGGAGTGGGTGCTGACCGCTCACACCGCCGATGATCAGGCCGAGACGGTGCTCGATCACCTGCTCCGGGCGTCGGGAATCGACGGCCTCTCCGGGATCCCCGCCCGGCGGCCACCCTTCGCCCGCCCCTTCCTGGGCGTGAGCCGGTCCCAGACCCGCGAGCTGGCCACCCTGGCCGGCCTGGACTGGCATGACGACCCGGCCAACCAATCGGATCGACCACTCCGTAACCGGATCCGTCGGGAGCTGTTACCGATGCTGGAGGCACAGTTCAACCCTGCCCTGCGACGCTCCCTTGCCACCACCGCCGGGCTCCTGGGACGTGATGTGGCCTATCTGGATGAGCGGCTGGGCGAGGTCCCCTTCGTGGTCACCGATGATGGGGTTGAGGTGGCCGCCTCCGTCGTCACTACGGCTCCCCCGGCCGCCGCGGCCCGGGTCATTCGCCGCCTTCTGGCTCTGGCGGGTATGCGATCCGCCTCGGGCGATGGTGTCGAAGCTGCCCACGCCGTGGCCCGGGGCACCATCTCCTCGTATCAGATGGGAGGAGGGATCACCGTGCGAAGACGGGGGGCCATGCTGGTGGCGGAAGCGGGATCTCCAGACACCGAGCCGGGGGCGGTGGGCATGCAGCTTCCGGGCACGACCCGGTTCGGAGCGTGGCGCTTCGTGGCCACCATCTCCGGCGCGCCACCGGTGGCCATGCCCCTCGGACAGGGCTGGATGGTGGGCGACGCCGATCGACTCGAGCCGCTGTCGGTCGAGGCTGCCGCCGGGATCCCGGCGGCGTTGGCGGCGCTGGCCCGGGCCGGTGTGGGGGCATCCGACCGGCCGGGTCATCCGGTGGTCGTTTCGTCTAACGGCCCGGTCTGGGTTCCGTCGGTGCGTCGCCTACCCCTGGGTTGGGTCGATGCCGCGACCAAGCGCTACCTTGTCATCCACACTCAGACAGAGCTGACATGGCGCAGATACAGACCCTGATCTCGGCCGAGGAAATCGACGCCGCCCTGGAGCGGATGGGAGCCGGCATCACCCGCGACTACCAGGGAAAATCCCTCCTCATCGTGGGTGTCCTGAAGGGCGCCTTCATGGTGATGGCCGACCTGGCCCGCCACATCGACTTGCCGGTAGAGTTCGATTTCATGGCCGTTTCCTCGTACGGAGCCTCTACCCAGACGTCGGGAGTGGTGCGGATCCTCAAGGATCTCGACGAGGAGATCGCAGGACGCCATGTCCTCATCGTCGAGGACATCATCGACTCGGGCCTGACCCTCAACTACCTGCTCAAGAGCCTGCGGGTGCGAAAGCCAGATTCGCTCGAAGTGGCGGCATTGCTGGTCAAGCAGGGCATTCAGCGGGTCGACCTCGATGTCCGTTACACCGGATTCGAGATAGGTCCCGAGTTCGTGGTCGGATACGGCCTCGATTACGCCGGCAAGTACCGCAATCTGCCCTACGTCGGGGTGCTCGACTCCAGCACCCTGTGAGCACATGACCCTCTCCGCCAAGGCACTCGACCGACTCACCGTCCTCGGCGAGATCACCCGTGCGCTGTCCCGGGGTGAGACCCCCGACGAGGTGGTCAAGGTGGCGCTGGGCGCCATTGAGAGAGCCCTGTCGGCGGATGTAGTCTCCTTCGCTCTCCCCGAAGGCTCTCGAATCCGCTTCACCATCGTCGAGGCCGGAACCGTCACCGTCACCTCCTATCAGCGCAACTCGGGGGGCCTGACCGAGCGGGTCCTCGAGTCCGGGGAGCCGCTCAAGATCGAGGATCTGATGGTGTCAGGCCTGCCGCTACGACGCCTGGTGGGCGAGGAGACCCCCCATGCCCGCTCCTACCTGGGCGTCCCGGCTCGCAACGGCAGTCGCGTGCTCGGTGTGTTGAGCATCCAGTCCTACCGGCCCGGCCTCTTCGACGCAGAAGACATCGATCTCATGGTCCAGGTGGGGCGGCAGCTGGCGGCCGCCATATCTTCCAGCCGTCGCATCGCCCGGATCCAGCGCCGTCTCAGGCAGCTGGATCGCACCCAGCGCCAGCGCACCGACTTCCTGGTCGGGGTGGCACACGACATGCGCTCGCCCCTGGCCGGAATCATCGGTTTCGCCCGCATTCTCGAAGAGCTCGACGTGGTGATGTCTGATCCCCTGGCCAAAGAGGCGGTCGAGTTCATCGCCAGTGAGTCGCAGCGGCTCTCAGAGCTGGTAGGTGAGCTGGTGGACCTGGGCCGGGTCGATCTGGGCGAGACCAGTCTCGACCTCGAACCGCTCGATCTGCGGGCCGCGGCGGGGCGGGCGGTGGAAACGGTCGAAGCCAGGTTCCCCTCTCACCGTTTCGTGGTGCGAGCGACCGAGAGCGTGCCGGTGATGGGAGATCTGCTCCGCCTGGAGCGCATCATGGTCAACCTGATCGAGAACGCCGCTATCCATGGGCCCGTCGGGGGCCTGGTGACCGTCGAGGTGTCGCGCTCGAATGGAGAAGGGATCCTGGCGGTGTCCGATCGCGGCCAGGGAGTCCCGCCGGGGGAGCGTGAGCGGATTTTCGAACGGTTCGTTCGTCTGGACGGCTCCTCGGCCGGGTCGGGCATCGGGCTCTACCTGGTCCGGGCCCTGGTCGAGGCTCACGGAGGGACGATCGAAGCGGGTGATGCCCCCGGTGGTGGGGCCCGGTTCGTTGTGCGACTGCCGGTGGGTTCCCCTAGCGGTGACCATCCCGTACCATGACAGCGCCCTCGCCACACCTACCCTTCACCCCATGAGGTCACCGTGAATCGAACCGTCAGGACCCTGCTCATCTACGGGCTGGCCATCGTGGTGCTGGCCGTGATGGCGCAATGGTGGTTCGATCAGTTCACCGGACCTCAGGACGAGCCGCTGTCCGATTTCATCACCCAGGTCAAGAATGACGACTTCGAGTCGGTGGAGATCCTGGCTCGCAGCAACCAGGTATACGGGCGCCTGGACGGTTCCCAGCTTCCCGAGAACTCCTACGAGGTGTCGGCCTCCTATCCGGACGGCTACGAGGGCGAGCTCACCACCCTCCTCCAGCAGAGCGGAACTTCCTTCGATACCGATCCCCAGCCTCCGGGGCTGATGGATCTGCTGATCAGCTTCCTCCCCTGGCTGTTCCTGCTCGGGTTCATGGTGTTCATCTTCATGCAGATGCAGGGGAGCGGTAACCGGGTGATGCAGTTCGGCAAATCCAAGGCCAAGCTGGTCTCCAAGGACCAGCCCCGGGTGACGTTCAAGGACGTCGCCGGTCTGGAAGAGGCCATCGAGGAGCTGCAGGAGATACGGGACTTCCTTCAGAACCCGGATCGCTACCGCCAGATGGGGGCCAAGATCCCCAAGGGGGTCCTCCTGTTCGGACCTCCGGGTACGGGTAAGACCCTCCTCGCCCGGGCCGTGGCCGGCGAGGCGGGGGTTCCATTCATGTCGATCTCCGGCTCCGACTTCGTGGAGATGTTCGTCGGGGTGGGTGCCAGCCGGGTGCGTGATCTGTTCGAGCAGGCCAAGACCTCTGCTCCGGCGATCGTGTTCATCGACGAGATCGATGCCGTCGGCCGCCATCGCGGAGCGGGCCTGGGCGGCGGGCACGACGAGCGGGAGCAGACCCTCAACCAGCTGCTGGTGGAGCTAGACGGCTTCGAGGGCAACACCGGCGTCATCGTCATGGCGGCCACCAACCGCCCCGACATCCTCGACCCGGCCTTGTTGCGCCCGGGTCGGTTCGACCGTCAGATCGTGGTCGACGCTCCCGACATCGAGGGGCGCAAGGCCATCCTCGAGGTGCATGCCAAGGGAAAGCCCCTCGCCAAAGACCTCGATCTGGAGGTGCTGGCCCGGCGTACCCCGGGGTTCACCGGTGCCGATCTGGCCAACCTCATCAACGAGGCCGCCCTTCTCGCCACCAGACGGCGCAAGCCCGATGTGACCATGGACGAGCTGGAGGAGGCCATCGACCGGGTCATGGCCGGGCCGGAACGCAAGTCGAAAGTGATGAGCGACGAAGAGAAGAAGCTCATCGCCTACCACGAGACCGGCCACGCCCTGGTGGGCTGGGCCCTCCCCAACGCCGACCCGGTCCACAAGGTGACGATCGTTGCCCGGGGGCGTTCCCTGGGTCACACCCTCGCCCTACCCACCCACGACAAGTACCTGGTGCGTCGCTCCGAGCTGGTCGACCAGCTGGCCATGCTGCTCGGGGGCCGGGTGGCCGAGGAGATCATCTACGCCGATCCGACCACCGGAGCGGCCAACGACATCGAGAAGGCCACCTCCATCGCCCGCAAGATGGTCATGGAGTACGGCATGTCAGATGAGCTGGGTCCGATGCAGTACGGCAAGGCCAGCGGCGAGGTTTTCCTGGGCCGTGACTATGGGCGCCAGCAGGACTACTCGGATCAGGTAGCGGCCTTCATCGACGGTGAGGTGCGGAAGATGATCAACGCCGCCCACGACGAAGCCAACGAGATCATCACCCGCCACCGCCAGTCGATGGAGCGCATGGTGGCCGAGCTGATCGCCCACGAAACCGTCGGTCCCGAAGAGGTGGCGGCCCTGTTCTGGGACGTGCCCAAGTGGGAACACTCCGACGACGGGCTCAGGGTGCGCTACCCCGAGAACCCCCAGCCCCATCCGGGCATCGCCGCTGCCTCGGCGGTCGAGGACGAGCCCGACGAAACGACCACCGAGGTCACCGTCGAGCCCAAGGCGTCTCCGCGCCCCAGCACTCGTCCCGCCGACGCCGGAGCCTGAGCTCCATCCGGCGATTGAGGAAACGTTGACATCTGCCTGAGGGTCGGGAAACGTCTCCGGGTGCATATTCGGGGTGTCCGCAACCGACCCGGAGGATCCGAATGTTCAAACGAGGCAAGGTCATTCCGGCCGTGGCTGTACTCCTGTTGCTGATGGGGGGCGTAGCCTGGGCCGGCACGGGCGGCGGGGCCGACGATGCCAAGGCGGCCACCGTCGATACCACCGGCACGTCGCTGGCCATCGTCGACGACTCATCGACCTCGGCCCCTGCCACCGATGAACAGGTCGACACCTCGTCGTCCACCTCCACCAGCCTCGATGATGTCCCCACACTGGTTACCGTGGCCGACGACGACCGCCACACCCCTACCACGACGATCGACGACGAGGAGCGAGAGGACTCCACGCCGGCCACCGTCACGACCGTCGACGATGATGACCCCCTGACCTCCACCACCATCGACGATGACGACCAGGAGGAGACCTCGAGCGACAAATCCACCTCAACCACCATCGACGATGACGACCAGGAGGAGACCTCGAGCATGGACAATGACGACAAATCCACCTCCACGACCATCGACGACGATGCCGGCTCCGGTGGCCATGACGACGACCATGGAGGTCATGGAGACGGCGGCGGCGACTGAGCGAAAGCCTCCCAGCGGTGTGGTCAGCCCAGCCGCACCATCACGAGGGCCCCGCCACCGGGGCCCTCGTGTGTTTCGATCCCACCACCGAGCCGTTCGGCCAGGCTCCGGGCAATGTCGAGGCCTAGTCCGGTAGAGCCGGCGCCACTGCGGCCCCGTTCCACCGGATCCCCCGACCCGAATCCGGGACCGGCGTCTGAGACCACAAGCAGAGGGGCGGCGGCCTCCTCGCGAACTGTGACCTCGAAGCCGGTACCCGGAGGAGTGTGGGTGAAGATGTTCTCGATCAGCGCGTCGACGACCGCAGCTAGCTCAGACTCCGACGCCGGGACGATGAGAGGGTCGTGGTGAAGGTGTGCCGTGACAGTCCGGTTCTGATCCTCAGCCAGAACGGACCAGAAGTCGAGCCGTCGTCTCACCACATCGACCAGGTCCGTTCTTCCTCTCCGCCCCTCAGTGCGGTCACGGTTTCCTACCTCCCTGATGAGCTGGTCGACCGCCCGTTCGGTCCTGTCGACCTGCTGCAGCAGGCGCTCACTGGCGGTGCCGGTCGAGAGCCGCTCTGCCTCAAGGCGGAGGGCGGTGAGGGGAGTGCGAAGCCGGTGCGAGAGATCGGCTAGGGCCTGCCGCTCTCCCTCGATGATGTCATCGAGGCGGGAGGCCAGACCGTTCAGAGCCTGGGCCACCGCCTTCACCTCGGGGGGACCATCCACTTGCGCCCGGACGGTCAGGTCGCCTTCGCCGAGTCGGTGGGCGGTCTCGGCCAGGGCCGTGACGGGTCGCACCAGGGAACGTCCCAGGCGATCGGCCAGCAGCACCGAGCCCACCACCAGCGCCAGGGCCAGGGCCACCAGCAGCAGGGTGGCGCGCCCCACTCCCGCAGTCATCTCCTCGAGAGTCGCCCGCGAAACCACCGATACGACGCCCGCCGGCGTGGCAATGGGCAGCCCGATGCTCCAGGTGCCGTCCTCGGCGGTGTACGAGGCCGTGGAGCCCTCGGCGACCTCGGACACGAGGCTCGCCGGCGGGTCGGGCACGCCGATCCGGATTCCGTCGGGGAGGATGAAGGCCACGTCTGACACCAGGGCTGCCGCGGCCACGGTGCGGTCCACGGTGCCGTTGGCGGCCGCCACGGCCACAGCCAGGGCCCCGGCTGCCGATTGCGCGCGCTGCTCGGCGGCGATCTGGGCCCTCTCCATCGCCTGCCGTCGCACCAGGAGGCTCAGCGGCAACACGTAAGCCACCACCACCAGGGCGGTCACTGCCAGTACCAGCCAGTTGACGCGGCGTCTCACGGGCCGTCAGCCAGGCTCGACCAATTTCACGCCCACCCCGTGGACGGTGTGAATGTAGCGCGGTTCGGATGCCGACTCGCCCAGCTTCTTACGCAACCACGAGAGATGCACGTCGAGGGTGCGGTCGCTGCCTCCGAAAGGCATCCTCCACACTTCGGCCAGCAGTTCCCTGCGGGGCACCACCCGATCCGGTCGCTGAGCCAGGTAGGCGAGGAGATCGAACTCCTTGGGTTTGAGCTCTACCACTTCGTCCCCGTTGAGCACCCTCCGGCTGTCGAGCTCGACACGCAGCGACCCCACCTCGACCACCCGAAGGGGCTCTTCTCCTTCGACCCGGCGGAGGACAGCCCTCAGGCGAGCTTTCAGTTGGTCGATGGAGAAGGGCTTCACCAGGTAGTCGTCGGCGCCGGCGTCGAGGGTGGCGATGATGTCCTCGTCGGCTCCCCGGGCGGTGGCGGCTATGACGGGGACGTTCGATACCGCCCTGATCATCTGCAGTAGTTCGAGTCCATCGAGATCGGGAAGGCCCAGGTCGAGAATGACCAGGTCGGGATGAGAGTCCACCACCGTCTTCAGACCGGTCATGGCCGTGGCGGCGGTTTCCACCTGGTGCCCATCGCCGGCGAGGGTATCTGCCACGAGCCGGCGGATGTCGGTGTCGTCTTCGATGAGCAGAATGGCGGCCATGGCTCGCCAGCGTAGGGCCGAGCCGTCGGTTGGTATAGGTTGGCCGAATCTCTTGAGGTCGTGTTGAGGTATCGGTACCCGGACCCGACCAACATCGTGGCCATGCGTCGCCTGGGATTCGTGCTCGCCTGGCTGTTGGTTGCCTTCGCCGCAACCGGCGTTGCCTGGGCTGCCCTCAGTTCGGCCGATCGCCAGGTGGGCGAGGTTCCGCTCACCCCCGCACTCAACGTTTCGGCAGACCGCCCCGATGTTGACGAGACCTCCACCTCGTTCCCGGATTCAACGACCACCGCTCCGGCCGTGCCCACCTCCTTGGCGGCTAGGTCCGTGACCACAGTTTCCCCAGCGCCTTCAAGCTCGAGCTCGACCTCGCCCTCGCAATCCACCACATCGTCGACCAGGGCGACGACGTCGACCACGAATGTCCCGACATCGACCACGAATGTCCCGACATCGACCACGACTACGAACGCTCCGCCTGAATGGGACAAGACCACTGTTCCGTCGAAGGGAGGGGTCGTGGTGGTAGGTCACCGCACCGACCAGGTCCGCCTCGAATCGGCCACACCCAATCCGGGGTTCTCTATGGAGATCCGCGACACCGGTCCCGACGAGGTCCGCGTCGAGTTCAGCCAGGTCGAGGAATCCTATGAGGTGCGGGTGCGCTGGGACGAGGGCGAGCTCGACATTCAGGTGAGCGAGGACCATTGATCAGGGGGTTGTGGTTGGATGGTCGGACCACAGGGGGAAGCCGAGCGAGAGGATCACCCCGATGACCCTCAAAATCACCACTTTGGCCATGGCTCTGCTGGCGACGGCGGTCTTCGCCCTGCCTGCGGCAGCAGACACCGTCCTCGACCAGAAGTTCGAGGACCCGACCTGGAACGAGGCGCCCGGGCAGCCGCTGACCGACGCCATCGCCGCGCTCCGTGAGGCTCATCCCTATCTCTATGACGTCCGTAGCCTCGACATGACCCGGACCCACGTTACGAGGGGATACATGGGCCGGGGCCTCGAGGTGGACATTCCCACCGGGGGCTTCCGTGGTTTCGGGCCTTACGCACGCCTGCCCGAACCGGTGGATCACGCCTGGTTTCGCTACTACGTCCGTCTGGTCGATTTCCGGCCGGTGTCCTCCGGCAAGCTCCCCGGACTGGCCGATGCCTCCACCACGCCCACCGCCAAAGGATGCAAGCCCTCCACCACCGACAACCCGGGCTGGTCGGCCCGTCTCATGTTCGACACCGTGGGAACCGCCGGGGTGGGCCCCGACGAGGTGCCGATCGGCTACTACCTCTACCACCTCGACCAGGCGGCCGATTGTGGTGACGAGCTCATGTTCGGGGTGGGGCTGCGCCAGGAGCGGTGGACGTGCGTCGAGGGTGAGGTGCGGATGAACACTCCGGGCGTCAACGACGGGGCCGTGGCCGCCTGGATCGACTCCAGGAAGGTGTTCAGCCGCAACGGGCTCGCCTTCCGGCGCAGTGGCGAGGACGGGGTGTCCGTGCGCGAGCTGTGGGACAACGTCTACTTCGGTGGAAGGTACTCCACGCCCAATCCCCTCAGTCTGGTATTGGACGACATGGAGGTCTCGACTACTGCCCGGGTGGGTTGCATCGACCCCTTCGCTGACGACAACGATTCCGTACACGAGGGATCCCTGACCGAGGCCTATGCCAGGGAGCTCTTCTTCGGCTGTGCCGAGAGGCGGGCTTGCCCCACCGATCCCCTGACCAGGGCCCAGTTCGCCGCCTTGTTGGGGCGGGTGATCCACCCCGCGCCGGGCCCGGATGCCTTTTCCGATGACGACGGGAGCTGGGCTGAAAGCGAGATCGATGCCCTGGCCGCGGCAGGGATCATGCGCGGCTGTGACCCCCCCACCAACAGCCGGGCGTGCCCGGATGCCCTGGTGACCAGGGCCGAGGTGGCGGCGATGGTGCGTCGAGCCCTCCATCTGCCGGACGGCCCCGATGCCTTCTCCGACGACGACGGGACCTGGGCGGAGTCCGATATCAACGCCCTGGCCGCCGCCGGTGTGACCAGGGGCTGCAAGGAGGGCCTCTACTGCCCGGACCGGACCATGCTCCGTCAGGAGGCAGCCACCTTCATCGTCAGGGTCGACGATCTGGTCGGACCGGTCGCTCCTCAGGCCGAGCTGCCGGCCTGGCCTCCTGCGGGCCCCCCGCCGCCCATCCCTCCGGAGGAACGGGAGTAGTGCCGCTCAGTCCAGCCGCTTGATGCGAATGTCGCCCGACACCGACTTGGCACGAACCGACACCGGACGGCTCCCGCCTTTGTGTGCCGTCCGACGTTGGGGGAGATGTACCTTGCCGGAGAGGGTATGGGCCTTGAGCGTGACGCTGACGCCCCTGGGCAGTGCCACCACCAGGTCGCCCGACATGGTGGACGCTTCGACGTCGTCGCCCATGTAACGGTCCACCCGCACGTCGCCGGAGGCGGTGGTGACCGAGAGGGGGCCGTGGGCCACCTCGATGCTGAGGTCGCCCGAGGCGGTGGTGATGCTGGTGGTGCCGTCGACGTGGCCGGCCCGGATGTCGCCGGAGGCGGACTTGACGTTCAGGTCGCCCCGGACCCGATCGATGTAGACATCTCCGGAAGCGGTCTTGATGGAGACCGTTGCCACCTCGCTCAGATCGATGTTGCCCGAGGCGGTGGAGATCGACACCCGGTCCAGGCCCGCCGACGATCGCACATCGGCTGAGGCGGTGCCCAGGTTGAGCGAAGAGCCCTCGGGAACCGTGATCCGGATCTGAGCCCGTCCGCCGCCAGACAGGAAACCTCGTTCATAGACGATGGAGATCTGGTCGCCCGTTTGGGACAGGCGCCAGGAGTCGGGCCTGGTGGTGTCGATCGTCACGGACATCGATCCGGGCGGGCCCGACTCGACGGTCAGGGAGCCGGCCGCGAAGGAGCATTCGACCGAGGCTGGTCCGGTGAGGGAGAAGGTCTCTTCGATCACAGCTCGAAAGTCTCCTCGATGGTGGAGCCGGGAGCGGCTCGCCGCGCCCTCGATTTGAGGGCGTCGATCACCCAGCTGTTGACGGAATCACCCGCAGTCGCGGCGGCGTCCTCGACCAGTCCCTTGAGGGAGCCGGGCAGTCGCAGCGTGATCCGCGCCTCGAGATCCTCGGACGTCCTCTCATCCGCCGCCCTCATCTCGGGTGATACGACCAGCTCCGGATCGCCGCCCATCAGCCGGACGTCGACCCGGCGGTCTCCCAGCTGGGCGGTCACTTCCTCGGCAGCCTGCTGGGCCAGCTCGAGCAGGGCGGACCGGACCGAGGGCCGGAACGCCTCCATGAAACCCGCCGCCGCTCCCGCCACGCCCGGGTCGGCCAGGCGCAGTTGGGCGTCGACGGTGGTTTCCATCTGGGTGAGTATCGGTTCGAGTCTCATCGGCGACGCTCCCGCTCCAGGTGACGGATCACCCGCCGGCTGGGGGTGGGGAGATGGGTGCGGATTCGCTCGTCCATCAGGGCGTGGGCTGCATCCAGCGTGATGTACATGTCTTGCTCCCGTTGGTGGTCGGCGGCCGGAGCCCGGCCCTGACATCAGGTTGATGTCATATAGGCATCATACAGCGACACCAAGATGATGTCAAGATGATGTCAGGGAATCTTTCTTGGCCTCCGGTGGTTGGATCTGCAGGTTCCTGGAGAGGTTCCTCTGGTTGGGGCCCGCCCGGAGCGGCCGGTAGGGCCCTACCATCGCCTCGACATGGATACAGAACGAATCGCCCGGGCCGTCCGTGAGATCCTGGAGGCGATCGGAGAGGACCCGGACCGGGAAGGACTGCGGGGCACGCCGGAACGGGTGGCCTCCTTCTACGCCGAGGCGCTGGGGGGAATCGACCACGATCCCGGTGATCAAATCGACGCCTTCTTCGGCGACGAGCACTATCAGGAGATCGTGATGGTCAAGGACATCCCCTTCTACTCCCTGTGCGAGCACCACCTGGTCCCGTTCCACGGAAAGGCTCACGTCGCCTACCTCCCCCGGGGTCAGGTCACTGGTCTCTCCAAACTGGCCCGGCTGGTGGATGGATTCGCCCGCCGGCCCCAGATGCAGGAGAGGCTCACCGCCCAGGTGGCCGACACATTATGGGAACGACTGGAGCCGCTGGGGGTGCTGGTGGTGCTGGAGGCCGAGCATCTCTGCATGTCGATGCGGGGAGTACGCAAACCAGGGGCCGCCACCGTCACCTCGGCTGTGCGCGGAACCATGGCCTCCGATGCCCGGACTCGTTCGGAGGCGATGTCGCTGCTGTTCGGCACCCGTGACTGACGGCGCCGGGTGCGGAGCCCAACCCGCCGGGTGGAAGCTGCGAACCAGGACTCTGTCGCTGGCCCGGCCGGTGATCGTCGGCATCCTCAACGTCACGCCCGACTCGTTCTCGGATGGGGGCCGCTTCGTCGACGTAGATGCGGCGGTGAACCACGCCCGCCGGCTCCTGGCGAACGGCGCCCACGTGGTCGACGTGGGCGGTGAGTCGACCCGGCCCGGGGCGGACCCCGTCTCCGCCTCCGAGGAGATGGATCGCATCCTGGGGGTGGTTGAAAGGCTCGCCGCCGAGGGGGTGGTGGTGTCGGTCGACACGACCAAGGCCGAAGTGGCCGGGGCGGCAGTGGCCGCCGGGGCGGAGATCGTCAACGACATCATGGCCGGGTCGGATCCCGCCATGGTGGAAGTCATGGCATCCACCGGAGTCGGGGTGGTACTGATGCATATGAGGGGGAGGCCCCGGACCATGCAGGACAGTCCCCACTACGAAGACGTCGTGGGCGAGGTGCGCGACTATCTGGTGAGGAGGGCAGGCGCCGTCGAAGGAGCCGGGCTGGCCCCGGACCACATCGTGATCGATCCCGGCATCGGGTTCGGGAAGACCCTGGATCACAATCTTCGTCTTCTGGCCCATCTGGGCGAGTTGGTCGTGACCGGGTATCCGGTCATGGTGGGTGCCTCCCGCAAGTCCTTCCTGGGTCGATTGACCGGTCTGGCCGAACCCGGCGAGCGTGACCTGGCCACTGCCGCGGTCACAGCCTTGATGGTGATGTCGGGAGCGGCCGCGGTTCGAGTGCACGACGCCGAGTCCTCGAGGCAGGCCGCGGCCGTGGCCAGGGCCATCGCCGACGCCTCGATTTGACGGCCTGGGTAACGTTGGGTGGCGCAATGGCAAAGATCATGACCGGGCTCAAGCCAAGGGGATTCACCTGGGTGATCGCCGATCGCCTGGCCGTATCGGAGAGGATCGGGGGGATCGGGTTCCAGCATCGCCGGGTGAGACGTGAAGAGGAGATCGCCTGGCTGGTGGAAGAGGCAGGTATCTCGGCGGTGGTCACCCTCCTCCCCGGCAACCAGAACGTGTCCGCCTACGGCGAGGCGGGTCTGGCCATATTCTCGGTGCCGGTTCCGGGGGCGCTCACGGTCGCGCACCGGGCTTCGGTCTTCGAGGCACTCGATGAGGCGTTACGGCCCGCCGGAGCCAGGGTCCTGGTGCATCGTGAGGTAGTCGACGATCCGCTGGCGGGGTTGCTGGGCGGATACCTGGTGGCGTCTGGCTTGATCACCAACCCGGTCCTGGCGGTGGCGGTCATCCAGGAGATCCTGGGACGTCCGCTGGGCCCGGCCGGCCGCTCGTTCATTCCCGCCGGGAGCTAGCGACGGACTCCGTCTCGATCACCGGAATCGACGTCTTCGCCCGTCATGGGGTGCTCGCGGACGAGCAGGAGGAGGGCCAGGTCTTCTCGATCGACCTGACCCTGGAGCTGGATTTGAGCCGGGCCGGTGCGTCCGATGAGCTGGCGGACACCGTGGACTACGGGGATCTGGCGCGTCGGGTTCACGAGCGGGTCTCCTCGGAGCGATGGAATCTGATCGAGAAGGTGGCCGAGCGGGTGGCCGCCCTCGTCCTCGACGATCACCGCGTGGGGTCGGTAACCGTCACCGTGCACAAACCCGACGCTCCCATATCGGTTCCTTGCCAGGATGTGTCGGTCAGCATCACCCGGGCCAGATGAGCTACCGGGCCGCAGTGTCGCTGGGCTCCAACCTGGGAGACCGGCTGGCCACCATGCAGACGGCCCTGGCGTCGTTGCACCGCATCGGGACGGTCGAACGGATCTCGCCCCTGTACGAGACGGCCCCCGTGGGGGGACCCCCCCAGGACCCCTACCTGAATGCGGTGGTGGTCCTGGTCACCAATTTGAATCCGGTCCAGCTACTCCACGAGATGCTGGAGATCGAAGCCAGGGCCGGAAGGGAGCGTGAACAGAGATGGGGTCCGCGCACCCTGGACCTGGACCTGATAGTGGTCACCGGCGAAGACGGATCCCCGGTCACGGCCCAGGGGCCTTCTCTGATCCTCCCCCATCCCCGGGCAGACCGGCGCAGGTTCGTCCTCGAACCACTGGCCGAGGTATGGCCGCAGGCCCCGCTGGGAAGTGAGACCGCCGGAACCGCACTGGAGTCGGTATCCGATCAGGCGGTGGTGGAGGTCGCCGACGATTGGGAGGAGGCGGCACCGTCCTGGGCCTCACCCGCCCTCCTCGCCGCTCAGCTCGGCCTGTTCGCTGTGTTCGCCGCGGTGACCTGGGTAACCCGGGGTGATGTCGGTGTTGTCCTGGTGGTGGTCGGGGCCGTGATCGTATTGGTGGGACTGAGCCTGGGTGCGTGGGCGGTCTCGAGCCTCGGGCCGGCTTTCACGCCCTTTCCCGAACCGCTTCCCGGGGCCACCCTCGTCGAGGACGGCCCCTACCGGAGGATGCGCCATCCCATCTACTCGGCCGTCCTACTCACCATGTTCGGGTTGGCGGTGGCGCTTGCATCTCCAGGGGGTCTGGCGGTGGCTGGGCTCACGACCATGTTCTTCTGGTTCAAGGCCGGCTACGAAGAGCGACGGCTGCGGCTGGTGGTGCCGGGCTACTCCACCTACGCCGCCAGAGTGAGAGGGCGCCTTCTGCCTCGTTGAACACAAAAGGGTCTTTGGGCCGCTTTACCCCGACGCTGCCGCTGCTACGTTTGATGTCGATGGTGGCTCGCGCTCCTCCATGATCGGGACTGGAACCGCAGACCCGAGCAGACAGGAGATCAGCATGGCTCGACGGGCCAGAGAGCATCGCAAGGACATTCCCGGTTACGACGAAACGCGACCCGATCGCCAGGAGAGGAAGCGTCAGCACCGCCAGGTCCGGCATGCCGCCAACCAGATCCTTTCGACGGTGGCCGATCCCGACGACCTCACCCTGCCCGACGTTCGTCGTCTCCGCGTCGACGAGCCCAGGGAAGGGACCGGGCCCAATCAACGCAAGTTTCAGGTCGGGAAGACCAAATTCTGGAAGCGGCGTGACCGTTACCAGGACATGAAGGCCGAGCTCGACTCCCGCTGGCCGGTCATCACCACTCATCAGCTCGAAGACCACTGAGGACGGGGCCGGGAACGGGTCACCGTTGCCGGGTACCCTCACCCCTCATGGATCTCGTCATCGTGGGAGCGGGCCGGGCAGCCGGCTCTCTCGCTCTAGCCTCGCTCAGGGCCGGCCATCAACTGGTGGGGATCCTGGCGAGACGGCCCGGCGGGTTCGGTCCCGCCCTCGACTGGGAGACACCGCTGCCGGCCTCCGATCTGGTGCTGGTGGCGGTCAGCGACTCGGCCATCACCGAGGTCGCCCATCGCCTCGCACCGCACTGGCGGGACCGGACACCGGCCGTCCACCTCTCCGGGTTCACCTCCATCGCCGCACTGGACCCCATCGCCGCACTGGGGGCCTCGACCGGGTCCTTTCACCCCCTCCAGAGCCTGCCCGACCCCGTGCGCGGTTCGCAGGCACTGGGCGGGGCCTGGGCGGCAATCACCACCTCCGACCCGACCCTGTCCGAACTGCTCCACACCTTCGCCGCCAGCCTGGAGATGAGGCCGTTTCTCCTCGCCGACGGTGACAAGGCCCTCTATCACGCCGCCGCCAGTGCCGCGGCCAACTACCTCGTGGAGGCGTTGGCCGTCTGTCGCGACCTTCTCGAAGGAGCCGATGTCCCCTTCGCAGTGATGGAGCCCCTGGCGCGTACGGTGCTAGGGCACGTGTTCGAAACCGACCCCGACACCGCCCTCACCGGTCCCATCGTCCGGGGTGATCTCCCCACCGTTGTGGGCCAGATCCGGGCCGCCCAGGATCTCTCTCCTTCCCTGGGCCGCCAGTTCCGGCTCCTGGCCCAGGCCACGGCTGCCCGGGTGGGGTTGGAGCTGTGAGGCTGGTGGCGACTCCCGAGGAGGCGCGCATCATGAGATCAGGACGGTCCGGGCTGGTACCCACCATGGGGTTCTTGCATGAGGGGCACCTGTCACTGGTCGAGGAGGCGCGCCGGCGTTGTGACACGGTGGTCATGTCCCTGTTCGTCAACCCTCTCCAGTTCGATCGGCCCGAGGACCTGGAGACCTATCCCCGTCACCCGGAGCGGGATGCGGCCCTGGCCGAGGAGTCGGGCGTCGACGTCCTCTTCGCTCCCCCGGTCGAAGTCATGTATCCGCAGCCACCCCTGACCACCGTCAGCGTTTCGGTCCTATCCGAGCACATGGAGGGCGCCTTCCGCCCCGGACACTTCGACGGGGTGGCCACCGTCGTGACGAAGCTGTTCGCTTCCCTCCGGCCCGACGTGGCTTTCTTCGGACGCAAGGACCATCAGCAGCTCATCCTCATCGAGCGCATGGCTGCCGACCTGTCGATGCCGGTCGAGATCGTGGGATGCCAGATCATCCGCGAGCCCGACGGCCTGGCCCTGTCCAGTCGCAACGTCCTCCTGGGGGACCGTCCCGCCGCCCTGTCGATCAGCCGGGGGCTCTTCGCCGCCGCAGACGCGGTGGAGGCCGGCGCCCGTTCGGCGGTGGAGCTCGAGGCACTGGTCGAGGAGGCGCTCAGCCTGGATACGGTCGATTACGTGACTCTCGCCTCTCAGAGCCGCTCCCAGCCCCTGGACCGGCTCGACCGGCCCGCTTTCCTCGCGGTGGCGGGCCGCATCGGATCGGTGCGTCTCATCGACAACCTGCCCGTCGATCTGGTGGGGGAGATGTTCGTGCCCGACCGGGGCCGGCGCCTGGCCGAATATTCCCGCCTCACCCGGCCATGAAGCTTCTTCTGATCGACGTCGGCAACACCGAATCGGTGGTGGGTGTCGACGACGGCCACTCGGTCGAGACCTGGCGGGTGTCCACCCGCGCCTCCCGCACTTCCGACGAATACGTGCTTCTGATTTCGTCACTGATAGGGCCCGCCCGCGCCGAGATCACCGGCTCGGCCCTTTCCTCGGTGGTTCCACCCGCCAGCGTCGCCCTGCGGGCCGCCATGGCGCAGCTGACCGCCACCGAGCCGGTGGTGGTTGGGCCCGGAACCCGGACCGGCATGTCGCTTCGGATCGACAATCCCCGCGAGGTGGGGGCGGACAGGATCGTCAACGCCCTGGGGGCGGTGGAACGCTTCGGGGCCCCGGTTGTGACGGTCGACTTCGGTACCGCCATCACCGTCGACCTGATCGGGGACGAGGGGGAGTACAGGGGAGGCGCCATCGCCCCGGGTATGGCAATCGCCGCCGATGCGCTGGTGCGTTCCACGGCCGCCCTGAGGAGGGTCGACATCACGCCCCCCGCCCACGCCGTGGGCCGGAGCACCGTCGAGGCGATCCAGTCCGGTCTCGTGTATGGATACGCCGGGCTGGTCGATGGCCTGATCGATCGAATCCTGGCCGAGCACGGAGACGGGCAGGTGCCGATCGTCGCCACGGGCGGCATGGCGGGGGTGCTCCTGGAAGTGTGCCGCCACCCCATCGTTCTCGATCCGCAGCTCACCCTGCGCGGGCTGCGGGTGGTGTGGGAGCGGAACCGGGACCACTGACCGGCGGCGTCGGGCCCCCGTTCAACTACCCTTTCGCCCTCATGCGATCAGCACTCATCCAGGTCCTTCGAGGCTTCGCCATGGGCTCGGCCGATCTCGTTCCGGGCGTGTCCGGCGGCACGATCGCTCTCGTGCTGGGCATCTACCGCCGTCTGGTGGCCGCCATCCGCATGGGCTCGGGCGCCCTGTCGGCCCTGATCCGGCTCGACCTGGCCCAGTTCCGCCGCCGCTTCCTGGCCGTCGAATGGCGCTTTCTGATCCCACTTCTCGTCGGCATCGGCGTCGCAGTCTTCTCGCTCTCGTCTCTGATCTCCCGTCTGCTCGACACCCAGCCGGTGCGGATGGCGGCTCTCTTCTTCGGCCTGGTGGTGGCCTCGATCCTGGTCGGAGGGCGGATGATCCACCAACGCGACGGCCTGCGCATGATCGTCATGGCCGCCACCGCGGTGGCGATGTTCTTGCTGCTCGGCTTGAGCGCCGGGCCGGTCTCCGATCCTTCGCTGCCCGTCTACTTCGGGTCGGGCGTAGTGGCCATCTGTGCCATGATCCTGCCGGGAATCTCGGGGTCGTTCGTCCTCCTCATGATCGGTATGTATCAGTCCGTCATCGGGGCGGTGAGCGATCGCGATTTCCTGGTCATGGGCGTATTCGCCCTGGGAGCAGTGGTCGGTCTGGCCCTGTTCTCCACCCTGCTCGACCGGCTCCTGCGCCACCATCACGACACGGTCATGGCGGTGCTGGTGGGGATGATGGCCGGATCGCTGCGGGTTCTGTGGCCCTGGCCCGAAGGGACTGGAGGTACCTCGCTCGGGGCGCCGGCCGGCGACATCGTGGTCCCGGTAGTGGCGGCGGTCGCCGGGGCACTGTTCGTGCTGGCGCTGACCGGACGCGAAGAAGTCATCGAGGAAGAAGCCGAGGATCTGGGCCTGGTGGCCGAGGTGGACCCGTGAGCGAGCACGGCGCCGGCACCGACGAATCCGGGCAGCGTCTCGAGAGCTACCTGCGGTTGCGAGACGCCGGTTTGCCGACCCGTTTCGAACGCACTCACCTCTGTTCCCAATTGCATGAGCGCTTCGCCGGACTCGAACCCGGCCAGGAGACCGATGTCACCGTCACGGTGGCGGGAAGAGTGATGCTGCGTCGCTCCTTTGGCAGGTTGCTCTTTCTCACCCTGAGCGACGTGAGCGGCACCATCCAGATATTCGTCGAGCAGAAGACCATCGGGGTGGAAGCCTTCGCCGCCGCCGACGGGATCGACCTGGGTGACTGGATCGGTGTCACCGGCGTGGTCATGACCACCAAGAAGGGGGAGCTGTCGGTCAAGCCGGGGCGGGTGACCGTGCTTCAGAAGTCGCTTCGCCCCCTTCCCGACAAGTGGCACGGACTGACCGACATCGAGGCCCGGAGCCGGCGCCGGCACCTGGATCTGATCGCCAACCCCGAATCTCGGCACCTCGCCCTCACCCGGGCCAAGGTCGTCTCCGAGCTACGCCGTCAGTTCGAGGCCAGGGGATACGTCGAGGTAGAGACTCCCGTCCTCCTCCCCGAGGCGACCGGGGCCACCGCCCGGCCGTTTCAGACCTACCACCGGGCCCTCGACCAGGAGATGTACCTGCGCATCGCCACCGAGCTGTATCTGAAGCGGCTGGTGATCGGCGGGTTGGAGAAGGTGTTCGAGATAGGCCGCATCTTCCGCAACGAGGGGATCGACGCCACCCACAACCCCGAGTTCACGATGCTCGAGTCCTATGAGGCCCTGGCCGACTTCACCGACATCATGGTGCTGGTGGAGGAGGTCTTCGCCGCGGTGGCCGAGTCCACCTTGGGTTCGACCACCTTCGAGTATCAGGGCCGCCAGGTCGACCTCACCCCTCCTTATCGCCGGCTTCCGCTCCTCGACGCCGTTTCCGAGGCGGTGGGTGAGGAGGTGACGCTGGATCGATCGATGGCAGATCTGACCGCCCTCGCCGCCGGTCACGGGGTGGGGGTGGAGCCTTCCTGGGGGGCGGGCCGGATCGTTTTCGAGCTGTTCGAGGAACTGGTCGAGACGAACCTGTGGGAGCCGACCTTCGTCACCCACTTCCCGACCGAGGTGTCCCCCCTGGCGGCCCGCAACCGGGAGAACCCCGACCTGACGGACCGTTTCGAGGTCTTCATCGCCGGAGCCGAGTACGGGAACGCCTTCACCGAGCTCAACGACCCCATCGACCAGAGGGCCCGTTTCGAGGCTCAGGCCGCGGCCCGGGCCGGTGGCGACGATGAAGCCAACGCCATCGACGAGGATTTCCTGGCTGCCCTCGAGTACGGGATGCCCCCCACCGGGGGCCTGGGCATCGGGGTCGACCGCCTCATCATGCTCCTCACCAACCAATCCCACATCCGCGACGTGATCCTGTTCCCCACCCTGCGCCGGGAGTAGGCGTTTTTATCAGCAAAACGGGCCCTCAGAGGGCCCGTTTCGTAGGGGAGAACGCGGTATGAGTGAGATGGGCCGGTCAGGATCAGCCTCCCTGAGGACCCCTCATCGACGAGGCCGGTCGAATTCTCCCCATCAAAAGGTACCCGCCAGGGTCGCGATCTGCTGATAAAAACGCATAATCCGGGTCAGGTTCGGGCCGCCTCCACCCGCTCGACCAGGAAGTTGCCCAGGCCGGCGAGGATGTGGCGGTGGGGGGTGTCGGGGAGGGAGTTGAGGGCCTGGCGGGCCCGGTCTACCCGCTCCATGGCCGACTGCAGGGTTCGCTCGACGTAGCCGCCGTCTCTCACCAGCCGGATCACCTCGGCCACGTTCTCCTCCGGAAAGGGACGGGAATGGTCCAACAGGTCCCGGATCCGCTCCCCGTCCGGGCCCCGGGCCGCCTCCAGCACCGCCTGGGTGAAGGTCCCCTCCCGGATGTCGGAGCCGGCCGGCTTGCCGATCCGCTCCTCGCTCGCCACCAGGTCGAGGGCGTCGTCGGCGATCTGGAACACCATGCCCAACTCCCATGCCCAGACCGACAACGCCTCCACCACCTCCGGTGGGGCGTCGGACGCCAGGGCCCCGAGGCGAGCCGACGTCCTGATGAGCGAGGCGGTCTTGCCCCCGATGACCTTCTCATAGGCCGAGACAGGATGGCCCAGGCTGTCGACCAGCTGCATCTCGCGGGTCTGGCCCTCGACCAGTTCGGCGTAGGTGGCGGCCAGTAGGCGGACCGACTCCTGGGAAAGGTGGGTGGCGGCCACCTCGGAGGCACGGGCCATCAGGAAATCGCCGGCCAGGATGGCCACGGTGTTGGACCAGTTGGCGTTGACCGACGGCGCCCCCCGGCGGGTGTCGCTCTCGTCGATCACGTCATCGTGATACAGGCTTCCCACGTGGATCAGCTCCACGGCCACACCGGCCCGAAGCCTCCGGTGGTCGCGGGATGGTCCGAACTGAGCGGCGAGAAGGGCGAGCAGGGGCCGGAAACGCTTGCCTCCCGCCAGCAGCAGGTGCTGGGCGATCTTGGTCAGATAGTCGTCTTCGGACACCACCGCCTCGAGAAGCAGAGACTCGATGGACTCCAGGTCCGCCCACACGTCTTGGAGGGGAATGAGAGACCGCAGGTCTTCCATGGCCGACATCGTATCCAGGTACGGCTTATGGGGCATACTCCGCGTGACGATGACAAAGTGACCAAAGGCCCGCTTCCGGTCCAGCCTGATGACAGACGTGGTGGTACTGTCGGCAGCGGGTACAATACGAGTCCGACCTCTGCCAGGGAGGCTGACAAGTGTTTGAGCGTTTCACAGACCGAGCTAGACGGGTCGTTGTTCTGGCCCAGGAGGAAGCGCGGTCCCTGAACCACAATTACATCGGGACCGAGCACATCCTGCTCGGTCTTCTGAACGAGGGCGAAGGCATCGCAGCCAAGGCTCTCGAGTCACTCGGGATCGGGCTCGACTCGGTCCGCGACGAAGTAGTCAAGATCATCGGGCCGGGTCAGCAGGCGCCCACCGGCCACATACCCTTCACCCCCCGCGCCAAGAAGGTGCTGGAACTGAGCCTGCGCGAGGCGCTCCAGCTGGGGCACAATTACATCGGGACCGAGCACATCCTGCTGGGCCTGATCCGGGAGGGCGAGGGTGTGGCGGCCCAGGTCCTCCAGCAACTCGGCGCCGAGTTGCAGAAGGTCCGCCAGTCGGTGATCCAGCTCCTGTCCGGCCCGGGCCGATCCGAGGAGCCGGGTGGGTCCGGTGGCGCGGCCCCGGCCGGGGCCGGCGCCCGGGAGTCGTCCTCTTCGGGTTCGACCGTGCTCGACCAGTTCGGTCGCAACCTGACCCAGATGGCCCGCGAACACAAGCTCGACCCGGTCATCGGACGCAACAACGAGATCGAGCGGGTCATGCAGGTCCTGTCCCGCCGTACCAAGAACAACCCGGTTCTCATCGGCGAGCCGGGCGTGGGCAAGACCGCCATCGTCGAGGGCCTCGCCCAGCGGATCGTGGCCAAGGAGGTTCCCGAGACCCTGGCCGGCAAGAATCTCTACACCCTGGACCTGGGAGCGCTCGTGGCGGGGTCCCGCTACCGGGGCGACTTCGAGGAGCGTCTCAAGAAGGTGCTCAAGGAGATTCGCAGCCGCGGCGACATCATCCTCTTCATCGACGAGATCCACACCCTGGTGGGTGCAGGTGCCGCCGAGGGTGCGATCGACGCCGCTTCCATACTCAAGCCGATGCTGGCCCGGGGCGAGCTGCAGACCGTGGGCGCCACCACTCTGGAGGAGTATCGCAAGTACCTGGAGAAGGACTCCGCCCTGGAGCGCCGCTTCCAGCCCATCCAGGTGGGAGAGCCTTCGGTCTCGGACACCGTCCAGATCCTGATGGGCCTCAAGGATCGCTACGAGGCGCACCACTCGGTTCGCTTCACCGACCAGGCCATCATCTCGGCGGCCAATCTGGCCGACCGCTACCTCTCGGATCGTTTCCTGCCCGACAAGGCCATCGACCTCATCGACGAGGCGGGGTCGAGGATGCGCATCTACCGCACCTCTCCCCATCCGGAGATGGCCGAGATCGACACCAAGCTGGCCGACATCCGTCGCAAGAAGGCAGATGCCGTTCAGGGCGAGCAGTTCGAGAAAGCCGCCCAGCTCCGGGACGAGGAGCGCAGTCTGATCACCGACCGCGAAACGCAGGAGTCTGTCCTGGAGGCGTCCGGTGAGGAGACGGGCTGGGTCATCGACGAAGAGGAGATCGCCCAGGTGCTCGCCCAGTGGACCGGGATACCCGTCCACCGCCTCACCGAGGAGGAGACCGCCCGGCTCGTCAACATGGAAGACGAGCTCCATCGCCGGATCATCGGCCAGCACGACGCCATCTCGGCGGTGTCCAAGGCCATACGCCGGACCCGGGCGGGCCTGAAGGATCCCCGCCGTCCGGCCGGCTCGTTCATCTTCCTCGGGCCCTCGGGGGTGGGCAAGACCGAGACCGCCAAGGCTCTGGCCGAGTTCCTGTTCGGCAAGGAAGATGCCCTCATCCAGCTCGACATGTCCGAGTACATGGAGAAGCACACCGTGAGCCGCCTGGTCGGATCACCTCCGGGCTACGTGGGCTACGACGAGGGGGGCCAGCTCACCGAAGCGGTGCGGCGCAAGCCGTTCTCGGTGGTCCTCTTCGACGAGATCGAGAAGGCCCATCCCGACGTGTTCAACACCCTTCTTCAGATCCTGGAAGAGGGTCGTCTCACTGACGCCCAGGGACGTTCGGTGGACTTCAAGAACACGGTCATCATCATGACCTCCAACCTGGGCACCCGGGACCTGCGCAAGAAGAGTGTCGGCTTCCAGATGGGCGACGAGTCGGTCACCTACGAGAAGATGAAGGAGAAGGTGACCGAAGAGCTCAAGAAGCACTTCCGTCCCGAGTTCCTCAACCGTCTCGACGAGGTGATCGTCTTCCATGAGCTCACCGTCGATGAGATCAAGTCCATCGTCGACCTGCTGCTGGTGCGGATCCGTGAGCAGCTGGCCAGCCAGCGCCTCGATCTGGTCCTGACCGACGACGCCAAGGAGTTCCTCGGAACGGAGGGCTACGACCCCGAGCTGGGCGCCCGCCCGCTGCGCCGGGCCATTCAGCGGCTGCTGGAAGATACCCTGTCCGAGCGAGTCTTGCTGGGCGAGTTCAAGGCCGGTACCACCATCCTGGTCGGGGTGGACCACGAAGCCGGCGAGCTCACCTTCGAGTCGTTCGAGACGCCCGAGGCGGCGCCGGTGGAGATGGCCAGTCAGGAAGGGGCCTGAGGGCTCTAATCAGGCTCAAGTAGGGCATGTTGCGCGCCGATATGCGCGTGATACCGTCTGTCAGCGGAGTCCATGTCCACGCGCTTCTATGCCATCGTCGCCATCCTCTTCCTCCTCGCCCTGCCCGCCTGGGGGGCGGTCGGGGATGCGAACTATCACCCCATCAGCGATGAGGCTTACACGGCCGACCTGATCCAGGCCGGATTTCACAATGGAGACATGCCCGGCTTGCGAATGATCGAGGTGGGCAATTGCCTGCTGGAACGGGACGCCGCCTACACCCTCTCGCTGATGCTGGAAGCCGCCCGGGCCGACGGGGTCGATCTGGTGCCCCACTACTGCTATCGCAGTTACTCGGCGCAGACCCAGGCCTACGACCGGCGCTGTCCGATCGAAGAAGAAGAGTTGACACGCACCGACCCTCTCACCGGGGAAGAGGTAGTGACCGGGGTGCGCAAGGTGCGTTCCTGTTCCGGTCCGCCCATCGCCACCCCGGGCCGCTCCAACCACGGCTGGGGCCGGGCGATCGACTTCGGCAACGGCCGGAGGATCCTCTCGTGTCACGACTACCAATATCGATGGCTGCGAGAGAACGGTGCTCGCTTCGGCTGGGTGCACCCGGCCTGGGCGGAGTGCGGCCGTGCCACCCGCGAGCCGTGGCACTGGGAATGGGGTGGCGTCACGGACGCCTTGCCGCTTCCTCTGCCCCCGGCGCGCAGCTTCGCCGCCGCCGACGCCCGCCCCCGCTGACCACAGGCCGGGAATTCGCCCCGAGCGCGGCCACGATCGGCAAGACTTGACCCATGAGCTTCATGGCCACCGTGCGGCAGATGGCCGATGCCACCGGCTCCGACCGCAACCGGGCAGTCGACGCCCTACGGGCCGCTTCGATCCTGGTCGTCGTCCTGGGCCATTGGCTGATGGCGGCGGTGACCGTCACAGACGGCAGCCTGGTGGCGGGCCATCTCCTCGAGCTGAGCACCTGGACCCATCCCGCCACCTGGGTGCTGCAGGTGATGCCGGTGTTCTTCTTCGTGGGCGGCTTCGCCAACGGCGTCTCATGGCGATCGGCCCGACGCCGGCATGAGACCTACGGGGGCTGGCTGCGAAGCCGTCTCCGTCGTCTGGTCCTGCCCGTAGTCCCCCTCCTCATCGTGTGGGGCGTGGGAGGCTGGATCGGCCTCCGGCTGGGGCTGGACTGGCACATGCTCCAGCTGGCCAGCCGGGTGGCGCTGGTGCCGACCTGGTTCCTGGCCGCCTATGTCGTCATCGTCACCGTCGCTCCGGTCGGGCTGATTCTGTGGGAGAAGATGGGTTGGTGGTCGGTGGCCACCGGGGTGATGGCAGCCGGAGCGTGTGACCTGGCGTCGCTGGGCCTGGGCTGGGTTCCGATCGGTTTCGCCAACTACCTGTTCGTGTGGGGGACGGTTCACCAGCTCGGCTACGCCTGGCTCGATGGCCGCATCGGGGGGATCAGGGAGCGGCTGGGCCTGTCGGCTTTCGGCCTGGCCGCCACGCTGGCCCTGGTGTGGGCGGGCCCCTACCCGGTGGCCATGGTGGGCCTGGATACCGCCCAGGTGACCAATTCCTATCCGCCCCGGGTGACGCTGGCATTCCTGGGGATGTTCCAGGCCGGGCTGGCGCTGGCCTGGGAAGGCCCCCTGCGTCGCTGGCTGACCCGGCCCCGGCCCTGGAGGGCGGTGGTGGCGGTCAACGCCCAGATCATGACTCTCTACCTGTGGCATTTGACCGCCATGGTGGTTGTGATCGGTGTTTCGCTGGTGGCAGGGGGATTCGGGTTGCACCCCCGGCCCCTATCTGCGGCCTGGTGGCTGACCCGGCCCCTCTGGTATCTGGTGCTGGCCGTGGTCACCGTCCTGCTCATCGCCGCCTTCGGCCGCTTCGAGCGTCCCGGCCGCGACCGACGACTTCCGCCGCCTGCCTGGCGCCCGGTGCTGGCGGTGGCCGGGGTCTGTGCGGGTCTCGGGCTCCTGGCCGCTCTGGGCATCGCCGACGAGGACGGCCTCAACGGGCTCATCCTCACCCTGCCCATCATCGGTGTGGTGGCCGGGGGGATCGGGGGAGCCCGCCTGGCCGAGCGCCGTGGAGCCGGGTTGCGCAGTCCCTGACGGCGCTGGTTGAGTAAAGCGTGATGATCGCTACCAATCGCCCCGTCGTGCCCCGTCGGGCCCTAATCGCCCTCATGGTGGTGGCCGGGGCCTACATGGGTGCCCAGGTACTGGCCGATGTGGCCTCTTTGCGCATCGTCACCCTGGCCGGCTTCGCCGTCGACGCCGGGACCCTCATCTATCCCTTCACCTTCACCCTGCGCGATCTGGTCCACAAGATCGCAGGCAAGACCGCCGCCCGGGCCCTGATCGTCACCGCCGCCGGCGTCAACCTGGGCATGGCTCTGCTGTTCTGGGTCAGTGCCCGGCTTCCCGCTGCCGCCACCACTCCCCAGACCGTGTATTTCGGCCAGGTCCTTTCGCCGGTGTGGGGGATCGTGGTGGCCTCGATATTGGCCGAGGTGGTCTCCGAGATGATCGACACCGAGGTGTACTCGGCCTGGGTCAGGATCGTGGGGAAAGGCAAGCAGTGGGGCAGAGTGCTGTCGTCCAACGCGGTCTCGATACCGGTCGACTCCGGTGTGTTCGTGGGCCTGGCGGTCGTCTTCGGTGTCTTCCCGGCCGACCTGGCCTGGTCCATCTTCTGGGCCAACGTGATTCTCAAGGGTGCGGTGACCCTGATCTCGATCCCCTGGATCTACCTGGTCAAGCCCACCCCGCTCAGCGTCGAGCAGTGAGGATCCGCCCCCTCTGATTGGCCCTGACCCGGCACGGTTTGGCTGGGCCTATGCCAGTCGCCGGCGCTATGCTCGCGGCGGTGGCGGAGGCTATCCGCCCACTCGTAATTTGGAGGAAATCAAGTGAAAAGACATCTTCGTTTGCTCGCGCTGTTCGCGGCCCTGGCCCTGGCGGTCGTGGCCTGTGGCGGTGGTACGGGCTCCGAGACCACTCAGACCACCCAGGCGTCCACTACCCCGTCCACCCAGGCGACCACCTCGACCACCGAGGCCATGACCTCGACGACGGCCGGGGGAAGCTCGACTACCGAGGCCATGACCGGCACCGCGGTCAAGACCTGCCTGGTCACCGACCTGGCCGGTGTCGACGACCGCAGCTTCAACGCCTCGGCCTGGCAGGGCGTGCTCGACTCGGTCGACGCCGGCTATGCCCAGCCCGATCCGATCCTGCTGGAGTCGTCCGTCGAGGCCGACTACGCCCCCAACCTGGACCAGTGCCTGTCCCAGGGCGCCCAGCACATCGTGACGGTGGGGTTCCAGCTGGGCGATGCCACCCAGCAATACGCCCAGGACAACCCCGACGTCCACTTCACCATCGTCGACTTCAGCTACCCCGAGGACATCCCCAACATTCGCCAGCTGGTCTTCCAGACCGATGAGGCGGCCTATGCCGCCGGCTACCTGGCGGCGGGCGTGAGCCAGTCGGGCACCATCGGGACCTACGGTGGCCTCAACATTCCCACCGTGTCCATCTTCATGGACGGCCTCGCCCGGGGTGTTGCCCACTACAACGAGGTCAAGGGCACCAACGTGAACGTGCTGGGATGGAACGTCGACAAACAGGACGGGACCTTCACGGGTAGCTTCGACCCGGCCGATCCCAAGGTACGCGCCACTTGCGAGAGCCTTCTCGACGAGGGGGCCGACATCATCCTGCCCGTGGGCGGAGCCATCAACCTGCCCTGCGGAACCGCCATCCAGGACCGCGGCCTCGATGCAGCCCTGATCGGCGTGGACCAGGATGCCTACAACGCCGCTCCTGCCGAGTACCAGGACCTGTGGCTGACGACCATCGAGAAGCACATCACGGTGCAGGTCGAGCGCTCGCTCCAGGACGACTTTGCCGGCGACTGGAGCGGCGGCAAGGTGGTCGGCAACCTGGCCAACGACGGCGTTGGCCTCGCCCCCTACCACTCCTGGGCGGACAAGGTGCCGAGTGAGCTCGACTCCGAGGTGCAGCAGATCCTCCAGGACATCAAGGACGGCAAGATCGACGCGGCCACGTTCGACGTGGGCTGATAAGCAATGTCAGTCGATCGCCCAGAGCCCCCGGTGGTCACCACCGGGGGCTCTCTTGTTCTAAGGTACCGGGCGGGTTCGAGAGGGTAAGGAGCTGGCGTGGCGCTGGAGCTGCGAGGCATCACCAAGAGATTCCCCGGCGTGCTCGCCAACGACGATGTCTCGATTTCCGTCGAGGGAGGGGAGGTCGTCGCCCTGTTGGGCGAGAACGGCGCCGGCAAGACCACCCTGATGAATGTCCTCTATGGGCTGTACCGGCCCGACGCCGGGCAGATCCTCATCGACGGGACCGAAATCGAGCTCGACTCGTCCCGGGACGCCATCGACGCCGGCATCGGAATGGTCCACCAGCACTTCATGCTGGTGCCGGTGTTCACGGTGGCCGAGAACGTCGCCCTGGGCCAGGAGCCGACCGGGCCGCTTGGAGTGATCGACCGTGAAGCGGCCCGCCGGGACGTGAGAGAGCTCTCCGAGCACTACAACCTGGGCGTGGACCCGGAGGCGGTCATCGAGGACCTTCCCGTGGGGATCCAGCAGAGGGTGGAGATCATCAAGGTCCTCAACCGGGAGGCGCGGTTCGTGATCTTCGACGAGCCCACCTCTGTGCTCACTCCCCAGGAGGTGGAGGAGTTCTTCACCATCGTGGCCGGCCTCAAAGAGGATGGGAGGGGCATCATCTTCATCACTCACAAGCTGGGGGAGGCTCTGGGGGTGGCGGATCGGGTGGTGGTGATGCGTGGTGGTCGCAATGTGGCCGAGGTGGCTCCGGGAGATGTCACCGAGAAGGAGATCGCCGAGTTGATGGTGGGGCGACCGGTGGAGCTCACGGTCTCCAAGGAGACGGCCCATCCGGGCGAGGTGGTGCTCGAAGTGCGCGACCTGGTCGTCGTCGACGAACGGCGCCAGAAGGCGGTGGATGGGGTCAGCTTCGAGGTTCATGCAGGCGAGATCGTCGGGATCGCCGGGGTGCAGGGCAACGGCCAGACCGAACTGATCGAGGCCATCACCGGCCTCTACGCGGTGCATTCCGGAACCGTGCTCCTGGACGGGGAGGACATCACGGGGTTGACGCCGCGGCATCTGCATCGGCGGGGCGTCTCCCATATCCCCGAAGACCGCCAGGGAAGCGGGCTGGTGCTCGACTTCACCGTGGCCGAGAACATGGTCCTCGACTCCTACTACGCCCGCCCCTACTCACGGGGCCTGTTCATGGACTGGGATGTCACCCGCGAGGCGGCCCAGCGCCTGGTGGAACAGTACGACGTGCGCACACCGGGGGTGAGCGTTCCCGTCTCGACGTTATCGGGGGGCAACCAGCAGAAGGTGATCGTGGCACGCGAATTCGACCGGGAGGTGCAACTGGTGATCGCGGCCCAGCCCACCAGGGGGATCGATGTGGGCTCGATCGAGTACATCCACCACCAGATCGTGGCCAAGCGGGACGCGGGCGCCGCCGTCCTGGTCGTCTCCTCCGAACTGGACGAGATCCTCGCCCTGTCCGATCGAATCCTGGTCCTCTACCACGGCGGGATCGCCGGGGAGTTCGAGCCCAGCGCAGACGTGAGCGACATCGGCCTGGCCATGTTGGGGTCGGCAAAGTGACGGACCACGAGGGCCAAACCGAGGAGACCGAAGATATCGAGGAGAAGGCTCTCGAGGAGAAGGCTCCGCAGCACTCCACCTCCCAGTCCATAACCGGGGTGGGCACGTCCCTTCTCCGATCTCTCCTCGTGCCCGCCCTGGCCCTGCTCACCGCCCTGGTGATCGGGGCGATCATCATCGCCCTGTCCGACGTCCAGGCCCTTCCCCTGCTGTTCAGCGAGCCGGGCCAGGCTCTGAGCTCGATGGGCCACGAGATCAGCATCGCCTATCAGGCTCTGTTCCGGGGCTCGGTCGGGTCCGTTTACGCCATCTCCGAAACCCTGTTCGCCACCACGCCCCTGGCCCTGGCCGGGCTGGGCATCGCCCTGGGCTTCCGGGCCGGCCTGTTCAACATCGGCGCCCAGGGACAGATGCTGATCGGGGGTATGGCCGCCCTGTGGGTGGGCCTGTATGTCAGCGCCCCCGCCTTCATCCATATCCCCCTCGCCCTGCTGGCGGGCCTCCTCGGGGGGATGGTGTGGGGCGGTATCGCCGGCCTGCTCAAGGCTCGCACCGGCGCCCATGAAGTGATCACCACCATCATGTTCAACTTCATCGCCTCATTCCTCGTGCAGTGGCTGCTCACCGTCCCCCTCTTCCAGGAGCCGGGCCGCAACAACCCTCAGTCGGCGGCCATCGCCGACAGCGCCACCCTCCCCCATTTGTTCGGGTCCGGCTACCGGGTGACGATCGGGATCCTCATCGCGGTGGCTGCTGCCTTCTTCCTCTACTGGCTCCTCGAGCGCTCCTCGGTCGGCTTCGAGCTCCGGGCGGTGGGGGCCAATCAGGAGGCGGGCCGCTACGCAGGAATGAGCGTGCCCCTCCTCATCACGCTGGCCATGGCACTGGCAGGTGGCTTCGCCGGGATGGCCGGCGCCAACCAGCTCATGGGCCTGGCTCCGCACAAAGTCACGCCCGCCCTGGCCGGCTCGATCGGCTTCGACGCCATCACCGTGGCCTTGCTGGGTCGTTCCCATCCCATCGGCGTGATGTGGGCCGCCCTCCTGTTCGGGGCACTCGCCGCCGGTGGCCGTGAGATGCAGGGGGCTGCACAGATACCGCTCGATCTGGTGGTTGTGCTCCAGGCGCTCATCGTCGTGCTCGTGGCCGCCCCTGCGCTCGTCAGAGCCATTTTCCGTATCAAGGCGGGTCCGGAGCGGACCACCGAGGTCACCAGCGGGTGGGGCTCATGACGACTACATCGGCCCCTGCCGGCAGCATGGAAAAGGTGGTGGTCCGCACCAGCACCGACGAGCGTAGGGCCACCATCATCGGGGTCATCCTCCTGGTACTGGCGGTTGTGGTGATGTGGGTGTTCGCCTTCGGTGTACCCGGAGACGCCCAGTCCACCTTCAACCTGAGCCTGCCTGCCGACCGGTTCCAGGGCCTGGCCTGGACCATCGACTCCCGTTTCTTCTCCATGGTCGTGGCCGTCATCATCGCCCTGTTGGGGGCGGAGCGTCTGCGACGCCAGAGGCTGTCGTGGACCAACCCCATCCTGGGGGTGGGGCTGTTGTTGTTCGTGCTCTCCTTCCTGGCCTGGGCGGCGGCGGGGAGCCAGTTCTCCATGGTGGGGATGCTGCGCTCCACCGTGATCTCGTCGATCGTCATCGTTCTCGGCGCCCTCACCGGCCTCACCTGCGAGAAGGCGGGTGTCATAAACATCGGGATCGAGGGACAGCTGCTCGCCTCGGCCTTCGTCGCCACCGTCCTGTCGAGCGCCTTCGGCACCATCGTCGGCGTGGCCGGCGCATTGGCCATCGGCGCCCTGCTGGGTGCGGTGCTGGCCTGGCTGGCGATCCGGTTTCGGGTGGATCAGATCATCGTCGGGGTGGTGATCAACATCTTCGCACTGGGCCTGACCTCGTTCCTGGCCAGTCGTGTCCTTCCCAAGCCCAGGACCTCAACGCTCCGGCCCGGGTATCGGGATGGCGCATCCCCTGTGCTGGCCGACATCCCCGTGATCGGGCCGATGTTCTTCGACCACACCTTCTTCGTGTACGTGACTCTCCTGCTGGTGGCGTTCTTGCACTTCGCCTTCTTCCGCACCCGCTGGGGTCTGCGGGCCCGGGCGGTGGGCGAGCATCCGCGGGCGGCCGACACCCTGGGAATCAACGTGCTGCGCGTGCGTTATCGCAACGTGATCCTGGGGGGAATGATCGCCGGGTTCGGGGGGGCGTTCCTGGCCCTGGCCCAGGTCTCTCGATTCGAGCAGAACATGACCGGGGGCATCGGATTCATCGGCCTGGCCGCCATGATCTTCGGCCGCTGGATGCCGTTCGGGGCCCTGGCCGCCGGGCTCGTGTTCGGCTTCTCCGGAGCCCTGGCCCAGAAGGTGGCCATCCTCGGCACCGCCATTCCCTCCGAGTTCATGCTCATGCTCCCCTACGTTGCCACCGTCATCGTGGTGGCCGGCCTGGTGGGGCGGGCCCGTCCTCCCGCAGCCGACGGCCAGGCCTACGTCAAGGAATGATGCCTCATCACGTTCCGTGTGACGACCCCGGCCCATTCGCCCATGTAGCAGCCTGGATGAGGATCAGGGGACGGTGGTCTCGGTCGGGCTGGTCGATTCGGTGGGGGTGATGGTCTCGGCGGGCCGGCCGATCACCTGGATCTCGTCGATGGCCAGCTCGGTGAACACGTTGCCGTCGACCAGCTCTGCATCCCAGGCGCTGCTCACGGTGATGGTCACCTGGTTGGTGTTGAGTGAGGAAAAGGGGATCCGCTGTACTCCCGGGGTGTTCTCCAGGTCCCTCTGCACGTCCACCACCGAATCGTCCGAGGAGATGGTCAGTGCTCGGGCCTTGTAGTTGCGTCTGAACCTCGTCTCGTCGCCTGTGATGTTCTTCCAATCGATGCGGGAGATTGCCACCGCGGTGCGGAACGTGATGGTGATGGTCAGCTTCTCACCGCTCGCCTCCAGGTCGGGCCATTTGACCTGGTAGGTGGCGTCGGTTCCGTTTATGAGGTTGTTGCATACGAACGAGCCCAGCCCCTCCACACTGCAGGAGACGTCGAGCGGGTCGAGCACGGTGGGCTCGACCTCGGTGGTGCTGGTGGTGGAGCTTTCGGAGGCGGCGATGGTGGTGTCGGAAGGGGAGCT
Source organism: uncultured Acidimicrobiia bacterium (assembly GCA_963744905.1). Classification (GTDB taxonomy): domain Bacteria; phylum Actinomycetota; class Acidimicrobiia; order Spongiisociales; family ZC4RG35; genus DATFFO01. The sequence continues at coordinate 633,377 of CAVUUV010000003.1, read as the reverse complement.
TCCACCGAAAAGTTGGAACAGAAGGGCGATGATGATCACACCTAGCAGCAGCCCGCCGATGGAGATCACCGCCCGCACACCGGCGGTGGCCTGGACCGCGGGACGGGGGGCGGTGGGGAGGGGCCCCTGCGACAGGCGAGCCCCGCACTCCTCGCAATGTCGGTTGCCGGGAGAATTGAGTGCACCGCAGGAGGGACAGGGGATCTCGTGAGAGCGGGGGCCGAAATCCTCGGTTGGAGGAGGTACGGCACCCAGCTCGAACTGCTCGTAGTCGTTGGAGTCGGCGGGCGCTTCCTCGTAGTCGAGGAAGGTCCCACAAGTAGGGCAAAACTGTTCTACACCGGTGACCGTGGCGCCGCATTCGGGACACACGTGTCTGGCCACATTTCTCCTTCCAGGCTCTCTGGGCGGGCCTCTGCCGGGGCGCGGCTGACGAATCGACCGCCACCTATCGGGTATTGTGCCACGCCGTGACAGTATGGCCGATCATCACCGCCGAACCGTGGACGCCGGCCTCGGTGATCGGTGCCCTTTTGTTGCTGGTGATCTTGATCGCTGTGGTGTGGTGGCGTTATAGCCGCCGTTGATGATTTCTTGCCTGGTTGGTCCTCTTCGGGTCAACCTGTCGGTCCGGCCCGATACGATCGCTGACCATGGCCTTTCGATGCGAGATCTGCGGGCACCGTTCCAGCAAGTGGATGGGATTCTGTCCCCAGTGCCTCGTCCAGGAGCCGCTGGTGGAGGAGGCCGCTGCCACGACCAGGAAGCGGACCGCCACCCCGTCCCGAAGCGTCGACCTGGCCGACGTGGCCTCGTTCGATCAGGGCAGGTCTCAGACCGGTATTTCGGAGTTGGACCGGGTACTGGGCGGGGGGCTGGTGGCAGGATCGGTGTGCCTGGTGGGCGGGGAGCCGGGAGTGGGGAAGTCGACCCTCCTTCTCCAGGCGGCCGGAGCACTGTCGCGCATGGGGAAGAAGACCCTGATGGTCTCCGCCGAAGAATCCGCCCAACAGGTGGCGATGCGCGCCGAGAGACTGGCCGTGGCCGGTCCGGGGATCTCGTTGGTGGCGGACGAGGACGTCGATCGGGTCCTGGCGGCGGCGGCGGCCGATCCGCCCGACCTGATGGTGGTGGACTCGATCCAGACCGTAGGAGTCTCGGAGATCTCCGGTGGCCCGGGCGGAGTGGCCCAGGTGCGAGAGAGCGCCGCCCGGCTGATCCGTTTCGCCAAGGAACAGGGTGTGGCCACAGTGCTCGTGGGCCACGTCACCAAGGACGGGAGCATCGCCGGGCCCAAACTGGTGGAACACATGGTCGACGTGGTCCTCTACCTGGAGGGCGACCCCGACCGCGGCCTGCGCGCCCTGCGCTGTCTCAAGAATCGCTACGGAGCTACCCACGTCGTGGGCATGTTCGAGATGACGGCGGACGGCATGCGAGTGGTCGATGACCCCTCCAAGGCCTTCCTCTCCGATTGGGAGTCGACCGTCCCCGGCACCATTGCCTTTCCCGCCGTCGAAGGGCGCAGGTCCGTGCTGGTGGAAATCCAGGCTCTCACCAACGACACCAAGTACACCCAGCCCCGGCGGTCTGTGAGGGGCGTGGAGTCGGCCCGTGTCCACCAGATCCTGGCCGTGTTGTCCCGACACGGGTCTGTCGAGGCCCTCGACAAGGACGTGTACGTGAACGTGGTGGGAGGCTGGAAGATCAGCGAGCCCGGCTGTGATCTCCCCATCGCCCTCGCCGTTGCCTCGTCGGTGCTCGACGTGCCCCTGGGAGCGGTGGCGGCGTGGGGTGAGATAGGCCTGGCAGGTGAGGTGCGACAGGTCGCCTATGAGGCCCGGAGACGAGAAGAGGCGGAGCGGATCGGGCTCGACACGGTCATCGCCCCGGCCGGGCGACAGGGATTGAGGCTCGACGCGGCTCTGCTGCTGGCCGGCCTGCTGACCCGCCCGAATCGCGACCGGACCTGATAGCCTGCCAACGTGGGCGACTCCGATTCGATCCTTGCGATCCTCGAGCGGCTGGCGCCGGGTACACCGATGCGCCAGGCCCTCGAACGCATCATTCAGATGGGCAAGGGGGCCCTGATCGTCATCGGGTCCGGTTCGGTCGTCGATGAGGCCAGTTCGGGCGGCTTCGGCCTCGACGGAGCCTATTTCACGCCGGCCCGGCTATCCGAGCTGGCCAAGATGGACGGCGGGATCGTCGTGGACGAGGAGATGGAGCACATCCTGGCCGCCAACGTTCATTTCGTCCCCGACGGCACCATCCCCACCGAGGAGACCGGATCCCGCCACCGTACCGCCGAGCGGATGGCGATCCAGACCAAACGGCCGGTGGTGGCGGTCAGCGAGGGCCGCAAGATAGCCACCCTGTACTACGACAGCCAGAAAGTGCAGCTGGACCGTCCCACAGAGGTGGCGGCCCGGGTCAACCAGGACCTGCAGACCCTCGATCGGCTGCGCCGGCGCCTCGACGATGCCGAGAGCCGCCTCACCATGCTCGAAGTCACCGGTCTCGCCACCTACCGCCCGGTGGTCACCCTCCTGCAACGAAGCGAGCTGGTGCGACGGGTTGGGGTTTCGATCGAGCAGGAGGCCATCACCCTGGGCGATGAGGGCGGCCTGATGTGGGTGCAACTGGCCGACATGGTGCGAGGTGTCGAGCATATTCGGACGGTGACCTTGATGGACTACATCAAACCCCGCCGCGAATCGACCCTGGCCAAGGCGGCGGAGGCCCTGACCGAGTTGTCGGGAGCCGACCTCGAGGACCCGTCAAGGGTGGGTAACGCGGTCGGGTTTCACGACCTGGATGATGCTGCCACGCCCCGTGGCTTCCGGCTCCTCTCCAAGGTCGGTCGCCTCCCCGATCAGGTCCGCGAGGAACTCGTCCGCCACTTCAAGGGATTCGATCGCCTCCTCAAGGCAGACCAGGACGAGCTGGAGGAGGCCGAGGGGATCGGCTCGGCCCGGGCGCTGCAACTAAGAACCTTCTTCGACCGGCTCCTCTCCGCGGCGGAGTTGTGGGACCCGGATCTCGACTGAGCTCATCCGTCGGGCACACCGGCGGCTCCTTTCCGACTGGCGAGAACGTCCCGGTACACTGCCGTCTGGTTGATGGCTAAGAAATCGAAATTCGCGATTGGCGACAAGGTGGTGCATCCCCAGCACGGGGCCGCCACGATCGCCAAGAAGCTCAAGCAGGAATTCAACGGCGAGAAGAAGGACTACTACGTCCTCGACATCGCCACCGAACAGCTCACCGTCATGGTCCCGTTGGAGGGCATGGACGAGTTGATCCGTCCCGTGATCTCCAAGACGGCGGCCCGCAACGTGCTCAAGTCTCTCAAGGAGGAGCCCGAGGAAGCCGGCTCCAACTGGAGCCGTTGGTACAAAGTGCTCAATGAGAAGATGACCTCTGGGGACATCTTCCAGGTGGCGGAGGTGGTGCGTGACCTCACCTATGCCCAGCAAACCAAGGGGATCAGTCCCGCTCTCAAGCGGATGCTTTCCAAGGCGCGCGTGGCTCTCAGCTCCGAGCTGGCCTTCTCTCTCCAGATCGACGACGAGGAGGCCATAGCCAAACTGGATCGGGCCCTGCCGGTGATCGAGCCGGAAGAAGACTGAGCACGCCCGGTGTACCTCGGCACCGACATCCGGGTCGGCTGGGGTTATGACGCCCACCGTTTCGAAGGACCCGGGCCTCTGATCCTGGCCGGGGTCGTCGTCGACCAGGCCAGGGGGGTGGCTGCGACTTCCGACGGTGATCTGGTGGCCCACGCCGTCGCCGACGCCATTCTCGGGGGGGCCGGACTGGGTGACCTCGGTGAACACTTCCCGTCCGATGATCCCCGCTGGAGAGACACAGATTCCATGGCCATGGTGCGCCAGGCGGCGATGTCTGCCCATGAGGCAGGCTGGTACGTGGCCGGCTGCGACGTCACGGTGGTCGCCGAGAGGGTGCGCATAGCGCCCCACCGCCAAGCGATGCGCCTGGCATTGGCGGACCGACTGGGCGTGGTCGAGCCGGACTCGGTCTCGGTCAAGGCCACCACCACAGACGGCCTCGGTTTCACCGGCCGAGACGAGGGACTGGCAGTCACCGCCGTGGCCGTCCTCCGCTCCCTGGACTGATCCCCCTCCGGCTCGCTCCGTCCCTTCCCCGGCGAGGGAGGAGACGCGGCCCTGTCTCGGATCTTCCAGGCGACACGCGTGTTTCGGATCCCCCTCTGGGCGGGCAGACGGTAGGGAGACGATCGCTACCCTGGGAATTCATGATCCGCCTCTACAGCACGCTGCAACGCGCCCGGGTCGCCCTGGAACCACGCACCGACGGGGAGATCGGGTTCTACGTGTGTGGTCCCACCGTGCAGAGCCCGCCCCACATCGGCCACGGTCGCTCCGCCGTGGTGTTCGACGTGATCCGTCGTTACCTGATCTGGAGCGGCTACCGGGTGACGTTCGTGCGCAACATCACCGATATCGAGGACAAGATCATCGCCAAGGCGGCTGAGACCGGCGAGGATGTCGCCACCTACGCCACCCGCATGGCCGCCGAGTTCGCCGATGGCTACCACCGTCTGGGTGTGCTCGATCCCGACATCGAGCCTCTGGCCACCGACCATATCGCTGAGATGCACGAGTTGATCGCCACGTTGATCGCCAAGGGCAAGGCATATCAGGCGGGCGACGATGTCTACTTCTCGGTCCGTTCCGACGAGGACTACGGCAAGCTCTCCAACCAAAACCTCGACGAGATGCGCTCGGGTACCCGCATCGAGCCCAATGACGTCAAGCACGACCCGCTCGACTTCGCCCTGTGGAAGGGCGCCAAGCCGGGAGAGCCCAACTGGGACTCACCGTGGGGGGCGGGACGGCCCGGGTGGCACATCGAGTGTTCAGCCATGGCCGCTCGCTACCTGGGCAACGATTTCGATATCCACTCGGGGGGGACCGACCTCATCTTTCCCCATCACGAGAACGAGATCGCCCAGTCCGAATCTGCCACCGGTGAGCGTTTCGCTCGCTACTGGCTGCACAACGGGATGGTCAACCTGGGGGGCGCCAAAATGGCCAAGTCGACCGGCAATGTGGTCGACCTGAGCACCGCCCTGGACAAGTACGGGGGCATGGCCCTGCGCCTTCTGTTTCTTCGTGCCCATTATCGGGCACCCATCGAATACTCTGAGGCACTGGCGGAAGAGGGGGCCGAGGCGTATCGACGCATCGAGAGGCTCCTCGAGCGGGCTCCCGAGTCGCCCGCCTCCCCTGATGAGGAGGTAATCGAGGCCTTCAGGGCCGCCATGGATGACGACTTCGCCACCCCGGCCGCCGTGGGGATCCTCTTCGACGCCGTCCGGGAGGCGAACAGGGCGCTAGACGAGGGCGAAGAGGCCGGCGCCAAGATGGCGGCTGTGCGCCAGCTGGTGGCGGTCCTGGGCCTGGACGAGCCTGACCTTCAGACCACGGGCCTGGACCGCGAGGCGCTTGGGGGTGTGGCCGCCCACTACGGCGCCGACGGTTCCGGGGATGCAGAATCGATCATCGAGCGGCTCCTCGCCATTCGGGCTTCTGCCCGGGCGGATCGTGACTTCGCCCGCGCTGACGCCATCCGGGATCAACTGGCCGAGGTCGGCGTGACGGTGGAGGACACGCCCGATGGGGCGCGCTGGGTTCGGGGATAAGGTCGAGGGCCTTCACGCCGTGGCCGCGGCGGCGACGGCAGGCCGGGTCGAAGTGCTTCACGTCGAGTCGACTCGCCTGCGCCGTGATCCGGTGGCCGGCGTTGCCGCCACCGTGGAGCGGAACGGCGGAGCCGTCAAGCGGGTTGAAGATGTGCGTTCCCTGGCCGACACCATCGCCCCCCAGGGGGTGGTGGCCCGGTGCCGTCGCATCCCCTTCGTCTCTCTCGAGGAGGCGGCAGCCGCCGCCACCCCCACCGCGATGATGGTCCTCGACCACGTCGTCGATCCGCACAACCTGGGCGCCATCGTCCGCTCGTCGGTGGCGGCAGGCGTCCTGGGCCTGGTGGTGGCTGAACGGCGCGCCGCCCCGCTCAACGCAACCGCCTTCAAGGCCGCCGCCGGTGCGCTGGAACACGTTCGGGTGGCTTCGGTGGGCTCGGTGGCCGAGGCCCTATCTCAGCTGAAGAAGCTCGGCGTGTGGTCGGTGGGACTGGATGCAGCCGGATCGGAGTGCCTGTTCGGCCTCGACCTGCTCACAGAACCGGTCGCCCTGGTGGTGGGAGGAGAGGGCGGCGGTCTGAGTCGTCTGGTTGCGGATCGCGTCGACGTCCGGGCCGCCATCCCCATGTCGGGCCCGATTGAGTCCCTCAACGTCTCGGTGGCCGCTGCCCTGGCCGCATTCGAAATCGCCCGGGTGCGCTTGTGATCAGGTGAGCCGGGTGTCGGGATTGAACCGACGACCTACCGCTTACAAGGCGGTTGCTCTACCACTGAGCTAACCCGGCGCCGGTGGGCGTGCCGAGATGGCAGCCTCGACGGCATGATAACGGCAGCGGTTTCAGGCGGTTTTGCTGACCACATCCCGGCGTGTCACCGCGCGGGTGGCCATCAGCCTGCACGCCGACGAGCCCACCCGCGCGGTTGCCTCCCGCCGGCCACCATCTATCCGGAAACAACTCGTCTCAAACCTCAGACAGGAATCCGGGGAGGAGAGGCGGATCGGTGATAAGACGCGGAAATCGACCATGGTGCCGATACCCTGGCCGGGTGAGGCTCAAGGGAGTTGACCGCGCCATCCTGGACCTGGAGCGCACCTGGTGGCAGCAGCCGGGAGCCAAGGAACGGATCATCCTGGACCAGGTCGGCCTGAACGCCGCCGCCTATTACGAGCGGCTGGCGGTGCTCTTGTGGTGCGATGACGCCGAGCGATACGACCCGCTCACGGTGCGGAGGCTGCGCCGGCTCGTTTCGCGTACCGGGGTGGCCACGACCTTATGACCAGTCGCGGGCGGCACTCCCGGCATTCCGGCCCCGGGTTCTACAGGGATGTCCTCTTCCTGGTGGCAGGAATCCTCCTGGTCGGGGCCATCGTCTTCGGGGGATTGTCATTGTGGGCGGGTCGCGGAAGCGGGGCCGGCGACACGACCACCTCCACCTCGGCCGGTCCCGACATCACGACGACGACCACGAGCACGACCAGCCCCGTCAGCACGATCGACGAGACCACATCTACCTCATCGACCAGTACGACGACCACGGCTCCCACCTCCACCACCATCCGTGAGGTGCGTTCACCCTCAGAGGTGACGGTGGTGGTTCTCAACTCCACCGGCCGGACCGGACTGGCAGCCGACCTCACCGGCCAGCTCGAGGGACTCGGCTATGAGACATTGCCCCCCGACAACTACTCGCCGACGCTCTCCGACACGACCATCTTCTACGCCGACGGTTTCTCGTTGGAGGCTCAGGCCCTGGCAGAGTCTGTCCCCGACGCCATCCTGTCCACCGATCAGGACCCGATTCAATCCAGTGGCGCCGACCTGGTTGTGGTCATCGGCAGCTCTTATCCGGGATGACCGCTCCCAGGGGCCGCCACCCCTTCGTAGTGGCGGCCTGGATGCTGGTCCTGGCCCTCGTCGTGGCCGTTTCGGTCGGTCTGATGGCGGGCATACTGTCGCCGGCACTGGTAGTCGATCTGGTCGCCATGTGGCCCCTGGTGGTGGTGGTGATCGCGGCGGGGCTGGTGGGTTCGTGGCGCGGGCATCGCCACCACGCCCGCGCCGGAGCGATCCTCCCGCTGGCGATCATCAGCGCCTTCGTATTCGCCATCTCTCTGCACCTGGGAGGCTGGAGTCAGCTACCGACCGCCGAGGCGCGTCTGACCGGCCCCCCCGCCGAGGAGCTGAGCAATCCCACCCGTCTCACCGCTCACATCTCCGGGGCTCTGGTGGTGGGAAGTACCGAGAGCGGGGCGGGGTATCGGGTCGATCCAATTCTCAGGGGGGGATCGGTTGGTGTGCCTCAGTCCACGGAGACCACCGTCGACGGTGCCCTCTCGATCATTCTCAGCTCGGCTCAGGAAGCCCCCTCCTGGTATCGGTTCTCGGGGTGGAAGCTGGGCCTGGCCCCTGTTGTCGGATGGAGGCTGATCCTGAACGGGGCCATCGACGCCGATCTCAGCACTCTCGAGATCGATGGCCTGGCCCTGGGAGGATCGGGGAGCGTGATCCTGGGACCACCACCCGAGCCCGGGGCGGAGGTGGTGCTCTCCGGTGACTTCCATATGTCGGTTCCTGCCGGGACTGCGGCCCGGGTGGTGGGCCCGGCCACCGTTCCTTCGGGCTGGTCTCGGGAGTCCGACGGCTTCTCCTCGCCTGGATTGGCCGCGGGCGGACCGATTTGGACCATTCGGGTGAAGGGGGACACCGCCTTGCGCCTGTCCGAACGATAAGTCTCGACCGACGCACCTATACACTCCACCGCTGTGACCCAGCCCGTGACTAGAGATCGCCTGCGCCGGTCCGCCCTGATGGTGTGGGCGACCCTGGGCGGACTGGCCCTGATCTGGGTTGCGTGGCACGTGGCGGACATGGTGCGGATCATCTGGCTACCGGTCGCCTTCGCCCTGGGAATCACCATGATCCTCAACCCACTGGTGGACTACTTCGACGACAGGGGGCTGCCCCGTCCGGCCTCCACAGCGATCGCCTACCTGATTGCCGCCGGGATCATCGCCCTGGCCGTGGTGCTGCTGGTGCCGGTCATCGATCAGCAGGTGAGCGACTTCGCCTCCCAGCTGCCCGATCTCTGGGATCGAATCGTCGAGTGGCTCCAATCCCTGTCCAACCGATTCGGGATCGACCTGGGACCGGTGGGGACCTCGGAGAGCATCAGGCAATGGCTTCAGAACCCCGACAACCAGTCGACGATCCAGGACCTGCTGGGGGGGTTCGGATCCGGGGCGGGACGGGTTCTGACCGGGGTGGCCCATGGTGTCACGGCGGTGATCCTGACCCCGGTTCTGGCCTTCTATATGCTGGTGGACTCCAGGAAGTTCCAACGGTCCGCCGAGGATCTGATCCCGCCCAGCCATCGCGACGAGGTCGTGCACGTTGGTAGCCGCCTGATCTCTGCCCTGTCCTCATTCGTGCGGGGTCAGTTGCTGGTCGCATTCATCGTCGGAGTCCTGTCGAGCATCGGCCTCTACCTCATCGATCTGCCCTTCTGGCTGATCATCGGGATAATCGCCGGGGTTCTCAACATGGTGCCCTTCGTCGGGCCGGTGGTGGGTGGCTTCCTGGCCGTGATCGTTGCCCTTCTCAATGGCAGCGTGACTCAGGCCTTGTGGGCGGCGGCGGTCCTGACCGCCGTCCAGCAGATCGACAACCACATCATCACCCCGCTGGTGCAACGGACCCGGGTCAACCTTTCCCCACTGATCATCGTGCTGGCGCTGGTGGCCGGGGGGGCGTTGGCAGGCCTTCTCGGCGTCCTGGTGGCCGTTCCCGCCAGCGCTGCCATCAGGATCCTGGCCGGCCACTTGTGGCGCACCAGGGTTCTGGGAGAGTCGTGGGAGGAGGCATCGGAGGCCATGATCGAGCACACCGAGCGGCCCGAGCGGATCGCCGGCGTGCGCCGCCGTCGCCATCCCGACAACCAGCAGCGATTGTTCGACACCGCCGAAACACCTCAGGTGAGCCCGGACCGGGCCCCCCACGAAGACGACGAAACGGAGGATCCATGACCGACGTCAGCTTCGATCTGGCTCGACGAGCCGTCGAATCGGCTGTGGCGGCCGGCGCCACCTACGCAGACGCCCGGGTGGTGATCCGTCGCCACGAACGGATTGCGGCCCGCAACGGCGAGATCGACCACACCGACCGCGACGAAGACGCCGGGATAGGTGTCAGGGCTCTGCTCGGGTCCTCGTGGGGATTCGCCGCCACCAGTGACATCTCCGACCAGGAGGCCCGCCGGGTGGGGGAGCTGGCCACGGCCATTGCCCGGGCCTCGGCGCGGGTACGCCGTGGGGAGAGCCTGGAACTGGCCGACGTCCCCGTCGAGTCGGCCCGCTGGGAGACCCCATATGAAGAGGATCCCTTCTCGATCTCCCTGAGCGACAAGGCGGACCTGCTGGTGGGCGTCACGGCCGACATGAAGGCCGTGGAAGGTGTGGAGCTGGCCACCGGAGCGGTCGATTTCTGGGACACCGACAAGTGGTTCGTGTCGTCGCAGGGCCATGAGATCTTCCAGCACGTCGTCGAGTCGGGTGGGGGGATTGCTGCCACGGCCGTGGGTGAATCCGAGACCCAGCGCCGCTCCTATCCCCAGTCGTTCGGTGAGTACCAGACGGGTGGGTACGAGGTGATCCGCGGCTTCGATCTGGCGGGTCGGGCTCCCTCGCTGGCCGAGGAAGCGGTGCGACTGCTGTCTGCCGATCAATGCCCCTCCGGGGAGTTCGACCTGATCCTGGAGGGCTCCCAGGTGGCTCTCCAGATCCACGAATCGGTGGGCCACGCCACCGAGCTGGACCGGATCCTGGGCTGGGAGGCGGCCTTCGCCGGCACCTCATTCCTGAACCTGGATCGCCTGGGAACCCTCCGGTACGGCTCTGAGCTGATGAACATCACCGCCGACGCCACCATCCCCGGAGCCCTCGGCACATTCGGGTATGACGACGAGGGAACCCCTGCCCAATCCGTCGACCTGGTCAGGGACGGGATCTGGGTGGGAGTCCTGTCCGGACGTGACACGGCCGCCATCGCCGGGCTTGCGCCGGGAGGGATGGTGCGTGGCGACGGTTTCAACCGGGTTCCCATGGTGCGAATGACCAATGTCGGCCTCCGCCCCGGTCCCCACGACCTGGAAGAGATAGTCGCCTCGACCTCCTACGGGATCCTCATGGAGACCAACCGCTCCTGGTCGATCGACGACAAGAGACTCAACTTCCAGTTCGGATGCGAGGTGGCCTGGGAGATCGAGGACGGAAAGAAGGGCCGGATGCTGAAGAACCCCACTTACACGGGAATCACACCCCGATTCTGGGGTTCGATGGACATGCTGGCCGGCGGCGACGAGTGGCACCCCTGGGGAACCCCCAACTGCGGCAAGGGCCAACCGATGCAGGTGGGTCACACCGGCCACCCGGCCGCTCCGGCCCGTTTCAAAGAGGTCCGGATCGGTGTGACGGGAGGAGGCTCACGATGATCGAGCCCCAGCCCATAGCCGAGAAGGTATGTGAGATGGTGGGTGCTCGCGCCGAGGCCATCTGCCGGGTTGCTCGAAATGCCTATGGGCTGACCCGTTACGCCAACTCGTTCATCCATCAGCACCACGGCGAGGACACTGCCTCGGTCAGTCTGGAGGTTGCGGTGGAAGGACGTGTCTCGTCGTCGAGCACCACCAGGATCGAAGACGACGACCTGGCCCGGCTGGTGGACGAAACCATCGAGGGCGCCCGGCTGTCACCTCTCGATCCCCGCTGGCCGGGCGTGGCGGGCCCCGGTGAGTCGGTGTCGCCGGGCCACACAGACCGATCGACGGTTGATGCGGGACCCGACGAGCGTGTGGCCCACGTGGCCCAATTCGTCGAAGCGGGCCCCGGCCTGCTGGCAGCCGGATTCGTCGACACCGGCCTGGTGGAGGTCGCACTGGCCACGACGGGAGGGCGGGTTGCATCGGGAAGCTCGACCCGGGCGACCCTGGATGGGATTCACCAGACTGCCACATCGGCGGGGAACGCCCACCAAACCAGCGTTCGTTTCTCCGACCTCGACGGCGCAGCCGCCGGGCGGAGAGCAGCCGACCTGGCTCGTCGGGGAGAGAACCAGATCGATGTGGCGCCGGGGCGTTATGAGGTGGTGCTCTCGCCGGAATGCGTCGCCACCGTCGCCGTCTTCCTGGGCCTGTACGGCTTCGGAGGACGCTCCTACCTCGACGGTCAGTCCTTCGTGGACATCGGGTCCCAACAGTTCGACGCCGCTTTCCAGCTCGTCGACGACCCCGAAGACCCCCGTTCGATAGGAGTTGGCTTCGATGACGAAGGCACCTCCAAGCACCGCCTGGTGCTGGTCGAAGGCGGAGTGACGCGCACCGTGGTCCACGACCGGCGAACGGCGAAGGAGGCCGGGGCCGAGTCGACCGGCCATGCCCTGGCGGGAAGCGGTTTCGGTCCCCTGCCCCACAACCTGGTAGTGGGGAGAGGCGATCAGAGCCCCGAAGAGCTGGTGGCGGGCGTGGAGCGGGGCCTGTTCGTGTCCACCTTCAACTACTGTCGCATCCTCGATCCCCGCACCCAGGTCGTCACCGGTCTTACCCGCAACGGCACCTTCCTCATCGAGGACGGAGAGATCACCTCGCCGGTCACCAACCTGCGATTCACCCAGTCTTTCGTCGAGGCGCTGGGGCCGGAGCGGGTCATGGCCATCGGAAACGATCAGCGTCACGCCGACAACGAGTTCGGGCCCGGCCTGGTGGTAGCCCCCTCGATGCGCCTCGCTCAATGGAATTTCACCGGCGGCGCCCAGGGCTAGGAGCCTGTTGGATAATGCCGTTGCTCGGATGGGCGGCCAGGCGCGCCAGCCGCAAGGCCGAGGTTTCGCCACTCCTTGTGCCGGAATGGCGGGGCCGAGAACGCAGTGGGTGGTGATGCATGGTCGTCAAGATGGGTGACATGCATTGTTCAACGGGCTCCTAGTGGCGCGGTGGCGCCCCGGGCTAGGTCTCGCCCAGGTAGGCCTGGCGCATCTGCGGGTTGTCCAGCAGCGCCTTGGCGGTGTCGTTGAGCACCACCTGACCCGTCTGGAGCACATAGCCCCGGTCGGCGATGGACAAGGCCATGTTGGCGTTCTGCTCCACCATGAAGATGGTGGTCCCGTCCCGGTTGATCTGGTCGATGATCTCGAAATTCTGCGCGACCAGCACCGGAGCCAGGCCCATCGACGGCTCGTCCATCAACAGCACCCGGGGCCGGGCCATCAATGCCCTCCCCATCGCCACCATCTGCTGTTCGCCACCGGACAGGGTGCCTGCTTTCTGGTTGAGCCGCTCCTTGACCCGTGGGAACAACTCGAAGATGTGCTCCAGGTCGTCCTCCAGGTTCTCACGGTCCTCGCGCAGGTATGCCCCGATCTCAAGATTCTCTTTGACGGTCATGCGTTTGAACAGACGCCGATTCTCGGGAACCATGGAAAGGCCCGCCTTGACCCGGTCGGCGGTGGTCCAGTCGTTGGCGTTGTGCCCGTTGATATACACCGCTCCGCTGGTGGGCTCGACGATCCCGAGGATGGTCTTGAGGGTGGTGGTCTTGCCCGAGGCATTGCCGCCCAGCAGACACACCATCTCTCCCGGATAGATCTCCAGGTCGACACCCTTGAGGATATGAGCGGCGCCGTAATGGGTGTTGATGTCGCGAAACTCGAGGATTGGGGCGCGATCTCCGCCTTCGACCGAGTTGGCCGTCACGATTGCACCTGCTTGATGTCGGCGGGGCGGCCCAGGTACGCCTCGATCACGTCCTCATTGGTCGAGACGTGTTCGTAGGACCCCTCGGCGATCCTCACGCCGTGGTCTAGCACCACCACCCGGTCCGAGACCCTGCCCACCACCTTCATGTCGTGCTCGATCATCACCACGGTCATTCCCCGCTCACTCCGCAGCTTGCCGATCAGTTCGGTGAGCTCGACCGTCTCCCGTGGGTTCATGCCTGCCGTGGGCTCGTCGAGCAGCATCAGTCGGGGCTCGGTAGCCATTGCCCGGGCGATTTCCAGGCGGCGGCGGTTGGCGTAGGAGAGGGCGAAGGCGGGCTGGTCGAAGCGGTAGCCTGTCAACCGTGAGCCGAAGAAGGAGAGGATCTCCTTGGCCTTCTCCTCGATTTCTTCTTCCTCCTTCCGAAAGGCCGGGGTCTGGAAGATGGCCCCGAAGATGCCGCTCGAGGTGCGGCAGTGCTGGCCCACCTTGACGTTCTCCAGGACCGTCAGGTTGGGGAAGAGGCGGACGTTCTGGAAGGTCCGGGCGATGCCGGCCTTGGTTATCTGAGAGGGGCTGTGGCCGGCGATGTTCTCCCCCTCGAACAGAATCCGACCCTCGTCGGGGGGAAACATGCCCGAGATGACGTTGAAGAAGGTGGTCTTTCCGGCCCCGTTGGGACCGATCACCGAGACGATCTCCCCTTCCTCGATCGAGAAGTCGACCCCGCCGATGGCCTGCACGCCTCCGAAGGCGATCTTCAGGTTGCTGATCTCCAGGACCGGCATCAGGCTGCGTCTCCCTCGTCTTCGGTGAACCGCCCGCCCTTTTCCAGCCAGGCGTCTTGCAAGAACTCCTCTTGATGAAGCTCCCTCGCCCGCCGCACCGAAGGAACCAGCCCCTCGGGGCGATACAGCATCATGAACACCAGCAGCGCCCCGTAGACGAGGAGCTTGTACTCGCCGAACTCCTGGAGCAGACCGGGCTGGTTGGGACCGCCCAGCACTCCGATCAGGACCAGGGCACCGACCGCCACCCCGGGGATCGAACCCATACCGCCCACGATGACGATCACCAGGATCACGATCGACACCAGGATCTCGAACGAGTTGGTGAACACGGTCCCCACTTTGGCCGAGAACAGGGCGCCGGCAAATGAAGCCAGTACGGCGCCGGTGACGAAGGCGAGGAGCTTGGCTTTGACGGTGTCGATGCCGACCGCCTCGGCCACATCCTCGTCTTCACGCATGGCGGCCCAGGCCCGGCCCACCCTGGACCGCTCCACCCGCCAAGAGATGTACGCGGCTATCGCAACCAGGGCGAGGACGAAGTAGACGAACACGTTGATACTGGTGCCGCCGATCTGGGTGCCGCCGATGGGAATCCCGGGGATGCGCCGGATGCCCTGGGCGCCGCCGAAATAGGGCGACAGCCAGTCGGAGAGGAGCACGATGCGCACGATCTCACCGAAACCGAGAGTGACGATGGCCAGGTAATCGCCTCGCATCCTGATCACCGGTGTCCCCACCATGATTCCGGCGACGGCCGCGACGACCAGGACGATGGGGAAGGCAACCCACCAGCTCAGGTTTGGCGCAAAGGCCGGAGACAGAGGCGAGGTGAGTACGGCGGTCGTGTAGGCGCCCACGGCGAAGAAGGCCACGTAACCGAGATCGAGGAGTCCGGCCTGGCCGACCACGATGTTGAGGCCCAGGGCCATGAGAAGGAAGAGCCCGACGTTGGTGAGTAGCTCGTTGATCACACCGCCCAGGATCTGGGGCAGGCCGATGATGACGATGCCGATGATGATGGCGGCGATCAGCGAGTTGCGGCGTCGCACCGACGGGTTTTCGTGCCCCAGGGCCCGACGAACGGACGGAACCCGGCCGGGGAGAATCAGCGCCAGTCCTGCCGCTACCACGAAGAGGATGACCGCCGACGGCACGGTGAGCCCTCCGGCCCGCGCGTACAGGGCATGGGGGATGGTCTTGAACCAGTCGAACAGGTCGTCGACCACCGACTCGAAGATGGCTGCGATAATCACCGTCTCCGATGCCACCGCCAGGGCCCTGCGAATTGCGGGGTTGAGCCAGTGGACCGCCGCTCCCACGGCAGCGATGGCGGTGCTGATCACGATCAGCAGCGGCCAGGCCTCCGCTACCCCCCTGGAGAGCGTCAGGGCGTCGACCATGGCCGGGCCCATCTTGGGGAAGGTGCCGCGGATGCCGGGGGCGGCGTTGACCAGGGTGGCGAAGGCGGCGGCGATCGCTCCGCCCACGGCCCCGGCCAGGGCGGCGGCGACGATGTCGAAGATAGTCTGAGGAGCGGTCTCCACGCCTTCGATCTCCACCCGACGGGTCAGGTAGTGCCCACCGACGAAGGGGACGGCGAAGAGAGTGAGGTAGCCCAGGCTGAGGATGGGACGGATCAGAGTTCGCCCTTCGAAGGCCTCGAGCATGCCGATGGCGGCGATGAAGACCATGATCAGGCCCACCAGTCCGCCCGCCTTGAGGGTCTTGGCCAGTGCGAACCGGCCGGCCGCATCGGTCGTGGTGGGTGCCGGGGCGGTTGTCGTGGCCGTCATGCCCGGTCCTCCGATCCCAGCCGCTCCCCGAACAGGCCACTGGGCCGGAACACGAGCACCAGGACCAGGGCGGTGAACGCCACCACGTCTTTGAGCTGGGACACGCCGGGGATGCCCAGCCCGCCCAGGATCAGCAGTGGACCAACCCCCTCGAACAGACCCAGCAATATGCCTCCTCCCATGGCGCCGACCAGATTGCCGATCCCGCCCAGGACGGCGGCGGTGAACGCCTTGATGCCGGGGATGAACCCGGTGAAGAAGTTGACCCCCCGAAACAGCAGTGCCCACATGAGCCCGGCCACTCCGGCCATGGCCCCACCCACGGCGAACACTGTGACGATGGTGCGATCGACATTGATGCCCATCAGGCCGGCGATCTCTTTGTCCTCGGCCACAGCCCGCATCGCCCGTCCGGTCTTGGTGCGGGTGACGAAGTACCACAGGACGATCATGGAGATGGTGGCGACGACGATCACCAGGATCGAGGTCCTGGAGATCGGAACCCCGAAGATGTCGACGTCACCGGAGAAGACCTCCGGCACCTGGGGGTAGGTTCGCACCGCCACGCCGAACAGGCCGGCGAAGGCGTACTCGATGAAGAACGAGGCGCCGATGGAGGTGATGAGAGGTATCAGACGGGGGGCTCCTCGCAGCCGACGATAGGCCACCCGCTCCACCAGCACCGCCACCAGTGTGGAGGTGAGCATGGCCACCACCAGCACCAGAAACAGGGCCAGGAAGGGGTTGGCGTTCCAGATCCCGTGATCGAACAGCCAGTTGGCGGCGATGAACCCGACCATGGTGCCGGCCATGAAGATGTCGCCGTGGGCGAAGTTGATGAAGCCCAGCACGCCGTAGACCATCGAGTAGCCCAGGGCCAGGAGCCCGTACATGGCACCCTGGGACAGCCCGGCGATGAGCAGGTCCCGCCACTGGCCGGCGCTGAGACCCTCACCGGAGGCGAACTTGATGATCGAGGCGATCAGGCCCCAGCTGATGATGATGATGGCGCCGATGCGGATCGCCCACAAGAACCCATCCACCCAGTTGGGCCGGAAGGCCCTCTCGGTCCGCGCAGGTGATTGAGCGGTCGCTGTCATCGTCTCCTCAGCCGGGGTCGACCCTGCTTTATACCAGCGAGGACCCGGCTATGCCGGGTCCTCGCCGTCTTCGCCCCGATTTCTCGGGGATATGTCGGTTGTCTCGGATCAGCCGCCGATCTCGCCCTTGTAGCTGAAGACGACCGGCAGCTTGGTGGCGTCGGTGACAGACGAGTCCTCGTGGGAAACGATCTGGATCTCCTGAGAGCCACAGTCGCCGAAGTCGTCGCACTGGATGTGTCCGATCATCCCGTTGAAGTCGGTCTGATTGAGACGGTCGCGCAGAGCCTGACGGCCAACGGTCAGGGTTCCGTCGCCATTGTCGACGGCAACGTCGTCGATCGCCTGCAGCAGCATCGTCGTGGCGTCGTAGGCGTGGGCCCAGAAGGCGGCCGACGGTGCCTCGCCGTAGGTGTCGTTGTAGGTCTGCAGGAAATCGCTGGCGGAGACTCCGGTGATCTCATTGGCGTTGTCGCCGAACTGGAGACTCGGCCCTGAGAAGTAGACACCCTCGGACTCGGGGATGCTCAGGAAGTTCTCGACCAACATGCCGTCGGCGGCCAGCAGGGTCACATTGTCGAGACCCTGGACGTCGCCGATCTGCTGGGCAATGAAGTTGCCCTCCGGCGGGAAGATCGGGAAGTAGATCGCCTCCGGGGAACCTGCTGCAACCTCGGACAGAACCGGGGTCATGTCGGTGTCGCCCTTGTTCACGGCCGTGAAGGTCGTGATGGTGCCACCGAGGGCCTTGAAGGCGTCCGAGAACGCCGTGGCCAGACCCTGGGTGTAGGGGTCGCCATCATGGATCGCTGCAGCCTTGGTCAGACCGAGGTCGTTGTACACGAAGTCCGCCACAGCCTTGCCCTGGAACAGGTCGTTGTGGGCGGTCCGGTAGTAGCCGGGGTAGTAGTTGTCGCCCGGGTTGCCCTGCAGGTCCGACGTCAGCGAAGGTGACGTGTTGGAGGGGGAGATCATGACCATGCCGGCATCGCTGATCAGCGGCGACGCCGAGGCGGCGGCGCCGGAGCACGATGTGCCGATCACGCCCAGCACCTGCTCGTCGGCGACGATGGTCTGAGCTGAGGCCTGTCCGCCTTCGGCGGAACACAGGTCGTCGAGGCCCGTTCCCATGTCGACGTCGTGGCCCTGGATCTGGCCGTAGTCCTGGATGGCCAACTGGGTGGCACGCTCGTTGGGGGTGCCCAACGTGGCGGTGTCACCGGAGATGGACTCCAGGGAGCGGATCTCGACCGGGGCGCCGGCCTCGATGGTGACGGTCCCGAGTGGGTCCTCGGCCGGGGCGGCCGTGGTCTCGGTTCCACCCGCCGTGGTTTCGGTCATCCCGCCGGTTGTCTCCGTTCCACCGGCCGTGGTCTGACTCGACCCGGTGGTCTCCGTTGCCCCTCCGCCACCACACGCCGCCAAGACCATGGCGAGCACGGCGACGAGGGACAGGAGCCTCGTAAGTCGTTTTCTCATTGGTTCCTTCCTCTGTTTGAGAGAGACGTGGCCCTCTATGGGGGACACGTTCGCTCGCAATATACCGACTTATCGCAGGAAGGTCAGGTCCGGTAGCGTCGTTGTTGATGCAGATCGAAGAGTTGGCGAGCAAAGACAGCTACCTGGCCCGGGCGGAAGGCTCGGTGATCTCGGCCACGGACGGTGCCCTCATCCTCGACCGAACCGTCTTCTATGCCCGTGGGGGTGGCCAGCCGGGCGACACCGGGATCGTCCGTTGGGACGGAGGAGAGATCCGGGTCACCGACACCAAGCGCCGCGACGGGGTGATCACCCACTTCGTCGCGGGCGAGGTGTTGCCCGAACCGGGCACTCCTGTGGAAGGTGTCATCGACTGGGACCGCAGATACACCATCATGCGCACCCACACCGCCCTCCATGCCCTCTCCGGCGTGGTATGGCGTGAGTACGGGGCCAAGGTCACCGGGGGAAACATGGAGGAGGGGACGGCCCGCATGGACTTCGAGCTCGACTCCATCAGCGTCGAGTTCGGTCAGGAAGTAGAGCGCCTCCTCAATGCCGAGCTGGTCAAGGGTTATCCCACCGAGGTCGTCTACCTGGCCCGAGATGCCGCCGTCAGAGATCCCGACCTGATCCGGACCAAGGTCAACCTCATCCCCGAGTGGGTGGAGGAGATCAGGGTGGTGGACATCGTCGGCCTGGACCGCCAGGCCGACGGCGGCACCCACGTCCGCTCCACCCTCGAGGTGGGCCAGATCCAGGTGGTCAAGACCGAGTCCAAAGGCAAGTCCAACAAACGGATGAAGATCCAGCTCACCTGAGTGAACCCGGGGCTGTGAGCGTCGCTGGGCGACGCTGTGAACCCTGGGTTGGGTAACGAGATGGGTCGCTCCCGAACCTGGGGCTGTGAGCGTCGCTGGGCGACGCTGTGAACCCTGGGTTGCATCAGGTGCCGGCTCCGAGGGTCGACAAGAAACCGGCCGGGTCCTGTTACAACAGGGCGGCAATGCTCGACTTTGTGCTCGGGGCAGGCCTGGCTGCCCTCGCCGTGCGGGGCTGGATCCGGGGCTTCGTGCGCGAGCTCCTGGACCTGGTTGGCCTGGTGGTCGGGGCCATCATCGCCTTCCGCCTCTCCGCTCCCCTGGGCGGGTTCCTCAGCGACCGTTTCGGGGCGTCACCGGAATGGGGGCGAATCGGCGCCGGGATAACGCTTTTCATCCTTTTCGGGCTTTCCCTGGCCGTCCTGGCCCACTACCTGTCCAAGGTGGCCAACCTGCCCGGTCTCAACCTGGCCAACCGCCTTTTGGGTGTGGGGGTAGCGGTGGCGTGGGGGATCCTGCTCCTGCTGGTGGCGGTGACGATCCTCGACGCCGTCCATCCCCCGGGTTCGGTGAAGAGAACGGTCGACGACTCGGTCGTCGTCCAGGCCGTGGCAGGCCCCGATTCCCTTCCCCGGCGTCTCCTCACCCCACTCGTCAGCGACCGGGCCACGGCCATGCTGGCTGAGATCGAGCGTCTCAGCGGCGGCAAACGGATCGTCCCGGCCCAGGGGGAGGAGATCAAGACGGAGGAGGTCGAGGCGCAACGCATTCGGACCGACACCGACTCGGTCTCGTTCGTGGCCGACCGGCTCAATGCCGATCGGCTGCAGGCAGAAGTGGACCCGCTCACCTGGTCGGACGGCCTGGCCGAGATGGCCCGGGAACGCGCCGAGGTCATGTACACCTCTGGCTTCGTCGCCCGCCGCGCCAACGCCGTAGTGGCGGCAGAGGCGTCCCGGCGGGGCATGTTTCTCCAGGTGGGGGCGGAGATGGTGGCTCTGGCATCGTCCGACCGCGCCGCCGAAGCGGGAATCGCCGAGGCACCCGACTCGGCGGTCAACGATCGACGGTTCGACCGGGTTGGTATCGCCGTGCTGGATGGCCCACTCGGGGTTCTGGTCGTGGAGGTGTTCGGCCGGTGAGTCCGGATCCTCTCCCCGTCCCATCGCGCCGGCTCCGCGACGCCCTGGTGGCCGCATACGCCCCGTTTGTATGGGAGAGGCTGGGCGAGTTGCGCTCGATCGAGGGCTTGGACGAGGCCATCGAGGCAGGTCGGGAGTGGCTGGAGTCGGCCCTCAGCGGACTCTTGTCGAAGCCGTTCCCGGCTCAGGACCGGGGACCACTGGAGCTATTCCAGGAGGCGATGAAGTTCCCCACCGAGGCGCTGGCAGAGGCCGGGCAAGAGTCTGTCCGGCGCGACGATGTTGCCGTTGCTGCCCTCCCCGGAGACCTCTACGACCTGGCCCCAGCCTCCACCCGTGAGCTGGGAGAGGAGGTGTGGATGATCCATCTGCGATGGGGAGCGGCCAAGGCTGCGGCTATGACGTCGCCGGAATGACCTTCCGGCGTCGGTTGGTGGCGAGAGCCACCATTCCCACTCCGGCCAGGACCAGGGCGGCCCCCGAGAGCTGGAGGGGTGAGGGGCGTTCAGAGAAGATAATCGCGCCCCAGGCCATGGTCAGCACCGGCTGGATGAGGATGAACGTGGAGGTCTCCGCGGCCGGGAGGCGGGGAAGGGCGTAGCCGATCGCCAGCCAGCCCCCCACCTGGGCCACGAGCGCCAGAGCGACCAGCCACCCGTGGGATGGCCAGCCCGGGACCACGTCCAGTCCGCCGAAAACTATTCCGGCCAACGAGGTCGATATGAGCGCTCCGGCGGTGGCGTCCATCAACGGCCCGACCGCGGGTGCCTGGACTCGGTTGGACCGGCGGAAGCCCAGCAGAAAGAAGGCGTAGAAGAAGGCCGCGCTGAGGGCCAGCAGTGTCCCGGTCAGCGGGTCGGAGCCGAAGGAGTCGGAGCGCCCCAGGCCGCTGACCAGGGCCACCCCCGCCAGCACGATCGGAACCGCGATGATGACCCGCCGGCTGGGCTTCTCTCCCAGGAGCACCCAGGCCAGGACGGCGACGATGACCACCTGACAGTTGGCGAGCAGGGTGGCCAGGCCGGCACCGATATGGTGGATCGAGAGATGCCAGGAGATGAAGTCTCCTCCCAGGACGATCCCGGCTCCCACAGCCAGGAGTCGCTCCTTCCGTGACCGGTTGTCCCTCTGCTTCACCCTCCACCACAACAGGACCAGGATCGGCAGGGCGTACGCCACCCGAAAGAAGGCTCCGGTGATGGCCTCCACCCCGGAGAGCTCGAAGAATATGGCCGAAAAGGAGATGGCGACGGCTCCGAGGAGGGCGGCGAGCAGGGGCATCGTCGCAACTGTGGCAGCCATAGTTGGGCAGGCAAATCCCGCCCCGGCCGACTACACGGCAGCGGCGTTGAGCAACTGGCCGGTGGAAACGTGTATCGAGTCGATGAAGTCAGCGGTGTCCGGAACGGTGTCGTAGTCGGCGTGGATCCCCCAGAACAGCCGCCCGTCGTAGCTGAACAACGCAATGCCCAGGCCATGTTGCGCCCACAGCGGCACGATCGGATAGTTGGCCAGCATCCTTGCTTCCAGCAGGTACATGGGGAACTGGGGGCCG
The DNA here is from genome assembly GCA_963744905.1 of uncultured Acidimicrobiia bacterium. GTDB lineage: Bacteria > Actinomycetota > Acidimicrobiia > Spongiisociales > ZC4RG35 > DATFFO01. The sequence goes on along the minus strand of CAVUUV010000003.1, from coordinate 611,261 downwards.
GGGACGTTGGTGACGGTCATGTTGAACGGACGCATCCGGGGCCCCGCCACCCGACTGGCCAGAGACAGCAGTGTTATCGGTGTGCCCCTCGACAAATCGACCAGGGTGCTTGCTCCCAGTGCCTGGTTGGTGCGCTTGAGCCGCGTAGTCTCTTGTCTGATGACTTCCAGGCGGGCCGCAGGGTCCGGCTCGTCCAGCGGGAGTTCGAGCAACCACATGGCCACCTGGTTGCCCAGTGCACCCCTCTGATCGGCTTTACGGATGCTGACGGGGTTCATGATTCGGAATTCGATGCCCTCGACGTCGAACTGGCGATGAGCAAGGAAGAAATGGCGCACCGCCCCGGCCACCACGGCCAGGACGGCGTCGTTGACCGTGCCGCCGAGTTGGTTCTTGATCTGCTTGATGTCCTCGAGAGGAGTCTCGGTCCAGTCGAAGCGCCGGTTGGGGCCGATGTCGGCATTGAGGGGTGTCTTGTCGGCCATGGACAGCCAGCCCGAGCGGAGAGAGTTGAGGGCTGCCGTCGCCGTCTGGGTGACCCTGTCCAGGGTGCTCTTGCTGTCGGCCAGGAGGGAGCCGACCGAGGTGAGCCTCTCGATGGTTAGCCGAGCGGTCCGGGCGGCCGACGCCACCGCCAGCTCGGCGTGGGTAGGCGCCGGCCGCGGGGCCCACTCGGGAGCTTCCTCGATTTCGGAGCCGGGAGTGACGTTGAGCAGGATGGTGGTGAGATCAACCCCTGACAGCCCGTCGATCATGCAGTGGTGGATCTTGGCGATCAGCGCAAACCGCTCCTCGGACAGCCCTTCCACTACCCACAGCTCCCACAGGGGCTTGGACCGATCGAGCTGCTGGGAGACGATCCGCCCTGCCAGTGCCTTGAGCTGATCGTCGCTTCCCGGCTTGGGGAGGCTGGTGTGGCGGACGTGATAGTCGAGGTGAAAGTCGGCGTCATCCACCCACACCGGAGACCGGTCATAGGGGATGTAGTCGAGCCGTTGGCGGTAGCGGGGGATGTATTGGAGCTTGGACTCGATGTGAGCCCTGATTCGATCGAAGGCGATTGCGCCTCCGCCTTCTGCCAATTCGTGCCCCTCGAATATGGAAACTCCGGCCACGTGCATGTGGCTGGTGCGCGACTCCAACGCCAGGAAGGAGGCATCGAGGTGGGATAGTGGCTCGTAGTAGAAATCTGGCACGGTCCGAGGATACGCTCCACGACGATCTCCCACCATGGCCAACGGTGAGGTGGCGGCGCCCGCGGCAGGATTCGAACCTGCGACCTACCGCTTAGGAGGCGGTTGCTCTATCCCCTGAGCTACGCGGGCGGGATGGGTTGGAAACGCGGTTGCGAACTGGCCCCGGGTTGTTTCCTGGGGCAAGGGTAGGCGGTGAACAGAGGAGGATTAGCGTGCTCGCGGCCCTTGGACCCCATGGAGATCGCCCGACCCTGTGGATGAAGACGCACCAGGGTCACGGTGGGCTGGCTCGGAGGCTCTTGGACGTGCTTTCTAGCTGGCCTTGGGCGGGTCGGATCGGCGGTGGTGTGGCGTGCGGTGAAGATGGTTTCGGTTTGGGCGTTACGGTGGGCTTGCCAGGCAAGCATGGAAAGGTGTTGGACGGTTTGGTCGAGGCGGATGCGGACGTATCCATCGGGTTCACCGTTGGGGCCTTCGACTTGGTATTCGGCTGATATTGGGTACGTGCCGGTGCCCCGGTTGAGACGCCGGTTGAGGCGACGGCGTTGCAGGGGCTGGAGGTGTTCGTTGCCGGTCACCGATCGTCAACGACGCTGTCCTCACCGCTGGAATTCGCCGACTTCCCCGCCTATCCGGCGTTGAGGGGCGCATCCCGAGCGGACGCACTTGGGCGCGTTTGGGGACACCGCCGAGCAATCTTCGCGTGCGAGTCAGATCGCGAATCGGTCGCGCACGTGGCGGCGTCTCAGTCGTGGTGGCTGCCGTCGAGGTAGGTCAGGACCGCGAGGACGCGACGGTGGGTGTCGTCGGTCTCGGGGATGTCGAGCTTGGTGAGGATGTGCCGGATGTGGGCTTCGACGGTGCGTTCGCTCACGAAGAGGCGGCTGGCGATGCCCGAGTTGGTGAGTCCCTCGGCCATGAGCTGGAGTACGCCACGTTCGCGGTCCGAAAGGCGTTCCACGGGGCCGCCGTTCACCGGAGAGACGAGGTTGGCGACCACGGCTGGGTCCAGGGCGGACCCGCCGGCGGCGACCCGCTCGGCGGTGGCGAGGAACTCGTCCACTTCCAGAACGCGGTCCTTGAGGAGGTAGCCGAACCCGGCCTGGGCGGCGAGCACCACTGCGTGGGTGGTCTCGATGTGCTGCGACAGCACCAGCACGCCGACGTTCGGGTGTTCGTCCTTGATCGCACGGGCGGCGCGGGCGCCCTCGTCGGTGAACGTCGGTGGCATGCGGATGTCGACGACGACGAGGTCCGGTCGCTCGACCTCGACGGTCCCGAGCAGGTCGTCGGCGTCGGCGAGTGTGGCGACAACGTCGTGGCCGCCGTCGCGGAACAGCCGAGCTAGTCCTTCCCGCAGGAGGGCCTGGTCCTCGGCGATCACGACCCGCACGGGAACTCCGCCAGGAGGGTCGTCCCTTTGCCGGTGCTGTCGATGCGCAGCAGCCCGCCGAGGGTGGCGACACGGTCGGACAGCCCGGTCAGGCCTGAGCCACGTTCGGTGATCGCGCCGCCGACCCCGTCGTCGGTGACGGAGAGGACCAGCATGCCGTTGCGCTCACAGGCGCGGAGCACGACCTTGGTAGCACGTGCGTGCTTGACCGCGTTGGTGAGCCCCTCGCAGGCGCAGAAGTAGGCGGCCGTCTCGATCTCGGACGGAAAGCGCCCACCGTCCGCGTCGACCTCGACCGGCACTGGGGCGCGGCGGGCGAGATCTCGCAGCGCGGCGCCGAGGCCGCCGTCCAGCGCGGCGGGACGCAGCCCGCGGGCGAGCTCGCGCAGCTCGTCGATCGTCACGGTGATCTCGGCTACCGCGTCGTCGAGCGTCCTGCTCACCTCCACGTCGGCGGACCCGAGCGCGTGTTGGGCGTGGCGAAGGGCAAGCCCGATCGACACCAGCCGCTGCTGGGCGCCATCGTGAAGGTCGCGCTCGATGCGGTGTCGCTCGCCGTCGGCGGCCGCGACGATCCGCGCCCGTGACGCTTCGACCTCCTCCAGCTGGTGCCGTAGCTCGACGCGAAGGCGGGCGATCTCTACTGCCAGCGATCCCGCTTCCAGCACCTTCGTCACCAGCGATCGGCGCTCGGCGAGCTCCGCCGGCGCAACGACCGTGCCGAGAACCGTCCCGGCACGGAGGATCGGCCAGCTCGTCTGGCCCTCGGCGAGGTCGTCGGCCAACGGCGTGCCGGCGAGGTCGACGGTCGACCCACCCTGGGGCAGCGACAGGCGGACCTCGAGGTCGTCCACGCCCAGTGCCTGACGGAGCGCGCCCTCGACGTCCTCGGGCTCGGCAGACCCGGAGCGGAGGTCCTCGAGAAACCCCGCCATCAGTCGCAGGGCGTCGAAGCGTCTGCGGTTGAATCGGCGGTCGACCGCGGTCTGGATGCGCGCGCGAAGAGGGCGGAACACGACGGCGACGGCCAGGGTGGCCCCGGCGGTGACCCAGGCCGAGCTCCGCCCGATGGCGGCGCCGAGCACCACAGCGGTGACCGCATAGAGACCGGCGAGGAGCACCGTCAGCGTCACATACTCGAGGGTGCGGCTGACGACGAGGTCGATGTCGTAGAGCCTGTAGCGGAGGATGGCCATGCCGGCGGCGATCGGTATCGACGTCAGTGCCAGTGCGGTCAGCGGGCGCACGGCGGGTACCACGCTCCACAGAAGGGCCACCGTTGGCAGCACGATCGCCGCACACACCGACGCGAACACGAACCAGCGCAGTTGGAGCCGTTCTACGCCGCTGGAGCGCCGGAAGCGCTGGACCAGCGGCACGACCGCCACCACCAGCGCGCCCAGGACCAGCGGCATGCCGACACCGAGGAGCAAGTCGATCGGCGCGCCTTCGACCGCATAGGGGTTGCGGCCGCCGATGAACTGGTCGCCGAGATGGGGGTCCATGGCGAAGCCGGGCAGCGCGATCGCGGCACCGATGACGCTGGCCCACGCCAGGGCCTGCCAACCACGCCGTTCGAGGTGGCCGTTGGGGAACCACAGGAACAAGAACACCCCGAGGGGAGCGGTGGCGATCCAGCTCCACAGCGCCACCCACTCGCCGAAGGGGCCGCCGGGCCAGTCGTATTCGGCAGCCCGCAGACCCCAGCCCTGAGCCACATCGGCTGCGACGGCGGTGAAGAGGCCGTCGACGATGAACAGCCATCCGATGCGGTGCCCCGGGTGCCGGGACACGATGAGCGCGCCCACGGCGACCTGGGTCACTGCGTAGAGCGCGTACAGCGTGGTGTCCCAGGCGGGTTCCAACCCCCACGACAGCGCGACCGCGCCAACCTCGATCACCAGCGTCGCTACGACCAGCGCCGCCGGCCACCCGCGTAGACCCAGGTGCTTCATTGAGCCGATTGTCCCTGCCCGGAGCGACGGCAGCAAGCGTGCTGGCGCGCAACCGCAGTCAGTGCTGGCGCGTATCGCGGATGCCGTATCAGCGCCGATGACACGCTATGCCCAAGGCGCGTACAACGACACCGGTAAACGAAGCCCCAGGAGGAGAGCCAATGATCCCGACCAAGGACTTGCAGATCCGTCAGACCCGCCAAGCGGCCGTTGCGTTCATCGTGGCTGCGGCGGCCACTGCTGTCGCCGGCGCCGTGCTGTTCCTGGGGCTCCAGCGCACCACCGACATCAGCGACGACATGTGGCGGTACCCCTGGGAGAGCGGCGACGCGTTCGTGGCGTTCTCGCTCTTCAGCTCGCTGCTGCACGGCCTCGTGATCGTCGGGCTGCGCGCCTTCGGACGCAGCGGCGTGGCGGGTCGATCCCGCGCCGTGAAGCGCGGTGTCGCGCTGGCGGTCATCGGCACCGCCGTGCTGCTGGTCGGCGAGCTGCTCTCGATCCCGATCCGCGGCGCCGAGAACGGCGATACCAGCGCCATGATCGTCGCCGCCGTCTTCGGCGTCGGCGGCATCGCGTCGATGATCGGCTTCCTCCTCGCCGGGTGGGGCACGCTGCGAGCCGGCGTGTGGCATGGCTGGCGGCGCTTCACGCCGCTCGCACCGGGCGTCTGGCTGGCCGTCATGATGTTCCTCCCCAGCACGCTGCTTCACGGGATGGTCGGCGTCTATGGCCTGTGTCTGCTCGCCATGGCGGTCGCGCTCTACACCCGAGCCCGCTCCCGCGACAGCAGTCGGTACCGGCCGGTTCGCCGAGCTCGCCGGCGAGTAGTCGTGGTCGCCATCGAGCTGTGCGGGCTCACGAAGTGGTTCGGACAAGTTCTTGCGGTCGACGGAGTCACCGCGTCGATCGAGGCCGGGAAGGTGACGGCGTTCCTCGGACCCAACGGCGCCGGCAAGACGACAACCCTCCGGATGCTGCTCGGGCTCGTCGCGGCGACCACGGGCACTGCGACCTTCGCCGGGCGGCGATACGACCAGCTCCCCGACCCGGTCCGCCATGTAGGGGCGATGCTCGAAGCATCCGGCTACCACCCCGGTCGCACAGCGCTCGACCACCTGCGCGTCCTCGCAACCGCGGCCCGGCTCGCCAAGGACGCGCCCATGCGGGCCCTGACCGACACCGGGCTCGCCGAAGATGCGCAACGACGGGTCGGCGAGTTCTCCCTCGGCATGCGCCAACGACTCGGCCTCGCTGCCGCGATGCTCGGCGACCCGGCCGTGCTCGTCCTGGACGAGCCGACGAACGGTCTCGACCCCCAGGGCATCCGCTGGTTGCGCGGCTACGTCCGCACGCTCGCAGACGAGGGCCGGACCGTCCTCGTCTCCAGCCACGCACTGAGCGAGGTCGAACAGACCGCAGATCAGGTGCTCGTCATCGCTGAGGGCCGCCTGATCCGCCGGTCGACGCTCGCCGACCTGCGCGCCGAAGCCGGCGTGGGCTGCCGCGTCCGCACTCCCGAACCGGAACGGCTGTCCGCCGTGCTCGCCGCCGCCGGTCACCGCGTCCGCCTCGATGACGACGAGCTCACCGTCGACGCAGCCGCCGAGCAGGTCGGAGAGCTCGCCGCTATCCACTCGATCGTGCTACACGGCCTCAACCCGACGGCGGGACTGGAGGAGGCGTTCTTCCGCCTCACCGAGCAGGCCGCGCCCTCCGGCCCACAGGCATCGATCGAGGAGCGGCCGGCATGAACGCGCTAGCCCGAGCCGAGCTCCTGAAGCTGCGCAGCACCCGCATCCTGGGGTGGCTCCTGGCCGCGACACTGACCATGGTGCTCGTCACGATCATCGCTTCCGTTCCCACGACGGGGCCGCCGCACGACGTGATGTCCCTCGACGATCCCGCCCTCCTGGCCCGCATCGTCGGCGTCAGCTTCCTCTGGCCCCAACTGACGGTCGCGCTCCTCGGTGTGCTCATCTACACCCAGGAGGAGCGCTATGGCACCATCACCTCGACGTTCCTGGTCGAGCCGCAACGGCGCCGGGTCCTCGCCGCCAAGGGACTGGCACTCGCACTCGCCAGCGCCGTCCTCGCCGTCGCGATCCTCGCCGCTTCACTCATCGCCAGCGCCGCGCTCATCCGCGCACGACACGGCAACGCAACCCTCGGCGTCGTGTTCTGGCAGGTCGTTGCCGCCGCGTTCCTCGTCATGGCGCTTTCCGGCCTCATCGGGCTGGCCGTCGGCGCCCTGCTCCGCAACCAGATCGTCGCCGTGACCCTCACCCTGATCTGGCTGACCGTCGGGGAGCACCTCCTTATCGAGGCACTCCCGCAGGTCGCCCGGTGGACACCCGGAGGAGCGACCGACGCCTTGTTGCAGCTCGGTGCCGATGCCACCACCACCGGAACGCTGCTGAAAGCGCCCTTCGGCGGGCTGCTCCTCGTCGGGTACACAGCCGCCGCCGTGGGTCTCGCGATTGTCATCGCGCCCCGAAGAGACGTCCTCTGATCGCGTAGCCGTGTCAGGTCTCCCACCCCATTGAGATCACCGACCCCATGGACGGTGACGCGCCGAAGCTTCCTGCGCCGGTTGGTGGAGTGTCGGAGGCCGCTTGCTAGCCGGCTGCGCGCTCAACCATCAAAACTCAGCCGCCCGGCGTCTGAGAGCGTGGCCAGGGTGTAGCGTTCGGGGAGCATCGCCCGCGCAGGAGGCTCCACAATGCTTGAGAACACCCCGTTGCTTGCGACTTTGCCTGCTTCGGACGTCGAACGGGCCAAGAAGTGGTACTCGGAGAAGCTCGACCTCGAGCCGAAAAGGGAAGATGAGATGGGGGGTGTCTGGTATGAGACCGGAGGGCAGGCGTTCCTCGTTTACGAGTCCGAGTATGCCGGCACGAACACCGCCACCGCGGCTGGATTCATCGTCGAGAACTTCGACGATGTCGTCGCCTCGCTGCGGTCCCGCGGCGTCGAGTTCGAGGAGGTCGATTTCGGCGAGTTCGGCAAGACCGTCGATGGGGTGATCGCGTCGCCCGACGGGAGCATGAAGGGGGCCTGGTTCAAAGACAGCGAGGGAAACATCCTGTCGGTATCGACCCCCATGTGAGATTTTGACGCCGAACGGTTGGCCGGCGGGCCGCGGCCGCATAGGTGTGACCAGGGGCGGCGGCGGGCTCGCCGGGAATGGGGGAGGAGCCGTCGGTGAGTAAGTCATGGTTCTCAACAACAGGTGCGGGTGCAATCTGGTCCGATCACCTCCTCCATCCTCGGGCAGCCGCTGGCGTCGGGCGGTCTTTGTCGCAAGCAGGTGGAGTAACGATGCGGAGTGCCACCGAACGCAGGCCAACCAAAACCCCGGGCTTCCGGCCCTGCTAGCGGGGCGCGGAACAGGGCCCAGCACTGGAGAGTCAGGTTCCTGATTCGATCAAGCCCCTGGTCTTCCAAACGATGACTCGCGTCTCGGCCCCGAGTCCAGTGCTCAGGGTTGAACGGCTCCTGGCGCATCTGTGGTCATGATCAGGGGGCCATCCGGGAACTCGTGCCGAGCCTTCTGATCCGACTGAAGGGGATCGCCGCCGTCTATCTTCGTCCTGTGGCAACAACCGTGGTGTTCGCCGAGGACAGCTATATCGTCCGCGAGGGGGTGCGAATGCTCCTCGAACAAGCCGGGTACGAGATCGTGGCAGTCGCCGAGGATTACGACGAGCTGCTGGCGGCCGTCGATCAGAGCCCACCTGACGTGGTGATCACCGACATACGCATGCCCCCCACCCGCACCGATGAGGGGGTGCGGGCGGCGAGGGAGATCCGGGCTGAGCATCCCTCGGTCGGAATCGTGGTGCTCTCACAATACGTGGAGCCGGACTACGCCCTGCGCCTGTTCGAAGGGGGCTCGTCGGGTTTCGCCTACCTGCTCAAGGAGAGGGTCGGGGACATCGACCAGATCCAGGCTGCCATCACCGCGGTGCAAAAGGGGGAGTCGGTAGTCGATCCCAAGGTGGTCGACGCCCTCGTGGAGGCGCGCCTCAACCGGACGGAGTCGAAGCTGGACCGGCTGACGCCCCGGGAGAAGGAGGTGATGGCCGAACTTGCCTCCGGGAAGAGCAATGCCGCCATCGCCGCGACTCTCTATCTCTCTGAGAGGGCGGTGGAGAAGCACATCAATTCGATCTTCGCCAAACTCGATCTCCTGCCCGAGCGGGAGTCCAACCGGCGGGTGCGGGCGGTTGTCCTCTATCTGGCCGAGACCGGTTCCTGAGGTGGGGAAAGACTGAGGTGGGGAAAACCACACCCACAGAGACATGGCTGCCACCTGGCGGAGCGCCCCATCGGGGGGCAGGATGAAGGTGTGGAAACAATGACCCGGACCGTGCATGTGCTCATAGTCGACGACCAGGAGGCGTTCCGCGCCGCGGCGCGTATGGTCGTGGATCTGAGCGACGGCTTCGAGGTCGTCGGCGAGGCAGACTCGGGCGAGGAGGGGATCCGGTTGGTGGGCAGCCTCAACCCCGACCTGGTTCTGATGGACGTCAAGATGGGGGGCATAGACGGGCTCGAGGCCACCCGCCGTATAGTCGCCGAAAACGCCGCCACCCGCGTGGTGGTGCTGTCGACCTACGACGAGTATGTCCAGCAGGCACTAGAGGCTGGAGCGGTGGCTTTCATCTCCAAGTCCGATTTCAGTCCCGACGCTCTAAATGTGGCTTGGACCGAGGCGCCCTGATCAGCGTCCGGCGCCTCGGGTTTCGGGAACCGGCAACGACCCCCTGACGACGGTGACGGTCCCCGGCGCCGACGTGATCACCAGTTCGCCATCGAGGGCTCCGATCCGGTCCGCCATGTTGCGCAAGCCGCTGCCCGTGTTGGCCCGGTCGGTGTCGAAACCCGGTCCGGAGTCGGCGACCTCGAAGGTGAGCGCGCCCGACTCATCCCCAACGGTGATCCGGATCGGGCCGCGGCCGTGCTTGGCCGCATTCGTCAACGCCTCGGCGATACAGAAGTAGACCGCCCCCTCCAGATGCAACGGATATCGGCGCTTCAGGTTCGTCGAGACTCGAACGTCGAGCGTAGAGGCGGCGGCCAACGCCGGAACGGCCGTGGGTAGCCCGTCCGCCTGCAGCAGGGGAGGGTAGATGCCCCGGGCCAGCGAACGGATCTGATCGATGGCGAGCTGGGTGTCCGCCGTCATCTGCTCGATGAGCTCGGCGGCTTTCCCTGCACCTTCTGTTGCGGCCAGTTGACGGGCAAGACCTAGCTTCACCTTCAAGGCAACCACCAGCTGTTGAGCTCCATCATGCAGATCGCGTTCCAGACGCCGCCGTTCGACGTCCTGGGCATCGACCAGTCTGCGCCGAGACTCCTGCAGTTCCTTCGCCTTGCGATCGAGCTCGGCGTCCAGCCTGAGCTTGCGGAGGACCAGCGCCGCCGACCCTGCCAGATCGGCTACCAGAGCCTCTTCTGTGGCTGTAACGACGTCGCCCCGGTCCTTCTCTACTGTCAAGGCGCCCAGCACCTCGCCGTCGTGTTCGATCAACTCGGCCCTGCCGGGTAGTGTCCGCACATCCGACCTCGGGAGGTCATCACCCTCTGGTTTCGTGGCGGCGGCGACGAAGGTGGAGCCCTCAGCCAGCCACACCGCCGCCCGGGCGGCGCCGGTACCGGCCTGGAGCATCGAAGCCATTCGCTGGAGGAGACCCTCCTCGCTCTCGGTGACGGTCAGGCGGCCGGTGATCTCCGACAGCACCTCGTAGGGTGTGGCCCGGCTTCCGTAAACCACCCGGTTGGCCCACCCCTGAACCGTGTGGCGGGCCGGCTCGAAGGCGACGGCGACGATGGCCGTGGCCAGCAGCGAGAGGAACAGATTGGAGCCCCCCAACAGCCCTCCGATCCAGACGACCACCACGGCGTAGATGAGGCTGATGAAGGCGGCGAGGCCGGCGAAGACCAACGTCTTGTTGAGAACGACGTCGATGTCGTACAGGCGGTAGCGAGCGACGGCAATCCCGTAGGAGATCAGGAGCAGAGCACCGGCAACCAGGACGACGACGGTCGAGGCGAAGTCGTATCGGGAGCCGGATAGGAAGAAAGTGACCAGCAGGGCGGGTACGAACACGCTCATTCCCCACACCACCCACTTGAACTGCTGTCGGGTGGCTCCCGAGCTGCGGCGGAAGCGAACGACCAGAGCTGCCAGCGAAGGGGCGATGGCGGCGGTCGCCAGATACATCCCCACCCCGGCCACGATGTTGTCCGGTGCCGGGTTAGGGTTGGCGGGACGGTAACCCCACGCCCATCCCGCTGCTCCCAGGACCACCCCCGCACCGGTGACCACACCTGCCCAGCGCCAGCGAGGTGAGGGGAGTTTCCCATCGGGAAAGAGCAGCAAGCCGAACGTCACGAGCGGGAAGACCGCTCCCACCCACCCGGGACCGGCAGGGACCAGGGCCCAGGCTGCCCGGGCCGGGAGATCTCCCGAAACCACAGATGCCACCGAGGCGAGCATGCTGGGATCATCGACCATCAGCGAAGCGGAAGCCCAACTGGCCAGGAACACCCCTCCGAAGAAACTCGTGGCGGTCATGGTCCACAACATGGGATTGCGCGGCTGGCGGGGACCGACCAGCCAGACCAGTACGGCAAAGAAGAGGGAGTCGATTGCGAAGAGGAGCTCGGCTTCCGACAACAGGACCCGTGCCAAGCCGACGACGACGAGGGTGACGGTGCCGGCTACCGCCAGCACAGAGCCGGTCAGCACCAGCGTCCGCAACAGCAGCGCCAGCAGGTGCTCTCTCTCCTTCCCCTGCTCTGCCTGGGGCAACGGCTCCTGGCGGTCCCCGAGGATCACGGATCGATGGGCGGTCAACGGTCGACCTCGAGAGGGATGAGGCCGGAGACAGTGGTCCCGTGGCCGGGAGAAGAGTCGATGGCCAGGGAGCCGTTCACGGCCTCTAGACGATCGGCGATGTTGGTGAGACCCCCGCCGGGAAGAGTGCTGGCGGGATCGAAGCCACGCCCGTTGTCGTTGACCTGGAACCGGACCGACCCGTCGAGCTGGCATAGGTCGATCGTGGCCCGTGTCGCCTCGGCGTACTTGGCGATATTCTGCAGAGCCTCCACCACACAGAAATACACCGTGGCCTCGACGTCACGGTCGTAGCGGCCGATCCCGTCGGTTTCCATGTCCACGGGTAGCGGTGATCTCAGCGCCTGGGCCCGGAGGGCCGGAGAGAGGCCCTCTGCCTCCAGCAGCGGTGGGTAGACGCCGCGGGCGAAGTTGCGAAGTGCATCCACCGCCCCGTCTGCCTCGCCGCTCAAACGCTGCAACAGGCGGGCCGTCTCCAGCCCGCCCTCCTTCTCGGCTATGGCTCGGCTCAGGCCCAGCTTTACCTTGAGTGCCACCAGCTGCTGCTGGGCGCCATCGTGAAGGTCCCGCTCCAGTTTGCGTCGGACCTCGTCCTGGACCGCAACCAGACGCCTACGCGATATCCGCAATTCCTCGACTCGGCTCTCCAGTGCTCCCGTCAGGCGACGGTTGCGGAGGGCTAGGCCCATCCCGGAGGCGACCTCAGTGGCCAGTCTGCGGTCCTGCTCGTCCAGGTGCTGGCCGGGCGGGGAGGCGAGAGTGAGACGACCCAACTCGAGGCCGTCTTGCTTTATGGGGAACCAGTCGGACACCTCCATATCCAGATCGGCGCCTTCCGGCCACTCGGCCGCCTTGGCCATTTCGCGGTCGATGACGACCCACACTCCGGCCGAACGGGCTCCCGTTCCTTCCACCAGAGACCGCGCTACCTGCTCCAGCAGTTCGTCTCCGGTCGCCGCGACTCTGCGGTTGAACTCTGACAAGACCTGGTAGGGCGTGGCCTTCTTGCCGTAGACGATTCTGTTGGCCGTCCATTGCAGGCGTCTTCGCAATGGCTGGACCATCACGGCAATCGCGGCGGTGGCAGCGATCTCGAGACCCCGGTTGGGCTCTGAACCATGACCAAACAGCCGACCCACACCCACCACGACGATCACGTACACGCCGCTGATGAAGACGGCGAGCGTCCCGAAAACGAGGGTTCGTGATATGACGACGTTGATGTCGTAGAGCCGGTACCGGCCGACCGCTATCCCATAGGACGCCAGGAAGACGATCACCGCCGCCGTGAAGATCGCGTTGACCAGGTCGACGTGAGTGTCTCCGAAGAAGAACCCCACGATGATGCCGGTGAGGAAGATCGAGTACCCGAACACGATCCACTTGAACTGGTCGCGGGCGTCTCCCTTGCTGCGGCGAAAACGACCTGCCAGAGCCGCCAGGGAGAGGAGGCTGGCGATGATCATCAAGACCCAACCCAGGTTGCCCAGCCATTCGCTTCTGGCGTGCGTCACCGGTTCCGCATTCGAAGGTCGGTAGCCCCACGCCATCGCCACCCAAGCCAGGGCGATGCCAGTGCAGGCCAACACGGCGACCCAGCGCCAGCGCCGGGATGGCAGCTTCCCGTCCGGGAACAGCAGCAGGCCAAAGGTGACCGGAGCGGCCAAGAAGCCGACCACGACGGGAGCGGTGGCCATGAGAATCCGGGCAGCCGGCAAAGAAAGATCGGCCGGAGTCACCGAAGAGATGGCCACCGTGTTCGGGTACTCGATCATCGCCGCTACCGCCCACCCGGCCAGGTAGATCCCGCCGAAGAAAGCCGTGGCCGCCATCGTCCATACGGCCGCGTTGCGGGGCCGGCGGCGAATCACGAGCCACACGATCACGGCCGAGGAGATCGCCAGGCCGGAGAGGGACCCTCCAAATTCCGACAGCCAGAGCCCTGTCTGGCCGGTAGCGACGAACGTCAGCGTGCCTCCCACCGCCAGGACAACGGCCACCAGTGCCGTGGCCCGCAGACTCGAGCGCGAGGTAACGCTCGTTCACGTCTTCGCCCTCTTGGGGAACCGATACGCTCGGACGGGCGCCTCTCTGCCCTTGACGCGAGCCGGTTCTAGCGCGTCACAACTGGGCCGCGATGCCAGCCCTGCGTAGGTCGATTCGCTCAACACCGTCTCTCCCGGCTCTCCCCATTGTTGGAGCCGCTGGGCCAGATTGACGGTGTCGCCCACCACCGTGTATTCCAGGCGTTCCTCGGACCCGAGCAGGGCGGCAGCGACCTTTCCGGTCGAGATCCCGATCCCCAAACCGAAGGGCTCGCGCTCCTGCTGTGCCCATTCTTCGTTGACTCCGGCCTGTGCCTCATGCATGGCGATGGCCGTGTCGACGGCGCGCTGGACGTGATCCGTCACCTGCTGGGGTGCTCCGAACACTGCCATCACGGCGTCGCCGACGAACTGCATCACGGTGCCTCCGTGGTCGATGATCGCTCGATTCATCTCCGCCCGATGCTGGTTGAGCTGGCCCGCCAGCGTGGTGGGACTGGTGCGCTCGGCGATCCCCGAGTAGCCACGGATGTCCGACATCAGCACCGTCACTTCCAGTTCTTCCGTCTCGCCGATGTGCCGCCCTTCCCGGCGCAGCTTCTCCGCTACCCCTCCGGGCAACAGGCGAGACAGCTCCTCGCCCTGCTCCTCGCGCTCGGCGATGGCTCGCTGCAGGACGCGGAGTCTCTTCAGCGCATCCCGGTTACCGGCAGACAATCCCTCGGCCAGGGTGACGAAGAGCTGTTCTATACGGGCGTCGACATCGGTCGGCGTTGTCTTCAACGCCACGGCGATGGCCTTGATCGGTCGCCCTTCCGCCACCATCCCCAGCAGATTCTCCTCGGCCGGACTGAGGGCCCCGCCGGCACTGACCGGTCTCGTGAGGGCCTCGACGATCCTGGGATCGAGCATCGACCCCCCACTCGCCACTTCGCGGATGGCGCGTACCAGCTGATTGCCTTCCGCCACACGATCCTTGAGCAGGTAGGCATACCCGGCGGCACCGTCTGAAAGCAGAGACACTGCGTACTCGGGATCGTCGTATTGGGACAGGATCACGATTCCGGTTCCGGGTACACGCTTACGGACCAATTTGGCCGCCTCTATGCCCTCGCGTTGGAAGGTTGGTGGCATGCGGATGTCGGTCACGACCACCTGTGGCTCGGTTTGGGCCGCCCCCTCCACGAGCTCGTCCATGTCGCCCGCCAATCCGACCACCTTCAGATCCTCGGCCAGCTCGATCAGCGCTCGAACCCCCTCACGCACCAAGAGGTTGTCGTCGGCTAGGAAGACGGTGATGGCCATGACTCAATCATGGCCGAAGGCTGTCCCGATCGACAGGGGGAGAGCCGGTGAATCCGGGGTGGGGAAATCCACACCTCGATAGGCCAGGTCCCACCCTGGCAGGCCATCCGGTCCTCGGTGATCATCGACCCATGACGAGAAGAGAAACGGTCCCCACCCGGCGGAGCCCGCGTCGGGAGCCCTCGGAAGGTGAGCGATGCGCATAGAGTCGTCGGTGACGTCCGTCAGTTGGATCCCTTCGGAGTCGATGGCCGGGGTCATGAGAGTGCCGTTCGACGTCGGTGTTGGACACTACGACCCTCCACCACCGGATCTGGTCGATGACGAGACGCTCGACTCGCTGAGAGATGGCGACTCGCTCCGATTCGCCAATCGACTGGAAGCGTGGATCGAGGTCGAGGACGGCAAGATCGTCGACGCAGGACACTCAGGGCGGGCGGTTGTCGGGTCGACCACGGTCCGCTTCGGTGTCGGATCGCTGGTGATTCCGGCCGTTTCGTACCCTCTGCTCCAAGAGGGACCGACGATCGGGGCGGAGTCTGCCCGGTTCATCCAGACGGCAGGCGGTAGCACCGGTGTTCCCTTTCCCCACCGCATCGATCGCCCCCCTTATGTCAGCCTCAGCCCCCCGACAGCATGGACCACACTCGCCCTGGAGATCGCCACCGACGGATCCTCCCGGCCGCAAGTGGTTGGCGCCTCCCCCTTCCCGCGACACTGGATCTACGACGAGAAGGGTCGCCTGAGAGAGAAGACCGGTCTGATCGACTTTGGCGAATGGACCAGGGTGCACCACCACGAGCATTCGCCATGGAACGGGGAGCAACGAGAAGCCCTGGTGGCGGAAGCCAACACGTCGGCTGAGCGAGAACTCTCGAATCAGGTGATGGCGGCCGGAGCGGCCATCGATCGGCTACGGCCCCAGGAGCTGCTGACCAGGCAGGGAGAGACCGACGAGCGGGTCTATCTGATACTGGACGGGCTGCTCCACGTCGACGTCGACGGTCGGGTCTTGGCGGAGATCGGACCGGGCGCGATCGTCGGGGAGCGGGCAATTCTCGAGGGGGGAGTCAGAACCGCGACCGTCCGCGCCGTGACACCGGTCAAGACGGCGGTGATCGAAGCAAGCGCCCTCCATGCCGATTCGCTCTCTGCGGTCGCGAAGGGCCACCGGAGAGAGGAGGAGTAGTGGACCAGACACGGCAATTCTCGAGCGGGGTGACATCCACCGGGCCCGGTATGGAGAGCACTGGAACCGGGCGCTGGCCGGCGGTCAGGACCAGAGTGGAGCGGTTGCTGCTCGGCCCCGGATTATCTGCCTTGGCATGGCTTCTGGAGCGAGCCGTGATTCGCTCCACACGACGTGCCTGACAGGGGACTCGTGTCTCCTACCGAGGAACGAAAAAGCGCCGCTGCCGCTATCCGAAGGGTGATGGTGGCCACCGATCAGTCCGAGACCGCCCATCGGGCGACGCTCTGGGCAGCCGGTCTGGCCAACCGGCATCAAGCCGAGTTGCTGCTGGTTCAGGTCGTCGATCCCGTTGATGATCCCGGGACCCAGCACGGTTTGGCAGATGTGACGAGCGCCCACCGAACCCATCAGGATCTGGCCGCCTACGCCGCGGAACTCGCCGGGAGCCGCGGCCACGCCCAGGTCATCCTCGACGCCGACCCGGCCAGTGCTCTGGTCCGAACCGCAGAGGAGGCTCACATCGACACCCTGGTGGTGGGCAACGCCGGTATGCGAGGTCGGAAGGAGTTCCTACTGAGCAGCGTTCCCAACCGGATCTCTCACAATGCTCTCTGCAACGTCGTCATAGTCAACACCGCCACGCTCGAGGACGAGCAGAGCCCCGCATTGCCCCTGCGTGAGTCATCCGTCGGGGCGCCCGGCTGTGCCATCGAGCCGCACCTGGTGGGACGGGTCAAACACATCGGAGCCGTCATGGCTCGCCACGGGATCAGCGAGATGCTCAACAGGTCGGATGGGGACGAGTCGCAACGACTTCATGCCCGGCGACTCTGCTCGGCGCTCGACGAACTCGGACCGACTTTCGCCAAACTCGGCCAGGTTCTATCCACCCGCCCCGACCTTGTTCCCCCCGTCTTCATCGAGGAACTCTCTCGTCTCCAGGACCACGTCACTCCGCTCACCGAGGCCCAGGTCGTGGCAACGATGGAAGAAGAGCTGGGGGTGCCATGGGAAGACGTCTTCAAACGGATCGAGCCCGAGCCGCTGGCGGCCGGGACCATCGCCCAGGTCCATCGAGCCACCCTGGAGAACGACGATCGGGTGGTGATCAAGGTCCAGCGACCCACGGCGCGGGCGGAAATCATGCAAGACCTCGCCTTGCTCGAGTTGTTCGCCGAGAAGACCGAGCACCGGCCTCTGTTCCGTCAGCTGATCGACATGACTGCGGTGTTCGAGCACCTCTCGGACTCGCTCCAGCGGGAACTCGATTTCCACCGAGAGGCCGACAACATCCGCAGGATGGGGGAGATCCTCGATCCGTACACCCGACTTCGGGTCCCCCGGATCTATGACCGGCTCTCGACCTCCCGGCTTCTGGTGATGGAAGAAGTGATGGGAGCCCCGGTCAAGGATGCTCCCCAAGGACAGGCCCGTCGTGAAGCGGCTCACCAGCTCCTCGAGTCCTACTACCAGCAGATCCTCACGGAGGGATTCTTCCACGCCGATCCACATCCCGGGAACCTGATGTGGTGTGACGACTGCATCTACTTCCTCGACTTTGGAATGGTGGGAGAGGTTGGACCCGACCTGCGCCAGGACATGATGCTGCTGCTCATGGCCTTCTGGCAGGAGGACGTCGACTTCCTGATGGACGTGACGCTGATGCTCTCGGAGTCGACGGACCGCAGCGACCTCGACGTGAATCACTTTCGGGCCGAGATCGGCGAGTTGATGGCGAAATACCGAAACGTGGCTCTACGTGACATCCAGCTCGGGCCCATTCTTCAGGAGATGACCGAGATCGCCATCCGGCATGAGGTCCCTCTGCCTGCCTCCTTGACGCTCACCGCCAAGGCGATGGCTCAGATGCAGCAGACAGCGGCCGAGCTCGACCCAGAGCTCGACCCATTCGAGTTGGCGGGAAGCTTCCTGATGCGCCAGATCGCAGCTCGTTTCCGCGCCAAGATCGACCCGAAGGCGGTTTTCTATGAGAGCCAGAAGCTGAGAGTGAGGGTGAGTAATCTCGTCGAGGCCTTTGAGCGCCTGACTGGAGCCCGACCCGGGCCCAAGCCGCAGGTGAATTTCCGCGCCGAGCGCCTCGAGGAAGTCCTTCGGACCGCGGGACGCCGCCTTTCGCTCGGCACCGCCGCCGGCGCTGCCTTTCTGGGCACCGCACGCATGGTCGGGCCGGGTGAGAGGCCCCGGCCGCTCCCGGCGGCGGTTGGGACGTTGGGCGGTCTTCTGGCACTTCGCCTTCTCGTGGACGTGTTCTCCCGGGAGACTCGGCGCTGATGTATCCGGTCCCGTCCGCGGCTAATCGGGGAAGTACAGCACCTGGCGCCTCACGGGCTGATCGAGACAGGTCTGATCGGGTGCCGGAGAGCCTGATCAGTTCAGACCACGAGGCGCGTACATGATGACGGCCACACCGACCAGGCAGATGGCGGCGCCGATGATGTCGTAGCGGTCGGGGCGGAACCCGTCGAACGCCACCCCCCAGATCAGCGAGCCGGCCACGAAGACCCCGCCGTATGCGGCCAGGATGCGGCCGAATTGCTGGAAGGGCTGGAAGGTTGCGACAAACCCGTAGAGGCCAAGGGCGATCACCCCGGCCCCTACGAAGAGAAGCCCTCGCTGTTCGCGCACACCCTGCCAGACCAGGTAGGCACCGCCGATCTCGGCGATGGCGGCGAGCACGAACAGGCCGACGGAGGTGAGGACGGTCATGCAGCCGACTCTACGATGAGCCTGTCTGGTTCAGTTGCGTTCTTTGATGTCGGCAATGATCTGATCGAGGTCGTACCCCATGGTGTTGTTGTAGATCTCGTCACCGTCGACACGGATGGTGAACACCCCTCCGTGCCCGGTCTTCAGGTACACGCCGTCGATCTGGCGGCCGAAGCGCTCGAGGATCTCTCGTTGAGTCTCGATGGCCCGGGTGAGGTGCCCGCACGGCACGCAGTATTCGATCTCTACTCCGACTGTCATTGGCTGGGCTCCTTTCGTTCGCGGTCCAGACGGTTCTCAGGCCCGTTGGGCGGGTGGTGGCGCGGTACATGCGTCGTTTCCCCAGGGATGGCGCCACACCAGCGGCACGGAAAATCGGTATCCGTCCATGACATCACAACCTAAACCCTCGACCCGGGTCGAAGGTCAAGTCGAGCCCCTCAGGCGAACGATGAGGAGGATCCCACCATCGATTTGGACCGGAACCTCAACGCTCGACGATGGTTACGTCGCTGTCCCTGCTCCCTCGGTCGCCGAAGGCTGTGATGATCAAGCTCAGGAGCAGGCCGATTCCTCCGACAATGAGAAGAATCAGGCCGATTGTGTTGATGCTGAAGCCTTGACCCTCGACCGATACGGCCCAGTAGAGGATTGCGCCTACGGCAATCAGGAAGAGGCTTCCACCGATGCTGCCAGTTCTCATTTTGAATCGTCTCCGGGTAGCGGTTCACGACCTACTACCCGAGGCTGGCCGATCGCAAACATTCCAATTGCCGGGGATGGCCGTCCTCGACGGTGATGGCCTCCTCGAGCTCAACGAAGGTCCTCAGCTTCCCGAGCGCCAACCCGTCAGGGCTTTCGAAGCCCACCAACACAATGCTGTCAAAGCTGGGAGCGGGCTGTCACCATCAGCAATGAGGCCAGGGCGGCCACCGTCGCCGCCACCAGCCACGCCGTCCCAAAACCGAACGACTGGGCGGCGACACCAAACAGAAGTGGACCGGCTGCATTACCGACGCCGAGACCGGCCACGCCGATCCCGGCGACGGCGCCGGGGCGCTCCGGGTTGGTCTTGACGAGCGATAGGAAGAAGATCCCCGTCCATGCCCATCCTCCGGTGAACGCTCCAATGGTGCCCAGGACCAGCAACCAGACGTTGCCGGTGCTACCCGCGGCGATGGTCAGGGCCCCGATGGCCAGCATCGCGGCTATCAGCTTGAACTGGGGCCCCCCGCTGCGGTCGGCCATGGCGCCTGTGGTCACGCGGGCGACGATCCCGGCCACACTGCCGACGGCCAGTAGAAGCCCGGCATTTGCCGGGCTCAAGCCCATCGCCACGGCGCTGTCGGTGAGGAAGATGCCGACCCCGCTGGCTGCTGTCGTACCCAGGGCCGCTCCCACCGCGGCGAGGCCGAGTGCCCGTCTTCGACGGCGGGCCGCGCCGGCCGGGCGGGGAACTACCACACCTGGTTCGAGGCGTGGGCGCACGGCCAGTCGGGGGAGCAGAATCAGGACGACCGCCCAGGGCAGCAAGCCCAGAGCGAAGGCCCAGCGCCAACCCACAGTCAGGGCGATGGCGGGGACTGCGAGCCCGGCGGCCAGGGTAGCGGCCGGAATCGACGCCTCCTTGACGCCGAAGGCGAGGCCGTGGCGGTCAGGAGAGATGCCGCGGTCGATGAGGATGGCCAATCCCGGGTCGGTGATGGCCACGGCCGCACCGGCCAGGCAGAGAAAGGCTGCCATGACGACCCAGCCGCTACTGACGAGACCGAGTCCGAGAAGGGAGGTCACGCTCATCGTGTTCCCCACGTAGATCGATCTCTTGGGACCGATGCGATCGGCGATTCTCCCGCCGATGGGAGCGCTCAACGCCCCGACGAGAAAGCCGATCGTGACCGCCGCACCGAGGGTGGCCTCGGTGAGGCCGAGGTCGCCTTTGATCTGAACGGCGAGGCCTCCCACCATGAACAAGGGCAGGGCAGCGAGGACCAGACCGCTCGAGACGGCAACCATGCCGCGAACCGATCTGTTCTCGGGGTTCTCGATCGGGCTGGTTGGGTGGGTCTCGGGCAAGGGGGCAGCGTATCCTGGCGCGAGGTCGGTTTTCCAAGCGACTGTGCTCGTGCGGGCGGTCGGTGGGCGACCTCGCCAACCTGTCCAGGATTTCCCTGGCGTCCCTCTTGACAGTCGAACGTGTGTTCGATAGGTTCGGGGTATGGATGGGGTGAGGAGCGTTACGGACACGGAGGGGTGGGGCTCGACGTTTGGGGCCGATGGCGGCTGGGACGATGGGGTTCCCGACGGGGTCGCCGATGGGGTTTCCGACGGAGAGGCGGGGGGTTGGCGGATTCCGTGGCCGGTGGCGGATATGGCTCCGGGGTTGATGTTGGGGTTCGTGTTGGACAGTATCGACCGCAGCGGTCTCAATGGTCATGATGTGGTGACTTTGATCGAGGCTCGGGCCCGCCAGGTCGCCTATTTGCAGGCGGAGTTGTTGGCCGATGTGGCCGAGTTGGCTCATTGTCCGCCCGGGACGGCCGATTCCCCACCGGAACGTCGAGCGTCTGCCGATGAGGGAGCCGCCGACGAGTTGCGGTTGGGGTTGTGTCTCACCCGCCGTTCAGCCGACGACCAGCTCGCCCTGGCGTTGGCTCTGACCGAGCGGCTTCCCCGGGTGTGGGAGGCGCTGGGGGAGGGGAGGATCGATTTGGGGCGGGCCCGGGTCATAGTGGGAGGCACCGACCACGTCGATCAGACGGTGGCCCGGTCCGTAGCCGACCGGATCCTCCCGCAGGCCGCTCACCTCTCCACCGGTCAGATCCGGGCCCGGGTAGCCAAACTGGTGATCGAGGTCGACCCCCAAGCCGCCCGCCAGGCGGTGGAGGAACGCCACGAGGAG
Source organism: uncultured Acidimicrobiia bacterium (assembly GCA_963744905.1). Lineage (GTDB taxonomy): Bacteria > Actinomycetota > Acidimicrobiia > Spongiisociales > ZC4RG35 > DATFFO01. The sequence goes on along the minus strand of CAVUUV010000003.1, from coordinate 589,687 downwards.
CGCCGCCTGGTGCGGGGTCTCAACCCCGAAGGGACCGCCAACCTGTCGGGCTATGACCTACCCCCCCAGCGGGCCGCTTCGATCTGGAACCGGGTCCAACACATCGCCGCCGCCCTGCACCGCCGAGGCGACCCCCGCGACATGGACCAGCTCCGAGCCGACATATTCATGGACCTGTTGGAAGGCCACCACCCTGACCACGACGGTGAGCATCAGCCCCGGCCCCTGGTCGACATCCGCCTCGGGTTGGACACCCTGATCGGCCTCAACCAAACCCCCGGCCACATCCCCGGCTGGGGTCCCGTAATCGCAGACATCGCCCGCCAAACCGCCCTCCAACAACAACACGGCCAATGGCGCATCACCCTCACCGACCCCGACACCGGCGCCACCCTATGGAACGGCACCACCCGCAGACGACCCACCGCCACCCAAACCCGCTGGACCCAAACCACCCAACCCACCTGCATCTTCCCCACCTGCCGCATGCCCGCCACCGACTGCGACATCGACCACACCACCGACCACCAACACGGCGGACCCACCCACACCACAAACCTGGCCCCCCTCTGCCGCCACGACCACACCCTCAAACACAAACCCGGCTGGAAACTCCGCCCCACCCCCAACGGCACCCACCAATGGACCACACCCCACGGCCACACCTACCCCCAACCCCCCTAAACCACACCGGCACGGGCCGGTGCGGAGGAGGTCGGGGGTCCCTCGTGGTTGAGCCGATCAGCGTCGAGCGACACAGGCCGATGCCCCATTAGATGTACTCATCGAGCAGGTGGTCATCGAGACGACAGTCACCGAAGTGCCGGCTCCATCTCCGATCTATCTGCAGGGTCCGACCAGCGACTACACCCTGGTTAGAGGTTGTTCGGTCACCTCACGGGCGGAGTCAACGCGGCTACGCCTGACCGCAGTCATGACCACCGTCACCAGCAAGGCCAGCAACGAGCCCAGGAATAGGACTATGGCGCCGGCGGCGCTGGCGATCAGCCCGAAGTCGATCACGTCACCGACCGATATCCGGGCCGTCGACGGAACGGTTCCACTCACGTCGATCGTGTAGGTTCCAGATGCGGAAGGGTCGATCGTGGCCAGGGCGGTGACGATCCGACCGTCGTAGTCGAAGCGCAGATCGCGCTGGTACGGCGAGGTGGGGACCGATTCACCCGATGGTCCGGTGACGGCAAGCTGGACGGGTGAGGGTGTCAGGGTGCTCGTCGCGTTGCTCTGGACGACGAAGGTTCCCCCGGCGGTCGGGTCCTCGTAGAAGATGGTCAGCGTGCCTGGGTCCTGGACCTGGATAGCTACCTGACCCGGAACCGCGGTGCGCGGCATGGCGGCCAGGCGGTCCTGGAGGCTCTGGTAACTGAAGAATCCCCAAACGATCGAACCGACCAAGCCGGCCACCGACAACCACAGCACTGCTTTGATCCAGCCGGTCGATGGGCGTCGGGCAGTTTGCATTGCGTCCTCCTTTCCTATGCCCCGATAGGGCAAACGCACCCTCAACCGTGCCTTTCGGCCGCCGTTGCCGGCCAGGGCCGATCGACCCTTCGAACCCGGGTGCTTGGTCCCGATACGGTCTGTGCGGCCGGGTGCCTTTGGTCACCAGGAGGTGGGTCAGCCGTGCTTGGTCTAGCTCTCCACCGAATAGAGGGTCATCGGGGTGGCGACATTCTTGAGAGCTCGTTGGCCGAGCCGGGTGGCGGTGATGCCTCCCTTGTTCTTGATGTTGTCGTAGACCACCTCCGACACCCCGATCCCGCCGGGATCGACCTCGGCCTGGATCCGCGAGGCGATGTTCACCCCGTCACCGTGAACATCGCTCGCCGTCTGGATGACCTCGCCCACGTGGATGCCGATCCGCACCTGGAACCGTCCATCCTGACCGACCCCACGCTGCACATCCTGTGCCGCTGCCACGGCGTCCGATGCCGAGTCGAAGCTGGCCAGGATTCCGTCCCCGAGGCGTTTGAGCACCCGGCCCCGATGGGTGACGAACGCCTTGCGATGGATCTCTTCGTCGGCTCTGAGGATGCGCATGCTGGATTCCTCGTCCTCTCCCATCAGTCGGGTGAAGTCGACGATGTCCGAGAAGAAGATGGCGGCCAGCCGACGCTCCTGAGTAGCCGACTCCCTTCCGCGAATCGCCTCGTCGAGGAAGTGCCGCTTCCCGTTGAGGGCGTTGCGATACTCGTCCTGGGAGAGGATGTTCTCGTCCAGCTGGAAGTCTGTCCGGAGGAGATTGTCCATGAGGGCATGGAGTTGAGCCTCGTTGGGCAGCACGGCTTCGCGCAGGAACCGTGAGTCGATGTTGATGCAGATCGCCCCGACCAGGCCGTATTCGGGGCGGAAGATGGGGATGGTGGTGCACTTGAACTGACGCGACCCGATGTTCAGCTCGTAGTTGATCTTGTCCTCGCCCCTCTGGCGGCGAGTCTTCAGGTCGAGCACCAGGTTGGTGGCTCCGCTCCCGATGGAGCGCCCGGTGACGACGCCATTCTCGATCGCCACCAGCGAGCGGGCCGGGTTGACCAGGTTGTGCAACAGGATCTCTATCCCGGTGTTGGGAAACGAACGGCCGATGTGGTTGACGATGCGCTTGTAGTTCTCCAGGAAGCGGTCGTTCTCATCGATGACGCCGTCGCCGTCGTAGAGCTCGTACAGCTTCTTGTAGCGGGCCAGGTCGTTGCTGGCGAAGGTGTCCCGGACCAGGTTCTGCTCGCCGATCACGATCAGCTCACGGGCTGCCCTCTCGTTGTGGTTTTCGAGGAAGTGGGCGGCCGCCTGGTTGAAAGCGTCGGCATTGAACTCGACCAGGTCTTGCTCATTGATCACGAAGGGATAGAAGTCATACTCCTCGAGACGACGGCTGCCCTCCCCCCTGGCCTGGGCGGCGCGGGGCCCGCGCCTCGCCCCGTAGAGGAACGCGACGATTCCCACCAAGACCACCAGAGCGCTTCCGGTGGTGATCAGCCAGCCGTTAGTCGTTGGCCCTCCAAGGAGTCGATGTCATGAAAGATAGGCAGAGAGTCCGGTCCGCGCGGTTTTGGCCGGACCGAATCGGCGGTTGGGCCCGCTGCAGATATCTCATCGGTCGTCCCAAGGTGGAGCACCTGGATCTTCTCTCTTGATGGACTCGAGGAAACCCCTGTCTTCCTCCGACACCCTGACGGCTTCTTCCACTACCTCGACCACCTGAGCTCCGGGAATTATGACCGCACCGGCTGAGTCGGCATATATGTAGTCGGCGGGAAAGATGCCGACCCCCTCGACCACCACGGGGACGTTGGCCTGAAAAGGTGTCACCACGTCACCTCCCCACCGGACTGCCTCCCCCCGGCAATACGTGGTGAAGTCGTAGCCGGCCAACTGGTCGAAGTCGCGCAGCCGTCCGTCGGTCAGAACGCCGGCCAGCCCGAGATTGCGGACGCGTGAGAGTTTCGTTCCTCCGCCCAGAGAGGCATCGGGATGACCGTTGCTGGCCAGAACCAGGACTTTCCCCTCGGCGTCGTCTCCGGTCGCCTCATAGAAGATGCGAGCGAAGTTGTAGCGCCCCGCTTCGAGCCTGGTGTTGCAGGCAGGGAAATAGGAGATGGTCAGGGCGGGCCCGAACAAGACTCGCCCCGGCGTGGGGCTCACCAGGTCGAGGATGTGACAGCGGTGGTGATGGAGTCGGCCCATGGCGTCGACCAGATCGGCCGTGCCCACCTGAGCCAGCTTTTCGTCGAGGGGGAGTGTCATCTGAGTGCTCCGTCCGTTTAGTAGTGGTTGGCCCGATGGTGACGCTCGAACACGCCCACCGCAAGACCGAACGCCGGGTCCCCGACCGGTCGTCACACCTAGGCTCTCCCCGGTGATTGTGCTCCGGATCCTCTCTGTCGCCGTCGGTGCCCTTTTGGTGATCGGTGTCATCGACTCGGCGGTACGAACCGTGATCCTCCCCAGGGCGTCGCGTTCGGCTTTGTCTGCCACCGTGTTCCGTGTGGCACGGATGGGATTCCGTCTCGTGGCTTCGAGGTTCTCAAGCTGGCCAAGCCGGGACCGGGTGATGGCATTGCTGGGCCCGGTCGGCCTGGTGATGATCGTCGCCTCCTGGCTGGTCCTGACCTTGTCCGGGTTCACCCTCGTGTTCTGGGGTCTGGACGCCGGACCGCTGGGACGCTCGTTCACCCTGTCAGGCTCGTCGCTCACGACGCTGGGATTTGCTGCTCCCGACCGGCTTGCCGATCAAGCGTTGGCCTTCGGGGAGGCGCTGCTGGGCCTGTTCGTGTTGACGTTGCTCATTACCTACCTACCCGCCATATACGGCGCCTTCAGACGCCGCGAGGTGAGGGTGGCGCGACTGGAAGTGCGGGCAGGCTCCCCGCCCTCGGCCGTCGAGTTCTTGATCCGCTACTACCGGATCGGCTGGCTGGATCGTCTGGAAGAGGAGTTCCAGGAGTGGGAGGCGTGGTTCGCCGAGATCGAGGAATCACAGACCTCCTATCCGGTGCTGTCGTTCTTCCGATCGCCTCATCCCGAGAGATCCTGGATAACCGCGGCCGGGGCGGTTCTAGACGCGGCCGCCTTGTTCGCCAGTGCCGTCGACGGCTACGCCACCGGACCGGCAGCAGTCTGTCTGCGCTCCGGGTATCTGGCCTTGCGTCGCATCGGGGATGGCTTCAGGATCGCTTATGACAGTGATCCCGCTCCCACCGATCCGGTCGCAGTCACCCGGGAGGAATTCGACGAGGCTTTCTCCCAGCTGTCCGCCGAGGGTCTGCCTGTGGTGGAGGACCGGGAGTCGGCCTGGCTGGCCTTCGCCGGCTGGCGGGTCAACTACGAGACCGTCCTCCTGGAGCTGGCGGAGCTGGTCATGGCCCCCTTCGCTCCCTGGACGTCGGATCGGTCTCCACCAGGTCTGGTTCGCCCCAACTTCACCAGGTCCCGGCTGTGGAGGCGCCAGGGCCGGGTGGGCTGAGAAGGCGGCCGAGTCGGTTCCGGCCCATGTCACCGTTGTAAGGCCATCGGGGAGGCTCGGCAGATATTTGCATTATGCCAATAAATCGGGGAACCTTTTTGGGTGACGTTGGAGAAGTTCGAGACTGTGCAACTCAATCTGACCCGGCTGGTTCGCCAGGTGTCGATTCCCCGTTTTCATCAGCGGGTCCTGGCCCGGGCCGGGGTGGAAATCGATCGGGTCGAGGCCATCGCCCTCAGCCGGATCGTCGAGGCCGGGTCATTGCGACTCAGCGACCTGGCCGACCAGCTCGGGGTGGCATGCTCTACCGCCGGTCGGCACGCCGCACATCTCGAGGGTCGAGACCTGGTCACCCGATCGGTCGACCCCAGTGACGGGCGCGCAGTGATGGTGGAACCCACCCGGGAAGGAATGCGGTTGGTCGGCCACCTCCGCCAGGCCTACCGGGAGCTGTTGAGCGAGGCGATGGCGGACTGGGAGCCAGAAGAGATCGAATCCTTGACGGCGCTGCTCGGTCGTCTGGCCGGTGGCCTGGCCCGGTTGTCGGTAGAGGTGGCTGTTTGAGCGACCTGGACGCCCGGGAGGCCGCCCCCTCCTCACCGAAGCTCTTCGAGGGCGACCGCTATCGATGGGTCGCCATGGGTGTGGTCTTGATCGGGACCTTCATGGTGATTCTCGACACCACCATCGTCAACGTGGCGTTACCCCAGATCGGGATAGCCCTCAACAGCGAATCGGGGATCGAGTGGATCGTGACCGCCTATCTGCTGGCGGTGGGAATCGCCCAGCCCCCCACCGGATGGCTGGCCGATCGATACGGGCGAAAGCGAGTCTTCATCGTCAGCCTGGCACTGTTCGGTCTGGGTTCCCTGTTCGCGGCTCTGTCTCCCAGCCTGCCCGTCCTCGTGTTCGCCCGGGTGGTTCAGGGTCTGGGTGGCGGGGCACTGGCACCGGTGGGGATGGCGATGATCTACGAGCTGTTCCCTCCCGACCAGAGGGGCACGGCCCTGGGGATCTGGGGAGTGGCAGCCATGGCGGCACCTGCATTCGGGCCGGTACTGGGCGGCTATCTGGTCACCAACGTCAGTTGGCACTGGCTGTTCCTGATCAACGTCCCGATCGGGGTCATCGCCATCATGGCCGCCCTCCGTTTGCTGCGCGATACGGGTTATCGGGAGGATCGGCCCTTCGATGGGACCGGGCTGGGCCTGATCAGCGTGGGTCTGGTCACCTGGCTCTACACGTTCGCCCGGGCCAGTGACTGGGGCTGGGGCTCGGGACTCACCATCGGCCTGCTGGTCACCGGGGGTGTGTTCCTGGTCGCTTTCGTCCTGTGGGAAGGAAGGAGCAGCCATCCCGTGATCGACATCGGCATGTTCAAGGTGCCCATCTTCGACCTGACCCTGGCCGTGATCGGCGCCACCGTGGTGGTCCAGTTCGGGATACTGGTGTTCCTGCCCCTCCAGTTGGAGACGATCAGGGGTCTGACCGCCTTCACGGTGGGCACGATGCTGGTGCCCATGGCTGTGGCCGGGGCGATCACCTTCCCTCTCGGGGGGCGGTTCACCGACCGGATAGGCCCGCGGGTGCCGGTGGTGACCGGGGCGGCCTTGTTGAGCGTGTCCGCCTTCATCCTCTCGCGGCTGGGCATCGATTCGCCCACCTACGTCATAGAGGTGGCCGTGATCTGCCAGGGACTCGGTTTCGGGCTGGCGATGATGCCCAACTCGGTCACGGGGCTCAACGCCCTGCCCAACCGGTTCGTGGCCCAGGCCACCGCCGTACGCCAGCTCAACGTTCGGGTGATGGCCTCGTTCGGAGTCGCCGTCCTGGCCACCGTGCTGGCAATGCAGATGGGATCGAATCCCGGTCCCCAGGCCGCCCAGGACGCCTACAACACGGTGTTCCTCATCGCGTCCGTCTGTTCGGCGGTGGGCGCGGTGCTGGCCTTCTTTCTCCCCGGCCGGGAGCGTAACCGCCAGCTTCAGGCCGAGCGTTCTGCTGAGTACGGGATGGCGAGCGCAGCGGTCGACGCCGTCTGATTACAGGAGCGCCCCAACTCTCGCAATGCGTCGTTTTCTGTTGCCATTGAGACGGAAGACGGATATCGTTTGGTCAGATCGCTCTGGACCTTGGCGGTGGGAACAGTTGTCCTGAGGCGGGGTGTGTGATGACTGAGGCTATGAAAGTCAGTACTCGGTTCTCTCTCAGGGTCTCGGTGGTGTCGCGTCGGTCCGCTGGTCAGATCCTGATCGAGGTCGACGGTGAGTTGGATCTTCTCACCGCTCCATATCTGAGAGGGAGCCTGATCCGGGCGATCAACGATCGAGCCGAGCCTGAGGTTTTCCTGGATCTGTCGAGGGTGACCTTCGTCGATGTGGCCGGGTGGGATCCCATTTCATCTGCAGGCGAGATGCTGGCCGAGCGCGGTGCCAGGCTGGTGATCGTCGCCGCCTCAGCCCGTGTGCGACGCCTGATGGAGGTCGTCGAGATCGGGCTCGGCGTCCAGGTAAAGGCTGCTGGGGAGAAGAGCGGAGCCTGGAATGGTCCTTCCGGTCCGCCGGAAGAGGTCAGGGGCTGTTACTACCTGGGTTGAATCCGACTGGGTGAAGCCGCTTTCCCGGTAGTCCGTATCGGCCAGTGCTTAGGCCTGGAGTGCGGTCTAGGCTGGGCCCTAGGCATCAACTGTGGATGAGGAGCGTCTTCGTGCTCCTTCCAGACCATCCGGTCCGGCTCGGTTCCGCATAGGCAAGCACCCGCTGGGCGGGGCCTGCGTTTCTTTGATCTGTCGGTGGGCCGAGGAAACGCTGCCTATGGATCGGACCCCACGATGGCCGACTATGACTCACTATTTCGTGCGTTGCGATCCTTCGCCGCCCACATGGGGACCAGCTACGACATGACGGAAATGTCCTACGAGCTCTGCGATCGTGCCGCCGAGGTGCTCGAGGTGACCGGGGCGGGTGTGTCGATTGCCGACCGGAACGATCAGCTCCGGTTCCTCACCGCCACCGGTAACGACGTAGTCGAGCTGGAGCACGTCCAGGAGAAGACCCAGCAGGGGCCTTGCTACTCCGCTTATCAGACCCAGGAGACCGTCGTCGTTCCAGACATGACCAATCGGGCCGAATGGCCCGATTACATGAGACAGGCTGAGAAGCTAGGTCTCCGGGCAGTGGTTGGCTATCCGCTGCGCCACAACGGAACCCGGTTGGGGGCGTTGAATATCTACCACTTCGCCCCGAGAGAGTGGAGCGAGACGGAGATCGAGGCCATCGCCGTGTTGGCCGATATGGCCACCGCCTACCTCGTCCGCACCTCCGAGCTGTCCGCGGCTCGCCGCCTCGCCGACCAGCTCCAGGAGGCGCTGGACAATCGGGTCGTCATCGAACAGGCCAAAGGGATGGTGGCCGGCCAGAGCGCCATCGGCCTGGACGCAGCCTTCGAAGCGCTTCGCAATCACGCCCGCAATAACAATCTGAGGCTCAAGGATGTGTGCGCCAAAGTGGTCGGAGACGAGCTCCGAATTCCGGGTTCGGCGGGCTAGGAGCGACGCACCGCTAGACCCACGCAGGAGGGGCCGAGGCCCTTCGCTCGCCGCGGTGATCTACGGCCCGAGTTTCGCCGTCGGGGCGCTCGTGCCGACCTCTACCTGTTCTTCGGCGTCGTGGTCGATGGCGGTCAGACGTCGGAAGGCGAGGACCCCGGTCAGCAGGGTGAGTATCCCCCCCGCTCCCAGGGCGATGCGAGGACCGACGTGCTCGCCGATCCAGCCCATGATCGGGCCGCCCACAGCGGTGGAGCCGAGGAAGCCCACCGCCCATAAACCCATGACGCGGCCTCTCATCTCCGGAGTCGAGTTGAGCTGCAGCGTGGCGTTGCCCAGGGCGAGGAAGCTGATGGAGGCCGCGCCCAGCACGACGAATGAGGTCAGGGCGACGGTCAGGGTGGGTGCCATGGATGTGGCCAGTTGCACCGTCCCGAACACGATGGCGGTCCAGGCCAGTGTAGCCCCGGTGCGGGAGCGGCGTCCGGCCGTGAACAGGCCGCCCACCACCGCCCCTGCCCCGCTCCAGGCCGTCATCGCGGCGAAGGTGGCGGCGTCTCCGCCGAAGGTGAACTTGGCGAACAAGGGCAGGACAACCTGATATTCATAGGCGAAGGTCCCCACGATGCCCATCATGAGGAGGGGTATAAGCACCGGGGGGGAGGAGCGGACATAGCGCAGCCCTTCGCCGAACTGTCCCCTCCGTCTTGGCTGGACCGGAGCCCGGGTCAGTTCTGAGGCTCGCATGAGGAGGAGGGCGATGATCACGGCCAGATAGGTAGCCGAATTGATGAGGAAGCAGATTCCGATCCCGGTGGCCACGATCAGGGCGCCCGCCGCCGCCGGGCCGAAGACCCGGGCCACGTTCACCAGCACCGAGTAGAGGGAGACGGCGTTGGTGACGGTTTCGCGGCCCACCATCTCGATCACGAAGGTCTGACGGGTGGGGTTGTCCACGCTGTTCACCAGGCCCAGAGCGGCGGCCAGCACGTACACCATCCACAGCCGCACCACATCTGTGACGACGAGCACCCCCAGGGTGGCGGCCAGGGCCCCGGCCACGGTCTGGGTGACGAGTAGCAGGCGGCGCTTGTCCCAGCGGTCGGCGATCACTCCTCCCTGCGGTGCCAAAAGGAGGATGGGCAGGAACTGCAGAGCCGTCACCAGTCCAATGGCCGTGCCGCTCCCGGTGAGCTCGAGCACCAGCCAGGATTGAGCTACCCGCTGCATCCAGGTGCCGGAAACCGACACGATCTGGCCGATGAAGTAGAGGCGGTAATTGCGGATGCGCAACGAGGAGAAGGTGCGTCGCAACGCAGAGCCTGCCGCGGTCACTCCTCACCCACCATGTGGTCCACCAGGACCACTGCCCGTTGGAGTCTGCTTCCCGCGGACATCGCTAGCCATGCTAACTGAGTACTCTGCGTCGCAATTACGGGGCGGGATATAGAGCGGCCCCCTGTTCGAGCAGCCACCTGGTCGGGCAGTCCCCGGTCAGCCCGGCACTGGTTCGAATCGGGCCTGGAAGAAGCGCAGTTCCGGGGGCTCGTAGGTGAAGCGCAGGCCCTCGATCTCCTCCCGGCGCTCGTACACATCCGTGACCGATTCGGCAACGACGTCCATGTGGGCCTGGGTGTAGACACGGCGAGGGATGGCGAGGCGGACCAGTTCCAGCTTCGGGTAGTGGTTATCGCCCGTCTCGGGATCCCGGCCTGCCGAGACCGCTCCCCGCTCCATTCCCCGCACCCCCGCCTGCAGGTATAGGGCGGCTGCCAGTGCCTGGGCGGGAAACTGCGACTGCGGCAGGTGAGCGAGGATGGTTCGGGCGTCGAGAAACACACCGTGTCCCCCGATCGGGCGTACCAGCGGTATGCCCGACTTGATCAGGTTGGTGCCCAGGTACTCGACCTGGCCCACCCGGGCTGCCACGTGGTCGTCGGTGGCCACCATCTCCCGGATCCCCACCGCCAGAGCCGACATGTCCCTTCCCGACATCCCCCCGTAAGTGTGGAGGCCCTCGAACGCCACCAGCAGGGCCCTCGCCCTCCGGGCCAGGTCGGGATCGCGAACGGCCAGGAAGCCGCCGATGTTGACCAGGTTGTCCTTCTTCGACGAGACCGTGGCGCCGTCGGAATAGGAGCAAATCTCGCTCACCAGCGAGGCCACCGAGCGGTCGGAATATCCGGCCTCCCGCTGCTTGATGAACCAGGCGTTCTCCACCGCCCGGGTGGCGTCGAGCATGACCAGGATTCCGTGCCGCCGGCACAGGTCGTAGACGGCCCGCAGGTTGGCCATCGACACCGGCTGCCCGCCGGCCATGTTGACGTTGGTCTCCAGTGATATGTAGGGGATGCGATCGGCGCCGTACTGGTCGATCACCGCCGTCAGCTTGTCGACGTCGACATTGCCCTTGAAGGGGTGTTCGGAGGCGGGGTCGTGGGCCTCGTCGATGATGACGTCGACGAATTTGGCCCCGGCCAGTTCCTGGTGGAACTTGGTGGTGGTGAAGTACATGTTGCCGGGAACGACGTCCCCGGGCTCGATCAGGATCTGGCTGAGGATGTGCTCGGCGCCCCGGCCCTGGTGGGTGGGGATCAGCTCCTCGTACCCGTACACCTCGCGCATGGCCGCTTCCAACTCGTAGTAGGAGCGACTCCCGGCGTAGGCCTCGTCGCCCAGCATCAAGGCTGCCCATTGGCGGTCCGACATGGCCGAGGTGCCTGAGTCGGTGAGGAGGTCGATGTAGACGTCGGCCGAGCGGAGGAGGAACGTGTTGTAGCCGGCCTCGACGATGGCGGCCTCTCGTTCCTCCCGGGAGGTCATGCGGATCGGCTCCACCATCTTGATCTTCCAGGGCTCAGCCCAACTGTGGCCGTTGCTCATTACTGCTCCTGCGTCGCTGACTAACCGTCATCGTGGTGGGAGAGCCGATCCCGGCCCAGGGTCGATCGTCCTCAACCCTCGGGACGGGCCCGCTGCGGGGACGGCTCGGGGTGAGCCTTCTTTGGACGCTAGCGAACGCTCCACCCCTTCTTTGGACGAGAACTATCGCTATGCGTTCCTGGAGGTCCAAAGAACGCCAGCGGCGTTGCCCATCGTCCAAAGAACGGCCGGAGGGCCGGCACCATCGGGGCTTTCGCCTCTAGAAGAGGCCTCCGCCCTCGGGCAGGCTCGTTATCAGACGAGCCATTGGGGGTGTTTCTCCCCGGAAAGCGGTTGACATGAGAATCCTCGTTCCACTCGATGAATCCGACCTGTCCCGGTCTGCACTTCCCAAGGCGACCGAGCTCGCCAGGGCCCTGGGCCAGGACCTCCTACTGGTCACGGTGGCCGATGCGCACACGCGCAGCGACCTGGCCGAGTTGGCCAGCGTGGAGAGGGCCGATCCCATCGACATACTCAACGAAAATCTGATCAGCGTGGCCGACTCCATCTCGGGCATCGAGGTAGTAACGGATCTGATGCCGGGAGATGATCCCGCCTCGGTCATCGTGGATCGTGCCGAGAAACCCGATGTGAGCATGATCGTGATGGCCACCCATGGGCGGACCGGGCTTTCGCGCTGGCGTATGGGCAGCGTGGCCGACAGAGTGGTGCGCGGCGCCACCGTGCCGGTGCTGGTTGTGCCGGCCCCTTGGAGACTCAAGGTGACGGAGCCCACCGACATTGCGGAGCCGGCCGGAGTCTGAGAAGGCCCGCTGGGGATCAGGGCTCCTTCTTCCTGCGCCACCACGGCTGCCGTTTCCCTGCCCGATCATTGTTGAACTGCTCGTCGAGGCGGCTCAGCTCTTCCAACTCCATCGAGCGAGCCGACAGCTCCAAGAGCAGGTCATCCCGGTCTGCCGCATCCCCCTCGTCGAGATAGCGCCCGTCCACCCGGGCGATGAGTCCCCGGGCCAGCTGGAGGTCGAGCCCGTCCAGTGCCTTCCGGGCCTCGGCCATCCGCCGACGGTTGGTTTCGCGCTTTGACTCCTCCCACCGTTGAGCTCCCCGGAGGTGGAGGTCGACCCGCTGCCGCTCGGCGTCGCTCAGGGTTGCCAGCAGGCGCGGGGTGACGGGGTCCCGGTGAAGCTCCAGGAGCTCGTCATAGGAGCCGCTGGCACCCAGGTCGAGAATTCGCTGATATCTGCTGCGGCCGCTCTCCTCCGCCTGGATGCGCCTGCTCTCCAGCTCCGACCGAAGACCGCCGACCCGGTCCGGGGGGGCATGGCTCAGGAGTTCTTCGGCCTCTTCGAAGTGGTATGCGGCCAGGGCGGCCTCGAATGACTCGGGGTCGAAAGTCATTGCGTTTCGACGGTACCGGATTCGGTCGGTTAGCCGATCGGGGACGAGGCCGGTATCGGTGTGGCGCTACCGGCGCCTCTAGTGTCCGATCTGGATGATGACCTTGCCGATCGTGGCGGGATCGCGCAGCGCCTGTTGGGCCTCATGGATCCGGGAGAGGGGAAACACCCCGGCGATGAGTGGGGAGATCTCTCCGGACACGGCCATTTGCACCAGCCTCTGAAACTGGGCGGGGGTGTGCATCGTCGAACCGATGATGCGACGCTGGCCCAGGTACAGCTGACGCAGGTCCAGTCTGACCAACGGGCCGGCGATGGCCCCGGCGACCACCATCCGCCCGTGCAGCGCCACCAGCCCCGGCCAGAGAGAGAACATCTCACCACCCACCACGTCGGCGACCACATCGACACCATCGGCAGCTGCGGCTCGAACCAGATCTGGGAGATTCGAGGCATGGCGATCGACCACAGATCGAGCCCCGATGGAGCGGAGGGCCTCCGCCTTGTCGGAGGTGGAGACGGCTATGACCCCGGCCCCCATCGCCGCCGACAGCTGAACCAGAGCGGTCCCCACTCCCCCCGAGGCGCCGGTGACCACGACCGTCTCTCCCGATGCGAGCCCGGCTCGATCGAGCATTCCCATGGCGGTCCCGTAGGCGATGGGAAGTGCGGCGAGCTGTTGGTCCGGGAGCGGGCTGGCAGACACGTCATGGGCCTGCCCGGCCGACGTCACCACGTACTCGGCGAACCCGCCGTCCGATTCCGAGCCGAGAATCTCGATGGGGGTGGCATCGGGCGCCGCGGTGTCGTAGGTAGCCGGATCGATCAACACCCTACGGCCTATCCATCCGGGGTCGATTTCTTCCCCGACTTGGTCCACCCTCCCGACGATGTCGGCTCCCTGGATGCGGGGGAAATCGAGCGGCACCCCCTTCCAGCCTGCCACCGCGTCGGGGTCGTCGGGCTTGCCGTACGCCCCTTCCCGGGTCCAGATGTCGGTGTTGTTCACCGCCGCCGCCGTCACCGACACCCGCACCTCGCCTGGCCCCGGTGCGGGCACGTCAACATCGTCACGCAGAACGAGTCGATCTGGGCCTCCGTGACCTGTCAGGACCGCCGCCCGCACCTTCTTCTCTCGTGTGGCCTTGGAGGCCACCCTACCGATTCACCCGGGCGGGTCGGCGTCGCTGTCGGAGCGGGATCAGCCGGAACGAGCCTGGCTGGTCAGGGCAGTGGCGATCCCCTCGGCCCAGACGGCGATTTCGTCCCAATCCCGGAAGTCGCCTTCCGGTGCCCGAACGGCGACCATTATCGCCCTCTCCCCGAAACCCAGCTTCGACTTGTCGATCTTGCCGGCGAAGACGGCGTGCTCTCGTGCCGACGTGGCTTCCTCGATGTCGGCCACGTCGACCGGATCCTCTTCCGGCTTGGGCGGGTCGCCCAGCGGTCCGCTCGAGAACAGCCATACCTCCGGTGCCGGTTCGAACAGGGCGATCCTGTTCGCCAGTTCCTTTGCCTCTTTGAGCCAGTGGCCTGCGTATACGCCGCTGCCCAGCACTACTGCTCGGAAGCCGTCCAGAGCTCCCACGGCCTCAGGAGCGGTGACGGTCACGTTCAGGCCTCGATCTGAGAGGACTTGGCCGATTCGTTCGGCGATCTCAGCAGTCGAGCCGTGCTTGGAAGCAGCCGCCACCAGAACTCCTGTGGGCTCTTTGTCGATGTCTCCCATATAACGGTCCTTTCCTGGATTCGCGACCCGGCTGGGTCAGACTCCAGGATCCGACTCAGCGGCCGGGCCGGGAAGGGCCGGAGGTCCCGTTGGAATCCAGTGGCCGGCGTCAGCCTGTGCTCTGGACCTGATTCAGGACCGACTCGACGTCGTTTTGCAGTTTCGTCCAGACGTCCTTCAGGTTCTGTTCGGCGCCACTCGACTCGATTGCGGAGCGGAAGTCCTGCATCGACTGTTGCAGCTGGGCCGTGTCGATTGATCGCCCCGCCATGATGTCGTCGATGGCCTGGCTGATTTCTGCCTTCTGATCGTTCCAGGTGGATTTCAGGTCGGCGGACAGGGCCGAGGCGTCGATCTGATCCGACAGCTGAGACACCGAGGACTGGATTTCGGATATGGCGTTGGCGGTGTCAGAGCTCAGGCTTGTCAGGCTCGACTGGGTGGTGCCGGTACAGGCCGCAAGCGTCAGACACATCGCAGCAGTGATGGCAGTGACGAACATGGTGCGTTTCATTAGCTCCCTCTCGCTTCGGGTGGTGAGGCTTACCCGGCCCGCCCGGCCCTCAAACGGGGGTGCGAGTCGATTGTGGTCAACCGTCTTGAACGGCGCGCCGAGCCAGCTCGGTCCCCGCTCCGAGAGCTGCCAGCTTTGCTTCGGCTGTGTCGCGGGCCAGGGGCACCATTCCGCAATTGGTCGAGGCAACCAGACGCTCGACGGGCAGGTGCTCCAGGACGCGGCTCAGCGTTTCGGCCACCATCTCGGGGGTTTCCACCTCGTTGGTGGCCACATCGATCACCCCCGCCTGGACGACCTTGTCGCCCAGCAGGTCCAGGACTTCCAGTGGGACCCGGGAGCCGGCGATCTCGATCGATACCTGGTCGATGTTGGATCGGGCCAGCAACGGGAAGGTGAGCTCGTACTGGCGCCACTCCGCACCCAGGCCGTGCTTCCACTCGATGTTGGCGGCGATGCCGTAGCCGTAGCAGATGTGGACCGCCACGATGGCGTCCACACCGGCCGCCGCCCTCTCCAGGGCATCGATCCCCCAATCTTCCACTTCATCGAAGAAGACGTTGAAGGCGGGCTCGTCGAACTGAACCACGTCGATCCCCGCCTCTGCCAGCTCACGTGCCTCCTGGTTGAGCAGGGTGGCCATCTCCATGGCCAGGGTTTGGCGATCTCCATAGTGGTGGTCGGAGAGAGTGTCCACCACCGTCATCGGGCCGGGAAGGGTGTACTTGGTTGCCCGGGGGGTGAGAGAGCGCAAATAGCGGGCGTCCTCGACGAAGACCGGCCTCGGTCTCGACACCGGGCCCACCACCCGGGGAACCGAGGCGTCGTACCGGCGACGTATCTGCACGGTGTCGCGTTGGTGGGCGTCGACTCCCTCCAGACCCTCTGTGAACGTGGTCACGAAGTGGCGTCGGGTCTGCTCGCCGTCGGAGACTATGTCGAGTCCGGCCGACTCCTGTAGGTGTACCGCCACCCTGATTGCGTCCCGCTTTGCTTCGGCGAGTTCGTCATCGTTCTGCCTCCAGGCTGCCCACAACTGATCGGGTGAGGCCAGCCAGTGCGGCTTCGGCAGGCTGCCGGAAATGGTGGCGGGGAGCAGGCGTGGTTCCATGTCCGGACCCTACACAACCCGTCGATCGGCCTGCCTGGCGGGGGTTTCGCAACGAGATCTTCGAAGGCCGAATTCGAAGGTCAAATTCGAAAAATGACTGTTTTGCTCATCTAGGTGACGGGCAGATATTGACTGACATCGAGAACGAAGGAGGTTCAAGATGGCGGCTACGGCCGAAACAACGAGAACCGACTATCGGGCCGAGTCCCGCAGCGCCCCGTATGTGTTTGGTGGTGCCGGAACAGAGGCCATCGCCGGAGCAGGTGCGGTGGTATTGACCATCCTGGCTCTGATTGGAATGGCGCCAACAGCCCTGACGGCTGTTGCGACCATTGCCATCGGTGGTGGGCTACTGATCGAGGCGTTCACAGTTGCTGCCAAGTGGCAGAGTCTGCGCGTCGCCACCGACACGAACACGCTGAACCAGGAAGTCGAGATGGGTGGCGGCCTCACCGCCGAGATGATCGGTGGTGTGGGCGGAGTCACGCTCGGCATCCTGGCGTTGCTGGGCGTCCTGCCGGAGATCCTGCTGGGTGTGTCGGCCATCGCTTTTGGTGGCGCGCTCCTGTTCGGATCCGGCACCGAGGCGCGTTTGGCCTCGGTTGGACGCGGATCGTCTGTGCCCGACACAGTGGTGCAGACCGGAGCCGGCGGTGAAGTGCTGGTCGGTCTGGCCGGAGTGACCCTGGGCATTCTCGCCCTGGCACTGGGCACGATGACACTGACCACCATCGGCCTGCTGACGGTCGGGGCCGGCATGGTTCTGGGCGGTGGAGCGCTGATGGCCCGTGTCGGCAGCATTATGCGCTGACCCACGACAACAACCTAGCGACTCGGAGGGACCGGCTCGAGGCCGGCCCCTTCCCGCGTCTGGCCCAGCGTTTCCTGGATGATCGGGGCGTCGACGGCCTGTCCGGTTTGGCTACACAGGCAATGCTATGGTCCCCACGAAGCGTCTCCCGCCATTACCGTTGCCCGAGGAAGGAGAGGTTGGGGAGTTGTCCAAGGTCCCAGCCAGCCCCACCGACGACTCGGCCGCCGGCCGACCTGGTCGTCGGCGTTCGCGGCCGCTTTTCCTGCTCCTGCCCCTCGTCTTGCTGGCCGCATGTTCCGGTCCCGCCTCGATGCTCGATACGTTCGGACCCGGCGCCCGGAGGGTGAAGGGGCTGTGGTGGCTCCTGTTCTGGATCTCGGCGGTGGTGGTGGTCGTGGTGGCCGTCCTGATGGCCTACTCGCTGCGCCGGCGTGCGAAGTCCGAGGGGGACGACGACGATCCGGCTGATGTGCCGGCCTGGGGAAACCGTTTCGTGGTGTGGTCGGGGTTCATCATCCCCGCCGTCATCCTGGTAGTCGTCTTCGCCATCTCGTTGGTGGATTTGGCTGCCCTGGGCCGCACGGACGACTCCGCCACTCAGGTGGGGGTGGTGGGACACATGTGGTGGTGGGAGGCCCGATACGACGGGGGAGCGGTGACCGCCAACGAGATCCACATCCCGGTCGGGAAGCAGGTCGAGTTCTCGCTTACCACCGACGACGTGATCCACAGTCTCTGGATCCCGTCGCTCCACCCCAAGCGGGACATGATCCCCGGACGGGTCAACACCATGACCCTGCAGGCGGACGAGGCCGGCCGATACCGGGGCATGTGCGCCGAGTTCTGCGGACTCCAGCACGCCAACATGGGCCTGTACGTGGTGGCCGACTCCAACTTCGACCAGTGGCTGGCGCACGAGCAGGAGCCGGCCGCGACCGGCGGGCGGGGCGAAGAGGTCTTCTTGAATTCGACCTGTGTGGGCTGTCACACCATCAGGGGCACCTCGGCCGATGCCAAGGTGGGGCCTGATCTGACCCACCTGGCATCCAGACAGACGATCTTCGCCGCCAAGCTCGACAATACCCGGGAGAACCTGGCCACGGTGATCACCGATCCCCAATCGGTCAAGCCCGGAGTGGCGATGCCTCCCACCTCGTTGAGTGCCGAAGACCTCGATGCCCTGCTGGACTATCTGGGAAGCCTGAAGTGACCGCCCTGCAGGAGAGGCTGTCCGAGGTGTGGGAAGGCCGGCGTGGGATCGCCGGGTCGATCGGAAGCACAGACCACAAGGTGATCGGGCTGCGCTACCTGTATACCGGCTTCGCCTTCATGATCCTGGCCGGGATCGAAGCGCTGATCATTCGAACCCAGTTGGCCGGGTCGAACCTGCAGGTGGTTGATCCCGAGACCTACAACCAGCTCTTCTCCATGCACGGTGTGACGATGATGTTCCTCGCCGCCACACCGGTGCTGTCGGGATTCGGGAACTACTTCATCCCCCTCATGATCGGGGCGCGGGACATGGCCTTCCCCCGCCTCAATGCCTTCAGCTACTGGGTCTATCTGGCGGCGGGACTCTTCCTCCACTCCGCCTTTCTGGTCGGCCAGGCACCCGATGCCGGCTGGTTCAATTACGTGCCCCTATCCGACGCCACCTTCACCCCCGGCCTGAACATCGACTTCTACACCCTCGGCATCGTCTTCGTGGGGGTTTCGACCACCGTTGGAGCGATCAACTTCCTGGTAACCGCCTTCAAGCAGCGGGCGCCCGGCATGAGCCTGAATCGGATCCCCATCTTCGTCTGGGGCGAGGTCGCCTTCGCCCTCACGGTGATATTCGCCCTGCCCCCGCTCACGGTGGCCAACCTGTTCTTGTTCCTGGAGCGCCGGTTCGGATTCCACTTCTTCGATGCTGCCGCCGGCGGCGACCCGGTCCTGTGGCAACACCTGTTCTGGATCTTCGGTCATCCCGAGGTCTATCTGGTGGTGCTTCCCGCCTTCGGCCTGGCCTCGGCCATCATCCCCACCTTCACCCGCCAGCGGATGATCGGGTACACCTACATCGTCCTGGCCGAGATCGCCGTGGCGCTGATCAGCTTCGGCGTGTGGGTCCACCACATGTTCGCGGTGGGGATTCCGGACGTAGCCCTGGCCTTCATCTCGGCGGCCAGCTTCATGGTTGTCATCCCCTCGGCGGTGCAGGTGTTCGCCTGGATCGCCACCTCGATCGCCGGGCGACCGCGTCTCGACACCCCGCTGCTGTTCATCTACGGGTTCATCATCCTCTTCGTGGTGGGAGGTGTGACCGGCGCCATGTTCAGTGCGGTGCCCTTTGATCAGGCCATAACCGACTCCTACTTCGTGGTGGCCCACTTCCACTACGTGCTGGCCGGAGGAGCCGTCTTCCCCATGTTCGCCGGCCTGTACTACTGGGGGCCCAAGATGACCGGCCGGCTGATGTCGGAGAAGTGGGGCAAGACCAGCTTCTGGCTGATGTTCATCGGCTTCAACATCACCTTCTTCCCGATGCACATCGCCGGTCTGTTGGGCCAGCCCCGCCGGACCTACACCTACGACGCCGGGCTGGGCTGGGATGCCCCCAACCTGATTGCCACCGTCGGTGCCTTCATCCTCGCTCTGGGGATCCTGATCACCGTCGTCAACTGGTTCTGGGCCCGTCGTTCCGGACGTCCGGCCGGCAACGACCCCTGGCGGGGCGAGACACTGGAGTGGGCGACCACCTCCCCGCCGCCGGAGTACAACTTCATAACGGTGCCCGAAGTGCGATCGCGGGAGCCGGTCTGGGATCAACCGGAGCTGCGGGACGGCTACCAGCCCGAGGAGATGGGAGGCCGCGCCCTCACCGGTGGTCACATCACGCTGGCCACCAGTGCTCTCGATGCCGCCCCCCAGGCCGAGGCACACATGCCACACGCCACCCCCTGGCCTCTGTTACTCGTGGTGGCCATCACGGTCACCGCCTACGGGCTGTTGCTGGGGAGTGTTCTGCTGGCCGGTATCGGGGCAGGGGCGATGACCGCAGCGATGATCGGCTGGTTCTGGCCGCGGGGGGAGACGCAAGAGACATGACCGCCGAGTCCGAGCCCGTCGCCCTCCAGGAGGTTTCCACCGGGCCCCGCGCCTTCGGGTGGTGGGGCATGGTGTGGCTGATCATGACCGAGTCGGCGCTTTTCGCCATGCTCATCTTCTCCTACTTCTTCATCCGCTTCCAGCACCCGGTGTGGCCGCCCGACGGGATCTCCGACCCGGAACTGACCCTGCCTCTGATCATGACCGCCATCCTCTGGTCTTCCAGTCTCCCCGTTCATCTGGCCGATCGGGGGATCCGCCGGGGCTCGACCGTCTGGTTGCGGTGGGGACTGGCGGTGGGTTTCGTCCTCGGCGCCGTCTTCCTGGGTATGCAGTTGGGCATCGAATACCCCGAGATACTGCGCGAATTCACCCCCCAGACCAACGCCTACGGCTCCCTGTTCTTCGTCATCACCGGATTCCATGGCTTCCACGTGCTGGTGGGGCTCCTGTTCAGCCTGTGGACCCAGTTCCGGGCCTCTCAGGGTGCCTTCGACTCCCGTCGCCATCTCACCGTCCAGGTCTTCGCCATGTACTGGCACTTCGTGGACGTGGTGTGGCTGTTCGTACTCCTGACCGTCTACATCTCTCCCCGACTATGAGCACGCCCGAGGCCATCACCCAGCAAGAGACCGGCGGGTCGGCGCGTCTGTGGATGGGGATACTGGTCGGGCCGATCGCCTGGGCGGTCCAGCTGGGGGCGGACTGGTACCTGGCTGAGGTTGTCGCCTGTTCCCCGGGCTCTTCCGTATACGGCACCGTCGGGGGTGCCTCTCTCCACTTGGTGACCGGGGTCCTCAATGGTGTTCTGCTCCTGGCGACGATCGCTTCGGGCTGGGTGGCGAGAGGGTGCCTGGTGTCGATCCGGGGAGGCGTTGACGATACGCCGGGTCAGCGTGCGGAGTGGATGGCCCTGAGCGGGATACTGATCAGCATCACCTTTGCGGTCGTCATCGCCGCCAGCTATGTCGCCATCCCGTTCACGTCCAGTGGGTGCTCGCCATGATCGCCCACATCGGCCCGTTTCCCTGGGGAGAACTCACCTTCTCCAGCCTGGGATGGTTGGCTGCGATCGCCGTCGCCTGGTTGTATGCCCGGGGCTCGGCCCGCCTGCCCGGCGCCAGCAATCGCGGCCGCCGCACCGCCGCCTTCGCCGGCGGCGTCATCGTCCTCATCACGATCTTCTCCCCGCCGGCGGAACGAGCCGCCGACGCCCTCTTTTCCGCTCACATGGTCCAGCATCTGGCCCTGCTGGTGGTGGTGCCACTTCTCTTCCTCTACGGCCACACCGGTCGCTGCATGATGATGGGGCTTCCCCGGTCATGGCGGCGGGTGTCGATTCCACCCCGACGCTTGGGAGGCAGGGCCATGTCGTTGCTGAACCGGATGCCGGTGGTGACGGTGACGTTTGCGGCGGTGCTGTGGGCCTGGCATGTGCCCGCCCTCTACGACGTCGCAGTCCGAAATGACTTCGTCCACCTGACCGAGCACGCCATGTTCCTGTCTGTGGCCCTGCTGTTCTGGGGAAACGTCCTGGACCGGCGGCGGGGGTTCCTGCGCCGGAGCATGCTCGTGTTCGCCACCGCCTTCCACACAGGCTTGCTCGGAGCCATCCTCGTGTTTGCTCCCGCTCCCCTCTACAGCGTTCATCTCCATCAAACCCTGCTTTCCATCACGCCGCTGACCGATCAGGAGTTGGCCGGGCTGATCATGTGGATCCCGATGGGAGCCGTGTTCATGGGCACGCTGGCCGGACTCATGTTGCGGGGCCTGGGCCAGTCGGAGGTGAGGCAGGCCCTCGATGCGTAGGCTCGTGCTCATCGTCCTGGGCCTGGCGTTGGGTGCCTGTGCCTATTCGGCCGCTCCGATGCCCTATCGACCCCCGGTCGAGCAGGTGCCCTCTGATAACGGCGCAGTGCTCTTTGCGAGGGACTGCGCCTGGTGCCACGGTGCGGACGGGCGCGGCACGGTGAGAGGCCCGAATCTCGACGGGGAGCTCGACGGCGGCGCATACACCCACTTCATGCTCAGCAGCGGCCGGATGCCGCTCGCCTCACCCACCACCAACGCGGTGCGCAAGCCGTCCCCCTTCACAGAAAGTCAGATCAACCAGATCGTGGCCTATGTCGAGGGGTTCGGCGGCACAGGCCCACCCGTGCTCGAGCCGGACCCTGCCGCCGGAGACCGCTCCCGCGGCCTGGAGCTCTATCTCACCAACTGCTCTGCCTGCCACTCGTCGACCGGCGTCGGCGGGGCACTGACCTCGGGGAGGGCGGCTCCTCCCCTGACCAATCCCGACATCACCCCGACCCAGATCGCCGAGGCCATGGCGGTCGGACCCGGTTGCTCCAACGACGACCCCGACTGCGGCCGGGGGTCGGGGGCAATGCCACGGTTCGACTTCACCCAACAGGAGGTCGATGACATCACCGCATTCGTCTCCTTCCTCCAGACCGGGCAAGGCGACAAGGGCGGCTGGGCGATCGCACGGGTGGG
Organism: uncultured Acidimicrobiia bacterium; assembly: GCA_963744905.1. Classification (GTDB taxonomy): domain Bacteria; phylum Actinomycetota; class Acidimicrobiia; order Spongiisociales; family ZC4RG35; genus DATFFO01. Next base: position 567,122 of record CAVUUV010000003.1, on the reverse strand, counting down.
GCCGGTCACCGAAGGGGCGGTGGCCTGGTTGATCGGCCTGGGAGCGATGCTGGTCGTGGGCCGCTGGATCGGAACCCGAGTCGGGGAGGAGAAATGAACGGAGACCGTTCTGCTCACGTGGTGGCCGGCGCCCTGGCCCTGACGGTGGTGTGTTCTCTCTCCCTGGCCGTGGTGTATGCCCTGGGGGGCCAGACGCAGATCGAGGGGGCTCTGCTGGGGGTGGCGTTGGGGTCGCTCGGCGTGGCTCTCATCGTCTGGGCCAAGGCGTTCCTACCCATCGGAGGTGCCGTGCAGCAGCGGGAGTCGCTCCAGCCGACGCCGGCCGAGCGGGAGTCGGCCGAGGAGGCGCTCGAGGAGGGCGCCGAGGAGATCGGTCGCCGCAGCTTCCTGGTCAAGATGGCGGCAGCAGCCCTGGGCTCTCTGGGCGTCGCTTTTCTGTTCCCGATTCGGTCGCTCGGCGGACGTCCCGGCCGGGAGCTGGTCGAAACACCGTGGAAGAAGGGTGTTCGCCTGGTCGACTCGGACGGCAGAGCCGTGGCGGCCGATCAGGTTGCCACGGGCCAGGTGATAACGGTCTACCCCGAGGGCTATCTGGGTGAGGCCGATGCGGTCACCCTGCTGATCGGGCTACCTCCCAACGCCAATCACCCCCTCCCCGGCCGGGAGAGCTGGTCGGAGCGTGGGCTGGTCGCCTATTCCAAACTGTGTACCCATGTCGGCTGCCCGGTCGGCCTTTATGAGCCGACGGCGATGCGGCTCTTCTGTCCCTGCCATCAGTCCGTGTTCGACGTCCCCGACGGGGCCCGCCCGACCGGCGGGCCGGCCACCCGGGCTTTGCCCCAGCTCCCGCTCGGCACCGACGGCGAGGGCTATCTGATCGCCGAGGGCGAATTCTCAGAGGCTCCGGGCCCTGGCTTCTGGTGGAGGCCGGGTCATGATTGAGCGTTGGATGGAGGGGATCGACGACCGCCTCGACGCCTCATCCTTCGCCCGTCGCACCCTGGACAAGGTGTTTCCCGACCACTGGTCGTTCATGCTGGGCGAGGTGGCCCTCTATGCATTCATCGTGCTGGTCCTCACCGGTGTGTTCCTGACCTTCTTCTTCGATCCCAGCCAGACCGAAGTCGTCTACCGGGGCTCTTACGCCCCGCTGCACGGGGTGGAGGTTTCACAGGCCTATCGGTCGGTGCTGGACATCAGCTTCAAGACCCGGGCCGGATTGGTGATGCGCCAGGCCCACCATTGGGCGGCGCTCGTTTTCGTGGCTGCCATCGTCGTCCACCTGACCCGGATCTTCTTCACGGGGGCGTTCCGCCGTCCACGCGATATCAACTGGCTGGTGGGCGTGACCCTGTTGCTGGCCGCCATCTTCAACGGCTTCACCGGCTATTCGCTCCCTGATGACATCCTGTCGGGCACAGGATTACGAGTCTTCTACTCGATCGCCCTGTCCATTCCGGTTGTGGGACCCTGGGTCGCCTACCTCGTTTTCGGGGGTGAGTACCCGGCCGAGGGAATCATTCCCCGCCTCTACTCGATCCACATCATGCTGGTGCCGATCGCCATCGGCATCCTCCTCTCCATCCATCTGGCCCTGGTCTGGCACCAGAAGCACACCCAGTTTCCGGAGGAGGGCCGGACCGAGGACAACGTGGTGGGCTCCCGGTTGTGGCCCTCCTACGCCGTCAAGTCGGTGGGCCTGTTCTTCATGGTGGCGGCCGTGGTGATGACCCTGGGCGGTCTGGTCCAGATCAACCCGGTGTGGCTGTACGGGCCCTACAACCCGGCCCAGGTCACGTCACCCGCCCAGCCCGACTGGTACCTGGGCTGGCTGGAGGGGGCGCTGCGGATCTTTCCCTCTTGGGACATCACCATGTTCGGGCACGAGATACCCAACCCCTTCTTTCCCGGTGTCCTCCTTCCCGGGATCACCTTCCTGCTGTTGTATGCGTGGCCGTTCCTGGAGGCGCGCCTGACCGGCGACCGCGCCATGCACAACTTGTTGGACCGGCCCCGGGATCGGCCGGTGCGGACCTCGCTCGGTCTCACCACCCTCGTCTTCTACGCGGTGCTCTTCTTCGCGGGCTCCAACGACCTGATCGCCAGATGGTTCCGGGCCGACGTTCACGACATCACCCTCACATTCCGGTGGCTGGTGGTGATCCTGCCGGTGGTGGTGGGGGTGATCACCTACGTCCTTCTCAAGAGCCTGGCCGGCTCCGATGCCGAACGCCTCTCCGAGATGCCGGCCGGAGCAGTGCTGCGCTGGTTCCGCCGCCAGACCTGACCCCGAGGGGCGTTCCCCGCGCCGGACGTCGGGGGAGGGCTACTTGCACCCCTTTCTTTGGACCGTGGGGAACGCCCCTCCCCTTCTTTGGACCGTGGCGAACGCATAGCGATAGTCACGGTCCAAAGAAGCTGGGAAGCGTTCGTGAGTGTCCAAAGAAACGACGCCCGGCCGGGGTTGTGAGCGGTTTGAACCGGGACCTAGCGGGGTAGTTCAGGGTCGAACGCGACACAGAAGGAGTGTCATGACCGACGCCAAACAGACCAAGTGGGAAGGTCGCTGGGACCAGCTCAAAGGCCGTGCCAAGCAGGCCTGGGGCAACCTGACCGACGACGACCTCGACGTTGCCGAGGGCAACTACGACGAGCTCGTGGGACGGATCAAGGAGCGAACCGGCGAGAGTGCCGAGAAGATCAAGGATCGTCTCGACGTGTGAGCCTGAAGGCTTCGATCGAACGAGAGGGCCGGCCCAGATGGGCCGGCCCTCTCTATATGTGGATCCGGGACGTCTCAGGTCAGTGGCGGAGCCGGATCCCAGCCCGGACTGACTCCGTAGTGGCGGTGCACGGCACCATGCCAGTCGTCGTCAAGTGTGGGCCAGTTGTCTGGATCGAATCCCGGGGCATCGTCTATCTCTCGCTCCTCGACATCGAGGACGAGGCGCTTGTTGTCGCCGTCCACGCTGATCAGCTGCCAGGGAACGGCGAAGAGCTTGCGTCCCATGCCCGCGATTCCGCCACGGGCCAGGACTGCGTACGCCACCCCGCCGCTGGTGAGGTCGATCATGATCTCCTCGAGCGTGCCGAGCTTGTGCCCGGCGGTGTTGACGATGTCGTCACCTTTCAGGGTCGAGCTGGATAACACGGCGGGTGTCATGACTGCACCTCGCTGACAGGAGCCCGGCCCCGGTTCGTGACGGCCGACGCCATGACCTGGTCGGCCAGGGCGGCATCCGCCTTGCGGTGATACAGCTCGCCCATTCGCCCCCCTAGGTAGGCGCCCACGAACATGACGACGACCGCCACCGCCGCCGAGATGACTGCGATGAGGGTGATGTCGTCTCCCCGGATCTGGGAGAACCAGTCGGGCAGGCCGACCTGCTGGAAGGCGTTGTATTCGCTCCCCGCCCAGGCTCCGAGGGCAGCGAATATCGCCACCAGGAGCAGGGCCCATAGCGCCACGCCTATGCCGTTGATTCCTCCGTCGTATCGGGCCATTCGGCCGGCGGACCAACCGCCGACGAAGAAGGATACGAAGACCACGACGATCGCTACGGCGACTCCGCCGATGGTCAGCGCCTGCAGGTTGCCCTGGATGTCGTAGGCATTGAGCTGGTAGGGCATGTTTCCTGCCCCTGCCGTTATCAATGCACCGAGGAACACCAGGACCCCCAATGCGGTGAGCATGCCGAGGATGGCGGACGGGGTGTCTACCCCGCCGAACCTCTCCCGGACGGAAGCCGTGCTTACCTCGGCCCCATGGATGTAGGTCTTGTTGGTCATATCAAATCAAAATTCCTTCAATAATCCTCTTTCTCGATTCTCTGATCGCCGCTCAGAAGAGAAGGAGAGCGACGAGGATGATCAGTATCAGCGTGCCTATACCGATGTACATTTTGCTCCTTTCCTGGGCACAGGTACCCGAATTGGTTGGTGATAGACCCACCGATACCCGCTGCCCGCCCGTTTCAAACGTCGGCAGAGAGAACCCCGTCACGCCCTGGTGCCGTTTGGCGAACGACCCATCGCGAAAGGGATCACGTACCAGAGAATGACCCAGGCCAGGCCTACGAATGCTGTTACCCAGATGGCGAAGGGTTGGCTGAAGACGAATCTGACGACCACGAAGAGACCCGCACAGACGCTGACCCCGAGCGAGATCGAGCCGATCAGCTGGAAGTTGGTAGCCAGGCTGACTCTCGTCTCCCTCGAGACGGCCGACAGCCTGTGGAGAAATGCCGGAACGGTGAGAAGGAGAATGGTCAGAGCTGCGGCGATCAATGCCACCAGGTAGAGGATCTGTCCGACGTCATCCACCAACTCGAAGCGACTCGAGAATACCGAGGTGAGGAGGAAGGCGAACAGCACCTCCACCCCGGGCAACATCACCCGGATTTCGGAGAGCAGCTCCTCATAGCGTTGTCGATCCTCGGAGCTGTCGTGGTGGGCGTTCTCAGACATAGGCGTTCGTCGGTTGTCCTTCGTGGGGCGCCAACAAGCCCGGAAAGCGGTCGAAGATCTTCGGCCGGATCCGGGCTTGTTGGTGTATTTGGCAGGTTGTGCTGTGTTGGGTCAGACGACGCGCCGGCTCCGATAACCGGTAAAGGCTGATATAACGAGCAGAACCAGTGCGATAATGAGGACCCAGCGCAGAGCCTCGACGAACAAGCCGACTCCGCCGAGGAGCAGAGCGATTAGCAGGATAATAAGGGCAGCGTTGATGACAGTCTCCTTTTCTCGTGACGCTGCTCTACCCCTGTCACCAGAATGTCAAACAGGATTACTGGAGTCGAGTCCCATCGAGGCCCGATCAACTCCGAAGGTTGGATTGAGTTGACACAGGACGGGTAGATCCCGCCGACTCAAGAAGGAGGTTGTCAATGCCCAAGAAGTCTGGGCCCGGCCCCAGTGTCAAGGATCCCGATCGCTACGAAGCCCTTCGTCGCGAGGGGATGAGCAAGGAGAAGGCGGCTCGTATCGCCAATACCCCCCCCAAGCAGGCAGCCCGACGACGGGAACGTGGGGGCTCGTACGAGGAGTGGACCAAGCAGGAGCTGTACGACAAGGCCAAAGACGTCGGGATCGAAGGACGCTCGAAGATGTCCAAGCGGGAGCTGATCAAGGCTCTGCGCAGCGGCTCACGTTCCTAGATTCGCCCATTCGGGCGCTTCGGACGAATCGCACCACCCACCAAGAAGCCGGCGGATCCCGGGTTATTCGATCAGCTCACGCAGCCGGCGCGCTTGGCGGGGGGCGTGGCCACCGACGTCGTTGTCGAAGTAGACGTAGACATCCCTCCCTTTCCGCGCCGGGGGGCGGCGGTCGCTGATCCGGACGGCGTCGGACGGCTCTTCCCCTTTATGCCAGGTCCGGGCCCGGTCTGCCCAACGGCGTATCTGGGCATCGTCGTAGGGGCTGGCGTAGGCCTGTCCCGGGCCGTGAAGACGGATGTAGACGAATCCGGCCGTGACCTGTTCGGTGAAGGGGAAATCGGAGGCATGGGAAAAGGCCAGGGCCACGCCGTGGCGGTGGGCCAGGGTCACCATCTCGGGGACGAAGAAGCTCTCGTGCCGCAGTTCGAGCACGTGTCGAAGGCGATGGTTGGTGCCGGGGCCAAATGAGGTCGACTTGACTCGATCATCATGGTGGCGGGCCCGGCCGGCCGCCCCATAGGTGTCCTTCGGCAACAGCTGGAGGAATTCGTCCACGTTCGCCGGATGAAAGTGCAGGGTTGGGGGTAGCTGCCACAGGATCGGCCCCAGCTTGTCATCCAGCTCGAGGATCCCCGAAGCGAAGAAGTTGGCAACTGCCGAATCGCAATCGACCAGCTTCTTGTTGTGGGTGATGTAGCGGCTGGCCTTGACCGCGTACTGGAAGTCGGACGGAGCTGCCTCGTACCAGCTACGAGAGGCGCGGGGAGTGGTCAACCCGTAGAAGGTTCCGTTGATCTCGAGGGTGTCGAAGCGACCGGCCGCAAAGCCCAGTTCCTTGCTCTTGGCCAATCCCTCTGGATAGAAGTCTCCTCGCCATTCGTCGTAACTCCAGCCCGACAGCCCGATCCTGATCCGACTCATCGTCCTTCACCCGATCGTAGGACCCGGCGCCGACCCGTCCGGTTTGCCGATTCTGAGACCGGGTAGGGAACCCGGTGAGATGAGTGTTGAAACCGGAGAAATGATCCCGCCCTTCAGTCTGCCCGCCAGCACCGGGCAGACTCTCGATCGAGACGCATACCTGGGCAAGATGCCCATGGTCATCTTCTTCCTGCCCGACCCGGAGTCCGAGACCGACAGGTCGCTGCTTGCCGGGTACGACCGGCTTCTGAAAGACTTCGGCCAGGAAACCTCCCAGGTAATGGGAGTTGCCAGGATCACGGCCCGACAGGCGCGCGATCTCTCGGACGAGATGGACCTGTCGTTACCCCTGCTGGCGGACGCCGGGGGCGATATGGCTCGCCGGTTCGGGGTGGCCGATCCAGACGGTGCAGTGCACAGGGTCACGTTCGTCGTAGATCGCCATGGGAAGGTGGCGCGGCGTTTCGATCCCGCCTCAGCCTCCAAGCAGGCTCCCGACATGCTGGAGGCGATTCGGGCACTGAAGACCGAACACCTCGAGTGGCTGGAATCCGTGGATAAGGCCGAGGCTCCGGGCTGAGTGACGGTTGTCGTCCAATAAAACCTTGAGACGGACCGTGGCGCCTCAACGTGTTGGGAACTTGGCCCAGATGGCCTTGCCGGTCGGAGTGGTCTCGATACCCCATTCCGAGCTGATCCGCTCCACGATCTTGAGACCACGCTGGTCGGAGGTCAGGTCCTCTACGGCGGGGATGATGGAGGAGCCATCGGAAACCGTAAGCGTGACGTGGGTGTTTTGTGCGATCTCGACCGTGAAGTCGGTGTGGGCGTGGTTGACGACATTCGTGGCCAGTTCCGATGCGACCAAGGTCACGTCGTCGACGTATGGTGCCTCACCGAGGAAGTCTCTGACAAATGTGCGCACGGCAACCACCGATTCCGGTTTGGCGATGAATTCCTCGCTCGGCACGTCTTGTCCTCGGGCCAGTCGCTAACTTATCTACCCCCTGAGTACGAAACTAATCATTCCCGTGTTGGTAAGCCGGTAACCGCATGGGTCGCTTGGCCTATGTGACGGACGGCTATCCGTTGGCCGTCGCCTTTCGGAGTCGTTTCTCGGCTGCTATCAGTCCAAGATGGGTGTAGGCCTGGGGGAAGTTGCCCACCAGTTCACTCCGGGGCACGTCGTACTCTTCGGCGAACAGGCCGAGGTCGTTTCCGACCGAGGTCAGTCTCTCGAACAGCTCTCGGGCCTCATCGACCTTCCCCTGCAAGGCGAGGATCTCGACCAGCCAGAACGAGCACAGCAGGAACACGCCTTCCTCGTCGTCGCTGCGGTAGCGACGCAGGAATCCGGTCGGCTCCACGGCGAGTTCCTTCCTTATGGCGTCGACGGTGGTGATCATGCGTTCGTCGTTGGCGTCGACGAAGCCCACCAGGGGTAGCTTGAGCAGGCTGGCGTCCACTTCCGTCGCCCCGAAATGCTGGACGAAGTTGCCGCGGTCCGGATCGATACCGCGGGTCTCCACCGCGTGACGAACCTCGTCCCGAGCCCGGCGCCACGAGCCAAGATCGACTCCGGGATCTTCGAGGTCGTTCTCCTCCACGATGCGGATGCCCCGATCGATTGCCACCCACACCATCACCTTGGAATGGACGTACTGGCGGGGGGCTCCCCGAAGCTCCCAGACACCCTGATCCGGCTCCTCCCGGCGTCTCACCGCCTCACCCACGACCGTGGCCAGAAAGCGCCATTCGTCCGGGTCGATTGCGGTATCGCGGCGCTGCCAGAGATGAGCCGCGTCCAGTAGGTGCCCGTACACGTCGAGCTGGGTCTGGCCGGCGGCCCGGTTGCCGATGCGAACCGGACGCGATTCCCGCCAACCTTCCAGGTCGAGCTCGACCTCGGTCAGGCGTCTCTCGCCATAGGGCCCGAACAGCACCTGCAGCTCCCGGCCGTGCCCGGCCGACGACCTCATCACGAAGTCGCGAAACCCCTGGGCCACCTCGAGATGACCCACCTCGCTCAGGGCCTCGAGGGTGAGGGTGGCATCCCGAATCCAGCAGTAGCGATAATCCCAGTTCCAGGATCCGCCCACCACCTCCGGGAGCGAGGTGGTGGGGGCAGCGATCACGGCTCCGGTGGGGGCACAGCACAGTCCCTTCAGAACTACCGCCGATCTCGACAGCAGGTCCGAGAAAGGCCCCGAGACGTCGGTGGCCTCTGACCACTGTTCCCACCACTCGACGGTTTCTTGCAGGTATTCGGCCACTGCGCTCGCGTCGGCCTGGGAGATGTCGATCAGGTGGGCGGGTTGTGACACCGCCGTCACCGTCCTGGATTCCCCCTCTCCTACCGTTGTGGTGGCGCTCAACGAGAAACTCTCTCGGTCCAACGCCAGGTCGATGTCGGTGTGGATGACGAGCGCATCCTCACCACCCACGGCGCTGAACGTCCCGTTCCCATGGTCACGAAGCCAGGGCTGCACCGATCCGTATTCGAATCGGGGTTCGATGTCCACCGTCACCTCGACTTCTCCCTGCACCCCTTCGATCCGGCGCATCAGTTGTGCTCTCGGGTTGGCGGCTCCTCCACTGCGCATGGCGAAGGCGTCGATCAGGCGGATGGTTCCCGTCCTGGTCTTCATGGTGGTTTCCAGAACCAGGGTCGAGGGGAGATAGCGTCGGGAGACTTCTTCTATGTTGCCGGAGGGGCGGATGGAAAAGTAGCCGCCTCGATCGAAGTCGAGAAGACGCCCGAAAACGCTGCCGTGGTCGAATCGGCGGGAGCATGCCCAATCGATGGAACCCTCCTTGCTGACCAGAGCGGTCGAGTGGCAGTCGGACAGGAAGGCGTAGTCCTCGATGGGCAGATAACGATCTGGGCGGATTATTGGCGCCCCTTTCCTCGGGTGGCAGCCCCCAAGGCTAGAGGGGGCGATGGTCGTGCGATGTCACCATCGTCGATGTCTTCCCGGCTACCTTGGGCCGCAGTGACGTTTCGCCCGACGGCCAATCTCCGCAAGATGTCGCTTTCTCAGCTGGGGCATCCCTGTCCCGAGGCGGGGGGGCGTTCGCGAACCAAACGTCCCCGGGCGGCACTGGATCGGTGGAAGATCCTGCGCGACTTGCTGGTGGACGCCTGGTCCAACCCCGACCAGGACCGCGACGAAGTCGGTCGGCGCCATCTAGAGGCGCTCAGCCCCCTCGAACGCGACCTGATCCGACGGATGTTCCTCAATGCACTCCGGGTCCTCCCCATTCCTCCCGACGTCCGGGCCGATCTGGAGGGGCGCACCGTCACCTTCGATGCGGAGGAGGCGGGCGTGAGTACCGGTGTGTATCTCACCTTGTCCCTCGAGCACCCCGACGGCGCCATGGAGCACATCCGCCTCAAGACCGGGAGGTCTTCGACCACATCCGATGAAGCCGCGGTCCTGTGGCGATCGGCCGACGACGGTGAGAGCTTCTCGGATCTGATGGCGTGGCCGGGCGAAGTGGAGCCGATCACGCCACCATCCGATCTGGAGCAAAGGCTCCACTGCCTGGTCGAGGAAGCTCCGGTGCTCCACCGTTCCGGGGTTCGACCCGGTCCGACCTGCGTGTGGTGCGAGCGAAGCGCACTGTGCGGGGCCTTCCCTGCCGACCGCGTGGTGCCCACCAACGCCCGTACCCTCAGCCTTACCAAGACCGACATCGAGGATGTGGAGAGGTGCCAGCGGCGAGTGGCGTGGCGCCGGGTGCACGGGGTCCCGCGGGACGATGGTGACGAAGTCGAGGCTGCTGCTCCTCTGTCTCAGGGAAGACTGTTCCACGCTCTGGTGGCCGCGGCGGAAGAAGCCGACGATCCCGAGGCAGCGGCCGCCGACTTCCTGGGCGGCGTTCCTCCCTCCGAGTTGGCCGATCTGCAGACAATGTGGGAACGACACAGGAGCCTGCTCGAGTCGGAAGGCCTGAGCGTGCGAGCCACCGAGTTCCCGATCGGGGCGACACTGCTCGAGGGGGAGCGGGCCGAGACCCGCGGAGTCACCGTGATCGGGTTCGTCGACCTAACAGCCCGGGATGCTGCCGCGGCCCCGGTAGCAGTTGAGCTGAAGACAGGTGGGTACGGAGAGACCGGGATCGAGGACGACCTCTACACCATTGGCATGGGGAGATGGATCGATCCGGACCGGCCCATAGTGATTCACCGTCACTACGTGCGCCAGGATCCACCCCAATGTGAGGTGGTCATGGTCTCACCGGGGGAGCGGTCCGCCGCCTATCACCGACTTCGCCAACGGGTGTCTGTGGCTCACAGCTGGGATTGGGAAGACCCGCTCCAGCCCCCATATTCCGTCGGTCCCTGGTGCGGGGGCTGCGAATACCGGCTCACGTGCGAGTCGTACCGCTAGCGGGTTCGTTGGCAACCAGTTCCGCCCCGCAGTGTGGACAGGTCTCCTCCTCTGAACGGTCGTCGTCGAGGAAGCGCCCGCATTCGAGGCATACCCGGCTGAGCCAGCAAGCGTCATCGCCCATGCTCATGGAGACTACCGGGACGTCCTACCCTCCAGGGGATGGATGAAGAACGCATCGCCCTCTATCTGGACTACGAGAACCTGGCCATTGGCGCCCGGGACTCCCTCGGGGGGATGCAATTCGATTTTGGCCCCATTGCCGACGCCCTGGCCGAACGGGGGCGGGTGGTGTCGCGGCGGGCATATGCCGACTGGTCCATGTTCGACGAGGACCGGCGCATGCTCACCCGTCACCATGTCGAGTTGATCGAGATTCCCCAGCGTCTGGGCATGGTGCGCAAGAACGCCGCCGACATCAAGATGGCGGTGGATGCCCTGGAACAGGCCTTCGAGCGAGGCTACGTCACTACCTTCGTCATCTGCACCGGCGACTCGGACTTCACGCCCCTGGTCTACAAGTTGCGCGAGCTGAACAAGCGGGTTATCGGGGTGGGCGTGAAGGGCTCCACTTCCAAGCTGCTCCCCCCGGCCTGCGACGAGTTCCTCTTCTACGAGAACCTGGAGGGGGTGGAGCCACGCCGGGCCTCGGAGGAGACCAAGAAGACCCAGGCCGAGGCCCCGCCCGCCGAAAGCGGTGAGGAGACGATCGAGTCGCTTATCACCCGCACCCTGGCAGGACTGCAGCGCAGCTCGGGCGATACGGTGCTTGCTTCTTCGCTCAAACGAGCCCTTCTGCGCAAGGATTCCACCTTTTCGGAGGCCGACTACGGATATCGGGGCTTCGGCGAGTTGCTGGCCGACCTGCAGTCGCAGGGAGTGATCGAGCTGAGCGAAGGTCCGGCACGGGGGGATCCGGTGGTGCAGATCGCGGCCGGAGGGGCCGAGGAGGCCCAGGCCTTCGACCTGCTGGTCAGCGTCGTGTCCGACGTTCAGAAGCGCAACGGCAAGCCGTTCCTGTCCGGGCTCAAGAATGAAGTGCGAAAGCGCCAGGCCGACTTCTCGGAGAAGAAGTTCGGATACAGCGGGTTTCTTCAGTTCTGCCGGGCTGCTGCCCGTCGGGGCCTGATCGACCTGGAATTCGACCAGAAAGCGGGTGACTACCGGGTCACGGTTGCGTGATGCTGGTCCTGGACGCCCAGCAGACCCGTGAGTGTCTACCGATGGACCTGGCCGTTGAGTCACAGGTGGCGGCCTTTTCCAGCGATCGCCAGGTGCCATTGCGACGGGAGCTGGCTGGTTCTCTCTACATGCCGGGCAGGGTGGGGGAGAGATCGGGGATCAAGATCGTCTCGACCGTGCCCGGAAATCCAGTCGGGCTAGTTTTGGTCATGGACGAATCCGGTTCGCCGATGGGGATGGTGGACGGGCCCACCCTGACTGCCATCCGCACCGGTGCCGGTGCCGGCCTGGCCACACGGCTACTGGCGCGAGAAGATGCTTCGGTCCTCGTCATGCTGGGGGCGGGAGCGATGGCCTTCGATCAAATCGAGGCGGTGCGGACGGTGCGCCCCATCCAACGGGTGCTGGTCTGGTCGCGGACCCGCAACCGAGCCGAAGACCTGGCGGAACGGGTCGGCGGCGAGGCGGTCGATGCCGCCGATGAGGCCGTGGGTGTTGCCGACGTCGTCTCCTGTGCCACTCCCTCTACCGCGGCCCTGTTCTCGCCGGATGCGATTCAGGCGGGCACCCACATCAACGCCATCGGCGCCTTCCGTCCCGGCATGATCGAGGTGCCGGTCGAGGTCACGCTCCACTCCTTCGTGGTGGTGGACGACCGTGACGCCGCCGCTGCCGAGGCGGGCGATCTCCTGACCGCCGAGCGAGGCCCGGATGCCACCCTGACCGACCTGCTCGAAGACGGCGTCCCCGACATCATCTCCGATTTCACCTTCTTCAAGTCCGTCGGAATCGCCAGCCAGGACATCACCGCCGCCGCCGCCGCCCTCGAAGAAGCCGAGCGACGCGGAGTAGGAACCCGGATCTGATCCGCGTTTTTATCAGCAGATCGGCCCCTGTGAGGGGCCGATCCGTAGGGGAGAAAATCCCTGGTTGCGTGTTCCAATGGCCGCATCAGGCCCGTCTTGGGGACTAAAGGGCGGTTTCGTAGCGCGTTCTCCCCTACGAAACGGCCCCCTCAGGGGCCCGTTTCGCTGATAAAAACGCGGAACAGTGCTGCCAGGATGAGGGTCAGCCAGGCGGGCCAGGAGGTGGCGCCGGTGGCGGCGCCACCGGCCACGACGCCGAGGGCGAGGGTGGCGACGACGAGGCGGCGAGCCACCCGGAGGCGGCTGGGGTCGAGGCGGGTGTTGCGGAAGTCGCTGAAGGAGTTGAGGGGGAGGACCGGGGTGAGGAGGCCGGCCAGAGTTCCGAGGATGGCGATGACGATGGTGGCGATGCTGGGTGGGGACCAGTCCCGGGGGAGGGCGTCGGAGATGACGGCGGACAGGGTGACCGCCACTCCTATCGCTCCCGCCAGCCAGACGTGATAGCGCGGGGCGGGATGGATCATGGCCGTGTCGAGGGCCACCGCCGCCGCCACGGCCAATCCCGATGCCCAGGTCAGCGGGCTGCGGGCGAAGATGCCCACTCCGGCTCCGATCACCACGATGTCGGTGAGGAGGGGCCACGAACCGGTCGATCTGGTCAGGATCCGGGCCGCCGCCACCAGCCCACCCAGGGCGATGAGGCTGGCGTCGCCGGTCCACACCGCCACCACGCCGGCGGCGACGGCCGCCACCACCGAGGTGGCGGGCCGGTCCGGGTCGAGCTCCCGAGTCAGTGCCCAGGTGAGAATGACCGTTCCCCCGCTCTGGAAGGCGGCCCAGAAGGAGTTGCGGCCCTCGGGATGGATGAGACCCGCCAGGCCCGCGACAAGGGTAAGGCCCACCGCCCAGCGGTTGGATGGGTAGGAGAGGTCGATCCTCCTGCCGACGTGACTGACTGGCTTCACGGCGCTCGACGCTAACCGGGTGGTCACACCCGGCCCAGCTCACCCTCCAAATGCAGGGTCAGGTCCTGGCCGACGGCCGCCATGTCCAACCGATAGGTCAAACTGTCGCCCACAACCGACAGTCGCCTTCGCACCTCACGCACCTCGACCGCGGTGGGCGTGGTGACCAGCCCGGTCATGACCAGCTTCAGCCCCGTGTCCGTGATCTCGCCCCTATGGGTCTCGGCGATCCCGGTGGGCTGGGCGATGACCAGTTCGACGCCCCCGTCTCCGTCGAAGCGATAGAAGCCCGACTCGGCATGGAGGGGTGCGCCGGAAGGTGAGCGGGTGCGCTGGGTGTAGGCCAGGATGGGCTTGTCGGGCAGCCGGGCCAGGACCACGGTTTCGAGGTAATCGAAATCCTCGATGGTGGGGTAGCTCCCATGCCCACGACCCTCCCATTCGCCTTCCAGGACACGCATGATCGGCACCATGAAGGCCAGGCTAGGGATGTCCTGAATGCGACGATACTGTGGGCCTGGTGACTTCGATTGCCCGGGCCTGGAAAAGGCTTCCTTCTGCGGTGAGTGCCACCGATCGCGTCGGTGGCCGGTTCTTGCTTCTCTCCGCCGCCACCGGAGTGGCGGTCGGCCTGGGTACCGCCGCTCTGATCGAGGTCTTGCGTCTGTTCGAAACCTCGGTTCTGGGTGAGGCTGCGGGCAAAGGCAGCTTTTGGGTCTTCGTGCTCGTCCCGATCGGATTCTTCATTGCCTGGGCGACCGCCAGGTACATAGCGCCGGAGGTGGCCGGTGACGGCGTGCCCGAGGCCATCGCCTCGCTCACCGTGCGCGGAGGTTTGATCCGAGGCCGCGTGGCGCCTTTCAAAGTGTTGGCCACGGCCTTCACCGTGGGACTGGGTGGATCTGCCGGTCGTGAGGGGCCGATCGTGCTGGTAGGCGCCTCGCTGGGATCGAAACTCGCCCGTACGTTCCATCTGGGTGAGGACCAGGTCATATCACTGGTGGCAGCGGGTGCCGGAGCTGGTATCGGTGCCACATTCAATGCTCCGATCGCCGGCATGCTTTTCGCTCTGGAGGTGATCCTGTCCAGTTTCGCCGTGCGGCACATGTCGGCCATCGTGGTGGCTTCGGTCGCGGCGGCCATCACCACTCGTTCGCTCATCCACGAGAACTTCACGCTGAGTCCGGATAAGTTCGATCAGCCGGACTACCGAGAGCTGATCCTGTACGTGGCACTGGCCCTGGTGATCGTGGTCACGGCCGTGCTTTTCCTGAAGATCCTTCGGCGGGTGGAGGAATACTTCCACGAGGGCAACCGGGCTCGCTCGTGGGCCCGGCCGGTGTCGATGGGGCTCCTGACCGCCGGGCTTCTGTTCCTCGAGCCGGCCATCCTCGGAACGGGACAGGCGCGTTTGGCAGGGACGGGTCAGGCCGTCACCAATGGCCTCCTGGCCACTGCCACCGGTGCCACTACCCCCGTCGGTGGTCTCTCGCAGTTGTGGTGGGTGCTGGGCCTCCTGGCCCTGGGCAAGATCCTGGCCACCTCTTTCACCCTCGGGTCGGGTGGGTCTGGGGGCGCCTTCATGCCCTCGCTGTTCATCGGGGCCATGGTCGGAACGGCCTTCGCCAAGCTGATCGGGCCCTTCTGGCATCTGACCGCCCTGCAGACGGGACCCTACGCGGTGGTGGGGATGGCGGCCATGTTCGCCGCCATGGCCAGGGCCCCGCTGACCGCCATCCTCCTCGTGTTCGAGGTCACAGGGACCAAGGAGTACGGACTGATCGTTCCCCTCATGCTGACTGCGATCCTGGCCACCTTCCTCACCGAGCGTTTCTCCAAGGAGAGCGTCTACACCATGCCCCTCGCCTTGCGGGGCATCTCTCCCACCAAGCATGGCGAGGTCGACATCATGGACACCATCAGCGTCTCCAACGTCATGGCTCCTCCCCGCCTGGTCGTCAACCCCGACACACCGCTCGAAGAGCTCATCGATCGCCTGGACAGCTTCCGGGCGCACGGCGCTCCGGTGGTGGACGACGCGGGCGAGCTGGTGGGGATCGTCAGCATCACCGACGCCACCACCAGTGCTGACCCGTCTATCGACGCGGTCAAGTCGGTCATGACCAGGCGTCCGGTGACGGTGACGCCGAGTACCCCCGTTTCCCATGCCATGGAGCGGATGGCCGCCCTGGGGATCGGGCGTCTCCCGGTCGTCTCCAATGACGACCCGACCAAGCTGGTCGGCATGTTCCGGCGCGAGGATGCGGTACGCGCCTATCACCTCGCCCTGGGCTCCCGTACCGACCACAACCTGCAGCGGGCCCGTCTCGACCAGCGCACCGACCCGGGCGCCAGCTACTTCGACTTCCGGGTTCCTTCCGGCTCCATCGCCGACGGCAGGGCAGTGCGTGAGGTGCGATGGCCGGAAGGCTCCACGCTGGTCTCGGTGCGACGGGGTACCGAGGTCCTCGTTCCGGTGGGTGACACGGTGCTGGTCGCCGGCGACCTGGTCACCGCATTCGGGAGCGAGTCGTCTCGGAAGGCCATGATCGAACGCCTCAATGCGGGTGCCGACGAGCCCACCGCGGAGATCGAGACGATGGTGGTTGAAGCCGGAGCCGGCGGTGGTCCTTCTAGTATCGGAGAAGCCACCGATTCGGGAGAAGAGAGTTGTTGAAGAATCTGGGGATCCTCCTCATCTTGCTGGCCGTACTCTTGCTTGCAGCCAACTGGTACATCGAGCGGCGTCGCAAGCAGATCGGCATCGAGAAGCCGCAGCGCCAGGCTCGCGGCCGCCGGGGCCAGGCTCCTCCACCAATGCCGGACTTCGTTCATCCCCGTCCCGAAGTCGAGAGTTTCCACGTTCACGAGAACGAGGCGCGGGTGGCGTTCAACGTCCCCTTTCCGGCGGACGGCGACGAGGTGCTGGCAGACCTCCTGGTGGGTGAGGCGATCGAGGTGGTCAGGGAGAAGCGTCACAGTCTCCCTATCGACGACGTGACCCAGGTCGTGGCCCTGGCGGGAAAGGGCGAGAAACGAGAGGTCGGTCGCAAGTCCCTCGAGACTCCGGGAATCCTGCCTCCACCCAGCCGCATGACCGAGATGCTCCAACTGCACTCGATCGGTGCCGACCCTCTGGCGGCGGAATTCGAGACCGGCCCTCCCGTCATCCCCGAGACCGTTGAGCCGAGCACATCGGATGAGCTCGCTCCCCTGTCCGACCAGATACGTCTGCCCAAGGCGGTCGACACCGGGCTGCGTGCTCAGGGAGTGGATCCGGAGGATATGACGGCAGGGGAAATGGTGACCGGCATCCTCGCTTTGTTCGGGTACACGGTCACGCCCGGCGTGGCTCCAGGGATCTACACCGCCACCCGGGCCGGGCAGTCCACCTTCGTCATGGTCGATCCCTACGAACCGGGCGACTACCCCCAGGTGGAGGACCGCACTATCAGGTCGTTCGTGCTTTCCTTCGAGCAGTCGGGCCAGGATCGAGGGATGCTGGTGTCGGAGAAGTTCGCCCCGTTCTCCATCTACGACCGTGAACGTCGCGATCCCCGGATCCGTTTCGTCACCCGGGAGCGGCTGCAGAAGTTCGTCGACTCCATGTCCCTCGCCTAGGAGTCTCGATGGCCCCGTTGCCTCAGGGGGCAAGCTCCTCCCCATGAGGACCCGTAATTTCAATTCGGTCGTATGATCTCCTCAGAAGGAGGTTTTCCACATGCTGGATGGCTTGAGAGGCAGTGAGTGGCTGGTCATTCTGGTGATCGTCGCCCTGCTGTTTGGTGCCAAGAAGCTGCCCGAGCTGGCCCGTTCCGTCGGCGCCTCGGCCAAGGAGTTCCGCAAGGGCCTCTCCGAGGGCAGCGAGCCGGACGAAACCGAGTCCTGACCCAGAGCCGCACTGAGAGGCCTCCGGTCAATGGCGGTTCTCCCCAGGTAGGGGTTATCATCGGTCGGGTAAGGAGGTCTCCATCATGTTTAGTGGCCTGAGAGGCAGTGAGTGGCTGATCATTCTGGTGATCGTCGCCCTGCTGTTTGGTGCCAAGAAGCTGCCCGAGCTGGCCCGTTCCATCGGCGCCTCGGCCAAGGAGTTCCGCAAGGGCCTCTCCGAGGGCAGCTCAGACTCACCAGATGACGCCAAGTCCGAAACGGGCGAAGCCAAGTCCGAGACGGGCGAACCCAAGTCCTGATCAGGGGGTTCCCGGGCGCACCGGGAACTAGTTGTTGCCCATCGTCGTTGTCGCACACAAGGATGCTCCGTGAGTGACACCGTCCCGATGTCGTGGGAAGAAGTGGCGCGAGTCCATGGGCGCAAGATCTACAACTTCGCCTACCGCCTGTGCGGCAACCCCGACGACGCCTCCGATCTGGCCCAGGAGGTGCTCCTCCGTGTCAGGCGGGGCCTGGCCTCTTACCGCCCCGGATCCTTCGACGGATGGCTGTGGCGCATCACCCGCAACGCCTTCATCGATGAGGTGCGACGTCGTCAGCGTCGTCCCACCGCCTCCCTACCCGAAGAGATCGATCGCTGGGACACCGAGTCTTCTCCGGCCGCCGACGAGGAGCTCGCTGCCGTGCGCCTCGGTGAGGACATCCAGGCGGCCCTTCTCGAGCTTCCCTACGAGTTCCGGGAGGCAGTCGTGATGTGTGACGTGGTGGGCTTGAGTTACGAGGAGATCGCCACCGCGGTGGCGGTTCCCGTCGGCACGATCCGCAGTCGTATCCACCGCGGACGAAAGCTGCTTCGTCTCTCGCTGGCCCAGGAGCGGGCCGGATGAACCATCCCGAAGGGCTCCTGTCCGCCTACCTCGACGGCGAGACCACCCCGGCCGAGTCCCGAAGGCTCCGGTCTCACATGGCCGACTGTGCCTATTGCCGCCGACAGCTCTATCAGATCAACGAGATGCGGGCCGCGGTGCGGTCTCTGCCCATGCTCGAAATGCCTGCCGGGCTGATTCCCGCCCGCGTGGACGAAGGCCATCGAAGCCGGCGCTCGCTATGGCTGGGCGCCGTGGCCGCGGTAGCGGCAGCAGTAATTGCGGTCGCCACGCTGGTTGCCACTCCCCGACCCATCGCGGTGTCCGATATCAGCCGGCAGTTCGGGGCCAGGGCTTCCCTGGATGCGGGGTCGGCATCGATGAAACTGGTGGTGCCCAGGGAGGTGGAGCTGCCGTGACTCTGGCGGTCATCCTGACCATCGCCAGCCTGGTGGTCCCCTCCGCTCTCACCGGTGATCTGGGCAACTATCTGGAGCGCTCCGCCGATGCCCAGTTCTCTGGGGAGCAGCTGGTCACATGCGAGACCCCGGACGGTCCCCGTGACTCGATCTTCGAGATGGCCCAGGACCATGGCTCGGTGGTGGCCTGGTCGAGCGACCCCGGCCGTCCCCTGGCGACGGCCGCCCCCGGCATGGCCGCCACCATCTCGGGCGACAAGATCGAAGCTGCGGCGGTGGAAGGAACCACGAGTCAGGATGGTTCCCCTCTATACGAGGTGGGGGATCGGTCTGATCTCACCTACCTGGGCCGCCCTGCCGTCCAGGTGTCTGTCTCCAGGAAGGATGTCGAGCGGGCCAGGCTGACCGTCGATACCGAAACTCGGGCCCTGGTGAGGGTCACAACTCTCACCGAAGACGGCTCCGTGTACTGCGACCGTCGCATGGTGGCCTTTCAGCCCGGGCCGTCACCCCTCCCCGCCTCGGCTCCGACGCTGGATGTGGAAAAGACCCCTCCTCTCGACCGGGCGCCCTCACAACTGCCGGCAGCGATGGAGGGATTCCGCCTCCTCGACACCTACCCCCTCCAGGAGGGAACCCTCTCCTATTACTCGGACGGCTTCTTCTCCCTGGGGGTGGCCGTGACCGATGGGCCGGTCGGCTTTGCCGACGACGCCGAGGTCGTGGACGTGGCGGCCGGCACGGGAACATACCAGCGGAGCTTCGAGGCCGGCCGGGTGACCGTGACCTGGGAGGCCGGGGGGGTCTATCTCACGGTGATCGGCGACATGCCGCCGGACCTGCTCGATTCCGTGCTGAAGTCCCTCCCCACCCCCGTCCGGCACGGCTTCTTAGGGAGGATCTGGAGCCGTCTGTTCGGCTAACAGCCCAGGGCCGAGAGCGCCTCGACATAAGCGTCGAAAGGTCGGGGCTCACGGAGGTGGTCGGTGGATATCACGTCTGTGATGATGGCCCTGTCGTCGATCACGAACGTGGAACGGCGCGCCACTCCGATTCGCTCGTCGAAACAGCCGTAGGCACGGGTCACCTCGCCGTGGGGCCAGAAGTCGGAGAGAATGGGGAATTCGAAGCCCGATGACTCGGCCCAGGCCCGGTTGGCGGGGACGTTGTCGCAGGTGATGACGACCAGGCCCGCTTTGCCGAGTGTGGCCAGGTTGTCGCGGAATTCGCCCATCTCGCCACTGCACACCCTGGTGAAGGCCAGGGGCATGAATACGATCAGCCCCGGCTCACCCTTCAGGTGGTCCAGGCTCATTTCCTCGGAATGCTGGTTGCGGAGCGAGAAGGGTGGGGCAGGCTGGCCCGGTTTGGGCATGGTCAGAAGTCCTCCAGCAGCACCCTGGCCGCCCAGGCGACCGGGTCTTCCATCTCCGCGGCGGTGGGGATGCGTCCGGGCGAGGTCCACAGACGTGACAGCTCCTCGGGTCCGTAGCGACGCTCGATCTCCAGACAGAAGTCGTGCCCTCGTACGATGGCCTCGGTGGAGGGAGGGGCGGGGCCAAATGGGATCTGCAACTCGGGTGCGGGTCGCTCTCGGTCCCGGGCGATGAGGATGCGGTCACGATCGGGGAGCAATTCGGCCACCGACCGCTCCGCCAGCAGCCGGGCGTAGCCGCCCAGGAGCCCGAGGAAAGCCTCCGTCTCCGATCGGGCCCGGGCCGTTTCCTCCTTGTCGAACATGCCGCCCAGCTGATCGGCCACCGCGTTCTGGATCTCGGCGGGGTCGGAGAGTCCCACCAGGCCGGTCAGGGAGGCCGGGTCGAAGTCCACCGTGGCGGCCTCCGCCTCCAGCAGTTGACGCAGGTGATCGCTGGTGAAGGGCACCGCCGAGACCGTCCGGTACGCCACCTCCTCGGACACGACCCACAGCCGGACTGAGCTGGGCTCGAAGCCGTGCTCGGTGGTGAAACGCTCGATCTGGGGCACGACTATGGCCATGGGCAGGGGGCGGTCGGTGGGGAGGCCGGCGTCGAAGGTGGCCATGACCCAGGTGGCCAGGCCGCCGACCAGGGAGCCGACCTGCATCCCCAACATGGCAGGGGCCAGCTGGGCCATGGGGCCACCGACGGCGCCTCCCATATCGGAGAAGGGTTCGGCCAAATATCCGTAGGCCTCCAGATGGCGGTCCGCCCACTCCCGGGAGTCCACCGGTAGCACGTCGGAGGCGGGAACCACCGCCAGACCCGTGGTTTGCTCCACCCGGTACTCGGCCAGACGGGTCAGCTCCCGGTATTCCTCAGCCGTCCAGGGCTCGACGGGTGTGCGTTCGCCTGTCAAATGATGGGAGACCTCGGCGGCTAGCTTCCAGTTGATCGGTCCGGGCTGGTTGAAGAGCTCGAAGAGCCGGGCGAAGAGATCGTCGTCAGCCACTGGTCCACTCTCCCAGGGTCACGGCCAGGTCGACATGCTGGCTGCCTCGCACGGCCTGGACCGAGATCTCATCACCTGCCCGCCGTTTGCGCAGGCGGGCGATGAGCTGGTCGATGGTGGTGACCGGCTGGCCGTCGAGGCTGACGATCACGTCCTGGACCTGCCCGCCGGCCGCCCCGTAAGCCGAGTCCTGGGTCAGGTTGACCACTCCTACCCCGACCGGCACTTCGGCCTCGTCCCGGGTGTCGGTGAACGAGTTGCCCGAGATGCCCAGCTGAGCGTGGTGGACCGTGCCGTCGTGGATCAGGTCGTCGGCCACGCCTGTTGCGAGATCGACCGGTACCGCGAACCCGAGGCCTTCGGCGCCGACGTCGGATACGCCGATGGCGGTGGTGATCCCGATCAGATGGGCCCGCTCGTCGAGCAGAGCCCCTCCGCTTGAACCGCGCGTAATGGGAGCGTCGGTCTGCAGCAGCCCATACAGGCGTGTCTCGCCCTCGACGGTCAGAGAGCGGCCCAGGGCGGAGATGATCCCGGTCGTCACCGAGGGCCCCCCCAGCAGGCCGAGCGGGTTACCGACCGCAACGGCGGGCTGGCCGATCTGCAGTTTGTCCTCCGATCCCAGCTCGATCGGGGTCAGGTCGGGGCGATGGGTGGAGATGACGGCGATGTCGGTCAGGGGGTCGGTCCCGACCAGCTCCCCCCTGTAACCCACCCCGTCGGCGAAGGTGACGAAGATGCTGACGGCGTCCTGGACCACGTGATTGTTGGTGATCAGATAGCCCCCGTCGCCGTAAACGACCGCCGAGCCCGACACGAGCAGTCCGGTGCTGTCGGTCGTGTCGACGGCGGCTATGGAGGGGATGGCCGCCGCTGCCACCTGACTGACCGAAGCCGGGGCGGATGCTGCCTGCACCGCAGCTGTGGTGGAGGTAGTGGTGGTGTCGACGGTGTCGGCGGCGCTGGTCACGTCGGCCGGGGCCAGTAGGCCGAGGACACCGAGAGCCCCCAGGGTCAGACCGGTTCCCAACAGGACTCCGCCCAGGATGGTGAGGACCATGGTCCAGCGGTCCCGGCGGCGACGAGGTCTGGGCTCGGTCAGCGGGCCGCTGGGGCGTTGAATCGGCCCCGCCGGCCAATCGATTACGGGCCACACCGGGTCTGGCACCTCGTGTGAGCCTCGGTGCCGGGGTGAGGTCGGGGACTGTTCCATACACTGGTGATTGTATGGAGCATGACCACCAACCGGTCCGGATCGCCGTAGTGGACCGTCCGCTGGTCCCGTCCGACGCCCTCGATGAGGTGGGACGCGCCGACGCCGGGGCGGTGGCGCTCTTCGTGGGCACGGTGCGCGATCACTCTGCGGACCGGCCCGGAGTCACCCACCTCGAGTACGAGGCGTTCGAGGAGCGGGTCGCCAGCTCGATCGGGGCCATCGTGACCGAGGCGCTGGAACGCTGGCCGATCCTCGCCGGTGTGGTGGAGCACCGGGTGGGTCGGGTGGAGGTGGGGGAGCCGTCGGTGGTAGTGGCCGTGTCGTCGGCCCATCGGGCCGACGCTTTCGCGGCGGCCCGATATCTGATCGACGAGTTGAAGGCCCGGGCCCCCCTGTGGAAGAAGGAGCACTGGAGCGGGGGAGCCGAATGGGTCGAGGGAGCCTGACCGCGCCCGAGCGGCCCGGATTGCCCGGATCTGGCCGGGCAAGTTTCGAGCAACTTTGCCGGGATCAGAGGGCAGGGAAGGCGACGATCCTCTATTGTGCGCGCACCACCGGTCCGGCGGACCTGAGGAGACGAAAACATGACCACCCTTGCTGACAGACGAGATGTGCCCCCGGTTGGATCGGGGTTCCCGACAGTGGCCGCCCTGGTCCGCTCCTGGGCGGAGCGGAGACCCGATGCGGTGGCGATGCGGGAGAAGGACTACGGGATCTGGCAGGAGATCACGTGGGCAGACCTGTGGGAGAGGATTCGTCTGGTCGCCCACGGCCTCCTCGCTCTCGGAGTCGAGCCAGGTGACCGGGTCTCGATTCACTCCGAGGATCGCCCCGAATGGATCATCCTCGACTTTGCCACCGTGGCAGTGCGGGGGATAACGGTCGGCCTCTATCCCACCAACCCATCCGCTGAGGTGGAGTACTTACTCCAGGACTCCGGTGCCAAGGTCCACCTGGCCGAAGACCAGGAGCAGGCCGACAAGGTGATGGCGGTCATCGGGCGCCTGCCCAACATCGAGACGATCATTCACGTCGAGCCGCGCGGGTTCCGCGAGTACCGGGACGACGAACGCTTCATCTTTTGGGATGACTTCCTCGATCTGGGACGTCGCCACGCCGAGGAGCACCCGGGGGCGGTGGAGCGTATCATGGCCCAGGCCCAGCCCGAGGACGTGATAACCCTCGTGTACACCTCGGGCACCACGGGGCCACCCAAGGGCGCCATGCTCACCAATTCGAACTTCGAGTTCTGCGTCGAACAGGTCATCAACGTCGATGGGCGTCTGGGGGGCGACGCCAAGCCCGGGCCCGAGGATCAGATTCTCACCTATCTTCCTCTGTGTCACGTGGCGGAGCGGATCTTCTCTGCCTGGCATTTGGCCGCCCAGGGCACCGTCCTCAACTTCGCCGAGTCGATCGACACGGTGCAGCAGAACCTGCGCGAGATTCAACCCACCCTGTTCTTCGCCGTTCCCCGCATCTGGGAGAAGATCCACGCCACCGTCTTCATCAAGGGCCGGGACGCCACCTTCTTCAAGCGCCTGCTGTTCGGGTTGGGCATGAAGGCGGCGGCCGTGATCGGCCGGGAACGGGTCGCCAACGGCGGCCTCGACACCGTGAAGTCCCGACTACTCAACTGGGTGTTCACCCCGCTGGTGTTCCGGGCGCTGAAGGAGCGGATCGGCATGCGCCGGGTGCGCTGGGCCGGTACCGGTGCCGCAGCCATCGCTCCCGAGGTGATCCGGGACCTGATCGGCTTCGGCGTCCCCGTCTACGAGTTGTACGGGATGACCGAGAACGCGGCCGTGGCCACGATCAACTTCTGGGGCCGCAACAAGGTGGGGACGGTCGGTGAGCCCTACCCCAACATCGGCCTTCGCATCGACCCAGAGACCGGGGAGGTGCAGACCAAGCATCCCGGCGTCTTCAAGGGATACTGGAACAAGCCGGAGGCGACGGAGGCCACCTTCACCGAGGATGGTTGGCTCAAGACCGGGGACGTGGGCGAGTGGGTGGACGGTACCCACGTCAAGATCGTCGACCGGATCAAGCACATCATCATCACCTCGGGCGGCAAGAACGTTTCTCCTTCCGAGATCGAGAACAGCCTCAAGACCTCGCCCTACATCAAGGAGGCGATGGTGATCGGGGACGGTCGCAAGTACCTGACCGCCTTGATCGGGATCGAGTTCGACAACGTGGGCGACTGGGCCACCCACCAGGGCATTCCCTACACCACCTACCGGGATCTGTCGGAGAAGCCGGAGGTGATCGACCTGGTCCAGAGGATCGTCGACGAGACCAACGAGAAGTTCGCCCGGGTGGAGAACATCCGCAAGTTCCGCCTCCTCCCCAAGGAACTCGACCACGAGGACGGCGAGCTGACCGCCACCCAAAAGGTCAAGCGCAACGCCATGGAAGGCCAGTTCGGCGATCTGATCGCCGACATGTACGGCGCGTGAGACGGTCTATACGGTGATCTTCGCCCAGGCGAGCGGAACCACCTTCGGGAGGATGCTGGTCGACGCCGCCTCGCTGGGCTCGATCTATGCCCTGTTGGCGATGGGCTTCGTGATCATCTTCAAGGCCACCCAGGTGCTCAATTTCGCCCACGGCGCCCTGGCCGCCCTGGGTGCTTTCCTGGTGGCGTCCTTCGCCACCCTGGTCGACATCCCGGGACGCTGGATGGGAGATGCTCCCCGCTGGCTCACCTGGACCCTTTCGGTGCTTCTCGCCCTGGCGGTGGCGGTGGCGATCGGGATGCTCCTGGAGAGAGTCTTCATACGTCCCATGGTGGGCGAAGAGCTCTTCGCCGTGGCCATCGTCACGCTGGGCCTCGATGTGGTCATCCGGACCTTCACCAACGATTTCATCGGCAACCAGGCCCGCCCCCTGGGGGATCCCTTCGGGAGTCAGTTGATCAACACCTCCTTCGTGAATATTCCCTACTCGGTGATCGCCCAGGTGGCAGTGACCGGCGTCCTCGTGGTGTTGGTGGCCCTGTTCTTCCGCAGCCGGATGGGGATCGCCATGCAGGCCACCGCCTTCGACCAGGAGGCGGCCCGGGCCCAGGGCATCGACGTGGGCCGGGTGTTCGCCATCGCCTGGGGCATCGGTGCGGGACTGGCCGCGGTGGCGGGCATCTTCCTGGCCGTCTTCCCCCGCCACGCCTCCGGGGTGGACAACTCGACCGCCTTCTTCGCCTTCGCCGCCTTCCCCGCCATCATTCTCGGCGGTCTGGATTCGGTAGTGGGAGCGGTCGTCGGTGGCTTCGTCATCGGATTGGCCCAGGCGCTGGCTACCGCCTACCTGAGCGGGGTCGGCTTCCTGGGGACCGGATTCGGCGGGGTGGTGCCCTATCTGGTGATGCTGATCGTGCTGCTGGTCAAGCCCTATGGCTTCTTCGGCTCCGAGGAGATACGACGGGTATGAGGGGCCGTCCCTTGCTACGGACCTCGTACGAGGCCGATCAAGCTCTGTTCCCCACCGTTACCCAGCGAGTGATGATGACGATCTTCCTGGTGCTTCTGGTGGCGATTCCGCTGTTCCGGCCCGGCACTCTCGGGGAGAGCGGCTCGTTGCCCGGCCCCGATTTCCTGGCGTCCGACGACTGGCTTCGTCTGCTGGTCACCCTGGGGATCTTCGTGATCGGTGCCCAGGGGCTCAACCTCCTCACCGGTCTGGCCGGCCAGGTGTCGCTGGGTCATGCCTTCTTCATGGCCGTGGGCGCCTACACCGCCGCCATCTTCGGCTCCGCTCAGGGGGCCCTATGGGGCCTGGGCCTGCCCATCTGGGTGTGGCTGCCCCTGGCCGGGATCGTGCCCGCCTTGCTGGGGGTGGTGATCGCACCCACGGCGGTACGGGTGCGCGGTCTGTACCTGGCCATCGTGACCCTGGGTCTGGTGTTCATCGGCCAGTACTTGTGGATCAACCTGGACTTCATCACCGGCGGGTCGCAGTCCGGGCGAACTTTCCCCGCCTTCGATTTTCGTTTCTGGAAGGAAGAGACACCCTTCTTCAGCCTGGACAACGACAATCCCTGGTTCGGATTTCTCCATCTCAGCTCCACCGCCAAGACCTACCTCTTCGTTGCCCTGCTGGCGGTCCTGCTCACGGTGGTGGCCAAGAACCTCCAGCGCACCCGTATCGGCCGGGCCTTCATGTCGATCCGGGACCGGGACGTTGCCGCCGAGATCATGGGCGTCAACGAGTTCAAGACCAAGACCATGGCGTTCGCCATCTCCTCGTTCTATGCGGGGATCGCCGGTGCCTTGCTGGCGGTGTTCATCGGTCGCACCATTCCCGAGCAGTGGGACCTGCTCTTGTCGGTGGAATTCATCGCCATAATTCTCATCGGTGGGATCGGGACCATCTCCGGGGCCACGCTGGGCGCCGCCTTCGTGATCCTCCTGCCCCGTCTGGTCGACGACTTCACCGCCCTGTTACAGAGAGCGGTCGCCGGCGGGGGGTTCTGGGCCACGATCCTCGATCCGCTGATCTCGACCGGCTCGGGCGACTTCGGCCTGGTCAACACCTCGGCCGGGGTGGCACCGGGACTCAGTACCCAGCAGCTCAACCTTGTTATCTATGGCCTTTTGATCGTCGTTTTTCTGATCTTCGAGCCGCTGGGCCTGTACGGTATATGGCTCCGGATCCGCAATTACTGGAAGGGCTGGCCATTCACATATTGAGTTCACACGAGCGTCCGGGCCCATCAGGGTCCGGCGGGGTTCCGTCCCCAGGACGGGACCGGGATACGGATACAGGAGGAGAACGAATGAGACATTGGAGCAGAGCGCTTGCGCTCGCGGCGGTACTGGCCATGGTGCTGGCCGCCTGCGGCGGCAACGGCACCACGGAGACGACGGCCGCGCCGGCTTCGTCGTCGACCACTGCCATGAGCGAGACGACCACCGGAGGGAGCACGGCTACGACCATGGCCCCGGGCGGCGAGATCAAGACCGACCACGGGGTCGATATCGAGGCGGGCACGATCAACGTCGGGCTTCTGTCCGACCTGAGCGGGCCTTTCGCACCGCTGGTCTCGGCCATCGTGTCGGGTCACGAGGTCTACTGGGAGAACGTCAACAACAATGGCGGGATCAACGGCCTCAAGGTCAACCTCGTTATCGAGGACAACGCCTACGACGTGCCGACTCAGATCCAGAAGTACGAGAAGATCCACAACGACGTGGTGGCCATCGGTCACTCGACGGGGTCTCCTCACACGGTGGCGATCCTGCCCAACCTGGCCGAGGACGACATGCTGGCCATCCCCCTGACCTGGTACTCGGGCTGGACCGACCCGGCCCTCAACGCCAACCTGTTGCATCACGGGTCGCCCTACTGCCTGGAGGCCATGAACTCCATCGACTACATGTCGAACGACATCGGCGGAGCCTCCACCATCGCCATCGCTTCGATCCCTGGTGACTACGGTCTCGACGGTGCCACCGGTGCCGCCAAGGCGGCCGAGGCGCTGGGCCTGGAAGTGGTGTACGACGCCACCGGCAAGGCGATTCCCGGTGATGACGCCAGCCTGACCGAGATCGCCAACGGGATCGCTGCGGCGTCCCCGGACCTGGTGTTCTTCTCGGCCACCCCGGCCGCGTTCTCGTCCGTCTTCGGCCAGGCCGTGGCCCAGGGATATGAGGGCAAGTGGACCGGGACGTCACCGTCCTGGAGCCCGGCTTTCATGCAGTCGGAGATCGCCGATGCAGTGACCCGCGACGTGTACATCAGCACCTACGTGGACACCTGGGACGGAGACTCCGAGGGCAGCCAGGACATGACCGCGCTGATGAAGGAGCTCAAGCCCGACGCCCCGCCTCTCGACTACTACAACGAGGGCTACGTCGAGGCCACGATCCTGCATCAGGCCCTCTTGAAGGCCTACGACAACGGTGATATGACTCGAGCCGGCGTGCTGGCGGCGGGTAAGTCGCTGGAGAGCGTCGACTTCAAGGGACTGGCAGCGCCCGAGACCTACGTTGGCGCCCCCAACGAGCAGGTCCAGCGCAAGACCAACATGGCCCGGCCCGATCCGAACTCGCCGACCGGTTCTTCGATCACGGAGTTCGACTACACGGCCCAGATAACCGCCGACTATCAGTTCGACGGAGCTTGCTACAAGCTCGAGCAGTGAGCTGACAGACGAGGTGGGCGGGGCGCCCCCCCGCCCACCTCCGTCGTGTGGCGCGAGTCGTGGGCTCGGCCGACCGAGTCCAGGACCCGTGACACGGGACAGACGATGCTGACCGTCGAGAACCTCGAGGTCGTCTACAACGACGTCGTGCTGGTGCTGCGCGGGATCTCACTGGAGGTCCCGGATGGCCAGATAGTCGCCCTTCTCGGAGCCAACGGGGCCGGCAAGACGACCACCCTGCGAGCGATAACCGGCCTTCTCGACGTCCACGAAGGAGACATCACCAAGGGGTCGATCCACTTCGAGGGCAACGACATCACCCACACCGACCCGGCCCACCGGGTACGGGCAGGGATCTCCCAGGTGATGGAGGGGCGGCGGGTGTTCGCCGAGCTATCCGTGGACGAGAACCTCAAGGCCGGCGCCTACATCAACCGGGACCCGAAGGACGTCGCCTCCGCCTACGAGCGGGTCATGACCCTGTTCCCGCTGCTCAAGGATCGCCGTCGCTCCACGGCCGGATACCTCTCGGGCGGTGAACAGCAGATGCTGGCCATTGCCCGGGCCCTGATGCAACATCCCCGGCTGTTGATCCTCGACGAGCCTTCGTTGGGCCTGGCGCCGCTGCTGGTTCAACAGGTCAAGGAGGTCGTGACCGAGATCAACGGTCAGGGGACGTCGGTCCTGCTCATCGAGCAGAATGCCAACATGGCGCTGTCGATCGCCCACCACGGTTACATCATGGAGACGGGGAAGATGGTCATGGACGGCTCGCCCGAGAAACTCCTCCAGGACGAGGACGTCCAGGAGTTCTACCTGGGTCTGCACGGTGAGGGTGGGGAGCGCAAGTCGTTCCGGGACGTCAAGCACTACAAGCGGCGCAAGAGGTGGTTGTCGTGAGCGAGCCCCTTCTCGAGGTGGATGACATCGAGCTCTCGTTCAAGGGGGTCAAGGCCATCGACGGGGTGTCCTTCACCGTGCACGATGGCGAGCTGTTCGCCATCATCGGTCCCAACGGGGCGGGGAAGACCTCGATCTTCAACTCGCTCAACCAGGTCTATCACCCCCAGAGCGGGGACATCCGCTGGAAGGGAGAGTCGATCATGGGCCTCAAACCCAACCAGACCGCCGACCTGGGCATCGCCCGCACTTTCCAGAACATCGCCCTGTACCCGCACATGACGGTGATCGAGAACATCCTCACCGGGCGTCACATCCGCATGGACACGAGTTGGCTGGCGGGAGCCGTGTGGTGGGGCAGGGCCAAGCGGGCCGAGGTGGAGAATCGGTTCAAGGTCGAAGACATCGTCGACTTCCTCGAAATCGAGCAGTGGCGCAAGTACCCGGTGGGCCTCCTCCCCTACGGGATCCAGAAGCGGGTCGAGCTGGGCCGGGCTCTGGCCATGGAGCCGGAGCTGTTGCTGCTGGACGAGCCGGTGGCAGGCATGAACCTGGAGGAGACAGAGGACATGGCCCGCTTCATCCTCGATATCCAGGACGAGCTGGGCGTGTCCATGATCCTGGTCGAGCACGACATGGGCCTGGTCATGGACATCGCCGACCGGGTCATGGTGGTCGACTTCGGCCGCAAAATCGCCCAGGGCCTACCCGCCGAGGTCCAGCGCAACCCCGACGTCATCAAGGCCTACCTGGGCGAAGAATCCGCCCAAACGGCCTAGGAGTGTGGGGGAAGGGGGTACCCCCCTCCCATCTGGCGCAACTGGTCGCGCCATGGCGCGACCAGTTGCGCGAAAAGGGGTCTAGCCCTCGCCGGTTAGCTTCCAGGCGCCGGGGAGGAGGATGCCGGCGGCGGCGGCCTTGACCGCGTCGCCAACCAGGAAGGGGGCTACGCCTTCGGTGAAGGCGGTGGCCGGTGAGAAACCCAGGGTGGCCATCAGGCCGATCATCCCGCCCAGGTAGATGACGGCGCTGCCGGCGGCGAAGGCGAGGACCATCGACCAAAACCGCCGATCGTGACGACGTTCGGCCATCCACCCCACCAGGGCGGCGGCGATTGGGAAGGCGATCAGGTAGCCGACGGTGGGTCCGGCGAAGACGTGCAGGCCCCCCGACGCCTCGGTGAAGACAGGCACCCCGATCGCCCCCACGGCCAGATAGAGCAACTGGGCGGCGCCTCCGGCCCGCCAGCCCAGTGCCGCCCCGCCCAGCAGCACGGCAAAGGTCTGGCCCGTGATGGGTACCGGCCACAGTGGAATCCGCCACTGGGCGGCGAGTGCGGTTAGCGCGGCGGTGGCCACGACCAGAACCAGGGTCGTTGCCCGGGACCGGCTCACCACTCGGGACGCGATCACTGAAGGGGCGTAGGTCACTCGATTTCACCTTCCGACTGGGCGATCGTCGGAGTCTAGAAGGGCCGGTATGGCCCCGTGGGCGATACGATCCGGCCGGTGAGCGACCAGTCACCACCCAAGCCCCAGCGTTCACTCACTGCCGCGGCCATCGTCTTCTTCGTACTGGGCCTGGTGGTCCTGGCCTGGAACATCCCTCTGCCGCTCGTCGCATGGTCTCCCGGGCCGGTGGGCGACGCCTCGGCAGCGGTCATCGTCGAGGGCCATCCGGTTCAACAGCCCCACGGCGAGCTGCTGATGCTGACGGTGGAGAGCCAACCCCTCAACGCCTTCGAGGCGGTGGTGGCCGGGATCGATCCAACCGTCGATGTCCTGGCCCGGAACCGGGTCAGAAAGCCTGGCGTGTCCGATGAGCAGTACCAGCGCCTCAACCTGCAGATGATGGATCAGTCGACCGCCACTGCAATCACGGTGGCCCTGTCCAAGTTGAACCTGGAGGCCCAGGCCGACAAGGTGTTCATCACCGGGTACGCGGCTGCCACGCCGGCCGGCAAGGTGCTGAGGATCGGCGATCAGATCACCGCCATCGAAGGGAAGAAGGTGACCGGTGTGGACGATCTGGCCCCGGCGCTGGCCGGCAAGAAGCCCGGGGACACGATCCGGCTGACCGTGCTTCGGAGTGGCGAGGAGCACACCTACGACATCGAACTGGCCGAGAATCCCGATACCCCGGGCCAGGCGTTCATCGGGATCTTCATCCGCCAGCTTCCCTTCTGGATCGACGTCAATCCGGGAATCGTCGGGGGCCCCTCGGCGGGGATGATGTACACGCTGGCCATCATCGAGACCCTCTCCAACGGGGACCTGGCCCATGGCCACGTGGTGGCAGGCACCGGGACCATCTCCCCCGACGGGAAGGTGGGCGCCATCGGCGGGGTGCGCCAGAAGGTGGTGGCGGCGGAGGCCGCCGGGGCCGAGTACATGTTGGTGCCGCAGGCCAACTATGACGCCGCTATGACCGCTCCCCGCCATTCGATGGAGCTGAAACCGGTCTCCACCATCGACGATGCCCTCGATTTCCTGGCCTCACTGCCGGAGGCCTAGCCCGACCGAGAGCGACGAGCGACATGGTTCTTTGGACCCCGGGGAACGGTTTACGGCTTCTTTGGACCGCCAGGAACGCATAGCGACGGCGACGGTCCAAAGAAGGGGAGGGGCGTTCCTCAGCGTCCAAAGAAGCCGGGGCTGGTCCGCCCGCCTCGTCCCTCGTGGGGGCAAACGTCGGGTTTGTCGGGTCCTGGCCTGTATCTTGGAAAATGCCCATGACCACCCAGCCGACGCCAGAAGAGATACGGCGCGCCAGCTTTCGGACCGCCTTCCGAGGTTACGACTCGGAGGAGGTAGCCGAATTCCTGGAGCGGGTGGCCGCTGCCGTCGAAGAACTGGTTCAACAACGCGACCGGCTGTCCTCGCGTCTGGGCGAATTCGCCGACAAGGACCTCAAGTCCGAGTTCGAGAACGTGGGCCGGGAAGTCGCCTCGGTCCTGGAGGCGGCCCGTACCGCCGCCGAGTCGATTCGTGACCGGGCTACCGCCGACGCCTCCCGTTGGCGCACCGAGGCCACGGCCGAGGCCGAAGCTGTGATCAAGGCGGCCCGCCAGGATGCCGAGGCGATGAGGAGCGATGCCTGGACGACCAGCTCCCAGATGCTGGACCAGGTCCGGGCCCAGACCGAGGAGATGGCCAGGACCGCCGAACGCGAATCGCTGGCCGTGCTGGGAGAGGCCGAGCGGGAAGCGCACCGCCTCACCTCCAGCGCCCGTCGCGAGGCCGAGGACACCGTAAGGAACGCCAAGATGGAGTCGGAGAAGTGGGTGACCGATGCCAGAGCCGAGCACGACGACATCATCGCTTCGGCGCATCGCCAGGCGGACGCGGCCCAGGAACGGACCAGAGCACTCGAGCAGCGGCGCCAGGAGCTGATGGACGAGCTGGAGTCGGTTCGCACCGCCCTGTCGGCGTTCGAAGGCGAGCTAGAAGAGCGCCGGTCCGGTCTGGGCCTGACCGAGCCTCCCGACCTGCCCCGCCGGGCCGTTGTGGCCGACGAATTCGGAATTCCACACTCAGAAGATTGGGAGGACGGCCACACCGTTCGAGTGATCAGGCCCAACCGGGCGGAGCCTGGAGAGCCTCAGGTGATGGAGGAGGAGGCCGACGCCGACGCCCTGGCCGAGGAGGTAGCACGTCTCCGCGCTGACGAGGCCACAGCGAGAGCCTCCGAACCCGAACCCGTGGCACCGCCCGAGGGTAAGGCGGCGCCCCGGCCTGACGCCCAAGAGCTCCTGTCGGCTCCCGAACCCGAACCCGTGGCACCGCCCGAGGACAGGACAGGGTCCGGGCCTGCCCGGGAAGAACCCGAGACACGGGCCGGGCCAGAGCCGGAGTCGGGCCAGGAACCCGACCACGTGGCCGAACTGTTTCGCCGGTTGCGTCGCCCGCCCAGAGGCGAGCCACAGCCGGACAGCGCCGCTCCACTCCCCGACGGGGAGGGCGAGGAGGAGCCTCAGTCCGAACCAGCAATCGAGCCGGTCGACGGCAACGGCAACGTCGACGTCTTCGAGATCCGGGAGCGTCTCCTGTTGCCTTTGACCAATCAGGCGTTGCGGACGGTCAAGCGGGCCTTGACCGACGCCCAGAATCAGGCCCTGGAACAGATCCGGCTCACCGAGGGAGAGTGGGTTCCCGATGCCGGAGAGCTGGAGTCGGGGTTCCGCTCCGATCTCGAGGCACTGGTGGCCGAATCGGCCGAAGCGGGACGGGAAGCCGCCACCGAGATGGGCCTGAGCAACGTTGGAACCGGTCCCGGGGAGGAGGTGCCCGACGTGGAAGAGATGGGGGCCGACCTGGCTCAGGCGCTGCAGGCCTCACTGCAGGCGTCGGGCGCCGGGTCACGGGAGCGCTCTGCCGCTGCCTCCCGCATCTTTCGGGGGTGGCGCACCGACGAAGCGGAGCGAAGGATCCGTTCCATGGCCCTGGCCTCCTATCACGGTGCGCTGCGGTCTGCTCTGGAACGCAACCGCCGTGGCTGGGACTGGGTACCTTCGGGGCGACTGTGCCCGACCTGTCGGGCGGCGGCGGAAGCCGGCGACGAGGTTCCGCCCGCCCATCGGGACTGCAGCTGCACCATCAGCCCCGTCTGAGCACGGGCTTCTGAACAGGCGGTTTGAGGGCTAGGCGGTCCGGCCCCGTACAATCGCCGCCATGTTCACCAGGACGCCGCCGCCGGCCCGGTCCTCAGGAGATCGCCGGCGGGGCCTGACACTGATATTCGCCGCCATCGTCCTGGCCTATCTCGTCCTCACCGCCCTCGGGACCCTTTGGACCGACTATCTCTGGTTCGATTCGCTGGGCTTCGCCTCCGTCTGGCAAAGGCGCTGGCTGGTCGGTATAGCCCTGGGGGCACTGGGTCTGGCCATCGTCTTCCTGCTCGTGTGGCTCAACCTGTTCCTGGCCGACCGGCTCGGACCGCGCTATCTCCCCGCCGACATGAGCGAGGAGGAGGAGCTGGTGGTGCGGTTTCACGAGTGGTCCCGGGGGCGTGGGCACCTGCTGCGGCTCTGGGTCTCGATCCTCATTGCTCTCCTGCTCGGTCTGGGGGTGGCGGCCTGGCGTGACGACCTGTTCCTGTTCCTGGGTCGCCAGACGTTCAGCGTGGCCGACCCGATCTTCAACGTCGATGCCGGGTTCTACGTCTTCCAGTACCCCATCATCCAGTCCGCCCTGAGCTGGCTGTTCAACCTGGGAGCCGCTCTGACCGTCATCGTCACGCTGGCCCATTACCTCAACGGCGGCATCCGCATCCGACGGGGCTCGGCACCCAGCATCACTCGCAGGGCCAAGGTCCATCTCTCGGTGATCCTGGCCCTCCTGGCATTGGTGCGGGCGGCGATGTACCGCATGGATGCCCTGGCGCTGCTCTTCTCCGGTAGCCAGGCGGACTCCTTCTACGGCCCCGGCTACACCGACATCACCGCTCGCCTGCCGGCGTTGCGCCTTTTGATGGCGGTGGCGGTGGTAACGGCGGTGGTGTTCGTGGTCAACATCTGGCGCCGGGGCTGGATCCTGGTGCTGGTGTCGGTGGCGGCCTGGATCCTGGTTTCGATTGCCGCCCTTCTCATCTACCCGGCCATCGTGGAACGTCTCCAGGTCCAGCCCCAGCCCCTGGCCCGGGAGTCGGAGTACATTGCCCACAACATCGAGTTCACCCGGGCCGCCTACGGACTGGACAAGGTAGAGGTGCGGGACTTCAAGGCCGCCAACGACCTGAGTGCCTCCGACATCGAGGCCAACCGCCTCACCGTCGACAACGTGCGTCTCTGGGACAGCAGCGTCCTTCCCCGCACCTACCAGAGCCTCCAGTCGATCAGGCCCTACTACGCCCTGGATCGGGTCGACACCGACCGTTACGTGCTGGATGGAAAACCCACCCAGACCATGGTGGCGGTGCGCGAACTGGACGAGGCCAACCTGGAGCGTAACGACTGGATGAACACCCACCTCATCTATACCCATGGCATCGGGGCGGTGGTCAGCCAGGCAAACGCCGTCTCCGACGAGGGTCAGCCCGTATTCCTCCTCTCCGATCTGCCTCCCGTGACCAACGACCCGACCCTGGATCTGAGCGAGCCGCGCATCTACTTCGGGGAGTCCTACGACCCGGGCCGACCGGTGATCGTCAAGACCGGCACCGGCCCCCAGGAAGTGGACATGCCGTTGGGTGGCGGCGAGGGAATAACCAACAACGAGTACCAGGGCTCGGCCGGGGTCGGCCTGGGCTCGCTGTGGCGGCGTATCGCCTTCGCCTTCCGCTACCGCGACCTCAACCTGTTGATCTCCGGTCAGGTCCGCCCGGACAGCCGGGTGCTGGTGGAACGAAACGTCCGCAGCATCGTCAAGAACCTGGCCCCCTTCCTGGCGGTGGACACCGACCCCTACCCGGTGGTAATGGACGGGCGGGTTGTCTGGGTCGTCGACCTGTACACCTCCAGCGATCACTACCCCTACTCCCAGCCGGTCAATCCCCAGATTCGCTCCCGGCTGGCCCGGTCGACCGACGTCCGCAACGGCATGGACTATCTCGCCAACTCGGTCAAGGCCACGGTCGATGCCTACGACGGCAGTGTCCATTTCTATGTGACGGACAACACCGACCCCGTCATCCGGGCCTGGCAGGCGGTCTATCCGGGCCTGTTCGAACCCGGCACGGCCATGTCCCCCGAGCTGGTCGATCATCTCCGCTACCCCCAGGACCTGTTCCGGGTCCAGGGCGAGATCTGGCTCAATTACCACGTTGACCAGCCCTCCGAGTTCTTCAGCCGCAACGACGCCTGGTCCATCCCGCCCGACCCGGCCACCATCCGCCGGGGCGAGGTGGCCGGTAGTGAGCTGCTGAACGGGGATGGGCTGAGCACATCGGGAGTGCAGTACCTCCCGGAGATCCTTCCCTACTACCTGTTGACCCGACTACCGGGCGAGGACGCCCTCTCCTATGTCCTGTTGCAGCCGTTCAACCCCCGCGACAAGCCCAACATGTCTTCGTTCATGGTGGCCGACGCGCCCGAGCCGGGTAAGCCATCGAGGCTGATCGACTTCCGCATGCCCCAGGGGATCCTGGTGGGCGGGACCGGTCAGATCGGCGACCGTATCCAACAGGACGACGAGATCTCCGCCCAGTTCACCCTGTGGGGCCAGCAAGGCTCCAACGTGATCCAGGGTGACCTGCTGGTGGTGCCGATCGGGGATTCGATCCTCTACATCGAGCCGATCTACCTCCAGTCCTCCCAGAGCGGAGGCTTCCCCGAGTTCCGGCGGGTGGTGGTGGTCTACGGCGACCAGATCGAGTGGGCTTCGTCGCTCAACGAGGCCATGGACGAAGTGTTCAACATCAGCGGTGGGGGCGGAACCAACGGTGGGGGAGGAACCAATGGCGGTGGCGGCCAGAACGGGGGATCGGTGCCCGGATCGGTCCAGGACTTGTTGAACCAGGCCGCCGACCTCCTCAACCAGGCCGATGCCGCCCTGCGGGCCGGCGACCTGGGCAAGTACCAGGAGCTGGTCGACCAGGCCGCCCAACTCATCGACCAGGCCCGCCAGGAAGCGGGCCAGTCCGCCTCGCTGCCCTGAGTTGGGCGGCCCCGGGCATTCCCCGGGAAGATCCCGATGGAACCTGTCACACCCCTCAGGCATCTTGTCGACATGGACACATTCATGACCGTCGTGATGGCCGCCGCCGGGGTACTGGCGGGGATCGTGCTATTGGCGGCGGGCCTGTTCTCGCTGTTGTCGCTCCTATGGGACGATCTCCTGGAAAGCGATGAGTCGGTCGAGGCAGACCTGCCCCGAGTCGCCTGACACCTGCCGGCATTTGCCGCAGGTGTAACCGGTCCGCAATCCTCCCGAAACACATCGGCTCCAACCTCCCGTGGTGACATACCCCGCGAAGGAGGCAGCTGGCATGAACAAGGCGATCCTCAGATCCTGGCTCAGATCGAAGCGACTGTGGGCTTCGCTCGTCCTGCTGTTGATCGGCATGATCCCGGCCGGTCTGGCGATGGCGGCGGACCCGACCGGCGCCTCCACCATCGACCTGGCCACCGATCCCGGCAACGCCGCCGCCACCGCGGTGAACTTCACCTGGACCCTGGTGGCAGCCTTCCTGGTGTTCCTGATGCAGGCAGGTTTCGCCCTGCTCGAGGCCGGGTCCACCCGGTCCCGCAACGCCGGCTCGGTGTTCATGAAGAACCTGATGGACTTCTGCATGTGCGGCCTGGCCTTCTGGGCTTTCGGGTTCGCCCTCATGTTCGGGGGCTCCGACGCCGCCTCGGGTCTAGATCGGGGCAATCCCCTGGTCGGCCTGTCGGGCTGGTTCCTGAGTGGAGCCGCCAACGACGTGGGCACCAACGAGCTGTGGCTGTTCCAGATGGTGTTCGCCGCCACCGCAGCCACGATCGTGTCAGGGGCGGTGGCCGAGCGGGCCCGCCTCGATGCCTATATGGCCTACAGCTTCCTGATCAGCGCCATCATCTATCCCATCTATGGGCACTGGGTGTGGGGTGGCGGCTGGCTCTCCACCCTCCCCTTCGGGGCCGGAGCAGTCGACTTCGCCGGCTCGGGCGTGGTTCATGCCGTGGGAGGTGTGGCGGCCCTGGTCGGTGCCCTGATGGTTGGTCCTCGCAAGGGCAAATTCGAGCCCGATGGGACCCCGAACTCAATCCCGGGCCACAACATGGGCTATGTGGTGATCGGGGCGATGATCCTCATGTTCGGCTGGTTCGGTTTCAACCCCGGCAGCACCCTGGCGGCCACCGACCTGCGTATCTCGGTCATAGCGGTCAACACCTTCCTGGCCGGCGTGGCCGGGGCGGTGGTGGCTTACTACATCTCACTGGTGCGGACCGGAAAGGCCGACATCGCCGTGACCTGCTCGGGGCTCATCGCCGGCCTGGTGGCCATCACCGCCCCCTGTGCCTTCGTCGACTCGTGGGCGGCGGTCTTGATCGGTGGCGTGGCCGGCTGGCTGGTTATCTGGGCGGCCGGAGTCCTGGAGAGACGCTTCAAGGTGGACGACCCGGTGTGGGCCGTTGCCTGCCACGGGGTGGGCGGTCTGTGGGGCCTGCTCTCGGTGGGCATCTTCGCCAACGGTGTCTATGGCGAGGTGGGCGGCCTCATCTCAGGCGATGGGGGCCAGATCGTCGCCCAGCTGATCAGCATGGTCGTGGTGGTGGCCTGGACCGCTCTCACCTCGTTCGTCATCTTCGGATTCATCCGTTCGGCCATCGGGCTGAGGGTGTCGGATTCCGACGAAGAGCTGGGCCTGGATGCGACCGAGTTCGCTCAGATGGGTTATGTCGGGGAGAACGCCTGAGGTTCGCACTCCTCTGACTCAGGCGTATTCAAAGGGGAGCGGAGACCCGTCCCCCCTGGACGGGTCTCCGGCTTTTCGTCTCACGTAGCCTTCGATCCCCGTAGCATCTACCAGACGATGAGCTTCGTCACGCGAGGTTTCAGGGGGCGACGCCGGGCCGAGGCCTCCCCCGAACGTGTGCCGCCGGGCCAGTACGTAACCGGGGACTTCCCGGTCCTCTCGGCTGGCCCCACACCGAGGATCAGCCTGGACGAGTGGCGGTTCACGATCACGTCGGCGGGAGCCGAGGCGGCGGATTGGACCTGGGAGGAGTTCACCATGTTGCCGACCGAAGAGGTGAACGTCGACATCCACTGCGTCACCAAGTGGTCCAAACTCGACACTTCGTGGGAGGGGGTGTCGGTCGACTCCCTTCTGGACGGCATCGATGTGACCGGTACAAACCACGTCCTGGTGGACGCCTACGGTGGCTACACGACGAATCTGCCATTGGCGGACCTGACCGGGGGCAGAGCCTGGGTGGCCCATCGGTACGAGGGCCATCCGCTGGCCCCAGAGCACGGTGGTCCGGCCCGCCTTCTGGTGCCCCATCTGTACTTTTGGAAGAGTGCCAAATGGGTGCGTGGCCTCGATCTGCGTATCCAGGACCGACCCGGGTTCTGGGAGAGCCTGGGCTATCACAACTACGGGGATCCGTGGCGGGAACAGCGTTACTCGGGCGACTGAACTGGTTGGTGGCCGAGGTCGAGGAGACCCGACCGGAGACGGCCCGCGCCCGCAGCATCCTCCTACAGGTTCCTGGATGGGCCGAACACCGGCCCGGCCAACACGTCGACCTCCGTCTCACCGCCGAGGACGGCTATCAGGCTCAGCGCAGCTATTCGATCGCCACACCGGCCGACGGCGAGCGGATCACCATCACAGTAGAGCTGGTGCCCGATGGGGAGGTTTCGCCCTTCCTGGTCGAGGAGCTCCGGGTGCGGGACCGCTTCGAGCTGCGGGGCCCGATCGGCGGATACTTCGTGTGGGAACCTTCGGTCGGTGGCCCACTCCAACTGATCGCCGGGGGCAGCGGGCTGGTCCCGCTCATGGCGATGGTTCGGGCCCAGAAGCCCGGCGCCGAGGTACCGACCCGGCTGCTGGTTTCGGCTCGCTCGGTCGACGACCTCCTATATCGGGACGAGCTGGATCGCCTGGCCGTGGAGAGGGACGCCGTGGAGATCTTTGAGACGCTGACCCGCTCCCGGCCCGACGGTTGGGAAGGCTACGCCGGACGGGTCGACCGGGCCATGCTGGAGGAGCTGGCCTGGCCGCCGACCGAGCAACCGCACGTGTTCGTGTGCGGGCCGACCGGGTTCGTCGAAGCCGTCGCAACACATCTGATCGGTCTCGGCCATGACCCTGGTCGGGTGAAGACCGAGCGGTTCGGGCCCTCAGGAGGTTGAAGCAGTGACGACCGACACCCATCTCGACGGCAATTGTCTCGGTGCACTCTGGTATGACATGTTCGGGAGAGAGATGACCGATCAGCGAGGATGCTGCGACAACTGCGGGAACGTGGCAGCCCTGGCCACGGCGATGGTGTTCCGTGACGCCCCTGGAGATGTGGTGCGCTGCTCCAAATGTGAGTCCGTGTTATTGGTAGCGGTCAGTACGCCGAGCGGTCTGAGGGTGAATTGGGCTGGCCTTCGATGGGTAGAGCTGAGGGCCTGAGACGGGTCCACCTTGCTGAAGCTTCGGTAGAGCCGATACAATGATTGTTCCACAACGACGCGGGGTGGAGCAGTCTGGTAGCTCGTCGGGCTCATAACCCGAAGGTCGCGGGTTCAAATCCCGCCCCCGCTACCATCGGAAAACCCAGGCAGCGCCTGGGTTTTCTGCATTCTGAGAGGGCGCGAACTGATGACAATTTGCCCGTGCAGTATGTGCACCCGTTTCCGTCAGACGCCTCTAGTACCGTGACCGCCATGATCGTCCGCTATCGCGAATGCGCAGCGCGTTCTCGCGTGTCTCACAGCGTGGATCTTCCCTGTGATCGAACCCCCCTGCCGCGTATTCGACGTCCTACCGACGCCATCTCGAAGGCTCGGGCCGAGGCATCGGCGTTTCGCATCATGGCAGGCGTAGGTCTGGTCGGCATCGGAATGAGAGAGACGTCGGAGTGGTCGCGGGCTGCGTCCCGGTCCACCCTGGTCGTGGTGTTATATCCCCTCACTTTCGTCTTCGGTCACACCGCGCTGGTCAACGCAGTGGGGGAGCCCGACTGACCGCCGACTTCCTGTTCCGGGGCGGCTACTTCCTGTCATGGGTGGTTCTCGGACTCGCAGTCATCAGACAGAAGGCACCCCAGTCAGCGGCGGAGCGGAAATGATCAAATGACAGATGAAGAAGTCAAACCTGCCCGGCGTGGCACCGAAACACAGGCGGTCGCCGCCTGGACGGCATTCGCCATCGCTCTACTGATCATCGCCCAGGGCGGGTTCCTTCTGTTGATGGGATTCGACCGAGACAACTTCGCTGAATCAGCCGGTATCGGATGGGATTCATTCGCGGCAGCCAACCCAGAAGCGGCAGCCCAGCTCGATGGTGGCGGCCCAGATCGTGTGGCTGCGGTCACCATGACCGGCCTCGGAATCTATGCGGCGGTTCTCGCCTACGGCGCGGTCCAACGTGCACGCCCGATGGCCAAGACGCTCATCTGGATCCTCCCCGCCGTGTTGACCGGCTGGGGTCTCGTCCTCCTACCAACCGGAGATACCACGATTGGCGTCCCCTCGCTGATCGCCGGTCTACTCACCGCAGCTCTGACCCCATTCAGCAGACAGCTCCTCACCCGACCGTCGCCCACGACCTAGAAAGACTCGACCTATGTTCAAGATCCTGCAGAATGAATAGAAGAGGAGGGCGGCGGTGGCAATGCGGAGCGGTGAGGTATACGAGCATCCTTTCGAACGTCTCGTAGTACGAGTCGGGACAGCCGAAACGGACGGCGCTGAACTTGTGGCCGACCTTTACGTGCCGGCAGACGCGCCGGGAACTCCACGCCACATCCACCCCAATATGGCAGAGACGCTCACGGTCATTCGCGGCAAGGTCAGCGCCTGGTCTTCCGACGGGGGAGAAAGGATTCTTGGACCCGGCGAGACCATGCACGTCCCGCCCAACTCCGGTCATGGCTGGCACCCGGTGGGCGGCGAAGAGGTCCGCATGCTGGTCGAAGTTCGCCCCGGGGCCAGATTCGAGGAGATGTGGCGACAATTCATGGGGCTATTTCAGGACGGCAAAGCGGGATCCAGGGGACCCGGTTTCTTGCAGATCATGGTGATGGCCCACGAGTTCCCTGATGTCATGGCGATCGCCGGACCGCCGCTGTTCGTGCAGCGTGCCCTGGCGGCCCTGATCACACCCATAGGGCGGCTCCTCGGCTACGAGGGACGGTACGAGGAGTATCTAACCCGAGGACCCTCCGAGCTCGTCGAGCCCGAGCCACTTCCCGAGTATTAGCCATCTGAAGAGGCTCGACAGCTCCCATCCGCTCAGGTTCGGTTGGTTTCGAACCACCGTGAGTTCGCTCGTATCCCGACCAGAATGTGCTCATCGAACCTGTTCGTTCCAAAGAGGAGCCCGAAGCGACCGCGGCGCGGCTGTTTCGGGACATAGCCGGGGACTATCAGCGTTGGGCCCGGGTCTTGAGCTTCGGCCAGGATGGGCGTTGGCGGCGCCTCATGGTTGGTGGGATACAAGCTGGCATCTGACAGCCTCGTCCTCGATGTCGCCGCAGGAACCGGCTCGATAGGCCGGTTGCTCGAAGCTCACGGATGTCGGGTGGTGGCGATCGATCTCAGCCATGACATGCGCACCCAGCATCCAGGGCGACATCGAGTGAGGGCAGTCGCCGACCATCTCCCAGTACGACGAGAGACCTTCCGATAACTGAGTGACGTCGGTTGACCTGACCATCGGTCCACATCCTCGGCGGAGAGCTTCCTCGGCTTCATCGGCAGGATTGCAAGGAGCTGCACGTCGATGTTGCCGTCTCCAAAAGCTGCAGCGCTGGCTCGTGATCCGGCTTGACCTTGTTCGCGAGCTTGCGGATGTTCCCGCTCTTGACTTCGAACGGGGCGCCGTCGAAGCCACGCTTCGCGTTCTGCGAGCGCGTCTTCTCGTTGCTGAGCCCTTGAGCGTCGCCATGACTTCGTCGAGGTTCAATGCGCCTCCCGTCTCATGAATGCCCATCCGGGGACTCCGAAGTCGACCCGGTCGGCAGACGCGCTGTGATCGCCTCAACTCGATCGTGATGTCAGCGATGGGACAGTCAAGAACGCGAACTGACGCGAACCAAGAACGCTATCTGAGCAGACGTTTCGCGAGTTTCGCCTGCTCATCTGA
The DNA here is from genome assembly GCA_963744905.1 of uncultured Acidimicrobiia bacterium. Lineage (GTDB taxonomy): Bacteria > Actinomycetota > Acidimicrobiia > Spongiisociales > ZC4RG35 > DATFFO01. The sequence continues at coordinate 524,046 of CAVUUV010000003.1, read as the reverse complement.
TGCCCTGGACTCGGGCTCATAGCCCGAAGGTCAGGGTTCAAGTCGCGTCCCCGCTACTGAAAGCCCTGGTCAGCGAATTGTGGACCGGGGATTCTGCCGTGTTATGCGGTTCGTCTACCCCGCCTCTACCGGCGTCTGCGCCTCAGCCTGAGGCGGAGCGGCCGGCCGTCTCACGCGTTCTCCCCAGCTTGTACAGCTGCCATCCGACGGCGAGGAGCCAGGCGATGGCGAAGGCCCACCACAAGAAGTAGCCGAGTCCCACGATCGGGTAGAGGGATAGGCCGACGAAGGCGGCGGCGCAGGTCGCTATGCCGAGGTAGGCGACGAATCTGGGGAAGACGCCTTTGAGCATGGCCAGGGAGAGGAACAGGATCCCGAGTCCCATCAAGGCCTCGTAGGTCGGGTTGAAGGCGCTGTTCTGCGCGATCAGCGCCTCGGCGGACGATTCCAGGCTGGCCTGGCGGGCTGCATCTGCCGTTGCATACTGGTCGCTGAGGTAGACCAGACCCAACAGGACCGGGTAGTAGGCCATGAACAGGAGTTGTGTCGTGATCGAGATGATCGCCCCGATGGCCGCAAAGACCCGGTCGACTTGCTTCAAGGTCAGATAGAGCGCGGCGAAGGTGATGATCAGGAGGATGCTGGCTTCGAGGACTCCTCCCTGGACGATGTGCCAGTACAGCTTGTTGTCGCCGATGAAGGCGAGCAGCGCAGGCGGGTCGACGAGGATGTCCCAGAAGTCGCTGACGGCGGCGGCCATAACACCCGGAATGAAGATGGCGACGAGTACGTATAGAGCCGCGCAGATTCCTCCGATGGTGTAGAACCTTCGCCACCTTGGATCCGGTTCAGCCGACTCAGTTGCCGGTCCTGGTCTGGCGGTGTCGATCGCGGTCATGGGGCAATCCTTTCCTCATGGCTGACAGGCCCGGGACTACGCGCACGTGGACTCGGAACGAGCCTGCCGCTCCGGCTTCGAGCCATGTGCCAACCGTATGGATCGTGACAACTCCGGATCTACGGCCGATGGTCCCTTCCGGGTGACACCTCGAGGACGGGAGCGAACGTGGGCCGGTCCGCTGCTGTCGACGAATCCGACAGAAACCGATCTTGTGACGTTTGACCCTTGCCAATCGGGGCGTGGGATGGGAATGGTCGAAACAGGCGACCAGGAGTTCCTGTCATATGACCACGCTGCTCCGCATCGTGATCGGTGTGTTGTTGATCGCCCATGGTCTGGTGCATCTCCTCTATTTGACCGACGATGTTCCTGAGTTCTCTCTGGAGGGCTCCTGGCTGATACCTGCTTCGGCGAGCCGACCGGTGGCGATGGTGTTGATGTGGACCACGGTGGCGGGTTTCGCGCTGTTGGGGTTGGCGGTCTGGGGTGTTCCTGGTCTGGTTGACGTCTGGCCTGGGATCGCCATCGTCGCTTCGGTTCTATCGCTGGTTCTGCTCACTGCGTTCTGGAGCTGGTCGCTGGTCTTCGGAGTGCTCATCGACGTGGCGTTGATCGCCATCGCCGTGATCCGCCCGGAGTGGGCCGGCGGGATCGGAGGATGACTGGTGTGAAGATGGAGCGGCTCACGGGCGCTGATCTGGCCATGCTGTGGCCTGATGACCTGGGCTGGCCGCAAGATTTCGGCGCTCTCGCCATCCTGGATGGAGAGGCTTTGTCCGACCCGACGGCTGACTTCGCCCGCAGGGATTTGCAGGAGCGGATAGCCAGTCGCCTACATCTAGTTCCGCGCTTCAGGCGGTGTCTACATAGGCCCGGTTTCGGGCTGGGTTGGCCGTATTGGGCGGATGACCCGTCGTTTGACATCGCTCGTCACGTACGTTTCCATCAATTGTCCGCACCGGGCAACGAGGCCCAGCTTCTCGAAGCTTGCGAGATGCTCCGGCAACGACCTTTCGACATGTCTCATCCCCTGTGGGAGTTTTGGTTCCTCATCGGGCTGTCTGACGGGCGAGTCGGAATGTATATGAGAGTGCACCACACACTGGCAGACGGTGCGGCGGGCATGGCCGCACTCAGCGCCTTCTTCGATCCAACCCCCAATCCGACCGCACCTGTTGCCTCCCATTGGACCCCGAGCCCTGCGCCAACCCGCGTCGATCTCATAACGGACAACCTGCGACGTCGATGGAACCGACTCCGACACGGCCTCGAGAGTCTTCGTCACCCCTCGGAGGTATTCAACAGTCTCCGACTCGCGGTGACGGCTATCAGGCGAATACTCCGGGAAGCCAGAGCCCCACGGACAAGTCTCAACCGTCTTATAGGCGACCGACGAAGATTCCGGTTGGTGCGCAGCGAGCTGGGCGTATTCAGGCAGATAGCCCACTCTGCTGGCGGCACCGTGAACGATGTGCTGCTCCACGTTGTAGCAGGTGGCGTGGCCGACCTCCTGATAAGTCGGGGTGAGCCCATCGACGAACTCCTGCCCCGGGCGGTGGTCCCGATGGCCGGAGGCTTGGACACTGAATCCGGCAACAACACGGTGAGCGGGATGATCGTGCCCCTACCCATCGGAGAGACCGATCCTTTCCGCAGGCTGCAGAGGATCGCGAGCGAGACGGCCCTGAGAAAGAGCGACCCGTTGTCATATGACCAGGCCGGCATCCTCAGTTCGCCCACGCTGGAACGAGTGTCAGCCTGGTTGGCTGGTCGGCAGCGTGTATCCAACCTCTATGTCGCCAATCTCCCGGGGCCTCCAATGCGTTTCTTCCTCGGCCCGGCCCAAATTCACGAACTGTTCCCGTTGGTTCCGCTGGTCGGCAACGTAACCATCGGGGTAGGGGCCGTTTCGTACGCGGGTCAATTCAACCTGACGATCGTTGCTGACCATGACGCATGCCCTGACGTCGGCGTCTTCGTAAACGGGATACGACGTTCCCTCGACGAACTGGCTGGTGCCCTTTCTCCAGGAGGGGGCGATGACGGGTGAGGGATAGGCGTTCGTCGCCCCTCGACGGCAAACCATCGGTGCTGTCTATCCGGTCTTGTGATCAGCACTAACTTGCCGCCATGACTCCCGGATTCGAGCAGCTCGTGAGCTCGCCCGGCTTCGCGCAGGGGTACGCGAGCGGCGAAAGGCCTTATGGCCCTGGCGCTCCCAAGAGATCCACCGACACCATCGAATAGCCGACCCGAAGGAGGGAGCGATGGAGCAGATGGATCCTGCCCTGGAGAGCGCCAAGAAGCATCTCAAAGCCATCCGGGATTTCATGTACCACTTGATGGTGTTCATGTTCGTCAACGGGCTGCTGGTCATCTTGGATGTCCGCGCCGGAGTCGGTGACCATGCCGTACTCGGTCTGGATTGGGCCTACTGGTTGATCCTCTTCTGGGGCATCGGCCTCGTAGGTCATGGGATCTACGCGCTCTTTGGTGAGCACAAGATCGAGGCCCGATACGAGAAGGAGCGGACCAGAGACCTGGTCAGTCATTGACAACCGAACAGGTGGCTGTTCAACCCAAGAAGTATCACAAAGGGGCAATACCCTGTTGTATCTCATTAGGGAGGGCGTAGGGGAAGACCTACCAGACACCCCTCGGCGCCTACCCGACCAAAACCGGTTACGTGCTCGTTTGCAGGTACGGCCCTGAATCGGACTGGGTTCGGAACATCTTGGCGGCCAACCAAGCCACTCTCCGGGTCAACGGTGAAGAGCACGGCACCTTCGATCCTGGATGAAGCTCCCACGGTGCAGCAAGATCCATGAGAGACCACCACCGAGGGTCACATGGCAAAGGGCTTGCACATCAGACGGGATCGACGTCCATGCGCCCGGTCCAGCGGTGCCGCTGTGTCGCCGCTCTTGAGGGTGCCGCCCTGGTCCTATGGCACCTGGTCGCTACCCCATTCATCGGTCGGAGGCGGCTGCGGTGGGGCACGGTAGGAACAGAGGCAAGTGATCGACTTCCAGGCCACGAGTTGGTGCCTGATCCGAAATGGGTGTACACGCTGGGAATCACTGTGCATGGATCGCCGGGAGGCTGTGTGGCCCTGGATCGCCCAAATGGGGCAGCAGTCACTTTCCGTGGCGCGTTTATCGCGCCAGAGGGTGCGATGAAACGGTGAAGAACGCAACGTGACGCGAAACAGGAATACCGTCTGAACAGGCCTTTCGCATGTCTCTGGTCTCGAAGGTGAAGGCGGCTTCTGCCTGCATGCCGGGGAGCACCGTGCTGGGTAGGTGTCGATAGTGGCCTGGGGAAAGGGGCGAAAGCCCCTACGACCTGAGCCTTTGGCCGGGGTATCAGACGGACAAGGCCGAAAGGAGTGTGTGATTATCTCTTTGCCAGATACCGACGCCACAACTGAAGGCAGTCAGCGTCGAGCCAACGATCGACTTGACGTTGATGGCGACCTGGGTCGATGGCGTGGTGCGCTCACCGTGGCGGGGTGGGCCGCATTGGCATCTGTGGCTCTGACGTTTGTCCAGGTATGGATATTGGCCCAGTGGCCGCCCCCGGAAACGGTGGAGGGCTCTTTTGCGCGGTTTGCCCACAACCCATTGCTGGGGCTGCTCTCCCTGGATCTTCTCTACATCGTGAACAACCTGCTGGTACTTCTCGTCTATCTGGGTCTGTACTTGGTTCTCCGCCGCCGGTACCCGTCCACGGTGACCATTGGCCTGCTGTTTGGGGCCATGGGGATGGCCGCCTACATGGCTTCGAACACAGCATTCGAGATGCTCTCGCTGGCCAACGCCTCTGCCGCCGCCGATGCCACCGGGCAGGTCGCCCTCATGGGCGCCGGGGAGGCGATGCTTGCTGTGTTCAAAGGGACCGCTTTCGACATCTACTACATCCTCGGCGGGATCACCCTGTTCCTATTCGCCGGGGCAGTCTTCGCCTCGGAGCGGTTCAGCCGAGCCACGGGTGTTTGGGGCTTGATCGCGGCAGCGTTCATGATGGTCCCTTCCACGGCGGGGACCATCGGGATGGTCTTCGCCCTGGGTTCGTTGGTGCCGTGGGTGGTGTTCGCCGCACTGGCGGGCGGTCGCCTCCTCCGTCTCGCCCGATGACCGCGCCATAAACAGGAGTTGTGTCATGCTTCCTGCCTCCGGCCTCGCAAGCCATCGAGGGTCCCAGAGCCTCGTCTTTGATCCGGCGGTGCCCGGCTTCTAATTCTCGATGGGACCTCGACTCGCGTGTATAGGACCTCCATCGCGTGGGACCGACGAGTTCGCCGGGCGATTCTCCGATTATCGGTCTCGATCCCACGACACGGTGGTGTTCAGGGTTCGAGGCATTCAATGAGTAGCCGGACGGCGTTTGGGATGTCGGCGGTTGCGAGGGCTCCGAAGCCAAGGATGAGTCCTGGCTGTGGTTCGGTGGTTCGATAGGTTCGGCGTAGCGTCGAGACGGACACGTCGCGTTCGCCTGCGCGCGAGACGATTTCGTTGTCGGTGGGGGCGTTGGGTGCGAGCAGGGTGAGATGGAGGCCGGCGTGTCCTGGTAGGACCGTGACCGATTTGGGAGCCTGGCGGTCTAGTTCGTCTCGGAGGCGTGTGTGGCGTTCGGTGTAGACGCGTCGCGCTCGGCGTAGGTGATGGTGGAGGTGGGCTTCGGCGATGAAGGTGGTCATGGCGGCGTCGGTGAGGTGGGGTGGCCCGAAGTCCGTTGCTTGTCGGAGGGTGAGCAGTGTCGGCACGAGTGGGCGGGGTACGACCATGAAGCCGAGACGCAGCGTGGGGCTGAGGACCTTGCTGAAGGTGCCGATGTAGATGACGCGGCCAGTCTGGTCGACGCGGTGGAGTGGTTCGAGGGGTCTTTGTCCGTGACGGAACTCGCTGTCGTAGTCGTCTTCGACGATGACGGCGTCGTTGGCAGCCGCCCATTCGAGCAGGGCGAGACGTCGTCTGCGGGCGAGCACGTAACCGAGCGGATACTGGTGCGAGGGGGTGACGTAGACGAGTTTGGCTCCGGTGGGGATTTGGTCGACGATGAGACCGTCCCGGTCGACCGGTACTCCGGCGACGGTGATGCCGTGGCTTTCGAGGTTGGTCGCCGCCGGCGGATAGCCGGGTTCCTCGACTGCAGCGATGTCGCCGGGGCGAAGCAGGCTACGGGTGAGCAGGTCGAGGGCTTGGGTGGCGCCCTGGGTGGCAATGATCTGGTCGGGTGAGGCCACAATGCCGCGTGATTGGGTGATCCAGCGAGCAAGCTCTATGCGGAGTTGGCTGCTTCCGGCGAGATCGCCGTACGCGGCCAGTCCCTTCCTGTCTACAAGGGACGCTCGGACGCAGCGTCGCCAGGCTGGGAGTGGGAACAGGCTCGCATCCACGCGTCCTGGGGTCATGTCGTAGCGGACGTCTGTAGTGACACCGCTGCCATATCGGCGCCATCTGGTCGCCTCTGGCGTTGAGCGCACCGCGGTGACGTCGCTGTCGAGGGCGGTGGGTGTGGTCGGTGCTGTGTCGATGACGGTGCCACCGCCCCGGCGTCCGTGGGCGTATCCCTCGGCGACAAGGCGCCCGTAGGCGTCCGCGACAGTGGCGCGGGAGATGCCGAGTTCGGTGGCGAGGACACGGGTGGGTGTGAGCCGATACCCGGATGGCAGCAGTCCGTCGGCGATGGCGTCGCGGAGTTGCTCGTAGATCTGGGCGACCATGCTCCGAGGATCGTCCGATGTGAGGATCACATCCATTTCGAGAACCGAGGGTTTGGACTGGTGATAATACTCTGTTTTGGCTCTTGTTGCACCGACCAAGTGATCGATAGCGTGCGTCGCAAGAGGACAGCTTGGGATGACCCAAGTCGCGGTCGTGACACTAGGAAGCGGGACGGGACCTCTTTGGTCGTAGGGCTGCGATGAGAAGGGATCGAAACACAATGACCAAGGTCATCTGCAATATGGCCGCCTCCGTCGACGGTTTCATCACCGGTCGGGATCCTGGCCCAGGACGCGGGCTTGGTGACGGGAGCGTTCTCCACGAGTGGTACTTCGATGGTGATACGCCGAGTACGGTCGTCCCCATCCTCCATATGTCCGAGGCGAGCCGTCGCTTCATCGACAGCTTCGCCGCCCGCACTGGTGCGGTGGTGGCGGGTCGCAACAGCTACGACGACGCCGACGGCTGGGCTGGCCGCAGCCCGCATCCGACGGCCCCGCTGTTTGTCGTCAGCCATCGGCCTGCTCCTCCCCAGGCGACACCGGCGCAGACTTTTGCTTCCTCACTCGAGGAGGCGTTCGCGGCCGCTCGAAACGCGGCCGCCGGCCTCGACGTCAATCTGATGGGCGGCGGGGTGCTCACCGAAGCCCTGGCCGCCGGCTTTGTCGATGAGATCGTCGTCCACCAGGTTCCGGTCCTCCTCGGCGCCGGTCGACGACTCTTCCACGACCTTGCCGACCACGTGCGACTCAGCATCGTCGACGTGGTAGCGGCGCCTGATGTGACCCACCTGCACTATCGGGTCGAGCGATGACTTCATCCGACCGTCCGTCCGGCGAGCGTCGTCGATCGCTCACATCGCGCCCTTCGGCGCCAATCCGCGGCCGATGTAAGAACGCTCGCCCCGTCGTGGCGGAGTTAGATCACTCAGGCCGGGGGGATGACTGCCGGAGGCAATCAACGATTTGAGGTGCACGATGAACCGATTCGATGAATCTCTCGACATGTGGCTTCGGGCGGAGCGCAATGGTGACAGCGAGATGACTGCCTGGCTGATGACCTATGACTTGTGGGTGACGGCCCGCATGGCTTTCAGGCCAGGGCTGCATCTGGCGGTCACGACGTCCCCGCGGCTTGAAACGAGCTCGGCGGATTGGGCGTCGAGCTCGGCCAGATCGTTCACATGATGGACGGTCGTTGGCGGAGGGTGAACCGGGGAAGAAGCAGCTGCATGGGGTTCGCCAAGTTCACCGACGTGGAAGGCAACCTGTCGCCATTGCAGCAGATCCGACACGACGCCGAAGGGGCTCCGAAGACTTGGAGTAGGCAGACATGAAGATCTCCATCAGCGTCACCAATTACTCGTGGGCCGTCGGCGGGGCGAGCCTGGCCTCACACCTCGACACCATCGCCACTGCTGCCGAGGGTGCGGGTGTCGACACCCTGTGGGTGGCGGATCATCTGGTTCAGGCGGACCCGAGTGCCAGCCTGGATGAGCCGATGCTCGAGGCATACACGACCCTGGGCTATCTCGCGGCCCGAACTTCGAGACTGAATTTGGGAACGATGGTCACCTGGGCGGGAATTCGCCCGGCGGCATTGCTGGTGAAGGCGGTCACCACCCTCGACGCCTTGTCGGGGGGCCGCACCTGGCTGGGGCTGGGAGCTGGTTATCGGGGCGATGAGGCCAAGATGATGGGTCTTCCTTTTGGGTCACCCCGGGAACGGTTCGAAGTCGTTGAAGAAACCATCGAGCTGGCCAAGCAAATGTGGTCGGGAGACGAATCCGAGTTCTGCGGTCGACAGATCCACGTTCAGCGACCGATCTCGCATCCACAACCGATCACGCTGCCCCGGATATTGATCGGAGGGATGGGGGAGAAGCGGACCCTGCCGCTCGTGGCCCGTCACGCCGACGCCTGCAACCTGTTCGACATCCCCGACGAAGGCAGGACGATCCAGCACAAGCTCGCCGTCTTGGCTGGGGCCTGTCATGAAGTCGGCCGCGATCCCGCAGAGATCGAAGCCACGGTCAGCGCCCGCCTCGAACCCTCCGAGCCCGTCTCCAGCCTCGTCGACCGGTGCCGGCTGTTCTGCGATTGGGGTATCGATCATGTCGTGTTGATCACCCCCGGACCGTGGGACAGCACCCGGGTAGCCACAGTCGGTGGTGCGATCGAGGCGGTCGGCGATCTGCAGGCAAGGAACTAGCGATGATGTCCGTCGATTCGCGACACAACCGTGCCCGTGCTCCGACTGGTCAATCAGTCGCAGTTCCTCTCCCCGCCCAGCACTCGAGGACGAAAGGCAGGTCTCGTTTGCGCTCGACATTGCGGCATCGGCTTCGTCGCAAGACAGGCCAGCAGCCAGAGAGGGCGGTGACCGTCGGCCTGCAACCAGTTTTCCCGAAACCCAACCGACACCGACCAGGAGAAGTCAGCCATGCGCAAGATCATCAACTTCACCCACGCCACCCTCGACGGTTACATCGACAGGCCTCATGAGTGGGAGCATTCCAATGAGGACCTGCAGGACTACGTGCTCGAGATGCACCTTGACGCCGACGGGCTGCTGCTCGGCCGAATCACCTATGAAGGGATGGCACAGGCCTGGCCCTCCAGAAGCGGTGACCCATTCTCCGACCACGTCAACTCGATCACCAAGTATGTCGTCGCCTCTCAACCGGTCGATGTCACGGCATGGGAGCCGAGCGTGGTCATCGCCGGCTCCGACCTGCTCGACGAAGTCAGCCGCCTGAAGCGGGTCGAAGGCGGCGACATCTTCACCTGGGGTACCGGACGGCTGACCGATGCCCTCGCCGGGGCCGGTCTGCTGGACGAGTATCGGATCTGCACGTCCCCGGTCATAAAGGGGGGAGGCGAGCCCCTGTTTCGCCCCGCCAGCGCCGGTACTCTCGAGCTCCTGGACACGAAAGTCTTTGCCACCGGTGCCGTGGTTCACACCTACCACCCCATCTCAGCCCACTGACCTGGACATGATCACTCGACGAGAACCCAACAACCGACTCGTCGGCCCGCTCGAAGATGTCAACGACCACGCCTCGCCTTCGAGTCGACACATCGGCAACGACCGGAAGGAGACAGCATGAGGCTTCACCCACGAGCGAGACGGCCGAGGCGACACGATGATCACGGTCAGCAGCATCTCGACGGCCTGCTCGCCGGCACGAAAGCGCCGGTCACGGGAGGACGAGTGCGATGAGTGAATTGATGGTCGATTTCATCACGTCGCTCGACGGCTACGCGTCGGGGGAGGGCTGGCCCGGATGGTGGGGTCTCGAGTCCCCCGAGTACCTCGGGTGGCTTGGCGAGCAGCCCGAAGCCACGCTTTTGATGGGCGCCACCACCTACCGTCTGATGTCGAGGATGGCTGAGGGTCATAACCCCGACGGCACTGACGAGCTCTCCCACGACGAGCAGGCGGCGATCGACGGACTAACTCGAGCTTCGAAAGTCGTGTTCTCGTCCACGCTCGACGAACCGCTGTCGTGGCCCGACACCACGCTGGTGCGTGGCGACGTCGTGGATGCGGTGCGGGCGATGAAGGAAGACGGCTCGGGCCTGTTGAGCACGATCGGCAGTCTCAGCCTGTGTCGGTCCCTGATGGCGGCCGGTCTCGTCGACCGGTTCCGGGTCGTGATGTTCCCCGTCATCACGGGGGCCACGGGTACGGAGCGCATCTACGACGGCTACCCCGATGTCGCGCTCGAGATGATCGACAGTCGCGCCTTCAATGGCGGGCTCCAACTGGTCGAGTACCGACCGACGAGTTCTCGAGCACCCACCCCTCCACACCCCATGACACGTTGCCGATGGGGCTACCGGGCCCGGGTATGAGCCACGCCGACGAGCCGAGGCGATCGCAATCGATCGTTTTCGGACCGAGGTGAGGGGTCCGGGATGACCAGACCGTTCCGATTCGGCGTCGTTGCCCCGCTGACAAATGACGTGGCGAGTTGGCGGGACCGGGTGCATCGAATCGCCGACTCCGGGTACTCGACACTGCTGATGCCCGACGTCCCGCAATGGCAGCCGGCGCCCGGCCCCACGCTGGCCTTCGCGGCTGGCCTCGCCGACCTGCGGGTGGGCAGCTGGGTGTATGCGTCACCCCTACGACCGGCTTGGAACACCGCATGGGAAGCACATTCGCTGTCGGTGCTCACCGATGGTCGCTTCGAGATGGGCATCGGCACCGGCAGACCTGGGATCGAGGACGAACTCCGCCAGCTGGGACTGCCCGTGGTCTCACCGGGCGAGCGTCTGGCTCAGGTGCGTGAGACCGTCTCGGCGCTCAGAGATCTCGACGGTCCCGATCTTCACACACCTGTGGTGATGGCGGTCCGTGGCCCGAAGGCCCAGGCATTAGCGGCCGAGGCCGCAGATTCGGTCACGTTCACGCTGATGCCGGATGAATCTCGTGCCGAAGTTGCGCGGCTGGCGCAAGACTTCCGCGCCATTCGGGATATCGAACTGGCGCTCCACGTGCCGGTGATCGGCGACACCGTCGCGCCGTTCATGGCGCCCCCGGACACCGACCCGGCCGTCCTTCGGGCGGCTGACTCGCTGGCCATACTCCCGGACGACCCGGCGGCGGCCGCCGAGGAAATTCAGCGGCGCCGGGACGAGATCGGCTTCTCCTATTTCGTGTTCGGCGCCGACTTCGCCGACACCCTCGCTCCCGTTGTAGCCCAGCTGGCCGACGGCACCTAGGAGCCCGTTGAACAATGCATGTCACCCATCTTGACGACCATGCATCACCACCCACTGCGTTCTCGGCCCCGCCATTCCGGACAAGGAGTGGCGAAACCTCGGCCTTGCGGCTGGCGACGCCTGGCCGCCAATCCGAGCAACGGCATTATCCAACAGGCTCCTAGGTCCGTGTGCCTCAGAAGCCTCTTTTGATCTCGGGCCAACACAAACGACCTGATCTTCGTCAGTCCGCCGCCTTCTTGACGAGGTCGCCGATCCTCGCTTCAGTCGCAGCGTCCAGCGAGGTGAGTGTCCAGGCGACCGGGTGCATGTGGGCGCCTTCTTCGACAGTTGGGTTCTTCACCTCGCCGAAGCCGAAGGCGATGAAGTCCTTGTCGGTCTTGATATAGCAGACGTCCTGGCCGTCCTTGACGTAGAACGGGAGCCCCCAGCGCACGATCGGCTCGAGCGATGGGGCGCTCTCTCGAATGATGTGGTGCAAGCGTTCTCCGATCTCCCGATACGGCTCGGGGGCATCGGCAATCTTCGCCAGCACCGCTTCGTCACCCTTCTTTGTGAACATGTGCTTGGGTCCTCCTTGGTGGCTGCTTTTGGATGGGCGTTGTCGATTCACGCCCACGAACGGTTTCGCTCCCAGCTCGCTGCCCAAGTTACAGGCGGGCCGGACCCGCTGCTTCTTGATTCCTGCTCGCCTGAGACTTCGCACCGATCTTCCGTTAGACCGCTGCACCTTTCCTGGAGAACGTGGTCGATCGGCTACCTGTGTGGAATGGCTTGGCCGCCTAGTCGTAGTTGGTGACAAGCGCCGGTGGGAGCTATAGGACGTCTCTTCGTGGTGCGACGATGCCGGCGATCGCAGCGGCGGCCGCGGTGTACCCGAGAAGGAGCAATCCGGCGGTGGGTGCGCTCAGCAGCGTCCCGCTGGTGGTGGCCTCGGCACCGAGTTGGAGCAACCCGGCGGTCAATCCTGCGATTGTCCACTGGGCGACCTGGGGGAGCGCCTCGAGGAGTAGGTGTTCTCCAAAGCTCAGCCAGACCAGCGTGGCGGTTACGGCGACGATCTGGTTGCGGAATAGGGCACCGACGGCGAGACCCATGAGGCTGGACAAGGCCATGGCGAGGAACCCGGCCGCGGCGACCTGCCAGAATTCGGTCCCGAAGACTGCGTTGCCGTGCCTGATGGCGATGAGTGCGATGGCGGAGACGGTCGAGAAGACGAGCGTCGCGCCAGACATGACAGCGCTGACGACAGCGAGCGCCACGCTCTTGGCAGCGAGCACCCCGTACCGTTTCGGCTCGACCAGGAATGTCGAGGTGATGGTGCCGTAGCGGACCTCCTGGGTGTAGGAGAGCACACCCAGCAGCGTGATCGTCAACTGGGGCCAGAGGAAGCTGATGCCGACGACGCGGGCCAAGAGTGCCGGGTTGTCGAGGTTCGTCACGTTGTTCGTCGAAGCAGTCGAAGGGATGGTCGCGACGATCGACACCAGGACCATGGCCAGGGTCCCGACCAGGAGCCATCCCAGCGTGCGGGTACTTCGCAGCTTGAGGAGCTCCGCCGCGGTGAGCGCTTTCATGCCGGCCGCTCCTCGAGCGGTCCCGTGTGGTCGACTGCTGCGGGCTGCTCGGTGAGGCGGAAGAAAGCGTCCTCCAGTCCGCCGGTCGGGGTGAGGTGGTGCAGCACGACGCGGTGTGCGGCCGCGAGCTCGCCCACTTGTTGGGGGGTGGCGTCGACAACGAGATCCTGGTCGACATGGCGGTAGCGGTGGCCGGCGGCCTGCAGGATGGTTGCCAGTCGCTCCGGCTCCGGGGTTCGGACCCGGCAGCCCACGCCGAGCTCGGCGTGCAGGGCGGCGAGGGTTGCCGACCGGACGAGTCGCCCCTTGACGATCACCAGCACGTGGTCGGCGGTCTGTTCTACCTCGCTGAGGGCATGGCTGGAGACGAACACCGTACGACCCTCGCTGGCGAGTTGGCGGAGGTACCCGCGCAGCCACCGCGTGCCCTGCGGGTCGAGGCCGTTTGTCGGCTCGTCGAGGACGAGCACCGCCGGGTCACCGAGCATCGCCGCCGCGAGGCCGAGACGCTGGCGCATTCCGAGGGAGAACTGACCGACCCTTCGTAGCGCATCCTTAGCGAGCCCGGTGGCGGTGAGGACTCGCATGGGTGCGTCCTCTGCCAATCTCGCCGCGGTGGCGAGAATTCGCAGGTGGTCGAGCGCGGTGCGACCCGGGTGGTAGCCGGATGCTTCGAGCATCGCACCGACGTGACGGATGGGGTCGGCCAGTTCGTCGTAGCGCTTCCCGTCAAAGGTCGCGGTGCCGCTGGTCGGCGCAGCGAGCCCGAGCAACATGCGCATGGTGGTCGTCTTGCCGGCGCCGTTGGGCCCGAGGAACGCCGTCACCTGGCCCGCAGTGATCATCGCGCTCACGTTGTCGACCGCCCGAATGTCCTCGAAACACTTGGTGAGGCCACACAGCTCGATAGCGGTCAAGGTCGCCTCGGTGGTATCCGAAGAGGAACGGCGGTCCAGATCATCAGGACGGCGAGAAAGCTCCAGAAGTAGAGGGCGACCCACGCCCCCTTGGGTTCGAGGATACTGAGTTGGGGCCCTCCGATATTGGAAGCGGCCAAAACCCATATTGGGATGGGCGACAGCGCCACCAATAGAGATGCCATTCGGGCCCAAGTTCGGCGTCCGGCGATGGAATAGGCACCCACCACGCCGAGCGCCGGGACTCCTAGGGCACCACCTCCGATTCCGCCGTTGAGGGTAGAGCCATGGACGATAAGGTCGACCACCAGGATGATCGAGAAAACGAAGGGCGACCAGACGAGCCAGCGACCACGAGGGTTCTTCGTGGTGCGGCGGATATGTTCTGCCATTCCGAGCATCGCCCCGACAACGACTCCTGACGCAAGAACCCATAGGAACGTCCCAGTCCATGTGACCGTCGACTGACGCGTCGTCACCTGAGTCATGAATCCGCGCAGACCACATGCCCAGGCAAGCCCGCAGAGAGCGCCCATCGCGATTTCATGGTTCGTTGTCACGCGCGGACTTGGATCGCGGCCGAGCCTCGACCGCGACAGTGTCGCGGAAGGTCTTGGTGAGACGGTTCAACAACGGTGGGGGCCATCAGTCGGTCGCTGCTGGTCATGAGCGCACCCGCTCTCGCCGGATGCCGAGCACGATGCCGAGCCAGACGTAGAGCAGGCTCCAGATCACCAGGGCCGCGATGGCGAGCGCGTCACTGGCCAAGAATCGAACCGGTATCACCAGCAGGAAGAACCCGCCGTTCACCAGCAACGGCATACCGAACTTCGACTTCGCGCGCGTGAGCACGATGCCGGCGCCCAGTGTGCCGACGAGGATGAGGAGCGAGCAGACGAAGTAGGAGCCATTCAGGACGTCGATCACGGGCGCGCCCAGGTCGGTCTCTGCCTCGAGTCCGGACCAGATCTCGACAGCAGCCACAGCGGCCGTGCCGAGCCCGCCGAGTGCCGCGAGCCTGGACCCAGCGCCAGTGGTGAGTCGAGCCACCTCACGGTAGCCGACCACCACCAGCAGGTGGCCTACCGCCAGACCGACGGAGAGCAGGAGAAAGGCGGTGGGCTGGACGGTGCCGGCCCATGTGCCGTCGCCGTAGTCGGTGGTGATGCTGCCGAGCACGGCGCTCGCCACCACGGGCAGAACGGCGCCGGCGACCACAAGAGCACCGACCCACCGCCATTGTGCCGTGGTTCGGCCCGGTGGGGTTGACGTGTTGCTGACTGCCATGGGTCTCGCCCTTCTGCGTGTCGCGCGCTCGTTCCGCGTATTGATCAGGTAGCGCTATTTGCTACGTGCCGCGTCCACGTACGGACTGTATGGACTCGGTCGCCAGCCGACATCCGTGCTGACCCTGAATTGCTCATTATCCTCTGTGGATGTGAACGACGATCTCCTCGCTGCTTGCCCGTGAGCGGTATAGCGCCGGCGACATCGAGGAGACTCTGCGATTGGCGACTCGGGCTATCGAGTCGGCCCGGCGAGCACGAGACGATGCTACGTTGGCTGCGGCGGCGACTCTGGTGCGCAGCCCAATCGATCCTCTCATTCGGGCCCAGGTCCATGCGTTGGCAGCTGAGGTCCTCGCGGACCTCGCACCTGATAGCGAGCTGCACCGCTCTGTCGAGGCGCAGTTGACTGCGACCCGCAACCCCTTCCATCACGATCCTCAACCGGCGACCGTAGCCAATCCCGAGGCGGAATTTCTTTCCCTTCAGGCAGCGGTCGCAGGAGCGCACGATCCAAAACGTGTCGACGAGCTGGCCGAAGCCGGCCGAGCCGCGGTGGCCATCGGACTAGCGAGTGGCGTTCCCGATCATCAAGGATGGGGCCGCCTCTGGCTCATGGACGCGCACGCCACTATCGGCGATCGCACCCGGCTCCTGGGCGAGTTGGCAGCGTTGACCCCCCTGGCGGTACGGGCAGGCATGCCTTTGTCCGCGCATGTTCTCCACGTTCGCGCTTCCCAAGCGGGACTCGAGGGGAGATTCGACGATGCGCTTAATCTGGTGGAAGAAGCCCGCCTGCTCGGCGGTGACGGCACCTACCTCGATCTCGTCTTCCGATCATCGATCGCCCGGCTCACCGGCGAGGGCGCAGAGGAGGTGGTCGACGAGGTGCGCCAGGTTGTCCACCGTCTGCCCTTCAGCGCCCGTGCCTGGCTCTGCCTCGCCCTCGAAGCGATCAATGAACGTGAGGAGGCGGAGCCGATCTGGTATCAAGTTCGATCCCACTTGACTCTGCCGCCCGAGGCCCCGGAGTTCCTGATCGCGCTGGTCGGATACGCGGCGATCTGCTGCTGGCTGGGCGATGTTGAGTCGGCGAGCATCATCTACGACCAGCTCAACCCCTACGCCGGCCTTCACGCCATCGCGTCCGCCCGCGGTCCATATGAGGGGCCTGTCGATCTGGCTCGCGGAACGTTGACGCGACTCATGGGCAAACGCGACGATGCGCGAGAACACTTCGAGTCAGCGCTTGCCGCGTGCAGATCACTTGGCGCCCGCCCTTTCGAAGCAGTCACGCTCACCGAGTTGGCTGAGCTCGACCACCCGCGCAGCAGGGCGCGCAGTGACCACGCCACCGGTGCGTTGGAACTGGCCGAGAGGCTCGGGATGAAGACGCTGGCTGCACGTGTGCAGACTCTGCTACAACCCACGGTCGGTGCAGGAAGCCCGCTGAGTCCGCGCGAGCAGGCGGTGTCTGCCCTCGTCGCCGAGGGACTCAGCAACGCCGCCATCGCAGCCCGATTGTTCCTATCGGAGCGAACCGTGGAGAGCCACGTCAGCCGGATCATGCTCAAACTAGGCGTTGGGTCCCGGGTGGGCATCGCTGCCTGGCAGACACGTCAGACGAGCGGGTGACTCGTCGACGGCAGCCGGGGTTCCGCTGATGCAGATCGAGTCGATATAGAGGTCTCAACGGGTCCATCCAAGCCCGACCAGCGAACCGACTCGTCGCCCCATCGCTCGACCACCGCGCGAGACGATGGGATGGAACGGGAAATGATGCGAATTGATGAAAGCCGAGAACTCCGTCCTCACCAGCGGTTCACGTTTCCCTGGCGTTTCGATCGCCCCGTCGCCGGCGAAGGGATTCGAGCGATTCCGGCGTTGGGCAGCAGAGGACGACCGGGATATGTGGAGGTGGTCTGTGAGAGCCTCAAGAAGAATCCTCTCTGCAGGGCGCCGACGCAGACCAGTCCCAGCAGATCCATCCCTTCTTCCAGGCACTGATCCCGGCTGCCCTTCCGCTCTGAACGTCAGACGAACAGCTGGACGTCGGCGTCGGCGGCGAAGTCCAGGAATGCGGCCGCCCCGGCGATGTCGCATCCCTCGATCAGGTCGTCCTCGCTCACACCCATCACACCCATCGTGGTGGAACAGGCGAAGATCCGCACACCCAGGTCCCTGACCATCGCCAAGAACTCGGGCACGTCGGGCATGGAGGCATCCTTCATCCATTTACGCATCACCTTGGTGGCGGCAGCCGTAGCTCCCGGGACGACGCCGAGCAGATTGGGAACCTGCACGGGACCGGACGGATTGGCCAGCGAGGCCACCTTGAGCTTCTCCAACCGCTTGCGATGCAGGATGTCGAGGCCGTAGAAGGTGAAGTAGATGCCCGCCTCCCATCCCAGGCTGGCCGCGGTCGAAGCCAGGATCAGCGGGGGGTAGGCCTGATCGAGCGTCCCCTTCGAGGCGACCAGGGCGAGCCTCTTGGGGCGTGGCCCGGCCTCGGGGTTGAGATCGTCGAGAGGAAGCGCGGTCATCGGGCTCCACCCTTCTCCAACCAGAACACGTGCGAGTCGCCGGACTGCTGAGAGCCCACCAGTCGATCGCCCCTCTGCCGGGCTAGTGCAGGGACGTCTTCGAGGGCGCCGGGGTCGGTGGTGATGAGCTCCAGGACCTCGCCGGGGGCGAGCCGGTTCAGCACCACGCCGGCCTTGTAGACGGGCAGGGGGCAGAGGAGCCCGGAGCAGTCGAGGTGTTCGGTCACCTCCACGTCGGCGGCTGATGGTCTAGTCATCTTCGGTCTCCTTTCTCAGACTCCGGGGAGTCCTTCGTCGCCGAGCAACTCGGCGAAGTAGCTCGTGTATTTCTGGCCCC
This sequence comes from uncultured Acidimicrobiia bacterium, assembly GCA_963744905.1. Classification (GTDB taxonomy): domain Bacteria; phylum Actinomycetota; class Acidimicrobiia; order Spongiisociales; family ZC4RG35; genus DATFFO01. Next base: position 506,029 of record CAVUUV010000003.1, on the reverse strand, counting down.
CGTCTGGCGATATGCCCACCGCCAGGCCCTCGCCCGCGATCTGGGAGGCGGCGTGGACGACGGCTCCGGTAGACGGTCCCACGATGAGGCCCTCCTCCCGGAACAGCCGCCGGGTCATGGCGTAAGCGGGCTCGTCGTCCACTCGCACCACCTGGTCGATGACAGACCAGTCGAGAATCTCCGGCTCACTCGCCTCGGCCAGGCTCTTGAGCCCGGGTAGGCGATGGCCGGGCTGGGGCTCGATGCCCACGACCTCGATCGACGGGTCCTGTTCCTTCAGGAACCGGCCCACGCCGGTGATGGTCCCGCACGTGCCCAGACCGGCGAAGAAGTAGGCCAGGTCACCCCCTGTCTGGCGCCAGATCTCGGGACCGGTGGTGCGATAGTGCGCCTCGACGTTGAACGGGTTCCGGTACTGGTCCACCATCAGATAGCGACCGCCTCCTTCGCTGGCGGCCAGGGAGCGAGCCAGGGCGATTGCCCCGTCCTTGGGATGATCGACCGGGCACAGGTCGTCGGGTGTGGGCCAAACCTCCGCCCCGAGCATGCGCAACAGGACCTTCTTCTCCTCGGGGACCCCGTCGGGAATGGTCACGGTCAAGCGTGTGCCCTCGAGAGCTGCCAGGGCGGCCAGGGCGATGGCGGTATTACCCGACGATGCCTCGACCAGTTCCCTACCGTCGCGGCGGGTTGCCAACTCCTCGATCATGACTGCCGCTGCTCGGTCCTTGACCGACCCGAACGGATTCAGCCACTCCAGCTTGAGGAACAGGGTGAGCTCGCTTGCGGGCGGCAAGACGCGGCCAACCCGTACCAATGGTGTGGGATTCTCGACATCGGGAAGCAGCTCCCTGATGTCGTTGTAGCGTCGCAGGGTGGTGTCCGTGCCCAGACCGGGCGGTGAGATTGCGGTCATACTCGCCTCCAGAAAAAAGAAAAACCCGCATCCAGAGAATGCGGGTCGGTGTGCTGTCTCGGTGAACGTTCAGTGGACCGTTACGCGCGCCTCCCGCACCCAGGACAGGTACAACAAGCAGCGACGGCAACGAAAACGGCCATGTGTAGATCACTATAGGCCCAGCCGTGACTGCTGCAACGCATCCACTCCCATCTTCCTTCTCTGGACTGAGCGTCGACGCCGACGACCTGCGTAGCCCCTCGCGTAACGTCCCCATCGGGCTACGAGCACAGACATGCCGTCCTCGATACCGTCGCCGAGGTCGTCGATCGCCACGAGCGGTAGCGTGTCGAGGGTTATGCAGAGGTGCTCGAAGTCCTGCGTGCCAAGGCGCCGCTGGGCCCGGGGCTGGATCTCCAACGCGCCAATCATCTCCGGTTGCTCCACGTGGGCATGGACGTCTACCACTTCCTGGTGGAGGTGTCGGGATGGTCCCACGAGGAGTGGGTGGAATGGACCATCGCCACGTTGGCGGCCCAGCTGTTCGAATAGCACGGCTTCCCGACCCGCTGTCAGTCGGCGCACTACTGGGAGAGCGTGATGGGCTCCCTGTGTCGGTAGACGCTCAACGCAAGGGTGTATGACACGACCAGGATGCCCACGCTCCAGGCAAGGGCGACCCAGAGGTGATTGCCCGGTGTGCCCTCCGTCAACAGTGAGCGCATCGTCTCGATGATCGGTGTCATGGGCTGATGCTCGGCAAAGCCCCGCAGCAACGGGGTCATCGAGTCGGTCGGCACGAACCCGGGGCTGATGAAGATCAGGAGCAGCAGGATGTAGGAGAAAGCACCGGCGCCTTCGACCGTTCTGGCCAACAGGCCGAAGAACATGGCCATCCAGGTCGTAGCCAGCGTGAACAAGACCAGAAGGCCCACGAACCACAGCCACCCGGACGCTCCCGCAGCCGAGCGAAACCCGACCACGAACGCCACCACGAACACGAGGAGGGAGGAGAAGAGGTTCGAGAGCGTCGACGACAGGGCCTGGCCGCTCAAGACCGACGAAGGTGCCACCGGCATGGTCCGGAACCGGCCGATGATGCCTTTCTGCAGATCCATGCTGAGCCGCACCGCGGCATAGGCGATGCCGCTGGCGACCGTCATGATTATTACGGCGGGCGTGATGAAGTCCACATAGTCGATCGAGCCGGTCTGTTCACCGAGGGCGCCACCGAACACGTAGACGAACAGGAGCAGGAGAGCGATCGGCATCAAGACGACCGTGATGATCGTGTCGAGACTGCGTGTCGTATGACGCAGGCTTCGCTTGGCCATGGTCCAGATGTCACTCAGAGTTCGCACGCGAGTCCATCCCTTCTTCGTTGAGGATCTTGAAGAACACGTCGTCCAGGGTGGGGGTCTGTTTGGTGAAACGGGTCGGCTCGACCCGGGCGTCTTTGAGGCGGAGGAACATGTCGGCCATTTCGGACACCGAGCCGGTGGTGGCGACTACCAGCTTGGCATCCACTCGACTCACGTTGTGTCCGCCGTCGAGCGCTCGCAGCGCCGCGGCCAATTGCCCTGGCTCATCGAATTCGAGTTCGACCAGCCCGGTCGGCACCATCGCCTTCAACTCGTCGGGGGGGCCATCGGCCATGATCCGGCCGTCGTGGAGGATGGCGATCTGGTCGGCGAGACGGTCAGCCTCCTCCAGATACTGCGTGGTCAGAAACACCGTGGTCCCGCCCTTGGCCATCGCCCGGATGGTCTGCCACATGTCGGTACGGCCCTGGGGGTCGAGTCCGGTGGTCGGCTCATCGAAGAAGATGATTGGGGCATCGCCCACCAGGCTCATGGCGATGTCGAGTCGGCGCCGCATTCCCCCCGAGAAAGTGAGCAGACGGCGATCTGCGGCACCGTTCAGGTCGAATTTGTCGAGTAGTTCCGCCGCAGTCAGCTCAGGATTGGCGACATGGCGCAACTCACCGATCAGCACCAGGTTCTCCCTGGCTGTGAGCACATCATCGACCGCAACGAATTGCCCTGTGAGGCTGATGTGCTCGCGCACTCTGGCCGGTTGAGCCCTCACATCGAAGCCGGCGACTCTCGCAGTCCCCCCGTCCGCCTCGATGAGCGTCGTCAGGATGTTGATAGTGGTCGTCTTACCGGAGCCGTTGGCTCCGAGGAGAGCGAAGACCGTGCCCCGCCCGACGCTGAACGAGACGTCGCGCAGCACCGGTACTGCCTTGTACCCCTTCTGGAGGTTTCTCACCTCGATCGTCTTGGTTGGCTCATCCATGGGTCATCCGTCTCCTTGTCACGGTCATGAGCGTTTGATCAGCACATCCCCATAAGCGGTACGGGCGTGAACCTGGACCGTTTCCGATGACCGTTCGGGTTCGTCGGCCGGGGCGAGGTTGTTGTGGATTCGCCCGAAGCTGGTGTTGGCGTCGATCCAGGCCGCCGTGCCCTCCTTTATCCCGATCTCGAGCTCGCCGAATGCAGTTTCGATGGTTGCTGAACCACGGGCGACCTGACCGAGCCGTATGTCTCCGTTGGCGGTCTTGGCCGAGACGTCGGCGCCCGCGGCCTCGATCGTTACGTCACCGTTGGCCGATTTCACCCTCACGCTGCCTCCAACCCGGCTGATCGACGTCCTGCCGTTGTGGTTCTTGATGTCGACGTCGCCGGTGACGGTGCCGATGGTCATCTCGCCGGACGTGACGATGGTCGCGTTGCCGGATGACCCTTCCACAGCCACTCGTCCGGCGCCGCTGTACACCCGGAGCGACCCGGTCCTATCGAGCCGGACGTTGCCGGCCCCGGTCCTGATGTCCACATCCCCCAGGCGGCCGTCGCATCGGAAGTCGGCATAGCCGGCCTCGGTAGTCAGGGAGGAACCTTCCGGGAGCTCGACGATCACGTCGACCGATCCGGTCCGGTGGCTCGGTCCAAGAACATATCCGGCTAGCCCTCGCCGCTTCGGAGCCCGGATGGAGAGGGTTCCGTTGGTCAGGTCGACGACGGTCTGTCGGGCCGCATCGACGTCGGCCGGCCTGTACCGATTGCTCGGATTCACCGTCACCACGGTGTCAGTGCGGTCGCCGGCAATCGCGTGCACAACGCCCTGGCTCAATTCGATCGAAAGGGCAATGGGCTGGTGGCTCTCGAATGAAGCAATCTGTATTCCCGGTCGGCCTGTAGGTTCGTCCGTCATGTTCAACTGACCCATCCGGTGTACCGCTGGCTGCCCCTCCGCGCCTGTGGCATCTGTCCCCGGGTGCCTTCGACGGCGGCAGCGGCGGTGCGCACCAGCCATGCATTGAGGGACAGGCCCTGTCGCCGCGCCGCCTCTTCGATCTTTCCCTTGAGGGCCTCGGGGAGCCGGAGGTTGAGCCTGGAGGTCTCTCCCTCTTCACCGCCTTGGGGCATGCCACCCAAAGGCGGGGTGGTCCCGTCGGCGGCCACATCGCCGGCTGCGTCGGGTGGCAGGATCACCACGAATTCAGGATTGGTGCCGCGCAGCCGAAGCTCCACCGCCCCCGGGGCCAGCTCCGCAGTGATCTCGTCTGCGGCGGAGGAGAGCGTCTCGAGCAGGACCAGACGCGTTGCGGCTTCCAGTCCGGTCGAGAGTCGTTCGACCACCGCTTTGCTCTCGACGCCTCCTGTCTCCGCGGCGGTCATCAGTTGGTCGCGCAGCGTCTCCACGAAGATGGCCAGATTCATGGTGCCAGTATGGCACCATGCATGGCACCACACAAGTGCCAACCAGGCCGGAACGGTGTCGGGCAGGCTCAACCGAGGTGGCAAGAGAACGGCGCCGCGAGCAGCCACCCCTCCGATCCAGCTGCTTGCTGCCTCGTGCCAGATATGTCTATTCGACCAGAGCGAAGAACTCGGCCCGGGATCGTTGGTCGGTCCGGAGGAGGCCGTGGAGTGCGGAGGTGACTGTGCGCGACCCGGACGCCTGCACGCCGCGCAGGGTCATGCACAGGTGCTCTGCGTCGAGGACTACTCCCACCCCCTTGGGCTGGAGATTCTGGTGGAGCCAGTCGGCCACCTCCTGGGTCAGACGCTCTTGGACCTGGAGGCGTCGGGAGAAGTGCTCCACCACTCGAGCCAGCTTGGACAGCCCGACGATCCGGCTCCCGGGGAGGTATGCGACGTGGGCCACCCCCTGGAAGGGGAGGAGGTGATGCTGGCAGAGCGAATGAAAGGGGATGGCCCGGACCAGGACCAGCTCGTTGTAATCCTCGTCGTTGGGGAAGGTGGTCGGGCTGAACGGCCGGGGAGTGAGCATCTCGGCGTAGGCGGCGGCCATCCTGGCAGGGGTGTCTCGAGAATGGACGTTGTCGAGATCCTGTCCCAGCGCAGTGAGCAGATCGACCACCGCAGCCTCGGCGGCAGCGAGATCGATCATCGGCGCTCCCGTCACCGGGGCGCTCCGGAAGTCGGGTACCAGGGTGGGCTCTGGGCGACGACTCACGGCTGATGGCTCTCTGGATGAATTTCGACGGTCATCTGGGGAGGAACCGGCCGTGGCGGTCAGGCTGATGAGATGGTTCCGGCGTCTTCGAGCGGTGGTCATCTCCGGTCAGGTCGAGGGCGATCGTGCCGAGCAGCCGGGCGGCACAGGCGGGTCCGAGTGTCTCCACACACCGGCCGATGGCCGAGGCCAATAGGCGGAGGGCCTGCTCCTGGTCGGGGTCGGTCATCGACGTCTCCTTCCTTCGGTGGACGCCACCCGCCACTGTGGAGGAGCGAGGAGGCAGCGACGGGTGACGTCCTCGGTCGGTGGGTTCAGGCCTGCTCTTGGGCGAGCTGGCCGAGGGCGAGGGCTCCCAGCAACAGCCCGAAATCACGCAGGGCGATGTCCCAGAATCCACCGGTCAGGGCCAGGGTGATAATGATCACCCCCAGCCAGGCGGCCACCACGTAGGCGAAGACCCTGGGGCGTAGCCACACTCCGATCCCGGCCGCGATCTCCACGATCCCGACCACGGCCATGACCGCGGCCCCGCTGACCGTGTCGGTAACGAAGCCGGGGAGGAACCGGGTCCAATCGGTCATCAAGTTGGTGAACTTGTCCAACCCGAAGAGAATCGGCGCGGCGGTGAAACCCAGGCGCAGGATTTGAAAGGCAACACGGGAAGACGTCGTCTCCCTGGCAGTCGTAGTGGTCATGAACAACCTCCTTCTAAAGTCGATCATCCTTGAATTTAGACGGGAGAGGATTGTAATGTCAAGGGAAATATGTTTTAGAATGGTGCGAGCATGACACCACACGACGCCGGCCCGGAGACCGACCTGGAAGTGCTGGCTTCTCTAGCCGAGCCGGTGCGCCGCGCTCTCTACGACTACGTGGCCGTCTCGCCAGAGCCGGTGTCCCGGGATGAGGCAGCCGAGGCGGTCGATGTCTCCCGTCAGGTGGCCGCCTATCACCTCGATCGGCTGGCCGACGACGGTCTGTTGGAGGTGGAGTTCCGCCGCCTGAGCGGTCGGACCGGTCCGGGGGCGGGCCGACCCTCGAAGCTCTACAGCCGTGCGGAGGGGGACCACGAGGTGTCGGTCCCGCCCCGCCGATACGAGTTGGCGGCCCGGATTCTCCTCGACGCCGCACGAGAGGGACATCTCGACCGTGGTGCCTTGACCGAGGCGGCGCGGAAGACCGGGAGAGAGATCGGCCGGGCCGGCCTCGAGGCGGCCCTCGAGGCCACCGGGTACGAGCCGGTCACCGAGAAAGGGCAAACCCGATTCCGCAACTGCCCGTTCCATCTGCTCAGGGACCGGGATCGGGACACCACCTGCGGGCTCAACCTGGCGCTGGTGGAGGGCATGGTGGAGGCCTCGGGCGCAGACACCGATGCGGTCCTCGCCCCCGAAGAGGGCTATTGCTGCGTCCGCCTATCACCGCCGGTTGACGAAGTCTGATCTTCTAAAACGTTGTATAGGCAGTTTTAGATGTAGGGTGGGGTGCAATGGCGATACCCGCTCGGTGGGGGGTGCCCGACAGCCCCCTGACTAGATGAGAAGGGACGAGGGAACATGGCAGAAGAGACGCAGCTCAGCGGACCCGACCTCAGAGAAGAAGGCATCTCGACCGAAGAGTTGACGGCCGGCGTCTCCAGAGTGGGTCATGTGGACGGCAAGCCGGTAGTGGTGGTGGCAACCGCCGACGGGGTGTATGCCGTGGGGGGTGGTTGCACCCACTACGGCGGTCCCCTCGGAGAAGGGTTGTGTGTAGGTGGAGAGATCCGCTGCCCCTGGCACCATGCCGCCTTCGACCTCGAGACCGGCGAGGCGGTCGGCGCTCCGGCCCTCAACCCCATCCCCGTATACCAGATCTCCCGGCGGGAGGGTCGTGTTTTCGTTACCGGGCCGGCGGACAAGCCGAGGCCGAAGCGGACTCCGCCAGAGGCACCCGAGTCGGTGCTGATCCTGGGAGCCGGGGCCGCCGGTGCCGCGGCCGCCGAAGCCCTTCGCCGCTACGGCTTTGACGGCCCGGTGACTCTGATCGGCGCCGAGGGGCCGGTAGACCGGCCCAACCTGTCCAAGGACTACCTGGCCGGAACCGCTCCCGAAGAATGGATGCCTCTCCGGTCCCCCCAGTTCTACGCCGACGCCGGCATCGAACTGATCACCGGTGAGGAAGTGACGGCCATCGACCCGGGGGAAGGATCGGTCCGCCTCGATTCGGGGCGCGCCATCTCCTATGGCGCCCTGCTGGTCGCCACCGGAGCCGAACCCCGCCGCCTGCCCGTTCGAGGCGGTGATCTGGCCCATGTCCACTATCTGCGCACGCTCGAGGACAGCCGCTCGATCATCGCCGCGCTCAGCGATGTGAACCGGGCTGTGATCGTGGGGGCCGGGTTCATCGGGTTGGAGGTGGCTGCCTCGCTCCGCCATCGGGACATCGACGTAACGGTGGTGGCACCCGAGGAGATTCCCCTGGCTCATGCCATTGGGGAGACACTGGGACGTTATGTGGCCGATCTCCATCGGGACCACGGTGTCGAGTTCCGTCTCGGTCGCGGTGTCACCGAGATCGGTGAGAGTGAGGTGCTGCTCGACGACGCCTCCGCCCTTCCTGCCGACCTGGTCGTGGTCGGCATAGGGGTCGTGCCCCGCACCGAGCTGGCCGATGCTGCCGGACTGGCCGTGGACGGTGGGATCGTCGTCGACGATCGCCTTCGTAGCAGCGACCCGCGCATCTGGGCCGCCGGGGACGTGGCCCGCTATCCCGGACCCGATGGCGAGCCGGTTCGAGTCGAGCACTGGGTGCTGGCGGAACGGCAAGGCCAGACCGCGGCCCGCAACATCCTCGGTCATGACGTCGCCTTCACCCAGCCACCCTTCTTCTGGAGCCAGCACTACGACGTTCCCATCAACGTCACTGGCTATCCCGGTGGCTTCGACGAAGAGATCGTCACCGGCGATCCCCACCGGCGTGACGTACTCGTCAGCTATCAGAAGGGGGGTCTGATCACCGCTGTTGCCTCCATCTACCGCGACCGCGACAGCCTCCGTGCCGAACACGCACTCGCCACCGGCGACCAGCAGACCCTCCGCACGCTGGCAGGCAGCTGACTCGAGCCGCTACAGGTAGAGCAGGAATCAGCGCCGCTCATCGACGAGGTGCCTGCGCGACCAGCGGCGCGTGCGTGGTCGAAGCTGTCGGAACGGTTGCCGATACGCACTAGCGGCCCCAACCCGACCTGGACATCGGGCACCGAGATATCGAGCCCCACAACCGGTGTGTCGTCGGAGAGTGCCGGTCAAGCGTACAACCTTGTTCCGACTGAGACGATGAGGTTGAGCGGCGGTGAAGCCCGGGTCGGGATCTCTGGTTACGCATGTTGGGCCCTCGCGAGCGGCCTAACTTCAGCGGTCGAGCCGGTTGCGCCGAAACCCGCCGAAATGGCTGAATCCTGCCTGGTGGGTGGAGTTCTCAGCTCCGATCGCCCGATCGATCGGCCGCTGGCCGCCTCGAACATAGGACCGGCTGGTGGAGGGGATCGTCGATGTCGGCGACGGCACCCTCGAGCGCCTCCCGATACTGACTTGTTTCTGTACCTTTCAAGGATCGATAGAGAGATCTGTTTCATGAGGAGGTCGAAGAGTGAGGATCGCAGTGCTGGGTACCGGAGCGGTCGGGCGGACGTTTGCGGCCAAGCTGTCTGAGCTGGGCCATGATCTGACCCTGGGGACCAGGAGCGTGAAGGCGGCGATGGGCCGCACAGAGTCCGACGACTTCGGGAATCCGCCCCTGTCGGAGTGGGCCGGGTGGCATCCCCAGATCGCGGTGGAAGACCTCCCCGACGCGGTCTCCGGAGCCGAGCTGGTGATCAATGCCACCAACGGTGCCGGCTCCATGGAAGCGCTGGAAACCGCAGGGGAGGAGAACCTGGCCGGCAAGGTGTTGATCGACATCGCCAACCCTCTCGACTTCTCCCGCGGGATGCCCCCGTCCCTGTTCGTGTCCAACACCGACTCGCTAGGCGAACAGATCCAGCGCCGCTTTCCCGAGACTCGGGTGGTGAAGGCGCTGAACACGATGAACGCCAACTTGATGGTCGACCCGAAGCAGATCGGAGAGGGCGACCACACCGTTTTCGTCTCCGGAGACGACATCGATGCCAAGACGCAGGTCAGGCAGCTGCTCGAGTCATTGGGCTGGTCGGACATCATCGACCTGGGCGACATCAGCACCGCCCGGGGAACCGAGATGTACCTTCCACTGTGGCTTCGGATCCTGGGAGCGACCCAGAATCCGATGTTCAACATCAAGGTGGTCAGATGAGGCTCGGGCTGTTGGCCGCCGAGGACATACTCTGCGACAGCGGGCGGAAAGCGTGACGGTCTTCAGCGATCTCGACCGTCGTTCGGTGATCGACCTCACGACCGCGGGCAGGCTCACGGGCCGTCCCCACACCATCGAGATCTGGTTTGCCCACCGGGAGTCGACCCTCTACATGCTCTCCGGTGGCGGGGAAAGGTCCGACTGGGTACGCAATCTGATCCATACCCCCGAGGTCCGGGTCCGGGTCGGCGGTCGCGACTACCCGGGTGTGGGACGAATCGTCACCGACCCGACCGAGGAGCGCCTGGCCCGAGACGCAGTCTTCGATAAGTACGTCGTCCGATATTCGGGCGATCTCGACGGCTGGCGTGAGACGGCTCTCCCCGTCGCCATCGACCTGAGTGGCGTCGAATGAGCATCGACGGACAGGAGTCTCGGTCGCAGCAGCGTCGAGGTGCCCCGCCCCGAACTGGGGCGATGAACCGGCTCGACACCGCCCCGTGTCGGTCGGTTGCAGTCGCAGCAGTTCACAGCTGGGCCGGGCTATGGGACGGGTAGAAGCGCTTGCGGGCCCAGAGGGCGACGTAGACGAGTCCGATCAGGACGGGGACCTCGATGAGAGGTCCGACCACGCCGGCTAGGGCTTCGCCGGACGTGACGCCGAAGACACCGATCGAAACGGCTATGGCGAGTTCGAAGTTGTTGCTGGCGGCGGTGAAGGCAACGGTGCTGTTCTTTTGGTACGAGAGTCGTAGCCAGAGGCCGAGGCTGAACGAGGCGACCCACATCAGTCCGAAGTAGGCCAGCAGGGGGAGGGCGATGCGAGCGACGTCGAGGGGTTGGCTGGTGATGGTCTCTCCCTGGAGGGCGAAGAGGACGACGATCGTGAACAGCAGCCCGTAGAGGGCCCAGGGGGCGATTTTGGGGATGAACTCATTCTCGTACCAGACGACGCCGCGGGTTCGTTCGCCCCACCGGCGGGTCAGATAACCGGCCAGGAGGGGGATGCCGAGGAACACGAGGACGATCTTGGCGATGTCCCACATGGTCACGTCGAGAGCGGTGGTGTCGAGTCCGAGCCATGAGGGGAGGAGTTGGAGATAGAAGTAGCCGAGAATCGAGTAGGCGACGATCTGGAACACGGAGTTGAGGGCGACGAGGACGGCGGCTGCTTCGCGGTCGCCGCAGGCGAGGTCGTTCCAGATGAGCACCATGGCGATGCAGCGGGCGAGGCCGATGATGATCAGGCCGGTGCGGTACTCCGGCAGATCGGGTAGGAGCAGCCAGGCGAGGGTGAACATCAGGGCGGGGCCGACCACCCAGTTGAGGAAGAGGGAGGTGGTGATGAGCTTGCGGTCGGCGGCCACCGCGCCGACTTGTGAGTACCGCACCTTCGCCAGTACCGGGTACATCATCGCCAGGAGCCCGACGGCGATGGGGAGCGAGACGGTGCCGATCTCGACGCTGTCCAGCCAGTCGTTGAGGTCGGGCACCAGACGGCCGAGGAGGAGCCCGGCAGCCATCGCCAGCCCGATCCAGACCGGCAAGAACCGATCGAGTAGGGAGAGACGCTCGAGTACGGGTGCTTCGGCCGCTGCGACGCTCTGCGGGGAGGTCATGACATGGCGTCCTGGATGAGGTCGACGACATCATCTGCGGGGGGGACTCGTCCGGCGAGAATGACCCGGTCGTCGACGGCCAAGGCCGGCGTGGTGAAGGAGGCGATCTCCCTATGGTCGGTGACCTTGTCGACCGCGAAGAACTCAACCGCCGAACCCAGCCTCGAATCCCGCTTCAGGTCGAAGACGTCCGACACCATCCACTCCGGATCGGCTCACTCATTGTCCCGAGAACCCTCGCTCTGACTCAAAAGACATTGCATCAAGTCCTGTTGAAGCCTGCTTGTCAGTCTCGTTTCGCGTTCCGTGACTGAGCCAGAGCCAAAGGTCACTTTCCAGGCCGAGGACACGCCGGTCTAGCTGTCGGGGTGTGGACCCCGATCCATCCTTCACACGGTCCACCTGGGGGCATGTCGCCGGTATGAGCGTCGGGTCTTTGCCCCGGTCGACCGATCTGACCTGGGGCCATTGAGGTGTGGGGACATCGCTACTCTGAGGTCGTGACGCCTGAGGAGCTCGAGAACCTCGCCTATCTGCGCCGGGCCCGCGATCTGATGGACCGCGAGTATGCGCGCCCGCTGGACGTCGCCGCCATCGCCCGAGAGGCTCTGATGTCGCCGGCTCACTTCTCACGGAAGTTCCGGGCCACATACGGAGAAACGCCGTACTCCTACCTGATGACACGGCGCATCGAGCGAGCCAAGGCCTTGCTGCGCCGCGGAGAAATGTCGGTCACCGAAGTGTGCATGGCAGTTGGGTGTACGTCACTGGGCTCGTTCAGCGCACGCTTCACGGAGGTGGTGGGAGAGACGCCGACGGCCTACCGGGACCGTGACCACAGTGTCCTCGCCCGTGTGCCCGGGTGCATCGCCAGGGACCTCACCCGTCCCAGCCGCCAACCGAGCAGGATCGGAGAAGCCGTCGGGGTCCCGGTTCCGTAGGCTGACGGGCATGGACGTCTCACTCTCCCAATGCTTCGTAATAGTCACCGACCCCGACCTGGCGCTGGACTTCTACCGTGACGCCCTGGGTCTCGACGTCCGCAACGACGTCGCCCGGGGAGGTTTCCGCTGGATCACCGTCGGGGCCGCCTCTCAGCCCGGCGTCTCGATCGTCCTCACCAACTACCTCAACGGCAGCCCCGCCGACGTCGATGCGGTGACGGCTCTGGTCGCCAAGGGAGCTCTGAACGGGGTCCACTTCCACACAGATGACCTCGACGGGACCTTCGAGAAGGTGCGCGACGCCGGCGCCGAGATCGTCTCGGAGCCGGCCGACCAGCCGTGGGGCACGCGTGATTTCGCCGTGCGTGACCCGTCCGGCAACCTGGTCCGCATCGACCAGCCTCCCGCTTCCTGGTCGTGACCCACGCTGCCGACACCCACGATCTGATCCGGGTAACCGGGGCACGGGAGAACAACCTCAAGGACGTAAACGTGGAGCTCCCGAAGCGCCGGTTGACCGTGTTCACGGGGGTATCGGGATCGGGCAAGAGCTCTCTCGTCTTCGACACGATCGCCGCTGAGTCCCAACGGTTGATCAACGAGACCTACAGCGCCTTCGTTCAGGGCTTCATGCCGGCGATGGCACGTCCCGAAGTCGACCTGTTGGAAGGTCTCACCACGGCGATCATCGTCGACCAGGAGCGGATGGGCGCCGACGTCCGTTCCACGGTGGGCACGGCCACGGACGCCAACCCCATGTTGCGGATCCTCTTCAGTCGGCTCGGCCAGCCCTACATCGGCCCGCCCAGCGCCTTCTCGTTCAACGTTCCCTCGGTACGGGCAAGCGGTGCGATCACGGTCGAGCGGGGTAACAGCAAGGCCGAGAGGGTGACCTTCACCCGGACCGGCGGCATGTGCCCGCGATGTGAGGGGCGGGGCACGGTCTCCGACATCGATCTGACCCAGCTCTACGACGACTCCAAGTCGCTGGCCGAGGGCGCAATCACCATCCCTGGCTACAAGGCGGGTGGCTGGATGGTGCGGTCATTCAGCGAGTCCGGCTTCCTCGACCCTGACAAGCCGATTGCCAAATACACCGGGAAGGAGCTCCATGATTTCCTCTACAAGGAGCCGACCAAGGTCAAGATGAAGGGGATCAACACCACGTATGAGGGGCTGATCCCCAAGGTCCAGAAGTCGTTCTTCTCCAAGGACCGGGAGTCCATGCAGCCCCACATCCGGGAGTTCGTCGAGCGGGCGGCGACCTTCGTCGACTGCCCGGACTGCGATGGCACTCGCCTTGCCGAGGGAGCTAGATCCTCCAAGGTCGCGGGGATCAGCATCGCCGACGCCTGCGCCATGCAGATCAGCGACCTGGGCGATTGGGTGCGTGGCCTGGAGGAGCCGTCGGTTGCACCCCTACTGGCGGCGCTTCAGTACACGCTCGATTCGTTCGTAGAGATCGGCCTCGGATACCTCTCACTCGATCGGCCCTCGGGAACGCTGTCGGGCGGCGAGGCACAGCGGACCAAGATGATCCGCCATCTCGGGTCGGCGCTCACCGACGTCACCTACATATTCGATGAGCCCACCATCGGGATGCATGCCCACGACATTCAACGGATGAACGATCTGCTGCTCCAGCTCCGCGACAAGGGCAACACCGTGTTGGTCGTCGAACACGACCCGGAGGTGATCGCGATCGCCGACCACGTCGTCGATCTCGGCCCCGGTGCCGGGTCGGCCGGCGGCGAGGTGATGTTCTCAGGTTCGGTGGAGGATCTGCGGTCCTGTGGCACCGTGACCGGGAAGCATCTCGACGACCGGGCCTCCCTGAAGCCGTTGGTGCGGACTGCGTCTGGATCGCTGGAGGTGCGCGGTGCGAGTACCCACAACCTCCAGGACGTGGACGTCGATATCCCCCTCGGCGTGCTGGTCGTGGTGACCGGGGTGGCGGGATCGGGCAAGAGCTCACTCCTCTATGGCTCGGTGTCTGGAATGGACGGAGTGGTGACTGTCGATCAGAGCCCGATTCGAGGGTCTCGGCGCAGCAACCCGGCCACATACACCGGCATGCTCGACCCGATCCGCAAGGCATTCGCCAAGGCCAACGATGTCAAACCGGCGCTGTTCAGCGCCAACTCAGAGGGTGCGTGCCCCAACTGCAACGGCGCCGGTGTGGTCGAGTTCGATCTGGCCATCATGTCCAGCGTCACCGTCACATGTGAGGAGTGCGAGGGCAAGGGGTTCGATGCTTCGGTGCTCGCCTACACGCTTGGCGGGCGCGACATCGCCGAGGTGATGGCAATGCCGGTCATCGAAGCCGAGGAGTTCTTCGGTGCCGGCGAGGCGAGAACCCCGGCGGCTCACAAGATCCTGCAGCGTTTGTCGGCGGTCGGTCTCGGCTACCTGAGCATCGGTCAGCCTCTGACGACGCTCTCCGGCGGGGAACGGCAGCGGTTGAAGCTGGCCATTCAAATGGGGGAGACGGGCGGAATCTACGTTCTCGACGAGCCGACCAGCGGGCTGCATCTGGCCGATGTAGACCACCTGCTCCGGCTTCTCGACCAGCTGGTGGACGCGGGCACGTCGGTCATCGTGATCGAGCATCACCAGGCGGTGATGGCCCATGCCGACTGGATCATCGACCTCGGTCCGGGTGCCGGACACGATGGTGGCCGGGTGGTGTTCGAGGGGACCCCGGCCGATCTCGTAGCTGTCCGCTCGACCCTGACCGGCCGCCATCTGGCCGAATACGTGGGTTCGGCCCAAGTCGCGTGACATTCACCAACGCCGTCTCGTCGCCAGCGATCAGCTGGGGTGAGTTCGCCGGACTTGAGCCGGACCTGGCCCGGTTCGGTATGGACAGACTGAGGGCGGCGCCTGCGTATCTGGCCACGATTCGCCGGTCGGGATCACCGCGCGTGCACCCGGTCACGCCCATCTTCACGGCCGAGGGGCTGTTCCTGTTCATGGAGCCGACCTCTCCCAAAGGGAGAGATCTGCGGGAACGGGCATGGTTCGCCCTGCACAACGGCGTCCCCGACAACGCCGGCTCCGGCGGCGAGTTCTTCGTATCGGGCGGTGGGTTGGCCGTGGACGATCCCGACGTTCGGTCCCGGGTGGCCGACTCGGCGAGCTATGCGCCCGCCGCCCGCTACATCCTCTTCGAGTTGCTGCTCAGCGAGGCCCGTTGCAACGGGTATGGCGACGTCCCCTTGCCCCCCACCCGGAAGTGGTCTGTGGACCAATAGCCGGGCGGCGGTCACGGGAGCGAACCCGAACGGGTTGCTCGTCGGCTCGAAGGCAATCGCCGGAGCCACCCTATGGCAGCAATGTCCCGTAGCGGGCGAGGTAGAGCGGCCAGCCCTGATCGCCGGCCACACCTTCGCTCACGGCTTCCCAGCCCGAGCCATGCCGGTGGATATGGCGGTGCTCGAGTTCCACTCGGGTGCGGCCTGGCGCTTCGGCGATAAACCGAACCTCGACCTCGCTCGTCTTGGAATGGTCCGTTTCGAGTTGCCATGTCGGTCCGATATCCCAGCTGAACACGACCCTCGATGGGGGTTCATAGACGAGGACGCGGGCCCACCGGCACTCGCTCCCGTCCACTGCCCGGTCGTAGATGTTTCCTCCCACCCGAGGCTCGAAGACGGTGTCTCTTATGGGAGATTGCATCAGGTTGTGTTCGCCGGGCTTGAAGTCCCCGAACTTTTCGGTGAAGGTCTTGAAAGCGACTTCGGGAGTTGCGTCGACGACGATCTCTTTCCGTACGATGGTGGTCGGCCGACTCATGTTTCCTCCTGTTGGGGCATGTCCAGTATTTCCTGATAACCGGCCAGGGCGTGTCCCCAGAAGGCGTCGAGCCGGTCTCGTAGGGCGTTGACGCCGGCGGGATCGATTCGATAGATCCGGCGAGTTCCGACGGCCCGCTCTGTCACCAGCCCGGCCTCCTTGAGCACCTTCAGATGTTGGGAGACCGCAGGTCGGCTGACGGGTAGATCCTCGGCCAGCTCTCCCACCGCCTGCGGCTCTCGAGCCAGCCGCACGAAGATGGCGCGCCTGGTCGGATCAGCCAGGGCCGACCATGCGACCTCTGGTTCGTAAGTAGACACGAACCGTAAGATACGACTTACGGAAGGATCCGTCAACCCACTGGGCCGGGAGTCCAGAAGGCCGCTCTCTTCGGACCCACCGTGCGGGCGCCTGCTCCGATCAGGAACCGGCCAGGCGGGCGACCAGGTCTCTCTCCTCGGGACCGAACCAGGGTGGCCGCCCGGCGGCGGCGTTCTCGGCTACCCCTTCCGGTCGTGAGGTGGCGGGGATGGCCACGTGACAGCGTGGATCGCTCAGCACCCACTTGATAAGGGCCTGGGCCCAGGTTTCGATCCCGAAGGAACGAAGAGGTGAAAGCGCCGCCGGTCCGGGGTCCACGCCGAGCAGGGTTCCCCCACCGAGTGGCCGCATGACGACCACGCCCAGTTCCAGCTCTTCCGCCAGCGGGAGGAGGCGATTTTCCACCTCCCGTTCATGGGGGTTGTAGGGGATCTGGATGGCGTCGAGGCGATCGGTCCTCATCAGGGCTTCCAACTCATCGAAGGCGGAAGCGGACCAATGAGTAGCCCCGATCAGGCCGATGCGGGCCTCGTCCTTGGCCCTCTCCAGCAGCGGCAGGTGATCCTGCCAGGCCACCAGGTTGTGGATCTGCATCAGGTCGATGGATCCGCCGAACCACTGCAAGGCTCGGTTCAGCTGGATCCCGCCCTCGGTGGCCGACGGCGTCCAGACCTTGGTGGCCACGAACGCCATGGAGCGGCGATCCCCGAGAGCCGACGCCAGTAGCTCCTCGGCCCGGCCATACATGGGCGAGGAGTCGAACACACGGATTCCCTGGTCGAGGGCGGAGGTCACCAGAGACCCGGCCGAACCGGCGCGGGCAGCAGCTTCGAGACGCTGCCAGGTGCCCAGCCCAACCACCGGCACCTCGGGGCCACTGGCTCCGAGACGTCGGGACTCTGGCTGCATCCGGTTCACTGTAGGCGAGGTCCAACCTTCGTTGAGTGTGCCAACGACAACCGTGAGGGTTGACCGAGGCACACTCAAGCGGATGCCCGGAGAGGTTTGGGGATGGCCGACCTCCGGACTCTCTACTCCCGGTACAGCTCCTGTAGGGCCTCCAGGTAGGAGCCGGCGGTGGCGGCCTGATGCCGGCGCCACAGCTCGACGTGATCGTCGGGGTCGGGGCCGTTCTCGTCCAGGGCCGAGAGGGTATTGTCGAGGGCGGCTCGCTGGCTCTTGATCAGGGTGGTTGGGGAGCGCTGACTACGCCGGAGCATGGTCAGCTTGAGAAGGAATTCGATGCGCAGATCCCGCACATGCTCGACCGGTTCGGCCAGCCAATCATCGAGCCGCCCGCGCCCGGCGGGTGTGATGGCGTGGATGATCCGCTTGGGTCCGGCACGCCCTTTCTCGGTCGAGACGGGTCGGGCCAGTCCAGCGTCGACGAGACGGTCCAACGCCCGATAGACGAGCGATCGGCGAACCGTGAACACCCGCCCGATCTCGCTCCCTGCGGCGAGTTGCCTGGCGAGGGCGAAGCCGTGGCCGGGACGTTCCCCCAGGAGGGCCAGGACGGCGCACTCTGTGGTGGACAGGTCAGGCGTCGTCATGGGAACCAGGCCGGCCCGTCCGGTTGCATGACCCGCATCTCTCGCATACTCTCATTTCGCCATTCAATAGTCACAATGAGATTACCGGAGAAGCATCATGAGGAACGCTGCGTCGGCGACCGCGCTCATGATGGTGTTGTTCCTGACCGCGGCCTGCACCGGGCCCGGAAGCGAAGCCAGGGCTGAGGTGCTGGTGTCGGCAGCCGCCTCGCTCACCGATGCGTTCAACGACGTGGCGGCGGCCTTCGAAGAAGCTCATCATGGAGTGGATGTGGTATTGAATCTGGCCGGCAGCTCGGCTCTCCGCGAGCAGATCCTGGAGGGAGCGCCGGCAGACGTGTTTGCTTCGGCCAACAGGTCGAACATGGAGGCGGTGGTCGAGGTGGGAGATGTTGCCGGCCATCCGGAGGTCTTCGCCCACAACCTGCTCCAGATAGCAGTCCCGAAGGGGAATCCGGCCGGGATCACCGGGCTGAAGGATTTCTCTCGCCAGGACCTTCTGATTGGGCTGTGCGCAGCGGATGTTCCCTGCGGGGACTTTGCCCGCCAGGCATTGGCCAAGGCCGGCGTGGCCCCGGCGATCGACACGAACGAGCCTGACGTACGGGCCCTGTTGACCAAGATCGAGTTGGGCGAGCTCGACGCCGGTATCACCTACGTCACCGATGTGGCCTCGACTCGCGGAAAGGTCCAGGGGGTGGATATCCCCGAAGACGAGAACGTGGTTGCCGACTATCCGATCGCGGTCTTGGCCAACGCCCCCAACCCCGATGGTGCCCGGGCCTTCGTCGACTTCGTCCTCTCCGGCGCCGGCCAGGACATTCTGGCCAGGTACGGTTTCACCTCACCTTGAATCCACGATCCCCGAGCAGAGGTTCTACCGTCGGGCGGCCCCCGACTCTCCTGATCGTTCTGGGTTGTCTGGGGTTGGCAGTCTTCGTGGTGCCCTTCGTGGGGCTGCTGGGCCGGGTGCCCTGGTCGCGCCTTCCTGGGTTGTTGGGCAGCGACGTAGTGGTGGACGCACTCCGCCTCTCGGCCATCTCCTCCGTCTCGGCCACGGTCATCGCCACGGTCGTGGGCGTCCCCCTGGCCTGGTTGCTGGCCCGGGTCGAGTTCCCGGGCCGGTCCCTGGTGCGGGGGATCGTCACCCTGCCGCTGGTATTGCCTCCGGTGGTGGGCGGCGCCGCCCTCCTTTTCGCTATGGGGCGTGGAGGGCTGTTGGGAGGGCCGCTCTACCGGGCGACCGGTCTCCTGCTTCCCTTCTCGACCTGGGGGGTGATCGTGGCAACCACCTTCGTGTCGATGCCTTTCATGGTGATCACGGTGGAGGGTGCCCTCCGTAACATGGACCGGCGCTACGAGGGCGCAGCTGCCACCCTGGGAGCGCGCCGCTGGACGGTAATGCGGCGGGTGACGTTGCCGATGATCGCGCCTTCCTTGATGGCCGGACTGGTCCTCACCTGGGCGAGGGCATTCGGCGAGTTCGGTGCCACAATCACGTTTGCCGGCAACCTGCAGGGCCGGACCCAAACCCTGCCCCTGGCCGTGTTCGTGGCACTGGAGAGCCAGAGGGATACGGCGGTGGCGATCAGCCTGGTCATGGTGGTCGTCTCTCTGATCGTGCTGGTTGCCCTGCGGGACCGTTGGTGGAGGGCGCTTTGACGGGGGAACTCGTGGCCGACGTCGTGGTACGGCGTTCAGATTCGTTTCGCCTCGAGCTGAAACTGTCTATCCAGGCCGGGACAACGGCTGCCTTGTTGGGCCCCAATGGCGCCGGCAAGTCCACCGCTGTATGGGCCATCTCCGGGCTGCGGCCCATCGACGAGGGCCGTATTACCCTCGGCGAGGCAGTACTGGACGATCCCGCCGACGACTTCTTCGTCCCCGCCGAGGAGCGAAGAGTGGGCGTGGTGTTCCAGGACTATCTGTTGTTTCCCCATCTGACGGTGCTGGAGAACATCAGTTTTGGTATGCGTAGTCGCGGGGTGGGACGGGATGAGGCTATGGCCAGTGCCCGTCGCTGGCTGGAGCGATTTGGCCTCGAGGACCTGGAGGGCCGCAGGCCCGGAGACCTGTCGGGTGGCCAGGCCCAGCGTGTGGCGCTGGCCCGGGCACTGGTCACCGAGCCCGACCTCCTGCTGCTCGACGAGCCGCTCTCGGCGCTGGATGTCACCACCCGCACCGATCTACGCCACACCCTGGCCGAGCATCTGACTGCCTTCGAGGGCCCCCGGCTGCTCATCACCCATGATCCGACCGAAGCGTTTCTCCTCGCCGACCATATCTGGGTGATCGAGGATGGAGCGATTACCCAATCCGGGTCCGCCGACGACATCCGTTTGCATCCCCGGACCCCTTACGCGGCCGATCTAGCCGGATCCAACCTCGTCCTGGGCCGCGCCCATGACGGCACGGTCGACACCGGCACCCTGAATCTCCACGCGGCCGACGTGGAGGTAGAGGGTCCGGTCCTGGTGACTATCCACCCCAACGCCATATCGGTCTACCCGGAACGGCCCGAGGGCAGTCCCCGCAATAGCTGGGAGACCACGGTGGAGAGAGTGGAACGGCTCGGTTCCCGGGTTCGGCTCCGCACCGGGGCGCCACTGCCCCTGACTGTCGAGGTGACCGAGGGGGCCCGGGCGGAGCTGGGGCTCGAGCCCGGAACCCCGATCTGGATCGGTTTCAAGGCCACCGAGATCTCCGTCCAGCCCGAGTAGCGTCGCCGCTTCCCGGGGCCTTCTCGTCAACGAGAGGTTGACAATCTCTACTGCGTCAACCTAGAGTTGACACATCATGGATTCCTTTCCCACCCTCGACAATCTGATACGGCTGGTCGAAGACAGTCAGCCCGGAGCCGGGCCACTGCAGCAGCTCACCGAATCGGTGATCCTGTCGGGTCGCCTCTCCGATGTGGCCGACGATTTGGTGGGCCACTTCGTGGAGGACGCGCGGGCCTTGGGTGCCACATGGGCCGAGATCGGCGAGTGCATGGGAGTGAGCAAGCAGGCGGCGCAGAAGCGCTTCAACTCGGCGGTGGCGCGCCGTGGTGGCGGCTTCTTCCTGACCCGCTTCGCCACACCTGCTCGCCAGGTGGTGCGCCGGGCGGTTGCTCAGGCGCGGGATGCAGGAGCGTCCCACGTCGGGACGGAACACCTGGTTCTGGGATTGATCGACGATCCCGACAGCTTGGCCGTTCGTGCCATTGCCGGGCTCGGGGTGTCGGTCGAAGAGATTCGCGCCGCGGCAGAGTCCGGCACGAAGGTGACCGCTAAGTCCCGCGGCACCGGTCATGTCCCTTTCTCAGGCCAATCCAAGAAGGTCCTGGAGCTGGCGCTGAGAGAGACGATTCGCAGCGGTTCCCGGCGGATCGGGACCGAGCACATCCTCCTCGGGATCCTCCGGGATCGACGGTCTCCCGGCGCCCGTCTCCTGATCGAGCGCGGAGTCGATCGGAAGGCGGTCGAAGCATGGCTGGAGAATCAGGCGTGAGATATACCCGCAGCGTCGCAGGGCGCTCGCGCTACACCTGGCAGGAAGCCGTCTCCGGGTGGGGTTGTTTGGACGCTGACGAACGGCCAACCCCTTCTTTGGACGAAGACCATCGCTATGCGTTCCTCACGGTCCAAAGAAGGGGGGAGCGTTCCTCACGGCCCAAAGAAGGGGTGAGGGGACCCCTCCGCGGTCGGCGGCGTGAACGGTCGTTTCTCACCGATGTCAGGATCGATCAGCTTTCGGAGAGTCACCCGAGATGACTTCCCTCTCATCGGCACCTGGCTGGCGCAGCCCCACGTGGCCCGGTGGTGGAACCACGAGTTCACTCCCGCAAGCCGTGGAGAGGGACTTCGGTCCCAGCGTGGACGGCACCGAACCCAACCAGGACCACCTGGTGCTCCTCGATGGCCGACCGATCGGTCTGATTCAGTACTCGAGGTTCTCCGACTACCCGGAGTATCTGGAGGAGTTGACCTCACTCACCCCGGTTCCGGACCGGGCGGTGGGCATCGACTATCTGATCGGTGACCCGGCCCTCGTCGGGCGGGGTCTGGGAACGGAGATGATCTCGAGGTTCGTGGAGTGGATCTGGAACACTGAAGCCGATGCCATCATCGTTCCCGTGAACTCGGCCAATGTGGCTTCATGGAAGGCGCTGCTCAAGGCCGGGTTCCGGGTGGTGGCCCGCGGAGAGCTGGAACCCGACAACCCCGTCGACGATCGACGGCACGAGATCCTTCGCCTCGATCGGCCGGAGGAGAGATAGCCGTGACTGAGTGGGGCGTCACCCCTTCGCCTAGGAGCCCGTTGAACAATGCATGTCACCCATCTTGACGACCATGCATCACCACCCGCTGCGTTCTCGGCTCCGCCATTCCGGCCCGAGGAGTGGCGAAACCTCGGCCTTGCGCCTGGCGCGCCTGGCCGCCAATCCGGGCAACGGCATTATCCAACAGACTCCTAGTTCGGTGGGTACATAAGTCCCGTGTCGTATCGGTACAGGTAGCGGTCGGCGAGGATGTTGAGGAAGCGTCGCGCCTGGGGGAACTGATCGGCGACTTCGAGCAGGTAGTCGGCCCCCGAACCCACGAACGTGCTCGCCGTGGTCGCCGCCTGTCGGTACCAGTTGGCTCCGACGATCTCGTGAAAGCGCAGATCGCTCCCGTCGTCGAGTGCGGTGACGGGTGGCACCCCGGCTGAAGCCGCGAGACGCTCTCGCTGCCGGACGGTTGGAGGATGGGTGGCGGTGTGGTCCGGGAAGACGCCGGATAGGAACAGGGTGACATCGCCCAGGCGGCGATAGCCGCCGGGGCGCTGCGCCGGGGGGAGTAGATCGACCATGTCTGCCAGCTGGACCGGGTCCAGCTCGCTGTATCGTCGCCGGCGGTATCCGCGTCGGGTGCGTACCAGGACGCTCCCGCTGGCCACTTTCACGAATGAGCTGAGCAGCTCGATCAGGAAGAAGCGGCTGGCCCCTCTGCCGGCGAACTCGCGCAGCGACGCCACGTCGAAGACGGGAAGCCTGCGTCCCGGTCCTGACCATTCCGGTATGTAGGCGGCTTGGCCGAGGTCCCGGGCAGTGCGATGCACCAGGACGCCGAAGACCAGGAACAGGCTCGATCGGGGCGAGAGCTCCTCAGGTTCGGCGCCGAGAACCGCCTCGAACAGTCGGGGCGAGGCGAGCAAACCCTCGATCAGCTCGGGGCGTTCCCGAAGCCGGGCCCGGAGGGGGCGGGACCCTTGACGAGGTCCTTCGACACGGGCGATCAGATCGAGATCTTGATCGCTGAGATGCTCCAGGTAGAGATGAGCTTGTCGCATGGCGATCGGGCTCGATGATATTGGAACTCGTCGCTTGATCGGGTTCGAGGAAGGCGCCTCGTCTCCGCTCAGGAGAAGGGGTTGTCGTCGTCGCCCAGGTCGCGGAGGAACTCCTCGATCTCCTCCGCCAGGTCGGGGTTGCCCTCGAGTCCGAATCCCGGCGTGGTCTCCTCCAGGCGGCGGACGAAGTCGCGGGCGTCGGGCCGGCCGGCCAGGGCTCGGTCGAGTCTTTGGCGAACCTGGTGGGCGTTGAGCACGATCTCTGCCACGTTCACCTCCACTCCGAGGAAAGAGACCAGCCGGGACATGATCGCCTCCACCCCCGGCCAGTACACGCCCGAAACGTAGTGAGGGATCTGGGCCCAGAACCCGACTTCGGGGACCCCCTTCGAGTGGGCGATGTGATGGGAGACGACGTTCACGAATGCTCCCGGCACGGAGAAGCGCCCCACGGGGAGCCCGAACGACTCCACTTCGGGATCGGTCGAGGTGGTCATGATCGGAGTGGCGCGGGTGTGCGCCACCGCGGCCGCGACGGCTCCCACAGAAACGACCCGCCTCACGCCTGCGGCCTCGGCCAGTTGTGCGATCTCGGCGGCTGCTTCCTGCCACCGTGTGTCGGGCTCTGCTCCGGTCAGGACCAGCAGATGGGCCCTACCTTCGGTGCTGGCGCTGATCGAAAGCGATGGCCACCGGATCTCTGTGACGGCCCCGTCTGAGAACTCGATCGTGGGTCGATTGGAGCGATAATCGTAGAGGTCGTCAGGTTTGAAGCCGGCCACCACCTGCCCCAGGTTGGCCAGATACTCCCCCACTTTGGTGGTGACGAAACCGCCATCGACCCAGCCACTCACCGCGATCACCAGTTGCGGATCCGTCAGGTCGATTGGGCTTTCCATCTCGAGCATCGCCATCGTGACCTCAATCCCTGCAGGGGCCGGTTGTCCTCGGCAGTCGCCGATTATGGCCGCGTGGGCGAGTGTGGCCCAGGTTTGTCCCCCTGGCTTTGCCAGGGGGAAGGGGTGGGGATGGAAGGTTGTGTGGCTCAGGTTTGTCCCCCTGGCTTTGCCAGGGGGTGGGGATGGAAGGTTGTGTGGCTCAGGTTCGTCCCCCTGGCTTTGCCAGGGGTGGGGATGGAAGGTTGTGTGGCTCAGGTTTGTCCCCCTGCCTTCGCCAGGGGGAAGGGATGGAAGGTTGTGTGGCTCAGGTTTGTCCCCCTGCCTTTGCCAGGGGGAAGGGGTGGGCGAGTGTGGCCCAGGTTTGTCCCCCTGGCTTCGCCAGGGGGAAGGGGCCCCCGCTGCGTCGCAGCGGGGTAGGGGGGAGCACCGGCCAAACCCGACAAGTCAGCGGTGCCAGGACGGATCAGTATCCGGCCACGCCGGCGAAGCGTTCCAGATCCTCGAAGGACCGCCAGTACTGAAATCGAGACGTTGCCAGCGCGCCGAAGTTCTCGATGTGCAGGCATCCGATCTCGGGGTGGTGGGCGATCTCACGCTGCATGGTCGGCATGCCTCGGGCGAGGGGTAGCCACTGTCTGAGCTTGAGAGGCTTGTGAACCTGTAACCCGATCAAGAAGACGACGAAGTCTTCGTCCATCTCAGCCGTGAAGCGTCCCTTGTGAATCATCGCCGGGGTTCCTATCTTGGCGGTGACAAGATGAATTTCTGACGATCTAGGCGGCGTCAAGATATGCTGAGAGCATGAACGCAGCGACCCCATCCACGGATACGTATCACCATGGGAACCTGCGTCGGGCGCTCATCGACGAGGCGGGTCATGTCCTGGAGAGCGATGGCGCCGAGGCCATCACCTTCAGGGGATTGGCCCGTTCCCTGGGGGTCTCCCACGCCGCTCCCGGTCACCACTTCGCCGATCGCAACGAGCTATTGGCCGAGCTGGCCGCCGACGGTTATCGGGGCCTTGCCGACGTCCTGGAGGAGGCCATGGAAGGGCAACCTCCGGCTACCTGGCTCCAGCGCACCGGTGAGGCCTACGTTCGATTCGGCCTGACCCACCCCGAGCGGTACCGGATGATGTTCGGGTCTCAGTTGATGAGCGGAGACTGCCCCGAGCGTCTCGATCAGGAGGGGACTAGGGCCTACCTGCTCCTCCTGAAGGCTGCTTATGAGGGTGAGGCCACGGGAGATCCGGACGCCTACCGGATCGGAACGGCAGAGCTGGCGGCGTGGTCGATCGTCCACGGAGCGGTCATGTTGTGGCTCGACGGGCAACTCGGGGTCCGACTGACCGAGGAGGAGTTCCACGGCCTGGTAAAGACGATGCTGGCCGAGAGACTCGGCTGAGCCTGGTCGGTGTTTCGTTGACGAGCCGCGTGGGTGCGCATCCCTCGACGGGTGTCGTCCTGCTCGGTCGGGGTCACTGGTCCCTGAACTCTTCTCTCATCTCGCCCACCGCCTGATCGTGGGCGAGGATCTCGTCAAGGCCGCGATTGAACTCCTCGACGATTCCCCATCTGTAGAGGGCCCTCTCGTTGGGAGACAGCCTGGACATCTTCTGGGTGAGAAGCTCCCGGTTGATCCAGAATTCACCACGGCTGTCGGAGTCCAGATCCTTGCGCCAACCGCAAATCTTGCTCAGTGAATCCGCCACGTCGCCGCTCACTTCGCTGGCCGGCTCACCTTGTCGTCATCGGCACGGGCAGGTGGGCCGCCGGTGTGTGCGGCGGGCTCATAGATCTCGCAGGCGCATTTGGGAACAGTACATCCGTCGATCCGGCGGTGCTCCGTGATGGGGTGGCCGCACGTCCGGCACCGTCGTGTTGAACGGTCGACCCGTCTTGTCTGTTTGCGCGCCATATCTAACTCCTGGCCACCGGGATCAGTCCTCGCCCTGTTCGATTCCGAGCTCGACGAAGATCCGGTGTCGCTCCGTCGCGTATATGGCCTCGGAGACCTGGCCGCTTGCATGCCGCTCGCTGAGCCGGCGAAACTCATCCATTAGCCGAGCCTCTTCTGCCGGATTCTGGTCCTGGCTCTCCGTGGCCAGGGTTTCGCGCCGCAGCCGTTTTGCCTCCTGGCGCTCCTGGCGAATCCGTTCTCGCTCCCGCTTGGCCATTCCCTCGCGTCCGCGGGCCATCTCAGGCCGGTCCCGTGGTGAGGCGCCGGCTCGACAACCCTTGTCGTGCCTGCCCTGCGGTCGCCACTATCGGCGAACCTCACGGGGCTTGGCCTCGTTGACCGTAAGTCGGCGGCCATTCCACTCGTGGCCGTCCAACCTGTCGATGGCCTTGGCGCCTTGAGCCTTGTCGGCTAGTTCGACGAATCCGAAGCCACGTGACCGGCCGGTCTGGCGGTCGGTGATGACCGACGCCGAATCGATGTCGCCGTAATCGGCGAAGAGCGACCGAAGATCGCCCTCTTGCGCGTCGAAGGGGAGATTCCCCACATAGATGTTCATGATCTTTCCTCTTCTGACCCGGAGAACGTTTCTCGTTCTCCTGATGCAGTTGTTCCGGGACCGACTCTGCCGCAGTCCCGTCCGAAGAAGGAGAGAAGATGAGCCACCGCCGAAGCAGCTGGGCTGAATTGTACCAGACTCCTGAACTCAAACTCTCGGGTCATCATTTGGTCGTCCGCATGGATGGGCGGCGTGGAGTGCTAGAGTTTCTTCTGATACGTCCGGGTTGGAGGGTCCGTGGCGTATCGCTTCCACGCCTGGGACGCATCGGCGCTCTCGAACCTCGGCGCCATATCCGTGTGTCCCCATCCGATGCCGGAACGGTCTCCCGGCTCGACCGGACGGTCCGACGCCCCATCGCTCGGCCGGTCCGGTACTCACCGACCCAGCTCCGAGAAGGAGCCAAGAAAGAAGGAATTTGACAATGAACTCTCAAGTAATCGTGCCCCAACGGGCACCAGCCGATCTCAACCATTTGAGGATCGGCGCTACCTACGAGGTCGTCACGCCGCACGGCAGCACGATCGGCCAGTATCTGGGGGTGGAAACCACCCACGACGTGTGGTCGGTATTGCTTCGGCGAACCTCAGGGATCGACTCGATCTGGTTCTCCCGGATCGAGGCCATGACCCTGCTGACCGACTGATTTCCGCAGCCGGTCTCGACGTGGTTGTGTCACACGCCGCCGGTCGAGCCAGAATGTGATCACGATGTCCGTTGACGCCGCCCGTTGCATGGTGATGCGGGGAGGAACCTCGAAGGGTCTCTATTTCGTGGCCTCGGATCTTCCGTCCGGGACGGACGACCGGGATGCGTTCCTGATGTCGGTGATGGGTACACCCGACCCCCGACAGATCGACGGCATGGGTGGCGCTCACCCGCTCACTTCCAAGGTGGCCGTGGTATCGGAGTGCGACCACGGCTGCGGCGACGTCGACTATCTCTTCTTGCAGCTGGGAGTGGGCGAGGCCCTGGTCACCGACCGCCAGAACTGCGGGAATCTCCTGGCCGGCGTCGGCCCCTTTGCCGTGGAGCGTGGCCTGGTCGAGGGGGAGGGCAGTGAGGCCTCGATACGCATTCACATGCTCAACACGAACGGCATCGCCGTGGCCGGGTTCCCGCTCTCCAACGGCTCCCCCCGCTACTCCGGGGATACCTCCATCGCCGGGGTTCCGGGCACGGCCGCCAGGATCACTCTCGACTTCGAAGACATAGCCGGCGGTACCTGCGGCTCTCTCCTTCCCACCGGCTCGGTGATCGACGAGATCGCTGGTGTCCCGGTGACCCTGGTAGACAATGGGATGCCCGCGGTGGTGATGCGGGCAGATGATGTGGGCATCACCGGGTACGAGACCTGTCAGGTCCTGGAGGGCGACTCCGACCTCAGGAGCCTCCTGGAGAAGATCCGTCTCGAAGCAGGGCCCCTGATGGGGCTGGGAGACGTTTCCAGGATCACGGTCCCCAAGATGACGATGGTGGCCCCGCCGGTGGGGAAGGGAGACCTGTGTACCCGCACCTTCATACCGCATCGTTGTCATCAGGCCATCGGAGTTCTCGGGGCGGTGTCGGTGGCCACGGCGGCTCTGCTTCCGGGCTCTCCGCCCTCGGAGGCATTGCGGCTGCGGAACGGTTCCAATGTGGTTGCGCTGGAACATCCAACCGGGACATTCGAGACCATCGTCGAGGTGGCTCCCGACAACGGGGGCTTCGAGGTGAGACGAGCCGGGGTGATCAGGACCGCCCGCAAGCTCATGGACGGCCTCGTTTTTTCCCGTTCCTGAGCCGTCGACGAAATTCGAACTCATCTGGGCGTACAGGAGATCCTGGTCGGGAGCCCGGCCCGCCTCTACGAGTTCAGCTCAGAGGAACTGTCCACGTAGTCGACACCCAGCTCTCTCAGTCGTTCCCGCAATCCGTAGAAGTCGACTCCGAGCTCTCCAGCTTCCAGCCTGGCACGGGTGTCGGCCTCCTTGCCGATTCGCCGGCGCGCCTGGGCCAGCACCTGGGCGGCGTCTTCTCGTTTGACCACCACCACCCCGTCGTCATCGGCCACCACCACATCTCCGGGTTCGACCTCTGCCCCGGCACAGACCACCGGCACGTTTACCGAGCCCGCCGTGGCCTTGGCGGTCCCCTGGGCGTGGATTGCCCGGCTCCACACCGGAAACCCCATTTCGACCATCTCCGCCGTGTCCCTCACCCCCGAGTCGATCACCGCCCCGACACAGCCGTGGGTCCGAAGCGATGTGGCCATGAGCTCTCCGATCATGGCGTGGATCGCCGGAGAGGTGAGGGCCACGACCAGCACGTCGCCCAACTCGACCATCTCGATGGCGGCATGGATCATGAGGTTGTCGCCCGGAGCCGACTTCACCGTCACCGCCGACCCGGCGATACGGGCTCCGCTCTGGATGGGCCGGATGCTCGGATCGAGCAGACCCTTCTTGCCCTGGGCCTCATGCACGGTGGCAACCCCTGCTTCGGCCAGACCGGCGACCACCTCGGGTAAGGCACGCTCGATGTTCCGCACCACGACGCCATCACTCATATCAGGCCAGCTCCGAGGCCACTTGCGGGTACACCCGCTGGTAGGCCTCACCCATGGTGTCGGTGGTCAATCCCAGATTGGGACCCGAATTGCGTTTGGCCTGGACGCCGCGGCGCTTGGCCACATCGGTGTAGTAGTCCCACAGATGCTGCTGGCCCTCGATGCGCTCCATCGCCGCCCGCTTCTTGTCCCACACCTCCGTGATGTCCAAGAGCACGTCGGGGCGGAATTCGCAGTACTCGCTCTGATGGGGCTCGAACATGAACACCGGAGGGGCCCCGATCACGTCCTCCCCGGGGTGGTATCCCGGCGCCTGGGCGATGATCCGGGCCCGCATCGCCAGTTGGTGGGCGGTGACGTGGTCGAAGTTCCACAGGTCGATCGCACTGTGGGTGAGGACGACGGTGGGCTGCACCTCCCGGTAGAGGGCGGCGAGACGGTCCAGCAGCTCGGGCGTTTCTTGGAGGGGGTAGTCGCCGGCGTCGAAGGTCCTCAGCTCGGCCCCCAGCACCCGGGCGGCATTGGAGGCTTCCTCGTGGCGGGCCGCTTTGACCTCCTCCAGGCTCATGCCCTGTCGCCAGTATCTGGCCGACTCGCCCCGCTCTCCGTAAGAGAGACAAACGACCGTCACCCGGTGACGGCGGTGGGCGTAGAGAGCGATGGCCCCACCGGCCCGCCACACGAAGTCGGCGGTGTGGGCGCTGACGACCAGGAGGGATTCGCTCATGGTTCGTGACGCTAGTCGGAGCTTCGGGAGGGAGTGGCGGCTGGTTTTCGGCTTTGTTCTCCACGAGCGAAACGAGAGGGTGAAGGTCGGTGGGTTCCACCGGTGGTTCCCCTGCCGCCGAAGGCGGGAGGTAGGGGGCGGGCCGGAGGCCCGGGCTCAGCCGCCCGTGACAGTGTCGCTGGTTTCGGTCGGGAGACACAGCTCGAAGACGCTCTTGTCGTCCTCGTAGCTGTAGGTGAGGTCGCCGCCCATCAGGCGGGCCAGCTTGCGGGACACGGAGAGGCCGAGGCCGATCGAGGCGGTGAGGGCCTCGCGGTTGAGTGACCGTCGAAACGGCTCGAAGACGTCGTCGCGCTCGGATTCGGCGATCCCCTCTCCGTCATCGCGCACGGCCACACAGGCCCACTCCCCGTCGGGATAGGTGACCAACTCGATGTGTTTTCCCCCGTAGCGGAAAGCGTTGGTGATCAGGTTCCTCAGTATCTGTCGAACCCGGGCCGGATCACCCGCACCCCGCACAGCTGGTCCGGTGAAGCTGATGACCTGGCCGGCAGGGTACCGGGCCATGGACTCGAGGACCTGGGCCGACTGGGCGTGGAGGTCCACTGAAACGCTTGCCACGGTCAGCGTCTCATTGTCCGCCCGGGCCGCCACCAGGAGATCCTCGACGATGTTGGTGAGGTCGGAGGTCTGATTGCTGATGCTCTCGATGATCTCGACCTGCTCCGCCGGGGACAGGGTGGCGAACTCGCCCCGCAGCAACTCAGCGAATCCGAGCACGGCGGTGAGGGGAGTCCGGAGCTCGTGAGATACCGAGGCGATCAGCTCGTCCTTGGACTCGACGAGATGCTTGAGCCGGGCCTGAGCCTCCACCTGCTCGGAGATGTCGACGACGTTGGCTACCAGGTGCAGGGGCCCGCCGTCGGAGTCCCGGACCAGGGCGGTGGAGACGATGGCGTGGGCAGTTGATCCGTCGCTGCGCAGATAGTTGAGTGGGCTGCGGGACACGGGGATCTCACCGCTGATCACCCGGCGGAAGCGCTGGTAACTGTCCGCCCGGTCGCCGGGTGCGGTCACATCCTGAATGGTCAGGCTCTTGATCTCCTCGGGGCCGTACCCCAACATCTCACAGCCCGTCTGGTTGACCTTCAAGAACTGCCCGCTGGTGGGATCGACCAGAGCCATTCCCGACGCTGCGGACTCGAAGGTGAGAAGAAAGCGCTCTTCGTTGGTGCGGGCGGCAGCTTCGGCCGCCTTGCGGGCCGTGATGTCCTCCATCTGTGAAACGAGGTAGAGGATCTCGCCCTGGGCGTCCTTGACCGGTGCCACGCTGAGGCGAGCCCAGACTGTGCGCCCCGCCTTGTGCAGGTACCGCTTCTCCCAGCGCAAGGCCTCGGCGTGGCCGGAGACCAGCGAGCGGAGCTTGTCTTCGCTCCCCGCCCTGTCATCGGGATGGGTGATTTCGGCGAAGTGTCGGCCGCTCAGCGATCCTCTCTCGTAACCCAGCATGTCGCAGAAGGCGGGGTTGGTGGTGATGAGATGCCCGGAGGCGGCCGTCAAGGCCATCCCGATCGCGGCGTGATTGAAGGCGGCGCGGAACAGGCGCTCGGATTCGCCGGTAACCCCCGGCGGCTCGGTCAACGTCGGAGCCGGGTACTGAGTCTGTTGCATCCACATGGCCAACCAAGGGATCGGCACGCTCGGCAAGGGTCTGTAGCACTGGTTTGGAGGTATTGCCAATCCCGGGTGGGCGGCGGGATGACGCCGTTGGGAAGCCAACTTACCGATGAAGTCACTCCAGGAATCGGCCCGGGCGACCGATCAGGTGTAGTGCTGTCGCCAACTGGATGCCCGACCATTTTCGAGTGCCTGTAGCATGGCTGTTCCGGCCGATCCGTTCGATCCCTTCGAGGGGAACTTGGAGCCTTTTCAGATACCGCGATTGCGCACGATGGCGCGCCGTGCTGTGCCTCACCTCGTCGAAGGTACCCTGCTTCCGCTGGGGCTGTTCTATCTGACGATGTGGCTGCTGGGCATCTGGGGTGCCATCGCCGTCAGCCTCACCTGGTCCTGGGGGATCATCGCCCTCCGGCTACTCACCCGCCGCAGGGTGCCGGGACTGGTCCTGGTGGGTGCCCTGGGACTGACCGCACGCAGCCTGGTTTCCTACCTGGCGGCAAGCGAGTTCATCTACTTCCTTCAACCCACCCTTGCCACCGTGCTGCTGGCGGCGGCCTTCCTGGTTTCCGCCCCCGCCGGCAGGCCCCTGGCGGCCCGCCTCGCCCACGACTTCCTGCCCATGCCGGGGTGGTTCGCCTCCCAGCCCGTCATCCGCCGATTCTTCATCCGCATCACGGTGCTGTGGGGTGGCATCCAACTCGCCAACGCCGGCCTGAGTCTGTGGCTTCTGATCAGCCAACCGATCTCGATCTATCTCGTCACCAAGACCGTTGCCACCGCCGTCATCATGGGTCTCGCCGTGTGCGGATCCACGGTCTGGTTCCGTCGCCTCGTAGATCGACATGGCCTGTCCAGCTTGCCTGCAGCCGGCGATAGCCTTTGACCGAATGCCCGATCTGCTGACATCGGATGGAATCCGGCTCAGTGAACGCCGCTGGCCTGCCCATCCGGTCGCCTCTGCCACCGTGGTGCTGGTTCATGGCTTCACCGGATCGAAGGATCATCCCGACCTGGTGGCGGTAGCCCAGGCACTGGTCGGGGCCGGGTATGGGGTTCTCTCTTACGACGCCCGGGGCCATCACGATTCGGACGGCCTCTGCACCCTCGGGGAATCCGAAGAGCTCGACGTGGCGGCGGCAGTGGCCGAGGCCAGGTCGGTTTCCAAGCGTGTGGTGACAGTCGGTGCATCGATGGGAGGCATAGCCGTTCTGCGGCACGCTCGCACAGATCCCACCCTCAACGGCGTAGTCACCGTGAGCACCCCGGCGGAATGGAAGCTTCCCCGTAACATCCAGGGCCTCTTCTCGATGGCCATCAGCCAGACGGGAGTCGGGCGGTGGTGGGCGGAGCGTCGCCTCGGCGTTCGGCTCGACTCGGGATGGAACCATCCCCCACCACCGGTGAAAGTGGCCGCAGATATTCGATCTCCCCTGGCGGTGGTCCACGGTGCGGCCGACCGCATGATCCCCGCCTCCGAGGCAAAGCGACTGGCCCGGGGGGCCGGCGGACCCACCCGTCTCGAGATCGTGGAGGGTATGGGTCACTCCTTCGATCGGCGGGGCATACCCGCCATCGTGGCGGCGGTGCGCTGGGTGCTGGATCCGGGCCACGATTCCGGTGCCGTTTCGGCCTGAGCTCCAGTCGGGGAGCCGGAAGGTCAGTCCTGGTTCCGGCTCCGTGCGGTTCTGGCCAGGCGGCGGGCCTGGCGGATCGGTTCTACCGTCCTGGCACTCCCACTGGTTGACTTCATCACTTCGAGCGCCGTGTCGAGGCCGACCCGCCAGCCGGGGGATACCGCCACCGGCCTGGCTCCTGACCGGGTCCGGAACCACCAGCCGACTTGCTCTCCGTCGATCGTCAGGGCTGAGGTAGCGCCGGATGCTGGAGCAGGGAGCGGGCCTGACGCCACCAGAGGTCGGTGAGTGACACCCACCGTGGGGATGTCCAGAACCCAGCCCAGATGCAGGGCCAGGCCTGCTCTGCGTGGATGGTCTCGGCCGGTGGCGTTGACCATCAACAGGTCGGGTGGGTCGTCGAGCGAGTGTACGGCCGTCTCCAGTAGAGGGCCCTCGCGGGCGGCCAGCAAACCCGCCATATACGGAGCGCCCGCCCGGCCCCTGACCTCGGCGGAGGCGATCAGATGGCGGGCGGCCGACACCGTCGCCGCAGCCCAGCCTTCGTCACCGGCATCTCCGCTCGCTGATCCTCCCCCGGCGAAGCAGACGAAACAGCCTCCCAGGGCGGGCTCTAACCCGCCGCTCCAGGCCGGGGGATGGGCGGCGCCGAGTTCTACCTGCAACGCAGCCAGGGTGGTTGGCTCGGTGGCCATTCCACATGTCCTCTAGGACGTGGCTGCGGAGAAGCCGTCCGCCTGCGACGCTGCAGCGCCCTGAGGGACGACCTCTCCTGTCCCCTTCCCGAATCTCCCCGTTGGAGCTGGAACCTACACCTTTCAGGGGATGAAGGGAAGACCGAGTTTGGGTTGTCTACCTCGCTGGATCACGGTCGCCACCCATCCAGAAGTTCATCCACGAGCGTCTCCGGCCAGGACCGGTGAGGAGATGGTCCGACGAGCTTTCTCACCAGGACAGGTCCCAGCAGCATGTCCACGGCCAGTTCCACGTCGATATCTGAACGGAGGTCACCCCGCTCCACCGCTTCCCTGATCACGTGAGCCACAGCTGCCCGGCGAGGTGCGATGACATCGTTCAAATATCGTTTGCCGAGGTCGGTGCCGGCCGCGACCTCTCCCACCAACCAGGGAAACACCGACCCGGCCGGCATCTCGTGCATGAAAGACCGCATCTGTGTGACCAGAGTGGTGAGGTCTTGGCGGATGTCGCCGGTCACGTCGATCATGACAGAGTCGGCCAAGCAGGCAACGGCGTCCACCAACAGCTCCTCCTTGGAGTCCCAGCGGCGGTATATGGTGGCCTTGCTGACGCCGGCCCGATTTGCCACGGTGTCCATGTTGAGCCCTCCCAGGCCGTGATCCTCGATCACGTCCAGCACCGAGTCGAGCACGGTCGAGTCGAGGGAGCTGTCACGAGGGCGACCCGGGCCGCGTTTGGGTTGGCTCATGGCAGTGAGGTCTGAGCCTCCCCGGCTTCGGCCAGAGGCCGGGCGCTCTCTTCCTGGCGGGGTCGGGCCGGCAGGAAGATCCAGGTGAGAATGGCTCCGGCAAGGGCAACTCCGGCCGCCAGCCATATGGCAACATCCATTCCCTGGATGAAGGCCGAGAAGGCAGCCGAGAGCAAGCCGGCGCCGTTGGCCCCCATCTGTCCCGCCACCGCCACGGCTCCTCCGATCGAGTCAGATGCAGCGGCCGCCGCCTGGGCCGGCAGGGAGCCGACCAGCGGTGCCATCGAGGCCGAATAGGACGATGCCAGCACGCTGCCCAGAATGGCCACGCCCAGGGCTCCGCCCAACTGGCGAGTCGTGTCGTTCATCGCCGAACCCACACCGGCCTTGGCCAGAGGGAGGGATCCCATGATCGAGTCGGTGGCCGGAGCCATCGCCGTACCCATTCCCACCCCGAGCAGGGCGATGGCGATGGCCAGGTGTGTGTAGCCGGAGTCGATGCTGATCAGGGCCATGATCGACATGGCCCCGGCCACGATCACCAGTCCCGTGGCCACCACCCTCTTGGTCCCGAACATCTCCGTGAACCGTGCCGACAGGGGAGCCGCCACGACCATGGTCGCCACCGGCATCACCCGGAACCCGGCCTGGAGTGGTGTGAAACCGAGCACGAACTGCAGGTACTGGGTGAGGAGAAAGATCGTGCCGAACATGGCGAAGAACACCAGGGTGATGGCGACGCTGGCGGCACTGAAGCGAGGGTTTTCGAAGAACTCCAATCGCAGCATCGGGTGCGCCACCCGGGTTTCCCACCACAGGAATGCCGCCAGCAGTACAACGGCGAGGATGAAGCCACCGATGACCAGGCCGTCGGTCCAGCCCCGCGAGGGTGCCTCGATGATGGCGTAGACGAGCGTCGCCAACCCGGCGATCGAGAGGATTGCCCCCAGCGGATCGAGGGGAGTGGCGTCGGGATCCTTCGACTCGGGCACCAGGAAGAAGCCGAGGGCCAGGGCAACGATGACGATGAACACATTGATCAGGAACACTGACCCCCACCAGAAGTTCTCCAGCAGCCAGCCACCCAGTACCGGTCCGATGATGATCCCCAGACCGGCCACGGCTGCCCAGGCGGCGATCGCCCGGCCTCGCTCCGTGCCCTCGAAGATGTTGGTGATGATGGACAGCGTGGAGGGCATTATCAGCGCTCCACCGATACCCATCATCGCTCGGGCGGCGATGAGCATCTCGGCCGAACCGGCGTAGGCGGCGGCCACGGATGCGCCGCCGAAGATCAAAAGGCCCAGATTCAACCCCAGCTTGCGGCCGAACCGGTCCCCGAGGGCGCCCATCGTCAGCAGCAGGCCGGCGAAGACCAGGACGTAGGCGTCGACCATCCACTGCAACTGGCTGGCAGAGGCGTCCAGGTCCCGGACCAGGGTGGGCAAGGCAACGTTGAGGATCGTGTTGTCGAGCCCGATAATGACCAGGCTGAGGGAGAGGACCCCCAGGGTGGCCCATCTCCTTCTGTAGATAGTCTCGGCGTCCATGGAAGTTTCCTTGGTCGATGGGAAAATGCGAAACTAAACGGTATCGTTTCGAATTTTGTCTGTCAAGCGCCGGCCTGTGCCGCAGGTGTGGATGGTGCCGTAGGATTTCTCCGTGGCCAAGCTCAATGCTCAACAGAGGGCGAAGCTGCCCGACCGTGCCTTCGCCTATGTCGACTCGAACGGGAAGCGCCGTTTACCGATCCACGACGAGGCTCACGTTCGCAACGCTCTGGCACGCTTCAATCAGGTGCACTTCGAGAGCCCGGAGGCCCGGGAGGTCGCCTTCCGCAGATTGCTGAAGGCCGCGCTCGGGTTCGGCATTGCTCCGATCGGCTTCGTGGCCTCCCAGATGAGGGAGGCCCGCTCGGGGGTGCGATCCGACCTTCCCACCGGCCCCGTCACCTTCATGATGATCGACATCGAGGGATCGACGGGACTGGCGGATCGTCTCGGCACCGGCTATCCGGCCCTGCTGGACTCGATCTGGGAACTGATCAGAGGGGCGGTGGACGCCGCCGGGGGATATGAGGTGGATGCACGTGGGGACGAGTTCTTCGCCGTCTTCTCCACCGCCGTCGAGGCGGTGGAGTCGGCTGTCGCCGTTCAGCGCTCCATGGGCGGGGGATCGTGGCCTGCGCCGGTGCGGGTGCGCATCGGCCTCCATTGCGGTACCCCGGCTCGAACCGAGACCGGCTACGTGGGTTTGGACGTGAATGCTGCTTCCCGGGTGTGTTTCGCCGGGCATGGGGGCCAGGTCGTGGCCTCGGAGATCGTCCGTCGGCAGGCGGGTAAGGACACGCCGGCCTGGGCCTCGTTCCGGCCTCTCGGGGTGTACACGCTGCGTGGCCTGCCCGAAGAGATGGAGCTATTCCAGATCGTCGCCCCCGGTCTCGACCAGGAGTTTCCTCCTCCACGGGTCTAGGGGGCGGGAGGGCCGAACAAGCGGAACCGCCCATCAGCCCCGGAGGAGGAAGAAGACCTGATGAGCGGCTTCGCACAGACCGGGATGAGAAGAGGAAGGAAGAACCCCGGTCACTTCCCAAGGTAATGACGGCAATGTTAACTGAGCATCAATCCCGAGTTCCCTCGATCGAACGCCCTCCCCGAGCCGTTCTTCGGACCGTGGGGAACGCCTCTCCCATTCTTTGGACGCTGGGGAACGCATAGCGATAGCGGTGGTCCAAAGAAGGTAGAGACCGTTACCCAGCGTCCAAAGAAAACCCGTTGGCCCAACTACGAGGTGAGAGGGTCCTCGTCGCTGGTCTGTTCGAAGACTCGCTTGGCCTTGCCCGTCTCGGTGCGGGGGATGCTGCCGGGCAGGCTCACCGTTACGTCCACCCGGAGCCGGACCGTCTCTGCCAGACGCTTCCGCAGCCTCGCCGCCACCAAGTCGCGCTGATCGGCCAGGTGTTCCCCGGCTACCTCCACTCGCGCCTGCAGCTCGGCCTGGCGCCCTCTCCGGTCGACGACGATCGCATAGTTGGGGCCCACCTCGGGGTCGCTCATCAGGATCTCCTCGATCGTGCGCGGGTAGACGTTGATCCCCCTCACGATGAGCATGTCGTCGGCCCGGCCCTCGATCCGGGCGATTCTGGGCGTGGTGCGGCCGCAGCTGCACGGTCCGGGCAGGAACCGGGTGATATCGCGGGTGCGGTACCTGATCACGGGCTGGGCCTGCTTGGTCAGGGTGGTGAGAACGAGCTCGCCCCGCTCTCCCTCCTCGACCGCCTCTCCGGTCTCGGGATCCACGATCTCGGGCAGGAAGTGGTCGTCGGGGATGTGCAGGCCACCCTTGTTATCCCGACACTCCCCACCGACGCCGGGGCCAATGATCTCCGACAGCCCGTAGATGTCGACGGCGTCGTAGCCCGGTCCCCACACTGTTTCGATCTTCTCCCGCAGACCCTCAGACCAGGGCTCGGCGCCGTGGATGCCCCACCGCACCGAGATGTCGTCCTTGACCCCGAGGTCTTCGGCCCGCTCGGCCAGGATGAGGGCGAATGAGGGGGTGCAGGCGAGTCCCGTCACGCCCGCGTCGGCCATGAGATTGACCTGAAACCCGGGGTTGCCGCCCGAGGCCGGCACGGCCATTGCCCCGAGTTCCTCGACCCCGTAGTGCAGGCCCAGGCCACCGGTGAAGAGGCCGTAGCCGTACGACACCTGGATCACGTCTTCGGAAGTGGCGCCGGCGGCGG
Organism: uncultured Acidimicrobiia bacterium; assembly: GCA_963744905.1. GTDB lineage: Bacteria > Actinomycetota > Acidimicrobiia > Spongiisociales > ZC4RG35 > DATFFO01. Next base: position 467,586 of record CAVUUV010000003.1, on the reverse strand, counting down.
AGAGGCAGCGGGCAACCACCTCGGAGAAGACCGACACGTCGTGGGTGGTGTAGGCAACGATGGTGGGCTTGCCGGAGGTTCCCGATGAGGCGTGGATGCGGACCACGTCCTCGAGCGGCACCGTCAACATGCCGTAGGGATAGGTTTCGCGAAACTCGGTCTTCTCCGTGAAGGGAAGGGAGGGGAGATCGTCGATCGACGACACACCGGGGTGGTCGCCGAGCTTCCCCGACCAGTACGGGACGTCCAGATGCCGGAGTCGATCCACCAACTGGACGAGGCGTTTGGACTGGAGGTCCCGTCGGTCCGCTGCGCTCAACGTCTCCAGCTCTTGGCAATACACGTCAGCTCCAGGTCATCGATCGTGGCGGTGCCATGAGCCGAGTGTACGACCTGCGCCGGCCGACGCAGCCGGGGGATATGATTCCCGTTCCTTCTGACGAGGTTGCAATGGGAGAGACGATTCAAGCCTTCGTGGTTTCTGACGGGGCGGGCCAGGCCGTGGAAGGCCCGGCCGGCGGGCCGGCCACGATCAAGGCGCGCACCGAAACGACCAACGGTTCCTTCACCATGCTCGAGGTGACGATCGGGCCTCTCCAGGGACCGCCAGAGCACAGCCATCGGCGCGAGGACGAGCTGTGGTACCTGCTCGATGGTCGCTTCAGGTTCATCGCCGACGGTCGCATCCTCTCGGCCGAGCCCGGATCGTTCGTCTTCGTCCCCAGGGGCACCTCCCACTGCTTTCAAAACCTGGAGGACCGTCCCTCGCGGATCCTGGTGATGTTCACCCCATCGGGCATGGAGCGATTCTTCGAGGAGCACGCCCTTTTGCCCCCCGGCCGGATCGATCCCGAGCGCTACCGCCAGATCGCCGAGCGCTCCTGGATGGACGTCACCGGCCCGCCCCTGGCCGAATCCCACCCCCTCTGAAGCGGACGTTTTGGGAGATGACGCATGTGCTTGACCACCGAATCGGGGGCTTCATCGTGCGGCGCCAGTGGACCACCGGGTCACATAACCGACAGTGAGTCCATGGCTCCCATGAAGTCGCTATGTACCTGCCGGGCGGTGACCACATCGACGATGGCGGGCCGCCCGGCGCGGGCAGTCGACCAACCCTCCTTCAGGGCCTCTGGGACTCGGGCGGCGGCATCGACGCGTATGCCCTGACCCCCGGCCGCATCGGCCAGCAGGTGGTATCTGAAGTCGCGGTCCCCTCCGCCCCATCCTCCGTTATTGACCACCACGACCAGAACTCCCATGCCCGCTGCGGGCCGCTGTGTCGATCTCCATGGCCGACAGACCGAAGGCGCCGTCGCCCGTGTAGAGGACGGAGGGCTCATCCGCTGCCAGAGCGGCAGCCAGGGCATAGGGGAGCCCCACACCGAGGGTCCCCATGGCCGAGCCCAGGAAGATATGGCGCCCGGGCCCGACCGCCTCTGCCGAAGGCCAGGCCCCAGATGACGCTGTCGCCTCCGTCCACGACGAACGGAGCGTTCTCTTGGGCGGCGAAGTGGGCCGTGGTCCGCGCCAGCCAGCCGGGATGGATCCCGTCCACCGAGCGGTCGGCCTCGGTCGACCATTGCTCCCGGCTGGCACGGGCGGCGCCGATGGCGTCGTCGCGCCAGGCTTTGAAGAATCGGGGTCCCCGCTCCACCGTCCGGTGAAAGCTTCCAAGGTGGCGGAGACATCGCCGCTCAGAGCCAGTTCCGGTCGTCTCTGGCCACCGAGGTTGGCGGGGTTGACGTCGACCTGGATCACCCTGGAGTCGGGCGCGAACAGCGGAGCCCTCCCGTACAGGAGGTTGGCGTTGAATCGCGAGCCGAGCAGCAGAGACACGTCGGCCGAGAGCATGGCGGCACCGCCGTGGACCAGGCTGCCGGCGCAATTGGGGTGGTCGTCGGAGATCACTCCCCGGCCGGCCGAGGTCGTCACGACCGGAATCCCGGTGGTCTCGGTGAAGGCCTGAAGCGCCCGCTCGGCCCGGGAGAAGAAGGCGCCTGATCCGGCCAGAGCGACGGGACGCCGGGCAGAGGCCAGGAGGTTCACGGCTGCGTCCACCGCCTCGGGCGCCGGCTCGGTCCTGTCGGGGGCGGAGAAGCCGACCCGGGATGTTTCGTCGCTCCCGGCTTCCCGTTCGAGCACGTCTTCGGGTATCTCGAGGTAGGCCACGCCCGGGCTCCCGGCCCTGGCGTGATGGAAGGCGGCTGCCACGTACTCACTCACCCGGCCGGCCTCCCAGCACGACTCGCGCCATTTGGTGATGGGCGCCACCAGCGAGAGCTGATCGAGATCCTGCACCGCTCCCCGGCCCCGCAGCCCGAGCCCGGTCCGCCCGGCGATGACCACCACCGGTATCCCGGCGGCCTGAGCCTCGGTGATGCCGGGTACGGCGTTGGCCAGCCCGGGGCCGGCTGTGACGCAGGCGACTCCCGTACGGGCCGTCGCCAGGGCATGCCCGGCCGCCATCAACACGGCATTCTCCTCGTGACGGGTGATGACGAGGGGGGTGCCTTGTGAGCGCAGCGCTCCCAGGATGGGCCCGATGTGACCGCCGGGGAGCGCGAAGACCCGGTCGACCGAGGCCGCCGCCATGGCGTCGGCGACGGCAGTTCCTCCCGTACCAGATGGGGACATGGGCCGAGGTTACAATCCTCGGCCGGGCCCAGGAGGAGGCACAACGATGACTGCTGAAGCCACCGGCGGCACGATGCGAGCGCTGTTCTTCCCCGAGGCGCGCACCTTCGAGGTGCGTCGGGTCCCCATCCCCGAACCGGGCCACGGAGAGGCGCGGGTGCGCGTGTTGTTGTGCGGGGTATGTGGCTCCGACGTGAGCGTGTATCAGACGGGGGCGTTGGCCGGCCCGGACGCGGTGATGGGCCACGAGGTGGTGGCGGAGGTCGACGTCGACCCCACCGGCGCCCATTCCCCCGGCGAGCTGGTCGTGGTCTTCCCTCCCCGTGGCTGCGGTGACTGCTACTGGTGCCGGCGCGGCGAGCCCCGCCACTGCGAGCAACCCGACGACGACCGCTGGGGCGGCTACGCCGAATATGCCGTGTACCCGGCCGACCATCTCCTCCCGGTTCCGTCCGGGCTCAGCCCGGAGGTGGCCACCCTGGCAGACCCCCTCGGTGTGGCGGCCCGGGCGGTGGAGATGGCCCGGCCGGGATCGGGCGACGTCGTCTACGTCAACGGCCTCGGGCCGATCGGCCTGTCGGTGGTGTCGATGCTGATCGGGGCGGGGTGCCGGGTGATCGGGGGTGATCTGCGCGAGGACAGGCGCAAGATGGCCGAGCTCCTCGGCCCGATCCAAACCGTCGATCCTTACCGTGAGGACCCCTATGAGCTGGGCCGGGAGATGGATCCGGCCGGGCCTACGGTGGCGTTCGAGTGCTCCGGCTCACCACAGGGGTTGCAGGAGATATTCGACGCCGCCGGCCCGGGCGGAACCGTGGCCATACTCGGGATACCCAAGCAGCCGGTGTTGCTGTTGCGGATGACGGTCCGGGAGCAGAGCGCCTTCTCCATCGCCGGGCCGACCATCGCCTCGATGGAGGCGGCGCTCGATCACCTGGCAACGGATTCTCGCCTGTCGTCGATCATCACCAGCACCGTTTCCCTCGAGGAGGCCTGGGAGGCCTTCGAAGGTCTCGTCGAAGCTCGGGGGGACGTCAAGGTCCTGATCGACCCCCGCCGTTGAAGGCCCGGCCCACCGGTCGTCACCTCCTGTGGTTGCTGGCTCCCGCCACCTTCTTCGACGGCTATGACGCCCTCCTGCTTGGGCTGGCACTTCCCCTGATCCGGGCCGAGTTCGGCTTGAGCCTGGCCCAGGCCGGCGTGATGGGCTCGGTGGTATTTGCCGGATCCCTGGGTGGCCTGGTCCTGATCGCCCTGGCCGATCGCTTTGGGCGCAGACTGGTGATGACCCTCACCATCGTCGGCTATGCGCTGGCCACGGGCCTGACGGCAGTGGCGGTCGGGGCTCTCATCTTCACGACGATGCAGGTGATCGCCCGGGTGTTCCTGGGGGCCGAGAAGCCCCTGGCCACCATCATGGCGGTCGAGACCATGCCCCGGGAGCGGGGCGGGCATGCCCTGGCGGTCTTGTCCTCGATGCTCGCCCTGGGTCAGGCCTCGGCCGGCCTCGGATTCCTGTTGGTGAGCGCCTTCGGCACCAGCTGGCGGATTCTCTACGCCGTGGGCGTGGTGCCGCTGCTGTTGATCTCATTCGCCCGCCGCCACCTCCCCGACACAGTGCGGCCCGACTCGGCAGAGTTGATGACGCCCCTGCGCTTGTCCGATCTGCGGTCGGGACCGGTGCTGGGAGCCTCGGGTTTGGCCTTCATGTTCGCCATATTTCCCACCGCCCTCACCGTCTTCGCCTCCACCATGGTCATAGAGGAGTGGAGATGGGACCTGACCTCGCTCAATCCGCTCTACTTCGTCCTATGGGCGTTGGGCCTCTCGGGGTTCTTCGTTGCCGGCAGGATCATGGACACGCGGGGCCGGCGCCCGGCCGGGATCCTGTTCCTGTTCGGGTCGAGCCTGGCCGGGTTCGCCGCCTTCACCGCCTCCACGGACCCGGGACGGGCCCTGGGCCTGGCCGCGGTGATCTTCTTCCTGACCGGGTCCACCACCGTGGTGTCGGCCTTCACCACCGAGCCTTTCACGGCCGGGATCAGGGGGAGGATCGGCGGCGTGGTGCATCTCTTCGACATCGCCGGCGCGGCCGCGGCACCCGCTCTGGTCGGGCTGATGGCCGGCGTGGTGGGAGGAGTTGGCTTTGCCCTCGCCCTGGTCGGGCTCAGCTACGCCGTCGGGCGGGTGCTGATCGTCACCCTCCTCCCCGAGACCAGAATCTCCACCCCCGAAGAAGCCCCCTGAGACCCAACTTTGTCCCCCTGCCTTCAGCAGGCCTCGAGTGGCGGGGCTCAGGTTTGTCCCCCGGCCGAAGGCGGGGGGAAAGTCCCTGCCGCCGAAGGCGGGAGGTAGGGGGCGGGCCCGCAGGGCCCGGGCAAACCCGTCTCTGCCACTGCGGCAGGGTGTCAGTATTCGACGTCGAGGGCGTCGATGGATGCCTGCAGCTTCTGGAGCGGCCCCTGGGCTCGCATCAGCTTGGCCACGTTGCCGGACACCTTGAGCTTGCCGGTCATGAAGGCAGCCGCGTTGTTGATCTCTCCCTTGGAGATACCCACCGCCGTCTTGTAGGTGTGGCGCAGAGTGGCATCTGGGTCGTCCAGAGAACCTCGACTCATCTCCCCTCCGCCTTGGCTGATTCGGATGTAGTAGGAGAAGTCGTCCTCGTCGGGCGGATCGGTCACCACGAGTTGCATGGCCAGTTCCAGGTCGCCCACCGCGGCGCGAAAACCCTCATCGGCATTCATCAACCGGGTGGCCTCGGTCATGTACTCGGGGCTGAGGAACTTGATACTCATCGATCGACCTTCCCGTCTGTCCGCTGAATCGAGGCTACCTGCTCGCCTGGGCGACACTACCGACCGGGGGGGTGTGAGAAACCGTCTGTGGGCACGTCCGAGCGAGGATCTGCGGACCGGTCGCGGGGCTGAGGCTGATCTAGTCATCAGGGACATCGAGAATCTGGTTCTGGAAAAGCGTCGGAGTCGGGGTTGAGTGTGGGGAGGCATCGGGCGCTGGGGAGCATCCGAGCGGGAAGGGACCCGGCCGTCGGGAGGCTACCGGCGGGCAGCGGTCGGGTCCTCTTCTGCCAATCGCCCCCTCGTAAAACCCTCAGCCCGCGTCTGAAGGCGCCCCCTCTCCGACCCGACTCATGAGGATCGCCGCCAGGGTCACCAGCCCACCGGCCACCAGCATCACGATTCGGATCGGGTCCCTTCCCCCTCCTTCACCGAGGAGGTCGACGGCGACGCCTGCGGCCAGGGCCCCGATGGAGAGGGCGACCCGCACCCCGATATGAAAAGCGCCCAGACCCAGGAAGCGGCGGGCAGGATCGAGGTCGGCCTGGAGGCGGGTCAGCCCCGAAACGATGGCATAAGCTCCCGCCACGCCGAAGGCGCCGGCGGCGATGAAGGTGAGGCCCATCGTCCTGACGAAGCTCATGGCCGCCAGCACCAGCCCCATGGCTGCTACTCCGACCCGGACTCCCAGCACCTCGCCACCTTCTAGCCACGATCGCAATCCGAGTCCTAGTCCCGCCCCAACTCCGAAGACCAGGACCAGGAGCCCGAACTGGGCGTCGCCTGCGCCCAGGGAATCCCGCACGAAGCCGATCCCGACCGAGAACATGGTCCCGATGCCCATCGACGCCACGAAAAGAGGCGGGAGTGTGCCCCTGATCAGCGGCACCCTGAGCGCCTGGCGGAATCGGACCGAGCGGTCATCGCCGCCCAGGTCGGGCCGGGCGGGAAGATCCGTTATGCGGGAGATGAAGGCGAACGAAACCAGGAAAGTGGCGGCATCGAGCCAAAGGGCAACATGAAATCGATCGATCAGGCCGTCGAGTCCGATCTGGCCCGCCAGCCAGCTGATGCCGGTGAAGACCCCAGCACCGAGGGGGATGCTTCCGTAGCTGGCGGCAGTGATGGCGCTGTTGGCCGTCTCCAGCTTGCTGTCGTCGACCAGATCGCGGATCGACGTGTCCCGTGCGGCGATCGCCACCAGTGTGGCCACCTCCATGGTCAGGGTCCACGGGTAGACCCACCACAGGGATCGGATCAGGGGGATGACTGCCACCAGCGCCGCTCGGATCAGATCGAGCGACAGCAAGAGGCGTTTGCGGCTCCACCGACCGCCGGCGAAGCGCAGCAGCGGGCCGGTCACCACCGCCGGCGCCATCCGCAAGACGAGTATGCCGCCCACTGCCGTGGTCGAGCCCGAGATGTCGAGGGCCAGAGCCATCAGGGCGAATGTGGCCAACCAGTCTCCGAAAGAAGACACCACCTGTGCTGAGAACAGGCGGCGGAAGCCAGCCGCAGATAGAAGACGCGATGCCATGAGACTTTCCCTCGACTGGAGGGACTCTAGGGGTTCGCCTGTGGCAGAGCACAGGGGTGGACCGACCCGTGAAAGGACTTGGGGAGGGTGGGATCAGGACCTTCGTCTCTGGGCCCGGGGAGCCAACGCGCGTAACGCTTTGCATGACGCGGTTAACGGAGGAACGAGGTGACTCAGACACAAATCAGACGACCGCCGCGGGCCACACCGCCGGCCGAACGGATGCCGATGCCGGGTAGGTGGCTGGCCCTTGCCCTGGTGTTGCTCGGTGTGGGTGCGGCGACCGTGGCGGTGCTGGGGCCGCTCATGCTCGACGTGATTCGGTATCACGCCTCGGAAGGCGCACTCAAGCAGGTGGCCGGTGGCGACGTGGCCGGACTGGTCCTCGTGGCTCCCGTCAGCCTGATCGCCGCCTTCCTGGTCTGGCGTCGACATCGGGCCGGGCCGGTCCTGGCCCTCGGCCCGGCCTTCTATGCCCTCTACGTGTATCCACAGCTCGCCGTGGGTGGTGAAGTCTTTCGCTATCCCGGCAACAGTGAGCGGTTCTTTCCTCTCTTCCTGGGTCTGTTCGTCCTGGCTGGTGCCATCGCCGTCCAGGCCTGGGCTGTGACAACGCGCCTCGAGTTCCCGGCGCCGTCGAAAGTGGTGAACAGAGCCTTCGGCTGGTTGGCGATCCTGATCGCCCTGTTCCTGACGGTCGGGCTTCACTTGCGCGGGCTGATGGATGCCTGGTCGACCCAGCCCGCCGGTCCGGAGTATCTGGCCGACCCCACGCTGTTCTGGCTGGTCAAGTTCATGGACCTGGCCGTGGTGGTACCTGCCCTGGCGGTGGTCGGGGTGGGGGCACTCCGGCGACGCCCGTGGGTGGCCACGGCCCGATATGCGGCGGCGGGGTGGATGGCTCTTCTCGGTTCGTCCGTGGCGGGGATGGCCATCGTGATGCAGGTCGAGGGCGCTTCCGGAGCCAGCGTGGCCAACACGGTCGCCTTCAGCCTGTTCGCCCTGATCGGACTGGTGATAGCCGGCTTCGTGTACGGGGACGTGGTCAAGCACGCGAAGGGGAAAGTGACCAATGTCGGGTAGGCGGTCACTCGGGTTCCTCGGTTTCCTGGGGTTCATGGCCTTCAGGGGATTCGAGGACCCTCTGTACTTCTCGTTCGCTTTGTTCTTTGCCTTCTTCGCCTACTTCTTCCTGCCCGAGGAGGATTCGTCCGACTGACAGGCCCTTCGGGCGGGGGATGGGAGCCGGAATGACCCAGACATCATGTCGACGCTGAAGAAAGCCATTGTCTCGACTGGCCAGCGGCTGCGGGAGCGGAGTGTGCTGATCGTCGGTTACGGCATCTACGTGGCGCTTCTGTCGGCGGGCTACTACTACAACCTGACGTTCGTCCAGCTGGGCCTCATCGACATCGGGACCCGCAGGGTGGCAATGAGTGAGGGTGAGGTCTCGGCAGCAATGGCCGCCTTCGCACTGACGGCCTTCGCAGCGGCGGCCGTGTCGGGTTGGATGATGGATCGGAAGGGATGGAGCTCCGATCTGCGGATCAAGCTGAGGGCGTTGTTTGGTGTCGTTGCCGCACAGACCGTTCTCACCCTGATGGCCGTTCGGGTGCAGAGTGAAGGTGTCTTCCTGGCCTGGATGGGCGCGGCCTCCTTGGCGATTGGAGTTGGAATTCCGGCCTCGTTCAGTCTGATGAGCGACTTCATCCCCGTGCGCCATCGCGGCGCCATCGCCGCCCTGGTCGCAGGGTTGGCCTTCTTCGTGGCCGCCCTCTACCCGATCCAGTGGCGGGTCGAGGAATTCGCCCCGCTGATGGGAGTCGTGATGGTTCCAGCAGCGATGGGCCTGGGGGTCGTCTCGTTCCGATCGACTCATTTGGTGGACCGCCTCGCCCTGCAACACGAGCGCTTTGGAAGGGGTCGCTTCTGCTACCCGACCCCGGTGGCGACGTCGAGCTTCACCTTCTGGGGCCTCGTGATCCTGATGTTCGCGGTGTTCTTCATCGACAGTCTTGGCTTTCTCCGCATCATCGATGCTCCCGTGTACATCTCCACCTCCTGGCAGTCGCCGGAGGTCGGCGTCCGGGTGTTCATCGCCATGACCCACGTGTTGGGAGCGCTCATTGCCGGTGTCCTGTACACGGTGTTCGAAAAGCGATGGCTCTTCCTCTGGATCTTCGGGCTGTTCGCCTTCACCCACCTCCTCTACACGTTCCACATCGCCACCGCACCCTCCGGGGCTTGAACCGCCCCTGGTCCTGCCCTTCTTCTACGTCCTGGCCGTCAGTTTCTACACCACGCTCAACTTCGCCCTGTGGCCGGACCTGTCAACTTCCGACAACGTGGGACTGCACACGGCACTCGGAGTGGGCATCGCCGGTTGGCTGGCCTCGTTCCTGTCTACCTCCCTGGCCCTCCGCTCCTCCGAGGCTGGGCTCTCGCTCCTGGAGCATCTCCGCTACGTCAACGCCCTCGCCCTGCTGTTGGCGGTGGGATATCCGGCGTTCCTCTACTTACGGCGAATGCGCATCCTCCTGCGAGAGGGGGAGTCGTGAACCTGGGTGTCATCCCTCTCCTCATCGTCGCCCTTGTACTCATGACCACGGAGTCGAAGGCCGAGAGCGTCGAGGTGGTCCTGGCCGGACAACACCAGGTGGCCGACGAGGCGGGTGCACTGATCGTGGGGGATGCAGATGTGACGATTCCGCCCGGTGTGGAGATCTCGGGTCCGATCTACGTCATAGGCGGCGAGCTGGTGGTGGCGGGCACGGTTTCCTCCGACGTCGTCCAGTTGGCCGGAACCGTGAGGGTTCGACCGCAGGCGCGCATCGGTGACGAGTTGAGACACATCGGGGGGAACGAGTCGGTCGCACCCGGTGCTCAGGTCGGTCGCCGGACCGGCCTCGACCTCGTGCCCGAATCCGACGGAGGCGCGGCGGCCCTGGCCCCGCTCGGACTGTTGACCCTGCTCCTGGCGCTGGCCGGAGTATTCCTCGAGAAGAGACGGCGTCCGGTTCTCGACAACGTCGGCGGAGCCATCAGAGATCATCCCGTGGTGACACTCACCGTGGGTGCTCTGTTGACGATGACGGCCATCGCTCTGGTCGTGTTCATGGCCTTCACCCTGGTCTTGCTCCCGCTTACATTGATCGGGATGGTCGTCGGCGTCCTCACCCTCTGCTACGCCGTGATCGCCTGGGGGCACCTGATCGGAACCCGCCTGAATATCCGTCGGCACGGTCTGGCGACGGGCCTCGGAGTGATCATCGTGGTGGCCGTCCTTCAGTTGGTAGGACTGGTCCCGCTCGTCGGCGACGTCGTCGTGTTCGGAGTGCTGCTCTCGGGCGTTGGCGCCGTGATCATCACCTACTACGGCGTCGCACCGTTTCGACCTGTGTCCCTACCTCGCCTCTCCGAACCGTAGAGTTGAGACCACGCTGACGTGGCCCGCCTTGTCCCTCAGCTGGCCCGATTGTGGGTTCGTCTACCCAGGGCGAGGTAGGCGACCGCTCCTCCCGGGAAACGGGTCACGGTGTCCCACACCCGCGGGTTGCCGCGCATAGTGGAAGGATCTCGATCCTCGAGGTCCTTGCGGGCGACGATTACAACCGTCGCGGTGCCCAGTGCCAGCCCGATCATCAAAGCTACTCGGCCCCAGAACGGCAATCTGGCCCAAAGTCTCTTCATACCAGTGCGTCCTCTCTTGTTGGCTCCGACTTTTGACGGCGGTGACGAATGTGGCGGCGGGCGAGCCATAGTGTCACCACCATGGCGCCGGCCACGTCGGCGAACCCGAGGATCGATGCCCACGGAAGGTCGATGTCCCCGGCCTGAAGATTGTTGAAGAACGCGCCCAGGGGCGTCAGCAGAGGCCAGAGAACCAGGATATTGGATGTGATGCGGTAGGCGACGGCGTAGACGACTCCGAGGCCGAACAGGAACCACATCTCCGTGAGGCCCATGCCGTAGCCCACGTGATAGAGGGCATATAGGAGGGCCGCGACGGCAACAGCCGGCGCCGCGCCCAGGCTCGCTTCCAGCCGACCCTGGATGAAGCCACGGAAGAAGAGCGCCTCGAACAGCCCAACGACGAGAGACATGACGAGCAAGGGAACCCAGTCCACGAGCCCGGGGAGTTGGTATCCCCACAGCGTTGTGAAGAACTGGACTCCGGCCAGCGAAAGGGCGATCCCGGCGGTCTGTGGCAGCAGGTGGCGGCCGATCCCCAGAGACCGAAGGTCGCGTTGCCTGATCCACACCTGATAGACGATCGGGCCAATCACCCCGAGCAGAAGGCCGCCGGCGAAGGTGAGGAAGAGCCCCAGCACGTTGGCAGTGGTGAAGTAGGTGAAAGCCACCCGGAAGGCGGCAACCACACCGATGTAGAGCACACCGACCGCCAGCAGATCACGGCCGTCGCAGCGAGCGCGGGGCCGCAGGCGTCAGACCGGGGATGAGTGCCAGGCCGAGGGCGCCCGGTACCACCAGCGCCGCCCACAGGGTCAGGTTGTTGATGGTAAGGAGGAGCAGGGCCACCAGGGCGAAGAGGAACCAGATGATGCCTCGGACGTTCCATCCATGATCAGGGCCCGTCGCCGGATTGTCGGTCAGCATCTCTGTCATCACCCCAGTGGCTTCTCCTACCACTGTGCGCATGCTCGAAGTCGCTCCTAGGGCAGAACGTCCCCTTCTGGGTCGGGGCTGGGACCTCCGGGTGTGGTATGGGACCTTGGTCCCTGGTGTGACGGTGCCCACGAGATCCACAGTGGGTGTTGAAGGTGACGGGAAACTGCCGCGACGGAAGGATCCACGTGTCCAGGGCCGGTGAATTGAACAACCGGGGGACGGGCTCAGGTCGGCGAACGAGGCTGATGGCGACAATGGGCGAGGGAGCGAGTGTGACGACGACAGAAGAGCCCCCGGCGCCCGGAGTCGACCTGTACTGGATCCCCCTCGGCGCGGGCGGTGCGGCCGCGGTGCGGGTGAGTGGTCGGATCTACGAGGCGGTTCAGGCCCGTCGTCAGCACCGCCAACCCATGGATCTGTATCACACTGCCCTGGAAGTGAATCTGCCCGAGGGCAGGTTCACCGTCGAGAACGCGTGGCCCAGCCCAGACACCGATCTCGCTTCACGCGGGGTCATGGTGGAGGGTCCAGTGTGGAGTCGACGACTGGCCCGGTCACGCGTGTTCCGTTACGAGATTCGCTGCTGGCGAAACGGTGTCATCCCCGACATCGCCCAGGCTGTGTCCAGTCCCCAGGTCGTCACTCAGGACCCAACCGGGGCCCGCCGGATCCTCGACCTGGTGGCCACCGTGCCGGCCATCACATGGGGTCGCGATGTGCTGGGGATTGGCGAGATGTGGAATTCGAACTCTGTCATCTCCTACCTGCTCACCTCCAGCGGGCTCCCAGCCGACCAGTGCCGTCCGCCACCAGGCGGTAGGGCGCCGGGATGGCGAACCGGGATCTTGATGGCCCGACAAAGTTCGAGACTGGGGCGGCGGGTCGGCTAGACGGCGGTGAACCAGGTCGGCTTGCAGAAGGTTTCGGGGACCAGATCGGCCAGTTTGTGGATCTGGTCCAACTGGCCGCGTAGGCCGGCCAGCACGTCCTCGGGGAGAACCTCTCCGGTTGCCTCGTTGTAGACCGACTTCACCGCCGAGACGGCCGCGGGCATGATCCCCAATGAGTGGGTCTGGCGGGCAGGTTCGTCGTGCATACCGCCCTATCGGCGCCAGCACCCAACGGGTGGAGGGTCGAAAGACCCGTTCTCGCCAGGTTTCCTCCCCCGCAGGGCCTCATGTCTCCTCCCCCGGAGGGGGATCGGTAACACGCGGGGCGCGCAGGGCTTCTGTTTCCTCCCCCGGAGGGGGAGGTGGCGAGCGGAGCGAGTCGGAGGGGGCTCCCGAAGACGCCGGGCGCGCAGGGCCGTACCCCCCCTTGCCTCCTCCAGGCGGGGTCACGGGCTCCTAGGAGCTCCATACGGACCTCGACCAGGCGGCGGACCAGCTTCTCAGGGAGCGGCCGGTCGGGCGGAAAATGCAGGGTGCCCTTGGACCACTTGTGTTCGCTCAACTCGTCGGCCACCTGAGCGAGCACCGAGCCGGAGTGGGGGAAGTAGCTGCAGTGGTTCTTGAAGTAGGCGTATCCGTTGATCGCCTTGCCCTCGACCTTTACGGTGGGGATGTTGTAGGAGATGGCCTCCTCGGCATCGGGGAGTATCTCCAGCAGGGTGTGACATGGACCAGGGTGCTGCGGCGCCCCTACCAGATACTCGTCGACGGTCATGAGCCGGGTCACTCTAGGAGGGGATCGAGTGCTGCGACCTCAGTTGCGCTTCTTGAAGTAGAAGCCGGAATCGCCGCAATCGAGGCAGATGTCGGGCTTGTTGTAGGGAGCAGTCGTGGTGGTGGATTGGCTGGGAGTGCAGTCCTCCTCTTTGTCCACGACCTTCTCGACCACGAAGTCGAGACGGCCGTCTGATCCGGTGGCGGTCACCAGAAATATGGATTCACCGCTGATGATGTCGGGAACATCATCAGTCCAATCTCCGAGAACTCCTGGCATCCCGGGCCTCCACGAGGCCTTGGCGGATCCGCCTGAGGCGATGAAGAGACACGCATACTTCCCGGGACTCACCACTGCATGTAGGCGACGGACGCCGTATGGGGGAGGGGCGAGAGAGAATTCAGTGGCCCCAGTGATGTCCAGGCGCCAGGCCTGGGGCCCGTAGGGAACAAGGCCCGTCTTGGGGCCGATGTCAGCCACTCTGGCGTCGGTGAGGGCTTGGGCAAACCGGTGGTAATAGGAGTTGATGCTGGAGGGGAGGTTGTCGACTAGACCTATGACGCCTTTCTCTCCGCCGACGAGCGGGTGCAGGAATTCGAAAAGTGCCCAGTTCGTGAACTTCCGCTCCATCAGCGTGGTAGACAGTTCCTCGTTGGCCAGGATGTTCGGATAAGCCTTGTGCTCGAGGTTGACGTCGGGATAGGCGACACCCGCGAGATAGGTTCCGAGCCCGCTGCCCCACCATGGGACGGGCTGTTCGTACTTGCCGTACAGGAGGCAATATGCCATGTAGAGGGCCAAGCGCTGCTTGAACGGTCCTTCCGTCCTTCCTTGCATGTCTGGGCCGATGGAGATGACGCATTCGTCGGACTTTTGGTCGGGGTATACGGCGTCCTCGTAGGGGCCGAGCAGCACGGTGACCCTCGGCATCCCCTTCAGAGGTTCGAAGACCTGAGCAGATCTGTAGACGGCGGCACGGGCAAAATCGATGTGCTCCAGAGTCCACCCACCTGCCACATCGCTTATGGGCCGGTAGAGCTTGTAGCGGCCCGGCCATTCTGCCTCGTTGTCGGGCAGCGCAACGGGAACGAGGCACGGATTGTCGATTTCGTATGCGTCCTGGCAGTAGCGGTCGCCGCCCACTTGCTGTCCCATGAAAGACCCCAACGCAACCATCAACGAGCCACCGCTCGCTTCCGGCGAGCCGATAGCTCCCTGCTCTCGAAGGCTTTGGATCGAGGGCGCCAGGAAATCGAGCAGTAGGGTGATCTCCGCCTTTACTTTCTCGTCAGTGTCGGTGTCCAGGTAGCTTTGAGCGAGTTCGATCACACCGGAACCGGAGTAGTCGATCAGTCCGCCGTCGGGCAGCACCATTGGCGGGTCGATCTCGCCGGCGAACAGCTTGAGGGTCCTGAGCAACCCTTCTCCCTGAGTCCACTCACCCGACTCGACCTTGGCGTCGATGTTGTCGACGTATCCGAAGATGGGCAGCTCGACTGGTTCGGGTTTGGTCAGGGTCGATGCTGGCGGCTCGAGCCCGGGAATCCGGGCCAGAGCGTTGCGGGCCAGACCTTTGGCGATCTCGAGTTGCTGGTCCGGAGGCGTGTCGGGCAGGGCCACGACGACGTGAAACAGGGCTGTGCCCTGGCGGACGCTGAGGATGCCCTCGTCATGGGGGGCGCTGAAGCCTCCCGTGTAGGGGACGCCATCGAACCAGACTGCAGCCTCGCCGATCCCCTCGACCCGCTCGCCAATCACACCCCCGATCTCCGCCCCGGCATCGAAGTCCGTGTCGGAGCCCTGGGTGATTCTGACGTAGATCTCGGTCAGGATGAGCTTTGTGCAGGAGGCGTCGCCCGGGCGAGACAGGTCGACGGTACCGGCGTAGTCATGGGTGGCCATCACCTCCGCCAGCGTCCCGGGATGCGTCCCGCGGTAGGGGCCGAGGATCGCCTCGGCCTCCTCGTCAGTTACCAAGGCACAAAGATCCACGACCGGCGCCGGCGGACCGGGTGGCGTGCCGGGAAAGCGATGAAGGGCCGCCAGGGCCAGGCTCTTGGCAATCTCGAGCTGGCCGGCACTGTCCAGGTCGGGTCGGCCTAGCCTGATCCGGAATTGGAGCAGGCCGATCGGGGTGTCCTGGCCGACGCTCAGGACCCCGGAGCTGCCCCCTCCGTCGGCGGCAGCTCCACCGAACCACAGGGCCTCGTCGCCCACGTCGGCCACGGGCTCACCGGCTACGCCGATCAGCATCGCTCCGGCATCGAAGTCGCTCGGGTTACCGGGTTCGATGCGAACGAAGTAGGCCGGGTCCGAATCCAGCTGCTCGGTGCAGGTTTCATGGATCGAGAGCCCATGGGATCCTTGCTCGCCCGAAGGCCGATCCCTTATCGCCAGTGCCTCCTCGACCTCGATCGAAGTGATCAACGGGTCGCAGTCCACCGGTGACACACCGGCAAGGTCGCCCGCGTCGGGCGTGGTCGGTGCAGCCGGGCTACTTGAGGGGAGCCTTGCCGAAGTGGTGGCCAGGGCAAGGTCCATGGGCTCGGATCCTCCCCCGACGATCAGGTACACGACTACCGCGATCAAACCCACAGCAGCGATCGCCCCGGAGCCGATGGCCAGATACCGATAGCGATTGACCAACTCCCCCAGGGTTTGTTCTCGCCGCTCTGGATCCACCACACTGATCTCCCGATCCCAGACTATCAAGCACCCTTTCGGGGTGTCGTTCGGATCGGGTCCGGCGTCAGTGCGCCGAGTTGAGCCGGAACAGCTTGATGGCGTTCTCGCTCAGCACCTTGTGCGCCGCGTCGGGTCCGAGATGGCGGGCGATGCGGACCATCCCCTCCTTGTAGGTCTCCACTCCCTGGACGTTGCGGCTCGCGTAGTGATGGGGGCCATCGACGGTGGCGTCCGACCCGAACATCACCCGGTCGGGACCGAGGACGTGGATCATTCGCTCCACCTCCCGGGACCGGCACCACGAGGTTTCGAGAATCAGGTTGGGCTGGTCGTGGGCGTGGTGGATGGCCCGTCGCCGGCCCCAGGGGAGACCCAGGAAGGTGTGGTAGAGGACCACCGGGACGGTGGGAAAGCGGGAGGCGAGCCGGGTGATCCGGGCCGGGTCGGCCAGGCCGGGCCCACTGTGGACGGCCACCGTGGCACCGGCGTCTGCGGCGGCCTGCATGTAGACGTCCAGGGCGGGGTCGTCGGCCGGGTAGTCATCTACCGACGGATGGAGTTTGAGGCCCACGTAGCCACCGCTGAGCCGGGCCGCCACCTCATCTGGATGGATGAAATGAGGCTTGACCCACACCAGGCGCCGGAAGCGTGGGTCGTGGCCGACCAGGGTGTCTACGGCGTGGTTGTCCTGCCAGGAGACTACGCCGCGGCCGATACCGGCCGAGGCGAGGGCGACCTCCAGTCCCTGCAACCCCAGTCGCTCCTGGCCGCCGGAGGCGACGTGGAGATGGGAGTCAACCGGGTCGATGGAAATCCACAGTCGATAGTCGGCGCCGTGGTTGTTGTCCCATTCGTCCCCCGCCCGCGCCGCCACGTCGACTACCACATGACCGTTCAGTCCTTCGATCTCGGCCAGCGCCAGACCAGGGGAATGGGGTCGGAATGGGGTGTCGAAGGCTTCACCGTCCCACCCGTCAAAGCCGTGATGGAGGTGGAGGTCGGGGCGGTCGGCCAAGAAGCCGCGGTAGGCAACGACTCCGCGCCCGCTGATGTGATCGACCTCCCACCACGAGACCCGGCCCGGGATGGGGCTACTCGGAGATGGCCGGCCGTCACTCACATCTGGTGCGCCCAGCTGGAGGCGAACTCCGCCGTGGGCCCGTCCGGCCCCAGAAAGGTCTCTGTTTGTTCGTACTCCGGATACATGTGACCTATGTGGTACTGCTGAAGGACGGTCGATCCCCGGGGGCCCCATATGCGTGCCCGCCACCGGTGGGGGAGAGGGATCTGGCCCATCATGGCGGCTTTGGCCTGGTGATAGCGGGGCTTGTCCCAGTATCCGTAGTAACGGATCGAGGCGAACTCCGAGTCGGCCGGGAAGCGTGGATCTTCCATCGGGCTGTATACGGGAGCCATCCAGTCGCCCACGGCCCAGTGCACACATATGTTGGTGATGGCCCCGTCGTGGTCGACATACTCGAGCTCGCGACTCTCGATGTCCTCGCTGAACAGCTCGGTGGTCCAGCTGTGGCCGGCCTGGAAGACTTCGAACAGGTAATGGAATGTGTATTCGTTGCACCAGCCCGCACCATCGACCCACACCTGCCGGGGCATGGCCAGAACCTTCATCCTCCGCCCTCCGTCGGTCTGCTGGAGGGGTCGGGACTCGTGGAACTGGCCGAGGTCCGCCCCATGTCCCCGGGGGGAACAGGTGTAATGGATCACGACGCCGTCGATCCCGTCTTCCTGATCGATCCATTCCTTGCGCAGATACCAGCTCATGTCTCTTTGCCAAGGATGGTGTCCCGCCCGTGGTATGTAGCGTAGGGCCGAATGGCCCGGATGAGCGGGCCATGGGACATTCCGACGACGGGGGCCGACCACCATCTCCGGACCGCCGGCCCGGTACGATCTCGGTTATGTCGGTCATCCTCGTCTCGACCGCCTCGTCATGACCGATCTGCCCACCGGGACGGTGACGTTCCTGTTCACGGACGTCGAGGGATCCACCCGGCTGTGGGAGACCGATCGGGCCATGGCCGGGGAGGCCATCTCGCGCCACATGACGGTTTCCGAGGAGGAGATCGATCGGGCCGGTGGAGTCATGTTCAAGACCACCGGCGACGGCGTCTATGCCGCCTTTCCCAGCGCCTCGGCGGCCCTGGAGGCTGCTCTGGCGATGCAGGCGAGCTTCACCCGATCTGGCCCCGCTGTGCGGATGGCGGTTCACACCGGCTCCGCCGAGCCGAGCGATGGCGACTACATGGGACCCACCCTCAACCGAACTTCTCGTCTGCTGGACTCCGCCCACGGTGGCCAGGTGCTCGTTTCGCTCACCACCGAGGAGCTGGCCCGGGACGAGCTGCCCGATGGGGCGATGCTGAAGGAGTTGGGTCGGTACCGGTTCAGGGACCTGACCGAGCCGATCCGGGTGTTCCAGCTGGTTCATCCAGAGATCGGAGTCGACTTTCCCCCTCTTCGTACTCTCGATGCACGGGTCCACAACCTCCCCCTGGCGCTGACCAGCTTCGTGGGGAGGGACCGGGAGCTGGCCGAGGTGGAAGACCTGCTGGCTCGGTCCCGGCTGGTGACTCTGGTCGGGGTGGGAGGATCGGGCAAGACGCGCCTGGCGGTTCAGGCGGCGGCAGCGGTGGCGGAGAGGTTCGGTCACGGGGCGTGGATGGTGGACCTGGCCCGCCTGTCAGACTCCGATCTGGTCGCCCCGACCGTGGCCACGACCCTGGGTGTCCCTGAACAGCCCGGGCGGTCGATCGTCGATGTGTTGGGAGATGCCCTGTCGGGACGTTCGCTGCTGCTGATTCTGGACAACTGCGAGCACCTGATCGGCGCTGTGGCCGGACTCGCCGATGCCCTGTTGCGTTCGGCATCCCGCCTGACGATCCTCGCCACCAGCCGGGAAGGCCTGGGGATCGGCGGCGAGACCCTGTGGCAGGTTCCGCCCCTGGATGTCGGCTCGGAGGCCATCGAGCTGTTCGTCGAGCGGGCCCAGGCGGTCAAGGCGGGCTACGAGCCGGATCAGGACCTGGAGCAGATCGCCCAGGTGTGCGCCCGCCTCGATGGGATGCCGCTAGCCATCGAACTGGCTGCCGCCCGGATGCGGGCCCTCACCGCTGCCCAGATTGCCGATCGACTCGATGACCGCTTCAAGCTTCTCACGGGGGGCAGCAGGACGGCGTTGCCGCGCCAGCAAACTCTCGAGGCCGCCGTGGCCTGGAGTTATGACTTGCTGGCGGCGGAGGAGAAGATCCTCTTCGCCCGGCTTTCGGTGTTCGCGGGCTTCTTCGATCTCGGAGCGGCAGAGACCGTTTGCGGCGGTGACCCGCTCCATTCTTTCGAAGTGCTCGACCTGCTGGCGCGCCTGGTAGACAAGTCCCTGGTCCTGGTACAGGGCGACCGCTACCGGCTGCTGGAGACGATTCGCAGCTACGCCCGGGCCCAACTGGCCGAAACAGGACAAGCACACGAAGTCCGCCACGCTCATGCCCGCCATTACCGCAACCTGGTCGAGGGTGCTGCCGAGCGGCACCTGCCTGATCTGGATTACTTCGGGCTGGTTGAGAGCGCGGTGGACAATCTGCGTGCTGCCTTTGTATGGCTGGAGATTTCGGGGAGGGCGGCGGAGGCCGCCGGGATGACGCGCGCGATGACCCTGTACTGGATGGCCCGTGCGGTGGGGGAGGGCCGCCACTGGGCCGACCGGGTGATGGCGATGGGGGATCCGGCGGGCGCAGAGATGGCCGGGGTGCGGGGGCTGGCCGCCGAACTGGCCGGCCTCCAGGGTGACGTGGACCTGGCTCTCGAGATCGGGCACCGCGCCCTCGACGACGCTCGTGCCGCCGGTGACGACCGGGCGGCGGCCGTAGCACTGGAGGCGCTGGCCTCTTTCCTGCGGGGCGACCCGGCCCAGGGTCAGGCGGCGGGCGAGGAGGCTCTCCGGCTGTATGAGTCGATAGGGGACACCTTTCAGGTGGCCCGGCTCCGGCTGACCATGGCTCTGAGTGGGAAGTACAGCGGCGACTATCAGAGGTCGGCGGATCGCATCGAACGGTCATTGACGATCTTTCGACAGGGTCATCACACCTGGCACACTGCCTGGGCCTTGGTCAATCTCGGACAGCTGAAGTACATCCTGGGCGAGCCGGAACAGGCCCTGGACGATCTGGAGGAGGCGCTGTCGCTGATGGGCCAGACCGGTGACTCTCGAGGGGCGTCCGCAGCCAAGCTCTTGACCGGTCGCGTCTTGTGGTGGGAGGGTCGGCATGATGACGCCTGGGCGGTCGTGAAGCGGAGCCTGGAGTTGGGCAAGGAAGTGGGCTCGCGCATCGAAGTGGCGCGTTCACTCGATTTGCTGGGCCGTTTCAGTGCCGACGTTGGTGTACATGCCCGGGCGGCCCGTCTGCTCGGCGCCGCGTCAGGGCTGGTGAGCCTGGGAGTGAGATGGACTCCTTTCGATCAGGCCTGGCTCGAAGATGGCGTTGCCCGGGTTCGTGAAACCATGGGAGCCGAGGCGTTCCACGATGCCTGGACGCATGGGGCGGCGATGTCGCTCGACCAGGCCGTGGCCTACGCGCTGGCCGATCCCCCCGCACCGGACAAATGAGTTCGCCACCCTGACCCGAGTCGACGACCGATCCGTGACCTACCGGCGAGCAAGTCAGGGCTCGGAGCAGGGCCGCCGATCGGTAGGCTCGACCCTGATCGGCATTAGGAGGCAGATCCGTGGTCACACCGTCCGAATTCCCCGCAGCCCGCCTGGAGGTCGACTACCCCGAGCAGCTGGACAGGGTCACGACTTTCTTCCGCCTGATCTGGGCCATCCCGATCGTCATCGTCCTCGCTCTGCTGACTGCCAACGGAGACGACACCGTCACCGTTATCAATCAGGCAGGGGAGACGGTCTCACGGGTGTCGAGAAGCGGGATTGGGATCACCGGAGGGCTCTTCGCCGCCACGCTTCTGATGGTCGTGTTCCGCCAGAAATATCCCCGCTGGTGGTTCGACTTTGCCCGTGAGCTGACTCGTTTCACCGCCAGGGTGGGCGCCTACCTGTCCCTCCTCACCGATCGTTACCCATCCACCGATGAGGAGCAATCGGTCCACCTCGAGATCGACTACCCCGACGTCGAGCGGGACCTGAATCGGTGGCTGCCGCTGGTCAAGTGGTTTCTGGCCATTCCCCACTACATCGTCCTGGCCATCCTTGTGGCAGTGTCGTTCGTGGTGGTCGTGATCGCCTGGTTCGCCATCCTCTTCACCGGGCGCTACCCACGGGGCCTGTTCGATTTCATCGTGGGCGTGGGGCGCTGGGGACTGCGGGTGGACGCCTACGCCTTCCTGCTCGTCACCGACACCTATCCGCCCTTCAGCCTCAGGTGATTCTGCTGGCCGCGAGGAACAACCCGGGTGACCGACTGGTTTAGCCGCCCGGGGCCGGGTAGTGGCAATAGATGCGCATCCCTGCCCGTTCCCACCACCGCATCAGTTCCCTGGCCGTGGCTGTGGTGGTGCTGCTGGCGATCTCCTTGGGTGCGTGTGGCAAGAGTGGCTCCTCAACCACCACCGCGACCAGTACGCCGGCCACGACCTCCATCACGGTCCTGGGTGAAGCCCCGGGCCTGGCCGAGATCCCCAGCGTCGTCGAGCACGTCGCTTCGTCGGTAGTGTCGGTGATCACCGATCAGGGTGAGGGCAGCGGGGTTATCTGGTCCCAGGACGGGATCATTGTTACCAATGACCACGTCGTGCAGAACGCATCTTCAGTCGAGGTCACCTTCGCCGACGGTAAGTCCGCCAAGGCCACCGTTCAGGCCACTGATGTCTACGACGATCTGGCCGTAGTCAAGGCAGATCGCACTGATCTTCCCGCCGCCCAGTTCGCCCAGACCATGCCCCCGGTGGGCACTCCGGTCGTGGCGATCGGTAACCCGCTCGGGTTCGAGAACTCGGTCACCCAGGGAATCATCTCCGGTACACGCCGTGCCATCCCCGGAGCCAACTCCACCGCGCTGGTGGACCTGGTCCAGACCGACGCTGCGATCTCCCCTGGAAACTCCGGCGGTGCCCTGG
Organism: uncultured Acidimicrobiia bacterium; assembly: GCA_963744905.1. Taxonomy (GTDB): domain Bacteria; phylum Actinomycetota; class Acidimicrobiia; order Spongiisociales; family ZC4RG35; genus DATFFO01. The sequence continues at coordinate 445,548 of CAVUUV010000003.1, read as the reverse complement.
TCAGCCTGGATGAGAAGGTGGTGGGAATCACCGTGGCCTACATCCCGCCCCAGGCCCGGGCGGTCAATCTCGGCTTTGCGATTCCCGCTCCGACCGTGACGAGCGCCGTGCGCCAGCTCCTCGACACGGGCAAGGTCCGTCACGCCTACCTGGGCGTTCGCCTGGCCCCGGTGACGCCGACCCTCAACCAGAGATTCGGTCTCGGTGTGACGTCGGGTGCGGTGGTGGTCCAGGTCGAACAGGATGGGCCCGCCGCCCAGGCCGGAGTCCAGCCGGGTGAGGTGATCACCTCGGTCGGCGGCAACGACGTCGCCGGTCCCGACGACGTGATCGCCGCCATCCACGATAAGGATCCCGGCGACACGCTCGACATGACCATCAGTCGCAACGGCCAGTCCCAGACCCTCACCGCCACCCTGGCCGGCCGCAGCGGCTAGCCCTCAGTCGGCCCGGCGCCGATCCAGGCCATCGAGGATCGGGTCGAGGCCGAACTCGAACTGTTCGCCGCACCAAACCCCTGGTCGAGTCGGGATCGTCGTGGGCCACCCCGCTCAGCATGGCGACCAGGTTGGGGGGAGGACAACCGGCGTCTCACGTATAGAGCAACACCAGAAAGCCGGCGTAGACGGCCAGGAGGAGAGCAGCCGCCCACCGGCCGATGTGACCCCTCCTACCGCCCAGGGCCAGGATCAGGACGAGCAGGCCGGCCGCCAGCCAGGCGGCCGGGGTGACTCCTGTGGTCGAGAACGGGTGGGCCAGAGCGGCGACGCCGAGGGTGAGGGTGGCGTTGTAGCCCACCGAACCGATCACTCCGGCCACCGCCAGCTCGGTCAGCTGATGGCGGTGGGCTGCCACTACGAGCGCCAGCAGCTCTGCCGACGTGGCCAGGGCCACGAGGCTGAGCCCGACCACCGAGTCGCTCACGCCCATCGCCTCGACCAGTCGCTCTGCCCCGCTCACGGCGAGCCAGCCGCCTCCAGCCATGATCCCTATCCCCGCCAGGACCAGGAGCGGCTCCTTCCACCCGTCCTCCTCGGCCTCAGTGGCCTCGCTGACGTCGCCGACCAGGGGTGGCGCCTTCTCCCATCGCCAAACTGCGGCCACCGCAATGATTCCCAGGGCCGTCAGCACCAACCCCTCGGGGCGCGTCAGCCCGCCCGGCATCAGCACGGCCGCCACCGCGCTCAGGGCCCCCGCACCCAGCAGGTAGCGCCGCACCCGTCGTCCCATCGGGAGGGGATTCGCCAGGGCCGCCAGACCGAACACCAGCGTGAGCATGGTGACGTTGGCGCCGATGGCGTCGCCGGCTGCGATTCCGCCCCGATCCCTGAAGGCGGCGATCAGGGCCGTGATCAACTCTTCCGGTTCGGCACCCGCCAGCAGCAGCCCGACCGCCAGGGCGCTCACCCCCAGGCGTCGTCCCCCGGCATCGGCGTGGTCAACGAACAGGTCCGCCCCAAACCAGAGCAGGGCCCCCGCCGCCGCCACCAGCACCAGTCCCAACAGCACGACGCGCATCCTAAGAGGGGGCGGGTTGCCATCGAGCGAACGAGACCGTCGACTCTAATGTTGAAAGTAAACGAGGTCCGTTGACTAATGTGCGCAACCCCGACCAAGGAGGAGCCCGAGATGATCCTGCCCATGCTGGCCTATGCCGACGCTTCCGCTGCGATCGACTTCCTGTGCCGGAGTTTCGGATTCGAGGTGACGATGCGGATAGACAACGAGGACGGAACAGTCGGCCACGCCGAGCTCAGCCTGGACGGGGCCTCCGTCTCTCTGGCCACCGTGTGGCGAGACGGCGGGCTCGCCACGCCTCACGAGCTGGGCGGCGCCCACAGCCAGCTGTGGTGTGAGGTGGATGACGTCGACCGACATTTCCGGCGTGCCAGGGAATCGGGAGCGGTGGTGATCGGCGACCCCGTCGACCAGGAATACGGGTACCGGACCTATCGAGCGATCGACCCCGAGGGCCACCGCTGGTACTTCGCCGGGCGGGTCCGTTCGTGACCGACGCCGTAGGCCCGACCCTGATGGCCCTGGCTGACGGCACTCGCCGGGCCGCCCTCGAGGAGCTGGCCACGGGCCCGGTCAGTGCCGGGGAGCTGGCCGACCGCCTGGAGGTGTCGCCGGCTGCTCTCACCCGTCATCTCCGCCAACTTCGGCATGTCGGTCTGGTTCGGCTGTCGCTCGACCCTGAAGACGCCCGCCGCCACATATATGCCATCGAGCCCGGGCCACTGCGCGAGTTGATGGGATGGGCTGAACGCATGGTGGGATTCTGGTCGGATCAACTCGCCTCCTTCCAGCGCCAGGCGGCCGGTGACACTGGGGAGCGAGAGCAATGACCGATCAGATCACCGTGACCTGTGTGGTGGACGTCAGTCCCGACCGGGCCTTCATCCTGTTCACGGATCACATCGACCGATGGTGGAAGCGGAGCGCCCGGCTCGGCGGCGGCGCCCGAGGTTCGATTCGAGAACGGGCGTCTCATGGAGCGAGGTGAGATTCTGGGAGTCGTCTCGTTGTGGGATCCTCCACGCAGGATCGAAATGGACTGGCAAGGCCCCCATAGCCAGGAAGGAGACCGGGTCCTGATCGCCTTCGATCCGGATTCGGGCGGCACCCGGATCTCGGTCACCCATCGGCGGGTCGGAATGGCTCCCGAGAGCGCCCCTGCGGCGGTGCTCGGATTGTGGTGGGGCGACATCCTCAGCCGTCTGACGGCGTAGGACATCGTCTGCGCCAGGTATGTCCCTGCGGCTCTGCCAGGGGCAGCCTGGGGGCGGCCGTGGTATCCGACACTCAGCCCCTGATCAGCATTACAGCTCCCATGAAGACGGGGATGGGGAAGAGGGCGAGAGGAAACGGCACGAACAGCCACACTCCACTCCACACGATCACCGGCCAGGCCGCCCAGCCGGGAAGGACCCCGGCTCTGAGCGCGCCGATAGAGAGCCCGATGAAGGCCAGGAAGGCCAGGAAGGCCAGTGGGTTGACCATCCACTGGACGTAGACGTTCAGCCAGCTCTTGAGCTGTTCGAACAGCTCGGGCACGGGCCGGCCGGCCTCCAGTTGTTTCACCGCCCAGACGGTGACCCCGGTGTGGAAGGCAGATTCGAGAACCCAGGCCACGGTGAAGACGGTCAGGGCAACGATGGACAGGACCGGGATAATGCGACTTCCTCGCTCCATGAGTTCCAGCGCCAGCAGCACCATCGCGGCCGACATGACCGTCACCCAGGGGCCCAGCCCGGCGCTGGCGACACGAAGCACCGGCACATTCCCGACTGCCACCTCGATCGACCGGAACTGGGCCTCCACGGCCCTGACGTCGCCCCGGATGTAGAAGGGCAAGGAGACGGCGAGCAGTATCAGGGTGGCTCCCACTATGAGCGTCCCGGCGATCCGGGGCTGGGTCCAGAAGGTGGCTATCACGTTGGCCCTGTCAACCCGACCGGTTCTCCACCCACAGGCGGAACGACTCCAGTCCCTGGGCCAGTTGACGCTTGGCCCAGGGCCGCATGAGCGGCGCCATCAGCCCCATCATGCCGCCCGGCTCGATCGTGGTGTCGAAGTCCATCCGGGTGACGCCGTCGTCGGAAGCGAATCGAGCCTCCCAGGAGCCGTTCATCGGCTCGTCCCAGCGGGCCGCGATCAGCGACGGCCTCTCGTACCCGGTGATCTCCATCTCGAAGCGGACCTTCCGCCCCGGCCACTGATCGATTGCGCGGTAGCGACTCCCGGCCCCGAGCGGTCCCTCGTCCAGCCGGGTCCGCTCGATGGTGGGCTTTTGATGTTCGGGTGATCGCTCCAGGGCCGCCCATCCGTCGAAGACCTGCTCGATGGGGGCCTGGATTGTCGTCGATGCGCTCAACTTCACGGGGTGATCCCTTCTTCGAGTCGGGTCACCGTTCCGGACGACCCGTCAACCTCCACCAACTCACCGTCTTCGAGCAGCGAGGTGGCATTGCCTGTGGCCACCACGGCCGGGACGCGATACTCGCGGGCGATGATGGCCGGGTGGGACAGGATCCCGCCGGTGTCTGTCACCAGGGCGCCGATGGTGGCGAAGAGGACCGACCAAACCGGCGAGGTGACGGGACACACCAGGACGTCGCCCGCTCTGAGTTTGGGGAACTGGGACTCGTCCATCACTACCCGCACGGGGCCGGAGTAGACCCCGGCTGAGGCAGCCGTTCCCTCGATCATCCTTCCGTCCGCCTGGGCCGTCTTGCTGGCTGCGATGGCCATCATCGACTCCAGACTCCAGATCATCGACTCCATGGGCAGACGGGTGTCTTCGGGGAGGAACTCCACCGAGGTCGGGGCAGAGGATGGCTTGCCATAGGACCCCGGGCCGGGGCTGGCCAGCGCCCATGCTCGCTCTCCCTTGCGCCGATTGACCAGCGCCCGGTGATCGGTTGGCCGGCGCAGTGCTCGAACGGCTTCACTCAACTCGAGGAACAAGACGTCATCGGCGCGGTCGATCACGTCTCGTTGCTCCAGTCGATCACCCAGCTCGACCACGCCGTATCGCACCAGGGCGAAGGGAGCGCTCAGGGTGTAGAACTCGTTGTCCTCCCGGACCGGGTAGGCGAGTCGGGCCCGTCCCAGGGCTCTCTCGAACTCGCTCAGCCCCTCGGGTTGCCCGGCCAGGGCCTGGCGGGCCCGGCTCACGGCTTCGTCCCTGGCCCGGGCGTTCTCCTCATCGGCCACCGACGGCCGATACGAGCTCTCGATCTGGCTTCGGATCATGGCCATGATGAGGGCGGGATTCTCGGCGATGGTGGGCAGCGCCAGGGTGTAGCCGAGGCAGCGATGGGCGTAGGTGTCGACGTAGTCGGCCAGAGCCGCGGAGAATCCGGTGTCGACCGCGGCCAGCCTGGAGATCAACTCGTCGCTGGTCGTCCCCTCCGTTTCGAGCAGCTCTGGCCGGTGCCGGGCCATCTCGGCCAGTTCGTGCAGCCGCCGGGCCGGCTCGGTGGACTTGACCGAGGTTCCTCGCACCATCTCCATCGTCTGGTCGATGTCCCAACCGAGGAGCCGCTCGCACGTCATGGTGAATTCGAAGATGATGGGTGCCAGAGCGCCATGGAGCAGGGTGTGGATCTCGATGCCGCGTTGGGCCAGGTCGCTCGCGCCCGCGATGTGAGCCTCCAGCTCCGAATCGGACAGCGAGGACACATCCACCTGATGCAGGCTGCGGAGGCCATCGATCAGCTCCGGCATCCAGGTGTCGTACCACTGGTCGATGAAGCGACCGGGCTTGTCCGAGGCGATCGCCTGCCTCGCCACCGCCAGGCGCTTGCGCATCGCCGGAATCGCCCTGACCAGGATCCACATCATCCAGGCCGGCAGCGCCGGCCCTTCCTTGCCGCCGATCGGCCGAAGACGCTGATACGTCCAACCACCGATCTCGCGCAGCTCCAGCCCATCGAAGAGATACCCGAACTCGGCAACCCATATCCGGACGGCGTTCTCGATCATGTTCGGAAAGATCGAGTCGATGGGATAGGTGGGGGTGGGGAAGTGGCTGGCATCGTGCTCCCAATACCCGTCGGGGACCTCGAACTCGAGCGGAATCGGCTTCACCGGCGGATCGGGAAGCGCGGTGATGGGCCGGGCCTGGAGCAGTTGAATGGCTCCGTTCTCGATCGCCCACTCGATGTCCTGAGGTCCGCCGAGATGCTCCTCAACGCGTCGGGCCAGCGCGGCGAGCTGCGTTGCCTGATCGGCATCGATCGCCTCGTCGAGCCCCGCTGCCTCGACCGATCCGTTCCGGGATATGACCCATCGATCCGGTGTGGCCTCGCCACCGACGAGCCGGTCCCCGAGGCCGGTGACCGCATCGATGACGACCTGATCCCGGGTTCCGGTGACGGGATGGGCGGTGAAGGCGACCCCGGCCGCCTGGGCGTCGACCATGGGTTGGACGAGCACGGCCATGGAGGAGGTCGCCGCCGTCGAACCGGGCTGGTAGGAGCGGACCCGGGTGGTCTGCAGGGAATCCCAGCAGGCGCGAACGGCCCGGCTCAGCTCCGATAAGCCTTCGACACCGAGAGACGTTTCGTATTGGCCGGCGAAGGAGGCTTCGGCCAGGTCCTCGGATGTAGCCGAAGAGCGGACCGCCAAAGGCGCCCCGTCCGCCCACCGGACGATTTCGTCGAGGCAATGACGGATTGCATCGGTCAAATGATCGCTCCCAGACCCGGAGGCGACGAATGCTGCCGTGGACAGAACCCGGCCATGGGGAACCGGGAACCCGGCCTGGAGGAGCCGCGCTAGCGTCGCCGCCTTGTTACCGACCCGTGCCGGGTCGAGGGCAGCCTCGCGCTCGAGGTCGATGAGGAAATCGGTGTGGGTTCGTCGTTGTGTGTCCATTTCGCACTCCGGGCGGCTTTGCCGCCAGATCAGGCCGGGTCTCTGCCCAGCGAGAACCTTCCTTCGATGAGAGCCATCAGGACCTTCCAGCACTCGTCCGTGTCGGTCTTGGGATCCAACGTCCACTGCAGGTCGAGCCCGTCGTGGACGGCCAGGAACACCCTGGCCACCGCACGGGTGTCCAGATCGGCGGGGATCAACCCCTCCGTCTGGGCGTTGGCCCAGAGACGCTCCACGACCTTCTCGTATTCATCCCAGCGTTCCACCATGGCGGCCCGCACCGTCTCGTTGTCGAGGGCTTCGGCCCAGGACCGCATTCGGAGCTCGACGGTGGTGGCGCGTCCGGGCATCGAGAAGCGTTGAAAGCTGGTCAAGTAGAGCAGTCGAAGCAAGGACTCGGCATCGTCGGCATCGACCGCTTCCAGGGTTGTCATTGCTGTGCTCCCGGCCGCCTGCCGGATCACCTCCTCGATGATCTCGTCCTTGCCGGAGAAATAGCGGTAGGCCAGTCCGTCACTGACACCGGCCATCGAAGCGATGTCGCTCATGGTGGTGTTGTGAAAACCGTCCCTGGCGAAGCAGGCCACGGCCGCCTGCAGAATGGACTGGCGCTTGGCTTCCAGGTGTTCTTCGGAGACTTTCGGCAAGATGAATGAATACTAATTCATTTTTGATCGATTGTCAAGCCGTGACTGAGGCGCTTATTTACACCATGGGCATAGTGTTTAGAAGCCCCACCAGTTCCCGACCCATTCCACATCCATGATCCCCACCTTCGTCATCGGTCTGCGCGAGGGCCTCGAAGCCGCTCTCATCGTCGGGTTCGTGGCCGCCTTCCTGATCCGCAACGCCGATCGGCGCGCTCTGAAGCCGATGTGGGCGGGGGTGGGCCTGGCGGTTGCCTTGTGCATCGCCGCCGCCGTCGGCCTGGACATGGCCGGACGGCACATGCCGCTGGTGGCGCGAGAGGTAATGGAGGGCTCGTTGACCGTGCTGGCCGTGGTGGGCGTCACCTACATGCTGATCTGGATGCGCCGCCACAGCGCCTCGCTGCGCCAGGACCTCGAGGCCAGGGCCGCCCAGGCCCTCGACCAGAGCTCGACCCGGGCCCTGATCGTCCTCGCCTTCGTGGCCGTAATCCGTGAGGGCGTCGAGACGGCCATCTTCCTGCTCGCCATCCTGAACGGCTCGAGCCGGGTGGGCCTGGGTCTGGCCGGGGCAGTGGGCGGCATCGCGGTCGCCTCCGCCCTGGGCTATGCCATCTACAAGGGCACGGCTCGCATCGACCTGAGCCTCTTCCTTCGCATCACCGGCGCCGCCCTGGTCCTGGTGGCGGCCGGGCTGGTGGCGTCGTCCATTCACGAGTTCGCCGAAGCAGGCCTCTTCACCTGGGGCCACGCACCGGCGGTCGATCTGAGCGGAATCATTGCCCCGGGGACGATCCGGGCCGGCCTGCTGACCGCCTTCCTCGGCTTTCAGCCGGTGCCCACCTACGCCGAGCTGGTCGGGTGGGTCGTGTTCTTCATCCCCGCCGCCATCTACGTCCTGCGTCCCCGGAGCCGCCCCCGACGACCCCAAGGAGCAACCGCATGAGCCGCCCCCGTCCATCCCTCCCTGCCCTGCTCGGGGCCCTGGCACTGCTGTTGGCCGCCTGCGGCGGGGGAGGGCCCCAAGCCGATGCCGCCACGGTCTCCGCCACCCTCCGCGACGGGGCCATCGAGCTGAGCCGCAGCAGGGTCCCGGCTGGACCCGTTTCGCTGCAGGTGGAGAACCAGGGGACCATGATCCACGAGATCGAGGTCTTCGTCGGAGAGGGCACCGACCTCCCGGTGTCCAACAACGTGGCCGACACCTCCGGCATGGAGCTGATCGACGAGGTCGAGGACATCGCTCCGGGCCTCACCCCCACCCTCGACCTCGACCTCGATCCGGGCAACTACGTGATCATCTGCAACCTGCCCGGCCACTACCAGATGGGGATGGTCACCGAGCTGACCGTCAGCGGCTGAGCTCCAACCCAGCGTCGGTCCAAGCCCCGCCGGCGGCGCTGGAAGTGACCGCCGCCTCGACGAACCGGATCCCGATCGCTCCGTCCCGGGCGTTAGGGAAGGTGAGGGCGAGGGGATCGGGCTCGCTCCCGCACCGTCGGGCAGCGATGGCCTCGGCGGCGTCGGAGTAGAGGTTGGCGAACGCCTCCCGGAAACCCTCGGGGTGGCCCGCCACCAGGCGCGAAGCACGGGCCGCGGCCGGGAACAGGTCGGGGCCGGCCGGGGTGTAGGTGCGGGCAGGGGCATGGAGAGGACGGAACAGCAGCCGGGTGGGGCGTTCCTGTTCCCATTCCACCGTCCCCGCCGTGCCGGACACCCGTATCCGCAGGCAGTTCTCCACTCCGGCCGCCGCCTGGGTCACCCAGAAGGTGCCGCGGGCCCCGTTGTCGAAGCGCAGCATGGCCGCTCCGTAGTCGTCCACCAGCCTCCCCGGGGCGATGTGGCCCACCTCGGCCGCCACTTCGGTCACCTCCAGGCCGGTGATGTAGCGGGCCAGGTTGTGGGCGTGGGTGCCGATGTCGCCCATCACCAGCGACGGGCCGCCCCGGACCGGGTCGTATCGCCAGGGCAGGCCCAGGGCCGGATCGGGGTCGCGTTCGTCGGCCTTGCCGCCCTGGGCGTACTCCACCTGTACGAGCCGGATCTCGCCCAGTCGGCCGTCGGCCACCATGGCCCGGGCCTGGCGCACCATCGGATACCCGGTGTAGTTGTGGGTCAGGCAGAACACGAGGCCGGTCGACTCTACCTCGTTCACGATGTCGAGGGCCTCGGCCAGGGTATTGGTGATGGGCTTGTCGCACACGACGTCATAGCCCCGCTCCAGGGCCGCCATGGAATAGTCGTGGTGACTGTCGTTGGGGGTCATGATCGCCGCCACCTCCGCCCCGTCGTCCCGATCCGCCTCGGCTTCCAGCATCTCCAGGACGGATCCATAGGCCCGGGAAGGGTCGATGCCCACCCCGGGGGCCGCCTCGAGGGATCTCTGGGGGTCGGAAGAGACCACGCCCGCCACGATCTCGAAACGGCCGTCCATGCGCGCCGCCACCCGGTGCGTCTCTCCAATGAAGCTTCCGGGACCGCCTCCCACCACCGCCAGCCGCAGCGGGCGCCCCATCAGCTTCGACGACCGGATTCTCGCTCAAACATCCCTCCTGGACAGGCCGACTCTAGGAGGGCCGGGCGGGCCGGCGATCGGATGTGGCCGCCGCGTCACCCCGGCGTGCTGGGCGGGTGTCCTGGGCGACAAAGGCGGCGACTGTGGAGAGCTGCCTCTGCACCGGGGGAAGACGATGGGCGAGACGCATCACCTGGTTGCGGGCCACGCGTTCGAAGGGGTGCCGGGCGGTAAGCATTGCCGTGCCCCGGCGGGTGGCACGGATCACCCGCTCGGCAACCCGTCGCCGCCGTGGCTCGTACTCGTCCAGGAGGTCGGCGGGGCCTCCCCGGTCCACCTCGGCCAGCCGGGTGGCCAGGTCGATGGCGTCGCCGATCCCGACGTTCATCCCCTGGCCACCGACGGGGCTGTTGAGATGAGCGGCGTCACCGGCCAGAAAGACCCGGTCACGGCGATAGGCGGTGGCGATTCGGGAGTGGGTGCGGTATTCGGCCGCCCACATCACCTCGGCCAGGTTGAACCGATCGGCGGCCGCGCCCAATCTCCCCTGCGCCAGTTCGGCCAGCGTGTCTGGGCTCAGCACCTCGTCGTCGGCCAGGGTCCCGTTGAGCCGGAACACACCGCCGGGAAGGGGCATCACCCCCAGGACACCGCCGGTCGAGACCCAGACGTTGGTCGACGATTCGTCGACCTGCCCACCAAGACGCACATCGGCCAGGAGGAAGCGTTCCTCGAAGGTAGCACCCACTAGCTCCACGCCGATCGATCGGCGAATCGAGCTGTGAGCCCCGTCGCAGCCGACGACATAATCGCCGTCGAGCTGGTCGGCCGCGCCGATAGACCTGTCCCAGGTCACCTCGACACCCTGATCCGCCAGGCGCCTTCGGAGGATGTCCTCCAGGTCGGTTTGGGGAAGGTTGTGGAGGGCGGGATAACGAGTCGGCATCCGGTCCCAATGGATGGTGCCGATGCGCCGGTTGCCCGCCCCGACGAAACTCTTGCGGGCCGGGACGGAGGCGGCAGCGATCTCCTCACCCAGGCCGTCGAAGCGGTCCAGGGCCTCTAGGGCCCCGGCGTGGACCGAGGTGGCCCGGCTCGACTCCCGTCCCGGCCCCGGGGCGGCGTCGAAAACCGAAACGGCCACGCCGGCGCGGGCGAGTAGGTAGGACAGTGTCAGGCCGGTCGGGCCGGCGCCCACCACGTCTACTGCCAGCTGATCGCCCTTCATCACCAGCCTCCTCTCCAGGCCACCCTGTTACAGGGCGTAACATTCTGTTACATCATGTAACATGAAAGGCCGGATGTCAACCCCTGTCACCCAATCGACCCGGCGTGCGATCCTGGAAGCCTGTCGCCGCGTGGTCGAAGAGGGCCGTCCGGAGTCGTGGACCATGGAAGAGGTCGCCGAACGAGCCGGCGTGACGAGGATGACGGTCTATCGGCATTTCTCGTCGCGAGCCCAGCTGCTGGTGTCCACCGTGCGTTACGTGGACGAGGTCGAGCGGGTTCGGGAGAGATTCGCCTCGGTGGGCCAATCCCCCGACGCTCGCCGGGCGCTGGCGCGCTGGGTTGAGGTGTGGGTGGCCTACGTGCCCCACGTTCACCGGCTGGCTCTGGCCCTTTGGGCAGCTCGCCACACTGACCCCGCCGCAGCCGAGGCATGGGACGATCGGATGGCATCCCTGCGCGAGGGGGTCGGGGTGTTGGTTGCCTGGTTGGACCGGGAGGGGATACTGCGGGCCGACTTGAGCGCCGATGTAGCCACCGACCTGATGTGGGCGATCGTTTCAGTCCAGGTGTGGGACGCCCTCACCCGCGATCGCGGATGGAGCGCGGATCGCTACCACGGCCAGATCGAGGCCGCTCTCCGGCACGCCCTGACCGTGAGTGGGGGCGGGTAGGTCGTTTATCGCAGGGCGGGAGCGGCCACGTCGGTCTCCACGAACGACCTCAAGGCCCCCAGGACCAGCCCCCAGGTATAGGCGACGGCGCCGAACTCCACCTCGGGCTGCTGTTCTCCCCATCCGCGTTGGGTGAGCATGACCCGGGTCGGCTCACCGGCAATGATCGACCACTCCACTTCGGTGCCCTCCCAGTAGGGCCAGGGACCCTCGCAGTGCCAGTGAATCGATTCGTGCGGGACCAGCTCGGCCACCGTCATTTCCAGGTCGACAGGTGCGGCGGCGAAGCCGAAGGCCAGCCGATTGCCCACGGCGGACTCTCCCTTGACGTCGGGCGTCCAGAACGAGGCCAGGCCGTCCCGAGTGGACAGTGCGCTGAAGACGGCCTCGGGCGTGGCCTCGGCGTCGACGGTGAGGATGATGGATCGGGGCATGAGCTCTCCTTCTGTTTTAGGGATTACTTAAATATACGCTAGCACAATGTTTCAATGGTTGCTTAAATATCTTCTCGTGGAACCCACAGCGCTGAAGGCCATCGCCTCGGAGCCGCGTCGTCGCATCTTGCGCCTGGTCCTGGACGAGGAGATGACGGCGGGCCGGCTCGCCGCGCATTTCCAGATCAGTTGGCCGGCGGTTTCCCAGCACCTTGGGGTACTGCGGCGGGCGGGTCTGATCGACGTGCGACGGGAGGGGCGAAGCCGTATTTACTCCACCGATCGACGTCGGCTGGGATCGCTCCATTCCGTGTTGGAGGAGATGTGGGCCGCCGATCTCGACCGTCTGGCGCACCTGGCCGAGGCGGAGGAAAGCAACCAGCCATGATCGAGTTGGAACGTCGCATCCGAGCCCGTCCCGAGACCGTGTTCTCCTACTTCACCGATCCCGATCGCTACACCGCCTGGATGGGGGTGGAGGCGGTTCTCGACGCCCGGCCGGGCGGCATATACCGGGTGCGGGTGCCCCAGGGCGGCACCGCCCTGGGCGAGTTCGTCGAAGTCGATCCGCCCCGCCGCATCGTCTTCACCTGGGGATGGGAGGGTGACGCCGACGTCCCACCCGGTTCGACGACCGTGACGGTGACGCTGGAGCCCGAGGACGGGGGGACCCGGCTACGCCTGGTGCACAGCGGTCTCCCCGAGGCATCGATCGACCTGCATGAGCTGGGATGGGATCACTATCTGGACCGTCTGTCGGTGGCGGCCGTCGGCTCGGATCCCGGGCCGGATCAGCCATGAGCGTTCACCTTCACGCCGAGCGACGGATCGACCGCCCGCCAGCCGAGGTGGCCGCGTTCATCTTCGACGCCGAGAACAACCCCCGATGGCAGAAGGGGATGCGAAGTTGCCGGTGGGAGACCCCACCGCCGACAGAGGTCGGATCCACCTACATGCAGGAGGCCACATTCATGGGCCGGCCGGTCACGTCCAGGTTCCGGGTCACGGCCCTCGATCCCGGCCACTCCCTCACGATCGAGACGACCTCGGGCACCTTTCCGATCACCGTCACTCGCACCGTCGAATCAGACGGCACCAACGCCTGTCGGGTGGCGGCCGACATCGTCGGGACCCCGGGCGGGTTGATGGGTTTGCTGGCTCCCCTCACACGGGCGCTGGCCCAGCGTTCCGTGGACGCCGACTACGACCGGCTCGTCACCCTGCTCTCAGCCCACTCTGATCGCTAGTCGAATCGAGCCGGTAACTCCACCTCCCGCCTCCGGGTTCTCTAGGCTGCCCGCCACCCGTCCGTGCCGCACCGGGAAGGGGGCGGATGACGAATCGCTCCAGAATGTGGAGGGAGCTCAGGCGAAGACTCGCTCCGAACAACGGGCGCCCCAAGCTGGGCGCTTTCATCGGCGTGTTCACCCCCTCGATCCTCACCATCCTTGGCGTGATCCTCTATCTCCGCACCGGCTGGGTGGTGGGAAGCGTCGGGCTCCTCTCCGCACTGGGGATAGTGGTGCTGGCCAACTCCGTCACCCTGATCTCGGCTCTCTCGGTGTCGGCCATCGTCACCAACATGAGGGTGGGCAAAGGCGGCGCCTATTACATCATCTCCCGCAGCCTGGGGATCGAGGTTGGTGCCGCGGTCGGCATTCCACTCTTCCTGGCGATGGCTTTCTCGGTCACCCTGTATGCCTTCGGGTTGGCCGAGAGCATTGGCTTCGTCTGGGCCGGCGCCCCCAAACGACCACTGGCCGCCCTCACCGTGCTGGTGGTGGGTCTGCTGGCAGCCCGCGGTGCCAAAGTCGCTCTGCGCCTCCAGCTTCCCATCATGGCCGGGATCGTCTTTTCGCTCATCGCCCTCGGTGTGGGTGCGCTGGAGTCGGGCGGAGGCAGCGGAACCCTGCTGGGAGCCACGGGCGACGGGGCCGACTTCTGGGACGTCTTCGCCGTGTTCTTCCCGGCGGTGACGGGCATCATGGCCGGGATCAGCCTCTCGGGGGACCTGGAGAAGCCCAACCGGGCCATACCCAAGGGAACCATCGCCGCTGTCCTTGTCGGCTTTCTGGTTTACCTCATCGTCCCAGTGATCCTGGCGGCTTCGGCCACCCCCGAGCAGCTGGTGTCCGACAATCTGATCTGGTTCGACCTGGCCGGGCCTCTGGCCTTCCTGGTCCTGTGGGGGCTGTGGGGGGCGATCTTCGCCTCGGCGGTGGGCAGCATGCTGGCCGCCCCCCGAACTCTGGAGGCGATGGTCGAAGACCGCATCCTTCCCTCACCTCTGGGAGCGCGAACCCGGCTCATCGAAGGCCCGGGGGTCCCCCTCCTGGGCAGCACCGCCATCGCCCTGGCGGCGGTGGGCCTGGGCGGCCTGGATGCCATCGCCCCCATCCTGACCATGTTCTTCCTCACCACCTACGGGACCGTCAACCTGGCGGCCGGTCTCGAGAAGCTGAGCGGCGACCCGTCCTATCGCCCTACCTTCGGGGTGCCGTGGTGGGTGTCACTGGCAGGGGCCCTGGCCTGTTTCTACGTGATGTTCCTGGTTAATGCCTTTGCCCTGGTGGTAGCCCTGGTGTTCGAGGGCGGTCTGTACGTGTTCATGAGACGGCGGGCGATGTCGGCACCCTGGGGTGACCTACGGCGTGGCGCGCTCATGTCCCTGGTCCGCACCACCGTGATTCAGCTCAGCCGCCTCCCGCCAGATCCTCGCAACTGGCGGCCCAATGTCCTCTTGTTCGTCGACGAGATAGATCGCAGCGCCGACCTGGTCCAGTTCGCCTCCTGGCTGGTCCAGGATCGAGGCATCCTCACCATCGCCAAGCTCATCCCCGGTCCGATCGTGGATGCTGCTGCCGCTAGATCGGTGGAGGCCGTCCGGTTGAGCTCTCGTCTCGACGATTTGGGCATCGTCGGTTTCCCCGAGGTCGACATCGTGGAGGGATTCGAGGCCGGGGCGGTTTCGGTGGCGCAATCGAACGGCATCGCCGGCATCGAATCGAATACCGTCATGTTCGGATGGAGCGACAGCCCCGAACGCCAGGAGACGGTTCTGCGAGTGGTCGAACAGCTGGCCCATCTGGGCAAGTCCGCCGTGATAGGGCGGATCTCACCGCCGAGGTGGGGCCGGGAGCGGCGCCAGATTCACGTCTGGTGGGGTGGTCTGGAACAGAACGGCGATCTGCTCGTGCTCCTGGCCCATCTCCTGTCCCAGAATCCGGCCTGGCGGGACAGCGACATAGTCATCAATTCGATCGCCACCAACGCCATGACGCACGAGCGCAACCAGACCCTGCTGGCTCAACTGGTCAGCGGTGCTCGCATCGACGCCACCAGCAACGTGATCCTCAAGCCCGAGGGCGCCAGCGTCCGGGACATCATCTGGGAGGGCTCCCGGGACGCCGATGTCGTGCTGTTGGGGCTTCGCAACAACGAGCCAGGCGAGGAGCCCGCCTACGCCCGGCGGATGAGTGCCCTGGCCGAAGGTCTGCCCACGGTGCTGTTCGCTCGCAATGCCGGTGCCTTCAGAGGCCAGTTGCTGGGCAGTTCGGCCCGGGATCAGCGCGCCCCCTGAGGTGAAGAACTCACCGGATCCGAGTCGGCTCTCCGTCCCGCCCCCGACGAGGGGCGATGGCAGTCGGTGGAGAGCCGACTCGGTCCGGCTCAGGCGAGGCGGACCCCGATCGGAGCGGGATCGAGCCCGCACTCACGCAGGTACAACAGGTCCGTCTTGAGCTCGGCGATCGTGCGGCACTGGTCTGACAGTTGCTCGATGAATTCCTCGTCCCAGATCTCCTGGAGCAGATCCTGGTACTCCTGGTCGACGACCCGGAGAGCGTTGGACCCGATCGTGAGTAGAACCCGGGGCCGGAACGAGGCCACCTCGAAAGCGATCGGATGCCAGTCGGGGTCGAGGACCCAGTCGCCGGAGTAGGCGGCGGTGATCTTCTCGGGTGGTTCCGGCCGGTGGGTGAGGGCCAGTGCCCTCAACTGGAGGGCCATCGACTGGAGATCCTCGCTCCAGCCATACCCGTCCACTCGAGCGGCGATTCGACGCAGGACCACGGCCGCGCTTTCCAGACTCCTGCTCAACCGTCGACGAGCATCCGATTTCGCTCTGAAATCAGTTCCTCTGTCAACTGTTGTCACAGAGGCCCCCATCGGCGGTTGAGTCGGGAAACTTGAGTAGCCCGGCTCCAAGACGAGGCCGGGCCCGTCGATGATGGCAGTGCGGTACATGTCCTTGTTATCGGCATCGGTGGCGGGCCGCTCCACCGAACCCAGGTCCCTAAACCCAGGGTCTTAGGACCCGTCGCCCGGTCAGCCTGCTCAACCCTGGGTTGGGCAGGTCCGGGCGGGTGGCACCGAACTTGGGGCCCACAGCGTCGCTGAGTGACGCTCCGAACCCTGGGTTCGGCCGGCGTCTGGCTCCGTGGCCAACTTGGGGCCCACAGCGTCGCTGGGCGACGCTCCGAACCCTGGGTTGCGCCGGCCCGGCCCGGTCGGTCGGAAGCGGCGGGTGCCGGGGCCGGGTCCGCTCAGGCGGGCTCCAGGCACATCCGGCTGATCCAGGCCGGATAGGCCAGGCTGGTGGCGGCATCGAACCTGATTCCCGCCGGTAGGGGAGAGTCACTGAGGAATCGCCTCACTCCGGTCGACAGCGCCTCATCCCTGCGGCCCGGGACCCCGAAGGTCTCAAAACACAGCGACCACGCCGTCACCTGGTTCATGCGGATCGAGGCCAGCTCCACCTCACAACCCGGCCCGGCCTCCCCGTCGAGGCCGTAGCGCCGGGTGTAGATGTCCTTGTGCACCTCGACGTGACGGTCTTCGAGAATCTGATCCGAGGCGACGACCGAGGGCGTGATCTTGAGCCAGTCCTCGATGTTCCCGGTCATGCCTGACGCCAGGTTCACTGACTCCTCCACCCACAACCGGCGCTTGGAATCGATCGGGCCCATGTTCCGCTGCTTGAAACCGAGGCCGCGGCGAGCTGCCTCCAGGTCATAGCGATCCTGGCGATACTCCCGCTCCACGTCGGCCACCCCGACGAACCATTCCACCACTTCAGCCGGCGCCGGGCCTCCACAGAACCAGCGAACCTCTCTCGTCAGAAGGGCACCCGGCGACCCAGCGCGTCCGTTCGGCACTCCCACGAAGACGAAGTCTCGCAGGTGGCACATTGAACTGTAAATGGGACTGGCGTCGCAATCCGACCGTTCGCTCGACCAACGGTGCCCCCGTTCCGAGGCTCGCCCGCCGGGCCAGGTAGCTTCTGAGTGTGGGCCGGCCCCCTGAAAGGGATGGAATATGGCGAACAACTGGTACTCGATCCGAGTCGACCTGGTATCGGGAATGGGCCAGGATTTCTGGCCCCGGCCGGGACGACTTCTAGTCGCCAGCGCTGGCTTCACCTTCCGTCAACTCGCCGATGCCATCAACGGCGAGTTTGCCCGCTGGGACCGTGGCCACCTGCACCGATTCGTTCTCGAGGACGGGACCGAGATCGTACCGCTCGAATGGTGGGACGACGCAGGCGGTGACGAGATCGACGACGCAGTCGCGCTGTCGTCTTCTCTCCCCGGGTCACCAGTTTGCCTTCGAGTTCGACTTCGGTGACAGCTGGCAGCATCTGTGCACGGTGCACACCAGGCTGGTCGATCCCGAGGAGGCATGGGGAGCCGTGCCCGACCGGCCCGTTTCCTACTTCGGCTGGGGCGACCTGCCCGATCAGTACGGACGAACCTGGCAGGATGACGACGGCAGCGGCACCTGGCCTCAACCACCCGATCCGCCCACCTCGGACCTTCCCCCGTTGTTACCCGGATGGGGAAACGAGCCATCCTCCGGCGGTGGTGGTTTGATGGGGATCGGCGACACAAATGCCTGGGACGAGGAATCATGGCGCCGCCTGCGCGCCGCCTTCTATTCCAAAGACGGGCGGGAAATCGTCGACGTCCTTCTTCACTGTGATCTGCTCGAGATACCGCAAATGGCCGGCGACGGCATCCTCATTGCGCTGGACCAGGGAATCGACGAAGCTGCCTGGCTGGCTCGACGGTTGAGGGACAGTCTCCCCTTCGATGATGACGTTCTCGCCCAGCAACTGGACGCAGCCCTGGGCGTGGCGCCATCTCCGGACCTGAAGCCCGTCTACGTGGATCTCGATGAGCTGGCCACACACCTCGATGGTGAAGGGGACCTGGAGCGTTGTCGGCTCGATGTAATCACCGGGGAGTTCTGGCCCGACGATGTGGTCGGGTTGACCGGCATCGAACCGCCCGACTACTGGGATGACAACGACCGGTGGATCGAGGTGTACGGAATCGGGTCGAGAGCCGGCTGGCGGGACATGGCCGACTTCGTCGGCCAGATTCAAGACAGGGATCTGGCCCAGAGACTGGAGCGGGCCCTTCGCGGCAAGGGAGCCTTCCGTCGTTTCCGCGACATCGTTTTCGACCACGAGGACCTGGGCTGGGCCTGGCACCGGTTCTCGGACGACCGCAAGCGGGGTAGGGCCCGCGCCTGGCTGGCCGAAGCGGGCTATCGGGTTTCTCACGACTCACCCGACGGGTGATCCTGCGGAGTCCGGTCGTCTCGCCGAGGCCGGTAGATTCGCGACGGTGAAGACCAGACGGCTCTTCGCGGTAGTGGTGATGGCCCTCTCCTACCTGGTCGGGTCCATCCCCTTCTCGGGCCTGGTGGCGCGGCTGCTGCGTGGGGTGGATTTGCGCGATTACGGCAACGGGACGGTGTCGGGGACCGGCCTGTACCGGGTGGCGGGTTTCGGGCCCCTGGTGGTGGGCGGGGTGCTCGACGTGGCCAAGGGGTCGGTCGGTCCTGCCCTGGCCGGACCGGATCGGCCGACGCTGGCCGCCGCGGCCGCATCGGCGACCGTGGTGGGCCACAACTGGTCGGTGTTCCTCGGAGGGGCGGGCGGTCGGGGGATCTCGCCCGCCATGGGTTCCATGCTGGTCACGGGCTGGCCGGGAAGCGCCTACATGCTCGGGTCTCTGATCGTCGGTAAGGCCTTCCAGGCCACGTCATTGGGTGCCTTTTGCGGGTTCGTCACCCTCCCGGCCGTTATGTGGCGTGCCCGGGGCGGGCGAGGCTTGGTGGCGGCGGGGATGCTGGCGGTCCCGTTGCTCGTGAAGCGAATCCTCGGCAATCAGCCCCTGCCTGCCCGGGGGACGGCTCGGATGGCCATGACCAGGCTCCTGTTCGACCAGGACACGCCGGCCTGGCCCCGGTTGAGGCGCGAGTGACGGTCGCCGTCATCACTGACAGCGCCTCCGCTCTGCCCAGGGAGGTGTCGGGCCCGCTGGGTTTGGTGGTGATGCCAATCCGCATCATCGTTGGCGACGACAGTTACGCAGACGGGGTTCTGTCTCATCAGGAGCTGTTGGACTCGCCCGAGGCGGTCAGCACCGCCGGGCCATCCCCCCAGGACTTCCTCCGGGTGATCGAGGAAGGTGTCAGCGAGGACGGCGCCCTGATCCTGACCGTGTCACACGACCTGGGCAGCGGTACCTATCTGGCGGCCCGGGTGGCGGCGGAGTCGGTGGATCGGTCGGTGAGAGTGATGGATACCCGTACTGCTGCTGGTGGTCAGGGGTTGGTTGCGCTGGCTGCCGCCCGGGCGGCAGCCTCGGGATTGCCCTTGGACGGGGTTGAGGAAGAGGCGAAGCGGGTAGCGGAGAGGGTCCGGCTCATCGCCACGCTTCCGGGCCTGGATCATCTGGCCAAGTCCGGCCATGTGCCGGATGCGGTGGCCTGGGCGGGACGCTGGATCGGCCTTCATCCGGTGATCGAGCTGCGCGGGGGCAAGGTGCGGCCGTTGCGTCCCTCCCTGAGTGGGGAGGCGGCCATCAACCAGATACTCCACGTTTGGCGCCAGAGCAGGCCGAGCGGGTCGGCCGCATTGCACGTGGCCGGCGTTCACGCCCTCGCCCCCGATGGGGCGGAGCGCCTCGTGGCGGCGGTACGAGCCGAGGTGGAGCCCGTCGAGAAGTTCATCTGTCCCTTCGGAACCGGCATGGTGATCCACAGCGGGCCCGGCGTGGTGGGCCTGGCCTGGTGGTGGGACGAGTGAGCCCGGGCCGAGTTGGCAGACGTCGGGCGCCGTAACTCGGGCGGGGCAACCGGGAGCGGGGCGCTGGTCGAACCCTGGGTTGTGAGCGTCGCCCGGCGACGCTGTGGGCCCCAAGTTGGCCGGGGAGCGGGGCGCTGGTCGAACCCTGGGTTGTGAGCGTCGCCCGGCGACGCTGTGGGCCCCAGGTTGGCGGGGTCAGATGCGTGGTCCCGCACCTAACGGCCCATCGGCATTCGATAGAATCACACCGGTCGGAGGTGAGGCGTGCCTGGAGACTGGTTTATCGAATTGGCCAAGACTCAGGATTTCCACGTCTTCGACGTTCTCTTCCGCCATGCCAAAGAAGCCGTGACGGTCCAGGACCGATCGGGGAGGGTGATCTACGCCAACGACCAGGCCGCCGCCCTGGTCGGCCTGAGCGCCGGACAGGAGATGGTCTCCGTGCCTGCCACCGATTTCGCAAACCGGTTCCGGATAGTCGACGAGTCCGGGGCAGCCATCGACCCTTCGGTTCTTCCCGGCCGCCGTGTGCTGGAGGGTGAGGAGGCCCATGAGATCACGGTGGGCTATCTCGTAGAAGGCTCGTCCAAAGCCCGCTGGTCACGGGTCAATGCCAGCCCGATCAAGAATGACGCTGGTGATGTGGTTTGGGCAGTCAACTTCTTCCTCGACGTCACCGACCAGTATCGGCGGCGTGAGCGGGAGGCTTTCCTGGCCAGGGTCACGGAGGCCCTGTCGGCGGGTCTCACCGCCGATCCCAAACTCAAGTCTCTGGCAGACGTGCTGGTACCCGATCTGGCCGGCTGGTGCGGTTTCCATCTTCTCGACGAGTTCGGCAATCTGGAGGCGGTCGGTGTTGCCTTTCCCCAGACGCCCGACGCCAGAAGCCTGTTCGACATCGCTGAGACCGGGACAGTCAATTCGTCGGTAGACACGATGCAGACCAGGGTCCTGGCCTCGCGGCATGCCGAATACATCCCCGCGGTGACCGACGAGATGCTCGACGCCGTCGAAGAAACCGTCGGCAAGGACCTGGCCGACTTGCTGCGGCGGCTCGAGCTGGGGTCGGTGTTGTGTATTCCCCTTGGGGCGGGGGGAATCGAAGTCGGCACCATGACCCTGATGCGCACTCGTCGTGAGGGGCCCTTCGACGAGGACGACCTGGCGCTGATCGAACAGGTGGCTCAGCGGGCCGGCGTCGTGCTGGCCAATTCCAGGATCTTCGAGCGGGAGCACCAGATAGCCGAGGCACTGCGGCGGGGGCTGACCCCTGAATCCGTTCCCGACGTGCCCTGGCTCCGGATCGCCGCCCGCTATCTGCCCCTGGTCCGACCGGGCTATGTGGGGGGCGACTTCTACGACGTCATCGTTCTCGACGACGACACCTGCGCTCTATTGATGGGCGACATCGAGGGCAAGGGGGTCGAGGCCGCCGCTGCCGTCGGGATGGCCCGCCAAACGCTCAAGACGACCATTGCTCTCCGGCCGGACCCGGTCACGGTCCTGGGTCGCCTCAACGTGGCGCTCCGCGAGGGCGGATATTCTCGCATGTGCACCCTGGCGTATGTGGTGCTGGAGCGACAGGATGATCGGGTGTTGGCGTGGATCAGCCTGGCCGGGCATCCGCCCGTGGTGGTGCTCCGAGGCGACGGCACCATGGAACTGGTGGGCGATCCCTGCCCACCGCTGGGCCCCTTCCCCGAGGTAGAGCCGCTTACGGTGTCGGTCGATCTCCGACCCGGAGACGCCCTCGTCGCCTACACGGACGGTTTCGAGACGTCGGAGCAATCCCCTCCTGAGATGGTCTCGATGATCCTGAAGCGCTGCTCGGCTGACGCCCCCGACCGTCTCCTGGACGAGATGCTGGGGGTTTTCCGCGATATTGCCCCCCACCCGTCCGACGACCTGGCGTTACTGGCGGCGCGGGTCACCTGACCCGGGCTAGGCCGCCGCCTCCTCTCGAGCCTGGAGGTGGCCGTCGACGATCTCCAGGGTGCGGTCGGTGTAGTCCACCATTCGCAGGTCGTGGGTGACCATGATCCCGGCCTTGTTGCGGCCTTTGATCTCCGACGCCAGCAGCTTGACCACCGCCGTGCCCAGCTCCGTGTCCAGACTGGCGGTGGGCTCGTCGACCAGGATCAGGTCGGGGTCGGTGACCAGGGCCCGGCCGATGGCGACACGTTGGCGCTCACCGCCTGACAGCTGCTCGGGCAGGTTGTCACGGCGCTCGGTCAGCCCCAGTTCCTCCAGCAGCTTGTCGGCCCGATCCTCGATGTCACGGCGGGGAGAGTCGGAGATGGTGGCCATGACGGTCAGGTTCTCCCGGGCGGTGAGGAAGGGGACCAGGTTGAAAGACTGGAACACGAACCCGATCCGGTTGGCCCGAAAGCGGGCTTGTTCCTTCTTCGACAACCCCGACAGGTCCTCACCGGCCACCCGCACCGTGCCCTCGGTAGGCGTCAGCAAGGCACCCACCATCGACAGCAGGGTGGTCTTGCCCGAGCCGGACGGTCCCAGCAGGGCGAGGAACTCGTTGCCCCCCAGCTCGAAGTTGGCGTCGGCCACCGCGGTGACTGCGGTGTGGCCCTCGCCGTATACCTTCTTCAGGGAATCAACCTGCAATGCGATGTTGCTCATGCGGTACCTCCTAGGTTCCTAGTGCGGTGGCGGGATCGATTCGCGCGATCCGCCTCAGGCTGAATATGGCCCCCAGGGCTCCCATGACCAGCGTGGTTACCAGCAGTGTCGCTGCTGTCCCACCTAGAAACAGGGCGGGCACGTCGGGTGGGATCACGGCTGCCACGACCCGGGACAGGGCAAAGCCGATCCCGAACCCGACCAGGCTGGCCACGATCGCCTGGGTGAATATGGACCCGATCAGGATCCGGTTGGACATTCCGATCGCCTTGAGGACGGCGAACTCGTTTCGCTTCTCCAAGGTGACCAGGGCAAAGAACAGGCCTACCACGATCGCCGCCACCACGAAGGTGGTGTTGACGATGGCGCCCAGGGTGGATTTCTGCTGGGAGGCGGCGGGGAGGGCGTCGATGGCCTGTTGGGTTGTGGCCGCCTCGACGCCCTCCACGTTGTCGATGGCGGCGATCACCTGCGACGGGTCGGTCCCCTCAGCCGCCACCCCCAGAGCCTCCGAGGTGCCGGCCAGCCCGACCAGCTCGGGGCGCACCCGGGCCCGGACCTGCTGGAACGTGTCGTGGCCGGCCCAGGCGGTGGCGGTGCCGAACCCGGCGTCACGGGCCACCCCCACCACTGCCAGGTCAGGCCCGTCGGTGACCGAGATAGTCGATCCCGTGTCGACGCCCCGCCGGCGGGTCTGGTTGTCTACCAGCACCTCCAGCGACCCGTCTTCGGGCAGCCTCCCGCTCACCAGGTCGACCGGCATGGTGACCGGGTCGGCCCCCACCAGGGAGAGCTGGAGGTCCTTGCCGTCCGAGGTGGCGGTGGTGTTGAACACGCTCAGCCGCCCCACCGCCTCCACCCCGGGGGCCTGACCCACCGCCTGGGTGGTCTCGGGGTCGATGGTCGAGCTCGTCAGCCCGAAGTCAGACCCCTGGGAGAAGACGAACACCTGGGCGGAGCTGGTGCGGTAGGCGCCGGTCGATCCCAGGTAGAGGCCATCGGACAGCGCGGCCAGGATCAGGGCCAGAAAGACGATGAAGCCCACCGCTCCGGCCACGGCCCCGAACCGCCCCGGCGAGCGTCTCAGCTCGGCCAGACCCAGCCTCATCGGGCTCCCCCCATGGCAGCACCGGCCGCGTCCTGGCGGAGGATGCGGCGGATCGACGTCGCGCCCGAGAGCAGCGAGGCGCCCAGGATGGCCCCGCCTAGGGTCCCCAGCAAGATCGGGTCGACGCTGATGGCGAAGGTGTCCCGGGTGGCGAGGGCGGTTGCAGCCAACAGGCCCGACCCGATGGCGACCCCGAGGCCCACCAGCAGGCCGATCTGGTTCAGAACGTACCCGGACAGGGCCCTGGACCGGGAGCCGACCGCCTTGAGCAGGGTGAACACCCTCAGCTTCTGCACGGTGAGGATCTGGAAGAAGAAGCCCACCACCACGATCACGATCACGAACGTGATGCCGGTGATAAGGCCGAACGACTGCTGGATCGAGGACACCCCGGGGGTGGCCGAGGCGGCCGAGGCTGGCACCAACCCCTCCAGCCCCGAGAGAGCAGAGATGGCGGTCGCTACTTCCGGGGCCTTTGTGCCGGCCTCGGCCTTCACCCCCACCAGGTTGATGGGGACCTCGGGAGCTTGGGGATAGAGGCCTCCGAAGACCTCCGCCCAGGTGGGATTGTCGATATAGACGGTGGGGAGGACGGAGTAGGTGGCGTTGTCGGCCACACCCACCACGGTCAGGGTGACGCCGCCCACGTTGAAGGAGCTGCCCGGGCTGAGGCCGGCGTCAAGGGCCGAGGTATCGACCACCGCTTCGCCCGGTCCGGGCAGCCGGCCTTCGATCAGGTTGGCGGGCGAGCCGGGTCCGTCTATCTCCACTCCCCACAGCGAGACGTCGGTCGCCTCGCCCGCCACGTCGGCGTCGGTCGACAGCTGCGAGATGGGAGCCGCCGAAGCCACGCCGTCGAGGCCGGCCACAGCGGCCACGTCGGAGGAGTCGAGGCGGCTGGCGGGAATGGTGGCCTGGGCTTCGGAGTCGAACACGAGGACGTCGGCGGTGGTGTTCTCGATCGCACCCACGAAGTTGTCCAGCAAGGTGGAGCTGAGGGTGTTGACGAAGACGAGCAGGAAGAACAGCAGTCCGATGGCGACTGCCAACAGCCCGAACTTGAGCTTGGAGCGGAGGATCTCTCGTACCCAGATCATGATGACGCCCCCCATTCGGAGCCCTCCACCGAAACGGATGAAAGGTTCTGCCTCAGCTTTGTCCCCCTGTCTCAGCTTTGTCCCCCTGGCTATGCCAGGGGGAAGGTCCCTGCCGCCGGAGGCGGGAGGTAGGGGGGTGTTCGGGGCCGCTCAGGCGGACTGGAACGAGGTGATCAACTCGGTGGTGGCGTCGGGCTTCTCGAAGTGGGGCAGGCCCAGGTTGGGGGCCAGGCGCTCATGGCGCCAGTTGTCCTTGCGGGCCACGAGGGAGGGCAGGGCACCGAAGTCGGTGTAGGGGTCCTGATCGGCGATGACCAGCACCGGCTGGGTGAGGCGCTCGTAAAGCTCTTGCACCGCATTGGGGGTGAACAGCGCCCCTTCCAGGAACGAGGCCGGGGCGAAGCGGGCGTTGCGCTGCCGGGCCGTCAGGTGGGCGGCGTTGGTCATGGCCACGTCGACGGGGCCGACGAAGGACTTGCCCAGGAAGTAGTTGATCGAGACCCGCGACGCCAGCATGGCGAAGATGGCTTCGCCCAGGATCTGAGAACGGATCACCCCGCCCAGCCACGACATGGAAAGGGACCGGCCCTGGTCGGACTGGAGCCCGGTGGGGGAGATGAAGGTCAGGGATCGGACCCGTTCGGGACGTTCGTTCGCTGCCCGGGCGGCGAACTCGCACCCCAGCGAGAGGGCGACCACGTCGGCCGCCTCGTCCAGCTCATCGAGAAGGGCGACGACGCCGGCGGTCATTAGCCGGGGCGTGTAGCGCATCCGGGGGCGCGAGGACCGTCCGTAGCCCAACAGGTCCACGGCCATCACCGGCCGGCTCCGGGAGAGGCGATCGAACAGGGGGCGCATCTCCGCAGCCGAGGCGGCGGCGTTGACGGCGTGGACCAGGACCACGGGTCGCTCCCGTTCCGGCCCCCGCGTGTAGTAGGCAACAGATAGGTCGGGTTGGACGACGACCTTTGCTTCCGGGGCGGCCAGCGAGGCCGGCACCGTGTCCAGGACGGCCCTACGCCTCAGCCCAACCGCCGCCGCCAGACCGGCGCCGGCCAACAACACAGTCCTCTTCATAGCCCCAACCTATCGGGCCGGGCGCGCCAACTCAGCGGTCCAAAGACCCTTGCTACGTCCCCAGCCCCCGTCCAGCCAAAAGGTCAGTCGGCGGGAGCGGTGCCGTACACCTGACGGCCGCCTATCCACATCAGGGCGGCACCGACCAGGGCCAACAGGAAGTAGAAGATGGTCCAGCCCCGCAGGAAGCCCTGGATCAGGCCGTCCAGCAGCTCCCAGACCGCCAGGATCCCTTCCATAACGCCCAGCACCATCAGGGTCCAGCCGTAGGGGAGGGGCATTCTCTCACGGGACCCCTTCGAGAAGACCAGCACCAGGGCGGCGATGGCCCCCAGAAAGGCCGAGTCCCATAGCGAGTACTCGTTGAAGATGACGTTGCCGAAGATCTCGGAGATGACCAGCAGAGCGGCGCCGAGCGCCACAAGTGACTCTCCCATTCCCATCGAAGGGGTGGCGGCTCGAGCTCTCGGGGCACCTCCCGACATCTCCTCGGGTGTGTCCATTGCGCCTTCGTCGCTCACTGTTCCTCCTTGGGCTGTGCGCGCACAAGGGTAGAGAAACGATACGAACGATGTCGGACGGATCGGCCTGGGGTTTCCGACGCGATCAGGCATTTGACATGTAACCATTTGGTTTCCTATCGTCTCCCGACGATGGACATCGTGTTCAAGGCTCTGGCCGACTCCACCCGACGGAAGCTGCTGGACGAGCTCTTCCGCCAGGACGGGCAAACCCTCCAGGCGCTGGAAAGTCAGTTCTCCATCACCCGGGTGGGGGTAGCCAAGCACCTACGCAAGCTCGAGGAGGCGGGCTTGGTAGTCACCAAACGGCGGGGCCGCGAGAAGCTCCACTTCCTCAACCCAGTGCCGATCCGGCTCATCCACGACCGCTGGGTGAGCAAGTACGCCGAACCCTGGGCCGCTGGTCTCAGCGAGCTCAAGTCAGAACTGGAGAAGACCATGGAAAAAGTATTCGAGATCTACATCCGCACCACGCCTGAGAAGCTGTGGGAAGCGATCACCGACCCCGACATCCGCGCCAAATACAACTTCGGGGCGGGGATTTACTCGGATTGGAGCGAAGGCTCCAGCTTCGAGATGCGCAGTCCCGGTTCCGACGGCCCCCTCGGTGAGGGAGAGAATCTGGAGGTAGACCCTCCCCGCCGCCTGGTTCAGACCATGCAGGCCCTGTGGGGCGATGACGTCAAGGCCGAAGGGACGTCGCGGGTCACCTGGGAGATCGAGCCGGTGGCCGACTCCTGTCGGCTCACGGTTACCCACGATCAGCTCCGGGAGGGTGCCAACGATCAGCTCTACGGCGGGTGGCCCATGATCCTGTCAGGGCTCAAGACCTGGCTGGAGACCGGGGAGCTGCTCACCACTCCCGGCTCCCTCATGTACACCTGAGGGCCCTTCCCGCTAGACCTGGAACGAGCCCGACTCAGATCGCCTGGGCCAGGCACTCCTCGGGCCAGTCGGTGATGGTGATGGGCAGCCATCCTCGGTTGGGGCCTGCGTGAACCAGGTCCAACAGGGTGTCCTCGGAGCACAGAGGCCCGTTCGGTGTCATGAAACGGGCTTCGGCGCTACAACGCAGGCAGTTTGATCGGGGCAGGGCAACGGTGCGATGAGCATCTTCCACGCCCCACCTATCGGCATATCCAGGCTCGTTTCTTGAGCGGCTGCAGCGCCCCCCTGCCTCAGCTTTGTCCCCCTGGCTAGGGCAGGGGGAAGGTCCCTGCGGTCGTACCGAAGCCAGGCGGAGGTAGGGGGCTGGGCCCGAAGGACCCGGGCAAACCCGTATTTCAGCGTGCCTGAGGATGGCCAGAGGTACGGAGCCTCAGCCGCCGATGGCGAACTCGACCTGGATCACCACCGACACTTGCTGCTCCCCGGGTTGTATGGGGGTGCTGGCTCCGCCGGCCATGTCCTCGGCGGCGTAGGGGATCGGGGGACCGCTGGGGGTGGTGGTCTCCTGGATGGAGACGGCCTGACCCAGGTTCACCCCGGCCAGCTCGGCCAGCTGGGAGGCCTTGGCCAGGGCGTCGTTCCAGGCCGCCTCCCGGGCGGAGACGACTAGATCCTCGTTGGATTCGATGTCGAAGGAGATCCCCTGCACCACCACGTCGCTGCCCCCGGCAGCGGTGGCGGAGTCGATCGTCTCCCCGGCCGTGTCCATGTTGCGGATCTTGGCGGAAACTGTGTTGGTCACCCGGTAGCCGATCAGCTTCTGGCTGTCGGCCCGGTAGTCGTATTCGGGTGAGATGGAGTAGTTGGTGGTCTGAATGTCCCTTTCAGCGACCCCGTGGGAGGTGAGGGCGTCGATCAGGGCCTGGGCCAGGTCTGCGGCATCGCCGGTGGCGGCGTCGATGCTGGGGCGGACCACCGACACACCCAGGCTGACGACCAGGGTGTCGGGCACCCCTGCCACCTTGCCGGTCCCGGTCACGGAGATGGTGTTCATGGCGCTACTCCCCGAATCGGTGGACGTGGTAGGTGCGGCCGCGGTTCCCGTGGCGCCACCACAAGCGGTAGCAACGAGGGCCAAGGTGGCGACGGTCAGGGCGAAAACCCCGGATCGGCGGAAGGCGATTCTGTGTGGCATGTCGTTTCGACGCCGTACCTCACCGAGTGGTTCCCGCTGACCGGGAGTTGAGCGACGACCCGTGTAGCGCAAACCGCTCCGTAGCATCGTCGGTGTGCGACGACTTCCGATCGCCTTGCTGACCGTCCTCTTGTTGGTTCTGACCGGCTGCGCCAGCAGCCCGGCCTCCTCGACCGAGCCCGCGGTGGCCGCCACCCCTTCGACGCAGCCCCACACAATCTCCTCCACCACGTCGACCACTTCGACCACCACGACGAGGCTGCTGCCGCCCGCCACCACCAAGCCCCCGCCCACCACCTCCACCCTCAGCCCCGTAGCAGCTTCGGTCACCATGCTGGTGATCGGCGATTTCGGAAGCGGCGTTTCGACCGAGGACCGCGTCGCTGCCGCCATGCAGGACATGGCGAAGTCCCGGCCCGTCGACGCCTTTGTCACCACCGGCGACAACCTGTACAAGAACGACGTCGACAGCACCTGGAAGCAGCCCTTCGGGTGGGTCGACCAGGCCGGCATCCCGGTCTTCGCCGCCTGGGGAAACCACGACGTGGCGTCGGGCGCCCGGGCCCGGGCCGTGCAGGAGGCTCTCAACCCGCCCGGCGACTGGTACTGGGTGCGGATAGGGCCGGCCAACCTGGTGGTGATGGACGGCAACGACCCCACCAACCAGGAACAACTCGGCTGGCTCGATGAGACCCTGGCCAACCTCCCCGCCGGGCCTACCCTGGTCTCGTTCCACCAGCCGGCCTACTCGTGCGGCTCCCACGGCAGCACCAAGGCCATCGACGAGGAATGGGTGCCCCGCTTCGAACAGGCCGGCGTCGATCTGGTTCTCAACGGCCACGACCACGACTACCAGCGCTTCGAGGTGTCGGGAATCACCTATGTGGTGACCGGCGCCGGAGGCCGGGGCCTGTACAGCGTGGGGTCCTGCCCCAAGGGAACTCCCGACCCCATCGCCTCCAACGACACCGACCACAGCTTCATGGTGGTCACCGTCTCCGTCGACCACATCCACGCTCAGGCCATTTCCAGCAACGGCGAGACCCTGGACGACTTCTCCCTTCCGGCCGGCTGAGAATCCTCCTTTCTGCTTTGTCCCCCTGCTTGCAGGGGGAAAGTCCCTGCCGCCGGAGCGGAGCGGAGGCGGGAGGTAGGGGGGCGCCGAACCGACCGTCACCTCCCCAAGACGGTCCCTGCCGCCGGAGCGAAGCGGAGGCGGGAGGTAGGTGGGTGTAAGGTCGGAGGCCGATCATGTCCCAGACAGACCAGGTCCTCGACTCGCCGGAGCGGGCGGTGCGACTGGTGGGACGGACCGCTGAGCTGGAGATCCTGGCCGCCGAGCTGCGTCGAGCCGCCGGGCGAAGCTTCCGCTTCGTGCTCATAGACGGGGGCGCCGGGGTGGGAAAGAGCCGGTTGATGAACGAGGCGCTGCGGCGTCACGTTGACCGGGCACAGGTCCTCTCCGCCCGCTCTTACCGGCTGGGGGCGACCACTTCGTTCGGTCCCTGGTTGGAGGCCATGGATCGCCATGCCCTCTCCACCGGCGACTCAGGCTTGACAAGAGAGCTGGGATCGAGCGGGGGAGGAGAGCCCGGCCGGGCCCGCCTGCTGGAGACGATGACCTCGACTATGGCGCGGCTGGCCGACGAGGGCCCCCTGGTGGTGGCCATCGACGATATCCACCTGGCCGACGACTCCTCCTGGGAGGCGCTGAGGTTCTTCTCCCGCCGCCTGTGGAACCGGCCCATCGCCGTCTTGGCCACGGCTCGAGGCGGGGGGATCCGCTCCCGCCCCCTCACCGGCGACGTGCTCGATGCCCTCGGCGACGATCAGGCTCTGCGCCGGGTCAACCTGCGGCCCCTCAACGCAACGGAGCTGGCCGAACTGGCCCGGGATCGCCTGCGCAGTCTCCAGCCCGACGCCCCCTCCCTGCCCCACGCCATTCCTCAGTCGCTGGTCGGGTGGCTGATGCGACGTTCGCTGGGCCATCCCCTCTTCGCCCTCAGCCTGCTCGACGCGGTAGTGGAGGAGGGAACCGATCTGGCCCATCCCGACCTGGGCCAGGTCCCGGTATCGCTCCGGGAGCGGGTCGGAGTCGAACTGGGGATGCTGGAGCCGCCCCAGCGCCAGGTGCTGGAGGTGTTGGCGGTGACCGACCAGCGCACCGATCCCCGCGACCTGGCCGACGTGCTTGGCTGGAGCCTGACCGCGGTGGGTCAAGCGCTGGAGGAGCTGAGCCTGTCCCGGCTGGTGGTGGAACGCCCGGCCGGGGCCGGGTATGTCTACGAGATCGCCCACCCCATCATCCAGGAGACCATCTACGAGCTGATGGGCGGGGCTCGCCGCATGGCCCTGCACCGGACTGTGGGCCGGGTGCTATTGGCCCGGGATCGTTTCGGGGCCGCCGCCGCCCATCTGGCCCGCTCGTCGATGGAGGCCGACGAGGAGTCTCTCGACACCCTGTGCCGGGCGATCCGGGAAGCCGAGAGCAAGGGCCTGTACCGGGAGGCGTTGGCCATCATGGGCGATCTGCCCGACATCATTCCCCGCCGGGACCCTCGCTGGCTCCAGGTGCTGGACTCGATCACCTGGCAGGCGGATTGGGTGATCGACCATTTGGCCGAAGGCGACGCCGAAGCGGCTATCACCGTCATGCGCCGGATCGAGGAGGTGTCGGAGGACCGAAGCGACCTTGTCGCCCAGGGCATAGTCCAGTTCCATCTGGCCAGCTTTCTCTCCATCGGGGCGGGCCGTATCGACGAAGCCCAGGAGGCGTGCCGGCGGTCCATCGAGCTGTTCGACCAGGCCGGAGAGGTCGATCGCAGCCTCCTGGCCCGCAACGAGATGGTGTGGATCCACGCCTGTGCCGGTCGGCTGGAACGATCCAACCAGATGGCGGCGGAGGTTCTGGCCGACATCGACGCCACCACTGACTCGCTGGTGGTGAACCAGGCGGCCGGGTCCCGGGCCTACGCCCTGAGCCTGATGGGGCGTTTCGAGGAGTCGGAGGCTAGCTATGAGAGAGCCGAGCGTGCCGCCAACACCTACCGCCGCATCTGGGGCCTGGCCCAGCGCAGCATGGCCCTGGCGCTGGAGGGGAGGCTGGAGGAGGCGGCCGAGGCGGCCCGGGCCGCCCTCGACTCCGACTACACGCTGGCGGTGGACGCGCTGGGCCTGGAGCGGCGAGCGGTGACCGCCTGCCTGGGCGGCGACCTGGCCGAATGCGTCCGCCTGATCGACGAGTCTGGTTCCCGGCGCGCTTTCCGTGGCAGCCGGCGCCGGGCCTGGGGGCTGGCGCTGGCCGCCCGGGCGCTGGGGGAGATGGGCCAGACCTCGCGAGCCGAGCGCTATCTGGAGCAGGCCGCCGACACCTACCGGGACGATGACATCCTCGACTGGAGCACCTGGTGCCCGTGGGCGGAAGGCTTCCTGGCCCGGGTGCGGGGTGAGCACGATCATGCCATGGAATCGCTGACTCAGGCGGCCGGGCGATATCGAGAGATGGGTGCGGCCGCTCTGGAGGGGATGGTCCGCTTCGACCTGTTCGAAGCCGCCGCCGACGCCGGCGCAGACGATGTGGTCGCCTCCGCCGCTGACAGGTTGGATGAGATCGCCGACCGGGTGGGGGGCAAGCTTCTTCGACTGCTGGGCGGTATGGCGCGTGCCCTTACCGAAACCAACCCGGAGGCGATGATCGAGGCAGCCGATCGGCTGGAAGACCTCGGATACCGGCCCATGGCGCAAAGCGGCGTAGATCGTGCAGGAAGGGCTCTGGCAGCCGCCTCCGACCCGCAGGCAAGGCGGGTGCTGGAGAGGGCGGCACGGATGGCCGACGAGTCGCGGGCGGTGTGGCGGCGGGACCGTGCCCTGGCCGTGCTGAGTGAGACAGGGGCCGAGGGCAGGCGGGCGGCGGGAGCGGTCCTGGGTCCCGAGTCGCTCACCACCCGGGAGCGTGAGGTGGCCGAGTTGGCCGCCCGTGGCCTGACCGCTCGCCAGATCGCCGACCGCCTATACATCGGGACTCGCACCGTCGAGAGCCACCTGGCCCACATCTACCCCAAGCTGGGAGTGGCCAACAAGCGTGAGCTGGTCACTAACGGCACCGAACTGGGCCTGTTGGCCATGACCGAGACTCCGTAAACCTTTCCGTATTGGCTCGGGGGGAGTACCGCCCGGAGGGCGGGAGGGGGGATCTCCCACGCATCAAGGGGGACCGCCGAAGCCGGCCCCCTTCACAACGACCCGTGGAGACCTAGCGCCCCTCCTTGACCGGGACGATCTCGTCGGCCACCAGGCCGTGGGCGTCACGGTGGACGGCGTTCATGGCCTCCTTGGTGGGGGCATCGGCCAGGCACCACACCTTCCCTGAGTCCTCGCTGTACCAGTAGCGGAGGTAGCTGACGCCGTGGTTGTCCTGGACCTCCAGGTCCCGTTCATGCGCCCCCGCCAGGGCATCGGGATCGATCTCGTCCAGTGTGTGGACGTCCATGAAGAGCGGCATTGCTAGTTCCTTTCTCGTCGCTCCACCCCAACGTATGGGAAAGGTTCCGTCCTGACGTCCGTAGCGACTACTGGAAGGACTACGGAGCCGCCTCCATCACCACACCCTCACCCATCGCTCCCTTCCTCGCCGCTCCCGACCATCAGCCAGTGATGCGTTCGATTGGCGCCGCTACCCCGCCAACGCCTCCACCTGGCGTATCGCCACGATCAGGGGTGCCAGGTCGTCGTCGGAGCCGGAGCGGAGGCGCTGGGTGAGGCGAGCCAGGCGGGCCAGGGCGTGGGCGTGTTCGGCCAGGAAATGGTCCACGGCGTCGTCGCCTGAGCGGTTGCCGGCTTCCTCCAGTACCCGTTCGGCGACAGTGCGGCGCACCGCAATCAAGTCGTCCTCGACGGTCTGGGCCGCCCAGCGCTGCCACGAGTTCGACATGATCATTCCGTTGAGGACCGACTTGAGCGCATCCAGTTGGAGGGCCTGGCCTATGCGGTAGAACACCCGGCCCACGTCGTTGAGGTCCCGTCCGCTGTGCCGGGCCAGGTCGATGATGTTGGGGGCGTGGACCAGGTCGGGCAGGCAGGCGATCCGTCTTGCCAGATGAGCCGACACCCCGGCCGCCTCCAGGTGGTGCACCTCCAGGCCCCGTTCCTCCTGCCACTGGGGCGGTCCCAGCTCGGCCGCTACCTCCTCCAGGGTGGCGAAGCTCCCCGCCCACTTCTCCAACTGGGCCTCCCGGACCTCGCCGTCGCCGTGTTGCAGATACCAGCGGGTCAGGCTGGCCAGCAGTTGGTCGTTGGCGTTGATCATCGCTCGCCATGTCTCGGGATCCACCCGGCCGAAAAGCTCCTCCACCTCGCGGCGGCGGGCGGTACCGGCCACCTCCCGGGCGGTGCGGTAGGCCCTAACGATGTCCGCTGCCCCCGCCCCGGTACGGGTCTCGAGCCGGGAGATGAAGGTCGAGCCCTGGGCGTCGATGACGTCGTTGGCGATGATGGTCGAGATCAGCTCCCGGTGCAGAGGGTGTTCGGGAACCAGGTGCTCGAAGCGCTTGGAGATCTCGGAAGGGAAATACTCCGCCAGGTCGGTGCTGAGATGGGGCGAGTCGGGCAGGTCGGAGGCGAGGAGCGAATCGACCAGGATCCGCTTGGAGTAGGCGAGGAGGACGGACAGCTCCGGAGAGGTCATACCCCTGGCCGACTGCGCCCGCTCCACCATCTCCTCGGAGGGGGGCAGGCCCTCGAGGTCGCGGTCCAGCAGGTCCTTCTGCTCCAGGTTGACCATCAGCTGCTCGTAGGCGTCCATGCGCTCGACGGACGACTGGCCCTCCAGGGCCAGCATCTGGGCCTGCTCCAGGCTGTCGTGCAGGATCCGGGCCACCACCTCGTCAGTGGCGGCGGCCAGCAGTTCGTCCCGTTCGGGGCGCTCGATCTCGCCCCGGCCCTCGGCCAGACCCAACAGGATCTTCAGGTTCACCTCCCGGTCGGAGCAGTTGACCCCGCCGGAGTTGTCGATGAAGTCCGTGTTGATCTTGCCTCCCGCCTCGGCGTATTCGATCCGGCCTTGCTGGGTGAGGCCCAGGTTGCCTCCCTCCACCACGACTTTGCAGCGCAGGTCGGCACCGTTGATGCGCACCGCGTCGTTGGTGCGGTCGCCCACCTCCTCGTTGGACTGGTGAGCGCCTTTGACGTAGGTGCCGATGCCGCCGTTCCACAACAGGTCGACCGGGGCCCTGAGGATGATCCCGATCAACTGGTTGGGATCGACGGTGGTCTGGTCTGTGCCCAGGGCCGCCCGGGCCTGGGGGGAGAGCTCGATCTTCTTGGCCGAGCGGGGAAACACCCCGCCCCCCTCCGAGATCAGGTCGGCGTCGTAGTCGGCCCACGACGACTTGGGCAAGTCGAACAAGCGTTGCCGCTCGGCGAAGGAGGCGGCCGGGTCGGGCTCCGGGTCCACGAAGATGTGGCGGTGGTCGAAGGCTGCCACCAGGCGGGTCTGGTCCGACACCAGCATCCCGTTGCCGAACACGTCGCCCGACATGTCCCCGATCCCCACCGCCGTGAAGGGGTCTACGTACGGGTCGATGCCCAGGTCGAGGAAGTGGCGCTCCAGGGACTTCCACGCTCCCCGGGCCGTGATGCCCAGCGCCTTGTGGTCGTAGCCCGACGAGCCGCCCGAGGCGAAGGCGTCGCCCAGCCAGAACCCGAACCGGGCTGCGATCTGGTTGGCCAGGTCAGAGAAGGTGGCGGTCCCCTTGTCGGCCGCCACCACCAGGTAGGGGTCGTCGCCGTCGTGGACCCGCACCCGGTCGGGGTGGACCAGGCGGCCGTCGACGAGATTGTCGGTGACGTCGAGCAGGCCCCGGATGAAGATCTCGTATGCCCCCGCCACCGCCTGGGGCATGTCCTGGGAGTCCTGGGGTGGGCGGCGCAGCACGAACCCGCCCTTGGCCCCGGTGGGGACGATGACCGCGTTCTTGGTCACCTGAGCCTTCATCAGGCCCAGCACCTCGGTGCGATAGTCCTCACGGCGATCCGACCAGCGGATCCCACCCCGGGCCACCGGGCCGGCCCGCAGGTGGATGCCCTCCACCTCGGGAGCGGCCACGAACACCTCCATGAAGGGGACGGGGGCGGGCATGTCGGGCACGTCGGCCGATCGGAACTTGAAGGCCAGGGCGGTGCGGTCGACACGGTAGGCGTTGGTGCGCACGGTGGCGTCGATCAGGCGCAGGAACCCCCGCAGGATGCGGTCCTGGTCCAAGGAGGGAACCGCATCCAGGGCGGAAAGCACCTCGTAGCGCAGCTCCTCCAGCCCGGAGCCGTCCGAGTCGGGGTCGAAGCGCAACTCGAAGATCGACATCAACTTGGCGGTGATGTCGGCGAAGGAAACCAGAGTGTCACTGACGTACTTGAGCGTGAAGGTGGGGCTGACCCGGTGCCAGTAGGTGCGGTAGGCGCGCAGGATCTCCACCTGATGGAAGTCGAGGCCCCCGGCCAGGACCAGACGGTTGAGCGAGTCGGTCTCGGTTTCTCCGGTCCACACCGCCGTCAGTGCCTCGGCGATGCGCCCGGCGGCCTCATCCAGGTCGACCATGGTCCCGTCGGTCAGCACTCCAAAGTCGTGGATGAACAGGTCGCCCTCGCCGCTGAGGCGGGTGGGGACCTCCTCCACCACCCGTAGCCCCAGGTCCTCCAGGCCGGGGGTGAGTTCGGACAGGTAGCGCTTTCCGCCCCTCCGATACAGGGCCACCCTTGTCAGGGTCTCGGGCCCGGCCGCCTCGTTCTGCAAACCCACCAGCAGGGAGCCGCCGCTCTCGGCCAGTTGCTCCAGGTGCTCGATGTCGCCTGCCGCCACCGACAGCTCGGTGGAGGAGGTGTAGTAGGCAGGGAAGCGGCCCACCCAGCGCTCGGTCATTGCCCTGGCTTTCTGGTGATCGTGGCGCTCGGCCAGGACATCACCCACCCGCTCCGCCCAGGAGCGGGTCAGGGCGTGGACCTCGGCCTCGAGCTCTTCGTAAGGCACGTCGGGCACCTGGCCCACCTGCACCCACACTCTGAAGTGGAGATAGGCCATGTCGGCTGCCTCCATGGTGAGGTGGTAGTCGACCGACTTGCCGTTGAACCTGTCGAGGAACACCTCCTGGAGGTGCTTGGCCAGGGTGGTGGAGTAGCGGTCCCGGGGCATCGCCACCAGCAGGCGCACCGAGCGGTCCAGGAGCTGGCGACGCACGAACAGCTTGACCCGGGCCTTTTCCTGCACTGCCAGCAGCCCCATCAGGAGGCGGCGCAAGTCCTCGGCGGGGACGTCGAACAGCTCGTCCTTGGGGAATGACTCGAACAGGGCCACCACCGCCTTGTGATCGTGGGAGCCGTCGATCAGGTTCTCCGCTGTGGCGATCTGGTCCAGCTTGCGCCGCAACAACGGCGTGTGTGATGCCCGCTCCATATAGGCCTTGGAGGTGAATAGGCCGACCAGGCGAGCCTCGGCCACCGTCTTTCCCCCCTCACCGATCACCCGCACCCCGACGTAGTCCATCTTTGCCCGGCGGTGGACGGTGGAGAAGCGGTTGGTTTTGGAGATGACCAGCAGGTCGCCCTCGCGGAACCGTTGGGCCAGCTCGGGGGACATGGACGACAGGAGCACCGGGTCGGCCAGTTCAGAGGTGGAATCGTCGGACAGGATGCCCAGGCCCGAGTCGGGCACGCACTGGACCGCCTCCCCCTGGGGAGTGTCCAGCATCTGGTACTCGCGGTAGCCCAGGAAGACGAAGTTGTCCTGGCGCAGCCACTCCAGAAACGCCACCGCCTCGTCCACCTCAGGCTGGGGATAGGCCCCTTCGCCCTGTCGGGTGAGGGTGATCATGCGGGGGATCTTGTCCAGCATCGCCTCCCAGTCCCTCACCGCTGCCTTGACGTCTCCCAGCACCCGCACCAGAGCCCGTTCCAGAGCGGGCAGATCGCCAGAGAAGAGGAGCCGGTCGGTCACATAGTGCTCCACCGACTCCTGGCCCTCGGCGCTGAGGGCCGAGCTGATCTGCTTCAGATGGCCGTCTGAGTCCCGTACGGTTCCGATGACCGGGTGCAGTACCCGGGTCACCTGGAGGCCGTGTGCCTCCAGCTCGTTGGTGATCGAATCGACCAGGAAGGGGCTGTCGTCGGTGTGAACCTCCACCACCGTTCCCGTCGACTCGTAGCCGTGCTCGGCCGCGGTGGGGTTGAAGGCCCGGACCGCTATGGGCTGTGTACGGGTCTCGATGAACTCGAACAGGCCCTGCACCTCGTGGAAGAGGGCTTCGGGGGAGGTGGGGCCGTCGGGGGTGAGCCGGTGCAGGTAGGCCCGGGCGAATTCGGCCATGAGGTTGGCACGTGGCTCGGGAAGTTGGGCGATTCGCTCCAGGACACGGTCGACCAGCCCCATCTGCTGTGGCTGTGCTTGCTCGATACTCACTCTTGGCTCAGCACACGATCTTTCTCCTACACCGTACCCGGGTCGGGATAGCGAGCAACGGCATGAAGGGTGGCCGGGTGGAGAGATCCCCCCGCCCCCAGGGCGGGGAGGGGGTTCCGCAAGGCGCGTGGCTCGTGCAAGACGGCGCTTGTGGGACAATGGAAGCTGGCCGCCGATTCGGTGGCCGAGCCTGGAGGCACTGATGGCAAGCAAGGACAAGGGCGGCAGGAGCACCAAGAAGGTGAGTACCAAGGACCTGAAACAGAAGCGCCTCGACAAGAAGGCCAAGCGGGCCGCCGCCGACGCCAGGAAACGGGTCGTCTGACTCGAATCCCGGGCGGCCAGCGCGGGTCACATAAGGAGCATGTTCCGACTCGGTTCGAGAGCCTGGGTTGTGCCTGTCTCGCTCAAGCAGGGTCATCGGGGTTCCGATTGATTGGGGGTGTCTGTCCGAGGTCCGGCTGAAGAGCCTGAAGTTGTCGACGGGCGCAGCCCGTGGCGAACAGCCGTCTGGGTCGGCCTCGTCGGCCTCGTTCTCACGGTGGCTCTGGCGGCGCGGGTGTGGAATCGCGAGCAACGGGAGGCCCAGGCCCGGGTCGCCTCAGGGGGAGAGATACTGGCGGCTTCGGCCCGGAGCGCAGTGGATGGAGTCACCGAGCGGCTGGTCGCCCTGGGTGGCCTCTATCAGGCTTCCAACGAGGTGGAGAGGTCGGAGTTCCACCTCTTCGTGTCAAACTTCGACGAGATCGACGGCGTGGGGGGCATCGGTTACATGCCGATCGTGGCCGACGAAGACCTCGACCGTTTCGTGGCCAAGGTGCGCAGGTCCATTCCCA
This sequence comes from uncultured Acidimicrobiia bacterium, assembly GCA_963744905.1. Taxonomy (GTDB): domain Bacteria; phylum Actinomycetota; class Acidimicrobiia; order Spongiisociales; family ZC4RG35; genus DATFFO01. The sequence goes on along the minus strand of CAVUUV010000003.1, from coordinate 406,765 downwards.
TCTACACGCCCTTCGAGATGGATGAAACAGGACGTCGAGCGCCGGTCGATCGGAATCGTCCCGAGCACGTCCTCGTTCAGTGGTTCGATCCGCCCGACGCCTACGCCGGACTCCAGGGATATGACTCTGCGTCGGATGAAACGAGGCGCGCGGCCATCGACGAGGCCCGCGCCACCAAACAGATCGTCGCTACACCCTTCCTGCAGCTTCTCTCTACCCAGGACACGGACGGGTTCCTCATGTATTCGCCCGTGACCGACCCCGACACGGGAGAAGTGGTCGGTTTCGCCATGGCGTCGATGGACGTGAGCGACTTGCTCGGCAGTCAGGTTCCGTCCGGTATGTCGGACAACGTGAACTGGCAGGTGACCGACATCACCAACTCACCCGCGGCGTCCTCTGTTCCCGGAGGCGCATGGTTCCGGGACCTCGCCGTAGGGGGTCGGAGGTGGAGGTTGACCGTCACACCCAGGCCGGGGACTCTGTTTGTCACCAACCTCCTCCGGCCGTTGTTCGTCCTGGTGGTGGGACTGGCCCTGACCGTGCTGATTGCGGTGGGTCTGTATCGGGGCCGCCAGCGGGTGCGCAACCGTCGCGAGATCGATCGTCTCAAGGAGCTCGCTCGGGCCAAGGACCAGTTCCTGGCTTCGGTCAGCCACGAATTACGGACCCCCCTCACCAGCGTGCTCGGATTCGCCGAGCTGCTCCGGGACCATGACGGGCAGCTCGATCCCGCTGAACGAATGGCCATGATCATCAGCGTGGCCGACGAGGCAACCGATCTGGCCGCCATCATCGAGGACCTGCTGGTGGCGGCCCGGTCCGAGTTGGACTTGCTGGCCGTCACCAAGGTGCCGGTGTCGGTCCGCGCTCAGGTGGCCCAGGTGGTGGAAAGTCTGGGCGATGACATTCACCGGAGGGTGCATGTGGCGGACGAAGACGGGGGCTCCTATCGCGCTGTGGCCGATCCGGCCCGGGTGAGACAGATCGTGCGCGGCCTGATCCACAACGCACGTCGCTACGGCGGTAACGAGATCGAGGTTCGGTTCTCTTCCACCGGCGACGGGATGGTCCACCTCGAGGTGAGTGACAACGGTGACGGGCTGGCGCCGGAGGAATGGGAGAGGATCTTCGAGCCCTACTACCGGGCCCACAGCGCCGAGACCCAGCCGGCCGCGCTGGGGATCGGACTGGCCGTGGCCCGTCAGCTGGCCCGCCTCATGGACGGCGACCTCACGTACCGCTTCGAATCGGGCTGGAGCATCTTTCGACTTTCGCTGCCCGAAGTGGGAGCCGTTGAAGATCAGGCCGGGAGCGGGGACTTGGTGGCAAAGGCCTGAGCCCCGAATTCCCCTGCGCAGGGACAGAGGCTGGTCTCCCGATTGGCCGAGGCCTGGATTGGAAGAGCAAGGGCGTAACCTCGGAAGGAGACCGCTATCCCGCCGTCATCCCGACGGCCGATCCGAAAATGACCCAACGTCAGTCCCCCTTCGGGGGCGAACGCCAGTCGCCGTTAGGTCAGCCGTCTCGGTCCAGATCCCTCATGTGGTGGATCCTGGCGGCGCTGCTGGTGGGGTGGCTGGTCTACCCGCTTTTCCTGGGCCAGTCCGCCACTCCCTCCATCCCCTACGGTTCTCTCCTCACCCAGGTCGACAAGGGCAACGTGTCCGATGTGTTGATCCAGGGCGACCAGATCTCGGGCACGCTGGACCAGTCCGCCTCCATCAAGCTGACCCCGGACGCCCAACAGCCCACAGAGATCACCCACTTCAAGGCCGGTTTCCCCGCCGAGGTGGGCCAGCAGGGTCTGATCCAGGAGCTGAGGGACCAGGGGGCCACGGTCAACGTCCAATCCGCCCAGCCCGGTCTGTTGTCCAGCTTCTTGATCAGTTGGCTTCCCTTCATCCTGATCGGGGTGTTCGTGTTCTGGCTGGTGCGGAGAGCGGCGGGACGCCAGTCCCAGATCTTCGACTTCGGTCGCTCCAAGGCCCGGCGGGTCACCGCCGAGACCACCCACGTGACCTTCGATGACGTCCCCGGGTTCGAGGATCGCCAGCGGGCGGTGGTCATCGCCGCCACCAATCGGCCCGATGTGTTGGGACCCGGGGTTGTTGCGTCCCGGTCGTTTCGACCGGGAGGTGACGGTCGGCCTGCCCGACCTGAAAGGGCGCACGGGGATACTGGAGATCCACACCCGTGAGCGCCGCATGGCCGACGACGTCGACCTTGAGTCGATAGCCCGGGCGGCGATGGGGATGAGCGGAGCCGACCTGGCCAACGTGGCCAACGAGGCCGCCCTGGTGGCGGTGCCCATGGCCGAGCAGGAGCGCAGGCTGGTGGCGAACCACGAGGCCGCCATGCCCTGGTGGCCTGGCACACCGAAGACGCCGACCCGGTCAGGAAGGTGAGCATCGTCGGACACGGTCGGACCGGTGGGGCCACCACCCAGCTCCCCGAAGAGCGCAAGGTGTACTCCAGCGCCCTCAGCGACGAGACGGCCGCCAGTATCGATCACGAGGTGGCGACCCTGCTCGAGAACGAGCAGGCCCACGCTCGCACCGTCATCGAGGATCACCACGATGAACTGGAGCGAGTGGTAAAGCTGCTGATGGAAGAGGAGACCGTTACCTCCGATCAGCTTCGTGACCAGCTCGGCCCACCCGCCTCCGAGACGGCTGGAGGGCGTTAGGCGCCCCGCGACCTCTCGCAATCTCGACCTGCGGGGTTTCGTCCGGCCCGCGATCGGTGGCCCGTGCTCGTAACGCTCCTGTCACGTCCGATCCCGATCCTGGTTGGGTGATGCCTCGACTACTGAGACGCGAGCAATACCTGTGGGTCTGGTTCGCCCTGGTGGGGCTGACCACCCTGGTGGTCGTGGGTGGGGCCGGGTGGTCACCGTCCAGAGGTGAGTCGTTGAGCCTGGGCCAGATCGGCGTTTGGCTGTTGCCGGCCCTGTTCACGGCCTTGGGAGCCGTCATCGCCGCCCGGGCCCCTGGTAATCGGATCTCCCTCCTCTTCCTGCTGGTCGGGGCGGCGATGTTGATCAGCATCTGGGCCGACCAGAGGGTGACGAGCGCCCGTCCCGAACCGGCCGGCCTGGCCGATGCCCTGGCGGTGATCTGGTTCAACGTCGGCTTTCTCATCGGCATGATGATGCCGATCTGTCTGCTGATGTACCTGTTTCCCACCGGCCGATTTCGAACCCGACGTGGGAGGTGGGCGGGGTGGATGGCGCTGGGCGGTGCCACAACAGCGGTCTTCGCAGAGGCCTTCCCGTCCCGGGTCAGCCCGACTACCGAGGACTGGTCGATCGCCAACCCGATCGGGTTCCTCGAGCAGGGCAGGATGGCGAATCCTCCCTACCTGTACATCCTGGCGCTCACCGTCATCCCGTTCGTCGTCGGCGGAGTGGTGGCGATCGTGGTCAGATACCGGCGCTCGCCCGCGCCTGTGCGAGCCCAGATCCGCTGGGTCGCCTACGCCCTCAGTCTGTTCGTGGTCTTCGGAGTTGCGCCGGCTTTGGTGTTCGGTTGGTTCGACTTCCTCCCGCAGGTGGTGACGCTGATGTTGATCCCGGTGTCCGTCGTGGTTTCCATCACCCGCTACCGGCTCTTCGACATCGATCGCCTGATCTCGAGGACAATCGGGTATGCCCTGGTTGTGGCGGTGTTGGCGTTTGTGTATGCGACCGGCGCGGTGTGGATTCCGTCCCGCCTGATGGGTAGACAGCCGCCGATCTTCGTGGCGGTCTCGACGCTCGTCGTAGCGGTGCTCTTTAATCCCGTGCGGAGGAGAGCCCTCATCTGGGTCGATCGTCGGTTCAACAGAACCCGATACAACGCACAGAAGGTCATCGATGGCTTCGCCGCCCGGGTAGGAGCCGAGATGCCTGTCGATTCATTGGTCGACGAGTCCGTGGCTCTGGTTGTCGAGACGATGGAACCGTCGGTAGTGGGAGCCTGGATCAGGAACCCCGGCGACGGCGGTTGATGGCGAGGGTGTCGCCTTCCCGGCCTGGGTACCGCAGCGTCCCGGGCGGGGATAGTGTTGGGGTATGCCATCAGATGATCTGGCCATCTTTTCCCGCATCAGCGAACTGGTTGACGAAGAGAGGCAGCTGCGCGAAAGCCACACCGGGACGCCGCTGCGATTGAATGATCAGCGCCGCCTGGAGGCGGTGGAGGTGGAGCTTGACCAGTGCTGGGACCTGCTCAACCAGCGGCGGGCACTGAGGGAGTTCGGCGGGGATCCCGAGCAGGCGGCGGTGCGGGACGAGTCCACTGTGGAGAACTACAAGCAGTAGCCCGCCACGCGTTTCCTCCCCCGGGGAGGTGGCGAGCGAAGCGAGACGGAGGGTTCCGTTTTGTCCCCCTTGCCGAGCAAGGGGGAAGGGGCTCCGGCTGCGGAGCAGTGGGGTAGGGGGGACCCTCACCCCCGCGTCAGCAGGAAGCAGGCGATGCGCCACTCTGGGTTGGACGAGAACGGTTCCATGCTCCACTCCGGGAACAAGTCCTCGAGTTCCCCGGGGGCGACATGGGACATCCTGGAGGTGCCCTTGAAGCTGAACCGGGGGAGCTCGTTTGTGACCCCGTAGAAGCAGAACTCGAGGAATTTGCTGCCCGGGCGGGACAGGCGGGTGATGGTGGCGGCCATGGCCCGGCGTTTCTCGCCCCGGAGGTCGTCGAGGGTCCCGAAGTCGACCAGGAAGTCGAAAGGTCCCTCGATGCCGGGGATGGATGGGGCGGTGAGGTCGCCCACCACCAGGGTGGCCTCGACGGCGCTCGCTTCGGCCCGCCGTCGTGCCTTGGCGATGGCTACCTCGGAGAAGTCGACTCCGTGGGATTCGAATCCTTTCCCGGCCAGATAGACCACGTTGGCTCCGGTCCCGCAACCCAGGTCGATGGAGCGGGGGTAGCGCTCGGAGTCGACGTCACCTCGATCCAACAGGTCTCGCAGGTCATGGCGGACTCCGACCTTGTCCCAGGGTGCCCAGATCCGATACATCCAGTCGTAGGCGGCCGATCCCACCATCAGGCGTAGACCCTTCTCGGTCGGGTGATCCACAATGCCCACACCGCCGGCAACTGGGTGAGGCCGTAGATGACGTGGCTCAGGTAGTGGCCGGTCGACTGTTCGGGAACGAAGGGGAGGATGGGGAGGGGTATCACGCTGAGGATCGCTCCCACCATCAGGTTGAGCCCGACCCAGGCCGAGGTCAGCCACCACAGGGCCGCCCCCGAGGTCCTCCACCAGGCCACGATGAGCGCCACCGTCGCGACTAGGGCGGGGGCGGTCTCCCCGGCCAGGAGGGAGAAGCCCTCCCGCAGGTTGTGGAACAGTGCCCCGGCTCCAGAGAGGGCGATGGCGGTGATCAAACAGCCTCGTTGCGAGGCAGTCATCAGTGGGTTGGCCAGTGCGGACCGAATGAAGATGCACCAGGCCACGAAGCCGACCACCGACAACAGCCCGGCCAGCATCACCACCGGGCTCTCCGGTCCCAGCGGCCCGGCGAGCAATCCCAGCAGGAAGCCCGCTCCGGCCACATAGGCGGCCGTCGTCACCCGGAGGGGGAGGAGGGAGGTGCGGGGGAGGAGGGCGCTGGTGAGGACCAGCCACACCCCGATCAGCCCGTACCCGACGTATTGCATCGGGAGACCCCCGGTTCCCGGCAGCGAGGAGAGGTCGGCAGCGAGGAGGACGATGCTGCCTGTCCCCACCAGGCTCGCCCCCGATCAGACCGGTCCAGCGGACCAGCCGCGACAGTCTGCGTGGCGGCGGGAGACAGGAGAACGTCCAGCCCGTTGATGACCGGGACGATGGTTGCGGCCAGGAAAAGGCTGATCGAGTCGCTCAGGGTGACGAAGGCATCGCCCAGGGACATGAAGGCGACGAAGGCCACCCAGGCTGAGGAGGAAGGTCACCAGGGTGGCCAGGGTCCAGGTGCGAAGCCTCCTTCGGAGCAGTTCGATTCGCTGCATCGCGGGTGCCTTCGTCGTGGTCATCGGCTGTTCCTCCTCCATGTCGTCAGAGCGAATGCGGAGAAAATACTTGTATTTAAACGATTGTATGCAACTAAATTCTCAGCATGGCAGGAAAACGGCCCTATCGGCTGGGAAAGCGGAAGGCGTCGGTGGACGAGACCCGGCGCCGGATCGTCGAAGCGGCCGGCCTCGAGTACCAGGACAACGGGATCGAGAACACGTCCATGCAGGCCGTGGCACGGCGGGCCGACGTGGCGGCGGGGACGGTGCTGTATCACTACCCGACCCCCGAGGACCTGGCCGACGCCGTGGTGGAGTCGTGGACGGAGCAGATGAGAGCCCCCTCGTCCGACGCCATAGACCCTGATGCTCCCTTGGCCGAGCGGGTCTCGGCCCTGGTGCGGGAGTTGTTCGGCCTGTTCGAGAGGAGCGAATGGGCTTTCCAGGTGTATCAGAAGAGCCCTGACCATCCCGTCCCTGGCCAAGGCGAACCAGTGGTGGGAGGAGAACGTGGGCAGCATGCTTTTCGCCGCCCTGGGCGAGCGTGCCCAGGACTCCGAGACTGTCCAGGTCATCTCCGCCCTCACCAACCCCGGCTTCCGCGGCACCCTCCTCGAGACCGGCCTCAGCTCGGAACGCGCCATCGAGGTGGCCACCCGGCTCGCCCTGGGCTGGCTAGGCGAGGGTTGAGCCTCACCTCCCCCTACCTCCCGCCTTCGGCGGCAGGGACCTTCCCACTGCAAGCAGGGGGACAAAGCGGGGAAGGGGCCCCCGCAGCCGCAGGCTGTGGGGTAGGGGGGAGTTGCCTACGCCCTAGTGGTTGGCGTAGACGTAAGCTGAGGGTGGCGCCCTTGTAGGTGGCGGTGACCTGCCAGCAGCCGGGCTGGTCGGGTCGATGCCGGAGATCATGAACCATCCGTCGGCGGCGGTGTGAGCGTTGGTGCCGGCGTCGAGCGATATCGGATCCACGTCGGCGTCGAGGCGTTGCCAGGTGGTGGGGATTTCGGGCGACCCTTCGATGGCACCACCGGGGAAGTTGGTGCTCCACCACACGCTCTTGCGTGGCGTCGCGTAGTCGCCGTCGACAGGAAGAACCGTCCAGAGCTTGGCGGTCCCGTACCAGGCGTCTCCTGAGGTCGACGGCTCGGGGTTGTACGGATCCGGCGGAGTCATGGGCGGGTTTCCGGGGAGAGTGACCACGCACACACCCGGATTTCCCCCATCGACATGGCCCAGGTTCTGGAGGGAACCGAGCACATCCCATGCCGCCTGTCCGTCCGCCGGGTCCACGTCCTGGCCGAAGGCCAGGAGAACGGAGACATCCTGGCCGCCGACAGCGAAGCTGCCCAGGTGGATCTCGAGGTCGGTTCGCTCTGAACAAGACTGGACATCGCATCCGCTCAGCGACGGGGAAGGTGGCATCGTTCACGGTCTCCGGCAGCGGCTGGAAATCACCCCTGGTCGCCCCCTGGAAGAAGACGGTCAGGAGCACATCCTTGGCCGACATGTCGCGTAATGCGTTCTCCGGTACCTGTGCGCACGTTTCGCCTCCCGGCCGAAGGGGCGATGGTGGCAATGGTCAACGATCGGCCAGCCGAGATAGGGCATCACTTCCGGCCCGCCCGGTACCAGCCGGGCGGGTAGGCCAGGCCCCATTGATAGTCGAAGCCGAGGGCAGGCTCGTTCGTCTGCGGCACGCAGGGCTCCGCGTTTGAACGCATCTCCCACAGCATCCACTCCCCCTGGTACTGACGGAAAACGTTCGAGCCCACGTAGCGGCCGTCGGTCCCATCGACCTCGAAGCACAGCTGAGGCAGCGCCTCAGTCCCGAACCGGCTCGCCGGGTCTACAGACACCGTTAGAGGAGTGCCGAGCTGGTGGATGACATCTTGGATTCCTGCGTAGTTGAAGTCGGCCTCGGGGCTGGCGATGGAGCGGGCGGCGTCGAGATCTCCGTCGATGACCGCATTCCACCATTGGCTGGCCTGACGCCAGGCCGACTTTGGGTCGAAGCCGAGGATGGGCTCGGTGGTGGCCGTGGGTTGGCTGGTCGGAGTTGGCACGTCGGCCGGGAAGGGGAAGTCGGCTGGTAGCCCGAGAGCAGATAGATCGGGCGGAGAAGTGAGATCCGGAGTGGCGATCGGGTCAGGGCTGGTCAGGGTGGTGAAGTCGATCGTCCAGGAGTCAGTTGGATCCGTGGATTCGGCTGATGAGGGGCCGGTATTCACCAGCCTTCCCGACCACGATTCCAGTTCGCCGTTGGCCCCAAGGGTCCAGCGTGCCACGATGCTGCCGTCGCCGTAGGGTGCGGTGGCCGTCCACGCCTCGGAGTTCGTTCCCCGAGACACCGTCACGTCGGTGGGGGAGTCCATGAGCCAATCCGTTGTGGCGAGCTGGGCGAGGTCGAAGGCGACCGGCGTGATCCTGACCTGACTCCCCAGGGGGGCCCAATCGCTTCCCACCCCGGTGGAGAGCTCGGTCCGATAGCCCTCCCCGTTTGCTTTCACCGTCACGGTGGTGGCGATGTTCTTTCCCTCGGCCGGAGGCACGGCGCCGTTGCTCAACCACCATCCCGTGTCACGTACGTCTCGATCTATCGACTGGACGGCAACCGTGTCGCCTCCGGCACGAGCGCTCACCCATGTGGACACGGCCAGGTGGCCATCGATGAAGCTGCGTTGGATCGCCTCGTAGCCCGGAGCCGCGTGAAGACGGCGCGCCGCTGCCGTAACGGCCGAAACCAGCTCCGCCGACGAGGAAGGCTCGGTGGGCGCTTCGGTTGTGGCTGTGGATGATCCCGAACCTCCCACCAGGGTCAGAGTCAGACCGCCCAGTCCGATCAGCACCGCAAACGCAGCCGCCACGGCCGTCGCCCAACCGGGGAGGCGGCGGTGCCAGGGCTGTTGGAATTGGGCCATGACCTCGTCCCAGTCGGGCCCCTCGTCCACCTCGTCGATCATCGGCGCCAGACCGGAGCGAATGGCGGAGCGGAAGCGGTCATCATTCATCGACGTACCTCTGCAGCTTCTGGCGGGCCAGGTGCAGGTAGCGGCGCAGGGTGCCGGGCCGGATCCCCATCAGGTGGGCAGCCTCGCTCGGGGCCAGGTCCTCCCAATACACCAGATACACGGCAGCGCGCTGTTGGACCGGCAGTTCGGCCACGGCCTCGGTGAGTGCCGACGTGTCCTCGCCGACCACGATCTGGTCGCGCTCGGGCACGCCCATGTGGGTCAAGGCCTTGCGTTCCCGGGCCGCCCGCCGGCCCAGGGAGCGGGCGCCGTTCAGCACCGCCGTCATCAGATACGCCTGTGGGTTGTCCAGGGAAGAGAGAGTCCGTGAGCGCAGTGTCTTGACGATCGCCTCCGACACCAGATCGGCGGCATCGTCTGGCCCCACCAGAGAAGCTGCGAATCGCATCAGCCGACCTCGAACCTGTTCATAGATCTCCCGGTCAGTCATCGACCATCAACATGTGAGACGCCGCACACCCCCTCAGCGTTGCACGGGACCTGGAAGGGCGCATGCGAGGCGGCGGGCTGTTGGGTGTGCCTACGCCAACCCTGAGGGTTGTTGGACGCACACTGAACAGGGACGCCGGGCCCTACATCGCTTCCTTGATGCCTTGGCGGATCAGCCAGATGTTGACGGGATAGGAGGTGAGGAAGCCAGCCAGCATGGCGATCTGCATCATGAACCAGAATGTGGGGGAGGTCTTGGACAGCTCCTCACCGAAGATGGCGAAGGTGACGATCGCCATCCAGCCGTACATCCCCACCTGCCAGGCAGTCAGCGACGCCGTGTCCGCCTTGACGGCCGCCTTCAAGGCGCTGCGGCGGGTTCCTTCCCGCATCGGCCGGATGGTGAAGTACTGGAAAGCGATGCCGAATCCGAAGGCGGCGATGTAGTCGATCACCCACGAGCCGAAGATGTGATGACCGAACAGGGTGATCGGCACGAAGAACACGAACCACTCGGCCACCAGGTCACCCAGGGTGCAGCCGCTGCCGCAATGGGTGGCTCCCAGGGCAGCGCTGCGCCACAGGGGCCGCTCGTCGCCGGAGGAGCGCCTCGCCAGGTAAGCGGCCACGGCGATCGGGCCCGCATAGAGGGCGGTGAGGGGCCAGACCAGGCCCATGATCCAGGGCTTCAGACCACCCCGGCGCAGCACGTCGATGGCCAGCCCAACGGCGCACAGGCCGCACAGGAGGAGCCAGAAGACCGCCAGGCCGGAAAGCCAGGCCGGAATTGCCACGAGAAAGGTCAACTATCCGGTCAGCTCAGGATCGATCAGGGTGAGGCCGGTCTCGCGGTCGTGACGCTTGCGGAGATAGGCAGGCGTCTCGGTGACGATGACCTCCAGGGTGGGCCAAACGTGGGCCGAGCGGAGATGGCCGCCCATGGTGGAGCCGTCCTTCTTGCCCACCACCAGGTGGGCATGGACCTCGGGCTCCTCGTCGGATAGGGCGATGTCACCCACCATCGACAGCACCTCGACCTGCTCGTCGACGGGGATTTCGTCGTAGTCCATGCGCTCACGGTCGAAGTAACCCAGCGTGGCCGACGAGAAGGCTCCCACCGCGGTCAGGGAGGCGCCGCTGATCTGCTCTTCCTCGGCAAACCTCTGGAGACCGCTGTGGGCCTCGTCACCCTTGTCGAAGATCACGGCGTAGGTGCGAAGTCCGTTGTCGGTGTTGAGTAGGGCAATCTGCATGTCTTTCCTCAATCGGTCGGGATCAGGACCTACCCGGGCCCCGGGGTGACGAAACCCAACCCCTCAGCCGATCCGCTTCTGATGGTGGGGGCACAGGTAGGTGGACCGCCCCGACACCTCGATCTTCTTCAGCCGGTGGCCGTCCCGGGGACAGGCGGTCTCAGGGTCGCGGTGGCGAAGGAGCCAGTCGTCGGGGAAGCCGGACGGGTCGGCCCGGCCCTCCACCGCCTCGTCCACCACCTCATGCAAGGTCTCGAACAACTGCTGGGACAGGTCATCGTCCAGGGCGGTCGTGTCGGACCGGGGGTGGATCCCGGCCTGGAAGAGGATCTCATCGACGTACACGTTGCCCAGCCCGGCCAGCGCCTCCTGGTTCATCAACGTCCCCTTGATTGATCCCCTTCTCTGGGCCAGGACCCGGCCGAACCGGTCCAGATCCAGGTCGTTGGTGGCATCGGGCCCCAGCTCGTGGTCCTCGATGAATTGCTCGACGTCGGCCACCCAGGAGATTGTGCCGAACTTGCGCTTGCTCGAGTAGGCGAGATGGGAGCCGTCGTCGAAGTCGATTCTCAGCTGCGTGTACTTGGGCTCGTCTCCTTTCGAGTACGAAACCAGGTCACCGATCATCCCGAAATGCAGACGGAGCCAGCCGTCGTCGTCGATGTGGACGAAGAGATGCTTGCCGTGGCGCCGGGTCTCGGTCAAATGGGACCCTCGCAAGTGGTCACGGATCGTCTGGGGGTCGGTCTCTTCCACCAGTTCTTGGCGAAGCATGAGGTTCTCCACTCTTCGGTGGAGGGAGGTGGCGTCGACCAGCTCCTTGAAGACCTGAACGTCGGGGAGCTCGGGCATGGTCAGGCCTCCCCCAGATGCGGCACGGCGTCCTCGGAGGTGAGCACCCCCAGCAGCTCACCCAGATCGGTGGTGACGAGGATGGAGTCTGCGTGACTGTCTACCAGGCGGCGGGCGACGGATTCGATGGACGCATCGGGACGCACCGTGGTCGGTCCCAGCTCCATCAGCTCCTCGATTGGATCGTCGTCCCGGGCGTCAGTCAGCGCCGGGCGGCCGATGCGACCCTCCACGATATTGGCCTCGTTGACCACCACGCACTGACGAGGCAACCCGATCCGTCGGCGCACCTCGCCGACGGTGTCGGTGGTCAGACAGGTGGGGAAGTCGGAGCGGGCCACGTCACCAATCCGCTTCTGGTCGGAGCGGTTGCCTTCGGTGGGGAGGCCGTTGGCCAGCCAGTCCTTCTTGCCCGGCCGGTAGTCGTAGACCCGGCCGAATCCGATGGCTTCGAGCCGCCACGCGGCTCGTGCGCTCATGTCTCATTGATAGTCGTAGCAATAGGCGATGACCGGCCGGTCCCGGTCGAGGATGGCGCTGGTCTCGGAGTCGAGTTGTTTGAGGGGGATGCTCACCGCCCCGGGCAGATGGAGGGCGTTGTAGCTGCTGGCCGGCAGCACCTCGACCAGCTGGGCTCGTTCCAGCGCGATCAGGTGGCGTACTTCGTCCAGGTCGATGCCAGAGGGAATCGCAGTCCTTTCGGGCGCTGTGGATGTCTTTCCCGCCTGCGGTGAGGGTCAAACGGCCCACCCCCTACCTCCCGCCTCTCGGCGGGGGACAAAGCAAAGGGGTGGACTTCTTCTTTGTCCCCCACGAGCGGAGCGAGAGGGGGAAGGGGACCCCGCTGCGGGCTAGCCGAGGAGGCCTCGCGCCGCGGTGAGCACGCGGTCGGTGTTGGGGAGGACCTCGTGCTCCAGGTGGCGGGCGTAGGGGATGACGCCGGTAGCGGTGACCCGGGCGAAGGGGAGGTAGATGCCGTCTTCGGCCAGGGTGGCGGCGATCTCGCCGGACAGACCGAACGGCCCGAAGTCCTCGTCCACCACCAGCACGCCCCGCTTGTCGGCCGCATGGTGCACCACGGCCTCGGCGTCCAGGGGCGCCACCGTGCGCAGGTCGAGCACCGCCGCCTCGACTCCCTCCTCGGCCAGGATTCCGGCGGCGGCCAGGGAACGGTGGACTCCCACCCCCAGAGACACGATGAGCAGGTCATTGCCGTCCCGGCGCAGCGTTGCCGAGCCCCAGGAGATGGGCTGGGGCGGCTCGGGCACCTCGCCCCACATGCCGTCGGCAGGGACGTCGATGTCCACCCCTGGACGATCTGGACCGGCGACCGTGTCAAGCCAGAACTCGGACAGGAGCTTGTGCTCGAGCAGGATGGCGGGGCCGTCGATCTGGAAGGCCCCCAGGGTGAGACCGGCCGCGTCGGCCGGGTTGGAGGGCACGGCGATGGCCAGCCCGGGGATCGAGCCCAGCATCCCCCACAGGGCCTGTTCGTGCTGGCCGGCATCGCCATAGCCACCCCCACACGCCGATCGCACCAGGAGCGGCGCCGACCACGACCCGCCCGAGAAGGTCTCCACCATGGCCGCCTCGTTGGTCAGGGCATGGAGAGCCACCGCCAGGAAATCGACGAACATGATCTCCACCACCGGTCGCAGGCCTCCCAGCGCCGCTCCAACACCGGCCCCGAGAAAGGCCGACTCCGAAATCGGAGCCGCCTTCACTCGCTCCGGCCCGAAGCGGGCCGAGAGATTGGCCCTCATCAGGGGCACGTCCTCACCGATCACCACGATGCGGGGATCCGCCGCCATGGCCAGCCCGAGGGCGTGGTCGATGGCCTCGCTCAGGCCCCGTCTTTCTGTTGTAGGACTCATCGGGTCACCCCGGCCAGGGCGGACTGAAGTGCCGTTCCCACCTCGGCGGCCGCCTTGTCGTCGAGGGCCTCGGCTACATCGTCGTCTAGACGGCGCCGGGCCCGGGGAAGCGGATCCCACCGCACCAGCCACTGGTCGATGGCCACCCGGGCCAAGGTCCGAGTCAAGTGCCCGAGCGAGCGCACCCTCTGGCCGATTGGAGCGTCGGCGTGTAGGGCGTTGCCGACCAGCTCGGGGAGCATTCCCCACAGTTCCCCCGGGTGCCGCACCGCCCTCACCAGCGGGTCGTCGGCGAAGTGGCCCCGGGGACGGCGACAGGCCAGGAGAAGGAAGGTGGGCCCGCCGCCGCTTCTGGCCCTGTCGACGGCCCGACCGGCCACCTTCCACACCCGCGTGACGTCGCGGCCGTCGATTGCGGTGGCCGGCATCCCGAAGGCCCGGGCCCGGCGGGTGAGGCGGCCTCCGGTGAGGTCCCTGGAGCGGGTGGTGACCGCCCAGCCGTTGTCCTTGCATACGAATACCACCGGCAGCTTCCACACCACCGCCAGGTTGAGGCTTTCCAGCACCATGCCCTGGTTGGCGGCACCGTCACCGAAGAAGGCCAGGGCCACGCTGCCGGGTCGCAGGCGGTGGCCGGCCAGGGCGAAACCAGTTGCCAGCGGGGCGGGAGAGCCGACGATCCCGGTGGAGACGGCCAGGTGAGCCCGGGAGAAGAGATGCATGTGCCCGCCGTGGCCGCGGCACAGGCCTCGCTCGGAGCCCAGCATCTCGGAAAACATCGACTCCAGGTCCACCCCCCGGCCTGCCAGGACCGGGGTGGGGCGATAGTCGAGGGCGAGAGCGTCTCCGTCCCGCAGATGGGAGGTGATGCCGGCGGCGATTGCTTCCTCACCGATGCCGGGGTGCATCTCCCCCGAGATCCGTCCCCGGCTCCACAGGTCCGCCAGCGCCTCCTCGAAGAGGCGCATTCGCACCATCTGGAAGTAGAGCTCCTCCAGGTTCACCGGGCCACCCGCGACCCCACCTTATAGTGGCCGGCGATGATCGGGGCGAACAGGCTGTAGGGGAGGAGGCGCTTGAGGAGCACCGCCAGGCGCTCGGTGAGCGAACCCGCCATGTAGCGGAAGCGGGGCGAGGGTGCTTCGATGATCCTGGCCAGACGGCGCGCCACCACCCTCGGGTCGGCCCCTCCCATCTCGTCGGATTCGATGACGGCCAGCGAAGTGGCGAAGGCCTCCCGGTACGCACCGCGGTCGGCCGCTTCCACCTTGCGCCGGGCGGCGGTGAACCCGGTCCGGCAGTCCGCCGGCTCCAGGACCGCCACCTTCACTCCCAGCGAGGCTACCTCCATGCGCAACGCCTCCGACAGACCCTCCAGGGCGAACTTGGAGGCGCTGTAGGCGCCCTGGAAGGGGAGGGCGATCAAGCCGCCGATCGAGGTCACGTTGACGATGAGGCCTGAACCCTGCTCCCGCATATGAGGGAGTACGGCCTTCGTCGTCCGCACCGCACCGAAGAAGTTCGTGTCGAGCTGAGCTCGGGCCTCATCCATCGAGGTGTCCTCGATCGACCCGGCGATTCCGAAGCCGGCATTGTTCACCAGGACGTCTATCCGATGGGCCTGACTGGTGACCGCGCCGACCGCCGCCGCCACTGAGTCGTCGTCGTTGACATCCATTAGCAGGGGATTGACCGGGGCAGAGAAAGTGGCCGGGTCACGGTCACCGCCGAAGACCCGGTATCCACGCCGGGCCAGGTGCTCCGCGCAGGCCTTGCCGATCCCCGACGCCGCCCCGGTGATGAGCACGACCTTGGAGGTGGAATCGGCGCGGCTGCTCATGCTCCCAGCCGCTTCCTGGCCCGCCACAGCCGAACCATGGTCCAGGGGCCGAAGACGAGGGAGAACCCGTTGATCAGGGTCTCCAGGGCCATCTCGGAGCTCATCTTGTTGTACTTGCCGTGCTGGAGGTTGTAGAGGATGTCCATCCCCGCCAGGTAGACCATGGCGCTGCCGGCGGCGATCCCGGTGGGAACCGCCCCGGGGCGCTCCTGGCGCAGCAGGCGGGCCGAGGCCAGCAGGCACACCGCCATGTAGCCGTCGGCCAGTGGGAAGGCATTCTCGAACTCCACGTAGGCCGGTTCCTCTGAGGTGCGCACCTTGCCGGTGGTGAAGTATTCGGTCCAGTACCCGATGGTGAAGAGGGCCGCCACCCTCATCAGGACTGCGTGCCAGAGATCGGCGGACTTGGCGCTCATGGCCCCATCCTGGGATGGCCCCGGCGCGACGGCCAGGGGCTAAGGACCCTGTGGCGTGGGAGGGGTGGTGGGGCCTGGGCTACTGTGCGGGTATGACGCTCTTCTCGGCACGAGGGCGGCCCGAGACCCGTTTCGTGGAGACGCCGCTGGGCTATTTGGCCTACCAAGTGTTCGGCGAGGGCGAGCGCGACATCGCTTTCGTCACCGGAGGCCTGACCAACATCGATGCAATCTGGGATGAGCCTTCGGCGGTTCGCTTCCTGGATCGCCTGGCCGGGATGGGCCGGGTCATCATCTACGACATGCGGGGATCGGGCGTGTCCGATCCGACTCCGGGCGACACGATGTGGATGCCCCTGGACGACACCACGGAGGACGTCCGGGCGGTGCTCGATGCGGCCGGCTCGGAGCGAGCCGTCCTGTACGGGGACACCGAAGGCGGCCTCCAGACGATGATGCTGGCAGCCACGCATCCCGATCGGGTCGAGGCATTGGTCTTGGCGAACACCTACCCACGCCTGCTGCGGTCCGACGATTACCCGATCGGCATGCCTCAGGACGTGGCGGACGAACTGTCGCGTCTGTACGTCGCCCAGCATGGAACCACGGGGGACATGCTGGAACTGACCGCCCCCAGCGTCGCCGACGATCCTCGATTTCGGAACTGGTGGATCCGGTATCAGCGTCTGTCGGTGCCGCTCGGTCTGGCGTGGCGGACGTTCGACTGGTTCGCCGATCTCGACCTGCGCCCCACCCTTCCTCTGATCCACGCACCGACCCTGGTCGTGGCGCGCCGTGATGCCCGCTTTCATCGCCTCGCCTTCTCGGAGTATCTGGCCGCCCATATCGAAGATGCACGGCTACGCATCGTCGAAGGCGCCGACACCCTGCCCTTCCACGCCGGCGATTTCGGGCCCATGCTGGACGAAGTGGAGGAATTCCTCACCGGACATGCCGAAGCGGGCCCCACCGATCGTGTCCTGTCCACGGTGATGTTCACCGACATAGTTGGTTCCACCTCTCGGGCGGCGTCCCTGGGGGACCAGCGCTGGCTGGATCTCCTGGCCGAGCACGACCGGATCGTCCGGGTCCAGTTGGGGCGTTTCCGCGGCCGGGAAGTGAAGATGACCGGCGACGGCTGTCTGGCCACCTTCGATGGCCCGGCCCGGGCGGTGGCCTGTGCGGTTGCGATCCGGGGCGACCTGAGACCCCTGGGCATCGAGATGAGGGCCGGGATCCACACCGGCGAGGTGGAGATGCGTGACGGCGAGATCGGAGGGATCGGGGTCCACATCGCCTCCCGGGTCATGGATCAGGCCGAGCGGGGTGGCGTGCTCGTGTCGGGCACGGTCAAGGATCTGGTGGTGGGGTCAGGGATCGAGTTCAAGCCGTGCGAGTCCACCACCCTCAAGGGCGTGCCCGGCGAGTGGCGCCTGTTCGAGGTGCTGGGAAGGCTAGACCCCGGCTGGGGCCCCGTTCTTTAGACCCAGGGGAACGGTTCTGCGGTCCTTTGGTGCTCCACGAACGCATAGCGATGGTCACGGTCCAAAGAAGGGGCTGGGCTTTGTCCCCCACGAAGTGGGGGAAGGGGCCCCGCTGCGCAGCAGCGGGGTAGGGGGGACTTACCTCACGTCTCCCAGCGGGCCGACTCGCCGGGGGCGAGGGCGTGGGTCTGGCCGTCGAGCTCGACCGGGATGGGGGGCATCCCCCTGGAGAGAGCGGTGACGGTGGTGAGATGCTTTTCGATCCGCACCTGCAGCCAGCAGCCCCGATAGAGGAGGGGGAACTCGACCAGGCTCAGCTCCGGGGGAAGGTCCGGATTGAGCCGTAGCACTTTGGGGCCGGGCTCGAGGCCCGAATAGCAGCGCATCATCAGGTCGACGGTGCCGGCCATGGCGCCGAGATGGATCCCCTCACGGGTGGTCCCGCCCTGGATATCGGTCAGGTCGCTGGTCAGGGCGGTGTTGAACAGGGTCCACGATTCGGTCCGGTCGGAGCGGGACATGACCCAGGCGTGCACCACTCGCGACAGTGTGGAGCCGTGCGAGGTGCGCCCGTAGTAATACGTCACGTTGCGGGGGATGAGGTCGTGATCCCAGGTGTACCCGAGCCGGCTGAAGACGTCGGCCAGCTCGTCGGAACTGAACAGGTAGAACAGCATGAGAACGTCGGCCTGCTTGGATGCCTTGTAGCGGTTGGGGGTGTCGTCCTCGGCCTGGAGGATCCGGTCCAGCCTCTGGATGTCCCCGTATCGGCGCCGGTAACCCTCCCAGTCGAACTCCTCGAGGTCGTCGTATCCGTCGAACTGGCTGATGATGCCGTCCCCGTGGAACGGCACCCGCATCTTTCGGGTGATTTCGTCCCACTCCTCCAGCTGCTCCTCACCCAGCCCGAGGCGTTCGGACAGACGTACACGGGCTGCGTCGGAGAGCAGCTCGAGGGCCTCACGGGCCCGAAGCATCACCCACACGGCCAGGACGTTGGTGTAGGCGTTGTCGTCCAGCCCCGGCGTGTCCCGGTCCGGGAAGGCGTCGTGGTATTCGTCCGGGCCCATCACCCCCAAGATGCGGTAGCGATCCAGCTCCGGGTCGAAGGTGGCTCTGGAGGCCCAGAAGCGGGCGATCTCCACCAGCATCTCCGTCCCGTAGACCGTCATGAAGTCGGTGTCGCAGGTGGCCTGGTAGTAGCGCCACACGTTGTAGGCCACGGCCAGGCCGATGTGCCTCTGGAGTCGGGAGTTGTCTGGGATCCACTCGCCAGACCGGGGATTGAGGTGCAGTAATTGACTCTCCTCGCGTCCGCTGCTGCCGCTCTGCCAGGGGAACATGGCGCCACCCCATCCCTCCACCCGGGCCGCCCAGCGAGCCTCGGGCAGGCGGCGATAGCGATACAGCAGGAGGGCCCTGGTCAGCTCGGGGAGCCGGTAGTCGAGGAAGGGAAAGATGAACAGCTCATCCCAGAAGATGTGACCCCGGTAGGCCTCGCCGTGCAGCCCCCGGGCGGGGACTCCCACGTCGAGATCGACGCTGTGGGGGGAGACGGTCTGTAGCAGATGGAAGATGTGTAGGTTGAGGGTGCGCTGGTCCGCTTCCGGGCCCTGGATGTCCAGGCGGCACCTCTGCCACAGCTGGTCCCAGGCCCGGGCGTGGGAGACGAGCAGGCCCTCGAAGTCGTCCGCCCTCCCCACCCAGTTGCGTGCCGCCAGGCCCGGCTCTGATATGGCCGGGCTCCGGGACGTGAATAGTGAGACCACCTTCTCGACCCGGACGGTGCTGCCGTCGGTAACCGCCATCGCCAAGCGGTGGGCCGCATAACCCGGTTCCTGGGTCAGCTCCAGTACGAGTTCCATCCGTTGGTCGTCTTCGAAGACCCGCAGCCGCGCCGCTTCGCCGATTCGGATATGGGACTGGCTGGTCTCGACCTCGATGAACAATGACTCCTCGTCGATACCTCCCTGATCGACGGGAACCAGGTGATGGGAGTTGAGGGAGCTGTAGCGGGGTACTCCGGCGTTTTCGATCCGCCCGTCCAGGGCGGAACGGACTTCGAGATGTCCTGACCAGCCCAGCGGAGTGATGGACGTTTCCAGGGCGGCCAGCCACCCCTTTCCCATATGAACCAGGCGTCGCTGCTCCAGCCGTGTGCGCCGTCCGTCCGGGGATCCGAATACGATTCGGCGTATCAGGATCCCCCGTCGTAGGTCCAGCTCCTGGTGGAACTCCTCGATCTCGGCCTTGTCGACCGAGAACCAGGACTCGTCGTCGACCCGGAGCTCGAACGGGAGCCAGTTGGGCAGGTTGACCAGATCCTCGTTCTCGACTTCGCGGCCCGCCACCTCGGTCATCAGACGGTTGTAGATGCCGCCGGCGTAGGTGCCCGGGTAGTGGATGCCGTCGGCGGAGGTCTCGGGAGCGGCGCCTCTGGTGGCGAAGACCCCGTTGCCCAGAGTGCACAGCGCCTCGCGCACCCCCTCCTCTCCGGGGACGTAGGAGTCGTATTCGATCGACCAGACGTTCACGACGGTTCCTGGGCCAATCTCTCCAGGAACCGGCACACCTGGTCCGGGTCCGACAGCTCGTAGCGGGCCAGGGTGGTGCGATCCTCGACACCGACACATACGCCGATACCCCGTTTCTCCAGGACACGGAATGCGTCTTCGTCGGTCTCGTCGTCGCCCAGGTAGAGGGGGACGACCTCGGGTCGGTCGAGGCCCAACTCGTCCACCAGCAGGAGCAAGGCACGGCCCTTGTCCCAGTCGAAATCGGGCCGGATCTCGAAGATCTTCTTGCCGCCCGACATGCGCAGATTGCCCGCCCGGGCGGCCGCGTCGGCCACCATCTTCCGGAGTCCGTCCTCGTCGGCGGGATCGGCCTGGCGGAAGTGGACCGCCAGGGCGAGACGCTTGTGCTCGACCCACGCCCCCTCCACGGTGCTCACCGCCTCGTCCAGGAACCTCCCGGCCTCTTCCAGGTCGTGCACGAACTCGTCGCCGAACCGACGGCGGAAGCCGTTGGGGCCGGAGATGTCGAATCCGTGGCTGCCGGCGTAATAGACATTGTCCAGGCCGACCATCTGCTCGACGTCGGCCCGGTCACGCCCGCTGATGATCGCCATCGGGTGGCGAGCCGCCAGCGAGGCCAGGACGGCGCGCATCTCCCCGGACAGGACCGCCTGGGAGGGGTGGGGAACGATCGGGGTGAGGGTCCCGTCGTAGTCGGCGAACACGGCCGGGCGACGGCCGCGGAGCTCCGCCTCGACTCCCCCGTCCAGTGCCGAAGGAAGTGTGCCCATCAGTCCGGGCCCGGTAAGAGCTCGCCCAGGTCGGACACGACCACATCGGCGCCGTGGGATGCCAGCTGCTCGGCCTGGTCGCTCCGGTCGACGCCCACCACCAGGCCGAAGCCGCCCCGCCGCCCGGCTTCCACGCCGGAGAGAGCGTCCTCGACCACCACGGTCCTATCCGGTTCCACACCGAGGCGGCGGGCCGCCTCCAGGAAGATGTCGGGCGCGGGCTTGCCGGCCAGCCCCAGCCGGGCGGAATCGATCCCGTCGACCTTGACCGCAAACAGCTCCCGCACTCCGGCCGCCTCCAGCACCGCCTCGCAATTGCGGCTGGACGAGATCACCGCGGTGGCAATGTGGCGGGCATGCAGCTCGTCGATCAGTTCGACGGTGGTTGGATAGGGGTCTGCCCCCTGGTCTCCCAGGACCTGGAGAAAGCGGTCGTTCTTGCGGTTGCCCAGGCCGCGCACCGTCTCGGCCGAGGTCGGATCGTCACTGCTGCCTTCCGGGAGGTTGATTCCCCGCGACTGGAGGAAGCTGCGCACGCCGTCGTAGCGGGGCTTGCCGTCGACGTACCGCAGGTAGTCCTCCTCGGTGAAGGCCTGGAAGACGTCGCCGGTGGCCCGGGAGCGCTCCCGGAGGTAGTCGTCGAACATCTCCTTCCAGGCCTCCGAATGCACCCCGGCGGTGTCTGTGATCACCCCGTCGGTGTCGAATACCACCGCCTTCATCTGCCACAGCTTGTCTCTCATGTCAGTCATCGTGCCAGAAGGGAGCGTAGAGAGTTCGCCCCGACCCGATCACCAGATCTCCGTCGGGGCGCACACCACGGACGACCTCGATCCCTTCGGGAACACCGCCGATCTCCACGTCCCGTCTTCGACGTCGATGCTGATGCGACCACCCACCAGGGGGACCCCCTCCACGTGGAGGCGTCCGATCTCCGCCGGGTAACACCGGATCCACGAACAGCTTTCCCAGCGGCACCGCCGGGTCGAACCTGAGCAGGGTGCGAAGAAGGAGGAGGGGCGAGGCCGCCGACCAGGCCTGCGGAGAACAGGAGGTGGGATAGGGGACCGGCAAGGGAAACTCGTGGCGCGAGAAGCCCGCCACCAGCTCGGGAAGCCGGCCCTCTTCGGCGACGCCAGGTCCAGCAGAGCGCCGAATCAGCCGGTGAGCCTCTTCGACCAGCCCGTAGCGCATCAACCCGGCCGCGGCGATGGCGGTGTCGTGGGGCCACACCGACCCGCAGTGGTAGCTGACCGGGTTATAGGCAGGGCTCGACGAGGCGAGAGTACGGAGGCCCCAGCCGGAGAACATCTCCGGGGACAGGAGGTGGCGGGCGATGGTGGGCGCTCGTCCCGCATCGACGATCCCGGTCCACAGGCAATGGGCCATGTTGGAGGCCAGCGCATCGACCGGGTCGTGGTCGCCGTCCAGGGCCATGGCGTACCAGCCCCACTCCTCCAGCCAGAAGTCACGGTTGAACGAGTCCTTCAGTCGACCGAGCCCGGTCGCGGTACTCGCCGTGGCCGTTCGGCGTCTCCCGCCTCGTCGGCGAAACGAGCCCGGGCCATGTAGGCAGCGTAGACGTAGCCCTGTACTTCACACAGCGCCAGGGGAGGGTCGAGCCAGCCTGCCATCCGCATAGCGGATCGCATCCCAGGAGTCCTTCCAGCCCTGGTGGAGCAGGCCGCGGGGGTTGGTCCGCCTGTACTCGACGTATCCGTCTCCGTCGGCGTCGCCGAACTCGTCGATCCAGCTCAACGCCCAGTCGACGTGGGGGAGCAGATGCTCGCACCGTGGCGTCCGCCAGCCCCCATCTGCGTAGCTCTCCGAGCAGCATCACGAACAAGGGGGTGGCATCGATCGATCCGAAATAGGTTTGCCCCCGGCCAGGGAGAGGGAGAGCGCCTTGCCGAATCTGACCTCGTGCAGGATCCTGCCCGGCTGTTCCTCGGTGACGGGTCGATCGCCGTTCCCTGCAGCTCGGCCAGGGTCTCGAGCACGCCCTCGGCCAGGGACGGATCGACCAGCCAGCGCCATCCAGGCGGTGATGAGCGAATCGCGCCCGAAGAGGGTCATGAACCAGGGGGCGCCCGCTGCGACGACCACCCGGTCCGGGTGATCGGGGTCGAAGATCCGCAATGAGCCCAGATCCTCGGCCGCCTTCCGCACCGCCACCACCAGCTGTGCTGTGGTCGCTGGTCACCCGGGGAGCGGTCTGTCGCCACATGGCGAGACGGGCGGCGGGGATGGCGTGTTCCACCGGCAGCCCACAGGGATGGCTCAGCTCGATGGGGCTGCCGTCCAGCCACAGCGCCACCTCGGTGCACAGGCTCCAGGAACCTCCCGGCTCCAGGTGGACCCGCCAGGTGGCGGAGCCGGGTTCCATCTTGTCGGGGAGGGGGTCGAAGCTGACCGACACATGTCGCGACGACCCGTCCGGTCCGGGTGTGAAACACCAACCCCGACTCGGCCACTTCGGCCTCACGGGGGCGGGCAGGATGGGGTCGGCCCCCCTTCACCGCGAACAGGTCGGCGAAGTCGGCGTCGGCGAGCAGCTCCACCTGGAACTCCTCCGGCTCGGGCCCGTAGTTGTGGATCGTGACCTCGTCCCGCATTCCCCGGCCGACATAGCGGCGCCGGGTGACCAGCACGGGGACGTCAGACACTCCGGGAGGAGGTCGCCGGCGCCCGACGTGGACGGCCGAGAATGGGTCCTCGATCAGGACCGACAGCGGCTCGATGGGCTGACCGTCCACCACCAGCTCCAGACGGGACACCAGCCGGGTGTCGAGGAAGAACAGGCCCTGGGTTCGCCCGGGCGTTATGTCGGCCGAGCGTCCCGCCACACAGAAGGTAGAGCCCTCGACCAGGGTCACCAGTCCGGCCCGCCCTTCGACGGGTGACCCGAACCAGCCACCCTCGGCGAGGTCCACGTCGGTCATCGGCTCTCCATGGTTCGTCGGCTGTGCGGTGCCTAGTGCGACCGTAGCCGGGACCGCCCCGTTTTCCGGGGAGGATCATCGCGCTTTCGGGCGCCTGCCTCCCAGGGCCGAACGGCTCCATCACGGGAGGGGACCAATGACCCTGGCGTACCCCGATGGTTCTCCCACAGTGAGGCCATGGAGGGAGCACCGCGGCCACACCGGCCATCGTTGGGTTCCGACCTTCTCTCGTGCCCGTTCTGCGGGGCGTCGGACACCATCACCATCGAGGAGATCGACGTGGTGGCGTTTCTGTGCGAGAGCTGCGGCGAGGTGTGGAGGATCGAGCTGGGCTACGTCCACCGGCTTCCGGGCCGGGGGGCGGGCTCTTCCCCGGTCAGCGATTGAGACGTCCGTCGACGGGCACCAGCAGCACCGGAATCGGGGTTTCGCTCAACACCCGCCGCACCACCTCTGCCCGCCCCGGGTCCAGACTCCGCGACCAACCCAAGGCGATCAGGTCGACCTCCTCTGTCTCGGCAGCGCTGACTACGCCGTGCTGGGGCGGACCGGTGCGGAGGGTGAATCTAGCCTCCACGTCACCCATGAAGCGGGCCAGGAAGGCCTCCCCGAACGCCTCCCGATCGTATTGAGGATGCTCCCAGAATCGAGGTGTGGTCTCCTCGTCGAATACGTGGACCACGATTATCTCCACCCCTCTCTCGGCGAACGTATCGCACATTTGGACGACGGCGGTGGCGCCCTCCTCGGTCCCGTCGAGGGGAACCAGGATCCGGTCCAGGGCGCCTGGAGCAGGGATCTTCGCATCCGGTGGGACGACTGCCACCAAGGTGTCCACCTCTGTGATCACCTCGAAGGCGATGTGGCCCACCGGACGGGGGCCGACCGGGTGCCGGCGGGACCCGATCACAGCGGCCCTCACATCGGGGTCGGCCAACCGGGCCACGATCAGGCGGGTCGGATCACCGGGGATGGTCTCCAGCGGGATCCCGGCAGCCTCGGCCACAGATGCCAGTGTGAAGCCGCTCTCGTTTCCGACGTGAGTGGCACGGACCGAGGCATCGAGCACCCGACCCAGCACGGAGGCCATGGCCAGCACCGGGGAGGCTGCGGGGCTCTCGTCTACGAAGGCCACAACGACTCCGCTCATTTGATTTCCTTCCATGTTGCGTCGCTCCAGGCAAATCGTGCCCGGGCGGCGGGTGAGCTGGAGCGGGCCCTCCCGCACCGGATCAGGAGAGGGCGCTCGGATTCCACCTCCACCAGATCATGGCTCACCGCCAGACGAATCCGGCTTCCGAACACGAGGAGGTGCTGGGTGACCGAGGACCACTCATCGGGGAGGTGAGGGTCGAGGCGGATCCCTTCGGGGTCCACCTCCCCCACGCCGAGGAAGCCGAATGTCAATGCTTGCCACAGCCCGCCCATGGCGGCCAGGTGGATCCCGCCGGCGGTGGTGCCGGTCAGGTCGTCGAGGTCGAGGCGCCCGGTGAGCCGGAACCACTTCAACGCCTCGGCCGTTCTCCCGCATCGGGCCAGCAGGGAGGCATGCACCGCCGGGGAGAGCGAGCTGCCCTGGGCAGTGCGGGGAAGGTAGTAGTCCAGGTTGGGGCACAGCGATTCCGCTGGGACCTCCCCGGGTACCAAGTGATGCAGCATCAGGACGTCGGCCTGCTTGATCAGCTGGGTTCCGGCCACCCGCTCGGGGCCCAACAACAGATCGGCGGCGATGGGGGGAGGCGCCAGCTGCTCTACCAGCATCGGCTCGAGCTGCGAGTATCCGGCGAACTGCTCGTACACCCGCGTCTGCGGGTCGTAGCCGTCGACCAGGGCATCGGCCAGGTGGGACCATGCCCGCATCTCTTCGGGCCCGGCCCCGCCATGTACCCGACCCAGGTCGGCTGCCCAGCGAAGGTTGGCCCGGGCCATCACGTTGGTGAAGGCGTTGTCGTCGACCAGCTGGTGATACTCGTCGGGACCGATCACATCGAGGATGTGTGCTTCTCCGCCGTCATCGATCGAGATCCGCGAGGCCCAGTAGCGGGCCGTCTCGAGAATCAGCTCCCGTCCTGGTCCGGCCAGCAGGGCCTCATCGCCCGTCCAGCGTCCGTAGTGGCGGGCTGCCCACGCCACGTCGGCCACGATGTGCTCCTCGTGCCGGCCGGTCCGGATGGGCACCTGGTCGCCGTCGGCGTCGGTCCAGGACCCCGGGGTGACGTCCCGGCCATCGTCGGCCGATTCCCACGGAAAGCGTGCTCCCCAGGCCCCACGCAGTCGGGCTTCCTCCCGGGCGGCAGGCAAGCGGCGGATCCGGTACTCGAGGATGGCCCGGGCGGCGTCGGGCAGGGTGGCGGCGAGGACTGGAAGGACGAAGACGTCGGTGTCCCAGAAGACGTGACCCCGGTAGGCCCGGCCGGTCAGGCCGCGGGCGCCGACGGCGGCCTCGTCCTCGGTGGGCGCCGACGACATCAGGTGGAAGAGGGCGAACCTGAGGGCCAGCTGAGCTTCGGAGTCACCCTCGATGACGATGTCTGCATCCCTCCAGCGGGCGGCCCACGCTCGTCGCTGCTCGGCCAGAAGACGGTCTGACCCGATCGATCGCAGGTCCCTCAGGGCAGTTGTGGCCCGGCCATCCTCGGGTTGTCCGTCGACATCGCTCACGAAGGCGGCGATCCGTTCCAGGGTGATTGTTCCCCCCTGGCCCGCGGCATGGTCGGCCATCGCCACCTCCATTCCTCCCCGGGAGCTGGATCGGGATGCCCGGGTGACCCCGGAGGGGACTTCGCCCAGCAGTCCCCGGGGTGCCTCCGCTCGCAGGATCCCGCATCCGGCGTGGGCCAGGGACACGAACCGCAGCGTCCGCACCGGACCGTCCCGGGTCTTCCTCTCGCCGGCCAGGAGCCCATTGCGCAGGTCCAGGGTCCACCAGTCGGGTGGGCTTGGGGAGCTCGAGTGGAAGTCGAGTCCATTCCGGTCCCTCCAGCAAGCCGGGCGGGTGGCGGTCGTCGTACACGCCCATCGCCACCACCATGGGGTCGGATCCCTTCAGGGTCTCCTCGGGAGACCCCCGGGTACCGATGTGGCCGTTGGCCAGCGCGCACAACGTCTCCCTCACTCGCAGCGCCGGTGTGCCGGGCTGGAACTCTATGATCCAGCCGGGATCGGGGGTGGTCTGGGGGACTCTCCTCACTCGCCGCCGCTCGACCTGTTCCTCCAGCCGGGTCGCCAGCTCGGGGTCCACGTCCCAGCGAACGATTCGGTCGTGGAGGGGAGGAAGCCGGGCCCCTACTGCCGCCACCAGGCCCGGGCCGATCCCCTCCGCCGCTAGCCGCTCCAAGAGTGCTCGCCCGGCCTGCGTGGAGTCGGGTCCGCCCTCCGACAACACCGCCGAGCCACCCTCATTTCCGGATGCGAATAGGGGGAGGGCATCTCCCTCGGGGGAATGCTCCGACCACAGAGCCAGGGTTACCCCGGCGGCATGGAGTTGCTCGATCAGATCCATTACCGGGCTCGAACTCGTCTCGTTCACCTCGTCCCAAGAGACGATCAGAGCCTCGACAGTCCGGTCGAGGGCATTACCGGGTGGGTCCATGTGAGAACACGATGGCAGGCCAGATCAGGCAGCTCCAGGGGCAAACGTCCGCGATTCGGGAAGGAAGACCCTATTGCAGTCGAATCGGAAGACCCATGATCGGGTTGCTTCGAGAAGGAGGCGGCGATGCGAGTTGGACTGATCGCACCGCCCTGGCTTCCCGTGCCGCCAGCCGCTTATGGGGGCACGGAGGTCGTGGTAGATGTGCTTGCCCGGGGTCTACGACGGGCGGGTGTCGAGTTGCGCCTGTTCACTACGGCGGATTCGACCTGCCCGGTTCCCTCCAGCTTTGCCTACCTGGCCCCCCAGCGAGACCGCATGAACCAGACCGTCCCCGAGCTGTATCACGCCATGGCGGCCTACGAAAACCTGGCCGGCTTCGACGTTATTCACGATCACACCGTGGCGGGCCCCGTGATCGCCAGGCTGATGGGAGAGGTGCCGGTCGTCACCACCAATCACGGTCCCTTCACCGAAGAGCTGCGCAGGATCTACCACTCGATCGACGACCGGGTCGAGATCGTGGCCGTATCTCATCATCAAGCAGCCCAGGCCGAGGGAGTGCGGATCTCCCGGGTCATTCATCACGGATTGGATCTAGACACCTACCAACCCGGCTCGGGCGCGGGCGGCCACCTGCTCTTCCTGGGCCGCATGGCGCCCGACAAGGGCGTGCACATCGCAGCACGTGTGGCCCGGGCGGCCGGACGAAGACTCCTCATTGCCGCCCGTATGAGCGAGCCGCTGGAGCGTCGTTACTTCCGGGAACAGGTCGAGCCCCTGCTCGGTAACGACATCATCTACCTGGGTGAGGCAGATCAACAGACCAAGAATCGGCTGCTGGCGGGGGCGTCCGCCCTGGTCAACCCGATCCAGTGGGATGAACCATTCGGTCTGGTCATGATCGAGGCGCTGGCATCGGCCACGCCGGTAATTGCCTTTCCGGAAGGGGCCGCTCCGGAGATCGTCGACGACGGGGTGACCGGTTTCCTGCCCGGCGGCGAGGAGGAGATGGTCGAGGCCGTAAATCGCCTGGGAACGATCGAAAGGAGCTCGTGCCGGCTCAGCTTCGAAGAGCGGTTCTCGGCCGAGAGGATGGTCGGGGCCTACCTCGACCTGTACCAGTCCGTGGCGAGACACCGCCTCAACGCCACCGGCGCCTCGGCCTGAGCCCCTCGCCGGGAGCACCGTTCCGTGCGCCGATTCCCGAGCCGGGCCGGTCCCACCACTTAGGGTCCTCCGGCCCTGGCATTGGGCGGGCCGGGCCCATAGATGTGGGAGAGAGATGAGACAACCGGTCCCGCGAGGCCGCAGTCCGAGCGGGGAGCGTGGCGATGCACGAGAACGACTTGGTGGAAGAGGCTCTGGAAACACTCAGGAGCCTGACGGATGGAGAGCCGCTCACCGCGGTCGAGATGGTCCTGGGGCCGGGGCTGGATAGGGCCCGGGCCATCCGGGCCTGGCGAGCCTTGACCGAGGGGACTCCCTTCGAATCGGTCCACGTCACCTGGGAACAGGGCCTCGACCTGCTTCGTTGCGGGGAATGTGGGCACGAGTACACCGGTGACGGGCTGGAGTCCTGTCCCTACTGCGGTGCCGATGGGATGGTCGTCGAGGGGGCGGTTCCGATCGAGATCGGCCATTGGTCCGGCAAAGCTCCGGACCTTGCCCGCGCTCCATAAGCCGAGACTTCATGACGGCGTGAGGGGATGAGCAGGTGAATCGGGAGACGCTGCGTCTGGCGCTGGCCGGCGACACCATGCTGGGCCGCAAAGTCGGCCAGGTGCTGTCCCAGGAGCCGCACCGCTCGCTGTTCTCCAAAGAGGTCGTGGCGGTTGCCGGGGAGGCCGACCTGTTTGTCCTCAATCTCGAATGCTGCATCTCAGAACGGGGGGAGCGCTGGGCCGATCCCTCCAAGCCCTTCTTCTTCCGTGCCCCTCCCCGGGCCGTCGATGTGTTGGGCACGCTGGGCGTGGATTGTGTGACCCTGGCCAATAATCACGCCCTCGACTTCGGGCCCGTCGCCCTCGAGGACACCCTCGACCTTCTGGCCGGTGCGGACATCGAAGTGGTCGGTGCCGGCCGCGACCTGGCCGAGGCGCGCCGGTCGGCCCTGCTCTCCCATCACGGCTTCCGGCTACGGGTGGTGGGCTTCACCGATCATCCCGCCGAGTTCGGTGCGGGAGAGGAAACACCGGGGGTGGCCTACACCGACCTGGGTGGCGGCGTTCCCGGCTGGGTGCTCGATACCCTCTCGGTCGAGGGCGACTCGGCCGTTCTCGTCACCCCTCACTGGGGACCCAATATGACCGCCTCTCCCGTTCGAAGGGTCCGGGAGGCCGCCACCTCGCTGGTGGAGGGCGGCGCCACGCTGGTGGCCGGACACTCGGCCCATGTGTTCCACGGTGTGGCGGGGAGGGTCCTCTACGACCTGGGGGACTTCGTGGACGACTACGCGGTGGACCATCATCTGCGCAACGACCTGGGGCTCTTGTTCCTGGTCGACCTCGGTCCCCATGGCCCTCGGAGGCTGGAGGCGGTCCCGCTGGCGCTCGACTTCTGCCACACCCGCCTCGCCCGCGCCGACGAGGCGGCCCGCATAGCGCACCGGTTCCAGGTGGCTTGCGCCGAATTCGGAACCGACGTCGATGTCAGTGGCGACAGGCTGGTGGTCGAATGGCCCCGGGGGGTCAGGGGAATGAACCTCTAGAGAATCCGGTGGGCGGAGTCGGCCAGCGCCGACTGCACGACGGCCAGCACTCGATCGGGGTCGTCCACCTCGACCACCAGCTCGTCGAAATGCTCGTCCTGGAGATCGATGATGACGGTGTTGTCGGGATCATGGACGTCGAAGAAGGTGCGTTTCCCGTCGTAGTAGAAGGTGCCGACCGCCTTGATCACGCCCGGCAGCTCGGTGCCGGGGGAACGGAGCCCACTCCAGAAGCCTCTCGTCTCTGCGGGGTCGCGGCGAATCCCGGTGATGTGTTCGAGGGGCACATCGATGTGGCTGCGCAGGGTCCACAGTTTGTCGGCGCCCTGCATCTCGACGGCCAGGATCTGGTCGTCGATGGTGACGGTTGCCATGTTCGATCCTTTCGATTGCTCAGAGTGGCCGGTCGGGGGCGGTCAGGAACCGGGCGATGGTGGGAACCAGGTCGGGCGCCAGGGGTAGATCCGGATTGGCATAGGTGGCCAGGTTGGCCTTGTGGTCGGCTGCAGCGACTTTGAGAACATGGTTCATACCCTCGATCTCGGCCAGCCGGGCCCGGCGGTTGGCCGCTACCAGGCGCCGGGCGTCGGCGCTTCCCACCTGGAGGTCGGTCGTGCCCTGGACGATGAGGATGGGGATGTCGAGTCGGCCGAGAACGGCAGCCGGGTCGTACTCGAACCATGACATCAGATAGGGCTGGACCTCGGTCCGGAACATGGCGGCCAGGGCGGGGACGGCCCTTATACCGTCGGGAAGCGGATCGGTCTCCCCGCCTGCGGCGAGACGGTCGATGACCTCTTTCACCTCGGTCAGGAGCGGGGCGGGGAGCTGGGCACGTAGCTGGCGCACGATCGTGTCCTGAGCGGGGCGGCCCGCTCCCTCCAGCGACACGAATCGTTCCACTGGGAAGCTCTCCGCCACCAGCATGCCCACCAGGGAGCCTTCGCTGTGGCCGATGATGCTGAAGCGACGGAACCCCAACCCACTCTTCAGGTGCTCCAGCCAGGCGACGCCGTCGCCAACGTAGGTCTCGAACAGCAGATCACGTTGGGGAGTGGCGACGCTCTGCCCGATGCCTCGCTTGTCGATCCGTAGCGTCGCCAGCCCGGCCTCGTTCAGCCCGGCCGCCAGCAGCTTGAGGCCGTCGTTCTTGCCCGGGAGCGCCGGAGAGTTCCCGTCTCTGTCGGTCGGCCCCGAACCGGAGATTATGAAGGCGACATGGTCGGTGTCTTGCTCTGAGGGTGCCGAAAGGGTGCCCGCCAGGACTCCGGTGGTCGTGTCGAGAGCGAGGTCGCGATCCGCCGCGGTGAGGGACGGTTGTCTGCTTGCGATAGCGAAGCCTCCTGCTGACGAGACTGCCAGCTTGGCCCCCCTGCTCTAAACCGGGCGTAAACCCCCTCGGCTCCGGGTTCGTAGGCTGCGTCCTGTGAGTGCGCAGGTGGTCTTGGAGGCCGGAGATACCCTGGGGGAGAGTCCGGTCTGGGACGCGGCGGCGGGGGAGCTGTGGTGGGTCGACATCAAGCGCTTCCTCCTCCATCGCTATCAGCCGGTCACGGGAGGGGTGGATCGCTGGGAGCTTCCCGAGACTCCCGGTGCCCTGGCGGTGCGTGATGATGGAAGTCTCCTCCTGGCGGTCCGGTCCGGGTTCGCCACTTTCGACCCCGGCACCGGGTTGTTCTCGCTCCTGCATCGTCCGGAGCCCGATCGAGCCGGCAACCGGTTCAACGACGGCAAGTGCGATCCTCGGGGCCGCTTCTGGGCCGCGTCGATGGACGACTCCGAACAAGAGCGAACCGGGGCGCTGTATCGGTACGAGAGCGATGGATCCTGCACGCGAGTGCTGGACGGGCTGGGAATTCCCAACACTCTGGCCTGGACTCCCGACGCACGGACCTTCTACTTCGCCGAGACTGTGGATCGCATCATCTATGCCTTCGACATGGACCCGGCGACCGGTGCCATCGACAACCGGCGGGTCCTGGCCGTGGTTCCCGAGCCCGCCTTCCCCGACGGCTCGGCAATCGACGCCGAGGGATGCCTGTGGAACGCGCAATGGGACGGCTGGAGGCTGAATCGCTACAGACCCGACGGCACCCTGGACAGAGAGATCGAGATGCCGGTGCAACGCCCTACCTCATGTGCGTTCGGTGGGCCTGGTCTGGATGTCCTCTTTGTCACCTCGGCCCGCAAGGGCCTCACCGGGGAGGAGCTGTCCGCCCAGCCCATGGCCGGATCTCTCTTCTCCATCGAGGTCGATGTCCCCGGTCTCGAAGTGCCTCGCTTCGGCGATCGGGGCGACGGCTAGAGTCGCCGCGGTGAGTCGGTTGGCCGGGAACGTGGCGCTGGTCACTGGGGCGGCCGGAGCTCTCGGTGCCGCCATCGCCACGCGGCTGGCGGCCGACGGCCACCCGGTGGCCGTGGTCGACGTCGTCGATGGGTCCGGCACCGTGATTGCGATCGAAGAGCTGGGGGGGAGGGCCGCCCACTTCGGCTGTGACTTGCGCTCCCTCGACGAGATCGAGTCGACCTTCGAGCAGGTCGAGAGGCACCTCGGCGGGATCTCCGTGCTGGTCAACAATGCCGCCGTCTTCCCCTCTTCCCCCTTCGTAGACGTCACGGTCGACGAGCTGGACGACACCATCGCCGTCAACCAGCGCGCCTACTTCCTGTGCGCCCAGCGGGCGGCCCGGGCCATGATCGAGGCCGGACAAGGGGGGAGCATCGTCAACATCGCTTCCATCACCTGGCACGGATTCTGGGTCGACATGTCCCCCTACGTGGCGGCCAAGGGAGCGATCGTGGCCATGACCAGGGCCATGGCTCGCGAGCTGGGCATTCACGAGATCAGGGTCAATGCGGTGGCGCCCGGGGCCTTCCCCAGCGAGGCAGAGCGGCTCCAGCATCCCGACCTGGAGGACTACGAGCGGCGGATTCTCGACTCCCAGGCCCTGAAGCGGCGGGGCAGGTTCGTCGAGCTGGCGGCGGCGGTGTCGTTCCTGGCCGGCCCCGAGTCCTCGTTCATCACCGGGCAGACGCTCAACGTCGACGGCGGCTGGGTGATGGTGTGAGCGTTCTGCTCAGGTGCCGGGATCGAAGACGGGGTTGGCGGGGGAGAGGCGGGCCATAGTCAGCCCGGCCCCGGGCTGGTAGCGCTCGAACAGATCCCCTAGATCGTCCAGGGCGGCGGCGGTGTCGGCGGCGGCATCATCGTGGTGGCCTTCCACGGTCACCAGGACCTCGGTGGTGGAGGCCTTGGTGGCGCTCTGGGCGCTCTGTCGCCAGCACCAGCGGCGGGCGCTGACCAGGTCGGAGTCGTCGGCGAAGATCACCTCACCCGGCTCGGGGCTGGTGGGGGTATCTGAGCCCAGGTCGGTGAAGGACTCGTCGCCACGAGCGAAGCGCACGGTGGTGGAGCCGGTCACCTGGGCCTGGTCGAAAACCGCCACTGGAAGCGAGTAGCGGATCGCCACCAGGTTGCCGATATCGACCAGGCGGTTGAGCGAGGGGATGTCTGCCTGTTTGGTGAGCCGTCGCAGCAGGGCCTCACCCGCATTTCGGTACTGGGTCGGCTTGACCCCGAAACGGGAGAAGACCCGCCGCCAGGCGGCGATGGAGGAGGTGTCGGCGAGGGACACCCCTTCCAGCGCCTTCCGTGTGGCCCGCTGCTGCGCTCGATACTCGTCTGTGAGGTCCGGCGAGGCGGGGCCGTTCTCGACGCCGACGGCGTGGATAACCCCGGCCCGGATGGTGGGGAACGTCTCGATGATCTGGGCGTGGTAGCCGAACATGTCTTCCGGAGTATGGTCGGGCGGGTCGGTCCGATCAGTGTTGCCGCCCGATGAAGCTGATTCGTCCATCGGTCTCCAGGATCGCCACCTCGATGTCCTGCAGGGTCCCGTATCCCTCCATCCGGGCTGCTTCCTTGAGGTCGTCGAGGCTCAAGCCCTCCCGAGCCAGCTGTCGCTCCAGCGGGATTCCGGCCCGGAGCACCACGACGGGATCACCGGTGAGGATGCGGCGGGCGCGGGGATAGCGATGGCTCAGGCCGTCGGCCAGGAGCGTCCACCCGACGAATACCGAGATGGCGATGATGGCACCGGTCATGGACATGTCCTCCTGGGTGACGCCCTGCTGGACCAGATCGCCCAGCACCACGACCAGGACGAGATCGAGAGGCGACAGCTCGGCCAGGGATCGTTTTCCGGTGCCTCGCACCACCAGCCAGAGGAACCAGTAGATCACCGATGCACGCACCACGAGCTCCATTGCGCCTCCTTAGGGGAGAACCCAGGTGGAGACGTTGGCCGTGGCCCTGACGACGCCGCCTTCCTCGAGAGCCACAATGCCGGCGCCTCCCCACTGGACCGCCGGCTCTAGGCGGGCGTCGACCCTCACGACCAGGCTGCGGGAACCCCGTGGCGCGTCAAAGGTCCACCACGTCCAGGGGCCCTCGCTGAAGGAGGACTGGGGCGTCGGCTCGATGTCGTTGAGGTCGAGCATCTCCAGGATGTGTGAGCTCAGCCTGACGGTCAGCTGGTCGGGGAGGGCGTCCGCCTCGGTGGAGATGCCGATGACCAGGGGTGTGGCCAGGCCCGGCCGCGTCAACCGTGCGTAGTCGACGGTGAGGGTGAGGCCGTGGCCGGTGGCCCGGGTCTCGGCAGTCTGCACCCCGAGCAGCCCGGCGGACGCGGCGAGGATGACGGCGCCGATGAACCCGATCGACGCGACCCGAAGGGGCCTCAGATCAGACCCCTCGCTCGGGATGGTGGTGTAGGGGCGTCTCACGTCGAGCACCTCTACCCACGGGAGGTTCGTTTCTAACGCAGATCCGGGCCGTCGTCGGCCTCGGCGCCGCTCTATCGATTGCGGCGGGCGCCTCCGAAGCCTCCGCCGAACAGGATCCCGGCCCCGAGCACGAACCCGAAGTCGTACCAGTTGCCGCTGTTGTGGACCTCGTAGAGGTTCACTTTGTCGGTGAAGAGGGAGATGATGAAGGTGACCGGGGAGATGAATCCGTGCCAGACCCCCTGCCAGAACCCGGCCACGTTCCCCCCTGATGCGGCTGTGCCCACGTCCGGGTTCGCCCCCGGTGCGCAGGCGGCCAGTAACACCAGCATCAGCCCCAGCAACAGGACCCACCTCATGGTCGAGGTCGACAATCGCCCGCCCATCCGACTTGCTCCTCTTCTTGCGACCAGTGTCGCCCAGCGTACCCGCCCGGTCTCGGGCAGGTACCCCACGGGAGGGCGAACCCTGGGTTCACAGCGTCGCTGGGCGACGCTCACGGCCCCGGGTTCGAGGGAGGCACCGACGGAGCGCCAACCCTGGGTTCACAGCGTTGCTGGGCGACGCTCACGGCCCCGGCTTCGGGCGGCGCGATCGACCGACCCGGCCGCCTCGTCCCTAGCCCCGGGCCAGGGCGACGGCGCGCTCGACGATACGACGCAGGGGCGGGGGGACCTCCTCGTCCACCAGATCGGCCAGGCTGTGCCAGGCCCGGGCCGGTTTGTGATGATGACCCCGAAGTCCGGTGGCACCCTCGAAGTCGGGGATCAGCTGCACCCGATTCTCATCCCCGGCCAGTTCGACGATCGTCCGGTTGAGCCGTCGCTCGGCCTGATTGGGGCGTGACCCCGAAGGGGCATCACGATCGTGGACGGCGACAAAGGGTACCCCGACTGCCCTGGCGATCCGGGCTACCAGGGGAATGTTGGACTTCCCCCCACATTCGATGATCGAGATCCTTTCACGGTCGGGGTCGTGCCCCAGGGCGTGGAAGGCGAAGGGCAGAGCCAGCTTCTCGGTCAGCCCCTCCACCAGCACCGCCGCCTTGGCCAGGAACAGCTCACCCCGGGCGGCATCGAACTCCGAGTAGGCACGGAACTCCTCGTCCTCGGGCAGAGCCTCGGGCTGGAGCAGTTTGGTCCCCGTGGCCGGAACGTGCTCGGTCAGTACCAGCTCCTGGAGACGGGCCACGTTGAGGAAGGAGGGCGAGTGGGTGCTGTACATGATCTGATTGCCGCCGCCGGCCAGTCTGCGCAGCAGGCGATACAGATAGCGCTGCGTCTGGGGCGGTAGGAAAAGCTCGGGTTCCTCGATGAGGAAGATGAGCCCTCCCACGCCGGCGGCCAGCGACGCCTCCAGGCCTCCCACCAACCCGTGGGCCGAGCGGGTGGTCGCCCGACCCTCCGGCACCTCTCCCGGAGCGATCTCCTGGCCCAGGATCTCTGCTGCCCGGGCAGCTTCTTCACCGCCGTTCGAGAACGGGGCCACCACCGGGCCGGTGCGGAGCCTGGCGGGGAGGAAAAGCACCGGAGGCGGGGAGCCGTCGGGGGTGGTTGTGGGCTCGGAGCGTTCGGTGTCGATGATCCGGGTGGAACCGTCGCTCATGTGGGCGATGACCCGGGTCGGTCCCTCATAGTCCCGGGTCAGGTCCTCGGGGGTTAGTCCGGCCGCCTCGGGATCGAGTACCGCCCTGATCGCATTGAGAAGGTTGGACTTGCCCGTTCCGGACTCGCCGATCAGGGCGGCCAGGCTGCGGGGCCGGAACCGGGCGTCCCGGATCGACCGGAACCCCTCCACCCGTACGTCGGTGATACGAACCGGCGAAGATGGCCCGCTCACAGCCAGCCCCGGTTTCGCCCCCGGCGCAGAACCACGGCCCCGATCGGAAGAGGCAGCCAGAATGTGATCAGGCGGAAGGTGAGGGTGGCGGCCACGGCGGGACCCGAGGCTACTCCCAGGCGCACCAGCGCAGCGACCAGCGCCGTCTCCATGGCGCCCAGGCCGCCCGGTGTGGGCGAGATAGCCGCCACAGTGGCCGCCAGCATGTAGGCGACGAGGATCCCGAACCAGGATGGGATGGGCCCGTAGGTGGCGACGGACCCTCCCAGTGACAGGGCGAAGGCCAGATTGCCCGCCACGGCCGCGCCGATCATGATCGCCGACCGGCGGGGGCTCCCCAGCACCGAAGGCACCGCTCTCATCATGTCCATCAGGCCGGCCAGGATCCTTCGTCTGGAGGCGGGGATCCAGAACGCCACCCCCAGGACCACCAGCACCACCACGGTGATCTCGACGATCACCTGCCGGGTGGGCAGATGGATCGGTGGAAGCCGGAGGGTGGGCAGCAGGGGGAGCAGGATCACCAGCAGCGCCACATGTGACACGAACGTGATGAGCATGTCCAATGCGGTGGCGGCCCGAGCCGTGGGCTCATCGATCCCGGAGCGCTCCAGATAACCCTCGGTCACTCCGACCCACCCGATCCCTCCTGGTGTGAGCGTGGCCATGAACGATGCCGCCACCTGGCCGAGCACGGTCCTGGTGAAGGACAGCTTGCGCTCGGTGGCCGCTCCCACCATCCATCCCCCGGTGACGTAGGCCATGACGGCGCCCACCAGCGCCACGGGAAGGTAGCGCCATCGCCCGGAGCGCAAGGACCTAAAGGCCTGCCCCACCTCGCCCACCTGAGGCAAAAGGATATGGACGGCGAAGCCAAGGACCAGAATGGTCAGTATCCACTGGAGGGTGCGACGCCTATCGCTGTGCTGTGTCATCCGCTGTAGTCCTCAGTCCATCCCGACTGGTTCCTTCGCCGCGTGAGGCCAGCGGCGTGCTCAGGGCGGGGGCGGGAAGGTGGGACGGTTGCGGCCGGGAGGGCGGAGGAGAGATGCATTGGCACCCATGATGGCTCAGCGCTTTGTCATGCACGCCCGGGTCCTATGGCCCTAACGACCGGTACCTCAGCCGACGATGCTCGAGGTTGGGCCCGGCGCTCCAGTAGTAGTTGATTCGGTTTCAGAAGTGAAAAGGAGCTCACCCTGCCGCCTGTGAAGGACATCCTGCGTCGGTTTCGGCGTAGCGTCACGCCGCCCGGACCGGCCCTGGTGCGGATGGCTCCCCCTGTCGACTCGCGTACTGCCCTCGAGGCTGAACTGGCGCCTCTCTTCGAAGCTGTCGACGAGGCGCGTTCTGATCTGGCCTCGCCGGAAGCGGCGCACGAGCGTGCCACTGAAGTGGTTCGCCAGGCCAGAGCCGAAGCTGATGAGCTGTTGCGGCACACCGACGAGGGCCTGGCCGCGTTGCGGGCCGAGGCCGCCCGCCGTCGGCGGGAGCAGGTGAACAAGGAGATCGAGCGGCTCACCCGGGAGTCCGACACGGAGATCGCCCGTATTCACCAACGGGCCGAGTCTCGACTGCCCGGGTTGGTGGACCGTGTGATGAGCTGTGTCCGAACAGGGGGCCAGGAATGAGACCGGGCTGGGTTTCCGGCGCTCTTCGGGGTCGAATGCTGGCCTCTCGCCGGCTCGATCCCGGGTCCCGCCACGCCCTGGAAAATGCCCGCGGCCTGGGGGCGAGCCTCGGGGTCCTGGCCAGCACCACCTATGCCCATCGCCTTCATCCCGGGATGACCCTGGAGGAGGCCCAGCGCCAGGTCGGCGAGACCACCCTGTGGCATCTCCGCGTCCTGGCCGGGTGGTTGCCTCCCGGTGGCGGCGAGGACATCGGGGTGGTGGCGGGATGGTTCGAGATGCACAACATGATCGGTCACTTCGCCGCCATCGCCCTGTCCAGCGCGGCCCCTGGGCCTTACCGCCTGGGCGGTCTGGGGACCGTCTGGCGCAAGGTGGTCGATACCCGCACCCTCGAAGAGGCCCGAGCCATCCTCGCCGTCTCCGACTGGGGCAACCCGGGGGAGGGCGACTTCCTGCACATGGTGCGCGGGGTTCGGGTGGGTTGGGGGCGCCGGCTCAGCGAAACCTTCGAGGATCAGAGTCACTGGGGGGCGGGCTACATGGCCATAGAACTGGCCAAGGACCTCTTCCTTCAACCACAGATCTCCGGCCGACGGCTGCGCTGGCCCATGGACAAACCGAGCGAGATGTCCGCACCCAGCATGCCCGACCTGGTCCGAGCTCTGCCGCCGGAGGCCTCCTGGGTGCTGAAGGGATCGGAGGATCCAGGTGAGCTGTGGCGTGCCGAAGACAGATGGTGGGCGCGGGTAGCAAGGGATTCCGAGACAATGGTCTTCGATCGTGATCTGGGCCGTAACACCGTGATCGGGGCGGCGATGGCTCTGCTGGCGGACTGCCGTGCCACCCAGGGTCTGCTGGCGGCGGCCTGGCGGCGCAACTCGAGGCAACAGGAGGAGCCGGTCAATGCCCACGCTTGAGCTGCCCTCACCGGAGCCCATGAAGAGGATCGTCGTCCTCGGTCCCAAGGACCGCCTCCGCCAGGTTCTGCTCAGGCTGGGCCAGATGGGGCAGGTAGAGCCGGTGGGTGAGGTCCCCTCCCCTTCCGGGCCGGCGGCCGACGCCATGCGGCGCCTGCTGCGGGATCGGCCCGGGGTCAGCCCCAAGCCCGTGGCCGCTCCCGAGCCGATCGACGTTTCTGCAGCCGAGGAGAAGGGGGAGCTCGAGCGTCTGGCCGGAGAGGCAGAGCTGGACCGCTACGGACGCATGGCCCTCGAGCACGACTCGTTGTTCGGTCTGGTGGCCTGGGCCCCGGCCAGCGGCGTGAGCGAGGTACAGGAGTCCCTGGCGCCTCTGGGAACGGCGGTCACATCGATCGACATCCCCCGCGGAGTCGACCCTCCCACTCAGGTGCGACGGGCCCAGGTGGCCTCCCGCTTTGCCCCGCTGATCGACACGTACGGAGTACTTCCTTACTCCGACGTCGACCCGACCTGGTTTGCCGCCCTCGCCTTCGTTGTGATGTTCGGAATGATGTTCGGCGATGTCGGCCACGGACTGATCCTTGCCCTGGCCGGGGTTGTGGTGGCCAGGGCCACCAGGGGCCGATTGGCCCGCTTCCGCCCCGCCTGGCCCCTGTTGGTGGCGACCGGCCTCAGTGGGACCCTGTTCGGGGTCGCCTACGGGGAGGCGTTCGGGCCTACCGGCCTGGTACCTGCCCTGTGGATCGGGCCGCTGGAGGATCCCATCCGTCTCCTCACCGTGGCCGTGATCGTGGGCAGCGCCCTCCTCGCCGTCAGCTACCTGTTGGGATCCGTGAACCGGTGGCGAGAAGGTGGGCCGAGGGCGGCTCTCTACGCGCCGGCCGGGCTGGGCGGCTTCGCCATATTCGCCGGTTTGGCCCTGGGCGTGGCCGGTATCGCCTTCCACACCGCTGCTCTCTGGGCGATCGGAACGGCGATGGCCGGGTTCGGGGTGGTGACCGTGTTCGTGGGGGCCGTGGTGGCCGGTGGAGGTGGAGGGGCGGGGATAGCCCGGGGGTT
Source organism: uncultured Acidimicrobiia bacterium (assembly GCA_963744905.1). Lineage (GTDB taxonomy): Bacteria > Actinomycetota > Acidimicrobiia > Spongiisociales > ZC4RG35 > DATFFO01. The sequence continues at coordinate 366,819 of CAVUUV010000003.1, read as the reverse complement.
GGTCGAAGCCTTCGACACCGTCCTGGGCATCTTCACCAGCGCCGTCTCATTTGCCCGTCTGGCCGCTTTCGGCATGACCCACGCCGCCCTGAGCCTGGTGGTGTGGAACGGGACGGTGGGTCTGGCGGGAATGGGTGTGGTGGGCTGGATCGGCGCCGTTCTCCTATTCGTGGTCGGGACTGCCGCCACCCTGGCACTGGAGGGCCTTGTCGCCTTCGTGCAGGCACTGCGTCTCGAGTACTACGAGCTGTTCTCGCGGGTATTTGCCGGAGAAGGGCGGCCCTTCCGACCGTTCACCATCACCCAGATCGAACCAACCACCCAGGAGGAATCATGACAACGTGGATGCTGGCCCTACCCGTCTTGGCGGTGGCCGTGCCGATTCTGATCGTGGCGCGCCGTCAGCCCCGGAGGTGGTTGACCCGACTTCTCGTCTTCGACGGCGTTCTGGTGACCCTGGGAGCGGTGGTTGCATTCGTCGGCCTCACCGCGGAGCCTGCCTCGGCATCGGCGACGGCGGCCGCCAGCGTCACTGCCCAGGCAGCCACCACCGCCTCCGGCTCGGGTACCGCCTTCCTGGCCGCCGCCATCGCCGTCGGCGCCTCCGCCATCGGCGGAGCGATCGCCGTTGCCTACACAGGTGCCGCGGCTCTGGCCGCGCTCAGCGAGAAGCCCGAGTTGTTCGGAAGGGCGATCGTCATAGTCGGGCTGGCGGAAGGTATCGCCATCTATGGTCTCATCGTCGCCGTGCTGATCCTGCTTCGCACATGAGTGCCGTCGTAGCCATCGGTGAGAGAGACCTGCTGGACGGCTTCTCCCTGGCCGGGGTGCGAGTGGAGTACGCCACCGATCCCGAAGAGTGCCGACGTGCTTTGGCCGACATCGGCGAAGATGTCGGGCTGCTGGTCCTGACCCCCTCCAGCCGGAGGGCTCTGGAGCCGTTACTCGAGCGGCGTCCCAACCTGTTGTGGACGGTGGTGTTCGGATGAACTCGGACCTGGCTCCACTCAAGCGCGAACTGGAGAAGAGAGCAGCCGATGAGGTGGCGCGGATCGAAGAGGAGGCCCAGCGCTCCAGCAAGGACATCCTGGACGAGGCCCGAGCCGAGGCGACTCGCCGCCAGGAGGAGGCCCGCCGGCAAGGACGGGCCATGGCCGATGCCGAGTCGGAGCGTCAGCTCTTGATGGCGCGCCGGGAGGCGGGACGGCATGTCCTGGCCGAGCGCAAGGCGACCCTGGAGGATCTCCGCCGGCGATGCTTGCAAGCCGTGCACGAACTCCGTGAGTCACCCGACTATGCAGACATCGAAGAGCGGCTGGTGGGTGAGGGGCGCCGGACACTGGGCGATGACGACTGTGAGGTGGAGCGTGATCCGAATGGGATGGGAGGGGTGTGGGTCACCTCGGGGACCCGTCTCGTCGATCTGAGCCTGTCTGCTCTGGTCGAACTGTGCCTGGCCGGGCTGGGTGACGCGGTGGAGGCGTTGTGGGCATGACCGCATCGGAAACGGGCGGGGGAGGGACGGTAACCAGGGTCGACGGTCCCGTGGTCGAGGTCGAGGGGCTAGAGGATGTCGCCATGTTCGACCTGGTCAGGGTGGGGCCGATGAAACTGCCTGGCGAGGTGATTGGTCTCGACTCCACCACCGCCACCGCCCAGGTTTACGAGTACACGGGCGGTCTCCGCCCCGGTGACCTGGCCACCTGTGATCGGGCACCGTTGTCCGTTGAGCTGGGACCCAACCTGTTGGGCGGGGTCTTCGACGGCCTGATGCGCGATCTGTCGGGGGGAGAGGACATGATCCGACCGGGGGAGATCGCCATGGGGTTACCCGAAGGGGGCACATATCACTTCACACCGACGGTCGAGGAGGGCAGTGAGGTCGGGGGCGGGTCCTGGCTGGGCACACTGGGCGACGGGACCGGTGTCGCCCTCCAGGCCCTGGTTCCGCCCCGGCTCGATGGAGTGGTCGAGCACCTGGTGGGCGAAGGCGACTACCCGGTCGACGCAGTGCTGGCCAGGGTGGGTGGTCGAGATGTGTCCATGGTCCATGGCTGGCCGGTCCGGATTCCGCGCCCGGCCCGGACCCGCATCTCCGTGGAGGCCCCCCTCATCACCGGTCAGCGGGTTCTCGATCTCCTCTTTCCCATCGGCCTGGGCAGCACGGCCGCCATCCCGGGAGGGTTCGGGACCGGGAAGACGGTCACCCTCCAGCAGATTGCCAAATGGTGTGACGTCGACGTGATCGTCTACGTGGGCTGCGGCGAGCGCGGCAACGAGATGGCCGACGTGGTCGGCGACATGTCCAGGTTGGAGAATCCGCGTACGGGGCGATCACTTCTGGAGCGGGTGGTGCTGGTTGCAAACACATCCAACATGCCGGTGATCGCCCGTGAGGTGAGTATCCACGTCGGTGTGACGGTGGCCGAGTACTTCCGTGACATGGGCCTGGCCACGGTGGTGATCGCCGACTCCACCAGTCGCTGGGCTGAAGCTCTGCGAGAGATCTCCTCCCGTACCGGCCAGCTCCCCGCCGAGGAGGGCTTTCCGGCCACCCTCGCCTCCTCGCTCGCCGCCTTCTACGAACGCGCCGGGCGGTTCCAGACCCTGTCTGGCGAAGAGGGCTCGGTGTCCATCATGGGGGCCGTCTCCCCTCCGGGAGGCGACATGACGGAGCCGGTCACCGCTCACACCCGCCGCTTCGTCCGGGCGGTGTGGTCGCTGGACCGTGACCTGGCCTACGCCCGTCACTACCCGGCCGTGAGCTGGCGAGAGTCGTTCACCCGCGACGCCGAGCAGCTCGAAGTGTGGTTCACCGAGCAGGATGATCCGGGCTGGGCAGATCGACGCCGGCAACTGCTCGACCTGCTGGCCGAAGCGGACCGGCTCTCGTCGATGGCCGAGCTGGTCGGAGTGACCACCCTGCCGGATCGGGAGCGGGTCACCCTCCTGTTGGCCCGGCTGGTCAGGGAGGGCGTTCTGCAGCAAAACGCCCTCGTATCCAACGACGAGACCTCGACCCCGCTCAAGGGTCGCGCCCTGACCCAGGTGATGCTGGCCATACGCCAGAGCTGTCTTCGTCTGCTCGATCGCAACGTTCCCGCTTCCGTGCTGGAGCAGTTCGACTTCTCGCCGATCCTGCGGGTGCGAGAGGAAGTAGGCCCCGACGACGCCGATGGGGTCAAGGAGGCCGGGGACCGGGTGCTCAAGGATCTGGAGGCCCTGGCATGAGCAGAGGCTCCCCTTCGGTGTGGTACCGGAAGATCGAGCGGATTCACGGGCCGCTGGTGGTCGTGGGCGATGTGGCAGGGGTCGGGTTCGACGAGATGGCGGTGCTGCGGCTGGAGGACGGCACTCGCCGCCAAGGCGTGGTGCTCGAGGTGGACCGCGACCTGGCGGTGGTCCAGGTGTTCGAGGGAACTTCGGGAATCGGCACCTCGGGGGTGGAGGTGTCGTTCGCCGGGACTCCGATGAGGATCCCCGGTGGAGAGGGATGGTTGGGGCGGGTGTGCAACGGGCGCGGCGAGCCGATTGACGGCGGCCCACCCGTCATGGGCCCCGAGAGCCTGTCGGTCAACGGGGCACCGCTCAACCCGGCCCATCGGGTCGGTCCGGCCGATCCCATCATCACCGGGATCTCCGCCATCGACGGGTTGGCCACTCTGGTGCGGGGTCAGAAGCTGCCGGTGTTCTCCCAGGGAGGACTCCCGCATCTGGAGCTGGCCGCCCAGATCGCCGTCCAGGCCCGAACCGGGGAGGGATCGCTGCGGATCGTGTTCTGTGCCATGGGTGTGACCCACGCCGATGCCGAGATGGTGAGGGCGGTGCTGGAGGGGGGAGCGGAGTCCGTTCCGCTGGCCGTGTTCATCAACACCGCCGAGGATCCGGCCATCGAGCGCATCCTCACCCCCAGGTTGGCATTGACGGTGGCGGAGGATCTGGCCTTCAGGGCCGGTCACGACGTTCTGGTGGTGATGGCCGACATGACCAGCTACTGCGAGGCGGTGAGGGAGATCTCAGCCCGGCGGGGAGACGTCCCCGGCCGGCGCGGTTATCCGGGATTCCTCTATTCGGACCTGGCCTCCCTCTACGAGCGCAGCGGCCGGATCCAGGGTCGGCCCGGATCCGTGACCCAGCTCCCGGTTCTGACCATGCCGGGTGGCGATCAGACCCACCCGGTACCCGACCTGACCGGCTACATCACCGAGGGACAGATCGTGCTGTCGCCAGAGGTATGGGCCCGGTCGGTGTATCCACCCTTCGATGCCCTGGCCTCCCTGTCTCGCCTGATGAGGCGCGGAGCCGGTCCGGGCCGCACCCGGGACGACCACCTGGCCGTTTCGTCCCAGGTATACGCCGCCATCGCCCGGGCCCGTCAGGCTCGGGAGCTGGGGGAGCTGGTGGGCCCCGATGCTCTTTCGGAGACCGACCGGCGCTACCTCGACTTCGTCGACGACCTGGAGGCGAGGTTCCTCTCGCAGGGCCGCCAGGAGGATCGGTCCGTGGACGAGACACTCGACCTGGCCTGGGCCGCCCTGGGCAAGTTGCCGCGGCGCGAGCTGACGATGCTGTCGGAGAAGTTGCTGGACGCCCACTATCGGAAGGCAGGAGATGAGGCTGCGGATTCCACCGGGTAGGAGCGGACGCCTGTGGCTGCGCCATCGGATCGAATCGGCCACACAGGCCGAGGACCTGCTGGACCACAAGCAACGCGAGCTCTCCTCGGAGATACGCCGGCTCCGGACGGTCAGGGAGAGGGCGGAAGAGAGATGGGACCAGGCGCTGTTGGCAGCTCGCCGGCGGATGGAGGGCGTGGACGCGGCGGGAGGATCCGCTCTGGTCAGCCTGGCAGCCTCCCTGGGCGGCGAAGCGGCCCAGGTCGAGATCGACTGGCGCACGGTCATGGGCGTCCACTACCCGACCGGAACCAGGGCGATCCTGCCCCAGCCGACCGCCCTGGGCCCGTTGCCCGGTGGAGCGGCCCTCAGTGCGGCCCGCGACGCCTTCCGCGCCGCTGTGGAGGCGGCGGTGGCGGTGGCCGCGGCCGACGCCGCCTTCGGCCGGATTCAGGCCGAGTTGACCCGCACCACGCGAGCTTTGCGGGCCCTGGATCTGCGCGCCATTCCCGCCTACCGGCACGCTCTTTCCGAGCTGGAGCTGCGTCTGGACGAGGCGGAGCGGGAGGACATGATCAGAGTGCGTTGGGTCGCCGGTGGGGCGGAGGGAGATGAGCCATAGATGAACGAACAGATCCATCTGCTGATAGCGAGCGATAGCTCCCCGGCCGCCCTTGAGGCAGTGCGTTGCGCCATGGGATTGGCGAAGCGCTGTGGGGGAAGCGTGCGGGTGATCGCCGTGCTCTCCGACGAGGCGGCCGGCGAGAGCACGATCAGGAGCCGGGAGGATGAGGAGCGGGCCCTGGCTTACGTGACCCGCCTCGGCCAGGAGCAGGGACTCGACGTGGAGGTGGAAGCCATTCCCGCCGCCGGGCGCGACCCCTATGAGGTCATCCTCGATGTTTCCAGCCGGTGGGGAGCCGACTTCGTCTTCATCGGACGGACCGGGCGGCGAGGCCCGGGCCGGGCGTTGATGGGCAGCCAGACCGAGCACGTGCTGGAGTTCTCCGAAGTCCCGGTAGTGGTCGTCCCCACCCGCGGTGGCGTCTGAGCTCTGCCGTTTCGCAACTTCCGGCTCCGCTTCGTGTGCAGGGGACTGCAAGCCGGGGTGTGAGGCGGTTTGACTCGGGTCCCGATCGGGCAGGTTGGGATCGAAGCAGCGAAAGGATTCCCGTGTCCGAACGACCACCCATGGACCCCGATACCGACGAGGCCACCGCCGAACAGCTCGACTACGCCCGCGCTCAGGGTGAGGCGTACGGAGACGCTCTGCATCTGATGGCAGAGAAGGTGGCCGACGACGGGGGAGAGAAGCGCTCCGGTGAATATCTGATCGGCTACGCCATCGAGGAGGCCGAAGGCCTATACAGCTTAGACGGCGACGAACTCACCTGGGAGGAGCCCACAGAGCGGAATGTGCATGTCGAGGTGGCGGTGAGGGACGCGGCAGACGGCCGGTTCATTCCCGGTCTCGAGGTGGAGGTGACGCTCCGCCGGGATGGGCAGGACCTGGGCACCCACAAGCAGGATCTCGTCTGGCACCCGATGCTGTATCACTACGCCCACAACTGGCAGGTGAGCGGTGACGGTGGTCCTTACGAGATGGAGGTCCGGTTCGACCCGCCTCGCTTCCGCCGACATGACAAGGTGAACGGTCGTCGCTTCACCGAGCCCGGCCACGTCGTATTCGAGGACGTCGCCATCGGAGCGGAGACTGATTGACAGCCGAGACTGACTGACAGGGGAGACCGATCTACCATCGGGCGGGGGGTGCGAGCACGGTCGGCCGTGCCGGTGCGGTTTAGGGGGGTTGGGGGTAGGTGTGGCCGTGGGGTGTGGTCCATTGGTGGGTGCCGTTGGGGGTGGGGCGGAGTTTCCAGCCGGGTTTGTGTTTGAGGGTGTGGTCGTGGCGGCAGAGGGGGGCCAGGTTTGTGGTGTGGGTGGGTCCGCCGTGTTGGTGGTCGGTGGTGTGGTCGATGTCGCAGTCGGTGGCGGGCATGCGGCAGGTGGGGAAGATGCAGGTGGGTTGGGTGGTTTGGGTCCAGCGGGTTTGGGTGGCGGTGGGTCGTCTGCGGGTGGTGCCGTTCCATAGGGTGGCGCCGGTGTCGGGGTCGGTGAGGGTGATGCGCCATTGGCCGTGTTGTTGTTGGAGGGCGGTTTGGCGGGCGATGTCTGCGATTACGGGACCCCAGCCGGGGATGTGGCCGGGGGTTTGGTTGAGGCCGATCAGGGTGTCCAACCCGAGGCGGATGTCGACCAGGGGCCGGGGCTGATGCTCACCGTCGTGGTCAGGGTGGTGGCCTTCCAACAGGTCCATGAATATGTCGGCTCGGAGCTGGTCCATGTCGCGGGGGTCGCCTCGGCGGTGCAGGGCGGCGGCGATGTGTTGGACCCGGTTCCAGATCGAAGCGGCCCGCTGGGGGGGTAGGTCGTAGGCGGACAGGTTGGCGGTCCCTTCGGGGTTGAGACCCCGCACCAGGCGGCGCTCCTCGTGGCGTTCCTCCACCGCCTGGCGGGCGGCTTGGGGGTCGACCTCGATCACCAGTTTGGCTACCCGGGCCCGGATCTGACCGGTGGAGAGGTGAGCGGCCTGCGGGAGGATCCGGTCGGCTACGGACCGGGCCACCGTCTGATCGACGTGGTCGGTGCCTCCCACTATGACCCGGGCCCGCCCCAAATCGATCCTCCCCTCCCCCAGCGCCTCCCACACCCGGGGAAGCCGCTCGGTCAGAGCCAACGCCAGGGCGAGCTGGTCGTCGGCTGAACGGCGGGTGAGACACAACCCCAACCGCAACTCGTCGGCGGCTCCCTCATCGGCAGACGCTTGACGTTCCGGTGGGGAATCGGCCGTCCCGGGCGGACAATGAGCCAACTCGGCCACATCGGCCAACAACTCCGCCTGCAAATAGGCGACCTGGCGGGCCCGAGCCTCGATCAAAGTCACCACATCATGACCATTGAGACCGCTGCGGTCGATACTGTCCAACACGAACCCCAACATCAACCCCGGAGCCATATCCGCCACCGGCCACGGAATCCGCCAACCCCCCGCCTCTCCGTCGGAAACCCCATCGGCGACCCCGTCGGGAACCCCATCGTCCCAGCCGCCATCGGCCCCAAACGTCGAGCCCCACCCCTCCGTGTCCGTAACGGTCCTCACCCCATCCATACCCCGAACCTATCGAACACACGTTCGACTGTCAAGAGGGACGTCCGAAGAAAACCGTCAGAGAAATGGCCGTGAGGCCAGGATGGGAGGCTCGGCTAGCTAGGCGGCTCATGCCGGGGCGGCGAACGCCGATGACGCTGACGTCGGGCGATGACCACCCCTACCACCGGTCCGGCGACGAGGATCACCAACGTCACCACTCCGGCGGCGACGCTCTGGTCGAACACGTCGCCCAGGCTGGCCTGATAACCCTGGTCGACTCCGATCAGTATCACGAAGTTGACCGCCACGATGGCGCCCACGATCGCACCGATGACCCCCCCCAGCACGACGTCGATCAGCCATCCCACCCACCCCGGTGAACTGTCTCTAGGCATTGGTGATCCCATCAGCCCCATTTCTAGCCGTGTAGATAGCTATCCAGGCGGGTATTGAAGTGGTAGCGAGAAAAAGGGATGGCGATGGCGCTCAATCAGACAGTTCAACCGGACTCCAGCCAGCCGGCTATTGGGAGTCGTCCCGGCCTCTCCTGGCGACGCTTGGCCGTTGTGGCGGCGGTCTCGGCGGTCTGCTTCGTGGCCGGCTTCTATCTCGGAGTTTATGCGCTGATCGCCTGGGCCGGATTCGGAGATCTGCACGGTTGGCTCTTCCTCATCGTCACCGTTCCCCTGGGAAGTCTCCTGGCCGGTCTGGGCGCTGCCACAGCCGGACCATCGACCTCGAAGCTGCTCGGCCCTGCGGTTGCAGCCACGCTCCTCACCGCGGCCGTTGTTACGGCGGGGTTGATAGCGCTCAGTGCCGGGTTCGCCCTCGCCATCTCCATCGGGGGAATCGCCTCTTTCCTGGCGGCGGCGTTGACGGTCTATGTTGTGTCAGGCAGAAACAAGGCGGGTCGTCTGAGCGAGTCCGCCCCCAATCTCTGAACCCGACTTTCGGCCCTGTCGACGGCTCCACTCTTTGGCTGATCGTGAAGTTATGAGAAGGACCGAATCTGTCCTCGTTGGGCAAGAGCGCCGGGACCGAGCCGTTGCGGAGGGCAGGGCCGGAGCGCTGTTCCCGGTGGCCCCTCGGGCAGGTTGTAGCCTTTCGTGATGTCCTCCCCTCCCCCGGAGCCGGATCCCGCCTGGGTGGCGGCGAATTCGACCGATGCCACGCTGGATGACGGCACCCGGGTCCTGATTCGTCCCATCCTTCCCGAAGACAAGGAACGTCTCGCCGCAGGTCTGGCGCGGCTGTCTCCCGAGTCGCGCTATCTCCGCTTCCACCACGGGGTGGGGCACCTGGGCGAGGACGAGCTGCGGTATCTCACCGTCATCGATTACGACGACCACTTCGCCTGGGGAGCGGAAGCGACGGACGATCCCTCTCATCCCGGGGTCGGAGTGGCGCGCTACATCCGCGAGAAGCCGGGTTCCGATCGGGCCGAGGCGGCGGTTGTCGTGGCCGACGAGTACCAGGGACGGGGACTGGGCAAGCTCCTCCTGGCCAATCTGGTCGAAACTGCCTGGGAGCACGGAATCCGAACCTTCGTGGCCTATGTCGCTCCAGCCAACTCCAAGGTGATGAGGTTGGTCCGGAGTGCAGGCGGTGCTGTGTCCCACGATGACGGGGTAGTCCACGTCGAGATCCCACTGGCCGAGATCCATGCCGGCTCCGCCATCCGGGCGGTCCTGCGAGCCGCGGCCGCCGGGGACATCTCGGTTCGTCCCTCACCGTCGGAGTCCGATCCCCAGCCCTGATCCGGCGGCAGGGACGGGCGCGGCCCCCTTCAGTCGAGGACGGCGTCGATGATCCATCCGACGATGGAGATGACGATGGCGCCGAGGAAGGTGGCCCAGAAGAAGCCGGTGGAAGTTAGACCGAGGTTGAACACATCCGGGCCGGCCAGCCAAATCACGAGTTGCAGGACGAGGGCGTTGACGATGAGCAGGAACAGCCCCATGGTGAGCAGGATCAGCGGGAAGCTGAAGAACTTGAGGATCGGCTTGACCACCGCGTTGGCCACGCCCATGATCGCCGCCGCGATGAGGAATTGCCACCAGGTACCTGTGAAGTCGAGCCCTCCCACGATCCACACCGCCACCCACAGGGTGGCGGCCGTGGCCAGGAAGCTCAGTACGAACCGCTGCATCGTAGAGAGCCTACCCGGAAGGTCGGAGCCTTGTCCCCCCTACCTCCCGCCTCCGCTTCGCTACGGCGGCAGGGACTTTCCCCCTGCAAGCAGGGGGACAAAGAGTTGGGTAGGGGGGTGCCGGACCTGAGGTGGCGCCGGGGACGGGTTTGACTGCCCCCTACCTCCCGCCTCCGCTTTGCTACGGCGGCAGGGACTTTCCCCCTGCAAGCAGGGGGACAAAGAATTGGGGTAGGGGGGTGCCGGACCTGAGGGGCGCGGGGGACGGGTTTGACTGCCCCCTACCTCCCGCCTCCGCTTGGCTACGGCGGCAGGGACTTTCCCCCTGCAAGCAGCGGGACAAAGGGGTCTCCTACTCATCCATGTGGAGGACAGCGGCTCCGTTCACCCGGTCGTGAGCCAGGTCGGCCAGGGCCTGGTCGGCTTCCTCCAGGGGATAGGGCGTGGTGGTGGGTCGGATGGGGATGGCGGCCGCCACGGTGAGGAACTCCTCCCCGTCGGCCCGTGTGTTGGCGGTGACGGAGCGGATCTGGCGCTCCTCGAACAGCCAGGGGTATTCGATGGTGGGAATATCGGTCAGGTGGATCCCGGCGATGGCCAGGGTCCCGCCCCTGCCGAGGGCCCTCAGGGCCACCGGGACCAGGTCGCCCACCGGTGCGAAGAGTATGGCGGAGTCGAGCTTCTCGGGGGGCTCGTCGTAGGCGCCGGCAGCGGAGGCGCATCCCAGTTCCAGGGCCAGATCCTGGGCCTCGGGCGACCGGGTCAACACGTGGACCGTGGCTCCTCTTTGTATCGCTACCTGGGCGGTGAGATGGGCCGACCCGCCGAATCCATAGATCCCCAGTTTTCCTCCCGTGGGCAGCTCGGCCCGGCGCAGAGCCCGATAGCCGATGATCCCCGCGCAGAGAAGGGGAGCGGCCTCTTCATTCTCGAAGACCTCCGGGATGGGATAGGCATAGGCCTCGTCCACCACAGCCATCTCTGCATATCCGCCGTCCTCGTCCCATCCGGTGAACCGGGGCGCCACGCATAGGTTCTCGGCGCCACGACGGCACCAGCGGCACACTCCGCAGGTGTGGCGCAGCCAGGCGATGCCCACCCGGCTCCCGAGCGAGAAGCGGTCGGCGTCGGGGCCGAGACGATCCACGACTCCTACGATCTCATGACCGGGGACGACCCGCTCCTTGTGGGGCGTGAGATCACCCTCGGCCACGTGGAGATCGGTGCGGCACACCCCGCAGACGGATATCTTCACCCGGATCTGGCCGGGACCCGGTTCGGGCTCGGGGATGTCGACCAGTTCCAGTGGAGATTGGTCGATCGGGGCGGGTGCCTTCAGCTGCCAAGCTCTCATCGGTGGCTCCATTTTCCTCGCGCCACCATCGACGCTACCCAGCTGCGGGGGAGATGAGAGTTCCGGCCTCTCCGACTACCACCGCCGCCACGTCCTCCAGTCGACCCACGGCGGCCGGCCGGCCGGTGGCCTCCACGAACCGGCACGTCGCCTCCACCTTGGGAGCCATGGATCCGGTAGCGAAGGTCATCGTTCGCAGCGTCTCAGGGTCGGTGTGCCGGATCAGCCGGGGCTCCGCCGTGCCCCAGTTCTCCATCACCCCCTCGACGTCCGTCAGACAGACCAGCATCTCGGCTCCCAGCTGGCGGGCCAGGAGGGAAGAGGCGAGGTCCTTGTCCACCACCGCCTCCACCCCCTGTCGCCGCCCACTCTCTTCCACGACCGGGATTCCGCCCCCGCCGGCACATACGACCAGGACTCCCTGACGGAGGAGAGAGCGGATCAGGGGCGCCTGCACGACCCGGACGGGGTCGGGTGAGGCCACCAGGCGCCGCAACGAGTCACCGTCATCGCCCAGGGTCCATCCCTTGGCTTTGGCCACAGAGCGCACCTCTGGCGTGTCGGGGTAGAGGGGACCGATCGGCTTGGTGGGGTGGGAGAAGGCCTCGTCGTCGGCCCGCACCACGGTCCTGGTGAGGATCGTGAGGGTGGGCACCTGGGTGACGCGGTCGAGTTCGTTCTCGAGGATGTATCCGATCATGCCCTCAGACTCGGCGACCAGAACGTCGAGTGGATAGCCGGCCACCTCGGGGTAGGCCTCGGATTGGAGCGCCAGCAGGCCCACCTGGGGGCCGTTTCCGTGCGTGATCACCACCTGGTGCTGGGTGATTATCGGGGCCAGGGCGTAGGCAGCCGCGGCAGCGCTGTGCTGTTGCACGGCGAAAGTGAGTGGCTCTCCCCGGGGAAGGAGGGCATTACCGCCCAGGGCTACCACGAGCCTCAAGGCGTCGACCCCGGGGGCAGCGCCGGGTCGGTGTGGGGGAGGAAGCGACTCATGGGCGGTGAGCTGAAACTAGGTCGGGGCGGCTCGCTCTCGCCAGCGCCGAAATACTCGCCTGCTTGGGACCTAGTGCCCTTGCAGGCCACCGTCTGTGGGCGGACCATCATCTTGTTGGCCCGTTAAGGAGGTCTCCGTGGCTACGCGCAGTCACAGTAAGAGGAGGGCCCTGGGATTGTGGCTGGCCACCGCCCTGGTCGTGGGCAACATGATCGGGTCGGGGGTCTTCCTACTTCCGGCGGCGCTGGCGAGTTATGGGGGGATAAGCATCGTTGGCTGGGTATTCACCGGAGCCGGGGCCGTGTTGCTGGCACTTGTCTTCGCCCGCTTGGGTCGCGCCTACCCACGGACCGGAGGTCCGTATGTGTACAGCCATCGGGCGTTCGGGGAATTCATAGGCTTCCAAACGGCATGGGGTTACTGGATCGCCATCTGGGCGGGCAACGCCGCCATTGCAGTTGCGTTCGTCGGGTATCTGGCCGTGTTCTGGAAAGGGCTGGCCGACAACGCACTGTTGGCGGTCGGAGTGGCGACCGCCGCCATCTGGGTTCTGACCGCCCTCAACAGCCTGGGGGTCAAGCAGGGCGGATGGGCGCAAGCAGTGACCACCGTGCTGAAGGTGGTCCCCCTGGTGGCGATGGCGACCGTTGGCCTCTTCTTCATCAACTCCGCCAACTTCGCCCCCTTCAACATGAGCGGTGGCTCGGCGTTCGGGGCCGTGACTGCGGTGGCCGCTCTCACTTTGTGGGCCTTCATCGGTCTGGAGTCGGCCACCGTTCCCGCCGATGAGATAGTCGATCCCGAACGCAACATTCCCCGGGCCACGCTGTGGGGGACGATCGGGACCACGCTCCTCTACATACTGAGCACGGTCGCCGTCCTGGGCATCATCCCGGCGGCGACCCTGGTCGGTTCCACCGCCCCCTTCGCCGACGCGGCCGGCGCCGCCTTCGGAGGATGGGCCGGGAACCTGGTCGCCATCGGCGCCATCATCGCCACCTTCGGAGCTCTGAACGGCTGGATTCTCCTCCAGGGTCAGATCCCGATGGCGGCCGCCCGGGACCGGCTCTTCCCGAGGAGGTTCGCCTCTACCAACCGGGCCGGTGTGCCGGCGTTCGGGTTGGTGGTCTCGAGCGTCCTCATCACCCTGCTCATGGCCACCAATTACACCCGGGGACTCATCGCCCTCTTCACCTACACCTTGCTGCTGGCCACCCTGACCACGCTGATCCCCTACGCATACTCGGCCGGAGCCGAGCTGATGCTGCTGGTCAAGGACCGGGCCAGCTTCTCGGGGAGACGGCTGGTCAAAGACGTCGTCATCTCCAGCCTGGCCTTTGCCTACTCGGTGTGGGCCATCTTCGGGGCCGGCCAGGAGGTCGTGTTCTACGGCCTGCTGCTGCTGCTGGCGGGCATTCCCGTATACGTGTGGATGAAATGGCGCTACGACGTGTCCGACGAGCGGATCATCCGCAGCGTCGTGATCCCCGATAGCCCGGCAGCACTGATCGACAGTGACAACCCCAGCAACGACAGGAACGAGGAGCCATGAGACGCGTCATCATCATGGGGGCAGGCGGAAGGGATTTTCACGATTTCAACGTGGTGTTCCGCGACGACCCCGACGTGAGGGTGGTCGCCTTTACTGCCGCCCAGATTCCCGGGATCGGCGGGCGCATCTATCCGCCCGCCTTGGCGGGTCCGTCCTACCCGGCTGGGATTCCGATCGTTGACGAGGCGGAACTGGGTGACCTGATCGCCCGGGAGAACGCCGACGAAGTGGTCCTGGCCTATTCGGACCTGTCTCACGTGGACGTGATGCACAAGGCTTCGCTGGTCATGGCCAATGGGGCCGATTTCACCCTCCTCGGTCCCGGACGCACCATGCTGTCCAGCATCAAGCCGCTGGTGGCGGTCTGTGCGGTGCGGACGGGCTGCGGTAAGAGCCAGACCAGTCGCTTCATCGGGCGATTGCTGCGAGAGGCGGGTCTGGACGTTTCACTGATCCGGCACCCGATGCCCTACGGGAACCTGGAGCGGATGAGGCTGCAGCGTTTCGAGACCCTGGCCGACATCGATGCTTCCCATCCCACTATCGAGGAGCGCGAGGAGTACGAGGCACCGGTGCAGGAAGGCCTGTTGATGTGGGCGGGTGTCGACTACGCCGAGATTCTCCACGCCGCCGAGAACGAGTCGGATGTGATCATCTGGGACGGTGGCAACAATGACTTCCCCTTCTATCGGTCCGACCTGTTCGTCACCGTGCTGGACCCACTTCGGGCGGGTCACGAGCTCGATTACCACCCAGGGGAAGTCAATCTGCGCATGGCGGACGTGGCGGTGATCAACAAGGTCGATTCGGCCGATCCCATCGACGTGGAGCGGATCATCGAGAACGTGCGATCGGTCAATCCCAATGCAACCATCGTCCAGACAGCTTCTCCCGTCCGTCTCGAAGAGGGCCCGAGCCTGGCCGGGAAGAGAGTGCTGGTGGTCGAGGACGGGCCCACCCTGACCCATGGCGGCATGACCTTCGGTGCCGGTTCGGTGGCTGCCCGTCAGGCGGGGGCGGGAGTGATCGTCGACCCTCGCCCCTATGCGGTCGGTTCGATCATCGAGACGCTGAACAGGTACCCGATGCTGGGCTCCGTCCTTCCCGCCATGGGATACGGGCAAGAGCAGCTGGCAGAGCTGGCAGAGACGATCAACAACGTGCCCTGTGATGCGGTCGTGACCGGGACTCCCATCGATCTGGGCCGCCTCATTGAGGTGCGCCACCCCATCCGTCACGCGATCTACGAGTCGGTAGAGGTGGGCGAGCCGAAACTGGAGTCGGCGGTGGCACCTATCATCGAAGACGCTCTCGTCCGCAAGGCCTCCGATGAAGCGCCAGAGATCCTCGCCTACTGACAGCCTCTTCCGCTCGTGAGCTCCCGTACCGTCACCGGCTCGGCCCTGGCTGCGGCCGCAACCGGATTGGCGGTCGGCGGTCTCTTGTGGTGGCTCGGTCATCCCACGGTAGCCGACGTCTGTTTCGGGCTGGCCGGTGTCCTGCCCGCCCTGCCACTGCTGGGGGAGCTGTGGACCAAGGTCAGGCGGCGCCAGCCCGGGATCGACATCATCGCCCTGCTGGCTGTGGCCGCCGCCCTGGCCCTGGGAGAGTTCCTCACTGCCGCCATCATCGGCCTCATGCTGGCCACCGGCCGGTTCCTGGAGGAATATGCCGCCGGGAGGGCCGAGCGGGAGTTGACCTCGCTGATCAGCCGGGTTCCGCGCCAGGCCAGCCTCGTCCACAACGGTGAGGTTCAGGTGGTGGCGGTTGAATCCGTCCGGCCCGGGGACCGTCTCCTGGTAAAGGCGTCTGAAGTGGTGCCTGTCGACGGGTTGCTGTTGAGCGACGGGGCGGTATTGGACGAGTCGAGCCTCACCGGGGAGGCCCTGCCGGTGGAGAGGAAGAAGGGCGACCTGGTTTCCAGTGGCACGGTCAACTCAGCCGAAGTGTTCGAGATCCAGGCCACCGCCACCTCGGAGCACAGCACCTACGCCGGCATCGTTCGGCTTGTGAAGGAGGCCCGGGAGGAGCGTGCCCCCTCGGTGCGCCTCGCCGATCTATGGGCGGGATGGTTCGTCCCTGTGGCATTGGGGATGTCGGGCCTGGCATGGGCTGTGTCGGGGGATCCTGTGCGGGCGCTGGCGGTGTTGGTGGTGGCCACACCCTGCCCCCTCCTCCTGGCGGTCCCCATCGCGGTCGTTTCGGGGATATCCAGGGCCGCCCGGCGAGGCGTCGTGTTTCGGGGTGGAGGTTCGCTCGAGTCCCTGGCCCGTACCCGGGCCCTGCTGATCGACAAGACGGGCACGGTGACCGTCGGGCAGCCCATTCTGCGCTCGATCGTCTGTTTCGACGGCGAGGTGGCCGATGAGGAGGCGCTGCGTCTGGCCGCATCCGTCGACCAGACCTCGACCCACGTCCTGGCGCGTTCGATCGTGGAGGCCGCCCGGGGTCGCAATCTGGACCTGGTCATTCCCCGGGATGTCACCGAGGTGGCAGGCTCGGGGGTGGCGGCCAAGGTCGAGGGCCGCGAAGTGGCGGTGGGGAGACTCGACTGGCTTCTGGAGGGGAGACGGCCCTCCGAGGCGCTGGCCACATTCCGGGGGAGAACCACCCGGCTCGGGCCGCTAGCCGTCTACGTGTCGATCGATGGCGAGGTGCGTGCGGCTCTGACCTTCGACGACACCATCCGTCCCGACGCCCCCGGCACAATCCGCGCCCTGCGAAGGATGGGAGTACGCAAGATCGTCATGGCAACCGGCGACCATCCCGTGGTAGCCAGGTCGGTCGGCATGGCCATAGACGTGGACGAGGTCCTGGCCGAATGCACGCCCAGGGAGAAGGTCGAGGCGCTGGAAGAGCTCAAATCGCTCGGAGTGACGACGATGGTGGGTGACGGCATCAACGACGCTCCCGCTCTGGCCGCAGCCGACGTGGGCGTGGCGATGGGTGCTCGGGGAGCCACCGCTTCGTCAGAGACGGCCGACGTGGTGTTGATGGTGGACCGGCTGGAGCGTCTGGTCGATGCCATAGCCATTGCCCAGCGCTCCCGTCGGATCGCCGGTCAGAGTGCAGCACTGGGGATGGGCCTCTCTCTGGTGGCGATGGGATTCGCCTCTTTCGGGCTGATCCTGCCCATCATCGGAGCTCTCATCCAGGAGGGGATCGATGTGGCCGCCATCATCAGCGCTCTGCGGGCCCTATCCGCCCGGGCCCCCTCGCAGGCGGGGCCCCGGCTCCCCGCCGAGTTGTCGGAGCGTCTCCGGGCCGAGCACGACCAGCTCATGCCCCGGCTCGCCTCGATCCGGGAGACGGCCGACCGACTCGACCTGGTGCCGTCCCCCCGGGCCCGCCAGGACCTGATGGTTCTGAAGGACCTCCTCGTCGACGAGATCCTTCCCCACGAGATGGCCGACGAGAAGGAGGTCTACCCGCAGGTGGCGGAACTGCTGGGCGGCGATGACCCACTCGCCACCATGAGCCGCTCTCATCGGGAGATCTTCCATCTGGTCGATGTGTACCGTCGCCAGCTCGACGAGCTCGGCCCCGACGGGCCCCAAGCAGCCGACATACGTGATCTGAGACGCATCCTCTACGCGCTCCATGCCATCGTCCAGCTCCATTTCGACCAGGAAGAGGAGCTCTACTCCTCGCTCCAAACCGGCTGACCGCTCGCGGCCGCGGCTCCGGTGTTCGCGTGACCCCTGAGCGTCCCGCGCCGACCGTTTCCTCCCCCGGAGCGGGGTTTCGGGGGGAGATAGGCGAAATGGACTTACTCCCGCCGCCGGCTATGACCTAGGTCCCTACGTTTCGGCCTCCCCCGGGAGGACCATGGGGATGGAATGTTCGAGGTCGTGTCTGCTCAGTTGATCGCTCCCGCCGTGAAGCGATTCCACATCCGCGCCCCCCGGGTAGCCAAGCACTGGTCGCCGGGACAGTTCGTGATCATTCGGGTCGACTCCGAAGGTGAGCGGATCCCCCTCACCGTGGCCGAGGCTGACCCGGACGATGGTCTGATCACGCTCATCGTCCAGGGGGTGGGCAAGACCACCAGCACCCTCAACAAGCTGGAGGCGGGGGCCGAGATCGCCGACGTGTCAGGTCCCCTCGGGGTGCCCTCGGAGGTAGAGGAGTTCGGGACGGTCGTGGTGGTCGGTGGTGGGGTAGGAACCGCCATCGCCTATCCCACCGCCCGGGCGATGGCAGAGGCCGGGAACCGGGTCATCGTGGTGGTGGGAGGCCGAAGCGCCGACCTGGTCATCCTGACCGAGGAGATCGCCGCCTTTGCCGACGAGGTCGTCGTCACCACCGACGATGGGTCGCTGGGGCGAAAGGGCCTGGTCACCGATGCGCTGGCGGAAATCACGGGCCGGGAGCGGGTGGATCGGGTAGTGGCCATCGGTCCGATTCCGATGATGGCTGCGGTGGCCGAACTGACCCGGAGCGAACAGATACCGACTCTGGTCAGCCTCAACCCGATCATGGTGGATGGGACGGGGATGTGTGGCGGTTGTCGGGTGCTGGTGGGGGGCAAGACGAAGTTCGCTTGCGTGGACGGTCCCGAGTTCGATGCCCATCGGGTCGACTTCGGGGTCCTCGCCATCCGCAACCGCGCCTATCGGGAGTTCGAGGCCCGGCGTCTGGCGGAGTTGGAGGTGGGCGGATGAGCCAGCCCACCCGCAAGGAGCGCATGGCCATGGACCGCACCGCGATGCCGGAGCGTCCGGGGCGGGAGCGGGCGGAGAGCTTCGACGAGGTCAACCTGGGCTACACGGCCCAGCTGGCCATGCTGGAGGCGAGTCGTTGCCTGCGTTGCCCCCACCCCAAGTGCGTCGAGGGCTGTCCGGTCGGGGTGCGGATCGACGAGTTCATCACGGCGGTGGCGGAAGGCGACTTCGTCAAGGCGGCCGAAGTGGTGATAACAGACAACTCGCTGCCCGCAGTGTGCGGGCGGGTCTGTCCCCAGGAAGCCCAATGCGAGGGTGCCTGTGTGCTGGCACGACAGGAGAAGCCGATCGCCATCGGTCATCTGGAGCGCTTCGTCGCTGATGTCGCCCGTCTGGATTGGCTGACCGGGCCCCTGGAGCCGGTCGAGCCCTCCGGCAAGTCGGTGGGAGTGGTGGGCAGCGGGCCGGCCGGGCTGGCCTGCGCCTTCGACCTGGTGCGCCTGGGCCACGCCGTCACCGTCTACGAGGCCCTGCACGAGCCGGGTGGCGTGCTGGTGTACGGGATCCCCGAGTACCGGCTGCCCAAGGATGTGGTGGCGGCCGAGGTGGCAGTTCTTCAGCGGCACGGGGTCCAATTCGAACTGGACACGCCGATCGGAAGAGCCGAGACCATCGACGACCTTCTGGAGCGCCATGACGCGGTCTTCGTGGGCGTGGGAGCGGGCCTGCCCCGCTTCCTCGAGGTGCCGGGCGAGCACCTGGTGGGAGTGCTTTCGGCCAATGAATTTCTGACCCGTGTCAACCTCATGCGGGGCTACCAGTTGGGGGCGGAGACTCCCGTTCCCGAGGTAGCCGGCAAGCGGGTAGCCGTCATCGGAGGCGGGAACACCGCCATGGATGCAGTGCGTACCGCCCTACGGTTGGGGGCGAGGGACGCCAGCATCTACTACCGGCGCACCGAGGACGAGATGCCCGCCCGCCGCGAGGAGATCCGCCACGCCCGCGAGGAGGGTGTACATTTCGAATTCCTGGTTAGCCCCGTCGCCTTCCTGGGGGACGAGGGATGGCTCCACACCATGGAGCTGCAGAGGATGCGGCTCGTCACTCCCGATGACGGGAGCCGCCCCCGTCCGACTCCCATCGTCGGTGCGACCGTCGAAGTGCCGGTGGACGTGGTGGTGATCGCGGTGGGCAACGGCCCCAACCCAATGCTCTCGCGCACGCCCGGGCTGACCACCTCCGATCGGGGTACCATCGTCGCCGATGATGCCACCGGGCGCACCGAGCGGGAGGGCGTCTTCGCCGGAGGCGACATAGTCACCGGAGGAGCGACGGTCATCCTGGCGATGGGGGCGGGACGCAAGGCGGCTGCCTCCATCGACGAATACCTCAATAGCGGGGTATGGGCTCCCGAGCCGGCCGGGGTCTAGGAGCCCGTTGAACAATGCATGTCACCCATCTCGACGACCATGCATCACCACCCACTGCGTTCTCGGCCCCGCCATTCCGGCACAAGGAGTGGCGAAACCTCGGCCTTGCGTCTGGCGCGCCTGGCCGCCAATCCGAGCAACGGCATTATCCAACAGGCTCCTAGTCATTTCGGCCTGAGAGGCTCTCTGGCGAAATGCGATCGGATTCCCTCTCGTTGGGCCGGGGAGTTGCGCCGGTCCGGGGGTTCGCCGGAGGAGAGGTAGCCTCCACGGATGCAGTGTCAGGCTTGCGGGCAGGGCCACGCTCCCGAGGCTCGATTCTGTTCCCATTGCGGAGCGGCCCTCGATCCGACTCGGGCTCCCGTCATAGCCGAATCGTCCCGCCAGGACGTGCTGTCATCTCTCCGGGGTGAGGAGCGACTGTTGCGCTCAGCGTCCTGTGCTGGGTGCGATGGCGGTGCGGCGATCGGACATGTCGGGAGACGGGGGAGGCGGCCTGTGAAAGATGGGGATCTCTGGAGCACGACGGATACCGCGGTCTCGATGTCGAGTTCGGTTGGATGGCGGCCTTCCCACTGGCGGCGGAGGCGGTCGGCCGGGGCTCCTTCTAGGAGGCGGCGCGCCCACCTCGCCCTGATCAGGTCGCCCTGGGAACGGCCGCTGGGCGAGGAGCTGGCGGAGGCGGTGGACAGGGCCATCCAGGAACCGGGACCCGAGTCGATGGCTGTCGCCATGGAGCTGGCCGGAGTGAGTCGGTTGCTGTGAGCGGGCCGGAAGCGCAAAGGGTCACTGCTCTCGTCTTGAGACCGCCCGCCTCGTTCATCCTGCCCTGCCTGCCCGGACCGCTACCCAGGTTCTCGTCAACTACTTCCTTCCGACTTCCCCGCCACTAACGGCGTCGATCCCGAGATGGTGAGTCTCCGCAGGGCTGGACTCCGGTTCGTACGCCGGCTCATGATCGTGTTCGCGAGGTGGCGATCACGGCTTTCCACGTCGCCGCACCGAGGGCGCTCAGGCGGTCGCGTTCCGTCACACGTCCATCCTGGGTGGTGGTAGCCCTATCGTGCCTCCTCCAGACGTCTGATGGCGGCCGTCAGGCATCGAAGAGAAGGATCAGGCATCAATGACCACCAGGGCAGATTTCGGGGACGGATTCTCGTGGGGTGTGGCCACTTCCGCCTACCAGATCGAGGGAGCCGCTGCGGAGGATGGGCGAGGGCCCAGCATCTGGGACACCTTCTCGCACACGCCGGGTACCACTCACGACGGCGACACCGGGGACGTGGCCGACGATCACTACCACCGCTACCGGGAGGACGTGAGGCTGATGGAGGAGCTGGGGGTCGACGCCTATCGATTCTCCATCTCCTGGTCCCGAATCCTCCCCGAAGGAACCGGGCGGGTCAACGAGGACGGGGTGGCCTTCTACCGCAGCCTGTGCCAGGCGCTGGTCGAGGCCGGCATCGAGCCCGTCGTCACCCTCTATCACTGGGACCTGCCCCAGGCTCTGCAGGATGTGGGGGGATGGCTTGACGTGAGATCCGCCACATGGTTTGCCGACTACGCCACCGTGGCCAAGGAGAGACTCGGCGACCTGGTCCGGATCTGGACGACTCACAACGAACCGTGGTGTGCTGCCTACCTGGGGCACGGTAAGGGGCTCTTCGCCCCCGGTCTGACCGATCCCGGCAGCGCCTATGTCGCCGCCCACAACCTGATGCTGGCCCATCACCGGGCCATCGCCGCCCTCCGCCAAACTTCGCCCCGGCCAGATGACCAGCTGGGCATCGTCCTCAACCTGATCCCCGCCTGGCCGGCGGGCGACACCGACGATGACCGTCAGGCGGCGGCGGCGGTTGACGCCATCCAGAACCGCCAGTTCGCCGACGCCGTGTTCTTCGGCACCTATCCCGACGAGGTCCTCGAGGCGCACTCGAGATTCGGGATCGACGACGTCATCGATCCCGTCGACCTGGCCGGAGCACGCCAGGACATCGATTTCCTGGGGGTCAACTACTACAACATCCACCACGTGGCCCACGTGCCCGGTGCCCCGGCACCGCCTGAGTGGCCCGCCGCCGATGGGGCCATGATCACCCGGCCTCCGGGGGAGTTGACCGCGACCGGCTGGGGCGTGGAGCCCGAGGGCCTGGTGTGGATGCTGAAGCGGGTCGACGCCGACTACCCGCCCGTCCCCCTGCTGATCACCGAGAACGGCGCCGCCTACCACGATGAGGTGTCGGCGGATGGTTCGGTTCACGACCCCGAACGGGCGCGCTATCTGCAGCTGCACTTAGCCGCCGTCGCCGATGCCATCTCCGAGGGTGTGGACGTGCGGGGATATTTCGCATGGTCGCTGCTGGACAATTTCGAATGGGCCGAGGGCTACAGCAAGCGCTTCGGGCTGGTACGGGTCGACTACGAGACCCAGGAGCGGACCATCAAGGACAGCGGGCACTGGTACCGGAAGTGGCTGGCCGGCGAAGAGGAGCTCTCGGTCGACTGAAGCCCTCCTCCGTTCTTTTGGACCTCCACGAACGCATAGCGCTAGCCAGCGTCCAAAGAAGTGGAGACGGGTTCTCCTACGTCCAATGAATGGAGGACCGCCCGCTCAGCGGAGCTCCATGAATCCGGCCCGCCGGCACGTGTCGAGCATGTGGCGGATGTCCTGATAGCTATCTGGACCAGCGGGCACGAAACGGTCGACCAGACAGGATGCCAGGCGGGGAGCGACCCGGGAGTCCTCGTGTAGCGAGACCAGGATTCCGAGTATCTGTGAGCGGAGATCGGCCGGTAGGCGGGCCGACAATGTGACAGGCTGGATCGTTGACGGCCCGAGCTGGTCGATGATTCGGATTCGGTCTCCCAGGCGTGGATCGAGGCGCAATGCCACCTCGAGCACCTGTGAGTCGATGGCGGATCCGTCCACCTCGCCTGCTGCCACCCGGCGGATGGCAGTCGTGTGAGAGCCGACCGCCACCACTTCCCCGAAGAACCCGGAGGTCTCACCGAGACTGGCCAGGTGATAGCGGGTGATTCCGTAGCCGGATTGCGAAAGCTGCTCGTTGTATGCCCAGGTCTGGCCGCGCAGGTCGAGGAAGCATCGGGCGTCACTGTCGGTGGCGACGATCACGTCGGAGTAGTAGATCGGCCGCCCGCCGTAGCGAGGCCCCGACAGGACCGGGGCGGCAATGGGAACCCCCGACGTGTGCCCGAGCTCAGCGAGGTGGATCCAGGCCAGGCTGCAGATGAAGCTCATGTCCGGATGATCCGCGGTGAAGCTGTCGTATCCGGCACCGGCGGTGAGCTCCACCGTCAGCCCCAGACGGGCGCCCAGGGCGTCGGCCACGGCTTCATAGAGGGGAAAGATGCTGGGAGCCAGATAACTGACCAGTCGAAGGTCCGCCATCGGGCGGATCCTATGCGGTCCGTGCACACGGGGGGCTTTGATTGGGAAAGGATTCTGTGTAATCTTGTAATGACACAAGGAGAGAAATGAATCTGAGTGAGATTCCTGCCTGGCTGGCGGGTCGGTTACCCGACGATTGGTTCGTCGAACCGCCCGAGATCCGCTTCGACCGGGAAGAGGTGCTGGTGATCGGACGTCTCGCCCAGCCCAGCCTGGCCGAAGACTCCGCCCTCGAAGACCGTCGCATCGCCGACCGTTCTCGCATCGAGGCCTGGCGCGAGGAGACCCGCCGGGCCCGGATGGCCATTGCCCGTCAGGTCGAGCACACCTTCGATCGCTCGCTGTCGTGGGGAGCTCGCTGTGGGGAGGAGTCCATTCTCTTCACCACCGTGGCCGCTCCCGCCATGACCCGCCTCCGCATGCCCGAGCGGCGCGTCCTCGACACCCTCATCGACGCCGGGGTGGCTCGCTCGCGATCGGAGGCTCTGGCCTGGTGCGTGAAGCTGGTTGCCGACAACCAGGATGAGTGGCTGGCCGACCTGCGTGAGGCAATCGAGAAGGTCCACGAGGTGCGCCGGCAGGGCCCGGCTGCCTGAGTCGACCTCGATCTCGCTGGCTGTTTCTTTGGACGCGGGGGAACGGTTCCGGGCTTCTTTGGACGCTCGCCGTCGCTATGCGTTCGCCACGGTCCAAAGAAGGGGAGGGGCGTTCCTCACGGTCCAAAGAAGGGGGACGGTGCATGGTCCGGCGTGCTGGGGTCGTTCGGTGTGGGAGTATGTGAGTACCGAGAGCCCGGAGGACATGTTGACGTCTGACTCAGCCCGATGGCGTGAGAACTTCGCCGAGGAGGTAAACGCGGCCTATCTCTACCGGGTGGCGGCTCGGCTCGAGGAGGATCCCACCATCGCCGGTGTCTACGAGCGGCTGGCCGAGACCGAGGACCGCCATGCCTCTCTGTGGGAGAAGACTCTGCGTGAGGCGGGCGAGGAGGTTCCCCAGCGTCGGCCCGACCTCCGCTCCCGCATCCTGGGCTGGCTCGCCGCCCGGATGGGTCCCTGGGTGCTGGCCCAGGTGATGGCCACCACCGAGATGTCCGCCCGGACGATGTACGACCGACAGCCTGAGGCAGCCGGCACGTCGCTGCCGGCCGACGAGCGTTCGCATGCGGTGATGCTGGACGCCCTGCGCCGGGAAGCCACGGGCGGGGTCCGGGGCGGTGTCCTGGCCCGCCTCGAGAGTCGCCACAAGGGAGTGAGGGGCAATGCCCTCCGGGCGGCGGTGCTGGGGGCCAACGACGGCCTGGTCTCCAACACGTCCCTGGTGATGGGTGTGGCCGGGGCGGCATTCTCGGCCACGGCGGTGCTCCTGTCGGGTCTGGCCGGGCTCCTGGCCGGGGCCATATCCATGGCTCTGGGCGAGTGGCTTTCGGTGCAGAGCTCCCGCGAGCTCCACCAATCCCAGATCAGGGTGGAGCGGGACGAGATCATCGCCATGCCCGAGGAGGAGGCCGAGGAGCTGGCCCTCATCTACCAGGCCAAGGGGATGTCTCCCCAGGAAGCAGAGAAGGCCGCCAGGGACGTGATGGACGATCCGGATGCCTTCCTGGACACCAAGGTCCGCGAGGAGCTGGGGATCGATCCCGAGGAGCTGGGGGGCTCGGCCTGGGAGGCAGCCATTGCCTCCTTCTTCCTCTTCGCCGTCGGCGCCATCGTGCCGGTGATCCCCTTCTTCTTCCTCACGGGCGGGTCGGCAGTGTTCTTCAGCCTGGGTCTGGCCGGGGTGGGGCTGTTCCTGCTGGGGGGGACGACGGCACTGATCACCGGGACCGGCCTCCTCCGCACCGGGCTCCGCTCCCTTATCCTGGGACTTGTGGCGGCAGGAGTCACCTACGGGATCGGAACGCTGCTGGGTACGGCGGTGGGCGGATGACGACGGTCCCAGACCCCACGCTCACCGATCAAGCCGGCGCCAGGTGGGTCCTGTCCGACCATCTCGACGCCGGCGCCCTGCTCGTATTCCTGCGCGGCGACTGGTGACCGTACTGCAACGGTCAGCTGGTCAGCTTGGCTCGAGTTCACGAAGACTTCCTAGCGGCAGGGGTGCGGATATTTCCCATATCGATCGACTCGCCCGGTCAGCACGCCGCCATGATCGAGAAGCTCTCGCTCCCTTTCCCCATCCTGTCCGATCCGGACCGCAGTAAGGCTATCGGGCCTTTCGGAGTGGCCGACCCCAAGGACCGGCGCAACCTGGCCCGCCCGGCCATGGTCCTGGTCGAGCCCGACGGGCAGGAGCGATGGCGCTTCGTTTCCCGTGATTTCGCTGATCGGCTCCCGGAGGAGGACGCCCTCGAGCAGGCGCGGACGCTCGGTCTGCCCCCAGTCACCCAGGACCCTCCCACGCCCGGGAATCCTGCCCCGGGTCCCCGGGCCATGCCCTTCGACCAGCTCCTCACATACTTCCGCGGTGCCCGCTTCGCTGCACTGGCCATGGGTCTGCGCCATGGCTATCTGGACGAATCGATCAAGGACGACTCCAAGTCCTACGTGGCGGAGATGGACCGTTTTGCCGAGGCCGTGAAGGAACTGAAGCAGCGCAGGGGGCCTCAGCCGTCCTGAAGTTGGTTCTTCATCCAGTTGAGTAGTCCGCCGGCCGTCACCAATTGGGCTTCGCGCCCGGTCAGATCACTACGCACCGGGATCCGGGCCCCGGAGCGCTGGTTGCGAACCCGGGGAGCGGTGCCAGAGGATAGGGCCTGGCGGATCCCCTCTATCACCAGGGTGTCGCCCTGGGAGATGGATTCGAGGTCGGCGGGGTCGGCGAAGGTGAGTGGCAGCACTCCGAAGTTGGGCAGGTTCTGTCGGTGGATTCGAGCGAAGTCCAGCGCCACGAGCACCCTCAACCCGAGGTAGCGGGGGGCGATGGCGGCATGTTCCCGGCTCGATCCCTGCCCGTAGTTGTGGCCGGCGACGATGGCGTGGCCGTCGGCGCCCTCGTCCGTCAGGGCCCGGGCTCGTTTTGCGTAGCTGTCGTCGATGATGTCGAAGCAGAAGTCGGAGATCCGGACGACGTTGGAGCGGAAGGGCAGGACTCGGGCACCGGCCGGCATGATCTCGTCGGTGGAGACGTCGTCGCCCAGCGCCAACAAGACCGGCAGTTCCAGTCTGTCCGGCATGGGCTCGAATCTGGGGAGAGAGACGATGTTGGGTCCCTTCTCGAGCTCGACCCCGGCCGCCTCGGCGGCCGGGAGTGGCGCCACCAGCAGGTCGGTGGAGAGGATGGGCGAGGTCGGTTCCACCACTTTCGGATAGTCCATGTCGAGGGTACGAGGGTCGGTGATCACCCCGGTCAGAGCCGAGGCGGCGGCGGTCTCGGGGCTGCACAGGTAGACGGAATCCTCCTTCGTCCCCGAACGGCCCGGGAAGTTGCGGGGAACGGTGCGCAGGCTGATGCGACCCGTGGCCGGCGCCTGGCCCATGCCGATGCACCCGTTGCAGCCCGCCTGATGGAGCCGGGCCCCGGCCGCCACCAGTGAGAGGATGTGACCGTCGGCGATCAAGTTCTCGAGGATCTGGCGGGAGGTGGGGTTGATGTCGAAGGAAACTCGATCGTCGACGGTGCGGCCCTTGACCATCTCTGCGGCTACCGCCAAATCCCGGTAGCCGGGATTTGCCGACGATCCGATGTAGGCCTGGAAGATGGGCTCGCCCGCCACCTCGGACACAGGTACCACGTTGCCCGGGCTGGAGGGAAGGGCGATGAGCGGCTCCAGCGAGGACAGGTCGATCTCCTCGGTTACGTCGTAGGCGGTGTCGTCGTCGGTGATCATCTCGGTGAAGTCGTCGCCCCGGCCCTGTGACTCGAGGAAGCGCTGCACGGCTTGGTCGGCCGGAAACACGGTGGTGGTGGCGCCCAACTCGGCTCCCATGTTGGCGATCACGTGTCGGTCCATTGCCGAGAGGTGGTCCAGCCCGGGCCCGTGGTATTCGATGATCCGCCCCACCCCGCCAGAGACGCCGTGACGCCGCAGCATCTCCAGGATGACGTCCTTGGCGCTCACCCAGTCCGGCAGGGTCCCGCTCAACCGGACACCCCAGATCTCGGGCATCTCCAGCCAGAAAGGCTGGCCTGCCATCGCCATGGCCACATCCAGGCCTCCTGCCCCGATGGCCAGCATCCCCATCGATCCGGCGGCCGGGGTGTGCGAGTCGGAGCCCAGCAAGGTCCGGCCCGGCTTTCCGAAATGCTCCATGTGCACCGGGTGGCTCACCCCGTTGCCAGGTCGGCTGTACCAGATGCCCCATTTGCGACAGGCGCTGCGCAGGAAGAGGTGATCGTCTGGGTTCTTGTTGTCTTCCTGGATGAGGTTGTGATCGAGGTACTGGGCCGAAAGCTCCGTCTTGACCCGGTCCAGCCCCAGAGCCTCGAGCTCCAGCATCACCAGTGTCCCGGTGGCGTCCTGTGTCAACGTCTGGTCGATGCGGAGGGCGATCTCCGAGCCCGGTGTCATCTCGCCGTCGACCAGATGGGATTCGATCAGCTTGCGGGCTACTGGAGCCAAGGCGGTTCCTCGCGGGGTCTCGACGGTTGGTCTACGACCGACCCTACCTCCGCCCCGTTGCTGTCCCACCGAGCGCGGGCCCCTGCCCCGGGCCGGTACGCTTCCCGGCGTGACCGATGCCGATGTCGTGATCGACTGGCTGCTCGATCCCGGGCAGTCCGACCCTTCCATTCGCTGGCAGGTGATGCGTGACCTGGTGGACGCCCCTGAGCCCGAGTGGAGGGCCGAGCGTGCTCGGGTGGGGACGCAAGGTTGGGGGGCCCGGCTCCTGGCAGCAGAAGACGAAGACGGCCGCTGGGCGGGCGGCGCCCACTTCCCCGCCGACTATGTGTGGGGAGGCGACGAGGCGGGTCAGCCGTGGACATCCACCACCCACTCGTTGTCGCAGCTGCGCGAGTTCGGGCTCGAACCAGTGGATATGCGACGTAGCGTGGCGTTGATCGGTGCCAACTGCCACTGGGAGCATGATGGCCAGCCCTACTGGGAAGGGGAGGTCGAACCATGTATCAACGGCATGACCGTCGCCAACGGGACCTACTTCGGTGTGGACATGACTCCGGTGGTCGAGAGGCTGGTCGGGGAGCGTTTGGAAGACGGGGGTTGGAACTGCGAGACGGAGAACGGCTCTGTCCGATCGTCCTTCGACACCACGATCAACGTCCTCGAGGGCCTGCTGGAGTACGAGCGCTCCACAGGCGGCACACTCGAATCCAGAGCGGCGCGCCGCGCCGGCGAGGAGTACCTCCTTCAACGCCGCCTTTTCCGCCGTCTCAGCACCGGCGAGCCGATCCAGAAGTACCTCCACCTGCTGCATCCCAACCGCTGGCACTACGACGTGCTGCGGGGGCTGGACTACTTTCGTTCGGCCTCGGTCGTGACCGGCCAGCCCGCCGACCCCCGGTTGGCCGAGGCGATCGAGTTCATCCGCTCCCGCCGTCTCGACGACGGCACCTGGCCTCTCGACTGGAGCCCGACCGGCCGGGTCTGGTTCGACGTCGACGGCGGGGAAGGCAAGCCCTCCCGCTGGCTGACCCTGCGCGCCCTGAGGGTGCTCAAATGGTGGCGGGCCGCCACTGTGCCCTGAGTCGGGCCGGGCGTACCCTCAGATCCCGAGTTGGCGGGCGGCGAGATCGCGCATGATCTCCTCCGACCCGCCGCCGATGGCGTTGACCCTCACCTCGCGATAGATGCGCTCGACCGGGTTACCGCGCATATATGACGCCCCGCCCAGGATCTGAGCGGCTTCCCGGGCGCAGAACTCCATGGCGAGGCTGGCCTGCACCTTGCACTCGGCCAATTCGGCCACCGGCCTGTCTCCCTGGTCGATACGCCAGGCAAGCTGTTCCATCCAGGCCCGGGTGGCATTTATCCTCCTGTCCATCTCCACCAGCTTGTGCCTGATCACCTGATGGTCGGCCAGGCGGGCGCCGAAAGTGTGACGGTCGCGGGCCCAGGCCAGCGCCTCCTCGTAGCACGTCCGTGAGGCACCCATCATCCCGGCGATGAGCAGCAGTCGCTCGTAGTTGAAGTTGTCCATGATCAGGGCGAATCCGGCGTTCTCCGTTCCCAGGAGATAGCGAGCCGGAACTCGGCAATCGTCGAAATAGAGCGTGGCCGTATCGGACGACCACCATCCCATCTTGGCGAGCGAGGTTGCACTGAATCCCTGGCTCGAGGTCGGAATCACCAGCAGCGACACTCCCGACGCTCCCGGCCCACCGGTGCGCACCGCCGTGGTGATGTAATCGGCCCGGATTCCCGAGGTGATGAACGTTTTCTGCCCGTTGACCACGTAGTGGCCTTCTTCGAGCCGTGCGGTCGTCTGGAGGTTGGCCACATCGGATCCGCCCCCGGGCTCGGTCACCGCCAGGGCGCAGACCAGGTCACCGGTCAGCATGCCGGGCAGGATCTCGGACTTGACCTCGTCGGAGCCTCCCGCCTGGATGGGAGGGGCGCCGATGTAGTTGGAGAAGAGCGAGGCAGGCACGCCGCCTGCTCCACATCGTCCGAACTCCTCGGAAACGATGCTCAGCAAGCGGGCGTCGTGGCGGCCCAGGCCCCCGTACTCCTCGGCGAAACCGATCCCGAACAATCCCAGTTCCCCCGCCTTCCGGTAAAGAGCACGGGGGAACTCGCCCGCCTCGTCCCATTCGTTGACGAAGGGCGAGATCTCGGTGGCGACGAAGCGGCGGACGGTGGTGCGAAACAGATCATGTTCCTCGTCGTAAAGGGGCAGTGTTGTCATCAGCATCCCTGGTTGGCGGGGCGGAGGAGGCCACGGTTGGCGGTCCAAGTTAGTGGTGGGCGGGGGTAGGGTCGCCTCTTATGCAGACCTCGGCCGCCAGTGCGGATGGGTTCGGTCCCACCGATTCGACCCGACGCTGGGTGCAGACGGATACGGGCGCCAGTCTCTCGGTGATAGAACGCCCCGGCGACCCCGGCCTGCCCGCCTTTCTGTTAGTTCATGGCCTGGCTTCCAACGCCAGGCTTTGGGATGGTGTGGGGACGCGTCTGGCCGCAATGGGTCATGCCTCGGTTGCGGTCGACCAGCGCGGTCATGGCCGCTCCGATCCCGCCGACGGACGCTTCGACTTCGCCACCCTGGTTGACGATCTCGCAGGCGTCGTTGCTGCGACGCTGGCCCGACCGGTGGTGGCGGCAGGCCAGTCCTGGGGCGGCAACGTGGTGCTGGAGATGGCGGTACGGCGTCACCGCATGGTTCAGGCCCTGGCCCTGATCGATGGGGGCTTCCTCACCCTGTCGGAGGCATTTCCGGACTGGGAAGAAGCCCAGCGCCTGCTCGCTCCACCCGACCTCACCTCCTTGACGGCGGCGGCGCTGGAGGCGGAGATGCGGGCCCGGTTGGATGGGTGGCCGGAGGAGGGCATCCGGGGCCAGCTGGCCAACTTCGAGATTCTCCCCAACGGAAAGGTGCGTCCCCACCTCGACCGACCCAACCACATGAAGATCCTCCGTCATCTCTGGGAGCACCGTCCAGACGAGATCGCCGCAGCCGTTCGTTGCCCAGTGCTGGTGCTGGCCATCGGGGACGGCGCGCCCGACAAGACGAACAGGGTGGCCGCGTTCGCCGGCCGCCTCCCTGATGGCGAGGTGCGCTGGGCAACAGGACACCACGACATCCACGCTCAGATGCCCGATCTGGTGGCCGAATACCTGATCGACCTGGCAGAGGTGTCGACATGAAGGGCCGGCTCATTCTCATGGGCTCGGGGGAGACGGCGCCGAGCATGGTGGCCACCCACCGCCGAGCCTTGCGCAAAGCCGGGGCCGATTCGGTCACGGTGATCGACACGCCCTACGGGTTCCAGGAAAACGCAGACGAACTGACCGATCGGATCGGCTCCTACTTCAGGACCAGCCTGGGAACCGACGTGGAGATCGCTTCCCTTCGTTCACCTGCCGCCGACGCTGTGGCGACCGAGCGGTTCCTGGCCGCGGTGGGGAGAGCCGGCTACCTCTTCTCGGGCCCGGGTTCGCCGACCTACGCACTCGGTGTGTGGCGCCAGATCGAGCTGAGCAAGGTGCTCCGGCGACGTCTCGCTTCGGGAGCCACCGTTGTGATGGCTTCTGCGGCGGCTCTGACCGTGGGGGCGAAGACCATTCCCGTCTACGAAATCTACAAGGTGGGCCAGGATCCTCACTGGGTCGAAGGCCTCGACGTGACCACCGAGCTGGGTCTGAAGATGGTCGTTGTTCCGCACTGGAACAATGCCGAGGGAGGTACTCACGACACGAGCCATTGCTACATCGGCAAGCGGCGTTTCGATGCCATGGCGGCCGAATTGGAGGTGGGCGTGCTGGGCATCGACGAACACACGGCAGCAGCAATCGACACCGAGGCCGGGGTGCTTGAGGTGTCGGGGGCCGGGGGGGTGACGGTGATGGGCGACCGCCGGATATCGGTCGAGTCCGGCGAGACGGTGAGTCTGGAAGAAGTGGCGGCAATCGTGGGGCATTCTCCGGCGGTGCAACCAGAGGCGCCCTTCGACTGGGCGGACGACGATTTCGACCTCGCCCTGGCCCGGGGCGACACCGACCGAGCTCTGGCCGCCCTGCTGGAGGTGGAAGAGAACGTCGCAGCAGGTGAGGTTCCCGCCAGGCGCGAGCTGAGACGCATGCTGGCAGAACTGACCAGGGTGGCCCGACGCGGGCTGCGTGACCCGCGTCACGAATTGGAGCCGCTGGTAGACATGATGCTGGAGTGGCGAGCCAATGCCCGGGCCGATGAACGCTGGGAGGAGTCTGACGCTATCCGGGAAGGGCTCGCCAGGGCGGGCATCGAGGTGCGCGACACCGCCGGGGGAGTTGAATGGGACCTGCGTCCCAGGGCATGAACGACGCCTGTACACTCCCATCGACCTGGGGCCGGCGCCGGGCAAGTGCCCGATCCGGCCGGCCGCAGCGCCGCGTAAGTGCTCGACTGGGTGATCCCAGCTTCATCAATTGAGGTCGACGATGGACGAGGCAAGTCATGCGGACCGGGAGAGAGCTAGCTCGCTCCCTGCGCCTGCTGGCGCGTCGGCGACCCCGGCACGCTGAGCAGTACCTAAAGGAGCACGCCTCCGAATGGACGGCCGTCGCCCTGGCCAGCCCCGGTGACGCGGCCGACATCCTGGAGGCGATCAGCGGGGAGACGGCGGGCGAGCTGATCGCCGACCTGGGCCTGGACGGGGCGGCCGACCTCCTGGAGGAGATGCGCGACGATCTGGCCGCGGACCTCCTCGGAGAGCTGCCCCCCGGCGATGCCGCCCGTCTCCTCGACGAGATGGCCCCCGACGAGGCGGCCGACGTGCTGGCCGAGTTCGACGACGACGAGCGTCGTCACGAGCTGCTGGCTTCGATGGACACCGAGACGGTGGAGGAGGTGCGCGAGCTCCTCGGATACCACCCGGAGTCGGCCGGCGGTCTGATGACCACCGACATTGCCGCCCTGCCGGTCGGGCTAACCGTGGGCGAGGCGATGGAGCGGGTGCGCAACCTCCATGACGAGTTCGAGGATCTGTCCTACGTCTACGTCGTCGACGACGAGGAGCACCTGGTCGGGGTTCTTTCGTTCCGTGACCTGGTGTTCCTGCGACCCGGACATGGCCTCGACCAGGCCATGGTCCCCGACCCGGTGTCGGTGCAGACCTCGGCCGACCGCGAGGAGGTGGCAGCCCTCGTGCAGCGCTACCACCTCTTCGGAGTGCCCGTGGTGGATGAGGAGCATCGGCTGGTGGGCATGGTCACCACCGAAGCCGTGCTGGCGTCGGTGCAGGAGGAGGCGTCGGAGGACTTCGCGGTGGCGGTCGGCACCGGTGCCGAGGACTCGGTCTACTCGCCCGTGCGACGCTCCATCGCCCAGCGTCTGCCCTGGATCGCCTTCGACGTGGTCATCTCCTCCCTGGTCGTCTTCGCCGTCTCTCAGTTCGAGGGGATCCTGACCGCCTTCGTCGTCCTGGCGGCGCTGATGCCACTGGTGGCGCGCATCGGAGGTGATGCGGGAGCCCAGACCCTGGCGGTGGTGATCCGGGGCCTGGCCACCGACGGGATCCCCAGCGGCCAGGTGGTGCGCGTTCTCGGTCGGGAAACTGCCATCGGGGCGGTGAACGGCTTCCTGATCGGGGTGTTGGCCGGACTGCTGGGCTTTGCCCTGCAGAGCTTCAAGGGAGGGATCGATCCGGTGCGGGTCGGTGGGGCGATGATGCTCGCAGCCTGGGCCAACGTGGTCCTGGCCGGCCTGTCCGGGGCCGCCATCCCCCTGACATTGCGCCGCCTGGGCTTCGATCCCGCCCTGGGCTCGAACCTGTTTCTCACCACCCTGACGGACCTGCTGGGTTTCGCCGGGTTCCTGGCCGTGGCCAGCGCCCTTCTCTGAGCAGTGGCCTCAGGCAGATTCGCGGCGGAAGGTCCGGGTGCCATAGGCCACGCCCACCGCCACCAGACCCAGGGTCACGATTACTCCCCACAGCGATGTAGCCGAAGTGGCGTCGCCGCGGAAGATGGCCCGGATCCCGTCCACCACGTAGCGCAAAGGGTTGGCCTCGGAGACTCTTTGCAGCCAGGTCGGGGCCAGGCTCATCGGGAGCAGGATCCCCGACAAAAGCAACACCGGGACGATTATCCCGTTCAGCAGAGGAGCGAATGCATCTTCGCTCTTGAGCTTGAGGGCGACTGCGTAGGAGAGGGCACTGAAGGAAGCGCCCAGAAGGGCCACCACGCCCAAGCCGATCAGGATGGCATCGAGGGGGGCGTCGAGCCCGAAGAATTGAGCACAGCCGATGAGGATGGCGCCCTGAACGACGAGTACGACGACGTCACGCAGCATCCTCCCTACGAGAAGCGCGCTGCGGCTGGCCGGCGTCACCCGCATTCGCTCCACGACCCCTGCTCGCCACTCGGCGATCAGGCCGAATCCCACGAACGAGGCACCGAACAGACCCAGTTGGACCAGCAGCCCGGGCACGAACACCTGCCAGGCGTCACCGGGCGGGAACCCGGGTGCCGAAGCCACCGGCTCCAGCAAGGGGCCGAACAGGGTCAGATAGAGAATGGGCTGGATCAGGCCGAGGATCACCCACACCGGATTGCGCAACGAGAGACGCATGGCGCGCGAGAAGACGAGCCATGTGCTGGAGAAGAAGTTTGGCATGTTGGTTCCTTTCGATCAGGTCGCTGCCGGGGATGGAGTCCCCTCGCGCAGCGATCGGCCGGTCATGGTCAGGAAGACGTCGTCGAGGGTGGGCCGGTGCACTTCGACTCCGAGGGCATCGAGGTCCCGTTCCACCAGCGCCCGGAGCAGGCCGGGAAGGACTCCGCTGCCGTCGGCCACCTGAAAGCGCACCTCGGCATCCTCGACCACGGGGGTCGAGGCCTGGTCGATGTGTGAGGCGATCTCGGCTGCCAGGTGAGCGCTGTCGGGATGGGCAAAGCGCAAAGCGACCGAGTCCCCGGCGACGCTGCGCTTGAGCTCATCGGGGGTCCCGCGAGCCACGATCTCGCCGTGGTCGATCACCAGGATCCGGTCGCAGAGGAGGTCGGCCTCGTCCATGTAGTGGGTGGTGAGGAAGACGGTGGTCTCCAGCTCGTCACGCAGACGGCCGATATGCATCCACAGATTGGCCCGGGACTGGGGATCCAGACCTGTGGAGGGCTCGTCGAGGAAGACCAGGGGCGGCTGATGGATCAGCCCCATGGCGATGTCGAGGCGGCGCCGCTGACCACCGGACAGGGTCTTGCAGCGCCGCTCCCACATGCCTTCCAGGTCGAGCTGCTCGAACAGGTCCTGTCCCCGGTGCCGGGCAGTGGGGATATCGATCCCGTACATACGGGCGTGGTCGACGATCTCCTCTCCGGCCCGTGCCTCCGGCTCGGTCGAGCCGCCCTGGGCGACATAGCCGATGTGGCGGCGGACACCCACCGGGTCCTGGCGCAGGTCGTGACCCGCCACCGTCGCCTCACCTCCGGTAGGATCGAGCAGGGTGGTGAGCATGCGCAGGGTGGTGGTCTTGCCGGCACCGTTGGGCCCCAGGAACCCGACGATCTCGCCCCCGTCGACGACGAAGTCGACCCCGCGAACCGCTTCGACCTCGCCGGAGCGGGTGTGGTAGGTGCGCTGCAATCGGCGCGACTCGATCATCTTGTCATTCATGGCCGGCTTCTTTCATCTCGATTCCCGATCCGGTATACTTTGACTTGCGAGTAACTTAATGATCAAGAGATTCGGCTGTCAAGATATATGAGCAGGGAGGATGCGCTCCGCCGTCTGACTGCCGCCGTACGCGGTGCCCAGGCGGCCGGCGAGGCTCTCGACGAGGCGTTCGCCGACTTCGCCGGTCTCAACCGGACCGACACCAGGTGCCTGGACATCATCGACCAGACGGGTCCCCTCACCGCCGGCGAGCTCGCCCGCCGCATCGGTCTGTCGACCGGAGCCGTCACCGCGGTCATCGACCGCCTCGAACGAGCCCGGCTGGTCCTTCGCCGCCGGGATCCCGCCGATCGGCGCCGGGTCAACATCGAGCTGACGCCGGAGGCCCAGCGCCTGGCCGAGGAGATATACGGGCCGATGTCCGACGCCGCCCGGCCCTACCTGGAGGGTCTGACCAACGAGGAGATAGCCACCGTAACCACTTTCCTCGAGGTGAGCAGGCGGATAAACGAGGAGCACGCCGCCGTGGTCCGACAGCGAACCAGCGGACGCAAGCTGTCCATGCGTCAGCGACTGGATCAAGCTCGCCGGATCAAGGACGAGGCCAAACAGTTGGTCCACGGCCTGAAGGCGGACTTCAAGGCCATCAAGGAAGAGGTCAGGCAAATGGCGGCAGGGCCCCGGGAGGGGGACCAG
Source organism: uncultured Acidimicrobiia bacterium (assembly GCA_963744905.1). GTDB lineage: Bacteria > Actinomycetota > Acidimicrobiia > Spongiisociales > ZC4RG35 > DATFFO01. The sequence goes on along the minus strand of CAVUUV010000003.1, from coordinate 330,589 downwards.
TGATCGGGGATCCTCAACCCCGGCCCAGGCGCCGGGTGCCGCGCCGCCCGTAGCCGGCCCCCCCGGTCGGGTCCCAGCGGCCGCCCCTTCCCCGTACGAAGAGCGTCTTGCGCAGCCCTCCACTCATCCTGATCGCCAAACCCACTACGACGCCGAAGACGAATCCGCCCACGTGTGCCGCCCAGGCGATCCCGCTATTGGGATCCGTGAAGAACTGACTTACGAACCAGAAAGCCAGGAGCCACTTGGCGCGGATGTCCACCAGGAAGATGAAGAACACGAAGACCGCGGTCCGCACCGGGGCGTTGGGGAACCACACCAGGTAGGCGCCCATCACCGCGGCGATGGCGCCGGAAGCTCCCACGATGGGCACCGTCGAGTCGGCGTTGGCCAGGATGTGGGCCCCGGCTGCCACCAATCCGCCCAGAAGGTAGAAGATCGCGAAACGAATGTGGCCGAGGTGATCCTCGATGTTGTTGCCGAAGACCCACAGGAACAGCAGGTTCCCGCCCAGATGGAGCAGCCCCCCGTGCAGGAACATCGACACCACCACCGCCAGCCACACATTCTTGTGCGGGAACACCTCCGGGCTGGTCGCCGATCCGGCCCCGCAGCGGTCGGTGGATGCTCCAGGGGACTGGTTCCCCAGTGTGGCGACCACCTCGTCTACCGAGAGCGGCTGGGCTTGAATCAGCTCACACGGTATGGCCGCGTACTGATAGTCGAAGGCCGTGGTCTGATCGAAGCGCAGGGTACCGGCCTGCGTCTCGACGTCTACGGGCTGGCTGGATCCCAGCCTCGGCTGCCAGATGAAGAATACGACCAGGCAGGCCACGATGATGCCCAGGGTCACGATCGGCGTCCGGTAGGTGGGGTTGGCGTCCTTGAGGGGGATCATGTGGGAGGGAGCCTACGGCTCTAAGGTCATGTCTTCAGCGTTGGCGGAGTAGTCGACATGGTCGATTCAGAGATCCCGGTCTTGATCATCGGTGCAGGTCCGGCGGGCCTGGCCGTGGCCGGCCGCCTCATCGACCGGGGCTTCGACTTCGAGATTGTGGAGAAGAGCCATCAGGTGGCCCACTCGTGGCACAACCACTATGACCGCCTCCACCTTCATACCGTAAAGCACCTGTCTCATCTTCCCCTGCTTCCCTTCCCCGAGGACTACCCCAGATATGTGCCCCGCCGGCGCCTGGTCGACTACTACGAGACCTATGCCCGTCATTTCGGGATTCGCCCCCATTTCGGCCAGGAGGTGGTGGCGGTGGTTCGCAAGGACGACGGTTTCATCACTTCGACGGCCGGCGGTCGTCGGTACCGCTCTTCCCGGGTGGTGGTGGCAACGGGCCTCAACCGGAAACCCAATCTGCCTTCGCTGCCGGGAGAGGACGGCTTCGCCGGCCGGGTGGTCCACAGTCGGTCGTACCACGATCCGGGCCCCTTTCTGGGCTCGCGGGTGCTGGTGGTGGGCATGGGCAACACCGGAGCGGAAATCGCCCTCGACCTGTGTGAGAACGGGGTCGACGCATCGATTTCGGTTCGGGGGCCGGTGAACATCGTGCCTCGCGATGTCCTGGGCCGGCCCACACAGCTGACCGGTCTGGCCCTGAGCCGTCTGCCGGAGTGGTTGGGGGACAGGATAGGAGTCGGTCTGCGCCGGTTGACGGTCGGGGACCTGTCCCGCTTCGGGCTGGAGACGCCCGGACTGCCGCCCAATGCTCAACTGAGGGAGGAAGGCAAGACGCCAGTGATAGACGTCGGCACCGTGGCCAGGATCCGTTCGGGTGAGATCGAGGTGCTTCGAGAGATCGACCGGCTGGAAGGGGGCGAAGTCGTGTTCGTCGACGGGAGCCGGCGGGCCTTCGATATGGTGATCCTCGCCACCGGCTATAAGCCCTCGCTCCCGGATCTGCTGGGCGATCTGGCCGCGGACCTGCCAGATCCCCCACCGGTCGTAGGGGCCGGTGCCCTGGAAGGGCTCTACTTCATCGGATTCGACAACCACCACCCGGGTGGGGTGCTGGGGGCGATCTTCCGGGAGTCGGAGGAAATAGCCCGGGATCTCGCCGTCGGTTGACGGCCCGCCGCCCGACCTGGACGAATCCGCCAACTCGTTACAGTGGCCGGAATGCGCCCGAAGTATCGCCAAATGACGATCACGATCGCCGTTGCGGCCCTGATTCTCACCGCCTGCGGTGGCGGGTCGGCGTCATCAGGAACAGGGACCGGGGCCTCGTCGACCGAGGCTCGGGCCAGCTCCACGACGGCATCCTCCTCGACTACCTCGGCCTCGACCACCTCGACCAGCGTCGTGGCTCCACCCACCACAGCGCCTCCCACCACGGGCGCGGGCGGCGACCAGTGCCTGATCGGTGATTGGAAACTGGACTCGCCTTCGTTCGTGGACTCGCTCAACGAGGCCATGGGGTCGGGTGTCCCGGGAGAGTTCGTCTACGACAGTGGCGACTACACCATGGACATAACGGCTCCGGACCTCGTGACGACCCAACGAAGGGACTGGAAGCTGAAGATCACCAGCTCCCAGGGGGACATGGTCATGACCATCAACGACACGTCGCCGGACGAGGGAACCTGGATGGCCGACCCGGAGGCGGGAATCCTGTCAGTCAACATGTCGGGGACCGACACCGAAGTCACGATGCAGGCGGATGTCAACGGGAGCCTGGTCGACATTCCCACGGGGAGTGTCAACGTACAGACGCCGCAGGGGGCGATGAGCGGCCAGGGCACCTACGAGTGCTCGGGAGACACGCTGACCACCACCAACCAGGGCGTCCAGGCCATCTGGGAGCGCCAGCCCTGACCGGAGTCAGAGCCTCAGCCCCAGAAGACCGGTAGGGATTCGACTCCCCGCAGAACCAGTGACGGTTTCCAGGCCAGGTTGGAGACGTCCGCCTCCAGATTCGGGAAGGCAGCCAGGAGGGCGTTGAGGGCGATCCGCCCCTCCAGGCGGGCCAGCGGAGCCCCCAGGCAGAAGTGGATCCCATGGCCGAAGGAGAGGTGGGAGGAAGCATTGGCTCGGGTCAGGTCGAGCCGGCCCGGGTCTTCGAAGGCGGTCGGGTCGTGGTTGGCGGCGCCCAGTAGTAGGACGGCCAGGTCGCCCGGTTGCATCGTCACTTCTCCGAAGTCCGCAGGCTCGGTCGCCACCCGGCTGGTGCGTTGAACGGGAGAGTCGTAGCGCAACAGCTCCTCTACGGCCCGGAGGGCCATTCCCGGATCGGCAGCCAGTCGGCGGCGCTGATCGGGATTGCGGGTCAGGGCGATCACAGAGTTTCCGATCAGGTTGGTGGTGGTTTCGTGCCCGGCCGCCACCAGCAATACCACCAGGGCGAAAAGCTCGTCGTCGTCCAGCGAATCCTGCCCATCCCGGGCAGCGACGAGAGCGCCGATCAAATCGTCGAATTGGTGACGTCGACGATGGTCGAACTGGCGGTCGAGGTAGGCGCGGAACTCGTCACTGGTGGCCCCGAACCGGGTCAGGGCATCGGGAGCCGGCAGGGGCTCGAGTAGGAGGGCGACGTCGTCTGACCATTGCTTGAGGTCCTCTCGGTCCTCGGCGGGCAGGCCCAACAGCTCGGAGATGACGATGACCGGCAGGGGGTAGGCGAACCTCTTCACCAGGTCGGCCCCCTCCCCCTCTTCTCTCATCTCCTCGACGAGCTCGGTCGCAATCACCGATATGCGCTCCTCCATCTCGGCGATACGGCGGGGGGTGAAGGCATGACCCACCAGCCTGCGCAGGCGGGTGTGGGTGGGTGGGTCCAGGGTTAGAAGCATCCGATCGAACAGGGTCAGCTTCTCGTCCAGTTCGGGGTCGCCGGTTGTCTCGGGCATGATCTGGACGATGGTCGCCCGGTCCCGATCCGCGGAGAAGGAGCGGTCCCCGAGGATGCGGCGCACGTCCTCCCAGTGCGACACCACCCAGGCGGAGGGGAAATCGGCCGGAATCGGGTTTGGCTCCTCGAGTACCCGGGCGTAAGCGGGATAGGGGTCGGCAATGGTGGTGGGATCGAAGGGGTTGAAACCGACAGGCTGAGTGGTCACACCCTGGATTTTCGCATCACCCTGCCCCGACCGGGAGTCGATGCCCGGTCACAAGCGTCGGACCGGGGCTGCTTCTTTGGACCTCAGCGAACGCCCTGCCGCTTCTTTGGACGGTGACCATCGCTATGCGTTCCTGGTGGTCGAAAGAACGGGTGGGGCGTTCCCCTTCGTCCAGAGAAAGCAGAAGGGCGACCCGTCGGGGCCGCCCTTCCTTGTGTGGTATGGGGCTGGTGGAGTCAGCCGGCGATCAGGTCGGCCTTGGTGATCCAGTCCTCGATCTCGGACAGGCCCGGGATATTCTCGACCACCTTGGCGGTGCGATTGGCCTCGATCAGGCTCTCATGGAGTGATTCCGCACTGCGTCTGCGCAGCTGCTTGAGGCTCGACACACCGGCCGCCTCGAGCAGGGCCGCATAGCGGGGGCCGATCGCCTTGACTCGCATCAGGTCGGCCTTCCTGGCCCAATCGGACAGCTGGTCGGCGCCGATGCCGGTGATCCCGGACAGGTCGGACCTACCGGTCCGATCTCCCGCCTGGGCCCACATGTCCTGGACCGTGTTGACGCCGGCACGGCGCAACTTGGCGGCCGCTCGGGAATCGACGCCGACGATGTCGGTCACGGGCTGGGCGGCCATGTTGGCTGCCCCCAGGAGCTTGGCGGCGCCCGGCACCCGGGCCAGCACATGGCGGCCTTCTTCGGCCGAGGTATTGATGAAGCTCTCGGTCGCCTCGGTCAGCTCCCGACGGGCGTCCTCGACCCGGTGGCCGATCTGGCGGACGGCCTGGCTGGCGGCACCAACCGCGGCCAAGGGCAGGGTGGACAATCTGGTCATTTGAAACCTCCGTAGTGGTGGGATCGAATTCTCCTCCTCATTGTGCTAGCTATCGCAAGCAATACCAAATTGTTTGCTTGCATTAGCTAGCGCTCCTAGGATGCTGATCTCCTCTTCGTTCTCCCCTTCCTCTGGAGGCTGCCGTGCGCAGACTCACATCCCTCGTTACCGGCGTCCTCGTCGTCGTCGTACTGTTCTCGATCGGGTTCTCCGGCTCGGGTGTCTCCTCGACCGGGTCCGAGCCTGTCTCCGCGCAAACCGTTACCACCCGGCCGGTTTCGACCACGACCACGGCCCCGGAGCCAGCCGCTCCCGCCCTGTCGGAGGTGGTCACCGAACCCCCCGATTCGGTCGGATGCCGTCCGGTGTCGCCTCTCGTTCCCCCTTGCGGCTATCCGCCCGGAATGGTGGTGGGGGTCCTGGTCGGGGTGGAGCGGTGGCGCCCTCTGGTCGAGCGATACTTCCAGCCCGGAGACGTGGATCGGGCGCTGGCCGTGATCCGGTGCGAGTCGGGTGGGGACCCCGGGGCTGCCAACCCTCGCTCCAGTGCCCGCGGGCTCTTCCAGCATCTGGCCCGGCTGTGGCCGAAGCGGGCCGCTCAGGCGGGCCGCCCCGGGGCCGACATCTTCGATCCCGAAGACAACGTGGCCGTGGCGGCGTGGCTTGTCTATCACGGTGGTGGCTGGAGCCACTGGAACCCGAGCCGTTCATGCTGGTAGTCGGGTAGGCTCGCTCACCGGTGATTCGTCCGCTCTTCCCCCAGCCCGGTGCGCCCCTCGACGATGTTGTCTCTGTGGTCGCCTCGGATCGGCGCCGGGGGCGAAGACCGTGGGTGATGGTGAACATGGTCACCTCGCTCGATGGTGCCACCGCGGTGGAGGGCGGGGCCAGCGGGCTCACCGATCCCGATGACCAGGCGTTGTTCCACGCCTTTCGGGCCGTGGCCGATGTGGTCATGGTGGGAGCCGCAACTGTCCGGACCGAAGGCTATGGGCCCCTCCTACTGCCCGAGGAGGTGAGGCGGCGGCGGGTCGGGTGGGGTCTTCAGCCCCTGCCCCGTCTCGTGGTGCTGTCCAGGCGTCTCGACATCGATCCTGATTCCCGCTTTCTCGATCCCGATCGCCCGCCCCTGATCATCACCGGGGCTGACCATTCCTCACAGGCCCGCTCGGCGCTCGAGGGCAAGGCAGAGGTGCTGGTACTGGATGGGGCTCTGGCCGATCTCGCCCGGGTGATCGAAGTCCTGGGTGAGGTGGGCATCGTCCTCTGCGAGGGTGGGCCTTCGATCAACGGTCAGTTGGCCGAGGCCGATCTGATCGACGAGCTCAACATCAGTACCACCCCCATGGTGGTCGGAGGCCAATCGGCTCGGCTGGCTCACTCGGGGGCGGAGCTCATTCCCCCGCTGCGCTTCCGTCTCGATCGCCTCCTGAGGGGCGATCGCATGCTCTTCGCCCGCTATTTGCGGGATCGCTCCTCAGTGGCCACTGGTCCGGGCCGCCCCTGATTTCCGGTGCTCTCGTTTGAGCGGAACGGTGACGGGCTGATCGCCCACGGTGACGGTCGTCCCTCGAACGGTTACCCCCAACGGGGAACCATCCGCCTGGAGGAGAACGCGGTCGTGGTCCATGTCCACCGACAGGACCGTATCGCGGACTCTGAGTTTGAAGCGCAGATGATCCCATTCGATGGGCAGTCTGGGATCGAGGCGAATCTCTCCGTCGCGGTCGGAGAGCCCGGCCATTCCGTAGACCAGCGCCATCCACACCCCGCCGGCCGAGGCCAGGTGCACTCCATCGGTGGTGTTGTGGTGGAGGTCGGCCAGGTCGGTGAAAAGGGCGGTACGGAAATAGTGCATGGCCAGATCCGCCTCGCCGATCTGGGCCGCGGCGATCGCTTGCACGCAGGCGGAGAGGGAAGAGTCGCCCGTGGTTAGGGGGTCGTAATAGTCGAAGTTGGCCCGTTTCAGCTCGTCGCTGAAATTCTCGCCCAGGAGCACCGTCGCCAGGACCACGTCTGCCTGCTTGAGAACCTGATACCGGTAGATGGTCAGCGGGTGGAAGTGGAGCAATAGGGGATATTTGTCCTCCGGGACCGACTCGAAGTCCCAGCGCTCCTTGGCGAGAAAACTCTCGTCCTGCTTGGTGATCCCGAAGCCCTCGTCGTGGGGGAAGTGCATCTCGGTCCCGGCCCGGCGCCACTCCTCGATGTCCTCGGGAGTGACGGCGAGCCGCTCGGCCAGCTCTGCCCAACGGGCGGGCTGTTCCCGTCTCATCCTCTCCACCGAGTCCACTGCGTACAACAGGTTCATCTGCGCCATGAGATTCGTGTAGGCGTTGTCGTCGACGATGGCGGTGTATTCGTCGGGTCCGGTGACGCCGTAGATATGGAAGGCGCCGTCGCGGTGGAAGCCGAGCCGGGCCCACATGCGGGCCGTTTCCACCAGCATCTCCACCCCCACATCCCAGAGCAGCTCGACATCGCCGGTTATCTCCACGTACTTGCGGATGGCGTAGGCGATGTCGGCGTCGATGTGGTACTGGGCGGTCCCCGCCGCGAAATAGGCACTGGCTTCGTTGCCGTTGATGGTCCGCCACGGGAACAGGGCTCCGGCCAGATTGAGCTCGGTGGCCCGGGCCCGTGCCTCCTCCAGCATCTTGTAGCGGAACCGCAACAGCCCGGCCGCCACCTCGGGTCGGGTGTAGAGGAGGAAAGGGAGCACGAAGACTTCGGTATCCCAGAAATAGTGTCCCTCGTAGGCCTGACCGGTTACGCCCTTGGCGGCGATGCCGGTCCCGTCGATCTGGGCCGACGCCTGGTTGAGCTGGAGCAGGATCCAGCGGGTGGCCTGCTGGACCGCCTCATCGGTACCGACGTGGATATCGGCCAGGTCCCAGAATTCGTCCCAGGCGGAGTTGTGGGCCTTGGCGGCGGCTTCGAAGCCGGCCCGCGACACCATCGAGGCCTCATCCTCGGTGTGGTCGATGCCGCGGGCGTTGCCGGCGTGATACACCGTGAACTTGTCGAGCGTGAGGGTTTCCCCGTCGGTGAGCCGTGCCCTGAAGTGAGTCCAGGGGTGGTCGGGGTGCTCTTCGGAGGTTGCATCCACGGGTTGATCGACTTGTTGGGCCAGGGAGACGGCCAGACGCAGGCGAGAGCGAACGGTTTCGTAGGAGGCGGAGATCATCTCCGTCCTGACCCGCAGATCGGTGGGTTCGAGCACCCGTCGTTCGAAGTTGCGGGCCCGACGCGGGTCCAGCTCCGTCGCCGCCGGCTCCAGATAGTCGGTGTCCTGGCGGTTGACGAGGCCTGAGCGGATCTCGATCTCGGCGTCGGCGTCGACGGAGACCTCGAGCCGGCTGGCGACGAGGTCGTGGCGGGCGACCGAAACCAGACGGGTCGACCTGACCTCGACGCCTATGCCATCCTCGGTTCGCCACCGGTAACGATGGACCAGCGTCCCCTGTCGAAAGTCGAGCCGTCTCTCCCAGTCGGCGATGGTGGGAGAGGAATAATCGATTCGCTCCCCGTTCACCCACACCACCGACTCGCTGGAGTCGGGAACGTAGACGATGGTCTGACCGGCGGTGGCGAATCCGAAAGCCGATTCGGGATAGACGATCGGCCACGATTCGTAGAACCCGTTGATGAGAGCGCCGGGTTGATGGGCGGGGCTGCCCTGATGAAACGATCCCCGGACCCCGACGCAACCGTTGCCCAGGGCGAAGACGGTCTCGAGGAGTTCTGTGAGCTGGGGGGTGAACTGGGTCTCGACGATGGCCCACGGGTCGACCGGGTAGACACGGTGTGGGAGCTCGGAGACGATCGGCCGTCGCCGTGACAGGTGGCGGTGCTTCACGATACCGGCCGGGTGGACGCCGATTTCTCTGACGGTCTCCCCCAAATCATCACATGCCCCCTGAGCGGGGTCGTCACGAGTTGATCCTCCGGCTGGTCTTCGATGTGGTGCCCGGAGTCACTGTGCTGTCAGCCCTTGCCCGACCGGCGTCCGCCGTTGCTCGAGAGATCGGGTTGCGATCGCTCCTCGACCACCGCACCGGCCGGGAACTGGACGGTTCGCCCCGCCAGCGCGAAGGGCTCGGTGAGCAGCATCTCCATCGTGCCCGGTCCCCGGCACACGATGTGACCCGTGTACGTGGTAGGGCCCTTTTCGGTTTCAATCGTGACGGTGACTGCCATGTCGATTCTCTGTGTTGCCCATTGATCGTATGCGATGTCGGTGAAGACTTATCGGCATTCCCAGCCGCCGACCAAAACGCTGTCGAACATGATGCCAGCCGACTCAGGGGTTTGGAAGGGCATGGGTCGGGGCCTTTCGACCCATCGTCGGCGGTCTGCCTTGGCCAGATCTCCGAATACGACCGGGGGCTGTTTACCCAGTAGTTATGCCTTCGCCGATACCGTAAGCATCACCGTGCGTCTTCTGATCGTCGAGGACGAGCTGGATCTTGCCAACGCCGTCGCCCGCGGGTTACGGCGAGAGGGTCATGCCGTCGATATGGCCGAGACTGCCGGCGAGGCAGAGCTCAAGATCACATCGGCCGGTTACGACCTGGTTCTGCTGGACTGGAACCTGCCAGACGGGGCGGGGGTGGAGATCTGTCGCCGGTTGAGCAACGGGGCCCTGGAGCCATTCGAGGAGCGGCCCCGGGTGCTCATGCTCACCGCGCGCGACGATGTCGACGACCGGGTCTCGGGTCTCGACGCCGGAGCCGACGACTACCTGGTGAAGCCCTTCGCCTTCGCCGAACTGGCCGCCCGTGTCCGGGCCCTTCTCCGTCGCGACGACGCCGTCAGCCCGGTCATCGAAGCCGGCGATATCCGTCTCGATCCGGCTCGTTTCGAGGCCACACTGACGGGAGAGCCGCTCGAACTCACCGCCAAGGAGTTCTCACTGCTGCACTATTTCATGCTCAACGCCGGAAAGGTGATATCCCAGGAGACCCTCCTCGAGCACGTGTGGGACGAGATGGCCGATCCCTTCACCAACGTCGTTCGGGTCACGATCTCCAATCTGCGCAAGAAGCTGGGCCGTTCCGAGCTGATCCAGACCGTTCCGGGCCGCGGTTATCGGTTGGTGGCGGAATGAGCGGTCCGGTCTCTTTCGTCCGCTCGATCCGCTTCAGGCTGTCGGTGCTCTACTCGTCGGTCGTGTTCGGGCTGGCCGGCGCCTTCCTCGGCATCACCTACTACCTGGTGCGGCGCAACCTTCGCCGTCTCCCCCTGACCCTCGACAGCCGGGTGGCCACCATCAACGGGCGTCCCATCATCGTTCAGCAACTCGACGTGGACACGGCTCAACTGGTCCAGCAGTCGATCACCCAACGAGCCCTGACCCTGCTGTCGCACTATTCGGTGGTGGCATTGATAGCGCTGTTCCTCATCTCGTTCGTGGTGGGATGGATCATCTCGGGCAGGGCGCTGCGTCCCGTGGCCCAGATCACGTCCGTCGCCAAGGAGATCACCGCTTCCGATCTGTCCAGGCGGATCGCCTATCGCAGCACCGGTGACGAGCTGAGCCGCCTGGCGGAGACGTTCGACGACATGCTGGAGCGTCTCGACACTGCCTTCAGCTCCCAGCGTCGCTTCCTGGCCGACACCTCACACGACCTGCGGACGCCCCTGGCCATCATCCGTTCCAACATCGACGTCCTGGCCGACGATCCCTCCGCCTCTCTCGAGGACTGGCAGGTGGCCGGTGGGATCGTTCAGCGCAACGCCGAACGCATGGCCGACATGATCGACGATCTGCTGGCCGCCGCCCGCCTCGAGGTGCGGTCGGCGGCGGCGGTCCACATCAACCTCGGCGACCTGGTGGCCGAGGCCGCGGACGAGCTCAGCGCACGCGGAGCCGCGGCCGGAGTCACCATCGAAGCTCGGCCGGTCTCGGTTTCGATCGAAGGGGTTCCCTCGTCTTTGCGCCGGGCGATCGAGAACCTGGCCGACAATGCCCTCAAGGCGTCACCCCGGGGAAGCAGGGTGGTGCTCGCCTCGGGTGTCGACACCGGCTGGGCCTGGGTGGCTGTGGCCGATCAGGGCGAGGGCATCGATCCATCGGCTCTGGAACGAGCGGGGAGGCGGGGGCTGGGCCTGGCCATCGTGCGCCAGATCGCCCAGGCCCACGGAGGAACACTGGAGGCATACAGGGGTCGGGACAAGGGCTCGGTCCTGGTCATCTGGCTCCCGTTGACCGAAGCGCCGGGCTCGCCACCGTCGGATAGCCCTTTACAGAAGGTTTAGGGAGAGAGTCCTAGCTTGGCGGGCGTAGCATCCAGGAGGATTTCATGACTGCACCGACAGCGCCCACATCGACGGGCGACGAAACCAGCTTCAGCCCCCAGCCCCCTCCACCACCGCCTCAGCCTCGACCCTCGTCGGGCGGGGCCTGGTCGTGGATTTTGGTCTCGGTGGGCATGATCCTGGTCGGATTGGCCATCGGTTGGCTGGTTTTCTCCTCGCCCGGCCAGGAGGCCGCCGCTTCTACCGCCACCACCACCGCCACGACGACTACGGGAGCAGGCAGCCAGGTAGCGCCCCCGCTCCAGTCCACCGACGAGCCGGTTGCCGACGTAGCCAAGGCTCTCCTGCCTTCGGTGGTCCAGATCGAGACCCCGGCCGGAGCACTGGGCAGTGGGGTCATCTACGACTCCAATGGCCTCATCCTCACTGCTGCTCATGTGGTGGACGGCCAGTCGCAGGTCCGAGTGCGGCTCTCCGACGGCACCCAGTACTCGGGAACGGTCGTCGGCCAGGACGACTCCTTTGACATCGGTGTGGTGAGGATCGACGCCACCGGGCTTCCGGCCGCATCACTCGCCACCGACACCCAGCCCGAGGTCGGCCAGCTGGCCGTCGCCATCGGCAGCCCCTTCGGCCTGGATTCCACCGTTACTTCGGGTGTGGTCTCGGCGGTCAATCAGTCCGTTCCCGAAAACGGCCGGTACCGGTCGCTGATCCAGACCGACGCGGCCATCAACCCGGGGAACTCCGGTGGCGCCCTGGCCAACCGGCAGGGCCAGGTGATCGGCATCAACGTGTCGATCTTCTCCACCTCGGGCGGCAACAACGGCATCGGATTCGCCGTCCCCATCGGCGTCGGCAAGCAGGTGGCGGACTCCATCGTCTCCGGCCAGCCCCTGTCCATGGCTGTACTCGGTGTGCAGGGAGCAGACGCTCAGACCGGTCCCGCCGGGGCCCTGATAACGGGCGTCCAGCCTCAATCGGGAGCCGCGAAGGCGGGACTCCAGGTGGGTGACGTGGTCACCGCCGTCGACGGCGTGCAAGTGAACGGCATCGGCGACCTGGCCGGCCAGATTCAGAACCACCAGCCCGGCGACAAGGTGAAGCTCGACGTCCTCAGAGGCGGACAGACTCTGACCCTCGAGGCCACCCTCGGATCTTCCTGACCGGGGACTTGGCGCCGGCACAGAGCCCGACCGGATTCAATCCGGCCGGGCTCTCTCCATTTCAGGGTCGCCGTTCTGCCGCCAACTCGAATAGACGGGCGGCACCACGGCCCATATCAGCGAAGCGCTGATCCGACGTCTGGCCCCGTAGATAGCGGATGTAGATCTGCTGGAGGACCACTCCCAGTTTCCAGGTGCCGAACACCACATACCAGTCCATGCCGGACACGTCCCGGCCCGACGTCTCGCCGTAGCGTCCTATCGCCCCGGCCCGCGATATCCAGCCCGGCACCGTGACCGGCATGAGCGTGTGGGTTCGGTCGTCGATCTCGCTCGGGTCGTGCCACGATCCGAGCAAGGTCCCCAGGTCGCACAGCGGGTCGCCGCGGGTGGCCATGTCCCAGTCGTAGACCGCCACGCAAACACCCGGGTCGGTGGGCGAGACTGCCATGTTGTCCAGACGCCAGTCGTTGTGTAACAGGGTGGGCGGAGGCGAGTCGGGCATGGTGTCGGACAGCCAGTTGCCGACTTCGTCGGCCAGCGGGTTGGCCTCGTGGCGAGCTCGCTCCCACCGTCCCAGCCAGCCCTTTACCTGCCGCTCCAGAAACCCCTCGGGGTGGCCTAGCTCCTCCAGCCCGCACTCGGCGGCGTCGACGGCGTGGAACTCGGCCAGGGTGTCGATCACGACTCCGGCCAGAGCCCGGTTGGCTGATGGGTCCTCTCCACCTCCGAAGATCCGGGGAATGCGGCCCCGGACGACGACTCCATCTCGTCGCTCCATGATGAAGAAAGGAGCGCCAATGACGGATTCGTCGTCGCAGAAGAGGACGGCGTGGGGTGCCTTGTCGAAAGCCTTCCACAGCCGGGAGAGAACCCGGTATTCCCGCTCCATGTCGTGGGCCCCGGGGGCCACGGGGCCGAGCGGGGGCCGTCGCAGCACGTACTCTGCTCCGCCGTCGAATTCGAGCAGGTAGGTGAGGTTGGCCCTCCCCCCGCCGAACTGGTGGACCCGCATCTGTGAGCCGGCCCCCTCGAGCCTGTCATGCAGATAGAACGCCAGGGCGGCCTCGTCGAACCTCTCTTCCGGCCTGACCTCGATGACGTCGCTCATGGCGGCTCAATGTACCCGCTCGGGTACCTGCCCCCGGGTGGGTTAACCTCCCCGGGCACTCGAGGGAGACCGATTGGATCCGTTCCAGATATCCGACCGCTTTGTCGACGACGTCCTGGAGATCAGCCCCATGGCCTGTTCCTCACTGGGGTTTCGCGGTGCGGATGATCGTTGGGACGATCTCTCGCCCGCCGGTGTGGCCGAGCTCAATGACCTAAACCGCAGCTACCGCTCCGAGATCGTCGCTCACGCCCAGCACGAGGATCGGGATCAACGCCATGCCGCCCGGGTGTTGACCGGATACCTGGACCTCCAGATCGCCGAGTACGAGAGCGGCGACCATGTGTACGACCTGAATCACATCTACTGCGGGTTTTCCAGAGTGCGGGACATCTTCGACATCATGCCCCGTGACAGCGCTCCTGCCTGGTCCAACATCGCCGCCCGGTTGCGCACCATCGGCGAGCCCTGGTCGGGCTGGCAGGAGGTGCTTGCCCAGGGCGTCGACCAGGGGAGAGTGGTGGCGAGGCGCCAGGTCGAGTCGGTCATCGAACAGGCTCAGAGCCTGGCCGGGCCGGAGTCGAGATTCCTCGATCTCCTGCAGCAGGCCAGGTCGTACGATCTGTCGAGTCCGGAGCTTGAAGAGGGCGTTCGAGTCGCACGTGAGGCGGCGGGGGAGCTGGTCGAGTGGCTGCGAGACCAATACCTGCCTCACAGTGTGGCCGAGGACGGTGTCGGCCAGGATCGCTATCTGAGGGCGGCGGAGAGATTCCTCGGCATGACCATCGATCCCACCGAAACCTATCGCTGGGGGTGGGAGGAAATCGGGCGGATCCGTGCCGAGATGGAGACGGTGGCCCGGTCGGTCGACCCGGATCGCAGCGTCGGTGAGGTGATCGAAATCCTCGAGCATGACCCAGCTCACGCCGTGTCGCGCCCGGAGTTCTGCGACTTCATCCAGTCCCGGCTCGATCGGGCAGTGGCCGATCTGGCCGGAGCTCACTTCGATGTTCCCGATCCGATTCGATCAATCACCGTCAACATCGCCCCTCCGGGCGGGGCCCTGGGAGCCTGGTACATCAATCCTTCGGTGGACTGGGAGCGTCCCGGTTCGGTGTGGTACTCGCTGGGCGAGAAGACGCAGATCCCGGTCTGGCAGGAGGTCACCACCGCCTACCACGAGGGGTTCCCCGGTCATCATCTGCAGGTGGCGACGGCCATGCACCAGGCGGAACATCTCTCCAGTGCTCAACGGCTGTTCATCTGGTATCCGGGCTATGGGGAGGGCTGGGCCCTCTACGCCGAGCGGCTCATGGACGAGCTGGGCTATTTCGATCTTCCCGAGTACCGCCTCGGAATGCTGGCGTCGCACCTCTTCAGGGCCGTCCGGGTGGTGGTCGACCTGGGATCCCACCTGGGCTATGCGATACCGGCGAATGCGCCGCTCCACCCCGGGCAGCCCTGGGATTACGCCCGGGCCGTCGACTACGTCCATCACATCGGGCTCCAGCCCGACGACGTGGCGGAGAGCGAGGTCAAGCGTTATCTGGGATGGGCCGGCCAGGCCATTTCCTACAAGGTGGGGGAACGGGAGATCCTCGACATCCGCCACGCTCTGGAGCGGCGGCCCGGGTTCGACCTGAAGGGCTTCCACCGTCGCCTCCTCGAAGGCGGGGAGCTCCGGCTCGACCATCTCCGGGAGCGGATGCTAACTCTGTGAACGCTTTCGCCGCTGGGTGCCGAGTTTCGGTTCACAGGATTGCCGGCATGTCGATTCTGTGAACGTTTTCGCCGCTGGATGCCGTGTTTCGGTTCACAGAGTGACCGTCGCGCGGCTTTCCTAGCAGCCGTTTTCTTGGAGGGTGGGGAAGGGGTTGACGGCCGGCCCGTCGTCGGGGTGCATCTCGAAGTGGAGGTGGGTGGGCCCGCCACGGGCGTTGCCGGTGTCTCCGACGTACCCGATCACCTCGCCGGCACTGACCCGGCCGGAGCGGCCGAACGCGTCGAGATGGGAACCGATGTAGGTGACGCCGTCGTCGCCATAGAGGAAGAACTGAAAGCCACCGACGACCCCGGTGATGGGCTTGACTGTTCCGCTGACCGGTGCTTGCACCTCCGATCCCCGGGGTGCCATGAGGTCGTTGCCCTCGTGGAAGCGTCCTCCGGAGCGGGGGAATCCCCAGTCGTTGACGTAGGAGGCATTGGCCACGGGGCATACCCAGCTGCTTCCGCCTGGAATCTCGAGCTTCTGGCCTACACGGATCAGGTTGGTGTTCTTGATCCCGTTCGCCTTGGCGATGGAGCTCACCGACACCCCGTACTTGGCGGCGATCGAGCCCAGGGTCTCTCCGGTTGCCACCACATGGGTGGTGGCCCCGGATTCGCCCTCGGCCACGAAGGAACTTCCGCTGAGCGCCAGCCGGGCACCCACATAGATCAGGGACGGGTTTGTGATCCCATTGGCAGCCGCCAATTGGTGTACGGATACGCCGTGCCTGGCGGCGATGGAAGCCAGCGTTTCACCGGCCTTGACCACGTGGTAGCCGGTGGCACCAGAGACGCCGCCGCTTGCGGGGATCTTCAGCTTCTGGCCGATGCGGACCAGGTTGACGTTGTCGATCCCGTTCACGCTGGCCAGCGTCGACGTCTTGGTGCCGTAGCGGGCGGCGATGCTGCCCAGGGTCTCGCCTGCTGCGACTACATGAATCTGGGCCGGCTTCCCGTCGTGTCCGGGGATGACGAGTTGCTGCCCGATCCAGATCAGATCGGGGTTGGAGATGTTGTTGGCCTCGAGGATGGCGGAGACTGATACTCCATACCTTCTGGCTATGGAGGTGAGGGTGTCTCCCCTCTTGACCGTATAGCCCAGGGAGCCGACCACGACCATGAGGGCGACGATCGCACCGACCAGATAGGCTCGAGTTCTCTTGTCGGTCGACAGAAGATACATCGACGCGAGCATTGGGGTTTCCTCCCCGGCCCCTGATCCGCCCGAGAGGGTATGAAGGCTACCTCGGTCCGCGCCGCTAAGCCAGCTTTGAGCTGAGCGGCGTCGGCCCGGAAGCTCTGAACAACCGGTCCTGGATGTGAGAATGACATGAGGCCAGGATGGACCGAGGCCGCAAGCGACGAAAGCTACTCGTTTGTCGAAATGGACCTGCCGGCCCGTGCCTACCATCCGTCGGGTCCAGAGCGACGGATTGGGGAGACGATGGAGCGCGCTAGGCCCGTCCTGCTGCTGCTCGGTGTTGCTGTCGTCGTCCTTGGGGCCGTCGTACTGGGCGGTCGGATGCTGACCCGCACCCCGGTTTCGACCACCGCTACGGCGGACGGAGGCCAGCGGGAGGCAACGGCGCCCATCGTCGAGGGCGGCACGCTGACTCTTTCCGGTGATCGAAACACCACTGTCGAATTCGCCCCCGAGGTCCGAAACTACTTCGACCGGGGTGCGTACGAACTCACGGCCTCCGACGGCCGAATCTCGTTCGCCATGTCAGATGATGGCCAGCCACTGGTGGACCATCTCACCATCGGGGACCTCGACTTCTTCCTCAGCGGTGGCGACTGCCGGATCGTCGTGAATCGACTCCATGCCGACCTCGGACTGGCAGAGACTTCGATCGACTGTCCCGATATCAGTGACATCCACCAGAAGGCCACCGTCGGCGCCAGCGGTCAGATGATGGTGGCGGCCAATGCCGTCATGGCTCACCGCGACGATCTCCCCGAGACGGGCGGCACGGTATCGGTGGGCGGTGACCTTACCTTCGAGGTGGCCCTGGAACCCGAGAAGAACCTGTACGCCGTTTCTCCCGACACTTCCTATGACTATGTCGTTTCCTACGACTGGCCGGTGATCACCAACTACGACCCGCAGCTATTCGGCGACGTCCCCTGGATCAGCCTGGCCAACGTGGCCACTACTCAGGCCGAAGGCGGGGACACCGTCTATCAATCAGAGGCCGGCTTGAACATAAGCCAGAACGAAAGCTCCGATCAGCTATGGGTGTCGAGCATTTCGGGAAGGCTCGGCGACGAATTCATCGACGGGAGCTTGGAGGAAGGTGCCTGTCCGGTCTCCTATCAGCAGGTGGGAGTGTTGGCGCCCGGCATCACCGAACAACAACTGACCGTCGACTGCACCGGCGTGGAAGCTGCCGGGGTGGGCACTGTCTCCATACACGGGTCGGTAGTTGTCCGACGCATCGAGTCGGAATGGCCCTGAGATGCCTGACTAGAACCGTGGCTCCGAGGTGACCGTGACCGGGGTGGGTGTTGAGTGTGAGGCTCGTAGTTGGCCACAGGCGGCGTCGATTCCCAGGCCCCGGGTGTCCCTGACGGTGACATTCACGCCTAGGTCATGGAGGACCCGGACAAACTGATCCATGGTCTCCTTCGAGGAAGCCCTGGCATCGCTTCCAGGGGTCGGGTTGAGGGGGATCAGGTTGACATGGGCGCGAATGCGGCGGGCTACGTCGCCCAGGCGACGGGCCTGCTCGACCCTGTCGTTGACTCCCTTCATCATCGTCCACTCGATCGACACTCTCCGTCCCGTCTTCTCGAAGTAGTCGACAGCGGCCTGTTCCAGGTCGGCGATCGGGTACCGACGGTTGATCGGCACCAGCCGGGAGCGGAGGTCGTCGTCGCCTGCGTGGAGGCTGATGGCCAGGTTGAGGGGCCAACCTTCGTCGGCGAGGCGGCGGATACCGGGGATCATCCCGACCGTGGAGACGGTGATGGAGCGGGGCGACATGCCCATTTCGTCGATCATCCGTCGGATCGCCTCCCGAACACGGTCGTAGTTCGCCAGCGGCTCGCCCATTCCCATGAAGACGACATTGGTGAGTCGGTCGGGTACCCCAGGCATTCCGATCTGGCGCAGGAAGGCCTGGGCATACGCCACCTGAGCCACGATTTCGCCCGGCTCCAGATGGCGCTCGAAGCCGAACTGTCCCGTAGCGCAGAAAGTGCACCCCAGGGCGCAGCCGGCCTGGGAAGAGATGCACAGCGTGGCCCGGCGCGGATAGCCCATCAGCACCGCCTCGATGCCGGCTCCGTTCGGGGTGCGGAACAGCCATTTGCGGGTCCGCCCGTTGTCGCCCGCCAGTTCGGCCTCCACCTCGAAGGGCCACAAGAGATCCTCCAGGTCAGTCCGAAGAGACGCCGGCAGGTTGGTCATGTCGGCGGTGTGGAGGACCGGGTGTTGGTATAGCCAGGACCGCAACTGGTCGGACCGGAAGCCGGGTTCTCCTTCCAGCAGCTCACCCAGGTGATCGGGAGGGGTCAGGTAGAGCACAACTTCAGATGGTAGGAGTGGGCCGGCCGCTCTCCCCTACACTCTCGGCCGATGTTCCGTTCCATCAACCAGACCTGGAGCCGTGACGCGGTCGGCTATCGGCAGGGGGAGCTCGAGGAGGGAGATGGGGTGGCCACGATGGTCGCCACGACGGTCGGTGGCCCGGCGCTGATCGTGGGAGCGCTGCTGTACACGAACGACGGTCTAGGCATCGCCCAGATCCTTCTCATCGCGCCCATTGCCGCTGTCCTGGGGGGAGTCATCGTCGGCGGCTCCGCCCGGATGGCTGCCAGCACCGGTGCCGACGGTGCCTGGCTCTCTCATCCCTCATTGGGCAGGGTTGGATCCTGGTTCATGTCCTGGCTACGTCTGGCCATGATCGCCCTGTGGGCGGCCGTAGGTCTGCGACTGGTGGGGGAGTGGGGATCGACGGCGATGTCCGCAGGCGGATTCAGTGTCACTTCCCCCCTCGTTGCCATGGCGGTGGTGGCGGGACTCGGCGTACTGCTCACTTACCTCGGCCTGGTCACGACCATCAAAGTCGTAATTCGTCGACCGATTTTCTGGCTGTCAGTGATTCTCATCACCGTCCTGGGATGGAGGCTGGCGTCGATGGGGGGCGTGTCCCTGACCGGGGTGTCCGGTCCTTTCTGGTCGGGCGTTCAGAGAGCCGTAGAGATGTCCGCCGTGTTCGTCCCCTTCGTACAGCCGGTGGCCCGACGTCTCCACAACGACGAGGAGGCTGTTGGCGCGTTCGGAGTTGGCTACACGATTCCGGTAGTTCTCGTGCTCCTGGCGGGCGGCGTCCTCGCCTTGAGAATGGGCGAGTTTCCGACCGACCTCACCCACATTGCGGCCGGGACCACCGGTGTGATCTTGGCCATCGGCTGGGTCGTGGTCGCCGAGTCGGATCAAGTCTTCTCTTCGCTCGTGGCGGCGGGTACCGAGGCGGTCGGGATAGTTCCGGTCGTATCTCCCGCGGTGGTGGGCACCCTCTCGACGGCGGGTGTGGTGGCGCTTGCCTTTCTGGTTTCCGACCCGCCCCTCGCTTGGGCCTCCCTCGCCACGGCCCTCGTGTTTCCGGCCATGGTGATCGCGGTCGCCGATTTCTACCTCGTCAAGGGCCGCTACTACGCAGAAGCGGAGACATATGGGGCAGCCGCCGGCCAGTCCGCCTTCAACCTGGTCGGAATCTGCATGTGGATCCTGGCGGTGTTCTTCGGTCAGATGCTGAATCCGGTCGGGCCCAGCGCCTACATCGACTTTCTCCCCTCTTTCAGCACCTCCGCCGACCTGCCCTGGCGCCTCGTCATGGCGCTCGTCGGCGGGATCGGATATGTGGTCCTCAGCCGATGGCAGGCCCGGCGCCAGACATCGGTGTTCGAACTGAGGGGTGTGTAGATCAGCGCATACGGCGGGCGGCCTCGACCCAGTCTGTTGCACGTGACAGGGCCACCTGTGCCGCGGCTGCCACCTTTTCGGGGCGGGCGGCGGCCAGCTCGGCCAGGTTCTTGATCCCGGCTTCGGCCAAACGCCCGGCGAACACAGGTCCGATCCCCGTCACCTCTGTCACCCGGCTTCGGTCGGATGAGTCAGACGCCTCTGGGACAGCGGGTTCGGACTTGGTCGTGGAGGCAGGCTTGCTTTCGGGTCTGGCGGATGGGGGCGAGATCTCCCCGGCCTTCTCGTGAACCCGAAAGCTGGGCGGCTGCGGCTCCCGTGAGATCGCCACCGATACGAACCGGTCTCGCATCGCCCAGATGATGGCGGCGATGCCGCCGATGATCGCCATGATTCGTCCCAGCCGTTTCACAGACCCCAGCGTACCGGATTCGTCCCGACGATAAGGTGACGTCATGAAGGTCGATTTCTATCTCACTCCATCAGATCTGCACGATGTGGCCCAGGCGGCCCACAATGCGGCTCGGGTCGGCTACGACGGGTTCTTCAGTGCCGAGACCCAGCACGACCCATTTTTCCCCCTGGCTTTCGCCTCCCAGGCCGAGCCGGGCCTGGAGCTGGGCACGGCAATCACGGTGGCCTTCCCCCGATCGCCCATGGTGATGGCGATGACCGCCTGGGACCTGGCTGCCATGTCCGAGGGAAGGTTCATCCTTGGTCTGGGCACCCAGGTTCGCGCCCACATAACCCGGCGGTTCTCCACGATCTGGGACAGTCCCGGGCCCCGGCTCAAGGATTACATCTTGTCGATGCGTGCCATCTGGGACACATGGCAGAACGGGACTCCGTTGCGTTATGAGGGTGATTTCTATCAGTTCACCCTCATGACGCCTTTCTTCGACCCCGGGCCCATCGACCATCCAGATGTCCCCATCGCCATCGCCGGAGTGGGCCCCTACCTGAGCCGGTTGGCGGGAGAGACTTGCCAAGGTTTCCACGTCCATCCTTTCCATACAGTGGCCTATCTCGATGAGCTAGTGATCCCCCAGATCAAAGACGGAGCCGAGTCGGCCGGTCGCACTCTGGCCGACTGTGATCGAATCGCCACCGTGTTCGTCGTCACGGGTCAGGACCAGGCCGAGATCGAGCAAGCGATGCCGGCGGTGAAACAACAGATGGCGTTCTACGCCTCCACTCCCTCCTATGCCCCTGTGCTCGAATCGAGCGATTGGGACTTCGGCCCCAAGCTCACCGCCATGAGCAAGCGGGGAAAATGGACAGAGATGGCTGAGGTAATCACCGACGAGGTCGTCGCCGAGGTGGGGGTGGTGGCACCCGTCGACCAGTTGGGCAAGGCGATCGCCGCCCGTTATGGGGACCGGGTCCAGCGAATCGGCCTCTACGCGGTCGGCGATGTCCCCGCTCTTGGAGAAGAGGATGTCCTCCGCCAGATCATTACTGATATCCGGGGCTGATCGCGACGAGACAGAGCCTACGTCCCCCTGCTCGCAGGGCGACAGGCCCGCCATGAGCTTGCCTCGTCGGCGCTGACATGAGAACCGCAAACCTCGACCTCGGCCGTGACGAGATCCTCGCCTTTCGTCGACGGGTGGGAGCGCTCGACAACCGACTCCCGCCCGGGCCGGAATCTCTCCGGAAGGCGTCCTGGGCCGGGCTCCAGGACAGCATGCCTCGCGCCGCTCTGCTTTCTATCCATGCCCGTGTGGAGAAGACCGGCCCGAAGGTATTGGAGGACCCTTCCCTGGTTCAACTGTGGGGTCCGCGCTTCAGCGCCTACGTGGTCGCTGAACGAGACATCGCTGTCTTCACCCTGGGGCGTCTGTCAGACAACCCCGGCTCTCGCCGTGTCGCGCAAGACTTGGCCGACCGGCTTCGCTCTCTGCTCGGCGACGAGAGCATGCCTTACGGAGAAGCGGGTCGTCGTCTGGGCGAGCACCCTAACCGGCTCAGGTATGCAGCACCCACGGGAACGGTGCTGCTCCGATGGGACGGGGCTCGACAGCCGACGATTCGAAGCGTGCCGCCACCCGACATGGACCCGCATGAAGCCCGACTCGAGATGGTACGCCGCTACCTCCACGTGTTCGGCCCCGGCACCCCCGAGGCGTTCTCTGCCTGGGCCGGAGTAAAACCGCCGGCCGGATCAGCGGCTTTCGAGGCCCTCCGATCTTCGCTCACCCCGGTCCGGAGCCCGACCGGACAGGGATGGATTCTCGCCGATGATGAGGAAGAGATGCGCCTCACCCCGGGGGCGAATGCGCAGACCCGCCTTCTCCCGAGCGGCGACGCCTACTTTCTCCTGTGGGGGGAGGACCGTGAGCTGCTGGTCCCCGAAGCCGACCATCGACAGTTGTTATGGACCCCTCGAGTGTGGCCAGGCGCCGTCCTCGTCGACGGGGAGGTAGTGGGAACCTGGCGCCGGGCCAAGAATCGGGTGAGAATCCAGACCTGGTCGAGGCTCGAACGGGCGGCGCGTGAGGCAGTCGTAGCGGAAGCGACCTCCCTACCCCTGCCCGATCTCCATAACGAGATCGTCGTCGACTGGCCCGACTAGCGAGGCGCACTGCTAGCTCCGTGAGCAGGCGTGATGGCTTCAGCCGGCCGGTGACCGCATACCAGGTGAGTACCGTGCTCGGCTCGCCCCTCTCGGCCGGAATAGGCGGGGAGGAAAGGCGGTGGCTGGTTCAGCTCTCGACCTCTTCGAAGGGGAGTCGCTGGTCGGGGCTCGCCATCAGATGTCCAACGTCGTTGAATGTGAGCAGGCGGGGCCCCGGTTCGATCATGGTCACGGAGGCGTTTCCGAGAGAGGCCAGCCGCCCTCGGAAGATGTTGCCTTCGATCGAGATGCCGGACGCCCACATGGCCAGGATCAGCACCGGACCCCCGTGGCTGGCCACGACGACGGTGCCGTCCTCCGACAGGAGCTCGTCCGCCACGGGGATGACCCGCCTCGCCACATCGATCCACCTCTCGCCGCCGGGCCGGGGTACATCCATTCCGGCCACGTAGTCCGCCCACATCTCCGGCCACCCTTGCCTTATCTCCTCGGGCAAGAGGCCGGTCCATTCGCCGTTGTCGATCTCTCGCAGTCGCGAATCCGTCTCGACGGCGAGCCCCGCAACTCGCGATAGGGGTTCAAGCGTGGCGGTGCTCCTCAACAGGTCCGAAGACACCAATCTGGTGACGGGAAGTGAGGACAGCCGGGCTGCCAACACCTCGGCCTGTCGGTGTCCTTCATCGGTGAGTTGCATTTGCGACTGTCCGATGAAGCGGTGGGAGTAGTTGCCCTCCGCTTCACCATGGCGCACGACCACGAGCGTGGCCATCATCCGACCCCGATCGAAGCTGTGTCCACACGTGGATCGGCGGCACCGGTCCGCAGGCCCTCGTCGTTCACCCTGATGACCGACATAGGGCCCCACCCGGGTTGTGGCCGGGAATGGACTTCGACTACGTGGCCCCTTCGCCGCAAACTTGAGACGACCTGATCGGGCGTTCCCGGCTCCACCTCCAAGCGGGATTCTCCCGTGCCCGTGGAGGCGAGTTTCCAGCGGGGCACGGCCATGGCGGGTCCCGGCGCAAGTGAGCGTCCCATCAAGGATCCCGCCAGCTGCACGACCAGCTGAGGTTGGGCATCGCCTCCTCTGGTACCGAGAAGCGTGTCGAGTCTGCCCGCCCGCGTCCACAGAGTCGGTGAGAGGGTGTGCATGGGGCGTCTCCCTGCTTTCAGCTCGTTTGGATGACCGGCTTCGAGAGTGAAGCCTCGTCCCCTGTCGTGAAGTATGAATCCTCCCTCCGCAACCGCCCGGGGGCTTCCGATGCCGTGGTAGTTGGATTGGATCAGTGAGACACCAACCCCTTCGGAATCGATGACACATAGATAGGCGGTTCCGCCGGAAGCCATCGACCGGGGACCGGTGGCGACGGTGCGTTCTGGATCGATCCGGTCTGCAAGCGCGGTAATGCGGGACGGTGTCAGGAGGGCGTCGGCGACCACCGTCGATGAGTTGGGGTCCGCCAGCACACTGTTCCGGTCGGCCGCCGCCTGTCTGGTTGATTCGATGGCCAAATGCCACCACAGGTCCTCGTCGTCTGAACCCTCCACCAGATGTTGGAACACCTCGATGGCGAGGAGGGCGATGTAACCCTGCGAATTGGGTGGCACCGTCCAGGCGGTCAATCCATAGGCATCCACTGAGATGGGATCGACCCATTCAGGTTGCGACGAGGCGAGGTCATCGGGGGTGATCGTCCCCTCCACGGCCGCGCTGATCGCAGCAGCCACGGGGCCCTCGTAGAAGGCCGTCCGCCCCCTCTGGGCGATGTCGGACAACAAGCGAGCCAGGGCGGGGCGAACGATCCTGGCCCCGGTCACGGCCGGAGATCCACCGGGATACATGTCCTGGGCACCTGGCTGGGCGGAGAAGTCGGCCGCCCTGATCGAAAAGGCAGTTGCCAGCTCCTTGCTGGCGGGGAAGCCGCCCGTGGCGAGCCGGATGGCGGGCTCCAGCGATATCCCGAGCTCGAGCCGGCCGAATCGTTTGCTCAACTCGATCCAGCCGTCGACGCACCCGGGTACGGACACGGCGGCGGGATGGGTTTGGGGGATGGTGTCGAGGCCGGCCTTCCTCAACGCCTCGGCGTCGGCCCCGGAGCCGGCCCTGCCCGAGGCGTTGAAGGCGGCGGGGGCCTCCATACCGGGCTGATGGATCAGGGTGAAGAGGTCGCCACCGACTCCACACGTCTCGGGGGCCACGACTCCCTGTACGGCATTGGCGGCGATGGCGGCATCCACTGCGTTTCCGCCCCGGTCCATGGTCCACAACGCTGCGTGCGTGGACAGGTAGTGAGGAGTCACCGCCGCTGCGCCGTAAGTCTGTGCCTGACGCGGCTCGAGGGGTATGGATGGACTGTTCAAGCGTCTCGAGGGATCGGGTTCACCGTCATCACCGGCGGAGATCGGGAACCACCCGGTTCAGCGCATCGAGAACCGCGCGGACCACAGCGCGGCCCTCGTCCTCGTCCACCAGCGAGGACCCGACCATGAGGCGCTCTGATTGGTTGGTGACCAGGACGACCTGGGCAATGGCGACGTGTCGGGATCCAAGGGTGGGTACGTCAACCGACGCTACCGCGAAAGAGGCTTCGCTGTTCAATGCCTGACCCAGGGCGGCCAGAGTGGCTTCGGCCACCAGTCGGTTGCGGGTAACTGCGGCGGCGGCGCCGGTCGTCTCCCCGATCAGGGCGTCTTCGTGCCATTCCAGAGTCACCTTCACCGATGCGCGGGAGCCGTCCGCGGTTTCGGCGATATCGACGATGGCGGGTCGATCCCCCCCTCCCATGTCGCCATCGGCCAACTGGACGACCGAAACGATCCGGCGGTCGATGTCTATATCGAACAGGGCGACGGCCAGCGACTGCACATCACGCACGATCTGCTTGGCGGGCTTCGACCTGCGTGCCAGCACGTGGATCTCCTCGATCCGTGACCCGGATCCAACCACGCGCACAGCCTCGACCCCCTCCAGTCTCGACAGTTTGGTCTGAAGCGCTGTCAGGTCCATCGGGCATGAGCGTACTCTGTGGGTCCCGATTTGCTCCCAATGGTCGATGAGGGCCCCGCCCGCCTGTTGAGCGCAGAGGATGTTGTCGCTAGATTGG
Organism: uncultured Acidimicrobiia bacterium; assembly: GCA_963744905.1. Lineage (GTDB taxonomy): Bacteria > Actinomycetota > Acidimicrobiia > Spongiisociales > ZC4RG35 > DATFFO01. The sequence continues at coordinate 304,774 of CAVUUV010000003.1, read as the reverse complement.
CAGGGTCGCCGATAAGGCGAATCATCTCTCAGGTTTGGCACCCTGGTGACGATGAGGTTTCGAAGCGAGCGAGTCAGGGGTCGTTGAATTGACATCTAAGGGTTCCCGGTGAGAGCCGGGAGCAGCGGGGGTAACCCGGTGATGCGGCCAGCCCCAACCACCTAAACCAAGCGGAGCGGATCGGAACGCTTGGCAAGAGCGCCAAGTGAACCCACACCGACAGGTGGTCGAGACTATGAAAGGCAAGCTTGTTCGTATCCTTGCCGCAGCCGGCAGTCTGGCGGCACTAATTGCCGCCGGCTCCGCCTCTATGAAGATCGGCTGATCGTGGCGCCGGGACACCCCTCTCTCTTTCCATGAAACCGATCACCAAGCGCCAGATTCGGATAGCGGGGCTCTATGCAGGTCTCGGTCTAGTCGTCGTAGGGTTTTCGATCGCCTACGGCGAGTCGCCCCCCTGGGGAATCTGGGTCCTTTTCGCGGCCACCTTCGTGACCCTTGAACTCAACGCGGTCGAGGTAAACGATCGAATGTTCCAGAGCTCAAGCATCATGGTGATGCTCACGGCCGGAACGTTCTTTGCCCTGAGACAGGGGAGCACAGCAGCGTTCGCCATGGTCCTGATGGCGGCAGTTGGCCCGTTGACGCCGGATGATATCCGAAGGCGACGTTGGTTTCAGCCGCTCGCGAACATGGGCCAGCTCGTAGTCGCAGCGGGGGCAGCTGGGTGGATCCTTGATGCCTTGTTGCGGGACGCCAACCCCTCAGACAAATCCGTACTTCTGCTGGTGGCGATGTCGGGTGCGGTGGCGTCGCTCGTTTACACGCTGATCAATCTGTTGATGGTGCGAAGCGCGGTCAAACACGTCTACGGGGCGCGCAATCTACTGCCTTGGAGCGGCTTGCACGTCCTCTTCAGCAGTCAGGTGATCATGGGTTTGATTGGTGGGTTGTTGGGTGCGGCGCTTCAAATCGTGGACAAGCCGGCGGTCCTTGTTCTCATACTGGTCGTCTACTTGATCGGCCACCTGTCACTTTCTTCCTACTCGCAGCTGCGTGAGGCTCATCAGTCGGCTTTGCGTGGCTTCGTCAAGGTGCTCGAAGCACGTGACATGTACACCCGGGGCCATACCGAACGCGTCGCTTACTTCTCCCAGCTCATAGGTGAGGAGCTCCGCTTCACGGGCACCCAGTTGGAGCGGATCCGGTGGGCCGCCTTGATCCACGATCTGGGCAAGTTGGCGATTCCCGGTGAGCTGTTGGCCAAGCGAGGTGCCGTCACGGCCGCCGAGCGAACCCGGATGCGGGAGTCGGCACGACAGGTGGACGACATCATGGCCGAGGTGGACTTCCTGCGGCCGATGGTCGGACTGTCGGGCGTCCACTACAGCGACATCGAGGGATTCGACCCCGCCACCTGGTCGCTGGAGGCTTCGATCGTGGCCGTGGCGGATTCTTTCGACGTCATGACCTCCACCCGTAGCTATCGAATGGCTTTGACTCAGGCCCAGGCTCTGGCAGAGCTGCGCGCCGACGACACCGGGCGTTTCTTCGCCGACGTGGTGGATGCGCTGGAGAGGGGACTGGATCGAACCGGCGAGGTGTATGGCGGTTCGGGTATGCACTCGGCAACCGGGGAAAGGGTGGAGCTGGCCCATGGCTGAGCATCGCATCTACGTCGCGGGCGCCGGAGCGGCCTTGCTTGTTGCTCCCATTGGGGCTGCGTATCTCATAATGTCGAGCGAGACTCCAATGCGGGCCGTGATAGGGGCAGTACTTGCCATGGTCGCCGGCGCCGTCATCACCCCCGCCGTCTCGAGCGGCAACAGGCTCAGTTTCACGATGGCTGTGGCAGCAGCCCTTCCCTTCGTCTTCGTCACCAGCGACACCGTGGATCTGCGGGGAATCGTGGGCACGTACATGGCCAGCTTCGTTTTCATCGTCATCGCCGAGATGATTCGCACCAACCAGACGCTCCGCTCCATCGGCTACGGGCTGCGTCAATTGGCGGGTTTCTCCGTCTTCGCCGTGGTGTTCGCCTTCGTACGCCGTTGGGTGGGGAACTCGCTGGGTTTCTCGGGCTGGGAGATCCTGGTGCCTTTCCTGGCCGGTGGGATGACCTGGTTTCTGGTCGAGGTGGGTGTGTGGTCGGTATTCGCCTCCTCGTACCGGCGGGTGTCCCCTCGCTACCTTGCCCGGGCGGGGCTGGCCGACGCCAACGTGTTCGTCAGTCTCATCGCGACCGGCGGGCTGTTCGGCCTCATGTTCGACGCCCTGGGTTGGTGGGCTCTGCCCGTTGCTCTCCTCCCCTATAGCTTTGCCCATGGCGCTTTCCGTCGATTTCAGGAGACACGTACCACCTACAAGCAGACCATTCGCGCTCTGTCTCAGATCCCCGAGGTGTCGGGCCTAAGCCGGGCCGGCCACTCCGATCGCACCTCAGAGCTTTCCGTGGCCATGGCCAAAGACCTCGGGCTGAGTCCCGTCGATGTGGAGGATGTCGACATTGCCGCTCTCATGCACGACATCGGGCGGATAACCCTCAACGAGCCGACTGTCATGGAACAGGGGTGGACCGAAGAGGACCTCGCCCGCTGGGGTGCGGAGATCATCGCTGGAGCGCCATCGCTGAGCAGGGTGGCCGGCTATGTGCGCCGTCAATACGAGCCTTTTCGCAAGCCGGGGGAGACGTCAGATCCCAGCCTGAGCACCGTGTCGCGCATCATCAAGGTCGCCAGTGCGTATGATGCCGGGAGCTCCCAGGGTCTCTCCCCGCTTCAGGCGATCGAGGAGCTCCATCAGGGAGCCGCCTACGAATATGACCCAGAGGTGGTCGGTTCGCTACGCAGGGTCCTGGGCGTCTGACTGCGGGTCCCAGGTGGTTTTCATCGCCGTCAGCGCTTGACCGATGCCGACCCTGCCTGAGCCCGGGCTCCTCGTTTGAACCAACGCACCGGGCGGCGCAACTCGTTCTCCAGGAACCGGCCCAGCCCGACCGCCAGGAACACGTCTCCCAGAGAGACCACCTGACCCTGGTTGAACATCCTGATCGGGATCACGTCGGCTAAGAAGCTGAGCCGGGTCGAGGCGTCGAGTATGACGTGCTTGTAGCTCTCGGCCACCGCCAGCGCGCTGCCCTGGAAGCCTCCCGCCGCCTCGGCGGCGCCGGCGAGAACAGGCATTCCCCCGTTGAGGGCGATGACCGAGAAGTTCATCAGCACCCCCACCCCCGCCAGCCACATGCCGGTTCGGTTCCGGTTGAGGATCACCAGCAGCAGGAGGGGGGCGAACGAGACCAGGATCATGGCCAGTCCTACCGATGCCGACCAGGAGGCGGAGTCGGGAAGCCAGGCTGTGGCGATCTGGAGCAGAAAACCCAGGGGTAGCAGCCACCACATCCGAAGCTGGATATCGCCCAGGTTGGTTAGCCGGCCCCCTCTGAGAACTGCGATCGTCATCGCCAGGAACAGGACGAGCGCGAGCCATAACATGTTGCCGTCCCGACGGTATCACAGCACGGCCCGCAAACTTGGAGGAGACTGATGATTCGCTACGAAACCGGCAATTCGCGGGCCACGATCACCATCGACGATCCCGAGCATCGCAACCCCCTTTCGGCGGAGTCGATGGTCGCCCTGGCCGATGTCACCCGGCGAGCCCTGGGCGATCCCGACGTGCGGGTGATCGTTTATACGGGCGCCGGCGACAAGGCGTTCTCGGCAGGAGGCGACCTGTCGTCTGGATTCGTGGACGATCCGATTGGCCTTCACTCCTCCCGGGGAGCGCTGGCCGACCTTTTCCGCCTAATGGAGCGAGGCGGGAAGCCCACCGTCGCCCGGGTCAATGGTCACGCCCTGGCAGGCGGGTTCGGTCTGGCCGTGGCCTGTGACATCGTGGTTTGTGTCGAAGACGCCAGGCTGGGAACGCCCGAGGTCAACGTTGGGCTCTGGCCGATGATGATCTCCGCCATCCTGGTGCGGGTCATGCCCCGCAAAGCGGCACTCGACCTGATGATGACCGGTCGGATCATCACTGCCGAGGAGGCGCAGCGTCTCGGAGCAGTGTCGAGGGTGGTGAGCCGCGACAGGCTCGACCAGGAGATCGACGAGATCGTGGATGCACTGGTTTCGAAGAGCGCCGCCACCCTGGAGCTGGGCAGGGATAGTTTCTACGCCATCGCCGATCTGGACCTCGACGCAGCTCTCGACCGCCTCCAGAGCGGGCTCACGGCGGTGGCTCTGACCGAGGATTCGCGAGAAGGTATCCGGGCCTTCGTCGAGAAGCGACCTCCGTCGTGGTCCGATCGCTGAGACCGGCGTCTCAGTCCTTGATGCTCACCAGCCACATGGCGGCCAGGTTGAGCAGCACGCCGAAAACCACGATCACCGTCACATCCTGGATCACGGTCATCAGATGGCCCCCGACCTGGAGTCCGAGGCCGAGTTCGCCCAGGTGACCCATCACCTGATCGCCCAGGTTCTGGGCTTCCAGCACGAGCCGCCGGAGGGGATCGACGGCGTAGCTGATGGGATTGATCTTGACGAAGAAGTTCATCCAGGCGGGGAGGCCCTGGAGAGGGAAGAACACGCCCGAGAGGAAGATGAGGGGAAAGGTGACGAACTGGTTCACGACCTGGAAGGATTCCGAACGGCTCATTCGCGCTGCCAACACCACTCCGAAAGACGACAGGGCGAAAGCACCGAGGAACATGACGGGCTGACGCCGCGCCCGCCCGACCCCCCTACCCCCCTACCCCGCTGCTCCGCAGCGGGGTCCCCTTCCCCCTCTCGCTGCGCTCGTGGGGGACAAAGCCGGGTAGGGGGGCCTCGCCTCTGTCCCCCTCTCGCTGTGCTCGTGGGGGACGAAGCCGGGTGGGGGGCCTCGCCTCTGTCCCCCTCTCGCTGTGCTCGTGGGGGACGAAGCCGGGTGGGGGGCCTCGCCTCTGTCCCCCTCTCGCTGTGCTCGTGGGGGACGAAGCCGGGTAGGGGGGCCTCGCCTCTGTCCCCCTCTCGCTGTGCTCGTGGGGGACAAAGCCGGGTAGGGGGCCTCGAGCTCGAACTTTCCCCTTGCTCCGTGAGGAGGACAAAGGGCATCTTGATTCTGGTGGGTGACAGGTAGCCTGAGGAGTTGTGGCGCCGCGTGTCTTGATTCGTCGCATCGGCTGGGGGTTGATTTGGATCTCCGTGCTGATATTCGCCTTTCTGGGCTATCAGCTGGTCGTGACCGACCTGCTCAACCAGCGAGTCCAGACCCAGGCCAAGGTGGATCTGGCCGCGGATCTCGCTGCTCGACGGGTGGAGCTGCCGGAACCCGAGGTGGTGACGGTTGACGAGGGGCCAACACCTACCACGCAGCCCGATACGCCGCCGACGACCGAGCCCGAGGTCTCTTTCATACCCGAGCAGGCTGGTCCGGAGGGCGCCACTCTGGGCCGTATCGTCATCCCCAAGATCGAGTTGGACGACGTCATGTTCGAGGGCGTGACCCGGGACACCCTGAAGAAAGGCCCGGGACATATGCCCGGCACCCCCGTGCCGGGCCAGCCGGGCAACGCCGTGGTGTCGGGTCACCGCACGACCTACGGCCGACCTTTCTATGACCTGGATGCTCTGTCATACGGCGACCGAATCGAGGTGGAGACGGCCACCGGTATGCATGTATACGAGGTTCGCAACACCCTCATCGTGGACCCGACCGATGTGTCGGTGACGAAACCGATTGCAGGCGCCTGGTTGACTCTCACCACCTGCAATCCTCGGTTCTCGGCTGCTGAGAGACTGGTAGTACAGGCCGTCCTCGTCTCAGGACCCAACCTCGACTATGCCAATCTCCTCGCCAAACAGGCCGACGGATCGGAGAAGAGTACGTGAGGCGCTGGATCGCCAGGCTCCCGGGCCCGCCGGTGGTTCGCTACATCGAGGCTGTAGTCATCGTGGCCATACTCCTGGTCCTTGTCGGATTCCTGTTCGAATGGGCCGGGAACCTGCTCGACTCCGGCGGAGCGATAGCCCGCTGATCAGTGTGAGAAGTCGATCCCGGCCAGCCGGTCGGGTGTCAGTTCGGCCAGCACCACGTCCACCACGACTCCGTCGGCGTCGATCACATATGAGGCGGGGAGGCCGAAGGACGGGTAGGCAGCGCGGACCGACCCGTCGCCGTCCCAACCGACCGTATACGAGGGCTGCATCGAACTCGCGAAGGCTCGAGCGTCCTTCTCCGTGTCCTGCACCGCCACCCCCACCACGGTCACCTCCGGGTGGGCGGCCGCCCACTGTGAGAGCGTCGGGAACTCGCGTCTGCAGGGCTCGCACCACGAAGCCCAAAGGTTGAGCAGCACCGGCCCGCCAGCCTTGCCCAGGTGCTGCGCCAAATCGAACGTTCCCCCGCCAAATGCCTGCAAAGAGAACTCGGGAGCCGGTCGGTCTATCTCGGCGGTGGTGGGCCCACCACGCAGCAAGGCAACCCCGGCCCCGACGGCGACGATGGCTACGAATAGAGCGGTGAGTACGCCACCCGAAAGCCCTGCACGGGAAGCGGTCTCTTCTGGCCTGTCCTCGGTGTCGGTCACTCTTCCGATGCCATGCGGCGCAGCACGTAGTGCAGTATCCCCCCGTTCCTCAGATACTCGACCTCGATCGGCGTGTCCACCCGGGCGACCACCTCGAATTCCTGGGTCCTTCCGTCCTCTCCCGTGGCTTTGACTCTCACCGTCTGATGAGGGGAGAGCTCGTCGTCGACGTCGATGTCAAAGGTCTCCGTTCCGTTCAGGCCCAGAGTCTCTGCGTCCTCGTCGGGGCGGAACTGGAGGGGTAGGACACCCATCATCACCAGATTGGATCGGTGGATTCGCTCGAACGACTTGGCGATCACGGCTTTGACTCCGAGGAGGAAAGTGCCCTTGGCAGCCCAGTCACGCGAGGAGCCCATGCCATAGTCGATGCCCGCCAGCACCACGAGCGGGATCCCCTGTTCTTGATAAGCCATCGATGCTTCATAGATCGAGGTGACCTCACCGGTGAGCAGGTTGGTCGTCCATCCGCCTTCGGTTCCCGGAGCCAGCTGATTCCGCACCCTGATGTTGGCGAAGGTGCCCCTGGTCATGACGCGATCGTTGCCACGCCGAGAGCCATACGAGTTGAACATCGGCGGCTGAACACCCCTGGAGATCAGATACTGACCGGCGGGAGAGTCGACGGCGATGTTCCCCGCCGGGCTGATGTGGTCTGTTGTCACGGAGTCGCCCAGCTTGGCCAGGACGCGGGCCCCCCGGACCGGCTCGATCGGTGACGGATCGGGGGTGAGGTTGACGAAGAAGGGTGGCTCCTGGATGTAGGTGGAGTCGTCCGCCCAGCGGTAGAGGGCCGAACCACTCGTCTCTATCTCCTGCCACTCCTCGGATCCACTGAACACGTCGGCGTACTTCTCGTGGAACTTCTTCTCGTCGACGTGCTCGGCCACCACCGCCGAGATCTCGGCCTGAGTAGGCCAGATGTCGCGCAGGTAGACGTCGTTGCCGTCGCGGTCGGTGCCGAGAGGCTCCTGGATCGGATCCCAGTCCACCGTGCCGGCCAGGGCGTATGCCACTACCAGGGGAGGGGAGGCCAGGTAGTTGGCCTGCACGTCGGGCGAGATCCGGCCCTCGAAATTGCGATTGCCCGACAGCACCGCCGCAGCCACGATGTCGTTGGCCCCGATGGCATCGGAAATGGGCTGGGGAAGCGGGCCGGAGTTCCCGATGCAGGTGGTGCACCCGTACCCGACCAGGTAGAAGCCGAGGGCCTCCAGATCGTCCATCAATCCCGAGGACTCCAGATACTCGGTGACCACCTTGGAGCCGGGAGCGAGCGAGGTCTTGACCCACGGTTTGCGGGTGAGGCCGCGTTGGGCGGCCTTTCGGGCCACCAGGCCCGCTCCGACCATCACATCGGGGTTGGAGGTATTGGTGCACGAGGTGATGGCTGCGATCACCACCGATCCGTCCGAGATCGTGAAGGTTTCGCCCTCCATATCAACCACGGCAGAACTGGCCTTCTCCAGAACGGCAGTGCTGGTCGGCGCCGGAGATCCCCCCTCATCGGACCACTCGGTGAGGCTTCCGGGTCCGTTGCCGACAGCCTTGCCGAAGGTGATCTCCAGGTCCTGGCGCCACTGGCTCTTCATCGCCGAGAGATCGATCCGGTCCTGAGGGCGCTTGGGTCCGGCCAGAGCGGGGAGCACCGTCGACAGGTCGAGGGAGAGGTCGGCGGAGTAGGCGATCTCGTGGTCATCAACGCGCCACAGGCCCTGGGCCTTGTAGTAAGTCTCGACCGTTTCGACCAGATCCTCGTCTCGTCCGGTCAGGCGGAGATAACGCAACGTCTGCTCGTCGACGGGGAAGAAGCCGACAGTCGCCCCATATTCGGGCGCCATATTGGCGATGGTGGCCCGGTTGGCGACCGGCATCGTGGCCAGGCCGGGGCCGTGGAACTCGACGAACTTACCCACCACTCCGTGCTCGCGCAGCATCTGCGTCACCCTCAGCACCAGGTCCGTGGCGGTGGCGCCCTCGGGAAGCTTGCCGGTGAGCCGGAATCCGACCACTTCCGGCAGGAGCATGTAGATGGGCTGGCCCACCATGGCGGCCTCGGCTTCGATTCCGCCCACGCCCCAGCCAACGACACCCAGGCCGTTGATCATCGTGGTGTGGCTGTCGGTTCCCACCAGGGAGTCCGGATAGAGCCACTCGCCATCGTCCCACACGACCTTGGCCAGGTACTCGAGGTTGACCTGGTGCACAATGCCGGTGGCGGGGGGAACCACGCGGAAGTTCTGGAAGGCCGAGCGACCCCACTTGAGGAACTCGTAGCGTTCCTGGTTGCGCTCGAACTCCTTGTGTGAGTTGATGATGAGAGCATCCGAGCGGGCGAAGGCATCGACCTGGACCGAGTGATCCACGACCAGATCTGCGGGTATCAGGGGATTGACTTTCTGGGCCGCCGACTCGTCACCCGTCATGGCCACGATGGCCGAGCGCATGGCGGCCAGGTCCACGACGGCGGGGACGCCGGTGAAGTCCTGAAGCACGACACGGCCCGGAATGAAGGCGATCTCGGTATCGCCCACGTTGCCGGGGTCGTAGGCTGCTATAGCGGCAACGTCGTCCTGGGTCACCGCCTTGCCGTCCATGTTGCGGAGGGCGGATTCCAGTAGGACCTTGATCGAATACGGCAGCTTCTCGACGCCGTCGATCGAGTCGAGGCGGGCTATCCGACGCTCGCCGAGCGGCGTCTGGAGGGTGGCGTGGGCCTGGTCAGCGGACATGGCGTCCTTTCATCGTTCTATAGCCCCGAGTCTATTCGGCAGCCCTATCCTCCCCCACTAAGTGGGGGGAACCCGGTCGAACCCGTCGTCGTATCTGTCCCTCTGGCTTGCTAGGAGCCTGTTGGATAATGCCGTTGCTCGGGTTGGCGGCCAGGCGCGCCAGCCGCAAGGCCGAGGTTTCGCCACTCCTTGTGCCGGAATGGCGGGGCCGAGAACGCAGTGGGTGGTGATGCATGGTCGTCAAGATGGGTGACATGCATTGTTCAACGGGCTCCTAGGGGGAAGGGGCGGGACTGAACCCCCCTACCTCCCGCCTCCGCTTCGCTGCGGCGGCAGGGACCTTCCCCCAGGCCTTCGGCCTAGGGGACAAAGGTGGACCGGGAGGGGGCGGGACTGAAACTCCCTACCTTCGCCCAGGCGTTCGGCCTAGGGGACAAAGGTGGGTCAGGAGGGGGCGGGACTGAAACTGCCTACCTTCCGCCAGGCCCTGGAGGCCTGGGGGACAAGGGAAGCTCAGGCGGGGCCGATGGTGACCGGGACCCGGGTGACGCAGTCGTCTTCGGGTTGGGTATGGGGGATGAGGACCGGGGTGCATCCCGATGCCAGCGCCCCCACCAGCCCGGTGACGATGCCCCGGTCCAGGGAGCAAACCACGTCGGGATGATCGGTGGCCGCTTCACCAAATGGACAGTGGGAGGTGAGCAGTTGGTGGCCCTCCAGGTCGGGGTCCATGCTGAATCCGAGACCGGTCATGGCGATGGCCACCGCCTCGATCGCCTCGCGTGTAGCCGGTGTCTTCGGGAGCTCCGATCTCGGCGGCCAGTTCCCGGCCGTACTCGGCTCCCACCCGTTCCGCCACCGTTCCCAGGTCGGGGTGAGCGACGTCGGCCAGGACCCGCATCAGGAGCTCAACCAGCAGTTCGTAGCGTCGCGGGGCGAAATGGACCGAGACTTCCCGTTTCGAAGCCTCATAGGTCTTGGCGGGTCGACCTGCTCCCGGTCCCGACTTGCCCCGGGGGCGTTGGTGGGAGACGATCAGCCACCCGTCGTCTGCCAGCTTGTCGAGATGATGACGGGCAACATTGGGATGGAGGCCGAACAGCTCGGCCACGCGGGAGGTGGTGAGGGGCTCAGCCGATTCCCGCACGGCGACGTAGATCGCCCTCCGGGTTGGGTCACCCAGAGCCGAGGTGAGATCGGAGATGCGCTCGTCTAGAGACTGGTCCATGTTTGGTCCGTTGCCGCTCGAACTATAGTTCGCGCCGGCCTTCTAGACACTATCGCAGTAGGGGAAACCCCTTTTGACCGATACACCCCCAGCCTCGCTACGCGCCGCCCTCGAAGCAGTGGAAGAGCCCCTCCTGGGCCGTTCTCTGGGTGCACTGGGACTGATCCGTGACCTGTCCGAGAAGCGCTTCGGCGCCGACTCGGTCACGGTCGCCGTCCCCGTGCCCAATCACCCCTCGCTGAGCGTCCTGGACCATTCTCTCAAGGAAGCGGCCGGGTCCAGCAGGCTGACCGTCGAATACGAGGTGATGGATGACGACGCTCGTCATGAGCTGATGGAGATGCTTCGGGCCGATGTGGGGGCACCGGTCGGCCAGCCCGGCAACCGCACCCGGGTCGTGGCGGTTTCCTCGGGCAAAGGGGGAGTCGGCAAGTCGTCGGTCAGCACCAACCTCGCCGTCACGCTGGCTGCTTCGGGCCGACGGGTCGGAATCATCGACGGCGACATCTGGGGCTTCTCGATTCCACGCATGTTCGGAGTCGACCGACCCCCCGTCGTGATCGACCAGTCCATCGTCCCGCCCCGGTCTCACGGGGTGCAGGTGATGTCGATGGACTACTTCGTCCCCGACGACAAGGCGGTGATCTGGCGGGGCCCCATGCTCCACAAGGCGATCGAGCAGTTCCTCACCGACGTGTTCTGGGATTCGCCCGATTACCTCATCGTCGACATGCCCCCCGGCACGGGCGACATCGCCATATCCATGGCCCAGTTCCTGCCCCGGGCCCAGGTCTTGTTGGTCACCACGCCCCAGCCCACTGCCCAGCGGGTGGCACGCCGGGCCGCGCTGATGGCCGACCAGGTCGATCAGGAGGTGATCGGGGTGGTGGAGAACATGTCGTGGTTCACCGGTGACGATGGCACCCGCTACGAGCTGTTCGGTGCCGGCGGAGGCAAGGCCCTGGCCGGGGAGCTGGGTGTCCCGCTCATGGCCCAGATTCCGCTGCTCCCCGCCATGCGCGAGGGAGCCGATCAGGGCCGACCCCTCGCCGTAGCCGCCCCCGACTCCGAGGCGGCGGCCGCCTTCGAGAAGCTGGCGCAGGCGGTCGAAGAGGCCCGGCCCCGGGTGCGTACCCATCCCGATCTGGTGATTCGCTAGACGGGGGGCAGGGTTCCGGTCCCCATCCGGACGAGCCAGGTAATCACGAACAGGGCCGCCGTCGCCCACAGGAGCCGGTCGACCACCCGTCGATCGAGGCTGATGTTCACGCCACGCCGGCGGGCCACGGCCACCAGCCAGGTCCCGGCGAACCAGGCCAGGACCACTCCCACCAGGGGGTGGAAGGCAACTGCCGATCCGATATCGCCGTGACCGAGGGCGACCACTGCCCGGGTCAGACCACAGCCGGGGCAGGGAATGCCGGTGATGAGGGCGAAGGGGCAGATGGTCGGGGCCGGCCCGAAGGGAACCGTGAAGATGGCGATCAGGCCCGCCAGCGGTGCCAGGAGGAGCCAGTTGCGCCGGGTTCCGGCCGGCGCCACGCCATGGGGGTGGGAAACCGTGGTCATCGCCTACGGATTCGTGATCTGGCTGAGGAAGCCGAACCCGGCTCCGGCGGCGATGAGGATGATGCTCAGCACAATGCCGATCACGGCCAGAACCCCGACCACGATGGCGATGATCCGGGCCGCATTGGCCGTGCCCTGATTCATCGGATCACGCCGTCCTGCCCTTATCGCCTCCAGCTCGTTGTTGGCCTGTATGTACCCGACGATGGCGGCCGGCGCACAGCAGACCAGCCCCACGATGCTCCAGATCAGGGCGCTGGTCGCCTGGCTGGCTTCGGGATAGGTTCCGGGGGCGATCATGTGCTCTCCTTCAGTGTCGCTTGGCCCTCATCGGGTGGTGGGCCGGGCGAAGGCTAACCGAAGCGCCTCAGAGGGAGCTGAGGCCGGCGTGGAAGCGTTCGGCCATCTCGGTCACCTCGGCCGGGGTCATGGTGAGAGGTGGCGAAACCTGCATGCCTCCTCCTCCGACTGCCCTGGTGAGCACACCTGCCTGACGGCACGCTCCGGCGGCTCGGTAGGGAAGTGTCTCGTCGGAGGTGTCGAGCTGGATCGCAGCCAATGCTCCTACCCCGCCCCGGATGTCGGTCACCACGTCCAGGTCGGCCAGAGGGGCGAGAGCGGCGGGGATCTCCTCCTCCAGCTGGCGGGCACGTTCCAGCAGGCCCTCTGACTCGAGTATGTCCATCACCGCCAGCCCGGCGGCGCAGGCGGCGGCGTGACCCGAATAGGTGTATCCGTGGCGGAAGATGTTCCCGGGCTGGTCGAAGAAGGGGGCAGCCACCTGTGAGGACGCCACCACCCCACCCAGCGGCATGTAGCCACAGGTGACACCCTTGGCGAAGGTGATCAGGTCCGGCTCTAGATCGAAACGCACCGCGGCGAACCAATCACCCACCCGTCCGAAACCGGTGATGACCTCGTCGGAGACATAGAGGCCACCCGCCTCCCGAACCGCATTGCGAACTCGGTGGAGGTAGTCGACCGGAACCGGTCGCACTCCACCGGCGCCGATCACGGCCTCGACGAAGATCCCGGCGATTCGTTCCGGGCCGGCGTGGTCGATGGCTTTCTCCACCGCCTCGGCGTCGTCGTGGGGAACGAAGACGATGTCGCCCACCATCGGGCCGTAGCCGAGCCGGTTGGGCTCCATCCCACCGAGTGAGGTGCCGTAGGTGTGCATGCCGTGGTAAGCCCATTCCCGGGCGATGAACACCGACCGCTCCGGTTGTCCGATGGCATGGAAATATCGCCGGGCCAGTTTGGCTGCGGTGTCGACTGCATCCGATCCGCCCGAGCCGAAGAAGACCTTGGAGCCCGGGTCGGGCGATACCGAGGCGATCCGGTTGGCCAGGTCTATGGGCGGCCGGGTGGCGTAGTCGATGAAGCAGTGGAAGGCGGGAAGGGTGGTCATCTGTCGATGCACCGCCTCGACCACCTCGGTGCGGCCGTGGCCGATGTTGGAATACCACAGGCTGGCGGTGGCGTCCAGGTATCGGCGGCCGGCTTCGTCGTACACATACACCCCCTCCCCGTGGTCGACCACGAAGGGGTCGTGCTGGACGGTGTGCATATCTGCGAAGGGATGCCAGAAGGCGCTCATGGCGAGCAGGCTACCGCCCTTCGAGCCGCGCCGCCCGTCGGGGCGGATAAGGTGCGGCGACCATGGACGTCGTCTTCGTCAACGGCAAGGTGTTCACCGCCGACCCGGCCCGTTCCTGGGCACGGGCGGTGGCGGTGTCGGACGGGCGTATCGTCGCGGTCGGCAACGAGTCCGAGATGGCTGCTCATCTCGACGGAAGTGAGTTGATCGACCTGGAGGGGAGACTGCTCACCCCCGGTTTCACCGATGCCCACGTCCACCCTGCCCATGGCGGCGAGAAGCTGCTCGGATGCAACCTGCTGGACGCCACCGGCGCCGAAGAAGCGATGGCGATCGTCAGCCACTACGCCCGGGCCCATCCCGACCGGGAATGGATCAGGGGAGGTGGCTGGTCCCAGGACTGGTTCCCCCGCGGGTGTCCCTCCGTCGAAAGCCTCGATGAGTTGGTGGGAGATCGCCCCGTGGTCCTGGTCAACCGGGACGGCCACGGGGCCTGGGTCAGCAGCGCCGCCCTGCGGATGGCCGGCGTGACGGCCTCGACGGCCGACCCCCCTGATGGGAGGATCGAACGGCTCGAGGACGGATCCCCCCAGGGCACTCTTCACGAGGGCGCCATGGATCTGGTCGAGTCCGTCATGCCTCCGGTGACCGACGCCGAGCTTGAAAAGGCCTTGCTGGTCGGCCAGCAACACCTGCTCTCGCTGGGCATAACGGGCTGGTTCGACGCCTGGGTCGACGCCGACCTCCACCGGGCCTACCGGCGGGTAGCCGGGCGCGGAGAACTGGTTGGATCGGTGGAGGCGGCCCTGCTGTGGGACAACCACCAGGGCCTGGAGCAGATCGAGCGTCTGCAGGAGTGGCGTCGCCAGCCGGCTCCGGGCTATCGACCCGATAGCGTCAAGCTGGTGCTGGACGGCGTCTTCGAGAACCACACCGCCGCCATGATCGATCCCTACGAGGGCGTGGGCGGGCACGGGATCGACATGATCGACCCCGACCGGTTGAAAGAGATCGTGCCCGCACTCGATGCCGCTGGGTTTCGCTGTCATTTCCATGCCATCGGTGACGGAGCAGTGCGTAACGCCCTGGACGCGGTGGAGATGGCCCGGATCCGGAATGGCTGGACGTCTCTCCGGCACAGCATCTGTCATCTTCAGGTGGTCCATCCCGACGACGTGGCGCGCTTTCATCGTCTGGGCGTCACCGCCAACATCCAGCCCTTGTGGGCGTGCGCAGACGGATATCAGGAAGAGCTGACCCTGCCGTTTCTCGGACCGACCCGCTCGGGCTGGCAGTATCCCTTCGCCTCCCTTCTCCGGGCCGGGGCGACCCTGGTGGGAGGATCTGACTGGTCCGTGTCCACGTGCGATGTGATGGAACAGATCCAGGTGGCTACCACGCGGGTTCCGGCCGGCGACGGCTCCCTCCCGCCCCTCAATGCCGCGCAGAGGCTGGATCCGGTCACGGCACTGGCGGCTTTCACGGCCGGGTCGGCCTGGCACAACCACGAGGAGGGACGACGCGGTGTCATTGCCGTGGGTATCGTGTCGGACCTGGCTGTGATGGATAGGGACCCGTTCGTCGACGGGCCCTTTGCGGAAGCGAGTGTCGATTTGGTGATGACGGGCGGTGGATGGGCGGCCGGCAAGGAGGCGCCGTGAGCGCGCCGGCCGTAGAGTTGCTGGGGGTCACGAAACGGTTCGGGGACGTGACCGCCGTCGACCGGATGGACCTCTCGGTCGGTGAGGGCGAGTTCTTCTCCCTTCTGGGCCCCTCCGGGTGCGGCAAGACCACCACCCTGCGCATGATCGCCGGCTTCGAGTACCCGACTGAGGGCTCACTGCGCATCCAGGGCGAGGAGATGGGCCTCCTCCCCGCCAACCAGCGTCCCATACCCTTCCAACCTCCACTCCTGGGCCAAGGTGTTCGAGTCGCTGACGATGCAGGTCGCATTCCGATCCCTGTGGATGGCGGCCCTCACCACGCTGCTCAGCCTGGTTCTCTCGTACCCGTTCGCCTACTGGATCGCCACGAGAGCCCCGCGCACCAGGGCGATCCTCCTCGTGCTGGTGATGATCCCCTTCTGGTCCAACTTTCTGGTGCGGACCTACGCCATGAAGTTTCTCATGGGCTCCGACGGACCACTTTCGGTCATCACCCAGGCCTTCGGCGGTGAACCGGTCCGGATCCTGTTCACGTTGCCGGCCGTCTTCATAGGCCTGGTCTACGGTTACATGCCGTTCATGATTCTCCCCTTGTATGCGGCTCTGGAGAGAATCGACTGGGAGCTGGTCGAGGCGGCGCGGGATCTGTATGCGAGTGGTTGGTCCGCCTTCCGGCGGATTACGCTTCCCCTTTCGATGCCCGGGGTCGTCGCCGGCAGCGTGCTGGTGTTCATACCTGCCCTCGGCGCCTTCGTGACCCCCGTGATCCTGGGAGGAGGCCGGCCTCCCTTGTTGGGTGATTACATTGTCAGCCAGTTTCAGCAGGCCCGTAACTATCCGTTTGGATCAGCGATATCGGTCACGGTGATGGTGATCATGCTCGTGGCGACCATGATCTATTTTCGCAAGGGCGGGAGAACGGTGTGAACCAGGCGACAGCTCCTCGCCCACTGGTGGATCGCCTGCTGGCCGCGAATGGTTGGCTGGTTTACCTGTTCTTCTACGCACCGATCGTTGTTCTCACTGTCTTTTCGTTCAACGACAACCGTCGGGTCGGAGTGTGGACGAAGCCTTCTCTTCGCTGGTACGGCGAGATGTTGCACAACGACGCAATCCTTCGATCCCTGAGGAATACGCTGATCGTGGCAGCCATCTCGACCACGGTTTCGGTGATCCTGGGCACCGCCGCCGCCATCTCGATGGAGCGTTTCCGGTTTCGGGGTCAGCGCTCTCTCGATGGCCTCATGTACCTGCCCATCATCATCCCGGACGTGACGATGGCCGTGATGATGCTGCTCTTCTTCACACAGGCGTTCGGGCTGCTCGAAAGCCTCACCGGAATTCGCGTGGATCTGGGACTGGGCTCAATATCGCTCTCGCATATTGCTTTCAACATCTCGTTCGTAGCAGTAGTGGTCCGGGCCCGGTTGGCCGGCATGGACCCAACCCTGGATGAGGCGGCCGCCGATCTGTACGCCTCGCGCTGGCAGACCTTCCGAAAGATCACCCTGCCCCTGATCATGCCCGGCGTCGCCGGAGGTGCTTTGTTGGCGTTGACATTGTCGCTCGATGACGTGGTGGTTACCAGCTTCGTCACCGGCCCCGGCTCTACGACTCTGCCCGTCTACGTCTTCGGTCTCGTAAAACGCGGGGTTACTCCCCTGATCAACGCCGTCTCCACCGCAATGCTGGTTGCTTCCATCCTCCTCATTGGGGTGTCACTAGCCTTTCAGCGGCGCTCCGGGAGCGCTGGACCAGCGATCGGACCATGACCAAGGAGGAACACATGAATAGAAGACTGAAGTGGCTGGCGCTCCTGGCCGGCCTCGCAATGATTGTCGTCGCATGCGGCGGTTCGACCACCTCGGAGACCACCGCAGGGGGGTCGACCGCTTCGACAGCCGGTGGTGGCACCGAGACCACGGCTGGTGGTGCCAGTGTTACCACTGAGGCGCCTGCCTCGACGACGGCTTCGACCCCGTCCGGGGGAGGCTGTGCGGTCGATCAAACCGACGGCGACCTCAACTTCTACAACTGGTCCGACTACATCGACCCGGATCTCGTCACCGCCTTCGAGGACCAGTATGGAGTGAGTGTCGTACAGGATTTCTACGACTCGAACGAGACGATGCTGGCGCAGATCCAGGCCGGGGTGAACTACGACCTGATCGTTCCGTCGGACTACATGGTCAGCATTATGATCGACGAGGGCCTCCTCTTGGCTCTACAGAAGGACGCCATCCCCAATCTGTCGAATCTGGATCCCAAGTTCACCAATCTGCCCTACGATCCCGACGGCGCCTACTCGGTGCCCTATCAGTGGGGAACGACAGGCATAGGTGTAGACCTGTCGGTGGTCGGTGAAGATTACGATCCAAGCTGGGCATTACTCCTCGATGCCGACACGACAAAGGAATATCCCGGTGGCGTGTCCCTCTTGAACGATCCCCGTGAGGCGATGGGTGCGGCTCTCAAGTATCTGGGGTACAGCCTCAACGAGACGTCGGATGACGCCTTGCAGGCGGCGGCAGATGTGATCGCCAAGGACAACGTGACGGTGTTCGATTCGGACACCTACCCGGACAACCTGGTGAATGGCGAGGTGTCGGTGGCTCATGGCTATTCGGGTGACTTCTTCACCACCTTTGCCGAAGCCGATAATCCCGACAACTTCGCATACATCATCCCCAAGGAAGGCGCCACGTTGTGGACCGACAACATGGCTAACCGCCAATGCCGAGCACCCGTGCACGGCGCAGACGTTCATCAACTTCATCATGGATGCGCACAACGGTGCCCAGTTGACCAATTGGACCTACTGCGCCAGCCCCAACGGCGCCGCCACCGAGTTCATCGACTCCGAGGTCCTGGATGATCCGGCGATCTACCCCGATGGAGCCACCTTCGACAAGCTGGAGGCGATTCAGGACACGGGCGACGCTGAGATCAAGTTCACCGATTACTTCAACCAGGCGAAGAGCGGCTGAGCCCAGGGGGCCCCGGCCTGAGCGGGCCGGGGCCACCTGGCGCCATCGAGGCAGGTCAGGCGTCGGCCGGTCCGCCGGCCGGTGTGGGCCGGGCGAAACGGCGGCGCAGGCGCCACACCACCAGGGCGGGGACCGCCAGCACCACCAGGGCGATGGGCAGTACGTAGACGACCAGGCGAATGGCGAGGTCGCCTGCCCTCTGTAGTGCTCCGACCAGGTCCTGGAGGGCCTCCCTGGCCACCGCCAGCGGCTGCCATTCCTCTGCCACGACCGGGGTCAGGGCCGGGGTGGGAGCGATGCTCACGTCTACCGTGGCCAGGCTGGTGAGGTCGTCGAGGACCTGACGCCGACCCTCGAGCTGTTCGATCTGGCCCCGAACCTGGCTGATCTGGTCGAAGACCTGGAGCAGCTTGGCGGGGTCGGCCTGAGGCTGCTTGCGCACCTCGGCCAGCAGAGCCCGCAGTTCCACCTCGAGGGCGGTGAGGTTCGTGATGCGAGCCTCGACATCAACGTACTCCTCGGTCACATCCTGGCCCTGCTGGCTCTGGGAGACCACCCGGCTCCCCAGGCCGGCGATGGCTTCCAGCGTCCGGGTGAGGGAGTCGGCCGGGACACGGATGGTCATGGTGATTCGGGGCTGGTCCTGGCCCTGGCCGGGGTCGGCGATGTCTGCCGCCTGGATGAACCCGCCCGCCTCATCGACGAGACGCTGTACGGCGTCATGTGCCGCCCGGGTGTCGTTGGCCTCGATCGAGATCGTGGCCGAGCGAATCACCTTGCGATCACGGGCTCCCGGCAGGGCAATGGTCTCTCCCGCCGGCGCTTCTTCGGGAGAGGCTGGGGGCGCCGTGGTCGCCGGCCGACCGGAATCTGTGGTCCCATCGGTCGCCTGCATCCTCCCCTTGGCGGTGACCTCGGTGGAGGATGCGCTGCCACCACACGCCACCACCCCCACCGCCAACACCACCATCATCACCGGAACTATCAGCTTCACTGGTCTCATCTGCTGCACCACCTCCTGTGTGGTTGCAGCTACGACGGCGGACAGGCCGGGCCGGGTTCCTCGTTTTGTCGCAATCAGCTCGCGGTATAGCGCGAGCTAATTGCGCGAAAACGTCATGTGGGGTCGGGGCAGTCCCGGTGGAAGGGGGGTTTGTTCGCGTTCAGGTCCTGGACGAACCCTCTCAGTGCCTTGGTCACCTCATCCGGGTAATGGAACGCCTGGTAGTCCCAGATGGTCAGCACCGAGAAGCCGGCCGCCAGGAATCGGGAGATTCTGGCCTGATCGGCGGCCGAGTCCATCGGTGAGGTGTGGTAGAGAATCGACTGCGCCTCGATTAGACCCTTGGTTCCCGCCACTCTGAAGTCGGCGCGTCCGACCAGGTGACCCCTTCCGACCCTGACCTGGCGTTCGAGATCGATTCCGGTTTGCGTTCCCAGCCAACAGACCCGGTTCTCGAGGCCGCTCTCAGGTGGAGGTTGGCCCTCGTGCCGGTGGGCGAGCTGGCGGGCGAGTCTGGTCCCGTTGCGTCCTCGAGCACCGATGAGGGCTATCAGCTCGGCCAATCGGTCGCCACTGGTGAGCCGTCTGACCACGGCGTGATCAAAGGCCCTCTCCGCTCTGGCTGGATGCAGCACACCACAGAGATGGAAGACGGTCATCGTCGGAGTTGTGGTCGGAATGCCATGGCGAAGAACCACTTCGGACATCGGCAGGTCTTTCTGGAAGTGAATCACGGCTAGTTTTCGACGCTGGGGGGCTCCTTGGCGCGCGATGGTCACATGTGTTTCACGCCGATAGTCGAAACCGGGAAGGTTCCAGAGGAAGGCGGCCGTCTGATGAGAGGCGATGGCGCCTGGGGGAGCATCGAGCACGGCAGCCATCACGGTCTGATATGTGGTCTCGGGGGTCCCGGCGAGGCGCAGGACGCCGTCGGCCACGGACTCGATAGTCCCCCGTTGTTCCAGGGCTCGGAGCCTCCGTGAGTCGATCCCGATCGCCAGAAGCTGACGTCGGCTCACGACGCCGTGCTGGACACGGGCGATCGAGTTGACCAAGCGTTCCACATGTCGGGCCCTGATCTGTGCTGACTTCATGGCTCAAATGTGCCGTGCAGAATCGGGTGATGGAACCCCCTTGACGGAACTCCTCCCTTTTGGCGCGTTTATCGCGCGCCATAGCGCGCACTAATTGCGCGAAAAGCCAGGGGTTAGGTCCGGCGGCGCTCCGCCATGCCGTTCAGGAGCTCGAGGACGACGCGGTTGGCCAGGTAGGCGGTGGTCTGGCTGCGGTCGTCGTAGGGTGGTGAGACCTCGACGATGTCGGCTCCCAGGACCGGAAGCTCACGGGCCAGGCGACGGACGGTGTCGAGGACCTGGCGGGAAGTGAGCCCGCCTGGTTCCGGGGTGCCGGTGGCGGGAGCGAAGCCCGGATCCACCACGTCGATGTCGATCGAGATGAACACGCCTGCCACCGAGCCGCTCGACGCTGCCTCGACTGCCTGGTCGGTGACGGCATCGAGGCCCATCTCCTGGATCTGGTCCATGCGGTAGCTACGCATCTTCTGGGTCCGCATCCACTCCACCACATGCGGCTCGGGCCAGTAGCCGCGGAGGCCGATCTGGACGAACCGGTGCCCGGGCACGGCACCGGACTCGATCAGGCGCCGCATCGGGGTGCCATGGCCGATCAGGGATCCGTTCTGCATGTATCCGGTGTCGGCGTGGGCGTCGAAATGGATCAGGGCGACCTTGCCGAAGCCGTGAACCCGGGCCACCCCCCAGGCATCGGGCCAGGCGATGGTGTGGTCGCCGCCGAGGACGATGGGGACCTTTCCCGCCCGGGCGATTGCCTCCACCGTGTCGGCGATGCGATGGATCGACGTTTCGGCGTCACCGGGGACCACGTACACGTCTCCGATGTCGACCACCCCCAGATCACCGAGCGGGTCGATGCCGGTGGGCAGGTGGGGTCGGTACCCATCCATGGCGCCGTAGTCGGCGGACCGGATGGCGGCGGGGCCGAACCGAGCCCCGGAACGGTAGGACGTACCGAGGTCGAACGGCGCCCCGAGGATCACCACCTCCCCGTCGCCCAGGTCGTCGAGGCGGCGGGCCGGTACTCCCAGGAATGAAGACCGGGACGCGAAGCTGATGTACTCCGCCGAGGCCAGTGGAATCTGAGAGGAGCGTTCGTCGTAGGGGATATGCATGCCTGCATGACGCTAACCGGCATAACGGGATGGGGGAACCAACGTGCCATCATGGGACGCAACCAGTACGGAGGCCATTTAGGTGGAAGCCGAAGCGCACCAGACCGAACAGCCAACTCAAGACCAGGACTCGCGCCTCGGTCGGGGCATCGCCCGCGGCGCCGCCATCGGTGTTCCGGTGTCGATCGTCGCGATCATGCTGACCGTCTGGCTCATCACCAACAACGACATCTTCGACTCCCTCGCCACCGCCCTCCTGCCCGGGGTTCTGCTGGGCGTGTTTGGTGGCGGCTTCGTGGGGATGATCGCCTCTTCTTCGTCGGAATGATCCCCGCAGGGATCGCCCTCACATCTTCCGCAGGTTGAAGCTGATCGTCTGCAGGTCGGTGAACTCCTCGATGCGCTGACGGCCCCAGCCGGTGTCGGTGCCGGCCGCCCCTCCGAAGGGCTGGAAGGTCTCCCAGAAGTCGGTGGAGTCATTGACCACCACGGTGCCGGAACGGATGCGGTCGGCGTACCACCAGGCCTTGGACAGGTCGTTGGTGAACACCGCGGCCTGCAGGCCCAGGTGGGTGCGGTTGGCCATCTCGATCGCCTCGGCGTCGTCATGGGCGACGAGTATGGGCACCACCGGTCCGAACGACTCCTCCTTCGACACCATGGAATCCTCGGGAACCCTATCGATGACGGTGAATTGATAATAGAGGTCGGTGGGGAACCCGCCCGCCCGGCCGCCGCCGACCAGGATCTCGGCGCCCCGGGACGCGGCGTCCTCGAGGTGTCGGTCCATCTTCTCGGCGGTGGGCCGGTTGTTGAGTGGGCCCATGTTGGTGTCGTCGGCGAAGGGATCACCGAGGCGGACCGCCTCGGCCGCCTTCAGCGTCGCCGCCACGAAATCGTCGTGTGCCTCGTCGAGGACGATGACCCGCTCCGTGGCACAACAGACCTGCCCGGCGTTGTAGTAGGCGCCGTAGACCGCAGCCTCGGCGGCAGCGGCGATGTCGGCATCGCCGGTGACGACCAGTGGTCCGTTGCCGGACATCTCCATGATCGAGCGCTTGAGACCCATCTGGGACACGATCTTCTTGCCGGTCTCCGACGACCCGGTGAAGCCGATGGCGTCGATACCGTCATGAGTGACCAGGGCCTGGCCGATGCGCCCGTCGCCGGGGATGACCTGGATGGCGCCGGGGGGAACCCCGGCCGCGTCGAAGATCTCGGCGATTTCGAGCAGGGCCATGGCGGTGAACTCGGGCGGCTTGACGATGACGGCGTTGCCGGTGGCGAGGCCGGGGCCGACATACTCCATGGGAATCATCACCGGAAAGTTCCAGGGGGTGATGGCCGCCCACACCCCCACCGGTCGGCGCACGGTGAACATCCGTCGAGTGCGCTCCGTGGTGGGGATCAACTCCCCGGAGAGGCGCTTGACGTCCTCGGCGGCAATCTGGAAGTAGTCGCCGGATTCGGCGATGTCGTCGATGGCCTCGGCCTTGTAGGGCTTGCCCTGTTCGAGGGTAAGGGTGCGGGCGACGTCCTCGATCCTGTCCTGCCACATCTCGTAGATGCGCAGGCACAGTTCTGCCCTTTCGAAGGCGGTCCAGTGACGCATCTCATCGCTCGCCCGACGGGCGGCGACCACGGCCCGGTCGATGTCGCCTGAAGAAGCGACGGGGATGTTGGCGATGTGCTCGCCGGTGACCGGGGAGGTCACCTCGTAAGCCTCGTCACCCGTGCCCTCGGTGAACTCCCCGTCGATGTACAACTTCATGTCACGCGTCATGTCCCGAGGATACGCTGATCGGGTGCCGTCCTGGGATCCGACCCAGTATCTCCGATTCGCCGATCATCGCACCCGGCCGGTGCGCGACCTACTGGCGGCCGTGGTCTACGACCATCCCGCAGGGGTGGTGGACGTCGGTTGCGGACCGGGCAACTCGACCGCCCTCCTGGCCGAGCGCTGGCCCGGTGCCGGGTTGATCGGGATCGACTCGTCGGCGGAGATGATCGAGCGGGCTCGTGCCTCCCTGCCGGGAGTCCGATTCGTGGTGGCGGACCTCCGCCGGTGGCAGCCGCCGTCTCCCGTCGACGTGGTGTTCTCCAATGCCACGCTGCACTGGGTCGAGGACCACCGGGGCGTGTTCGAGCGACTGGTGTCCTGGCTGGCACCCGGGGGAGTGCTGGCGGTCCAGATGCCCGCCAACTTCGACCGGCCCAGCCATGTGCTGATGCGGGAACTGGCGGCCTCGCGGCGGTGGTCCGGGCGCCTCGGCGACGTGTTGCGCCCGAATCCGGTCGGAACGCCCTCCGACTACTACCGGGTTCTGGCCCGGGCCGGTCGCACCGTCGACATCTGGACGACGGAGTACCTCCATGCCCTGACCGGAGAGGACCCGGTAGTGCAGTGGGTGGCGGGAAGTGCCCTCCGGCCCCTTCTCGACCTGCTCGAGGGCGCCGACGCAGCCGACTTCCTCTCCGAGTACGCCGATGCGGTTCGGGAGGCATATCCACCCGAGACCGACGGCACGACTCTGTTCCCGTTTCGCCGGATGTTCATCGTCTGCCGGGTCTGAGCCCAGGCGGGACGGTCGTTCTTTGGACGTGGGGGAACGGTCCCAGCCTTCTTTCGACGCTGAGGAACGCATAGCGATAGTCACGGTCCAAAGAAACGGGTGGGGTCCTCTCAGCGCCCGGAGAAACCGGGAGGGCGTTGAGCGAGACGCTGGTTGGGGTCTTGCTCGCGGCGGCGGGCGGTGACGCCGCGCAGATACTGGACCGGCCATGGATGGCCCCCGTAGTCCTGGTCGATGGCCGAATTGAGGGTCCAGTAGGGGTCGATCAGGTGGGGGCGGGCCAGGAGGCATATGTCGGCCCGACCCGCCACCAGCACCGTGTTGACGTCGTCGGCCGAGGAGACCGAGCCCACCGTCATCGTCGGCATCGGGGTCTCGAGGCGAATCCGATCCGAATACGGCGTCTGCCACAGTCGCCCGTATCGGGGTTGCTGCTCGGGCACCACCTGGCCGGTCGACACGTCCATGATGTCAACGCCGTGGGCGTCGAACATCTCCGCCATAGCGACGGCGTCGTCCCCGCTGGTGCCGCCCTCGACCCAGTCGGTGGCCGAGATGCGCACCGAGAGAGGAAGGCGGTCGGGCCACACCCGGCGCACGGCATCGACGATCTCGAGGGGATAGCGCATCCGGTCCTCGAGCGTCCCTCCATAGGCGTCGTCGCGCCGGTTGGTGAGGGGGCTGATGAAGGTGGAGAGGAGATACCCGTGGGCCATGTGCAGTTCGAGCAGGTCGAAACCGAGATCCCGGGCCCGTTTCGCCGCCGACACGTGCTGGTCCCGAACCAGGTCCATGTGTCGCCGGGTCATCTCGGTCGGCACCGGCCCATCTGCCAGGTAGGGAATGGCGGAGGGGGCAAGACGTTCCCAGGGCTCATCGACCGGCACCAACTCGTCATCGTCCGCCTCCCAGGGGATCTTCATCCCCCCCTTACGCCCGGAGTGACCCAGCTGCATCCCGAACACGGCGCCGCTGTTGTGGTGGACGAAATCGACGATCGGCTCGAACGCCTCGGCTTGAGCATCGTTCCACAGGCCGGTGCATCCCGGGGTGATGCGCCCCTGGGGAGAGACACAGGTCATCTCCACCATGACCAGGCCGGCGCCGCCCACCGCCCGGCTTCCCAGATGGACCAGATGCCACGGCACGGGCACGCCGTCAATCGCCGAGTACTGGGCCATGGGCGAGACTCCCACCCGGTTGGGGAAGGTGGCGTCCCGCAGGCGATAGGGATGGAACATGGGAGGTGTGTCCACCCGGGGCCCCGACAGCTCCTGGGTGCCTCGCCACCATCGGACGATCTCTTCGGTGGCGGCCGGATCCCGCATCCTCAGGTTGTCGAGGGTGATGCGCTGGCTGCGGGTGAGGAGCTGGAAGTCGAACTGGGGGCGGGGCAGGTCCCAGTAGCGGTCCACCGACTCGAACCAGGCCTGGGAGGTGCGGGCGGCGCGCTGGGTCGACTCGACCTGTGGCTTGCGCTCCTCCTCGTAGGCTTCGAGAGCCTCGGCCAGGCGCTCGTGGGTGCGGAGGGCCTCCACCAGCTCGATGGCGTCCTCCATGGCCAGCTTGGTTCCGGACCCGATCGAGAAGTGGGCGGTGTGGACGGAGTCGCCCAGGAGTACGTATCGGTCCCACCACCACCTGTCCGCGGTCACCTCCGGGAAGCTGATCCAGCGGCTGTTGTTGCCGATGAGTTCGTGTCCCTCGAGGTGCTCGCCGAACACCTTCTCGGCGAAGGCCCTGGCCCCGGGGTCGGTCTCACCGGGGGCGAATTCCCTGACCGGCTCCAGACCGGCGTTGCGCCAGGTGTCTTCGGCCATCTCGATGATGAAGGTGGAGCGGTCGTCGCTGTAGGGGTAGCAGTGGGCCTGGACGACGCCGTGTGGTGTCTCCTCGAAGAGGAACGTGAAGATGCCGAAGTCATAGTCGGTGCCGAACCAGGCGTACTTGGCGGATCCCGGGACCACTGAGGGCTGGAACCGATCCGCCATGGCCTCACGGGTTGTCGAGTTGACTCCCTCGGCCACCACCACGAGATCGGCCTCCAGCTTCGTGACGTCTTCCACCCGTGATTCGAATCGGACTTCTACACCCACCTCTCGAGCCCGGTCGGCCAGGATCTGGAGCAGGCGGAGGCGGGGGAAGGCGGCGAACCCGTGACCGGTGGTGCGGGTAACAGAGTCACCACACCGGATCTCGAGGTCGGACCAGTAGCGGAACTCGGCCTGGATCCGTTCGAAGGCGACCGGATCGGCGGCGGAGATGTTGCTCAGTGTCTCGTCGGAGAAGACGACGCCGAATCCCCATGTCGTGTCGTACGTGTTGCGTTCGTGGACCACCACCTCGGCGTCGCCCAAGGACTGCTTGGCCAGGATGGCGGTGAAGAGGCCGGCCGGGCCCCCACCGACGCACACGATGCGAGGCATACCCGGATGGTAACGGCAGCAGGCGATGCAGCCCCCCGGTGAGGGCGGTTCGCTCAGACGCCTACGTCGCGCCGATCGAAGAGGCTCAGCGCCACCAGCACGAATGCGACCGAGAAGCCCAGAAGCAGCCCGACTCCCGGCAGGCTGACCCCGTTTACGAGGGGGTCGTTGCCGTAGGCCCAGTGGAAGGGGGAGATGGCTTCGAAGAACCCGCCCGCCGAAGTCCTGGCCAGGATCGAGTTGCACAGGTAGGCAAACACCGCCACGACGCCGGTGATCGACAGGGCCAGGGCCCGCCGTCCGCTGACCGCTCCGACCAGGAGGGCGATGGAGCCGAAGAAGAGCCCCAGGGCGCCCAGGGCCAGGGTGGCGGCGGTGATACCGTTGGCCGAGAGGTCGAGGTTGGAGGCCACGCTCACCACCGCCACCAGTGCGCCGGCGATCACTGTCGTCACAGCCGTCATCGTCAGCAGAGCCAGCGCTCGCTGGAGCAGCAGGTTGGTCCGATCCACGCCGTGGGCCATGGTCAACTCCAGGGCACCGGACTCCTCGTCCCCGGCGATGGCCCAGGCTCCGGAGCCGACGGCGAACGCCACCAGGATCAGCATTCCGATCAGGCCGTAGATGGTGGCCTGGGCGTAGCCGGCGGCGCTGCTGACGTCGGTGAAGTTGAGTGCCTCCACCAGGCTGTCGGGGAGGGCGTCGAGCTTGGCCCCCAGTAATCCGCTTTGGGAGGCCGATTCGAACAGGGGCAGGTAGATGAGGATCACCGCCGAGATTCCGATGGTGAAGCCCAGCCAGCGTCGGCGCTGGTCGCTGAACATCCGGGACAGGACGGTCATGGAGCCACCTCCTCGTGGCGCATCGGTGTGGTGCGATTGCGGTACATGTCCAGGACCGCCTGTTCGAGATCCGGCTTCTCGGCCACGAGATCGACGACTCCGAACTCGACCGCCCGGCGGAGCACGTCGTTGAGCGATCCGTCCACGTCGAGAGCGACCCATCCGTTCTCGTCATGGGCCCTGAGAACTCCCGGCATGCCGGCGAAGTCGGTCGCCGAGGCCTGATTGGCCAGCTGCAGGCGCAACCTGTGGGAGGTGAGTTGACGCAGGCTGTCGACGGTCGACACGGTGATGATCTCCCCCTCCCGGAGGATGGCCACCCGGTCTGAAACGTGCTCGATCTCGCTCAGGACGTGAGAGGACAGGAAGACGGTCGCTCCCTCCTGGCGAACCTCCCGGACCAGCTCGATGAACTCTTGCTGGAGCAGGGGGTCGAGGCCGCTGGTCGGCTCGTCGAGGATCAACAGTTGCGGGCGGTGCATGAAAGCCTGGATGACACCGACCTTCTGCTTGTTGCCCTTCGACAAGGTTCTCACCTGGCGGCTCAGGTCGAGATCGAAGCGCTGGGCGAGATCTCTGATCCGGCCCTCGTCGACCCCGCCCGAGAGGCGGCCGTAGAAGGCGAGCAGGCTGGCTACGTCGGTTCTGGCGGGCAAGGACAACTCCCCGGGGAGGTAGCCGATGCGCTTCCTGAGCTTGCCTCCACCAACCCTCGGGTCGACGCCCAGCACCCTGACCTGGCCGGAGGTGGGGCGGAGGATGTCGACCAGGATGCGCATCGTGGTCGTTTTGCCTGCCCCGTTGGGACCGATCACGCCGAAGATCTCTCCCTCCTCGATGGTCAGGTCGATACCAGCCAGGGCTCGCACATCCCCGAATTCCTTGACCAGATCCCGGGTCTCCACTGCAGCCGTCATGTTTCGCCCTCCAACTCATCGCGGAACATCTTTAGAAAACGATCGTCGGTGAACAGGCCGTCGGTGTAGATGTCGAGGGTGGGGAGGGCCACCCGCGTCGCCGCCGCAGCCAGGTCGGCGCTGTCCAGCACCCGCATCGTGTGCCGGCCCAGGACCAGCGAGGCCAGGCCCGAGTTGAGAAGGAAGGCGGCCCGCGCCCGGGGATCACCTCCTGCGCGGATCACGCCGTTCTCCTCCCCGACCTGCAGATACTCGAGGGCGTCGGCGTAGAGCCGGTCGTAGAAACGGTCGCCGGCGGCGCTGTTGTCGGTCAGGGCCCGGCTCATGTAGGCGAGGTAGGAGCCGTACGTCTCGACGATCTCTGCGTAGGCGTCTGCGGACAGAAAGCCCCCGGTCATGGCCGAGAGCTTCCCCTGGCGGATGACGGCGGCGACGTGATCGTCCACGGCCTGGCGCAACCGATCCTTGGAGCCGTAGTGGTGGACCACCAAAGCGGGGGAGACGCCGGCCCGTCGGGCAATGGCGCGGATGGTTGCCTTGTCGAAGCCCTGTCTCCCGAACAGCTCCAGGGCGGCGTCGCGGATACGGGCCCGGGCCGTCTTGTCGCCGTCGGCCACCGGTCGGGAGTTGGTGGGGGTGTCGACCTCGAGGGACCCGGGGCCAATCCCGGGTGAGAGGGAGCCTGAACGCACGTTTAGTATTATGAACGGTTGTTCGGTCATCTGTCAAGGGGTGACCGCCCCATCTCCGGACGGCTACCATGCGCCCAGGTGAGAGCTTGCCAGACCGGTTTCTACTGATCGACGGTTCGTTCACGGACGGTGAGGGGCCCTTCGTGGACGTGTTCGAGCCTTCCACCGGAGAGGTCCTCGTCTCCTGGCCCGATGCCTCTGACACGCAGGTCGACCAGGCCGTGGCCGCAGCCAGGAGTGCCTTCCCTGCCTGGAGGGATGCCACTCAGGACCAGCGTTCGGGAGCGCTCCGCGCCATCGCCGGGAGCCTGGAGGAGAGCCGCCAGGATCTGGCCATCGCCCTCACCCACGAGACCGGACGGGCCTCGAGCCGCAACGGCCTCTACGTCGATATGGCCGCCTCCCTCTTCCGCCAGTATGCCGAGCTGGCCCGTCTCGAGGGCGGGCGCATCGCCCCCTCCAACGATCCCGGCCAGCTGTCCCTGGTGGTGCGGGTGCCGTTGGGGGTGGTGGCGGCTTTGGTCCCGTGGAACTACCCGCTGCTCCTCCTGGCCTTCAAGGTCGCTCCGGCCCTGGCGGCGGGCAACACCATCGTCATCAAGCCCGCCCCCGACACCCCGCTGTCATTGCAGATCCTGGCCGAGATCTTCCAGGCCCAACTACCCCCCGGGGTGGTCAACACTCTCAGGGGAGGCGCCGAGGTCGGCGAGCGCCTCGTCTCTCATCCCGAGGTGGACCTGGTTGCCTTCACCGGCTCCACCGAGGTAGGAAGGGCCATCGCCTCCGCCTGTGCCCGGAGCGGCACCGCCACCCACCTCGAGCTGGGCGGCAAGGATCCCGCCATCGTCTTTCCCGACGCCGACCCGGACCTGGCCGCCCAAGCGGTGGTGTGGGCGGCCTTCCTCAATGCCGGCCAGGTGTGCACCTCCACCGAGCGGGTCTATGTGCATCGCTCGATCTACGACTCCTTCCTGGACACGGCGGTTCGTCTGACCGAGAAGCTGCGGGTGGGCGACCCGTTCGATTCCGCCACCCAGGTCGGTCCGATGCGTAGTGAGCGGGGACGCCGGGACGTCCTCGACCAGGTGGCGGAGGCGGTGTCGGCCGGGGCCCGGCTGCTGGTGGGGGGCGAGCCGCTCGATCGGCCCGGGTTCTTCCTGTCCCCGGCCGTGCTGGCCGACGTCGATCACACCATGAGGGTGATGCGGCAGGAGACCTTCGGGCCGGTGATGCCGGTCATGCCCTTCGAAGACGAGGACGAAGCTCTTGCCCTGGCCTCCGATACGCCCTACGGGCTGGGTGCCGGTGTCTACACGCAGAGTTCGAGGCTGGTCGAGCGTGCCTATCGGGAGCTCCGGGTGGGTACGGTCTGGGTCAACGATCCCGTGGTCGACAACCTGGCCGCTCCCTTCGGGGGGATGCGGGCCAGCGGCGACGCCCGCGAGCTCGGTCCCGAGGCGTTCGACAGCTTCACGAGGCCGCGCCATGTCCACTGGAACCTGGACCTGGTGCGGAAAGACTGGTGGTTCCGAGAGGAGTGAGAGCATGGGCCTCCAAGGAAATGCTTCCAGGGAATGGTTCCAGCGGGCCTCAAAGGTCCTGGTGAATGGTGTCTCGAGCCAGTTTCGGTACTGGGGAGACGACGACACCCTGATCATCGAGCGCGGCGAGGGTGGATACCTGGTGGACGTGGACCACAAGCGTTATCTCGACCTGCAATGCGGGTTCGGCCCCATCATCCTCGGCCACGGGGACGAGGCGGTGTCGGGAGCTGTGGCCGAGGCGGCCCGGGAGGCGACCAG
The DNA here is from genome assembly GCA_963744905.1 of uncultured Acidimicrobiia bacterium. Lineage (GTDB taxonomy): Bacteria > Actinomycetota > Acidimicrobiia > Spongiisociales > ZC4RG35 > DATFFO01. The sequence goes on along the minus strand of CAVUUV010000003.1, from coordinate 273,962 downwards.
CTTCGCCATGACCTCGCGAACGCGAGGTGGAGGCGGCCGAAAAGGTGATGGGGGCCCTGTCGTGGCCGGCAGGAATGCGGTTCACCAACACCGGCACCGAGGCCACCATGCACGCCCTTCGCCTGGCCCGGGGGATGACCGGGCGGGACGTGGTCATCAAGTTCGAGGGCCAGTATCACGGCGTGCACGACTATCTGCTCTTTTCCACCGCCGGAGGGCCGGCCGGGGCGCTGGGCTCGCGCTTTCGTCCCAATCCCTGGCAGACGTCGTCGGGGATACCGGACGCCATCCGCGGCTACATCCGGACCCTGCCCTACAACGACCTCGACCTGGTGGAGCGCACCTTCCGCAACGAGGGAGGATCCATCGCCGCCGTGATCGTGGAGCCGATGCTGGGCAATGCGTTCGGGATCATGCCCGTCGACGGCTATCTCGAGGGTCTGCGACGCATCTGCGATGAGTACGGGGCCATGCTCATCTTCGACGAGGTCAAGACCGGCTTCCGCATGGATCTGGGCGGCGCTGTGGCCCACTTCGAGGTCACTCCCGACATCGGCACCTACGCCAAGGCCATGGGCAACGGGTTCCCGGTGGCCGCCATCGCCTTGGGTGACAAGGTGATCGAGGGTTGGCGCCAGGGAGGTATCGCCCAGGCCGGCACCTATTCGGGCAACGGCGTGGCAGCCGCCGCCGCCGTAGCCACCATCGATCGTCTCTCAGATGGCAGCGCCTACGAGCGGATCGAGGCCGCCGGAACCCGGATGATGGAAGGGCTGGCAAAGGTCCTGGCCGACCGGGGAGTGCCCGGTCACGTGGTGGGTCATCCATCCATGTTCTCGGTCTTCCTGGCCGACGAGGCTCCCCGTGAGTTCCGCGACGTCGTCCACCACGACGCAAACACGTATGACGCGGTGGCGATGAAGATGATCTCCAAGGGCGTCATGCCCTGCCCCGATGCCCGCGAGCCGTGGTTCGTCTGTGCTGCTCACACCCCCGACGACGCCGATCGGGCGGTGGAGGCGTTCGGCGACAGTCTCGATGAAGTCCTGGCCGGGTGAGCCGGGTCCCGACCCGACCTGACGGCACCCCCCTCAGCCTGTGGCACGACCAGGGCCCGGCCCCGGTCGACCGCCCCCGGCTGCAGGGAGGGCTGGATGCCGACGTGGTCATCGTCGGTGGTGGCTACACGGGTCTGTGGACCGCCTACTACCTGCTCGGTCTGAGACCAGAGTCGAAGGTGGTGGTGCTGGAAGCCGAGTTCTGCGGGTTCGGGGCATCGGGCCGGAATGGGGGCTGGGTGTCGGCCAAGTTCCCCGGCTCCAAACAGACCATGGCCGCCGACACCGGGCCCGAGTCGGTAGTGGCCTACCAGCACGCCATGTTCGACTCGATCGACGAGATCGGGCGGGTGGCGGCAGACGAGGGGATCGACTGCAGCTATCGCAAGGGGGGCATGCTGCTCTTCGCCACATCGCCTGCCCAGGTGCCCCGTCTGCGAGCCTACGCAGAGGGGCTGGCGAGATGGGGATTCGGCGATAGTGACCTGGAGTGGCTTGATGCCGAAGCCGCTCGGCGGCGGGCCGAGGTGGCGGGTGTGGAGGCGGCCATGTTCACCCCCTGGTGCGCCTCGATCCAGCCCTGGCGGCTCGTGTCGGGCCTGGCTCATGCGGTGGAGAAGCGGGGCGGGACCATATACGAGCACAGCCCGGTGCGTACCTTCGGAACCGGAATGGCGGTGACAGAGCACGGAGTGGTGCGGGCGCCCAAGGTGCTGCGCTGCACCGAGGCCTTCACCCCGGCCCTGCCCGGTCAGGAGAGGCTCGTGGCCCCGGTCTACTCGCTGATGCTGGCCACCGAGCCGATGCCCCCGCAGTGGTGGGAGGAGGTCGGATTGCACCACGGCGAGACCTTCTCCGACGAGCGCCATCTCATCGTCTACGGCCAGCGCACCGCCGACGGCCGCTTCGCCTTCGGAGGCCGGGGAGCGCCCTACCACTTCGGGTCGACGGTACGACCGGAGTGGGACCGCGACCCGCGCACTCACGATCTCATCCGACAGGTGCTGTGGGAGATGTTTCCCCAGCTCGGCGATGCCCGGGTCACCCACCGCTGGGGCGGGGCGGTGGCCATTCCCCGCGACTGGCGGGTTTCGGTCGACTTCAACCCCGTCACCGGCCTGGGCCATGCCGGGGGCTACGTGGGCCAGGGGGTGACCAGCGCCAATCTGGCCGGGCGTACCCTGGCCGACCTGGTCACCGGCCGGGACACACAACGCGCCCGGCTCCCCTTCGTGGGCCACCATTGGCGGCGCTGGGAGCCCGAGCCCCTGCGCTGGGTGGGGATAAACCTGGGTCGCGCCCTGGCCCCGCTGGCGGACGCCGCCGAGGACCGCAGCGGCCGCCCCTCCCGGCTCCTGGGCGGGTTGCTGGCCCGCCTGACCGGCGGCTGAGGGGCTTTTCGCGCAATTAGGTCGCGCCATGGCGCGACCTAATTGCGCCAGAACGGGGGATTTCAGCCCACCTCGGCGGGAGAGAACACCCACACCTCTTCTTCTCCCAGCTCGTCCTGGAGAGAGCGAACCTGGCGGCCGATCAGGGAGTCGTCGCCGTCCCATACCACCACCGCCTCGTGGGCATGGCGGGCCAGCCAGGCGTCGCGGCGTTTGAAGGCGGCGGAGGCCTTGGCGGTGGAGTCGGGCTGGACGTTCTGGAGGGTGACGGTCTCGTCGGCTTCATCGAGCAACCGGCGGAACCGGCGTTGGGACTGCGGCGGCCAGCGCTCGTCGAGGCGGGGGAAGGCGAGAACGGCCACGAACGGGACCTGCGCATCCCTGGCCGCCTCGGCGGCCAGTGTCTCGGCACCCAGCCCCAGCCCGGTCAGGATCTTGAGGTCGGGATGCATGCGCTGCTTGGCGGTGAAGATGTCGATCAGATGGTCACGCACCCCCCGGCTGATCTCGTTGTCGTCGTATCCGCCCAGCTCGGTGGGGCGGTGACCGGTCACCGCCATGAGGTGGCCGGCCGGCCCATCGGCGGCCCGGGCTCTCTCCCGCCCGGCCACGTCGGCGCGGGCCGACGTCGGTGGGGGTCTCGTCCCCGTGCCGTCCCTGTTGGGCTTCGGCCGCTTCTACCGCCAGCCGGTCGGCCAGGTCGTTCCAGCGATCACCCGAGTGCCCCTTCACCCAGCGGAACACGATGTCACGCTGGTTCACCACCTCGACCAGCGGTTCCCACAGGTCTCGATTGGCCACCGGCTTGCGGTTGGCATTCACCCACCCCCGGCGTTGCCATCCCTCCCACCAGCGATCCCGGAAGCAGTTGACCACATAAGCGGAGTCCGAGATCACCTCCAGGGCCCCGGGCAAGCTGGTGACCGCGTCCAGGGCCGCCGACAGCTCCATGCGCTGGTTGGTCGTCTCGGGCTCGGCACCGCTGGAGAAGGGTCCATTGGGGACTATCCACGCCCAGCCGCCAGGGCCGGGATTGCCCGAGCAGGCGCCATCGGTGTAGACGGTCGTGCGTTCGGTCACCGGGCGATGATGCCAGATCTTCGACGCCGGGCGGGGGCGGAGGCAAGAGCGGCCCCGCTCGTGGCCTGATCAACTCACACCGCTACCGTTCCATCATGGCCAAGATCCACGGTGGAACCATCATCGCCCGGGCCCTCAAGGCGGAGGGCGTAGACACCATTTTCGCCCTAACCGGCGGTCACATCGTCCCCATCCTGGACGGATGCGTGCAGGAGGGAATCCGCATCGTCGACATGCGCCACGAGCAGGCGGCGGCCCATGCGGCCGAGGCCTACTCGCGGCTGACCGGACGCCTGGGGGTGGCGGTGGTTACGGCCGGCCCGGGTGTGACCGACGCCGTCACCGGGGTGGCCAACGCCTATTACGCCAACACCCCGATGTTGTTGCTGGGTGGTCGCCATCTGGTCCGCCAGGAGCTGATGGGCGGGCTTCAGGAGATGGACCATCCCCGCCTGTTCCGCTCGATCACCGCCTGGGCGGCAACGGCCTGGCAGCTGGACCGTCTGGCCGACTACGTGGCCACCGCCGCCCGCCATGCCTTCGCCGGCCGGGGCGGCCCGGTGTTCCTCGATGTGCCCATGGACCTGCAGTTCGACATGGTGGCCGAGGATGCCGTGGACTTCCCGGTCGATTACCGGCCCACCTCGCACCGGGGAGCCGAGCAGGCCACCCTGGACGCCATCGTCGATCGGCTGGCGGCGGCCGAGCGGCCCATGATCTTCGCCGGAGCGGGGTCCCGCCCCGGAGAGGACAACCCCTATCCGCGGCTGGCCGAGTCACTGGGGGCCCCCACCTACCTCAACAGCCGCGCCCGGGGCTCGTTACCGCACGGGCACCGGCTTTTGGGCAACCACTCCCGCTCTCAGGCCATGGCCGAGGCCGATGTCGTGCTGGCTTTGGGGGTGGACTGGGACTTTCGGACCGGGTACGGGCAGAAGATCGGGCCCGATGCGTTCGTGATCCAGGTCGACGCCGACGGAACCAAGATCGGATGGAACCGTCCCGCCCATCTGGGAGTGGTGGCGGACCCGGCCCAGGTGGCCCGTCAGCTGGCCGGGCGGGCGGGTGCTCTCGGTAACGGCGAGATGAGCAGTTGGGCGGAAGGGGTGATGGAGGCCGACCGGGCCAAGCAAGCCGAGTTCGCGGCGCTGGCCGAGGACGATTCGATCCCGGTCGTGCCCCACCGCTTCGCCCGCGACGTGGCGGAGTTCTTCGGTCCCGATTCGATCGTGGCAGTGGACGGTGGCGACATCGTGTCCACCACCGCCCGCTGGCTGCAGGTCTCCCACCCGGGCCACGTGCTCGATCCGGGGCCATTCGGCACGTTGGGGACGGGTGCTCCCTTTGCCATCGCCGCCAAGGTCGTATTCCCCCAGAAGACGGTGGGGATCGTCTATGGGGACGGCGGTTTTGGATTCAACGGGTTCGAGTACGACACCATGGTGAGGCTGGGTCTGCCCATCGTGGGAGTGATGGGCAACGACGGAGTGTGGAACAACATCAAGACGTTCCACCGCTTCAGCTTTCCCGATCGCCTCGTGGCAACCGACCTGGGCCGCCGCCCCTATCACGCCATGGTGTCGGGTCTGGGTGGCCACGGGGAGGTGGTGGAGGATCCAGCCGACCTGGAGCCGGCTCTGAAACGTGCCGGGGCGTCGGGGCTCCCCGCCCTGGTCGACGTGCACCTGGCCGAGACGATGCGCATGTCATCCAACTACAGCCAGTGACCCCCGAAGGGCCCGGCAAGCCATCGGCGGTGTCGGCACCGGAGATCAATGAGTTCGTCGCCGCCACCTACCCCGCCTTGAGTCGAACACAGGTCAAGTGCGTCCGGGCGGTGAGGGGTGAGGTGGAAACGGTGTGGAGGCACCAGGAGGAGGAGTTGCGTCCCGGCGGCTACATCTCGGGCGTCACCCAGTTCACGGTGGCGGACGCCAGCCTGTGGTTCGTTACCTTCACTCTGATCGGGCTCGAGGCAATGGCGGTCACAGCCGACCTGCAGCTGACCTTCCTGCGGCCGGCCCAGGGTGGAGACCTCCATGGCCTGGGTACCCTGCTGTCGCAGGGCCGACGGCGCTTCCACGGGTCGGTGAAGCTATGGGTGGGTGAGGAGCGGGATCGGCTCGTAGCTCACGCCAGCGGCACCTACATCACCCCGAATTGACGGCCGGTCACCGTGGACCCGCGTTTGGGTTGAGGTTCCGGGGGCGAGGTTCTCCCCAGGCCGTCCCCCCGGGATGGGTTGGTTCGCTGGGCGCGGTTCGTCAGAGGAAGATGATTGTCGCCACGCCCGCCAGGAAGGCGTAGATCGCGAAGGGAATCAGGCCAACCCTGGGCAGAAGAGCCAACAGGGCGGCGATCGCCAAATACCCGGCCACGGCCGCCACCACCAGCCCGACCCAGATCTCGGCATGCAGCCCGGTGCCGCCGGAGACATCGAGCATCGACTTGAGTCCCCCTCCGGCGATGGCGGGGATACCGAGCAGGAATGAGTAACGGGCCGCCTCGGTGGGGGTCAGGCCCACAATCGAGCCGGCGGATATGGTCGAGCCGGAGCGGCTGATCCCCGGGATGAGGGCCAGGGCCTGGGCCAGGCCGATCATGAATCCTTCCCGGGGCCTGGCCTCGGTGATCTGGCGCTTTCCGTTGGCGAACCTGCTCCCGATCCACAGGATGATCGCGGTGCCGATCAGGGCGAGCCCCACCCGACGGGGATCGTCCTGGAAGCTCTGCAGGGTGCTCTCCAGAGGCCAGCCCACCACGGCGGGAATCGTCCCTACGATCAACAGCACCCACAGCTTCTTGGCCTCGTCATCGGGATGGAAACGGAGTAACCGGGCCAGGTCGGCCCGGAAGTAGACCAGGACGGCGATCAGGGTCCCTAGATGGAGAACGGCCGAGACCTCGAGTGAAGGCTGGGCCAGGTTCATTCCCGCCTTGTCCAGGAAGGCGGGGACCACGACCAAGTGGCCCGAAGAGGAGATGGGCAGGAATTCGGTCAGTCCCTGGACCAGACCCCAGATGATGGCGGACAGCACGAACGGAGACGTTACCGGTGTGTGGTTCTAACACCCACCACGAGCCGACCCTCGGCGACGGCCTGACCCGCCAGCGCTACCCACTCAGGAGGGACGGCGATGGCTCCGGTTTCGGTTCCGAAGGCATCCGACGTGCCTGCCTCGACCACCATGGCCGGGAACTCGACGGGCTGCACGCCATCTCCGGCCGTCGTGACCACCGCCACCGCTGCCTGCCCGGGTCGGGCTCGTTCGGGTAGGTGTGCGTCGATGATCACCCAACCAGCAGGGATCGAGACCTCCGATACCATGGTGGGCAACAGGGGATCCCCGGCTCGCAGATCGATCATGGCCACACCGTGAGGCGCCGCGGTCTCGAATCCGGGATCGGGCATCCGCAATGTCTCGACCATCTCGGGGCCGAGGGTTGCACCGGCCGCCACATCGCGGCGGACGACGGTGATCTCGACGCCGGACTCGGGGGCGAATTCGGACCAGGCTGCGGCGGCTATCAGCAACCCGGCGGCCAGCCAGCGCAACAGGGGAGGGGGTTGCAGCCACAGCACGTCCTCAACGTAAGGACGGCAGGGCCGCTTGGGAAGGGGGTCAATCGGAGTCGGACTTGGTGGAGGAGGACTTGGCGCTCTTCGCTTCGGCCTTGGCGTTCCCGTCGGCCTTCTTGGATTCGTCGCCCTTCTTGGATCCGTTGGAATCGGTCGACTTGGTGCCTGTATCTGTCTTGGGCTTGGTGGCCGAGCCGTTGGACCGGGAGTCGGTCACGTAGTAGCCCGACCCCTTGAAGACGACACCGCGGGGGTGAAACACCTTCTTGAGCGGACCGCCACATCCCTCGTGCACCTTGAGGGGCTTGTCCCGGAAGGATTGGAACACTTCCAGGGTCTCTCCGCATTCGTCACAGCGGTATTCATAAGTAGGCATGTCGTATCGATCGGATCGAGAGCTTGTGGACCTGGCATTGTAAACCTCCGGAACCGCGAGCCCATTCCCGGTTCTCGCCCTCGACCAGCCGGGGAGCCGGCCGTTCCTAGACTCGGACGGGTTTTGAGCCCATCAATCGTTCTCGCACTCATCTCCGCATACGTGGTGGGCAGCATCGCCTTTGCCCGCCTCTTCGGGCGGCTCCATGGACTCGAAGCAACCAATGGCGGAGTCATCGGCCCGGTCGAGCTGCGCCGCCAGGTTGGCTGGGGGCCGGCGGCAATGGCGATGGTCGGCGACGTCCTCAAAGGATTGGTAGCCGCGGCGATGGGTACCGTCGCCTCCGGTCGGGGAGACGCGATGGGTGTGTGGGCCTTCGCCGTGGGTGGGATGGCGGTGGTGGGTGACTGCTATCCGCTGTTCTACCGCTTCCGGGGAGGGAGGGGTGTGGCTCCGCTCGTCGGCGTTCTCCTCTTCACCGTGCCCCTGGCTGGAGTGGTCGTGACGGCCCTGTGGGCCCTGCTGGCCGCGCTGCGGCTTCCCGACTGGTGGACGGTGTCGCTGCCGGTGGTGGCCATAGTCCTGGCCGTGTGGCAGGGTGTCGCCGGAGCTTCTGTGGGTGTCTTGACTGTCACTTGCGCTTTGGTGGCATGGCGCCATCGAAGCAATCTTGTACCGACACGGCGGCCAAAAAGAGAGGCAGACGAATGAAGGTGGACGTAGCAGTGATCCCGGCGGCCGGGAGGGGAACGCGGATGCGGCCGGCGACACGCGTCGTCCCCAAGGCACTGATCACGGTCGTCGATCGGCCCGCCATCCAGTACGGAGTCGAGGAAGCGGTCAGGGCCGGAGCCAGAGAGGTCATCATCGTCGTCGACCTGGACGCCGGCCATCTCGTCCAGCAGCACTTTCTGGTGGGGGGACGCCTTCCGGGGCTTGAGGACGTGAAGATCCGACCCGTGGTGCAGGAGGAGGCACTGGGACTGGGCCATGCTGTTCTCGAGGCTTCCCACATGGTGGGAGACCGGCCTTTCTTCTGCCTGCTGGCCGACAACATCGTCCGTCCGGGCAAGGATGTCCTCCCGGGACTGGCCGGGGCGGCGGGTGACGATGACACCTCGGTGGTCTCACTTCGAAGGCTGACCGACGAGTTCCTCTCCAAGTACGGAGTGATCGTTCCCGGTTCGGAGGAGTCCGACGGTGTCCTGGAGGTGGCCGGTGCGGTGGAGAAGCCCGGGGTGGAAGACGCTCCTTCCCGGTTGGGACTGATCGGCCGCTACCTGTTCATGCCCGAGGTCTTCGACTTGCTCAGAAACACCAAGCCCGGTCATGGAGGTGAGATCCAGCTCACCGACGCCATCGACGCTCTGGGGCGGTCGGGGCGCTGTCGGGGGTTCGTGGCCGACGAAGACTTGCTCGATGTGGGTACGCCGGCCGGGCTGGTCCTGGCCACTTACGAGCTGGGCATGGCCAGCTTCGGGGACGAACTGGCCCCCAAGATCGGGGAGAGCGCTTGATGCGACCGCTCGAGGAGGCCCGGGCCGAGGTTCTGGCGGCGATGCGCCGTCTCGAGTCCGAGTCGGTCGACATAACAGACGCCGGAGGCCGGATCCTGGCCGAGGACGCCGTCGCCCCCAACGCCGTGCCGCCCTTCGCCAATTCCGCCATGGACGGGTTCGCCGTTATTGCCTCGGACTTGGAGAGGATGCCGGTGCGTCTCCAGATACTGGAGGATGTGCCGGCGGGATCGGTGGCAAGTCAGGCCGTCACTCCGGGAGCCGCCATCAAGATCATGACCGGGGCTCCTATGCCGGTCGGCGCCGACACGGTGGTCAAGGTGGAACTGACCCGTCAGCCCGAGTCGGAGACGGTGGAGATCCTGGAGGCGGTCGCTCGCGGTGAGGCGGTGCGGCCGGCGGGAAGTGACTTCGCGGCCGGAACCACGGTTCTGGCGGCCGGCTCCCATCTCGGAGCCGCAGAGCTCGCCCTGCTGTCCAGCGTCGGGGTGGCGGCGCCGAAGGTGAGCCGCCGTCCCCGGGTGGCAGTGATGGCGACCGGCGACGAGCTGCAGCCGCCCGAAACCCGGTCCCTGGCGCCAGGTCAGATACGTGAGTCCAACCGGCCTCTGATGCGCAGCCTGGTGTCCGAGGCCGGTGGCGAGGTGATTGACCTGGGCATCGTGGGCGACACCGAGGAGGAATTGACCGGGGCCCTCGATCGGGCTGCGGCCGAAGCCGACGTCATCATCACCTCCGGCGGGGTATCGATGGGTGAGTACGACTTGATCAAGCAGGTCCTGACCGCCAGTGGTGACGTGGGGTTCTGGCAGGTGGCGATGCAGCCGGCCAAGCCGTTCGCATTTGGGCGAGTCGGCGACGTCCCGTTGTTCGGCCTTCCCGGCAACCCGGTCTCGGCCATGATCGCCTTCGAGCAGTTCGCCCGTCCGGCGCTGTTGCGGATGCAGGGAGCCACCTTCCTGCTCCGGCCCAGGATCCGCATGCGGCTGGCCCAGGCAGTAGACACGGACCGCGAGAAGGTGGTGTTCCTACGAGTCAGGATCGATCACGACGGCGACGAGCCGCAGGTGCGTCTGTCGGGAGGGCAGTCCTCCCATGTGCTTTCGGCCGTGGTGGCCGCCGACGGCCTGGCTGTGATCCCCGTCGGTGTGGGCGGGGTGGCGATGGGCGAGTGGGTGGATGTGGAGCTGTTCCGGCACCCTTCGCGGGGGTGGGCCTGATGGACCGATGCGGGTTCTGCGGTGGCGGTCCGGAGGCGGTTGGGCAGTTGACCTCCTATGAGAATGTCACCATCTGCGCCGGTTGCGCTGAATCGTTCTCGCACCAGCTCGGGCACCAGGAGGGCCGTTGTTCCAACTGCGGTCGGGAGATGCCCGAAGCGATGCGCCTGCATGGGGAGGGAGATGTGACGATATGCGAGGTGTGCCTCCAGTCTGGCCCGTCCGACTCCGAGCACCAGCCCGACCTGACTCATCTCAATGATCAAGGAGAGGTTCACATGGTCGATGTCGGCGACAAGGCGACCACCGAGCGTCGGGCCGTGGCCGAGGCCGTAGTGCAGATGTCACCTACCCTGGCGGAGCGCCTCTTTTCCGGTGACTTGCCCAAAGGAGACGCTCTGGCCACGGTTCGCCTGGCCGGCATCATGGCCGCCAAACGGACTCCGGACCTGATTCCACTGGCTCATCCCATCTCATTGAGCTCGGTGTCGGTGAGCGTCGAGCCCCATCCCGACGGGGCCCGGATCGAGGCCGATTGTTCGGTGACCGAGCGGACCGGGGTGGAGATGGAGGCGCTGACGGCGGCGGCGGTGGCCGCCCTGGCTCTGTACGACATGGTCAAATCGATCGAACGGGGAGTGGTGATCGGTCCGGTTCGCCTGCTGCGTAAGAGTGGTGGTCGCTCGGGGTTGTGGGAAGCAGATTCGCAAGTGTCGTTGTCCGAAAAATGAGATCCGGTTAGGCTTCTGGGAGCGTTCGGGAGTCAGATAACAAGATGACAGCAAGTCTCATCGTCGCCCTGCTGGTCATCGCCACAGTGTGGGGTTTCTACCTCCTCCCCTCACTGATGGGCGATCGGCGCGATGCCCCCCTCAATTCGACTGAACAGTTCGACCGCTGGACCTCGTTGATGGCCGACGTGCAGCGTCGGCAATACAACGCCTCCGTTGCTTCCACCAGGGTCACCGTCCGCGCTCGCCGGCGTCGGGCCCTGACAGCGCTGATCGTGGTCGCCGTGGGGGCGCTGGCGCTCGCCTGGTGGAGAGACTCACTGACCTGGCTTCTGATCCACCTGGCGATCGATGTCCTGCTGGCACTCTATGTGGCCGTGTTGGTCCAGCTTCGTCAGCGGCGCGAGTACCGGGTCGCCACCACTCATCTGCCTGAACGGCAGGCCGAGCGACAAGAGACCCAGGTCCGGGTCATAGCCAACTGACCTCCTCATCCGATCCGGCGGCGGACCAGCCCTCCCTGGACTTGCCCTTCCTAACCGATATCCGGGTCGCTCTCGATGATCGTTTTCGAGCCCGGGAGCTGGCCCTGACCCGGGGCAGGGTGGTAATCCGGGCGTCGGCCAATGCCATCCGTGCGCTGCACCGTCAACAGTGGGATCAGGCCGACTCCGAGATTCGCCGGGCCGAAGAAGCCCGGGACGAGATACTGGCTGCCATGTCCGATCAGCCGGCCATGCTGGAAGCCCCGTTCGTAACCGATGCGGTCAAGGAACTGGCAGAGGCCCATCTGACCCGGGCGCTCTTTCAGGGCGATGACATCCCCGGCCCCGAAACCCTGGCCATCGATCCCATCCCCTGGCTTCACGGTCTGGGCGAAGCGGTGGGTGAGCTGAGGCGCCGGCTCCTGGACATGTTGCGGGCCGGCTACGTGGAGGAGGCGGAAAGGCTGTTGCAGCTGATGGACGACATCGTCGATGAGCTGGCCACAGTGGATTATCCCGACGGCATGACCCACGGCCTGCGGCGCACCACCGATGTGGCCCGTTCGCTGGTGGAGCGGTCCAGGGCGGACGTGACCACGGCCGCGGTCCAGGAGCGCCTGCGCCGTCGTCTGGAGCAGGGTTAGTCATGAATCGGCGCCGTCTAGGTCCCGACGGGCCCGAGGTGGGGGCAGTCGGCTACGGGGCGATGCCGCTCAACTGGGAGTACGGCGTCCCGGTTGGGGAAGACCAAGCCCGAGGGGTGGTCTATCGGGCGTTGGACCTGGGGATGAACTTGATCGACACAGCCGATGCCTACGGGCCCAACGAGGAGCTGGTGGGCCGGGTTCTGGCGCCGAGGCGCGAGGAGGCGGTCCTATCCACCAAGGTGGGGCTGGTGATCACGGGGGTCGACCCCGTCACCTATGAGCGCAACGGCCGACCCGATCACATTCGGGCATCGTGTGAGGCTTCATTGCGACGTCTCCAGACCGACTTCGTTGATCTCTACACCCTGCATCGGGTCGACCCCGAGGTTCCGGTCGAGGAGAGCGTGGGGGCGATGGCGGAGTTGATTCGAGAGGGGAAGGTGAGAGGCCTGGGCCTGTCCGAAGTCGACGTCGAGACATTGGAGAGCTCATCGAGTGTCCACCCGATCGCATCGGTTCAGTCGGAGTTGTCGCTGTGGACACGTGATGCGCTAGACGACGTGGTGCCCTGGTGCATGGAGAGGGAAATGGCCTTCCTGCCTTACTCGCCTCTTGGCAGGGGTTACCTGACCGGACGGCTGGATGCGGCCCAGGTGGCTCCTGAGGACTTCCGCGCCACCTTGCCCAGGTTCGAGCCCCAGGTCATGGAGGCCAACCGAACCATCGTCGACGCCATCGCCCGGGTGGCGGCACGCCACGACGCCACTAATGCCCAGGTTGCATTGGCCTGGCTGCTTGCGCAGGGGCCATCGGTGATCCCGATCCCGGGCACCAAGACTCTGTCGTATCTGGAGGAGAACGCGGGAGCGGCCTCACTCGAGCTCACCGACACCGACCTGGCAGATCTCAATGCGATCCCGCCCCCGGTGGGCGGCCGCTACTGAACCTTCATCCTCCTTGGTCCGCAAGGGGTAGAGGTAGGCGCGGTACCCCCCTACCTCCCGTCTCCGCTTCGCTGCGCCGGCAGGGACTTTCCCCCTGCAGGCAGGGGGACAAAGGCTTGGCTTTGTCCCCCACGAGCGCGGCGAGTGGGGGAAGGGGTCCCCGCTGTGGAGCAGCGGGGTAGGGGGGTCAGGGTGGGGCGCGGGTGTCTTGGGGGAGGTGGAAGCGGATCGATCCGTCGGGGTCGGTTCCGATGACCATGCCGCGGCGGTGGACTACGACGTGATGGTGGTACCAGCACAGGGTTATGAGGTTGTCGGGGTCGTGTCCTCCCTGATGGGAACGTGGGTGGATGTGGTGGGGTTGGAGCCGATAGGTGGAGTTGCAGCCCCGGGCCCGGCATTTGCCGTCTCTCCACAGCACGAAGTCGCGGATCGATGGGGGAATGGTCTTGGTGGCGTCAGTGGCGACGACGGGGCGGAGCTTGTCCAACCCGACCACCCGTACGGTGCCTTCACACCACAGTTCTTGGAGGTATTCGGGTCCGATGCGGGATCCGGCCGCCAGTTCGGCTCCGGTCTCCCCGCCGTTGCCCGAGGCGGCTTCCATGTCCACGAAGGCAGTGATCGAAGCACCCGACCCCGATCCTGATCCTGAGGTGTCCGTGTTGCCGTTGAGGGAGTCCAGACAAATGGTCTCCAGGGCCAGGGCTTGACGGTGGGGACGGGACCCGGCTTCTTTGGGGAACTGGTCGGCTCGGCGGCCCAGGGCGTCGATAACGGTCTGTCCGGCCGGGCCGGCCAGACCACCGTTGACCCTGACCCAGGCCTCGTCCAGGGAGGGCTGACACCACAGGAAAGAAGAACGATGCCGCTCCCGCTCCTGGCTGGGAGTGATGCGCTTGTGGCGAGCGACCAGCCTCTCGGTGCCTGCCAGGTCACGGCCCCGGGTCCTGGTCAACCAATCCGTCTCAGAGTCGGCGCTCGCTACCCGGGACAGGGCCGCCGCCCGACCCAGCGACAATTCACCCCTACGGAACCGGTCGGCCATTTCAGGAAGATCAGGGAGACGCTTACAGAGTCCCACCAGCCGCTTGGCGTCATCGGAAGACACGTCCAGGCGAGCCGCAAGCCACTGGGTTGCATTGCGGCACCCATCGGCCAGTGGGACCTGACGGCGGTCCGCCTCAGCCACCAAACCCAACTGCACCGCCGTCAACTGAATCTTCAATGACTCGATCCGACCCAACTCCGACTCCAACTCGTCGGTCGACACCGAATCCAAATCGATCCCCAACCAGCCGGCTCCCTCGAACTCCATACCCAAGAACCTACGACCAGGCTGTGACACATTCCGATCCAAAAGACGTGACGAGAGAAGAAGTCGATCGAGAACGCTTTCGGAAAGTAGAAACTCGGGATCGAGGCCCCTGTGTAAAATGGTGGCCCCAGATTGGGGGTGTAGCTCAGCCCGGAAGAGCGCTTCCCTCGCACGGAAGAGGCCGTGGGTTCGAATCCCATCACCTCCACTGTCCGGTAAGCCTTGCGCTGCTTGGCTTCCTGTCGGTTCAGAGCTCGAGGCCGATGTCGGAGGGGCGTTGGACTGTCCGTCTGGTGTCCGTGAGAGAGCGGCGATATACCTGTTCGAGGAGTTCGGCGGCTTGGCGATCTCGGCCTTTGAAGAGGTGTCCGTAGGTGTCGTAGGTGGTGCGGATCGAGGCGTGTCCGAGACGTTTTGAGATGACGTAGGGGTCTTCGCCTTCGGCGATGAGCAGGGCGACGTGGGTGTGTCGGAGATCGTGTGGCCGCATGGGCCGGCCGACGGAGGCGTCGACTGCCGGATACCAGAATCTCCGCCGCCAGCTGCTCACTCTGATTGGTCCTCCCTCGGGGGCGGTGAAGACGAGCCCGCTGGCTGCGGGATATCGGGTGAGGTGACGGGCGAACTCGTCGGCGAGAAAGTGCGGGAAGGTGACGGTGCGTCTGGCGGCGGGCGTCTTGAGTGGTTCTTCGACCCGGAGCTGGTAAGCGTCGAGGTCGAGGCGGTCGGTGCGGAGGGCGGCCAGTTCGCCGGGACGCAGCCCGGTGTAGGCGCCGGCGAGCACGAACGCCCGCCATTGGTCCTGGATTGCGTCGGCGAGTTGGGCCACCTCGGTGGGATCGAGGAAGCGTTTCTCGTTGTGGCCGAGTTGAGGGAGGCTGACGCGCCGGCAGGGCGAGCGAGGGATGAGCCCTTCGTCGACCGCCAGCTCGAGAGCCATCTGGAAGAGGATGTAGGCCCGGCGTACCGTTGATGCTGCGTATCCTTTGTCGACGAGTTCTGCGACCCAGGATCGGACGTGTGATGGTTCGATGGCCGCCAGGGGGAGTTCCCCGAAGCGGGGCATGAGGGGACAATAGACAGAAGCCTTCAATTTGAAGATGAGTTGATGTGTGTGAAGAGACTGATATGCTGCCATCAACTATTGCCTAGTGAGTGTCGATGGGAGAAGCGTCGCAATGCGTAAGGTGGGAGTGCGTCGAATCGTGGGTCTCGGAGTGGTATGGGGCTTCCTGATGCTTGCTATTCCAGCTGTTGCATCGACGTGCTCTTACGCTCTCGACTGTACCGTCCCCGACAGCACTGCCTGCGATGGTCCCAATTCGACCGTCAAGACTACGTCAGTGCCGGGAGTTGGTACCCTCGAACTCCGGTATGACTCCGGTTGTCGAACAGTCTGGGCGCGCTCGCCAAACTCATATGCCGTAACGAACCTCTGGGCGGAGAGGTCGACCGCATACTCCTGTGCATTTGGCACCACCTCGGGGAATCCTTGGTTTGGCAGTGGTAGTGTCTCGTACTCACAGCAGCTCCACGATAGAAATTGTCTGGGTCGCGCTCGCCTAACGCACTATTCCACGGGCACCTATTCGACGGCTTATTATTGAGGCTCTGGGGATCATCCACGAGCGCGGAAGGCCCAATGCTCTAGCCGCGTCGGATATGCCGGACGAGATTCTCCCTGCCAGATCCCGCTGTTGCGGTCATGCCATGAGGTGTGTCGCCCTTGTGGTCTTGGTTGTCCTCGCTTCATGCCATGGATCTAGGGAGTCGTCGGAGCCGCGCCCGGCCACTTCAGCCCCGTTCGGCGAGCTACATGACACGGATCCGCTGAGTCCTACGGTTGAGTTCTTCACCGGTGGCATGACTGACGCCGAGGTTCAGAACTCGGTTGAGAGGGGGGTCGCAAGGTGCATGAAGGACCGCGGCTGGACATACGAACCACTCCAGCAGGAGCCCTCCCCTAGCGATACGCGAACAATTGGTGAGCTTCGGTCATTTCGTCGTCAGTACGGATATGGAGATTTCACGCTCTTACCGGGCGAAGAGCCCCTTTCCGTTCGGGCCGCTGATCACAATGAGCGGTATCGCCTCGGCCTCAGCGACGAGGAAAGAGAACGATATGACCAAGACTTGGCCGGACAGGATACCGTAGGCGTCTCCCATGAATCCGAAGGTGCTGCGCCGGGTAGCTGTCGGGCAACAGCTCGCTCGGCCTTGGGTTTGCCGCTCTACAACGAGGCTCTGATGGACGACATGCGCTCTGCTTACGACGTGGCGATCCGCTCGACGGAGCTGTCGTCGGCTATTAGCGCTTGGAGTGCGTGCATGAAAAGCAAGGGGTACCAATTCGACAGGCCAGGAGACGCTGAAGGCTATGTGATGTCAGCCGGTCAGCAGCTGCCCGATGATCAAGCCATCAATCTCGAGATAGCGGTGGGTTCGTCCGATTTCGAGTGCGCGCTTGTGACGGTGCTTCCAGTCGAATATCAGCTTGAGGAAGGTGTCGTAGCGGACGTCCTCACACGATTTCCCGAGTACAACAGGTAACGGGCGGACCAAGGCCATGGCGAGGATCGCCCGGAGATCTAGCGAGGAGGTCATTTCTGGACTCAAGGCTGTCGACACCTGAGCAGGTGTCCGTCATCTGTCCGTGAGACAACCGAAGACGACCCCATGTGACCGAAGTCGATAGGCGCCCCAACCCACTCGAACAGGGCATTTGCTTCACGCGGCCGGGGTGGTACGGGCCATCAATCCCTCGCACGGAAGAGGCCGTGGGTTCGAATCCCATCACCTCCACTGAGAAGGCCCTAGTCAGAGGGTTGTCCGTTCCGGCCAGGGCCTCGTCCGTGGGGCTAACCCCACGTCAGCCCCACACTTTGTGGTTACTTCCTCACGGGAAGGGACTCGAGGTGCATGTCGGTCTGCACGGCACGGCTCCTCATTAGGGAGGACCTGGGGCAGGCTACCGCGCTGAGCGACAATCGATTCTCGTGGAAGCTGCTCGCGGTTGCGGCCGACACTCCTCCGCTCTCGATCTGGTTCGATGTGGTGGCCGTCAACGAAGGTGCCAGAATCGATGATGACGGGTGGCCGATCTCTGCGGATCTCCACCAACCCGTCGATTACCGACGCAAATGGAGGTACCGATGTCTCGCATTCTGAATCTCTTGGTCGTTCTGCTCCTCGTCACAGTCGCGGCTTGCTCTTCTGATACCGGGGACGCCGCCTCAACCACGCAGCCGGGTGACGTCACCGCCCCGAGTGCCGAAGAAGCCGACAGCTCCGGGACCACCGCGCCCAGAGAATCGACGGTCCCAGAGACGACCAGCGGGACTGCGACCTCGAGCCTCGATATCGACCCATGCTCGCTGCTGACCAGTGAAGAGATCAGCGCCGCTACTGGCGTGGAGTTCGGAGAGGGGACCATCAACCAGACCATGACCAACGACGGCCAGGCAGTCTGTGACTGGCTGTCATCGGGATCCGAGTTCGCCACGGCGCAGGTATTGACCGTGAACGGTGACGTGTTCGACTCGAACATGTCGAGCGCCGAGGAGGTGTTCGGTCTCGCCGCCGAGCCGGTAGATGTTCCCGGCTCCGATCGCACCTATGCGACGGCGGAGGGCAGCATCGTCGCCATGCAAATCGGCAACACGTTCGTTCAGGTCGCGTACCTTCCACCCGGTCCCGGCGAGGTGCTCGACTCTACGCTCCAGCTGGCCAAGCTGGCCGCTGGCCGAATGCCTTGAGGCGCCCCTCGGCCGTCGTCCCGCACTGATGTGGAGAGCCGGGTGGCTCCTGCGATCGGGAACGTCGAGGTGGTGCAAGTCGACCACCACGGTTCCGCCTTCTCCTCCAACCTGACTTACGCCACCACTCTGGCGGCCGAGGTGGCGGTCATATCAGTGGGCAAGAACAGCTACGGAACCCCGGGCCTGGCGGTGGTCGATAGATGGGTTCAGAACGGGGACGTGTCCCAAACCCATGATCCTGACACCAACGCTCTGGTCGATGGGAGTGTGGAAGTGGTGACGGACGGGACGAACGTGTTCGACGCCACGGGGCTGGGGTCGGGTCGGTCTGTCGAGGATCCCCTTGATGAGGTGGTCGGTTAGTGGCGACCTTCCTCGTCGATCAGCAGATCACGAGCCCGTCTCTTCAGTTACACCGCAGGTAGCAAGAGCGAGAGAGTAAAGAGAGGAATCAATCGCTCAAACGAGCTCCGGCGAGGAGGCCGTGTCATCGGTGATCGTCCTGGGCACCCGGCACGAGACCAGAGGCACTTCGCCAAGCTACTTCAGCTGGTTCATGGCGTCGATGCCATCTTCAGGCACCGCTGGCCGCTGAGATGAGTGAAAGATTCATGAAGCAGTCAGTGGCCTTTCGTATCTGTCCATCCCAGCCGGAAGCGGGCAGCGACAACCCCCATGGCGTCGGTTGCGAAATGGGACCAGAGGACAGGCCGGAGACCTCTCCGCCGCCACACAGTCATGGCCGCCACGGCTCCAACGACTGTGGCGCCGGCCAAGAAGCGGAGTTTCCCCAGCCTCGAAGGGAGGATGATTTGTGGCGCCAGATGCCACAAGGAGAATCCTGCTAGTGGCCAGATGGCACCCTTGACGACGCTATCGGGGAACATGTCGAGAAAGGCGCCGCGCCACAACAGCTCCTCCAGGGGCGCGTTCACTGCTGCGGTGGCCACCATCACGGTTGCCACCTTCGGATCAATGTCCCTCCGGGTGGTACGAGTTGTGTTGTGGCACCACCGGCCACAGGCAGAGCGAGGAGCATCCGTTCGGTCCACGATGACCTGGCGCGCCGCCGGCGAGCAGACCTAGGGACCTTCGCCAGCCGAGCACCCACAGTGGGAACAGCCCACACCAGCCCAACCAGTAGACGACGAATCCGGTGTTGTAGGCGGCACGGGACGACATACGTCGGGCTAGTGCCGAGAACAGGACCCACATCGACGATGGCGCTGCCACCGGCACCGCCAGTACCGCCAAACGGCGGACGGTTTCGGCCCGAGCATGTCGTTCCATGAGATCAACCTATCGCAATGGGGGAACAGAGGAAGACCCTCGGCGGTCCGTTGCTGCGGCCAGGTCATGTTGGGAGTGGACGGGTAAGCCTGGGGGTCGAGTCTGCACCCGGAAGGATCAGCGATCGCCCGCTGGTTTCTGCCCCCGTTCCGGCAACCTTCACAGGTTCGGAGAATCTTGAGTATTGGGGACGACGCGGCTCGCCTCGTTGTGGAATAATCCGTCTCAGGAACTCGTGCCGCCGAAGGACTAAGCCAATCCGAACAGCACGGGGTAGCCATACCACGGGAGGCAGGCATCATGAACGACGTGGAAACCGTGAGGGCGGCATTTAGCTTTCCCGACCCGGAGCAGGCAGACGAACTGATAGCGGACAGCTTCCAGTGGTTCAGCGCAGACGGAGCTGAACAGATGGACAAGGCCACCTGGATCGGGATGGGCGACATCATGGAGGCGAGCTTCCCCGATATGGACTATGTCATCGAGGACATCAGCCAAGAAGAGGCCGGGGTCAGAGTGACGGGGTATTTCGTTGGTACCTTCGCCAACGATTTCGACTTATCGGCGATGGGCATGGGTGTTGTTCCCGCTACCGGCGAGAAGATACAGTGGCCAGCCAGTACCGCCCTGGTAACGGTTGAGAACGGCAAGCTGACCGAGATACGCGACACGGCGAGTGGGCCCGATTCCGGGATGGCCGGATTTCTCAGACCACTCGGTGTCGGCTGAACACCGACGCCCGGACGGAAGGTACTCCCTGACCTGCTGTCCCGTCCTCGCAGGTGGGAGCGTGAAGTTTCGTGAGGATCTTGGAACGCCGTCTTCCCGAGCGCGGATCCGCCCACCGACGGGTATGGGCCGATGGGCGGGTCCGCTTCACTGGCCTACCCACTCCCCCTTGGCCAGCTTGCAATTGACCAGGTCATAAGCGGTCCAGGGTTGTTACATAGAGAACCATCCACAACCAGCATGGGAAGGTGGCGGGTCCTTTAACAAACGCGGAGCCGCCCACCGACCCAGGAGGCGAATGGACGGTACCGCATGGGTTGGAGGAGTGTGCCCCCGTTTCCGGACATACCCTCGCCCCCCGCAGCCGGCTGACGGAAAGGGCAATCTCACACCAACGGAGCAGAAGGGGGGATTGGCGGGTATTGATGGGTAGGGGTGGGAAGCTGTTCCGCCTGGCAAGAGTACCTTGCGGGGATGCAGGGGGAGATGACAGGGACGTGGTACGCCTCCCCTCACCGGACTCGGCCAGGCCGTACGGTGATGGGGAGGCGAGGATTCAATTCCGTATCTTCGACGTCAGCTCTTCGTAGTAGGGAGAACCGGCGCCGCCAGCATCATGGCGTCTGGCAGTGGGGGTTATTTGCCGGCCGGAAGCCACCATCTCCGATCTCGAGGGGAGCTTGACCAACGTCCCTCGGAATCAAACCCTGGATGGGACCGCCATTGTCGGCTGCGGCCGGAGTCGAGTCAGTGCGAACTGCGCCCGAATTGGTGCTTCCGATCCCACAAGTCAGAGGCGTGATTCCATGTACGTGAGCCGACGCCGCCGGAGCAATGCCCAATACAGCAAGCGCGCACAGGATGACAGTGACGACGAAACGTCGCATATGAAGTTCCCTTCTGGTTGCTGACTCCCAATACGGCACTACCCCCTGTCGCGGTTCTCAAACCGACTCGTACAGTTGGCCGATGGCACATAGGTTGCTGACGCGTCCACTTTCTCTCATCCGCTTTCGGGACCGCTCCGAATGGCACTCGACAAGCGTGACCGTCGGAGCAAGAACCGGCGGTCGAGAGAAGGAGAAAGACAATGCGAAAGCTGATTCTGGCGGTTGCCGCCGGTCTGCTCGCCATCATCCCCACCTCGGCGGCAATGGCCCAGAGCGGGGATGGACAGGTGATCGTGGTGCACGGTGTGCCCGATCTCAACGTGGACGTGTACGTGAACGGCGATCTCACGCTCGAGGGCTTCGCCTTCGGTGACGTGGCCGGGCCACTCACCCTGCCTGCCGGCACCTACGACTTGGAGATCTACGCGGCCGGCGCCGATCCGGCCAGCGACGAGCCTGCCCTGTCCGGCTCGACCGACCTTCCGGCTGGAGCGGTGGCGACGATCGCCGCCTACCTGCAGGAGGGCGGCACCCCGACCCTGGGCGTGTTCGTAGAGAACAACGACTCCCTGGCTGCCGGTGATGCCCGGGTCACGGCCCGGCACCTGGCCGACTTCGGGGCAGTGGACATCCTGGCCAACGACTCGGCGGTGTTCGAGGGTGTGACCAACGGACAAGGCGGCGATGCCGACGTTCCGGCCGACACCTACAACATCAAGATCACCGCGGCCGGCGATCCGACCACCGTGGCGTTCGACGCCGATGTGCCCCTCGCCGAAGGCGCCAACACCATCGCCTACGCCATCGGTTCGGTGGAGGGAGGCAGTTTCCAGGTGGTGACCTCGTCCATCTCCGGTCTGGCATCGGCCCCAACCGGAGTTCCCTCCGGCACCGCCGGGCTGAGCACCACTCAGAGTGCCTGGCTTCCGATGATGCTGGTTGGGCTGGCTCTGGCTGGTCTGGTCGGCGGCGGTTACGTCCTGGCCAAGAACAACCGATAGGAGGGGGACCCGGCCAGAATGCGAAGGGGCCCGAAGTCTTCGGGCCCCTTCGTCACGTGTGGGGATCATGACCAGACGACGGAAAGCGATCGGATTGGCCACTCTCGCCGCCAGCCTGCTGGTGGGAGGTATCGCAGTTTTGATGGCCCTGTCTGGCCCGGATCCCAAAGCCGGAGATCCCCGAGCCATAGAGGCATCACTGCGCACCACCCTGGCCACCGCTCCTGCGACGACCGTGCCTTCCGGCTCAACCTCCGCGGCGACTGCGACGGCGTCGCCACTGTGGCACGCCAATGAGCCTGCGCCGTTGGGCGCGGCGGTCGAGGAAACCCCCCTTCCGACCCGTTTGCGAATAGAAGCGATCGGAGTCGACGCCCCCATCAAAGCCGTAGGCGTCGACCGCCGAACCGGCGAGATGGAGCTGCCCGCCACCGTCAAAGAAGTCGCCTGGTACAGGTTCGGTCCCAGTCCGGGTCAGGCAGGGTCCGCGATTCTGGCCGCCCACGTCGACTTCAAGAATCAGGGCCCGGGCGTCTTTTTCGATCTGAAAACCCTGGAGCCGGGGGACCGGATCGAGGTCTCCTTCGAGGGTGGAGAGAACAAGAGCTTCCAGGTGGCGGCCCGAGACATGTACAAGAAAGACGAGTTGCCACTCGACGTCATCTTCGCCCGGGAAGGGACCCCGGTGCTCACCCTGGTCACATGCGGCGGGAGCTTCAATCCGAGCATCGGTCACTACGACAGCAACGTGGTCGTGTATGCCGTGCCGGCTGGGCTCGATGACCCCGTTACCGCGCCGAGCTGAGTTCTCATCCGGACCGACCATCGGCTCCGAATACAGGTCATGATGAGTAATCCCACCCAAGCAGCAACCGGCCATGACGGAAGGGCCTATCGGCTGGCCGAGAAGCGCCTGGTGAATCGTCCCAGGCACGACGTCTTCTCCTATACGGCCGACTTCGCACACATCGCCCAGTGGGACCCCGGCGTGGTCTCTTCCTCCAGGATCGACTCCGGACCGCTCGGCGTCGGTTCGAGCTTCGCGGTCACCGTGAAGATGGGGATGACCACCAAGCAGATGTCCTACGAGATCACCGAGTTCGTGCCCGACGAGCGGGTCGTGCTGGTCGGTACCGGGGGCGGTCTCCACGCCGTAGACGAGATCCGCTTCATCCAGAAGGACGGATCCACCTTGATCGATTATGAGGCCACCCTCACCTTCTCGGGGCTGATGGGCTGGTTCGGCCCCCTGCTGCAACCGGTGCTGCGTCGTGTCGGGAAGCGGGCCCTCGACGGTCTGGCGGAGGCGTTGCGATGAGAGGCAAGCTGGCCGTTGCCGGTTTCACCAACCTCGGGTACCTGGCTCACTCCCGTCGATTCGGTTCCCTACCGGCCGACATGTCCGACACGACGGTGGTCATCACCGGCGGGACATCCGGGCTGGGTCTGGCGACGGCCCGCTCCCTCTCAGCTATGGGCGCTCGGGTCGTAGTGGTGGGCCGAAACCCCGATCGCCTGACGGCAGCCGCCGAACAACTCGGATCCGGTGGGGCGGCGCTGCGGGCCGATCTCAGCCTGATGTCGGACGTGCGTCGCCTTGCCGATCGACTCCTGGAAACAGAAGACCGCATCGAGGTCCTCATAAACAATGTCGGCGTCCTCCTGCCAGAACGGACCCTCACTGAGGAGGGGCTCGAGAAGACCCTCGCCACCAATCTGGCAGGCCACTTCCTGTTGACCGGTCTTCTGGCCGGTCGGCTGATCGAATCGGCCCCGGCCAGGGTCGTCAATGTCAGCTCGGGCGGTATGTACACGGCGAGGATTCGGCCCGACGATCTGCAGTTCTCGGAGGGTCACTACAACGGAACGGTCGCTTACGCCCGAACCAAGCGGGGCCAGGTGATCCTGACCGAGATGTGGGCCGACTACTTCAGCGGCACCGGCGTTGTGGTACACGCCATGCATCCGGGTTGGGCCAACACTCCCGGCGTCTCGAAGTCGCTTCCCACCTTCGACAAGGTTATGCGGCCCTTCCTGCGCACACCCGAGCAGGGGGCCGACACGATCGTGTGGCTGGCGGCGGCAGACGAGCCGGGGGAGCGGTCGGGAGGATTCTGGTTCGACCGGGGGCCGGCACCCACCCATCTGACCGATGCGACCCGGGAGAGCCCCGAGGATCGGGACAGGCTGTGGGCGGCTCTGGCGGAGTTGACTGATCTGGAGGTCGGCGTCCGCTCTTGGCGGGCAACGTCCTGAAGGGATGGAACGTGAAGATGATGCCTACCGGTTTGGGCCCGTCCCTGGCGGTCCGCTGCTCAACCGACGTGAGCCAGGGTGGCCAGAGAGCGCGACAGTCGCTTCATCCCGCTGCGGATCCGGCTCTTGACGGTCCCTTCCGGTGCTCCCAGCCGGGCAGCCACCTCCACATAACTGAGCCCACCGAAGTAGGCCAGGGTGATGGCCTGGCGCTCGCCCTCGGGGAGCTGGTCGAGGGCGGCGCGCACCGTCTCGGACAGCTGACGGGAAAGGGCCTCCTCTGCGACGTCGATGTAGACCCGGTCGGGGGGTCTCTGTTCGCGGCGGGTGCGGGCCGTTTCGGAGCGGACGATGTCGACGGCCCTTCTATGGGCGATGCTGAGCAAGAAGGTGCGCAGGGAGCCCACGGACGGGTCATAGCGTCCCGGGTCGTTCCAGAAGGCCACGAACGTTTCCTGAACGACGTCCTCGGCCAGGGTGTCGTTTCGCAGTACCCGCCGGGCCAGGGACCGCACCGGGCCGGCGAACTCCTCGAACAGAGCGTCGAAGGCTTCTCGGTCCTGGTGGGCAACACCGGCGGCCAGATCCGCATCACGACGTCCGGCGTCGCTCATGGATCGATCCGGATGAGCATCGAGTTCTGATGATAGGGAGGACACCCTGTTGGCCTCGCCGGTCGCGATTACCCTCGATGCCGATCTCCGGCAAATAGCGTGAGGATGCGCGTGGATTCTCCCAGACTTTCCCAGGCTGAGCTGGCCGTGACCTCAACGGCCGTGGCGGGTGACACAGGCACCCTCTACTACATCGTCGCCGGACTCCTGGACGAGGGGATTCCACTGGAGACCGTCCTTTTCGATCTGCTGATCCCCACCGCCGCCCATATCGGGCGGAGGTGGCAACAGGGCGACTACCTGATCTCAGAGGAGCATGCCGCAACTGCCGCGCTGGAGACGGTGGTGTCGATGCTGGCCGGCTCCTTCGATCAACCTGAGGGCGGGTTGCACGTCGTGGTGGCGACGGTGGAAGGGGACGCTCATTCGCTTCCCGCCCGGGCGGCGGCTGCCTACCTGCTCTTCCTCGGCTACCGGACCACCTTCCTGGGCGCCAGTGTCCCCGCTCCGGATCTGAAGGAGTATCTGGCCGAGGAGGTCCCGACGGCGGCACTCTTATCGTCGGCCATGACCATGCACCTGCCTGCGGCTCGGGCGGCCATCAAGGCCAGCCACGAGACCGGGGTGCCTGTCATCGTCGGTGGACGGGCGTTCGGGGAGGGTGGACGCTGGGCCCCGACCGTGGGCGCCGATGCCTGGGTCGGCTCTCCCCGGGAGGTCGCTGCCGTGCTTGAGAGCTGGGATCCGAATCCGGTCGGGTCCGAGGCCGGGGCTAGAGATTCCCTGGAGGAGCTGACGGCACTCCGCCAGAGCCGGCCGCTCATCGTGGCGGAAGCTTATTCGGATGTGGCGCGAGCATTCTCCGAGGCCGGCGCCGGCCGTCTCCTGTCGGAAGTGGGCTTGCTAGTGGGCTCTCTGGAGGGGGCCGTGCTGGTCGGGGATCCAGAGGCATTGGTAGAGACCCTCCTCTGGCAGCGAGAGACTCTGGTCGCCCATGGGATTTCCGCTCAGGAAGCTCTCGTCGGTGCCGTGCGGTCTCATCTGGACGGGAGTTTCCCGACATCCCGGACCGTGCTCGACAGGGCTGTCGAGGCAGCCGGGATTTAGTACTCCCGTCCGACATCCGCTTGCGCGTAGTGTTCCGAATAGGATCCATGACAGCTTCAAACCCAGCATCGATCGACGTGCCGATGGTTCGGCTCGGTCGGCTCCGCCTCTACAACCTCGTGATGGGAATCCTGCATGCCTTCCAGGGGTTGGTGGTGCTGATCCTCAGCAACGGCTTCACGCTTCCGGTGGTGGGCACCTTCATGACCGGGCCGCCAGGATCGGCGCCCCCCCAGGCTCAGCCCCTGTTCGAGGTGAGTGTCGCATGGGGCGTGGCCCTCTTCTTCTTCCTGTCGGCGGCGGCCCACTTCCTGATCTCGGCCCCGGGCATATACCGGTGGTACAGGATGAACCTGGAGCGAAAGCGGAACTACGCCCGCTGGATCGAGTATTCGCTGTCCTCATCGGTGATGGTCGTTCTGATCGCCATGCTGGTGGGCATCGCCGACATCGCTGCGTTGCTGGCTCTGGCCGGCGTCAACGCCTCGATGATCCTGTTCGGCCTGCTGCAGGAGAAGTACGAAACCCCGGGACGGTCGGTGAGCTGGCTCCCTTACTGGTTCGGCGTCGTGGCCGGGGCCATACCCTGGATCGCCATCGCCATCTACCTGGTGAGCCCTGGAGTCGCCACCAGTCCTCCCGGTTTCGTGTACGGGATCTTCTTCTCCCTATTCGTGTTCTTCAACTGTTTCGCCATCGTCATGGTGCTGCAATACCGCCAGGTGGGGCGTTGGGCGGACTACACGTTCGGGGAGTCGACCTACGTGCTGCTGAGCCTGATCGCCAAGTCGGCCCTGGCCTGGCAGATCTTCGTCGGCGCCCTTATGTCGTGACCCGGTCGACTCAGGTATCGACGTAGATTTCACCGTCGGATCCCAGCTGGACCGGTATCTCGGCCAGGGGGCGGCGGGCCGGCCCTCTCAGCACCTGGCCGGTGGTGGAGTCGAACACGGCTCCGTGGCACGGACAGTCGAGGGTGCTGCCCGAGTAGTTGACCATGCAGCCGGCGTGGGTGCACAGGGCACTATGGGCGCTGAACTGGTCCTGGGACACCCGGACCAGGATGGCGGGGGTGCCGGTGGCGGGATCGGTGAAATAGCCCGCCTGACCGACCGCCAGCTTGTCGGCCGGTGCCAGGGCCACGCCCTGGCCGGTGGGGGAGCCGGCAGTGGTGGGAGGACTGGTCGTGGGAGGGCTGGTCGTGGAAGGGCTGGTCGTAGGTGTTGCCTGAGTGGAAGGTGCGGCGGTGGTGGTGGGGGAATGGGCACTGGTGGTGGGGGAGGTGCTGGTGGTGCCGGGAAGGGTCGTGGTGGAGCCGGCGGATGGGAGCCCCATCGCCTGGGTAGACCGGCCCGAGGCGGTGGTGCCGGAAGAGAACACGCGCCCGGCGGCGGCGGTGAGGCCACCTCCCACCAACGCGAAGGCGGTGACGACGGCAGTGGCGGCTCCCCGCGTCAGAAGCTGGCGGCGGGCCAGGTCGGGCCCGGTGGCTCGAGTCTGACGGGCGACGCGCTGGCTCAGGTAGGCGTCGAGCGAGAGCACGCCTCCGTCTCCGGCGACGGCCAGCGGGGTCCAGGCGAACAGCGAGATGATGTCCGGACCCAGGTAATAGGGCTGGGTGTGCCAGCTCACCGCCAGCAGGAAGCCGAGCGACAACAGCATGCCCCCCAGGGCAGCGATCCGGGTCCATAGGCCCAATAGGGCACCCACACCCACCGCTATCTCGCCGAAGGCGATCAGCAGCCCGATCAGGGTTGCGAAGTGGCCTGCTGAGCCGAGCAGGCCTCCGATGGGGCTGGTACGGGCGGCCGCCTCCATCTGGGAGTTGATCGAGGCCGGATTGGATGACGAGAGGAAGGCCGGATCGGCGAATTTCTGCAATCCGGCGTAGAGGAAAGTCACACCGAGGAATGCGCGCAGCGGAAGCAGGATCGTTCCGGTGTAGCGGGGTGTGCGGGGCGATTGGAAGTGAAGCGTGGGTGTTTGGGGCACGGTCTCCAAGGTACGGGCCGGGCCCTAAACGGGGTGGAAAACATTGGTTAGGAATTGGTAAAGAAGGCCCGCCATCCCGTCCCCCCGATTTGGGCTCCCGTCCTGGAGTAATGCCCCTGCTCCGGTAGGCTGCCGATTTCATGCTCATCCGCCGCTGGGCCGCTCTCATGGTTGCGCTCGTTGTCCTATCCGCCTGCACCTTCGGGGGCGGCGGCGAGACGACTTCGTCCTCGAAGGGTTCGTCTACTACCTCGACCTCCGCCACCGTCACCAGCCTTCCTGCCTCGACCACGACCGTGACCACCTTCCCGGCCGGTACCGAGCAGCTGCCCGAGGAGGTTCGGGCCCAGCTGGCGGATCTGATTGCCCAGACCGAGCAGGTGAGGGGCCTCGAATTCCAGGAGCCGCCCACTGTCACGGTCGTGAACAGCGACGAGCTGGCTCAGCGCGTCCGGGACCAGCTGACCGAGGATCTGGCCGACATACCCGCCGACCAGGCGCTGTACAGGTTGCTGGGCCTGATCAGCGACGACACCGATCTGGCCAATCTCTATTCGGATCTCTACTCCGAGCAGGTGGCGGGCTATTACGACGGAGATGCCAAGGAGCTGGTGGTGCCGATATCCGAGTCGGGATTCACACCCACCCAGCAGGCCACGCTGGTCCATGAACTGACCCACGCCCTCACCGACCAGTACTACGGCTTTCATCAGAAGTACACGTCGATGATCGACGAGGATCGTTTCGACCAGTCCTCGGCCTATCAAGCGCTGATCGAAGGCGACGCCGTGCTGGCCGAGTTTCTCTACATCCAGGCCCTGTCGCCCCAGCAGCAGGGGGAGTTCTTCGCGGACGCCTTCTCCGCCTCCACCGCCGTGTTCGAGTCGGCGCCCAAGTTCATCCAGGACGCCCTGGTCTTCCCCTACGACTCCGGATTCACCTTCGCCAACCAGCTCCATGACCAGGGTGGCTTCGATGCCGTCGCCAATGCCTACCAGGACCCGCCCGCCTCCACCGAGCAGGTGATGGACCCTTCCGGCTACCCCGACGAGGTGCCGGTTGCACTACCGGCCGAGAACGTGACCATTGACGGCTATGACCTCGCCTATCGCTCCACGTGGGGCGAGCTGGGTTTCTCGCTCATGTTCAACCAGTTCCTGGACCAGTCGCAGTCGGACACCGCCTCTCGAGGGTGGGGTGGCGACACTTACGATCTCCTCTTCGACGGCACCAACGCCGCCCTCGTGCTGCACTACCGGGGCGACACCGAGGGCGACGCCGGAGAGTTGGCCGGAGCCCTGACCGACTACGTGGCTGCCGCAATGGACACCGATGGAGGGCACGATTTGGAGGGTGGGACCGCCTTCGAGGGCAACGTCCAGGCCTGGGTCCGGGTGGACGGCTCCGACATCTACTTCGTGGCCGCCTCGGAAGAGAACGCGTTCCTGACGGCGGTGGCGCAGGCTGTGCCGGCCGCCACTCCCGGCGATACCACCGGGAACACCGGCGGAAGCTGAAGTCTCGCCAACTCGAACATGAGGCCTACCTGGATGGCAGCCGATCGCGTGCGGCCCCACGCTCTCGTATTACCCGGATTCATGGCTTGCGCACCGCGTGGGCGGTCTACCGCCTGATCACATTCACCAGGTCGGATTCATCGTCCTCTCTTTGACCGGACTGACGATTTGGATGCGAGAGCTGGTCGTCGGCCCCCAGCCTGCCAGTGGTCGGTGGGCAAGATAGGAGCTAGACGATCACGCGGTGTCGTCCTCGAGGCGGAGGATGGCCAGGTAGGGACGGGAGCTCGGCTGGTGTGCCACCAATACCCATCCGGCCGACTCGGCTAGCCGCTCGAGTTCGTCGATCGGGATGAACAGGTAGTCGAACCAGGGCGTCGCCATGTCGCTCCAGCGAGCGCGGAGACGGATCTGACCTGGATGCCTGCCCCGGTTTCGGTTCCGTTCGTGGTA
Organism: uncultured Acidimicrobiia bacterium; assembly: GCA_963744905.1. Taxonomy (GTDB): domain Bacteria; phylum Actinomycetota; class Acidimicrobiia; order Spongiisociales; family ZC4RG35; genus DATFFO01. The sequence continues at coordinate 244,008 of CAVUUV010000003.1, read as the reverse complement.
GTCGAGATGGAGGGGATCCTCGGAGGCGAAGGGGTCGATACAGGTTCCGATGATCTCAGCGCCCGGGGCGGCCAGTTGGCGAAGGGCCCCGAGGAATCTCGGGCCATTCTCCGGGCTCTCCAGAAGCCCGAAGTTGTTCCCGCAGAGAAGAAAAGTGTCAAACGGCTCGGGGCCGGTCCCGGCCAAGTCGAAGACCGTCCCGATGAATGTCTCCCGCACCCCGCGGCGCCGACACACCTCCACGGCTCCTGGAGAGATGTCTAATGCCACGACCTCATGTCCCGATTCTTGAAGGGAAAGGGAATGTCGCCCCGCCCCCGCTCCAACATCCAAGACCCGGTGCCCGGACCGTTCCCCGACAGGCGCCTCGGCCAATGACCATTCGGACTCCTGAGTGAACATGACTCCGGTCTTGATCGTCTCCAGCAACCCATCATCCCGCTCAATGAAGTGGGCGCGCGCCTCCGAGCCGTGCTCCAAGTAGTCGAGCAGGGCCAAACCGAAGGCATCGCCGACCCTTGGTTCAAAGTCCGGTGTAGTGGCCATGCCGGTAGTGAACCATCGGCTCCACGCTGAAGCTACTCAATAAGAGCGGATGCCGCGTAGCGCGATGGCGGGCGCCCGCGGCTGCCGGTTACGAGATGTCTGATAGCGCGGGGGAGCTGAGGCCCTTCACCTCAGCGGCGCCACGAGATACGTTGGCGGAATGCAGGCCCGGGGCGCCAACGGATACCGCCTGGAGGGAGTCGAGGTGACGGTCGGGTTCGTGGGGCGCTGGCGGGGCCTGATGGCGCGCCACCCGGTTCCGTTGCTGATTCGGACTCGATCGGTGCACGGCTTTTGGATCCGTCGCCCCCTAACCGTGGTCGGGCTCGATCGGGAGGGAAGGGTGACGGCGGTTCGGGTACTGAAGCGGGGCCGAATAGTCCTCATGGCCGGGGCGAGGTGGATCCTCGAGCTGCCCCAGGATCTTCGGCCGCCTTCCGTCGGCGATCGTTTGACCTTCCTGCCCGGGTCAGGCGAAGCTGACCTCCATGCCCGGGCAGCTCTACCTGTGTGCGACCCCGATCGGGAATCTCGGTGATGCCTCACCACGCCTGATCGAGACTCTCGCCTCCCTCGACATCGTCTATGCCGAAGACACCCGCCGTTCCGCGAAGCTGATGACTGCACTGGGCGTGTCCGTGCCCCTGCGATCCTTTTTCGTCGGGAACGAGAAGGAGCGGGCGGCCCAGCTCGGTCAGGACCTCGAAGGAGGCAAGCGGGTGGGCCTGATCACCGACGCAGGCATGCCCGGCATCTCCGACCCGGGCAAGACGGCCGTGGAGGTGGCCCGCCGGTGTGGGGCGCAGGTCCTGGTGGTCCCCGGCCCCTCGGCGGTGACGGCGGCGGTAGCCGGCTCCGGTCTGGTAGACGGGCCGTTCGTGTTCGCCGGGTTCCTGGAACGCAAGGGGCCCAGGCGCCGTGCCCAACTAGAGGCCGTCGCCACCGACGAGCGTCCCACGGTCCTGTTCTCCAGCCCTCACCGGCTGCGTTCGGACCTGTCGGATCTGGAGGGGGCGGCCGGGCCCGAGAGGCCCCTCTGTGTCGGTCGGGAGCTGACCAAGCTCCATGAGGAGTTCTGGTGGGGCACCGTGTCGGAGGCAGTGGCCCGCTGGTCGACGGAGGACCCGAGAGGGGAGTTCACCCTGGTGCTGTCGGGCGGGCAGCCTCCCGCACCAGACCTAGCCGAGGCAGTGCGCCTGGCACGCGATCTGGTCGAGGGGGGCATGACCCCGTCTCAAGCTGCCCGTGAGTCGGCTGCGCGGACGGGAGTCGCGCGGCGCGAGATCTATGACGAACTGATCAGTCGCTGAGCTGTTTGCGACAGGTTGCGCACACACCCTTGCCCTTGAAGTCCTGGACGTGCTCCTCGCTGCCACAGAAGGTGCAGGTGCTGGTCATCTTGCGCATCACGATATGGGGCCCGTCGACGGAGATCAGGATGTGGTCTCCCTCGCGGATATTGAACATTCTCCGGGTCTCGGCGGGGATGACAACCCGGCCCAGGTCGTCGATCTTTCGTGCGATGCCAGCGTCCATGCTTCCCTCGTCCAGCTGTGTCCCGGTGAGGGCGAGCCTACCGCCATCCCGGGATTGGTGCTGTCCAGACCAGGGTTGGCCCCGGGAGAGTTACTCTCGCTCGGGGTATGACCTGGGTAGACACGCATTGTCATCTCCAGCTCGACGAGCGTCCCACCTCCGAGCTGCTCGAAAGGGCGGTGGACGTCGACTGGCTCCTGGTTCCCGGCATCGACGCCGGGTCCTCGGAGGCGGCCGCCCGTCTGGCCGGCCGCCATCCGGGGCGCATGGAGTGGAGCGCCGGTCTCCACCCACACGATGCCGAGCGCTGGCCGCACGAGGCTGACGTAATCACAGGCCTGGCAGCGGCGGCGGCCGCAGTGGGCGAGACCGGGCTCGACTTCTATCGCGAGCTGTCTCCCCGAGCGGCCCAGCTGGATGCGTTCCGTTTCCAGCTCGAACTGGCGGACTCGTTGGACAAGCCGGTCATCGTCCACTGCCGGGATGCTTTCGCCCAGGTCCACGAGCTGCTGGAGGACACCGGCTGTGGCCAACGGGCGGTCCTCCATTGCTGGACGGGCGGGCGGAGGTGGACCCGTCGCTTTCTGGACCTGGGGGTGGTGTTCTCGTTTGCGGGTCCGCTGGCCTTCGAGACCGGCGAGACGATCAGGCTGGCGGCGGCGGAGGTCCCACCGGATCGGGCGATGGTGGAGACCGACACTCCCTATCTGGCTCCACCTCCACACCGGGGCGAACCCAACGAGCCCGCCTGGGTGGCTCACACCGGCCGGGCCCTGGCCGAGGTCTGGGGTATGTCGGTCGCCCAGACGGCCCAGCACACCTCCTCGACCGCCGAACGGGTTTTTCGATGAGCCAGCCCCGACGGGTGATCAACGACCTGCTCTCCCGGCATGGCCTACGTGCCCGCAAGGCGTACGGCCAGCACTTCCTGGCCGATCCCAACATCATCGAGAAGGTCGTGGCGCTGGCCGGGGTCCGACCGGGCGACCGGGTGGTGGAGGTGGGCGCCGGGACCGGGGCCCTGACCGCCGCCCTGGCCACAGCCGGCGCCCACCTGGTCGCCTACGAGATCGACGAACGTCTTCGTCCCGTCCTGGAAGAGGTCATGGCCGGGCTGGAGGTCGACCTCCGCTTCGCCGACGTGATGGCGGTCGACCTGGCAGCCGATCTGGAGGGTGGGCCCTGGAAGCTGGTCGCCAACCTCCCCTACAACGTTGGAACCCCCCTGGTCCTGGACGTACTGCGCCGGGTCCCGGTAGTGGAATCGCTGGTGGTGATGGTGCAGAAGGAGGTGGCCGATCGCCTGGTGGCGGAGCCAGGATCTGCCGACTACGGCCTGCCATCCGTGGTGGTCGCCCTCACCGCAACGGTCGACGGCCGCTTCCGGGTCCCGCCCCAGGTGTTCGTTCCCGCACCCAGGATCGACTCTGCCGTGGTGCGTCTGGATCGCAAGCCGGCGCCTCCCGACCTGGAGTCGGCGCTGGAGCTGGCCCGGGCGGCATTTGGCCAACGTCGCAAGATGCTGCGTGTCTCCCTGGCCGGGCGATGCGATAGTGACGTGTTCGCCCGTACCGGGATCGAACCCACCGCCCGGCCCGAGCAACTCGACCCCGAGCAATTCCTCACCCTGTCCCGGGGCGTCGCCGATGGCTGAATTCGAGGCGCCGGCCAAGATCAACCTCGATCTCCGGGTGGGGTCCCGCCGGCCGGGCGGGATGCACCCGGTGCGCTCGTTGATCCAGACCATCGACTGGTGCGACCGTCTCACCATCGAGGCCGGCGAGCAAGATCGGCTCGCCGTCGAGGGTGAGGCGGGAGCCGGGCTCGGGGTCGGCTCCGAAAACCTGATCTGGCGTGCACTGGCTCAGGTGGAGGTGACCCGTCCACCGCTGGACATCACGCTCGTCAAGGAGGTGGCAGTGGCGGCCGGGCTCGGTGGCGGCTCCTCGGATGCCGCCGCCGCCCTGACGGCCCTGGGCGACTTGATCGAAGTCACCGATGAGGAGATGCGCCGGGCCGCCTCGGCCACGGGTGCCGATGTGGCCTTTTTCCTCACCGGCGGGACGGCACTGATGGAAGGTCACGGAGAGGTGATCACCCCCCAGACTCCGTTGAAGGGGTTTGCCGTCGCCGTGGCCGTCCCTCCCTTCGAGCTCTCCACCGCCGAGGTGTACGGGCGTTGGGACGAGCTGGGCGAGCCCCGGGGGGATCGCATTCCGGAGGGGCGCTTCCCGCCGGCGTTACGTGGGCGCCTGGAGGGCGGGAACGACCTGCTTCCGGCCGCCCTGGCGCTGCGCCCCGACCTGGGGGACTGGATGGCCGACCTGGCAGCGGCCTGGGGGAGGCCGGTTGCGATGTCGGGTTCGGGACCGGCCTGTTTCGCCTTCTTCCTCGATCTGGACGAGGCAGGTGATGCACTGGGGTCGGTGGGGGCGGCCCGGGCGACCCGGGCGGCGTCTCCGCGTGGGGCGGGGGTCTCTAGGCTGGAAGCCTGAATTTCCCTAAACTGGCTGGCTCCCACTTCCGAGTTTTGGGGGGTGGTGTAATAGGTAGCACTACGGGTTTTGGTCCCGTCAGAGCGGGTTCGAGTCCTGCCCCCCCAGCCAGTCCGGAACAGCGACCACAACACCAGAGCAAGGACCGATCGTCGTGTCCGACACCAGCGCCACCGCAACAGCCGTGATCCTCGCCGCCGGCAAGGGAACGAGGATGAAATGCGATCATCCCAAGGTCCTGCATACCGCCGCCGGCCGCACGCTCATCGACTGGGTCCTCGGGGCGGTGTCGGAATCCGGGATCGACAGGACCGCAGTGGTGCTGGGCCACCAATCCGAATCGGTGGGGGCGGGCCTCTCCGGTGAGGTCGAGCAGGTGGTGCAGGCACCACAGAACGGGACCGGGCATGCGGTGGCGGTGGCGCTGGAGCACCTGGAAGGGCTGGGCGAAGGGGCCACCGTCGTCATCGGATACGCAGACATGCCTCTCGTGCCGGCCGCCGTCTACCGGCGCCTGGCCCGGCGAGAGCCGGGCACGGCCGCAGTCATGGCCACGGTCGACCCCGGACCGCCCGGATACGGGCGAATCATTCGCGACGGTTCGGGTCGGGTGACCGGGATAGTCGAGGAGAGAGACTGCAGCCCCGAACAGGCGGCCATCTCGGAACGCAACGCCGGCCTGTACGGGTTCGATGCGAGGCTGATCGCCCGGGCGCTGGGCCAAATCGAGGACGACAACACCCAGGGCGAGCTCTACCTGACCGACGTGATAGCCCTGCTGGCGGAGGCCGGGGAGCGGATCGAGACCTTTGCGGTCGACCCCGCCGAGGTGGTCGGGGTCAATTCCCACGATGAGCTGGCCGAGGTGGAGGCCGTGTGCCGGCGGCGAATCAACCGGGAGCTGATGGAGGCCGGGGTGTGGATGCTCGACCCGGTCCGAACCTACATCGACGTCACTGCCCGGGTCGCTCCCGGCGCCGTGATCTATCCGGGCACGTATCTGCTGGGGTCCACCTCGGTGGGGGCGGGCGCCACCGTCGGTCCGGACACCTTCGTCGTCGATTCAGTCGTGGGACCCGACGCCAGAGTGTGGTACTCGGTGGTACGTAGTGCCCGCATCGGCCCCGAGGCCAACGTGGGGCCGTTTGCCTCGTTGCGGCCCGGGACGGTTCTGGACAGAGGTGCGAAGGCGGGGACGTTCGTCGAGACCAAGAACACGAGGGTGGGTGAGGGAGCCAAGGTCCCCCACCTGTCCTACATGGGTGATGCCGAGATCGGGAGAGGAGCCAACGTCGGGGCCGGCACCATCACCTGCAACTACGACGGCGTCGACAAGCACCGCACCGTGATCGGCGAACGCGCCTTCATCGGTTCCGACACCATGCTGGTGGCACCGGTGACCGTGGGGGACGATGCCGTGACGGGAGCCGGGTCTGTGATCACCTCGGACGTCGAGCCGGGGGCCCTGGCCGTAGAGCGTTCGACCCAGAAGCAGGTGTCGGGCTACGCTGAGCGCCGCGCTCAGCGCCGACGAGAACCCGGAGAAGGCACCTGATGGACATCGTGTCACGAAGCCGCCTGCTGCTGTTCACCGGCAGCGCCAACCCCGGGTTGGCCAACGAGGTGGCCGATCTGCTCGGCGCTCCACTGGGCAAGCTGGAGCACTCCGTGTTCGCCAACGGCGAGATCTACGTCCGGCCCACCCAATCGGTGCGGGGAGCGGACTGTTTCGTGCTGCAGAGCCATTGCCATCCGATCAACGAGCACATCATGGAGCAGCTGATCACGATCGACGCCCTGCGGCGTGCCTCGGCCCGCAGGATCACAGCTGTGATGCCCTATTACGGATATGCACGCCAGGACAAGAAGGTGCTTCCCCGCGAGCCCATCTCCGCCCGGCTCATGGGCGACCTGTTCATGACCGCCGGCGCCGACCGGCTCGTGTCGGTCGACCTCCACACCGGACAGCTGCAGGGCTTCATCACCAAGCCGTTCGACCACCTCACCGCACTCCCCATCATCACCGACTACCTGCGGGAACGGATCACCGAGCATCCGGTGATCGTCTCTCCAGACGCCGGCGGTGTGAAGCGCGCCGAGAAGTTCGCCCGGCGTCTCGACGCCTCGGTGGCCTTCGTATACAAACGACGCGAGGCCGAGGTTCACAACGTCAGCGCTGCCCTGGATATCTCCGGGGACGTCAGTGGCCGCCACGTGGTGATCGTCGACGACATGATCGACACGGCCGGAACCGTCTGCAATGCGGCCGAGATGGCCCGGGCGGCCGGAGCGACCTCGGTGCGGATCGCGGCCACCCACGCCATCATGTCGGGCCCCGCCCTGGACCGGATCAAGAACGCTCCGATCGACGAGGTGATCGTCACCAACACCCTCCCGGTGTCCGACGACGTGAAAGAGCTGGAGACGGTCAAGGTCCTCTCCATCGCCCCCATCGTCGCCGAGGCGTTGCAGGCCATCTTCATGGACAGCTCCGTGTCGGAGATCTTCCTGGGCGACAACGCCTAGGAGCCCGTTGAACAATGCATGTCACCCATCTTGACGACCATACATCACCACCCACTGCGTTCTCGGCCCCGCCATTCCGGCACAAGGAGTGGCGAAACCTCGGCCTTGCGGCTGGCGCGCCTGGCCGCCAATCCGAGCAACGGCATTATCCAACAGGCTCCTAGTGCGATGAGAATGGAGACCAAGGTCGTCGAGCTGACGACGGGCAACAAGGCCGGCGTGTTCGATCTCACCTCCGAAGTGAGCGAATTCTGCCGTGGCCGGGGCGACGGGCTTCTGAACGTGTTCGCTCCTCACGCCACGGCCGGCATCGCCATCATCGAGATGGGAGCCGGTTCGGACCGCGACCTGATGTCGATCCTGGACGAGATCCTTCCCCCCGACCACCCGTGGCGCCACTCCCACGGGTCGCCCGGCCACGGCCGGGACCATGTTCTGCCCGCCCTGGTGGCGCCATCGATGACCATTCCCGTAGTCGACTCGTCGCCGGCCCTGGGAACCTGGCAGTCGATCGTGCTGGTCGACACCAACCGCGACAATCCCCACCGGCGGGTGCGGCTCAGCTTCCTGAGCTGATCCGGGGGAGGACGATCTTCTCGCCCGGGTAGATGAGGTCGGGATCGCCGGAGCGGATCCGGTCGCGGTTTACCTCCACCACCCGGCGCCAGTAGGGAGCTATGTCCGCTATCGGGACCGCCCCGCCCCCGGCCTGTTCCAGGTGTCGTGCCGCCAGCTTCCACAGGTTGTCCCCGGGCCGAACCACGACCGTGGCGGGCTCATCGGCAGCCCCCGTGTCGACCCCGGGGACTGCACCGATGGGGTGGTGGGCGGTGGGGAGTGGACCGGACCCAGTGTTCGGGGGGTTGTCGTGCTCGGGGGGAGGGGGCGGATAGATCTCTCCGGCCGGAAAGGGGATGTAGCCGGGCAGCACGGTCTCGGCCGGCGTGGAGATGGTGGTGGTGTCGGCCACACCTGCCCCGGCCGGGAGGGACGGTGTCACGGTTCCAAGCAGAAGCGAGCCGGCCAGGAGGGCATCAACGGCCTGTCTGATCGGGCCGATCGACAGCCACCGAATCGAGCCGGGCCGGATTCCGGCCAGGCGCGCCACGACGTAGATGACCGAGCTGGTTCCCACCCATCCCGCCAGGACCAGACCCGCCATGCGGGCCAGAGCGGCTAAGGCGGCATCCGGCTCGGCCCGTGCCAGCCATCCACCCGGATCGCCCCAGTCGACTCGCAGCCAGGGCAGGCTTCCCAGGCGGATCAACACCCAGGCACCGATCGTGAGGACGGCGGCAGATATCAGACCCTGACGGAGGGGTCGACTCATGTCGTCGAACCTACCCCTATCCACGCCCAGTTGGAAGGGGTGCGTGACGAGCGGGTCTACAGTTGGCGGGTCTTCCCAAATGGAACAGGAGTAGCAGGCGATGAAGGCCAGGATCGGTATCGCCGAGAGCAGCAAGGTCATCGAGATAGAGATCGAAGACCCGGCCCAGTTCAAACTCGAGATGGAGGAGGCGATCTCCGCCTCTCACCCCCTGTCGTGGTTCACCGACACCAAGAAGCGCACCGTGGGGGTGCCGGGGGCCAGGATCGCCTTCGTGGAGATCGACTCGGAGTCAGACTCCCACACGATCGGCTTCACTCCCGGGGAGTGAGCAGGGCTCAGCGTCGCCGGCGCTCAGCCAGCCACCTCTTGCGGAGGCGGCGCCGGTCGTCCTCTGCATATCCGCCCCACACCCCGGACTCCTGATTGGACTCGAGGGCATATTGGAGGCAGGTTTCTCGCACCGGGCAGGCACTGCAGATGGCGACGGCACGTGAGATCTGCTGGACGGCGGTGCCGGTGGTGCCAACGGGGAAGAACAGAGAAGGGTCGGAGTCCTGGCAGGCGCCGAGCGTCTGCCAATCCAGGGTGGTGGGGGCGGCGAGGGAATCGAATACGGTTGTGACCATGACATCCTCCGGGATGGGAGTCGGGACTCGCAAGGCGATCGGTCTGGGCCGGCGCGAGAAGCGATGGGGTGTTTGAGCAATTGAGAAGGACGATTGAGGGTGAAGGTGTGAGCGGATTTCTTGTGAACCGTTTCACAAGCTCACCCATCGACCCATACAACTCGTATGGGCCGATTGATGAAACGCTACTCCTACCGGGGCCGCTCTGCAATGGATTCTGAGGGGTTTTTCGGCCGCCGCCTCAACCGGGCCGCGGTGGTCGGCCACCGGGGCGCTCCGGGTCAGCATCCGGACAACACGCTGGCCGGCCTCATGGCGGGACTGGAGGTTGACGGCGCCGTCGAGGTGGACGTACGTCTCAGCAGAGATGGACGCCTGGTTCTGGCCCACGATCCCCAACTCAACGGTCTGGTGGTGGCCGATGCAACATGGGCGGAGCTGAGTGACCTCGATCTGGGATCCGGTCACCCGCCCTGTCTGCTCGACGAGGTGCTCGCCATCCCGGGACGGGTGGACATGGAGGTGAAGAACCTTCCCGGCCAACCCGGGTTCGATCCCGATGGCAGGCTGGCACTGCTGGTGGCGTCCCGGGCCAGGTCCACCGACATCGTCACCAGCTTCTACTGGCCCGACATGGACCTGGTCCGCGCCCGGAAACCGGACGTCGCCACGGGGATCATCATCGGGGAGGGAGGGTCATTCGAGGACGGTCTGGATCATTGCCGATCCCGGGGGCACCGGGGAATGGCCGTCCAGGACCCTCTCCTGGACCGGCCCCGCTGCGAGATGGCGGCACAGGCCGGGGTGAGGCTGATGGCATGGACCGTGAACGAGATGGACCGGGCCCGTGAGTTGTCGCTTTGGGGTGTTGCGGCGATCATTTCCGATCATCCTCACATGATGACGGCTGCCTTCCGGGAGGAGGGACCATGACGATCAAGGAAGAACTGGCCACCGAGCTCCGGGACGCCATCAAGTCCCAGGATGCGCTGCGCCGCGACGCCATCCGCCAGGTCGAGACCGAGGTCCGCAATGTGACCAGTCAGCCCGGTGTGGGTGAGGCGACCGACGACGTGTACGAGGTGGTCATCGCCGCCTACGTCAAGAAGATGGCCAAGGCCCGGGACGAGTATCGGGAGTTGGGTGAGCGGGGGGAGGCGATGGCCGACAAGCTGGCTTTCGAGGTCGACTACCTGTCCCGCTGGCTGCCCGACAAGCTGGGGGTGGCCGAGACCACCAAGCTGGTCCGCCAGACCATCGAGGACATGCGGGTCTGGGACGATCCCAAGGCAGTGGGCCGGGTGGTAGGGGCGCTGATGAAGACCCGTGACGACCTGGACGGCGCCCTGGTCAACCGGCTGGCGCGCCAGGAGCTGGAGGGTTGACTCCGCCTCCGAGACCCCGAATGTGACCCGAACCTACCTTCCCATGCTGGCCACGCCGTGGCCGGAGCCCTTCGACGATGAGGAATGGTGGTTCGAGCTCAAGTGGGACGGATACCGATGTCTGGCCGATCACCGCCAGGCCCGGATTCGTCTGGGAAGCAGGCGCGGTCTGGATCTGTCCGATCGGTTTCCAGAGATCGCCTCCCTGGACCTGCCCGCCGGGTGGGTGCTCGACGGGGAGGTGGTGGTCTTCGACGAGTCCGGCCGCCCCGACTTCTCACTGCTCCAGGCTGGCGGGCCCGCCAGCTACGTCGTCTTCGACGTGCTCGAGACCCCCGGCGGCCCGGTCCTCGACCATCCCCTCGAGGAGCGCCGGGCCCTGTTGCATCAGTGCGATCTTCCCCCCCGGGTAGTGATCCCCGAGCCGGTCCGGGGCGAGGGCCTGGCGCTATATGACGCCATCGTGGATCGGGGGTTGGAGGGAATGGTTGCCAAACGGGCCGCCAGCCCCTACACGCCGGCCAGACGGTCGGCCGACTGGCGCAAGATCGCCCACCGGAGGCGGATGAGGGCGGTCGTGGGAGGATGGCTTCCCGGTGAGGGGGGACGGGCCTCGACATTCGGCTCTCTGCTGATGGGGCTGGTGGTGGCGGACCGACGCCTGCGCTACATCGGCGCGGTCGGATCGGGCTTCTCGGACTCACAGCTGGAGCCCATTGCCGCCGCTCTGTCCAGCCTGGAGCGCCCCGACCCGCCCTTCGACGATCCTTCCGTCGTGCCCACCGGAGCACGCTGGGTTGAGCCGGCCGTGGTGGTGGCGATCGAATACCGGGAGTGGACGCGTGAGGGTCGGCTCAGGGCACCGGTGTTCAAAGGTGTCGAAACCGAGCGCTGGACGGATGTGACGTGGGAGGCCGAGGCTCCACCCGGGCCGGCCGCGGGTGGCCCCCCGGACTAGGCCGACTTCTGGTCCTTGGTCGCTTCCACAGACGCCTTGAGGGCCTCCAGCAGGTCCACCACCTTGGTGGGCTCGGGGGACTCGGGAGCCACGATCTCCTCGCCGGCCACCTTGCGAGTGGCCGCCTCCTCGATCGCCTCGCGGGTGGTGTCGACGTACTCCTCGGCCTTGAAGGGTCGGGTCAGGTTGTCGATCAGGTTCTCGGCCATGCCCACTTCCTCTTCCCGGACCTCGACCTCGCCGTCCAGCTCTTCGAACTCGGCGGAACGGATCTCGTCGGGCCAGAACATGGTCTCCATGATGATGACCCCGTCCCTGGCACGAATCGTGGCCAGATGCTGCTTGTCCCGGATGGACACCTTGGCCACTCCCACCACGTCGCGCTCTTCCATGGCCCTGGCGAAGATCCGGTAGGCCTTGAGCCCGGTCTTGTCGGGAGCCAGGTAGTAGGACTTTTGATACATCATGGGGTCGATCTCGTCGGCTTCCACGAACTGGATCACATCCACCAGCCGGTTGCCTCCGCCCGGGCTGGCCGCCTCCAGCTCCTCGTCGGTGAATACCACATAGCGACCCTTCTCGAATTCGTAGCCCCGGACGATGTCGTCCCACTCCACTTCCTTACCGTCGGCCTCCGCCACGCGCTTGTAGCGGATGGGGGAGTGGTCGTCCTTGCGGAGCTGCTTGAAGCTGGGGCTTCGGTTCTCGGTCGCCGTGTAGAGACCGACGGGGATCGAGACCAGTCCGAAGCTGATTGCGCCTTTCCAGATGCTGCGGGGCATGCGGTAAGTCTATGGACTTTCGCGCTCTCGTGGCGCGTGATGCACCTCATTCAACAGATCGAAGAGATCGTCGAGGTTCGGGTCGATCCGGGTGAAGCGTTCGGGGAGACCCATGATTGCCGCCACCTCCTCGGGGAGGGCGGGCACATCACCGATGGCCTGTTTCACCACCGGCGCGAACTTGGCGGGATGGGCGGTGCCGACCACCACCGTGGGCCGGTCGCCCGGATGGGCGGTGGCGACGCTCCAGGCTATGGCGGTGTGGGGGTCGGCGACGATGCCGGTCTCGTCATGGAGGTCGCGGATGGCTCCGACGATTTCCTCGTCGGAGCACCATCCGGCGGCGAAGTCCCGTTGCATGAGGACCCGGGCATCGGGCGGAAGGACGATCTCGCCCGTATCGGTCAGATGCTCCTCCAGCTTCTCCACCGTCCGGGGATCCCCGCCCAGGACCTCGTACAGGTAACGCTCGAGATTGGAAGGGATCTGGATGTCCATGGCAGGAGCGTGGGTGGCGGACACCGGCCTGACCCGGAGCCGGCCGGTCTCGATCAGGTCGGCCAGGCCGTGGTTGGCGTTGTTGGCGACCGTCAGCCGACCCACCCGGGCACCCATGCGGCGGGCGATGTGGCCGGCGAGGACGTTGCCGAAGTTCCCGGTCGGTACCACGAAGTCGACCGGTTCCTCGAACCGGGTCGTGGCATAGGCGTAGTAGGAGGTCTGGGCCATGATCCGACCCCAGTTGATCGAGTTGATGGCGGCCAGGGGAAGGGACGACTTCACGAAGGCGGTCTTCACCATTCGTTGGCAGTCGTCGAAAGTCCCCTTCACCGCCACGGCGCGGACGTTGGCGTCGGCCACCGTTGTCATCTGCCGCCGCTGCACCTCCGACACCGCCCCATCGGGGAAGAGGATCACGATGTCGATGCCGGCTCGGCCGCGGCAGGCCTCGATGGCAGCGGAGCCGGTGTCGCCCGAGGTGGCTCCGAGCACCAGGATGCGCCTGCCGGTGCGGGCCAGCACCCGGTCGAACATCGCTCCCACCATCTGCAGGGCGTAGTCCTTGAAGGACAGGGTGGGTCCCCAGAACAGCTCCATGATGTGGAGGTTCTCGCCCACCTGGTGGATGGGCGCCACCCGGGGATGTCGGAATCGGGCGTACACGTCGTGGGCGATGGCCTCGATCTCTGTTGCCAGGGGGTCGGGCTCGAGGAAGGGGCGCATCATGGCCGCCGCCACCACGGCGTAGGAGTCGGGGGGGATGGAGGGCTCGGGCACGGAATCGGGGACGTAGAGACCGCCGTCGGGCGCCAACCCCTCGATCAGCACTTCGGCGAAGCCCTTCCCCCGGGAGCCTCCGCGGGTGGAGCGATACTCCATCAGGCCTGGTCGCCCACCACGCGAATCGTGGCTGCCACCTGGCGGACCACGTCCAGGTCTTCCAGCCGGTCAACAGCCTTGCGATGAGCCGACTCCGCCGCCTTGTGGGTTATGAGAACCAGTGTGGCGCTCTCTCCCCGGCCCTCCTGCCACACCGAGCGGATGGAGACCCCGGCGTCTCCGAAGATCCCGGCGATGGCGGCCAGCACACCGGGCGAGTCCTCGACCTCGAGCCTCACGTATTGGCAGGTGTCGACCACTCCGAAGTCGACCACGTCCCCGGCGCCGACCCTGACCCGCGGTGCCACGGGAGCGTTGGCCAGGAGCTCCCTGGCAGCCGTGACGACGTCGCCTAGTACGGCGGTTGCGGTCGGCTCGCCTCCTGCGCCGGGTCCGGAGAAGAGCAGCTCTCCGATCGAGGGCCCCTGGACGAAGATGGCGTTGTGGGCGCCGCGGATCGAGGCCAGGGGATGGTTGATCGGGATCATGGACGGATGGACCCGAACGCTGACCCCGCCCGAGACGCGGTCGGCGATCCCCAGCAGCTTGATGACGTAGCCCAGCCGTCGGGCGAACCCGAAGTCCTCGGCCGACAGCTGCGCGATCCCCTCCAGGTGAACCCGGTCCACGTCGACCCAGACCCCGAAGGCCAGTCCGGCCAGGATGGCGGCCTTGGCGGCGGCGTCGGCGCCGGACACATCGGCGCTGGGGTCGGTCTCGGCGAATCCGAGGCGCTGGGCTTCCGCAAGAACGTCCCCGTATGGGGATTCTTCCTCGTACATCCGGGTCAGGATGTAGTTGGTGGTGCCGTTGACGATGCCCATCACCGATGTGAGCCTCTCCCCGGCCAGCGACTCGGACAGGGGGCGGATGATGGGGATCCCTCCTCCCACGGCCGCCTCGAACAGGATCGACACTCCGTTGGAGGCAGCCAGGTCGAAAAGTTCCGGGCCGTCGGCGGCGACGAGCTGCTTGTTGGCCGTGACCACCGGCTTGCCCGCTTCGAGAGCGGAGGTGATCAGCGACCGGGCCGGCTCCACGCCGCCCATCAGCTCCACTACCAGGTGGACGCCGGGATCGTCGACCACCTCTTGGGGTTTGTTGGTGGTGAATTGGGCCGGGAACAGGCGGGCCTTGTCGAGGTCGCGCACCGCCACCCGGACCAGCTCCAGGTCCAGTCCCGTCTTGGCGCGGATGCTTTCGTGCTCGCTGAGCAGCTTGTGGGCCAGGCTGCCACCGACCACGCCGCCACCGAGGATTCCGATTCCGACACGCATGGGCTGGAAACGGTAGTCCGGTACCATGTCCCAGCGGCCCGCCCCCGTAGCTCAGGGGATAGAGCACCGGTCTCCGGAACCGGGTGCGCAGGTTCGAGTCCTGCCGGGGGCGCTGGGTTTGTGGTCGGCCTTGTCCCCCTGGCTTGCCAGGGGGAAGGGGTCCCCGCTGCGGAGCAGCGGGGTAGTGGGGAGGAGGAGCCGAGGGGTCAGGCCGTGACGCGGGGGGTCGCGTGGCTGGGCGGGGATCGGCCGACGGGAGGAGTTCTTTGGATGGTGGGGAACGGATCTACCGTTCTTTGGACCGTCACTATCGCTATGCGTTCGTGGCGGTCCAAAGAAGCGGAGGGGCGTTCGTCTGCGTCCAAAGAAGGGGAAATCGGAAGGTGCTTTGTGCTGACGGGTGAGCTGGGGTAAGATGCCCCCATCGACGGAGTCTCCGTCCGTCGGCATTCATTCCCAGCCCGCAGGTTCGCTGCGCCGGTTCGGGCACACCGATCAAATCGGGTTGGGGTACGCCACCGAGGGTTCAGATGACCACGAGAGCTCAATTGCAGGAGAAGTCGATCACCGAGTTACGGGAGATCGCCTCCGCAGTAGGTATCGAGACGAACGGACTCCAGAAGTCCAAGCTGATCTCGCGAATCATGGACATGGACGGTTCCGACGTTAAGCCGGATCCCACCGCCAATGTCGACCTGCCCACAGCAACACCCCGCGAGGCGGGCGATGGCTCGAGCGAAGCCGGTGAAGACTCCGCCAAGGAATCAAACAAGGCCTCCGACGGCGGTTCCAACCAGGATTCCGGCGACGGCGGTGGATCCAACGGCCATCGCGAGTCTGATCGCAGCGACCGGGGCGGCTCCGGCCGATCCGACGACGACTCCGACGACGATTCCGACGACGAGGACGACGACGACAACGACGACGACAACGACAACCGCGGTAATCAGCGCGGCGGTCGCAATCGGCGCAAGCGCAACCGGAATCGGGGCAACCAGAACCAGGGGAATCAGGACCAGGACGGCGAGCCCGAGGTTCGCGAGGGCCTGCTCGACATACTCCCTGAGGGATACGGCTTCCTGCGCACCTCCGGCTATCTGTCGGGGGACAAGGACGTGTACGTGTCGGCGGGCCAGATCCGCAAGTTCGGCCTCCGCAAGGGCGACCTCATTTCCGGGCCGATCCGTTCCCCCCGCTCACAGGAGAAGTTCCCCGCCCTGACCAGGATCGACTCGGTCAACGGATCCGACCTCAACGAGGTTCGCCAGCGCCCCCGTTTCGAGAGCCTCACCCCCCTCTTTCCCGATCAGCGTCTCCGTCTCGAGGTCGAGGGCAAGGGTGACTCCACTCTGACCCGCATCGTCGATCTGATTGCGCCTATCGGCAAGGGACAGCGCGGCCTGATCGTCTCCCCTCCCAAGGCCGGCAAGACCACCGTGCTCAAGGAGATCGCCCAGGCCATAACGACCAACAACCCCGAGTGCTACCTCATGGTGGTGCTGGTCGACGAGCGTCCCGAAGAGGTGACCGACATGCAGCGGTCGGTCAAGGGTGAGGTGATCTACTCGACATTCGACCGGCCCGCCGAAGAGCACACGCAGGTCTCGGAGCTGGCCATCGAGCGGGCCAAGCGTCTCGTCGAGCAGGGAACCGACGTGGTGATTCTTCTCGACTCGATCACACGTCTGGCCCGGGCTCACAACCTGGCCACGCCCGCCTCGGGCCGCATCCTTTCCGGTGGTGTCGACTCCACCGCTCTCTACCCCCCCAAGCGCTTCTTCGGTGCAGCTCGCAACATCGAGGAGGGAGGAAGCCTGACCATCCTGGGAACCGCCCTGGTCGAGACCGGTTCGAAGATGGACGAGGTCATCTTCGAGGAGTTCAAGGGGACGGGCAACATGGAGCTGCGCCTGGATCGCAAGCTGGCCGACAAGCGGATCTATCCCGCCATCGACATAGAAGCATCGGGAACACGACGCGAGGAATTGTTGTTTGATCGCAAGGAGCTGGCGCAGGTATGGAAGCTGCGCCGGGTCCTGCTGGCCCTCGAGTCGGGGGCCGCCCTGGAGCTGCTGATCGATCGGCTGAAGAACACGGTGTCCAACTCCGAGTTCCTGGCCGAGGTGGCCAAGAGCGGCAACTGATAGTGACTCTGGTGACCACCCCACCCGACCCCAACCCACCACCCTTGGAGCTCTCATGAAGACAGAGATACATCCCGAGTACGCCGAGACCCGAGTGGTCTGCTCCTGCGGCAACACCTTCACCACCCGCTCCACCAAGCCGGGTGACATGCGGGTGGAACTGTGCAACGAGTGCCACCCCTTCTTCACCGGCAAGCAGAAGCTGGTCGACACCGGCGGACGCGTCGAGCGCTTCAAGAAGCGCTACGGCACCGAGTCCTTCACCAAGAAGAAGAAGGCCGAGGCGGAAACAACCACGGACTGATGACCTCCCAGCAACGGGGAGAGCAACCCATCGATGGCACGAGGCCGGGCATCGACCCGGCCTCGACCGTGGGTGGGCAGGCAGTCCTCGAGGGGGTGATGATGCGGGCTCCCGGGGCGTGGGCTGTGGCGGTTCGCCGTCCCGACGGGGTGATCCAGGCCATTCGCCAGGACCTGCCCCGACTCTCCAGTCGCTCGGTCATGGCCCGGATTCCCTTTGTCAGAGGCATCATGGTGCTGGGCGAGTCCCTGACCCTGGGGTTCAAGGCGTTGTCCTGGTCGGCGCAGAAGGCGGTCGGGGAGGAGGAAGAGGAGCTCACCAAGGGCCAGATAGCCGCCTCGATGAGCATCGCCCTCGCCTTCTTTCTCGCTTTCTTCATCCTGGTACCGGCCTTCGTGGCACGCTTCACCTCCGGCGACTCCACCATCCTGTTCAACGTCATCGAGGGAGCGGTGCGGCTGGGACTGTTCGTGGGTTACATCTGGGCCATAGGCCGCTCGTCGGAGATCGCCCGCGTGTTCGAATTCCACGGGGCGGAGCACATGACCATCCATGCCTATGAGGCGGGTGAGCCGCTCACCGTCGATTCGGTGGCCCGCTATCAGCCCGAGCACCCCCGCTGCGGCACCAGCTTCCTGCTGATCGTCATCCTGGCCTCGATACTCCTCTTCTCACTCATCCACCATCCCGGGATCGTGTGGCTGGTGGTGACCCGCCTGGTGGGGATACCTCTCATCGCCGGTCTGGCCTATGAGCTGCTCCGCTTCTCGGGGTTGCGTCGGGGGTCACTCCTGGCCCGGGTGCTGGCCGCGCCCGGGCTCTGGCTGCAGAAATTGACCACGGGCCGGCCCGCCCCCGATCAGATCGAGGTGGCTATCGCCTCGATGGTGACCGCCCTCGAAGATGAGCAGGTGGCCGAGGTCCTCACCCGGGGCCCGATCCCGGTCGCCGCCATGCACGCCCGTCAGGGTGCCAGCTCGGACTGATGGATCCAGGGTTGGCCGAGCGCCTCGCCGAGATCGAAGAGGCTTACCGGGCAGTGGAGGCAGAGTTGGCCGACCCCGAGGTGTTGTCCGACCCGGCCCGTCTGGCCGCACTGGGTAAGCGCCACGCCGAGCTGGGTGAGATCGTCCAGTTGCTGCGGAGATGGCGCCGGGCTTCTCAGGATCGGGTCGATGCCATGGAACTGGCCGACTCCGACCCCGAGATGGCGAGTGAGTTGCAGCGGATGGCCGAAGAGAAGGGTGGCGAGGCGGATGGGCTGGAAGAGGAGCTACGGCGCGCTCTGGTCCCCACAGATCCCAACGACCACAAGGACGTCATCGTGGAGATAAGAGCCGCCGCCGGGGGCGACGAGGCGGCCATCTGGGCGGGCGACCTGCTCCGCATGTACGAACGGTACGCGGAGCGTCACGGGCTGCGGATCGAGCCCCTCGACTCCTCCCCCTCCGAACCGGGCGGCTTTTCGCATGTGACCGTGGCTGTGAAGGGTGACGGCGCCTACTCCCGCTTCAAGCACGAGGCGGGGGTCCATCGGGTGCAGCGGGTCCCCAAGACCGAGTCCCAGGGCCGGATCCACACCTCGACGGCCACGGTGGCGGTACTTCCCGAGGCCGATGAGGTGGAGGTGGAGGTGGACCCCGCCGACGTCAAAGTCGACGTGTTCCGGTCCCAGGGCCCGGGCGGCCAGTCGGTCAACACCACCGATTCCGCCGTTCGGCTCACCCACCTGCCCACCGGGCTGGTGGTCTCGGTCCAGGACGAGAAGAGCCAGCTCCAGAACAAGGAGAAGGCCTACCGGATCCTGCGCGCCCGGCTCCTGGCCATGCGCCGGGCGGAACAACAGGCCGAGGTGGCCGGGGAGCGACGAGCCCAGGTGGGCACCGGGCAGCGGTCTGAGAAGATCCGCACCTACAACTACAAGGAGAACCGGGTGACCGATCATCGCATCGGCCTCACCGTGCGCCGCCTGGACTCCGTGCTCGACGGCGACCTGGACGAGTTCGTCGAAGCCATGACCACCGAGGAGGAAGCCGAGCGATTGTCGGCCGGGTGATCCGGCCGGCTCTAATGCGAGTTGGCCAGCCGGCTGACGCCGCGCCTTTCCATGTTTCCCCACACCCGGGTGCTGCGGCCCCCCAGCATCGCTCTAATGCGCCACCACACGGTCATCTGGCGCAGTCCCAGGTTCTCCACGAACACCAGCCCCAGCAGCTTCAGGGTTTCCAGCGGGTCGTTGAAGTATCCGAACCGTTCGTCGATGAGCAACCCGAGCAGGGAGGTGAGCGAACCCAGGAACAGGGCCATGAGAAAGGCAACACCGACCGTGATCGGAGAGACGGCGCCTACCCAGAGGGCGATGGGGATCACCACATAGCCTGCGAACTCGACGATGGGGGCCAGGTACTCGAACAGGACCTGGGCCGGCCACAGAAGCATCCCCACCGCTCCGTGGCGGGGATTGAGGAAGCTGCTTCTGAAGTCGTGTACGGCGGTCATCAGACCCCGGTGCCAGCGGATCCGCTGGCGGCGGAAGATGGCCCGGGTGGCCGGCACTTCGGTCCACACCACGGCCGCCGGTGAATAGCCGATCCGGTACGGGGTCTTGCTCTCCCGATAGTGACGGTGGATGCGCATGGTGAGGTCCAGGTCCTCACCGAGGTGCCCGGGCGTGTATCCGCCCAGCTCGACCAAGGTGTCACGTCTGAAGATCCCGAAGGCTCCCGATATCAGGGGAAGACAGTTGATTGCTCCCCAGGCCGGGCGGGAGGAAACGAAAGCGCGAACATACTCCAGGATCTGATAACGAGCCAGCAGTGAGTCGGGAACCGCCGCCTGGACCACGTGGCCCAGTCGGATGCTGCACCCGTTCAAGGGCCGAATGTTCCCCCCTACCGCCACGGTCCGGTCCCTGTCCTCGGCGATCAGGCGCATGGCGTGGGCGAGGGCGTGCCCGTCGATCAAAACGTCGGCATCCGTGGCCATCACATAGGGATACCTGGCAGCGTTGATCGCTGCGTTGAGAGCGTCGGCCCGGCCGCCGTTCTCCTTGTCGATCACGGTCAGGTCGATGGGAAGGGTCGACTTGTAGACCGCACGCACGGGAGCGCTGGGGATGACCGAGCGGAGTGGATAGGGCACCTGGATCATCTCGAAGGCTTCGATCAGCTTGGCGAGCGTGTCGTCGGTGCTGCCGTCGTTGGCCACCACGATCTCCAGGCGGGGATATGAAGCCATCGACATCGAGTGCACGACGTCCACGATTCCGGCCGATTCGTTGTAGGCGGGGATGACCAGCGAGACGGGAGGGGCCAACGAGGAGGTGAGCATGTCCTCCACCCGCCCGAAGCGCTCGATGGCCTGCTCGCGGTGCAACACGATGGCGGATCCGATGGCGAGAACGAACATCAGGGCCTGAATGGCCACGAAATAGACCAGCATGACGAGAGAGAGGCCCACCAGAAGATCGTGGAGGATGGCGCTCATGGGGCGGTCACGGCCGAGAACGACGATGCCATGCGCTCGGCGTGCGAGAGCAGGTCCAGGTCGGTGACGGTGGCGGTTCCCATGTCGTAACGGTCGGCTGCCTCTTTCACAGCTCCCAGCATCGTCAGTTGATGCAGGGCGGCGTCGGCGGCGTAGGTATCTGGCCCGCCCAGGGCGCGAACCAGCTCCAGGCGTCCGCCCGGGAGGGATCCGATGGCCTTGGCGGCATTCTGGCGGACCCACCACACCGGGTCGGTCAGGAGGGGAGCCAGCTTCCTCGACGAGGTCGGGTCGGCCAGCCTGCCCAGACCGGCTGCGGCGCGGGCCCGCACCGGCCAGTAGTCGTCCTCCAGTGCCTTCTCGAGTGCTATCACCGCCTCGCGACCACCGCAGCGACCCAGGGCCGAGGCGGCCGCCACCCTCCATTCGGGCCCGGTTGAGGCCAGCAGTTCCAGCAGGAGAGGCTCGGCCTCGGTGTCGCCGATCCGGCCCAGGACGCGGGCCGCCAGGGAAACCGTGTTGGTGGACGGGTCCTCCTCGACCAACTGGCGGCGGATCCAGGACCGCACGGCGGGACCGGCCGGGAGCCCGAACCCCATCAGCGCGTCACCGAGGCGGGCGGAGTGCCACTCGGGCGCTTCGGTGATCTGATCGAGGATGTGAGGCACCGATTCCAGGTCATCGAGACGGCTCAGGCCCTTGGCGGCATGGAGTACCACATACTGATTGGAATCTCTGAGCAGGGAGCGAAGGACAGGGATGGAGCTTTCCGCGGCCAGGTCGACGAAGGCGGCGACCGCCCGCAGACGTCTCGAACGGGATAGCCAGCGCCGGCCGATCCGCTCTCGCAGCTTCTCGAGGATGCCCAATGTCTCCACCAGCCGGTCGATGTACTCGTGCTCTTCCCCACTCAGGGTGAGGCGGTATTCGGCCACCGCATCGTGGAACAGGGGGTCCTCCGCCCATCCGGGTGTGATTCCGTGGGGAACGACCCGCCGACTGATCATCTCTCCCAGGGCTGCCACATAGCGCGCCTTCCTCACTCCCTGCCAGCGCAGGAGGAGGCGATGGCTCAGCTTGGTCACGACCAGTGCCACGGCAGCGACCGCGGACGCCGCCGCCGAGATGAGAAGCCAGACGAAAAAGGGAGACTGCACCGTGTTCCCTTTATCGGCAGGCCTTTCGACCCGGTTGAGGTCAACCGGTGGTCAGGAAACGCTCCACCCGTGCCTTCAGCTCGCCGGGGCTGAAGGGTTTGCGAACGTAGTCGGCCGCCCCCATGTCGAGCGAGCTGATCACCGTGGCTTCGTCGTCCACCCCCGACAGCACCACCACCGGGAAGGTCTTGCCTTCCTGGCGCCACTTGTGCAACACGTCGATCCCCTTCATTCCCGGCATGAGCTGGTCGAGCACGGCCAGGTCGATGTCGTCGGAGACCCCGCACTCATAGGCGGCGAGACCGTCTTCTGCCTCGACGACCTCGTGGCCGTCTGCCTGGAGGTACCTCTTGACGAGAAGTCGGATGCTGGCGGCGTCGTCGGCGACCAGGATGCGGGCCATACGGGCCGATTCTGGCAGCATTGCCCTGTGTCTGTTGCGATTCTCGATCGTCTGCCCCCCCATGAGCGGCGACGTCTCCTCGCCCTGGGCCGTCCCGACCTGGAGGATCTGGCCCGGCGCCGCCTGGAAGGAGAGCCCCTCCAGTATCTGGAGGGGACGGCGCAGTTCACCGACTTCGAGGTCGACGTGGATCGGCGGGTGCTGATACCCCGTCCCGAGACCGAGGGTCTCTTCGAGCTGGTGACGACCCTGGCCGCCGACCCCCGGATCATCGTCGACCTCGGCACGGGATCGGGGGTCCTGGCCATTGCCCTGCGGCGCCACTTCCCACACGCCCGTGTTCACGCCACCGACATCTCCGATAACGCCCTGGATGTGGCCCGGGCCAACGCCGCCCGGTTGGGAGCCCGGGTCGAGTTCCACCACGGGGACCTGTTCGGGGCTCTGCCCTCCTCCCTGCGGCACAGGGTCGACCTGGTGGTCTCGAATCCTCCCTACGTTTCGTCCGGGGAGTGGAATTCTTTGCCCGAGGACGTGCGTCACGAGCCCCGAATGGCCCTGGTGGCCGGGCCGGCCGGCACCGAGATCCTGGCCCGCATCGCCGGTGGGGTCGAGGACTGGATCGCCGAGGGGAGCCTGGTGGTCTGCGAGATCGGGGAGACACAAGGCGAGGTCCTGGCCTCGATGTTCTCCGGGCTGGGAGAGGTCGAGATCCACCGCGACCTGGCCGGTAGGCCTCGCTACCTGGTGGTGCGTGCATGACTTCGGGGATCGTCCCGGAGGCGGTCGAGCATATAAGGGCCGGATCGGTGGTCGGGGTGCCGACCGACACCGTCTACGGACTGGCGGTCGACCCATGGAACGAGGACGCCGTGGACCTGCTCTACGAGCTCAAGGGCCGCCCCGCCCGCAAGCCGATCGGATTGCTGGCCGCCTCGATCGACCAGGTGGACGAGATTGCCGATCTGGGGGCAGGTCGGGACCTGGCCAGAGCACACTGGCCCGGGGCCCTGACTCTGGTCGTCCGCCCCCGGGTGGTGATCCCCGACTGGGTAGGAGACAAGGCGCTGGGGACGGTGGGGGTGCGGGTCCCCGATCACGATTCGTTGCGGGAGCTGTTGTCCATCACCGGACCCCTGGCGGTCACCTCAGCCAATCGATCCGGCCAGGCGGATCTGGTGGATGACAGAGCGGCCAGGGCCGTGTTCGGTGATCGGGTGGGCGTCTATCTCCCCGGCACCTCACCCGGCGGAACGGCCTCCACCGTGGTCGACGTATCGACCGGCAAGATCCGTGTCCTTCGCCAGGGCCCGATCGCCGTTGAGTGAAGGCGATTTCTGACGGCCAACGTCGACGGGCACGACCTCCATCGGATCGGCCAGGAGGGGACCTTCGACCAGGTCGGCTCCCACCTTTCGAGCCCAGTCCAGGTTGGCATCAGTTCTCAGGTCCGTGGCGATAATGGTGACACCCCCACCACCACGGAGAAACTCGGAGGCCGAGCCCGGCTGAACGACCGCGGCGTCGAATCCCTCGGCCGGCCTGACCCTCTGTCCGGTGAGCGCAACACGCATTCCCCGGCGATGGGCGGCCCGGGTTGCCTCCTCCAGGAGCTGGCGGCGCTGGCCAACCCGGGCCGACTCGAACACCAGCAAGAGCCTTTCGGAAGCGAGGGAGCGGGTCGTGTGGGCGAAAGCGGAGTCGAGAACGGCTTCGGGTGGCATGGTGAAAGCCACCATGGCCATGGGCTGGAGGAGGTCGACCGCCTCCACCGTCCAGCGGAGGATGGCGGGGCTGTGCCCGGTGTCCACCGGGTCGCCCGAACGGCTGGCGTGAGCCAGAAAACCGGTGGTGCGGTCCAGGTCGGAGAGCTCGAATAGGGGGCGGAGTGTTACCCGGAAAGGGGCCAGGTGGCGGCGGGGAAGCCGGAAGGTGGCGCTCGTTTCGGTACCGACACCGGTAGCGGGCGGCCGTGGGGTGATGGGGGCTTGCATGTGCCTGTCTGTTCTGACAGAGGTGATATCGGCCCGGCGGCGGGGATATCTTGAGCGTGGTACTCACATTCGGTCGACCATGCAGCCCGTGAGTACTGTCCATCGCAAACGAACTGGAGCTTGGCCCATGATCTCCCAACAGAACCTCCAAGAGTGCGACCCCGCTATCGCCGATCTCATTCGCCGCGACCTGGAGCGACAGAACTCTTCCATACATCTCATCGCCTCCGAGAACTTCGCCTCCCCGGCGGTGATGGCTGCCTCCGGGTCGGTGTTCACCAACAAATACGCCGAGGGCTACCCGGGTCGCCGCTATTACCAGGGGTGTGAGGTGGTGGACGAAATGGAGGCGCTGGCCATCGAGCGGGCCAAGTCTCTGTTCGGGGCGGCTCATGCCAACGTCCAGCCCCATTCAGGGGCCCAGGCCAACATGGGCGTATACCTGGGTCTGCTGAACCCGGGTGACACCGTGCTGGGAATGCGGCTCGACCAGGGAGGCCATCTCACCCACGGCTCACCGGTCAACTTCTCGGGTAGCTACTACGACTTCGTCGCCTACGGGCTGGACCCCGAGAGCGAGATGATCGACATGAACGAGGTGCATCGCCTGGCGGTGGAGTCCCAACCCAAGATCGTCCTGGCCGGGTACTCGGCCTACTCCCGCCACCTCGACTACGAGGCGTTTCGGGACATCGCCGACGAGGTGGGTGCGGTGTTCGTGGTGGACGCGGCGCACTTCATCGGGCTGGTGGCAGGCAAGAGCATGCCCAACCCCATGGAGCACGCCGACATCGTCACCGCCACGACCCACAAGGCGCTGCGGGGGCCGCGGGGCGGCATGATCCTGGCCACCGAGGAGTATGCCAAGGTGATCGACAAGGCCATCTTTCCCGGCGGCCAGGGAGGCCCGATAGAGAACCAGATCGCGGCCAAGGCGGTGTGCTTCCACGAGGCGACCCGGCCCGGGTTCTCCGACTACACGGACCAGATCCTGGCCAACGCCTCCGCCATGGCAGCGGCCATCGCCGAGGAGGGTGTGCGGGTGGTGTCGGGAGGAACCGACAACCATCTCTTCCTGGTCGACCTGCGCTCGGTCGACCCCGACCTCGATGGCCGCAGCGCGGCGCAGATGCTCGACGGCCTGGGTATCACCCTCAACTACAACGCCATCCCCAACGACCCCCGGCCTCCGTTCCGGGCCTCGGGGCTGCGCATCGGGACACCGGCCATGACCACCCAGGGGATGACCGAGCCCGAAGCCGACCAGGTGGCGCGCCTCATCGCCCGCGCCCTCCACAACCACGCCGACCAGGCGGTCCTCTCCGAGATCGCCGGCACCGTGGCCGACCTGGCCGCCAAGTTCCCTCCCTACCCGGTCGACTTCCCCGGGTATGTGTGATTTGTCCCCCTACCTCCCGCCTGCGGCGGCAGGGACTTTCCCCCACTGCGTGGGGGACAAAGGGCTGGGGTAGCTTTGTCCCCCTTGCGGAGCAAGGGGGAAGGGGCCCCCGCTGCGCAGCAGTGGGGTAGGGGGGAGGTGAAGCCGAGGTGTCAGGACCCCCCTACCTCCCGCCTTCGTGCTGCGCACTGCGGCGGCAGGGACTTTCCCCCACTGCGTGGGGGACAAAGGGCTGGGGTAGCTTTGTCCCCCTTGCGGAGCAAGGGGGAAGGGGCCCCCGCTGCGCAGCAGTGGGGTAGGGGGGAGGTGAAGCCGAGGCGTCAGGACCCCCCTACCTCCCGCCTTCGTGCTGCGCACTGCGGCGGCAGGGACTTTCCCCCACTGCGTGGGGGACGAAGGGCGGGGGGCGCTGTCGACCGTACAAGTCGCGCAGCGACCCGCTAGGTTTTTCGCAGGCGTGTTTTGCGGAGCCCTCACACTTTGTGAATCGTTTCACAAGCGCCCTAGAATGTTCCGAACCCGAATCTCCGACAAGGCCAGATGAGAGACGAATCGGTTACCAAGCAGGTCTCAGCAGCCATGACCGACGGATGGATGGAGGGTGGAGCGTTTCTGTCCTCGATCCTGGCCGGGACCTTGCTCGGCCTCGGCCTCGACTGGTGGCTGGGAACCTCGCCCTGGCTGGTGATCATCGGAGTGATCCTCGGTTCCTATTCGGGTTTCGCCCGTACCTGGCAGCAGATCAAGAGTCAGCCCGACCCTCCCGCCGTGACCCTTCAGGATCCCGACGAGGTGGGTAAGTGACGGTGGAGAACCACCAGGCGCCGGTTGCGGGCGGAGTGCCCGTGGAATCGATCCTCTCCCGACACATCGTGGCCCGGGCCGTGTGGGTCGCCCCTGTGGTCGTGGGTGCGTTCTGGTTGCTCCGGGGCGGCGCCGGCGCAGTGGCAGCGCTGATCGGGGTGGCGATCGTGGTGGGGAATTTCCTCCTCGCCGGGCTGGTGTTGTCGATTTCGGCGCGTATCAGCCTGGCTGTTTATCATGCGGCCGCCCTGTTCGGCTTCTTCGTGCGGCTCGGACTGATCACGCTCACGATGTTTCTGGTAGCGCGCCTGGTAGAAGACCTCGATCGGCTCGCCTTCGGGATATCGGCGGTGGTCGTGTACCTGGTGCTGCTGACCTGGGAGACGGTGGCGGTGGCCAAAGGACGAGAAAGGAACCTGGATTGGATCAGCTAGTAGTCGCAGCGTTCTCGCTGGGTCACTCCGTGATCTTGGCCGCCGAGGAGTGCGATGTCTCCCAGCCGGTGTGCGCCCCTGCCAAGGTGACCGACCTCTTCGTCCTGCCCAACATCTTCGGCCAGGTCAACCGCACCATCCTCCTCATGTTCCTGGCCGCCCTCATCGTGGTGGCAGTGCTCTGGGCCGCCTTTCGGAAGCCCAAGCTGGTGCCCACCAAGTTTCAGGCCGGCGTGGAGGCCCTGGTCGGATTCGTTCGCGACGACGTGGCGATAGGGATCATCGGACCGGAGGGGATCAAGTACTTCCCATACCTGCTCTCCATCTTCATGTTCATCCTGGTGGGCAATCTGTTCGAGATCACGCCGCTGATCAACTTCCCCATCACTTCCCGTATGGCAATACCCATGTTCCTGGCCCTGGTCACCTACGTGATCTTCATCGTGGTGGGGTTCTGGAAGAACGGGTTCAGCTATCTGGGTGGCATCGTCTGGCCCGGCCACGTTCCGGTGGCCTTGCGCCCGCTGGTGGGTGTGATCGAGTTCTTCTCCTACTTCTTCATCCGCCCCTTCTCGCTGGCAGTCCGGCTCTTCGCCAACCTGGTGGCGGGCCACGTCATGCTGACGCTGCTGCTCACCACCGGGGTGATCTTCGTGGCCGGCGTCTTCACGGGGGACGTGAGCGTGCTCAAGGGCGGGGCGGGTCTGTTGTGGTTCGTGATGGGGCTGGGGATCTTCGCCTTCGAGATCCTGGTGGCGGTGATCCAGGCCTACATCTTCACCCTGCTGTCTGCTTTCTACATCCAGACTTCCGTCCACCCCGAGCACTGATCTTTGCAAGTGACCAGACCCAGGTAAGAAAGGAAAGAGAGAATGCACGAAGTACTGGCCGCAGTGACGGCCTTTGCCCAGGTGCTGGCCCAGGCGGCGAACGGAGTATCCGGTAGCACCGGGGTGATCGGCTATGGCCTGGCCGCCATCGGCCCGGGTATCGGCATCGGCATCGTGGTGGGCAACGCCGTCCAGGCCATGGCCCGCCAGCCCGAAGCGGCGGGCATGGTCCGCACCAACATGTTCCTGGGCATCGCCTTCACCGAGGCGCTGGCCCTCATCGGCTTCGTGCTGTACTTCCTCGGTTGATGACGATGCTCCCACACCTGGTTGTTCTCGCTCAGGAAGAAACCTCCAGCGGAGGCATGGACCTGCTGCTTCCTCCCCTCCCGGAGCTGATCGCCGGGATCATCGCCTTCGTCATCGTCTTCGCCGTGATCTGGCGCTTTGCGGCCCCGGCCCTCAATCGGATGCTGGAGGATCGCCAGCGCGCCATCGGCGGCCAGCTGGCCGAGGCCGAGAAGGCCAAGGCCGAGGCCGAGAGCCTGCTGGCCGACTACCGGGCCCAGCTTGCGGAGGCCAAGACCAGGGCCAACGAGATCGTGGAGGAGGCCCGCACCCAGGCCGAACAGGTCCGTAACGACATCGTCGCCAAGGCCGAGACGCAGGCGGCCGAGATCGTTTCCAAGGCCCGAGAGGACGCCCAGAACGAGCGCACCCGGGCACTGGCGGACGCCCGACGGGATGTGGCCAACCTCTCTATCGACCTGGCCGAGAAGGTGGTCGGGGAGAGTCTCGACCGCCAGACCCAGATGGGTCTCGTGGAGCGTTACATAAGCGAGTTGGAGCAGAAGTAAGTGTCCGATCGGATCTCCGGATATGCAGCCGGCATCTTCGAGCTGGCCCGTGCCGACGGCCAGCTGGAGAGGGTGGAGAGGGAGCTGTTCGAGCTGGGCCGACAGGTAGAGGACTCGCCCGAGCTGCGCTCGGCCTTGACCGACCCCCAGCTGCCTCTGGAGCGCAAGCGGGGCGTGCTCACCGATCTCCTCCAGGGCCATGCCTCTTCCCTGACCCTGGGTTTGGTCGAGCTTCTGCTCGGCCAGGGAATGGGCGCAGAGCTGGGCGAGATCGCCTCCGGTCTGGCCGAGAAGGCTGCCTCCTCCCGCAATCGCCGTGTGGCCGAGATCCGATCGGCCATACCGCTGGACGATGCGACGATCGAGCGACTGACTCAGGCCCTGAGCCGGGCCACCGGCGCCACCCTGGAGGTGAAGGCGATCGTCGATTCATCCGTCGTGGGGGGGATCATCGCCCGGGTCGGTGACGTCGTCATCGACGGCTCGGTGGCTCACAAACTCGAATCTCTACGCCAAGCCCTCCAGTCTTCCTAGGAGCTGAAACATGGCCGATCTGACCATCACCGCCGACGACATCACCTCATCCCTCCGCAAGAACCTGGAGGGGTGGGACCCCACCGTCACCAAGGAGACCGTGGGCTATGTCACCTCCATCGCCGACGGCGTGGCCCGGGTCGAGGGCCTCCCCTCCGTGATGGCCTCGGAGCTGTTGGAGTTCCCCGGGGGGCTCCTGGGCGTGACCCTCAACATCGACGAGACCGACCTGGGCGTGGTGGTGATGGGTGAGGCCTCCCATATCCAGGAGGGAGACCCGGTCAAGCAGACCGGCAACGTGCTGTCGGTACCGGTCGGTGACGCCCTGTTGGGCCGGGTGGTCGACGCTTTGGGCACACCCATCGACGGCAAGGGGCCGATCGATACCAGCGAACGGCGCCTCCTCGAGACCCAGGCTCCGTCGGTGGTGCAGCGTCAACCCGTGAAGGAGCCCCTCCAGACCGGCATCAAGGCCATCGACTCAATGACCCCTATCGGGCGGGGCCAGCGCCAGCTGATCATCGGTGACCGCCAGACCGGTAAGACCGCCCTCCTGGTCGACACGATCATCAACCAGAAGCAGTACCAGGGCACCGACCGGGAGGTCAAGTGTGTCTACGTGGCCATCGGCCAGAAGGCCTCCACGGTGGCCGAGGTAGTGGACGTGCTCACCGAGCACGGGGCGATGGAATACACGGTGGTAGTAAACGCAACTGCTTCCGATTCCCCCGCCCTGCAGATGTATGCCCCCTACGCCGGCTCGGCGATGGGTCAGTACTGGATGTACAACGGCCAGCATGCGCTGATCATGTTCGACGACCTCACCAAGCAGGCCATCGCCTACCGGGAGATCTCCCTCCTGCTGCGCCGGCCTCCGGGGCGTGAGGCATATCCCGGCGACGTCTTCTATCTCCATTCACGCCTCCTGGAGCGCTGCGCCAAGCTGTCCGAAGAACTGGGGGGAGGGTCGCTGACAGGACTTCCCGTGATCGAGACCAAGGCCAATGACATCTCCGCCTACATCCCCACCAACGTCATCTCCATCACCGATGGACAGGTGTTCCTGGAGACCGACCTCTTCTATCAGGGCGTACGTCCCGCCGTCAACGCCGGCACCTCGGTATCGAGGGTGGGAGGAGACGCCCAGATCAAGGCGATGAAAAAGATCGCCGGGCCGCTGCGCCTCAACCTCGCCCAGTACCGGGACCTGGCCGCTTTCGCCGAGTTCGGGTCCGACCTCGACGCTGCCTCCCTGGCCCAGCTGGAGCGGGGGCGCCGGGTGGTCGAGGTGCTCAAACAGCCCCAGTACCAGCCCATACCCGTCGAGGAGCAGGTCGTGGTCATCTTCGCCGTGACGGAGGGCTTGCTGGACCATGTGGCGGTGGAAGACGTTCAGCGCTTCGAGCGGGGGCTCCGCGAGTACATGCGCACCCGTCACGGCGGGATATTGGACGCGATCCGCGACACGGGAGAGATCGCCGACGCCGGCGCCTTGAAGGGCGCCATATCCGACTTCGGTGAGACCTTCTCCTCCCAGAGCGAGGAGTAGTCCCGGTGTTGTTTCCCGTCGGGGCGACTCAACGCCAAGGAGGGATGGTCTAGATGCCCAGTGCCGCCCTGCGCGACACTCGTCGCCGGATTCGAAGCATCGAATCGACCAAGAAGATCACTCGCTCGTTCGAGCTCATCGCCGCCTCCCGCATTCCCCGTGCCATTGCCCGGGTCAACGCCTCCAAGCCGTACACGGCCAAACTGGTCGAGGTGATCGAGAACATCGGGGGGACCTCGAGCGGGACGTCGCATCTGCTACTGGAGCAGCGCCCGGTCGACATGGTGGGAATGCTGGTCATAGCTTCGGACAGGGGCCTGGCCGGTGCCTTCGCCACCAATATCATCCGCATGGCCGAGCAAGCCATGGTCGACCACCGACGCGCCGACCGCCAGGTAGTGCTCTACGTGGTGGGCAAGAAGGCTCAGTCGTACTTCCGCTACAGGGGCTATCGCATCGAAAGGTCCTGGCTGGGGGTCACCGATACCCCCGGCTACGGCGACGCGCGCTCGATCGCCAACACGATCATGGACGCCTATGCCGGCAAAGAGATCGACAAGCTGGAGGCCTATTTCACCACCTTCAAGTCGGCCCTGAGCCAGGTCCCAACCGGTTTCGGCCTGCTGCCGATCGTCCCGCCGGAGGGATCCGAGGACAGCGCCCCGGTGTCGTACGAGTTCGAGCCCTCGCCCGAGGAGATCCTCGATAGGCTTCTCCCCAAGTACGTTGAGGCGACGGTGTTCAGCATGCTGTTGGAGTCATCGGCCTCGGAGCACTCCGCCCGTCGACGGGCCATGAAGGCCGCCACCGACAATGCCGAGGAGCTGATCAAGGTTCTCACGGTGCAGGCCAACCGGGCCCGTCAGGCCGAGATCACCACAGCAATCACCGAGATCGTGGGCGGCGCCGAGGCGCTGGCCGAGTAGAGAACCCCGAGGAGCGAGAGAGATGCCAGATACGAAAAGCAGCGGCCGAATCGTCAAGGTGGCGGGACCGGTGGTCGACATCGAGTTCCCACCCGACGAGCTGCCCGAGATCCTCTACGCGGTCGAGATCGAGTTCGAGTTGATGGGCGAGACGCACCTGGTGGTCGCAGAGGTCGCCCAGCACCTGGGCGACAACAAGGTCAGGGCCATCGCCATGGCACCCACCGACGGCCTGACCAGAGGAACGCCCGTCGTCAACACCGGCGGGCCGATCACCGTCCCGGTGGGAAACCAGGTCCTGGGCCACATCTTCAACGTGTGGGGCAAGTCCCTCGACGCTCCCGACCAGGACTTCGGCGATCCCCGCTGGCCCATCCATCGCAGCCCCCCTCCCTTCGAGGACGTCGAACCGCAGCGCAAGGTGTTCGAGACCGGCATCAAGGTCCTCGACCTGATCTCTCCCTATCTGGAAGGGGGCAAGATCGGTCTGTTCGGAGGCGCAGGTGTCGGCAAGACGGTCCTCATCCAGGAGATGATCAACCGGGTGGCCGGCCAGCATGGCGGCGTCTCGGTGTTCGCCGGGGTGGGTGAGCGCACCCGGGAGGGGACGGACCTGTTCCTGGAGATGGAAGAGGCCGAGGTGCTCGATAAGACCGCCCTGGTGTTCGGCCAGATGGACGAGCCGCCCGGGGTCCGTCTCCGGGTAGCCCTTTCTGCCCTGACCATGGCCGAGTACTTCCGGGACGAGCAGAACCAGGACGTGTTGTTGTTCATCGACAACATCTTCCGTTTCACCCAGGCCGGCTCAGAGGTCTCGACCCTGCTGGGCCGGATGCCCTCGGAGGTGGGTTATCAGCCCACCCTGGCCGACGAGATGGGATTTCTCCAGGAGAGGATCACGTCGTTGAAGGGCAAGTCGATCACCTCCCTGCAGGCGATCTACGTCCCGGCGGACGACATCACCGACCCGGCCCCACACACTGCTTTCGCCCATCTCGATGCCACCACCGTCTTGAGCCGGCCACTGACCGCCCTGGGTATCTACCCGGCCGTCGACCCGCTCGACTCCAGCAGCCGGGCCCTCGACCCCCAGCTCATCGGCGAGGAGCACTACTTCGTGGCGACCGAGGTGCAGCGCATCCTGCAGAGGTTCAAGGATCTCCAGGACATCATCGCCATCCTCGGCGTGGACGAGCTCTCCGAAGAGGACAAGCTGGTGGTGGGCCGGGCCCGGCGCATCCAACGCTTCCTGGCCCAGCCCATGTTCGTGGCCGAGAAGTTCACCGGACAGGCCGGCATCTATACCCCTCTCGAGGAGACGATCAGCTCCTTCAAGGCGGTCATCGACGGTGAGATGGACCAGTACCCCGAGCAGGCCTTCTACATGGTGGGCGGCCGCGAGGACGTGGAACGCAAGGCGGCAGAGATGGCCAAGGAGGGTGAGGCGGCGTGACACCCGAGGCGAGCCATGGCTAAGAGCTTTCAGGTCGACGTGGTCTCCCCGGAGGGAACCATCTGGTCGGGCGAGGCGGACTTCGTCATCGCCCGCACTCCCGACGGGGAGATCGGGATCCTGGCCGATCACGAGCCGACGATGGGCGCCCTGGAGACCGGGGCCGTAGTGGTCCAGTCGGGTAGCAATCGCACCACGATCGGCGTGCATGGGGGCTTCCTGCAGGTACTGGGAGACCAGGTGACGCTGCTCACCGACCGGGCCACGGTGGCCGAGGGTGGCAAGGACGAGGCAGCCCGCCTGGCCGAGGAGCTGGCGGAGCTGGAGGCGGCCGAACAGGAGCTGGAGGCAGCCGGCGAGGCATCGGCCGGGGAGAGCGGTTAGCGTCGATCCCCTGGT
This sequence comes from uncultured Acidimicrobiia bacterium, assembly GCA_963744905.1. Lineage (GTDB taxonomy): Bacteria > Actinomycetota > Acidimicrobiia > Spongiisociales > ZC4RG35 > DATFFO01. Next base: position 210,491 of record CAVUUV010000003.1, on the reverse strand, counting down.
CGAGGGCCATCCCGACGGAGCAGTCCTCTCCTGCTGGGTGGTCCCGGGTGCCTCCAGGTCGGAGATCAGCGGCATCCACGGGTCGGCGCTCAAGGTAAGGGTGTCGGCTCCACCCCAAGCGGGGCGGGCCAACCGAGAGCTGGTCCGGGTGCTCGAAGCCGCCTTCGAATGCCGTTGCAGGCTGCTCTCGGGCGAGACCCGCCGCCACAAGAAGGTGCTGCTGGAGGGAATCGATCCGGCCCGTGCCCGGGGCACGGTGTCCCGATGGTCCCGATGACCCGGTTCAGGCCTCGCTCAACTCGGCTGCCAGACGCTCTACCGACTCGGTGAAGTTGCGTGACACGGCGGCCGTCACCGCCGGAAACACGACCGCACCCAGCATCCCCGCTGGGCGGATGGTCATGGTCACGTCCACCTCTACCCCCTCCGGCGTCGTCATGGGGCTCACGCTGATCGTTCCCAGCATCTCGCTCGACTTTATGGACAGGGTCATCGAGGTCCGGGGCTGAGACTCGATCACCCTGGCCGTGCCCCGGTAGGGCACCCCGCCGATCATCGCCTCGAACCCGAAACCGAGCAGCGATGATCCGTCGAATCGATGCTGGTTGGTGCCGTCGACCCCGGCCACCGTTGCCCAGGTGGCCGGGTCCTGGAGGCGGTCCCACACCGTCGCCAGGGAAGCCGTGGTCGTGGCCCGATGTTGATAGCGACTCTCGAGCATCGCCAGGGACCTTACCCAGCCGCATGGGACTGCCGTGCTGGTACCTTGGTGGGCCATGTCCGGTCTTCTCTCCTTCCATGCCCACCCCGACGACGAGGTCATCCAGACTGGTGGCTTACTGGCTCAGGCCGCCGCGGAGGGTCGGCCCACCATGGTGCTGACCGCCACCGACGGGGCCGAGGGCGAGATACACAACTACGACGACCCCGACGCCATCCGACCCCGTCTGGCAGAAGTCCGGGCCGAAGAGATGGCCGACGCCATGGACATCCTCGGCGTGGGCAACCAGGAGTTCCTGGGCTATCGCGACTCGGGCATGATGGGAGAGGACTCCAACTTCCACCCCGGGTCCTTCTGGCAGGCGGACTTCGACGAGGCGGTGGGAGAGGTGATTTCCCACATCCGCCGTTTCCGCCCTGACGTCATGACCATCTACGACCCCTACGGTGGTTACGGGCACCCCGACCACATCCAGGTGCACCGGGTCGGCCTGGCCGCCGTCTGGGCCGCCATGGACCTGGCTCGATATCCGCTGGGCGAGGACGAGGAGCCCTGGATCGTGCCCAAGGTCTATTGGTCGTCGTGGCCCCGAAGCCGCCGGCGCAGGTTCGCCGAGCTGCGGCTGGCGGCCGGTGAGATCAGCCAGGAGGAATTCGACCGGGCCGCAGTGAGCGGAACACCCGACGAGCTGCTCACCTTCGTCGACACGTCCAGATGGATAGACACCAAGCTGAAGGCGCTGCGTGCCCACAGGAGTCAGATACCCGACGACTGGTTCATGCTGCGTGTCGATGAGGACGTCCGGGAGGAAGTGGTGGGTCTGGAGTCCTTCTACAGGGTCCACAGCTCGGTTGACGTCGCGGACCGGGGTGACCTGTTCGCCGGGCTCTGACCGTTCAGACCAAGGAGTCCCAAGTGGCGATTCTCAACCGGTATCAAGAGCAGCTGGCCTCCCAGAACCGCTGGGACTTCTCCGACCTTCGGGCGGTGTTCATCAACTGCACCCTGAAGCGGTCACCCGAGCTCTCGAACACGGCCGGGTTGATGGCTACGTCCATCGAGATCATGCGAGGCCAGGGTGTGAGCGTGGAGCTGTTGCGGGCGGTGGACCACGACATACCTCCGGGGGTGTGGCCCGACATGACCGAATATGGCTTTGAGCACGACGATTGGCCCGGGATCTTCGAGCGGGTGATGGAGGCCGACATCCTCGTTCTTGGCACCCCGATCTGGCTGGGCGAGAAGTCGTCGGTCTGCACGCGGGTCATCGAGCGCCTGTACGGGAACAGCAGCCTTCTCAATGCCGACGGCCAGTATGCCTACTACGGCAGGGTGGGAGGCTGCATGGTTACCGGCAACGAGGATGGCATCAAGCACTGCTCGATGAACGTCCTCTATTCGCTCCAGCATCTGGGCTTCACCATCCCTCCTCAGGCGGACGCCGGATGGATAGGGGAGGCGGGACCGGGACCGTCCTATCTCGACCCCGGATCGGGCGGGCCCGAGAACGACTTCACCAACCGAAACACCACCTTCATGACCTGGAACCTCCTCCATCTGGCCCGGATGCTCAAGGATCGGGGCGGCATACCCGTCCACGGCAACCAGAGGAGGGAGTGGGATGCCGGTTGCCGGGAGGACTATGCCAATCCGGAGTATCGCTGAGCGTTAATCCGGTGGCGGACCCGATCTCCCCGGCCATAACCTGAGCACGGTGTTCGTCGTCAAGGATCTCCGCATCGACGTCGGCCCGGTCACTCTCATGGACGGGGTCTCCTTCAGTGTGCAGCCCGGAGACAAGGTAGGTCTGGTGGGACGCAACGGAGCCGGCAAGTCGACTCTGATCAAGACCCTGGTGGGCTATCTGCCCGCCAGTTCCGGATCTGTCGTGCGCTCGGGGAACCTGGGTTACTTCTCCCAGGAGAGCGAGCCACCGGATCTGGAGCGCTCCGACCTCACCGCCCTGGAGCGGATCCTGGCCGCCCGCCAGATCGGGGCCATGTTACGGAGGATGGAAGATACCCGACGCAAGATCGAGCGTTTGGAAGGGGAGGCGCGAGACGGTGCCATCCGCCGCTTCGCCCGGCTTCACGACGAATTCGAGGCCAAAGGCGGTTTCGTGGCCGAGGCCGAGGCGAAGCGGGTGGCGGCCTCCCTGGGCATCACGTCGGCTGATCTCGACCAGCCCATCGCCACCATGTCCGGTGGCCAGAGACGACGGGTGGAGCTGGCCAGGATCCTCTTCGCCGAGACCGACGTGCTCCTCCTGGACGAGCCGACCAACCATCTGGACCTCGACGCCAAGGCCTGGTTGATCGACTACCTGCGCGCCTATCGAGGTGGCCTGCTGTTGGTCAGCCACGATCTCCCTCTTCTCGACGAGGCAATCACCTCCGTCCTGGCCCTGGAAGGAGGCGAGATCGAGGCCTACCGGGGCAATTACAGCCATTACCTGTCCGAGCGGGAGCGGCGACGCCGGCAAAAGGAGCGGGAGCGGCGCCGTCAGGACGACGAGATCGCCCGGCTGGAGTCCAATATCCGCCGCTTCAAGGGTTCGAGCCAGAAGATGGCCCGGGTGGCTCGCTCGATGGAGTCACGCGTGGAGCGTATGAAGCGGGAACTGGTCGAGGTGCAGAGACGAGGCAAAGCGGTTTCGGTTGCGTTCCCTCAGCCGGAGCCGTCGGGGCAAACGCCCATCTCCGCCCATGGCCTGGCCAAGTCCTACGGGGACAACCTGGTGTTCGTGGACGTGGACGTGGACACCAACCGGGGTGAGCGGATCCTGATCCTGGGGCTCAACGGGGCCGGCAAGACCACCCTCCTGCGCATTCTGGCGGGTATCGAGAGCCCCGACCTGGGCTCGGTCGAGTTGGGCCACAAGACCACGGTGGGCTATTACGCCCAGGAGCACGAGCAGATCGTGGCGGGTCGATCGGTTCTGGACCATCTCCGCCAGGTGAGCGACCAGCCCGACCAGGTGCTGAGAACCGTGCTGGGCCATTTCCTCCTCGCCGATCGCATCGACCAGGACGCCGCCACCCTCTCCGGAGGGGAGAAGACCAAGCTGGCCCTGGCCATGCTGGTCATGTCCCGTCCCAATGTCCTGTTGCTGGACGAGCCCACCAACAACCTCGACCCCCAGGCCAAGGAGGCGCTCCTGTGGGCGCTGGGTCAGTACCAGGGCACCATCGTCCTGGTCAGCCACGACACCGACTTCGTGGCCCGTCTCGTCCCCGAGAAGGCGATCGTCATGCCCGAGGGCGAGGCCTCCTTCTTCGACGATGTCGATGCTGGACCTGGTGGCATTGGCCTGAGCCAAGGTCCAACAGGCTCCTAACCGGACACCATCTCCAGCCAGGTCGTCGCTTCCTCGTCGAAGGGAGGGCGGCGCTGCTCCAGGGCGATGGCCAAGCGAGCGGCCACCGTGCGGGCCATATCCGCCATGGCAGGCGGGTAGCCCAGGCTGACCCGGTGCTCCTCGAACTCGTCCTCGTCGTCGACGTAGACGGTGCCGTCCACTCGGCGAACGACGTCGAGGTCGAGATCGATCATTTCGACCCGGCCCGGGTCCGGCCAAACGGGAGGTGTCGTCACGTCCACATACACCTCCATCTCGTCAGGATTGGGTCCGTTGAACAGTGCCGTCCACCAGCTCTCGGGTGAGATGAGCTGGACGAAATACCGGCGCATGGTTCGGGGCGGCTCCATGCCCCGCTGGACCACCGTTCCGACGGTGGCACCAAGCCAGGTTCCGTGACGGTCGTCTCCCAGGAGGGTCAGCTCGTGGCGCCAATGGAGGACATCGGGATACTTGTAGTACTGGACCGTGACCGGCCGGCTCACTCTTCGTTCTCTGCCAGCGGGACCAGGATGGCCCGCTGGTAGGCATGCTTGGGATAGGTTCCGACCACCTGGGGCTTGTGTTCGGCCCGACCACACACAGCGCAGGCCTCACGTCCAGCGGCGGTTCCCAAAGCCACCGAAGAGATGGCGTGGATGAGACGCCCCAGCACACGCACCTCTTCGGCGTCGAAGCTGGTGCCGGTGCCGCGCTCGACGGCGCGCAGGAGACGCTCGGATGCGGTCTGGAGGATGTCTCGTTCGCTGGCCACGGACCCAGGGTAGATGGAGCCATGAGTGATTCAGTGGCAACCCGATCTACCCTCTGGGCATGCTTCAGCCCATCGGTTCGCGGTTCATCGACCTGGGCGATGGCCCAGTCCACATCGCCGACTTCGGCGGTCGGGGCAGCCCGGTGGTGTGCGTGCACGGGTTGGGCGGTTCGCATGTCAACTGGGTGGCCTGTGCCGAGGGCTTGGGAGCACTGGGTCACGTCACCGCCATCGACCTGGTCGGTTTCGGTCTCACCCCAACACTGGGTCGTTCGGCCTCGGTGGAGGCCAACCGGGCCGTTCTGGGCCGTTATCTGACCAGCCTCGACGCGCCGGCCCTGGTGGTGGCCAACTCGATGGGCGGGGCCCTCGCCATGGCCCAGGCCGCCGCCCAACCAGAGACGGTCCGGGGCCTGGTGCTCGTCTCGCCGGCGGTGCCTCGCCCCCGCCATCTCACCCTCGACCCCAAGGTGGTGGCGGGGTTCGGCCTGATCCTCGTCCCGGGGCTGGCCAAGGCAGCGGTGGCCGGGCGCCGCACAGGCATGACACCGGAGGAGTCGGTGCGCCTCACGCTCGATCTGTGTACGCCTCATCCCGAGCGGCTTTCGCCCGAGGTGTTCGAGGCGCATGTGGACCTGACTCGCCGCCGGGCCGAAATGGGAGGCTGGGACGAGTCCTTCATCGAGGCCACCCGCACCCTCATCGCCATGTTGCTCAGGCGCTTCAGCTATGACCGGATGATCAGCCAGATCCCAGCTCCTGCCCTGGTGGTGCAGGGCAAGGAAGATCGTCTGGTGTCTCACCAGGCGGTGCAGCGAGTGGGGTGTTTGCGTCCGGACTGGGAGATAAGGATCCTCGAGGACGTGGGGCACATTGCCATGCTGGAGGTTCCCCGGACCTTCACCGACCTGGTCCGTGGCTGGTTGGTTCGGGCGGCAGCGGCGTGAGGATCCTCGTCACCAACGACGACGGGATCGACGCCCCCGCCCTGGTACCCCTGGCCCGGGCGCTCGGTTCGATGGGGGAGGTGACCGTAGTCGTCCCGGACCGGGAGAGATCCTGGGTGGGCAAGGCCATCACCCGCTTCGAGCCCGTCACCCTCCTGGAGACCGAGCGGGGCGGGATGGCCATGTACGAGACCAGCGGCTATCCGGCCGACGCCGTGCAGCTCGGTGTGCATTCCCTGGGTGGGCCGGCTCCGGACCTGGTCGTGTCCGGCATCAACCTGGGCTACAACCATGGGGCCGGGTTTCTCATGTCGTCGGGCACCGTGGGGGCGGCGGTCGAGGCCTGGATATCGGGCATTCCGGCCCTGGCGGTGTCGACCGGCACCATGACCGACTGGCATGCCTGGCGGGCCCGGGCTGAGTCTCCCGACTCGGAGCCGGGTTGGAAGCGGCTGGCCGATCTGACCGTGAGCCTGGCGGGTTCGGTGCGACGTTCCGGCCTGTACGGCCATGCCGACGTCGTCTCGATCAACGTCCCTTTCGACGCCGACGACTCCACCCCGCGCCGTGTCACCACCATCGCCCGGGTCGGTTACGACCGGCTCTTCACTCCCGACGGAGAGGGGCGGTTCGTGCACGGCTACGGGGGCGGGATCACCGAGTTCGACACGGTCGAGGGCAGCGACATCGACGCCGCTCACGACGGGGTGGTCTCCATCACCCCGATTCGCATGCCGGCCGCCGCCGACGTGCCCGGCGAGGTGCGGGCGGTGCTCGAGTCCTGACTCTGGCGCGTCATTTCGGAAGCATGTGGCCCGAATGTCGCGCCAAAACGAGAATCAGCCCACGACGGCCAGGATGTCGTCGCCGTAGCGGTCCAGGCGGGAAGGCCCGATCCCCTCGCACCGGGCCAGCTCCTCGAGCGTGGTGGGTCGGCGGGAGGCGATCGATTCGAGATGGGCGTCGTGGGCGATGACATAGGCCGGCACCCCGTCGTCCTGGGCTCTCTTGCGTCGCCACTCCTTGAGCCGTCCGAGCAGATCCTCGTCGAGCCCGGGGCCTGCCGGCTCCACCAGGCGCACCCGCTTTCCCTCCACGGTCACCGTCTCGCCCCAGGGAACCCGGATCATCGAGGCGTTTCCCACCTTGACCAGGGCCGCCCGTGCTTCGGCCGAGATCACCGTAGCCCGATACCCCTGCCAGGTGAGTTCCAGATCCGGTCTCGCCTCTACCTCCACGACGGGCGACCGGGTGGTCTCCTGTTCGGTGGCCGGACGGTACAACTCGCCCACGAAAGGCGACGGCGAGGCGGCCCGGGAGATCACCGTCACCGTCTCCGAGCAGCGGGTCAGGGCCACATGGAAGATCCGACGCTCCTCCTCGACGTCCGAGGCGAGTCGGTGCGGCATCAAACCCACCGAGGCATCCCACACGACCACGTGTGGCCACTCCAGGCCCTTGACCCGATGCACGGTGGAGAGGTTGACCACCTCGGCATGGGGAGGACTCTGATGCTGGAGACTGGAGCGAAGCCAGGGCTCGAACGCCTCCACCGTTGGATGGGTGTGAGCCAGGATGATGAGAGCGTCGAGGTCGTCGGAGTGCCCGCCGGTGGGGCGGGCACGCGAATTGTCGAGCCGGTCCAGGACAGTGCCCAGGCCGATCCGATCACGCACGGCTCCTAGCTGGTCGGCCACAGAGCCCCCATCGGTGACCATGGCGGCCAGGTAGGCGACATCATCGACCAGACCCCCGAGGCGATCCCGGGTACGGCTGTCGTTGGAGCCCTCGGCGAACGAAGCCAGCCGATCGATGGTCCAGAATCCATTGCCCAGAGCCGAGCGAACCCCGGGGGAGAGGCTGCGGGGAGGGCGGCGAATCGCCTCGGCCAGGTCGGAGCCGTCCATGGGCTCGTTGAGTGCCACCGAGGAGCCCAGGCGCAGCCAGGAGAGAGCGGCCCGCACTCCCGATCGCTGCAGAAGGGCCTCATCCAGGACGGTGGTGGCCGCTATCCCCGCCTCCATCAAGCTGATCTGGGGGACCAGGAGCCCCACGTTGATCCGCGACAGAACCGCCACCCCCTCGGGACCGGTCCGCTCGACCAGATCCGATACGACGCCGACCAGGTGGCTGCCCATGTCCGGCTCGGGTATCCGTACGGTCTCGAGCCCGGTGGTGGCGGTGGAGTCGGAGCGGGTCTTCTTGGATACCCGGCGCCGGTTGTGGGTGAGCAGGGTGGTGGCCGCCTCCACGACGGGTGCGGGGCAGCGATAATTCACCTCCAGCTGGTGATGGTCCGCTCCGGGAAAGAACCTGTGATAGTCGATGAGGAACTCCGGTGTCGCCCCGGCGTAGCCGTAGATGACCTGATCGTCGTCTCCCACCCCGAATACGTCGTAGGAGGGGGCGGCCAGAAGCCTGACCATGAGCAGATGAGCCGGAGTGAGGTCCTGGAACTCGTCCACCAGCAGGTGCCGACAGCGTGACTGGGCCCAGGAGCGCAGCCCGGATTCGGTCAGAAGGACCTCGATGGCCCCGTAGATCTGTTCGTCGTGGTCGATTGCCCCCTGACTGCTCATGGCCTGCCGGTATGGCTCGAACAGCTCGGCCAGGCCGGGAACGTCATCGCGCTCCGCTTCCACCTCGTCGGGTGAACGGAGGGCGGTTCTTATCTCGGACAGGGCCTCGATGTAGGGGGCATGAACGTCCTCGTTGGCGCGGGGCTTGACCGGCGCCAGCCGGTCGAGGAGGCGGCGCACCTGGCGCTCGCCCAGCAATCTGGGGCGACCGTTACGAGCCCGGCCCAGGATCTCGTACCCGAAGGCGTGCAGAGTTCGCACGTGTGCCTGGCCGATGCCGCCCAGGCGGGCGCGCATCTCCTCGGCCGCCCGACGGTTGTAGGCCAAAGCGGTGACACAGTCGGGGTTCCATCCCCGGTCCATCAAGAGATGACGGAACCGCTCGGTCAGGACCCTGGTCTTGCCCGAGCCGGCCGGGGCGATGATCCGGGCCGGGCCGCCCGGGTGGGACACCGCCGCCAGTTGGTCGGGCGCCAGATCCGACGCCGGAGGGGAAGAGCGGTCGGGGTCGAGGCTCCCCGACCACACCGACTCGACGTGGACCACCACCGGGTCGTCGCCCCGTGCGGTGCGGGGACCGCCGTCTACCCAGCGGGGCTGACCATCGATCATCACATCGGCATCGCCGCCGGGCGAGATCTGCGCTCCGACCTCGAGGGCTCGCTCCCCGTGATGCCAGCGCATGAGCCCGCCCCGTCCGTCGTAGCGGTTGATCCACACCAGGTAGTGCAGCCTTTCCCTGGTGAACTCGAACGAAGGGCGGAGGGTGTAGGGGGGATCGATGATCGACTCGGGCGCCCGAAGCGTCGAGAAGGGCACTGCCAGCTCCACCACCGACGGCACCCGGTGCCGCCACCAGTGGTCGAGCCGATTGAGGGTGTCGGACGGGTTCGCCAGGACCACGGTGTCGATGGTTACCCGGGGCCAGGAGGCGGCCCGGGTCGGGACCGGATCACCGGGCTCGATCACCAGTCCGCGCCCCAGGGAGGGAGGGCCTGGGAAAGGGATCTGAGCAGCCACGGATCCGAGCTTACGGGCCGGCTGTGACGCCGGGAAGACGGCCCGGCGAGCCGGATCAGCTGTAGGCGGTGGATTGGCGAAGCGGACGCAGGGTTCCCAGCGATTCGGCCACCACCACGAGATCGTCGTCGATCGCCATCTCGAAGTCGGCTCCCGGGTTGGTGAACGTGGACCCGTTGCGGGACACGGCAAGGACGGTGGCGGAGTGCTTCATCCGCATCATCGCCGATACCTCGTCGATCGACCTGCCCACACACTCGTCGGGGATCTTGACCCGGTAGAGCTCCGATCCTTCGCCCCCCGAGACGATGTCGGTGACCAACTCGGTGAGACCTGGATAGATCGCCGAACGTGCCAGCAGTCGGGAGGCGAGCCGGGAGGTGACGAGAACCTCGTCGACATGGGCCCGACGGAAGTGCTCCACGTGGTTGGGGTTGTTCACCTCGACCACGGTGCGGACCTGAGGGGCCAGTGTCTCGATGGCCAGCACCGTGAGGATCGAGTGCATGTCGGCCTCGTTGGAGGCGTCGGCCGGGCAAACGATCGCCGATCGCGCTTCCATTACCCCTGCCCTCTTGAGGTCGGCGTCATTGGTGGTGTCGCCCTTGACGAAGTACACCCCGTGGCCGGCCGGGCTGGAGTCGGAATCGTGGATGAGAACCACGTCACCGTCGTAGGCGTCGGTGGCAAGTTCCGCCAGCAGGTCGCGGGCGGTGGTGTTCCACCCGCAGACGATGATGTGATCTCGATATCCAGCAGCTCCCATTCCCTGTCCTTCCTTGAGTAGGAAATCGATCACGAACCCGACCAATGCGCCGGTGATGGTGGCCACGATCGCCACCCCGAACAGACCCAGCAGCCAACCCATGGCCCAGCCGACCGGACCCGACACGTAGGAAGCATCGCCCTGGCCCAACACCGTGGTGACGGACCAGTAGAAGGCCGCCCCCAGTGAGCCGATCGTCCCGTCGGTCTCGGTGATCCACACCACCACGGAGACCGCGGCCAGGATCACGACCAGGCCGGTGAGGAGCGAGAAGAAGAAGCGGCGATCCATCTTGTCTGCCACCCGACGCAGATGCCATCTCACTCGAGTCAGAAAGGCCGAGTCGAACAGGCCGAACAGTCGCTTCCTCATCATCCTCCCGTGTGTCGACCAGACGATAAGTGATTCAGGGGGGACGGGGGAGCCGTGACCGGGGTTGATGTGGAGTCGGCCAGGGTTTCACAAACGAACGTTCGTTCGTTTAAACTGGGAGGGACCCACCGAGGAGAGACTTTGACGGCTCCGACCGACACCGTCACCGGCCCCGAAGCCCGCTTCGCCGCCATCATCGATGCCGAGGACAAGATCGAGCCCACCGACTGGATGCCCGAGGGATATCGCAAGACGCTGATTCGCCAGATTGCCCAGCACGCCCACTCCGAGGTGATCGGCATGCAGCCGGAGGGAAACTGGATCTCGCGGGCCCCCAGCCTACGTCGCAAGGCGATCCTGATGGCCAAGGTGCAGGACGAGGCCGGTCACGGGCTGTATCTCTATTCGGCGGCCGAGACTCTCGGCATCAGCCGGGACGAGATGATGGACCTACTCCATGGTGGCAAGCACAAGTACTCGTCGATCTTCAATTATCCGGCCCTGACCTGGGCAGACATGGGCGCCATCGGCTGGCTGGTCGACGGAGCCGCCATCACCAACCAGGTCATGCTGACCCGCTGCTCCTATGGGCCCTACTCCCGGGCCATGGTCCGGATCTGCAGGGAGGAGTCGTTCCATCAACGCCAGGGTTACGAGATCCTGCTCACCCTGTGCCGGGGGACCGAGCAGCAAAAGGCCATGGCCCAGGACGCCGTCGACCGCTGGTGGTGGCCCTCGCTGATGATGTTCGGCCCCAACGACTCGGAGTCGGATCACACCGCCCAGTCGATGGCCTGGAAGATCAAGCGGGTGTCGAACGACGATCTCCGCCAGCAGTTCGTCGACATGACCGTTCCTCAGGCTGAATACCTGGGCCTGTCACTGCCCGATCCAGATCTGGCCTGGAACGAAGATCGGGCCCACTACGACTTCGGGGAGATCGACTGGGACGAGTTCTGGTCGGTGGTGAAAGGCAACGGGCCCATGAACCGGGAACGTCTCGAGCACAAGGTGGGGGTGTGGGAGGACAACGCCTGGGTGCGGGAGGCGGCCCGGACCCACGAGATCAAGCGTCGGCGTCAGGTGGCATAGGGCGATGAGTTACGACGTTCCCCATATCGACGGCGAGGAATTCGCCACCCATTCGGACGCCGAGGAGGGCTATCCGCTGTGGGAGGTCTTCGTCCGCCAGCGCCGAGGCCTGTCCCATGTCCACTCCGGCTCGCTGCATGCGCCCGACCCCGAGACTGCCCTGCAGGCGGCTCGTGACGTCTACACCCGCCGCCAGGAGGGCGTGAGCATCTGGGTGGTGCCATCGTCGGCCATCCATGCCTTCGAGCCCGAGGCCGCCCTCGAGTTCTACGACGCCTCCCACAAGGATTACCGACACGCCACCTACTACCAGATCCCGGACGAAGTGGGGCAGATGTGACCTTCTCCCGACCGCCGCAGGGATCCCCCGAGCTGGCGCTCGATCCCCACTTCGCATACGTGCTTCGGCTGGGTGATGACAACCTCGTGCTCGCCCAGCGGCTGGGTGAATGGATCAGCCGCGGTCCCGACCTGGAAGAGGACATCGCCCTCGGCAACATCGGCCTCGACCATCTGGGTGTGGCCAGGAACCTGCTCACCCACGCCGGACAGATCGAGGGGAGGTCCCGGACCGAGGACGACCTGGCCATGACCAGGACCGAGCGCCAGTTCCTCAACCTCATCCTGTGCGAGCAGCCCAATGGCGACTTCGCCCACACCATGGCCCGCCAGTTGTTCATCGACGCCTTCCAGGTGCCGCTGTGGGGGGCGCTGACCGATTCGGCCGACCGCCAGCTGGGGGGAATCGCAGCCAAGGCGAAGAAGGAGGCCGACTATCACCTGCGCCACTCCAGCACCTGGGTGATCCGCCTCGGCGACGGGACTCCCGAGAGCCACCGCAGGATGCAGGCTGCTGTGGATCGCCTGTGGCGCTTCACCGGCGAGCCCTTCGTGGGTGACGAGGTGGACGCGGCCATGGCCTCGGCCGGGATCGGAGTCGACCCGTCCGGTCTGCGCCCGGCCTGGGAGACGGTGGTCGAGCGAGTGCTGGGCGAAGCCGGCCTGGAACGTCCCACCGACGAGTACCAGCGTCTGGGCGGCCGGGTCGGGTTTCACGGTGAGGCCCTGGGCCACATGCTGGGAGAGATGCAGTGGATGGCGCGCACCTATCCGGGGGCGACGTGGTGAGCCCTGTGAAGGCGGAGTCCGATGCCTGGGCTGTGGCAGCGACGGTGCAGGACCCTGAACTGCCCTTCGTGACCATCGAGGAACTGGGGATCCTGCGGGGCGTGGAGCGGGACGAGGAGGGGAGTGTCACGGTCACGGTCACCCCCACCTACTCGGGGTGCCCGGCCACCGAGGTGATCCGGGACACCATCGTCGACGCACTCACAGAGGCCGGATTCGAAAAGGTGCGGGTGGAAACCCAGCTCTCCCCGGCCTGGTCGACCGACGACCTGACTGCCGAGGGTCGTCGCAAGCTCTCCCAGGCCGGCATCGCTCCTCCCCGGGATCTGAGCCGGGTCGCCTCCGAGCCCATCCTGTGTCCCCGGTGCCGGGGGGAATCCACCCGGGTGGTGGCCGCCTTCGGCTCCACGGCCTGCAAGGCGCTCATGGTGTGCGAGAAGTGCGGGGAGCCCTTCGACCACTTCAAGGAGATCTGACATAACAGCCACCGCCACCTCCACCCCGGTCGAGTTCTATCCGCTGACGGTGGCCTCGGTCGATTCGCTTACCGATGATGCCGTGGCCGTGACCTTCGACGTCCCCGACGACCTGGCCGGCCGGTTCCGTTATCTCCCCGGCCAGCACGTCACGGTCAAGACCGAGATCGACGGACACGACGTCCGCCGCAGCTACTCGGTGTGCGCCAATGCCAACCGGGGCGTCCTGCGGGTGGGGGTCAAGCGCCTGGAAGGAGGGCTGTTCTCGACCTGGGCCACCTCGCAGCTCCAGGAGGGGGCGGTCCTGGAGGTGATGCCGCCGGTGGGCGAGTTCACCATCGCCCCGGATCCGGCCGCGGCCCGTCACTACGCCGCCATCGTGGCTGGATCAGGCATCACGCCGGTCCTGTCGCTCGTCTCCACCACGCTGGAATCGGAGCCCCACAGTCGCTGGACGGTCGTGTTCGGCAATCGCAGCGCCAACTCGATCATGTTTCTAGACGAGATCGAGGGGCTCAAGGACACCTATCCCGACCGGCTTCACTTGATCCATGTCCTGTCGCGGGAGACGCCCGACCTGGATCTCTACGCCGGGCGGATCGATGCCGACAAGCTGGAGCAGCTGTTCTCGACCGTGGTCGATGCCGGCTCGGTCGACGAGTGGTTCCTGTGCGGGCCCTACGAGATGGTCACCACGGCCCGCAAGGTGATCGAAGCCCGGGGAGTGACCTCCGACTACGTCCACGACGAGCTGTTCTTCGCCGGACCCCTGGATCCCGCCCAGATCTCGAAGCCGGAAGAAATTCAGGGCTCCGTTTCCCTGCAGGTCACCCTGGGGGGCCGGGCCACCGAGACCCGCATGGACCCCGACATGGCCATTCTCGATGCCGGGAGCCGGGTTCGCACCGAGCTGCCCTTCTCCTGCAAGGGGGGCATGTGCGCCACCTGCAAGGCCCGGCTGGTGGAGGGTGAGGTGCGGATGGACAAGAACTATGCCCTGACCGACGCCGAGCTGGAGGCGGGCTACATCCTCACCTGCCAATCCCATCCCACCACCGACCGGGTAGCGGTCGACTACGACGTATGACCGTTTTGGCGCAATCAGGTCGCGGCATGGCGCGAGATAACTGCGCCAGAACGGCTCGCCACCCATGACCACCACCCGGAACACCCGCGAGGACGTGGTGGCGGCGGCGGGGCGGTTGTTCGCCGAGCGGGGCTACCACGGCACCTCCATGCGCGATCTGGGCAACGAGCTCGGGTTGCTGGGCTCCTCGCTCTATTCCCACGTCACCTCCAAGGAGGACCTGCTGGTGGAGGTGGTGGAACGGGGCGCGGAGCTGTTCGAGGGGGTGGCCCGGCGGGCCGGCGAGCTCGACGGCACCGGTGCCCAGCGGCTGCGGGCCCTGATCCGGGGCCACGTGGCGGTGGTGGTGGATCACATCGAAGAGGTGCGCACCTTCCTCAACGAGGCCCGCTTCCTGGAGCGATCCCATCGCCGTCACATCGTGGAGGCGAGAGACGCCTACGAGGCAGAGTTCCGGGCCGCGATCGGCCAGGGCCTGGCCGATGGCTCCCTGGACTGGACCGTCGGCCCCAAGCTGGGCGGGATCATGGTCCTGTCCATCCTCAACGCTCTGGAGCGCTGGTACGACCCCAACGGCGAGCTGGACCAGGACGCCGTGGCCGACCGCATCTGGGATTTCATCGCCCCCCGGAGCTGATCACGGCACGACCACGCCCCGATCCCCCCATTCCGTTACCGTCGAGGAGATGACGACTCCAACTCCCGCCGTGACCGCCGACCTGTCCGCCCGGATCGAGGAGCTGCATTCCGAGGGTCTCTACAAGGACGAGCGGGTGATCGCCTCTCCGCAGGGGGCCGACATCCGTCTCGAGGACGGATCCGAGGTGATCAACTTCTGCGCCAACAACTATCTGGGGCTGGCCGACCATCCCGCCCTGTTGGAAGCGGCCAAGGAAGCTCTCGACACGTACGGCTACGGGATGGCCTCGGTTCGGTTCATTTGCGGTACCCAGACCGTCCACCGCCGTCTGGAGGCCCGCATCTCCAGCTTCCTGGGCACAGAGGACACGATCCTCTACTCGTCTTGCTTCGACGCCAACACCGGGCTGTTCGAGACCATCCTCGACGAGGAGGATGCCGTCATCTCCGACGCCCTCAACCATGCTTCGATCATCGACGGGATCCGCTTATGCAAGGCGCAGCGCTATCGCTACCCCAACAGCGACATGGCCGAGCTGGAGACGTGCCTGAAGGAGGCCCGGGACGCACGCTACCGCCTCATCGCCACCGACGGCGTCTTCTCCATGGACGGTGTCGTCGCCGATCTGGCCTCCATCTGCGATCTGGCCGAGCGCTACGACGCCATGGTCATGGTCGACGACTCCCACGCGGTCGGGTTCGTGGGGGACAGGGGTGGCGGCACGCCGGAGCTGACCGGCACCAGGGGCCGGGTCGACATCGTCACCGGCACCCTGGGCAAGGCACTGGGCGGAGCCTCGGGGGGATACACGTCGGGCAGGGGTGAAATCGTGGAATGGCTGCGGCAGCGGTCGCGGCCCTATCTCTTCTCCAACAGCCTGGCGCCGGTCATCGCCGCTACCTCCCTGGCCGTCTTCGACCTGCTGGAGGCATCGGACGAGCTGCGGGTGCGCCTGCGCGACAACGCCCGCCGGTTCCGCGAGGGCATGACCGGGGCCGGTTTTCACCTGGCCGGTGCGGATCATCCGATCATTCCGGTGATGGTGGGCGATGCCCGCCTGGCCGGGGAGATGGCCTCGGCCCTGCTGGAACGGGGGATCTACGTGATCGGGTTCTCGTTCCCGGTCGTGCCCAAGGGCCAGGCTCGAATCCGGGCCCAGATGTCGGCCGCCCACACCCCGGATCAGATCGATCGGGCTGTGGAGGCATTCACAGCCGTGGGTCAGGACCTGGGTGTGATCGGATGAGGGCCCTGGTCAAGGCCCGGCCCGAGCCGGGGTTGTGGCTGGACGATGTTCCCGTGCCCGAGATCGGCCCCGACGACGTGCTGATCAGGATCAAGAAGACGTCGATATGCGGGACCGATCTCCACATCCTGTCCTGGGACCCGTGGGCGGCCCAGACCATCCCGGTGCCGATGGTGGTGGGCCATGAGTTCACCGGTGTCATCGAGGCCCTGGGGACCAACGTGGAGGGGCTGGCGGTGGGAGAGCGGGTCTCGGGCGAGGGCCACATCACCTGTGGACATTGCCGCAACTGCCGGGGCGGGCGACGGGAATTCTGCCACAACCATCGTTCGGTGGGTGTCAGCCGGCCCGGGGCCTTCGCCGAATACCTGTCCTTGCCGGCTTCCAACGTCTTTCCGGTGCCGGACCACATCTCCGACGACGTGGCGGCCGTTCTCGACCCACTGGGTAATGCCACTCACACCGCCCTCGCTTTCGACGTGGTGGGAGAAGACGTGCTCATCACCGGGGCGGGCCCCATCGGGATCATGTCCGCCGCCATCGTTCGCCACATCGGCGCTCGTTTCATCGTGATAACGGACGTGAACCAGTACCGGCTCGACCTGGCCGCCCGGATGGGGGTCGATCGGGCCCTGGACGTGACCCAACACAGCCCGGTTGAGGCCATGACCGGGCTGGGTATGACAGAAGGCTTCGATGTGGGGCTGGAGATGTCGGGCAACGAGTCCGCCTTCAACCAGCTGCTCGAGGTGATGAACCACGGCGGGCGGGTGGCAGTGCTGGGAATACCGACCGGCGACGTCAAACTCGAGATGAGTGAGGTCATTTTCAAGGGGCTGACCATGCGCGGCATCTACGGGAGGCGCATATTCGAGACCTGGTACAAGATGTCGGCCATGCTCCAGAGCGGCCTCGACGTGGAACCGGTCATAACCCATCGCTTCGGGGCCGAGGACTATCAGAAGGCGTTCGACCTGGTCGGCTCCGGTCAGTCGGGCAAGGTCCTGCTGGAATGGTGAGGGGCTAGGAGCCCGTTGAACAATGCATGTCACCCATCTTGACGACCATGCATCACCACCCACTGCGTTCTCGGCCCCGCCATTCCGGCACAAGGAGTGGCGAAACCTCGGCCTTGCGGCTGGCGCGCCTGGCCGCCAATCCGAGCAACGGCATCATCCAACAGGCTCCTAGGAACCCGTTGAACAATGCATGTCACCCATCTTGACGACCATGCATCACCACCCACTGCGTTCTCGGCCCCGCCATTCCGGCACAAGGAGTGGCGAAACCTCGGCCTTGCGGCTGGCGCGCCTGGCCGCCAATCCGAGCAACGGCATTATCCAACAGGCTCCTAGGGGATCCTCAACCGACGAGGCAAGTGGTGCGCCACCAGATCCGGGGCGGCCACGGCCTACAAAGTGAGGACGGCGTCGGGGGCGGGTCAGCCGCCGTTGGAGGATGGGTTGTGCCCGTTGGCGGCGTCGGGATGGCCGCTGGCGTCGACGGTCCAGGTTCCCGAGGAGCGGATCAGCTGGGCCAGGTCGCCGGGTCCCTGCTTTTCCTGGGCGTCCGCCACCTGCTGTTCGAGGATGCTCTCGTAGGTGGGGCGCTGGACGCGACGGAAGATTCCCAGCGGGGTGGGTCCGTAGGGCCCGTGGGAAAGGCGGGAGAGGGCGAATGCCACCGAGGGATCAGGCCGGGTCTCGTCGTGAACCAGGATGCGGGAGGGGTCGACGCTCTTGGTGTCGACCACCCGGGCTGCCAGCCCGTCGACGATGACCGCCTTCTCGTCGTCGGGGCCGAAGGTGACGGGTTGGCCGTGCTCCAGGTTGATGCGGTTGTAGGCCCGCTCCTGCTTGCCGGTGAGCTGGATGAATGCCTTGTCGTTGAAGACGTTGCAGTTCTGGTAGATCTCGATGAAGGCGGTGCCCTTGTGACGGTAGGCGGCCTCGAGGATCTGGGTGGTGTGAGTACGGTCCATGTCCAGGGTACGGGCCACGAACGATGCCTCCGCTCCCAGGGCCAGGCTGACCGGGTTGAAGGGATGGTCGATCGATCCCATCGGGGACGATTTCGTTCTCTTCCCCTCCTCGGAAGTGGGCGAGTACTGGCCCTTGGTAAGCCCGTAGATCTGGTTGTTGAACAGCAGGATCTTGAGGTTGACATTGCGACGCAGGGCGTGGATGAGGTGATTGCCACCGATCGATAGCGCATCGCCGTCACCGGTGATCACCCATACCGATAGGTCCGGTCGGGTGGTGGCGATGCCGGTGGCGATGGCCGGGGCCCGTCCGTGAATCGAGTGCATCCCGTACGTGTTCATGTAGTAGGGGAAGCGGGACGAGCATCCGATTCCCGAGATGAACACGAAGTTCTCCCGGGGCCGATCGAGGGTGGCCAGGAAGTTCTGCACCGAGGCGAGGATCGTGTAGTCCCCGCAGCCCGGGCACCAGCGAACCTCCTGATCGGTCTGGAAGTCGGCCCGGGTGTGGGTGATGGGTATCTGGGTAGTCGTCATCGTGCCTGCTCCAGGATTTGATTGATCTTGGCTTCGATTTCGGAGATGTGAAACGGTTCACCCGCCACCTTGTTGAGCCCGTGGGCATCGATCAGGAACTCGGCCCTGATGAGTCGCAACAGGTGGCCGCTGTTGAGCTCGGGTATGAGCACGCGGTCGTAGCGGCGCAGTACGTCGCCCAGGTTGGCCGGGAAGGGGTTGAGGTGGCGCAGGTGCGCCATGTCCACGGACGTGCCGGCATTGCGGCATCGGCGCACCGCGGCCCGGTTGGAACCGTACGTCGAGCCCCACCCGAGTACCAGGATGTCGCCGTCGGCGTCGGGGTCGGCCCGGTCCACAGAGACCGGTTCGATGTCGTTGGCGATGTTGGCGATCTTCCATGCCCGGCTGTCGGTCATCAGCTGGTGGTTGGTGGGGTCGTAGCTGACGTTGCCGGTGTTGGCTTCCTTCTCCAGCCCGCCCAGGCGGTGCTCCAGGCCCGGCGTGCCGGGGATGGCCCAGGGACGGGAGAAGGTCTCGAAGTCCCGCATGTAGGGCAGGAACCCGTTGTCGGTGTTGGAAGTGGTGGCGAAGGGAACCGAGATGTCGGGAAGCTGGGACAGGTCGGGGAGCAGCCAGGGCTCGGATCCGTTGGCGATGTGGTTGTCGGACAGCAGCAGCACCGGTGTCATGTACTTGACTGCCAGCCGGGCCGCCTCCACGGCGGCCAGAAACGCATCGGCGGGCGAGGCCACCGCCACGACGGGCAGAGGCGACTCGCCGTGTCGTCCATAGATGGAGAAGAGAAGATCCGACTGTTCGGGCTTGGTGGGCATGCCCGTCGACGGCCCGGCCCGCTGCACGTCCACCACGATGAGCGGCAACTCGACCTGGAAGGCCAGCGAGATGCCTTCGGACTTGAGGGCGATACCGGGTCCGGAGGACCCCGTCACCGCCAGGTTTCCGGCGAAGGCGGCTCCCACCACCGAGCCGATGGCGGCGATCTCGTCCTCGGCCTGGAAGGTCTTCACTCCGAAGTTCCGGCGCCGGGACAGCTCGTGGAGTATGTCGGAGGCGGGCGTGATCGGATACGTCCCGTAGAACAGGGGGAGGTCGGCAGCCCTGGCGGCGGCGATCAGCCCCCAGGCCAGGGCGGTGTTGCCGGTGACGTTGGTGTAGGTGCCGGGGGGGAGAGTGGCCGGCTTGACCTCGAAGGTGACCCGGGTGGCCTCGGTCGTGATCCCGAAGTTGTAACCCGCCTTGAAGGCGGCGACGTTGGCGGCTGCCACCTCCGGCTTGGCCTTGAACTTGGCCTCCGCCCACTCGATGGTGGGATCGGTGGGTCGGTGGAACAGCCACGCCAGCAGGCCAAGGGCGAAGAAGTTCTTCGACCTCAGTACCTCACGGCCGGTGACGCCGGTGTCCTTGACTGCTTCCTTGGTGAGTGACTCCATCGGCACCTCGATGACCCGGTAGCCGGTCAGGGTGCCGTCCTCCAGTGGATTGGCCTCGAACCCGGCTTTGGCCAGGTTGCGCTCGTCGAAGGCCTCGGTGTTGACGATCAAGGTGCCGCCGTCGCGCAGGTCGCCCAGGTTCTTCTGCAGGGCGGCCGGGTTCATCGCCACCAGGCAGTCGGGGGCGTCGCCGGCCGTGAGGATGTCGAAGTCGGCGATCTGAACCTGGAACGAAGATACCCCGGGAAGGGTGCCGGCGGGGGCACGAATCTCGGCCGGGAACACCGGCAGAGTCGCCAGGTCGTTCCCGAATGCGGCCGACGCATCGGTGAAGCGGGCTCCTGCCACCTGCATCCCGTCTCCGGAGTCACCGGCGAAGCGGATGACCACCCTGTCCAGGGTGGTGGTCGAGGTTTCGGAGGGCGCTGTGTTCAAGGGGTTCGTAGTGGGGGCTTCGGTGGCCTGATCTGCCACGTCAATCACTTCCTTGTAGCTGAAGCGTGGTCGAACGCGGTCTGAGTATCGGCAGCCCGGGGCTGCGACTCGACCGCTTCGCCACGCACCAACAAGTATTGTAAGGCCGTTGCTGGTTCATTCAGAAGAACCCTCCGAGGACCAGGGACCCAAATGGTGTCCGGCCCGGCCCGGTACTTCCAGAAGACCTTCCCTCTCCAGCCTCCGGGCCACGGAGAGCAGCCGGGCCTCCGAGCCGGGGGCGCCGATGAGCTGGAGAGAGGGAGGCCGGCCCGGTCCGTCCCTCAGGGGCATGCTCAGCGCAGGGAGCCCGGCCGTGTTGACCAGGGCGGTGAACCAGGACAACACGGCCCGGTAGTGGTGGTTGCCGATCCGCTCCTGGCCGATCACCTTGTCCAGGGCCGGCACCGTCGGGGTGATGAGCAACTGTCCGGCCGAGGTGGCCCGGGTCATGGAGGCGGTGACGACCCGCCGCCAGTCCCGGGCGGAGCGGGCCTCGGCTTCCGTGACGGACAGGGCCGAGTCGATCCGGGCACCCACATCGGCGCCGTAGGGTCTGCCCTCCTTCCGCCAGGCGCCATGGACCTGTTCGACCTCGGGCCCGATCAGCGTCCCCTGGAGCGAAGAGGGGACCAGGTCGGCGAGGTCGGCCTCGGTGACCTCGATCCCGGTGTCGCGAGCACCGTCGATGAAGCGGTCGAAAGCTGTGGCCACGAGGTCGTCGATCGGGGCGCTGCCCACCCACTGCGAGGGCACCACCAGGCGGATCGGATCGCTTTCCTCCGCCGGTTCCGTCCAGCGCGACCCGGCCATGATCCGGGTGGCGGTTTCCAGGTCGAGGAGGGATCCGGCGATGACGCCGACCGTGTCGAGGGAGGGCACGAGTGGAAAGACCCCATCGAGGGGGATGAGGCCATGGGACACCTTGAGTCCGGTCACGGCGCACAGCGCCGCCGGGACGCGGATGGAGCCGCCGGTGTCGGTGCCGAGAGCGATAGGGACGATCCCGGCTGCCACGGCCGCGGCCGATCCCCCCGACGATCCCCCCGGCGACAGCCGGGAATCCCACGGGTTGTGAACCGGCCCGAACCAGGGATTCTCGGAACTGAATCCGAAGGCGAACTCGTGCAGTCCGGTCCGACCCACCACCACCGCACCCTCCTCTTCCAGCCGGCGCAGAGCGGAGGCGGTGCGATCGGGGGCATGGCGGTAGAAGGCTGAACCGGCGGTCGTGATCCGGCCTGAGTGATCGATCAGGTCCTTCACCGCGATCGGCACTCCGGCCAGCGCTCCTCCGGCTCGTCCGGCCGGTCGGGCGGCTCGTTCGTCGACTGAGGTGAAGGCGTTGTCGGGATCGTTCCGTGCCGCCTCCAACGCGGCGTCGACGGCTTCGGTGGCCGAGACCGTGCCGTCCCGTACCCTCCGGGCCAGCTCGGTCCCGGTCGGTCTCACCCGCCGCTGCCGGTGGTGGAGGTGACCGTGGTGCTGGTGGTGGTCACCGGTGGGTTGTCCCAGGCGACCTCACCCGTGTCGGGCACGATGGAGATCCAGGGCTTGCCGGGCGGCACCAGCAGGTCCTGGCCGTCGTCGGTGGTCAGCACGAACGGGTCGGTGGCCGTCGAGCGGGACCAGGTCCCGCTCACCACCTTGCCGCCGGCGAACACGTAGGCGGGGCCCGTGCCGGTGGTATCGGTGGCCGGCACGGACGAACCCGAGTAGCCCGACGGGGGCGAGGCGGTGTACTGGCGGCCCACGATCGCCACCAGCAGGTCGACGTGAATCCGCTCGGTGCTGCCATCGGGCTTGACCCAATCCGACTCATCGCCGTTTATGGAGCGCAGGTACTGGGTCCCGTCCCAGGTCCAGGCGGTCTTGGTGGAGCGGGAGAAGGTGAATGAGACCTGACTGGCCCCTTCGCCCCCGGCCGGAAGATCACCGAATTTCCACATAGCCACAGGGGGAGGGTCGTCGGGGATGCCCCGATCGTCGGCCACCTGACGGAGCACGGTGGTGTCTCCGTACAGGTTGTGGGGGGCAAACCGGGTGTGGATGCGGAACATTCCCGGGCGGGGATCGGAGATGTAGGGCACCCCCAGAGCCTTGATTCCCGCTTTCACCCATGCCTGGCCGCCGCTGATGAACAGGGTGGCGTCGAGGGGACGGACGATGGCGGCGTCGGCCGGGCGACCGGAACGGATCGGTCCCAGCATCTCGGAGTCGGTGTCATGAAAAACCGGCATGAACCGGGTCAGGCCTCCTTCGACCCGGATCTCGAACACGGCATCGGCCTGCAGGATCCCCGATTGGGGGCGGGCATCCCAGTGATTGTCGATCTTCACCGCCAGGACGCGGCGGTCGAGCAGGGAAGGATCGTCGACGGGGAGGCCGTTGATGGGTGAGCGGGGCCTGGTGTCGACCGTGGTGGTCGTGGCCCGGGTGGTGGTCGTGGTCGAGGAGGTGGTGGTGGTGGTCGTGCTGGTGGTGGTGCTGGTGCTGAGGGTGGTCTCGGCGGCGGCGCCGCTGCAGGCGGCGAGGACGACGACGAGCCCTACCAGGAGTCGGGTGCGCATCGCAGGGATGCTAGTGGTGGGTGGCCCTAGGCAAACTACCCGGCCTCGACGCCGGTCCCGCTGACCTCAGAGGTTGCCGTGTACCGGCAGGCTGGGCACGGCGCTGAGGTCCCCGTCCAGGGCCATGGCCACCTCTATCCCATCTGGAGAGGTGGCCAGCACGTAGAGGGCTTCGATGTTGACGTCGGCGTCCGCCAGGCGGCGGGTCACCGCCGCCAGCGCTCCGGGTTCGTTGCGGAGGCGGGCAGTCAGGACCGTGTTCTCGCTGATCCGCAGCCCGGCCTCTGACAGGACCCGGCGAGCGGTGCGGGCGTCGTCGACGATCAGCCGGAGCACGCCCTGGCCGTCCTGGCCGTATGCAGCCAGTGCCTCGATGTTGACCCCGGCCCCTCCCAGTATCTCGGTGATGGCGGCCAGCCGGCCGGGACGGTTCTCGACCCTGACGATGATCTCCGTCATAGTGTCGAGCCTACGCCCCTCCTCCATAGGATGTCGGCTCAGCTTCACCCCCCGCAGCCGAAGCCACCTCCGATCGACGTGACCAGGCCCTCGGGGGAGGCGGAGGTGAGGGTCCCCGACAGGAGGCTGGAGCCACCCGTGTCCACCATGAAGCTGATCCCGAATTGCACGGAGTCGTCGATCGTGAGGCTCTCTCCGTACACGCGGCGCAGTGCCCTCACCGTGGAGCCGAGCCGTATCCCCTGTTCGGTGGCCAGGTCGATCTGTTCGTCGGCGTCGACTATGGACTGGTTGTAGTAGAAGAAGTGGCGGATGTCCTCGCCGAATTCGGTCGGGCCGTCGCTGAAGAAGAGGCGGAGGCTGTGCCACTGCACCACCCTGACGATGGTTCCGGGACAGGTTCCGACCTGGGGCGAGTCGGAGCGAATCCAGCCGCTGTCATGGTCGGGCCTACCGAGACGATCGGTGATCGCCGCAACCGTGTCGTCGTAGGGGTCTCCCAGGCGGGCCGCCCCCAGCCCGTGTGCCGACATGACCAGGGGGGCGAGCGTGGTCACGGTGGTGGTGGGGAGAGTTGTGACGGTGGTGGTGGGGAGGGTCGTGACGGTGGTGGTGGGGAGGGTCGTGACGGTGGTGGTGGGGAGAGTTGCGACGGTGGTGGTGGGGAGGGTTGTGACGGTGGTGGTGGGGAGAGTTGCGACTGTGGTGGTGGGGCGTGTTGTGACGGTGGTGATCGGGGCCCGGGCGGAGAGGACCGTGGTGGGGGGTGTGGTGACGGCAGGGACGGGTCGCAGCCACCACAGGGAGAGGGCCAGGGCGACGATAGCCAACGAGCCCAGGATGCCGCCTGCCAGCCGGCGTCGGAGGGTGGTCCCCACCTGGTGGCCGGTCATCGCTCAGCCGGGACGGGCGGCCACCTCGGCAGGTGGGGTGGGACAGGTGGCGGCCGTATCGCCCGAGCAGCATTCATTCTGGTTGAGGCCGAACATGGCGCAGGAACCGTCCAGGCAGGCGGCATGGCCGTGCACATAGGAGAGTGGCTTGCGACACCAGGCGCAGATCATCGCCCAAACGGTAATCACCGGGAAGGCGCCTGACGTGGATCAGCCCAGCCCGGCTACGGTCGTTTCGGCCCGGCCCCGCCGGGACAGGTAGTCGTGCCAGATGAGGCGAGCGGCCACCGAGCGCCACGGTCGCCAGCGGTTGCCGACCTCTTCCAGCTCCTCGGGGGTGGGAACCGTGGCATGTCCGATGAGCTCTCCGGTGCCGACTTGCAGTGCCCGGTCGCCCACGGGCCAGATATCGGGTCTACGCAGGGCCGAGAGCAGGTAGACGTCAGCCGTCCACGGCCCCACCCCGGTGACGGAGAGCAGAATCTCCCGCGCCCCGGCGTCATCCAGTCCGGCCAGGCTCTCCAGATCCAGGACTCCGTCCGCCACCTGCCGGGCCAGGTTGAGCAGATAGCGCAGCTTCTGACGGGTGAGGCCGCAGCGACGTAGGTCCTCGAGGGAGGCTCTGAGAAGATTGTGAGCCGTCACCTCTCCTACCCGCTGGTGGAGACGTTCGAACACCGCCTTGGCCGAATCGAGCGATACCTGCTGTTCGACGATGAACAACGACAGGGTGGCGAACCCGGGGGGTCGGTGCCAGAAGTCCGGCATCCCGTGCTCGCTTATGACCCGGGACAAGCCCGAATCCCCGCCGGCGAGTTGTGCGGCCAACTCCTCGAAGTCTTTGCCCGACAATTCCCTCGTCATCGATCCTCTGTCTCGGGCTCTTCCCCCCGCCAGTAGCGGACGAACGCCAGTTGTCGCGGTCTCGATGGGTATGGGTCCGAAGGTGCGTGAGTCGGCCAGGGTGCGGTGTCTGGCGTCGGAGAGCACGAACACCATTCCTGGGCCGATGTCCCAGGTTCCGTCGGGTGCGGTGGCGCCGATCGCCCACGGTTCGGCCAGCTCCACACCGTTGACCAGCACCTGTCCGGCAGAGATCGTCATCGTCTCCTCCGGCAGTCCCACCACCCGTTTGATCAGCCAGAAGTCGGGTCTGCCGGGATGGCGGAATAGGACCACCTGGCCCCGGCGGGGGTGGCGGAGTCTGCGAGTCAGAAACCGGTCACCAGGTGAGAGGGCCGGGGACATGGAGAGGCCTGAAACGACGAAGCGGCGCATGTTTGAGTTACTCCCAGAAGGAGTATGGTCAGATAGACAGCAATAGGAGGCCATATGTTCCGTTCCCCGACAGTCGCCCACGCTCACTGCGACCTGTATTGCGGTGTTTATGACCCCGCCCAGGCCAAGATCGAGGCCATGAGTGTCCTCAAGTCGGCCGAGAAGTATCAGGCGTCCGACGATGAGGTCTTTCGTGATCGAGCCATCCTCATCAAGGAGGAGCGGGCCGAGCTGGCCAAGCATCATCTGATGGTCCTGTGGGCCGACTTCTTCAGCGAGGAGCATCGCCAGCAGTTCCCCAATCTCGATGATCTGTTCTGGCGCGCCATCCACCAGGCGGGCGTGGCCAAGAAGTCGGTGGATCCCGCCGACGGTCAGAAGCTGGTCGACCTGATCGACGAGATCGCCGACATCTTCTGGCAGACCGAGAAGGCCAAGGGCATGGGGGTCTATCCGCCCAGCTGAGAGCAGCCGGCGCACAGCCCACTCACCAGCAGGTCGACGCTCTCGACCTCGAAGCCGTGACCCGATCCGAGGTGGCGTCTGATTTGTTCCACCTGGTCCCCGACATGGTGTTCGACCCGTCCGCATTTGCGACACACGAGGTGAAAGTGGTCGTCGGGATGGGCGATCTCCCATAGTGAAGCCCCGTCCGAGTCGAAACTCGACTCCCGCACCAGGTCCAGCTCGGCGAACAGGGCCAGGGATCGGTAGATCGACGACAGGTTGACCGACGGGTCCATCTGGCTGACCCGGGCGGCAATTGCCTCTGCGGTCAGGTGGGCGTCGGCCGACTGAAGTACGGACCACACCAGCCGGCGGGGTGGGGTGACCCGATGGCCCCGTTGGCGGAGCAGGCTGCCCAGGTCGAGATCGGTCTCCATGGGCCTGATCCTAGAGCCAGGACTGGTCTTGTTGCGACTGATTCGCAATTGAGCCTATTCTGCAAACGATTCGCAATCAGGCGCACAGAGCAGAAAGGGCTCTTTCGTATGCATGCACCGGATGGCTTCCTGAACGCAGGAACGGCTGTGGCAAGCGGAGCCATCAGTGCCGGCACCATCGGAGCGTCCCTGCGGCGGGCCCGGCACAAGCTGATGGACAGGCAAGTGCCCCTGGCCGGTCTGGCGGCTGCTTTCATCTTCGCCGCTCAGATGTTCAATTTCCCCGTGGCTGCCGGGACCACCGGTCATCTGCTGGGTGGCGCCCTGGCGGCGATCCTTTTGGGCCCCAGCCTGGGATCGATAGTGGTCGCCGTGGTGGTCGTGGTGCAGGCCCTGGCCTTTGCCGACGGTGGGCTCACCGCCCTGGGCTACAACGTCCTGGACATGGCCATCGTCACCTCCTTCGGCGGCTTCGCCCTCTTTCGCGGCTTCCGCAAGCTGGTGCCACCGACCACCGGCGGGGTGATGGTGGCCACCGGGCTCTCCGCGGCCCTCTCGGTGGTTCTGGCGGCCATGACGTTTTCCATCTTGTGGCTGTTCGGGGCCTCGGCGCCGGTGCCGTTCGACAAGGTCTTCGCCTCGATGGTGGGGGTGCACGCTCTGATCGGAATCGGGGAGGGAGCGATCTCTGCTCTGGCGGTGGGGGCGGTGATGGCTTCCCGGCCGGATCTGGTCTACGGGATCAGGGATATGGACCGCTCCCGGCTGGGAGAACGAAGGCCGGTGAGGACGCGGGCGTTCGTGTTGTCGGTCCTGGCGGTGGCGCTCGTCTTCGCCGTGGTGGTGAGCCAGTTCGCCGCCCCGGCCCCCGATGGCCTGGAAAAGGTGGCCCAGGACAGCGGTTTCGCTCCCTCGGCCCAGGACCACGCCCTGTCCGGGGCGCTCTTCGCCGACTACGCCACCGCCGGTGTTGCCAACGAGACACTCAGCCTCGCCATCGCCGGAGCGGCAGGGGTGGTCATCACTCTGGCTGTGGGAGCCGGGATCCTCTACGCGGTGCGGGAGCGTAGGAGCGAGGCCGAACCAGACTTGTCCGGCGCTGTGGAGAGCTGAATGGGAGCGGGTCACGCCCACGCTCTCTATGTGCACGAGCACACCGCCCTCCACCGGCTCGCCCCCGAGGTGAAGGTGGCGGCGGCGTTCCTGTTCGTGTTGGGCGTGGCCCTCACTCCGCGTCGGGCAGTCTGGGTCTTCGCGGTCGATCTGGGGGTGCTGGTCCTGGTGGCCTACCTGGCTCGCCTGCGCCCCCGTTTCATCGTGGCCCGGGCGACCGTGATAGTGCCCTTCCTGTTGCTGGCCCTCATGGTCCCTTTCGTGGCGTCCGGACCCCGCATCGAGGTGATGGGTCTGTCGGTATCGGAAGAGGGTCTATGGGGTGCGTGGAACATTTTCGCCAAAGCCTCTCTGGGGGTCACCACCTCCATCATCCTGGCCGGCACTACCGAGATCGCCGAGATCCTGCGCGGCCTCTCCCGTCTCCGGGTGCCGGTCGCCTTCACCGCCATCGCCGGGTTCATGGTGCGATATCTTGAAGTCATCGCCGGTGAGCTGCGGCGCATGCGGGTGGCCATGACGGCCCGGGGCTACGACCCGCGCTGGCTGTGGCAGGCCAGGCCGATCGCCGCTTCGGCCGGCGCCCTCTTCATCCGTTCCTACGAACGGGGCGAGCGGGTTCACGCGGCGATGGCGGCCCGGGGCTACACCGGCGTCATGCCCGATCTCGGTCATCGTCGGGCCGGCTCCGCCGAATGGCTCAAGGCCGCCCTGGTCCCGGCGGTGGCAATGATTGGTGCCCTCGTGGGCGCATTGGTGCTGGCATGAGAGGTGTAGGCCTGACGGTTGGCAGCCTGAGCTTCGACTATCCCGACGGGCACCAGGCGCTGGCCGGCCTGGATCTGGAAGTGGAGCCGGGTGAGCGGGTGGCCCTGCTGGGTCCCAATGGCGCCGGCAAGACCACCCTCGCCCTGCACCTCAACGGGATCCTCACCGGGCGGGCGGGCACCATTTCGGTGGGAGACATGGTTCTCGGTCCGGCCACCGTCGGGCAGATCCGCCGCCTGGTGGGACTGGTCTTCCAGGACCCCGACGATCAGCTCTTCATGCCCAGCGTGGGCGAGGACGTCGCCTTCGGCCCGGCCAATGCGGGTCTATCGGGGCCGGAGCTGGCCGCCCGGGTCTCCGAGGCCCTGGACCAGGTCGACGCCGGGCACCTCGCCTCCCGGCCGCCGCACCATCTCAGCGGAGGCGAGAGACGGAGGGCGGCGCTGGCCACCGTTCTCTCCATGCGGCCCGGAATCCTGGTCCTGGATGAACCCACCTCGGGTCTGGACCCGGCGGGCCGGCGGGAGCTGATCGGGGTGCTGGAGAGCCTGTCCGTCACCCAGCTCGTCATCACCCACGACCTGCCCCTGGCGCTGGAACTGTGTCCCCGGGCGGTGATCCTGGACGGGGGGCGGGTGGTGGCCGACGGCCCCACCCCCCGCATCCTGGCCGACGAGACGTTGCTCGCCGACCACCGGCTGGAGATGCCGTTCGGCTTCGCCGGTTTCCCCACTTCGCCCAAATGATGGCCGGTCGCTCCGGTCCTCGACGCCCCCGGCTTGCGGCGAACTGCTCGCCGCAGCTTCCCGGCTCAGTCGGCGAGAACGTCGGTGTCGAGCTTGGTGAAGAGTGGGCGGACCTCGCCCAGGACTGAGCCCGGCTCCACCACCGGACGTGTCCAGGCCTCGACCGGGCCCAGGCCGAGCATGTCGCCCAGAGCCCCGGTCGAGAACGGCAGGTAGGGGGCGAAGGCGACCCGCACTCCGGCCACGGCCTGAACCGCAACCCACAGCACGGTGGCGGCCCGCCCGGGGTCGGATTTGGCCAGTCTCCAGGGCTCGGTGGCGTTCAGGTAGACGTTGACCGCCGCCGCCGCCTCCATGGCCGCGCGCAACCCGGCCCTCAACTCGACGGACTCGATGCGGGCGGCCTCGGCAGCCAGGGCGGTGTCGACCTGGGCCAGGACCGCCTCGTCGTCCGGTGTGGTCTGAGCCGGCATCGGGACGCGTCCCTCGAAGTTGCGCCCGATCAGGTTCAGTACCCGGTTGACGAGGTTGCCCCACGTCGCCACCAGCTCGTCGTTGACCCGGCGGACGATCTCGTCGTCGAATAGGTCGGTGTCGTTCTGCTCGGGCAGCACCGAGGCGAGGGCGAAGCGGAGGGCATCCGGCTCGAGACGTTGGAGATACCAGTCCAGGGAGCGACCCACGCCGCGCGACTTGGAGGCCTTGGCCCCCCCGAAGGTCACGTACTGGTTGGCGGGGACGTTGGTGGGCAGGTTGAGCCCGCCATGTCCCATCAGAAGCGCCGGCCAGTACACGGCGTGGAAGGGGATGTTGTCCTTTCCCACGAAGTAGTAGCTCTCCGCCGCCGGGTCGATCCACCACGCCTTCCAGGCGTCGGGCTCTCCTCGCAGCTGAGCCCACTCCTGGGGGGCGGAGTAGTAGCCCATCACGGCCTCCCACCACACGTAGATCGACTTGCCCTCTCCGATGTCGTCGACGGGGATGGGGATCCCCCAGTCGAGGTCTCGGGTGAAAGCCCGGTCGTGCAGGCCCTCTCGAACCATCCCCAGGGCGAAGTTGAGAACGTGGGGGCGCCAACCCTGGCGGGTCGACAGCCACTCCTCGAGCCGGGCGTTGAAGGCGGAAAGTCGCCAGTAGTAGTGCTCTGTCTGTCGCAGCACGGGCGGGGTCCCGGTCAGCTTGGAGCGGGGCTCGATGAGGTCACTCGGATCGAGGGTGCGCCCGCAGTTGTCACACTGGTCCCCGCGGGCGTTGTGGTACCCGCAGTGGGGACAGACACCTTCGATGTAGCGGTCGGGAAGGAACTGCCGGCGCTGTTCGTCGTAGAACTGGTCGGTCACCTTCGTATACAGGTAGCCGTTCTCCAGCAGCCGCGTGAAGAAGTCCTGGGCCACGCGGATGTGGGTTTCGGTACCGGTGGTCGTGAACAGGTCGAAGGAGATGCCCAGCTTCTCCCAGTAGCCGAGAAACTCCGGGTGGTAGCGGTCCACTATCTCCTCGGGAGTCACCCCCTCCTGGTCGGCCTTGACCGTGATCGGGGTGCCGTGGACATCGGAACCGGACACCATCAGCACCCGGTTGCCGGCGATGCGGTGGTAGCGGGCGAAGATGTCGGGGGGCAGGTAGGCGCCGGCTATGTGGCCCAAATGAAGGGATCCCTGGGCGTAGGGCCAGGCAACGGCGACGAGTATGTGGCGGCTGGTCATGAGGGGAGAAGGGTAATGGTGGCCCCGGGGGCCGTGTTCCATTACATATTCCGTGTCCGTAGGCTGACGCCGGTGTCGAGACCATCGCTCCCTCTGCTGATGGTCGCTCGTGGTCCTCCTGACGCTGACTGGCGGCCGCCTGCACCTCCGATTCGGGGATCCTCTTCCACCTCGTCGCCCATCTGTGACCACCGTCCCGCTCCCGACGAGGAGCTTCGCTACGGATTCAGCGCCGGCGACACCTACACCTACAGCCTCGACATGATCGAGCACGTGGTGCTCGATACCCAGGGAGCCGCTTCCGCCGTGACCGACCAGCAGCTCCCGGGGCCTGCGGACGTCCAGATCGACGCCATGGGCACTTTCGTCTACACGGTGGACGACGGCACCGATCCCGGGCACCTATCAGATCTCGATCGAAGGTGACTTCAGCGACGTCAAGGTGAGCGGAACAGCCGACGGTGAAAGACGTGACCCAGCCTTCCGACCTGCCCCAGCTGGGCAAGCTTTCTCCCGTGTCGAAGACGATCGTGGTCGATCGCCCGCGGCCAGGTGCTGGACCAGTCCCAGAGCCCACAGGACCTGTTCGGGCTGGGCGGGACCCCGCTGGCCGGCTTGTCGGGCGACCTGGGCCAGTTCGTCGGCCCGGTCCTCCCGGCCGACCCGGTGGCGCAGGGCGACAGCTGGAACCTGGACTACTCGGACCCCGATCTGGGAGATAAGCCGGTCGACGTCTCGACAACGGCCACGCTCACCGGCACGGAGACTGATCGACGGGGTCGAGACCGCTCGTCATCGAGAGCGAAACGAAGACCGGTCAGGGAACGGTCGACCTGGCCGACTTCTTCAAAGGCTTCCTGGGTGCATTCGGCGGGGGCTCCACCCCCGACGCCACCACCCTCCCCGACCTGGACCAACTCGTGTTTCGCATCACCACCGCTCCCTCGACCGGCAATTCCCGCTCGTGGTTCGACCCCGATCGGGGCCTGATGATTCGCTCGACCAGCAGCGGTCCCACCTCCCTGACTATGGATGTGACCCTGCCCGACGACAGCGGCGATCTCCAGCAGTTCACGATGAACCTCGACACCTCCCAGACCCTCGACTACAGGCTGGTCGAGGGCGGGACCGGCTGAACGGCGTTAGCCACGACTCGGGGGCCTCGGTAGCATCGGAGGGTGACCTTGGCACCTTCTGCTCGCCAGTCGATCCTTCCCGACCGGCTCACCAATTCGACCCTGGCCTCGTTCGTTCGCTCCGTCCCCAGCGTCGACGAGGTGGGGGCAACCGAGCGTGTTGCCGATCTCGCCACACGCTCCATCAAGCGTGAGTCCAAGGCGAGAGCCCTTCGCCTCGCCGTGCGAATGATCGATCTGACCACCCTGGAGGGAATGGACACCCCGGGCAAAGTGGCCCAGATGTGCGCCAAGGCGATCCACCCCGACCCCACCGACACCTCGATCCCGTCGGTGGCGGCGGTTTGCGTCTACCCATCCATGATCCGCTATGCCCGCCAGGCTCTGGAAGGTGCGCCCGTCAAGGTGGCCTCGGTGGCGACCTATTTCCCCTCCGGGCAGGCCGAGCTCGGCATACGCCTGGCGGAGGTGGGCGCCGCCCTGGAGGCGGGAGCCGACGAGATCGACATGGTCATCAGCCGCGGCTCCTTCCTGGCGGGAGACTATTTCACCGTGTTCGACGAGATACGCCGGGTGAAAGAAGAGTGCGGTGAGACCCATCTCAAGGTGATCCTGGAGACGGGGGAGCTGCAGACCCTCGACAACGTCCGCCGGGCGTCGATGCTGGCCATGGCCGCCGGGGCCGATTTCATCAAGACCTCGACCGGGAAGGTGTCGCCCGCCGCCACCCTCCCCGTCACCCTGGTCATGCTGGAGGCGATTCGGGACTTCCGGGCCGCCACCGGCGTCAAGGTCGGGCATGAAGCCGGCGGGTGGCATTCGCACCGCCAAAGACGCCATCCGTTACCTCGTGGTCCTGAACGAGACCCTGGGCGGCGAGTGGATGAGCCCGGACTGGTTCCGCTTCGGCGCCTCTTCCCTCCTCAACGACCTCCTCATGCAGATCCGCTGGCTGGAAACCGGCCGCTACCAGAACCCCGACTATTTCACGAAGGACTGATTCGAGATGACTTTTGACTTTGTCCCCCTGGCTTTGCAGGGGGAAGGGGCCCCCGCAGCCGAAGGCTGTGGGGTAGGGGGGAGCACCGGCCAGACCCGTCAAGTCAGCTCTGTCCCCCTGAGCAAGGCTTTGTCCCCCACGAGCGCAGCGAGAGGGGAAGGGGCCCCCGCAGCCGAAGGCTGTGGGGTAGGGGGGAACACTGGCCGGACCCGCCAGGTCAGCTTGGGGTAGGGGCGTCGGCCCTCCCATGACCGACCTCGCCGTGCCCGAGACCGATTGGCGCTATGTGACGTCGACGGAATCCGACCGATATCGTCACCGTCGACGACCGCTACGGGCTGTTCATCGACGGCGAGTTCCGGTCTCCCAAGAGCCGCAAGCATTTCCAGACCGTCAATCCCTCCACGGAAGAGCCGCTGGCGGAGGTGGCCGAGGCGGGCCGGGCAGATATCGACGCCGCGGTGGGGGCGGCCCGTCAGGCGTTCGAGTCGGAGTGGGCGAGCATGCCGGGCCAGGAGCGGGCCAAGTACATCTTCCGCATCGCTCGCATGGTCCAGGAGAGATCGCGTGAACTGGCAGTGCTGGAGACGATGGACGGTGGCAAGCCCATCAAGGAGTCCCGGGACGTCGACCTTCCCCAGGTGGCTGCCAATTTCTTCTACTACGCCGGATGGGCCGACAAGCTCGAGTACGCCTTCCCGGGTCTGGCCCCCGAGCCGATCGGAGTGGCCGGACAGGTCATTCCCTGGAACTTCCCCCTGCTGATGCTGGCCTGGAAGGTGGCTCCCGCCCTGGCGACCGGGAACACGGTGGTCCTCAAGCCGGCCGAAACGACCCCCCTCACGGCTCTCGCCTTCGCCGAACTGACCGCCGAAGCGGGCCTGCCCCCCGGCGTATTCAACGTGGTCACCGGGGCCGGCGACACCGGCGCCACTCTGGTGGGCCACCCCGACGTGGACAAGGTTGCCTTCACCGGTTCCACCGCGGTGGGCAAGCTGATCCGCTCACAGCTGGCGGGCAGCGATACCCATCTCTCGCTGGAGCTGGGAGGCAAGGCGGCCCATGTCGTCTTCGAGGACGCCCCCATCGACCAGGCCATCGAAGGTGTGGTAAACGGGATCTTCTTCAACCAGGGCCACGTCTGCTGTGCCGGCTCACGTCTCTTCGTGCAGGAGAACATCCACGACCTGTTCGTGGACAAGCTCAAGGCTCGTCTCTCCACCCTCCGGGTAGGCGATCCGCTCGACAAGAACACCGACGTCGGCGCCATCAACAGTCGTCAGCAGCTGGACAAGATCAACGAGCTGGTCGAGGCGGGTGTTTCGGAGGGAGCGGAGATCTATCAGCCCGCCTGTGACCTGCCTGCCCGCGGCTACTGGTTCGTGCCCACCCTCTTCACCGGGGTGGCCCAGTCCCATCGCATCGCCCAGGAGGAGATCTTCGGGCCGGTGCTGTCGATCATGAGCTTCCGCACCCCCGAGGAGGCGGTGGAGAAGGCCAACAACACTCCTTACGGCCTGTCGGCCGGAGTCTGGACCTCGAAAGGCTCCCGCATCCTGTGGATGGCCGACCAGATGAAGGCCGGGGTGGTGTGGGCCAACACCTACAACAAGTTCGACCCGGGGTCACCCTTCGGTGGCTACAAGGAGTCGGGCTTCGGTCGCGAGGGTGGCCGCCACGGCCTGCTCAACTATCTGAAGGGGGTCCACTGATGATCCGTTCTGGCGCGATATTCAGGCCGCCGAGACCGGGAATGTCACTCCAAGAGGAGAAGGCGTGAGCCGCCTCGACGTCCACAAGACCTACAAGCTCTACATCGGGGGGGATTTTCCCCGTTCCGAGTCGGGGCGGTCGTATCCGGCCCTGGACCACGAGGGTGCAGTGGTGGCGCGGGTGGCCAGTGCCTCCCGCAAGGACCTGCGCATGGCGGTGCGCCATGCCCGCAAGGCGCAGCCGGCCTGGGTGGGCCGCAGCGGTTACAACCGGGGGCAGATCCTCTACCGGGTGGCCGAGATGATCGAGGACCGCTTCGAGACGTTCGTGAGTCAGGTTCAGATCTCCGATCCCGATCGTCGTCGGGCCCGCCGCCAGGTCGGAGAGTCGATCGACACCCTGGTCTGGTACGCGGGGTGGGCCGACAAGTTCGCCCAGATCTACGGCAATCTCAATCCCGTGGCGGGGCCCTTCTTCAACATCTCCGTCCCCGAGCCGACGGGCGTCGTAGGCATGGTGGCCCCCGAGCAGCCCGGCCTGCTGGGGCTGATCGCCCGCCTGGCCCCGATCCTCGTCCCCGGCAACACGGTGGTGGTGCTGGCCTCCCGGTCCCGCCCGATGCCGGCGGTCACCCTGGCCGAGGTGCTGGAGACCTCCGACGTCCCCCCCGGTGTGGTCAACATCCTCACCGGGATCACCGCCGACCTGGTCCCGTGGCTGTCCGATCACATGGACGTCAACGCCGTCGATGCGGCCGGAGCCGACCCGGATCTTCGCCGGCGCATCGACGAAGGCTCGGTGCACAACATCAAGCGTGTGGTGGGTGGCGATCCCCTGGCCCGCTCGCCCTACACCATCGCCGCCTTCACCGAGACCAAGACGGTGTGGCATCCCAAGGGACTGTGACGTCGGTTCCGGCTGAGACTCTGATCCCTGTGGAGTTCCCGCTCGATCTCCGCCCAACGCTGCGGCCGCTCGGGGGCCGTTTCCTCGACGATGGATGGTGGCGCCCCGCCCGAACCCCCCTCGGTCCGGCAACACTCCGACTGCGGCGCAGCCAGGAGGGACTTCTCGCCTCGGCCTGGGGAGAAGGGGCGGCGTGGCTGTTGGACCGCGTTCCCCTCCTGGTCGGATCCGCCGACCACCCCGAGGGCCTCGTCACCGATCATCCGCTCGTCTCCGATCTGGCACGGCGCCATCGGGGTTCTCGCTTCGGCGCCACCGGATTGGTGTGGGAGGCCTTGGTCGTCGCCATCGTGGCTCAGAAGGTGACGGGCAAGGAGGCGGGTCGTTCGCTGAAGGGACTGGGCCGAAGATTCTCGGAGGAGGCTCCCGGGCCGAGGAGCCTGCGCCTTCCCCCTGATCCCGAGCCGATGGCGCAGGCCCCTTACTGGGATTACCACACCCTGGGCATCGAGAAGCGCCGGGCCGACGTACTCAGGGCCGCGGCCGGCGAGGCGAGAAGAATCCAGCGGCTGGCCGCCTCGTCCCCTGAGGAGGCGGCCGCCTGGCTGCGGCATCTCAGAGGGGTGGGGGAATGGACCGCGGCCGAGACGGTGGCAGTCAGCCACGGTGACGCCGACGCGGTCTCGGTGGGCGACTACCACCTGAAGAACGTCGTCGCCTGGCACCTCAGCGGGAAGCCCCGGGGCACCGACGAGGAGATGCTGGCGCTGCTGGAGCCCTTCCGCCCCCATCGGGGAAGGGTGATACGCCTGCTCGAAACACGGGGCGGAGCACCCGCATTCGGCCCCCGTCAGCCGTTACGCTCGTTCACCGATCGTTGATCGGACATGTGCGGTCGCGGGTACTCGTAACGGGTGGAGGGATCCCCCCTCCCCGTCGGGGGGAGAGAAAGATGAGCCTGTTTGTCGAGGGAACTCCCTCCCCAATCATCCGACATAGCATCTGCAAATCTGCCAGCATGCTTCTGCGTGAGCATCAGTTTTCAATGAGGACCAGCGCCGCCTCTCCGTCGTGGCGACGGAACCGGGTACGAGTGTGGTGGCCGGCGCTGGTCTGGGTGTCTGCCGTCCTGGTCGGTGTCGGGGCGACCACGGCGGCAGCCACCACCCCCGAGTCGGAGCCGTCGGTGGTGGCGTACCAGCGCGCCCTGGCGACGACGAGCTTCTACAGAGGCGAAATCGACGGGCTGGCCGGTCCCCAGACCAGAGCGGCCGTGTTGGCGTTCCAGAAGGCGGCCGGCCTCGACCGGGACGGCATCTGGCGGCCGCTCTACTTTCGCTACCTGCGTGTCTACCAGCCCGACCTGCCGGGGCGGAGGGGCGAGCCTGATCGCCTGGAGATCGATCTCACCAACCAGGTGGGTTATCTGGTGGTCGACAACGAGGTAACTGCCATCTTCGGCGTCAGTTCGGGGAGCGGCAAGATCTACCAGCACCCCAGAGGCTACAAGGCCCGGGCCAACACGCCCCGGGGAGACTTCACTCTCTACCGCCACTATGAAGGCATGCGTCACTCGGCGCTGGGCTTCCTATACCGCCCCTGGTACTTCCGGGGAGGTTTCGCCCTGCACGGCTCCTCCTCGGTGCCGGCCTACCCGGCCAGTCACGGATGCATCCGCGTCACCAACTGGGATATCGATTGGCTGTCGAACGCAACTGTTCGTGGGGATGCCGATCCACGTGTGGTCGGGGCCGGAAATCACCCACGCCACCCTTCATTACGAGAGACCCGATTGGCCGGCACCAGGGCTGCACCCGACCTGATCAGGGCAGAATGAGCCGGGTGGTCACCGCGCCCGAAACCATGTCCATGTGACCGGCACCGTCGACCAGTTCCAGGTCGACATTGGCTCCCGCATCTTCCAGAGCAGCGGCGAATTGCTCGGAGGCAGCGGGCGGACGACCTCGTCCTCGGTTCCGTGGACAAGGGTGATGGCCATGCCTGCCGCCGCTTCGAGATGGGCGAAGGGATCGGCCGCCTCCCACGCCTCGGGGGCCTCTGATCTGTCTCCCCCCAGGAACACTTCCATCACCGGTGCCACCGCATCGATCTGGTACAGCCCGGCCAGGCCAACCAGTCGATCCGGCGTCGACGAGCCTGTCCACGGACAGTCCGGAGCAAAGGCGTTCTCGGAGAGGGCGACGACGGCTGCTATGTGGGCCCCGGCCGAGTGGCCGGCCAGGATCAACTCGCCCGAGCCCCCCAACTCCTCCAGACGTGAACGGGCATATCGCACCGCACAGGCGATGTCATCGAAGGTGGCGGGGTAGCCGCCGCCGGTGAGGGCGGTGCGATAGCTGGCGTTGAAGACGATTGCTCCGGCATCCGCCAGGGATCTGGCCAGTGAGGCGGTCGATCCGGGAGTGCCGGCCACCCATCTCCCTCCGTGCACCAGTACCACCGCCTGGGCGCCCACGGGTTGGTCGGGGAGGTAGACCTCGACCCCAGTCGGGCCGGGGCCCGTCCACGGTCGACACGTCGAGTGGTCGTGACGGTGGTGGTGGGGTGGTCGTAACGGTGGTGGTGGGAGGATGTAACGGGTGGTGGGGGATGTAACGGCAGGCGGGGATGTAACGGTGGCCGTGAGGCGGGACACAGTGGTGCTGGAGGACCGCCATCGGTCGGGAGCGCAGGCCGTGGACCGACATCACCATGCGATCGTCACCAGGCCACCAGGCGGGCAGGCCGGCTCGCCGCTCGCTTCGGACCCGGCACTACTCCGGCCGGGATGGTCTCGACGCCATCCAGCCCGGAAGCAGCGGCCTCGTCCACGAGCCAGGTCACCTCGGCATCACCACCCATGACGCCCGCGGCCGGCAGGGCCCGCTCTCCTTCGTTCGGCTCCAGCACCTGACGCAGGGCGGCGGCCTTGGACTCCCCGGCCACCAGGAAGAAGACCCGGTGGGCCTGACGGAGGAAGGAGTAGGTGGCCGTCAGCCGCTCCGCGTCCAGACTGGGGACGTAATTGGCCACGTACCAGCGTCGATCTTCAGCGTCCAGGGCGGCGGTTCCCGGGAAGAGAGAGGCGGTGTGGCCGTCGTCGCCCATGCCGAGCAGGATCAGGTCGGAGCGGCCATCAGGGTGGATCGAGCGCAGCGTGGCCTCGTAGTGCGCCGCCGAATCGGCTGCTTCCAACCAGGGCGCCCATCGGGGCCGGTAGAAGCGTGCCCCGGTGGCGTTCAGCAGCAGGTCGGCCGCCATCTTCCCGTTGGAGTCGGGGTGATCGTGGGGCACCCACCTCTCATCCGAGAGCCAGGCATCGACCCGATCCCAGGGGACGTCGGCCCCGGCCAGCAGCCGGTATGTGCCCTCCGGCGTCGAGCCTCCGGCCAGGCCGAAGGAGAAGCGATCCGCTCCGGCCCCACCCGGATCCCCAATGAGACGGGCAATACGGTCGGCAGCGGACCGGGAGAGATGGTCCTTGTCACGATGGGTGATTATCTGCACCATCGTGACGGTATCAGGCTGGGGCCGGGTCGGGCTGCAGGCTGCCGGGCCCAGTTTGGCCTGTGGGTGGACCACACTGGCCTGATGACGACTCCTCGATCGGCTTGATGGAGGCCTTCGAGCTCGACAGCCCGGCCGGCCCGGTGCCGGCCCGGATCGAGGGATCCGGGCAGGTCGGCGTATTGGTGGCCACCGGGGCCGGGACCGGCCAGGACCATCCGGGCGTGGCCGGCCTGCGGGTCCGTCTGGGGCGGGCCGGGTTCGTGGCCATGACGTTCGAATATTCCTACCGCGCCGCGGGACGCTCCTTCCCGGACCGATTGCCGAAGCTGCTTGCCGTGCACCGGGCGGCCGCGGCTCATCTGCGCCGGGAAGTCGGCCCTCGCCTGGTTCTGGCGGGGCGCTCGATGGGAGGACGGATGTCGACCGTGCTGGCGGCGCAGGGCGAACCGTGCGCGGCGGTGGTCGTGTACGGCTACCCCCTCCACCCTCCCGGCAAACCGGACAGGCTGCGGGTGGAGCACCTGGCGGACGTCGGGGTCCCCATGCTGCTGTTGACCGGGACCCGTGACGCTTTGGCTCGAAGTGACCTGGTCTCGGTCCACCTGGCCCCCCTGCCCACGGTGACACTGGAATTGGTCGAAGGTGCCGATCACTCGTTCCGCCGACGCGGGTCGAGCCCCGACGAGATGCTCGACCTGCTGGTGGGCAAGACGGTGGGCTGGCTGGAGGACCTGTTCGGGCTTGGCGATTCCGCTCCTGGAGCGCCATAATCAGGGGTCCTAACGCTTCATCCGCAAGGAGTCTCTGATGGAACAACTGAGTCTGCGCGCCCACACGGGCAGGGCTCCGGGCTCACGCTCGTCGCGGCGGCTGCGTCGTGAGGGCGAGGTCCCGGCCGTCGTCTACGGGCGGGACATGGAGCCGATCAACATATCGGTCAACGCCCGCGAGCTCCATTCGGCATTGCATACCGACCTGGGCACCAACGCCCTCATCAACCTGGAGGTAGAAGGTGGCGAGGACGTGCTCACCCTGGCCCGGGAGGTGATTCGTCACCCGTTCCGGCCCGAGTACCAGCACGTCGACTTCGTCAAGGTGGCTCTCACCGAGACGGTGACCACGGAGGTGGCCCTGCACTTCGAAGGCGAGGCGGTGGGAGTGCGCGAGGGGGGAGTCTTCAGCCCGCGCCGCACCACGGTCCATATCTCGGCGGTGGTGACCAACATCCCCGGGCACATCGAGCTGGACGTGTCCGGCGTCGACATCGGCGAGTCGTTGCGGGTCAGCGACCTTCCGGTCGTCGAGGGCGTGGAGTACCTGGACGATCCCGAGGCCGTCCTGATGAGCGTGACCCTCCCCGCAGCCGAGATCGAAGAAGAGGTGCCGGAGGCCGAGGAGCTGGAAGGCGAGGAGCTGGAAGGCCTGGAGGGCGAGATGCCCGAGGCCGGCGAAGAGGGGGAGGCGGCCGAAGAGGCCGAGGCCGGCGAAGAGACCGAGTAGCGGGTGAAGGCCGTCGTCGGGCTGGGAAATCCCGGTCCCGAATACGAGCGAACCCGCCACAACGTCGGTTCCGAGGTGGTCGTGGCCCTGGCGGAGCATCACGGGGTGCGCTTCTCGCGCGGGCCCAGTCGCACCCGGTGCCTGACCGCGGACATAACCGTCGGTGGCGAGCGGGTGGTGCTGGCGATGCCCCTGACCTACATGAACGAATCGGGTGGCCCGGTCGTCTCGCTCCTGTCCTACTTCGAGATCGAGTCAGAGGACCTGCTCGTGGCCCACGACGACATCGACCTCCCCTTCGGGCGGCTCCGGCTCCAGGTCGGGGGCGGAACCGGAGGTCACAACGGCCTCCGATCCATCGAGGCGGCACTCGGTGAGAGGTCATTTGTCCGTCTCAAGATCGGGGTGGGGCGGCCCCCGGGGCGCATGGACCCGGCCGATTTCGTCCTCCGCCGCTTCGCCAAGGCCGAGCGGGCCGAGGTAGACCTGGTGGTGGAGGATGCAGTCGACGTGGTCACCGACTGGGTCACCGACCTGGAGGCTGCCACCCGTCGGGCGGGGGAGCGGCGGCCCGGCTGAGCCTGTTCTGGCCACAGACCGTCAGGAGCGCTGTCTGTGAGCGCCGGTATCATCGGCCGTCGCCAGTCTCTTGGAGGCCTCGATCTCGTTTCCGGACTATCTCGCCCTGGCCCGTGTGGTGGCCGTGCCGGTGGTCATGGCGTTTACCCGCGCCGGCGACAACCTGGCCCACAATCTCGGCCTGGCGGCGATCGTGTTCGCTGCCGCCGCCGTGACCGACTTCCTGGACGGGTACCTGGCTCGTCGCTGGAAGCAGGAATCGGTGCTGGGAGCGTTCCTCGACACCACCGCCGACAAGATCCTGGTCACCGGCGCCCTACTGGCTCTCGTCTCCATCGACCGGGTCTCGATCTGGGCGGCAGTGGTGATCATCTTCCGCGAGTTCGCCGTTATGGCCCTGCGGGGGGTGGTGGCGACGAGGGGAGGGCTGATCCGGCCCTCGACCTGGGGCAAGATCAAGGCGGCAGCCCAGTTCGCGGCCATATTCGCCGCCTTCCTGCGTTTCCCCGGTCGCTGGGGTCCGTGGTACTTCGATCAGTGGCTGATGTGGGTGGCGGTGATCGTGACCATCGCCTCCTTCTGGGGGTATCTGAGCGCCTTCTGGGACGTGGTCCGCAAACCGGCGGCGACGGCGTGAGCACTGCGGTGGCGATCACCGGTGGGACCGGGGTGGTGGGCGCCGCCGTTCTCCGGCACCTGGTCGAATCGGGAGACGAGGTGCGGGGGCTGTCGCGCTCGCAGGCCTCTGATGGTGCGGTTGCGACCCTGGGGGCGCGGCCGGTACGGGGAGACGTGCTGGATCATTCGGCTCTCCTCGACGCCTTCTCCGGATGCGAGATCGTCTATCACGTGGCGGGCATAAACGAGATGTGCTCAACGGATCCCGATCGAATGTACCGGGTCAACGTCGAAGGCAGCCGCAATGTTGTGCGAGCCTGTGCCGCCGCCGGCGTGCGTCGCCTCGTCTACACCTCCTCGGCTGTGACGATCGGGGAGGAGGCCGGGGTGCGGGCAAACGAGGAAACCCCCCACCGAGGCACCTATCTCTCCGCCTACGAGCGGTCCAAGCACCATGCGGAACGGGTGGTGTTCGCCGAGCGGACCCCCGTCGAGGTGGTGGCGGTGAATCCCAGCTCGGTCCAGGGGCCGGGCCGGGCTACCGGCACAGGAGGGTTGATACTCGACGTGCTGGCAGGGAGGCTGCCGTTTCTCATCGAGGCAACGGTTTCGATGGTCGACATCGACGATTGCGCCCGCGGGCATCTCCTGGCGGCCCGCAACGGTGTCCCCGGTCGACGCTACATCCTGAGCGGATTCACCACCACAGTCTCAGAGGCGGTGGAGGGGGCCGCGGCAGTGCTGGGCCGCCCGGTCGAGGTTCGCCTGGCACCCATCTGGTTGGTCAGAGCGGCAGTCGCCACCGTCCACGCCGGGGCCAGGA
The DNA here is from genome assembly GCA_963744905.1 of uncultured Acidimicrobiia bacterium. Lineage (GTDB taxonomy): Bacteria > Actinomycetota > Acidimicrobiia > Spongiisociales > ZC4RG35 > DATFFO01. The sequence goes on along the minus strand of CAVUUV010000003.1, from coordinate 167,678 downwards.
TGATCGGGCGCAGGCTGCCGGTCTGCCCGGAGATGATCCGGGTGGTCTCCCACGGCACCGACTACGACGGCTCGCTGGCGGAGCGGGAGCTGAATCTCGAGTACACGCCGGCTGATGAGACGATTTCCCGGATGGTGAACTGGTTCCGGGACCAGGGCCTGCTTTGACACCCCTGTCCGGTTTGGTCGGACGGCTCCAGCCCGCCGCCCTCCCCTCCCCGCCGGGCCGGTGGGCGGTCGCTCCGGGAGGCCGGGCCTTGGCCCTGGCGGCCATGGCAACTCAGGTTTCCGGGCCGGTGCTCGTGATCACGCCGGGGGAGCGCGAGGCCGAGGAGCTGGTCGACGACCTGGCTCTCTTCACCAACGACGTTCTGCTGCTGCCGGCCTGGGAGACACTTCCCTTCGAGCACGTCTCCCCCAACGCCCAGACGATGGCGATGCGCAGCGAGGCGCGGCACCGCATCGGCCGCTCGGACTCCCCCGTCATCGTGGTGGGTCCGGTGCGGGCCGTGGTCCAGCGGCTGAGCCCATCGTCGCCCGAGCCCATTTCCCTGGCGGCGGGAGCCGATGCCGACATCACCCAGCTGGCGCGGCGTCTGGCCGATCTGGGCTACCAGCGCACCGATCGGGTGGAGGCGAGAGGTGAGTTCGCTGTGCGTGGCGGCATCCTCGACGTCTTCCCCGCTCAGTCGGACACGCCGGTGCGGGTCGACTTCTGGGGTGACGAAGTGGACGAGCTACGAGAGTTCTCGGTTGCCTCCCAGCGATCCGAGGACCCCCTCAGGTCGGTGGAGATCTACCCGGCCCGGGAGGTCCGCCCCCAGGGTGAGATCCAGGAGAGGGCCACCCGCCTGGTCGAGTCCGAGCCCTGGGCGGCGGGCACCTTCGAGCGAATCGCCACCGGGCAGATCTTCGCGGGCATGGAGTCGTGGCTGCCATGGCTGGCGCCGGAGCGGTCGCTTCTCGATGAGGCGGCAGAGTCGGATGCAGTGCTGGTTCTGATCGACCCGGCCAGGGCCCGGGACCGGGGACGGGACCTGGTCAAGGAGGAGCAGGAACTGGCCGCCGCCCTTGCCCCCACCTGGGGTGAGAGGGCTCCCGAGGCAGGGGAGCATCCCCTCTTGTTCGGGAATCTGGAGCCCGACCCCGGCCTCACCCTGGAGCTGCCGGCGGTGCCGACCGGTCCCGGGGACCCGGTGCTGGAGATTCGCGGATTCGACGCTGCGGCGGGCGATGTCGACTCGGTGGTGGGGGAGTTGGCCCGCCTGATCGGTACCGGTATGTCGGTCGTGGTGGCAATGGACGGCCACGGGGCCGCCGAACGGGTGGCGCGGGTGATGGCCGAGCACGGGCTGGCGCTGCAAGTCGCCGAGGAAGCCGGAGACGAGGCGGTAGTCATTCCGATCGGGATCCACCGCGGCTTCGTCGCCCCTCAGGCCCGGGTGGCGGTACTGGGGGAACAGGAGATCGCCGGGCGTCGCCGGGCCCATCGCCGGGCCGGTCGGGTGAGGGCGGCCCCACCCCAGCAGTACAGCGACCTGACCGAGGGCGATTACGTCGTCCACCATCAGCACGGCATCGGTCGTTTCGAGGGTCTGGTCTCGCGGACCATGGCTGGGGTCGAGCGCGAGTACCTGATCATCGGGTACGCCGGGGGCGACCGCCTCTACGTTCCCACCGATCAGCTGGCTGCGGTGACCAAGTACACGGGTGGTGAAACCCCCCGGGTGTCGCGGATGGGGGGCAAGGACTGGTCCGAGCAACGGTCCCGGGTGCGCAAGGCGGCGGCAGCGGTTGCCCAGCAGGTGGTCGAGCTGCACCGGCGCCGGGCCCGGGCGACCGGTTTTTCCTATCCGCCCGACACTCCCTGGCAGCGGGAGATGGAAGGGGCGTTCCCCTACGAGGAGACGGTCGACCAGGACTCGGCCATCACCGAGGTGAAATCCGACATGGAGAGCGGCGAGGTCATGGACCGCCTCGTGTTCGGCGACGTCGGGTTCGGCAAGACCGAGGTGGCGATCAGGGCCACCTTCAAGGCGGTTCAGGCCGGCAAGCAGGTCGCCATCCTCTGTCCGACCACCCTCCTCGCCCAGCAGCACCACCAGACTTTCTCCGAGCGCATGGAGCCCTACCCGATCCGGGTGGCGGTGCTGTCGCGCTTTCTCACCCAAAGGCAGCAGAACCAGGTCCTGGCCGGCCTGGCGACGGGCGAGGTCGACGTGGTCATCGGCACCCATCGCCTGCTGTCCGACGACGTCCACTTCAAAGACCTGGGCCTGGTGGTGGTCGACGAGGAGCAGCGCTTCGGGGTCAATGCCAAGGACGCCCTGAAACGGCTGCGGGTGGGTGTGGACGTTCTCACCCTGACCGCCACCCCCATACCCCGAACCCTCGAGATGGCGCTGACCGGGATCCGGGACGTGTCCCACATTCGCACCCCGCCCGAGGACCGGCATCCGATCCTCACCTACGTCGGTCCCTACGATTCCCAAACGGTGTCCGCCGCCATCAGGCGGGAACTGCTGCGCGATGGGCAGGTGTTCTACGTGCACAACCGGGTCCAGTCAATCGACCGGGCGGTGGCCCGGCTGCGCCAGCTGGTGCCGGACGCACGCTTCGCCGTGGCCCACGGCCAGATGTCGGAGGGTCAGCTGGAGCAGGTGATGATCGACTTCTGGTCGGGGGAGTACGACGTGCTCGTCGCCACCACGATCATCGAGTCGGGTCTGGATCTGCCGCAAGTCAACACCCTCATCGTCGAACGGGCCGACCTGTTGGGCCTGGCCCAGCTCTATCAGCTGCGAGGGCGGGTGGGCCGGTCGAGTCAGCGCGCCTACGCCTACCTGTTCCACCCGGCCGACCGCTCCTTGTCCGAGGAGGCGCACCGGCGGTTGGAGGCGATAGGGGAAGCTGCCGACCTGGGATCGGGGTTCCAGCTGGCGCTGAAGGACCTGGAGATCCGGGGGGCGGGCTCGATCCTGGGCGAGGTGCAGTCAGGCCATGTTGCCGCAGTCGGCTTCGACCTCTATGCAGAGCTGGTAGCCGAGGCCGTCTCCGAGCTGGAGGGCCGTCCTTCCCCCGTCGAGCGGCCCTCCGAGGTACGCATCGACCTTCCCGTCGACGCCCACCTGCCGGAGGACTACGTGGCGGATCAGTCGCTGCGTCTCGAGGCCTACCGGCGCCTGGCCGCCACCACTACGGTGGCGGGGATCGAGGACGTGGCCGAGGAGTGGAAGGATCGGTTCGGTCCTCTTCCTGATCCGGTTCAGGCCCTTCTCGACATCGCCCGCATTCGGGTGGAGGCCCTCCGGGTGGGATTGACCGAGGTGGTCAAGCTCAAAGACGAGATCCGGCTGTCACCGGTCGACCTGGCCGTCTCCCAGGAGGTTCGATTACAGCGACTTGCTCCGCGCTCGGTGCTGCGGGCCGGTGAAGGGGTGCTGTTCATCCCCGCTCCCCGGCCGCTGGTGGAGGGCATCCTGGGATTCCTGCGGGCGATGTGGCCCGCCGACGAGGCATCCTGAATCGCTGTATGCGCCCCGGGTCTATACCATTGCCTCCTCTCGACGACTGTTGCGAGGTCCCCCTGTGAAGAAATTGCTGTCGGGCGCCGTGGTGGCTGCCCTTCTCCTCACCGCCTGCGGTGGTGGCGCGGTCGCCGCCACGGTCGGCCAGACGGAGCTGACCGTCGACCAGGTCCAGGCATTTCCCTATTCGACCGACGGCGCCATCCCGGCCGATCAGTTCGCTCGCTACCTGGGTGCTCTCATCCAGTGGCAGATCCTCGACGACGCCGCCAAGACCGAGTTCGACATCGACCCGACCTCAGACGAGGTGGACAGCGAGCTCAACGACCTCCTCGCCGCCCAGGCCGGCGGGCTCCCCGTCGACCAGGTCGCCCAACAGCAGAACGTGTCCGTCGACATCCTCCACCGGCTGGCCCGGGTCAGCCTGATCCAGAAGCTGATCGTGGACCAGTTCGCCCAGCAGGCCCCCGAGCCCACCTCGGCAGAGGTTGCCCAGGCCATGTCCGACGCCGCCGACGGCCTCACCAACATCTGCGTGCGCCATCTCCTGGTCGACACCGAGGAGGCGGCCAAAGAGGCCAAGCAGCGGATCGAAGGGGGTGAGGACTTCGCCACCGTGGCCAAGGACGTGTCCACCGATCCGACCGTGGCCGACAACGGCGGAGACCTGGGCTGCGCCCAGGCCCAGAAATACGTCCCCGAGTTCGCCCAGGCAGCCGTGGGGGCGGATTTGAACACCGTCATCGGCCCCGTTCAGAGCCAGTTCGGATACCACGTGCTCGAGGTCTACGACCGCACCCCACCGGATCCCACCGATCTTCCCACCGAGGACGAGATCAAGGATCAGCTCCGCCAGGAGAAGGGGGCGTCCCAGCTCCAGGACTGGCTGGTCGAGAAGGTGGACAACGCCGACGTCACCGTCAACGCGGAGTATGGAACTTGGACGACCGACCCGACGCCACAAGTGCAGCCCCCGACCAGCTGATCGTCACCGGCCTGGGCCCCGGTGACCTGGACCGGCTCCCTACCGCACACCTGAGCCTGCTCACCGACCCGGGCCGCCGGGTAATAGTGCGTACCCTGCATCATCCGGCCGCCGCCCAGCTGGCCGAGATGCGACCGGTGGTGACCTGCGACGATCTCTATCAGGCCGGGGACAGTTTCGAAGAGGTGTACTCGGCCATCGTGGATCGGGTCCTGGCTCTGGCGCGGGAAGGTCCCACGATCTACGCCGTCCCGGGCAGTCCCCTGGTGGGTGAATTCGCGGTTCGGCAGCTGCTGAAGCGGGAACCCCGGGCGGAGGTGGTCCCGTCGGAGTCGTTCGTCGATGCGGTCCTGGCCGCGGTGGGATGTGATCCATTTGCTGCCGGATTGCGAATCATCAACGGCCACGAGCTGCCCGACCCGCTGGCCCTCGACTGTCCCACCATCATCGGTCACCTCGACGCACCGGCGGTCCTGGCGGAGGTGGGGGCCTCCCTATCCCGGGCCCTGCCCGAGGGAGCCGGGGTCACCCTGTGTGTGGGCCTGGGCTCGTCGGGTGAACAGGTACTGGAAGTGGAGGTGGACCGGATCCCGGCCGAGCTGGCCGGCTTGCGCACTTCCCTCTTCGTCGATGCCCAACCGGCCGGTCTGTACGGGTTGATCGGGGTGAGTCGCCGGTTGCGCCGGGAGTGCCCCTGGGACGCCCAACAGACCCACACCTCCCTGGTACCCCACCTGCTGGAGGAGGCCTACGAGCTGGCGGAGGCCATTGCCGCGCTTCCCGAGCCGGACACCGAGCCTGATTACGTGGCATACGACGGGCTGGAGGAGGAGCTGGGCGACGTCCTGTTGCAGGTGCTCTTCCATGCCAACATCGCCGCCGAGAAGGGAGCCTTCGGGATCGACGACGTGGCGGCGAGGCTCACCGCCAAGCTGGTCCACCGCCATCCCCACGTGTTCGGTGATGTGACCGTGGTGGGGGCGGACGAGGTGGCATCGAACTGGGAGAAGATCAAGGCGGACGAGAAGCCGTCGGGTTCCCTCATGGACGGCGTGCCCCAAGGCATGCCGGCCCTGGAGCGGGCCATGAAGCTGCAGGGACGGGCGGCCACGGTGGGCTTCGACTGGGACGAGCCGGCTCAGGTCATCGAGGTGCTCGGCGAGGAGCTGAGCGAGCTCGACCGGGCGGTTGAAGGCGACGGTGACGTGGCCCATGAGCTGGGCGATGTGCTCTTCACCGTCGTCAACCTGGCCCGCCACCTCGATATCGACCCCGAGGTGGCGCTTCGTCGGGCGGTGGGCCGCTTCCAACGCCGCTTTCGGGCCATGGAGGAGATGGGCCCGGTGGCAGGTCTGTCCCCGGACCAGCTGGAGGAGCGCTGGCGGGCGGCCAAGGCCGATCTGGGTTGAACCGTCACTTCAGACGGCGGCCTGGAGTGTCGGTAAACACCGAGCAGGCCCCCAGCGCTGCTAGCGTCGCGTTGGTACAAGGAGGGCTTGGATGTCTACCGAGATAGCAATCATCCGAGCCCGTGAGATCCTCGACTCCCGGGGCAACCCGACCGTTGAGGCCGAAGTGCTGCTGGCTGGCGGCGGCTTCGGCCGGGCCGCGGCGCCCTCGGGAGCGTCCACAGGGGCACTGGAAGCGATCGAGCTTCGAGACGGCGGGGACCGCTTCGGAGGGAAGGGTGTCTCGCGGGCCGTAGCTGCCGTCAACGACATGATCGGGCCGGCTCTGATGGGGCTCGACGCCACCCATCAGCAGACCATCGACCGGATCATGTGTGATCTGGACGGCACTCCCAACAAGGCCTCGCTGGGGGCCAACGCCATCCTGGCCGTCTCGCTGGCCACTTCCCGCGCCGCCGCCGCCGGCCTGGGCCTGCCCCTGTTCCGGTATCTGGGAGGGCCGGGAGCCCGCACGCTCCCCGTTCCGTGCCTCAACGTCCTCAACGGGGGCGTTCACGCCGCCAATGCGGTCGACATCCAGGAGTTCATGGTGGTGCCGGGCGGACTGCCATCGTTCGCCGAGGCCCTCAGGGCAGGGGCCGAGGTGTACCAGGCCCTGAAGAAGGTGTTGGGCGGGCGGGGACTGTCGACCAACGTGGGCGACGAAGGTGGCTTCGCGCCCAACCTACCCACCAACCGGGCCGCACTGGATCTACTCGTGGAGGCGATCGAAGCCGCCGGCTACGAGCTGGGCGGGGAGGTGGCTCTGGCTCTCGACCCCGCCGCCTCCGAGTTCTACCGGGAGGGTCACTACGAGTTCGAGGGCGCCGAGCGCACCTCGGCCGACATGATCGAGTTCTACCAGGGCCTGGTGGACGACTTCCCCCTAGTCTCCATCGAGGACGGGCTGGCCGAAGATGACTGGGACGGCTGGGTGGCGCTGACCAGTGCACTGGGATCGAAGGTGCAGCTGGTGGGCGACGACCTCTTCGTGACCAACTCGGAGATCCTGGCCAAGGGGATCGAGCGGCGGGCCGCCAACGCCATCCTGATCAAGGTCAACCAGATCGGCTCCCTGTCCGAGACCCTGGCCACGATGGAGATGGCCGCCCAGTCCTCCTACGGGCGCATGATCTCGCATCGTTCGGGAGAGACCGAAGACACCTTCATCGCCCACCTGGCTGTGGCCACCAACGCCGGCCAGATCAAGACCGGCGCCCCGGCCCGGTCCGAGCGCACGGCCAAGTACAACCAGCTGCTCCGCATCGAGGAACAGCTCGGCGATGAGGCCCGGTTCGGGGGCTGGGGAGTGTTCCGGAGGCGGGGCTCGTGAGGCTGCGGCGCGTGGCGGTGCTGGCATTCACCATGGCCCTGCTGGTGGTGGGGGCGGCCTTCTTGACCAATGTGGTTCCGTACCGTCAGATCGTGGAACAGCGCCACAAGGTGGAGGCGGCTACCGCCAAACTCGAGTCGCTTCAGGCCGAGAATGCCCTTCTGGGGGCCCAGCGCGACGCCCTGCAGACACCCGTGGAGATCGAACGGCTCGCCCGCGAGAAGCTGGGTTATGTCCGGCCCGGGGAGGTGGCCTACGTGGTGCTCGACCCGCCCGAGGTCGGGGTGGCGGCCAGCAACTATCCGGGTAGCGACAGCTCTGCCACGCCCGACACCGTCCCCGACCTGAAGGACGAATCGCTCCTGCAGACCGTGTGGAGTTTCATCACCGGTTCAGACCTGTCGCGGTGAGCGACAGGTCCACAGTCGAAGCACAGATCGAGCGTCCGCTCCGGGCCGACTCGACGGTGGTAGCCCGGTGTCATCTCGGGCTCCCCGTGGCGGCGGAGGTACCGCCGCTACTCGACGATGGGACTCCGTTCCCGACCCGGTACTGGCTCACCTGCCCGCTGGCCGTGACCCGCATCGGCCGTCTGGAGGCCGGCGGCGGCGTCAAGCGGATGGAGGCCAAGGCGGAAGCGGACCCCGAATTCAGGGCCAGGCTGGACGAGGCTCACCGGACCTACGCCCGCCGGCGCGACGCCCTCATCCCCGACGGCACCGATCCCCGCCCCTCGGGCGGCGTGGGTGGGGTGCGGCTGGGGACAGACACCCCCCGGGTCAAGTGCCTCCACGCCCACTACGCTCATCATGTGGCTGCGGAGTCGAGGTCGATCAACCCAGTAGGCGAGTTGGTGGCGGGTTGGATAGAGCCGCTCGACTGTGAGATCCCCTGCGTGGTCGAAGGCGAGCGGAACCCGGAGTGGAAGGCCCGGCCCTGAACCGATGCCACAGCCGGTCGCTGCCATCGACATCGGGACCAACACCGTCCGGTTGCTGATATCGGACGGGCGATCGGACCTGGAACGGATGACGGCCGTGGTGGGGCTGGGCAGGGGCCTGGCCCGGACCGGTCACCTGGATCCCGAGGGTCGGCACCGGGCCATGACCGTCCTGGGTCGGTACGCCGACGCCATTGACCAACACGGCGCCGCCCCGGTCCGTGCCGTCGCCACCTCGGCCAGCCGGGAAGCCTCGGACGCCTCCGACTTCCTCGATGAAGTGGCCGGGATCCTGGGCACGGCGCCCGAGGTGATAAGCGGGGATGCCGAGGCAGCCCTGTCCTATGCCGGGGCGACCTCCGATCTGGGGGAGGGAGCCTGGACCGTGGTCGACATCGGCGGTGGAAGCACCGAGGTGATCACGGCCGAGGCAGGCCGCTCGTTCGACGTGGGCTCGGTGCGCATCACCGACACCTATCTCGACGAGGAGCGGTCCGGGGCGAGCGTCGAGCGGGCTCTGCGCTGGGCGGCCTCGATGCTGGAACAGGTGCCGGGCCAGTCGGACCGGGTGGTAGGCGTGGCGGGAACCTGGACCAGCCTGGCCGCCATGGAACAGGAATTGGAGCCCTACGACCCGGCCCGGGTGCACCACTATTCCCTCACCCGGGAGGCGGTGAGACGTTGGCGGGACAGGCTGGCAAGCCTGACCGTGGCGGAGACGGAGACCCTGACCGGCCTGGACCCGAACCGGGCGCCGGTCATCCTGGGCGGAGCCATCGTGGCCGAGGCGGTAATGGAACACCTGGGAGCCGGTGTCACCCTGGTATCGGAGAGGGATCTCCTCGACGGCATCGTGGCCGGTCTTCTGGAACGGAATTAGCGTGACACCCATCGCCTTGCCCGGGTGGCGGAATAGGTCAGACGCGGAGGTCTTAAACACCTCTGTTCCGTGAGGAACGTGTGGGTTCGACTCCCACCCCGGGCACCGCACAAGGCCAGGTGACCGGCCCGCAAGGAAATGGCCCGGGCGCTCCGAAACGACCTCTGGGCGCCTCCCCGGCGCCAAAGCGATCCGGCTATGTCGGATATCATTGCACTCAGACGCCGTCTGGTCACCCCAGGCCCGAACCACCCTCGACGACATATACTCTCTACATGAGCCTGTACCGGGTGAGGAGGCGGCGAATCGATCCCCAGGCTGATCCTCAGCCGCCGCCTCTGCTCAGGCGGATGGCCGGCGGGACCCTCAAGGCGGTCGGTTTGGGCCTCGCCATCGTGGGAGCGACGTTGATTGTCGTTCATTGGGTATGGACCGTGGTGGCCGTCTCAGCCGGAATCGCCCTGACGATCATCGGTGAGCGATTGGCACCAGGAGCACAAACGGGGGCGTTCACCGCCCGATATACGATGGAGGCGGGCGGCTGGGGCGACCTGCATTATGTGAAGCCTCCGGGTGGCAACGTAGCCGATCCCATGCCAGGGTCGGAAGGCCGGCGTTTCACGGGTCGGTGATGTGGGTCGGCTCAAAGTCGCGTCGGCTGGCCTCGACCATCGAAGCGGACCGAATCGGTAGTTGACTCCGAATGGGGGAACGCCTGCTTACGCGCCGACCTGGCTTGACCCGGGAATGCCGGAGGCCGGCTCGCACCCACAGGCGCCGCGCCGGCTCTTCGCCTTGCGGGGCGGTGCCGGGCCGTTCAAGCTGAGGTGCACATGTCCACCGTTCCCGACCAGACCCCGCTCTCAGACTCACGCCTGGCCAACCTGGGAGCCCGTCTCATCTCCGACGCATACGGAGATTTCGAACGCCGCTTTCGCATCGTCACCCGCCGGGCCCGGATCCGATTCCGGGAGAGGGACTGGGCGGGGATGGCGGCCGACGCCAAAGAGCGCCTCGATCTATATGAGGCTGCGTCCGAGGGTGGGGCGGAGGCGATCGGCGGCCTGTTGGGTGACCGCAGCGACGACAAGATGGTGTGGGCGGGGATGAAGGCGGTCTATTCGGGCATGATCCAGGGGAGGGATGACTGGGAGCTGGCCGAGACCTTCTTCAACTCGGTCACCCGCAAGATCTTCACCACCGTGGGCGTTGACCCCCGCATCGAGTTCGTCGACACCGACTACGACGCTCCTCCCACCGAATCGGCGACGCCGCTCCACCGCAGCTACGGATCGATGCCTCTCTCCGAGCTGGTCGGGTCCGTGCTGATCGATTCCGATCTCGGAGTCGACTTCGCTCATCTGGAACCCGATGCCGAGGCGGCGGCGGCCAAGATCGCCGATCACCTCCGGGCGATCGGCGCGTTGAGGGTGGTGGATCGGACCGAGATCATCGACGCCGCGTTCTACCGGGGCAAGGGGGCCTACATCATCGGGCGCATGTACTCGGGCCCCCATGTGGTGCCCCTGGTGCTGGCCTTGCTCCATCCCGCCGAGGGCGTGGTGGTGGACGCCGTCCTGCTGACCGAGAACCAGGTGTCGATTCTCTTCTCGTTCACCCGTTCTTACTTCCACGTCGACGTCGAACGCTCCTGGGAGTTGATCCGTTTCCTGCGCACCCTGATGCCCCGCAAGCGTCTCGCCGAGCTCTACATCAGCCTGGGTCACAACAAACACGGCAAGACGGCCCTCTACCGCGAGCTCCGGGCTCACATCCTCACCTCGGGGGACCACTTCAGCATCGCCCGGGGGGAGCGTGGGCTGGTGATGGTCGTGTTCACCCTGCCTGGTTTCGACGTCGTGTTCAAGGTGATCAAGGACCGGTTCCCGCCCCAGAAGACCACCACCCGTTCCCAGGTGAAGGAGAAGTACCGTTTCGTCTTCCACCACGACCGGGCCGGTCGGCTGGTCGACGCTCAGGAGTTCGCCTACCTGGCTCTTCCACTGGATCGGTTCGACGACGAGGTCCTGGAGGCCCTGACCGGGGAGTGTGGCCGTTCGGTGGAGGTCGGGGAGGACTCGGTCACCATCTCTCATGCCTACGTGGAGAGGCGGGTTATCCCCCTCGACCTCTACCTGCGGGACGCCGACCCCACCCTGGCCAGAGAGGCGGCCATAGACTACGGCAACGCCATCCGGGATCTGGCCGCCTCCGACATCTTCCCCGGCGATCTCCTCCTCAAGAATTTCGGCGTCACCCGTCATGGAAGGGTGGTGTTCTACGACTACGACGAGCTGGTTCCTCTCGATGTGTGCCATTTCCGTGAGATGGTCCAGCCCCCCGGGGCGGAGATGGCCTCCGAGCCCTGGTTCGCCGTCGGGCCCAACGACGTGTTCCCGGCCGAGTTCGCCACCTTTCTCGGGGTACACGGCGAGGCCCGCCATGCCTTCGTCGCCCACCACGCCGACCTGTTCGATCCCTCCTGGTGGCAATCCATGCAGGAGCGCCTGGACAGGGGCGAACTGGTCGAGGTGTATCCGTACGAGGAGAGGGCCCGGCTGCATCCCGTCGTCGGTTAGCCTCGTTGATCGTGACCGATACCCATTCCTCAGAGACCGGTGTGGGCGGGGATGGCCTTCCTCCCGGTTATCCGGCCGAGTACGAACTGAACGTGGTACTGCGCGACGGGGCCGGGGCGATGATCCGCCCCATCCGTCCCGACGACGCCGACCGGCTGGTCGAGTTCTTCGATGGCATGGGCCCCGAGAGCCGCTACTTCCGCTTCTTCCGGGTCAAGAAGTCCCTGGAGCCGGAAGAGATCAAATACTTCACCGACGTCGACTACGTCGATCGGATGGCCCTGATCGCCATCGTCGCCGGGAAGATGGTGGCGGTGGGCCGTTACGACCGGATGCCGGCCGACCACGCCACGGCCGAAGTCGCCTTCGCCGTCACCGACGGCCAGCAGGGGAGGGGCCTGGGCACGGAGCTATTGCAGCTGCTCACCACCTACGCCCGCGGCCACGGGGTGACCCGTTTCCGGGCCTTCGTGCTTCCCGAGAACAAGCAGATGATGAGGGTCTTCCGCAACTCGGGCTACGAGATGAGCCGGACCATCGAAGACGGCGTCTACACGGTCGATTTCCCCGTCGACGAGTCCGAGACCTCGATCTCCCTGTGGGGCGAGCGGGAGCGCCGGGCCGTGACCGCCTCGCTGCTTCCGATGTTCTTTCCCCGGGCCGTCGCCGTGATCGGCGCCTCGACCGACCCCGACGCCATCGGCAACAAGCTGTTTCGTAACCTGCTGCACGAGGGTTTCACCGGTCCCCTGTATCCGGTCAACCCCCGGGCCCGGGTGGTCAACTCGGTCCGGGCCTACGCCACGGTGGCCGAGATCCCCGACACGGTCGATCTGGCCTTCGTCGTCGTTCCCGCCCCTCTGGTAATCGACGTCGTACGCCAGTGTGCCGAGGCGGGAGTGCGGGGAGTGGTGGTCATCTCGGCGGGCTTCTCCGAAGTGGGGCCGGAGGGTGCCGAACTGGAGAAGGAGCTGGCTTCCATCGTGCGCCAGGCGGGGATGCGCATGGTGGGCCCGAACTGCATGGGGCTGCTCAACACCGCACCCTCGGTGGTGCTCAACGGCACCTTTGCCCCGGTGTATCCGCCCCGGGGCAATATCGCCATGTCCTCGCAGTCGGGGGCGCTGGGCATCGCCATCCTCGACTATGCCCGCTCGGTGGGGGTGGGGATCTCCCAGTTCGTCTCGGTGGGCAACAAGGCCGACGTGTCCGGTAACGATCTCCTCCTCACGTGGGAGGACGATCCCCAGACCGACGTGATCCTTCTGTACCTGGAGTCGTTCGGCAATCCCCGGAAGTTCTCCCGGATCGCTCGGCGGATCGGGCTGAGCAAGCCGATCGTGGCCGTGAAGTCGGGACGCACCCAGGCCGGCAGCCGGGCCGCCTCCAGCCACACCGGGGCTCTCGCCTCCTCGGACGTGGCGGTGGATGCCCTGTTCCATCAGGCCGGCGTGATCCGGGTCGACACCATCGAGGAGCTGTTCGGGGTGGGATCCCTTCTGGCCGACCAGCCTCTCCCGGCCGGAAAGCGAGTCGCCATAGTCACCAACGCCGGTGGCCCCGGGATCCTGGCGGCGGATTCCCTGGAAGCCAACGGCCTCCTCCTCCCCACCTTGAGCGAGGGTCTCCAGGCCCGGATCGGGGGCAAGCTGCCCGCCGAGGCTGCCACCGGCAACCCCGTCGACCTGATCGCCTCGGGCGGTCCCGTCGAGTTCGAGCACGCCACGTCATTGCTGCTGGGGTCGGGCGAGGTGGACGCGGTGATGGTGATCTACGTCCCCGTCAAGCCGGACGCTCTGGAGCCGGTGGCGGCCGCGATCCGCCGCAGCCAGGACGCCCATGTCGAGGCGGGCGGAGAGGTCACCCTGCTGACGGTGTTCATGCAGGCTTCCGACGTCGCCCCCCTGCTCGAGGGCGGCGACGGGGTTCGGGCCATACCATCGTTCCTCTTTCCCGAGCAGGCCTCCACCGCCCTGGCCAGGGCGATCCGCTACGGGGAGTGGAGACGGCGTGATCACGGGCATGTGCCCATCCTGGAAGGCACCGACGCCGACGCCGCCCGGCGTGTGGTCGGCGATGCTCTGGCCCGGCTGGGCACAGATGGGGGTTGGCTGGAGGCCGACGAGGTGAGCGAGGTGCTCACCTGCTTCGGGTTGCGGGTTCCGGTCACGGAGGTGGTGCACACCGAGGAGGAGGCGGTGACGGCGGCGGCCGAGATCGGCCAGGCAGTGGTCTTGAAGGTGCTCTCGCCTTCCGCCCTGCACAAGAGCGACGTGGGCGGGGTGGCTCTCGACGTGACGGGTGAAGAGGCGGTCCGGGAGGCGTATCGGCGGGTACGGGGAGCGGTGGAGGACCCCGAAGGGGTCATGGTGCAGACCTTCGTCCCCGCCGGTCACGAGGTCCTGATCGGATCCACCGAGGATCCCAACTTCGGTCCCCTGGTCGGGTTCGGGCTGGGCGGTGTCACGGTCGAGTTGCTGGGCGATGTCACCTTCCGCATTCACCCCCTCACCGACGCCGATGCCGCCGAGATGATCCGCTCCATCAAGGGCTTCCCGCTCCTGGAGGGCTATCGCAATCAGCCCCGGGGAGACATACCCGCACTGGAGGAGGCGTTGTTGCGGGTGTCGGCCATGATCTCGGCTCTGCCCGAGATCTCGGAGATGGACATGAACCCGGTCAAGGTGCTGGCTCCCGGTCAGGGGGTGGTGGTGGTCGATGCCCGGATGCGGATCGAGCCGCTGGATCCGGGCGAGCGCCCCGAACTGGCCGACCTTCCCTCGGTCACCAGCTGAGGGCGCACGGGTCAGGCTCGAACCGGGGCACAGGTGGGTGGGTCCGACCGTACGCCCGGTACAGTCCCCAGCACGCCATCTTTTCTGGAGGTCAAATGTCCCTGGTCGAGTTCAGCCGCGACGGAGCCGTCGCCCTGGTCCGTCTCAACCGGCCCCCCGTCAACGCCCTCAGCGCCGAGCTGTCGGGCGACCTCATCGAGGCCTTTCGTCAGTGCCAGGACTCCGAGATCCGGGCGGTGGTGGTGACCGGCCAGCCCCACTTCGCCGCCGGTGCCGACATAACCGGATTCCAGGCCGCCTTCGACTCGGGCGAGGACGATGTCCTGGCCAACACCCTCAGCGAGGCTGTCTGGGCCCTGGAACGGCTTCCCAAGCCCACCCTCGCCGCCGTGCGGGGTTATGCCCTGGGCGGGGGGCTGGAACTGGCCATGGGAGCCGACTTCCGGTACCTGTCGACCGACGCCAAGGTGGGCCAGCCCGAGATAAACCTGGGCATCATCCCCGGGTCGGGCGGCACCCAGCGTCTTCCCCGTATCGTCGGCTACCAGGCGGCCAAGGAGATCGTCTATTCGGGCCGTCACGTCCCTGCCCAGGAGGCGTTGTCCCTGGGCCTGGCCGACAAGGTGCTCGCCCCCGACGAGCTGGAAGCGGTGGCCCTGGCCGACGCCGCCAAATGGGCTGAGGGCCCGACGCTGGCATTGGCGGCCGCCAAGCGAGCCATCAACGACGGGTGGGGTCAGCCCCTGGCCAAGGGAATGCAGATCGAAGCGGACAATTTCGCCTCGGCCTTCGCCACCGAGGACGCCAAGGAAGGGGTGGCGGCGTTCTTGAACAAGCGGGCGGCCGAGTTCAGCGGTCGATGAGGCCGTGATCCGGGTGGCGGTTTCGATCGACGCCCCCAGGTCCGTCGTCTGGGAGCATCTGGCGGACCTCGGATCGCACGCCGAGTGGATGGCCGACGCCGAGAGCATCGAGTTTCGCTCCCGGGCCCGGCGAGGGATCGGGGCGGTCATGGAGGTCGCTACCCGGGTGGGGCCGCTCCGCACCACCGATGTGATCGAAGTCACCGGATGGACCGAGGGCGAGTCGATAGAGGTGGCGCACCGGGGCCTCGTCAGCGGCCGGGGTCGCTTCGATCTCGATGCCATGGCCGGCGGCACCCGCTTCACCTGGAGCGAACGACTCACATTCCCGTGGTGGCTGGGCGGGCCCGTCACCGCCCTCCTCGCCACCCCCATCCTGACCTGGATCTGGCGCAGGAACCTCCTGCAGTTGCGCTTGCGGGTGGAGAGGGAGGGTCTGTGAACCTTATTGTGGCTTCCGGCGGGAAGAACGTTCACAGAAGCGGCGTTTTCACCCCCGAAGGAGCGTAAGTGCGAGCTTTGGTCGTCGACCATGATGAATATGAGGTGCCGGGTGCGGTGGGCCGGGAGCTGGAACGGCGCGGCTTCGAGCTGGTTCCGTTCTTGGTCCAGGAGGACCGCTCCCTACCCGACGGCAACGCCTCGTTCCCCGACCCGACCCGCTTCGACCTGGTCGTTCCCTTCGGGTCCCCCTGGTCGGTCCACGACCCCGCCATCGCCTCCTGGCTCGACCCCGAGCTCGACATGCTGAGGAAGGCGATGGCGTCGGAGGTGCCGGTGATGGGCATCTGTTTCGGATCCCAGGCTCTGGCTGCGGCCGCCGGAGGCGAGGTACGGAGGGCGCCCGCCCCCGAGATCGGGTGGCACGAAGTCGGCTCGGTCATACCCCACCTATCCGGTACGTGGTTCCAGTGGCATCGCGACGTGTTCGACGTCCCGCCCGGGGCCGAGTTGCTCGCCTCCAACCCGGTCGGTCCCCAGGTGTTCCGGGTAGGGAACTCAGTGGGGATCCAGTTCCATCCCGAAGTGGACTACGACCATCTGTCGATGTGGATGTCGACCGGGGGCGCCTCCGCCCTCCGCGCCCTGGGGGGTGACCCCGACGAGTTGCTGGTGGAGACCAAGCAGCGAGATCCCGAAGTCGGCCGGCGGGTCCGGGGGCTGGTGGGCTGGTTCCTGGACGAGATCGCCTAGGTCGATTTCCGCCTCCCGTCCCCACCCCCCGCCCTGTGATTTCCGCCTCCCGTCCCCACCCCCCGCCCTGTGATTTCCGCCTCCCGTCCCCACCCCCCGCCCTGTGATTTCCGCCTCCCGGCGGGCGGGAGCTCAGCGTCCGCTGGGAGATTCGCCCAGGGCCATCGAGGTGCGATTCTGGATGGTGAAGCGGGCATCGGGCCTCCAGCGCCCCGTGGCCATGCCCGCCACGTACTCGCCGATCACCGGGGCGTGCTTGAAGATGCCCCCCGAGCCACCACCGGCCAGGACGATGTCGGGGTGCTCGGGGTGGAAGTCGAACAGAAAATGGGTGTCGGGGGTCATGACGATGTGGCACACCTTCTGGTCGGTGATGGGCTGGTCGACCAGCTGGGGGAACCGGTAGGAGAGGTACTGGCGGCTCCGCACCAGGGCCCCCCGATCCACCACCCTGTCGTCGGAATCGAGGTCGATGTCGGACTGGTGCCAGGCGATGACTGCTTTGAAGCCGTGCCCCTCCACCGCCGGGATCCCGTAGCCCGGATAGCCGTGGTCGATCCACACCGGATGGCGGTCGGCGTCATAGGTGCGTGACCCCTCGGGTGGGGAGATGAAGATGACGTCCTGGCGTACCACCTCCAGCAGGTGGCCCAGGGTGCGTCGGAACATCTCCCTCATCCACGACCCGGTCGATACCACGGTGACGTCGGCGTTGAGCGGAGATCCGTTCACCTCCAGCCTCTCGCCAGGGGTGGTGCGGGGCCGGGCGCGGACGAACTCGCCCCCCATCTCCACGAACCGCTTGTACCCGGTCACCAGGGCCCTCCTCGACCAGAGGAAGCCGGCATGGGGCTCGTAGAGCCCGAATTCCACCCGCTGGAAGTCCATGTGCGGCCATCGAGCCGACAACTCGGCCGGGCTCAGGCGGAGGGCGGGGATCCCCAGCCGGGCCAGGGTGGGAATGGCCGCCGTCTCCCAGGCGGAGCGCCCGGTCTCGGCCAGCAGCAGGCCTCCCGTCTCCCGGAACAGTTCCACGCCCCACTCGGCCTGCAGCTCCATCCACCGCATCCGCGCCTCCCACTGCCAGCGGGTGTAGAGCTCGTCGGCCCCGTGGGCGGAGCGGGTGACCCGGTGCGTGCCGGAAGAGGCGGCCCGGGTGTGACCTGGCTCCCAGCCGTCGTAGAGCGTGACCGAATGACCCTGTTTGCGCAGCTCCAGGGCGGTCATGACGCCTACGATGCCAGCGCCAACCACGGCGAATCGCGATCCGGACATTTCTCCCTCGGGTTCGCTTGAGTACTGTATACAGTCTCACTAGGGTCTCGCCAACGAGCCGGAGAGGAGCATCGAGAATGGCCGGTCTTCCGGAGGGGATCACCACGGTGGTGTTGGGCGTGGGCGATCTCAACGGTCTGTTGCGCGGCAAGCGGATCCCCGCCTCGCACTGGCCGGTGATCCTCGAGGAGGGGATGGCAATGTCCAACGCCATCTTCGCCATGGACATGACCTGTGACGTGTGGGACACCCCCTACACCAACATGGGGACCGGCTATCCCGACATCAAGGTGCGCCCGCTCACCGAGCACCTCCACTCCATGCCCTGGGATCCCGGGGCCGCCTTCGTCTTCGGCCGGGTCGAGACCGAGCACGGGGACCCGGTTGAGATCGACCCTCGCAACGCCCTGGTCAAGGTGGTCGAAAAGGCCGGGGACATGGGTTATGAGGTATCGATTGGGGCCGAGCTGGAGTTCTTCCTCCTCGACCCCGAAACGCTGCGCCCTCGCGACAGCGGGATCCAGGTATACGGGCTGGAGCGGGCCATGGAGTTCGAGCACGTCCTGGGGCCGATTCGCAACGACCTGGTGGCGGCCGGCATTCCCATCGAGCAGTCCAACCCCGAGTACGCCCCCGGCCAGGTCGAGGTCAACATCCGCTATGCCGATGCGGTGGAGACCGCCGATCGGGTGGTCGCCTTCCGGGGCATGGTCAAACAGCTCGCCATCGCCCACGGCTACGTGGCCACCTTCATGGCCAAGCCCTTCATAGACCTGTCCGGCAACAGCTTCCACGTGCACCACTCCATCCACCAGAACGGCAAGAACCTGTTCGCCGACAAGGGCCGGCTCTCCCGTCTCGGCAAGCAATATCTGGCCGGGATGCAGCGCCACATGTGCGAGGCAGCACTCTTCTCGGCGCCCACCCCCAACGCCTACCGGCGTCGCCGCCCCTACACCTTCTGTCCGGTCAACAACGCTTGGGGGGTGGACAATCGCACGGTGGGCCTGCGGGTCATCGAGGGCGCCAACCCGGCGGTGCGGGTCGAACAGCGGGACGGTTCGGCCGACGCCAACCCCTACCTGCTCCTGGCGGTGCAGATAGCCGCCGGCCTCAAGGGCATCGAGGAGGGGCTCAAGCCCATGCCCAGGGAAACGGGTGATGGCTATGCCAACGAGGACGCCGACCCCCTGCCCAAGGACCTGGCCACCTCCATTGAGCTGGCCCGGGAGTCCAAGCTGGTAGCCGAGGTGGTGGACCCCGACCTGTTGGGTATCTATCTCAGTCAGGCCGAGCGGGAGCTGGCTTTCATGGCCGACCAGGTCACTCCTGTGGAGCAAGCCCGGTACCTGAGGAACTTCTGATGCGGCTGGGCCGGGTGGTGGGCACGGTCACCGGCACGGTGAAGGACCAAAGCCTGACCGGGCATCGCATGCTCATCGTCGATCTCGTCACCACCGACGGCAAGGTGATCGAGCCCGAGGTGGTGGCTGTGGACGCGGTGGGCGCCGGTGAAGGCGACGTGGTTCTGGTGGCGTCCGGTTCGGCCGCCCGTCAGGCAGCCCGGACCGTGGGAGTCCCCGCCGACCTGGCAGTCGTGGTGATAGTCGAAGACGTCACTGTGGGGGGTCGAACGCTCGATCCTGCCAAAGTGAAGACGAGCACGTCCAAGAAGAGCTAGAGAGGAGAAGCAACGAATGGCCGAACAGATCGCCCTGGGCATGATCGAGACACGAGGGGTGGTGGCAGCCATCGAGGCGGCCGATGCCATGGTCAAGGCAGCCAACGTGTCGTTGATGGGCCAGGAGAACGTCGGAGGCGGCCTGGTCGCCATGTTCGTGCGGGGAGAGGTGGGCGCGGTGAAAGCGGCCGTCGATGCCGGTGCCGTGGCAGCCAACAAGGTGGGCGAGGTCATCGCCGTACACGTCATTCCCCGGCCTTCGACCGAGCTCGAGGGCATCCTCCCCCAGACCGCCTGATCTGATTCATGACCACGGCAGGCTTCCACGATGTGGTGGCGGCGCTGTCGGCACCGGCGCCGCGCCGTTCCGACCCCCGCACCCCGGCCCGGGTGACGGTGCTGGGCTCGGGCGTCGAAGGCCGTGCCCTGGCGGCATGGTTCCTGGCCGAGGGGGCCGACGAGGTTCGCCTCTTCACCGTCTACGCCGACGAAGTCGAGGCTCTCCAACGCGGTTCGATCACCCTGCGCGGCGAGGGTCCGATCGGAACCTTCCGGGTGGGTGGCGACCGGCCTTCGATCGAGCTCACCTCGGTGCTCGACTCCGCCGTGGCCGCCTCCGATCTGGTCGTGGTCTCCGGTCCGGTTCTCAAACAGCGCACCTATGGCCTGGTCCTCGCCCAGCAGGTGCAGGACGGCCAGGTGATCGTGGTGACTCCGGCACGCACCTTCGGGGGCCTGGAGCTGGCCTACTGGTTGGCGGTTGGGGGTTCGACGGCCGACGTCACCATCGTCGAGATTCAGTCGCTCCCCTTCGACATCCTAGAGGAGGGCGGCACTCTCCACCTGAGTCGTCGCCGACCCACACCCGCCGGGGCTCTGCCCCAATCGGCCTCGTCGAGTATCGAGCGGGTGGGCGGGTACCTGTCGGACCTCAGCCCGATGCCGACCCCGCTGCATTCCTCACTGACCGACGCTTCGGCGGTGGTGGAGATCCCGGCGCTGTTGTTGGGCGGTCCCGCCGCCCCGGCCGATCGGTCCTCCTTGCCGCCCGGGGCGGTCCCGGTCGAGATGGGCACCTTTGCCGGTCTGCTCGGTGACCGCCACCGGGCCCTGATCGCCGACCTGGCCGACGAGCGGCGCCGGGTGGCGGCGTCTTTCGGAGTGAGGGAATTCCCCGCCGATGCCGAGCTGATCGAGGCGGTGGCAGGGAGCATCGATGGAGACGATGTGCGGCCGGTCCCGCCCGAGGATGGAGCCCGTTCGCTGGTGCGCGATGCCGTCCTCGGCTCCCTGGTCCCGCTCATCTCTGCTGCCGAGGCGGCCGGGTTGCCGGTGCCCACCTCGCGGGCCGTGCTGCGTCTGGCCGAGTCGGTGCTGGGGGGCGATCTGGCCGCGGCCGGCCGCGCCCTGGATCGGATCGGGTTCTCGGGAATGGACTCGACCGCCATCCGCAACGCGCTGGCCCAGGGGGGAGGGCGATGAGCGCCATCGACGCCGACCTGCGCAGCATGGCCGAGGCCCGTCGGGCGGTAGAAGCCGCCCATGAAGCTCAGCAGCGCTTCCTGGGCACCGACCCCGACCTCATCGACCGGATGGTCATGGCCATGGCCCGGGCCATCGAGGTCGACGCCGCTCGCCTGGGCGCCATGGCGGCCGATGAGACCGGGTACGGCAACGCCGAGGACAAGCGCATCAAGAACCTGTTCAATTCGATCGGCGTGGCCGACTGGCTCCGCAACGTCAAGACATTGGGGGTGCTGTGGACCGATCCGGCCACCGGCGTGATGGCCGTGGGTGAGCCGATGGGGGTCGTGGCAGCCCTGATCCCGGTAACCAACCCCACATCCACCGTCATCTTCAAGGTGCTGTCGGCGGTCAAGTCCGGCAACGCCATCGTGTGTGCTCCTCACCCCCGGGGCGTCAAGTGCGGGGCCGAGACGGCCCGGGTGATGATGGCGGCCGCCCGGGAGATGGGTGCGCCCGACAACCTCATCCAATGTCTGACCGAAGTGACCCTGGAGGGAACCCAGGAGTTGATGCGCCACCGGAGAACGGCGGTGGTCATGGCCACCGGTGGAGCGGCGATGGTCCGGGCCGCCTACTCGTCGGGCAAGCCCACCCTGGCGGTGGGGCCGGGCAACGTGCCGGTCTACATCCACGCCTCCATGCGCGACGACCTGACCGAGGTCGCCGACCAGATCCTCACCTCCAAGTCGTTCGACTACGGAACCGCCTGCGCCTCCGAGCAGGCGGTGATCGTGGATCGGGCGGTGGCCGATCTGGCCGAACAGGAGGTGCGGAGACTGGGGGGCTACTTCTGCACCGAAACCGAAGCCGATCGCCTGGCCGATGTGATCTTCGACGAGAACGGGGTCATCCGCCCCGGGAGCGTCGGGCAGTCCGCCGCCGAGCTGGCCCGCCGGGCCGATTTCGGCATCCCCCCCCGTACCCGGGTCCTGATCTCACGCGAAACCGAGGTGGGGAGGAGGAGGCCGCTGTCACGGGAGAAGCTCAATCCCGTCCTGGCCTGGTACGAGGTGACGGGGCCCGATCAGGGTTATGACCTGTGCTACCAGGTGCTTCGTTTCGGAGGCCGGGGCCACACCTTCGCCCTCCACACCCGGGACTCCGACATCGTGACCCGCTTTTCTCGCCTCCCCACCGGGCGGGTGCTCGTCAACCAGCCCGCTTTGCACGGGGCGATGGGGTACTCGGCCGATCTCGAGCCCAGCTTCATGCTCGGTACCGGCACCGTGTCGGGGTCGATCGTGTCCGACAACGTCACCGCCCTCCACCTGATCAACATCAAGCGGGTCGCCTACGAGAGGCGTCCCTGGCGCACCATCTACGACGTGTACGGGGCCTGAGTAGATGGCATCCGTAACCGTCCGCGCCCTGCTCCAGATCGACCGGCTCCAGCCCAGGTTCGCCGCCTACAACGGCGCCACCGTGCAGGGGTCGATCCCCCTGGCCGGGGACACGATCCTGGTCGGGGAGCTGGCTCCGGGCAACGAGGTGTTTCGCCTCATGGACGTCGCCCTCAAGGCCGCCACCATCGAAGCCACCAGCCAGATCGTCGAGCGCGAGTTCGGGTTCTTCATCCTCCGCTCGCCGATCAACGCCGAGATCGTCGCCGCCCGGGAGGCCGTCCTCGCCCACCTGGGCATCTCCATGTCGGACCGGATGAAGCCCCGGGTGGAGTCGACCCAGATCATCACCTCAGTGGAGCCCTATCAGGCCCAGTTGCTCAACAAATGGCGCAAGGGCTCCCTGCTGGTGCCCGGGCAGACCCTGGGCATCATCGAGTGCGCACCCGCCGCCTACATCTCCATCGCCGCCAACGAGGCGGAGAAGGCTTCCACCATCGACATAGTCGAGGTGCGGGCCGTGGGCCGCTTCGGCCGGTTTTTCATGTCGGGGTCGGAGTCCGAGGTGGAAACGGCCATGGAGGCGGCCGTGGCGGCCGTAAACGCCGTCGAGGGTCGCTCCGAATGACCAGCCCGGGTCGCCCGGCCATCCGGCCCGGAGCCGGGGTGATCGGCGAGGAAGATATCCTCGAAGCCTGGCAGCGCGGTCGCCGACGCGTCCACGTGTTGCAGGGCTCGCTGGTCACGCATCAGGCGCGGGAGGCGGCCGAGCGACTCGGGGTGAGCATCATCGAAGGGCCTCCCGAGGAGAGGGTCGTCCCCGAGCCCGATGGGGGATCGATCGTGAGGCGTGTCCTGTTGAAGAGCAGTCCGCGCTGGATCTCCTCGGAGCCGAGTCGCGGCTCAGACCCCATAACGTTCGGGAAGCTGGTGGTGGTCGGGGCAGGGGGAGTGGGCGCCAACACCGCCCACCTGGCCGCCAACTCCTCGGTGGCACACGAGATCTGCCTGGTGGACGTGGTACCCGGTGTGGCCGAGGCCACGGCTCTCGACCTCGAGCACGCCTCGGGGATCACTGGGTCCGTTTCTCACATCTCGGGAGGGGAGTCGCTCGAAATGGTGTCCGACGCCGACGTGGTGGTGATAACCGCCGGTCGGCCCCGGAGCCCGGGGATGAGCCGGGCCGATCTGGTGGGGGTGAACGGCAGGGTGGTCCGCCAGGTGGCCGAGCAGGTTCGTGATCACGCTCCCCGGGCGATCGTGGTGATGGTGACCAATCCCCTCGACGAGATGACCATGGAGGCGTATCGAACGACGGGGTTCCCCCGGGAGCGGGTGATGGGCATGGCCGGCACCCTCGACTCGTCCCGCTTCCGGCGTTCGCTGGCGCGGGCGGCCGGGGTGGACCCGATCGACGTTTCTGCCTTCACCCTGGGGAGCCACGGCGACGAGATGGTTCCGATAGTGAGTCAGGCGACCATCAAGGGCCGGCCGCTGGGGGACTTCCTCACCGACGAGCAGATAGCCGCCTGTGTCGGGGACACGGTCACCGCCGGAGGGCAGGTTGTGGCGCTGCGCCAGACCGGGTCCGCAACCCTGGCTCCGGCCCATGCTGTGCTGGAGGTGCTCGACGCTCTGCGCGGGGCCCGGGCCGGCGCTCTCCCGGTGTCGGTGGTGCTGGAGGGCGAGTACGGGATCGAGGGCGTGGTGCTGGGGGTGCCCTGTCTGCTCGGTCCCTCCGGCGTGCAGGAAGTGGTGGAGCTGTCCCTCCCCGCCGACGAGCTCGACGGTCTCCGTCGAGCGGCCCGGGCCGTGGCCGCTCGCCTGGCCGCCGCCACCTGAGCCGCCCAAAGTTCGCTCCTGAGCGAACTTTGGGCCCTGAGCGTCGCTGGGCGACGCTGGGAACCCTGGGTTGGGGCGGCCCTGGGCACCTGAGCGAACTTGGGGCGGTGAGCGTCGCTGGGCGACGCTGGGAACCCTGGGTTGGGCCGGCCAGCGGGCAGCGGACCCCGTTACCAGGTGAAGGGGCGGTCGATTCCCGCCATCTTGACGCCGGTGAAGGCGCTGGCCTCGATGCTGAGCGAACGCAGGTCCTCGACCTCCAGGTTGTGGACCGAGCTCTTGCCGCACGCTTTGGCCAGGAGGGTGACCTCCATGGTCATGGCGGTGAGGAACCGGGCCACCCGCTCCGCTCCGGCCGGGACGTGCATGCGCTTTTCCAGCTCGGGGTCCTGGGTGGTGATTCCCACCGGGCAGCGGCCGGTATGACAATGATGGCACTGGCCGGGTGCCGTGCCCAGGGCCTGGTAGTCCTCCAGATAGCGAGGGCTGTTGCATCCCAGCGCCATCAGGGCGGCGGTCCCGATCATCACGCAGTCCGCCCCCAGGGCCAGGCACTTGGCGGCGTCGACGCCGGAGCGGATCCCGCCCGACGCCACCAGCTTGACCTCATCGGCCATCCCGGCGTCCTCCAACGCCTGGCGGGCGGCGCGCACGGCAGAGATGGTGGGGATGCCGGTGTGGTTGAGCAACAGCTCCGGTGACGCTCCCGTCCCCCCCTCGGCCCCGTCCACCACGATCACGTCGGCTCCCGCCTTGGCGGCGATGGCCACGTCGAATCTGGGTCGGGTGGCGCCCATCTTGACGAAGATCGGCACCCGGTAGTCGGTGGCCTCGCGTAGCTCTTCGATCTTGACCTGGAGATCGTCGGCACCCAGAAAGTCGGGATGACGAACGGTGGAACGTTGATCCACTCCGATCGGCAGTGAACGCATCCGCGCCACACGGTCGGACACCTTCATCCCCAGCAGCAATCCTCCGGTCCCGGGCTTGGCGCCCTGGCCCACCACGATCTCGATGGCGTCCGCCATGCGGAGATGCTCCAGGTCGAGCATGTAGCGGGACGGTGTCATCTGATATACGAGGCGATCACTCGCCTCCCTCTCGTCCTCCAGCATCCCGCCCTCGCCGGTGCAGGTCATCGACCCTACCTTGGACGCCCCGTATCCCAGGGCGGCCTTGGCAGAAGCCGACAGGGCCCCGAACGACATCGAGGCGATGTAGATGGGGATGGCGAGCTCGAGCGGCTCCGAGACCAGGCCGGGGCGGTCGCCCAGCACGGTCCGGGTGTCACAGCTCTCCCGATATCCCTCCAGTGGGAGGCGGGTCATGGAGGCGGGGACGAAGACCAGGTCGTCGAAGGTGGGGAAGCGGTCGTTGTCGGTGGTGAAGCCGCGGATCTGGTAGCGGCCCAGCCGGGACAGGGCGTGTACCTCGGCTATCGAGTCGGGGGTCCAGCGGATAGATTTGCCCCTCGCATACGACGATGGCACCCCGGGCGGGCGCCCGGCGATGGCCCCGTCTACGAAAGCGACGTCGTCCTCGTCGGGCATCTCGAAGGGATAGGAATAGTTGGTCAGATCATCAGCCATGCGCTCGCATCCCTGCTCTCGAAGTGCCATAACCGCTGCCCGGAGACGATCTTCTTCCAGTCATGGCCGCCTCCGATGCCCAGTTCCTTGAGTAGCCGTTCGACATCGTCGACCTCACCGGCTTGAGGCTCGACC
Organism: uncultured Acidimicrobiia bacterium; assembly: GCA_963744905.1. GTDB lineage: Bacteria > Actinomycetota > Acidimicrobiia > Spongiisociales > ZC4RG35 > DATFFO01. The sequence goes on along the minus strand of CAVUUV010000003.1, from coordinate 141,746 downwards.
ACCTCGGTGTCGACGCCCAGGGAGTTGATCGGCCCTGCCACCCACACCTCGCCTCCCCACAGCGAGTCCCCGCAGGCGTCCTCGGCTCCTCCCAGGGCGATGATGCGTCCCTCGTGGGCCATGAAACCGGTCAGGAAACCCACCTTGCCCTCGACCACGATGTCGCCCCCCTTCATCGCCACCCCGCAGCGGGGCCCGGCATTGCCCTTGACGTGAATCAACCCGCCCCGCATCGAGGCGCCCACGCTCATCCCGGCGTAGCCGTCGACGGTGATCCTGCCCCGGGCCATGGCCTCGCCTGTGCCCCAGCCGGCATTGCGGGTGATGTGGATCGTGGCCCCGTCGTTGAGGCCGCCGCAGTAGTAGCCCACCGACCCCTCGAAAGTCACGTCGGCGCCCTCGGGGAGGCCCACGCCCAGGTTGTGACGGGACAGCGTCTCCCGGACGATCACCGGCTCTCCCTCCGCAACGGCCGTGCGGATGTCGGCGTTGATCTGGCGGATCCAGCGGTCGCCGGCGATCACCTCGACCCGATCACTCATGCCGGAACCCCGGTCGGGACCCGCCAGGTGGTGGACAGGAGGGGACCGTCGTAGTTGATCACCTCCACCTCGTCGTGGTAGAGCTTGCGGATCGCCTGCTCCTCGGTGGCGATGGCGATGGTCCCGCCTTCCTCCTCCACCACCACCAGCGGCTTGATGGCGAATTTGTCCTTGGCGAATCCGATCATGTCGGAAGTGGCGAGGATGTAGGTGAAGCAACCGTCGAGGGCGGTCTTGGACTTCTCGAGGGCGTCGGTGAGCGGCATCCCGTCCGCCATCTGGTCGGACAGCCAGATGGCGATCACCTCCGAGTCGTTCTGGGTCTTTACTTCATAGCCCTCCCGCAGGAGCCGCTCGGTGAGCAGGTAGTAGTTGGTCAGCTGTCCGTTGTGGACGATGGCGATGTCGGGATAGGGCCGTGCCCAGAAGGGATGGGAGGCAGTGGGGGAGACGAACGACTCGGTGGCCATGCGGGCGTTGGCCAGGCCGTGGGTGCCGATGAAGTCCCGCACGCCGTGCTTGTCGGCCACGTTGTAGGCGTCGCCCAGATCCTTGATGATCTCGAGCGAACGGCCCACCGACTGGATTTCGAGGCCGGCGATGTGGTCGGTGTCCGAAAGCCAGTCCTCCAGCGACGAGGCCGGGTCGTCCACCACCACCCGCACCGAGACATGCGTCTGGTCGAGTTCGTCCCAGGTGGGGTCTTCCAGGAAATCGGAGCCGTGCTGGCGGCTGGCGGTCAGGAAGTCGTCGAGCTGATCCGAAAGGTCGCTGCGATCGGCCCCCACCGCCCGGACCACATAGCCCCGTTCTCGGGCGGGGCCGTACAGGCCGAATCCGGTCGAGTCGCTACCCCGGTGACGCATCGCCTCCATCATCTCCACCAGGTCGTGGCCGACTCGACCAGGCGGCGAGCAGATCCTGCCGGCGATCCCGCACATGTCTTCCTCCGCGTCCCTCTCTCGGGTTCTGTGTACTGAATACACTCTAGCCGGGGAGGGTGGGTTGGGAGACGGGGATCAGGCTTTGCCCAGGAGATGCAGGACCAGATCTATGTGGTCGTCGGCCTCCTCGGGCTTGATCGGGACCGAGTAGGGAGGCATGGGGGGCAGATAGACGGCGGTGATGGTCCCGGCCAGGGGGGTGACGACTACCCGGCGGCCGCCGGGGCCGTCCTCGACCCGGATCGACTTGAGCTCGGAGCGTTCGGCCAGACGTCTGGTCCTGGCGTCGCCTAGCCGGTCGGCCAGAGCCGTCCCCGATCCCTGCTTGGTGGCAAAGCTCATCTTGTCGAACCGGAACTCCAGCACCGTCTCGGGATCGGAGGGGTCCCCGGTTACCCCCACCCACTGGGTGTCGATCAGCGCCCCGAACATCCGGAACAGGCCCGAGAAACCCATCTCGATCACGGTGCCGTCCAGGGTGACCCGCGCCGAGCGGCCCTCCTCCTCATCGACGACCACGTTGGATGGGCCGAAGCGACGCCGCATTGCCTCGCTCGGCACCTCGAGCAGGCGCTTGCGCCGCGCCCGGTACATCCGCTTGGCCCGGCTGCGCGGGCTGAAAGGCAGGGGGCCGGCCTTGCGGCCGGCCCCCTGGTTCGGGTCGGGGCGGGGGCTTGGTCTGGTCATGCCTCCTGGTGCACCTCTTGCTCCAGCCGGGACTGGACACCTGAGGTTTTCTCGAGGACGATGCCGATGATCGCCACCACGATCGCGCCCCCGATCATCCACAGGGCGCGGCCACCGAAGTAGGCGTGCCCGGTAGGCCCACCCTCTTCGATCGGGTCCTTGAAGGCGGCCCAGAACATGTACAGGGTGACAAGGAAGCCCACGATGGGGACCAGGATCGGCAGCTTGAAGGGCCGTGCCACGTTGGGATTGACGTAGCGGCTCACCACCACCAGCAGGCTGTAGACCACGTACAGCAGCAACCACACGTAGGCGGCGGTGAAGATCAGCTCCGCCACCTGGCCGTAGGCAAGGGCGGTGGCGGTGTAGACCACGCCGGTGAAGAAGATCGCCACCCAGGGGGTGCGGAAGCGGGGGTGCACCGTCCCGAACCAGCGGCTGAGGGGTCCGAAGAAGTGCCCGTTGCGCGACATCCCGTACAGGATTCGGGGCATGGCGGCGTAGACGATGGTCATCGACGAGTACGTGGCCAGCACCGAGGCGATGGCCATCAGTACCCGGCCGCCGTCGCCGAACATCTCTTGGCCCACGGCCAGCTGGGGGGCGTTGAGATCGATCTGGCTGGCCCAGTCCGGGTTGAGGCCGGCCACCCCGATCCCCATCAGGAGGGAGGTGCCGAGGATGGCCAGCAGCCCGAGGACGATGCCGCGGGGGATGGATCGGCCCGGGTCGCGGGTCTCCTCGGCCAGGGGGGCTACGAACTCGATCCCCACGAACGACCAGAAGGCGTACGCCCCTCCCAGCGCAATGATCCCGGCGAAGCTGAGCTCGCCGCCGGGGACGTTGGACCAGGACCAGCTGCCCACGTTGTTGGCTCCCAGGAAACCGGTCACGCCGAAGAACCAGCGGATGGCCAGCATGACCAGGACCGTGTACAGCTCCACCTTGGCCAGGAGCGAGATCCCGAACAGGTTGGGGAGAATGGCGAGTACCGAGAGGACGAACACCCACAAGCCCAGCGAGCCGGCGTTGAACAAGCCCTGGGCGCCCGATGCGCCCGCCACGGTCTCACCGCCTCCGGCGAAGGCGAACATGATGTAGAACAGGATGCCCAGGAAGATTCCCACGAATGCTTTGGTCTGTTCCCCACCACCTACCGCGGCTGCTCCGAAGTCGTACAGCGCTCCCGCCTTGGGATAGGTGGTGGCCAGCTCCGAGGCGGCCAGGCCCAGGAACAGGTTGACCACGAACATGGCGATGAGGGCCACCGCAAAGGCCCGCCCGGCGGTGAACCACCCAACGAAGTCGGACACGAGCGTGCTGGCGGCCACGACCAGGCCAACGCCGGCGATGAACACATCCAGCGTGGTGAGAGATTTGATCAACCCACCCGAGTCGCCACTAGCGGCGATCATGCCTTCTGACTGCGTGTCTGCCATGCTGCTCCTCCGTGGCCGGAAAGACCGGATCCGGGCCGCCCGCGGAGACCGAATCCTGTATACAGTGCGCAAACATAGTCCCTCGATGACGACCGGGGCGGGAAAAACCGGGGGAAATGTGGAGGACGATTTCGGCGGTTGGGGTCGATGTCCGTCTCAGAGCAGGTCCGAGACGATCGCATCCACCTCGATCTCGACCATCATGCCCGGGGTGGTCAGGCCCACCTGACAGCCGGTGGTGACGGGGAAGATGCCTGCGAAAACCTCGCCGTGGGCTCTGATGGCGTCGGTGGCCGCGCTCATGTCGGAGAAGTACATCCGGGTTCGCACCACGTCGTTCATCGATGCCCCCACCTCCTCCAGAGCACGGGCCACCCGGGCCAGGGCATAGATTGTCTGGGCGTAGGCGTCGTAGGGGGAGTGGAGCTTGCCCGAGGGTTCGATGGCCGTGGTCCCTGCCACATAAACGAACGGCCCCACCCGCTTGGCCCGGGAGTAGGAGCCGATCTCCTCGAAGCGGCCCCCGCCCGAAGTGGTGACGATGTCGACCATGGGCGGGCACACTAGCGACTCGAGGTCCGGCCCATCCGGCCTGGGCTTTGGTTAGCCGGTGAGGGTGGCATCATCGGTTCGGGGGTCGAGCACATTCCTCCAGTGAAAGGAGATGCGGTGATCATCCAGACCATCCGTTACCGGTCCGGCCTTTCTCGCCACGAGGTCAATCAGCGCTTCATCGAGCGCTCAGAGCGCTATCGAGAGGTTCCGGGGTTGCTCCAGAAGTACTACGTCGAGTTCGCCGAGACGGGGGAGTACGGGGGAATCTACGTGTGGGACTCTCAGGAGTCTCTCGATGCCTGGCGAGCCGGCAATCTGTCTGGAACACTCGCCGAGACGTACCAGATCGAAGGCGAGCCGCATCGAGAGCTTGCCGACGTGATGCTGGTTCTCCGTGGGGCCTGAGTGCCGTCGCGCCGGTGGCCAGCTTTCAGTCTGCCGGCACAGCCGGGAGGCCTGTCCCCTCCTGCTGGCGGTACATTTGCATCCTGCGTACTGTATGCAGATAGGACCGTCGGGAGGATGATGACGTTCGAGCGATTCGAACGCAGCTCGGAGAGGCTGGCGGACTTCGTGTACCGCCAGATTTTCGATGCCGTCGTGGCGGGGAAGATCCCGCCCGGTGAGCGTCTGGTGCAGGAGATCCTCGCCGAGGAGATGGACGTCTCCCGGACCCCGGTGCGCGAGGCACTGTTGCGACTGGAGTCCGAGGGGATCCTGGAGTCGAGCGAGCGGGGTGGGTTCCTGGTCCGTTCGGTCGATCTCGAAGAAGCCCGGGAGATCTATGAGTTGCGGGCCGCAGTCGAGGGATATGCGGCTCGCATCGTGGCACAGCGAAGGGATCCCGCCGCGATCGAGCTGATCCGCAAGGCGGTCGAGGCTGCCGCCCAAGGGGCGGGGTCGGTTGAGGAGGGATACGAGTTGAACCGTCTCGTCCATCGCTCCATCGTCAAGGCGACCGGACACGCCCTGTTCCTCGACACCGTGGACTCGATTTGGGGACGGAGCCAGGCGTTTCGCATGTTCGCCGAGCTGCACGACGCCAAGCTGCACTTCCTCGAGGCCGAGCCCACCCATGAGGAGGTGCTGGCCGCCATCGAGTCGGGCGACGGGCTTGCCGCCCAGGAGGCGCTGGTGGCTCATATCCTGTCCGGCCTCGACCTCCAACTCGAGGTCCTCGAAGACGCCATGGCGCGGGCCGAGATCGCAGAGGATTGATTGGGATGTTTCTGTGAACGCTTTTGCGGCCGACGGCCGCAAAAGCGTTCACAAAAGAGGAGCTGAGATGCTGTATCTGGACCATGCCGCCACCACTCCGATGAGGCCGGGGGTCGATGAGGCGATGGCCCCGTTTCGTCATGAGGTTTTCGGCAACCCCTCCGGGATCCACGCTATTTCCCGGCAGGCCAAGGATGCCCTCGAGGATGCCCGGGAGCGGGTGGCGGCGGCGTTGGGATGCCATCCGCTCGAGGTGGTCTTCACCGGCGGGGGCACGGGGGCGGACAACTTGGCCCTGAAGGGACCCGCTCTGGCCGGGGGCGGGCGAGGCGGCGTAGTCACGGTGGCCACCGAGCACGAAGCCGTCCTGGAGTCGGCCACCTTCCTGGAGCGGCTCGGCTGCCGGGTGACCGTGGTGGGTGTGGATCGCCTGGGTCGGGTCGATCCCGACCGGGTCGCCGCCGCCGTTGGGCCCGACACGACGGTGGTGTCGGTCATGTGGGCCAACAACGAGACGGGGGTGGTCCAGCCGGTGGCCGAGGTGGCCGGGGCCGTGCGCCGGGTCAATCCTGAGGTGGTGGTGCACACCGACGCCGTGCAGGCGGCCGTGTCCGAGGACGTGACCGGTTCCGGCGTCGATCTGTTGAGCATCGCCGGCCACAAACTGGGCGGTCCCAAGGGGGCGGGCGTACTCGTTGTCCGCCAGGGTGTGGCCCTGGAGCCCGTGCTTCACGGAGGGGGTCAGGAGCTGGGGAGGCGCTCGGGGACCCACAACGTGGCCGGGGCCGTGGGCCTGGCCACCGCCCTAGAGCTGGCCACCGCAGACCGCTCTCGATTCCGCCAGGTCGTCTCGGAAGCACGGCGGCGCTTCGAGGAGACGGTCACCGCCAAGGTCGACGGAGTGACGCTCAACGCCCCCCCCGATGCCCGTCTCGTCCAGCACAGCCATCTGCGCATTCCCGGCATCCGCAACGAGACCGTGCTGATTCGCCTCGACCAGGCCGGGGTGGCGGCGTCGGCCGGCTCGGCCTGCCAGTCGGGAGCCTCCTCTCCCAGCCACGTGCTGAGCGCCATGGGCATGACCCCCGAGGAGGGCCGGGAGTGTCTCCGTTTCACCTTCGGCTGGCCGACCACTCCCGAGGACGGGGACCGGGCCGCCCTGGCCCTGGTCGAGGCGGTCGCCTAGGGGTTTGCCCGCCCCGGTTCTTTGGATCCTGGGGAACGCCCCATCCCTTCTTTGGACCGTCGCCATCGCTATGCGTTCCCCACCGTCCAGAGAACGGGGAGACCGTTCCCCACCGTCCAAAGAAACCCCGGAAGACCTCAAAGGACTCCCGGGAGAGAGTAATCCCGGGGGCGGGCTGGACTAGATCTCACCTAGATCTCGACCATGCGACCGATCTCGATCACCCGCTCCGGGGGGAGGCTGAAGTGGCGGGCGGCATCGGAGGCATTGCGATGGAAGAAGGTGAACATGCGCTCCCGCAAACGGCTGATGGTGAAGCGGCGGGCGGTGGAGCGGATGGTCTCCCTCCCCAGCACGAACACGGTGTCCTCGGGGTCGTAGGCCGGCTCGTCGATCTCCTTCAAGGCCTGGATGACGTCGGGCTCCTCACTGAACCCGAAATGGAGGACGATCTGGCTGAAGCCCTGTCCCAGGTCGGTGACCTCGGTTCGCCCGGCAGGGGGAACGTGGGGCCGCTCTTCTACCACCACCGACACCAGCCACACCGACTCGTGGACGGTGTGATTGGCGCGGATGTTGGTGAGCAGGGCCGGTGGCATCATGCCCGCCTCAGGGAACAGGTACACCGCGGTTCCCGGCACTCGGGGAAGGGGTCTCTGCTCCCAGGTCTTGAACACCACATTCACCGGCACCTCGTCGCGGCGGATCAGCTTGCGCACCAGCCGCCGTCCGGCTTGCCAGGTGGTCATGACGAAGAAGACCAGGCCCGCCACCACCAGCGGGAACCAGCCTCCGGCGGGGATCTTGAGTAGGTTGGCGCCGAAGAAGGCCAGGTCGATCGCCAGGAGTGGAATGGCCATGGCCGCAGCCTGCCACGGCTTCCACCCGAAGCGATCCACCACGACCGTGGCGAAGATGAGCGTCGTCACCACCATGGTGGCGGTGACCGCCACGCCGTAGGCGGCGGCCAGGGCGGATGAGGTGCGGAAGGAGATCACCAGACCCACGCAGGCGATCATCAGCGCCCAGTTGACGGCGGGGAGGTAGATCTGGCCCGCCTCCTCCGAGGAGGTGTGACGGATCAGCATACGGGGCAGATAGTCGAGCTGGATGGCCTGCATAGTCAGCGAGTAGGCGCCCGAGATGAGGGCCTGGCTGGCGATGACCGTGGCCGATGTGGCCAGTATCACCAGCGGGATCAGGGCCCATTCGGGTGCCATGTGATAGAAGGGGTTGTCGAGGGCGTCCGGGTTGGACATGAGCAGAGCCCCCTGTCCCAGGTAGGTGAGCACCAGGGCCGGCATCACCATCGTGTACCAGCCGATCCTGATAGGCCCGGACCCGAAATGGCCCATGTCGGCGTACAGCGCCTCACCGCCTGTCACTACCAGGAACACCGAACCCAGCGACCGAAAGGCGGGGAACCCATTCCTGGAGAAGTAGCTCACGGCGTGGACCGGGTTGAAGGCGGCCAGGACGGCGGGAGCGTCGAAGATGTGGAGGATCCCCAGCACGGCCAGCGTCCCGAACCAGACCAGCATCACCATCCCGAACACCCGGCCTATGGCGCCGGTGCCCCGCCACTGAACGGCGAAAAGCAGCACCAGTATGGCGACGGAGATGGGGATGATGTAGGGGGCGAAGACCGGGGTGGCCACCTCCAGGCCCTCGACGGCCGACAGAACCGATATGGCAGGGGTGATGGCGCCATCCCCGTAGAGCAGAGCCGTGCCGAACAACCCGAAGAGAAACAGCCCGGTGCGCCATTTGATGTTGGGATCGCTCTTCATCAGCGAGGTCAGGGCCAGGATCCCGCCCTCGCCGTGGTTGTCGGCCCTCATCACCAGCGCCACGTACTTGATGGCGATCACCACGATGAGAGCCCAGATGATCAGGGAGAGCACTCCAACCACATTGGCCTGGGTCGCGACCACCTCGTGCTCCTCGGCCAGAGACTCCCTGAGGGCGTATAGAGGCGAGGTGCCGATGTCTCCATACACCACGCCCAGGGCCGCGATGACGAGTCCCAGCCGTCTTCCATTGGATCCATGACCCTCAGCCACGAGCGAGCAGGCTACTCACAACGCCGCTGCAGGCTGCATCGGGCCCCCGAGTGGGATCAGCAGTGGAATTGGGGCGCCCTACCCTGGAGCGGGTGAGGAATCACCGGTGAGCAAGGTTCTGGCGGCGATGTCGGGTGGGGTCGACTCATCGGTGGCCGCCGCCCTCATGGCCGACCAGGGCCACGAGGTGATCGGCGTCACCATGAAGATGTGGTCGGGTCCCAACGGGGAGGCACCTACTTCAGGGTGCTGTACGGTCTCCGACGCCGAGGACGCCCGCCGGGTGGCGGCCCGGCTCGGGATCCCCTATTACGTGGTCGATTACACCGATCACTTCTCGGCCGGTGTCATCGACCGGTTCGTGGACGACTATCTGGCCGGCCGCACCCCCAATCCATGCGTGGAATGCAATCGGGCGGTCAAGTTCGCTGCCTTGCTGGGCCACGCCGCCGACCTGGGGTGTGATCTGGTGGTCACCGGTCACTACGCCCGAACGGCCCTCCTTGCGGATGGGTGGCACATGTGGCGCGGGACCGACCGGGCCAAGGACCAGTCCTACGTCTTGTCGATGCTGGGCCAGGACCAGCTGGAGCGGGTGCGCTTCCCCCTCGGAAATCTGACCAAGCCGCAAACCCGGGCTGAGGCCGACCGCCTGGGGTTGCGGAACGCTCACAAGCGCGAGTCGATGGACATCTGCTTCGTCAGGGGTGGCGACTATCGCGATTTCCTCGGCCGGGTCGCTCCGGAGGGCTCCCGGCCGGGCCAGATCGTCGATCGTGATGGGACCGAGCTGGGCCGCCACGACGGGGTGGTCGGTTTCACCATCGGTCAGCGGCGGGGTCTGGGTGTGGCGGTAGGTGAACCACGTTACGTCACCTCGATCGATGCCGCCACCGCCACCATCACCCTCGGGACCCGGGCCGACCTGTCCGTCTCCGGCGTGGGGATCTCAGGGCTCACCACCGTTTCCGGTGCCGAGATCTTCGGCCCGGTGGTGGCCCAGTTCAGGGCTCATGGAGAGCCGGTGGGGGCCCATCTGGAAGGAAACGCCGTCACCTTCGATCATCCTCAGGAGGCGGTGGCCGCCGGTCAGACCATCACCTTCTACGACGGTGACGAGGTGCTGGGAGGGGCTTTGATCGTCGAAGCCCATCCGTGAGCGACGAAGGGCACGGACCGACGGCCGCGTCCACACGCTCAGTCGGAAACTAGAGAGGGCCGCCCCGGGGGGAGCGGCCCTCACACAACGTTCGGTTTGGGCTCAGCTGGCCGCGCTGCCTTCGCTCTCGTTGGACTTCTGCTCGTCGATCTGACGCCGCACGTCATCCATGTCCAGCGCCTCGACCTGGTTGAGCAGGTCGTCGAAAGCGGCCGGGGGTAGTGCCCCGGGCTGGCTGTAGAGCAGGATCTGGTCGCGGAACACCATCAGCGTGGGGATGGAGCGGATCCCAAACGCCTCCGCCAACTCGGGCTGTTCCTCCGTGTCCACCTTGGCGAAGACCATGTCGGAGTGCTCCTCCGAGGCCTTCTCGTAGGTGGGAGCGAACGACCGGCACGGTCCGCACCATTCGGCCCAGAAGTCGATGAGCACCGTGTCGTTGTCGGCGATCGTGTCGTTGAATGTCTCTTTGGTCAGGGCGATAGTCGCCATTGCTACCTCTCGATTCGTGGGACAGCTTGTCCAACGGCCGATGATGACGGATAATTCCATCGTTGCCGGTGAGCGGTGCGGACTGGGCGGGAGGAGAGCCTACGAGTGTCCAGATCTTCAGATGAGATCGGGGATGGTGCGCCGGGGATCGACGGCACCGGAAAGTCAGGACGAAGATCACAATTGGAGACGATGGGTGCACCGGTCCTCGACCCATTCCCGCCCCGGTCGTGGACGCCGGAGGGCAGATTCAGTGCCTGGCTGTCGAGGCGCGAAACCTTCGTGGCCGACGTGTTGCGGCGTCTCACTCATCGTTGGCAGCCCCTGGCCAGCTTCATCGTCGTCAACTTCCTCCATCCGGACATGGGGCTCTCGGGGGCGATGATCAATCTCGATCCAACCGTCGAAGTCAGAGGCAGAAACGAGCGTCTGAAGCGGGTCAGTGTGATCCCCATGAGTGAACTCGAGGCCTACGTGCCCCGATGGGTGGCGGGAGAGACGGTCCTGGCCCACGTCGATGACATGGTTGCGCCCCTGCGTCGACGCTACTACGGCACGGAGATGCGGTGGTCTCTCAACGTCCCCGTCTTCGCAGAGTCCGCCTGGGTGGGGCTGATTGGTGCCGGAGCGGACGATGCAGGCTTCGGCGAGGATGCCATCAACAGTTATCGATCTGCAGCGGAGGTGCTGAAACGTGAGTTTGAGGCTGATCACCATTGGACAGCATTCGCAGATGGTCTGAAGACAGTTAAGCTGGCTGATGTCTGGCTCCCCGGCGTCGAGGAGCCAGTATTCAAGAGTGAGTGAGCCGTCACCGACGATGTTGTCGGGACCAGGGGACATTGGCCCGCCTTCGTTCGGCTACAGTGTATTCAGTACACAAGCCCCCGAAGGGGAGGCGGAGGAAGTTGGGTCTTAGAGCGCCCGAAGAAGGCGAGCATGGGAGAAAAGTCGATGAACCCCGCCACAGCTGATCACGACGAGGAAGCGGTCTTCAATATCGGAACCGCGGCCCGCAAGTCGGGCCTCTCGGTTACCACGATTCGCACCTGGGAGGATCGTTACGGCACGGTCACGCCCACCCGAGATCGGTCGGGCCGTCGACTCTACAGCAACCACCAGATCGCCCAGCTCACCTGGCTACGCCAGCAGGTCGATGCCGGGCTGCGCGCCTCAGAAGCGCACCGGCTCCTGGAGAGCCAGCCGGTAGACGCCGTTGACCCCGGTACCTCCGACCTAGGCGACCTCGACGCTTCCTGGGCCACCTTCCTGGGACGGGCCCAGAGTGAGCGGGGCTGGCTGGACGGGATGCTGGCCGACCTGCGTTCGAGTCTCAACGCCTCGGCGGTGCTGTTGGGTCCGGTGGTGGACAATCCGCTCTTCGGGTCGGTGGTGTCGGCCTTCTTCGGCTCCTTCGCTGACGACGAGGCTGCGGGGGCCCTGCGTCCGCTGGCCGGTCGGGCGCTGGAAGCGGGCAAAGAACCGCTTCGCTCGCTGCTCGATCACCGCATCGCCGAATGCGCCGGGCCCGACCTGGGACTCGAATCAGGCCGGGTGGAGCTGGCTCCGATCCATGTCAACCGGGTCCTGGTCGGTGTGCTTGCCATCACCGACCCGGGTCGTTCGGACTCCAGCGAGCTGGCGGAGCATGCCGCCCGGGTGATCGAATCGCGGATCGAGGCCGACCTGGCTCGCTCTGCCTTCACCGATCTCCTGCACTGACAGCAGGGGCCAGGTAGGGGAGCGCTCCCGGCGCTATTCGTCGGCGATGCGGGCCAGGTGCCGGAACGAGGACATCCGGTGCTCGGCATGGATCCGCCGGGCCAGCTCGGCGTCCCCGTCCACACAGGCTCGGGCGAAGCGGCGATGCTCCTCGATGGCGCTCGACTTCAAGGCCATGTCGCTGTCGAAGAACAAAAGCCGGTAGTGCTCGTACTGGTCCCAGAGCCGATTGACGACGTCGAGGAAGATACTTAGCCCCGACGCCTCGAAGGGGATGAAATGCAGCCGTCGGTGGGCGGCGAGCACCTCTCGCTTGTCGCCTCCCTCCCTGGTGACCACCCCGGCCGCCTCCACCATCTCAGCCTTGTGCTGGGGGGTCATCTTCGGTACCCCGGCGGCCAGCAGCTCGTCCTCGATCATGGCCGAGAGCTGGTTGACCTGCACCATCTCCTCACCGGATAGCCGGCGCACGTAGTAGCCCTTGCCGCGCTCGTGGACCAAACGTCCCTCGCTCTGGAGGATCTTGATCGCCTCGCGAACCGGCACTGCCGAGACCCCGAGTCGAGCCGCCACCTCGCGTATGTTGAGTTGCGATCCGGGAGGGAAGGTCCCGTCCAACAGCCTCTCCCGCAGGTTGTCGAGGACGGCGTCCTGGAGCAAGGGGACGTGGAGCTCGGATTCTGTTGAATGGTCCAACCGGGTCATCTCCTCAGATCAGGTTCCGCACCTCGAAGACGAGACATCCCTGCTCCGAGGTCCAGGAGCCGTCGAGTAGGTCCACGTCGAGGTTGCCGTAGGTGCCACCGGGGTGGACCCTTCGGTGCGTGTCTCGCAAGTCGCCCGACACCACCCACAGCTCACTTCGAGCCCTGTCTCCGCTCAGGGTGGTGGGGGCGGTGGCGCCGGGATGGAACTTGACCAGGCGTCCGAACGATCCGGTATCGGGACAGGTGGTCAGGTTCTTGACGTACACGCCCGCCCCATCGTCGCGGCCGTCCCAGGGGCGGAGGGCCGGGTCGAAGAACTCGACCTGTTCCTTCCCGATCTTGCCTTCGGGGTCGTTGTCGCGCAGCTCGAACGTGATGGCACCGCCGGGCGCCACCCATGGCCCGTGGTCCATGCCGTAGAGGCGGTTGGCATACATCCCGGCCGTGAAGTTCTCCTGCAAGGTCAGATCGAAGATGGCCCCCTCGACGATCCACAGCTCCTCCAGATGGTCGTGGGCCTGGACCCCGGCCCGGGAGGTGTCGGTCCCGGGGAGGAACTTGAGCAATCGGGTGTAGCTGGCGGTGCCGGGGCAGTGGGCCAGGGTCTTGGAATAGAGGCCCTCGATTCCGGCCTCGGGTTCCCAGGGAATGAGGTCGGGGTCGGCGAAACCGACGGGGGATTTGTCGATCATGACTCCTCCAGGGGTCGGGCGCGGTAGGTGAACTCGATGGAGCGATCCAGGACGGGGTCGGTGAGGCGTCCGGTGAAGACGGGGTCGAAGTCGAACCCACCCCCCAGCGAGGAGACGGTGCCACCGAAGACGACGGTGCCGTTGGCTGCGGGGACGAGGTCGAGGATGTCAGAGGGCGGTAGAAAGAAATCGACCCCGGTCTCCTGGTAGGGACGGCGGTCCTCGCCAACCCATGCTTCGAGGCGGAGGCTGTCCCAGTGGCCCTCCACCTCCGCCAGTCGCCAAGCCTCCCGGGCCACCACCTTGGGGACCACCTGCTTGGCGAGGGGAATCGAGGTCTGCTCCAGGGCCCGATCCGTGTGGTCGGATCCGACGGTGACGTGGACGCCCTGATCGGTGACCAGTAGGACGAACTCGACTTCGCCGCAGGTTTCGGAACCCGTCACGTCGATCGTGTCGTGGCTCACCACCCGGTCCGCTCCCGCCCGGAACAGGGACGGGATGGAAGAGGGCGGGGCGATCCCCTCCTCCTCCAGCTTGGCCACATAGCGGTCCACGGCGGCCCGGTCCCGCCCGGTGTAGCCGGCGATGTCGACCCGGGTCACGTTCATCGCCAGGGGACGCTCCCCGGGTCGGCGGAAGGTGAGCCGGGGGTGGGCGGGGGAGAGGAGCCGGCGGTCGGCCAGCTGGCGGAGGCGGCCCCGGGCGTCTGCCACCGTGGCCAGATCGATGATGGTGGTGATGACGGTGGGGGCGTCGCCGGCTCGCGCCACCGGCACCCCCCAGGGATCATGAATCACCGAGTGACCGCACAGACTCGGCCCCGAGAGGGTGGGGCCGACACCGTTGGCTGCGACCAGAAAGACCTGGTTCTCGATGGCCCGGGCGGCGGCCAGGGTGTTCCACGCCTCGACCCTGGGATGGGGCCAGGCCGAGGCCACCAGCACCAGCTCGGCACCCCGGTCGGTCATCTCCCGGAACAACTCGGGGAAACGCAGGTCATAACACACCGCCAGGCCCACCCGCCCCAGGTCTGTGTCGACCACGGTGGGCGAGGCTCCGGGGGTGAGAACCTCTGGCTCGCGGGAACCGTATCCGAACAGGTGGATCTTGGAGTACTCGGCCACGGTCGCTCCGTCGGGACCCAACAGGACGCTGGTGTTGTACAGGTGTCCTTGGCGTCGCTCCACGAAGGACCCTGCGTGGAGATGAATGCCGTGGCGGCCCGCCAGTTGGGCCAGTCGCTCCCTCATCGTCGGGGCCTGGTCGGCGGCGTCGGCGTAATCGTCGAAGGCGAAGTAGCCCGGGGTCCAGATCTCGGGCAGCACCACCAGTTCGGCCCCTGCCGCCACCGCCTCGTCGACCGCAGCCGTGGCGGCTGCGAAGGCCTCGTCGAGAGTCTTTCCCTCCTGGGATCCGAGCTGAATCGCCGAGACTGTGATGCGGCTCATGAGCCCGATCCCCTCGCCTCTTCGATGTGGGCCAGGACCCGCTCGGGAGTGAGGGGCACCTGTGAGACCCAGGTGGTGCCCAGCTCGCTCAGAGCGTCCTCGACGGCGCCGGCTACCACGGCGGCCGGGGCGATGGCTCCGCCCTCGCCCATCCCCTTGATGCCCCCGATCGTGGAGGGGGAGGGGGTCTCCAGATGGCGGGTGGCGATGTGGGGCACGTCGAGGGAGCTCGGCATCAGGTAGTCCATGAAGGTAGTGGTGAGCAGCTGGCCCTCATCGTCGTACACCATCTCCTCCAGCAGCGCCGAGCCGATCCCCTGGGCCACACCCCCGTGGATCTGGCCCTCGACGATCATGGGGTTGATCATCACCCCGCAGTCCTCCACCACCCAGTAGTTGTCCAGGGTCACCTTGCCGGTAGCGGGGTCCACCTCCACTGTTCCCATGTGCAGGGCATTGGTGTAGGTACCGGTCCCGGGCGGGGCGTCGTAGGTGTGGGTCGACTCGAGGATGGGGGTCACCCCGGCCGGAAGCAGGTCGGGTCGTTGATAGGTGATCCGGCACAGCTCGGCCATGGTGATGTTGGTCGAGGGCGCCCCCCGCACCTGCACACCCTCGGGAGTGAAGATGAGGTCTTCTTCTGAGGCCTCGAGGAGGTGTCCGGCGATGATCGCCAGCTTGTGGCGTAGATCGGTGGCGGCCAGGCGGGCCGCCCCGCCCGCCAGCACCGCCGAGCGGCTAGCGAAGGTGCCCGCTCCGTATGCCACCTGGTCGGTGTCCCCGAACACCACCTCGATCCGGTCCAGGGGGATGCCCAGGGTCTGGCCGGCGAACTGGGCCAGGGTGGTCTCCAGCCCCTGGCCGTGGTTGTGGATCGAGGCGGCGATGCTCAGATGCCCGGTCGAGTCGAGCCGCAAGGTGGCGGTCTCGTATCCGAACACGATCGGGACGCCCCGTTTCTTGAATTCCTCGGTGGTGTGGGCGCTTTGCTCGGTGAAGATGGCCATGCCCAGACCCCGCAACCGTCCCCCTCGCCGGTCCTGGGCCAGTTGTGCCTTTAGGTCGTCGTAGCCGATCCACCCTTTCATCACCTCGATCGATTCCACCATCGATCCCCCGTCGTAGACCAGCCCGCCCGGGTTGGTCCACGGATAGTCGTCGTTGGTGACCAGATTGCGACGGCGGGCCTCGAGCCGGTCCAGGCCCCGCTCGCGGGCCATCCAGTCGACCAGACGCTCGATGGTGAAACATGCGGCGGGGCGGGACACGCCCCGGTAGGCGCCGTAAGGGGTCTTGTTGGTGCAGGTGGGGTAGCCGTCGACCAGGTAGCCGGTGAAGCGGTAGGGCCCGGGGAGGATGCCCATCGCCATGCCGGTGTCCATGGTGGCCGTCCAGGGGAAGACCGAGTAGGCGCCCATGTCGACGTACACCGAGGCGGCCAGGGCCTTGATCTGGCCGTCGCTGTCGTAGTAGAGGCTGGCCTCATGGGTGTGCTGGCGGGAGTGGTGGCTGGCCAGGAAGTGCTCGCGGCGGTCCTCGACCCATTTGACCGCGTGACCCAGTGTCATGGCGGCCAGGGCGCAAGCTACCTCCTCGGGATAGGCCTGGGCCTTGACTCCGAAGCCCCCGCCCACGTCGGGCGAAACCACCCGCACCCGGCTCTCCGCCAGACCCATGGCGGCGGCGACGGCGGTGCGGATCAGATGGGGGATCTGGGTGGCGGTGTAGACCACGACTCCCTCGCCGTCCGGGTGGGCCAGCACCGCCCGGCCCTCCATGGGGATCCCCGAATGGCGGCTGTTGACGAACCGGCCCGATACCTCGAGCGTGTCCCGGCTCTGATCCTCGAAGTCGGGCGACTGGTAATGGCGGGGTACGTAGAGGTTGGAGGTCCATTCCTCGTGGATCAGTGGCGCATCGTCGGCCAGCGCCTGCTCCACCGATGTCACAGGGCCGAGCGGCTCGTAATCGACCGCCACCATCTCGGCGGCGTCCTCGGCCGTATAGGCATCATCGGCCACCACCATCGCCACCGGCTCGCCGACGTAGCGCACCTTGTCCACCGCCAGCACCGGCATCGGGGCGGGCTGGAAGCCCTCGTAGCGGCTGGTGCACTCGATTCCGCGGTCGGGCCAGTCGGCGCCGGTGAAGACCTCCACCCCGTCGGGGAGTTCGGAAGTGTCGACCGAGGTGATGCGGGCGTGGGCGAAAGGGGAGCGCACGAAGCGGGCCACCCGGGTCCCGGCCGGCCGCATGTTGGCGATGTAGCGCCCCCGGCCGGTGAGGAAGCGGGGATCCTCGACCCGGGCCACCCGGGCGCCCACCAAGCGGGGCTCGGCCGAGGTCATGGGGTCTCCCTCGCCCGGGCTGCGGCCAGGATCGCCTCCACGACGTGGACATAGCCGGTGCAGCGGCAGATGTTGCCGGCCAGGGCCCGGCGGACCGATTGCTCGTCGAGGGCCTGGCCCGATTCCACCAGCTCGGTGGCGGTCATCAGGATGCCGGGAGTGCAGTAGCCGCACTGCAGGCCGTGGTGCTCCTGGAAGGCGGCCTGGAGGGTGTTGAGGTGGTGGGCGTCGGGGGCCAGACCCTCCACCGTGATGACCTCGGCGCCGTCGGCGGTGGCGGCCAGCATCAGGCAGCTGCGGGCGGTCTGGCCGTCGACTATCACGGTGCAGGCGCCGCAATAGCCGTGCTCGCAGCCGAGATTGGTGCCGGTCAGCCCCAGGTGCTCGCGGAGCAGGTCGGAGAGGAGGGTGCGAGGTTCGACTTCCGCCCGGTGCCGCTCACCATTGACGGTTAGCGCGACCGTGACGCGCCCGGATGGGGGCACCAACGTCATGCCGGCTCCTGCAACTGGCGAATAGCCCTGCGCACCATCTCGGTCCCGACGTGGAGCCGGTATTCCGCAGAGCCGTGGATGTCGCTACTGGGTGAGGTGGTTCGTCCCAGCAAGGCTGTGGTGATGGCCTCGAGCGCCCCGGCGGGCCCGGCCTCGGCCAGAACGGTCTCCAGTGCGTGGAGCCGTCGGGGGCGCACGTCGAGCCCACCCACGGCGACCCTGGCCTCACAACCGGCCTCGCCGTCCCAGATGGCGGCTGCGCACAAGGCGAGAGCGAAGTCGCCCGGGCGTCGGCTGAACTCGGTGAACCCGGTGCGGAGACCGTCGGGGGTGGGGATCTCGACCCGGGTGAGCAGCTCGTCCGGCCTGCGGGCGGTGGAGTAGTAGCCGACCAGGAAGTCATCTGCAGCCAGGTCCCGCTCGCCCGATGTCGAGGTGAGGGTGATGGTGGCATCGAGGGCCAGGAGGAGGGTGGGCAGCTCGGCGGCGGGGTCGGCGTGGGCCAGGCTCCCCCCAGGGTCCCGCGGTGGCGGATGGCCTGGAAGCCGATCTCAGACACCGCCCGGGGGAGGGCGGCGACGGGGCTTAGAGCCCGATGGCGGGCCAGGTCGTGATGGGTGACCCGGGCGCCCACCGTCACCGAGGAGGGGACGGCCTCGATGCCGTTGAGGGTGGGTAGCCGGGAAAGGTCGACGATCGTGTCGGGACGGACCAGACGCATGTTGAGCATCGGTACCAGGCTTTGCCCGCCGGCCAGGGGGAGGGGGTCGCCGGGGCCGGCCAGGATCCCCAGCGCCTCGTCCAGAGATGTGGGTCGGGCGTATGCGAATGGTGGTGGCTTCATCTTCCTGGCGGGGCGGGGGCCGGCTATCGAGACTACGATATATCATATTGCGCGGTCGTGTCGCCAACCGTGGCCGGTTTCTGACCGCCAGTAGAGAAAGGACCCGCTCAGGAATGCAGTTCGCCGCCTGGATCCCCTCGTTCACCTATCCGGACCTCGATTACGCCCGGGTCAAACAGGATGTGGACACCTTCTCCCGCAAGGCCAACGACTACGGAATCGACCTGTGGACCATCGATCACCTGCTCCACGCGCCCGGTCTGTACGGCATGTCGTGGCTGGAGCCGCTCCACGTCTGCACCTGGGCGGCGGCGGTGGCCCCCGACGTGTTGATCGGGACCGGGATCCTGGTTCTCCCCACCCGGCATCCGGTCATGCTGGCCAAGGAGATCGCCACCATGGACTTCCTGTACGGGGGCCGTTACCAGTTCGGGATCGGTCCCGGCTGGTACGGGCCCGAGTTCGAGGCGACGGGTACCAAGCTGTCCGAACGAGGCAAGCGGACCGATGAGATCCTGGCCGCGGTGCGGCGCCTACTGACCGAGGACAGCGTCACCTTCGAGGGCGAGTTCTACCAGTTCTCCGACGTCACCATCGAGCCCCGGCCCCCCCGGATGCCGCCGGTGTGGGTGGCGGGTGGATCCCGCATCCCCGACGGCGCCTACGACAACGACGTTCCGGTCCTGGCCAAGTCGGTCCAGCGACGCATCCTCGATGCCGACTGGTGGCTGTCACGCTGTTCGGGCAAGCAGGAGTGGGTGAAGCGGGACTGGGAGCACCTCCAGGAGGCGGCCGCCACCCGGGGCACCGAGCCGCCCCGGTTCGGGCACACCAACTTCACCATGCTGGTCGACACCGCCGATAGGGAGAAGGCCAAGGAGATCCAGCACGAGTACTTCGCCCAGGTGATGGGGCCCCACCGTGACCCCGACCACCTCGAGCAGTCCTACATGTTCGGCTCCATCGACGACATCGTCGCCCGTCTGGTCGACCTCAAGGAGGCCGGCTGCGAGTACGTGGTGCTGGGCCCCACGTCCGACGACCCCAACCAGCTCGACCTCCTCGCCAACCTGGTCATCCCCCAGGTGAACGGGTAGGGAATCCTCGTTCTGGCGCAATCAGGTCGCGCCATGGCGCGACCTGATTGCGCGAAAAGGACCTTCTCGGGACCTTTGACCCGATCGGAGCCGGTTTCGCTCCCGCTAGGTTCGGGGGGCGACCGCCTCGCCCGCCACCCGGAGGAAGCCCCGTGAATATCGCCGACACCCTGTACGACAAGCCGGTATCGGATCTCGACCTGAGCCGGTACGTGAGAGTGGATCCGACCCAGTCGGTGGCGGAGACGATCGCAGCCATGGACGCGGCGGGCCGCTCGGTGGCCTTCGCCATGGAGGGGGCACAGCTGAGCGGCGTCTTCACCCAGCGGGACGTGCTGATGAAGGTGATCGGAGACTCCGGGATCTGCCACACTCCCCTGGCCGAGGTGATGACCCCGTCGCCGGTCACGATCAAGGCGAGTGATTCGGTCGCTGAGGGCATGGCGGTGATGACCGAGCAGTGGGTCAGGAGCGTGCCGGTCCTCGGCCCCGACCAGGCAGTGGTGGGCAACTTCTCCTTCTACACCGTTATGCATCTGGTGTCCGAGCTCCTGGCGAAGAAGGCGGCCCGTAACGAGTCGGAGCTGTCCGCCCAGCACGGTCTCATGTTCGTGGATCTGACCGGCCTGCAGACAACCCCGGCGGTGACCGTCGCACCCGACGACACCGTCGAAGCCACCGTCCACCAGATGAAGGCCCGGGCCCGGGGAAGCGTGATGGTCGTCGACGGGCGCCATCACGTGGTCGGCATGCTGAGCGAGTTCGACCTGCAGACCAAAGTGGCCTGCCGGCGGTCGGATCTGGATCAGATAGAGGTGGCCGCGGTGATGGAGACCGACCCGGTCACCCTATCGGTCCGTTCCCCGGTGGCAGAAGCCGTCACCACCATGGCCGACCACGAGATCTCTCACGTCGGCCTGCTCGGTGAGTCGGGCCGCCTGGTGGGCATGGCCTCCTTCCGCGAGGTGGCCGACTACTTCGACTCCAGCCTGGCCGTGCTGGGCTGACCTCTCGTTGCGCCGCTGGAGGGTGGCGCATCCCTACCCGGGGATGGTGGTGCTGGCCTACTTCACGTCTGGGCCTTGATCGGGCAAGCTGGGCCGAGATGGAGAAGGCACGTGTGCTGATCGTGGACGACCAGGCGCCCTTTCGCTCCACGGCCCGGCTGGTGGTGGAGGCGACGGACGGATTCGTGGTGGTTGGTGAGACCGAGACCGGGGAGGGATCGGTGGAGGAGGCTCGCCGCCTCGACCCGGACCTGGTGCTGATGGACGTGAACCTGCCCGGGATCGACGGGCTGGAGGCCACCCGGCGCATCCTGTCGGAATCGCAGCGGGCCGTGATCCTGCTCCTCTCCACCTACGAGGTGGAGGAGTACGCGCCTCGAGCCGCGGAGTGCGGTGCAGCCGCTTACATCCCCAAGTCGGATTTCTCGCCCGACTCGCTCGCTGAAGCCTGGAGCGCCGCCACCGGCTCGGCCGCCTGACCGGTCAGCGGCAGGGTGAGTCGAGATTCCCGTCCTTTGCCCATCCATGTCCTGCATCGTCAGGCTCCCGCCGGCGGCGGCCGCCCGGTCGGCCGCCAGCTGCATGCTCATGTCGGCGACATCCCGGCCCCGGCCCGACCTCGTCCATCGCAACTTCAGACGTCCGTCGCTGGAGGCCAGCTCCAGGTCGACCCGGGCGGAGCCGCTGTGCTCGGCAGCCACCAGCACCTCCCGGCAGCAGAAGTAGGCGGTGGCGGCGATGGGACCCTTCACGATCCCTCCCGAGCCGGGATCGGAGTCTGACGGGAGGCGTCAGTTTGCGCGCCTCCGCCTCCAGAGCCGCCACCAGCCCCTTGTCTGCCAGTAGCGGCGGGTACAACCCCCGGGCCATGGCGCGCAGCTCCTCCAGTGCCTCCGTGGTGACGGATCGGAGCCTCTCCAGCTCGGCGCCCGACCCTGCCCGTCCCAGGTTCGAGCTGCCGAGATAGCCTGCCGGAGGCCACGTCTCCACGGCATCCAGCGAAGGCCCGATGCGTCGTTCGATCTCCTCGCTGAGCCGGCGCCGCTCGATGTCGCGTGCCGTGACCAGCCGGCGACTGCGAGGCATCCAGTTCTTGCGGCCTGTCGGCTCAGCTCCTCCAAGCGAGCCTCCAGCTGCGGCCGCCAGGCGAAGGTTGGCCAGAGCCACACCGCATTGCTCGGCGAGCCGCGCGAACAGGAGGGCCCGGTCGGCAGGGCGGAGTGGCTCGCCGGGCGGAGGAACGACGGCCAGCCTCGCCCAGCGTCTCCCCATGACGGACCACCGGCACCGACCTCCTCTCGGGAGCCGTCGTCCGCCGCCGGGCGGCCAGGTGGCGCTGAGGGTAGTGCCCTCGGGGAGCCGCAGGGTGGCACGACCGGCCACGGCGCCCACCGCTCCGGCCGACGGTCTCGGCGATACGGGGCAATGTCTCGCCCGGGGTGAGGGCGTCGCTCAAGCGCTGCGAGAGCTGGGTCAACGACCTCGTAGGGAGTGGCCCGGGGCGCCGAACACGATCCGATTGGCCAGTCGCTCCATGCGGCGGCGGGCCGGATCGAAGGCGATCGCCACGAACACGGTGGCGGACAGGGTGAGGCCGAGGTTCGGTCCCTGCGGCGTTGACGATTCCCCCGACTCCGGCCACCACCGCCACATAAACGGCACCGATCATAACCGCAAGGGACCCGTAGACGATCGTCTTGGAGATGACGACGTCGATGTCGTAGAGGCGGTGGCGGAGAACTGGCGATCGCCGATCCCGGCCACCGCCACCAGACCCGGAGACGGGACCGAGCACACCCAGGTCGAGCCCGTCGGGGCGCCGCGATATCAGGGCGTTGACCAGCACGGCCGGTATGCGCCAGGTAGACGAACCATTTGATCTGCTGGCGGGTGTCTCGATTGTCTGAGCCTCGTAGCGCACTATCACGAGGGATAGGCCGGCTGCCGTCATGGCGACGGCCAGGGCGACGAAGGCGAGAGACGTAGAGAACCTGGCCCAGCCGCACCAGCGGGCCGGAGGCGACCCAGGGATCCTTGGCCCAGCGACTGGCCTCCCAGATCGAGTCGTCGGTCGGCGTCGATCAGCAGCAGGCCCAACTCCATCGCCACCCAGCCGCCACGGTCAGCCAGACGAGGGGCGCCATCGTGGAGCGGGGAGTCGCCCATCCGGGAATGAGAGGGGCAGGAACACGAAAGCCACCGCGAAGCCCGGGGCGATGATCATCGGCTGGAGAAGCCCGGCCAGATTGGCTCCGGGCAAGCTATGGCCGGCCAGCCCCAGACCTCGATAGCTGTAGAGGAGCGTCGCCGCCTCCAGCCCGGCGAGGAAACCGAGCCAGGCCAGGATGGCGGCGACCGTGTGTCCCGGGTGCCGGCGATCGATCAGCCAGGCGGTCGCCGCAACGACCAGGACCAGCAGCGCGGCGAACGGTCGATCGAAGAAGAACGACGGAAGCGGCCCCTCGACCAGGGGCGCTGTGGAAACGAGCAGGAAAACGGCCGCCAGCGCCAGGAGCGACGTCGATCGCCAGGCCGGCACGGAACAAGAACGCGTCGTGCTCGGCTCGCCTCATGCCGGCACCGCCTCTGTTGTCGGGATGCGGCCGGTGACCGTCGTGCCCCGATGCCGGGGGCGGAATCTACCTCGATCCTCTCCGCCCAGGGCGGCGATTCGGTCGATCATTCCCTGCATGCCGGAGCCGGCGCTGAGTGTCGGCAGGGTCGAATCCGTCCCCGTCGTCGCTGACCGAGATGACCAGGCCGGCGTCCTCGGTCAGTCGGACCGAGATGAGTTCCGGTCGGGCGTGCTTGAGAGCGTTCTGGATCGCCTCTAGGGCACAGAAGAAGGCGGCCGCTTCGACCTCCTCGCTGAATCGCCGGCGGGTCTGGTCGTCGATTCCGACCGGGATGGGACTGGCCGCGACCTCTGCCGCAGAGCAGCGGCCGCCACTCCGGTCCTGTCAGGGCGGCCGGATACACCCCTCGGGCAAGCCGGGTCAGGGTGGCGCGAGCGCTGGACCGGTCTCCTGGATCAGGCTCCGGATCGCCTCGCTCGCGTGTTCTCTGGGTCGCGGCCGGCCAGAGAGCGAGCAAGTCCCAGTCGTACGGCCAGCGCCACCAGGTGCTGCTGGGCGCCGTCGTGGATGTCTCGCTCCAGCCGCTGGCGTTCGCCATCGTGGACCCGCACCACCCTTTGGCGGGACTCGGCCAGGTCGGTGACCGTGTCTCCACTTCAGCCACCCGGGCGGCGAGGGATTCGGTCAGAACCCGGTTGCGCAGGCCGTGAGCTGCCTGGCGGGCCAGGTTGTCGAGTAGAGCGCCTTCGATGGGGGTGAGGGCATCGCCGGCCTCCTTGTAGATCACGATTGACCCCCAGCGTCTCCTCCTGGTCGATGATGGGCGCCCGGGCCGAGGCTGTCGGGAAGGCGGCCGCCGAGATCGGCACCGGCGGGGACGGGGCCGGGCCTGGAGTGGCGCCGGAGCGTGGCTGCAGCCCGACCAGAGCACTCGCCGAGGCGAGCCACACCTCGGCTCTCTCGAGCCCCGGTTGCCTCGGCGACGACGGCCGCCATCTGCTCGCACCACCCGGTCGGGGTCGGCGACACTCATCGAGTCGCCCAGCTCGGTGACGGCCTCGAGAGGTGTGAGCCGGCACCCGTAGACGAGACGGTTGGCGAACCTCTGCAGTCGCTCCCTGGCCGGTTGGAAGGCCACCGCCACCACCGTGGTGGCGAGGATGGCCAAGCGCGGTGTTGGGCTTGCCGTTGGTGCCGATCAGGGTGCCCAGCCCTACCACCACCGCCACGTAGACCGCACCGATCAGGACGGCCAGCGAGCCGTAGACGAGCGTCTTGGAGATGACCAGGTCGATGTCGTAAAGGCGGTGGCGGAGGATCCCGATGGCGATGGCCACGTCCAGACCAGGCACCGACAAGAGAGGGAGGATCGGGCTGACGAGCGACCCAGCTCGGGGCGGGGCCGGTAAGGACCACGGCCAGTTGACCAACGACGTTCGGCACGGCGAAGTAGGCAAACCACTTGAGCTGCTAGGCGCAGCCGATGTGTCGGCATGCGCGGTATCGCGACACGACCGACGCCATTGCATCACCAGCACCATCACGATGAGCCAGACGAAGTCCCGCCGAAACAGGATCCAGCCAATGTCCCGCAGCCGCGGGTGACGAAGCCACGAACGGATCGTCGGCCCACTGCTGCTCTCGATTTCGGCTCGGGCAAGGCGGTCGTAGATATCGTCACAGTGAAGGCCCCCGCCAGCATGACGCATCGGCCCGGCCATCAGCGATCCAGACGGCCGGACGCCATCGTCGGGAAGGACGAGCTGCCCGTCGGGTAGAGAAGCGGCAGCAGTCCCAGGTAGACGGGAAACCGAAGGCGAGAGGAGGAGTATCTGGCTCCAGGCCGCCACGATCACCGCCCGGAAGCGAGCCGGGCGAGACCGAAAGAGCGTGGTAGCTGTAGAGGAGAGCCGCACCTTCCTGGTTGCCGAGGAGAGCCACCCACAGCAGCAGCCATCCGATCCGGTGGCCGCGGATGGCGGCGCAGGATCAGCAAACCCAGCACGACCTCGGCTACGGCGTCAGAGCGATGCACGGACCGGTCGCAATAGCCAGTACGGCTTCGGTCCCGGCGACCTCGACGGCCGCCGTTCCGCCATTACCCAGATCGATCGACAGCGCAACCGACACGGCGGCCAGCACCCACGCCCCGGGAGAGATGGCTCTGACGAGTGATCCATGACCCCATTGTTCTCCTTTGCCCCGGGCGTCGCCAGGGTGGAATTGGGTCCCCCCGCCCAGGGGTAATCCCCCGCTTCCGGGGTGGTGCCTCCACCCCCTTGTTGGGGCGAGCTCTCTGCCCGGCAACGGAGGTGAAACCGTTCTACCCTCTGGCTATGGCCCTCAAGTTGGTACTCGCCGAGGATGACTTCCTCGTGCGCGAGGGCATCTCGGGGATCCTCTCCACCTACGAGGACATGGAGCTGGTCGGGGCTTGCGGGGACTACGACTCCTTGCTGGAGACCGTCGAACGCGAGAAGCCCGACGTGGTCCTGACCGACATCCGCATGCCCCCCACCGGCACCGACGAGGGGATCAGGGCCGCGAATTACCTGGCCGAGTCGTCGCCACGGGTAGGGGTGGTGGTCCTGTCCCAGTACGACGAGCCCGACTACGCCCTGGCCCTGCTGGAGCATGGCTCGGAGGGGCGGGCCTATCTGTTGAAGGAGCGGGTGTCGGACGCAGTCCATCTCACCCGGGCCATCCGTGAGGTGGCCGGCGGGGGATCGGTCATCGACCCCAAGGTGGTGGAGAGTCTGGTGGCGGCTCGGTCCCGGCACCGCTCCCCGATGGAGTGGCTCACCGCCCGTGAGGCCGACGTCATGTCGGAGATGGCACAGGGACGGAACAATGCCGGAATCGCCGAGGCGCTGGATCTCTCGGTGCGAGCGGTGGAGAAGCACATCAACTCCATCTTTTCCAAGCTGGCCCTGGGCGAGGAGGAGAACGTGCACAAGCGGGTGCGAGCCGTCCTCATGTTCCTGGCCGAAACCGGCTGATTCGCCTCAGGCGGCGGGGACGTCCTGGCCGGCGATCCGGTAGGCCTCGACCGGTTGGGTACGGCCCTTCAGGCGCCGGGTCGAGCCGGTCCGCTTCGACCGGGTTCCTCAGCGCCTCGAACGTGGTCCGGGTCGTGACGATCTCACCCGCCCCGGCCCTGGTGGATGCGCTGGGTGATGTTGACCGCATCTCCCACCACCGAGTGCTCGAGGTGCTCGTCCGGGCAGTTGCCACGGCACGGTCGGGAGCGGCAAGGGGGGCCGATGACGACCTCCTGGTGCGTGAAGGCGTTCAGACCTTGCTCGAGTTGAACCTGACTGAAGGTCCTGAGAGAATCCCGATCCGGGCCATGTGGCGATTCTCAATGACACCATCCGCAGGGTCGATGGGGCCTGCATCCCAGCTCCGGTTGTGTCACCACCACCCCGATGGCGTTCAGCCACCTGTGGTGGCCCCACCGGGTGGGGATGGGCTGGCACCGTTGGCCGCTTCTCGTCGAAGCCATAGGTTCGGAGGAGCCGAGAAAGGAGACGTGATGACGGCGCTGGCTCAGCCCATGACGAGAACACGCAGGTACGCCTTCAGGGGACTGGTGGTGGTGATGGCGGCCCTGGCGATCGTCCTCTTCTGGGTGGCGCTCGCCTTTCCGGTCGTCGCATGGATGCCGGACTCGGTGCTCGACGAGCTGTTGGGGACGGCCGGGGCCGGCATCCACCGCATCCATGCGGTGGGGTTCTCCGTCCAGCTGTGGCTCATGGTGGGCGGCATCGCCCTGCAGTTGCATCGCCCCCGTCGCAAGGTGGCGGTCGTCTGGATGGTGGGATTCGCCTTCGCCATCTCCACGGTGATCGAGATCGTCATCGGCACCTTCGATCCGAGCGAGCTGGTCTTTTTGATCCTCTTCGCCATCCTGGCCTGGATCCATCCCGGGGACCTGCAACGGCGGCCTCATCCTGTCCGCGGGCGTCTGGTGCCGGTGGCGTGGCTGGGGGCGACGGGAATGGTGGTGTTCGCCTGGATCCAGCTCGGCCTTCAGATGAGCGGAGGGGCCGGCAATCCGCACGTGGCCCTGGGCCATTACGGAGGCATGGCCGCGGCCGGATTGATGGTGGCCGCGGCCGCCCTGATCGCCGCCACAGACGCCCCCGGGGCCCGCATCGTGGCCTGGTTCGCCGGGCTGGGGACCGTTTTCTACGGTATCGCCTCGGCGGTCTACCCGGGCCATGCCTCTTCGCTGGGGACGGGATGGGGTGTGGCGGCGGCGATCTGGGGAGCCGTCTTCGTCCTGGTGTCCGAATACGAGGCGGGTGCGACTTCTCAGGAAGCCGAAGCCCCGACGCTGGAGGGTGTCGCGATGAGATACGAGTCGTCCGTCACTTCCATCAGCTGGATCCCATCCGAAGCAGTGACCGGCCTGGTCCGGCCCGGGTTCGAACTGCTGGGCCACTACGACCCCGCCCCGCCCGATCGGCTCGAGGACCTGGAGGAACTGCGCCGGAGCGATCGATTCCGCTTCGCCAACTCCCTGCAGGCGTGGATCGAGGTCGAGAACGGCAGAGTGGTGGGCCACGGCCAGACCGGACGGGGCTGGATCGGCTCCACCACCCTGCACCTGGGGTCGCGGGCCGCCAGCGTGGCGGCGGTGCCGTATCCGGACCTGCGTCCGCCCGACCAGGTGAGGAGTCGGGCGTCCGATTCACCCAGACGGCCGGTGGAAGGACCGGCGTTCCCATCCCCCGGCCGGTGCGGCGTCCGCCCTTCGTCGCCCTGACTGCTCCTCCAGCCTGGACCACCCTCGCACTCACGATTCACATCGACGGGAGCAGCGAGGCCGAGGTGGTGGGAGCCAGCCCGTTTCCCCGCCACTGGATTTACGACCACGAAGGCCGTCTCATCCAGAAGACGGGCGTGATCGACGCCGCCACCTGGTTCGAGAGCGTGTCCCTCGATACCTCGCCCTGGAACGCCACGGAGATGGAGGTGGTGACTGCGGAGGCCGTGAGCGAGATCGAACGGAAGATATCCCGGCGTCTGATGGCGGAGGACCGGGCCGGGGAGCGCCGAACGCTGGGCGATGGCGAGGTCCTGGTCGATCAGGGCAGCGCCGGCACCGAGCTGTATCTGGTCCTCGACGGGGTGCTCGATGTGTGGGTGGACGGATCCGAGGTGGCCCGGGTCGGCCCGGGTGCGCTGCTGGGCGAGCGGGCCCTGCTGGAAGAAGGCCATCGCACCGCCACCCTGCGGGCCGCCACCAAGTGCCGGGTTGCCGTCTTCCCGGTCGGCAAAGTGGAGCCGGAGACGCTGGCGGAGGTCCGTCTGGGCCACAGACGCGAGGGCTGAGCCGCTGCCAGGCCGTCTTCGGGTTTGGCGCCGTCGGGGGCTGGGTGGGCCTGTGAACGCTTTCTCGGCCGGCGGCCGAGAAAGCGTTCACAAAACCCCAGATTGTGCCCCGGAACGTCCAAACTGGAGGCGTTAAGTCCCCGACACGAGGAGGTTCAACGTGAGGCGCATCGTCGCTGTCGCATCCGTCATCGCAGTGCTCGCCGCCTGCAGTTCGTCCTCCAGCAGAGACCACCGCCTCCACCGTCCCCACCAGCTCGTCGACTCCCGCCCCGACCCTCATCACCTCGACCACGAGCTCGACTTCCTCCTCGACCACCACCAGCAGTACCACCACCACCACCACGACGGCGCCGGCCACCGCCACTACCACCGCCCCCGAGACCATCGACCTCTCGGCCTACTTCCTCATCGACGAGGCGGGTCACGACCAGCGTCCCGGCCCGTTCCTCGTCCCCCTCAACCGAACCGTCCCCTACACAGTGGGGGTGGCGCGGGCCGCCATCGAGCAACTCCTGGCCGGTCCCAGCGAAGGCGAGCAGGTTTCGGTCCCCGCCATCTCCAGCCAGGTCCCCGAAGGCTCCCGGCTCAACGATATCGGCATCTCCAGCGGGACCGCCACGATCGACCTCAACGCCGCCTTCGGCGCTTCCGACCAGGTGGCTGCGGCGGCGGTGCGGGTGGCCCAGGTCGTCTTCACCCTCACCCAGTTCCCCACCGTCGACGACGTCCAGTTCCTTCAGGACGGTGAGCCGGTCTCGGTCCAGACCTCACAGGGTGACCTGGTCAGCCGCCCGGTGAGCCGCGACGACTACCGGGACTTCGAGGCCATCGTCTCGGTCGACCAGCCCGCCTACGGCGGCAGCGCCGACAACCCGATGCGGGTGCTGGGGGAGGGGGCCGTGTTCGAGGCGGTGTTCCAGTACGCCCTCACCGACGCCGACGGGATGATCATCGCCCAGGGGACCGCCATGACCACGGAAGGCAACACCTGGGCGCCGTTCGACTTCACCATCGATTACCAGGTCGACAGTCCCCAGGCGGGTGCCCTGATCGTGTGGGTCGATTCCGCCAAGGACGGCAGCCGCATCGACATTCGCGAGTACCCGGTCCATCTCACACCCTGAGGGAGGACGTCACCCCGTGACGGTCACCGTCCCGGTCATTCCCAGTGCCTGGTGGAACCGACAGAAGAAGGTGTACACGCCGGGGGTGGTGAGGGTCACCTCGACCTCATTGGCGCCGCTGGGGATGTCCACGTTCATCGAAGACGGCCAGGGCCCCGAGTCGGAAGTGACGTTGTGGAGCACCCCCGAGTCGTTGCGCCATCGTACGGTCACCGGCCCGGTCACCGTGTAGGAGGTCGGAATGAAGGAGGAGCTCCCCATCTCAAAGCGCACCGAGTCCTCGGGAACGGTCGACGAAGTTGTGGAACTGGAGGTCGTGCTCGATGAGGAACTCGATGAGGTCGTCGACGAGGTGGTCGACGAGGTGGTCGACGAGGTCGTCGTCGAGGTGGTGGGCCGAGGCGGGGGGACGGTCGGTGTCAGTTCCAACGCCCTTCCCAGGAACGACGCCATCTGGTCCCGGCTGACCGGCTGATCGGGGCAGTAGCGATCGTTGGCAGGCGGGTTGCAGCCTTTGGTGACACCGGCCGTCGCCAGGCGGTCGATGTCCCCCTCGAACTCGTTACCGTCGTCGTCGATGAACAGGTTTCCCTGTCCCGGGTCGGTGTAATCGAAGGCACGGACCAGGAAGGCCGCCATCTGACCACGGGTTATCGAGTCGTCGGGGCAGAAGCGGTCGTTGGCGGGGGGGTTGCATCCCCGGGTGATCCCGGCCGCGGCCAGGCGTGTGATGTCATCTTCGAAGATGCTGGCGTCGTCGTCCGTGAAGGGGCTGTTACCGGCCGCCGGCAGGTCGAGGGCCCTGACCAGGAAGGCCGCCATCTGACCACGGGTGACGGGGCTCGATGGGCAGTAGTGATCGTTGGCGGGGGGGTTGCATCCCCTGGTGATCCCTGCTGCGGCGATCGCTTCGATGTAGCCCTCGTGTACGTTGAGGTCGTCGTCGGTGAATGTCCCACCCGGGGGGAGCTCGGCTCCCAACAGGGGAAGCGCCACCATGATCAGGGCAGCCACCACCGTCCATCCCGTCAGCCTCTTGTTTCGTTTGTTCATCTCCGTCCTTTCCTCCGACACGGAGGAATACGTCGCGTAGGGGCGTTCGGTTCGCGAGGATTCGGGCGGCTTGGCGGCGAACGAGAACCGCGTCGGGGTTGTCCTACGTATGCCCGGATAAGACGCTCGAAGGAAGGAGAGAAACAACGTGAGACGTCTTGTCACAATTGTCACTGCGACCGCTCTGCTGATCGGGGCTCTGGCCTTACCCGGCGTCGCCTCCACGCAGAAGTTCAGCTTCAACGATGTGACCTTCCCCAATGGGCAGGTCGGTGAGATAGAAGCCACCGTCAAGCTACAGAAGAACAAGGACGACAGTGTCTATTGCGGTTACTTCAGTGCCGACTATCAGGACTCCCTGGGCTACTACTTCCAGTTCGTCGACTCCCCGCCACTCGATGCGTCCTCGGTGCAGCAGTTCTGCCTGGATCACTTCAACGACCGAGAAACCTGAGGCTCGACACTATCTCGTCGGGAGAGGAGGAGGCGTGATCCGGCGCTTCTTTAGACGCTGAGGAACGGTCCCCACCTTCTTTAGACGGTGACTATCGCTATGCGTTCCCCACCGTCCAGAGAACGGTGGGGCCGTTCACTACCGTCCAAAGAATGCCAGCATAAGCGGCCCCTTCGGCCCGGCAGGCTCGGGCCGGAGTCCATAGGCTGGGGGGCCATGGACCGGATCAGATCCTCGCGTGGTATACCCACCCTCCTGGCCGCCCTCCTGTTCCTGCAGGGAATGGAGATGGTGCGCTTCCAGTTCGCCTCGCTGGGCTGGTACCAGCGTGACACGCTCGCCACCCCCACCCTCAATCTGATCCCCCTGGCCCTGGCCCCGTTCCTGGTCGGGGCGCTACTGCCCATCTTCTCCCGCTTCCTGACCCTGCGGGCCTCGTTGTGGGCAGGGTCTGTGGTGCTGGTGGCGGCGCGCATCGTCAACCAGATCGTGGTAGACGCGGCGGTGGACCACTGGTCCTCGGCGGTGGCGGTGGCCGCCTTCGTGGGGACCCTGGCCCTGGTCGCCGGCCTGGGGCGGATGGCCCTGGTGGGAGGGGTGCTGTTGGGGATCACCATCGATACC
This sequence comes from uncultured Acidimicrobiia bacterium, assembly GCA_963744905.1. Taxonomy (GTDB): domain Bacteria; phylum Actinomycetota; class Acidimicrobiia; order Spongiisociales; family ZC4RG35; genus DATFFO01. The sequence continues at coordinate 109,925 of CAVUUV010000003.1, read as the reverse complement.
GCCATCAAGGGTCTCGGCTCCAGCCTCGACCTGGCCTATCAGGGAGGAATCGGGCCCCTGGCCGCCACCGTGGCCATTTCCGCCGTGATCCTCTACCTCGTCGCCACGGTCGAAACTGCTCACCGGGTGGGCCCCTCCTGGGGACGGGCCATCACCCTGTTGGGTATCGGTCCGTATCTGTTCATCCAATATCTGGTCCTCCAGTCCTCGGGATGGACCGCCCAGGTCTCTCAAAGCGGAGCACCCTTCACCTCCCTGCGAATCGTTGCCCTGGACATCATCGCCCTCTGGCTGGCGATCCGTCTGGGCCGCTCCCAAAGTGGTATGGCGATCTGCGCCCTGATCGTCGGTGGGACGATGGTGGCGGCGGCGGGCGACGCCTTCACATTCAGCGTCCTCGCCCTATTCGCCGTCCCGGCTGCCGGCCCGCTGTGGGCGGCGATGGTCCCAGACCACGATGACGTCTCCATCGGTCCGGCCGCGACCTATCTGATCAGCGGGATGGTCCTTCTGTTGATCCTGGGCCTGGCCTATTACCTGCCGCTGGACCTCCATCTCGGGTTCACCCAGGACTACGTCCGTTACGCCGGGGCAGCTCTGGTGGTCCTGTTCGGCCTGATCGGGGCCATCCGCCGGGTCCCCTCCCAGGATGGGGTACGAGCCGGTATCCCGGCCCTGGCCGCGGTGGCCCTGGTGCTTCCGGCGGTGGGACTGCTGGGGGGAGGAACGCTGCCTGCGGCACCCACCTCGGGGCCGACCCGGATCCTCGACTACAACCTCCATCAGGCCTTCGCCACCAGCGGGGAGATGGACCCCGGGGCCATCGCCCAGGAGATCCTCGACTCGGGTGCCACCGTGGTGGGTCTGCAGGAGGTGGCCCGGGGAGGGCTCCTCAACGCCGGCACGGATCTGCTGGCCCTGCTGGGCGACCGGCTGGGATGGGAGCACGTCGAGTTCATCGGCACCACCGACCCGGTGTGGGGCAACGCCATCCTGAGTCGCTACCCGCTGGGGGAGGTGGAGAGGCACCTGCTCCCTCTCGAGGGCACCCTCTACCGGCGCGGCTATCTGGCCGCGCCGGTAGATACCCCGGCCGGTCGCTTCCTGTTCATCACCACTCACCTCCAGCAGATCAACGACCCCGACGTGGCCGAGACAGACCCCGAGGGCGATCTGTATCCGGTCCATCACGCCCAGCTCGGGGTAGTGCTGGATCAGTGGGCGGGACGCAAGCCGGCCGTTCTGGTGGGGGACATGAACGCCCGCCCGGACTGGCAGCAGATCCAGGAGGTGCTCGACGCCGGCTGGGTCGACTCCTGGGCCGAGGCCGGCTCGGGGCCCGGTCACACCTCCAACGCCGCCGACCCCCGCTACCGGATCGATTACATCTTCCACACTCCCGACCTGGAGGCCACCCAGGTGCGGGTGGTCGAGTCGCAGGCTTCGGACCATTTCGCCGTCGTGGCCGACCTGGCTCCCGCCGGAGGCTGAAAACCCGCCGCTGTCATTGGAGATGCTCGTGTAGGTTCAGTGATGTAGCCGAAGAAGGAGCCCCATGGCCGACTACGAGACACTGCCGCCGGCGTCGAACGGCTGGCACAGGGTGGACCTGGAAGAGTCCACGGCAGCAAACGACCGCGACGATATGGGCCGCGGCTTCGCCCTCTACTGGGGCGAGTTCGACACCCCCTCGGGTTACTTCCAGAAGCTGATCATGCACCCGCTTGTGGCGCTGAGCGACGAAGGACGAGACCTCCTCGACGCCGGCCGCCGGGAGATGGATATGGAGCCCTATGAGGGCGACTGGCCCGGGGATCACGGGATCGGAGAAGGGTGGACGGTACGGACCGTCGTGTTCAACCATCACCGGGGCCTGAACCCCCGCATCGGGTTCACGAGCCTCCTGGTGGATGAGCAGACCGAGGAGGTCGAGATGGGGATCCACAAGCACGAGCCCGTTGCCTGAGAGAGGTACGCTCCGAACCGCGGGCGCGGTCAGATCAGGGCCGCCAGGTCGGACAGTTCGAGGGTGGCTCCCTCCTCGGTGAGCACGATCCAAAGATCTCCCAGGTGGTCCCTCACCTGGTCGATCTCTCCCTCCAGGGGATCGTTGGATGTTGGCGGGGAACGCAGGCCGAGATCCCGCCGCCAGCGAACCACGGCGCCGGCGGCCCTGGCGGCGACCTCGAGCGCTCCCCGTTCGATTTGAAGCCGCACGACCGCCTCGAGGATGAGAGGGACATCGGCTTTGACGCTCTCGTGGGCGAGGTCGAGAGCCGTTCGAAGGTGGGCGGCCGCCTCGTCGAACCGATCCAGATCCATCTCGGTCAGTGCCATCTGGCGGAGGGTCCAGACTCTCCCGGCGGTAGCGTCGATCTCATGGAAGATGGCCCACCCACGACGCTGAAGATCGAGGGCCCCATCGAGGTCGGCGGACAGGCGTGAAACCTGACCGAGATAGGTGAGCGCCCAACCTCGCACCTCTTCCAGCCCGGTCCGCTCGGCCATCTCGAGTGCTTCAGATAAGACCGATCCGGCCCGGTCGACGTCCCTTCTGTTCACGGCGAGTTCGCCCGCGGTCAACAGGGCGTCGGCCAGGGCGTAGGGATCTCCGAAGGAGCGGGCCACCCGAAGCGCCTCGTCGCCCAGAGCATCGGCCCGAGTCGTCGCCCCGGTGTCCTCGGTGAGGAGGGCCAGGCTGGCGAGGACGTGGATCCGCTGGGCTGAGTCGCCGGTTCGCTTCGATATCTCGAGGGACTTCTCGAACAGCTCGGTGGCCCGATCCGGGTTCCCCCGTTTGTGTTCCAGGCCGGCGAGGGTGGACAGGGTCCCCGCCACTGCCTCATCGTCGTCGAGACCATGTGCCACCTCCAGAGCGGCTTCGAGGTGGAAGATGCCGGCGTCGAGGTCACCCTGCAGGGCGGCCAGGTCTCCCAACGCCAGCAGCACCCGATGGGTCAACGGTGCCTCCACCTCGTCCGCCGGCGCCAATGCCCGCTCGCACCATGAACGGCCTTCAGAAGGCTGGCCCCGCAGATGCCAGTATCTCCACATGTCGGCGCATGTCTCCATCGCCGTTTCGGTCAGACCCCGGCCGATCAGCCAGTTCAGGGCCCGCCGGATGTTCTCCTGTTCCGCCTCGATGGCGGCGAGCCACTGCTGGTCACCCCCGTCGGATGACTGGGCCTCCCGCAGCCAGCTCGCAATTCGGTGGGCGAAGAGACCCTCCACAGCGTCGATCGATTCGGCCTCCCGGAGACGCCGCTCGGCGTAGAGGCGCACGAATTCGAGCATGTGAAAGCGGTTGGTGTCGGGATCCACGGCCAGCAAGGACCGGTCGACGAGATCGAACAGGATGTCCCTGAGCTGGCTCTCGGGCCCGACCTGGCAGACTTCGACAGCCAAATCGACCCGGAATCCGCCCATGAAGAGCCCGATTCGACGAAACACCTTCTGCTCGAGGCCGGTCAGCATCTCGTGGCTACCGTCCAGGACCCCGAGCAGGGTCCGCTGGCGGGTCTTCGAGCCCCTTCCCGGCTCCAGCAGCCCCGCCTCATCGTCGATGCGGGAAGACAGTTCCTCGAGGTTCACCATTCTCAGCCGGGCGGCGGCCAACTCCAGCGCCAGCGGCAGACCTTCGAGCCCGCGACATATCCGGGCGACCCCGTCGGCGGTCTCGCTCGTGAGGCGAAACCCGGGCTGAGCCGCCTCCGCCCGCTCGAGAAAAAGGCGAACGGAGTCGAGCCTCCACATGGTGGCCGGGTCGAGCCGCTCGAGGGGAACTGGGAGGGGGCTGAGCCGGTATATCACCTCACCGGCCATACCCATCGACTCGCGTGAGGTGGACAGGACCCTGGTCTGGCGGGAGGCAGCCAGGATGGTCCTGGCGACGGCGGCTGTATCTCTTATTACCCGCTCACAGTCGTCGAGGATCACCAGGGTGGTCCGGTCCCGGAGTCGCTCGGCTATCTCGTCCAGGGGGTCGAGGCCGTGCCGTTCGCCAGAGCCCACTCCCAGCGAGGAGGCCACCTGGTTGGCCACGAGTTGGCCCTCGACCAGCGGTGCCAGCTGCACATGCCAGACGCCGTCGGGAAATCGATCCAGGATGTCCGTCGCCAACCTGGCGACGAGGCGGCTCTTGCCGACCCCGCCCATGCCGGTCACCGTCACTAGACGGGCCCCGGCTACCAGTTTGTCCAACTCGGCCAGCTCCTGCTGTCGTCCGACGAAGGACGTATGTTCATGGGGGAGGTTGGTGCGGCGTGCCTCGGTGCGCAGGGGCGGAAAGGAATCGGCCAGGTCGGGATGGACGGCCTGGAAGAGATGCTCGGGCTCGTCCAGATCACGCAGAGGGTGGAAACCGAGATCGCGCAGCTCGGTGTCGGAGGGGAGGCTGGTACACAACGACGCGGCGGTGCCGGAGACGAGGATCTGGCCTCCGTGCGCCCTGCCGAGGATGCGGGCAGCACGATTGAGGGTCGGGCCGAGGTAGTCGCCGTCTCGCTCTACCGACTCGCCGGCGTGCACCGCCATCCGCACCCGGAGCGGTAAGCCGGGGGTGTGAGACTGTTCGACCTGGGCTGTCACCGCGGCAGCCACCGCCGCCGAGGAGCGGGAGAAGGCCACGGCGAAGGAGTCGCCGGCAGTCGAGAAGACCCGGCCGCCGTGAGCGGCAGAAACCCGCCGGATGATCGAGTCGTGCTCACGGAGAGCCCGGTCCATTTCGACCGGGGACCGTTCCCAGAGTCGGGTTGACCCCTCAATGTCTGTGAACAGGAACGAGACGGTACCGGTGGGGCTCAGCACACCACCGAAGCTACCGGAAGGGCACGTCTCAGGCCCGACTCGTGGGCGGGTTTGCCGAATCGGCCGACCTGCAGGCCAGTGGAGGCTGATCGCCGGAAGGATTGTCTCACCGATGCGGTAGCTTGATCGACGGGTGCCCGACGTGCCGCAGGGGACGACAGGGGGCGGTATGCCGGGCACCCGACCCACACCGGGCCGTTGGCCTACCATCGGTCCATGTCACCCAAACCCTTCGCCTCCTCTGCCGATCTGGCCGAGAAAGAGGCCACGCTCGAGAACCTGGCCCCCGGTGTCTACGCCTTCACCGCCCAGGGTGACCCCAACGTGGGCTGTGTCATCGGCCCCGAGGGGATCCTGGCCATCGAGGCCCGCGCCACACCCTTCATGGCCCGGCGCTGGATCGACGTGGTCCGCACCCTGTCCGATGCCCCCTTCGACGACCTGGTCCTCACCCACTATCACGCGGTTCGGGTACTGGGGGCGGCGGCATTCGGAGCCAATCGGATCATCACCACCCGGATGACCGCCGACCTGCTGGAGGAGCGGGGCCAGGAGGACTGGGAGAGCGAGCAGGGCCGGATGCCCCGCCTGTTCCAGGGGGCCGAGACCATTCCCGGCCTCACCCATCCCACCGACACCTTCGAGACCGAGATGGACCTGACCGTGGGCGATCGCCGGGCCCAGCTTCGCTTCCTGGGCCGGGGCCATACCTCCGGCGATCTGGTGGTCTGGTTGCCCGATGACGGGGTCCTTTTCGCCGGGGACCTGGTCGAGGCCCAGGCTGCCCCCTACATGGGTGACTCCCACGTCGCCGACTGGTCCACCACCACCCTCGACAACGTCAAGGCCCTGGGAGCGGAGGCGCTGGTGGGCGGGCGCGGCGACGTGGTCCGGGGCGAGGCCGTGAATCAGGCCATCGAGGACACCCGCGCCTTCCTCCGCACCACACTGGAGGGGACTGCCTCGGTTCGCGACCGGGGAGGCACCCTGAAGGAGGCCTACGAGCTGGTGTACGAGAAGCTGGCGCCCCGCTACGCCGGCTATCCGATCTTCGATCACACCATGCCCTTCAACATCCAGCGCACCTGGGACGAGCTGGACGGGATCGACCACCCTCGCATCTGGACGGCGGAGCGTGATCGCCGGGTGTGGGACGCCCTGGCCGACTGACCACCGGTGACATGACCGCGTCCCGACCGGCCCGCTTCGACACCGACGTGGCAGTCGTGGGGGCCGGCCCGGTGGGCCAGACCCTGGCCGCCCGTCTCGCCCAGCACGGGGTGGGAGTGATCCTCCTCGACCAGACTCCCCAACACACCGGGGAAGGATCCAAGGCGCTGTGCATGCAGCGGGAGACCCTGGAGATCTGGGCCCGGATCGGGGTGGGGGAGCAGGTGGCCGAGCGCGGGGTCCAGTGGCACACCGGCCGCACCTACTACGGGACCCGGGAGCTGTTCAACGTCCTCCTCCCCGGAGCCACCGCCGAGCACTTTCCCCCCTTCGTCAACATCAGCCAGACCGAGGTCGAGGAGCTGTTGCTGGGGCGGCTCCCCGGGTTGGGAGTCGATCTGCGCTGGGGGCACCGGCTGACCGGGCTGGCCGACACCGGCGAAGGCGTGGTCCTGGACCTGGAGACGGAGCAGGGACCGACCAGGCTGCGGGCCCGTTACGTGGCGGGCACCGACGGGGCCGGATCTACGGTGCGCAACCTGGTGGGGATCGACTTTCCCGGCCACAGCTTCGACGACCACTTCCTCATCTGTGACATCCGGGCCGAGCTCGACTTTCCCAGCGAGCGCCGCTTCTTCTTCGACCCCCCCTGGAATCCCGGCCGCCAGGTGCTGATCCATCCCCAGCCCGACGACGTGTGGCGGATCGACTGGCAGATCCCGCCCGAGACCGACATCGAGGCGGAGCGGGCCGGCGGGGGACTGGATCGGCGGATCCGTGACGTCATCGGCCAGGACACCGACTACGAGATCGTGTGGATGAGCGTGTACCGCTTCCACCAGCGCATCGCCGACCGGTTCCGGGCGGGAAGGGTGTTCCTGGTGGGCGACGCCGCCCATCTGTACAGCCCGTTCGGGGCCCGGGGTCTCAACTCGGGTGCTCCCGACGCCGAGAACCTGGCCTGGAAGCTGGCCCTGGTGCTGCGGGGAGAGGCACCGGATGGGCTGCTGGACACCTATCACGATGAGCGTCATGCCGCCGCCGAGGAGAACCTGGCGGTGACCGATGCCACCATGCGCTTCATGGTGCCGCACGGGCCCTGGCGCCGGTTGGTGCGCAACCTCACCCTCCGGGCCAGCCAGCGGTTCGGGTTCATGCGGCGCCGGGTCAATTCGGGGCATCTGGCCCAGCCCTTCGTGTACGGACCGTCGGGGGTGGTCGAGCCGGGACCGGATGATCCCGCCCTGCCCCGTCACGGGGCGGTCGCTCCCGACCTGACATTGAGCGACGACGCGCGGCTCAAGGAGCGCTTCGGGCGGGGGTTCGTGGTGCTGGTGGCGGGCGCCGAGCCGGACACGGTCGATGCGGCGAGGGCCCTGGCCTGGCCCCATGGCACGGAGGTCATCGCCGATCCGTCTCTGGACGACGTCTATGCGCCCTCCGGTCCCCGGGGCTGGGTAGTCCGCCCCGACGGGCACCTGTCGGCCAGCACCCCCCTCGACGGTGTGGGCCTGAAGCGCTTGCCGGCCCTGGTGGCTCGCTCCGCCGGCTCGATGGAGAACTCCCTGGCGGGCCGCTGACCGGGCGGCCACCGGGGCGGCCCGCCACCGAACCCAGGGTTCCAGGCGTCGCCCAGCGACGCTCACGGCCCCAAGTTGACCGGGGGCCGGGCGGCCGCCCAACCCTGGGTTCCAGGCGTCGCCCGGCGACGCTCACGGCCCAAACTTCGCCCTGTATGACCGCCACCGTTGGTAGGGTCCGGAGTGCTGGCAGGAGGTCACGCCGCGACTACGGCGCGAGTCACCCTACGCAACGACATATTCGTGGGTCGGGACCGGGAGCTAGACACGTTGGCCAGGCTCATGGGCGACGGTGCTCCCCGGGTCCTGTTCATCCACGGCCCGCCGGGATCGGGTAAATCGAGCCTCGTGCAACGATTCGCCCGCGACCACGGGGGAGAGGCCAACATCGTCGTCCTCGATTGTCGCCAGGTGGAGCCGACCGAGCACGGGTTCCTGGCTGCTCTGGCCGATCACCCCTCGGTCTCCCTAGCCGTCGACCTCACCCGGGGCAGCGAGAACGCCACCTGGTCGATCTCCGAGCGAACTGTGCTGTGTCTGGATCAATACGATTCGGTCCGCCTGCTCGACACCTGGCTCCGTCACACACAGGCCCCAAACCTTCCCGACCGGGTATCTCTTCTCCTGTCGGGACGTGAGGAGCCTCATCCACTGTGGAGACGGCTGGCTTCGGGAACGTTCGAGGCGATGCATCTGGGGCCTCTGGCTCCCCAGGACGGGCGGAGCCTGGTGAACGAGATGGGCCACCCTGACGAGCGAGCCGACCTCGTCACCCGCCTGGTCGGTGGCCATCCCCTTGCTCTGGTGATGGGGTCGATGGCTCTTCCCGCCGAACCCGATCGACCGTCTCGTGATGCCACGACGAGCCAGCTGCTGGGAGATCTGACCCGCGCCTACCTGGACGGGCTCGACCCCGTGACTCTGAGACTGCTCGAAGCCACGGCGTTGGTCAGGCGGGTCACCCCTCCGTTGCTGGCGGCAATGCTCCCGGGTATCGATCCAACCGAGGCGGTGCGGACTCTGGCCGGGTTTCCTTTCATGGACTCCATCGGAGCCAGCCCGTCGCTGCCGGACCCGCTCCGGCCGCCGATCAAGGACCGGCTGAACGAGACCAAGCCCTCAACGGCCCTCTATCTGCGTCGGCGGGCCTGGGATCACCTCCGGTCGAGAGCGGATTACGGAGGCGGCACCACGCCGTGGAGCAACACCTCCGACATGATCCATCTTCTGGACGACCCCACCGTGCGGAACGCCTACTTCCCCGTCGGATCCCACCAATTCGCCATCGAACCTGCCACCCCACTCGATGGCACGGCCATCGACGAGATCCTCGACCGTCACGAGCCCCCGGATAGCGCTGAGCTGCTCCGTTCGTGGCGGTTTCGCCTACCCGGGGCCTTCCGGGTGGCCCGGGGCTGGGGAGGCGAAGTGGAGGGCTTTTCGATCATCATTCCCGGCTCCGATCTCGATCTCGACCAGTTCAGCTACGACCCGGTGGTCGCCGCCTGGTCGGCCCACCTGCGCGACCATCCGGTGCCGCACGGCCAGGAAGTTCTCCTGTTCCGGCGCTGGCTGAGCCAGGACTCGGGTGACCTTCCGGGTCACATCCAGGCCGCCCTGTGGCACGACCTCCAGCGCCTACTCGTGGAGCTACGCCCCCAACTGCGCCGCCTCTACCTCACCGTCGACCATCCCGATGCCCTCAACCAGATCCTGGCTCGGATGTTGGGAGAACTGATCCCCGACGGGCAGGTGGAGATCGGTGGCACTGCCTATCAGGGCATGTATGTGGATTTCGGTCCCGCCTCGGTCGATGGGTGGCTGGCCAGGATGGTTGGTGACGAGCTGGGTGTGGAGGTGGATGCCCTGCTCGACGTGATCCAGCACCAGGTTCTGGTCGGCCGCGACCGGGTCGACCTGACCCCGCGCGAATTCGAGGTGATGGACTATCTCCACCGTCACATCGGCGCAACGGTCTCTCGAGAGGAGCTCCTGACCTGGATTTGGGGCGATGAGGACACCCTGTCGGCCAGCGTGGTGGACGGCGTCATCTATACGCTGCGCAAGAAGCTGGGGTCGAACGCAGGACTGATCGAGACTGTTCGAGGCGTCGGCTACCGCCTGTCCGCAGGCTGAGTTCGGTCTCGGTTTCGCTGCAGGTACAGGGCCCTGGTGATCGCGCCTATCACGATTCCTCCTGCGGTTCCCACCGCCCCCCCGATGGCCAGTCCGCCTCCACCGCCGATGATCACACCCAGTGCGCCACCGACGCCTGCTCCGATCACGAGTCCGAGGCCGATCATGCTGTCTCGCCAGTTGGTCTTCGTCTTCGAGGTCAATGGTCTTCGTCTCGTCGGCCCCGGTCAGCATCATCGGAACCTCCTCGGCTCGCCAGGGGAGAAGGTCACAATCGAGTCTGCAATCGGGCGGGGGTCGAGGGCTGACTGGCGCCGGACCGGGCACCGCTACTTTGGGTCCAGCCCAACCAGGAGACTCAGATGCAGCTTCAGCCCGCCCTCGATTTCGCCGCCGACCGCCATCTGGGGGTCATTCTCACCATCAACCAGGACGGTCGGCCTCATGCCTCCAACATCGGCTACGCCATCTGGGATGGGGCCGTCCATATCTCCACGCGGGCCCACCAGGTCAAGATCGCCAACCTGCGGCGTGACGACCGGGCCGGCCTCCACGTCACCTCCGACGACTTCGGCTCATGGGTGGTGATCGAGGGGAGGGCGGCTCTATCCCTGATCACGACTGATCCCGACGACGACACTGCCGCCTTGTTGCGCAGGACCTACGAGGCGATTCGCGGGCCCCATCCCGATTGGGACGAGTTCAACCAGGCCATGATCGACCAGCGACGGCTCGTGGTTTCCCTGGCAGCCGATTCCGCCTACGGACGGATCGGCTGAGTCCGCCGGGGTCATCGCCTGCTCTGGTCCCCGCAGGTGGCCTGGAGCGAGCCGGAGAGCTGTTCGGAGGTGAGCTTGTTCTCGAAGGTGCCTTCGGCGGTGACGGTGTCGCCGTCGATAGTGATCCCTTCGGGGGCGAACATCTCGATATCCACGGCGGGGTTCTCGAAGTCCTCGACGTCCTGGACGAACACCTCATGGGTCAGGTCGGGGCCCTCGAAGCGGCCCTGACCGGCCTCATCACGGATGTTGGCCTGCATCTGCACCCGGGTGCCCTGATATTCGCCGAACGAGTTGGAGCTGAAGGCGTAGACGTCGCTCTCGGTGGCGTCGTGGCCGAAGGCGCACAGGAAGTTGTCGAATTCGAAGGTCTCGTCGCCCACGGTGAGCGTGGCATTGCCCGGATCCAGGCTGGACTGGATCAGGTCGATCGTTGCCTTATCGAGGTTGGTGGCTGTGGGGTTGTCGGATATGGCCGACCAATCCACCTGGCTCATGTCGATGTTGGCCCAGTCGATCGTGGTCAGATCGACGGTGGCCCAATCCACTGAGGAGAGATCCTGGTTGGCCGCCGGCGCGGAGGTCGTGGCCGGTTCCGCCTCGGTGGAAGTTGCGGATTGCGTGTCGTTGGTTTGGGCCAGGGTGGTGGTGGAGGAGGGGCTGGCGGCAACGGCGGGGCTCGTCTCCTCGCCGGCCCCCGATCCGCAGGCGGCCAGGATCAGGACCGATCCGGTCAGCGACGTCAGCAGTCGGGTGCGGGCTCTCATCGTCTCTCCTCCATTGGCTCGAGGCTCGCCAGACCCGACGCGCCCGGGATGAACTTAGTCGACCGGCTCAGCCGGTGCTCGCCCACTCCACTTCCTGGGGAACCCGTCAGTGGGCGGCTTCCCCAACGAGTCCAGGAACTCCCGGGCCAGCTTCCTGGGTGCCCGGTCCAGCCAGGCCTCGACGATCAGCTCCTCCAGCTGGTCGGTGTCGATGCGATCGAGACGGACCAGGATGGCGGGGTAGCCGTCGAAGTGGGGGGTGGTGAAATAGACCATTGGGTCGGAGCCGATCAGGGCCCGCTTCGCCACTTCGTCGGCCACCCTGGCTCCGAGGATCGGATCATCGGAAGGCTCCTCCCCCAGCGCCTCCAGGTCGGGATCGCGCAAAGGGCGCTCCCACACGACGAGCCGGTCCTTGACCCGCCATTGCATCAGCCCGCGTGAGAGTCGTTCTTCCACTTTCGGCAGGGCGAGGGCGGTCCGGCGAACGTCTTCCCAGTTGGCCATGACCGAAGGCTATCGCCCGCCGTTCTCACCGGCACCGATCCCGATGAGACTCGTGGGGGCGCCAGGAGTCCCCGGCCTCTCCCGGCGCCCGCCCTGATCTCTCCGAGGATCGGCTGCTATTTGGCCGGTCGGTAGGCGACCTGGACCTGCACTGCGATACCCGGCGCCGAGAAGCCGAGCAATTCGGTCGTGGTGTAGTGGCCCGGTTGTGCCGGGATGCCGGTGTCCACGTGGGAGATCCCATAGGTCACCTTGGTCCCGTGGGGGCCGAAGTCGGTTTCCGTTCCGGTGACGAAGAACGTCTCCGGTCCTGCGGAGCCTCCTTCGATCGTCCAGCTTGTCACCTCGATTCGTTCATGGAACGCGCCTGCGGTGCCCGGACCGCCGCCTCCGATCGTGTGGTCACACTCGGCGAGTTCGGCGTCGCCCCACGTCTCCTGGCCGTCGGCGGATCGGTCGAATTCGGCCCACCCCCAAAACCCGCCCACCTCTCCGAGCTCGGTGCAGAGCGAGGGGTTGTTGCAGTTGAACGAGAGCCCGAGCTGCCACATCTCGTGGTCGGCGCCGCCTCCGTAGGCCAGAGCCGGGGCCGTGGGTAGGGCCAGCATCGCCACAGCTACTATCGCCGCGGTCATCAACGCGTTGAGTCGTTTCACGATTACCTCCATTCGACTTGTCGGCGCGATCTGACAACCCGATCGTTGCGGGAACCGCCGGTCCTGTCGACGGCGTCATCACTCCCTCCTCCCGTGGTGCCATCTGCCCTAGTCAGGGGGTGGAGGCGTCTCGGGAGGAGCGGGTGGAGGGGTCACCCCCGAGGGGGGTCGGGAGTATGCCTGTTTCGAGCCCCGTATTGAGGGCCGCTGTTAATCTCGGTGTGTTCGACCCAACAAGGCATTGTGACCTGTCCTAACTGCGGACATGAGAACCCCGCCGGTGCGAAATACTGCGCCCAGTGCGGCCACGCCCTCCCCATCATCTGCCCGGTCTGCTCGCACCAGTCACCACCCGACGCCAACTTCTGCAGCAACTGCGGCCATTCGTTCACCGACGATGCCACCGCCTCCGCCGACAAGGACGTTGCCGGCCTGGCCGCTACCCGATACGTACCACCCGAGATGCGGGAGAAGATCGAGGAGGTGCGCCGCACCAACCCGATGCGGGGGGAGCGGCGCACCGTCACCATGCTCTTTGCCGACATCAAGGGGTCCACGGCCGCCGCCGAGGGGCTCGACCCCGAAGACTGGAGCGACATCATCAACGGCGCTTTCGAGCACATGATCGCCCCCGTCTACCGCTACGAGGGGACTCTGGCCCGGCTGATGGGGGATGCGGTTCTCGCCTTCTTCGGGGCGCCCATCGCCCACGAGGACGATCCGGTGCGGGCGGTCAGGGCCGGTCTGGAGATCGCCGACGCCATCGGTGGCTACAAGACCGAGATCAGCGGGCGCTGGGGCATCGACATCGACGTGCGGGTGGGGATCAACACCGGGCTGGTGGTGGTGGGGGAGGTGGGCTCCGACCTGCGGGTGGAGTACACGGCTCTGGGTGACGCCGTCAACGTGGCGGCCCGCATGGAACAGACCGCCCATCCGGGCACGGTGCAGGTGACGGCAGACACATGGCGCCTGGTATCCGACCAGTTCGAGGGGGAGAGCATCGGTGGGGTGGAGGTGAAAGGCAAGTCCGAGCCCGTCCGGTCGTTCCGGGTCCTCTCCCGCAGGACCACCCCTACCTCCATCGAGCGGGCGATGATCGGCCGGGCGTCCGAGCTGGAGGAGCTGCAGTCTCTGCACTCCCGGCTGGAGGCGGGATCCGGCTGGGTGGCTTCGATCATGGGCGAGGCCGGGCTGGGCAAGTCGTGTTTGCTGGCCGCCTTCCGCGGCTCGATCCCCAGGGTGACCGTGGTGGGATCTCCGAAGGCAGACGGCGAGGTGGCCTGGATGTCGGCCTTCAACGAGTCTTACGACACCTCCATCCCCTACTCCTGCATCCGCCAGCTCCTGATCCGCTGGTGGGACCTGGACGGAGCCGATGATCCCTATCAGACCCTGGAACCGATCGCAGAGGAGCTGTTGCCCGACCTGCCCGACGCCGCCGCCTATCTCGGTCACGTCGCTTCCCTGACCCTGCCCGGATTCGGTGAGCGAGTTCCTGGGTGGCCTTCAGCCCCCGGTGCTGGATGGCCGGGTGCAGCGGGCCGTCCTCTCATATCTGGAGGCGGAGGCGGCCCGCCGGCCTCTGGTGGTGGCGGTGGAAGACATTCATTGGGCCGACCCCAAGTCTCTGGGGCTGATCGAGGAGCTGATGCAGCTGACCGAGACCACCCGGGCCGGGGTGCTTTTCACGATGCGCCCCTATCGCGATGAGCCGTCCTGGCATGTCCATGAGGTGGCCGAGCGCGATCATCCCCACCGGTATCACCCTCTCGATCTCTCCTACCTCGGGCCCGACGCGGCCCGGGCCCTGTTCGACAGGCTGGTCGAGGGCTCCACGGTCTCCGCCGAGCTACGGGAGCGGATCCTGACCCGCTCGGAAGGCAATCCGCTCTTCATCGAGCAGATGGCGCGGGCGATCGGTGAGGGCGGAGGCGGGTTCGACGAGGCGATCGTCCCGACCGGCCTCAGCTCGCTGCTGACCGCCCGGCTCGACCGTCTCGGCCCCGAATCGAAGCTAGTGGCGCAGATGGCCTCGGTGATCGGCTCCGAGTTCAACCGTTCCACCCTGGCCGCGTTGGTGGGCGAAGATGCCGACCTGAACCGGTCGTTGGTCGACCTGTTGCGAAGAGAGATCTTCGTGGAAGGGAGGGAAGAGGTGGGGGTGCTGGGATTCCATCACGCCCTGATGCAGGAGGCGGCCTACTCGACGATCCTCCTTCGCCACCGGCGCCGGCTGCATGTCCGGCTGGCAGAGCACATGGTCGAAGCCGCACCGGATGCAGTCCAGGAGATCGCTCGCCATTTCATGGAAGGAGACCAGGTCCGACAAGGCATTCCCCTACCTGGTCGCGGCCGGCGAGCAAGCCTCCCGGGCGATGGCGCTATCGGATGCCATCCGTTTCTTCACCACCGCCCTCGACAACATCCCCTCTGACGTAGACCCTGAGCTGGTGATCAAGGCTCATGACGGTCTGGGCCTGGCCTACACGCTGGTCCCCGACCTCTCCCTGTCAGAGGCCACCTACCAGCGCCTGCTCGACTACGCCGACAGCTCGGACCGGCCCTCGGCCAAGGTGACGGCTCTCAACCGCATGGCGATGAACACCGCCGCCCTAGCCGGTGACTTCGCCGGGGCCCAGCGCTTTCTGGAGCAAGCTCGGGATTTGGCGATCGAGGTCGGCGATGAGTTCGGTCTGGCCGAATACCACATGAACGCCTGCTCCATCGCCGGGCTGGGGGGAAATGTCGGGGAGGCGGTGGTGCACGACGCCGATCTCGCCCGTCAGGGGGAAGAAATGGGAGAGCGCTCCATCCGGCTCGAGGGTCTGACCCGCCTCGCCTCGAACAGGGTCTGGCTGATGGATTTCGATCGCGCCGATACCGGTGGCCCAGGAAGCCATGGATGACAGCCCGTGAAGTGGGCGACGAACACACCGTCGCCCTGCTTCGAGCCTCGGTCCTGTCCCAGCTCGAGTTACGGAGGGGCAACCGGCAGGCGGCCCTGGATCTGGCGGTCGACAGCGAGAAGACCCTGGGCCGATTCGCCTCGTTCTTCACGCCTCTGGTCCGGGCCCTGATCGCCCGGTATCAATTCGAGCTGGGCCGGATCGAGGAGGCGCTGGACAGGCTGCGGTCGGTTCAAGAGATGGGGTCGTTCGGGCCCAACCGTGCCTTCGTAGCGGTGGCGATGGCGGTTCAGGCACACGTGTTCGCCACCCTCGGTATGGAAGAGGCGATGAGTGAATCGAGATCGAACGCGCTCGAGTGCGTAAACGGTTCTCTGGGAGCGTACATGGCCTCCAGCGTGTGGGCGGAAGCGGGCGCAGCGTCTCTCACCCGGGGTGATCTCGCCTCCGCCGAAGCCGATTTCGACCAGGGCCTGAGCATCTCGTCGGCGTCCATGTATTGGGAAAAGCCCCGGCTGCTGATCGGTAAGGCCCGGGTCAGAGCGGCACTGGGTGAGCCCGCCGCGGCGCATCGTTTGCTCGATGACGCCCAGACCTTCCTCCTGGAGAAGGAGGTGCGGGCGTTCGACGCCCACCTGGAGCACGCCCGGGGCGAGGCCCTCCTCGTCGGCGGCGAGGCCGAAGAGGCCGCCGGGCACCTGGCCTCCGCTCACGATCTGGCCCGGGAGGGTGGACTCCGCATTCTGGTCATCGAGATCTCCGCTGCCGCGGCCCGGGCCGCAACGGCCCTGGGCGATGTCGAGGCCGCCCGCCACCACACCGAAACGGCCCGTGCCGACATGGAAGACGTCGCCGAGCAGATGCTCGACCCCGACCTCAAATCGGCCTTCATCACCACCTGGTCGACCCGCCTCGGACTAACCCCCGCCGACTGACGTCTTTCCCTTTGAGTTCCTAGCCTTCGCCGACCGGCGCCTCTCCCTTCGCCCCTAGCCTTCGCCGACCGGCGTCTCTCCTTTGTCCCCCTTGCGGAGCAAGGGGGAAGGTCCCTGCCGCCGGAGGCGGGAGGTAGGGGGGAGGAAACCCGGGCCGACCCGAGACGGTCCGAGCCGACATGGGGGCTGTTCCTCACGCTTGTATGATCTGGCGGGTTGCCTGAGATCACCTACCTCGAGGCGCGTCGCCAGATTGGCCTGCTTTATGATCGGGTGGATCGAGCGGTCGAACAGCGCGATCACGAGGCGGAAGTCGCCGCCCTGCACCAACTGGTCGCCCATCCCTGTGCGGCCCACGAGGTCGATCTGGCGTCGACCTGGGATGACCTTCACCAGGCCCTGCGGCGCCTGGATCGCTACGACGAGGCCATCGAGGCGAAACAGGAGGCCATTGCTGCTGGGTACAGGTCCGAACCCGACCCCCGGGCCGACATCGCCGAGTGTCACGTACTGGCTGGACGGGTCACCCAGGGCGAGGAATCGTTCGTAGCTCTGCGTGACGAGAATCCCGACGACGTCTGGCTGTACAACTCCGCTGCTCTCACCTATGCAGAGGCCGGTGACCCTCCCGCCTCTGAGCGCTGGGCTCGAGAGGGAATCGAAACCGCCCTCCGGACAGGCGACCCGGACCAGGTGATCGACCAACTCCTGGATATCGTCCAGGCCGCCCGTTCCGCCCAGGGTGTCGGCCAGACACCGAGCTGGTCGGCCGCGTCAACTCGTTCATCGCCGGCTGGAAGAGGCCTCCCCGGAGCTTCCCGGCCTTCGAGCCCTCACCGCCACCCCGACCATGCGCGCATTGCGGATTTGATCCCGAGACTCCGCCTCCCTCCGTGGAAGAAGGGGGCCAGATGTCGGAAGTGGGTGCCTGGGCCATGGCCTGGTTTCCGCCCGGGGAGTGGGCGAAAGCGCTGAGCCGCTGGCCCGACCTGGCCGAATACCACCCGGTGGAGGACCGTGCCTATGCCCGCCAGATGGAGGGCCGTATCAAGGCCACGGCCGAGCTGATCCGCCCGACGCCCATGGCCATCTCCCCCCTCAGTGTGGAGGCTCTCGTGGAGCGGGCCTCCGACCTGGGGGCCGATCCCGGGGATGGAGAGACGCGTGCGTCCCTGGCCGCCGAGCTGGCCCGCCGCGGAGAGGCGATCCCCTGGCCACCGGGCCGTAACCAGCCCTGCTGGTGCGGTTCTGGTGTCAAGTACAAGAAGTGCTGCGGCCCGGAGCCACCGGCCGGGCCCATGCTCGGTCCGTAGAGGGCCAGCCCCCGGGGTTGGTCTCCTCGGCCCCGGGTGTAACCGTCGCCCGGGAACGTACTCGATGCCCTAGCAACCGGTTTGCCACCGGGCTGCTACCGCTTCGCAAGGTCCCTGTTCCACCTTGTTGGCGCTGGCACACCAAAGACGCCAGCACCGTAGAAAGGAGCGGAACATGTCAGTCAGTAGGATCGGACGAGCCGGAGCAGCAGCCGAGGGTTTGACTCCGGCATCGACAAGCGCCGCAATGGAGCTTTGGTCTGGGTTCTGGCCATTGTCGCCGTGGCGGCGCTGATCACAGCCGGGACATGCTGGTCATGTCCAATACAGGCCGTCTTCCGGAGGTTCGAGTTGCCCTCAGCCCCTACCCAGGATCATGGCGGTGATGGCGGCGTCGTCGAGTTTGCGTCCTGCCTCGATCGCCTCTTCCCATTCGCCGGCATCCAGGCCTTCCCGAACGATCTCGTTGACTCTGTCCAGGCGCATCTGGTGTGCCCAGTCCGGCGGCGATCCCTTCTCCTCTATGGAGAGAGAAGCACCCAGGAGCATGGCGGCCTTGTCGAAGTTGCGGGCCCGGGTCTCGATGTCGGCTCGAAAGGAAATGAACATCTGGCGGTTGATGGGGTGGGTCGCCAGGTCGGGATCGTCGAGCGCTGCGGCCAGAGCTCGATCGAATCGTTCCAGCGCATCTGGATCCCCGCCCTCCAGGTCACACATGGCCAGCTGGATCCGACCCAACAGGACGTAGAAGGGAAGCCGGGCCTCTTCGGCCAGTCGCACCGCCCTTTCAAATGCTTCTCGGGCCAGATCCAGCGATCCCTCGGCCAACTCGAATTGCCCGATCTGGAAGTTCTGTTCGATCAGCCTCTGCCGGGAGCCCAGGGCGGCGGAGGCAGCCAGCGCCTCCTCGAACCTTTGCCTTGCTTCAGCAACATCGCCCGTGATGGCGGCTGATTCGGCCAGGTTGCCCAGGGCCACCGCTACGCCTGCCTCGTCCCCGATCCTCCTGGCCACCTCGAGTGCTCGCCGATTGAGATCGGCCACCTCGCTCTTCCTCGCCCCCGGCCTGCTGGACCGCCACCGACAGATTGATGAACGAGGCCGGCGTAGCTATTCAGCAGGATCGAATTGTCCGCACCTTCCTGTTCCAGCTCGGTGTATAGCTCGATCGTCCCTCGGAGATGCTCGATCGCCTCCAGGTGACGGTCGGTGCCCTCGAGGAGGGAGCCCAGCCCGAGCCGTCCCGCTGCCCGGAGATACTTGGGAGCGTCGGGGCCGGCGGCGGCGTAGGTGCGCTCCAGCCAGGTGGCGCCCTCGCTCCAGCGGGCTTTGAACCACCAGAAGCGCCAGAACCCGGCCGCCGTCTCCAGAGCCATCTCGGGTTGATCCGACTCCGCTCCCCAGGTCATGGCCTGACGCAGGTTGTCCAGCTCGGTATCGATGCGGGCCCACCAACGTAGCCTCGTCGGGCCCCCTGATGTGCCTTCCCGCCTCCACTGCCAGATCCCGGTAGAAGAGGGCGTGGCGACGACGGAACTCGTCGGCCCTCCCGCCCTCGTCGAGAAGGTCTCGGGCGAACTGGCGCAAGGTCTCCAGCAAGCGATAGCGGGCTTCCTCGGCGTCGACGTCGGCCGCCACCAGCGACTTGTCCACCAGGGACGGGCAGCAGTTCCCAGATCTGGAACTCGTCCAGGGCGTCGTCGGTGCACACCTGGCTCACAGCTTCGAGGGTGAAGCCACCCTGGAACACCGACAGGCGCTCGAACAGGCGTCGCTCCGGCTCCTCCAAAAGGCGGTACGACCAATCGATGGCGGCGGCCAGGGTTTGCTGGCGGGGAAGGGCAGTGCGACTCCCCCCGGTGAGGAGACGGAAGCGCTGGTCCAGATTGGCGGCGATCTGCTGGGGGCTGAACGAGCGCAAGCGGGCGGCGGCCAGCTCCAGGGCCAGTGGCATCCCGTCGAGGCGGCGACAGATCTCGGCCACTGCCGGAGCGGTTTGGGCGCTGAGATGGAAGTCCGGTTTGGCTGCCTGGGCACGCTCCAGGAAGAGGCGGATGGCATCGTGGCGCATAAGCTCGGCGGCGGGCACGATGTCGGCCTGTGATGGCATGGTCATCGACCGGAGCCCGTAGGCCACCTCGCCGCTCACTCCGAGCAGCTCCCGGCTGGTGGCGATCACCCGCACATCGGGCGTGTGGGTGAGGAGGTCGGTGACGAATTCGGCTGCCCCGTCGATGAGATGCTCGCAGTTGTCGAGGATCAAGATGAGGGTTCGGTCGGTTAGGTAGTCGAGTATCCCCTTGCGGAGACTCTGTTCGGTGGTCTGGGCCACGCCGAGGGCGTCGGCGGCGGCGTCGTCGATCAGGTCCGGATCGGTGATGGTGGCGAGCTCGATCAGCCAGCTCCCGTCGGGGAACTCGGCTCCGATGTTTGCGGCCGTCTGAAGGGCGAGGCGGGTCTTTCCGGCTCCGCCCACTCCGGTGATGGTGACGAGGCGGGCGCCCCGTACCAGCTTGGTGACCTCGGCCAGGTCCTGGTCCCGACCCACGAACGAGGTGGGCTGGGTGGGAAGGTTGTTGGGGACCAGGTCGGGAGTGGCCAGCGGAGGGAACTCGTGCGGGAGCCCTTCGATGTCGAGCTGGAATACCTGTTCGAGGCGGGCCAGGTCACGCAGCCGGTACTCACCCAGGTCCCGCAGAGAGAGCGAGGGCCCCACTCCCGAGCCGGCCAGACGCTCGGTGACCAGGCTGACCAGGACCTGGCCGCCGTGGGCGACGGACATGAGCCGGGCGGTGCGGTTGAGGGGTGGCCCGAAGTAGTCGCCGTCGCGTTCTTCGACCTCGCCGGTGTGGATCGCCATGCGCAGACGGAGGATCCCGACGTCGGGATGGGCGGTCTCGCTCATCCGGATCTGGATTCCGGCGGCGGCGTTGAGGGCATCGACCGCCGACCCGAAGGCGGCCAGGGCACCGTCCCCGGTGTGCTTGAACACCCGTCCGTGGTTGGCGTCGACCTCTTTTCGGATCAGCTCGTCGTGGGTCTGGAGCGCCTGGCGCATCGCTTCGGGATGCGCCTCCCAGAGGCGGGTCGATCCCTCGATGTCGGTGAAGAGAAACGTGACGGCCGGCACCGCCAGGAGGCTAGTGGTGCGTCGCCATGCGCTGTCCCTGGTTCACCTTTCCCTCGGCCGGCGTCCGGTGCTCATCGTTCAGCCGTCGTCTTAACCCACACCTTCCGCCGAAAGGCTTTGTCCCTCTTGCGAGGGGCAGTCGGGCTTGAGTCACACCCGTCCGTCAACGTTGTGGGATGACACGCCGGAGGATGCCCGTGAAGACCTCCCGGGGGCAACTACGACGTTCCATGACCGAGGCTGAGACGGTGGTGTGGGCGGCTGTGCGAGGCGGACAGTTGGGTTGTCGAATCAGGAGGCAGGTGCCGATCGGACCGTTCGTGGTCGACTTCGCGTGTCTGCGGCATCGCTGGATCTGGGAGCTGGACGGTTCACAACCTTTCGAGAGCCGTTACGACCAGGCTCGGACGAGATGGTTGGAGTCACAAGGGTTCACCGTGGTGCGGTTCTGGAACAACGAGGCACTGGGGAACCTGGAGATGGTGACCGACACGATCGCCGCGCACAGAAGTGGGTCAGCCCCCTTGATGTGACACCTTGGGTCTGGCCAGGGCCTCGGACCTGCCCCCTATCTGACACCTTGGGTTTGGCCGGGCCCTTCGGGCCCTGCCCCCCTACCGCCGCCGGCGGCGGCGGGTCCCTTCCCCTTGGCTTCGCCAAGGGGGAAAAGGGTGGGTTGCTTTCCTCTGGCTTCGCCAAGGGGGACAAAGTGGTGGGTTCCTCCCCTTGGCTCCGTTATGGGGGAAGAGCGAGGCCTACGCCACCCCGGCTTGCTGGCGGAGCTCCCGGCGGAGGATCTTGCCGAGCTGGTTCTTGGGTAGCTCGTCGATGAAGCGGACCTGCTTGGGGACCTTGTAGCGGGCCAGCGCCTGGCTGCAGGCCTCCAGGATGGCCGCCTCGTCCACTTCCACACCGTCCTCGAGCACCACGAAGGCGATGGGCACCTCGCCCCACCTCTCGTCGGGGACCCCGATCACGGCAGACTCTTCCACCCCGTCGATGGCGTCGATGACCATCTCCACCTCGGCCGGATAGACGTTTTCCCCGCCCGAGATGAGCATGTCGTTGCGGCGGTCTACCAGATACAGATACCCCTGATCGTCCATCCACCCCACGTCACCGGTCCGGAGCCAGCCATCGGTGATGGCCTTGGCGGTGGCGTCGGGTTTGTTCCAGTACTCGGTCATGACGCTCTCGCCCCTTATGCACACCTCACCCCAGTCGGCGGCCTCCATCCATTCATCGTCGGTGTCGCGGATGCCTACCTCGAAGCCGATCAGGGGTCGGCCCACCGAGGTGTCGCGCAGCACCTCGTCGAAGTGGTCGGCGGGGTCGAGGCTGGTCACCACCCCGCCCCCTTCGGTCAGCCCGTACACCTGGCGGAAGTTGCAGCCGAACGCCTCCATGGCCCGACTGAGCACCGAGGGCCGCATCGGCGCCGCTCCGTAACCGATCTCCAGCAGGCTGGTCAGGTCCCGGCTGCGCACATCGGCCCCCTGGACCAGGAACTGGATCACGGTGGGGGCGGTGATGAAGTGGGTCACTCGCTCGCCCTCCATCAGCTCCAGGACCTGATCGGGGACGAAGTCCCGGTAGAAGACGGTCGAGCCGCCGGCGGCGAGGAAGCTGGTGGCGACGGTGATGCCGATGTGGAACAGGGGAGTGCCCTGCATGAAGCGGCTGTTGCGATCCATGCGAATCGTGTCGACCATCCCCATGAACTGGGCCTTGAGGGCCCGCTGGCGCACGATCGAACCCTTGGGGTGACCGGTGGTGCCAGAGGTGTAGAGGATGGCGAAGGGATCATCCAGGTCGCCCTCAGGCAGGACGATCTCGTCGTCGTGCTCGAGAGCCAGTTGCTCGTGTTCGACCGATCCCAGGGCGACCTTCAATTTCAGGTCCATTCCGTCGAAGGCGCTGCCCAGGGTTTCGAACAGCTCCGGCTCGTACAACAGGGCGGTGATGCTGGAGTCCTCGGCCGGGTATCTGATCTCGGGTGGGGTCCAGCGGAAGTTGAAGGGGACGGCGATGGCCCCGGCCCGGGAGATGGCCATGTAGGCCTCGAACATGTCGACCGAGTTGCGTGACAGCATTCCCACCCGCTCCCCGGGGGTGATGCCCGCCCGGGCCAGACTTCGGGCCATGGCCCGGCTCCGGTCGTTGAGCTCCCGGTGGGTGAGCCGCCGCCTCATGTCTACCGACGCCGTCTCGTCGGGGCCGAGTCGCTGGTTGCGGTCCAGGAAGTAGTCGAGCCACATGGTCGTTCTCCTATTCAGGTCGTGGTCGCGACACGTCGATGTTCGGCGTCGCCTGGTGGTGCTCCCACTCCCTGAAGGCATCGACGCATGCGCACGGGCGCCGGGGGCGAGACGTTGAGGATGGCGCAGACCGTCGTCGCCTCCACCAGCCCGGAACTCAGTGCAACACTCATCGAATAACTCGGTCGCCTACTTGTAACAGGTCCGGGCCCTCGAAGGCGACTTCGAGCAGGGATCCGTGCCGGGATTCACGGCCCCTACGCTTGGCCGATGGGTCCGGAGGAAATCAAAGATCTGCTGACAACGCGGCGGGCAGAGCTGGAGGCGGAGTTGGAGCGCCTCACCGCTCCTCCCCCAGAGACTGCATCCGTGTCGTTCGGCAAACGGATCGGCGAGGGCACCACCGAGGCGGTCGAGAGGCTGTCGACCACCGCCACTGCCAGGTCGATAGCGGCATCCATGGCTGAGATCGACCACGCTCTCGACAAGCTGGAAGCGGGAACCTACGGCATCTGCGACGGCTGCGGACAGGCCATCCCCGTCCCACGGCTCGATGCGAGGCCGGCCGCCGGGCTGTGCGTCGGCTGTGCCTCCCGGGAGGGATAGGGAAACCGGCAGATCAGAGCCGGGCCGTCAACGGCGTCGGAAGGTCCCCGGAGCCCGACTCCGGGGACCTTCGGTGATCATCGAATGGGTGAGTCAGCTGTGCTGGTTGTCCCGGCTCTCGATGCTGTTGCGAGTCATGCCCACCAGGCCGGTTCCCACTGCCAGGGCAGCCAGGGCGACCAGGGCCATCAGGCCGGTGTCGGCGCCGGTGAACGGGAGGGTGGACGGAGTCGTGCTGGACGCGGTGGTCGGCTTCACCGTTGGCGGCGAGGTCGTCTCCGGCGCCATTGTTGTCTCGGGCGCCAGCGTCGTCTCGGGCGCCATTGTTGTCTCGGGCGCCAGCGTTGTCTCGGGCGCGATGGTGATTTCGGGCACCGTCGTTTCTTCGGGGATGGTGGTCTCCTCGGGCACCGTCGTCTCTTCGGGGACGGTGGTTTCTTCGGGGACGGTGGTTTCTTCGGGGACGGTGGTCTCCTCGGGCACCGTTGTCTCTTCGGGGACGGTGGTCTCTTCGGGGACGGTGGTTGTCGCCGGCGTCTGACACTGGACCCAGAACACCTTGTGCTTCACATCAGCGCCGATCGAGCCCTCGGCATTGACGGTCAACTTGATGTGGTACCCCTGGATGTCCTGTGCGCTGAATCCCGCCAGGCTGGTTGTCAGGTCGTAGGTTCGCTCGGCATCCAGATCCGTCCCGCCCCCGGAGGCGTCCTCGCCGATGAAGACGCCGGACTCCGCCAGGATCACCTCACCTGCCGGCTGTGTCGGAGCCTGGGCGGTGAAGATGACATCAGCGTGGAGATCCCCTTCGTCGTAGCCGTAGAAGTCGACCTGGAAGACACATCCGACATGTGGCTCATTGTCCGGGTGGCTGTCGAAAGACACGCCATCGACCTTGACCGTGCCGTTGTTACCGGGAGGGTCGGCTCCGGCCTGCCCGGCCCCCACTGCGGCTACTGCCACGAGGGTCAGGAGGGCCGTGGCCAGGCCGGCCGCCCGCTTGATGGTGATCGTCATGATTGCCTCCCATTGATTGCCCTGACTCGCCGGTTCTGTCGACGTCAATCAGGATTCTCGGCGCCGGCCACCAGCATTTCGAGAGGCGAAAGTCACGAATTTGTGATTCGCCGCCAGGCGCCGGTTCCTCAGGGTCGTCCCGGTCGAGGTACTCGGATCGAGGCACTCCGACTCGGCTCAGGGGGCCGAAGTGGCCAGCCGGGCCAGAGTCCGGATGGCGGCGGGGGCGCGCCGGGCCAGGAAGAGGGAGATGCGGTCGGCGGGAACCAGTTCTCGGTCCTGGCGCAGGTCGATCACCAGCTCCTCCTCGGGCTCGGCGGCCGAATAGAGGTGCCATCGCTCGGGCAGACCCTTCAGGGGATGGGTGCCACGGTCGGTGAAGACGAGGGGGGTTCCCGCCGAGAGGTCCTTGACGGCGTCGGAGACCAGGATCTCTCCCGGCTCTGCCAGGTCGGATATGCGGGCGGCGACGTGGATCGCCACCCCGGCCACGTCGTCGTCGATGATCTCCACCTCACCGGCGTGGATCCCGGCCCGGAGGGTGAGGCCCAGCTGGGCGACGTTGTGCATCACTGCGCTGGCGCACTCGACGGCGCGGGCGGATGAGTCGAACAGGGCCAGGAATCCGTCCCCGGTCGACTTGACCTCTTCTCCACGGAACCTCTCCAGGAGGTCCCGTATCACCATGTTGTGGCGGGCGAGCAGCTCGGACCAGGCAGCATCGCCTATCTCGACCGCCCGGATGGTGGAGTCGACGATGTCGGTGAACATGATCGAGGCCAACCGGTGGGCGGCGGGTGGTGAGATCTCGTTGGCGCCCAGGAATCGGCCGATCGCCTCCACCAGGGCGGAATGGTCGCCGAACCAGGGCAGATGGTCCGAGCCATCGGTCACGACCAGTTGGGCGTGGGGAATCCGCTCCGACATCTCCTTCCCCCACGCCAGCGGCGCAAACGGGTCGTCCTTGCGGTGCAGCACCAGACAGGGGACCTCGAGCAGGGGCAACACCGCCGACACATCCGCCGACCGGACCGAGTCCACCAGGGCCCGGGCCATGCCGGGACTGGCCGAGGCCCTCTCGAACACGGCCGCCAGACGACGCCGCACGCCAGAATCGCCTTCGGACGAGAAGATGTTGGCCGTCAGCCCACTGCCCCAGTGGTCGATGGCCTGTTCGAATTTCTCGATCAGGTCGCCCCCGAGCTGGGAACCGCGGGCGAATGTGCCGTAGAGGACGAGCGATTGCACCCGTTCGGGATGGTTGGCGGCGAACAGAATGCTGAGGGGCCCGCCCTCGGACACTCCCATCAGAACAGCCCGGGAAACCCGGGCCGCATCCATCACCGCCAGGATGTCCTCTGCCCGCTGGTCGAAACGCACCGCATCGGGAGTCGGATCCGACAGGCCGGTGCCGCGCTTGTCGAATACGATCACCCGGGAGAACGAGGCCAGGTTCTCGAAGAAGTGGGTGTAGGAAGGCATCGTCCAGTGCAGGTCGAGATGCGACACGAAACCCGGAGTCACCACCAGGTCGGGCGGTCCCTGGCCCAGGACCTGATAGGCGATGGCCGAGTCACCTCGCCTCGCATAGCGAACCTCCGGCGCCTGCATGATCAGCTTCAGGCTACGCGGCGCTTATCGCCGTTGGGGCGGCGGGGAGAAGCGGGCAATCCGATATCGTGGTCTCGATGAACGGCGACGGCCACGATCGGGAAGATCTCCTCCGCCAGTCCGAATCGGTCATCTCGGGCTTCGAACTCGACGACCAGGGCCGGGCGGGGGCCGAAGTCCCGTTCCCGGGGGGACCACAATGGCCGGTTCCCGAGCGTCCCCATCTGCGACGACCGCCCCGGGACGGCCTGGCCCTGTACAGAGTGCGGGTCGACCTGGACAATGCCCGTCCGCCCATCTGGCGGCGTCTCGATCTGCGCTCGGATCTGACCCTCGACGTCGTCCATCTCGTCCTCCAGTCCGCCTTCGGCTGGTGGGACTATCACCTGCACCGTTTCGCCCTGGGCGGTGGGCCGTTCGATGCTCACAGCGAGCTGTTCCTGTGCCCATTCGACGTCAGCGAGGGAGAGGACGACGGAACCCCCGAGGCCGACGTCCGCCTCGACGAGGTGGTGGCGGATCGCGGCGACGTCCTCTCCTACCTCTACGACTACGGCGATTCGTGGGAGCTGACCATCCGCCTGGAAGAGGTCCTCCCGGCCGAAGACGGCTCACCGACGGCGGTCTGTGTCGACGGGCGCCGGGCAGCCCCACCCGAGGACTGCGGGGGGCTGACCGACGGCCAGGATCTGGCCGAGGTTCTGGACGACCCCGCCCACTTCGACCTCGACGAGATCAACCGGTCGCTGCGCGAGCCGCATTTCGTGCTGCGCGAACTCGGGGTCCCCGACCGCCTGGTCGAGATCGCCTACCGGCTGGCTTCTACCGAAACGGGAGCCGCCCTGATGGCCCGTCTGCTCACCCTGACCACCCCGGTCCCGGAACCGTCTCTCGAGGAGAAGGCGGCCGCGCTGGCTCCGTTCCTGTGGTTCCTGGACCGGGCCGGCGACGAGGGGTTCGAATTGACCGGGGCCGGATATCTCAAGCCGGTCGACGTCGAAGCCGCCGCCGAGGTGGTACCCGCCATGGGCGACTGGATCGGGAAGAACAACCGTGAGGCCAATGCCGCACCGCTGCTGGGATTCCGGGAATCGCTGCAGAAGCTGGGGCTGCTGCGCAAATACAAGGGGAGGCTTCTGCGCACCCGGGCCGGGAAAGGTGTGAGCGGCGACCCCGCTGCTCTCTGGGATCACCTGGCCGGGCGTCTGTGCTCCGGCCGGAAGGGGTTCGACGAGGAGGCAGGTCTCCTCGTCCTCGCATATGCCGCCACCTCGACCGACGGCAGCGTGGATCTGGACGAGATCGCGCAGACCCTGTCCGAGCTGGGTTGGGTCCGGTCGGACGGTCGCCCGGTCGGCAGGTACGCCGTCTACGGCATTGAGCACGATCCGTTCGACGTGCTCGACAACGTGACGGACACGCCGCGGGGTACTTTCGAAAGGCACAAGCTCAGCCCCCAGGCCATCGCCCTGGCCAGGCAGGCCATCGTCGGTCACTGACCGATCCGGGGTTCGAGCCAGGGTCCCCGGCCATGACCCCGGCTCGGTCCTGATGCAGGGAGAGGCAGGTCGAGAACCCACACGGCGACGTGGCGCACTCGTCATCG
Source organism: uncultured Acidimicrobiia bacterium (assembly GCA_963744905.1). GTDB lineage: Bacteria > Actinomycetota > Acidimicrobiia > Spongiisociales > ZC4RG35 > DATFFO01. The sequence continues at coordinate 82,139 of CAVUUV010000003.1, read as the reverse complement.
CCGCCCGGGCCGTTGATGCATCGGGGGTCGATTCCGGGGATACTTGGGCCAGCCATGGAGAAGAATCGCCTGGAGGCATTCAGCGACGCGGTGCTGGCCATCGTGATAACGATCATGGTGCTGGAGCTGGCGGTGCCGGAAGGGCCGACCCTGTCGGCGTTGCGGGACCTGTGGCCGGTGATACTGAGCTACGTGTTGAGCTTCGTGTATCTGGCCATCTACTGGAACAACCACCACCACATGCTGGCGGTGACCCATAGGGTGAGCGGGGCGATCCTGTGGGCCAACATGCACCTGCTCTTCTGGCTGTCGCTGGTGCCGTTCGTGACCGGGTGGATGGGGGAGAACCAGTTCGCCGCCACCCCGACCGCCACCTACGGTGTGGTGCTCCTGCTGGCCGCCATCGCCTATTACATACTCCAGGGTCGGATCCTGGCCCAGGAGGGACCCGACTCGGTCCTGGCCAGGGCGGTGGGCGCGGACTGGAAAGGCAAGCTCTCACCGGTCCTCTACGCCGTCGCCATCCCCTCGGCTTTCCTCCACCCGGCCATCGCCGGCGGCATCTACGTCCTGGTCGCCCTGATCTGGCTCATTCCTGACCGGCGCATCGAACGGGCCCTGGCCGCGGCCTCGGACTGAACTGATCTGATCGGAGTCTTGACAACGGGCCCTACCTCGAGGCAATATACAACCAGATGGTTGTAGATCAGATGAACGGCGAGCTGACGGATGAGGAGGTCGACCGGATCTTCCGGGCCCTGGCCGACAGCACCCGTCGTGACATCATTCGTCGCACCCTGAGCGGGGAAGCGACGGTGTCGCAACTGGCCGGTTCCTACGACATGTCGTGGGCGGCGGTGCAAAAGCACGTCGCCGTGCTGGAAGGAGCAGGACTGGTGACCAAGCATCCCCAGGGACGGGAGCGAATCGTGAGGGGCAACCCCGAGACGATCGCTCAGGCCCAGGCGCTCCTCGACGCCTACGAGGAGTTGTGGCGGTCGCGGGTCGCCCGCCTCGACGCCCTGCTCGTCGACGAAGACTGACCGAGCCCTACAGAAAGGCCCTACATCATGCCCGTAACCTCCGTCTCCAAGGATCCCGCCGCTCTCACCATGACCGTGGTGGCCGACTTCCCGCACCCGCTCGCCCGGGTGTGGGACGCCTATGCCGACCCACGTCAGCTGGAGAAATTCTGGGGCCCGCCCACCTACCCGGCCACCTTCTACCGTCACGACATGTTCACCGGTGGCCGGTCGGATTACGTCATGACCGGTCCCGAAGGGGACCAATCCCGCGGCTACTGGACGTTCCTCGACGTCCAGCCGCATCACTCCTTCGAGGTGCGCGACGGGTTCGCCAACCCGGACGGCTCCGAAAACACCGACATGCCGTCCATGCGTATGACCTTCCAGTTCGCTCCTACCGACGCCGGTACCCGGGTCACCACCACCACGCACTTCAACTCGGCCGCAGAGCTCGCCCAGCTCCTCGAGATGGGCATGGAGGAGGGCATGAACCAGGCCATGGGCCAGATGGACGCCGTCCTCGACGACCTCGCCTCCTTCGCCGCCGGGCTGGCCACCGCCTGCCAAATCCTCAGCGACACCCAGGTGAGGGTCAGCCGCATAATCAGGGGCTCGGTGGAGGCGGTGTGGGAGGCCCACCATCGGGCCGACCTGATGCAACGCTGGCTGCTGGGTCCCGACGGCTGGACGATGCCCGTGTGCGAGGTGGCGACCAGCGTCGGCGACACCTACCGCTACGAATGGTCGGAGACCGACGGCGATGGCCACTTCGGGTTCACCGGGGAGCTGGTGGAGTCGGACCCACCCCGCCGGGCGGTAACCACCGAGCGGATGATCGGCACCGACGGTCCCGAGACGACCAACGAGATGACCCTGACCCCGGTGGAAGACGGGACGCTGCTCAACCTCGTCATCACCTACCCCGACGCCGCCACCCGGGACATGGTGCTGGCCACGGGCATGACCGACGGGATGGAGACAAGCTACGCCCGGATGGAGACCGACGTGCTGGCCACCTCTTCGGCGTAGGAGCCGAGGAAGGACAACCGGGCGGGACGGGTCAGACGCTCTCGTCCGGGCCGTCCTCGAGGGCCGGGTAGTCGTCGGGGTAGAGGCCGGCCACGAAGGCGAAGACGGACTCGCCCGAGCGGGGAAGCTGGCCGTATTCCTGGACCAGCGCCAGGACCCGGTCCCAGAACTCCGCTGCCACCTCAGCGGGGATCCGGGCTCGTCTCAGGATGGCCCGAAGCTGGTCGGCCTCGTGGGCCGGACGGGAGTTGGCGGCGGCCACCGCCAGCAGGTTGGGCAGCTCGGCCACCATTTCGGGGGCGATGGTCCCGACCTGAAAGATGCGGGCGGTGCGCCCGTAGAAGCGCTCTTCGATGGCGCGCACCTTCCTGGTCCGCACCACCTTGAGCATGTCCACATCGACCAGGACCTTGACGTGGTAGGCGACGGTGCTGGAGGGGCGCCCGATGGCCTCGGCCAGCTCGTTGACGGTGGCCGCCCGGTCGAGGAGCAGGTCGAGAATCCGGCTGCGGATCCCGTGTCCCATGGCGCGTAGCTCCGGGGGGGAGGACACGATCCGTATGTCTTCCAGCTCGTAATCGGGGATCTGAGGACTGCTCGACATTTCTCGATCGTTCGGCTAACTTTGATCCAGAATTTTCGATCATAGTTGTTTGCCGATCGGATTCCGGGACCCCGATAGAGAAGGAGAGTGTGGTGGAAGTCATTTTGATCCCCGGGCTGTGGCTGGATGGGTCGTCGTGGGACGAGGTGGTCCCGAGACTGGAGGAGGAGGGTCACGAGACAGTTGCCCTGACGCTGCCCGGGATGGAGTCGATCGACGCCGACCGATCTGAGATAACCCGCCAGGACTACGTCGACGCCATCGTGGCTGCCATCGACGCCGCCGGTGGGTCGGTGGTCTTGGTGGGGCATTCCATCGCCGCCTCCTGGGCTCATGCCGCGGTCGATGCCCGGCCCGGGTCGGTGGCCCGGGCGATCTATGTGGGCGGGTTTCCATCCGGCGATGGCTCGGAGGAGGAATTTCCGGCGGTGAACGGTGAGATCCCCCTCTTCGATTGGGCCGACTTTGACGAAGCCGACCTGGGTGGGCTCGATGAGGCCGGCTTGGCCCGGTTTCGCCGGCGGGCGATACCCTCGCCGGCCCGGGCGGCCAACGATCCCCAGAAGCTGTCCGACGAGCGTCGCTATCAGGTGCCGGTGACCATGGTCTGCCCCGAGTTCAGCGTCGAGATGCTCAAGGGCTGGATGGCCGACGGGTTGGAGCCGGTCGCCGAGCTGACCCGGATCAGCGACGTCACCTACGTCGACCTCCCCACCGGTCACTGGCCTCAGTTCACGATGCCGGATGAGCTGGCCGATGCGATCCTGGAGGCGATCGGGACCGAGAGATGAGCCAGCCGGTCGGCCCGACCCGGAGGTGGTCGAGGATGCGCCCCCGTTGAAGCGGGCCGGGGCGGTACCCTTACCGGAGGGGAGGAGAGGTCACGCCCATGGGTATCGGTAGCGCCCTGGCGCTCGGAGTCGAACGGCTGATGGCGCCGGTGGAAGGCATACACACCGCCATCGCCAGGCGCTGGATGAGGCGGCTGGGGCCGCTCGGTAGCCGGGTCGGAGGACCCTACGAGGCCGCCACCCGACTGGTCTATGGATCGATTCGAATCGGGACGGCGGCTGTGGGGGCCGGCCTCGATCGGGTGGTGTCGGTCCAGCCCAGCACCATGGACGCTCTTCGGAGCTGGACCAACGGCTTCTTCGGAGACGGTCTGGGACGCCACGAGCGACGCCTGGGAACGTCGATGTCGTTGCGGGTAGACCCGGCCGCCGATGCCACCAGCCGACTCGTGGTACTGGTCCACGGCCTGGGCAGGACCGAGCGCTGCTGGGAGGGCACCGGGTCCGCCATGGGCCTCGCCCAGGCTGTAGCCGACCATCCCGGGTTGACCCCGCTTCCGCTCCGCTACAACACCGGCCTGTCCGTTGCCGACAACGGGAGGCTCCTTTCCGATCTAATGGAGGATTTGATCGTCGAGTGGCCACTTGCTGTCGACTCGATTGCCCTCGTCGGCCATTCCATGGGCGGGCTGGTCATCGCCGAGGCCTGTGCCGCCGGACGCCGCGGCGGGCGCAACTGGGTCGACGCGGTGACCGACATCGTGACGATCGGCACCCCCCACCGTGGAGCACCCCTGGAGAAGCTGGTGGCGGGGACGGCCCGGGGGCTGGCGGTCTTCAACACCACCGAGCCACTGGCCCGGTTCCTGGACGGACGCAGTGCCGGGATCAAGGGCCTCGGCTCCACCGGGCACGTCGACGAGACCCTCCTGCGGGGGGTGAGGCGTCATCTGATCGCCGGGGTTGCCACTTCTGACCCGGATCATCCCTTGGGAAGGCTGGTGGGTGACCTCATGGTGCGGACCCCGAGCAGCACCAGGCCGCGCGGTGCCGAGGTCACCAACGCCCTCGTCGTCGGCGGCGTCACCCACTTCGACCTGCTCGACCAGCCGGCGGTGATCGACCAGGTGATGACCTGGCTCGACCCGAGAGGCTAGGAGGAGATTCTCGTGGTGTGTAGCGCTGTATACTGCGCTGTATGTCGACCAGAACCCAGATCTATCTGACCGACGAGCAGAAGCGTCGTATCCAGGAGCTCGCCTCGGCCGAGGGGATCTCAATGGCAGAGGTCATTCGTAGAGCTCTGGACGGCTATCTGGAAGAACAGGCCGATCCGGAAGAGGCCCTGGCGGCGACATTCGGAGTGGCGAAAGACTTCGCTGTCCCCTCCAGAGACGAATGGGACCGTGGCTGACTTCCTTGTCGACACAGACGTGTTCGTCGATCACCTGAGAGGTGCCAGGCGATTGGAGCCGAGGTCGCACAGGGTCAGCTACTCCGTCGTTACACGGGCTGAGCTATTCGCAGGCAACTCTGCTAGCGACGAGGTGCGGGTCCTGCTTGCGCCCTTCCGTGAGCTCGAAGTGGACCGCCCTATCGCTGAGCGCGCAGGCCGACTCCGGCGTGAGGCCCCGATACGCCTGCCAGATGCTCTGATTGCGGCCACCGCCATAGAACACAAGTTGAGTCTCTTCACCCGAAATCGGTCCGATTTCGAGCATGTTCGTGGACTCCGGCTTCGAGAGATCGGCTGATCTGCGATCGGCACCCTGGAGATGGAAGACGTGGCCGTGAAGCCGCCCTGGCACTTCGTCCGGCCGAGAGCCGGAGAAGGCAGGCCCGAGATCGGGGAACATGGGGAAGTGCTTCACGTCGTCGGTCAAGAGGACGGCTCCATGGGCTTCAGCGGTGGCGGCAACCGGCTAGGAGCCCGTTGAACAATGCATGTCACCCATCTTGACGACCATGCATCACCACCCACTGCGTTCTCGGCACCGCCATTCCGGCACAAGGAGTGGCGAAACCTCGGCCTTGCGGCTGGCGCGCCTGGCCGCCAATCCGAGCAACGGCATTATCCAACAGGCTCCTAGTCGATGGCGGAAGCCCCGTCGTGACTGCGCCGATGGATTCTTGCCCATTCGCCTGCCCGGGTGGCGAAGGACGTCGGTATCGAAGGGCTTCATCGAAGCAGGCGGTCCAGGGGGCCCTCCCGGCGCCATCTGAGGACGCTGGTCCGGTCAGCGTCGCTGTGTGGTCGGCCCAGATGCCCGCCGTGTCTCTGATCGCATCTTCGGGCTACACCGACGTCTGTGTGATAGCAAGGGCCTCATCCAGGATCTGGCGGACGACTCGACTTGCTAACGCCCTCGTCCTGGGCGAGGCGATCGAGCCGTCTCTGCTGCTCCTCGGTCAGGTAGATGTCCGTCCGCCGCATACACCATCAATATATGCCGCGGCGGATGGGGCCAGAAGGACCATGGCTCCCTCGCTTTGGCTGAGGGCCGAATCGGGAGCTTCAGCTGTGTCATACGGTTACGATATTCTGTATGACGATGTTCAGCTTCAGGGTGGACGAGGACGAGGCGGAGGAAGCTCGTCTGTGGGCGGACCGGTTGGGGATCGATCGTTCACAGCTCCTCCGAGAGGCGCTGCACCGTCACCTCGTCAGGCTGCGAGCGGAATCGGAGATCGAGGCGTGGATCAAGAAACCCATCTCACCCGAGGAGTCGAACCTGGCCGAGATCGCGGATTGGGGGCCGGCGGAGGATTGGTCGGATTGGGCCGATGCAACGGGGTGAGGTGTGGTTCGCCAAAACGCCCGGTGGTGACCGGCCGGTGCTGGTGTTGACCCGTGATCCCGTTGCCGACCGGATCGGATCAGTGGTGGTGGCCGCGCTCGACGCGCACCCGTCGGGACCTGGTGTCGGAACTCGAGCTGACTCCCCAGGCCGACGGTGTACCCACCGAGTGTGTTGTGAACTTCGACAACATCCACACTCTCCCCAGGACCGCATTTCGCCGGCGGATCGTACAGCTCGATGCCAGTCGGCTAGCCGAGGTCTGCGGAGTCCTTCGGGACGCCATGGGTTGCTGAAAGTGGGCCTGACCGATTTTCCGGCGCCGCCGACATTGAATCGGGACCAGGAGTCACCTTCGACCGTCCTCCAGCGGCACGCCAAGATGAACGCTGAGGCCGTCTGGTATCTCGACTCCTCCGCCATCGTCAAGCTAGTCGCAGTGGAGGCCGAACCCCGGCCGTTGCTGCATTTTCTCAGGCGGCGCCAGACTGTGGCGAGCAGCGCTCTGGCCACGCTGGGCGATCGTTTCATCCGAGCCGAGGAGGTCCTTGACCGCATCGAGCTCGTTCGAGTCGGCAACGAGATCCTGGAGCAGGCAGGTGGCCTGGAACCGGCCACACTAAGTACCCCGCCCCGTAATTACGCTGACGTTTCAGCGGCCGGCTACGCCGCTTGCTGTGTCCTCGTCCTTGACGCACCGCTGCGGGTGCGCCTGCGGACTGCGTCCTTGCCATCGACGCCGCCGACTCGCCGAAACATGCGACCGTAATTGCGACGCGGAGTACTAAGTTCCTTCGATGCCATGCACCTCGCAACCGCGTCATTGTTCGAAGACACTCTCAGCGGCCTCTTGACCTACGATCGCCGCCTGTACCAGGCGGCCGAAGACCTCGGCTGGAGTGTTCACCAGCCGGCGTGACCTGGACGAAGAAGGCGTTGGCTTATACCCACGTGGGTCCCTTCTGGACCGACTGAGGAACTCTCCGGCTCACCGGGATTACCGACACGCGGCTGATGTCGGACGGGCGAGAACCGGTGGTGCGTCGCCCAAAATCGGGCCCCCGAGGCTAACGTTCCCGGACCCACCGATTCGGAGGTTGCGTGTCAGGCCCTATGCAGATGTACCTCTACGTACACGACGCCATATTGCGCGAGGTGCAGAAGTTCGAAGAAGAGGCCAAGGAGCTCAACCGAGATTCGGTCGAGGAAGTCACCGCCTTCGCCGATCGAATGTCCTGGTTCAACAAGATGATCAAGGTGCACGAGCAGGCCGAGGAAGAGGTCCTGTTTCCAGCTCTGGATGCCCGCCACCCCTTCGTGGCCGAGACGTACGCCTTCGATCACGACGACTCGGATGCTCACGTGTTTAGCGGGATCGATCAAGCCCTGACGGGTCTGAGACGGGAAGAGAACGGGAGTCGCAAAGTCCACGGCGAGCGCCTCTGGCGCCAGTCCGTCGCTCTCAACGAGCACATGCGCCTGCACATCGCCAAGGAGAACGAGCTGCTCCTGCCCAAGGTCGAGACGGAGTTCGACCTCTCCGAGCAGGCCGGGCTGGCCGGGGCCATGGCGGGGATGATCGAGCCCCCGTTGATGGCGGAGATGGTTGGCTGGATGTATCGGGGCCAGACGGATCAGGATCGGGAAGGGATGGTCAGGTTCCTCATGCAGATACTCCCTTCCGAGCCGCTCACCGCACTGATCTCCATGCTGGCCGGGATGGATCCGGTGGCCTGGACCGGGATGCGGCGCCGCATCCCGGAACTGGAGGGTTGAAGCGGGCCACGTACGCCCGGCGACCTCACTCTTCGCGGCTGAGGCCGTGGCGCTCCAGGAAACGCATCGACCTTGGTGGTCTCCCCGGGCAACTCGACATTGACGATCCGAACCACCCCTTGATCGGGGACGACGGTCACTTCTTGTTCCGCCCTGTGGCGCAGCGTCTCGCCGCCCACGGTGAGGGTGTCGGAATAGCTGACCCGGAAGGTGTGGGGGTCGTTGGAGGGGATGACGCGATGTCCGTATTCGACCTGATCGAACAGGCGATGGGCCAATTCAGAGGCAGCCCGGTAGCTGGCCACGACCGCCTCTGGCCCGGTCAGGTCCCGGTCACCGATGGTGTATCGCACCCGCTCGGCCATGACCGAGGCAGCGGTTGGGTAGTCGTCGGCGTCCAGGGCAGCGGCGAGTCGCTCAACGAGGTCGATCGGCGAGTCCACGACCAGATCGTAGATCCCAGCCCCCGGCGGTCGGGGAGCCGTTCTGGAATCAGGTAGTCACCGGGCGAAGAGCCCGAGGTGCTACCGAGCGTCGTATGTTGTCCCCGAGCCGGAGAGGAGGTCTTGGTGAGTCCTGTCATCGTGTGGGGTGTGGCCGCCACTGTGACGGGTCTGGCGGTGACGCTGGCGGCGGTCGGTGCAGGGCGCCGGGCGTTGCTGTACGTCGCCAAACCCGCCGCTTCGGTGGGATTCATCGTTGTCGCCCTGGGTTCGGGAGGGCTGGACGACTCCTACGGGAGGCGGATCCTGGTGGGGCTGGGCCTGTCGCTGGTCGGCGATGTGCTCCTGATGTTCCGGGGCTCGGCGCAGTTCCGCATCGGCCTGGTCTCTTTTCTCCTGGCCCACGTGGCCTATGCCGTGGCGTTCCTCGACGCCGGTATCTCGGTGCCGTGGTGGCTGGGTGCGGGAGTAGTTGCTCTCCTGGCGGCACTGGTCGTGACCCGGTGGCTGCTCCCTCATGTCGAAGGTGACATGCGTACGCCAGTGCTCGCCTACGTCGTGGTGATCAGTGTCATGGTTTCCCTGGCGGTCGGGGCGAGCGGTGCCGGCCGCACCCTTCTGGTCGCGGCGGGTGCCGGGCTGTTCTATCTCTCGGACCTGTTCGTGGCCAGGGATCGGTTCGTCACTCCGTCGTTCGCCAACACCCTGGTCGGCCTGCCCCTCTACTACGGGGGTCAGATCCTGCTGGCGCTGTCGATCGGGGTGTGATGGGGGCGGGCCGGCAGTCTCCGGCGATAGTCATCGAAGACGATTGGCCCGGGCGAATGCCCCAGCCCGGGAATGCCGGATCACCTGGAAATAGAGCGTTACCGGGCGTCGAGCACGGTAACGACGGCTCGTGAATTTTGACCACATCCATACTCTTCCCAGCTCAGCCTTTCTCAGCCGCGTCGTGCAACTCGGTCCCGATCGGCCAGGAGCCTGTTGGATAATGCCGTTGCCCGGATTGGCGGCCAGGCGCCAGCCGCAAGGCCGAGGTTTCGCCACTCCTTGTGCCGGAATGGCGGGGCCGAGAACGCAGTGGGTGGTGATGCATGGTCGTCAAGATGGGTGACATGCATTGTTCAACGGGCTCCTAGCCCGGGATGTGCAGACTCCTTCGTGACGCGATGGGTTGCTGAATGGGCCTGTAAATCGACCGTCACTGAGCTCGATTCTCGATCAGGTCGAGAGCCTCGGTGGGGGAGTAGACGGGAATTCGCCCGACCAGCTCGAGTAGGTCCTTGTCGCCGGAGATGAGGATCGATTGTGACTGAGCTGCCAACGCGATCAGATAGTCGTCGTCGGGATCAGGCGCCGAAACTGGAGGGGGCTGGTCCGGGTCCTGTGTGAGAGCGGCCGCCCGAGCCAGAAGTGCGACCAGCCCCTCGGCATCCTGGGGTGGGATCCGGTCGGCGAGCTTCGGGTAGCCCAGGGCCCGGCGAAGTCCTTTCAGGAGCAATGGTGAGACGACGACGTCATAGGCGCCCTCAAGCCAGTGCCGAAAGAGCCTTCCCGGCGCGCCGCGTGGTGACAGGGCGGCTGAGATGATCACATTGGGGTCGAGAACCGCCCTCAACGCCTAGCTTCTCGACGTGCATTCCGTTGCGCCTCGAGGGCCAGGTTCATGGCTTCGTCCTCTGCCATGTCGTTCCTGGCCCAGAGTCGCTCCATCAGGTCGAGACCGAGATCCTTCCGGACCGCTTCCTCGATCACTTCGCTTTCGCCCTTGCCTGTTCGCGCCGCCCGAATCTTGACGGCCTTGAGGACGTCTTCGTCGATGGTGAGGGTGGTCCGCGTCTTCGGCATATCAGCATAATAGCATCATGATGCGAACTGGGTAGCCCTCAGAGATGGGCTCCCCGAGAGTCGCATAGCCTGTCAGCTAGCGAGGCGTTCCAGGAGCTCCTTGTCCGGCTCGAGGAGTTCCCTGCAGCCCGGGCCCAATCCCACGCCCCTCGAAGAAGAGCCGTTGATTGCCGACCGACGAGAACGGAGTCTCAACGCCACAGCAGGTCGCCGAGACCGGAGGCGCGCTGGACCGAGCGGTCGATGGCCTGGCGGATCACCGCCTCGCCACCCACCACCCACACCCTCTCCCGGGCCCGGGTCACCGCCGTGTAGAGCAGTTCCCGGGTGAGCAGGCGCGACTCCTCGTCGGGGAGGACCACCACCACCTGGTCGAACTGGGATCCCTGGCTCTTGTGGATGGTCATGGCGTGGACGGTGGTGTGCTCGGTGAGGTGGCTGAGCGGGAACGTGCGCAGCTCGCCCCGTTCGAACACCGCCCTCATCCGCTCGGGCGGACCCACCGACACCCCGATGTCGCCGTTGTAGAGGTCGAGCGTGTAGTCGTTGCGGGTGATCATCACCGGCCGTCCCGGATACCACTCGCCCTTCCAGCGCAGCCCCGGATAACGCTCGTCGAGGGCCGACTCGATGCGGCGGCTCCACCCCGAAACGCCGGCCGGCCCCTGGCGGTGGGCGCACAACACCGCCACCTCGCCCAGGGCGGCCAGGGCGCCGGAGGCGTCGTCGTGCTGGGCCAGGTCGACGAGCCGGGCCCGCTGGTCGATGATCGTGGCCCACATCTCCTCGAAGCCCTCGGCGGCCGGGGTCTGCACCCACCGCAGCCGGTCGGCGCCTGCCAGGAGGTCGAGGGCGGTGTCTCCGTCGCCCCGGCGGACGGCCTCGGCGAAGGAGGCGATGGGGCTGTCCTCCTCGAAGCGGTACACCCGTTCCAGCACCGTCACCCGCTCCCGGATCGGGGCGGGGGGAGGCTCGGGGTCGGCGGCGGGACCGACGATGTCGGCCATCACGGTTCCGGCCTCGATCGATTCCAGCTGGAAGGGGTCGCCTACCAGCACGACGGTGGCGTCGTCTCGCACCGCCGCCAGCAGCCGGGCCGCCAGCGGCAACGACACCATCGACATCTCGTCGACGATCACCAGGTCGTGGGGGAGACGGTTGTGCTCGTTGCGGGCGAAGCGGCTCCGCCCCCAGGTCCATCCGAGCAGGCGGTGGATGGTGCTCGGGTCGACCCGGGCCAGGGTCTCGACCACGGCCGGGTTCTCGGTGGCGGCGGCCTGGTCGTGGAGCGCCTCGCCGAGGCGGGCGGCCGCCTTGCCGGTCGGAGCGCACACGGCCACCAGCGGGAATCGGGCCGGGTCGGCCTCGGCCAGCGCCACCAGCAGCGCCCCGACGGTGTAGGTCTTGCCGGTGCCGGGGCCACCGGCGATCACCGCCAGTCTCCCCTCCAGGGCCCGAAGGGCGGCCCGATGCTGGCTGGTCGAGTCCCCGAGGAGGCGATCGAGTGCATCCCGGGTGGCGGCAGCCAACGACCCGGACGGCACCCCGAGGCGGGAGCGGATCAGCGACGCCACCTGCTGTTCGAATCGGTAGTAGCGCTCCAGATAGAGCCGGTCGTCGACCAGCACCAGCGGGCGGTCGTCCCCACCGTCGCCCACCAGCGGGCTTTCGGCCACGGCCGCGGTCCACACGTGGGGGTCGGGCCAGGGGAGGGCATCGATCTCGGCCGGGTCGCCGCCGTCGACCACCACCGCCTCCCGCAGCCTGGGCAGGCGCACGCACACGTGGCCGTAGCGGGTGGAGCGCACCGCCAGCGCCGCCGCCAGCGTCACCGTCTCGTCGGTCTCGCCATGGAGCCGGCCCACGGTCTGGGCGGCGGTGACGTCGAGGGGAGCGAGGACGCCGGCGTCGTTGAAGCGGGCCAGCAGCCCCGACGCTCCCACCACGGTGTGGGGGCTGTGGGCGGCGAGGCGGGTGCGCTCGGTCATCGACCACCCCCGGCCAGCAGCTGCGACAGGGCCACGATCATCTCGGCGGGCGGTTGCCAGCGGGTCACGCCGCACCGCTCTCCGTCCACGACCGGGGTGTCGGGACCGATCATGCCCCGCACGAACAGGTAGCGGGATCCGCCCAGGTTGAGGGCGGCGTCGTAGCCGGGGAGGCGCCACTGGAGGTAGCGGTGGAGCGCCACCTGGTACAGCGTGGTCTGGAGGACGTAGCGGTGGCTCACCATCTCGCCCGCCAGCACCGCCGGCCCGTAGTCGACGGGCCCCGCCACCGGCCCCAGGGCGGGGAGGGCATTGGTCTTGTAGTCCATCACCACGTAGCGGTCGCCGGGCAGCACGCCGACCAGGTCGATGGCGCCGCTCATGAAGCCGCGGAAGGGCAGTGTGGTCGAGGCGAGCAGCTGGTCGACGTAGGGCCGGTAGGGGTCGTCGCCGGGGAGATGCTCCGCCATCACCGCTCCGATCTCGGCCAGGGTGACGGGGTCGTGGCCGGTGCACACCGGCAGCTCGAAGGCCAGTTCCCGGGCCAGGCCCCCCGCCTCCAGACTGCCCAGGGTGGTGTCGGCCGGGTCGGGCCCCAGCGGGGTGGCCACCACCGCCGCCAGACCCTCAGCCAGCCGGGCGGGCTCGAAGTCCCATCCGGAGCGAGCCACCTCGACCTCCACCAGCCGGCGCGCCGTCGCCTCCAGGTCGGGATCGTCGAATCGGACCCGCTCCAGGACGTCGTGGACCAGGGTGCCGAAGCGGGCCCCGGCAGGAAGGTCGGCCAGGGGAAGCAGCGGCGCCGGCACCGCGGTTTTCCGGTTCTTCCTCGTCGACCGCCTCCGCCTCGTCGAGGCGGGGGAGGTGCTCTGCCCGCTCGTCGGCGGGCGTGAGGGGCTGGTCGGCCGACAGCGACGAGAACGACACCCGCCGCCAGGTGCGGTCGGTGGGGCGATCGAAGCGGGCCACCTCCAGCTTCACCGGCACCCGGGGTTGGGGTCGGTACAGGTCGAGACCGGCGAGCTCGGACATGGTCGACACCTCGACCGTGCCTCTGGAGGCCTCGGCCAGCCCCGCCGGGGAGCGGCCGTTGCCGGTGAGCAGCTCGGTGAGTTTGGCCTCGCCGATGACAGCGTGGTTCTCGACCCACCACACCTCGAGATGGTGCTGGGCCCGGGTGAGGGCGACGTAGAGCAACCGGCTCTCCTCTCCCACGTCCTCGGCATCGGCCAGTCCACAATGCTGGTCGAATCCCGGCCACCCGTCTCCGGCCACGTCGATGAGCCGTCGCCGCGGTGTGTCGGTGGTGTCGTCGCCGGGAGCATGGAAAACCGGAAAGTGGGTCTTGCCGGTGGGCACGTCCCAGGCGAAAGGCACCATCACTACCCGATACTGCAGGCCCTTGGCGGCATGGACGGTCTGGACGGTGACGGCGTCGGCATCGGTCTCGAGCCGGCGCTGGCGGGAGTCGGGTTCTTCGGCGCTGCGGGCGTCCCGGGCCGCTGCCTCCTGCATGGCCGTCTCCAGCCAGGCCGTCAGCGACCCCTGCCGTCCCCGGCGCGACACGGCATGCATCTCCTCGGCGATGTGGACCAGGTCGGTGAGCAGGCGTTCGCCGTCGGGCCGGGCCAGTATCCGCCCGGTGAGGTCCGTGTCGCGGTTCAGGTCCGCCAGCAAGGCCGGTACGCCTCCAGCCTGGAGGGTGTCGTGCCATCCCCGCATCCGCCGTTGCAGGTCGAGTGCCCCTTCGTCGTCGAGGGCGGCCAGGTCGGTCAATTGGGCGCCGACCAGACACGTCGTCGCCGCCATCCGCACCAGGTCGAGACGGTCGGGTCGCTCCACCGCCATCAGGAATCGGCGCCACTCCTCGGCCGCGGTCGTGACCAGGACCGACCCGTTGCGGGCCGCCACGGAGGGGACGCCCCGCATGCGCAGGCTGGAGCGCACCATCTCGACCTGGGTCCGGGTCCGGCACAGCACGGCGATGTCCTCGGGTCCCAGTGCCCTGCCTTCCTGGGCCACGGTCACCGATCCCCCCAGCAGCCGCACCACCTCGGCAGCGACGTCGTCGGCCACCGCCAGACGGCAATCGCCGACCCGGTAGAAGCCGTTACCCCGGCACGGGATGTCGAGGTCGGAGGCGACCAGACGAAGGCGGAGCGGGGCGGATAGGCCTTCCAGTCTCGCTTGGGGATGGGCGGCCTCGACCGGACGGTAGGCGATGGCGTCGTCCCCGAAGGTGGTCCCCGAGAAGAGCACGTCGAGGGCCGCCACCAGGGGGCCGTCGCTACGCCAGTTGGTGGCCAGCGTCCGGTGGGCCGAGGCGCCCCGCACCGCCGCCAGGTACGACTCGATGTCGGCGCCGCGAAAGGCGTAGATGGACTGTTTGGGGTCGCCGATCACGACCAGGCGGGAGTCGTCGAAGATGCGGCGGATGATCTGCCACTGGATGGGATCGGTGTCCTGGGACTCGTCGATCAGCCCGACGTCGTAGCGGCGCCGCAGCATATCGGTGGCCGCCTCGCCCACCGCCGGGTCCGAGAGGGCGTCGCGAACCTCGATCAGGCCGTCGTCGAAGGTCATCGCACCGGTCAGGCGCATCCGGCGCCGCGTCTCGGCCGCCACCGCCGTGGCCAGTTCCACCCGCAGGCGGGCCTCGCCGTCCACCTCGTCCGGATCCGGCACCACCTCGGCGTCGGGGTGACCGATCACCTCCATTCCCAGGCGCGCCGCCAACCCGGGGGAGATGATCGGGTCGTCGGGCCCGGCCCGGAAGAACCGCGTCACCGTGAGGTCGCTGGCCACCTGCCTGAGGAGGAGGTCGTCGATCTCGCCCGGTTCCAGCGTTTCGGGGAGCCGTACCCGGAACCCGAGTTGTCCGAGCAGGCGATGGGCGAAACCGTGAATGGTGAAGATCTGGGCGCGGTCGAACTCGGTCAGTGCCCGGCGCAGCCGAACGATCGCCTCCTGTCTCTCCCGGTCACCGAGCTCGAGCAGCACCCGCAGGTGACGATCGACCTCGGCGACCGGACGGCCCTCCAGGGCGGCGAGAGTGTCCACCATCCGCTCCCGGACCCTTCCTTTCAGCTCGGCGGTGGCGGCCCGGGTGAAGGTGACGACGAGGATCCGCTCCAGGGGCATGGCGTCGGCGGCCACCAGCCGGGCAACGGTGGCGGCGATGGTGAAGGTCTTGCCGGTCCCGGCCGAGGCCTCGATGATCGTGCGGCCCGGGCCGAGCGGCTCGGCGGGATCGAAGGGGGGCACGGTGGTCACAGGTTGCGCTCCGAGCTCAGGGCGATGACCGGCAGCCACAACCGTTCGCAGAAGTCGGTGAACCCTTCCCGTTCCAGGGCATCGAGGGAGGTGATGTCGGGGAGGACGAGGGAGAAGGCGGGGTCGTTCACCTCGCCGAAGCGTCCGCTGAACGCTTCAGTCGCGTCTCGTCGCGCCTTCCATTCGTTGTTGCCGATCCACCGCTGCCACGCGAAGCCGGTCTCGCAGGGCAGGGGGAGCGGCCTCTCCCGTCCCTGCTGGTAGAGGTCGACCAGCTCGGCCAGCATCTCCCGGGCCGTCTCCTGGCGAGCTTCCGGTTCGCCCCGGATCGGCCCGATGGTGACGGCCACGTGGCCGCCACCGGAGGGGCGGCGGCCCAGGAGCGACGCCGTCCACGCCACCTCGGGGTGGAGGGCGGTGAGGAAGGCGAGGCGGATGAACGAATCGAGCCGCTGCTTGCCCCTGATCCTCGAGGGGGTGACCGTGGCCAGATGGGCCCGTTCGGGGTCGGCGATAACCGTTCCTTCGATCATGAGGTCGCCGGCCAAGACCACTCCGGCGTAGGGGAGCTGGGAACCGGGGTCGTAGCCGAGCTCCAGGGCGGCTTCGTGCAGGGTGCGGGCGGCGTCGAGGGCCTGGGCCAGGTCGTCGTCACCCAGTGACCCGGGCGGAAGGGCGTCGCTGCCCCGTTCGCGGGCCAGCAGGTCGTCGACGGAGTGGCCCTCGATCAGGCCGTCGAGTAGCCGGGACTTGACGCCCCAGAGGGAGAGGCTGTCGAGGTCGGCGGGGAGGGTGTCATCGGCGATGTCGCCCCGATCGGGGACGGAGAAGCCGAGGCGGGTGGATACGAAGCGCCCCACCGGGTCCTGGAGGAACCGGACCAGGTCTGCCAGGCGGACGGTGTCGCTCTCGATCGGCGGCGGCCAGTCGAACGGGAGCGGGTCGGGATTCTTCCCCCGATGCAAGGCGGCGGTCGCCCCCCGATACTGGGCGGGATCGAAGCCCCAGGGTCCGTCCACCTCGAGCTCGCCCGCCATGAAGTTGCGCGGGCTGAACGACTGGAGGGGGTGTTCGGTGATGATGTCCTCCATGGCCTCCTTGCCCACCATGGCGGTGAGGGTGTCGATCAGCTCCGCCACCGGAACCGACGGGGGGATCTCGGCGTTGGTGAGCTCGTCGCGGCCCGAGTAGGTGACGATGAGCCGGTCGCCGGCCGCCATCGCCGCGTCGAGCAGCAGCTGGCGGTCCATCGCCCCCGGGTCGCGGTCGCCCACCAGCTCGTGGTCGGCGAGGAGGTCGTCGCCGTCGACCCCGCCCCGGCGGGGGAAGCGATCCTCGTCCATGCCCAGCAGGGCCACCACCCGATAGGGGACCGAACGCATCGGCACCAGCGTGCACAACGTGATGTCGCCGGTCCCGAAATGCAGCGGGCTGGGCCGGTCCTCGGTCCAGGCTCTCACCGCCTGGCGCACCTCGCCCAGGCCCACCTCGGGATCGGCGGCGGTCCCGGGAGGCGGAAAGGTCTCGGCGAGGAGGCGGTCGAGCTGCTCGAGCTGCCACTCGTCGCCCCACTCGGGAGCGGCCAGCATCCGCACCGCCTCGGCCACGGTCCCCGCCCACTGCGACAGGGGGCGGGGCCGGCCCAGCTCGTCACGGATGGCGGTCAGCCGGTCGAGGAGGGCGGCCAGGATCCCGGCCGGGATGGCCTCCTGGCCTTCGACGCCGTCCAGCGGCGACATCCCTCCCACCGTCCGCACCGGGCTGTCGGAGTAGAAGACCCCGGTCAGGGTCCGGTCCAGTCCTCGCCGCCAGGTGCGCTCGGCGATGGCGACATGCCATTCACGACGATGGTCCTCGTCGACGCCCCACGAGACGTTGGCGTCCTCGACCAGGGACACGATCGACCCGGCGGTGTCGGCATCGAATCCGAACTTGTGCTGGACGGGACGCCGGTCGACCAGGTCCCGGATCACGGCCGCCTCCAACCGGCCGTCGGCCACCTGAAGCAGTCGGGCGGTGAAGGCGACCAGCGGGTTGGTGGCGGCGGGGGCACGGTCGGCGATGCGGAGCCGGAGGTCGGGGAGGCCACCGTCGTCGGAGCGGGGAAAGGCCGTCTCCAGCAGCGGGGCGAAGGTGGCCAGGTCGGGCGTCATGATCACCACGTCCCGGGGTTCGAGTTCGGGGCGGTCGGCGAGCACGTGGAGGATGGCGTCGCGCAGCACCTCCACCTGGCGCCGGGCGCCGTGGCAGACGTGGATCTGCACCGAACGGTCTGCGGCGGCCCGCCCCGGGTCGAGATTGTCCCGGATCCCCTCCTGCAGTAGCCGCAGCAGCGATCCCGCCGAGCCTTTGTCCCCCACGAAGTGGGGGAAGGGGCCCCCGCCGCCAGGCGGGGTAGGGGGGTCATACCACGTCGCCCCCGCCCCGAGCCCCTCCGCCGCCAGCACCGTCTGCAGTTCCCGGGCGTCCCGTCCCCAGGCTTTGAGGATGGGATGGACGGCCAGATCGACGGTGGGATCCTCTACCCGCGGCACCAGTCCTTCCGGGCCGGTCTCGGCCACCTCGTGCCACAGGGCGGGGGAGGGATGGAGCACGTAGAGGTCGACCCGGTGGTGTTCGCCCAGAGCGGTGAGCACCTCGAGGTCGAGGGGGTCGGTGGAGGTGAGCCCGTAGACGGCCAGGCGGTGGGGAAGGTCGACCCGGACGGTCCCGTTGCGGATCGGATCGAGGGCGCCGGGGAGCAACTCGGGCAACGACGGCACTCCGATCCGGTCCCGGAGCCGGCGCCACAACTGAGGCTGCCAGGCGAACCCGTCGGCCAGCGGCGCGCCATCGGGACCGAGACCCTCGCCCGCCGCCCAGGCCCGGATCATCGCCGGGCGGCGCCGGGCATAGCGTGTGAACAGGCCCGCCAGCCTGGCCGCCGCCGCCATCCGGTTGGAACCCGCCACGCCCCCGGTGTCGAGGTAGCGGGCGAGGAGGCCGAGCCAGGGCTGGTCGAGATGGGCGTCGATCGTCTCGATCAGGGCGGCGGTGAGAGCGGGACCATCCCAGGCCAGCGCCGATTCGGCCAGGTCGGGCACCGCCCCCAGCACCCGGTGGACCAGGCGGCGGGGGGAGGGGAACTCGACGCCGGCACAGATCCCGTCGCCCGCCCCCCGTTCCGCCATGCCCGAGGCGATGCGTTGGGTGAGCCAGCGTTCGATGCCCCGCGAGGGCACCGCCACCAGCTCGGTGTCGAACAAGCCGCCCCCCGGCCGGGCCAGCTCGTCGCAGAGCCGCCCCACCAGGGCATCGGGGTGAGAAGCTATGTGAACCTGTACCCCCACGGCCGCCAACCTATCAGGTAGGTGTGACATCAAGTGTGCGCCAGACGGTCGGCCGGGTCCTCGAGGCGCCCGGAGGGCCGAGACAGGAATCCTCATGGAGACCGCTGCCTGGAACCCTGGGTTGCCCGCCTCGAGAGCCGGTGGCGGCGCTTGCGTAGGCTCGACCCGATGAACGAGTACGTCGCTCTGCTGCGCGGCGTCAACGTCGGTGGCATTAACCAGATCTCGATGGCGGACCTGCGCCACGCCTTCGAGGCCGAGGGCTACGGCACCGTCCGCACCTACCTGAATTCGGGCAACGTCCTCTTCGAAGCCGACGGGAAGCCGCCCGACCTGGAGGACGAGGTCGAAGCGATGCTGGAGCGGCGGCTCGGCGTCGACCTGGTGGTGGTGGTGCGGTCACGTCGCCAGCTGCAGAACATCGTCCGCAAGGCGCCAGAGGGATTCGGCCAGGAACCCGACCTCTACCACTCCGACGCCGTCTTCCTCAAGGCTCCGCTCACCCCCCAGAGGGCCCTGGGAGTGGTGCAACTACGGGAGGGAGTCGACCGGGTCTGGTCGGGAACCGGCGTGCTCTATTTCGCCCGGCTCAGTGCCCGACGCACCCAGAGCAAGATGAGCAAGATCGTAGGAACACCGGAATACCGGCTGATGACCATCCGCAGCTGGAGCACGACGACGAAGCTCCTGAGTCTGTGGGAGGCGGTATAGCACCCGCCGGTCCGCCGGCCGTGGCGGCGACTGGTAACCGTGGGAAAGAGAGCCTGTCCCGTCTCAACGTCCCCGACGCCGGTCCGAGGGGCCGGGATGGTCCGGCAGTTACGCCCACCGCAGATCGTTCATTCCAGTCGTCTCCAAGTCATCCTGAGTGAAGTCCGATGGGGTCGTCAATCGCGGTAGTGATCCCGTAGGGTTGTCCGCCAGAGGCGATTCGGTTTCATAGGCGGAGGAGAGGACAAGGGCGTGTTGTCATACTCGGAGATCGTGGACATTCTGGAAGAGGAGCTGGGCCGCCTGGAAGAGGTCTTCGCAGGCCTCTCGGATGACCAATGGCAGATGGAAACCAAGCTCGTTCCCTTGGACACTAAGGCCAAACACTGGACCGTCTTCGAACTGGCCGGCCATTTCGATATATCGATCGGGCTGGCCCGGATGCTGATGGCAGAGCCACAGGACGGCCAGGTTGGGAGAGACCGGGTGAGTTTCTTCATCTTTCCCCGATCGGAGGTGGCGCCGGTGGTGTATGACTACGCCTACACCATGGTGGCCGGCAAGACGCCACAGGAAATGCCGGACGTGCTTCACGAGACTTTCTCGAAGACGATATCGGAGGCTCGTTCACTTCCGCCCGACACCATCGGCCCCGGCTACTACGCCCTGATGCGTCTCGACGAGTTCATCGCCAGTCGAGTTGTCGAGGCAGTCGTGCACGGCATCGACCTCACCGACGCTCTCGGTCAGGACAGACTGGCAGGCGAGGCGGCCGTCCGTGTCACAGCCGAGATCCTCGATGAGCTCTTGGCCCGTCGCACAGTCTCGGGCCGGCCTGCAGACCTGGATGACGATTGGGATTGGATTCGAGCAGCATCCGGCCGCTCACAGCACGCCGACCCTCGCCTGCCTGTGATCGGCTAGGCACCAACCCGATTGGAACTGGGACGACCCGATTAGCTGGGGACGCCTGTTGGCCCGGACCAGGTCACCGATATCGCGGGTCGAGGTGCCGGTGATGGAGGCGGTCAGTTCTGAGGTCGTCATATCAGCGGACGAGCACAACGGTCTCACGGCCGACTCGTCAGCCCAGTGCCAACACATCCGAGCCGTCTCGGTGGGGCGAGTTGAATCAGACAGGGGAAACGTCGGGTCAGCCGTCCTCACCGAGATTCGCCAGGTGCTCGGAATACTCATGGACATCACCTGAACGGGGAAGGTCCCGAGGTTCCCTGGAAATCGAACCCGTCACATGCTTCATTTCCGCCCAACAAGCTCTGCTCTCGACGGTGTTAGCACCAGAAGGTGCGAATAGGTAGGAATCTCTGCATCCCGGTGGTAGGATGACAGTATGAAGCTGAGTGTGAGCCTTCCTGACGAGGACGTCGAGTTCCTCGACGAATACGCCCAGACGCAAGGCTTCAGATCCCGCTCTGCCGTGGTGCACAAAGCGGTTCGGCTCCTGCGCGCCTCCGAGTTGGGCAGTGATTACGCCGCCGCATGGAGAGAGTGGGATGAATCCGGAGACGCTCGAGCCTGGGAGAGTGCCGTAGCCGACGGGCTGGGCATCGGCTGATGCTTCGGGGCGAGATTCGCATTGTCGATTTCGATCCCGCCCGAAGCGGTGAGGCCGACAAGCGGCGTCCAGCCGTGATCGTTTCGAACGATGGGGCCAACGCTACGGCCGCTCGACTTGGCCGGGGTGTGTTGACCGTCGTGCCGGCTACGTCGAGCGTCGAACGGATCTATCCCTTCCAGGTGCTCCTGCCTGCCACCGACACCGGCTTGGACCGAGACTGCAAGGCGCAGGCGGAACAGGTTCGCTCGATTTCCATTGACCGTGTCTTCGACAGGATCGGCACCGTCCTACCGACGCTCATGGCTCAGATTGACGACGCCCTGCGTCTCCACCTGGCGCTATGAGAACTTCACGCCCCAGCGCTGGGACCAGCGATGGGTTTGGTACGGTGCCTTCGTAACACGGGGGGATCAGGCGCGCCTGAGCGGCGTTCTGATCCAGGCCCGAAACGTGACGAGAACGGCACCTACGCAGCCGAGGATCTCGCTTGGAGCGTCTATCGGCCGGTCTGACCTGGAATGGAAGGAGACGGGTTTGACCGGGGTTCGGGCGCACAGCCGACACCTCAGCAGTACTTCTGGACCACGCTGGTGTCCAAGAACGGTGGCAAGACCTGGGGCGAGCAGAATGAGGTGGCTCTCCTGGGGACGGTGTCGCTGCCCAACCGGGACCTACCCAATCCGACCTCCCTGAACCAAACGATCCGGGGAGAAACCGGCGACACGGCCGACGTCGTCGCTGTGCGAGCCCGTCAGACGTCATAGCAGGGCCACCTCGCCGATCAGTCGGGACAAGAGAGGGCCCCGTGACGGGACCCTCTCGCCTGGTGCGCAAGGTCGACCTCAGGGAATCGCCTGATTCGGCACGACTCCCCGATTGACCAGCCGACACAGCTCGACCTCGTCGCAGTTCACTTGGCGGCGCAATAGGTGGACGAAGCGAACTGCAAGGTTTCACAGATCGGCCCGACTCCGAATCCCTCCCGGTTCTCGTCGATGAACGACACCATCATCTCGGTGGGCGCTCGAGCCCTGCCTGGGCGAAATACGCCGGCGCCATACCAAGAATCTCATTCGTCCGGGAGAATCTCACGTCCTTGCCATGACAAAAGAGGACGACTCCCCGTCAGAACTCGGCCAACCGGCTGATGGTGTAGTCGACGAGCTCGGGCCTGCTCAACCCCCTTCCGTAGGCGGCTGCTTCTGGGTGGGTTTCGTCGATCCGGTCTCGGAAGTCGTCTAGTTCCTGGAAGAAGTCTTCATACGGGGCACGGATGGTGGAGAGTGATCGGCGAAGTTCCTGGACGCCTGCTGCGACCAGGGCCGCCGCCTCCAGTTCGTCTCTGTAGAAGAGGTAGGCGGCGGCGCCATCCAGGCAGTGCGCCACCCCCGTCCACCCAATATTCCGCCCTTCGGCCCGTCGACATGAGCCAACCCGACGCCGGTCAGCTCACCGCCGGGGCAACACCCAGCCCCAGCCCTCCAGCTCGGCCAGGACGGCGGCGAGGTGCTCGGGTATCGGCTGAGCATAGGCGAGCAGGTTCAGGACCTGGTGGTGGATGGGGGAGAGTGGTGTGCACGACATGGGCGGGAAAGTACGGGCGGCGGGTGACGGGGTACAGCACCAGGCCGCCAGCCCTAGCACGAGGCGGCTACCTGATGCACAAGTTCATGCGAGGCGCGCGGCGTTCTACGTTCCGCAAGGAGTTCTTCCACAGGAATGAACACTCGGCCATTGCCGAATCAGATGGTGTTCGATGTGGGAACGACCGTCACAAGTACCTGGGCGGTGTTGCGATTCGGCCCGCTGTCATCGGCGTATGCCAACATCAGCGATCCTGGAGATCTCCGGCAGCCAGTCGGAAGATCTTCGGGCCGAGAAGGGGGGGGCCGGGTCCGGCGGCCAGCCGGGAGGCCGGTCCCCCTCTCCTTCTCTTCTTTACGGTACCGCGGCCCGGCCCGACTAGACCTCGGGACGTAGGGTTGGTTGGGCATGCAGGTGGGCGAGATCTGGGCCTACCGGGACAAACCCCGCAGACCGGGCGCACCGGTTCAGGCCGTAGAGGTGCTCCAGGACGGTCCTCCCCGTTCCCCGAAACGGGTGCGGATCCGCTGGGTGGATGGCGAGTACGCCGGTTTGGACGAGTGGGTCAGCCTGAGCCGTCTCATCTGCCCCTGGCCCGAAGTCGAACAGATCCTCGAACAGGAGCGGCTGCACATGGCGTTGGCCGCGTCGGTTCGAGGGTACGACGAGGTGAAGGGCAAGGCGGCCGACTTCGTCCTCGATGGGGTGCTGGGACTGTCGGCTGGCGTGGCCGTGACGAGCCTCGAGCGCGGCGACGAGGGGATGTTCATCGTCTGGGACACGGACCGGCTACCGCACACCACGAGGGACGAGTTGATGACGGCCCCAGGCAGCTACTTGACGCAGGGTGGCACCTACTACGGCCCCCTAGCCCAGTGGTGACTCGGCTGCCGTTCTCCTTGGCACTGGCCGTCAGCGATGGTGCGGATCCTGACCCGATTGCGCCGGGCGATCGATCCAGCGATCTGTTGATCAGGACCACCGTGTCAGCATCTCGGTGGGCACGGTCCTTCCTGATCGGGGACCTCTGCGGTCAGCGACGTCTATTGGTGCGATAGTTCTGGATCGAGGGGGTATTCCCGAAACGCTCCGAAAGCGATGCCGTCCTGGCGGTCTGGGCAGGGGTCCGGTTCGGTGGGCCATAAGCGGATCCGCTCGTCGTCGAGACGTTGCACCCTGTAGTGACCTACGGTGTCGGCACACGTGGTGTCATTCGGATCGGTTACGAAGGTGAACACCTTCCCGTCGAATGTCCAGGTGCCAGTCTCGATCGCCCGCTTTTCCAAGTTGCCGAAGCTATCGGAGAGGATGTATCGGCCGCTCTTGCCTAGGTAGAGAAACAAGGCTGATATTCCTTGGCTGGGCGCCGTCCAGGTTCCCGCGAGGTCTGCGGACGAGAGAGTCCCGGCGTCGGGGGCGGGACCGGAATCCTCTCGCGTGAATGCCATCCAGGCCACAGTCACGGCCAACACGACGGCCAGGCCGCCGGCCAGTGCCGGCCGAATCCTGGGCGTGGGCTTGGTGGCTGGTTGGGTTCGTGGGTTCGTCTGCCTCATATCGCTGCTCCTCGTACGGAGTTCGGCGAGGTGAGCCTTGGCGTCCACGTCGACTGCATCAACGTCGGGAATCGGGTTCGAGCGTGCGAAGAGCTCGCGCATCTGATCCTCAGTAACCACCGCTCACTTCCTTTCCGAGCAGCGCAGACCGTGAGTTCTTACCGTCGATCTTTTCGTACTCGCCGGCTAGTGCCCGCAAGGCCCGAGACACTCTCTTGCGCACAGCAGCGGGGTTGAGCCCGAGGACGTCGGCTACCTCGGTATGCGACAACTCCTCCCAGAATGAGAG
Source organism: uncultured Acidimicrobiia bacterium (assembly GCA_963744905.1). GTDB lineage: Bacteria > Actinomycetota > Acidimicrobiia > Spongiisociales > ZC4RG35 > DATFFO01. The sequence goes on along the minus strand of CAVUUV010000003.1, from coordinate 57,516 downwards.
CCTCAGCAATTCCTGGTCTTTGGGTCTGAGCCGACTCGTGGCCTCGAGCACTTGGCTCGCCTCGTGGCTGGCGACGATGAGTTCCTCTGCCGATTTCGGCTGTTCCACACCGAGAGAGGCCAGCTTCACTTGGAGCCTCCGGCTACGGCCACCACTTCGCCATTTGTGGAGCAGCACCCGGTAGGCGATCCCGTACAGCCAAGGAAGAGTCTTGGCGTCTTCGGGTAGCGTCTTGAGTTTGCGCCAAGCGATCAGGAACGTCTCAGAAACGGCATCGTCGACGCGGTCGACGGAGATTCGCCTACGGCAATAGGCGTAGACATGGGGAAAGTGCCGCTTGTACACATCCACGAATCTGTCTTCGTTCCTGTCGTCCACGTGCTTGGTTGCCCTCCTACGCCTTGAACACTCCCTCTTTAGTCGATCTGTGACAGCGAAATCGGTCACAGTTGGCTCAGCGTGGGAGCACACCATGTGAGCAGCGCGGAAACGCGACGGGACGAGACGGGTGCGGCCGACCCGATTCGTCCCAGAGATCAGGCACCCGATGCCAGTCGGGCCCTGGCCACTCGTGCCTCGGCACCCCCGAGGCGTCACTGGCCGTCGGTGGTGCTGCGGATCCCGGTCGCTTGCACCCGGCGATTGATCCGGCGGCCGCGCCAGCCCTTCTCAGTAAGGTGGCTGTGGACCGGTTGGTGAAGAGGGGTGAGCGACTCCCTTTCGGCATGGCTGAGTGACCTATGGTCAGGTCGATTAAGGCCGGATAGGAGTCCTGGCGGATAGCGCTTGATGTGGCGTCCCGTAAGGCCCGCCGCGGCCAGGGCCGCCCTGAACTCGGCGAGGTGGTCGGTCTGGAGGTGGTTGAGGAGCGCATCCTCGGTCTCCCACTCCTCGAACACCAGCATCCTCCCCGGCCGGTTGAGATCGGCGAAGAATTCATACGAGATGCATCCTGTTTCGGTCCGGGTGATCTGGGCCACCCGGTTGGCGGCGGCGATCACCACATCCTGATGGGTTCCGTCGAAGGTGACGGTCCCGGCAGCAATGATCATGTCGAAATCGCCTCCTCGTCGGGATGAATGACGGCTGGGCCGCATATCGGGCGCTTCATGCGGCTCCCAGACCAGCCCTGAGGTCGAGGACGTGTTCGTGGTCGGGGGTGAGAGGCGTGCAGGACATAGCGGGAAGCTACCAGTGGAGTGCGACTCGGCCAGAGAACCCGAGCGTGGCGTTGGCACCGAAGACGTGCGTGTTGGCCAGAGGCATCGGCTAGGGGCCTTCGGCTATGTTTTGATGGGTCAGGTATGTCAGGCTGGTTCCCAAGCCGGGGATGAGACATGCGCATCAGGTCGCTTGTGGTGCTGGTCGCATTGCCGTTCTTCGCCGGTGCGTGCGGCCAGGCTCGGAACGCCTGGGCGGAAGAGGCGGTGGGCTACGTGACTGCCGCTCAGCAAGAGTTCGCGGCGGATATTGCTCTCGCTGCGGGCCGCTACGTCTCGTCCGACATCGAGCTGGACCTCTGCTGTGACAGCGGCTCGATTGCCCGGGGACGACGAGCCTACGCACAATTCATGACGAGCCTGTTCAGCCAGAGCGCGGCCAGCGCCACCGTGGGCGGACTCTACCTGGACGTGACTGGAGCCGTGAGCCAGTGGCACTATGAACAGGGCGACGATGAACTGGTGGTGTGGGAGCTGAATGAGCACGGCCTGGTCGTCATGGAGATCCATCCAGTCTCGATTCAGAGTCTCGGCGTCGAGGGGATTCATTGGGAATCGCCCGACGGAGTCGAGGGTTTGGTTGCGCACTACCTGGCGGGGTGGTCGTCGGCCGACCCCGGGGAGTTGCGGGGGTTGTATTCGGTGGATGCCACGCTGGTCGATTCGGTGGAGGGGATCGAGTTGGCTGGGCAAGATGCCATCGAGAGCTACCGCGCCAATCCGAACGAGGGCGACGACGGGCCCGACTGCTTGGGGACACGGTTCCCGAACAGGGGGGATCGGCCATCTACCTGTATTGGCCCGGGGGCTGGAACGACGCCGTTCAGCACCGCTTGCACGTGTTCGTTGCCTACACCGGCGACGACGGGAGCGGATGCCCGAGAAGTGTCTTGGCCGATTTGAGCTTCGCCGACGGGGTCATCACCGCCGAGCGCCGCTACCACGAAGTCGACTCGGTGCGCAACTGCCCCGAAATCGAAGCGGTCTCGCAGGGCTGGTGGACCGGACTGGAACCTCTGTCACCCTTGGCCGATGAGGTGACCGGCAAGATGGAAGTCTCGGGGCAACAGATTGAGATCCACAACGGCACCCTGGCCCTCGAACAGCTAACAAGATGGGCGATGGATCGGTTCAAGACGGCCGACCTGTCCGCCCCAAACGTTAGGCAGGTCGCCTTCAACAAGGACGCCCACGCCCCACAGTGCACCGACGAACAAAACGGTCTCACTGTCCAAATAGGAGACACCGCCCATATCTACGTGTGTCTCGACCAGTCCGAAGCATGCCTCGACAGTGCCTGTGACGACTTCCGAGTCAACGCCAGGCTCGTGATGCTGCACGAATTGGCCCACGCCTGGATGGACCTCAACCTGACCGAAGCCGACCAGACCGCCTTCCTAGACCTGATGGGACTGGAGGGGTGGGACGACACGGAGCTGCCCTGGTATGACAGAGGCGTGGAACAGGCCGCCCAGGTCATCGCCTGGGGTCTGATGGACCAACCCATCACCCCGGCCCGAATGGGCAACCCATCCTGTGAGCAGCTAACCAAAGCGTTCCAACTCCTCACCGGCCTCACCCCACTCCAACCCGGCTGCCCCGACTTCTGACCCACAGCTACAAACAGGCGAAGGGGGACCACCCGTCGACGTGGGCTGGAGTTGCCCCGGTTGCTTCCGCTTCTTGGCTCTCGTCCATTCCGGTCCGAGCGCCTCCCATTTCTGGGTGAAGTGCTCGTCGAGGACGGACAGGGCAATATTGGCCAGCAACGGTGAGAGGATGCCGCCTTGGAGAGTGCCGGTGATCGTTCGGCGGTCCAGGCCGTCCTCGGTGAGGATGCCTGCTCGCAAGAACGCCTTGATCAAACCCAGGACCCGTTTGTCTCCGACTCGTCGCCGTATCCGCTCCATAAGAGCGGTGTGGTCGATGTTGTCGAAGCACGCCTCGATGTCAGCTTCGAACACCCACTCGTAGTTACGAGGGGGCGACCCGAAGAAATGAATCTCGGCGATGGCGTCTTGGGCCCGCCGCTTGGGACGGAAACCATACGAGCATGGTTTGAACCCCGTCTCAAAGATCGGCTCCAGCACCAGTGTCAACGAGGCTTGCACCACCCGGTCAGAGACGGTGGGTATTCCCAGCCGGCGGACCTTGCCGCCGGTCTTGGGAATCGTCTTCTCCCGCACCCGGGTCGGGACGAACCGGCGAGTCTTGACCGAAGCACGAAGCTCAGCCAAGAACCCGTCGATGTCGTCGACCCGGTTGGGAGCGACCCCGTCGACACCGGGGGTGCGGCTACCTCGATTGTGTGAGACCCGATCCCAGGCCACGACCAAGAAAGCCGGGTCGTAGACAAGGTTGAACAGGTCATCGAAGCAACGGTCAGGATCAGCCGTCGCCCATTGATGCAGCTTGGTCTGCATGCCGAGTACTCGGGCTTGAGCCTCTCCGAGGCTGGGCCACGACGCGCCGGTATTCACCAGCGTCCTCCTCGACCTGTGTCGCTGCTGCGGACACGCTGGGGTCCTTCGCCATGTGCCGGGCTCTCCCCGGCTCGGACTACTACAACCCCTCCGCCCCGCCCCGGTGGCATCGGCCGGCAACGGGCCTTCCCACCCGCCGCGCCAGCAGCGCGGAAGGGAGGGACCACCAAGACGGTTCCCACGTTCACCAAGAACCGTTCGATCGGTTAGGTGCCCAACTATGCCCCTGCGGCCTCGCCCGGCTACGCCGTAGACATTCACCGTGGCCTCCCGACCGGCGACCTGAACCGGTCTGAGAGTTCCCCACCCGACAGCCACAGCCGCCAGGCAGGTGCGCGCCGCGACCCAGCCCACATCTGCCAGATTCGAGCTGGTGGTATGCGCTTGAGAGGCTTTCCACGCTGGTTCACTTCCGTTACACCTTCCGGTCTTGCTCGCCGGACCCGCACCATCTGGCAGTGCTGGCACGTCCCGGCTTTGTCAGGGCTGCTGTCCACCCTCCCCGGCGTTCCCCGGTTCAGGCTGCCCCCAGCCTTCCACAGGTCCGCTACGACGGACCAAAGGCGGTGTCCTTTCATCACCGCACGGTTCAATAGCGCCTCGTGGCGCTCCAAGTCGCCACACCATTTCTGGTTCACTTCAGAAGCGGAGAATCCCGTCCCAGGAAGTCGGGGATTGCCGTTCTGTTTCTTGGCGCGCCTGGAAATCGAACCTGGTGGCTCCTGCGAGAGGCGTAGGGGCCCGGGCCACCGGGATCCCGTTCATGAAACGTTTAGCAATGCAACCGGGTTGGTTCTCGTTGTCAGCATCTAATGAGCGATCAATTGGTGCGTTTGGTAATCGCCGACCGATACGAGGTCTTTCGAGAGGGGCTGAAGTCGGCTTTCCAGTCGGTTGAGTGGTTGAGACTGGTCGGAGAGGCCGAAGACGTAGAGGGCTTGACCCGTGTCTTGCGGTCGGTGGAGTGCGAGTTGGTCCTGGCAGATGTCTCACTCGTCGGTCGGGACCGACAGAGCATCGTCGTGAGATCGAGGCAAATCATCTCTGACGTCGCAGTCGTCCTCGTTGCAGACGAGAACGATGTGGATCGATTGGGCGAGGCATTGACTTTGGGGGCAGACGGTTTTCTTCGGAGGGACGCCCGTTTTCCCGATTTCATAGCCGCGCTTGAGAAGGTGGCCAACGGCAACCTCTACGTACAGCCCGAATTGGTCAGGCCGCTCATTTCCGATGCAGATGGGGCCAACCGACGTCTCACCTCCCGTCAGATCCGCATTCTCCAAGGTGTGGCGGACGGCATGAGAAACAAGCAGCTAGGGCAGGAGCTCGAAATATCCGAGACCACTGTGAAATCGGAACTTCGGGTTGTGTTTGCCGAGCTTGGCGTGTCCGGGAGGGCTGAAGCCGTTGCCGTTGCCATGCGCGCCGGCCTCGTCGACTGACTGTGGCGATTGCGATCCGCCCAAATGGGCGCCCGGATGATGGGCTTATCGGGTCATTCTTCTCTTACGTTCAACCGCCCGGCGGGGAATCCTGACAGGACACAGGCGCGGCTCGGAGCGGTCTCGTCGAATCGATGTACCGGTGTGGAGAAAGGAGGGAACAGTCGGCCCACGAGCGGAGGGGTTCGGTGATTCCGAGTCAGGAGAAAGGAAAGGACCAGGAAGAATGCGACATATAAGGTTGCCGATGACAGTGATATCTGTCGTGGCCATGATGTTGTTCTCAGTTCCCGCGCTGGCAGAGGGCGGAGGAGTTGATACTGCCAACGGTTGGTATGAGGGAGAAGAGATCTACTACATCCTCAGTGGGGTGGAAGAGGGTGTGACCCAGCGGGGGAACAATGATCTCTATCTGATCGGTGGCGACCGGATGTATCAGGCCAACGTGGCAGAGTTCATACCGGGAGAAGCCGGATACACGCCGCATTGGAACGTGAACGTGGTTCACACCGCTCCAGGGACGACCCTGGCCGACATCCTCGCCTCTGGCTTCGCCTCAGCCCACTACCCGGAGGCGCTCTTCGACGATGTCGAGGACATTCTGGATGCCGAGGAGGCGGGTCTGATCACGCTCGACACGCCGGGTGTGGTAGTCCTCTGCCCGATCATCCCCGAAGAGGGCGCGGAGGCCCCGGGTAACAACGCACTGTCGGAGGAGTTCCCTTCCTTCCCCGACCAGTTCTGAACCCGGCTGAAGAAAGGGCACCCGAGAGGGGGACCGCACGGGCCGGTCCCCCTCACTTTTCGCGATCTCGGCGACTCAGCCCGGTGCTCGACGGATCTCCCAATTCTTCCGGGTGATTCCACTGACCGGAACGCTCCGTGGGCTTGGGATCGGAGTGGAAGTCTCATCGACGTCACCTGACAGGAGCGGCTTGAGATCCGCTGGAGATACAACGGTTGACATCTACCAAACTATGTGTTACTTGTAGCACATGACGCGGATCGGTATTAGAGAGCTTCGTCAGAAGGCAAGTGAGTATCTGCGTCGAGTGGAGGCGGGTGAGACGATCGAGGTCACCGACCGCGGCCGTCCCGTTGCCCTACTCACGCCGATCCCGGTGGCGCCGCCCCTCGAGAGACTGCGCGCTTCTGGGGACGTTGTGGAAGCCTCAGGGGACTTGACCGATCTTCCGGCCCCGCTGACATTGAATCGGGACCAGGAGTCACCTTCGACCGTCCTCCAGCGGCTACGCGAAGATGAACGCTGAGGCGGTCTGGTATGTGGATTCGTCGGCCATCGTCAAGCTTGTCGCAATGGAGGCCGAAACCCAGCCGTTGCTTGAGTTTCTCAGGCCGCGCCAGACTCTGGTGAGCAGCGCCCTGGCCACGACGGAGGTCACCAGAGCCGTCCTGGCGCTGGGCGATCGTTTCATCCGTCGAGCGGATGAGGTTCTTGGCCGCGTCGAGCTCGTCCGAGTCAGCAACAAGATACTGCACGACGCAGCGCTCCTAGAACCGGCAACCTTGGGGTCCTTGGATGCTATTCACCTCGCAACGGCGTCATTGTTCGAAGAGACGCTGAGCGGCCTCGTGACCTACGATCGCCGCATGTACCAGGCGGCCGAAGATCTCGGCTGGAGGGTCCACCAGCCGGCTTGACCTGGAAGTAGGACATGGGGGCGTGCAGGCGCTATTACTGGCGGCTCGCTCCGTTGCGGAATGATTGCGCTTGCGTTTCCGTTGCGGTAGGATCGAGGCATGCCAGTGGTGGACCTGTTGAGTGCTCTCAATAGCGACGATCCCCAAGAGGTCGAGCGCCTATGTGAGGTCGCTTACTCACGGGAGCGTGAGTCGTTCGGTCGGATCGTCCCGCATGCTCTGTCGGGTAATCGACAGGCCGCCCATCAGTATGTGGCTGTGTGGCGTGGGATGAAGGATTCGGTCCTCCAGGGCCTTCACGAAGCTCAACCGGACGTAGTCATTTCAGTCGACAATCGCCTGTACATAGCGGATGTGAAGCGGTGGCCGTCTCTGGGGTCGTCAGTGTTGCTTGATAATGAGGCCCTGGAAGCTCCTTTCTCGACATGGATCACCCGGACGAACGATGTCGGGATTGGAACATGTGCTGCCTTGATCCAAAAGGTTCGGGAGCTCACTCCGGGCCTCCATCCGGTGGCCTTGTCGACATATGCGATGCCTCACTGGGAACACAGCGAGGCGGAGATCCGGGCATTTCGGCGACATGTGAGCGCTGCTCTGAGTGAGTCGGACCCGCCGTTGGAGCGGATCCGACAGGTCTTCGCCTTGAACCTGACCCAGCTCGGAGCGATCTTCGGAGTCAGCAGACAAGCAGTCACTCAGTGGCTTGAGTCGGGCGTGCCCGATGATCGCCTGGAGAAGGTTGCCACCGTGGCGTCGATCGCCGACCTTCTTGCGTACCAGCTACGCAGTGACCGCATCCCGGGTGTGGTGAGACGTGAGGCTCCTGCGTACGGGGGCCTCAGTGCGCTCGACATGATCCGTGAGGACCGCCAAGACGAGCTTGCTCATCCCTACCCGGCGCTCATTTGATTGGGCTGTCCCGGCTTGAGACTCAAGCACCTGAACCGCGGCGGCATCTACCACCGTGTTGCAGATCCAGACTGGGAAGAACCCCTCGACGCCCGCCCGGGAGTCGCAACGGGCGGACGCTGGAATCCACCAGGGTCGTTCCCGGTGCTCTATTTGAATAAGACCGTCCTGCTCGCCCGCCTGTTTGTCGCTCATAAGCTGGCCGGTCTTCCCTATCGACCTGAGGACCTCGACCCGGACTCCGCCCCGGTGCTGGTCGATGTTGAGATGGCGCCTGAGAGGTATGTCGACATCATTACCGACCAGGGGTGCAGGGCTGCTGGGCTACCAGCGACCTATCCGTTGGAGTCGGGAGGTGCCGTGATTCCGCACGAACGCTGCTGGCCGGTCGGCGAAGAAGCTCATCGGACGGGCGAGCCTGGCATCGCCTGCCGAAGCGCCACACGAGGCGCCTCACACTCGGACGAGGAGCTGGCCTGGTTCCAGCAGGGCGAGGTGCTCGAGGCGAAGAAGATCACCGATTTCGCTGAGTGGTTCTTCGCCTAGAAACACGTGTCCAGTTCAAAACTGGAAACAGAACGCGTCGACAATCCTGCATGCTGATCTGATAAGCTGATCTGTATGCGCAGTACAAGTGTCCGTGTGGATCGAGAGACGCACGAGGAGTTGAAGCGACTCGCGAGCGCCCTCGGGACCACGGTCGGTGAGGCGGTGGCGATCGCCGCCCGTCGTCTGTGGCAGGAACAGATCGGTAAAGAGCTCAATGCGCCCCTCAGCCAGGACGAAGTCGATTGGTTGGATGCTGAACTCGGGTGACGTAGTGGACCTGGATCTCGGTGTTCCCTCGGGTCGAGAAGCTGGATTTCGTCATCCGGCTGTTGTGGTTACAGCCCAAGCCGTGCTTGACGAATCGCCTAATGTCGTTCAGGTGATTCCTTTTACCGGAACGCTCCGTAGCTTCGGCTCTGAGGTGGTCATAACAGCGGACGAGCACAACGGACTCACGGCCGACTCGTCTGCCCAGTGTCAACACATCCGAGCCGTCTCGGTAGGGCGAGTTGAGTCGGTGAGGGGCAACGTCGGTTCAGCCGTCCTGGCCGAGATTCGCCAGGTGCTCGGAATACTCATGGACATAACCTGATCGGGGAAGCGCCCGAGGTCCAGTCCTGGAAATAGAACGTCACTGGGCGTCGAGCCCGTAACTACCGGGCCAAATCGGCCGGCCGGGGGAGCGGTGTCAAACCGGGATCAAACTTGCGATCGGTTCAGGCCAGCGCCGACTCCAGTTTGAATGACGCCGCCAGAAGGGCGCTGCGCTGGCGTTCACTCAGGGATTCCTCCGTCGGTGGCGCTTTCGCCCAGCCAGTCCAGGACGGACAGCAGCCGATCCCGGTCGCCCGATTCCGGCGGAAGCTCGACCGCCATCCGTCTCAGCCCCCGGATCGAGGTGAGGTAGTCGGGCGGTTCGGTTCCGCGCCGCAGGTCGAGGTGGCTGGCACCGACGACGAGATCGGCGAGGTGATGGGTGAGTCCGGCCAGACGGTGGGGATCTACGGTGTCGGCGGTGTCGCCGGGGGTGTGGTAGCGGCGGTCCCGGCCGTTGGTGAAGAACAGCCACGGAATGCCGGCTCGGCGGAAGGCGTGGTGATCGCTCAGGTCCGGGCCGCCGGTCTCTGCCATGCGCAGCGGAGCGATCCCCTCGGCCCCTGGGGCGGCTTCGTCGACCAGCCTCGCCAGTCCCGGGCCCGATTCCACGCCGAAGACGAAGACCGTCTGTTGCAGGTCGGGGGAGAGGACCTTCGATCCGACGGGACGCCCGACCAGGTCGAGGTTGACGATCAGGTCGATCTGCTCGAGGGGGACCGTGGGATGGTGGACGAAGTGGACCGAACCCATCTCATCGGTGAGGAAGTAGGGCGGCTCCTCGGCGTCGAAGCTGGCGACGATCACGCTCCGTCCCAACTGGGCGGCCCGCTCCCCGAGCAAGCGCGCCGTCTCCAGGACCACCGCAACCGCAGCGGCGTTGTCGTCGGCGCCTGGATAGAGGTCTCCCAGGAAGATCCCGAGATGGTCGTAGTGGGCGTTGATCACGATGAAGCGTTCGGTCTCGGCTCCGTCGACCATGCCGAGCAGATTCGCTCCCCCCATCGAGGGAAGCGGCTGCAGGTAGCCGTCCTCGCCGGTCGGCCGCAGGCCCAGCTCCTCGAACGCATCCACCAGGTAGCTGCGCGCCAGGCGTCCGCCGTTGGTGCCCGGCGCTCGCCCCTGGCATCGGGGCGAGGCGAGAAACTCGACGTGGTCCCTGAGTTGGGCAACCTGGGGCGAAGAGGGGGCCATCAACTCCACCGTATCCGACGGCGCGCCTTCAGGTCGGTCAGCTCCGCTCGAGGCGAGCCGGCGGAGCAGTCCGGCAACCCGGTCTCGACGGATCAGTATCGGCATCCAGACAGACCGTCCGATCGTTGACTTCAGAGGCAGTCAGATCCAGCTCTGGACGAAAACTGAGATCGTTCAGTGAGCCGAGTCGAAACGGCGCCAAAGAGCTAGAGACGCATGACCCTTCTTGGGACGGGCTGAGGTTCTCGACGACAGCGGGTCTTCTCCTCCCGCGGGCTGGGCTCACCGACTCAGGCGCGTAAGGGTTGCGACACCTAGAGTCCTGCGAGAACATATCCGACTTCAGTCGGTAACCGATCCTGACGAGATGCAGAGCATGGACCGAGTTGTTGAACAAGTGCGCACGTGGCGAAATGAGCTGATAAACCTGTCGCGTCGCGATCGAGTCCTCTACTTCAGACCAACGAAGAGCGCCACCCTCCTCATCGAGCGGCCCAGCTTGGATGACGTCGTCGGGACTCTGTTGCGTCCCCGTGGTCATTGGGACTTCTACATGCCACCGCCGCCTCCAGACGATGACCTGGAGCAGCCACCGTGGCATCCATTCGAGGCGGAGCCTCCAGAGGAAGGAGAGCTCGTTACTCAGAAGCGGGATCCCGGCAAGCTTTCGAACGCATTGAGGCTCCTGGACCGAAGGGCCACCCAGGAGTCGATGGACAAAGGTCTATGGGTTCTCTACTTGGCAGCCGGTTTCCTGCGGTGGATTGATCCCGAACGCGAGGGAGACGTCCGAACACCGATCTTGCTTCTGCCGACACGACTCGTTCGATCGAGTCCAAGGGATCCATTCAGACTGGCTCTCGCCGAGGAGGAGCCTGTCGTCAATCCAGCGCTGGTGGTCAAGATGTCGAACGACTTCGGTGTCGAGATTCCGCCGCTGGAAGACATCGACGAGATCGACACGGTCTCCTATTTCGCCAAGGTCCGCCGAAGCATCGAGGGGCGCCCATGGTCCGTGAACCCCGATCTGGCGATCGACATCTTCTCCTTCCACAAAGAGGTCATGTACCAGGATCTCAAAGACAATGAGGATGAGATCTGCCAGCACGATCTGGTTCGAACACTGGCGCTTGGTCCAGAATCCGAGACCGATCTGAGTTTTGAGGCGCCAGCCGAGGAGGCTCTGGACGAACTCCATCCTCCAGAGGAGATGACGACCATTCGCGATGCCGACGGGAGCCAGCGCCGGTGCATCGTCGCGGCCAGGAGCGGCCACAGCTTTGTAATGGATGGGCCACCAGGAACGGGGAAGAGCCAAACAATCGCCAACATGGTCGCTCAGGCCATACACGATGGTCGCACGGTTCTCTTTGTCAGTGAGAAGATTGCTGCCCTGGAGGTGGTGAAAGCGCGACTGGGCGACAGTGGCCTCGGCGAATACCTCCTCGAGCTCCACTCGAGCAAGACTTCACGCCGTGAGGTAGCGGAGACTCTTCAGCGATCTCTCCACAGGCGTCCCCACCCAAGCCAGAGTCTGGGTGCGGCGGCCATTAAGAAGCTAATCGAGCGTAGGCGTGAGCTATCGGCTTATGCCACAGCCATGAATGAAGTGAGGTTCCCTCTCGAGTGGACGCTTCACGCTGCGATTGGACAGGTCGCCTCTCTGCACGAGGCTCCACAAGTCGCGGTCCCGAAAACGATCGATCAGAGTCTTGAGCTATCAGTGCTCGATCGGCTCATGCGGGAGGCTGAGGCACTGAGTAGAGCATGGCAACCCGTTGACCGGGGAGAGGATTTCTTGTGGCGCAACGTCAAGAGCGACCTTGCCTCGAAAGGAGCCCAGCGAACGGTATCCGATGAGATCAGCCGCGCTCTCCAGGCACTGTCAACCCTGGGGGAGGAGGCTGCTCGGGTGGCGGAACAGTTGGAACTGTGGTGGAGCCACGCCCCTGGGCGAGCAGCGAATCTGGTTGAGGTGCTTCATCATCTCCGTGATCGGCACCAAGTGCCTGAGAGATGGTTGACTAGGCGTTCGATCGAACCAATTCGCGACCGAGTGGCCGAGCTGCGGGGTCTCGTCGATCAGTGCCATGAGGCCGAGAAAGCCCTGAACTTCTCAGTAGGCGACGAATGGAAAGCCATTGACTCCAACAGCGCCCTACGGCTCGCCAACGCTGAAGCCCAGCTGAGGGAGCTCGAGGCCGAAGAACTCCTGGCTGAACCGTCTGATCCCGATCACTTGCGATCGCGTGTTGAATTCGTCCAGCGCAGTGTCTCCTCGCTTAAAGACATTGAGATAGAGGCTCGTGATCTAGCCGCGGGCTTGGGACTAACGGCGGGGCTTTTGACAGTCGCCGAGGTTAGGACCCTCGTGGATCTCTCGGACCTGATCGGCTCCACCCATCCACCAGAAACAGAGTGGATCGATCCGATTGCATTGCCCAAGTTGGAGGAGGCTCGAAGCGTCTTGACTTCGCTCGTTGAGTCGTACAGGGACAAAGCCAGGGCCCTGCGCGCAACATTCAAGGGGTCCGTGATCGACCTGGATCTTGAGGCTCTTCACGCCCGATTCACCCAGATCCATCGGGGCCTACGGAAGCTAGGTAGCGCCTATAGGCATGACAAACGGCTTCTTTCGCCTCACACCCTTACCGGCAAAGTGATCAAGGAGACGATTGCACTACTGCCGTCGGCCATCGAATGGCAAAACATGGCTCGTGAGCTCTCCACAGCCGAGGAGCAACACGCGGCGGTGCTCGGTGATTATTACTACCGCGGTTCAGACACCGACTTCGGATCAGTGAGTGAAGCAATCGATGTAGCCCGGCGGGCGGTTGATCTCGCGGGTCAGCGGCTCGAAGACACGGCGCGTTTTCGGTCCCAGCTGGGTCGGGTTGGCGACCATGATGGCCGGCTTCGGTTGCTAGGGGCGGAGCTCGGGGAGGCTCTGGAGACCTTCGTTCGTGAATCACGCGTACTGCCTTCGGCCCTTATAGATATCACTGACACTCCTATCGGCCTTCTGAACGAGTGGTTAGCCGCTTGCAGTCCCGGCCTTGGGACCGCCTATGAGCAATCGGAGCGCCTTCGCCGGGTTGCGGGTCGGGTGATGAACCTCGAGCAGGTTAGAGAGATCCTGGCAGAGCGCTTGAAGATTGAAGAAATCGAGACCACCCTCGCGAACGCCTGGAACGAAGATCGTGAGCTCTTAGGTTCCAGCTACGAGGCGGTTTACACCGACTGGGACGACTTTGAAGAAGGTCTCGACTGGGCGAGTCGACTGCGGGAGCTTCTGACGGGTCCTGTGGATGAGGTGACAGCGAACCGTTTGGTCAGAGTTGATGTTGACCATGGGAGTCTCGAGTCGGCAGTGAAGAGCTGGTGGGCGGTTCGGGATCGTGTTGTCGGCCACTTTGAGGGTGACCGGGCAGCGACCCTTGTCTCGGACATGGACTCGAGTTTCGTTGATGCAAACGAGCTCCTGAAAGGTCTGCTCCGATCAGTCGGTACGATCGACGATTGGGTGGCTTTCTCCGACGCCCGGAATCGGCTGGCCTCTCTGGGCGTGGCCGATCCCGTCGAAGAGTTGATTGCGAATCGGGTCCGCGGTGACCAAGTCGTCCCGGCAATAAGGCGTGCCGTCTTCGAAGCTTGGATTGATGCTGTTCTCAGCTCAGACCCTCGACTCGAGCACTTTCGATCTGAGGACAGGGACGCATTCGTAGCCGAGTTTCGAGAGCTAGATCGCAGGCTTATCGAGACTCGCGGGTGAGGTGATGCGGGCGGCCAATGCCCGTCGACCAAACACAAACGTCGGCGCGGTGGGATTGATCGATCATGAAGGGCAGAAGAAGCGCCGCCACATGCCAGTGCGAACGCTGATTTCCCGGGCCGCCGACGCCATTCAAGCGGTCAAGCCTTGCTTCATGATGAGCCCCCTGTCGGTCAGCCAGTTCCTCCCACCGGATGTCAAGTTCGACATGGTCATCTTCGACGAGGCGTCACAGGTCAAACCAGCCGACGCTGTGAACTGCGTTTACCGGGGAGAGCAGCTAATCGTGGCAGGTGACCAGAAACAGCTTCCGCCTACTACTTTTTTCGAGACCGTCTCTCTGGATGGCGGAGACGAGTACGAGGAAGGGCAACTCGACGAATTCGAGTCGGTTCTCGACCTTGCCAAAGCTGGCGGGATGGAGTCACTTCCGCTCCGTTGGCACTACCGCAGTCAGCACGAGTCTCTGATCACCTACTCGAACTATTCGTTCTACGACGGGCGCCTCATAACATTTCCAGGCGCATTGACCGAGGCATCCGATGTGGGCCTGGGACTCTACTTCGTTCGGGGTGTGTATCGGCGGGGGGGAGCACGAGATAACCCGACCGAAGCAGATCAGGTTGTCGACCGGGTGCTCTTCCATGCCGAGCAGCATCCTCATCTGACGCTGGGTGTGGTCGCCTTCTCAGAGGCGCAAGCCTCAACGATCGAGTATTTCCTCGACGTACGGCGCCGCGACCGTCCGGATCTGGACGACTTCTTCAGCGACGATCGACTCACTGGCTTCTTCGTCAAGAACCTCGAGAATGTTCAAGGCGACGAAAGAGACATCATGATCTTCTCCATCGGCTACGGGCCTGATGAGTTGGGAAGGGTCACGATGAACTTTGGTCCTCTCAACAGGGCAGGTGGTGAGCGTCGGCTGAACGTCGCCATCACAAGGGCGCGTCGGCGAGTAGAGGTCGTTACCTCGCTTCGGGCGGGTGACTTTCAACCAACCACGAGCGACGGTCCTCGGCACCTGGGGCGGTATCTCGATTTCATCGAGCGAGGGATGACGGCTCTCGCCATCGACCTTTCAGAGAGTGATCGCGACGCCGAGAGCCCCTTTGAGGAGGAGGTCCTGCGGGTGATCCGATCATGGGGCTTCAATGCTCACCCCCAGGTGGGGGTGGCGGACTACCGCATCGACGTCGCCGTGGCTGATCCGTCCAAACCAGGCAGGTTCATCCTCGGCATCGAGTGCGATGGCGCTATGTACCACTCATCGAAGGTCGCACGTGATCGGGATCGTATTCGTCAGGAAGTGCTTGAGGGACTTGATTGGACCATCCATCGAATTTGGGGACCAGCCTGGTACCGAAACCGACCCAATGAAGAAGAACGGCTTCCGCAGCCATCGACGGTGCGTTGAATGGGAACAATTCACGAACTCAGGACACTGTCCCGGCGCAGGCAACCGTCCACTATGAAAGTGTCGACCTGGACGGTCCCCCTCCCTGGGCCATTCCGTACCAGGTTTGTCGGCCTCGAGTTGTGAGTCCGTATGAGATTCACGAGGCGGCCGCTCTTGATGCCCTCACTGAGGCTCTCGAGGAGGTTGTGGCCGTGGAGAGCCCAGTAGCCAGCGAAGTGGCTCTTCGCAGGATCAGGGAAGCGTGGGGCGTCGGGAGGGCGGGAAGTCGTATCCGAGATGCGTTCGACCAAGCCGTCTCCAATGCCAAGAATCGATCGAAGGTGCAATCGGACCGCTATCACTTCTTGTGGAGCCCTTCGCAAGGCCCTCCAGCAGTGCGGTATCCCGTCGAGGGTGACCCTGACTCTCTTAGGGGTGCTTCGGAGGTAGCTCGTGAGGAGCTCGAGGTCGCCGTCGGACAGCTCGTCGCCGATGCAAGACAAGTCAGTCATGATGAACTCACGGCTGCCGTTGCTCACCTGTTCGGTTGGGCTCGCCGAGGTCCCGAGATTTCCAGGGCGCTGGATAACGCCGTCAGACGGATGATGCGAGACGGGCGCCTTGATCGAAACAACGGCTACGTTGTGCCGGGTGAGAATCCCGCAGGCGCCTTCTAGCGGATACATCTCGGCGTCCACAACGAGCGCTTTTCCCGATGACTACTTTCCGGCGGCCAGCTCAGTGATCGGCAGCTGTGAGGACGAGGGGGGACTACACAGTGAGCCGACCAACTTCATCTGGGCTTTCGCCGATCTGCTGCGCCACGACCACAGGCAATCTGACGACGGCAAGGTGATTCTCCCCCTCGCTGTGCTCGCCGCCTCGACAATGTGCTCGGAATCCACCATGGACAAGGTCCTGGTTGAATTCGAGCAGAACGAGAGCCATGTTGTCGGTCGGTTGAGCGCCACCTCGGCGCCTCAACCGTTCAACGCTCGATTGGAGCTGTACGGCGAGGAGATCGACCCCGAGACCTGCGCCGCCTGTGAGTCCGATACGATGATGAAGGCCACGGCAAGGACAACTTCATCTTCGACAACCCGTTCACCGGACCCTCGAGAGATCGAGCAGGCTCGGCCCCCTCCGAATTGCCGGGCGTCGAAATGACGCAGCCCACGTGGACAAAACGATCCGAAAGATCCGCGTCGAGCTCGAACCGGTGTCTCCCAAGCGCAAGCAGAATCCGCAGCCGCGGCCCGATTCAAGCGCCAAGCCGAATAGGGAACCCATCACACGCTCGTACGGACCGTGACATGCACCCATGCCGCTGGGCGTCCCACAGCAGACTCCCGCCGGTGCGGGAGTCATGTGGGGGATGGCGCCGCATGGTTCGCTCTGCTCTGGAAGCTGAACGACGCGACCACCAGTGCGTGGTCGCTGCTCCTGTCCCGAATAGGTCGGTCACGGTCGTATCCACCACTAACTCAGTCGCCTGGGTAGCTGTTACCTGGTCGCAGAACAGGTAATCGAGTTGATGCCTGAAGGAGGTCTTCTTGAGATAGGTGGGTATCTGCTCACCGTGGATTTTGGTCACCGGTCCACCCAGCCGTTCTCGCCGGCTCGGGAGAAGAAGGACGGCCCGCCGGGGAAGAGCCGGGAGGTGTTGAGGTCGGCTCCGAGGATGAACCTATGTCCGGTTACGGCAGGCTGGAGGAGCGCGAAGGCGACGTCGTTCACCCAGGGCTCAGATACGTCGGGCCGACGTATCTGATCGGCATCGAGTTGGCCGATCTCTGAGGCGTCGGCCGTTCGTGCCAGGGCGTGCACGGTGGCGACGAAGAACTGTATGCCGTTGACCGAGCAGGTGGCTGTGGTGGCATAGGAGCCGAATCGTCCTAGTGGACTTGGGTCGATGAGTGTGGGTTCAAGTTCGGTCCGGGCGACGATACGGGTGTGCCGGCAGCAGGCTGGGAGTGTGGACCGAGATGTATCCATCCCGCACGCTTCCCACGGAGGCGGGGGTTTCCTGAGCGAGGAGAAGGTCGATCTCGTGGGAGGCGAGTAGGGCGGGGAACGCGAGGCCGCCTTGGAACGCTTCGACATGTTCCAGGTGGCGACGGTGAACCTCACCGTCGGACGGTACCCTTCTGCGGTCTTGGCTGCTATCCGGGAAAGTGGGCCAGGGCCACGCCACCCGTCGCCACCGCGACTCTTGAAGGCTCGACCTCGCGGCGAACTCGCACCGGTCCACAAGGACGACACAGGGCCGACATCAACGGAGGGCGGTTATCAGCCGATTCAAGGTGCATATCCGAGCAGTGGCTGGTTACGTCGGGATGGAACTCTTCATTGGCCGATTCCCGCCTCGAGAGCATGGAGCGCCTTTGAATGAAGCTCAGGCGAAAACCGCCAACGCCAACTAGAGCCCTCGATCACATCACCCGCGAATTCGGCGGGAAAAGCCGCATACCTCGGCCGACGTGTTGATGAGAGGAGCGGTGACGGAATCTGTCACACCCCTCTGAGAAGATGAAAAATGGTCAGCTCTAGGAGGGCGAGAAAATGTCGACGGAATTGATTCTGCTGAGCGTCATCGCGCTGGCGGTCCTCACCACGGTCACTTTGGTGATCGTCGTCATCAGACGACGAGGCTCCCAGGCGGCGGGCTCGGTCGATACGTCAGTGGTTGTCGAGGAGATCAAGAGGTCCATCGCACATCGTGACGGAACGCTCGATGCCCAGGTCGCGGAACTCAACCAGAAACTGGCGAATCTCCAAGATTCTGTGACAGGACGGGAGGCCGCCCTCGACAAACAGGTCCAGGGTCTCGGAACCCAGATGCGGACCATCACCGGCCTGTTCACCAACGATCGCGCCCACGGTGGCTGGGGTGAGATCTCGCTGCTCAACATCTTCGAGACTGCCGGTCTCAGCGAAGGTCGCGATTACACGGCGCAATTCAACGCCGACGGTCGAGTCCCCGATGCGGTGGTTCATCTTCCGGGCGGGCGGAACATCGTCATCGACGCCAAGTTCCCCGTGTCCCGATACAACGAAGCCCTAGCCACAGACGACGCCACCAAGCGGAATCAGCTCCTGAAAGAGCAGGGCAAAGAGCTCGAACGGGTCGCCAAGTCGCTCGCCGACAAGGGATATGCCGACCTGGCCTCGGGTGGTTACGTCGTCATGTACCTGCCCTCCCAGGCAGTCTTCGAGGCGGCCGCCGCTGCCCATGGGCAGATCATCGAGCGTCTCTTGCGGATGCGGGTCGTTATCGCCGGCCCGACGGCACTGTTCATGCTGATCCTGCACGCCGGGTCGCTGCTCAGCGAGCAGCGAGCGATCCAGCAGTCCGACCAGGTGCTGGGCGCAGCCCGCGAGTTGCGAAGCCGGATGTCGACGTTTGTCGATCACCTGCACTCGCTGCAGACCTCCCTGACCAGAACCGTGCTGTCTTTCAACAAGGCTGTCGGCTCCTGGACGAGCCGGGTATCTCCCCAACTCGACCGGATCAACGACCTCAGTGGCCAGGAGGCCATCGGCGGTCCGGAGCCAATCGACGAATCGGTTCGCGAGATAAGACCCAGTCGTCACCCATCGACCAGTCCGTCACTCAATTGAAAGCAAAGGAGAACACCATGAGCGACAAGACACCAGTGCACATTTCCATCCTCCTCGACCGTTCCGGGTCGATGGCCACTATCGCCGACGACATCGTGGGAGGGTTCAACACCTTCCTAGAACAACAGCGTCAGGAGCCCGGCACAGCCCGGGTGACGCTGGTCCAATTCGACGGACAAGACCCGTTCGAGATCCTCATCGACGGACAGGACCTGGAATCGGTCGAGAACCTCGACCCCAGGCGTTACCAGCCACGGGGTATACCCCGCTTCTCGATGCGGTTGCGGTCCATGCGGAGGGCATCCAACTGCGTTGCCCGCTCGACGGCGTCGCAATACCGTGAGAGGGGCCACGCTCAAGGGTTCGCCGGGCTCAGCCGACAACATCAGGAATCAGCTGGCCGTGGATCTGTCAGACCCTCCAGCTATCTTCGGCAAGTGGACGAGGAAGGACGAGCAACAGAATGGCATTGCGCCCGATAACCGAAACCTGTGAGCCGCGTCGAGACGTACTGTCGGGCGGCTTGACTGATGCCCATTTCGCCGCCCAATTGGATCAGGTGGTGCGGTCGCCTGAGAAATATCCGGTCTATGGAGAGCCCGACGGAGTTCTTCGCTATCACCTACCCCACCCGGGGTCTCCGCGACCTCCTCACCTCGACCTTCGGTCGCCTCTCGGGTAAAGGTGGGCATGTACAGGGAGCCGAGCACGGTGTCGTTCGCTTTCCAGACCAGCTTCGGCGGTGGCGAGGAGCGCACGGTCTAATCGCCGCCTATCACCTGGCCACCGGAGCGCGTCCGCTGGCGATCGGCGAGTTTCGTCGATCCCGACCTCCTCCCAGATGAGTGCCAAGTCGCGGCCGTGGTGGGTGACGCTTTGGACCCTGTCGGCGGAGTCCGAAATCGCCGGACGCCGGGTCAAGACTATTTGGGGCGGCATCGCCGCCCAGTTGGGTGACGAGGCGTGGAGCGCTGTCTCCCACCAGGAAGAGACTCGTACCCCGCCAGGCAAGAACGTATCGGTAGATATCTTCGAGTCACGAAGCCGACCCTCGTCATCATCGACGAGATCGCCGCCCACATGCGGTCCCTTTCTGCCTCTGGCGACCCCGACGTGAGAAGGCAGGCCGACGCCATACCGGCGTTCCTCTTCAATCTGTTTGCGGCTTGCGCCGATGTGGTGACAACATGGCGCGGACGGTACCGCCGGGGGGCATGGTGGCCCGGACCCACGCCCGGGGGCCGCGCGAGGGGCGCGCTGCCGGGTCGCAGCCCGTTCGGCCTGCCAACCCCGCGGATTGCTCGTAGCCTCGCTCTCCAGTACTCGACGGTCAAGGGGGCGGCCGTGGCACGGCGACTTGGTGTTGCACGGGAGGACGTGGTCGCGGCGGCAGTGCGCGTCTGCGACCGTGAGGGCGTGGACGGGTTGACCGTCGCTGCCGTCGCCGCTGAGGTCGGCTGCCGGCCACCCTCGGTCTACCACCACGTCGACGGACTGGACGGGCTGCGTCGCGCGGTCAGCCTTCGTCGCTGCCGACCAGCTGCTCGCGGTGCTGGAGACGGCGCAGCACGACGCCACCGGCGACCAACTGGGCACGATGATCCAGGCAGCCCGCGACTGGGCGCTGCAGCACCCTGCGCGGTACGACGCACTCCGATCGGTCGGATCGAGCGCAGCGGTCGGACCCCGAACTCTCCGCCGCGCGGGCGCAGCTGCTGCTGCCGGTCCAGGACGCGCTGATCGCGCTGGGCGTGCCGGCGCAGCAACGCGCGACACTCGTCGGCGCACTGGTCGCAGCCGTGCGTGGCTGCATCGCCTCCGACCTCGACGGCAGCCCCGAACCCCACCAGGCCGCATGCGCGCGCAGCGATGGGCGTGATCTGCTGCTCGGCTGCTGCTCGACCACGTGCGGGCGGCCGGGACCGGTGGCGACACCGTGCCACCGTTGCCGCCCGAACGGACGATGCGACGTCTACCAGCACGTAGGCTGCGGCCCGTCGCCCCCGCTCGTGGGAGCCCCCGTGCCCGAAACGTCGCAGAGCGCCCTCCCCGCTGTGTCCCTGGAGGAACTGCTCGCGCCGAACCTCCTGGTCGTCACCGGCAAGGGCGGCGTGGGCAAGACGACCGTGGCCGCCACGCTGGCACTGGCCGCGGTCGAGCAGGGCCAGCGCACGCTGCTGGTCGAGGTCGAGGCACGCCAGTCAGGATCGCGACTGTTCGAGACCCAGCCGTGGGACTACCAGGAGCGCGAGTTCCGCCCGCGGCTGCACGGCACCTCGCTGGATCCGGCCGCAGCCGTCTACGAGTACCTCGAGCTGTTCTACGGCCTCAAGCGCGTGCAGTGGCTGATGGAGCGCTCCAACGCGATCGACTTCGTGACCGCTGCGGCCCCGGCCTGCGTGACCTGCTGCTGATCGGGAAGGTCTACGAGATCGAGGCCCGCCGCCGCGAGGACGGCCGGCGCCAGTACGACCTGATCGTGCTCGACGCCCCACCGACCGGGCGGATCGTCCCGTTCCTGCAGGCACCCGACGGCGTCACCGAGATCGTGCGCGTCGGGCCGATCAAGCGCCAGGCCGGCCAGATCCGCGACATGCTCCAGGACCCCACTCGCAGCAAGGCGGTCGTGGTCACGCTGCTGGAGGAGATGCCGGTGCAGGAGGCGGTCGAGGGCTGCCAGCAGCTGACCAGCGCCGGGGTCGGGCGTCGCCGCGATCGTGGCCAACCAGGTCGTCACCCCCCGGCTGGCCGCCCCCGAGATCGCCGAGGCAGTGGCCGCCGGCCCGGAGGACCTCGCAGCAGCGGTACGTGCGACCGGCGGCGAACTGGACGTCGCTGACGCCAAGGAGGCCATCGAGCTCGCCGAGGCCCACGTCGAGCGGGTCGACCTGCAGGCCGAGCTGCGCAGCGACCTGGGCGAGCGCACCGACCAGCCCCTGTTGGAGCTGCCGCTGCTGGCCCGCCCGCGCTTCGCCGAGGACGAGCTGGAGCTGTTCGCCGACGTGCTCGGCTGACCAGACCGGGGTGCCCGGCAACCGTCTGGACGAGGTGCCCGGCTGGAGCAACCGCCCCGGGCACGGGAGCACGACGTGAATGCACTGGAGGAGGCACGCAGCAGGTCGCTGGCCCCGCGCGATCGCCGATGCCCACATCCTGGTCACCACCGGCGCCGGCGGCGTCGGCAAGACCACCAGCGCGGCGGCACTGGGCCTGGACGGCGCACGGCAGGGGCGGCGCGTGCTGGTGATGACCATCGACCCCGCCCGGCGCCTCGCGCAGGCGATGGGCCTGGAGACCCTCGCCAGCGAACCCCAGCAGGTCGACGTCGGGGACGCACCGGGCCAGCCTCGAGGCGATGATGCTGGACATGCAGTCGACCTTCGACGCCCTGATCGACCGCCATGCGACCTCGCCGGCGCGGGCGCGGGCGATCAAGGCCAACCGGATCTACCAGACCCTGTCGTCGACTCGCTGTCGGGCACGCAGGAGTACATGGCGATGGAGAAGCTCCACGAGCTGCACGAGCAGGGCGATCTACGACCTGCTGGTCATCGACACCCCGCCGACCCGCAGCGCGCTGGACTTCCTCGACGCCCCGCAGCGCATGACCTCGTTCCTCGAGGGCCGCCTGCTCCACGCCCTGCTCAAGCCGGCGATGGCCACCAGCAAGGGCATCGGCCGCTTCGTCAACGCCGGCGCCACGACCTTCATGCGCGTGGCCGGCAAGGTCACGGGCATGGACCTGCTGGAGGACCTTGCCGACTTCTTCAGCAACTTCGAGGGGATGTACGAGGGCTTCAAGGAGCGCGCCGATGCCGTGCTCGACGCTGCTGCGCGACCCGTCGTCGCAGTTCGTGGTCGTCGCCAGCCCCCAGCCCCCACCGCTGCGCGAGGCCCGGTTCTTCCTCGACCGCCTGCAGCAGGAGGGCCTGCACGCCGCCGGGGTCGTGATCAACCGCATGCACCCCCTGCCGCCCGGTGGCCAGGACGTCGGGGCCCTGCGCGAGGTCGCAGGCCGCCTGGAGGACCCGGCCCAGCACGGCATCGTGCAGCTGCTGGCCGACACCGCGGCCCTCGCGGGGCGCGAACGACGCGACGTCGACGCCGCCCTCTACGGTCGCGAGCCGGCCGCGCTGGTCGAGGTGCCGATGCTCCGACGCGACGTCCACGACCTGTCGAGCCTCTCCACGATCGCCGACCACCTGGTGGCCGCCGACCCCGACGCCTGACCGAGGAGCACCCGTGGCCGACCACGACGAGGCAGCGACCGGCGACCCCGGGGACGACGGGGCGCCCGACCCCGGAGGCCGAGCCGACGGGCGCCCACGAGGTCGACGCCGACGGCGACGGCATCGGGCAGGTGGCTCGCGAGGACGACTCGGCCGACGGGTCAGCGGGCGAGTCGGACAGCGAACGACGCGAGGTCGACACCCCGCCGCGCGGGAATGCTCGTCGAGCGCGCTGCGGCGCAGGGGATCCAACCCGCACCGCCGCCGCGTCGCACCGGCGTCTTCGTCGACGCCGACGAGTTGCGGGCTACGTCGGCAGCCCTCCTGCGCGCGATGCTCGGGGGCTACGAGGTCGATGCGCTGGGCAACATGACCTTCACCGCCCAGGGCGCGCGGATCTTCGTCACCGTCGGACCCGGACCACTCGGCCCCCACGTCGGGGTCTTCTCGATCACCAACCTCGGCGTCGACCTGGTGCCCGACCTGGCGGCGTTCCTGCTGCGGACGAACCACCGCATGGCGTTCGGCGCCTTCTCCTACGAGCCGGAGCAGCGGGGCGTCTGGCTGCGCCACTCCCTGCTCGGAGGGACGCTGGACGGCCCGGAACTGCGCGGCGCGATCCTCTCGGTCGCCTCCACCGCCTCACAGGTCGCCGAGCTGATCCGCGAGAAGTTCGGCGGCGCCAACTTCGAGGACGAGCCCGAGGACGTCCAGCGCTCGGTGCACCCACCCGAGCCGTCCGAGGACCACGACCCCGTCAACGCCAGCGGCTACCTCGTGACGCTCGCGTCATCGCTGCTGGCTCAGTGGGCGGGCCGCGAGGCGGGCCGCGGCAGACCGCAGCCGCGCTAGTTCGTCGGGCCTCGGCCAGGCGGCGGCGGGCGTAGGCGCGACGCTGCCGCTCGGTCAGGCCGCCCCAGACGCCGACCTCGATCGCCTCGTCCACGGCGTAGTCGAGGCAGTCCTGTCGGACCGGGCACCGCTGGCAGACCCGGATCGCTGACTTGGCCTGCTGCAGGCTCCGGACGAAGAACTGCTCCGGGTCCAACCCCCGGCACCGCGCACGCCGGGTCCACTCGGTGCTCTGGTCGTCCATGGCTCATCCGCTCCCTCATCGCCCTGACATGCGACCATAGACACATGTCGTTGCATACGTCGTGTGACACCTTCTCACCACATCGAACGCCACCCGGGGTGACTAGTACCGCATGGAATCTGACTCTCAGTGCGTACCGTGATACGCCGACAACCGCTCAGACGGTGTTCCGACTGTCCTCAGGTGTGCGCCTTGTCCGCATGCCGTTGCCGACCGCGCGTCTGGCTGGGAACCTGTGACGGACATGTGCTCGTTGGTCGCCGGGCCACGTGAGCGCCCCTCCGCCCGCCTCCCTCCCGGAGACCTCGTGCCCGTCCTCCTCCGCCGCTCCGCCGGCGTGATGGCCCGCCTCGCCCTGCTCGCCGTCGTCGGCGCAGCGGTCGCCGGGCATGCTCACCGCACTGGTGCTGCCCGCCGCCGTCTTCGCCACCGAGACCGTCGAGACGGTCCAGCGCGACGTCTTCGACGTGCCCCCGCTTCCCGACGCCGACCCGGTCTACGAGAACTCGTTCATCTACGCCGCGGACGGCTCGGAGATCGCCGAGATCTCCTTCCGCGAGTCGCGGCTGGTCGTCTCGCTGGAGGAGGTGCCGCAGGACCTGATCAATGCCGTGGTCGCCACCGAGGACGCTGCCTTCTGGGAGCACGACGGCATCAACATCGAGTCGATCATCCGCGCCGCGGCCGGCAACTTCGTCGCCGGCGAGATCGAGTCGGGCGCCTCCACGATCACCCAGCAGTTCGTCAAGAACACCTACATCGACCAGGACCGCCGCAGCGAGGAGAGCTACGACCGCAAGCTCCAGGAGGCGCTGTGGGCGGTCCAGATCGAGGAGCAGCTGACCAAGGACGAGATCCTCGAGGGCTACCTCAACCGGATCCCGCTGGGGCAGGGCGTCTACGGCGTCGGCAAGGCCGCCGAGCGCTACTTCTCCGTGTCGCTGGACGAGCTCACGCTGGGCCAGGCCGCGACGATCGCCGGGCATGATCCGCAGCCCCGAGGGCAACAACCCCATCACCAACCCGCGCAACGCCCGCGGACGGCGCGACGTCGTGCTGCAGCAGATGGCGCCCAACGGCTACATCTCCTCCGAGGTCGCCGCAGCGTGAGCAGGACCAAGCCGCTGCAGGTCAAGCCGACCGACCGCCGCTCGCCCGACGAGCCCTACTGGGTCGACTTCATCACCCGCCAGCTCTACAAGCAGGCGGCTGCCGAACCGATGGGGATCCCCCAGGACCTCCTGGACGCGCTCGGCGCGACCGAGGACGAGCGCATCACCTCGGTGTTCCAGTCGGGCCTGCGCATCTACACCACGCTGGACCCGGAGCGCGCAGGCCGAGGCCGAGCAGTCCATCATGGACCACCTCACCTACGAGGACGAGCCCCGCGAGGAGGTCGCCAAGGAGCCGTTCGGCGGCATCGTCTCCGTCGAGCCCGGCGACGGCGCGATCCGCACGATGGCGCTGGGTCCCTTCGACTACGGCTCGTGCGACATCGGCGACCCCGAACTCGGCCACGACGACCAGGCCGGGTCCTGTGCGACAAGACCAAGTTCAACCCGCTGATCCCCGCCGACGCGAACTCCACGCGCAGCGGCCGGCAGCCGGGCTCCTCGTTCAAGCCCGTGCTGATCACCGCTGCACTCGAGTCCGGCTTCCCGCCGGGCTGGACGGCCGACGCGCGCAGCGGCCAGCTCATCGACGGCCCGGCGCAGTGCTCCGACAACGAACCGTGGCGCCCCAACAACTTCGGCGGCGGCGGCCGCACGCTACGACATGTACTCCGGCGTCAAGGCCTCCAGCAATGTCTTCCACGCCCAGCTGATCAGCGAGGTCGGCCCCGAGAAGGTCGTCGAGACCGCCCACCGCGATCGGGCATCTTCGCCTCGGAGATCACCCCGGTGTGCTCGATCGCACTCGGCACCGGCGAGGTGTTCCCGCTGGAGATGGCGACCGCCTACGCGACGCTGGCCGCCGAGGGCCAGTACTGCCGCCCCTACGCCATCAGCCGGATCGAGACCCGCGACGGCGAGCTGCTCTACGAGCACAGCCCGGACTGCAACCAGGCCATCGACCAGGAGATCGCCCGGCGCGTGATCGACATCATGCAGGGCCCGGTCACCTCCGGCGGCACGGCGCCGTTCATCGCCGGCGACCTCAGCCCGCACCCGGCCCGCGGCAAGACCGGGACGACGCAGGACTACCGCGACGCGTGGTTCGTCGGCTACGTCCCCCAGCTGGCCACGGCTGCCTGGATCGGCTACCCGAACGGCGTCACCCAGTACGACTGCGACCTCAACCCGGAGAAGTGCGAGCAGGAGACCAACCAGTGCTTCGCAGTCGACACCGAGCGCAACACGCGCGGGTGTGTCGAGACCCGCTTCCTGGAGAACCAGACCATCGCGGGCCAGTACCGCAGCCGTGTGTTCGGCGGCACGATCCCGGCGCCGATGTGGTCGCAGTACATGCAACAGGCGCATGGAGGGCGTGGAACCCGGGTCGTTCCCCGCGCCCGGGCCCGCAGCCCGCGCGCCCGGTGTCCCGACCTGAGCGGGTCACCTCGATCTCCGCAGATGCGCGCGCTGGTCGAGGAGGCCAACCTCCGGCTCTTCGTCGAGACGGTCGAGGACTACCGCCCGGAGAACACGTTCCTGCGCCAGGCCCCCGAGGCCGGCAGCAGCGTGCCCGCCGGACGCGCCGTCGTGGTCCAACTCTCCGACGGCAGCCAGCCCGAGCCCGACGGTGCCCAACTTCGTCGGCGCGCCGCGCGAGCAGGCTCGCAAGGCTGCGCTGGATGCCGGCTTCACCGTCGTCATGCAGGAGCGACGCACCAACGTCGAGGCCGACGACGGGCTCGTCCTCGCGCAGTCGCTGGAGCCGGGTCACGGAGTACGTCCCCGAGGACGACCCGTCAGCTCACCCTGGTCGGTCGTGCGTGCCCACCGAAGCGACGAAGGACGAGCAGGACGGCGGCGGAAGCCGGCGGCGGTGGCGGCGGCGGTGGCGGCGGCGGCGGTCCGGCGGCAACGCGCACCAGGACGACGCGCCTGATGCACCCGGTCGACCAAGGCTCGCCGCGGGCGGCCTCGCCGCGGCTGCCGCGTGCGTGGCGTACGGCACGTTCGTCGAGCGCTGGTGGTTCCGCCGCCGCGACCACGTGCTGGACGGCGTGCTGGACCGACGGGCCCCCGCTGTCGATCCTCCACCTCGCCGACACCCACCTGACCCCGCCCGACCCGCGGCTGGTCGACCACGTGCGCGAGCTCGGCCGCACGGTCGACGTCGACCTCGTGGTGGCCACGGGTGACCTGCTGGGCGCGGTGGGCGCCGAGGACGCCACGGTGGACATGCTCGCGGCGCTCACGGCGGACGGCACCCCGGGGCTGGTCGTGCTCGGCTCCAACGACCTGCTTCGGCCCGGTGCCCAAGTCCCCGTTGCTGTACTTCACCGACCCGGACGCGCGACGCACGGGCGGCCCGCTGCGACACCGACCGCTTCGTGGCAGGGCTGCAGGCCACCGGGTGGCACGGTGCTGCGCGACGAGCGCGCGACGCTGGAGGTCGGCGGCCGCACGCATCGCCGTCGGCGGGATCGACGACCCCCACCTCGACAGCGACGCCTGCTGCCGCCGTCCGCGGCGCTCGCACCGCCCGACGACGCCGACCTGCACCTCGGCCTGGTCCACGCGCCCTACACCGCCGCACTCGACCTGCTGGTGGATGCCGGTGCCGACGTCCTGCTGGCCGGGCACACCCACGGCGGACAGGTGCGCCTGCCGGGGGTCGGTGCGCTGACCGCCAACTGCGACCTGCCCCTGGACCGTGCGCGTGGCGCCTCGCGGTGGCGCAACCGCTGGCTGCACGTCACGCCCGGCCTCGGGCCAGTCGTGCCACGCCCCGTACCGCTTCTGCTGCCGGCCCGAGGCCTCGGTGCTCCACCTCACGGCCTGACCGGCGGGCCCGACGGCCCGTGCGCGCACGGACACGCAGCGGTGGTTGGCCGCCGCGTCGGGCCCGTCGGTACGCTCCGTGCGCCCGTACCGGGCCACCGGGATGTAGCGCAGCTTGGTTAGCGCGCGTCGTTCGGGACGACGAGGCCGCCGGTTCGAATCCGGCCATCCCGACCCACGAGGGGCGTGCAGCCTCTGCACGCCCCTCCGCTGCGTCTCGGAGCGCCCGGCCCGGCTGCCTCTCGGAACGTGCCCATGCGAACACTATGTGCGACAGGCGAACGTACTAGTCACAAATAGTGATCTCTAGCGGACGCTGCGTTACCTTTATGGCGACTGTCCGTCACCAAGCACTACGAAACGTCACCAGCCATGCAGCCGAGCCGCATCCTCCGGGGGATCCTCACAGGGATCCTCACCGGTGCGCTCGCGCTGAGTGCGCTGCCCGACGCCGAGACGCAACTGTCGGACGTCATCGTGCGCGGCGGCGACCTGGACCTCGTGGCGGCCGCGGTCGCCCAGCACGGCGGCGTCGTGCAGTCGAGGCTGTCGCTGATCGACGGGGTGGCCGCACGGGTTCCCACCGCGCTGCTGCCGGCCCTGGACGCCGACACGCGGACGCTGGAGGTCTCGCCCGACGCCCCCGTGCAGCTGCTGGGTCGCGACCTCGACCAGAAGCACCGCGGCCAGACCGGTGAAGAGGCCGCCATCGCCGTCGGTGGTGGACCGCTGGTGTGGAACAGCGACGACGACGGCACCGGCATCGACGTGGCGCTGGTGGACTCCGGCATCGACACCGCCGCGCTGCCCGGGACCAGGGTCGTGCGCGGGCCCAACCTCTCCTTCGACACCGAGACCGGCGACCGCTACGGCCATGGCACGGCGATGGCCGGGATCATCGCCGGCAACACCCGCTTCTTCGGCGGCACAGCGCGCGAGGCACGACTCGTCGACGTCAAGGTCGCCGACAGCCGTGGCGTTGCCGACGTCTCCCAGGTCCTGGCCGGCATCGACTGGGTCGTGACCAACCGTGCGACCGACGGCCGCAACATCCGCGTGCTGTCGCTGTCCTTCGGCACCGACGGGGCCAACCCGGCGTCGGTCTCGCCCCTGGCCTACGCCGTGGAGGCCGCCTGGCGGCACGGCATCACGGTCGTCGCCGCCGCCGGCAACCACGGCGACGAGCTCGGCCGGCTGACCTCGCCGGCCATCGACCCGTGGATCATCGCGGTCGGTGCCGCGGAGGTCACCACCGACGGCCATGGGGGCATGGTCGCCTCCGTGCCGGCGTGGTCCGCGGCCGGCGACGGCACCCGGAACCCCGACCTGGTCGCCCCGGGCCGCTCACTGCTCGGCGGGCGCGCGCCGGACTCGGCCGTCGCGACCGCCCACCCCGATGCCCAGGAGGGCAGCTACCTGCTCGGCTCGGGCACGTCCCAGGCCACGGCATTCACCGCTGGCGTCGTCGCCTCGCTGCTCGAGGCCGACCCGTCCCTGCGGCCCGACGAGGTCAAGGCGCTGCTGCGGTCCACCGCTCGCCCCCTCGACGCCGACCCCCGCCGCGCCGGTGCGGGCCTGCTGGACCTCGGTGCCCTGTTCCCCCAGGGCCAGCTCACGGCACCGCCGGTCGCCGCCGACCAGGACCACGTGTGGTCGGACGGCAGCGGCCCGCTGGACGGTGACCGCGGTCGGTTCGTCCTGGAGGACGCCGAGGGCAACCGCCTGACCGGTGAGCAGACCGTGGTCGGCGAGTTCGACCGGGAGTCATGGCTCGGCTCGACCTGGACCGGCAGCACCTGGACCGGCTCGACGTGGACCGGCAGCACCTGGACCGGATCCACCTGGACCGGATCGACGTGGACCGGCAGCACCTGGACCGGATCCACCTGGACCGGATCCACCTGGACCGGCAGCACCTGGACCGGCTCGACCTGGACGAACGTACGCTGGGGCGAATGAGGACCGCGGCGTCCCCGTCCTGGACGGGCCGCCGGTGGCTCCCCACAGTGGGCCCCTGCGATCGGTGCTGAACAGCCGCGACGACCGGTCGACGGGAGTGGCACAGCAGGAGCTGCAGAGCTTGCCCTACACACGCAGGATGAGCGGCCTGGACGCGATCCGGGTCGTGGTCGGCGTGCTCGTGGCCGCTCGACGTCGGCGCCTGGCTGCTGATCCCGGCGCGCGACGAACCGATCGGCACCCTGCACCTGCCGCTGCTCGGCGTCGCCGATCCTGATCGCGGCTGGCCGAGCTGGCGCCGATCCACCTCGACATCGGGCGCAGCGCCACACCATCTCGATGGCCGAGCTGCCGTTCGCCCTCGGCCTGTTCCTGCTGCTGCCCCGCGAGCAGCTGCTCGCACAGGCCATCGGCCTCGCCCTGGTCCTCACCTTCGTCCGCCAGCAGCCCGCTGAAGGTCGCGTTCAACATCGCCCAGTCCTGGGCTGGCGACCGCCGCCGGGCTCAGCGTCTTCCACCTCGCTATCGGCGACCGACGCGGCCCGCTGACGCCGCGGCATGGCTCGCCGCGATCGCGGCGCCGGCTGACCGCGATGGTCTCCGCCGATGATCGTCAGCCACGTCATCGCGCTCATCGACGGCCGCGTCGGGCTGCAGAACCCGCGCGACTCGGCCACCGGCGCCGCGGTCGGGGCGCTCGGCAACGCCAGCCTCGCCCTGCTCGTCGTGGTCGCGATGATCGAGGCGGCGCCACGCGCGCCTGCTGCTGCTCGTGATCCCGATCGCCGCCTCTTCGGTGCCTACCGCATCTACGAGCGCCAGCGCGCCGCCAACCGCTCCCTGTCGTTCCTCTACAGCATCTCGCAGTCCCTGGCCGGCGAGCGCGAGGTCGACACCAGCCTCGCCGAGCTGACCGACACCGTTCGGCGGCGCATGAACGTCGCGCATCGCCGTCGTGGTCGTGGCCCCCAACGGCGACGAGAACGCGCACCGGCATCGTCTCCACCGCCGCCGCAGGGCAGCGACGCCCGAGGTCGTGCACCGGCCCCTGACCGAGCTCGAGCACTCCGCGGTGACTCGCTGTACACGCCGGGCGCGGTCCGGCTGACGCCCGAGCAACGCAACCACGGCCATGGGTTGGACCTGGCCCTGCTGTCCGAACTGGGCCTGCCCATGGACGCGATCCTGGTGTCACTGCGTGGTCCTGAACGCCCCCTGGGCTTCGTGCTGGTCGGTGACCGCCTGGGCGAACTGGAGGCGCTGACGCGAGAGCGACAAGGACCTGCTGGTCGCGGTCGCCAACCAGCTGTCGACGTCGCTGACGGCCGCGCGGCTGGAGAACTCCCTGTCCGAGCTGCACCGGCTGCAGGAGACGCTGCGGCACCGTGCCGACCACGACGCGCTGACGGGCCTGTGCAACCGCTCGCGGTTCACCGCCGAGGTCGACAAGGCGCTGCAGCGGGCACCGCGCTCGACCGCCGTCCTGTTCCTCGACCTGGACGACTTCAAGACCATCAACGACTCGATGGGCCACCACGTCGGCGACGACCTCCTGCGCGCGGTCGCCGCGCCGGCTGGAGGGCGCGATCAAGATCACCGACCTCGTGGCCCGGCTGGGTGGTGACGAGTTCGCCGTCCTGCTGCGCGACGTCGACGACGAGCGTGCCCAGCACGTCGCCGACGCGCCTCACCCAGGTCCTCTCCGAGCCGTTCGAACTGCAGATCGGGGCGAGTCAACGTCGGCACGTCGGTCGGCATCGCCCAGCACGCCTCCGACGAGCCCGATCTCCGCCGCGACCCTGCTGCGCAACGCCGACGCGGCGATGTACGCGGCCAAGCGCGACGGCGGGACCCGGACCCGGGCGTTCGAGCAGGCCATGCACGACCAGGCCCGTGAGCGCCTCAACCTGCGCAACGACCTGCAGCCGCGCGCTGGCGGCCAACGAGTTCCACATCCACGTCCAGCCGCTGGTCGACCTCACCGCCGGCCGCACCACCGGCGCCGAGGCCCTGCTGCGGTGGCAGCACCCCGAACGCGGCCTGCTGACCCCTGGTGCGTTCCTCGACCTCGCCGAGGAGACCGGGATGATGCGCGAGCTCGGCCACCGCGTCCTGCGCGAGGCGTGCCGGCGCGCGCAGGCGTGGCCGGACCACACCATCATCTCGGTCAACCTGTCGCGCTCCCAGCTGCTGGCCGACGACCAGCTCGTCGGCCGAGGTCGCCGAGACCCTGCAGCGAGACGGGCCTCGCACCGAGCCGGCTGCTGCTGGAGGTCACCGAGTTCGCCGTGACCTCCAACGTCGACCGCGCCACGTGGTCCTGCGCGACCTCACCGACCTCGGGGTGCGCATCGCCCTGGACGACTTCGGCACCGGCTACTCCTCCCTGCAGCACCTCGGCCAGTTGCCCGTGCACGTCCTGAAGATCGCCAAGCCGTTCGTCGACGCCCTCAGCGCGACGCAGCACACCCAGACCGCCCTGATCGCCCATGGCGTGATCGAGATGTCCGAGGCGCTGCGGCCTGGACACCATCGCCGAGGGCATCGAGCAGCCCGAGCAGGCCGAGATCCTGCGGCGGCTGGGGCTGCCGCATCGGCCAGGGCTACCTGCTCGGCCGGCCGATGGCGCCCGCCGACCTGCTCGCGCACGCGGGCTGGGACGCGGCCCGCCGGCGCGCCGGGCCACGACAGCGCAGCCTCGGCCGCCGACGCGGTCGACGCCCGATCCGCGCGGCGCGGCTCGGTGGAGGGCTGAGTGGAGCTGTCGGAGTTCCAGGCGACGGATCCGCGCGACCTACGGCGAGCGCGACGCCGGTCGCGGCCTCGCCCGGACCCACGCGTGGTTCGTCGAGGAGTGCGGCGAGCTGTCCCGCGCGCTGTTCCGCGAGGACCACGCCGCGCCAGCGTCGAGGAGTTCGCCGACGTCCTGGCGTGGTTGACGACGCTGGCCGACCTGGCCGGCATCGACCTCGCCGGGGCCGCCGAGCGCTACGCGACGGCTGCCCCAAGTGCGCACAGCCCCTGCACCTGCTGACAGCCCGGGTGTGACGCACGACCCTCGCCCGGCGTCGACCCCGCCGAGCGCCAGCGAGGCGGGCGACGCAGCCGACTGGTCGTTCGCGTCAGCCCTGCACGACCAGTTCGGCGAGCTGCACCGTGTTGAGCGCGGCGCCCTTGAGCAGGTTGTCGCCGGCGACGAAGAGGTTGAGGCTGTGGGGGTCGTCGCAGGTCCTCGCGGATCCGTCCGACCAGCACGTCGTCGACGCCCGGCCGACGCCAGCGGCGTCGGGTAGGCCAGCTCCTCGCCGTCCAGGCCCGTGCCGTCCACGATGCGCATGCCGGGGAAGCCGTCCATCGCCGTCCAGCGCCGCGTCGCGGGTGACCTCCTCGGCGAAGGTGAGCCGCGCCTGGATGGCGTGGCCGACCAGCACGGGGACGCGCACGCAGGTGGGTGCGACCCGCAGGTCGGGGATCGACAGGATCTTGCGCGACTCGTTGACGAGCTTCCACTCCTCGTCGGTGTGGCGCGCCTCGGTGAAGTTGCCGGCGTGGGGCAGGACGTTGAACGCGATCGGCTTGCTGAAGTGCTGGGCTCGATGCTCGGCCTCGGCGGCTGCACCGTCGGTGCGCAGCAGGTCGGGATCGCCCAGCAGCTTGCTGGTCTCGTCCAGCAGTGCGCGGATGCCGCTGACATGCCCGGCACCGCCCGCAGCCTGGTAGCTGGTGGCGACCATCTCGGTCAGCCCGAACGCGTCGTGCAGCGGCCGGACCGGCACCATCAGCACCATCGTGGTGCAGTTGGGGTTGGCGATGATCCCCTTGGGCCGCTCGGCGATCGCGTCGGGGTTGACCTCAGCGACGACCAGCGGCACGTCGGGGTCCATGCGGAAGGCGCTGGAGTTGTCGACCACGACGGCACCGTGCTCGACCGCCGCCGGGCGCGAACTGCTGCGAGCGGCTGCCACCAGCCGAGAACAGCGCGATGTCGACGTCCGCCAGCGCGTCCTCGGTCAGCTCGCGGACCTCGACCTCGCCACCCTTCCACGGCAGCTTCGTGCCGGCGCTGCGGGCAGAGGCGAGGAAGACCGGCTCGCCCTCGACCGGGAAGTCCCGGTCCTCGAGCAGGCGGCGGAGCTCCTGACCGACGGCACCGGTGGCACCGACGACGGCGACGCGAGCGGACATGGTGACCTCGTGGTTCGGGGTGCGGCGGGACGCACCAGCGTGCCGGACCCCCGCCCTCCCTGCGAGTCGGCGGGACCGCCACTGGCCCGGTGGCACCTGCCCTCAGGCCAGGGCGCGCGCGAGGGCGACCACGGCCCCGACCCCGGCCCACACCAGCACGGCCCGCCGCAGCCACCGGTCGCTGAGGTGGCGGACCAGCGGGCGCGACCAGCAGCGCGCCGCCGAGCAGGCTCGCGCCGAGCAGGCCGCCGGTGCCGAGGTCACCGGTGTCGAACTCGCCGGCGATCGCGAGCATGCCCAGGCCGAGCACGATCCCGACCGCGAAGATGCTCGACAGCGTCCCACGGCGGTCGGCCCCGGTGGCGTCGCGGTACAGCACGACCAGCGGGGGCCCGCCGAGCGCCGCAGCCGTCCCGGTGAAGCCGCTGACCAGCCCGGCCAGGCCCTGGCTGACGGGAGTGATCGGTGCCGTCCAGCGTGACGAGGCCACGGCGACCGCGGCGAGCAGCACGACGGCCACGATGATGGTGAGGGTGCGCTGCGGGGCCACGGCCACCACGACCGTCGCGAGCACGGTGCCCGGGATGCGGCCGGCGGTGATGCGCAGGAAGGCCACCCGGTTGACCGCACCGCGGTCGCGCCACGCCACCCACATCGTCATGCGGCAGCAGCCCGACCAGCACCGCCGCCGGCAGCGCGCCCGGGCAGCAGCACCGCCACGGTCGGGACCATGATGTAGGACGCCGCCGAACCCCAGCGCCGCCTGCACCGCGCCCCCGGCGACCGCCGCGAGCGACGACCGCCAGCGAGCTCCGCGCAGGCTCACGCGGCGGCGGTCCCGCCGAGCTCGAAGGCGGCGTGGATCGCACGAACCGCGTCCTCGGCCCGGTCGGCGGCGATGACCACCGAGACCCGGATCGTGGAGGTCGAGATCATCTGGATGTTGATGCCGGCCTCCGACAGCGCCGTGAACATCTTGGCGGCGATGCCGGGGTGGGTCTTCATCCCAGCACCGACCAACGACAC
Organism: uncultured Acidimicrobiia bacterium; assembly: GCA_963744905.1. GTDB lineage: Bacteria > Actinomycetota > Acidimicrobiia > Spongiisociales > ZC4RG35 > DATFFO01. The sequence goes on along the minus strand of CAVUUV010000003.1, from coordinate 22,223 downwards.
CTTGGCGATCTGCTCCTCGATGTCGACACCGTGCGCGCCGCCCTCCTCGATCAGCGCATCCAGCACCTCGCGGGCCGTGTGCGACCTCGCCGCTGGGGACGGTGAACGAGATGTCGGTCTGCCCGTCCTCGGAGACGTTCTGGACGATCATGTCGATGTTGACGTTGGCGTCGGCCAGCGCGCGTGAAGATCGCCCGCGGCGACACCGGGCCGGTCGGCGACGTGCTGCACGGTGACCTTGGCCTCGGAGGTGTCGTGGGCGACACCCGAGATGATTGCGTCCTCCACGAGGTCCTCCTGTGGCACCACGATCGTGCCGGGCTGGTAGCTGAAGCTCGATCGGACGTGGATCGGGATGCCGTTGTTGCGCCCGATCTCGACGCTGCGCACCTGCAGCACCTTGGCGCCCTGGGCGGTCAGCTCCAGCGCCTCCTCGAACGACAGGCGGTCCAGCCGGCGGGCGTCCGGCACGATGCGCGGGTCGGCGGTGTAGATCCCGTCCACGTCGGTGTAGATCTCGCAGACGTCGGCGCCGAGCGCCGCCGCCAGCGCGACGGCGGTGGTGTCCGAACCGCCGCGGCCGAGGGTGGTCACGTCCTTGGTGTCCTGGCTGACGCCCTGGAACCCCGCGACGATCACGACGTCGCCCTCGTCCAGCGCCTCGCGGACGCGGCCGGGGGTGATGTCGAGGATGCGGGCCTTGCCGTGCGAGGAGTCGGTGATGATCCCGGCCTGCGCCGCCGGTGAACGAGCGGGCACTGGTGCCGGTCTCGTGCAGCGCCATCGCCAGCAGCGCCATCGAGATGCGCTCGCCGGCCGTCAGCAGCATGTCCATCTCGCGCCCGGGGGCGACCGGGCTGATCTTGGCGGCCATGTCCACCAGCTCGTCGGTGGTGGCGCCCATGGCCGAGACGACCACGACGGTCTTGTGGCCGGCCCGGGCCGTGCGCGCGACGCGGTCGGCCACCCGCCGGATGCGGGTGACGTCACCGACGGACGTACCGCCGTACTTCTGGACCACGATGCTGATGCCGTGTCCCTCCGGTGGTGCGACCGCGCAGCGTATGCGCCCGGCGCGCGCAGACGACAACAGGACACATGTCCCACTCCAGTCCTGCCGCCACCATGCCGTAGTACTGGTGGCGCGACACCGACCGGAGGACCAGCCATGACCCACCGTCTCGAGCCAGTCGACCCGCCTGGTCGCGCCGCCACCTGCCGGCGGCGCCGCCGTCACGGTCCTCGACGTGCTCGACCGCACGCGGTGACCGGCTGGGCATGGTCGTCGCCGTGCTCCTGGTGCTCGGCGGCTGCTGGCCGTGCCGGCTCCTGGCGTCGGCCTCGAGGTCGGCCAGGAGTCGTGTCGTGCACCAACCTCCTCTCGACCCACCGCATCGGGCGCGACCAGGTCGCCGCCGTCTGCCCCGGGCTCGTGGCGGAGCACCATCCTGCTGGTCGACGGCAGCGAGCTCCCGACGCTCCTGCGCGACCGCGACCTGACCGACCCGCTCGAGCCGCCCACGACCAACCTCATCGACCTGCGCGGCCTGCACGCACTGTCCTGAGGGTCCGCCCCTCCTCGCCGCGGGCCGCAGGGTCCGCGGCGTCGCCATGTCGGCTCACCCCACCGGGCCGTAGGCGAGGAGGCACTCGTCGGTGACCGGACGCAGCGGTGCGACGCGCAGCAGCCAGCCGGGCCGGGCGGGCGCCACGGCACCGTGCCGCAGGACCTCGCTGCCGCCGTCGGCGGCCCGGATCGTCACCTCGGCCCCCGGCGTGCGAGCGACCCATGCCTCGAGCTGGACCCGGGCGAAGCGCACGGGGCGGTCGGCGTAGGCGTCGACGAGGGGGTCCGACGCGCGCTCGACGGCGACCAGGTCCCGCTGGTCGCCACGAAGGTCGGCCGCGGGCACCACGAGGTGGTTGGACGAACCGCCCGCCACGGTGAGGTTGGAGTACATGTTCCAGCCGTAGCCGGTCTTCAGCTGGAGGTAGGGCGTCGCCCCGTTGAGCACCACCAGCGAGACGAGCGCGATGGCCAGCGGCCCCCATGGGAGCGGCGCGCGTGCCCAGCGCGGTGCCACCGGCCGCTCTGCGACCACGATCGCCGACCACGTGGCGAGCAGACCCGTGCCGCGCACGATCCAGGTCAGGTGGCCCACCAGCACCACGACCGCGGCTGCGGCCGCCACGCCGGACGCCGCGGCGACGGCGCCGAGCACGACCGCGCCGACGCGTGCCACCGGCCCAGGGACCCAGCGCCGGGCACGGTGGACACCGGCTGCGACCACCCCCGGCGCCGCTGCGGCGAAGATCGGCAGCAGGGCGCTGGTGAAGTCCCAGAAGTGCTGGCTGAGGTCGTAGGCCAGCAGCCCATGGAACGCGACGCCGAGGGTCGCGGCGTGCCGCCGCAGCCGCGGCACGAACAGCCCGACGGCGACCGACGACTCGACCAGCAGCGTCGCCCACGGCGCCAGGCGCACCACCCCGCCGGGGACGGCCGGTAGCCCCAGCGAACCGACCAGCCGCTGCAGGATCAGCGTCGAGCACGACGTCACCGGGTCCAGGAAGGCCGTGTTCAGCTTGGCGAGGGCGGCGAAGCCGTAGGCAGCGGCCCCGGCACGCACCGCGATACGCAGGGCGGTCGCCGGGTCGCGCGACGACTGCAGCGCGACGCCCACGACGACCGACAGGACGAGGTTGTTGGGCAGCACTGGCAGCCGGGTGATGCCCAGCAGCGCGGCCGCGGCCGTGGCCGCCAGCGCGATGCGCCGGTCGGTCGGGCGCAGCGCGGTCGCGACGGCGAGCACGGCGACGACCGCTGGCAGCGCACCCTGGACCCTCGGCAGCGCGTCGCCGTACCACAGCGCCGGGTTGCCCAGCAGGTGCAGCAGCAGGGCCATCGCCCACAGCACCGTGACCGCCGCGTGGACCAGGGCGGCGGTGTCGGCACCCGACGTGCGATCCGTGCCGGCGGCCACCTCGGTCCCCACGGTCAGCCGCCTCGCCGCCCGTTCACGCCACGTCCTGGCGACCGGAGAAGGCGCGGCCGAGGGTGACCTCGTCGGCGTAGTCCAGGTCGCCACCGACCGGCAGTCCGCTGGCGATGCGGGTCACCCGGACCCCGAGCGGCTGCAGCAGGCGCGACAGGTAACTGGCCGTTGCCTCGCCCTCGACGTTGGGGTTGGTCGCCAGGATCACCTCCGTGATCCCCTCGTCATCCAGCCGCTGGACCAGCTCCCGGATGTGCAGGTCGTCGGGGCCGACCCCGTCGATCGGGGAGATCGCGCCGCCGAGCACGTGGTAGCGGCCGCGGAACTCCTGGGTCCGCTCGATCGCCACCACGTCGCTCGGCCCCTCGACCACGCACACCTGCTGGGGGTCGCGGCGGCCGTCACGGCAGACGCGGCACAGCTCCTGCTCGGCGAGGTTGAAGCAGCGGTCGCAGAAGTGGACCGTCTCGGCGACCTTGGTGACCGCCTCGGCCAGCCGACGGCTGTCGGCGCGGTCGGCCAGCAGCAGGTGGAAGGCGATGCGCTGGGCGCTGCGCGGCCCGATCCCGGGAAGGCGACCGAGCTCGTCGATGAGGTCCTGGACGGCACCCTCGTACACGCTCGCGCTCCCGGTCGGCTGCCTCCCCGAGCCTATCGACGGGTGGCAGCCGGGCCGCCGTGGCGGACCGGCCGTGCCCGGGTCACGCGTCGTCGTCCTCGAGGCGCTGGGCGCCGAGCTCGGTGCGCAGCAGCTCCTCGACGTCGTCGGCGTCGACATCGACCGCGGCGTCGGACTGCTCCGCCTCACTGACCGCGGCGACCTCGGCGGGCGAGGGCGCGTCGCTGCTGCCGCCGGACGCCGGCGGCGGTGTCGGCCGCTGGGTGGAGCCGTCCTGCAGCTGGACGTCGACCCGGATCCGCTCCAGCCCCGTCGACTGCTCGATCGAGGCGGCGAGGTGCCCGGTCATCTCACCGGACTTGCCCTGCTCGGCGTGGAAGCGCTTGTCGGCGGGGTAGGACAGCAGCAGCACGCCGTTGCCGAGGCGCACCGGCGTGGCGGGCTCGTAGAAGGCCTTCGCCCGGCGGCTGCGCTCGCCGACGTTCTCCAGGATGGCGTCCCACGCGGCCGCGATGCGCTCCAGGTCATCCCCGCCGCTGGGGGCCGGGTCGGGCAGCTCGCGTTCGACCGTGGTCGTGCCCGGCCGCTCCGCGAGCGGTGTCGGCTCGTCGCGTGGGCCGCTGCTGTCGGCCAGCGCGGCGGCCCGCGACGCGAGCCGAGCAGGGTCGTCGTCGCTCGCGTCGTCCTCGCCGGGGTCCTGCGAGGAACCCTCGTCCTCGGGCTCGGCTCCTCGGGCTCCTCGGGCGCCGCAGCCTCTGGCTCCTCGCCGTCGGACCCCTCGTCGTCGTCGACCGCGTCCCCGGCATCGTCCGACTCGGGGACCGCTGCGTCGGCTCCGTCGCCGACGTCATCGGTTTCGGCATCGGCCTTGTCGGTGGGTGTCGCCGCGGGCTGCGGTGCGGGGTCCGGCGCCGACACCGAGCGCGTCTCGGCAGGCGTCGGCCGCGACTGCGGGGCAGGCGGCGCGCCACCGTCCTCCAGTGCCTTCTCGAGCCGGGCGATCCGGTCGGCCAGCGCCAGGACGTCGCCATCCGCACCCGGCGTGGCCAGGCGGGCGACGGCGAGCTCCAGCGGCAGCCGCGGTGGGCCCTGCCGCTGCTCGACCAGCACCTCGCCGACGAGTTCGACGGCCCGCACCAGGGAGTCGGTGCCGAAGCGCTGCGACTGGGCCGCCAGCCGCTCGCGCCGTTCGGCGGTCGCCTCGACCAGCCCCTCGACGCCGGGTGCCGCGGCCAGGACCAGCAGGTCGCGCAGGTGGCGTGCGAGGTCGAACGAGAAGCGTCGCAGGTCGTGGCCGCCGTCCAGCAGCTCCTGCACACGGGTCAGGGCACCGGCCACGTCGGCGTCGGCGATCGCGTCCACGACCCCGGCGGTCAGCTCGAACGGGGTCGCGCCGAGCACACGGGTGACGTGCTCGCCGCTGACGTGCAGGATGCCGTCGGCGTCCCGGGCGTCGGCGTCCGAGGCGAAGGCGAGCACCTGCTCGAGCACCGACAACGTGTCGCGCACCGAGCCGTCGCCGGCGCTGACGACCCCGGCCGCGGCCTCGTCGTCGAGCGCGAAGTCCTCCTCCTCGCCGAGCCGCCGCAGGTGGGCGGTCAGCGCGGGCGCGGCCACGCGCCGCAGGTCCAGTCGCTGCACGCGGCTCATGATCGTGGGCAGGACCTTCTGGGGGTCGGTGGTCGCCATGGCGAACAGCACGTGGCCCGGCGGTTCCTCGACGACCTTGAGCAGTGCGTTGAACGCGGCCGTCGAGGCCATGTGGACCTCGTCGAGGATGTAGACCTTGCGCCGGGCAGCGGCGGGCGCGAACACGGCCCGGTCCCGCAGCTCGCGGGCGTCGTCGACACCACCGTGGGACGCCATGTCGAGCTCGATGACGTCGACGTTGTTGCCGGCGATGATCGAGGTGCACTGGTCGCACTCGCCGCACGGCTCGGCGGTCGGGCCCTGCTCGCAGTTGACGGCGGCGGCGAGGATGCGGGCGGTCGAGGTCTTGCCCGTGCCGCGCTGCCCGGTGAACAGGTAGGCGTGGTGGAGGCGGTCCTCGGTGATCGCGTTGACCAACGTCCTGGTCACGTGCTCCTGGCCGACCACCTCGTCGAAGGTGCGCGGCCGGTGCTTGCGGTACAGCGAGAGGTACGCCATCGGGGCTCCTGCGGGTCCGGCAGCCGAGACTACGGGCGGGCCGTGACGCGATGCGACGCGCGTGCCGTGGGCGCGCCACCGCGACCGCTGGCACCGGTCATCTGCCCACGTTGGCAGCGCGACCACCCACCAGTGGCGACGGGACCCCGGCCCCGAGCGGGACCTGACTCGCACCCGTACGGGCGGCTTAGGGCTGCTGCCTTCCGGCCCTGACCCGATTCACCGTCGCACGTCGCAGAGGTTTGCCCCGCCCGGGACCGCGGTCCCGCAGCGTGCGCTCCACCGTACACGGCGCCTCGGCAGCTCCGCCATGCGCGGCCTGCCGGCTCAGTTCGTCCTGGCTGACGCCGTGGCCGAGCCGTGCAGCTGCATGTCGCCGAGCAGCCCGGCGGCCGGCAGCAGGATCGCCTCGGCGCGCCCACTGCACTCCACGTCCACGACATCGGGCGCGGTCGGACGGACCGCCGCCGCGCACGACAGGTCGTAGGGATGCGCGGCGAGGTCCTGGTTGGCGAGGTCGACGACCACCGCCGCCCGCGCCGTGTCGATGCGCACCACGCCGGTGGTCGCGAAGGCTGCCTCGTCGACGATCGCCGCGATGTCACTGGCGAGTCCGGCGGCCGCATCCACGCTCTCGCGGTGCGCCTGGAAGTACAGCGCGAAGTCGAGCGCCAGGCCGCCGAGGCCGAGCACGATCAGGACCGCGACGGGATACAGCACCAACGTGCTGCCGTCCTCGCTGCTCGCGCGACGACGGACCCCGGCCAGCAACTGCCTCAGCACTGCATGCTCCCCACGGGCAGGCCACTGCGGTACGGCTCGATGCGCTCGGTGTGGGCGCCGGTCAGGCTGACCGTGCCGAACCCGCCCCCGAGCAGCGGCAGGCGGACCGTGTCGACCGTCACCGTCACCCGCGCGGTGACCGGGGCACAGCGGGCGGCCGCCCCGGACACCGAGGTCGACACGAAGCCCCAGGTCGCGGCGGGTGCGTCGTCCGGCCCCCGGTGGGCGACCATGACCGCGCGCGCCGCGGTGTCGGCGACCCGATGGCCCTCGACGGGGTCCACGAGCACCTCGACGGGTGCCTCGACGACCGCGCGAGCGGCCTCCCGGGCCGCCGTCTCGACCGCCAGCTGGCCGTCGACGAGTCGCCACGCCGACAGCACCAGCAGCGTGCCCATGACGAACACGACCACACCGAGGGCCAGCGCCTCGGCCCCGGCCACGAACCCGTCCTGTGCGCTCATCGTTCGATCCTCGACGCGGCCTCGCGGCGGATGCTCGACAGCCCCACGGTCCCCAGCGCGCTGGGCATGCGGACCTCCACGGCCACGGTCAGCACGTCCCCGCTGTCGTCGCTGCGGACCCCGGTGGTGATGGTCGCGTCGTCGGCCAGTCGGCCGAGCACCGCAGCGGTGTGGTCGCGTGCTGCGACCTGCGCGTCGAGCTGCGCCGCGCCCGCGCCGTGGCTCGCCCCGTCGACGGCCGCCGCCTGCACGACGCTGGCGGTGAACAGGTAGATCACGACCTGGACCGTGACGAACAGGAACGTCAGGAAGACGGCGACGCCGAAGACCGACGTCACCAACGACGCACCCTCCTCCCCGTCGGCGGGGAGGGCAGGTGCGTCCGCGGGGGTGCGCACCGCTGGTCTCACTGGCAGGCGATCTCGCTGGTGCCATCGCCGATGGAGCCGCTGAGCTGGGCGGCGGCGGCGTCACAGCTGGACCCCATCATCGCGTTGAAGCCGAGCCACATGCCGGCGCCGACGAAGGCGAGGATCAGCACGGCGATGGCCGTGGAGATGACGCCCTCGGCGGTCTCGTCGCGCAGCCAGCCGGCGAGGTTGCGCACGGCGGCTCGGAGGTCGGTGGTGGTCAGGTACTGCATGGGTTGCTCCTTGGGGAGGTCGGTCAGAGTGCGAAGAGGCGGACTGCCTCGATGAAGGGGACGGCGATGAACAGCACGCCGGGCAGCGAGCGTCGCGACGGTCACCGGGATCCAGACCTTCTGCGACCGCGCCGCTCGATCGTCTCGACCAGCTCGCGCTGGACGTCGCGGCGGATGCTGCGGGCCTCCTCGGCGATCAGCGCGGCCGAGGTCGGCAGGTCTCGCGGTCCAGGGCGAGCACGGCCACGAGCCGCTCGACGGCGGCGACGTCGGCCAGCTCGGCCCACTCGCGCAGGGCCGTCGGCCTCGGTCCGGCCCTGGCGGACGCGGGCGGCGACGCGACCGAGGTCGCTGGCCACCGCACCGTCGCCGCGGCGGGCCACGCGGTCGAGCGCGCCGAACAGCGAGCAGCCGGCGCCGAGCAGCATGCCGAGCTGCTCGGCCACGACCGGGAGCTCGAGGTACAGCTGGCGCTTCCAGCGGCGACCGGCCTCGACGACCTGCTGCTCCAGGACGAGGAAGGCCAGGGCGGGCGCGCCGAGCAGGACCAGCAGCGACGACCGGCAGCCGGGGGGCGCAGCGCGACGACGAACAGCACGCCGACCCCGAGCGCGCCGAGCGCCCAGCCGAGCTGGCGGACCCGGAAGCCGGTCGCGTCCAGGGCGCGTGCACGCGCGCCAGGCGGCGGTCCAGCGGTCTCGGTGACCCCGAGCAGCCGAACGAGACGCGCTCGCCGATGCTGCGGGCCACCGGCGCGACGGCCTCGCGGAACGACTCCACCGACAGCAGCCCGGCGCGCCGGCGTCCGCCATGCCCCCGGGGACGTACGGGCGCGAGCCGCTCGGTCGAGCGACGCGCCGGCGAGAACCACCGCAGCTCGGCCAGCAGCAGGGTCGCCCGATCCACCCGACCAGGGCCGAGGCGACCAGCAGGCGCGTCATGACGGGCCCTCACCCGTCGAAGACCCGCTCCTCCCGGGCAGGCGCAGCATCCGCGACGGCCCACACCCAGCAGGCCACGACCAGCGCGAAGGCGACCAGCACGGCCACCTGGCCAGACGGCGGTCGCGTAGGCGGCACGGCCGCTGCCGATGGTCAGCCCGACCAGCGCCATGCCGAGCGGCACGACCAGGACGAAGCGGCGGGCGAAGCGCACGCCGGCCTGCTCGGCACGGGCGTCCTTGCGGCCCTGCGAGGTCGAGGATGCGGTCCTCGGCCAGCGCCCCGAGCCGCCGGTCGAGGTCGGCGCCGCCGACCTCGTGGGCCATCGAGCAGGGTCTCGCAGGTGGCATCGGCGGTCGGGTCGGCGAGCCGGCCTCAGCACGTCCAGCGTGCGGTCGAAGTCGGTGGACAGCAGCCACTCCGGTGGGCGGCGGCGAAGGCGGGGCGCAGCTCTCGGGTGCCGCGCGCCCCGACCTCGAACAGGGCCTGGGGGACGACCGGCCGAGCTGACACTGGAGCCGCATCTCCTCGATCATGCGGGGCCAGGCCTCCTGGGCCTGCGCGCCGGCGCGCTCGCGGCGGGCGGTACGCCGCGACGGCGAACGAGGCGGCGAACGGCCCCGATCGGTGCCGGCGGGAGCCACGCCGCGCCGAAGACAGCGCACGCCGAGGCCAGCGCCCGACGACGAACAGCACGCCGGCGACCGCCGGCGAACTCGCCCACGGCCGACGTCGTTCGCAGCCCGGCCTGGGCGAGCCAGCTCGGGACGCGTGCGCGTCCGCGACGCGACGCGCGGAACGGCGTCGGCGACAGCCCGAGGCCGGTCCAGCCGCAGCGCCACGGCGGTGTAGACGAGGAAGACGCCGTAGCCGGCGCACGACCGCGCGGAGGACAGGCGAGCAGCGCGGCGGTCACGACCGGCGCTCCGTCAGGACGGCGGCGCCCGGCGCCGCGGCTCGGCGTCGAGGAGCGTCGCGCGACGTCGATGCCGGCGTCGCTCGAAGGCCGGCGCAGGCGCGACGGGACGTCGCCCGTCCACACCAGCGGGGCCGTCGCGGCGCCGGGCCGGTCGGAACACCTCGGTGACGGTGAACTGCGTGCGCCGTCGGGCCCGCCGGCGAGGTCCTCCACGCGCGACGATCTCGGTCACCCGGGGCCGCCGTCGACGCGCGTGCGCAGTGCACGACGACGTCGATGGCCTCGCTGACCGAGCGCGTTGAGCGCGGACAGCGGCAGCTCCGAGCGGCGTGTCGGAGAGCTGGCAGATGAAGCGCAGCCGGGTCAGCGCCTGGCGGGCCGACCCGGCGTGGATCGTGGTGTAGCCCGTTGACCCCCGACGACAGGGTGAGCAGCAGCGGCAGCGCCTCGCGGTCGCGGACCTCGCCGACGATGGCGACGTCGGGCGCCATGCGCAGGAAGCCCGACACGAGCCGGCGGAGGTCGACCGCCGGCCGGTCGGGGCGGGCCGGCCCGGGTCTGCATCGAGGCGACGTTGGGCAGCGGGACGTCGGCCTCGAACACCTCCTCGGCGACGACCACCCGCAGCGACGGGTCGAGCTCGGCGGCGCAGCACGACAGCAGCGTGGTCTTGCCCGAACCCGGCGGCGCCGGCGAAGACGATCGAAGGTCGGGCCCGCACGCAGGCCCGGAGGAACGCCGCGGCCTGCCGGCGTCGAGCATCCCCCGCTCGACCAGCTCGTCGAGGGTGCGGAACGCCACGCCGGTGAACTTGCGGATGTTCACCATGACGTGGCCGCCGCGGCCGATGTCGCCGTGGACGATGTGGAGGCGGGCGCCGTCGTCGAGCTGGGCGTCCTGGAGGCCCTCGGACGGGTCGAGCTTGCGGTGCGCGGTCGGAGGCGTCGTCGAGGAGCTTGGTGAGGGTGCGCACGACGTGCTCGTCGTCGTGGAACACCTCGTCGTGGTAGCCCGACGGACCCGCGCGTGGCGCTTGACGAAGATCTGGTCGGGCGCGTTGATCATCATCTCCCAGACGTCGTCGTCGTCGAGCAGCGAGGTCAGCGGGTCCGTACCGGGCGAGGTTGCGGAAGGCCCGCTCGGCGACCATGTCGGGCGCCGGACAGGTCGAACGGTCGCTGGCCGTGCTTGTGGTCCAGCGACCACTGGGCGATCTCGTCCTCGATCAGCAGGCGGAGCCGGTGCTCCGCGTCGTCGCCGTCGAGGTCCAGCAGCTGCTCCTTGGCACGCTCCAGGACCCGGTGCTCGATCTCTGCAAGGGGGGCGGTGCGTCTCATGCGACGTCCTCCTCGCCGTCGCCGTGGACCAGGCCGAGCGACCCGGGGGCGACCGGCACGGGCACGGCCGCCGTGGCCTCGGCGGCCCGGGGCCGCGCGAGGTGTGCTGCGACGACCGCAGCGAGGTCGCCGGGCAGGGGCGAGGGCAGTGCGACGCCGTCGCGCACGGCCTGCTCGACCCGGCGTTCGGGGAGGTGGATCGGACTCGCCAGTTCACGACCGCCCAGCTGGCCCTCGAGCAGCCCGGCCAGCGCCCGCGTCAACTCGGCGCGGTGTCGCGCCGAACGTGGCGCGCGGTTGAGCACCGTCACGACCCGCTGTGGCGGCACGCCGAAGGCGAGCAGGTCCCCGAGCAGGCGCGCCAGGGAGTACAGGCCCTTGGTCGAGGGGTCACCGACGACGACGACCGCGTCCGCCCGCCCGAGGGTGAGACGCGACGCGAGGTGGCGCTCCTCCACGTCGACCGAGCCGGTCTCCTCCTCGCCCTCGACGTCCGGGTCGACGTCGACGACCGTGACGTCGAACGCCCGTCGCAGCCCGACCAGCGCCGCCTCCAGCGCACGCGGTCGCAGCGTCGTCCACTGGCGGGGCCGACGCAGCCCGAGCAGCAGCCGGTAGCCACGGGCAGGCACCGCGAAGGTCCCCTCCACGATCGCCGAGGCAGGCGGGTCGATGCCGCGGTGGGCGTCGACCACCTCCTGCAGGCCCGGGACGACCACGCGGGCGTCGTGCAGCATCGCCAGCTCTGCCGCTCGTCGCAGGTCGGCCAGCAGGACCGAGCCGTGGGGTCCGGCGGCGAGGCCCTGCGCCAGTGCCATCGCCGCCGTGGAGGCGCCGGTGCCGCCGGGGCCGGTCACGGCGACGAGCCGCCCCAGCCGCGTCGGTGCCTCGTCATCGCCCTGCTCGAGGTCGCGCAGGTCGATGTCGTGAACGGGACTGGCGACTGCGGTCAGGGCGTCCAGCAGTCCCTGGCGGTCCATCTCGACACCGAGCACCGCCGCGGCGCCGAGCTGCAGCCAGTCACGGGGGGTGTCGTCGGCAACCACGATCGGCGCGGCGTTGACCTCCCGTGCGAGCGCGAGCAGGTCACGGTCGATGCCGGGGGTGTCGCTGCCGAGCAGGACGGCGCTGAACGGGCGCCCGCCACCGAGGCGTGCCCGGAGCTCGGAGACCGAGACGCAGCGGACGAACTCGACGGGGATCGAGGCTTCGGTCGCCCAGCGGCCCACGCGCCGGAACCACTCGGTCCGTGCGCGTGCGAGGCCGGCGACGACGTAGCGGTCCGACATCAGCCCTGCTCCTGCGTCGCATCCGGCTGCTCCGGGGTCGGCGCCGACGAGCCGGTCGTGGCCGCCGGCGTCGGCGCCTCGGCGTCGCTGCCACGCAGGATGGCCACCTGCGCCGTGTCGACGGCGTGCTGGAGCTGCTGGGCCGTGGCCAGGTCGGGCACCTCCACGGTCAGGGTCACCCGACCGCCACCCAGCCCCTCGCCGCCGTTGCTCGCACTGATGACCGTGACGTTGCGGGCCACGAGGCGCGTCTCGCTGGCCGACGCGCCGGCACCGGCGAAGGTGGCGATCACGTCGACGCGCTCCCCAGCACCGACGCGACCGGCGAGCGCCCGGTCGAGCGGGAGGCTGAGCGACATCGAAACGCCGTCGCCGGCGTCCTCGACGCTGACGAACTGGGTGCGCTGCAGGATGTCCCCCGCCGCGATCGGTGCGACCACGACCCGGCCGAGCAGCGCCTCGGCGTCGGCCGCACCGTTGGTGACCGCCCGTGCCGCCTGCGCATCGGGCAGGTCCATCGGCACGGCGCGGAACCCGGCGGCCGGACCGACCAGGTCGGCCTCCTCCAGCACGTGACCGATCTCGAACGCGCGGCTCGCGACCATGAAGGAGGTGTCGGGTGCGGCCGTCGCCGACAGGTAGGCGCCGAAGGTGCCGACCGCGGCCACGACGACCAGGAAGGCGCCGATCACGGCGCGTCCGCCCGGCAGGGAACGGCGCGGTCGGATCGTGCGGCCCCCGTCGCGTTCCTCCACGGTGGCGGGGCGAGGGATCGTGGACGTGTCGGCCATGGCGCTCTCGGGTGGGTGGGACGGACGGATCGGGTGGTCGTGTGGGAGTGGGGCTGCGGTCTCAGCCGGCACGGGCGACAACGAGGGCCGCCCGGGCCAGGTGCACCAGCGCGCGCTCTCCGGTCGCGGGGTCGCGCAGGGTCAACACGTCGCGGCCAGCGGCGGTGACCGTGCCGCGTGCGATCGAGCCGCCGTCGAACACGACCTCGACGTCTGCCCGGCGCTCGACGAGGCCGCGCAGTGCATCGGCGAGGCGCACGTCCGGTCGCGGGCTGCGCTCCCCACCACCGGCGCGCAACTCACCACCGCGCACCGTCCGCACGAGCGTGACCGCTGCGAGCCGGAGCCAGGCACGCCCGTGGTCGCCGTCGACCACGAGGTGGTCCGATGCCAGCGCGCGCACGCGCCCACGGAGGCGATGCCCCAGTGAGGTCTCCAGGACCAGCTCACCACCCCACTCTGCTGCCTCCTCCAACGATCCGCGGAAGGTGGCGTCCTGCTCGTCGGCCTCGACCAGGAGCCGACGCTGGCTGCGGTCGGCGACGGCCTGCGCGTGGCGGGCGTCGTCGAGCAGTTGGACGTGGGGGTCGGCGTGGTTGGGCGTCATGGCTGCACGCCACTGACCGGTGGCAGCACCACCAACTGGCCGGGGAGCAGCAGGTCGGGATTCCCCGGGACCTCGAGGCGGTCGGCGTTCGCCTCCAGGATCGCCTCCCAGTGCGCGACGACCTCGAGGTCGGTCGCCGGCCGACCGAGGTGCTCGGCGAGGTCCTGCTCGGCGATCGCCCAGAAGTGGTCACCGGGGGCGATGCGGATCTCGCGGGGGTCGGGCTGCTCGACGCCGGCGGCACCGTCCTGGTCGCTTCCGGCCGGCCGTGGCGGCGGGCTCGTTGCCCGCTCGTGTGCAGGTGCAGGCGCCGGCGCCGGGACGGGTACGGCCGAGACACCAACATCGGCGCTCGGCGTCGCTGCCGCGGGGAGGGCCGCCGAGGTCGGTCCGACGGAGTCCGTGACCGCCGCCGCGACCACGGTCGCAGCGTCGGCGGAGGCCGCGGGGTGGTGCGCGGCCGAGGTCCGGGTCGCGCCGGGGACTCCGGGCACGGCGACGGCCAGCACACCCGCAGCCAGCCCGACGCCCACCGCCTGCTGCACCAGGACCTTGACGGGCCCCATCGAGAGCGCGTCGGCGAGTTGCACCAGCCGGGCGGCCCGCAGGACCCGTGCCACGACGGAGACGCTGGTGACCCCGAGCAGGTACCACGCCAGCGCCAGGGCCAGGAGGCGCAGCACGACCATGGCCACCTCGAGGGGGTCGCGACCTGCCGCCCAGGCCGCCCAGCCGCTGGGGTCGGTCAGTACAGGTGCGGCCAGGCGGCCATCGCCGAGGGCGAGCAGCAGGCCGACCGCCAGCAGCAGGCAACCGAGCCACGACGCCAACGGCAGTGCCCGGCGCCACCAAGGGGCCGCTGGACGCAACGACGCCGCGGGATCGGCCCACGACGCCGGCACGGTTGCGTGACGGGACTGGTCAGTCATGACCATGCCAGACCTCCAGATCCTGTCCAAACGGCCGCCGGACCATATCGCAGAGCGGGCGGTGCGGGGACTGTGACGGATGTGTATAGTACGAGATGCATTGAAACGTGCTCACGCAATGTACACATGTCGGAGGATCTCGTGACAGCTCTCCTCACAGACCGGGTGGAACTGCTCGAGCACCTCGGGGGGCACCGAGCAACCGTCCACCGCGCCGTCGAGCGCAGGACCGGCCTGGTGGTCGTGGTCAAGCGAGCGCCGTGGGACCACCCCGACGCGGTGGATGCCCTCGGCCGTGAGGCAGGGATCCTGCAGCGGGTCAGTCACCCGTCCGTGATCCGCTTGGTCGACGTGGTGGAGGACCACGACGGGCGGACGCTCGTCCTGCGACACGCCCCTGGTGGGTCGCTGCGAGACGTGGTCGCCCACCACGGCCCGCTGGCCGCCCACGAGGTCGCCGACACGGGAGCACGACTGGCGGCGGCGTTGGCCGCGCTGCACCGCGCCGGCGTCGTGCACCGCGACGTGCACCCCGGCAACGTCCTGCTCGACGCGGAACTGCAGCCGCTGCTGGCGGACCTCGACCACGCGCTCGACGACGAGGCCGCGCCGCTACCGCTGGACCGGGACGTGGTCGGACATCCCGCGCACGTCGACCACCGCCTGTTCGCCGGCGCGCCGGCTGGCCCTGCCAGCGACCTGCACGCGCTGGCGACGACGCTGTGGACAGCGGCGACCGGCACCGCGCCACCCCGCAGTGGCCCCCGGGCGCCGGTCGACCTCGCAGCCCACCCGCTCGTGCCACCCCCGCTGCACGACGTACTCACCGCATGCGTCGACGGGACGATCGGCGACGCCGCGACCGCCGCCGACGCCCTGTCGGCGACGACCACCGACCTGCTGTCCACCAGGCTGGCCGCCATCGAGAAGCGAGCCGATGCGAGCAACGCCCCGACGCCGCGGTCCCGGCCGCGGGGATCGCAGGGTTCACCCACGCCGGGGGTGTCACCACGCCGCAACCGCACGACGGCCCCAGCGACTGGAGCAGCAGCATGGGCCACCCCGCTGGCGGCGGAGGTTCCTGCGGCGACGCTGACGCGGACCGCCGGCGCGTCGACCCGGCGATGGGGGCCAGCACCGACCCCCTCGCCACAGGCGACCGCCGCATCGGCGACGCGGGGTGGGGGGATCGCAGTCGCGCTGCTCGTGCTGCTGCTCCCGGTCGTCGTCCTCGTGGGATGGGGCGTCCGCGCTGGGCCCCCGGGCGCTGCCGGGCCGCCGATGGCCGACACCGCCCGCTGCGGAGGTGGGCGCCTGCCAAACCCGGGCGACCAGGCGGGCGTGGCAACTGCCGCGACGACCGTCGGGGGTGCTGTGGCGCCCGATCCGGATGCTGGGCACCAGGCCCCCAGTGGTACCGTCACAGGTCGCCTCGACACCGGACGTCCCGATGAGTGTGACCGCCGCTGAGGGCGGCGTCGACGAGGACGGCGTCGACGAGGACGAGGTCGCCGAGGGCCTCGCACCGATCAACGCCGACCAGACCACCGGCGAGTACCTCCGGGCGATGTGGGAGCGGCGCGAGTTCGCCGTCGAGGTGCCGCTGGAGCAGATGCGCTCGCAGCACAAGACGACGCTGCTGGGCAACGCCTGGCACCTTGGCAACCCGACTGCTGACGATCGCGGTCTACTACCTGGTGTTCGGGACGCTGCTCGAGGTCCAACCGGCCCGACAACTTCCTGCTGTGGCTGACCGTCGGCGCTGTTCGCCGTTCCGCTGCACGCAGAGCAGCATGATCAACGGGGCCAAGTCGCTGGCTGTCGAACATCGGGCCTGATCCGAGGCCATCCGCTTCCCACGGGCGCTCCTGCCGATCTCGGTCGGTGATCAACCAACTGCTCAGCTTCGGCATCGAGCTCGGCGTGCTCGGCGGTATCGTGCCATTGTCGGGCTGGGGTATCTCCCGCCGGTGGCTGCTGCTGCCGGTGGTCATCCTCGATCCACACCGCATCTTCAACCTCGGCGGCGCCTTCATCGCAGCGCGACTCAACGACAAGTTCCGCGACATCGAGCAGATCATCCCGTTCCTCTTCCAGCTGCTGCGGTACCTGTCCGGGGTGATGGTCCCGATCGAGCCGCTTCGTCTCGCGGACCGGCGCCCCGCAGTTCGCCCGCGTCCTGCCCTGGCGCTCAACCCGATGGCCGACGATCATCGACTTGTACCGCTGGGTCTTCCTCGCACGAGCCGCTGGACATCGACCAACGTCGTCGCGCACGGTCGATCATCTCGTGCGGCCTGCTGTGGTTCGGGTTCCGCTTCTTCCGCGCCGCCGAGTGGACGGTACGGACGGTCATGACGGCGCCACTGTCGATCTCCGTGCGGGACCTGCACCTCGAGTACGAGATCTACGAGAACCGCCGCGCCGCGCTGCGCGACCGGCTCGTGAACCGGCAGGGCACCGGCCGCAGCGTCGTGCATGCGCTCAAGGGCGTGTCGTTCGACGTTCGCCAGCGGCGAGTCCGTCGGCGTCATCGGATCCAACGGCTCGGGCAAGTCGACGCTGCTGGCCGCGATCGCCGGGCTGCTGCCGCCCACCGTCGGGCGAGATCCTCGTGTCCGACGAACCCAAGCTGCTCGGCGTCGGGCGCGACGCTGATGCCCGACCGCCACCGGCTGGCGCAACATCTGCATCGGCTGCCTGGCGCTCGGCATGAGCAGCGACGAGCTCGACGAGCGCATCGAGGAGATCGGCGAGTTCACCGACCTCGGCGAGGCGCTGGACCGGCCGCTGCGCACCTACTCGTCCGGCATGAAGGCGCGCCTGCACTTCTCCATCGCCACCTCGGTCGCCCCGAAGATCCTGCTCATCGACGAGGCGCTGGCCGTCGGCGACCAGGCGCTTCCGGCAGAAGTCGGCCGACCGGATCCGGTCGCTGCTCGACGACGCCGGGACGCTGCTGCTCGTCAGCCACTCGCTCGACGACGATCACGGAGCAGTGCGACGCGCGGCGCTGTGGATCGAGCAGGGCGTCCTGCGGGCCGACGGTCCGGTCGACGAGGTGATCGGGCCAGTACGAGGACGACGGTCGGCTGATCAGCGGGGCGTCGACCGACCGCGGTCCGTCAGCGCCGCGCACAACGCGGTCCGTCGACCCCGACCAGACCGTTGGACACCGCCGCCACGCCGTACAGGCGGGGCGTCGTCGTGTCCGCGGTCCCGGTGACGATGATGGGGCGTGCCCAGACCATCGCGCCGTCCGAGCGGCAGCGGCGTCATCGGCCCGAACTGGACGGCCGACCCGTTGGCGTTGAGCAGCGTGAACAGCGAGGCGAGGTCCCGGTCGGTGTCGATCGCGGCTCTGTGCGACCTGGGGGCTGGAGATCGGCTGGCCGGGCGCGACCTCGAACCGGACGAGGCGGAGCCGCTCCGGGTTGTCGTGGTCGGCGACCGCGATGCCGGCCATGTCGTCACGCGTGGAGCGTCGGCCGGCCGGCCGCACCGGGTCCGTACGGACGGATCGCGACCCAGTGGCCGCCGAGGTCGTCGCCGCCGGGCATGAACAGCGACACCGACGGGGCCGGGCCCGGCCGTCTTCGGTGCTCGTCGCCGTCGCCGCGACGACACCCAGCCCCGGCGGCGGCGCTGACCGCCCAGCTGTCGGCACCGCTGAACAGCGTCTCGGCATCGTCGACGTGGTAGCGGCCGAGCATGGCGGTCTGCACGGTCAGCAGATCCTGCGGATACAGCAGATGCTGCCGGATCGTCGTCGGCATCTCGGCGATCGGCTCGACCAGGCCGGGGAAGATCGTCGATCCAGGCGTCGAGGACCGGGTCGTCGGCGCCACCGATCTCGGTGCGGTAGAGGTGGACGGTCCCGTCGTAGGCGTCGACGGTGGCCTTCACGGACGCGTGGACGTAGTTGAAGCGACCGTCGGCCAGGCCGCTCGCCGCGGACACCCGCGCGTCGCGCGGGAACTGCGCGTACGGGTAGGTCGCGCGAGGTCGTGTACCCGTCGATGACCCAGGTGACGCGGTCCGTCGGTGACGACCGGGTAGGCGTTGGCGTCGAACGACAGGAACGGCGCGAGGTAGTTGCAGCCGCTCGACCAGGCCGCGCCGGTAGAGCAGCTGGGAGTAGTCGGTCAGCTCGGCGGAGAGAACGGCTCGACTCGCCTGCCGGCCATGGCCAGCAGCCAGACGGCGCCACGGCTGGACAGCGCGATCCCGGTGTCGGCGTCGAAGAGGTGCCACCGACCTCCTGGCGCTTCGTGCCGACGATCGCGTACCAGCCGTTCAGCCCCTCGCCGAAGTACAGCTGCGGGGTGCTGCGGGCTGCAGCCGGTCGGCCAGGGCGCCGACGTCCGGGCGTCCGTCCGGTGCGGTCGCGTCCGCGGGGACCGCGACGACGCCGTCACCGTGGGTGTAGACGAGGTGCTTCTGCGACCCACCCCTGCTCGGGCAGGTCCGCGGCGTTGGCGTTGCGGGCCGCGACCAGGACCGGGCGCAGTCGGCCGTCGATGTCGTAGCGGTCCAGGTCGACGTCGCTGATCCGCGTCGCGGTCGTGCCCAGCAGCACCTGCAGCGGGCGATCAGCTGGGCCTCGTCGAACAGCGGCATCCGCTGGACGGTCGTCGGCCTGGCTCGGCCGGGGTCACCGGCGAGCGCGTCGGTGAACGGCACGCGTGACCTGCTCGACGGCGTCGAGGCCGTAGGCGGTGCGCGTCGCCTCGAGGTTGTGTGCGATGTACGGGCAGCTCGCGCACGCCCTCGGCGGGCTGCACGAGCGACCGCGCTGCACGACCGCGGTCGGCACGACCGAGCAGCAGGATCCGTGCAGCACGCCCCAGCCCGCCGAAGCGCCCACGCGCAGCGGGCGCCAGCGCCCGGTCCGGGCGTCCGCACAGCGCCGCCACCGCCGCGACGAGGGCCACGGCGCGAGCACGACCAGCGCCGGGCAGGACCACGTGGACGAGTGTCAAGCCGGGACCGTCGAACGCCCCGACCTCGTTCGGTGGCCGTCGCCGGGCGCGAGACGAAGACGTAGGTCAGCGCCTGCACGCAGCGCGAACGCGGCGACGAGCACGCCATGTGCGGCAGCACCCGCGGCGCGGAGCGGCGCTCCCTCGCGGGATCCGCAGCGCCCCGTTGGCGAGGTAGCCCGCCAAGCGCGAACCCGCCGGCCACCAGCAGGAGTTGACGCAGCCAGGCGCTGACGACGATCAGCAGTGGCAGCCGGAACAGGTGGTAGCCGAGTCCCAACCGACGTCGGGGGCCGTGCGGCCCGACGGTCGGCCCGTGCAGGAACAGCAGCCACGGCTGCCACATCCCCATGGCGGCACCGCCGATCCGCAGCGTGAGATAGGCGGCGAAACCGATACAGCACCCAGCCGGTGGGCCGAGCCCATGCGGTGGCGGTAGCGCCGCACCAGCCGGTTCGGCTCGTTGCCGGGTGCCGGCGGCTCCGGTGGCGATCGACGGCCGAGCCGACAGCACGAGCCCGCGAGACCACGATCGCGGCCACCCCGCCAGCAGCAGTTGCGCACCGACCTTGGTCGACCAGACCGGGGCATCGGTGACGCTGGCGAACCACCACCGGTCCAGCATGGTCGACCGCCGAGGAGCCGCAGCGCGAACGCCGCCGCAACGACCAACAGCACGACAAGCCCGATCCTGCGCTGGCGCGGCGTGCGACGCTCGAACCAGGCGACGATCGGGAAGGGCGGGGGGTCTGTGGGCGGGCAGGCATGGACTCCGCAGGCTATCGCTGTGCCCACCGGCGCCCGAATCGCAGCGGCCGTGTTTCAGCCGCGACCGCGGGAGAGGAACGCCATCATCCGCCTCGCGGGCCACGTCGCTGCCGAACAGCCGGGTCGACAGCGCTGCCATGTCCTGGCCGCGCTCGTCGATGCGCGCGACCAGCGACTTCGTTGAGCAGTCGCTTGGTCTGGGCGAGGCCCTGGCGCGGGGACTTCGCCAGCTGCGTCACGACACCGTCGACCGCGTCGTCCAGTTCCTCGGCGGGCACCGCCTCGGTGACCAGGCCGAGCTCTGCGGCGCGAAAGCCGTCGAAGGTCTCGCCAGCAATACGTAACCCGCCGACAACTACGTATTGCTCCGTTCGGACAAGCACGCCACTGGCCGAGGTCGGTGACGAGACCATCACCTGGGGACAGATGAATGACAGGATCATCGCTGCCGGTAAAGGGGCGATCATGGCCAACCCGTCGGCGGATGAGGATCAGGTTCGCCGCGACGCCCTGGAAAGCGAGATCGACCTGCGCATCATGGTGCAGAAGGCCAAAGTGGCGGGACTCGAGAATGATCCCTTGTATCAAAGGCGATTAAAGGAATACCAGAAAACGCTGTTGACCAACATGCATCGCGAGCAGCTGTCAAAGAGCATGGAACCCTCGGTGAAGGAACTCAAGGAATATTACGAGGCGAATAAAAATCGTTTCATTGTGCCGGAGGCCCGCAAGTTGCAGATGGTTGTGGCAGCATCAAGACCAAAGAGGAGGCCGAGAGCCTCAAGGACAGAAAATCGAAGCCGGGGAGATAACCATCTATCAGGCGGCGCGCGATCATTCCATCGCCGCGAAGGCCAAACAGGACCTGGGCGAGGTGGGCTGGGTGAACCAGGGCGATGTAGTACCGGAGCTCGATCAGGTGATTTTCTCGTTGGGGCCGGGTGAGATCGGGGGCCCCGTAGGAAACGAGAGCCGGCTGGCACCTGGTAAAGGTTGTTGAGGTGAAAGAGGCCCGATTTACCGATTTCTCCGATGAGGCGACGCACAAGCTCACGCGGCGCAAGTACCTGCACGAGAAAATCGATGCCTATACTGCGGAACTGCGCAAGAACCAAACTGCAGTAGAGGTTTACCAGGACCGCCTGGTACAGCTCGAGCAGCAGGAAGCCGACGCGGTCAAGGCTCTGGCGGAGAAATCGAAGCGGCCGGGATCGATGACTGAGAAGCGCATTGGTGAACTGCAGAAACTCATCAAGCCGTAGGCGTGAGTGAGTAGTGAAAGTGTATGGATTGCCTGGGATAGAATGTTGAGTTGTACAGGTTTTGTAGGGGTACGGGTTGGTCTTTGATTTGAGAACGAATAACGCGAAAGGAGGAGTTGCTATGTATCACACGCTTAGCGACACCCTTTTCGCGATTTGTTCTCAAATCAAGACCTACCCGTACCCTGACAAAACCTGTACAACTCAACATTCTATCCCAGGCAATCCATACACTTTCACTACTACTTACGCCTACGGCTTGATGAGTTTCTGCAGTTCCCCAATGCGCTCTCAGTCATCGATCCCGGCTGCTTCGATTTCTCCGCCAGCGCCTTCACCGCGTCGGCTTCCTGCTGCTCGAGCTGTACCAGGCGGTCCTGGTAAACCTCCACCGGAAACTGGTTCTTGCGCAGTTCCGCAGTATAGGCATCGATTTTCTCGTGCAGGTACTTGCGCCGCGTGAGCTTGTGCGTCGCCTCATCGGAGAAATCGGTAAAGCGGGCTTCTTTCACCTCAACAACCTTCACCAGGTGCCAGCCGGCCGGCGTTTCTACGGGACCCCCGATCTCACCCGGCCCCAACGAGAAAATCACATGATCGAGTGCCGGTACTACATCGCCCTGGTTCACCCAGCCCACCTCGCCCAGGTCCTGTTTGGCCTTCGCGGCGATGGAATGATCGCGCGCCGCCTGATAATATGGTTATCTCCCGGCTGAATTTTTTGTTTTTACAAGGCTCTCGGCCTCCT
>CAVUUV010000002.1:0-334157 GCA_963744905.1 uncultured Acidimicrobiia bacterium | reverse complement strand
GAAACGACGACGTCGGCGCTGCGGTGTGCGAAGCGAGCGAAGAGACGGTCGGCCATCTCCTCGGGGACACCGTCGCCGTCGTCGATCACCGTGACCAAGGCGTCGGTGGCCGAATCCGACAGGACCACCGCGATCCGGTCGCCGCCGTGGCGGTAGGCGTTGGAAAGGAGGTTGTTGAGGATGTGGGCGACCCGCCCGGAGTCGGCCAGGGCCTGGCCTGCCTCTCCCTCCATCACCACATCGGCGCCGAGGCGCCTCATGCGCCGGATGGCCTCACCCACGATCGTTCCCAACTCGGTGGGTCGAACGTCCACCGCCACCCCGGCGCCGACCAGTCGAGAGGCGATGATGAAGTCGTCCACCATTCGGTTCAGATCGTTGGCCTCGGCGTTGATTATGCGGACCAGGTCACGGTCGGCGCCCGCATCAGGGGGTGAGTCGACCAGCATCTCGGAGAAGCCAAGGATGCCCGTCAGAGGTGTGCGGATCTCATGGGATATGGCGGAGACGAACTCGTCCTTGGCCCGGCTGATCTCCCGTTGTGCCTCGATCTCGGCCTCCATTTTCAGCTCGGCTCGCCGGAGCTTGGCCGCCGCCTGCCGCCGATAGAACAGGATGGCCAGGATGGGGAGGGCCAGCGTGATGGCCAGCCTGATACCTACCCACAGTCGGGCGGCGCGGGCCTGGCTGGAGGCGATGTCGGCCCGGATCTGGTCCTGGAGTGCACTCAGCCAATTCTCCACCGGCCAGTAGGCAGCGTCGACCGCGTCCATGTCGAGCGGGTCGGCTTCGAGCGTCTCCATGAAACCGGTGATCGAGGCATCTACCGGCACCGGCGCCTCGTCTATGAAGGCCTGGAGACGGGCCCGGGTGTCGGCCAGCTCGCCCACGGCAATCTGGAGCGCCTCTGATTTGTCGATTCCCGCTTCGTCCAATCCCTCGAAGATGGCGGCCTGGCCGGCGGCAGCCCGGGTTAGAGCGGCGCTGCCCAGAGTGGAGTTGGCCCACTGCAGACGATCTGCGTTCCGGGCGACGTGGGACGCCACCGTGACATTGGTGAATTGGGCCGCGACCAGGACCAGAACCGCCCCCGCAATAAGGGCGGCGAGGAGCGATCGAGCGCGTTCTCGAGTCACCCCCTTCTATCGGCAGGGTCCCCGGGGAGCCTTGAGAGTGGTGGCCAGTCAGTACTCAGTACCCCGCCCCGTAATTACGCTGACGTTTCAGCGGCCGGCTACGCCGCTTGCTGTGTCCTCGTCCTTGACGCACCGCTGCGGGTGCGCCTGCGGACTGCGTCCTTGCCATCGACGCCGCCGACTCGCCGAAACATGCGACCGTAATTGCGACGCGGAGTTAGTACCCCGCCCCGTAATTACGCTGACGTTTCAGCGGCCGGCTACGCCGCTTGCTGTGTCCTCGTCCTTGACGCACCGCTGCGGGTGCGCCTGCGGACTGCGTCCTTGCCATCGACGCCGCCGACTCGCCGAAACATGCGACCGTAATTGCGACGCGGAGTACTTACCTGCCGTTGTAGAGGCTTTCGATGGTGTCGGCGTAGCGATCGTGGACCACGCGCCGCTTGACCTTCAAGGTGGGGGTGAGCTCGCCGCCTTCGATGGTGAAGTCCACCGGCAGGATCTGGAACACCCGAATGGATTCGGCCTTGGATACGGCTCGGTTGGCCGCGTCCACGGCTTCCTGGACGGCGGCAACCAGTCTCGGGTCATGGGTGGCCTCCGACAAGGGAGCTTCTATCCCGTTCTCGGCGGCCCAGCGAGGGTACTCCTCGGGGTCGATTGTGATCAGAGCGGCGATGAAGGGCCGGTTGTCGCCCACCACGATGGTCTGACTCACCAGGGGGTGGGCGCGGAGACGGTCCTCGAGGACGGCCGGGGCCACGTTCTTGCCACCGGCGGTGACGATGAGCTCCTTCTTCCGTCCGGTGATGGTCACGTAGCCGTCGTCGAGCGAGCCGAGGTCGCCGGTGTGGAACCAGCCATCGGCATCGAGTGCCTCGGCCGTCGCCTCGGGATTGTTCCAGTAGCCGCTGAACACGTTTCCGCCCTTGAGCCACACCTCGCCGTCATCGGCGATGCCGGCGCTGCCGCCGGGCAGGGGCCGGCCCACGGTCCCGATCCGGACCTGGTGGGGCGGGTTGACCGTGGTGGCGGCTGAGGTTTCGGTCAGCCCATAACCCTCCAGCACCTCCAGTCCGATGCCCCGGAAGAAGTGGCCCAGCCTGTCACCGAGGGCGGCACCGCCGCTGACGGCGTGGGTCACCCTGCCACCCAGCGCCTCCCGCAGTCGAACATAGACCAGACGGTCGAAGATGGCGTGCATGAGCCTCGTTCCCAGTCGCACCTTCCCTTCTTGCAGCTGGGTGGAGTAATCGATGGCCGTGGACGCAGCCATATCGAAGATGCGGCCCTTCCCCTCGGCGTGCGCCTTGGAGGAGGCTCCGTTGTACACCTTCTCGAATACCCGAGGCACTGAAAACAGCCAGGTCGGCTTGACGATCTCCAGCTCCTCCATCAGGTTGGGGATCCCGCTCGAGTAGGCCATGAGGCCGCCCTGGGTGATCGAGCCGACCTGAACGATGCGGGCGAAGCTGTGTGCCAGAGGCAGGAACATCAGGGTGCTCGCCTCCATGTTGATCACTTCGTGGAGCACGGTCATCGCCTCGGTGACGGTCCACACGAAGTTGTGCACGGTCAGGGCACATCCCTTGGGACGCCCGGTAGTCCCCGATGTGTAGACGAGCGTGGCCAGATCATCATGTCCCACCGCCTGGGCGCGAGCCATGACATCATCGTCACTCACGTCTTTGCCCAGCTCGACGAGTTCGTCGATCCCGCCGGAGTCGATGGTGAAGACCCGCGGGGGATGGGCGGTGGCGGCCATCGCCTCCTCGAACACACCGCGCAGCTTCTCGTCGGCGGAAATGACCACTTCGGCACCCGAGTCGGACACGATCCATTCGACTTGCTCGGCCGATGAGGTCTCGTAGATGGTGACGGTGGCACAGCCCGCTGCCCAGATGGCGTAGTCGAGGATGGTGAATTCGTAGCGGGTAGGGGAGAAGAGGCACACCCTGGTGCCCGGTTCCAGTCCCAGGGCCATCAGGCCGGCCGCCACCCTCCTCACCTGGGTCGCCATCTCCGAGTAGGTGATGGGCACGAAGGTGTCCCCCTGCCGATAAGAGAGAATGCGATGGTCGGGGTGGTCCCGCTCGTGGCGCCAGAGAGAGCTGGTTACGTTCTCGGTCGCCGGGACCTCAACCTCGCCGGGAGTGGTGTATTCCGAGATCAGAGTGCTCATACTCCAGAGTCTATGGCCTCGTCTCGGGGAGCGGACGGGCCGAAGGTCACGTCTGGCTCTCTACGATCCAGTCCATGGCACGAATCGGGTTCATCGGAATCGGGATCATGGGTTCGGGAATGGCGGCCAACCTGGTGTCCGCCGGGCACGACGTGGTCGTGTGGAACAGAACCAGGGAGAAGGCCGAGGCAGTCGAGGGAGCAACGGTGGCCGACTCTCTGGCGGACCTGGGTCGCAGCTGTCGGGTGATGATGATCTGTGTGTCGGACACGCCCGATGTCGAGGAGGTGGTTCGAGGTCCGGACGGTCTGCTGGAGACGCTCGATGCGGGGTCGATCATCGTCGATCACTCCACCATCAGCCCGGCCGTCACCCGTGAGCTGTCGGATCTCGTGGCAGAGAAAGGGGCGTCCTGGGTCGATGCCCCCGTCTCGGGTGGCTCGGAGGGGGCCCAGAGGGGGACTCTGTCGGTGATGGTTGGTGGCACCGCCGAGGTGGTCGAGCAGGTGACCCCGTTCATGGAGCCATTCGCCGCCACCATCACTCATGTCGGGGAAGTCGGTGCCGGGCAGACGGTCAAGCTGGTCAACCAGATCCTGGTCGTCGTGAATCAGCTGGCCGCCTCTGAGAGCCTGATGCTGGCCCAGGCGGCCGGGGTGGATCTCGAATCGGCCCTGGCTGCGGTCGAGGGGGGAGCAGCCGGGTCCTGGATGCTGTCCAACCGGGGTCCACAGATGATCCGCCGGGATTGGCGACCAGGTTTCACCATCGACCTGCAGCAGAAGGATCTGCGCCTCGTCCTCGAAGCCGGAGACGAGCTGGGAGTTCCCCTGCCCGGGACCGCTCTCGTCTTCCAGCTGTACCGCGCTCTACAGCGTCGCGGCCTGGGTGCCGAAGGCAATCATGCTCTGGTCAAGGCACTGGAGGAGCTGTGTGGAGTCGAGCTGGGCGGTTAGGACCGCTATCTGCCCGATCGTGAGAAGTGCTGATAGTCCTTGAGCGAGTTCCATCGACCACCCCACCCCCAGCCGATGTCGTCGAAGGCCGCCGTGACCGCATCGCCTTCGGTGATCACACCCGGCAGGAGGCGTGAGCGATCCGTATAGGCACGGGCTAGCTCGGGAAGGACGATGTCTCCTTTCACATAGGGGTTCTGGAACGGATCGACGTCGATCGCCAGGCCGTAGGCGTGCTCGGACCATCCCGTGCCGCCGGTGACAGGGCGGCACACGAACATCTCGGTGTCGTTGCCGTCACCCGTCGGGGGCGCCTCCAGGCCCTCCTGTGGGGTAATGGACATCTCCTCGATGGGAAAACCCGCCTCGAACAGGCGTGCGAACACGCCAGACGATGTCCTCGGCGACCGAGGCGTTGAGCAGCAGCTCGCCGGTGTGTGCGAGACCATCGAAGCCGCGGAAGGTGACGGTGACATAGGCCAGGTCGTCGAGCGATACAGGACAGTCGGATGTCCAGGTGGAGCGCGCCGCCACCGAGGTGGGAACCGGTTCGACGGTGGAGTGGAAGCTGTCGTCGGTCGGTGGTGGCAGCAGGTCGGTGGTGGCGAAACGGCGGTCGACCAGCTCGGAGGGGGGTTCCTGGGGCGGGACGTTGCCGTCGGCGTCCTGGGGGAGGGGACGGGTGCCGAGCCAGGCCGGAGGCGGGGTCACACCGGGGGGGAAGGCGCTGCTGCTGGTGGTGGTGGGGAGTGTTGTGGTGGTGGGGAGTGTTGTGTGTGGTGGGGAGTGTGCTGGTGGTGGTGGGGAGTGTGCTGGTGGTGGTGGGGAGAGTTGTCGTGGGCGGAGGTGGGGCGACGGTCGTGGACGGGATCGTTCCTCCCAATGTCCCGCACGCACCGAGGACGAGGGAGATGGCAATGGCGGTCCGGCGTTTCACCGCCTCAAGGATGCCATCTCCCTCGTCCTTATCCCCATCTCCCGCCACCGGGATGGGCTCCTAGTAGCCGCCCAGGTTGGCGGCGGCGGTCGTCGATGAGGCGGCGGCGTCCTCGTCACCGGTGGCATTCCCGTCGGCGCCCATGGCGTACCAGACATCACCGATCCCCTGACCGTTGATATCGCCGGGCTGGCTGTCTCCGGAGAAGTAGTACAGGGGCCAGCCGTTGTAGGTGACCTGGGTCGTTCCGTCGGTGCGGGTGGTCGTGCCGAGCATCGATGCATCGGCGCCCTGGCCGGCCTGGGCCGTGCCCGTCAGGGCGGGCCAGTTGTCGGCGCAGCTGTCGTAGCAGGTGCTCTCGCCCTGTTTGTCGTTCTCGAACAGGTAGAGGGTACGGCCGTCGGCATCGGTGAGGATGGTGCCCAGGTCGGAGCTGGAGGTGGCCACTGTCTGGTCGGCGGCAGCCGTGCTGGGCGAGGCCGAGGTCGAAGGCGGCTGGGTCGTGGCTTGAGCACCCGAGTCATTGCCTCCTCCGCAGGCTGCGATCAGCAGGGCCAGGATGGCCACGAGACCGGGGATGGCGGACGTGGATCTGATGCGTCTCATTCGAAATCCTCCCGTAACTGGGTATTACCTACGGGAGTACGTACGGCGAGTCCGTTCGGTTCGTGACTTGACCCGATAGCCTCACAGATCGGATACGCCACCCTTGACCACGGCCACGGCGTCGAATCCGTAGCCGCGCAAGATGGAAGCGGCGATGGCGGACCGGTATCCGCTGCTGCAGACCACCCAGACGGGGTGAGAGGGCTCGATCGTCTCGGGAGGACCGTCGAGCAGATCCGGTAGATAGCGATGGATGGTTCCGGCCGGGCCGCGGTCGGCCCTTTCCCCGGGTGAGCGAACATCCAGGATCTGGGCGCCCGGCGGAATGTCGGAGACCGATCCGACGCGGCTCTTGACGGACGCTGCCGCGCCCGGCCCGACAATCACCCCCCGGACACCATCGATGCCGATCCGGGCCAGCTGGACGAGGGCCTCCTCCACATCGGATTCCGCCGACATGACGAGGTAGGCGGAAGCGGTGTGGGGGATGAGCCAGCCGAACCAGACTCCAAACTGGGAACTGAGCGGGATGTTGAGAGACCCCGGGAGGTGGCCGGCAGCGAAATCACCGGCCGGTCTCGTATCCACGATGACGGCGCCCGGGTCGACGTCGGCCGGTTCCACTTTCTCCGCCTTGAGGGCGGGAAGGGGGGTGGGGCCGAGGAGATTGATCGGGCCCATCCGGGCGTAGTAGCGCGGATAGGGCTGAAGGTCCTGGAGATGGGACCGGACGAAGGACTCTTCGTCGGCGTGGCCAGCGGCCATGTTTGTGTCCCTCTCCAGCCCGATGGTGGAGGTGGTGCCGCCGGCAGCCGAGGCGGTGCAGAACGAGCCCTGTCCGTGAGTCGGGTAGAGGCCGGTCCGGTCGTCGAGAGTCATCAGTCGGACGACGGACCGGTACTGCAGTCGAGCCAGGGTCTCGGCTCGTTCGGGCCCCAGCAGATCGGATCGCCCGGCCGAGCCCACCAGCAGCGACCCGCCCGAGAACAGAGCCTCGGGGCGATTCTCCACCATGATCAGGTAGCTGGTGTGCTCGGGGGTGTGGCCCGGCGTGTGAATGGGCCGGATCACCACCGGGCCCTCATTCAGATCCTCACAATGGAAGGCGGGGGTGTGTCGGAACGCCGGGGCTGCTCCGGCCGGAAGGACCAGTTC
Organism: uncultured Acidimicrobiia bacterium; assembly: GCA_963744905.1. Classification (GTDB taxonomy): domain Bacteria; phylum Actinomycetota; class Acidimicrobiia; order Spongiisociales; family ZC4RG35; genus DATFFO01. The sequence continues at coordinate 327,185 of CAVUUV010000002.1, read as the reverse complement.
GGCGCCGGTGATCGAGGCCGCGCTTCGACCGCCGGAGACGTAGTCGTTATGGAGATGGGTCTCGAGTACCCATCTCAGGTCGGTGCCGTCGAGATGTTCGAGGAAACGATCCACGTCCCGTTGGGGGTCGATGAGGATCGACCAGTCGCCCGCTCTCACCAGATAGGTCGAGTCCCCCAGGCCCTCGGTCCGGAATGGAGTGACCTCGATCATGGCTGCATACCCAGAGCCTTCATGCCGCCCGCCATGTTGGCTACGGATTTGAATCCGGACATCTTCATGAAGGCGGCCACCTGCTGGCTGCGGTTCCCCGACCGGCACACGACGAGGATGTCGGCTCCCTTGTCGAGGGAGTCGAGTTCCTGGAGCAACGATCGGGTGCTGATCCGGACGGCACCGGGGAGTGTCCCCAGTGCCCACTCGTGTGGCTCGCGCACGTCGAGGAGAATGCCGTTGTTCTTTTCTATCCAGTTCTTCCACTCGGAAGCCGGTACTTGCTCGATTTCCATCGGGTAGGCCCTCTCGCTCCTGGTTGCCTCAATGGTATATGGGAGGGGATTTGGACGGAGATTGCCGATTCACTCGGGTGCGAATGCGCCCTTCTCCTTCCAGGGCGGCGCCGATGACCCGGGACGTCCGCGCTCTGGTTGAGACCGGACCGCTAGAGTCCCTTTTCCCGATCATCGCGGAGTGGCTCCAATCGACATCGCAGTCCTCGTATCCGGTTCCGGCTCCAATCTCCAGGCCCTGATCGATCGCGTCGACGCCTACCGGATCGCCGTAGCGGTTGCCGATCGCGACGGGATCCGTGCTCTGGATCGGGCCCGGGTGGCCGGCATCCCCACCAGGGTGGTGCCGTGGGAAGGAGACCGTGCCCGCTTCACCACCGCGATCTGTGACGCCGTCGAGGCCTACGGAGTCGAGCTCGTGGTCCTGGCCGGCTTCATGCGTATTCTCGGACCGGAGGCGATCCGGCGTTACCCGGGACGGATCGTCAACATCCACCCTTCCCTGCTTCCAGCCTTTCCCGGTGCCGATGCAGTCGACCAGGCTCTGGAGCATGCGGTTCGGGTGACGGGTGTGACGGTCCACTTCGTCGATGAGGAGGTGGATCACGGTCCGATCATCGCTCAGGTCCCGGTCATGGTGATGCCTGGTGACACCGTCGAGAGCCTCCACGCCCGCATCCAGGAGCAGGAACATCTGCTGTACCCCAATGTGGTGTCGGCTCTGGCCCGGGGTGAGATCGCCGTGGGCCGCCCGCCCGCGGAGGTGACGGGCACGTGAGCAAGATCACGGTCAAGAGGGCTCTGATCTCTGTCTACGACAAGCAGGGTCTGGTCGAGTTCGCCCGTCGCCTGGTGAAAGCCGGGGTAGAGATCGTTTCGTCTGGAGGCACGGCGGCGGCCATCGCCGAGGCCGGCCTGCCGGTGACTGCGGTCGAGGAGGTCACGGGTGCCCCGGAGATGCTGGGGGGCCGGGTCAAGACACTGCATCCACTGATTCACGGCGCCATCCTGGCCGATCTGTCGAATCCCGATCATCGACGAGACCTGGAAGCCCGTGGCGTGGAGCCCATCCAGCTCGTCGTAACCAACCTCTACCCGTTCGAACACACCGTGGCCGACCCCGACGTCTCCCCCGACGAGGCGATCGAGAAGATCGATGTCGGGGGCCCGACCATGATCCGCGCCGCCGCCAAGAACCATGCCTGGGTCGGTGTGGTGATCGAACCCGACCAGTACGAGCGGGTGGCAACGGCCGTTGAAGAGGGCGGCCTCGACGACGACCTGCGCCGAGAGCTGGCCCGGCGGGCCTTCTTCCGCACTGCTGCCTACGACGCCGCCATCGTGGGGTGGCTGCATCCCGGTGAATTGCCGGCGCGCATGGTGCTCCCGCTGGAACAGGTGGCGAGCCTCAGATACGGCGAAAACCCCCATCAAGGCGGTGCCTCCTATCGCCAGGTCGATGCTCCAGCCTGGTGGGCGGAGGCCGTCATCACCCAGGGCAAGGCGATGTCGTTCAACAACCACCTCGACGCCGAAGCTGCCTGGAGGCTGGTCAACCAGTTCGAGGGGGCCGCAGCCGTGGTCGTCAAGCACGCTAACCCGGCCGGCGTGGCGGTGGCCGGGTCCGTGGTCGACGCCTTCCGGGAGGCCTGGGAGTGTGACCCTCTCTCCGCCTTCGGGGGAGTTGTCGCGGTCAACGGTGCTCTGGAGGAGGACACCGCCAGGCTGATCACCGCCAATTTCGTGGAAGTGGTCGTAGCTCCCCGGGTAACCAGCGACGCGGCCCGGGTGCTGGCCGGGAAGGAGAATCTGCGGGTGCTGGTGGCCCGGCCGCCCTCGGCGGGCGGCCTCGACTTCCGTCGGCTCGAGGGTGGCTTCGTCGTGCAGCCCCGGGACACGATCGGTGGCGAAAACTGGGAGGTGGTCTCACGGAGGGCACCCAGTGATGCGGAGTGGGCGGACCTGCGCTTCGCCTGGACGGTGGTGGCGGGGACCAAGTCCAATGCGATCGTGGTGGCTCGAGGGGGAGCGGCCGTGGGTGTGGGGGCCGGAGATCAGAGTCGGGTGGGGGCCGCCGAGCGGGCTCTGGCCCGGGCGGGTGAACGCGCTCAGGGGGCGGTTGCCGCATCGGATGCCTATTTTCCTTTCGCCGACGGATTGGAGACCCTGGCCGCTGCCGGGGTCACCGCCGTGGTCGAACCCGGTGGCTCCCGACGGGATGCCGAGGTCGTGGCTGCCGCCGACGAGGCGGAAGTCGCATTGGTCTTCACCGCGGTGCGCCACTTCCTCCACTAGTTCTAGTGATCCGGGAGCCCGCGCTAGCGTCGGGCGTCATGGCAGCCCGGATCCTCGATGGCAAGGCGGTTGCCGCCGCGGTCAAGGCCGAGGTGGCGAAGACGGTGGAAAGCATGGGCGAGAGCCCCGGCCTGGCCACGGTCCTGGTCGGCGACGATCCGGCTTCCCATACCTATGTCCGTGGCAAACGTCGTGATGCAGGCGAGGTGGGCATCCGCTCCATCCACCATGAGATCGATGCCGGAGTCAGTCAGGACGAGCTGATCGGCTTGATCGACCGGCTCAACGCGGACCAGGGAGTGGACGGCATCCTGGTCCAGCTGCCCCTGCCGGCTCATCTCGACGGCGAAGAGGTGGTGGCCCGGATCGATCCCGCCAAGGACGTGGACGGGCTTCACCCCTTCAACCTAGGCCGCCTGGTGCTGGGGCAGCCCGGTCTCCGGCCGTGCACGCCGAGCGGCGTGATGAGGATCCTGGCTCACTACGACATCGCTGTGGCCGGCCAGCGGGCAGTGATCGTGGGTCGTTCCTTCCTGGTGGGCCGTCCACTCGCTCTGCTCATGTCCGAGCGGGGGGTGGACGCCACGGTGACGATGGCCCATTCCCGGACCAGGGGCCTCGTCGAGCTCACCCGCGAGGCCGACATTCTGGTGGCGGCGGTGGGCGCTCCCGGCCTCATCAGCGCCGATCACGTCGGTCCCGGAGCGACGGTGGTCGACGTCGGTATCAACCGACTTCCCGACGGCAAGCTGGTGGGTGACGTGTCCTATGACGAGGTGTCCGAGGTGGCGGGAGCGATCACCCCGGTTCCGGGTGGGGTCGGCCCCATGACCCGGGCCATGCTCTTGGTCAACACCGTGGAGGCGGCCCGCCGGCGCCGCATCTAACCCCGCCAACCGCCGGCTGGGTTACCCTTCTTTGGACCGGGACGAACGCCTCATCCCTTCTTTGGACGACTACTAACGCTATGCGTTCCTCACCGTCAAAAGAAGGGATTTTGCGTTCCTCACCGTCCAAAGAAGGGCGGGATACTGGCCGACTCAGCCCGCCTATCTCAGGCTGCTAGCACTGGAGCCTGCTGGTCAGGAGACTCCGCTCGCGGTCGGGCGCTTGGCTGCTCTGGCCCTGGCAGCAACCGCTGCAGCGACGTGAGCCGCGTCCCGGCTCACACCTCGGACCTGCGCCGAGGACAGCGCGTGCAGGAAGTCCAGGCCCACGAAGTAGAGGCCGGGTACCTCCCCGACCACCCCACGATCATGAGCGGGCTCGTCCCCTGCCAGGATGTCTCGGTCGATCCAGGTAAACCCCGGGCGGCTGCCGGTGGCCCAAACCACGCATTGAACGTCGAGCGTTCGCCCGTCGTCGAGAAGCGGCATGCCCTGGCGGGTTCCTGCGGTGCGGCCGACTGTCTCGACGCCCGAACGTAGCAGGTCGTTGGGTTTAGTTCGGACGAGAGGCTTGCCGTGCCCGCGCAGCTTCCGGTACGCCGTCCGTCCCAGAGGGTTGCTCATCCGCAGGATGTGGTGGAAGAGGACTCCGTTGACGAATCGGGAGGCGATCTTGCGGCCGACGAAGCTGTCGATGTCCCCCGGCACGTGACCGGGGTGACGACCGGATAGCCATACCTTGTGTTCCCCTGCCAGGTCGAGGGCGATCTCGGCGCCGGAGTTCCCCGCACCCACGATCAGCACCGCCCCAGGAGGAATCTGAGAAGGGCGTCGGTAGCTCGAGGAGTGCAGTTGAGTGATGGTCGGATCGAGTTCACCAGCAAAGGCGGGAATCCGTGGCTCCTGCTCGTTGCCCATCGCCACCACGACGTTGCCCGCCTCGATGACTCGATCACCCGACGCCACGACGAATCCGTTCCCCCTGCGAGCGAGCCGATCCACCTCGAATCCGAGTCTCACAGGCAGGTCGAAATGGATGGCGTACCGCTCCAGGTAGTCCGCCATCTCGTCCTTGGTCGGGCAGTAGTCGGCGGGTGCCGGGAAGGGCAGGCCATCGAGAGAGCTGTAGCGGGCCGGGGTGAACAGCCTGAGGGAGTCCCATCGATTGCGCCACGAGTCGCCGATCCGGTGACCGGCGTCGACGACGAGGAAGGGCACGTTGCGTCGGGCCAGGTGGTATCCGGTTGCGAGGCCGGCCTGGCCGCCCCCTATGACGAGGGTGTCGACATGCAGTGGTTTGGGGGACATGCTCGTCTCGCTGTGAGTGGGTTCTACCTGTGGTCCTCTCGGACCGCGTCTGCGCTGTGCTTGCGCAGAAACGGGGTGAGGATCTCGGCGACCCTTTGGGTCGATTGCAGCCAGGGGGCGTGACCGCCCGGGACGACGTGAACCTCGGCGTCGGGGATGATCCGCGCTGCCCGCTCTCCGGCGGTGGGAGGTCCGAAGGTGTCGTCCTGGCCCCAAATGAGTTGAACGGGCTGGGTGATCCGGGCGAGTTGGTCGGGTGTCTGCTCCAGCTCAGGGCGAGGGCCCCTGAGACGAACCACGGCATAGTGGAGTTGGTTGAGGTCCTCTCCAAAGGACGGCAGTCGCTCCAGTTCCAGCATCAGGTGGTGTAGCTCGGGGAAGTCGGAGAAGTCCTCGCCCGCCATGTCGGCCACCAGATCCACTTGCTTGGGCGAAGGCGGCTGGAGCCTTCTCACCAGGCGGCCGAGGGGAGGGATGGAGGCAAGCCGGAGCAGGAAGGGAGCCGAGGTCCCGAGCATCAGGGCCGGGCATCCGACATAGGAGATAGATGCGACCCTGTCCGGATCCTCCAGAGCCAGCCAGGTGGTGATGAGTCCTCCGATCGACTGGGACACGAATACGGGTCGGTCCAGCCCGAGCCCATCCAGCACCTGGCGAAGGAAGGAGGTCATCATGGGTCGCAGGGTCGAGGTGGTGAACTCGGCCCGGTCCGACAGGCCGTGGCCGGGCAGGTCGACGGCGTAGAGGGTGAATCCGTCGAGCCGAGCCATCAGGGGCGCCCACATTGCGGCCGGCACGCCGCCCCCGATCAGCATCATCACCGGGGGGCCGTCGCCACACATGATCACGTGGGCCCGGCCATCGATTGCGGCCACATCGACGAAATCGGTTTCCGGGGCGAGCCCGTAGCGATCGAGCATCTCTTGCTGGGCCCGGGCGTATTCGGTGATCGACATGATTCTCCAGGGGTGGCGTCCGACTCGCAACAAAGGTACGGAGAAGGGGCAGTGCCGGTCTTCGGGAGGATTGCCAAAATCCGGCTTGGGTGGTGCTGGGTGTAATTACCCACATCCCGGGCGGGTCTCGGGGAGGTAGGTTCGATGAGAATGAGCCTCCCGGGCACACCCGACGGATCAAGAGAATGGAGGTGGGCCAACTTCCCCGTGCCGGAAGGCCACCTGGCGCTGATGGGCCTGTCGCTGTTCCTTTCCCGCCGATGGCCCAAGCCGTTGGGGCGCGGCCGAAGGCTGGGATTGTCGATGATCATGGCCGGGGTGGCTCTGGCTGCCTGGGCCACGCGTGCCGCCGGGGAGCTCGACCTCGAGCACCCGGCGGGGCTGGTGGTCGACGGGCCCTACCGATGGTCGCGGCATCCGATGTATGTGGCCTGGACTATGGCCTACCTCGGGGTGGCCCCGGCCTTTGATACTCGCTGGCCCCTTTTCCTTTCTCCCGTCCTCGGATGGTGGGTGCGGCGTGAGGCACGCCGGGAAGAGACTCGTCTCATCGCCACCTTCGGCACCGATTACCTTCGGTATCGGGATCGGGTGCGCCGTTTCGTATGACCCCTCGGCGCCATCTCCGGGTCAGATCAGCTCGTGCTCGTAGGCGAAGGCGGTGGCGGCGGTACGGGACGCGACTCCCAGTTTGGTGAGGATGTTGCCCACGTGGCGGTCCACGGTTTTGACGGCCACGAAAAGCTGATCGGCGATCTCCTTGTTGGTCATCCCGGTGGCCACCAGCCGCAGCACCTCGAGCTCGCGGTCGGTCAGGGGATGGGAAGGAGGAGCCTCGCCGGTGAGTCGCCCCAATTCGGCCAGAGCCGAGACGGCGCCGAGGTCCGTCAGAGCCTGTCGGGCCGCCTCCAGCTCGAGGCCGGCGGAGTCTTCATCCCCCAGCTCCCGACAGGCCAGGCCGATCAGGATTCGGGTTCGAGCCGCTTCGAAGGGGGCCTCCACCATTCGCCACCTGTCGTAGGCCCGCCGGAGATGGTTGAGTGCCTCATCCGGTTCACCCTTCCTTACCAGTACCGCCCCTCTGGCCATGTCCGCCTCGGCTTCCAGGGCCGAGGTGCCATAGGTGGTCGCGGCCTGCTCCAGATCCTCGACCCCGGTGAGGGCGGCCTCGACGTCGTCGGCCGCCAGCATCACCTCGACGAAGGCGGGCAATAGGCGGAGTCGATCGATCCGGCCGCCGGCCTCGGCCAGGGATCGGCGCATGGCGGCTGCCGCCGTCTCGACCTTGCCTTGAGCGAGGCGAAGGAGCGCCAGGCCCGGCTGAGGGTCGTGGCCCCATTCGCTGGCCTGGCGGTAGAGCTCCTCTGCCTCCGTCTCACTCCCCGACACCCGCCGGACCTCGGCCAGCTGATACAGGGCCCTGCCGGTGGCGACCTCGTCGGAGGCGCCCCGGAACTTCTCGCAGGCTCGAACGGCTTCCTCGGCAGCGGCCGTCCAGTCGCCGTGCCGGCGCAGGATCATGGCCCGATGGGTTAGGCACTGCCCGTTGAAGGTGAGCATCCCCTGCTGGCCGTCGCACCACCGGGTCAGGGCCTCGGTCCACTCCTGAGCGCGCCGGAACTCGGAGATCTCCTCGCAGGCTTCGATCAAAGAGCAGTAGACGGTGCCGGCGACGGTGGCGGAGAGTTCACCCGAGACGACCGACACCATCGCCTCGTCCAGCCAACCCATTCCCTCGTCGGTCCGGCCCAGCCGGATCAGTGCTCGTCCGCCGCTGTTCAGGGCCAGGGCGACCAGATCGGAGTCGCCTCCCCGGCGCCCGGCGTCCACAGCCTTCTGGGCGGTCTCATGCGCCTGCTGGTAGTCGTGTTCCATGGCGGCCTGGCGGTGGGATTGGAGTGCCAGCATGTAGCCCCGTTCGACCGCGTCGGGTGGAAGCTGTTCGAGCACGTGCGCACAACGGGCGATCCAGCCTCCGGCCTGGGCGGTGTCACCCCTGGAGAGGAGGATGTAGATCATCCAGAACCCGCTCCTAATGGCCTGGCCGGGCTCATTTTCGACCATGAAGCGCTGATAGGCGCGGGACAGGGCGTCCACCGACACTTCGACCCTGCCCAGGAGGTAGGCGGCCATGGCCCAGTCGACGAGATCCTCGGGTTCCAGCTCGCCCGTGCGATCGGCCAGCGCGAAGGCCTTCACCGCCTCATCCCAGGCCTGGCGGGAGAGGAGCCGCCCGTCCGCGGGCAACCTCCTGCGAATACTGGTCGGGTCCGGTCACGGGTCGGACTTTATCGACCCCGCCAGGGGTTACCCGGCGGCAATGACGGCATCGGCTTCGATCTCGACCAGCAAGGTGGGGTCGATCAGCGCTGCCACCTCCACCATGGTCGAAGCGGGCCGGATGTCACCGAAGACCTCCCCGTGGATCTCGGCCACCTCTTCCCAGCGGGAGATGTCGGTGATGAAGATGCGGGTTCGGACCACCTGGTCCAGGCGGGCCCCGGCCTCGTGGAGAGCGGAATCGATCCTGCGGAGCGTCTCGCGGGTCTGGGCCCGGAGGTCGTCGTGGCCCACGACCCCACCATCGGGCTCGGCTGCAGTGGTCCCCGATACGAACACCATGGCGCCCACACGCACGGCACGGGAGTAGCCCACCCGGCGCTCCCAGGGAGCTCCCGAGGAAATCAGCCGACGCGACGCCTGATCAGGCGACAAGACCTACCACGTCGGTGACGATGCCCACCACCAGTAGTGACCACACCACGGTGATGAAGATCGTGTAGCGCCATCTGAAGCGGTGATCGGCCAGCCAGAATCGTTTGAGGCTGTTGTAGCCGAAGAATATGGCGATGAAAGACAGGCCGATGCTGATCGGCGCCGCCACCGTACTCATGAAGCCGACGATGGGGGTGATGATCGGTACCAGCAGATAGGTGATCGTGCAGCGGATTCCGGAGATGATGATCGAGCTGCGCAGCTTGTTCTGCGCGTCGAACACGGCCCCCTTGACGGGGTCACCCTCGACCCCCAGCAATCGTCGCATGAACTGATCTGCCGGTGGCCTGGCTGTGCGAACGGTGGTTGCCACGTCGAACGATGCTAGCGCCGCCCGGAACAGACCCCGCCGGGAGGAGACTGCGGGTTCCGGATCCCCCTCCGCCTCGCTTTGCTCGGCCCCCCCTCCGGCTGAGGAGACGCTGACTTCCCCCCGACGTGGGGATTCGGACGCTCCTGCGGGGCGAATCCGGCCCGGTCGTCGGCGGTTACCCTCATCTTCAGATAGCACCAGCCTGAGGAGTCCCATGCCCACCTCAATCACGAAGGGAGATTCCGGTCTCTCTGTCCCCGACGATCCCATCGTTCCCTTCATCGAAGGGGACGGCATTGGCCCCGACATATGGGCGGCGTCGGTCCGGGTTTTCGACGCTGCGGTCGAAAAGGCCTACGGAGGCGACCGGCGGGTGGCATGGAAGGAGGTACTGGCGGGGGAGAAGGCCTACAACGAGGTGGGATCGTGGCTACCAGACGAGACCGTGGAGGCCTTCCGTGAGTTCCTGGTCGGGATCAAGGGTCCTCTGACCACCCCTGTAGGGGGTGGTATTCGCTCCCTCAACGTTGCCTTGCGCCAGACCCTCGACCTCTACGCCTGCGTCCGGCCGGTGCGGTGGTTCCAGGGGGTGCCTTCACCGGTCAAGCACCCCGAACGGGTCGACATGGTCATCTTCCGCGAGAACACCGAGGACGTGTACGCCGGCAAGGAACTGGAGGCGAACAGCGACGGCGCCCGGCGGTTGCTCCGTTTCCTCGACGAGGAGTTCGGCTGGGACATCCGCCCCGACTCGGGGGTCGGGATAAAGCCGATCTCCATCACCGGGTCCAAGCGGCTGGTGCGAGCCGCCATCCGCTATGCCCTGGAGCGGGACCGCAAGTCGGTGACCCTGGTCCACAAGGGCAACATCATGAAGTTCACCGAAGGCGCCTTTCGCACCTGGGGCTACGAGGTGGTTCGGGACGAATTCGGTGATGTGGCCGTCTCCTGGGAGGACTGTGGGGGGGACCCGGGCGACAGGCTCCTGGTCCAGGACGTCATCGCCGATGCCATGCTTCAGCAGGTGCTGACCCGACCCGCCAACTACGACGTGATCGCCACCATGAACCTCAACGGTGACTACATCTCCGACGCCCTGGCGGCCCAGGTGGGGGGGATCGGAATCGCTCCGGGCGGCAACATCAACTACGACACCGGCTACGCCGTGTTCGAGGCCACTCACGGCACGGCTCCCAAGTACGCCAACCAGGACAAGGTGAATCCCGGGTCGGTGATCCTCTCGGGGGAGATGATGTTCCGTTACATGGGTTGGGAGGAGGTGGCCGATCTCATCGTCAAGGGTCTGGAGGCCGCCATCGGCGACAAGATCGTCACCTATGACCTGGCCCGTCTCATGGAGGGTGCCACCGAGGTGGCTACCTCTGCCTTTGGGACTGCCATCATCGAGCGCATGTAACGGTTGGCCGGTTCGGTTGGGGGTGGGAGCGGCTTACCCTTTTGGGTCGGATGAGAGCCGTAACGTGACGACCTTGCAGATCACCCGCCAGAGTGACGTCCTGCCCCCGCTCGAGAGGGCGGCGTTGGAGCCGTTGCTGGCCGAGATCGATCGGCTCAAAGCGGAGCGGAACGCGGTGGTGGCGGCCCACAACTACATGACCCCCGACATCTTCGCCACCGCCGACCTCAGGGGCGACTCGCTCTACCTGGCACAGGTGGCCCGCGACACCGACGCGGACGTCATCGTGCTGGCCGGGGTCCATTTCATGGCCGAGACGGCCAAGATCATCAATCCCGACAAGACCGTGCTGGTCCCGGATCTGCGGGCCGGGTGCTCGCTTTCGGAGGGAATCACTGGGGCTGACGTCAGGCGGCTACGCAGCCAGTATCCGGGGGCGCCGGTGGTGACCTACGTAAACACCTCGGCCGAGGTCAAGGCTGAGTCCGACGTCTGCTGCACCTCGGGCAATGCCAAGGCGGTGGTGGAGTCCCTGGGGGTGGACGAGGTGATATTCATCCCCGATCAGTATCTGGCTTCGTGGGTGGCGTCCCAGACCGACGTCGAGGTCCACACCTGGGCCGGCTCGTGCATGGTGCATGAGCGGTTCACCGGCCAGGAGATAGCGGCTCATCGCCAGGGCCTCGGGGAGGTATCGGTGATCGCTCACCCCGAGTGCCCGCCCGATGTGCTCGCCGAGGCAGACTACGTGGGGTCAACCAACGGCATGATCGACTGGGTCAGGGCTCATCAGCCCCAACGGGTGATGATGATCACCGAGTGCTCCATGGCCGACAACGTCGCCCTCGAGTCACCAGATACCGAGTTCGTTCGGCCCTGCAACCTTTGCCCCCACATGAAGAGGATCACTCTGGAGGGGATCCGGCGTTCGCTGGAGACCATGACTCACCAGGTCGAGATCGACGCCGACGTGGCTGTTCGCGCCCGACGGGCGGTCGAGCGAATGCTCGAAGTCGGCCGCAATGGCTGACCCGACATCCGCCTTGCTTGGACGGCTCGGGTCGCCCTCGCTGTTCTTTGGACCGTGGGGAACGCGAAAATCCCTTCTTTGGACCGTGGGGAACGCATAGCGACGGTGACGGTCCAAAGAAGGGTAGGGGCGTTCGTCAGCGTCCAAAGAAGGCGGCGGCGGCGGTGGTGGTTGGAAGGGTGCGGGACGGGGCGTGACCGACTCTGTCCGGCTGGATGAGCCGCTGGTGGTGGGGGCGGGGGTAGCCGGTCTCACCGTCGCTCTGGCGCTGCCCAGGGCCGCCGTTCTGCTGGCAGACGAGCCCGGATCGACCTGGTGGGCGCAGGGGGGGATCGCCGTGGCCATGAACCAGGGGGACAACCCCGACCTGCACGCGGCCGACACGATCGGGGTGTCGGCCGGTCTGGCGGTGGAGAACGTAGTCGAGATACTGACCGAGGGGGGCCCGGAGGCCGTCGAGCGTCTCATCGCCCTGGGGGCGCATTTCGACACAGACGAGGAGGGCGACCTCGTCTACGGGCGCGAGGCGGGTCACTCCCGACGGCGGATACTGCACGCCGACGGCGACGCCACCGGGGCCGAGGTGATGAACACCCTCATGAAAGCGGCCGATCGCAACCCGCAGGTGAATCAGATGGAGGGATGGCGGGCGGTCGACCTGGTCCAGACCCATGGCCGGGCGGCGGGAGTGGTGGCTGCCGATCAGCGCGGCAACAGACGGGTGATCCTGGCGCCGGCGGTGGTGCTCGCCACGGGCGGCATCGGGCGTCTCTACTCCCACACCACCAACCCGGTTGGGGTGAGGGGCGACGGGATCGCCATGGCCGCCAGGGCAGGAGTCCGCCTGGTGGACATGGAGTTCGTCCAGTTCCATCCCACCGCCATGGCAGGGGGGAAGGACCCGATGCCGCTGCTGACCGAGGCTTTGCGGGGGGAAGGCGCCAAGCTGATCGACGCCCACGGCCGTCGCTTCATGCTCACCCAACACCCCGACGCGGAGCTGGCGCCCCGCGACATCGTTGCTCGGGCCATCTGGTGGCAACTCGACAAAGGAGCCGGGGCCTATCTCGATGGGCGCATGATCGGCAACTTCTCGTCCAGATTCCCCACCGTCTACACCCATGCCCAGTCGATCGGCCTCGATCCGACCACCGATCCGCTCCCGGTCTCGCCTGCCGCCCACTACTTCATGGGAGGCATCGACGCCGACCCCGACGGCCGCACATCGATGCCCGGGCTGTGGGCGGTGGGAGAATGCGCCTCCACCGGCGTTCACGGTGCCAACCGGCTCGCCTCCAACTCGCTTCTGGAGGGCCTGGTCTTCGGCGCCCGGGTGGCGGCCGACGTCTTCGCCCGTGCTCCTCGTCTGGGCAGTGGGCCGTTTCTGGTGCCCCCCGAGGCCCTGGATCTGCCGCTCCGCTCCGGGCCCGCGTTCGAGGAGTTGCGCAAGCTGATGTGGGAGCGGGTGGGATTGGTCCGGACCGGGAATGGGCTGTGGGATGCCCGCAACCAGCTGCTGGACCTCGACCCCGTGCTGCGCAGATCCGTGGGGGGCCGGGTGGCGGCCGATGTGGCCCGTTTCGTGATCCCGGCCGCCTTGCGCCGGAGCGAATCACGAGGAGGTCACTACCGCGCCGACTACCCCGAGCCGGATCCGCTCCAGGCGGAGCGAACCATGGTCCAGGCCACCCCGGTGGAGCTGGTTCCCATCTGAGTCGGCCGGTAGCCTGATCGGGCCGTGTCGCTGCACTCATCCATGTACGCCGAAGTGATCCGCCGTGCTCTCGACGAGGACCTCGCCCAGGCAGGTGACCTGACCAGCGACGCCTGCATCCCGGCCGATGCCGAGGCCACAGGCCATGTCGTGGTCCGGGCCCCGGGGGTACTGGCGGGTCTGGAGGTAGCGGGTACCGTCTTCGCCCGGGTCGACGGGCGTATCACCTTCGAGGGCCGCTCCCTCGATGGGGAGGAGGTCGAGGCGATGACAACGGTGGCTGTGGTAACCGGCCCGGCCCGCTCGATCCTGACCGGGGAACGCACCGCCCTGAACCTCCTGGGTCGCATGTCGGGGGTGGCCACCGCCACCGCCGAGCTGGTCCGGCTGGTGGAAGGGACAGGCGCCGCCATCATGGATACGCGCAAGACGATGCCCGGCCTGAGAGCTCTGGACAAGTACGCGGTGAGGACGGGGGGAGGGCGCAACCACCGATTCGGGCTATACGACGCGGTGATGATCAAGGACAACCACATCGCCGTCGCCGGTAGCTTGACCGAGGCCGTCTTGGCGGCCAGGACCCGGGTAGGGCACACGGTCAAGATCGAGGTGGAGGTGGAGAGTTTGGATCAGCTCGATGAGCTGCTGGCCGTGGGGGCCGACCTGGTGCTGCTGGACAACATGGACCTGGCCACGTTGTCAAAGGCGGTGCGAAGAGTGGACGGCCAGATGGTGTGCGAGGCTTCGGGAGGCGTGACTCGCCACAACGTGCGGGCCATCGCCGAGACTGGGGTGGACGTGATCTCAGTGGGCTGGATTACCCACTCGGCCCCTCAGCTGGATGTGACGCTCGACCTGGCGTGACGGGGCGAGCCGCTCGGTTTCATCGCCGTCAATTTGTCGAGCGTATACCAGCCGGCAACTGCCGCCAGAATCACCCACCCGAGTGCGGCGGGCGTCCCCAGCGCGATCGCCACGAAGACGCTCACCGCAGCCAGAATGGCTGACGCCACGAGGGTTGTGACCAGGGCCACCAGGTGGAATGTGCTGATCTGGCTCGCTTTGTGTGACATGAGGCTGTATCGACCCCGGGGCGACTCGACTTGAGCCGTCTGGTTCGTCCGTCCCACAGCCCACTACGCTCACCGCCATGAGTTCCACCAAACGCGTGGCCGTCACCGGGGCGGCCGGACAGATCGGATACAGCCTGCTCTTCAGGATCGCCGCCGGCGAAATGCTCGGGCCCCATCAGCCCGTGACCCTGCAGATGCTCGAGATACCTCCCGCCATGGGTGCTCTGGAAGGAGTGGCCATGGAATTGGAGGATTGTGCCTACCCCCTGTTGGATGGTCTGGTCATGACCAGCGATGCCGAGGAGGCGTTCGCCGACGCCGATGTCGCCCTCCTGGTGGGAGCCATGCCTCGCAAGGCGGGGATGGAACGGAGCGATCTCCTCGAGGCGAACGGGGGCATCTTCAAGCCCCAGGGCCGTGCGTTGGCCGAGGCCGCCTCTCCGCTGGTGCACGTGCTGGTGGTGGGCAACCCGGCCAACACCAATGCCCTCATCGCCATGAGCAACGCCCGGGGTCTCGACCCGCGCCGGTTCACGGCCATGACCCGCCTCGACCACAACCGCGCTCTGAGCCAGGTCGCCAACAAGGTAGGAGTGCCGGTGTCAGACATTCGTCGGATGTCGATTTGGGGAAATCACTCTTCGACCCAGTATCCAGACCTGTTCCACGCCGAGATATCGGGGCGACCGGCCATGGAGGTGGTGGACGATCGCGCCTGGGTCGAGAACGAGTTCATTCCCACTGTTGCCAAGCGGGGAGCGGCGATCATCGAGGCGCGGGGTGCTTCGTCGGCCGCTTCCGCCGCCAACGCCGCCATCTGTCATGTGCGGGACTGGACCAGCGGCACACCGGAAGGTGACTGGGTGTCGATGTCGGTGCCCTCCGACGGCTCCTACGGTGTCCCCGAGGGGCTGATCTGTTCTTTTCCGTGTACGACCGCCAACGGGGAGTGGCGGATCGTCCCTGACCTGGAGATCGATGCCTGGTCGCGCCAGCGCATCGACGCCTCGGTGGCGGAACTGGTCTCCGAGCGGGAGGCGGTGGAGTCGCTCGGGCTCATCTGAGAGCCTTTCCCGTGGTCGCACCAGAGCGCGAAAACCCTTTCGTTGCGCGGCTTTGGCTTGCATAGCCCCGGCGGTCCTACCAGAATTACGTATCTGTAGTTCCGTTCTCCAAAGGAGGAGACGTTCATGAACAAGTCCGAACTCGTCGATGCCATCGCTGCCGCCACCGACGGCACCAAGGCAGACGCCCAGGCCCATCTCGACGCCGTGCTGGACAGCATCACCGACGCCTTGAAGAAGGGTGACAAGGTGTCGCTGACCGGATTCGGCACCTTCGAGGTGCGTCACCGTGCCGCCCGCACCGGGCGTAACCCCCAGACGGGCGAGACCATCCAGGTCAAGGCTTCGAAGGCCCCCGCCTTCAAGGCCGGCAAGAGCCTCAAGGACGCTGTCAACTGATAAGACCGACAGCATCTGTGGAAGACCCCGGTCGTTCGGCCGGGGTCTTTTGCGTTGGGATGGATCGTTGCGACAACTAGCCGTTTTCGGCCGCACGGAGTGGATTGAGTACTTAGTCTTTGGCCGCCGTGCGCCCAGCACGGCCTGGGCAACTACTGGAGGCTGACATGTTGGGACTCGACGCCACGGCGCGTGTGTTATTTCGCACCGCTCTGGCGATCTTCGTGGTGACGATCGTCATCGGGATACTGAACGGGATGGACGTGTGGAATCCCTCTCACGAGGCACTGCTCACCCACGTTCACTCCGGCACGCTGGGATGGATCACCCTCTCGGTGGTCGGTTCCGCCTTCCTCATGCTGGGTCAGGGGGTGAGTGAGGACGAGGAACGGTCTGCCCGTCGCATCGGGATAATCACGGCGGCAGTGGTCGGGCTGTATGTGATCGCCTTCCTGGCCGGGACCGGGATCTACCGGCCCATCACCGGCACCCTCATGCTCCTCGCCATCGTCTGGGTCATCTCCTGGGTCTGGGCCCGTTACCGCACCTCATCGCGAACGGTGTCGCAACTGGCCATCCTGCTGGCCACCATATCCCTCGGCATAGGGGCTGTGCTCGGCGTCCTGCTGGGCCTGTTTATCGCCCAGGGTTCCCTTCCCGGGCTGAGTAACGAGACCGCCTCGTCGCTGGCCGGTGCTCACCCGCCCGCCATGCTGATCGGCTATCTGATCCTGGCCGGGGTGGCGGTGACGGAGTGGCTACTGGAGGGCCCGGAGGGGCGTAGTGGCCGGATCGTAGCCTGGAGCCTGTTCGGCTCCGGGATCCTGATCAACATCTCTTTCATCTTCGAGATCGACGCCCTGGTCCAGATCGCCTCTGCTCTCGAGGTGGTCGCGGTCGTCATGTTCATCGTTCGCATGTGGTCCCGGCTCAAGCCCGCTTCATGGGGAACCGGTGACGGGCAGGACTTCGCCCGCATGTCGGTGGTGTTCCTGGCCGTAGGCATCGGCCTGCTGGTGTACCTGGTCCAGCTCTTCGTTTCCGGCCAGCTCGACCCCGAGACCGGTGAGGGTCCGGTCGGTGTGCTGCTGGCGTTCGACCACACCATGTTCATCGGGGTGATGACCAACGCCCTCTTTGCCGTGGCGCAGAGGCTGTCCGGGGTAAGGGCCAACCCGGCCGTGCTGTGGGGGGTCAACGGCGGTCTCGTCATCTTCCTGGTGGGTCTGGTGGCCGACTCTGCCCTCCTGAAGCGAATCGGAGCTCCGATCATGGGGGCGGCGTTGCTGTTCGCCGTCTACTGGTTCTTCCGTCAGCTCATGGTCAGGCGACCGCTGGCACCTGCGTGAGCAGCAGGCGAATCGGGTCGGCGCTGCTCCTGGTGGTTTTCCTGACCGCCTGCGTCGGCCCCCCTGCGTCGCTGGGCGATCCCAACCTCGACGCCGGCAAGCAGATCTTCTCCGATCGCTGCGCCACCTGTCATGGCGGAAACGGCCAGGGTGGGGCGGGCCCGGCCCTGGCCGGCGTGCTGACCACTTTCCCCGCCTGTGACGATCAGATCCACTGGGTGACCCTGGGCTCGGTCAAATGGACCGAAGAGAACGGTCCTACCTATGGAGCCGGGGGCAAGGAGATAACGGCGGTGATGCCCGAGTTCGGGGAGTCCCTCAGCGACTCCGAGATCCAACAGGTGGTCTCCTTCGAACGGTTCAAGTTCGGTGGCGGGGAGATGGAAGCGACGCTGGACGATTGCGGGCTGGCGATTGCTCAGTAGTCGACGTCGAGGTCCTTGACGGCCGATCCCCACTCTCCGATGGCTCGCTGGTGCATCATCAGCTTGGCCAGGTTGCCCGACACCTTGATCTTGCCGGTCATGAAAGCGGTCTGGGTGTTGAGCTCGCCCTTGGAGATGGCGGTGGCGGTGTCGTAGGTCTGGGCGATGGTGACGTCGGGATCTGCGGCCTGTCCCATGGCCAGCTGCGCCTCGCCTCCGGAGGTGTTCATGTAGTAGTCGACCTCGCCGTCGGGAGTGTCGGTCGTCTTGAACTGGATGGTCAGCTCGGCCGAGCCCATGGAGCTCTTGAATCCGGGGTGGTTGTTGAGGGCGTCGGTAACGGCCTGGGCCCATTCGCCGGTGAGGAACTGAACGGCCATGGTCTTCCTTTCTGGCTGAAGCTGCTGTGGATGATGGTAACAGTGCTCCTCAGGACTTTGAGCGCGTACTCAAACTCTGGCGGCGCTCTCAGATGACGCCGGTTCGTTCCCCCACCAGGAGCGCCACCTCCTCGGCCAACGGGGGAGCAAGCGGCTCCAGGGGAAGGCGGGGACGCCCCGGGTCGAGTCCGGCGGCCCGGGCGGCGGCCTTCACACCGGGAATACCGAGGCGCTCCACCGCCTCCGAAAGAGCAGTGAGGTGGGCCTGGAGACGGCGAGCCCGGGCCAGGTCGGTCCGGGCGGCCTGGACCACTGCGGCCACCAGCCCGAAGGCGTAGTTGGCCGAGCCGGTGATGACACCGTCCGCTCCCACGGCTATTGCCGCCGTGGCGGCGGGGGAAGAGCCGGAGTAGACGAGGAAGTCGTCCGGAGTGGCGTCGACTATGGCCTGGAGCCGCACCACGTCACCCGAGGAGTCCTTCATCCCGACGATGTTGGGATGCTCGGCCAGTTCGGTGACGAGGTCGAGTCCCAGGCTGTAGGCGGTGGTGGGAGGAACGGAGTAGAGGAAGACCGGCGCCCCGGAGTGGTCGGCCATGGCCCGGAAGTAGGAGGCGACGGCGGTGGGCTGGCGGCGAACGAGGGTGGTGGGGGTCATCACCAGAATCGAGTCGGCGGCCTCACACTCATCCACCTGGGAGATTCCCTGGCGGGTCGATTCGGCCATGATGCCCACCATCAGGTGAGCTTTGGGGGCCGCATGTCGGGCGGCTTCCAGCAGTTGGCGTCTCTCGCCCGGCTCCAGGTAGGGGCCCTCTCCGTTGGAGCCGCCGAGGACGAATCCCTCACAGCCTATGCCGGTCAGGAAGCCGACGTTGTGGGCGTGAGCCTTCGGGTCGAGGTCATCCGCCTGGTCGAAGGGGGTGATCAGTGCGGGCATTACGGGCGGTGTGGCGCGCATCAGGCCACGTTACCCGGGGCAGAATCTCGCTCAGACTCAGCGGATGAGCTTGACGGCGCGAATGGGAATGAGGGTTTGGCGGGTGGGGTCGGGCTGCATCTTCACCTCGCCCTGTCCCTTCACTTCGAGACGGCGGGTGAGGAATTGGGCATCGGTCTGGAATTGTCCACCCTGTCCGGTCAGAGTGAAGGGGTTGCTGAGCGGGGTGAAGAAGGTGCCGGTGAGGGTGTTTCCCGCCTGGCCACCGATCTGGAACTGGAGATCGGCCTCGGCCCAGAGGGCCAGGTCCTCGAAGTCGCCGCTGATCGGAGCGATCCATGTAAGGCCTCCGTCGCCACCGGTGAGATCCAAGTTTCCACCCGCCAGATAGACGAACACCCTCTCCATGTCGATCGAGGATTGGGCGCCTTTGAGGAGATTTCCGTCATTGCGGACGTAGACGACGTGGTCGGCAGTGGGGCTCGGGTTGATGGTCAGCGTTCCCGATGATCGAAGATCGACGTTGCCGTCGAAGACCACATCGCCGTCCTGGAAGGTGATGTTCACGCCATTCACGATGAATCCACCCGGGCAATCGACGTACCAGTTACCAGACACGGTCATGTCGGTGGCAGGGGAGCACGAGAAGCCGGAGGTGCCAAACCAGCGTTGTGAAATCCCCATGGGCGAGGCGTTTCCCCCATAGCGGGATATCAACTGGTCGATGTGAGGAGCAGCAGCATCCGGGCATCCGTCGACCGGGACCCACCCCAGGTAATCCGGATAGCTCGACTTGCAGTTGTAGCGCCAGTCGATCGGTGCCCGGGTGATCCGACGTGAGATCGGCTGCGGGGTGGGGTAGAGACGGAATGCGGTGTAAGCCGGATCCGATGGATCGACGCCGGCTGCCGGTGTGACCAGGTCATTGGGGTCGTAGGCATAGGCAGCGTTGGTGCCGGGTTTACCCGAGAGGGCGTAGGACAGGATGGCGGAGGGGATGTTCTGGGGTGCCGGCACGGGCAGTGCCCGGATCCAGCCGT
Source organism: uncultured Acidimicrobiia bacterium (assembly GCA_963744905.1). Classification (GTDB taxonomy): domain Bacteria; phylum Actinomycetota; class Acidimicrobiia; order Spongiisociales; family ZC4RG35; genus DATFFO01. Next base: position 307,311 of record CAVUUV010000002.1, on the reverse strand, counting down.
TGTTGTTGCCCTGGGCGTCTATGGCGTACCGGTTGGCGGTGCAGTTGTTTGGAGCATTTCCGCCGTTGGCATCGGAGTCGACGACGATGAAACCCGGCGAGTCCTGGTAGTAGTCGACGGTGACTCCGCCCTGACCACTGGCGTAGAGGGCATTGCACGAGGTGGGCTCCAGCACCAGCAGGGGCACGACCTCTCCCTCCCCGATGTCGGCCGCGATCCGGGCCACGCTGTGGATGGTGGTAGAGCCGGAGTCGAAACCCATCACGGGCGCGAAGTAGTAATCGCGGACGCGTTTGACCTCCACTCCCAGCCGCTGACAAGGCGCGCCGTCGATTTCCAGGTTGATGGCCTGTCCGGCCATCAGGGGGTCGTTGTCGGGGACGGGATGGGTGATCGTGAAGTTGTATGGTCCGGCGGATGCCGTTGCCTGGCGGACGATAGAGGGGATGCAGGACCCGGCGAAGACGGTGCAGTTCGGCGGCGACACAGATGTATTGGCGTCGCTCAAGTTGAGCTGCAGGTAGTTCCATGCCGCCTCACAGGCCTGGTCGGCCTGGCTGCCGGCGAATGGGTTGATGAAGGCGGCGCCGGCCGTTGCGGCCGCATCGGCTGCCAGCCGGTCGGAGCGTATGTCGGAGCGGAGACCGGACATGTCGACGGCCAAGGCCGCGGCTCCAAACAGCATCAGCAGGGCGGCCGTCACGATGATCAGGGTGGCTCCCTTCTCCTCGCGAGGATTCCAGCGGCTCATCATGCCCCCAACGCCGCCTCGAACTTGTTGGCGGCCTGGGAGTGGAGGGTGATGGTGGTCTGGAACAGAAGGGCGTTGAAGTCCACGTCTCGACGGACCTCGACCTGGACCCGGCGCTCGTCGTTGGGCCGTCCGTCAGAGAAGCACGTTCCGGAATCGGTGGTCACGGTCCCGGCGCTGTTGATACGTCTGGCGGTCGAGTCGTCGGCGGCGGTTCCGTTGGGGAACACGTAGGCGACGCATATGTACAGGCCCGGGGTCCCGGCGTTGAGGGAGCCGGTGGCGCTGTCTATGGCCCTGGTTTCGACGGCGGAAAGCCACCCACTCATGGATGCGAAGTTGTCGACCGGCAGGGTGGCGCCATAGCGGCCCGCTTCCCGAGCCGAGTGGGTCAGGCTGAGCTGGTGGTTGTAGGCGATGCCCGAACTGACGATCCCCAAGAGCAGCATCACCAAGAGTGGCAGGACGAGGGCCATCTCCACCAGCGATGCGCCTCGCTCCCGACGCCGCGCCGGGACGCGCCTTTGGTTCTTCGACTCGAAGCCTCCCATTTGACCCCTCGGTTGCCTTCAGACTGTGACCGCCCTGGTCACTCTCTGCGGTCAGGCTAAACGCCCACCCCTGCTCGCGCAATAGGTGACCTCACGCGGATCCGACCCTGCCGCCGCAGCCTACGCGGGACAGGGTTTCGACTGCCAATGGATGAGTCCGTCACATCGGCGAAGGGTACGAATGCGCCCCTTGGCCCATGGACGAGCGCTTTCGTTTTGCGATCTCCCTTCAAGGCGCTGACAGTTGGGCTGCACCGGAGGAGGCTGATCACCCAGCGGGAGCCGTATCCCACCAACGTGCGAACCTCGTGAGGCCGTCAGCGGGGTTCTGGTCCGCGGCATGCATCTGGAGGCGTTGGAGGCTGCGGCCAGAACACGGCGACTCCGCCGGGGTGGAGCCTACTCGAGGAGATTGACCACGAAGTCGTCGGGAGCGCCGGGGGCGTCCTGCCAGGTCACGGTGAGAGACGAGGTCGAGGCGTTGATGCGGTAGGCGAGAATCGAGCCGTTGACCTCGATGGTAGACCCTGACATATCCACCGCCCCGTTGGGAGCGAAGATGAGCCCGGTTATGGCCTTGGTCTCGCTGGTGGCGAACTTTATGGCCGTCCGGTTGCACGACGGTGATCCCGGGTCGTTGGCGAAGAGGGCCAACGGAGAGTAGGCGCCGCTGACCACGTTGGCATAGCCGGTGAGGGTCACCTTCTGTTGCATCTGGATGTCCTTCTCTGCCACGAAGGTCGCCTTCACGCCCGGATTGGTGGTGAGGCCCTTGATCAGGGTGATGGAACCCGGTGAGTAGTAGATTCCCGATACCGTCAGGTTGGGTGTGCCGGAAACCATCGTCGTGTAGCCGTTATTGACCAGCCAGTTGCTGTCGATGTTTCCGGAAGCGGCGTGGTAGTTGGGGTCGCTGCTTTCCGTGCCGCCGGGGCGGAAGTCGGTGATATCGAGGTCGACCGGATATTTCTGGGGTGGTCCCTTGTCGTAGGTTCCGTCGCTGCCACCCGAGGGGTCGCGGTTGATGATGTCACCCGTGACGCCGGGGCCGCCGCCACTGATCGTGATCTGCTCGTTGGAGAAGACGCCGCCAGTGACGTCGATATTGGAGCTCGTGACGGATATCTCGTCTCCGGAGCACCCATAGGCCGCCGCGAAGAGGGCGTAGTTGCCCAGGTACTCCTGGACCACGCATTCGGCCACCGCCTGGGAGACGACGGTGAGGGCGTCGGGGGCATACGGCGTGGCCTGCCCGAAGATGCCGTCCTGCAGCTTGGTTATCTTCACCTCCCAGACGCCGGCACTCACCTGGGTGGGAGTGACGGTCACGTCTGGGTTCTTGTCGTCGTAACCGTTGTCGGCGGCCGTTGCCCGGGCCGCGTTCTCGGGCGTGGAGCCAATGGTGTCGGGATTGCATTGCTGCCAGGCGGCGGCCAGGGCAGCGTTGTCGGCTGCGTTCTGGCTGCCTCGACGATCGTTGTAGGCCGAGCTGCCGTCGATGGCCAGAGCCGTGACACCCAGCAGCATCAGAAGGGAGATGGCGACCATGATGGCGGCGGCGCCCCTTTCCCCTCGAGGTGATCTCATCGACAGTATGTGGCGTACGGTGCTCATCGGCGACTGGTCCTCGTGCTTGGTTGGGCAGGGTTTCGGTTCATGCCGGGCAACTCTCGTAGAAGCGTTCGACTTCCGCGGTCTTGTGGAGCGTCAGCGTCCCTCCGAACCAGTCGGAGATGACAGGGGTGATCAGGCCGAGGGTGTAATCGACCGACACCTCGACCCGGGTGGCATTGCGCTTGCCTCGGGTCACAGCCGTACAGGTGATATTGACGTCGACGGGATCGACTGTGATCGAGCCGGTGCTGTTCACGGTCCGGTCGACGATCTCTGCAACGGTGGCGGCCTCCTCGAAGCTGGCGTAGTGGGCTCCTTCCTGGGCGGCCTCCTGTACGGATATGTCGGTGTAGATAGCCCGTCCGATGTCGATGATTCCGGTGACCAGGACGATGAGGAAGATGGTAAGGAAGGCCATCTCGACCACGGCGGCGCCTCTCTCTTTCATGGTGTCAGCCACCGAGAACCCCCAGGTAGATCGACCGTCGTTGAGTGGAGCTGAGATCGAGGCCGTCCAGCAGCCCGCCCACGATGGGCGATACCCCCTGGAAGGTGTCCGTAACGGTCACCTCGATCTTGGTTCCGTCGGGAAGGAGGAGGTTGTGATCCGTGGCCGGGTCGGGCGGCGCCGTTGAGGAATCGCAATCGGCGAGAACGGTCCCGTCGGGGGCCACCCATGAGATGTCGATGTTGGCGGTCGTCACCTTGCTCAGGACCGCCTTCGACTGGGCGGCCGCCAGTATTCCGTCACAGCTCCGATAGCGGAGAATGTTGGGGTTGTAGGGGTCGTCGCCCGAAGTGGTGGCGTAGCGGGCTCCTTCCCTGGCTGCAGTCCACACCGACGTGTAGGCCCCGATGAGGCGACTGAACTCGATGACCCCGAAGAGCAGGAGGAACAGGAGAGGCGCCACTATGGCGAACTCGATCATTGTTGCCCCCCGCTCTCGTCTGTTTCGGCGAGATTCCATCCTCATGACCCCTGTGCTTTCTGGCTCGACGCAGGCCTAGTGGTAGCGGACCGCTTGGAGGTCCATATCGACAGGAAGCCGGAGGAACTTGAGTGGCTTCTTGCTCCTACTGCTCGGCCACCAGGAGGTGGATCAAAGGGGCCCTACTCATCGAAGCTGGGATGAGGTGATGGTCTTTCGGTGAGAGGGGGACCTCTGTGATGCTCGTGACTGCAAGGTCCGGGTACCGACAGGAGGTCCCCCTGATGGGTGACGGTAGTTCAGTGTTGTTGGGTTGGCGGGATGTGACCGTCCGGCGGATGGTGGAGACGGACGACGGGGAGGTGGTGGTGGAGATTGAGACGGTTCGGGGGCTGGTGACTTGTGGAGGGTGCGGGTTGGTGGCTCGGCCCAAGGACCGCCGGTGGGTGACGGTGCGGGATGTCCCGATGGGTGCCCGGTCGGTGCGGGTGGAGTGGTGGAAGCGGATCTGGGAGTGTGTCGATCCTTCCTGTTTGGTGAGGACGTGGACCGAGCAGCGGCCCGACATTGCCGCCCCTCGGCGGGTGTTGACGGCCCGGGCCGAGGAGTGGGTGACCGACCGGGTGGAGGCGGTGGAGGGGACGGTTGAGTCGTGTCGGCGGCGGTTGGGGGTGGCATGGGGAACGGTGATGGAAGCGGTGAGGCGTGTGGGCGGGGGGCGGCTAGGCGATGATGCTGAGTCCTGGGAGTTCCCCACCCAGGTCGGGTTCGATGAGACGGTGATGTCGCCGGCTTCGCGGGGTCGGCGGCGACGGTTCGTGACGTCGGTGGTAGATACCCGTTCGGGTCGGATCGCCGATGTGTTCGAGGGTCGCGACGCCAAGGATCTGCGGGAATGGATGCGAAAACAGTCCGCCGAGCATCTGGAGGCGGTGAAGGTGGTGTCGGTCGATCCTCATGAGGGCTACCGGGCCGCCATCTGTGGTGTCGACCCTGTCACCGGCCAGGTCTCTGCACTCTGGGATGTGACCTTGGTGGTGGACGGATTCCACATTGTTCGTCTCGCCAACCAGGCGCTCACCAAGTGCCGTCAGCGAGTCCAAAACGAGACGCTGGGTCATCGGGGCCGCAAGAGAGATCCCCTCTTTGGGGTGCGTAAGCTGCTGTTGATGGCGGCCGAACGGGTCGACGAGCGGGGATGGGAGCGGATCCATCGGGCTCTCCGAGAGGGCGACGCTGACGGGCTGGTCCAAGACGCCTGGGTAGCCAAGGAGTATGTCCGTGATGTGTATCTCACCGACGACCCCGCCGCCGCTGAAGCGGCCCTCGACCGGGCGACCGAATGGTGTCTCGACGACGAGTCCGGACCCGAACTGCGTCGCCTCGCCAAGACCCTGACCCGGTGGCGAACTGAGATCCTGGCTCACCATCACACCGGCGCCTCCAACGGCAAGACCGAAGCGGCCAACCTGACCATCAAAACCGTCAAGAGATCCGGCCGTGGCTTCCGGAACTTCGCCAACTACAAGCTCCGGATCCTCCTCGCAGGACGAGGACCTGCCCGTCATAATCACACCGTCACCAGCATCCGGACTCGCCGCCATCCCAGGTTGGTTGCGTAGGACCATCAAGGCCCGTGGGATGTAGTCGAAATCGAGAGTCGCGGCCGGAGCGTCCTCCGATCGAGAGCGAAGCTGATGACCGTCTGGATCAGGTACCAGTACGGCCCTCGCGGAGGGCTCAAGAGCCGATAGGGCGAAGGCAAACCGGCTGGAGGGCGGTATCAATCAGGTCGCGTCCGTCGGCCATGCGCGGGTGCGCAGCAGCCGGCGGCAAGCCGGAGAACGGCCAAAGGCAGCGAAATCCGCGCCCGATTGGGCCCTCCGTCGTTCGCTGGAACCTCCGCCGGTTCTTTCCCCTGTCCACCGGTTACATCTGGGCCGAGGAACGGAACCAGACTCTCGCCATGTCGCGGAAGCGCGAGGACCAAGGCGCGGTGGAGTGCATCGGTACCACTTCGTGGGCGCCTTGGACGTCCGACGGACGCGAGATCAGCGGATCAGCTCCATTGACAGGTTCGGCGGGCGATCTGGATCGTCCTGAAAGCTGACCGTGATGCTCGAACCAGAGAGATTGATTACGAAGGAGATGATCGATCCGTTGATCCCGGTGGCAGACGACGCTGAGATGTCGACTGACCCGTTGGGGGCAAAGATGACGCCGTCCCATGCCACTCCGTTGGAGGAGACGGTGATCGCCTTGTTGTTGCACCTATTTCCGGTCGGCTGGTATTCCGAGAAGAGTGCCATACGTGGGCCGTTTGGTCCTTCGATCGGATCGTATCCTTCGAAATCCGAGTTCCCCGTTAGCTTGATCTGACCTTTGGCTACGAATGTGACCCTGACGTCGGGGGCAAGCTCAACCTTTCCCAGTGTGACATCACCGTCCGTTCTGTAGATACCTGAGTGCGTTATCTTGATGCCGGTCGCGGTCAGCACAGCCAGGGGAGGGCTCCAGCCGGTGAGCGCTTTTTCGTCTATGACGGAGCTACCGAAGTCGTAGTATTCCCCGAACACGTTGGCGGCGTCGGCCCGAGGGCTGCCGAGGTCGTAGTCACTGAGGGTAAGGTCCAACGGGTACTTAATTGCCGAGCCGACAAACTTGGTTGCTTCAGTATCGGGATCGCTTATCTTGTTGTCGCCTCTATACGTCACATTGCCGGTGACATCGAAGCTTGCCCCGGTGTTCACGTCGCCGTTTGTGTGGACGTTACCGTTAACGGTTACGCTCGAACTCGTGGTGTTTAGCTCGTTGATTCCGGGACAAGTCGCAGCCCCGGCGAAAAGTGCATAGCCGCCAAGTATTGGCTGATCGACGCAGTGTGCTGTCGCAGTTGAGATGACATCGATGTTGTCTGGTGCGTAGGGCGTCGCGGGGCCGAAGACGCCGCCGCTTACCTTTTGGATCGCAACGGTCCACCCATCTGAAGCGGCGGATGGTCCCGTCACGTTCACCTGAACGCCGGCATCGGTGTTGTCGTAGCCATTCTCAGCGGCTGCGGCGAGCGCTGCGTTCACAGGAGTCGTGGCGGAGTCCGCTGGGTTGCAGGATTCCCAAGCAGCCGCCATCGCCGCGATGTCCGCAGCGTTCTGACTGCCTCGTCGGTCATTGAAGGCCAGGCTGCCATCAATTCCGAGTGCCACCAGCCCAAAGATCATCAACAGACTCACAGCGACCAGGATTGCTGTGGCGCCTTCTTCATTTTGCCTCATCCCAGATCCCACTTCCTCTCGCCTAGGGTAACGGACTCAGGCTTCCCGCCGGGCATGAGTCGAGGAATCGATCACTGACGGCCGTGCGGCTGATGGTCACGGGGCCGGTGAACGGAAAGAATGAGTCGATCTGGTAGTCGACCTGGACCGCCACCTCGGCTGCATCGACCAACCGAGGCACGAGCTCGCAATAGACAGAAACGCCTGATGAATCGAGTGGAGGATATGAGACCGACTCAATCACTCGAGCTGTAATGTCGGCTGCAGTAATGGGGACAGATCCCTCAGGAAATGAGGCATATAGCACCCCTTCCTGAGCTGCTTCTTGCAGCGCAATTCTCGTGTAGATCATGCGCCCAACGTCGATCAAACCGATCAACAAGGGGATGAGAAGGAAGGCCGTGACGAACGCCAACTCGACAACGGCCGCACCGCGTTCTCGATCAGACTCATGAGCCATTCTTGACCTCGTAGTGAACGGACCTGATCTGGGTGGAGTCCAAGCTCAGCCCATCGAGAAACACGCCGACCAGGGGGACAATCGAGTCGTATGTCGAGTGGACTACTACCTTGATCTGGGTGCCTGGGTCGATGTTTCCAGCATCGACGGGATTGGGCGGAGTCTTCGCGGGTGGTGCTGGTGGAGTCTGACAGCTGGCGATGGTATTGGGAGGCGAGGCCTGATCTTCGTAGATGACCTCGATATCACTGGCCGTGAGTGGATGAAATGTCACCTTTGATTGGGCCGCGCCAAGGATCTGTGGGCAGTCGATGAAGTTGGGCAGGCCGTTTCCATCATTGTCTCCGACCGTGGTTGCAAATCGGGCTCCCTCACGTGCTGCCGACCAGACCTCGGAATAGGTGAAGGCCAAGCGTCCGAATTCTATGATTGCCATGAGCAAGAGGATCAACAAGGGAAACGCTATGGCGAACTCCACCAGGGTCGCTCCGCGATCGACGCCGTGGCGCAGCCGGCGCCTTTGGGACGTGCCTCCAGCTTGGACGTCGCGGGAGAACGGTTGTTGATTACCGACATGCACGCTCTCGATGTCTGAGAGGATGTCGGCGTCAACGACTCGAGCACGCCCCCGTGCTGTTCGGCTCAGCTGTCGGCGCATAGCAATACGCCAGGCGAATTCGACAGTGGCGGCACGATGGCGACCTCGACCATGGTGGCGCCATTCTCTCCTCGTGTCCGTCTAGTACCCCTGAGCACTCCCAGCCTTCCTTGGCTTCCATGGGGTTGGCCACGTCCATACGTGAACGATCCAGCCCCACCGAAAGGCTACCAGCGAGTGCGATGGTATCAATCGCCTGTTTCGATGCCGACTCCTCAGGCCTGGGGTCAGGGACAGGTCGTTCCGGACCAGTTGGTCAGGTCTTGCTCGAGACGAACTTCGATCGTCGAGTCGAGCACCCCGGCGGACCCGAAGAACTCACCGAACAGACCTGTGATCTGATGCAGATCAGCCGAGACCGTGATGATTGCCGTTTCGCCAGCCGTCGTCCCACCCGACACGGACGCCGTTCCGACCTCTGCCAGCCGAGATCCGCACGCCTTGGCGTCGATGTCGGCCTGGGTTCCATCGACCGCGGCCAGGCGGCCAACCTCCCGCGCAACTTGCTTCACGTCCAAAGCCTGGGCGAAGCCCCAACTGAACTCGATCAGCCCGAATAGGAGCACAATCAGAAGCGGAAGGACCAGGGCGAACTCCACGAGGCTCGCCCCCCGTTCGGGCTGAGGCTCTCTCCGCGTCACGGACATGAGCCAGAGCCCGATGTCCAGTCCGCTTCCTTCTGCAGGCGGGTTTCGGCGGTAGAGGAAATGGTCATCGAGGCGGGAATCGCCCAGTCCAGGAAACCGGTCAAGGTGTTCTGTCCCGCCGCAATCGATACGACGGCCGAGGCCGGCGAATCAACGGTCGTACCGGACTGGATCAGTTGCACTGTGGTGCCGGGATAGAGGTCCATCGACGCACACACCGGTGATGATGTTCTGGGACTGGGTGCCTCCCCCGCCAGGATCGTCGTTGACCGAAAGCATCCGTGCCGCCTCCCGGGCGCCGTGCTTGATGTCGAGATTCTGGGCGAACAGCCAGCCGAACTCGATCATGCCGAGGAGCAGAAGAACCAGGAACGGGGTGAGGAGTGCCATCTCCACCAGCGCCACCCCTCGCTCGTCGTTTCGTTTCGTCTTCATTTCGTGAGTGCATAGTCCACCTGTTCGGGGCTGGTGGGGAAGTTCGAACGGAGTGGCTCAGGGAGCATCTCCACATCCAGCACGAACGCGGTGACTGCATTGAGCCGGTTGCTCCGTTCACCGTGCTGCCCAGACCCGAGGAGGCGCGGGGTCGGCGGGATAGTGGATGATGGCACAGCTCGATCCTGATCCTCCACCGTTCCCGTTCCCATTTCCATTTCCGTTACCGCCGGAGCTATTGCAGCCCCACTAATAACAGGGACGATGTCGGCGATGCCATAGGTACTGGTTCCGTTTCCCCAGGCACCGGCATCGAGCACGGGTACGGCGCCGAAGCGCACGGCGTCGGCTATCGCCAGCGTGAAGAGCGGGTTGTTGTAGTTGCCGGCTCTCCAGTCGGCAATGCAGGAGGCCATTTCGGTGGTGTCCGAGACGCCGTCACAGCAGGCGGCTGAGGGGCTGGAGGCGTCGATGTAATGCCACAGCCCAGTGTCGTCGACCCCATTCGATCCCCCTCCACCGTGATCGGTTTGCCCCCGTGCGATCCGCCCGGGCACGTATCCGCTCAGTCCGGCTGGTTCCGGCCACCATGCCCGGTACAATGCCGACCCTATGCCGGTCTGTCCGTCGACGTGGTTGGGGCGAGCGTTGAAGATCGGACAGTAGGCCTCGTCGGCGCGGTTCCGCCGAGGCGGTCGCTAGGGGGTGGTCCACGCCCACGACCATGTTTGCCCCAGTTTGTCCTGGGACATGGCATTGCCGCATGTCTCGACAGTCCCCACCGTGTCGTTGCCGTACAGAGAGAAGTCGAGAGTCCCGAAATTCCCGCTGTCGGGCCCATCACAGGGGGCCCGGCACCGAGTTGCTGTCCCGGAGACACACTTCGGTCTGTCCGGCGGAGCCGCCCGGCAGGCCGAAGGGCATGACTCGCCCTTCCTGACTCAGGTCGCCCTGGGCTTCAGCGAGAGCCGACGTCTGCAGCTTGGCGAAGCCCAGTGCCTTTCCGAACGTGGTATTCACGTCGATCGTCGGTATGACCACTCTCGACTTCTGGAGATTGGCCGTGAACGAGATGCAGGGGCTGGTAGTGGAGACGACGGTGAACTGACTGGGGCGCCCTGGATCTGTGCAGTTCGACCACTGGGAGGCGGTGAGAGTCACGTCCATACTTGCTTCGGCCACTGCCCGGGCTTCGGCGGCTCCGTTGTCGGCCGCCGTCTGCTTGTTGGCGCTGCCTCGGGCGAACTGGACGGCGGCGAGGCTGGAGAAATCCGCTGCGCTCTGGTCCTGCCTGCGTTCGCTGAAGCCGGCTCCAACGTCGACGACCAGGGCGGCGAAACCCATCAAGACCAAGAGGGCGGCCGCCACGAGAATCGCCACCGCCCCGCGTTCGGACGTTCGGTCGAACCCTGAGGTTTTGCCCACTTCCACTCCCATCTCTGGTGGACCGGCCCGGTCCACATTCGTCACTCGTTCCCGTCACGGCGGACGGTGGCCCGAGTTCTCCAGAGGCCCTCAGGGAAATGCTGGTCGCAGGCTAATCGCCTTCCATAGGCCCAACGACCCTTGAGTTGGGAGGCGGGGGATCAGCTGCGCTGGGCCATGAGGCGGCGGTTCTTCCACTTCGCCTTGGCGTAGTCGAGGTTCATCATGGCGATGAAGTCGATGGATATCGACTTGGGACAGGCCTTCTCGCACTCGCCGTGGTTGGTGCAGGAGCCGAAGTAGCGCTCCATGGTCTCCACCATCGCCTGGGTTCGCTCCCACCGCTCGGCCTGACCCTGGGGAAGCATGTTGAGATGGGCGATCTTGGCGGAGGTGAACAGGTTGGCGGCTCCGTTGGGACAGGCCGCCACGCAGGCTCCGCAACCGATGCAGGCGGCGGCGTCGAAGGCGGTGTCGGCCACCTCCTTCGGAACCGGGATCAGGTTGGCGTCGGGAGCCGAGCCGGTATCGACCGTGATATAGCCGCCCGCCTCGATGATGCGATCGAAGGCACTGCGGTCCACCACCAGATCCTTGACGATGGGGAATCCGGAAGCTCGCCACGGCTCGACCACGATGGTGTCGCCGTCGCTGAACTTGCGCATGTGCAGCTGGCAGGTGGCCGTACCCAGCTGGGGGCCGTGGGCCTGGCCGTCGATCATCACCCCGCACGTACCGCAGATCCCCTCCCGGCAATCGTGATCGAAGGTGACCGGCTCCTCTCCTTGATGGACGAGACGTTCGTTGAGGACGTCCAGCATCTCCAGGAAGGACATCTCCGGCTCGACGTCGTTGACCTGGTAGGTCTCGAATCTGCCCGCCCGCTCGGGCCCTTCCTGACGCCAGACCTGAAGTGTGATGTTCATGGCCGGCTCGCCCCCCTACCCCACGTCTGCGACGTGGGGCCCGCCTTCGCTCGCTCGGGGGACAGACTCTCTCTTTGTCCCCCTGCCGGAGGCAGGGGGAAGGTCCCTGCCGACGTGAGTCGGGAGGTAGGGGGGATTCACTTGTAGCTCCTGGTGGTCAGCTTGACGTTCTCGAACTCGAGGGGCTCTTTGACCAGTTCCGGCGCCCCGGGGTCGCCGGTCCAGTTCCAGGCGGCCACGTAGGTGAACTCGTCGTCCCGGCGCAGCGCCTCACCCTCGGGGGTCTGGTACTCCTCGCGGAAGTGGCCCCCACAGGACTCCTCGCGATCCTTGGCGTCGATGCACATGACCTGGGCCAGCTGGAAGAAGTCGTCGACCCGGCCCGCCCGCTCCAGGCTCTGGTTGAGGGACTCGCCGTCACCCAGGACGCGCAGGTCGCTGCGGAACTCCTCATAGAGGGCGGGGATCTCGGTCAGCGCCTTGTCCAGGCCGGTCTCGCTGCGGGTCATACCGCAGTGCTCGAGCATGATCTTGCCCAGCTCGCGGTGGAACCAGTCCACGGTCCGGGTCCCCTTGACAGACAGATAGCCGGCGATCCGGTCCCTGACCTGGTCTTCGACCGCCACGAAGGCTCCGTCCGAGGTGGGCACCGGATCGGTGTTGAGGTAGTCGGCCAGGTAGTCGCCGATCGTGTAGGGGAGGACGAAGTACCCGTCCGCCAGACCCTGCATCAGCGCCGAGGCCCCGAGGCGGTTGGCGCCGTGGTCGGAGAAGTTGGCCTCGCCGATGGCGTATAGCCCGGGCACCGACGTCATCAGGTTGTAGTCCACCCACAACCCGCCCATGGTGTAGTGGGGAGCGGGGTAGATGCGCATCGGGACCTTGTAGGGGTTCTCGTCGGTGATCCGCTCGTACATCTCGAAGAGGTTGCCGTAGCGGTCGGCGATCACGTCCGCCCCCACCCGTTCGATGGCGGTGGCGAAGTCGAGGTAGACGCCGTTCTTGCGTGGTCCCACTCCCTTGCCCGAGTCGACCATCCGTTTGGCGGCCCGCGACGCCACGTCACGGGGGACCAGGTTCCCGAAGGCCGGGTAGATCCGCTCCAGGTAGTAGTCGCGGTCCTCGGGTGGGATGTCGTTGGGGGGCCGGTTGTCGTCGGCCCGTTTGGGGACCCAGATGCGGCCATCGTTGCGCAGCGACTCCGACATCAGCGTCAGCTTGGACTGGAACTCGTCGGACTGGGGGATGCAGGTGGGGTGGATCTGGGTGTAGCACGGGTTGGCGAACGCCGCCCCGCGCCGGTGGGCCCGCCAGGCGGCGGTGACGTTGCAGGCCATGGCATTGGTGGACAGGTAGTAGACGTTGGAGTAGCCGCCCGTGGCCAGAACCACGGCGTGGCCGGAGTGGCTCTCGATGGCCCCGGTGATCAGGTCACGGGTGACGATGCCGACCGCCCTTCCATCCACGACCACGATGTCGAGTAATTCGGTCCGGGTGTGGAGCTTGACACTGCCGGCGTGGACCTGGCGCATCAGCGCCTGGTAGGCACCGAGCAGCAGCTGCTGTCCGGTCTGTCCCCGGGCATAGAAAGTGCGCGACACCTGGGCGCCTCCGAACGAGCGGTTGTCGAGCAGGCCCCCGTACTCGCGAGCGAAGGGAACTCCCTGGGCGGTGGCCTGGTCGATGATGTTGAGCGAGACCTCGGCCAGGCGATAGGTGTTGGCCTCCCGGCTTCGATAGTCGCCGCCCTTGATGGTGTCGTAGAAGAGCCGGTAGACGCTGTCGCCGTCGTTGCGGTAGTTCTTGGCGGCGTTTATGCCGCCCTGGGCGGCGATGGAGTGGGCCCGGCGGGGCGTGTCGTGGAAGGTGAACGACTCCACGTTGTAGCCCAGCTCGCCCAGGGTGGCGGCGGCGGAAGCACCGGCCAGACCGGTTCCGACCACGATGATCTTGAACTTGCGCTTGTTGTTGGGGTTGACCAGCCGGATATCGAATTTGTGATTGGTCCACTTCTCGGCCAGCGGTCCCTCGGGCACCTTGCTGTTCAATTGCGTCACGATCTCATCCTCCCACCAGCCCGAACAGAACCGCCAGTGGCATCACCACGTTGCCCGCGGTGATGACCCCGGCCAGGGTCCAGGCGAAATAGCGGCGCCATGTGTTGAAGCGGGGATTGTTGGCTCCCATGCTCTGGAACATCGACCAGGCCCCGTGGAAGATGTGCAATCCCACGGCCAGGTTGGCGATGACATAGAAGGTCGTCACCCAGGGCCGGGAAAAGGTGGCGATGAAGTTGGCATAGACCGCACCGTGCGCCCAGGAGGCGGGGGCGACAGGCTGGATGCCCCAGGTCAGGTCGGCCAGGTGGAAGAGGACGAACAGAAGCACGATGACTCCCGACCACCGCATGGTCCGACTGGCGTAGTTGGCCACCAGGTAATGGCGCGGTCCGGCGTAGTCGACCGGCCGGGCGTGATGGTTCATGATCGTCAGCGAGTAGGCGGCGTGGATGTGGAGAATCGCTGCGATCAGCAAGCCGGTGCGCAGGATCCACAGTGTGACGTAGCGGGGCATGAGCGGGAAGAGGAGCGAGCGCAGGGCCTCGGCGTAGAGGTTGATGTCGGGCACCCCGTTCTCGGCCGGGAGGAAGATCTTGAGGTTGCCGATCATGTGGGCCAGCAGGTAACCGAGGAGGGCGATGCCGGTTATGGCCATGACCCACTTCTTGCCTACCGCCGAGCGGTAGAACTCGACCGGCCAGGGGAGCCGTCTTCGTTCCGCTGTCGTCGTCAACCTCTTCCCTTCGATCGGCTTCCCATTATGGCAAGCCGACTGGGGACACGAATCGTCACGTGTCTGGGGGTTGACGGCGCGCGTAAGAACCCGTAATCTCAAACGTGTAATTACACGCGTGTGAGGGGATGCCCCGGAATGCAAGGCAAGCTCATCGAGGCGCTGGCAGTAGGGGAGTTGTCATGGCAGGACTATGCCAACTGCCGGGGAGCCGACGCCGACCTCTTCTTTCCGGAGCGAGGGGCTTCGACCCGCAAGGCAAAGGCCATCTGTGCCGAGTGCCAGGTGCGGGCCGAGTGCCTCGACTTCGCCATCGAGATCGGTGAGAAGTTCGGGATCTGGGGCGGCATGTCCGAACGTGAGCGCCGTCGGGTGAGACGGGAACGCCAGATCGGCTCCCGTCGCGCCGGCTGACCGCGCATCGTCACCTTCTCTGTGAACCGAATCTCGGCTGTCGTCGCCAAGAGCGTTCACAGAGTGTGCGGTGGTGGAGGCGGCCGGTAGTTCTGTGAACCGAATCTCGGCCGTCGTCGCCAAAAGCGTTCACAGAGTGTGCGGTGGTGGAGGCGGCCGGTAGTTCTGTGAACCGAATCTCGGCCGTCGTCGCCAAAAGCGTTCACAGAGTGTGCGATTGCACGCCGGGGCCGAAAATCGTGCAGTATGCCCGACGGATGGACGATTATGGGGGGTATGCCTGTCTACTTCGGTGAGATGCAGCTCCCCGACGAGCCCTCCGTGCTGCCGGCGATGGTGACGATCGAGCAGGGCACGATCCGTCTCAACTCGGGTCGCACGGAGCTGGGCACGTGGAAGCTGTATGAAGTGGCCATCCGCCCTCGCGACGAGAAGAGCGTCACCTTGAGGGCCGACGGGGAGGACCTGATCCTGCGGCTCAACGAGCACGAGAGCTTCCTGGCCGAGACCGCTCCCTACAGAAGGGGCGAGAAACGGGTTCAGCGCGAGCGGGTCCACGAAGCCTTCCGCACGGAAGAGGAGGAGCCGGGGCCATCGCTCGTCGATGACCTGCGTCAGGACGTCGACGAGGTCCGCCAGGATTTGAGCAAGGAGCTCTCATCGGTGGCCCTCGAGGCCAAGGACCTCTGGGGTCTCGCCCGGTCGGGGCCCTGGGTATGGGTCGGCCTCGCTGCCCTGATCATCCTGGCCATCTTTCTGCCCGGCATCGCCGCCGCGATCACGCTGATCGGTGGGCTGATAGCGCTCGTCGTGGGCGCCCTCGGCCTGGTCGAAGAGTCGATCGAGGAGTGGCTGCCCCCCGCCATCAACCCGATACGGCTGATCCTGGTGGGAGCAAGCCTGTTGGTGCTGGGGATCCTGCTGGGGATTATCTTCTGACTGCCTACAGGTAGAGCCCGGGGCCCTGGTCCTCTCCCTGGGGTCGCTGCAACGCCCGACGTTGCATCTCGGCGAGCTGGTTCTGGGCGGCCAGTTGCTGTGAGAAGAGCGAGGCCTGGATGCCGTGGAATAGGCCTTCGAGCCAGCCGATCAACTGGGCCTGGGCGATGCGGATCTCTCCCTCGCTCGCGTCCTCCTTGTGGAGGGGAACCATGACCTGGTCGAACTCCTCCAGGAGGTCATCGGAGAGCACTCCCCGCAGCTCGTCGACCGAAAGGCGGTGCACCTCGGCCAGGCGGGACCGGCCCTTGTCGTCGATCGGTGCCTGACGGACCTCGTCGAGCATCGCCCGGGTCATGGTGGCGATCCTGATCAGCTTCGAGGGGTGAGTCAGTCGCTCGGGGCCGGCTCCGTCCTGTTCGACCTCGCCCTCGACCTCGGCAGGCTCCACCGCGTCGGGCCTGAGGGCTTCCCGCTGAGTGGCTTGTTGGGTGGCTTCGTCATTCATTCTCTCCCAGCCTAAGTCGTGCAATTGGTCGCATGTTCGGCGGAGAGTCGCAGGCGCCGACGGTGCGCAGGACGAGGACGCAAGCGGCGCAGCCGGCCGTTGAAACGTCAGCGTAATTACGGGGCGGGGTACAGTGGAATGCGGCACTGGCGGAACCGGTCCGACCCGTGTCCCGACCTGAGCCACCAGCCGGGATCGGCGGATTCGGGCCGCTGGACCGGCTCTTCCGGCGGACAAGGGCAACAAGTCCCTTCACGTAGCGGTGCCGATCCCATACGATGGCGATGTAAGTCATTGGAGGACGACACATGGCGAATGAGGATCTCCCTCCCATTCTGGATGCGGCCCAAGTTGCGGACTTGCTGGGTATGAACGTGCAGATGGTCCGGAGATATGCCCGGGAGGGTCGCCTCCCCGCCTACAAGCTGCCCGGAGGCAGGACTTTCAAGTTCTTCCGGGACGAGGTCTTCGAGTTCATCCGCGCTCATCCGGTGGTCCCGGAGGGCGAGGAAGCCGCTGAAGAGGTCTCTAGAGCGCAGGCCGACTGAGCACGGCCACAACCAGGGAAATGGGGATGAGGCGAGAGCCGGTCTCCCCATCGGCGATGACGAGGTGGTCGGTTGCCACGACCTCGACCACGCCCCGGATCCTGTCCCCGTTGTCGAGAACCACCTCGACGGGCCTTTGGCTTTGCTCGTGTTCGGCGAGACGCGCCCGAAACGTCCACGCGGGCGGCTTTCCGGACCTTCCTCCGTGTTGGCGGGGCTCGACGAGGAGTGTCGCTCTGGCCAGCAGAACGTCGGCCACGAGGTCGGGCTGCCTCGACGGTCAGGTAGTCGCCACCTACGTGGCGGACGGTATCGCCGAGGGTGATTCCCCCAGCCTGAATCGTGATCCGGTCTCCCCGGTGCATGGCCTCCCGGGCGGCATCGGCCAGATCGAGGTGCCGGCGGCGAGCCAGCTCCGTCAGGGTCTCGTCTTCGGCTGCCTCGGCCCGGATCTCGCCACCCACCCGGTGACGCAACTCTCTGGCCAACTCATCGAACTCACCCATGGATTTCGCGTTCCCGGACACTCGGCACAACCCCAGCGTAGGTTCGTCGTCATCCCGGGATGGGAGTGATCATGACCGTGGGGTGGAATGAGGGGGAGCCGGAGCAGCCGGCGCCGTTCAGGGCCCGGCGACTGCCCAGGCTGAGTCTGGGTCATGTCGCCGTGGCCCTGGCTGCTCTCCTCGCTTTCGTGGCCAACGTCGCATTGCTGCGATCCAACGACGACACGACGGCCGTAGTTGTGGCCGCGCATGCAATAGAGGCCGGACAGACGGTGGGCGTGGGGGACCTCGAGACTGCTCGAGTCCGAGGTGACGCCTCCGTGATGGCCGGGCTTCTCACCTCGTTCGACGGCCTCGATGGTCGGGTTGCTCGCAGACGGCTCGAGGCCGGCGAGCTGATCGGCAGCCAGGACCTGCTCTCCGAGCCTGCTCCCGATGGCCTGCGGGCCATGGCCATACCGGTGACGGCGGCCCATGCCGCCGGTGGTTCGATCCGGGTAGGCGACCGGGTCGATCTGGTCGATGTCGGCCAGGACGGCATAGCCAGTTATGTGGTCCGGGCCGCTCCCGTCATATCGGTGTCCTCCGTCGAGACCGGAGCCCTGACCGGAACCACCCACGATCACATTGTCATCGGCGTGGATGCCGGGGCGGCGCTGGCGGTCGCAGAAGCCATAGACGATGGCTCGGTCGACGTGATCGTGACCACTGGTGCTGACGGTGACTGACATCGAGTTGGCGTTGGCTGCGTCTGCACGCGCCTGGTCGGGCCGACTGCACCGGTTCTTGACCGATCACGGCGGTGCCCGGGTTCGGGCCGTGGTGATGAGCTCCGAACAGGCAAGCGCGGAGACATATGACGTTCTGTTGATCGATGATGTCTGCTCCTTCCTGACACCGCGTCTGGTTGAACAGGTTCGGCTCCGGGGTCGCCTGATAGTGGGGGTATTCGACGGCGCCGATGGCACCGACGCCAAGCGACGACTGCTCGACTGCGGTGTCGATGACGTCGTCGAGGCAGATGCCTCCCCCGACGAGTTCATCGAGGTGATAAGGGCAGCCCGCCGGCTGGTTCCCGCCGCCGTCGGGCCGCGTTCGACGGCGCTGCCTTCCCGGCGAGGCGAGGTTGTTGTGGTCGGCGCCCCGATGGGAGGGTGTGGAGCGAGTGAGATCGCCCTGGAACTCGCCACGCTTCTGGGAGCGGCCCTGGTAGACGGGGACGACCTGGTGCCATCCCTGGCCCAACGTCGCGGGGTGAGCCTGCATCCCAACCTGCGGACCGCCATCGACCTGGTTCACCATCGATCGGGCGATGTCAGACAAGCCCTGACGGACACCGGCGACCTGGCTCTACTGGCAGGCCTGGCAGCGGGTGAGGACTGGGCACAACTCCATGCGGGTGAGGTCGAAGCGGTGATCGACGAGATCGCCTCGGTGTTCGCCCAGGTGGTTGTCAACATCGGCTCCGGTCTCGAAGGAGTGCAGTTCGGCCCCGGACGATTCGAGCTAGGTCGACGACTGCTGGCATCAGCCGACCTGATCGTGGCCGTCGGGCTTCCGACTCCCGTTGGGGTTACCCGTCTGGCGCGCTGGATCGAAGAGGCCGCCGTTCTCAACGGTTCCGCGCCCTTGCACATCCTCGTCAATCGCATGAGCCGGTCCGGATTCCGCAGAGCTGAAGTGGTGTCGGAATTGACCCGCCTATTCCCCGGTGTGCGTATTGATTTCGTTCCGGACGATCAGAGGGTTGCCGAGGCGGCCTGGGCCGGTACCCGAGTTGAGCGGGGGCCTTTTCGAAAAGCCCTCAGACGCGTGGCGCGGGACCTGGCTCGATGAGTGACGCCTACGAGACCATCCGCCGGAGGGTGGTGAGCCTGGTCGAGCAGCGGGGGATCGACGTGGCCACCGATCGTCAGGCGGCCAGGACTCTGGTCGACGGAGCTGTGGAGGAGTACCAGCGCGGTGCCCATCTCGGCCAGGGGCGGGCTCTGGCCGACCCTTCGGGCATGGCCGAACGGATCATGCGCTCGGTCTCCGCCTTTGGTCCCCTCACCGAGCTTCTCGAACGCCCCGACCTGGAGGAGGTGTTCATAGAAGGAAGCCGGGTCAGCTATCTCGACGCGGCCGGCAATCTGAGAGCTCTGGATCAGCCCACCTCGGAGCGCGAGAATCGTCAGGTTCTCGACCGGCTCCTGGCCGATTCCGATCGCCGGCTCGACGCCTCCGCACCAATGGTCCAGGCCCGGGTCCTGGACGACTCCGCCCGTCTCACGGCGGTGATCCCTCCCGTGGCGGATCGGCTCTCAGCCACGATTCGTCGCTATGCCCTGCGCCGGGAATCCCTCGACACCATGGTGGAACGGGAGGCTCTGTCGTCGGGGGCGGCCCGCTTTCTCTGGGCCTGCATGCAAACAACCACTTCGATTGTCGTCTCGGGCCCGCCGGGCGCCGGCAAGACCTCCCTTCTCTCTGCCCTGATCGGCGCAGTCCCGGCCGGGCACTGTGTGCGCTGCTGTGAGGAGGTGCGGGAACTCCACGTCCCCCTGGTTCATGGGTCCTTCTATGAAGCCCGTCCACCGGGACTGGATGGTGGAGGCGAGATCAGCCTCAGGGACCTGGTCAAGCTTGTCCTGGCGATGAGGCCGGATCGGATCGTGGTGGGTGAGGTGCGAGGAGCCGAGTCTTTCGAACTGACTCGAGCCGTCAACGCCGGGTGTGGTTTCGCCTGCACGGTTCACGCCAACTCGGCATCGGACGCCCTGGATGCCCTGGTCAATGCCGCCCTGATGGCGGGTGAAAATGTCACCGAGCGGGTAGTCAGAAAGGTCTTCGCCTCCGCTCTCGACTTCGTAGTCCATCTCGATCGGGATGCGGCCTCCGGCGGTCCGGTCCGGCGACGGGTGATGGAGATACTTGCCGTGGTCCCGTCGTTGCGCGACGACTTCACCACCCAGCCGATTTTCCGCCGGGACCACATCGGGGCGCCTCTGGAGTGGACCGGGGCCCTTCCACCCCAACATCTCGTCGATCGGATCGAGCGCGCCTCTCCGGGCGTTGGAGGTCTACGCGGGTTGGTCCAGCACAGCGAGGGTGTGGCATGAGGCTGTTGGTCCCCTTCCTCTCCGCCATCGCCGCCGGGGGAATCGTTGCCTCCCTTCTCGGACTGATCCGTCGCTCCACCAGGGCGGCTCACAGATCTGAACCCGGTGGTGCCTGGCTGACTCAGGCGGGCGTGCCGGCAACTCCCCTCCAGTTTTGGGCGTCGGCATTGGGGGCCGGGTTCCTCACCTTTCTGCTGGTTTCTCTGCTCACCCGGGCCTGGGTGGTGGCGATAGTCCCGGCGGTACTGGTCGGGATGCTTCCGCGCCTCTATTTCGGGGCCCAGAGGCGCAAGCGCCTGGCCGCGGTTCGCCAGGCCTGGCCCGACGGGCTGAGGGACCTGGTGGCTTCGATATCGGCGGGCCGTTCGCTCCCCCGAGCGATCGAGGATCTGGCTGAATCCGGCCCGGGTCCCCTGCGGCAGGCTTTCGCCAGTTTCGCTTTTCGCTCGAGGAGTCTCGGAGTGGTGCCCGCCCTGGAGGCCATCCGTGACGAAATGGCCGACCCGACCACCGATCGTGTCATCGAGGTGCTGATCGTCGCCCACCGGCGCGGTGGTGGGATCGTTCCTGAGATCCTCCGTGATCTCGCCGAGGCAACCGCACGTGACGTCTGGGTATCAGAGGAGATCGACAGCGCCGCCCTGGAGCACAAGATCAATGCCCGGGCGGTGTTCGTCCTTCCCTGGCTGGTGCTCATCGCCATGACCGCCCGTCCGGGTCCGTTTCGCGACTTCTACGGCACTCGCCTGGGCCTGGCGGTGATAGTCCTTGGTGGGATCCTGTCCTTGAGCGGTTCGCTGATCGTCAGCCGCCTGGGCAAGCAACCAGACGAGCCCCGCATTCTCGGAGGGCCATCATGAGCCCGCTCCAAATGGCAGTGGCCCTG
Organism: uncultured Acidimicrobiia bacterium; assembly: GCA_963744905.1. Classification (GTDB taxonomy): domain Bacteria; phylum Actinomycetota; class Acidimicrobiia; order Spongiisociales; family ZC4RG35; genus DATFFO01. The sequence continues at coordinate 285,948 of CAVUUV010000002.1, read as the reverse complement.
CTGTCGGGGGTGGCGGTAGCGGGGATGATGTGGTTGCTCATTCCACCGACGCCCCGTCTGGGGAGGCGGGTCAGACCGTATCTATTCCCGGCCGGCCCCGCCGTCGGGAGGCCGGCGCAGCCGGTTCCGGTTCGAGTCTTCGGACCGATGCTGGCCGGGGTGGCAGGTGCCGTCGCCCGGAGGATCGATCCCTCAGCCGAGTCGACTCTGGCACTTCGCCTGCGACAAGGCGGGCTGTTTCCAGAACTCGGTGACGAAGGTCGGATCACCGCCTATCGCGTCCGACAACTGCGCACCCTGGCAGTGTCCATGGGTACCGCTGCTGGCTTGGGAGCAGTCCTTGGCCTGTCGACTCGGGGACTGGTCGCCCTGGTCGTGATGGGGTGCGTGGCCGGATACGGGCGCACTCGCGGAGCCGTGGAGCGAGCGATCGAACGGCGTGTGACGCTGATGCGGATCGAGATCTACACCGTGGACCAGGTGCTGGCCCTACAGGTCCGTGCGGGAGGGGGAGTGATCCAGGCCGTCGCTGATGTGGTCAGGCGAGGACGGGGCGAAGTGGTGCGGGAACTGGGAGAAGCGCTCCGTCTCCACAAGGCAGGTATGAGCGTGGGGGAGGCGTTCAAGCATGTGGCGGATATGAGCCCGGAGCCTGCGTGCGCCAGAACCTACCGCTTGCTGGCGGTCGCCGACGAACGAGGCGTTGACCTCGCCGAGGGCCTCCTCGCCCTGGCGGAGGATGCCCGCGAGACGCGACGCGAGGCGATGAAGAGGGCCGCCACGAGACGCAGGGCGGCGATGCTCGTTCCCACGATCGCCCTTCTCGCTCCCACTCTTCTGTTGTTCGTGGCAGCTCCGCTGCCATATCTGCTGACCGGCTGGAGATAGAAAGGAGAACGGCATGCACAACCTGATGGGCCTAGTGATGGGATTCATCGCCACCCTCGATCAGGACGAGCGCGGCCTCAACACGGCCGAATTGATGGGGAACGCCGCCCTGGCCATTGGGGCACTGGTCGTTATCTGGGCCGCATTGCAGGCCCTTGGCATCGACGTGGTCAATTGGATCCGCGGCCAGCTTCTGGGCGCCTGATCCACCGACCCTCGGACGACGCCGGGTTCGCTTCTCTCGAGTTCGTCGTGGCCGCCGCCCTGGCCATGGTCTTCGTGGTGGGGCTGGTCCAACTGGTGGCCTACCAGTACACGCGGGGAGCCGTCACCGCCGGATTGGAGCGGGCAGCCCGGGCCGCGGCCGTGGTGGGCGGCGGCGAAACCGAATGCCTGGCGGTTCTGTCGGATTCGCTGGGAGAGGTTCTCGGAGGAGCAGTGGGCGACACTCTGACCGCCACCTGCGTCGCGGACTCCGAATCAGTGCGGGCTAGTGCCTCCGGGTCGGTCCCTTCGTGGCTTCCGGGTCCCGGCCTCGCCTTCCACCTCGAAGTCTCCGCCACCAGGGAGCGCAATCCGTGAGGGAGCGGGGAGCGGCTTCCCTGGAGCTGGCGCTCGGCGCAGGCCTGCTGGTGATTCCTGCCCTGGTGGTAGTCGTGTCGTTCGGCCCCTGGCTGGAAGGGCGCGCTTTTGCTCGTGCCGCAGCCGCCGAGGCTGCCAGGACCGCGGTCCTCACCCAGGCTGATCCTGCCGCGGCGGGCTCCGCTCTCGTGGCGGACATGGCGGTCGGGAGAGGAGTCGATCCCGGCTCGGTCCGGGTGGCCATGTGTGGTGGGCCCTGGCTCCCCGCCGGAGCCGGCCAGGGTTACTGCGTGCTGGTCCGGGGGGCGATGGTGAACGCAACCGTGAGCGTCGTCGTGCCCCTGATCTCGACCCCGTGGGGGCCCGTCGGGGGACTCACCGTCGTGGCTTCGCACTCAGAGCCCGTCGACGCCTACCGGAGCCTCCCGTGAGCGAGGAGCGCGGCTCGATCACCCTGTGGATGATGGGCATGATGCTGGTCGTGCTGGTGGTGGGAGGCATTGCCGTGGACCTGTGGCGTGCCCTGGCCGTGCATCGTCTGGTGGCGGCCGTGGTCGACTCGGCCGCGGTTGCGGCCGGTTCGGGCATCGATGAGGGTCTGTGGCGCTCCGCCGGAAGCCTGGCCCTGGACCCGGGACAGGTCGAAGAGCGGGTGGCGCGGGCCGTCTCCGCTCAGGACGAAGCCGACTCGATTCGGATCCTGGTGCTCACGGCCGACGACGGGTCGTCTGCCACAGTCACCGGGACCGCTCGGGTGGAATTGACTCTGCTGAAGCTGGTCGCACCGGGGGGCATCGACGTGTCGGCCACCGCCACCGCCGGTCCGCAGCTCTCACCCTGATGAGGCCGGCCAGGGTCCTGGGCGGAGGCATGATCGTCGCTCTGATGGTGATAGCCGTGGGTGCCTGGAGGTTTGGCCCGGACCGCACCTGGCGACCACGCTCTCAGTCGGTTGCCGTTGGTTCGTCGACCACTTCATCGCCGGTTCCCCAACCGCCTTCGATCGCCACGGCGACAGCCGATCCGCCCGGACCTCTCGATGTGGTTCGCCACGGTCTGCGTGCCTGGGGTCGGTTTGCCGTCACGGGCGATCTCCGTGAAATGGTTCAGTGGTTCGACCCGGATGGTCCCCAGTTCGCTCGCTTCGTCGAGGAAGCCGGTCGCCCCCCGGCGGCCGGATCCCCCTATTCGGTCGATATCCAGAGTCCGGATGTGGAAGTGAAGGGCTCGACGGGGTCGGTGAGAGGCCGGGTGACCTTCGCCAGGGTGGGCGAGCGGCCCCGCAGCTACTCCTGGATCCTCGTCCTCGAACGAAGCGGAGGATCCTGGATCATCTGGACCGTGAAGGACGAGGCTCAGGCCACTTCCTGACGCCTCAGCCACAACCAGGCGGCGAGGAGCGTCACGAGGGCGTACCCGACCAGGATGAAGACCAGGTACGGCTGAGGTGTCCGTCCACGGAACATGACGTCTTGGATGGCCGCCGTGCCGGCTGTGGCCGGAGCCAGGAAAGCGAGTTGGTGGACTCCCCTGGCCAGCCTGCTCAGTGAGACGATCAGACCGCTGAAGAAGATGGTGAACAGCAAGGCGAGCATCGCGTACTGCACCGCCTGCAGCTCGGAGCGGGCCGCGGCGGCGATGACGAACCCAAGGCCGAGCGAGGCGCACATCGTCAGCAGCAGCACCCCCGCCAGCCACAACCACGAGCCGGCCATCGGAGTGCCGAAGCCGAAGACCACCAAAGCGATCAAAATGGCGCCTGTGACTATGCCCATGCCGGCATAGCCCAGGAACTTTCCTACCAGCAGTTCGATCGGCCGGACCGGGCCCACCCGGAACAGCTCGGTGGCTCCAACAGAGCGCTCGCCGACAACTGACAGGGCGGCGAAAGTGAGAACCACGTGCTGGAGCAGCACCACCACTACCGCCGGGGAGTAGTAGTCGGTGAGGGGGATGTCTACAGGAGTAGTGGATTCTGTGTCGGCGACGAAGGGCTGGACGAGTACGTCGGGGGAAGCCTGGCGAAATGTCTCCAGGTCGGTTTCGAGCTGGGCAAGGTGGTCAGCCACCAGCTGGGCATCGTTGGCAGCACCCGGATCGTTTGTGTCGACTTGCTCGATTGCGTCATTGGATTGGTGTAAGACGTCGGTGGGATTCTCGGTCCATCCGGGAGCCATGCTGTCGATCCCGCTGAGGGCTCCCGAAGCCCCGTTCATCTGGTCGAGTAGGTCGCTCATGGCGCTCTGGGCACGGAGCTTCGATTCGGTGGCGGCTGCCTGGTCTCCCTCCCGCAGGGCCTGTGCCAGATCGGAGGCTGCCGACTCGGCAGCCGGCAGGGCATCGCTAACGGGATTCGTCCGTTCCTGGACGGCGGCGATGGCATCGGCCAGGATCATGCGGTTGAGATGGCTCACGGCCTGACGGGCGGCCACGTCGATGGTGGCGCGGACGAAGGGGTCGAGCTGGTTGTTGAGAACGGTGACCTGCGCCTGTTCGTTCTTCTGGAAAGCCGAGGTCAGATCCTTGGGGGTGATGACTACCAGATCCACCTGCCCGTTGCGGAGGTCCTGGCGGGCCGCCGTCTCGTTCTCAGTGCTCCCGACCAGGTCGACGCTCGACCCGACCTGTTCGTTGAGGGTCTCGATGTCGATCGGAAGGGCACTGTCCTTGGGCACGACGAGCATCGTCTTCAGTGGGGGAGGGTTGGCCTGGAACCCCACTGCGAAGAGACCGAGGATCACGAAGGGTCCGGCGATCAGTGCCATCATCAGCTTCGGCTGACGAAGGACCTGGCGAATCTCCTTACCGGCGAAAGCCAGGATGGTGAGGATGCTTCTCCTCATCGCTCGGACCCGTTTCGGTGGCGATCCACCAGACGGACGAACACCTGGTCGAAGTCGGGGACTACCCGTTCGGCTTCTTGCAGTTCAAGGTCCAGTTCGGAGGCCGTCGAGGTGATGACCGGTATCGCTGAGCCGGCGTCCTCCACCGTGTAGCGCACCGAGCCCGGTGCCAGAGGCTTGGCGTTGGAGGCTCCAATGGCCTTCCCTATGGTGTCGATCGCCGACCAGCCGGGACGGGAGGAAAACACCACATCGACCAGTTCTCCGTCGAAGGCGGCTCGTCGGATCGCTTCAGGCTCGCCACTCTGGATCACGTATCCGTCGGACAGCAACACGATTAGATCGCAATACGCCGCCTCGCCTATGTACTGGGTGGTGACTACGAGTGTGCGGCCTTCCTCTCCCAGGTCGCCCAGGTGCTCCCATATGGTTTGGCGGAGGATCGGGTCGAGACCGGCAGTCGGCTCATCCAGGAAGAGCAACTCAGGACGATGGATGAGAGCCGCGGCCAGGCTGGCCCGGCGCCGCATACCCCCCGAAACCTCGCTCAGCTTCATATCCTGGGCTTCCGTCAGTTCGACGAACTCCAGCACCCTCTGGCGTGCCTCGTTGCGGGGGCCGGCTCTGAGCCCGTATGTGGCGGCAATGAAGTCGAGATTCTCCTTGACCGATAGCCTGGGATACAGGGCTGAGTCCTGGGGAAGGTAACCCAGCCGGCTTTGCTCGACGGGGGTGAAGCTCTGCGGATCGCGCCCCAGGACCGAGAGCCGGCCCTGATCTCGATCTAATAAGCCGGCAAAGAGCCGGACGGCCGTGGTCTTACCGGCTCCGCTCGGGCCTATAAGCCCGACGATGGTGCCGGTATCGACTTCCAGGTCGATTTCGTTCAGACCGGCGCCATTGGGGTACGTCTTGCCGACACCGACGGCGCTGATCGCATGGTTGTCCAAAGGAATAGCCTCCAGCAGGGAACGGGCTAGATATGCCCCCAAGGGCTGTATTCCAAACATGAGCCCGGTTTGCATCCGTGTGGACCGGGTAATGGCTCATTGGGATCCGCAACGATGGTCCCCCCACTATGTCCCTGAAGACCTTGATACGAATCGCCTCAGCCTTTTTTGCGCTCGCCGCGCTGTCTGCAGCCGGACTGGCGTGGTTCGGATTGGACGTGGTCGAGGCGTCTGTCTCGTTGACACCGACGACCGCCGTTTCGCCTACCCGTGATCTGCTTGATTCCACCCAGCAGACCGTTTCCGAGTTGCGGACCACCCTGGGTGTCGTGTCACGGACGACGAACGACGTCGCCACCTCCACCGATGATCTGATCGACACACTCGGAGGCGTGACGGATGTGCTCGAGAACCAGATCCCTCCTGCTCTCACCGCCGTCCAGTCGAGTTTGCCGGCGCTCATCGGGACAGCCTCGGTTGTCGACCAGTCGATGCGAGCGCTGTCCCGTCTGGGTGTGCCCTACAACCCCCAGGTGCCATTCGATCAGGCATTGGCCCAGGTGCAGGTGGAACTGCAGGGACTCCCCCAGGCGATCGAGGAACAGGGAGCCAACATCGACGCTCTTCTCCCGGTCATACGCCGCAGCGGCCAGAACATGGGTGATCTGACTGATCGAATTCACGAGATCGAGGCCAGTCTCGGTGATGCGCAAACGGCGCTGGTCGGCTACGAGACCACGCTCAACGATTTCGAGGCCGCCTCCCATCAGACGGCGGGGATCGCCTCGTTCGTACCTGTGGCACGAGTTGGAGTTGTCGTCCTGGCCCTGGCGTCGATGGTTGTCGCCGGTGTGGCCTGGTCGCTGTCGGGTCGGTCCGTGCTACGAGCCCGTTGAACAATGCATGTCACCCGTCTTGACGACCATGCATCACCACCCGCTGCGTTCTCGGCCCCGCCATTCCGATACAAGGAGTGGCGAAACCTCGGCCTTGCGGCTGGCGCGCCTGGCCGCCAATCCGAGCAACGGCATTATCCAACAGGCTCCTCGTCGAGCGGTGATCAGGAGTTGGCCTTGATGGCCTGACCCTGCTTCTTCGCCTTCGACTTGGCCCGGTTCCTGCTCTCAGTTTTTCCGGCCTCGTAACGGTATTTCTTGCCGCTTTCGCCCCACTGGTAATAGGGGCCGTCCTTGTCCTTGCCACGCTTTACGGGCATAGTCACCTCCTGATTTGTCGTATCTACCCAAACTGTGGCGGTTCGACACGCTCCAGTCGCCAGGTCCCGAACAGGGGAACCCGACAGCAGCAGGGCTCGTCCAACGTGTGATGCGAGCCTCCATCCTCATATTGATTGCCTCCCTGACGGCCTGTCACCCGGGGGCACCAGTGCAGGTGAGTGGTGTACTGGCGGCCGGGCCAACCTGTCCGGTCCAGCGTCAGCCCCCCGATCCCAATTGCTCTCCGCGGCCGGTGGAAGGCGCGGTGGTCAAGGCGGTCGATGAGGCTGGGCAAGTGCAGGCCCGGACCGTCAGTGATGCCACGGGCCGTTTCCAGCTCGATCTGATTCCCGGCGCTTATACGGTGGTGGCCGAGCCGGTCGAAGGCTACTTCTCAAGTCCGGGACCGGTTGCGGTCACCGTGAGTACCGACACCGTCGATGTCGGAACGCTGATGTACGACACCGGAATGCGCTAGAGCTACGCGGGTGGAGGAGAGGGGATTACCCCGTCCCGAGGCGGGCTGGCCCCGGGCGTGCCGGCCACCCGCCGCCGCTCCGACAGCTTGGCGACCGGCGCTCGGCCGATCCTCGCTCCGAGGTTCCGCCTGATCCCCTCGAGGATGGGTCCCGGAGACCATTGCCCGGGGGGCGTCGGGTGTTATCGTCCGTCAGGATCGAGAGACGGGCAGTCGGTGGGAGGCTGGATTTTGGGTTCTTCTGGGCGGCGTTTTGTTGTCATCGTCGCGCTCATGGGCATGTTGTTCAGTCTCATGCCGTCGCAAGCAGCCCTGGCTGTCGGCGCCACGTCATCCGCCCGCACTGAGGCGGCCGGGCAGATTTCAACTCCCCTGATCGGCCGGCTCGTACGCACCGTCTGGACGGACGAAGTCGGTATCGCTCGTCCCACTGCCCTGGCATATGACCCATCGCGCAGTCAATTCGTCGTCGGAGGGCGAAAGGGCAATGAGACGGCGCTGGTTCGACTCGATCGGCGCTCCAAGCTGATCGGAACCTCAGTAGTGGCGGCTATCTCGGCACTGGAAACGGCAGCTTTCGACCCGATTGAGGATGAACTGCTTCTGTTCGGGGATCGGGACGCCGTGGTGATGCAAGGGAGCGACCTGGAATCGAGGACCCCGGCGGTTCAAATCATCCCGGAGTCCGGCAGCGTCTCGGCGATCGGCCGGACGGTGGATCCTGATAGCGGGGTGCTGTATTCGCTGTCCGCAAGTGGTCATGACGTTGTGGTCACAGATTTGTCCACCGGCCTCCAATCCGGCTCGCTCGCCCTGCCGAGCGGAGTCGATGCGGGCCAGATCGCCTTCAATCCGTCAGATGATCGGCTGTACGTCTTGTCGAGCGACGGCAACCGTCTCGACGGGCTCGACTCGAATGGAGAGGTGGCGGTCTCCTACGACCTTTCCTCGGTGGGTCTGATGTCGCCCGAGGACATGACGTTTGCCCCCAGCACGGACTCGACCGATGCCCCCTCGATCCAGAACCTCTACGTCGCGGACTCAGGGACAGCCACTTCCCTCGGTGGGATAACGGAGGTCTCCCTGGTTCAGGTGGCCGCAGTGACTGCGACAGAGGACTACGCCACGCTGGTCCAGACGATCGACACTTCGGCCTGGGACCCGGCGGCACCCGACCCCTCGGGAGTGACGTGGTTGCCGGGGGTGGACCAACTCGTCGTGGTGGACTCCGAGGTGGACGAGACGACCGGTGCGGGTTGGCACAACGTGAACATGTGGCGGGCGCTGAGGACCGGCACCGTGGTGGGCACAGGCACCTTCTGGGGCCCAACCGCGGCCACCTTCGGAGGCTCTGTCGGTTTCTCCAAGGAACCAACCGGCGTCGGTTACGACCCCGGGTCCAACACCCTGTTCGTGTCAGACGACAGCGCTCAGGGCGTGTTCGTGATTCGCCCCGGAGGGGATGGAGCCTTCGGAACCGGCGATGATGCGGTGTCGTTCATCGACACCGGCGGGCCGCCTTTCAATGCCAGCGATACCGAAGATCCCACCTTCGACACGGCCACCGGTGACCTGTTCATTCTCAGCGGGGTGGACAGCGAGATCTACCGGGTCGACCCGACTGACGGGATATTCGGCAACGGAAACGACTCGGTTTCCCATTTCGACATCTCCGGACTGGGACCGACGGACTGGGAGGGACTGGTGGCCGCCCCCTCGCGCGGGTCGCTCTATGTGGGTGCCCGGAATCCGGTCAGCAGTGTGCACAAGGTGTTTGAGATCGGCCTCGACGGGACCTTGATTCGCACGATCAACATCAGTGTGTCGGCCATGACCCACGTTTCCGGCCTGGGTCTTGCCCCCGCCACCAACAGCTCGGGGATGGATCTGTGGATCGCCGACCGGGCGGTCGACAATGGAGCCAATTCGAACGAGAACGACGGCAAGGTGTTCGAGCTTTCGGCCCCCAATCTCGCCGATCCCCCCGGCAACCTGGCGCCGGTCGTCGACGCCGGGCCCGACCAGACCATCACCCTACCGTCGGATGTGACTCTGTCCGGTTCTGTTACGGATGACGGGCTGCCTTCGGGTTCGGTCACCCAAACCTGGTCCATGGTGACCGGCCCCGGTCAGGTCACGTTCGCAGACCCCAATTCCGCCTCTACCACGGCCAGCTTCGACACGGAAGGCACTTATACCCTGGAGCTGACCGCCTCTGACGGAGAGCTGTCTGGCTCGGACGACGTGATCGTGACCGTCAACGGGCCACCCAACTCTCCCCCAACGGTCGATCCGATCAGTGACGTCACAGTGGCAGAGGGCGAGACTGCCGTGGTGGCGGTCTCGGCCTCCGACCCTGACGGTGACCCGCTGACGGTCACCGTCGATGGGCTTCCCTCGTTCGGCTCGTTCGACGCCGCCACCTTGGAGATGACCTTCTCCCCGACAGTGGGAGACGCGGGAACGTATGGGCCTGTGACCGTGACGGTCGCCGACGGAGCGTCGACCGACGCCGGTGCGCCGGCTTTCCGGTCTGCGGCGTCGGCTATCGACACCAGCACCTCGGGCTCGGTGCTTACGATCCCCAAACCGGACGGGGTCCAGGCCGGTGATCTGTTGCTGGCGCAGGTGCGCTACCGGGGCGACCTCCCATCCATGACCCCGCCGGCTGGATGGACCGAGCTGGCCACGATTCCCAGCACCTCCAACGGCCACCAGAGCGTCTATTACAAGATCGCCGGTTCATCCGAACCCACTTCGTACAGCTTCGATCAGGGATACGCCGAAGGCCGTATGGCTGGAGGAATCGGGGCATACGTGGGTGTGGACCCCGAGAACCCCATCGACGCCTGGGCTGCCTCGGCCGAGGACATAGCGACCCTCGAAGCCCCCGACTTGAACACGACGGTCGACAACGCCCGGGTATTGCGTCTGTGGGGTTGGAGAGGGGCGAGCGCCACTGATCCCGGCGTGGGATTCAATACCGTGCCCACCGGGGTAACCGAACGGTGGTCGGAACAAGTGGGTAGTTCAGGAACCGGGAAGAACCGTGTCCTGGCGGGTGACCAGGTCCAATCCACTGCCGGACCGGTGGGGACTGCGGTCGCCAGCGGGTCGGCCAGCACCGGCGAGAATACGCGTAACGCCTTCACGGTCGCCCTGACGCCCAAGCCCGTCGCCCTCACCGACTCAACCAGCTTCAACGTGACCGTCACCGCGGGCACCGCCAATCAGGCTCCGGTGGCGGTGGACGATTCGGCTTCTACTACCAAGGGTCAGCCGGTCAATGTGGATGTGTTGGCCAACGACAGCGATCCGGATGGGGATGTGTTGTCGGTGACGAATCTGTCGACGCCGGCCAACGGGTCGGTGACGGTGGAGACGGACGGGACGGTTACTTACACCCCGACGGCCGGGTTCTCCGGCTCGGACAGTTTCACCTATCAGGCCTCGGATGGGACCGATTTGTCGAATGTGGCGACGGTGTCGGTGACGGTTGCCAATCAGGCTCCGGTGGCGGTGGACGATTCGGCTTCTACTACCAAGGGTCAGCCGGTGAATGTGGATGTGTTGGCCAATGACAGTGATCCGGATGGGGATGTGTTGTCGGTGACGAATCTGTCGACGCCGGCCAACGGTTCGGTGACGTTGGAGACGGACGGGACGGTTACTTACACCCCGACGGCCGGGTTCTCCGGCTCGGATTCAGTTTCACCTATCAGGCGTCCGATGGGACCGATTTGTCGAATGTGGCGACGGTGTCGGTGACGGTCGCCAATCAGGCTCCGGTGGCGGTGGACGATTCGGCTTCTACTACCAAGGGTCAGCCGGTGAATGTGGATGTGTTGGCCAATGACAGTGATCCGGATGGGGATGCGTTGTCGGTGACGAATCTGTCGACGCCGGTCAACGGGTCGGTGACGGTGGAGACGGACGGGACGGTTACTTACACCCCGACGGCCGGGTTCTCCGGCTCGGACAGTTTCACCTATCAGGCCTCGGATGGGACCGATTTGTCGAATGTGGCGACGGTGTCGGTGACGGTTGCCAATCAGGCCCCGGTGGCGGTCGACGACAGTACGTCGACGGATGCCGGTCAACCGGTGAATGTGGATGTGTTGGCCAACGACAGTGATCCGGATGGGGATGTGTTGTCGGTGACGAATTTGTCGACGCCGGCCAACGGGTCGGTGACGGTGGAGACGGACGGGACGGTGACTTACACGCCAGGGTCGGGGTTCTCGGGTGTGGATACCTTCACGTATCAGGCGTCGGATGGGACCGATGTGTCGAATGTGGCGACGGTGTCGGTGACGGTTGCCAATCGGGCTCCGGTGGCGGTCGATGACACAGCGTCGACCCCCGAGGGTCAGCCGGTGAATGTGGATGTGCTGGCCAATGACAGTGATCCGGATGGGGACGTGTTGTCGGTGACGAATCTGTCGACTCCGGCCAACGGGTCGGTGACGGTGAAGACGGACAGGACGGTGACCTATACGCCTGATGCCGGGTTCTCGGGTGTGGATTCGTTCACCTATGACGCCTCTGACGGTGTGGCTTCTGACACGGCCACGGTGACGATTACGGTGGATCCGGCCCCTAATCAGGCTCCGGTGGCGGTGGACGATTCGGCTTCTACCACCAAGGGTCAGCCGGTGAATGTGGATGTGTTGGCCAATGACAATGATGCGGATGGGGACGTGTTGTCGGTGACGAATCTGTCGACGCCGGCCAACGGGTCGGTGACGGTGGAGACGGACGGGACGGTTACTTACACCCCGACGGCCGGGTTCTCCGGCTCGGACAGTTTCACCTATCAGGCGTCGGATGGGACCGATTTGTCGAATGTGGCGACGGTGTCGGTGACGGTTGCCAATCAGGCTCCGGTGGCGGTGGATGATTCGGCTTCTACCACCAAGGGTCAGCCGGTGAATGTGGATGTGTTGGCCAATGACAGTGATCCGGATGGGGATGTGTTGTCGGTGACGAATCTGTCGACGCCGGCCAACGGGTCGGTGACGGTGGAGACGGACGGGACGGTTACTTACACCCCGACGGCCGGGTTCTCCGGTTCGGACAGTTTCACGTATCAGGCTTCGGATGGGACTCGATTTGTCGAATGTGGCGACGGTGTCGGTGACGGTCGCCAATCAGGCTCCGGTGGCGGCGGACGATTCGGCTTCTACTACCAAGGGTCAGCCGGTCAATGTGGATGTGTTGGCCAACGACACGGATCCTGAAAGTGATCCCTTGACGGTCCAGATCGCCTCCGCCCCTTCCAATGGCTCGGTGGTGGTGGAGGTGGATGAGACCGTGACGTATACGCCGGCGGGGGGATTCTCCGGGGTGGATACCTTCACCTACCAGGCATCGGACGGGAACAACCCCTCCAACCTGGCGACGGTGTCGGTGACGGTCGCCAATCAGGCTCCGGTGGCGGTGGACGATTCGGCTTCTACTACCAAGGGTCAGCCGGTGAATGTGGATGTGTTGGCCAATGACAGTGATCCGGATGGGGATGTGTTGTCGGTGACGAATCTGTCGACGCCGGCCAACGGGTCGGTGACGGTGGAGACGGACGGGACGGTTACTTACACCCCGACGGCCGGGTTCTCCGGCTCGGACAGTTTCACCTATCAGGCGTCCGATGGGACCGATTTGTCGAATGTGGCGACGGTGTCGGTGACGGTTGCCAATCGGGCTCCGGTGGCGGTGGACGATTCGGCTTCTACTACCAAGGGTCAGCCGGTGAATGTGGATGTGTTGGCCAATGACAGTGATCCGGATGGGGATGTGTTGTCGGTGACGAATCTGTCGACGCCGGCCAACGGGTCGGTGACGTTGGAGACGGACGGGACGGTTACTTACACCCCGACGGCCGGGTTCTCCGGCTCGGACAGTTTCACCTATCAGGCCTCGGATGGGACCGATTTGTCGAACGTCGCCACCGTCACGGTCTCCATCGGAGAGACCACTCTCGACCAGTTTGCCGGATCCGAGCAGACCCTGCTCGGCTCGGTGAGCGGGAGCCTGGCAGATACCACCGCCACCGACGATGTGTATGAGCAACTAACCGAGGAGCAGACCGGTGGTCCACGCAATCGCAGGGTGAGCAGGCTCGAGCATCGCTGGACCTTCGACGTCGAGCGCGGGGACAGCATCAACTTCGTGCTCGAAGCCCGACGCACCGCCAACTCGGAGGGTGACGACTTCGAGTTCTCGTATTCGACCGATGGTGGCGTGAGTTTCGAACCGTTGGTGGTGGTGTCGGCCGGCTCCGACACCACTTATCGGGCCGATCTGCCACCCACGATCAGCGGAACGGTCATCGTGCGAGCCATCGACTCCGACCGCACCATCGGCAACGGGTCGACCGATACGCTCTTCGTTGACTACATGGCGATAAAGACGGTGAACCCCCAGCCCCCTCTTCCGGAGGTGTCGGTCGACGCAACCGGGCCTTTCGCCTACGAGGGCGGAGCCGATGGCGGGTTCACGATCTCCCGCAATGACGTTTCCGCCGATCTGACCGTCTTCTACACCGTTTCCGGCACGGCTACCCCCGGTGACGACTATGGGCCTTTGTCGGGTTCGATGACTCTCGGGGCAGGTCAGTCGACGGCTCTCGTTCCGGTGGCAGCGGTTGACGACACCGCTGCGGAGGGAAACGAATCGGTGGTCATCACTTTGAGCACTGATGCCAACTACCAGATCGGCTTTCCCTCCGATGCCAGTGTGATCATCGTGGACAACGACCAGGTAGCCACCGATGACGATGCCTCCTCCCAGACCACCGTCTACGGATCGGTGGTTGCCGGCGATCTCTCAAGCACCTTCGCCGACGACGGTGATTATCTCGTCATCAGCGAGGAAGCCTATGGAGGCGGGAAGAGGACTCGTCTGGAGCAGCAATGGACATTCTCGGTCACGGGTGGCAGCACAGTCACCTTCTTCCTCCAGGCTCACCACTCCGGAGCGGAGGATTTCCAGTTCTCGTATTCGACCGACGGCGGGTCATCCTGGCTGGACATGATGCGGGTGACGAAGACCACCGACGACGGCACCTACCAGACGTTCGACCTGCCGACCGGGGTGTCGGGGACGGTTCTGGTCCGAGCAACCGACGCCGACAGCTCCAAGTTCGAGCCTGTGATCGACAGTCTCTGGATCGACGATTTCTACTTCAGGTCTCATCCCTGAGTGAGATCCCCTCGCGGAGTATCGACCTCGACCTGTTGATGGTTGGGCGATTCATGCCCTGATCAGGCGCTCCCGATCACGGCGCCGATCGGCCACTCGGGTGGTTCATTCTGGTTGGGGCCTCCCCCCGTCGGTTGCGTGTAGCGGGGTTCGGTCGGGGATGGTCGGTGTGACGGGACCGACAGCGGGGCGCTAGACTGCCCATCTCCCCGCGCTCGTCCTATCCGAGTCGCGTTCGGGGGTGGTGTAATTGGTAACACAGCAGGTTCTGGTCCTGTCGTTGAGGGTTCGAGTCCTTCCCCCCGAGCGAAGGCCCCCGAATTCGAGGCCTTCCTTTGGCCCCGTCGTCTAGTGGCCCAGGACGCCGGCCTCTCAAGCCGGTAACGCCGGTTCGAATCCGGTCGGGGCTACCAGACCCTCCCCGCCTCGTGAGCGGGGAGGGTCGGGATCCGGGAAGAGAGGGTTTCTCTTGCACCGGATGACCGAGATCTTTGAACGGTCGGAGCCCCACCTCTTGCCAAACCGACCGGGTGGATGGTGCGACGACGGTCGCTTGCCGCTTCGACTCCCCCGATGGCGGTACAACTCTCCCGACAATGGGTCCCTAGGTCCTTCACTTTCCGTGAACTCCCGGTATCCTGCAGGTGGGCAGAAAGCGACCGCAGGGACGCTGTAAACGGGAGGCTTGAATTGGGAGTTGGGGTCGACGCTTACCTCGTGCGCTCTTGGCGCGGGGATTGGGTTGCAGGACGTGGGGGCGAACACGGCGCGGGTGGTCACTCGTGACCATCTCGCACGACTGGAGAGATATCCGCGTTCCCCGCATGGGTGACCGTTCCTCGGGTTATTACCTGGCCAAGCGCGGATTCGATATCGGCGTCGGGTCGATCTTGCTTGTCTTGGCCCTGCCGGTATTGGCGGTTGTGGCCCTATTGATACGGCTAGACAGTCCCGGTCCGGTGTTCTTTCGCCAGACGCGGATCGGGTCTCGGCCTCTGACGCGGAGGGCCGATGCGTGGGGGGTCCGACCCTTCACGCTCTACAAGTTCCGGACCATGCGGTGGCAAGCCGACCAGTCGGTCCATCGCGAATACATCGCTGCCTACATCCAGGGTGACGACGTAACGGTCTCGGCCGCCGAATCGATG
Organism: uncultured Acidimicrobiia bacterium; assembly: GCA_963744905.1. GTDB lineage: Bacteria > Actinomycetota > Acidimicrobiia > Spongiisociales > ZC4RG35 > DATFFO01. The sequence goes on along the minus strand of CAVUUV010000002.1, from coordinate 270,642 downwards.
CGGACAGAGGGGTCGTACAAGCTGGGACGAGACAGCCGGATCACCCGTGTCGGACGGTTTCTCAGGGCTTTCAGTCTGGATGAGCTTCCCCAGCTGTGGAATGTGGTTCGCGGAGACATGAGCCTGGTTGGGCCCCGGCCGCCCATCGACTATGAGGTTCCTCTGTACGGGGAGCGCCACATGCGCCGGTTCGCCACCCCCCAGGGTCTGACCGGCTGGTGGCAGATAAGGGGCAGGGCCACCACTCCATTTGAAGAGATGATCGATCTCGATCTGGAATATATCGCTCGACAGAGCCTCGTGTTCGATCTCCGGATTGTGTTCCTCACTCTTCCGGCCGTATTTGCAGGGGAGGGAGCGGGTTGACAAGCCAACGCGTACGGGCAGCCGTCGTAGGTAGCGGCTACTGGGGCCCGAACATCATTCGCAATTTCTGGGAGATGCCGGATGTCGACCTGGTCGGAATCGCCGATCTCAACCGCAACCTGCTCGAGCGGGTGGCGGAGCGCTATCGGACCGTGGATGTCTTCACGACCGACTATCGGGAACTCCTAGAACTGGATCTGGACGCGGTGGCAATCTGCACGCCTCCCGAGACCCACCACGCCATCGCCTCCGACTTCCTCATGTCGGGACATCACGTGCTGGTGGAGAAGCCACTGACCGTGTCCGCCACGACCGCGGCCGATCTTGCGATCAAGGCCGAGCACGCCGACAGAATCCTGATGGTGGGTCACACTTTCGAGTACAACCAGGCGGTGAGGGACCTCAAGGGAATCATCGACAGCGGGGAGCTGGGCCGAATCCTCTACATCGATGGTGTGCGCGTCGGCCTCGGCTTGTTTCATCCCACCCTCAATGTCATCTGGGATCTGGCTCCCCACGACATCTCGATCCTGAACTATCTGACCGGGACGATGCCCTCCGACGTGTCTGCCAGAGGTGCGGCCTGTGTGCACGAGGACGTGGCGGATGTGGCTTATCTCACCCTCAACTATCCCAACGGCATGACTGCCAATACGAGGATGAGTTGGCTGGATCCTCTGAAGACGCGGCGCATAACCGTGGTCGGTTCCGAGAAGATGGTGGTCTATGACGATGTGGAACCGATGGAGAAGCTGCGCATATTCGACAAACGCGTGACCACCATCCGCCGGACGGACACCTATGGAGACTTCCAATTCGCCTACCACTATGGAAGTGTGGTCAGCCCACACATTCATTTCGAGGAACCGCTTCGAGTCGAATGCCGCCAGTTCATCGAATCGATTCGTACCGGGAAAGCGCCGACTTCCGATGGCGCTTCCGGCCTGAGAGTCGTGCAGGTCATCGAGGCCGCACAGAAGTCGCTGGCTGACAGCGGCGCCCCGATGGACGTGAACACCATGTCGGCTCGGGATCTGGTCGAATCAACCAGCGGCCAAGCGGCTCGATAGGAGGCGGTCATGACAGCGTTGGAACCGGAGATGGATGGCGAAGGACTTCTCCTCCTCGTCCCCGAAGACGAGGAGGAGACAGACGGCATCGTCATCGACCTACGAACCAGAGACCAGCCCGGGCTGCGGGTGGAGCCACAACGTGAGGTGCCATTCGTAGACCTCCGTGGTGAATACCAGCGATCTAAGTCTGCGATCGACGCGGCCATGGCGGCAGTTCTCGAAAAGGGTGACTTCGTGCTCGGGGAGGCGGTGGCGCGCTTCGAGTCCGAGTTCGCCGCGTTCTGTGAGGCGGGGTTCGGCATCGGTGTCGACTCGGGCTTCTCGGCTCTGGAATTGATACTGCGAGGAATGGGGATCGGCCCGGGTGACGAGGTGATCACCGCGGCCAACACCTTCATCGCCACGGTGAACGCAATAGATGCGGTCGGTGCCCGGCCGGTGCTGGTAGACGTGGATCCAATTACCTACGACCTGGATCCGGAACAGGTCGAAGCGGCGATAACTCCATCGACCGCGGCCGTCATCGCCGTCCATCTCTACGGGCGCCCGGCCGACATGGGTCGGCTGGCGGAGATCGCCCATCGGCACGGTCTGGCGTTGATCGAGGATGCATGCCAGGCGCACGGCGCACGGCACCAGGGCGTGCGAGCCGGATCACTGGGAGATGCTGCCGCCTTCAGTTTCTATCCCAGCAAGAACCTGGGTGGCTTTGGTGACGGAGGGATGGTGGTGACCAGCGACGCCGGGTTGGCTCGGCGGATCCGATTACTGCGGAACCTGGGGTCGGAGGTGAAATACCACCACACTGTCAAGGGTTTCAACCGGCGCCTCGACACATTGCAGGCGGCCGTTCTCCGGGTCAAGCTCATCCGGCTCGACGAAGCCAACGCCTCCCGGCGATTGGCAGCCGCCGTGTACCGAGATCTGTTGACGGCCTTTCCCGTTCAGTTGCCGACGGAGTTCTCGGCGATCGAACACGTATACCATCTATTCGTGGTCGAGGTGGACGATCGGGAGGCGCTCATCGAGCACCTGAGCCGGAACCGGGTGGCAACGGGAATCCACTATCCGCTGCCCGTACATCTTCAGGAGGCCCACCGGGAGCTGGGTTATCGGAGGGGGGCGTTTCCGGTGACGGAGGAAGGGGCGCAGAGGATTCTCTCCCTTCCGATGTATCCGGAGATGCCGGTTGAGGCTCTCGCACGAGTAGCCATGGCAGTCGGCAAGTTCTATCAGGGGAGTATCTGAAATGGAAATTCGTCGGTACCTGAAGATCCTGCGGGATCACTGGATCCTGGTGGCGGTGTGCTTCTCGCTCACCCTGGGCTTGACCATCGCCTTCGTGGCTCAACAGCCCTGGGTATACCAGTCCGGGGGCACCCTCATCGTCCGTCCCCGCGCCTCGACCGCCGACGAGATCGTACAGGCATTCAACACCCTGAACAGAGGTGTCGAGATCAACTCGACTTATGCCGCCATAGCCCGCAGTGATCTGGTACGTGACCGAGCCGCCGAACAGGTCGGACAGTCCAAGGGCGGGATACGGGTCAACTCTGATGTGGTCACTGGGACCAACATGATCCGGATCTCGGTCGAGAGCACCGATCCCGACAAGTCATTCGCCTTCGCACAGGCAATCGGCGCCGAGACCGTCGCCTATGTTGATGCTCTCCACGATGCCTATGAGCTTCAACCGCTCGACCCTCCCCAGGCGCCGAACTCACCGTCGGGGCCCAACAAACCGCTGACCATCGTGATCGGAGCCGTGTTTGGCTTCCTTCTCGGTTGGGTCCTGGCATTCCTGGTCGACTACTTCTCGCGGGCTGCCGGCCGCAAGACATCGTTCGAGATCCTGGATCCCGTCTCGGGGATGTTCAACGCCGACTACTTTCAGCTCAGGATGAGAGAAGAGATAGCCCGCCTCGACGGGGCGCCATCCACCTTCTCTGTGGGGATATTGAAACTCGAGGATCTCGAGGACGAGGATCGACCGGTCGAAGGCGCCACCATTCGTGCCGTCGGCGACCTCCTGTCGGAAGCTTTGCGGCCCCAGGACGTCCTCTGCGCAACCGAGCCCCGCACCCTGTCGACCATCTTCCCCGAGGTAGACGGAAACGCCTGCCGTCGGTTGCTCGAAGACTGGGTGGCCTCGATCGAGACCATGCAGCTGGCCAGGCCCCTTCACGTCGAGATAGAGGTGCGTGAATACACGTCGACCGACTCTCATCGATTGGAGAGTGTGCCCAGCGATGCCGTCGAGGCATGATCCCGCTCCTCTGTTCGAGGGGGCCGGCCGGGCGGTAGTCGGCCCGGGTTCGGGCGACCCGATCTACATCGGGGGGCTGGATCGAAGCGGCAAGACCACCATGGCCGCTTTTCTCGCCTCCCATCCCAATGTCGCCATACCGGCCGTGGGGTCGAACATGTGGACCTACTTCTACCGGCAGTACGGGGACCTGCGAGACGACGGCAATCTGGACCGCTGCCTCGATGCGATGAGTCGCTACAAGCACGTCGTCTTCTTGAAGCCCGACTTCGATCAGATCCGCGTCCGCTTCCTGGCCGGAGAGAGAACCTATGCCCAGTTGTTCGGCCTCTTTCTCCGTCAATATGCTGAACGGGAAGGCAAGCCTCGGTGGGGAGCTCAAACGGGTCTGATAGAGCGGTATGCGCCCGAGTTGTTTCGCTCCTACGGCGGTCTCCGGGTGGTCCATATGGTGCGTGATCCCAGGGACCGCTACGAAGCGTCCCTGGCACTGTGGCCCGACGGCAAAGGCCGGGCGGGGGGTGCAGTCGCCCGCTGGAATTACTCCAATCGCCTGGCCCGGGCCAACGAGCGGCGGTGGCCGGATCGTTACCGGGTGGTGAGGTTTGAGGATTTGATCCGTGATACCGAGGCGACACTTCGGTCGGTGTGCGAATTCCTGGAGGAGGATTTTCGTCCCGAGATGCTCGAAATGCGAGGCGCGCCACGCCACCGCGATCGGCTCCTCTCATCAGACGGCGGCGACGAATTGTTGTCTGATTCCTACATCGGGCTCCATCGGGACCGGATCGATGGGTTCGAGCGCGCCTTCATCGACCTTCATGCCGGCCGTGGTATGGCCGAGCGCGGCTACCGGAGGGACCCCATCCAGTTCAGTGCCGGTCAGTGGGTGCGGTTCATCTTCGGGGTCTGGCCGGATCAAACGGCGCGGATGGTGGCGTGGAGGGTTGCCGAGTCTCTTCAACAGCATCTTCCCGGCCTGGTGGGAAGGAAGCCAGGCCGGCGAATGATCGTGGAGCCTGCGGCATGATTCCCGAGAGCAGGTCGGGCGATCATCTCGGGCATCTAGGGCAGGCCGGTCCGCTGTTCGTCACGGGCATGGCTCATTCGGGCAAGACCGAACTGGGGCGGCTGCTGGCGGGCACACCGGGAATCGAGGTGATCCGGAAGGCGTACTTCTGGACCCGCCATTACGGACGCTATGGAGATCTTGTCCATCCGTCCAACCTGGCACTCTGCGCCGTCGCTTTGGGTAAGGACGGGTCGGTGGGGTCGACGTCGGCCGATGTCCTCCGCATAGCGGAGGATCTGGATAACGCCGGCACTCCGCTGTCGTACGGGTCGTTGTTCGCCGCCATTCAGGAAGTCGATGCGGTGCGGGCGAAGGTGGTTCAGCTGCGTGGTTTGGAGCGCCTGGCCGCCTCGCTCCTGACGGACCTGCCCCACGCCCGTATGGTGCATCTCATACGCGATCCCCGTCATTTGCTGGGATTCTCCCGCCGCGCCGGGCGGATTGGTCGACGGGGATGGGATCTGGCCACCTGGGCTCAGTCGGCTCGTTTGGCGATCGTCAATCAGGATCGCTTCGGAGACCGGTATTGGGTCTTGCCTTGGGAGCAGCTGACCCATGATCCATCGGGTGTGTTGGACCGAGTGGTCGACATCCTCGGATTCGAAACGCAACCCGGTGGACGGTCGCCGGAGATCGCCCCTGATTCCAAGGAGTCGCCACCGCCGGCGTGGTTCGTTCCGGTCCTGGAGGATCTGGTTGCAGAAGAGATGAGAGATCTGGGCTATGCCGCGGCGGCGGCCGGCCCGCCGCCGTTTCTCTCGGGATTGGTCGACCGAACGGTGTTCCGTACCCGCGTGCGGTTTGCGCAAGCACGATGACCGAAAGCACGTCAACCACGCGGCCGGCCGGTCCAGTCTTCGTGGCCGGATTGGAGCGTACCGGAACCAGCTTGATGTATGCGCTGCTCTCATCTCATCCCGAGATCGCCATGACCAGACGGACCAACCTGTGGAGGTACTTCTACCGGCGCTACGGCGATCTTTCCCATGATCGCAATCTGGATAGATGCCTCGATGTGATGTCCCGCTACAAGCGCCTGGTGAAGTTGAACATCGACTGGGATCGTCTGCGACGAGATTTCCGATCGGGGCCTTCTAGCTATCCCCGGCTGTTCGAACTGTTGGAACGCCAATTCGCCGATCGAGTGGGAAAGCCCCGGTGGGGAGACAAGTCGCTCATGACGGAGCGCCACGCCCAGCAGATCCTGGCAGCCTACCCGGGGGCACGGATCATTCACATGATTCGTGATCCCCGCGATCGCTACGCGTCGGTGCAGAAGCGGTGGGAGCGCCGGCGAGGCGGCGCCGGTGTGGGAGTGGCGCAATGGCGGTTCTCGGTCCGTCGGGCGGAGAAGAACACCGTGCGTTGGCCGGATTCCTATCTTCTGGTTCGGTATGAAGATCTGGTTTCCGACCCCGAAGGGCATTTGAAGACTGTGTGTGGGTTCATCGGGGTCGACTACACCGCGGAGATGCTGTCAATGCAGGGTGCCGACGATTTCGACGAAACGGGCAACAGCTCGTATGGACGGCGTCGGGCCGGAGCGATAACCACCGATTCGATAGGCCGATTTAGGGATGTCTTGAGTGAGGGACAGGTTCGTTACATCGAACGCGCCGTCTCCGGTCCCATGCAGCGACTGGGATACGAGCCGGATCGGCCCTCGCAGAATCGGCTGGCCGGGTTGTGGTTCACGATGGTGGTGGTCCCCCTGGAGGGCGCCAGGATGTACCTGTGGGAGGTGAGGGATCGGGTCCTGGATCGCGTCGGACGCCGGATTCCCAGCCATAGGTTCGTTCGTTCGGAGACAGGAACGTGACCGCCGAGCTTGCCCCGCAGCTGCCCTGGATCAGGCGCTGGCCTGGTCGACTCCTGTGGCTGCTGGTAGCGGTGGTGGGATCGATCGTATCGGCCATCGCCGTCAGCCGTGGAATGTGGTTCGAGTTGGCTGCGGTGTTGCTGGTTGTTCCGGTGTTTCTGGTCGTTCATCGCTATCCACTGATCACCGTGGGTGTGTGGATGCTGGTGCTCCCGTTCATGTCCGGACTGGAAGACGGGGGAAGCCTGAAGTTGGCCTACTGGCTGGTGCACAGGTTGGCGCCACTGGCCACCCTGGTGGTCGTGGTCGCCTCCAGCATGGCCAGGGCCTCTGATCGCCGCCTGCCCAGGCTGGGCGTGGCGGAGTTGCTGATGGCGGCATACCTGGTCGTCACGGCACTTTCGATCCTGTACCTCTCCAACGACGTAGGCGCCGAGTTGAGGCACCTGTATGACCGGGCAGGGGTCCCCATGATCCTCTACCTGCTCGTTCGCCTTGTCCCCCCCAAGCGTGCCGAGTTGCGCAAGTTCACCTACATTCTGATGTTTGTGCTCGTCTCGCAGGCGTTGATCGGGTTGGCTCAATGGTTTGCCCCCGGGGTTCTCCCGGATCGCCTGCTGGGCCGGGTAGGTGAACGCACTACCGGGTCGCTCGACCAGGCCAACGTCTTCGGCATCGTGGCCCTGTGGGCCGGCGCCCTGGTACTGCACCTGTCGCGTCAGTTGTCGGGAAGTCTTCGGCGTTGGGGACTGCCCGGCTTCACCCTGGGAGTGGTGATGGCCTTCGCCACCTTCTCCCGGGCGAGTTGGCTGGCGGCCATCGTGGTATTGGTAGGGGTCTTCTTCGCCTACCGGAATGCGGCCCGGGTGATCCTGGTGGCGGGGGTGGTGGCCGTGGTCGCCTTTCTCGCCATCGGCAGCTCTGGATGGCTCTCCAGCTATCTGAGGGAGAGGGTCTACTCTCCGGCCTCCGAGACGACCGCCCTCAGTCGTCTACCGGTGATGATCGCCTCGGTGAGGATGTTCGAGGAGAAGCCGGTCACCGGTTGGGGATATGGCAACTTCGACCGCTACGACACGTTGTTCCAGTCGCGGGTGGGAGACCTGTTCGTTCCCACCAAGGATCACTCATCACACAATTTGTTCCTTACCATTCTCGCCGAGCAGGGACTGGTCGGTCTGATCGCCTACCTCGGGGCCGCCCTTTACTGGCTGGCCAAGACGCCCAAGGGCTTGTCGCGCCTTCGGGGGAACGGGCTGTACGGGAGGAAGCTGGTGGTCATCCTGTGGTTCGTCATCCTCGGCCACGTCATCGTCAGCTCGTTCTCGAACATGGTGGTCAGCGTCGGCCTTGCTGTCTGGTGGTTGAGTCTGGCACTGATCGGCAATGCCTTCAGCGGGGTGGACAAGGCACGGAAACCGTCCTCCATGTCAGCGGAGTCATGACGTCCGCCAGGGAGCGGGCCTGGGTGGCGCTCCTCAACTCGAAGCCGGCCCGGAAGGTGTTGAAGAGCGAGCCTATGCGCCGATTGCGGCGGAGCGAGCCGGTAGCCTCGGTCGATCGCTGGCGACGCCGGCGGCGGGCCCGGGCCGCCAACAGTGCCGATCCGGGCAGGTTCACGGCGGTAGGAACGCTGTGTGTCCTGCTGGGCCATACCAAGAGCGGAGGCAGCTTGCTGGGAGCAATGCTCGATGCCCACCCTGATGTGGTGTTCGGTGACGAAGTGGATGTCATGGACCTGGTCGAAGCCGGTTTCACGGCCGACGAGGTTATCGGGGTCCTGGCTCGGTCGTCCCGACGGGAGGCGATGAAGGGCCGGGTGACAGCCCGACGGCTCGATGGTGGCTACTCACTCGCCATCGCGGGATCGGACCAGGGTCGTGTGGGCCGGCCTCACGTGGTAGGTGTGTCCAGGGCGGGGCCGACCACGCGGATTCTTGGAGAATCGCCCGCCAGCATCGCCCTACTCGACGAGCGAATGGCCCCGAGACGGGTGATGTTCGTCCAGATGGTGCGGGCTCCGGCGGACTCGGTGGCAGCGATGGTCTTGAGGAGCGGGCGCGATCCCGTGGACGCGGCCCACGACCACAGGTCGCAGTGCGAGCGGCTCGAGATGCTGAGGGCACTCCTGAAGCCGAGACTGACCACGGTCTATTACGAGGATCTCGTGGCCCGAACCGTTCCGACCTTGGAATCTGTCGCCAGTTTCCTGGGTGTGCAAGCCGACCCGGACTATCTGAGGGCGTGCGCAGCCCTGGTGAATGCGGACCGGCCGGGGGAGTCGGACAGGGTGGACTGGCCCGAGGCGGCCCGGACGGTGATGGCAGAGACTACGGCCGACTTCTCGTTTCTGGACCGTTACCGCTCGCCATGACCGATGAACCCATAGTGGTGGAGTTGATGGGAACCCCGGGGGCGGGGAAGTCCACCGTGGCCCGGGCTCTGCAGGTTGCTCTGTCCGAGCTGGGGGTGGCGGTGCTTTGCTCACCGGAGTCGACGCCGGAGGTAGCGGCCCGGTCGGGTCTGGGTGCCCTGGCCGCCCGCCTCGCGTCGGGCCGCCCGGGAGAGATTCTGAACTGGCGCATCTTCGCCTTCGAGCGTTGGCTGAGGGGAATTTCGGTCTTGTTGGCCAGGCCCGGCCTGGTGAGGATCCTCCTGTCGTCCCAGATCTTGCGACCGGCCGCCGCCCAGGCCGCACCGCGGCGCCCCACCCATTGGCTGGTTCGGATGGCGGGCGAAAGGGCCATGCTCTTGTCACGCAGGAAAACCGGCGAAGTCGTGGTCATAGACGAGGGCTTTTGCCACCGCGTGGTTCAACTGTTCACCTCCAGCGTCGAAACGGCGGATCCGCGCACCGTGGCACGATACGTGGCGGTGGTTCCGGCGCCCTCGCTGGTGATTCGTGTGATGGCCCCAGTGGGTGTCTGTCTAGCCAGGATACGGGACCGGGGAGTATGGGATCGTTTCGATGGTGACGAGGAAGGCCTGGAGAGCTTCCTGAACAGTGCTGCAGATGCGCTGGTCATGGTGGCCGACCAGCTCGAGAACCGGGGAGTTCGATTGGTGACCGTCGACAACTCTGGTCCCGACGATCCTGACCGGTTGCCACAGAGGCTCTTGGGTGCACTGAAGACGGCGGGTGTTGTCACGTGAGTATCCCGCCCCGGATCTGGCGAGTCCCGAAGCCCGGCTTGATTGCGGAGAGGGCACGGGCCTGGACGCGTCCGCCCGCCATGGCGGGCGCCCAGGTCGCCAGGATCGTCGAGACCCTCGATCTGGGATCGGTCGAGAAGGTACGCAATGTTGCCAACGGGTGGCGGAACCGGGTGGTGGTCGTATGGGTTGGGGGTGAGCGTGTCGTCATCCGCGGGTACCCATCCCGCTGGCCTCGGGAGAGCATTCGCTGCGAGCACTCCATCCTCGAGGAGCTGGAGAGAAGGGACTTCCCGGCGCCGCGTTTGTTGAGAAGTAGAGGAGACACCACCCTGTTGGAAGTGGAGGGAAGGCACTACGCCGTGTTGAGTTTCGAGTCCGGGCGGAGCTTCACCGGCTACTACATGCATCACCGCACCATCGAGCGGATCCAGGAGGAGGCAGGAGCTCTGCTGGCCGAGTTTCACAGGGCGCTTGGGTCGTTTCGTCCGGAGGGCCGTCATCACTTGGGAGAGGATCCGGCCACGGGTGGACCAGTGCGGGACCTCAACTGGCACGCGAGTGTCCTGGAGAGGATCCGCACTTCCGATCACGCCGGCGATGCCGAGCTCGCGGGCCGGATGGATCAGGCCGAGGACAGGTTGAGAAGGCTGGAGCCTCTGGTCAGGCAGGCCCCTCTGCCCCGCAGCGTCGTACACGGTGACTACGGACTGCACAACATCCTCTTCAAACGGTCGGGTTCCGCCGTACTCCACGACTTCGAGTTGGCTCGTTACGACATCAGGGTGGTCGATATGGTGGCCGCCCTGTCGCGGATCCGGTCTCAGTTTCGACCCGGCTTCCTGACCGGACTCCGCTCGAGCGGTGGGATCGACGAGACAGAATGGGACCTACTTCCCCAGGTCTGGGAGTGGTACCGGCTCATCGGAGCCATCCAGTCTTGGGAGGCCTTCGACAGGCACGGAGGAGATCATCGTCTGGAGGCGGTGGCCCGGCGCCTCCGGGAAGCCGAGCGAATTCGACATGGTGGGGTCGACGTAGGGTGAGGAACATTCGGCCACCCAGGGTCCTCATGGTGGTGAGGCTGTTCCATCCGTGGGTGGGAGGGATGGAGCGTCAGGCTCTGGCGCTGGCCGTGGCCTTGTCCCGTCGAGGAATCGATGTACGAATCGTCACCGGTAGGTGGTTTCCAGGCACCAGTCGCCGTGAGGTCATCGAGGGCGTCCCGGTCATTCGCCACAGCACCCTGTGGGAAGGGTTCGGGATTCGTGGACTTCGCAGACTCGGCGGCGTCATCTACATGCTGTCCCTGGCCCGCTATTTGTATTCTCAACGGAGCCACTACGACATCATCCACGTGCACGGTCTCAGCTATCACGCCTTCGTCGCCTCGGCCCTCGGCCGGCGATTGGGAAAGCCGGTGATCGTCAAACTGGCCAACAGTGGGATGGCCAGCGACATCGAAAAGATGAAGTCGGGTCAGCATCTGCCTCTCACCCGCCTGATGCTCCCGACCGCACTCTCCTGCGATCGATTGGTGGTGCTGAATGAGTTGATCACCACCGAGCTGGAAAAGGCGGGTGTCGAACCAGCCAGGCTGGTGAGGATCCCCAACGGGGTGGTGGTCTCCGACAACAGCCAGAGTGCCCCCGGCGAGGGCTTTCAGATCCTGTTCCTTGGCCGCCTGCATCCCCAGAAGGGTCTGGACGTCCTGCTCGAGGCACTGAAGCGGGCGATGTCGATCCGTCAAGACTCGTTGAGGCTGGTTCTGGCTGGGGATGGGCCGGAGCGGGGCCGGCTGGAAAAGCTGGCGGCCGACCTGGGTGTGGGTGCGGAGGTGGAATTCCTGGGCACGGTCGACGACCCCCGTCGGCAGCTGGCCCGGGCGGATCTCCTGGTCCTTCCCTCATACGCCGAGGGCCTGTCCAACGTGCTGTTGGAGGCCATGGCAAGCGGCGTTCCCGTGGTCGCTTCTGACATAGAGGCCAATAGGTCCCTGATCGAGGACGGCGTCAGTGGGAGGCTGTTTGCCGTCGGCGATCCCGATGATCTGGCCAGGATCTTGGTCGAGCTGGCAGATGACCCGGCTGCCCGAGAGGACCTGGGACGCAGGGCCCGGGCCGTGGTCGAGGCGCACTACACGATCCAGCAGGTGGCATCGCGTTATGAGGAGTTGTACGGCGAGTTGATGAGCGAGGTCGATCGATGAACGCCCCCATTCTGGTGACGGGGCCGGATCGGAGTGGCACCACCCTCCTTTACACGATCCTGGCCAGTCATCCCGAGATCATGATGGTCCGGCGAACCAACCTTTGGCGCTGGTTCGACAACAAGTACGGCGACCTGAGCCAACCGGCCAACCTCGACGCTTGCCTGGAGACGATGATGCGCTACGAGCGCCTCTCGGTCTTGTCGATCGACCCGGTGATGGCGCGGGCCGAGTTCGAGAAAGGCGAGCGAAGCTACGGACGCTTGTTCGAGATACTGTTCCAGCAGCAAGCCGAGCGATCCGGGCGAGCCAGATGGGGAGACAAGTCTCTCCATACCGAGCTCTGTGCGGATCGTGTCTTCGAGGAGTGGCCTCATGCCAGGATCGTCTACCTCATGCGAGATCCCCGCGACCGTTACATCTCAGTGATCGGCCGTGAGGGGAAGGGGAGCGATCGCCATGCGTCCGTCATCGGCCGGTGGATCCGCTCGACCCGGGCGGCAGAGGATCATGCGAAGAGGCGGCCGCAGTCGTTTCGGATCATCCGTTACGAGGATCTTGTAGCGGATCCTGAACGGGTGGTACGGGACGTCTGCGAATTCGTCGGTGTCGAGTACCACCCCGCCATGCTCGAAATGGGGGGTGGTGACGATCGCACCGCTCAGGGCGGAAACAGTTCCTTCGAGCCGATTGAGCCGGGGGTGATCACCACGCGTTCGGTGGGAAGATACCGCAACGTACTCGATGAGCAGACTGTCGCGTTCATACAAACGGTGTGTGGGCCGTGGATGCGTCGCCATGGATATGAACTCGATCCGCTGAACCTATCGCCGGCGGAACGGATTCGGGCCTATGTGATCGATCTGCCAATCGGCGTGGCACGGATATCGATGTGGCTCATGGCCGAGGCGGTGGCCGAATCACGGGGCCGCACCGTCCCTGAAGCTCGTCTGTGCGGCTGAGCTGCCTTCGCCGACGTCCGAGAGACCCAGGCGACGCCGTGCTTGTCCGACCCAGTCGGCCGTGTAGAGTCGCTTTCCGAACCTTCCCAGTTCCTCCACGATCCTGGCGATGCCATCTTCGTCGAGAAGGGCCAAGGACCTGACGTCGTCAACCCCTAGATCGTTGAGCAGTTCGGCGAACACCGGTCCAATGCCGTTGATCGTGGCCAGGTCGAGATCATCCTCGGAGAGGTCGTCGAGTTCAATCGATATGACCCACTCCTCCCTTTCTGGCTCCTCCTCTTGGGGCTTTTCCTCTTGGGGCTCCTCCCCTTGAAGCTCCTCCTCTTGGGGCTCCTCCTCTTGGGGCTCCTCCCCTTGAAGCTCCTCCTCTCGGGGCTCCTCCTCTCGGCGCTCCTCATCTTGGGAGGTTGCCTGACTGGCCGCCGGCTCGGCGCTGCCGTCGGTCTCGACCGCCGCTTCCCAGATTCGTTCCGGGACCGGGCCCTCGTCGGGCCCACCCTCTCCGTGTTCCTGATGCGCCGTAGTCTCCGGCTCGAGTCCTGCCTCTGGTCCCGACCCGGTCGGTGCCGGCAGGCTCGGGGTGGCGGGCTCGAAGCTTCGATCGTGATCAGGCGGTTTTCCGGCCTCCTCATCAGGGGTCGCATCTCGACGTCGGGCGCGCTGGGCGGGAGACCTCGGAGCTATCACCTGGTCGACCCTGAGAGGGGAACGGTGATGTTGGGTCCGCCAGTCGGTCGCCGGGGGCGCCGAATCGGCCCCCGGCTGGTGGGCCGTGATGCGAGTCAGGATCAGGCTGAGCGCCAGGAGGCCCGCCAGGGCACCGCCGGTGTAAAGGTTCTCCCCGTCGAGGTGATAACGGCCCATTACCAGGCCGACTCCGAAACCGAATACGACGATGGCCGACGTGAGCGCCCACCGTCCCAGAGTGCCGGTCTGGTCTCGGAGCCGCTCTATCCATCCGGGCCGGCGTGTGGGGCGGTAATTGGCGATGTGCTCGATCCCCTCGATGGCGAAGTCGGCCGGTGCGTCGCAGGCGAAGTCCCATTCCTCGCCCGCCACCGTCAGGGTGAAACGGTTGGCGAGTCTCCTTTCGGCGCGGACCTGGTCCAGGGGCCAACGGCCCAGGGAGCGGTCGCTGGAGATGATGTCCAGCCACGCATCGTCGAGCACTATCGAGATGGGAAGATCGTCCCCACTCTCCGTGACATCGCTCAGAGTTCCCGTATAGACCGATCGCATCTGGTCTCACCGAGGATACAGGGTGCAGGAAAGTGCACAGTCTGGAATAGACTGGCGCCCCGCCTCCCAGATCTCGCGGAGTGAGCACTTGCGATTCCCGGTCCGCACCTCTCAAGAACCCCGATCGACCACGGCCCGCGCAGGCCGGTGGGTCACGATTCTTGCGGCGGTCATAACAGTGGTTCTGGTCACAGCTCTGCCTGCCCCGGGGGCCGTCACCCTATCGAGCGGATGTCAGTACTGGCTCGCCCCGGGGGGTTCGGACTCAGGCACGGGCTCCATCGATCATCCCTGGAAGACTCTCGATCATGCCACCCGGCTCATGCCCGACGCCGGTTGCACCTTGACGCTCAGGGATGGCGAATACCAGGGCGCCCAACAGATCGAGCGCAGGTTCTCCGAACCGGTCTTGATCCGGGCAGAGCACCCACACAAAGCGATCCTCACGGCCGATGAGACGGTCCTACATATCGATGGCGCCAGAAACGTCACAGTGTCGGGGTTGGAAATCCACCACCACGGGCCGGGTTCTCAGGGCTACGTGGTGATCGTCGATGCAACCAAGGAAGCTTTCTCGGAATCGATCGTGATAAGCGACAACGTCATTCATGATTCATTCGACAATGATCTTCTCAAGGTCCACAACGGCTCCCGGCACGTTCGAGTAGAAGGAAATGTCTTCTACAACCAGGGTCCCTCCGAGCAACATCTAGACATAAACAGCGTCGACGATGTCGTTATCGAGCGAAACATCTTCTTCAACGACTACGCAGGTAGCGGGCGTCCGCTGCAGGGCGATGCCAAACACTTCATCGTGATCAAAGACAGCAACGGTGCCGTCGACGGCCTGTTAGGGAGCCGAAACGTGACCGTTCGTCGCAATGTTTTCGCCAACTGGCAAGGAGGCAAGGAGGCCTTCATTGCGGTGGGCAACGACGGCAAGCCTTACTACGAGGCCATCGGCGTCGACATCGAGAACAATCTCATGGTGGGTAACTCGCCGCACGAGGTGGGAACCATCCTGTCCGTGGCGGGTGCGCGGGAGGTGCGATTCGTCAACAACACGGTCGTGGGTGACCTGCCCTCGTCGGTATATGCCCTGCGTGTCAACGTAAAGGGAGAGAATCCGAAGAACGAACAGTTGACGTTCGTCAACAACATTTGGTCGGATCCGACCGGGACGATGGGGGCGGGGCCGGGAGAGACGGATTCGCTGGATTTCTCGGGCGGAGACCCCGACTCGGTGTCCGGATTGGTCCTCGACAGGAACCTGTACTGGAACGGTGGGGCGCCGGTGCCGGGTGGAGATGTGGCCAGCCCGGGTGACGATCCTCACGCCGTTTTCGCGGATCCCAAGCTGGTCGACCGGACCAGTCCTCTCCCGAGGTGGACCGGTGCAGGGTTCGCCGACGGCTCGTCGTCGATCCCGGTCGCCTTCGCCCGCTTGGTGGCCGCATATGGGGCTCCGGCTCAGTCCAGTCCGGCGGCGAACGCGGGCGATCCCGTATTTGCGCCCGATGTCGACATCATGGGGCGACTGCGCGGCCCCAGCCCCAGCCTGGGTGCCTTCGACCCGGGAGCCAAGGGGTCTTTCGCCGATGTTGGTGGCGTCGGTGTTCGAGGGGGATATCGAGTGGTTGGCCTCGGTGGGGGTGACCAGGGGCTGTAATCCGCCTGCCAATACTTTGTTCTGTCCGGGTGATGTGGTTACCCGGGGTCAGATGGCTGCCTTTCTGCATCGGGCCCTGGGCGGTGTCTTGGTTCCTTCTTCGGCGGTTTCTTTCGCCGATGTTGGTGGCGTCGGTGTTCGAGGGGGATATCGAGTGGTTGGCCTCGGTGGGGGTGACCAGGGGCTGTAATCCGCCTGCCAATACTTTGTTCTGTCCGGGTGATGTGGTTACCCGGGGTCAGATGGCTGCCTTTCTGCATCGGGCCCTGGGCGGTGTCTTGGTTCCTTCTTCGGTGGTTTCTTTCGCCGATGTTGGGGCGTCGGTGTTCGAGGGGGATATCGAGTGGTTGGCCTCGGTGGGGGTGACCAGGGGCTGTAATCCGCCTGCCAATACTTTGTTCTGTCCGGGTGATGTGGTTACCCGGGGTCAGATGGCTGCCTTTCTGCATCGGGCCCTTGGAAGGTGAGAGGTTCGACGACGGGCGGGGTCGACCTCGTCTACATCATCGGGACGTATCCACTGTTGACCACTACATTCATCGATCGAGAGATCCGTTCACTCCGCCAAGCCGGCGTGGCGGTCCGGGTTGTCTCCATTCGCCGCCCGGGCTCGGCGTTGTCGTCGACACAGCGGTCTTTGATGGAGCAAGTGACCTATGTCTTTCCTGTCCGACCTCTTGCCCTGCTCGGCCATCTGCTGGGCTTCGCCTTCCGCCGGCCAGTGAAGATGCTCGTCCTGTTCGTGCGGTTGATGGCGGGCGATCACCCAACCCTTCGATCGAGGTTCAAGACGCTTGCCCATGCGGTCCTGGGCGTGCACGTGGCCGGTCTGGTCAGGGATTGGAGACCACGCCACCTCCACGCCCACTTCGTGGATCGAGCCACCACGGTGGCGATGGTGGTTTCTGCCCTGACAGACGTTCCCTTCTCTGCTACTGCCCACGCCAATGACATCTACGTGTCGCCGGTGCTTCTGGCCGAGAAGGTGAGACTGGCCCGCCCTTTGGTTACCTGTACGAGCTACAACGCCGTTCATCTGTCCCGGGTGACGGGACGGAACGGCATCCGGGTTATCCGCCATGGGCTGGAGTTGGACATGTACCGGCCGCACCGTGCCGATCGCGATGTCTCGAGGATCGTTTCGGTCGGTCAGCTCAAGGAGAAGAAGGGATTCACGTATCTGATCGCGGCCTGTCGACGACTGCGGGACCTCGGGTTCGACTTCAGGTGCGACATCGTGGGCGAGGGGCCCCTGCGTGAGGCTCTCACCGATGAGATCGCCCGCTTTGGCCTGGAGCACGTGGTGTCTTTGCGGGGGGCTCTGGATCATGCCGAGGTGGTCGAGCTGCTGGATGGGGCAGGGGTGTTCGCCCTGGCATCGGTCATGGCCGGGGACGGGGATCGGGACGGCATTCCCAACGTCATCCTGGAGGCCATGGCCATGGAGCTTCCCGTCGTGTCGACCCATCATTCAGGAATTCCCGAGGCCGTCGAGGACGGGGTCACCGGCTTCCTGGTTCCGCCCGGGGACTCCTTCGCGCTGGCGTCGGCTCTGGGGCGGCTCCTGAAGGACCCGGAGCTGGCCAGATCGCTCGGTCGAGCCGGTAGGGAGGTCGTGGAGCGCCGCTTCGACGCAGGGGTCAATGCGGCCGCGTTCCATGCCGAAGTACTCACGTGAGTCGTTCCGGCCCGAGAGAACTGTTCCTGGTATGGGGTCCGCCAAGCCATGGACCCCGGAGCCGGGTCTTCGCCCGTACGCTCGGGATCCCGATCGAATTCGTCTTCTCCACCCGTCGGCGCGGTGCCTGGGTGGCACCCTTCAAGTACGCCTATCAGCTCTTCGCCACCCTCCTCATCCTGTGGAGGAGGAGGCCGGACATGGTGTTCGTCCAGAGCCCTCCCAGCTTGGCTCCCCTCATCGTCGCCGTCTACTGCCGGATCTCGGGGGCTTCGTTCGTTGTGGATGCCCACAGCGATGCCATGCTCTCCCCCCGCTGGACTCGTCCCCGCTTCCTGTATCGGTGGATGTCCCGTGCGGCTGCCGCCACCATCGTCACCAACCACAGTTTCGCCGAGGCGATCGAGCGGGACGGCGGCACTGCATTGGTCGTGAGAGACATTCCCACCTCCTTTCAACTCGGCGACCCCCCCCAGGTCCCGGGTGGCTCCAACATCATGGTGGTCAGTTCCTTTGCGGCCGACGAGCCCCTTGCGGCAATCAAGGAAGCAGCGAGGATGGTGCCCGACGTGCACTTTCACATGACCGGATCACCGGACCGGGCCGATCCGTCGATGCTCGAGGATCTGCCTCCCAACCTGGCATTGACCGGCTTCCTGGCCGACGAGGACTATTACGCGCTGATGAATACCTGCGACGCGGTGATGTGTCTCACCACTCGGGACAACACGATGCAGCGAGGTGCCTGTGAGGCATTGTCGCTCGGCAGGCCGATAATCACTTCGGATTGGCCCCTTCTCAGGGATTACTTCCACCTGGGCACGGTGCACGTCGCCCCGACCGCGGAAGATATCGCCACCGGAGTCGAGCGCATCCTGGGAAAACACGACCACTACACCCAGGAGATACGGCTCCTGGGCGAGCATCAGGAAGCCGAGTGGGTCGAGGCGAGGGAGCGATTGGATAACCTGAGGCCAGGGAGCAGAAGGGAGTCTTGATTCAAATGGGGCGGATCGCCGTCTTTGGGCTGGGTTATGTGGGATCGGTCACGGCAGCCGTGCTGGCCGGTCGTGGACACCACGTGGTTGGGGTGGACCGCAATCCACTCAAGGTTCAGATGATCAACGACGGGTCCAGTCCGGTCATAGAGCCGGGGCTGGGCGACCTGATCGCCTCATGTCGAGACCGTGGCAGTCTGGAGGCCACGGTGGACGCCGGCCAGGCAATGGACGGGGCTTCGCTCTCCGTCATCTGCGTCGGAACACCGAGCCGGTCCAATGGCAGCCTCGATCTGTCCTACGTGCGGCGGGCGGCGGCCGACATAGGGGCCAACCTCGTGGATGGGGGTCCGATCCGGCACACGGTCGTAGTCCGCTCCACGATGCTGCCGGGCAGTGTCGAAGAAGAGGTCATACCGGTCCTGGAGGCTTCGTCGAGGCTCCGGGCGGGTTCAGACTTCGGTGTCGTGTTCAATCCCGAGTTCCTGCGAGAGGGCAGCTCTCTGGCCGACTACCAGGATCCACCATTCACGATCATCGGAGCCGGGGATACCGCCTCGGCCGAGGCTGTGTCCGCCCTGTACGCCCACCTGGCCGCCGAAACGTTTGTGGTGTCGATCAAGACGGCGGAAATGGTCAAGTACGCCTGCAACGCTTTCCACGGACTCAAGATCGCCTTCGCCAACGAAATCGGGAACATGTGCGCAGTCCAGGGCTTCGACGGGCGAGATGTGATGGAGATATTCTGCCGGGACACCAAGCTGAACATCTCCCCCACCTATTTGAAGCCCGGCTACGCCTTTGGGGGCTCATGTCTTCCCAAAGACCTGCGGGCACTGGACCATCATGCCCGGCGCCTCGACGTTGCCGCCTCCGTGCTCGAGTCCATCCTCCCCAGTAATCGTCATCAGATAGAGCGTGCCTTCGACCTGGTCACCCGGTCGGGACGCCGGCGGGTGGCGGTGCTGGGTCTCAGCTTCAAGCCTGGAACGGACGACCTGCGAGAGAGCCCGGTGGTCGAACTGGTCGAGAGGCTGATCGGCAAGGGGTATCCGGTGACGGTCTACGACGCCAATGTGAGCTTGGCCGAGCTGCAAGGAGCCAACCGCGACTACATCGAACGAGAGATCCCCCACATCGCCTCCATCATGTCCGATTCATTGGAGAAGGTGATCGATGGGGCGGAGGTGGTCGTGGTCGCCCATCGTTCTCCGGAATTCGTCTCCGCCCTCGTCGACCTGGACGCGGACTACCCGATCGTCGACCTGGTGGGGGTGCCGGAGGTGGAGGGCAGAGAGGGCTACGTTGGCATCTGCTGGTGAGCGGGCACCCCGGCATTGCATGATCGTCCACTCCCAGTACCCATTGGGAGAGACCCGCGTCCAACGAGAGGCCGGAGCCCTGGTCGACGCAGGCTTCCAGGTCGAGGTGATCTGTTTGCGGGAAGAGGCGGAGGCCTTCACTGAGGTCGTGGACCGAGTACGAGTCCACAGAATGCCCGTCCGGAGACATCGTGGCAGCACGATGTGGGCCCAGCTGCTCGAGTACCTGGCATTCCTGATACTGGCCGGGCTTTTCGTCGGGTGGCGACATCTTCGACGGAGATTCGATGTCGTCCAGGTTCACAACCTTCCGGATGCCCTCGTGTTCGCCGCCGTCATACCCAAGATGATGGGGGCCAAGGTGATCCTCGATCTGCACGACCTCATGCCCGAGTTCTATGCGGCCCGGGTCGGTTCGTCGATGACGGGATCGATGGTGCGGGTGGTGCGCCTGCAAGAGCGGGTCTCATGCGCCTTTGCCGACCTCGTAATCACCGTAACCGACAGGTGGCGCCAGACATTGGCCGATCGCGGCGTCCCGAAAGAGAAGTCGGCCGTAGTCATGAATCTGGCCGACCCGGCGGTCTTCGTGCGCTCCACACGCTACGAACACGACGACGGCTTCACCGTCATCTATCACGGGACCTTCACCGAGCGATACGGGGTGGATCTGTTGGTTGAGGCAGCCCGGAGGTTGGTGGGTCGCGTCCAGGGCCTGCGGGTCGACCTGCTGGGCGAAGGTGAGCAGCGGGCCCGTCTCGTGGATCTCGTGGCTGAATTCCGCCTGGAAGATGTCGTCAGAATCTCGCCGACGATGATCTCCGCCGAGGAGTTGCCTCCCATCATCTCCCGGGCCGACGTTGGAGTGGTCCCCAACCGCTCCAACGTGTTCACCGAGGGCATCCTTCCCACGAAGCTGTTGGAGTACGTAGCCATGGGTACGCCGGTCGTGGCGTCCCGCACCTCCGGCGTGACCGAGTACTTCGACGACTCCATGGTCTGTTTCTTCGCTCCGGGGAATGCAGACGATCTGGCCGATCGCCTCTTGTTTCTCGCCAACCATCCCGAAGAGCGAAGCCGGCTGGCCGGGGAGGCCGATCGGTTCAACCTGGAGCATTCCTGGGAGAAGACCGCGCTGGACTACGTCTCTCTGGTGTCCTCTCTGGCCGGACCGGGTCGAGAGAAGCATTGACGCCCCACCCGGTTCCTCTAGTCTGCCCGAGGCATTCAGCGGCCAGGGAAGCTGAAGGCTCAACCGGGCGGGATTCGGGGAGGTTTCAGATTTGACGAGTTCCATCATCGATGTCGATCCGATCGTCGATCCTCGCTGGTCCGCGCTCGTCGAAGGCTCACCGGACAGCGACGTATTCCACAGCCCGGATTGGTTGAGTGTCCTCGTCGACACCTACGGTTTCGAGCTGAGAGCTCGTCTGGTGATGGAAGGCGGACGGCCCGCCGGGGGAGTGGTGTTTGCCGAACTGGGTAGCCTCGACGCCAGGCACCGCAAGACGCTGCCATTCTCGGACTTCTGCGATCCCCTGGTGTCGGATATCTCGCACTGGGACAGCCTCCGGGCCTCCCTGCTGTCCGAGGAGATCCCTTTCACGGTGCGCTGCCGCACCTCGCCCTGGGTGCGTGAGGACCAGAGTTTCCACACCACCGGCACAGCTGCCTGGCATCGCATCGACGTGGATCGATCGACCGAAGCGATGTGGGAGGCGATTCATCCATCGGCCCGGCGAGCCATCAGGCGAGCAATCGGAGAGGGCGTCGAGGTCAGGCCTGCTGAGAGAGAGGACGAGTTGCGGTCCTTCTACTTGCTTCACATGAGCGTGCGCCGTCATAAGTACGGCCTACTGGCCCAGCCCTACTCGTTCTTTCAACGGCTGTGGTCCCAATTCGTGGAGAAGGACAGAGGCCGACTGATGCTGGCGTTCCATAAGGGACGGCCCGTGGCCGGCGTGATGTTTCTGGACTGGGGCGACACCACCTACTACAAGCTCAACGCCTCAGACCCCGACAGTCTGGAGCTCCGACCCAATGATCTCATCGTTTGGTCGGCGATGGAGGAGGCGGGCGACCGGTCCCATCGGTGGCTCGATTTCGGCGTCAGCGACCTGGATCAGCCCGGACTCATCCGCTACAAGGAGAAGTACGCCACCGAATCGGGCCTGGTGGAAACGCTGGTAGCCGGTGACGATGGTTCGCCTGCCATGAGCCCCGCCACCGTGGATGAGTTCCGTGATCTGCTGGGCAGTCTCACCAGGCTGTTCGTCGACGATGCGGTGCCCGACGCTGCATTCGAATCGGCCGGGGATCTCCTCTACCGGTATTTCGCCTGATGTCAGGGCAGGTCCCGGGTATCGGTGCGGCCGACTCGAAGGCGGAGGTGACGGCCCCATCGTCCGAGCGAGCTCCCCTGGCACTGGTCAAGACCCTGGCGATGCGACTCGAGGCCGAGGGGATCGTCTATTGCCATTGGAAGAGCAACGAGGCCATCGACCGCTCGGAATCCGGACAAAACGACCTGGACCTGCTCGTAGCGCGGCGAGACCAGGACAGATTCACGCTGCTGCTCGAAGAGCTCGGGTTCCTCCCGGCCCGTGTGGTCCGGTCCCGCCGCGTCCCGGGCATCTCGGACTATTACGGCCTCGACCCCGATTCCGCCCTCCTCGTACACGTCCACGCCCATACCCGGCTGATGGTGGGGGACGACATGACGAAGAACTTCCATCTTCCCCTCGAAGAGGCCTATCTGGCGTCCGTCTTCCGGGCCGGGATCCTGGCCATTCCCCGCCCGGAGTTCGAGTATCTCGTCTTTGTCCTGCGCATGGCGGTCAAACACTGTCCGTTCGACGCCGTAGTGATGGGAAAGGGGAGGCTGACGGAGTCGGAGAGGAGGGAACTGGCCTATCTGGAGGGGCGTATCGATCCAGGTCAGCTGGCGCTGGTCCGTTCCCGTGAACTGCCCTGGCTCTCGGAGGAATCCCTCACCCGCCTCCGGCGTGGGCTGGATCCCGGTGCCGGGTTGTGGGCGCGAGCCTGGGTGGGGCGGGAGGTGACCCGGGTCCTGAGCCGGTTCGGGCGTCGGGGTGGAATCGTCGATCTGATTCTGCGGGTCGGTAGGCGCCTGCTGAGGCGAGCCGAGGCCAGATGGTGGCCCGATCACAGCTCCAAGCTGCTCGGCCGCCGCGGGGCGGTGGTGGCGATCGTTGGGGGGGACGGCTCCGGTAAGTCGAGCACGGTCGCCGCCCTGTCTTCTCGACTCGGTGGACCGTTTCGCGTGGAGAAGGCCCACCTCGGCAAGCCGCCCAGGTCTCTGCTCACCCGGGTGGTCAGAAAGGCCCTCACAATGTTGGGTCAGAACTCGATGGGAAGTGCTCATCCTGCTTGGGACGACTTCGCCGAGGGGCGACCCGGTCTCGGGTTCATCATCGGCAATGTCCTCGTGGCTCGTGATCGGATGCTCCAGGGACGTCGGATCAGGAAGGCTGCCGCCCGGGGGAGACTGATCATCACCGACCGATTCCCGCTTCCCCAGCTGGTCACCATGGACACTCCCCGTAACGCCAGGGTGGCACAGAGATACCCGGGGTTCGCGACCAGGGTGCTGGCTCGTCTGGAGACACGTTTCTACGCCGGGCTCGGATCGCCCGATGTAACCGTCGTGCTACGGGTGTCTCCCGAGGTCGCCCTCATGCGGCGCCCCGAGCAGGACGCCGAGTTCGTCAGGCGCCGGGCGCAGGAAGTGGTGGAAACGAAATGGGACGGGGATGCCGTGTTCGTAGTGGACGCGGACGAGGGGAGGGAGGCGGTGGACGTGAACGTTCTCAGGGCCGTTTGGCGCGGCCTGGTGAGGAGAGAGCAATGAGATGCCTGGTGACGGGTGCGGCAGGGTTCGTAGGTAGCCATCTGGTGGAAGCAGCTCTCGATCAGGGCTGGGACGTGGTGGCAGTCGATTCCTTGAACGCCTACTACGAACCGGTGCAGAAGCAGTCCAATGCTGCTGCCTATGGCGGCCGTCTACCGCTCCGCGTCGTTGATCTGCTCCAGGCCGATTTGTCCCCGCTGCTGGAGGGGGTCGATGTCGTGTTCCATCAGGCCGGCCAGCCGGGGGTCCGATCGTCCTGGGACGAGTTCGACTCGTACGTCGACGCCAATGTGCGCCTCACCCATCGCCTCCTTCGGGCGGCGCGGTCGGCTGAGATCAAGCGGTTCGTGTTCGCCTCGAGCTCCTCGGTGTACGGGGACCGAACCCGGTACCCAACGACCGAGCAGGATCTCCCCGCCCCTAAGAGCCCCTACGGCGTGACGAAACTGGCCGCCGAGCATCTGTGCGGCGTCTACGCCAGGAACTGGGGGATGCAAACGGTCTCGCTCCGCTACTTCACGGTGTTCGGCCCCCGTCAGCGCCCCGACATGGCCATGCACCGTCTCATCGAAGCGGCCCTGACGGGGCTGCCCTTTCCCCTCTACGGGGCCGGCGACCAGATCCGCGATTTCACCTACGTGGCCGATGTGGTTGCTGCCAACGTGAAGGCAGCGACTGCCGCCATCGAACCCGGGACGGTCCTGAACATAGCCGGCGGAGGGTCCACGACCCTGGCAGAGGTGATCTCCACGGTCGAGGAGCTCACCGGGTCACGGATCGAACTGGAGCGATACCCCGATCAGCCCGGGGATGTGTTCAGGACGGGCGGGTCGGCAGACCTGGCGCGGGCGATTCTGGAATGGGCTCCGAAGGTGTCGGTTGCGGAGGGCCTGGCCGCCCAGGTCGAGTGGCATCGGTCCCGGCGGTCCTGAGGCGAGCGGCCGGTTGCTTTCCAGCCTCGCCTCGGATCGGCCGGCCTGTCAGCGCAACAACCGCCAGTAGATGGTTCTGGGCACGGCCAGAGCCTGGTAGGCGATCTCCGCCCACAGGGGAGGGGTCTCCGATCCCCACGATGGCGGGAATTCGTAACCCCAGCGGCGCATGTACGGGCCGAAGACGCGCCGGGCCCGCGCCTGAGTTTCGGGCGTGTAGTAGTCGATGAAGTCGCGCGATTTCTGGCTGGTGGGGTTCTTGACCGGGAGGGGTCGAATCTTGTCTAGGCCGATCATCTGGAGGGCCTTCGCAAAGTCCTCTTCCAGCGATTCGAATCTGATGATGAAATCGAGCTGGTCGTGGGAGAGGCGTGCCCAGGTGTCGACCGGAAGGTGATAGAAGCGGAGGAAGTAGGCGGGGAATTCGGCGTCGTGGCGCGTGATCCAGGAGTAATGCCGGTTTTCGACCCTCTCGATCAACGAACGACGCTCTGGAACCGTGCCACGGGCCGACAACCCGGTCTCCCGGTAGGCACGGGAACCGCGGTTGCCCACCCGATACTTGCGTCTGATCGGATCCGAATAGCGATTGTTGTGATCGGTCCTGATCTTCAGGTAACGGCTCACGGCGTCGTCCATGGGGTTCCTGATCGAGGAGAAGGCGAAAAAGGAGCGCTCCTCTGTCGATGCCTGGCGCAAGAAGTCCTGATAGGTGCTGTGCTTCTTGAGAATCCGAGTGCCGTCGTAGGAGGCGATCAGCTCCTTTTCGACCGCGGTCGATGCCGTGCGGGGGAGCTCGATGAACACGTAGCCGTGTTTCTTGCTGATGATCATGCGGATCTGCCCGAGGAAGTCACGACTCGGTGTTTCCCTTGTTGGGGACCATGGAGCGTACCCGCCTCACCAGCCCGCCGACCACCGCCCGCTCATCCGCCGGCAGTCCGAACAGGACGAGGGCGGCCAGGAAGGTGATCCCCACGATCGCCGCTCCCAGGACGAGATATCCGAGTCCTTGGGAGGCGGGCAGCCAGGTGTCGAGGAATCGACCGACGCCAAATGCTATGCCGGCAGCAAGCATGGGCTTGAGGATGCGCAGGTCGTAGGGCTGGATTCTGGCGAACCACCAGACTTCGACGACGCGTATCAGGTTGATGGCCACGGTTCCTCCCAGAACCGCCCACGCCGCGCCCATTACCCCGAACGGGGGAATCAGGAGCAGATTGCCACCGATGAGGAGCCCGATCAGCACCACCTTGTTCACCACCTTCATTACCCCCTTCCCCGACATGTCCACGATCGATCCGCAGGTCCCGGTGATGGCGTTGGCCAGCTCCGATCCGGCCAGGACGACCAGAGCCGCCGCCCCGGCCACGAAGCTCTTGCCGAACAGAGCCAGGATCGGCTCGGGATAGATCACCATCACCAGGAAGATCGGAAGATTGAGGGTCAGGGTCCAGCGGGTGGTGGTCTTGTACAGCCGATCCATCTCCTCCATGTCATCGGCGTCGAAGAGTTCGGCCAGAACGGGCCGCATCGATGTGGAAATGGCCAGGTTGGAGATTCGGCCGATGAGGTTGGCACTGCTCACCAGAGAGAAGATGCCGACGCTGGTGGCGCTGTTGAACGCCCCCAGCAGCAATGCCTGCAGGTTGCGCCGGATCTTCGTCATGAGGGACGTCAGCCAGAAGGGCAGCGAGAAGGTGGTCAGGTCCTTGACGTCCCGGCGTGGCGGGACGGTGGGCGTCCTCAAACGCATTTCCCGCCGGGTCAACCGGATGAGAACGATCAGCGCCGCCACATAGGAGATGCCGAAGATGATCGACGCCGCCATGGCATCGAGCCCGATGAACGCCAGGATGACGATCAGCACCACCCGGACCAGAGGCTGCACGAAATCGTAAGCGAAGGCCGAATGGTCCATCCGCTTGTAACCCCGCGCCACCGCCGAGAGGATGTTGGTCAGGGCCAGAACCGGGACGATGAAAGCGAAGAGT
The DNA here is from genome assembly GCA_963744905.1 of uncultured Acidimicrobiia bacterium. Lineage (GTDB taxonomy): Bacteria > Actinomycetota > Acidimicrobiia > Spongiisociales > ZC4RG35 > DATFFO01. Next base: position 244,016 of record CAVUUV010000002.1, on the reverse strand, counting down.
TGCAACAGGATCTTCAGGTCCGGCTCGTGGAACAGGGTGGCGGCCAGCCAGGGCGAGAAGAGGAGCATCACGAGGGTCAAGAACAGCGAGAACACCAGGGTCACCCAGACCCCCACCTGGATGGACCCGCGCACTCCGTGGTGATCGTCTCGTCTGCGATAGACGGCGATGAACCGCTCCATGGCTGCCTCCATGCCAAAGTCGGCCACGCCTGAGAAGACGAAGGAGGCGCTGACTGCCAGGTTGTAGAGGCCGTAGTTCGAGGCGCCGAGAGCCTTGGCCAGGACCAGGGCCGAGACGGTTCGGCTCAAGTAGTTGAACAGGTCACCGGCGGCGAGAAACGAACCGCCCTTGGCGATTCCGAGGACATTGCGATGAGCCGCCCTGTCAACCGGAGCGGGCGGCTCTTCCTCTTGTGACGCTTGACCGGTCTCGCGTTGGCTCATCTGTCCCCTCTACCCGACGTAAGCCAGGCTCGACGCGGACCGGTTCGGTCGCTCACCTTGTCCCCTTGCTCGCGCCAATCGAAGGGGGAATCGACATAAGTTCCATCTCCACTCCCGCGCCCGGACATACCCTCCGTGGGCATACTAACGGCATGTTCCGCCGGCGGAACCCGGGTTGGGGGACTGGTGTGGTCCGACCGGGCCTCTACAATTGAGGGCCCGGGCGCAACCAGCTCGGAAAGCCAGGGAGCGGGTCGGCCCGCCCGAAGGGAGTCAGATGGGATCCGTGTCGCTGCCGGGTGCGTGTATCTGGATGACGGGGCGGGGTGGAGCCGGCAAGTCCACTCTCACCGGCGCTCTGGTGCCGATGCTGGAGGCTGCTGGCAGGACGGTGACGGTGCTCGACGTCGTGCCGGAGTTGCGCAAACTCCCCTGTGAGAGGACGAGCCGCGGCAAACTCATCCGCAAGGCGTTCGTCGCCCGCGAAGTGGCTCGGCACGGTGGCATCGCCGTATGTGTCACCATCAGTTCCAAACGGGAAATCCGAGATGAGATCCGGGCGATGATCGGACCGCAGTCGTTCGTCGAGGTTTTCGTCGATGTCCCAGTCGAAGTGTCTCATCGCCGTAAGGCAGACCGCCCCAAGAAGCCGGCGCCGACGAAGCGCCTGAAGAGATCGGTTCGCGGGCTGGCGCGGAGAATCGGGCTGGCCCGAGGGCGGTCCTTCGATCAGCCCGTGAATCCCGACGTGACGGTGGACAGCGTGTCCGAGCCACCCGAGGTCGGGGCCAGGCGCATCATCGAGGTCATGGTGGAACGCGGGTTCGTTTCCGCCGATTCTGCCCCGATCTGATGACCGCCCCGGCCATGTCGGGCCCGGTGTTCGTGGCGGGCGCCGACCGTTCGGGCATCGGGCTGGTGGGAGATCTTCTGGACGCTCATCCCGCCTTCGCCATATCCCGTCGCACCAACTTCTGGACCTTCTACTGGGGTCGGTTCGGGGATGTGGCGCAAGAGGCCAACCTGGACCGCTGCATCGAAGCGCTGATGAGGTTCAGGAGAATCCGGGACCTGGGCATCGATCCCGAGCGCCTGCGATCAGACTTCCTGGATTCTCAGGTTCGGAGCTATCGGCGCCTGTTCGAACTGATCGGTCGACAGCATGCCGAGGGGAGGCGGAAGAGGCGATGGGGCGACAAATCCCTCAATTCCGAGCGCCATGCCGATCTGATCATGAGCGAGTTCTCTCAAGCGCACATGGTTCACGTGATTCGAGATCCTCGTGATCGCCACGCCTCGGTGGTCGCTCATCGAGGTGGTAGGAGAGGGGGTGCGGCGGTGGCGGCCGCTGTGTGGTCCGAGTCTGTCCGTAGGGCCAGGATCGGGCAGCAACGCTATGGCGAGCGTTACCACGTCATCCGATACGAAGACCTGGTTGCGGACCCGCTTCAGGTTCTGACCCGGTTATGCCATCTGCTGGGTGAGGAATTCGACCCGTCGATGCTGTCAGGGGTGGAACCGCTGGCCGACGGCGGAACAGGCAATCGAATCAACCCTTCGTCCGTGGGTCGATACAAGGACGACCTGTCCCGGCTTCAGGCACGTTTCATGGACCGGATCCTGGCAAGGGAAATGGGCCAGTGGGGCTATGGTTCCGACGATCGTCCCGTCTCTCGACGTGATCGCGCCCTGCTCACCTCGGCCGGTCTGCCCCTGGGAAGACTCCTCATGGTCGGCTGGCGGCCCTGGTCTGCGGCTAAGTCCGCCTTCTCCTCGGGGCCCTCCGCCCGCCGCCTCGTCGATTGAGATGGGTCTGTACGGACCATCGGTTCTTGGTACAATGCCGCCGGGAGTGGCCGCGGGAGTCGTTCGGCGCGGGATGAATGAGTTTGCGCGCCCGGGGCGGGGTGATACCGAATCCTTGCCGTGGTCGTCGTGCAAACGCCTGGGAGTGTTGATGTCTGGCAGAGAGGCCAACCGAGATTCGACCGTCCTCGGAGGCGGCGGATTGACCGTTTCCGAGAACCTCGGGGAATCTGAATGGGATGCCTTCGTGGCCGAAGCAGGTGGCCGTCTCGCCCAGACGGTCGGATGGGGCGATGTGAAGGGCTCTCAGGGCTGGCAGCCGCACCGGATCGGTGTGCGCGGTGATGGACGGATCCTGGCCGGCGCCCAGATCCTGGTACGGAGATATCCCCCCCTGGGTTCGATCGGCTACCTCGATGGTGGGCCCCTGACGGTCTCCGCCGATGTCTCGGTGTCGTCCTCGGTGCTGGATGCGATGGATCGAGCCTGCCGTCGGTTCCGGATCCGGGCCCTGGCCGTCGATCCTCCACCCGGTCACGAATCCCTGGTGAAGACCATGATGGCTCGAGGGTACGGGCCGGCCCAGGTCAAGACCGCTCTCGCTGCCACCGTCCAGATCGATCTCACCCGGGAAGAAGACGAGATCATGGCTCGGATGAAATCGAAGACGCGTCACAACGTCCGCCGGGGAATACGTTCGGGAATCAACGTCGAAAGACTGGGACGGGAGGGCATCGACACCTTCATGCGCATTCTGGGGGCCACCGCCCTTCGCCAGGGTTTCGTCCCCCCGGAGCGCTCCTATTTCGCCGGGTTGTTCGAGCGACTCGCACCGCTCGATCGCGTCCATCTGTTCATAGCCGACTTCGAGGGAGAGCCGATGTCGGCCATCCTGTTGACCGCTTTTGGGGATCGTGTCGTCTACAAGCGGGGAGGTTGGGACGGGTCTCATGGCGACAAGCGGCCCAATGATGTCTTGCATTGGAGAGCGATCCAATGGGCCAGGAGTGCCGGTTTCGCCCGATACGATTTCGATGGGATAGAGCCCGACATCGCCCGCCTGGTCATCGAAGGCGGCGACCTTCCCCGGATGGAGAACGTGACGCGGTTCAAGCTGGGTTTCGGTGGCGATGTGGTGCTCTTGCCCGAGTCGCTCAGCTACGTCCCCAACCGGCTCGTCCGCTTCGGTTATGACCGCATCTATCCGATGGTGAGGAGATCGAGGATGGTGAAGCGGACGATCAAGCGGTTGAGGGCGAGGTGATGGGCATCGCCGGTTCGCCCCCCTACGCCGTGGTTCTGGGCCTTGACTCGATGCAGGGTCTGCAGACGGTCCGTATCCTCGCTCGACGGGGAGTGCCGGTGATAGGGGTGGCAGCAGATCCGGGTCATTATGCCTGTAGAACCAGAGAATGCCGGGTGGTGGTCGCCCGCGACCGTGGCGAACTCTTCGACTTTCTGGAGTCGTTCGGAAAGGACCTCACCACCCCCGCCGTGCTGATCCCGTGTCAGGACGGGAGAGTCTTGTCGGTATCGCGGGCCCGCGACGAGCTGTCCCAGTGGTACCGGATCGTGCTGCCGGACGAGGCCACGGTGGAGATGCTCATGGACAAGGACGCCTTCTACCGCTTCGCCGCCGACCGGGGGTTTCCGATTCCAGAGACGCATTTCGTGCGATCCCGCCAGGATGCCATCAGGGCGGCTGAGACCCTGACCTTCCCGGCCATCCTCAAACCCCCCTTTCGCACCTCTCGCTGGACCGAATTGACGCCGGCCAAGGCTTTCACCGTATCCGACAAGCACGACCTGCTGGCCGTATACGACCGGGTGTCGGATGCGAGTGAGACGATCATCGCTCAGCAATGGATACCGGGGGGTATTTCGGAGCTGTACTCATGCAACTGCTATTTCTCCACCGAGGGCGAGCTCCTGGTCTCGTTCATAGCCCGCAAGATCCGTCAGTGGCCCCCCGACACCGGTCAGAGCTCGCTCGGGGAGGAGGTTCGCAACGATGTCGTCCTGGAGGAGTCGATCCGGCTTCTCCGGAGTGTCGGTTACCGCGGCCTGGGTTATGTCGAGATGAAGAGAGATCCCCGAACCGACCGCTACTACATCATCGAACCCAACGTCGGCCGACCCACCGGCCGTTCGGCCATCGCCGAGGCGGGCGGGGTGGAGCTCCTCATGACCATGTTCTGCGATGCCGCCGGGCTGCCGCTGCCCGACCACAGGACTCAGCGTTATACCGGTGTCAAGTGGATTCATCTCCGAAGAGACCTGCTTTCGGCGGTCGCATCTATGCGCAAGGGCGAGCTCACCGTGCGAGAATGGCTGCGCTCGCTTCGTGGACGCAAGGGTTATGCGGTCGCATCGTGGCGAGATCCGGGGCCGTTCCTGGCCGAGATCGCTCAGGCCGTCGCCGCCGGTATGGGCCGGATCTTCCGCCGGAAGCGAGCATCATCGTGAAGCTCTGGCGACGGCTTCCACCTCGAATTCATGCCCTGGCGATGGAGGCCCTTCTGCTGACACGGGGCATTCTCCTGTACGGGGGCCGCTTCGAATGTCCGTGTTGTGGGTGGCGGTTCCGGCACTTCGTGATGGGAGGAGGCTCCTTTCGGCGCAGGGAGGACGGCTACTGTCCACGCTGCAACTCCAAAGCCAGGCATCGCCGCGTCTGGCTGTACCTGCAGGAGGATCCCCGCCTGCTCCAGCCACCGCTGCGCCTCCTCCACGTCTCCCCCCGATACTGCCTGGGTCGAAGACTGTCGCGAATGAGAGGGATCGACTACGTAGGCCTCGACCTGAGCCGGGGACCTTTCGTGACGGTGGCGGGCGATCTGACCCACCTGCCGTTCGATGACTGCTCTTTCGATGCGGTTCTGTGCGTACACGTGCTCGAGCACATCGAGGCGGATGATCGGGCCTTGGCAAACCTCTTTCGGGTGCTGCGACCCGGCGGATGGGCTCTCATCAACGTCCCGCTCCGCGAGGGGAAACCCACCTACGAGGACCCGTCGATCCGTTCCCCGAGAGAACGGCAGAGGGCATTCGGGGAGGAGACCCACGTGAGAATCTATGGAGACGATCTGGGCGATCGTCTCGGCTCGGCCGGATTCGATTACAGCCTCGAGAGGGCACCGAAATGGTTCGGGAGAACCTCTCGCATGGGGCTTCCCTCCGACGAGCATGTGTTCCTGTGCAGGCGGCCACGGGCAGAGGTAGGCGTATGACGACTGTGGCGTTGATCGGCGGAGATGGAGCCGGCAAGTCGTCGATTGCCCGGGCCCTGGTGGACTCGTCACAGGGGCGGATGCGGTACCTGTATATGGGCATGAATCCGGGTTCCGCCAATGTGGCGCTGCCCACGTCGAAACTGGTCTATCGAGCAAAGCAGAAGAGCCTGGAAGCGGATGGGAGGGAAGGCGCCTCGCTCCACTCCCTGGAACACCGCAAGCGCCAGCGGGGGAGGCTGTGGTCGATGGCCAGACTGGGGAACCGTCTGGCGGAAGAGATCTTTCGCCAGTTGCTCTCGTGGGCGTACCAGCTTCGTGGTGCCATCGTCGTCTACGACAGGCACTTCCTGTTCGACTTCTGGTCCACATCGGCCAAGCGCCAGCCGGTCCTCGATCGTATCCATCTGTGGTTCCTCCGGCGCGTATACCCCAAGCCCGATCTGGTGCTGTTTCTCGATGCACCATCGGCGGTGCTGTACGACCGAAAGCCCGAGGTGCCGGTCTCATACCTCGACCACCGCCGGAAGGCCTTCATACAAGCGGGTAGTCAGGTGGAGAGGTTCGTCACCGTCGATGCCGCCCGGCCCCTTTCGGAGGTGCTGGCGGAGGTGCGGCATCAAATCGTCGATCAATTACAGAAGAAGCCGGCAAGAGGCGGAACAGAAGTCATGAAAGGCGGTCGGTCTTGAAGATCCTCGTCGCAAGCAGCATCTCCAGCGATGCTCTCGATGCCCTGTCCCGGGATCACGAGCTGGTGATGGTCGTGGGAGGAACCGAGGATCAGCTGGCGGAAGCGATTACGGACTGTGACGCACTCATCTTCCGCAGTGGCGTGCAGATTTCGGAGCAGGTGCTGACGGCCGGAACCGGCCTCTCGCTCGTCGTCAGAGCAGGGTCCGGGTACGACAACATCGACCTCGGCCCGGTGCGGCGGCGCGGCATCCGTTTCGTCCGAATCCCCGGCCCGGGCGCCAAGGCAGTCGCCGAGCTCGGCTTCAGCCTCATGCTGACCCTGGCTCGCCAGCTTCTATGGGCGGATTCGGAGTGGCGTCAGGGACATTGGGTCAAGCCCAAGGCCAAAGGACGACTTCTGACGGGCCGGGTGCTCGGAATCGTGGGTGCGGGCAACATCGGCACGCGGGTCGGGGCCCTGGGGGCTGCGTGGGACATGGATGTCCTGGGCTGTGTTGAATGGCCGTCCGAGTCGGAGGAAGAACGTCTGGCCGGTCACGGCATCACCCTGACCGACATCGACTCGGTTCTGTCAAAGAGCGACTTCGTCTCGGTTCATGTGACACTCCAGGAATCGACGCTGGGCCTCATCGGGGAGCGGGAAATCGCCTTGATGAAGCCCGACGCGTTCCTGGTCAACCTGGCCCGGGGCGGGGTGGTGGATGAGGGAGCCCTGAGAAGGGCATTGATCGAGGGCCGACTGGCCGGCGCTGCGCTGGACGTTCATGCTGCCGAGGGCGAGGGAAAGCGTTCGCCTCTTGCCGGTCTCCCCAACGTGGTGCTGACTCCGCACATCGGAGCCAGCACCGTCGATACCCAAAGAGAGATCGGTGAAGTGATATTGCGGGTCATCGAAGAGGCACACATCAACCCACCCGAGTTGGTTCCTGATTCGGAAGATTTCCACGTACTGTCGGCTTAGGAGAGGGAATGCGAAAGACGACACAGTTTCGAGAACTGCTCAACTCCAGTGACCTCGAGTTTCTGCTCGAGGCGCATGACGGGATGAGCGCCAGGATCGTAGAGGAAGCGGGATTCAAGGGGATCTGGGGGAGCGGTCTGACCATGTCGGCTTCGCTCGGCGTGCGGGACAACAATGAAGCCAGCTGGACGCAGGTTCTCGAGAAGCTCGAGTTCATGAGCGATGCCACCTCTGTACCGATCCTGGTCGATGCCGACACCGGCTATGGCAACTTCAACAATGTCCGCCGGCTGGTCCACAAGCTGGAGCAGCGGGGAATAGCCGCCATGTGCATAGAGGACAAGCTCTTTCCCAAGACCAACTCGTTCATCAGCGGCGAGAGCCAGCCGTTGGCCGATATGGCCGAGTTCGCCGGGAAGGTGCGCGCCGCCAAGGATTCCCAGGATGATCCGGACTTCAGCGTCGTGGCTCGGGTGGAAGCCCTCATCGCCGGGTGGGGGCAGAAGGAGGCCCTGGCCCGGGCGCGGGCCTATCGGGATGCGGGCGCCGATGCGATATTGATCCACTCCAAAGAGAGCACCGCCCACCAGGTGGTCGAATTCATGGAGTCATGGGACGGCGATTGTCCCATCGTGGTCGTTCCGACCATGTACTGGCAGACCCCCACGGAATTGTTCGGGGAGATCGGTATCAGCGTGGTGATCTGGGCCAATCACATGATGCGGGCTTCGATCGTCGCCATGCAGAGCGCGGCGGGCCTGATCCACGAGAAGCAGTCCGTGGCGCCCCTGGAGGAAGACATCGCATCGGTGAGGGAGATATTCCGGCTCCAGAACGCCGACGAGCTGAAGCAGGCAGAAGGCCGCTACCTTCCCCACGCATGAAGGTCCGGCCCGCCTTTGCCGTTGTTGCAAATCGCGTTCTCCCCTACAAAACGGGACCCTCAGGGTCCCGTTCTGCTGATAAAAACGCGATTCAGGCCCGGCCGTACACCCGCACGGTGGCGCCGTTCATGACGCCGGACTCGTCGGAGAGGATGAATTCGGCCACTGCGGCGATTTCGTCGGGCGTGGGCCAGTGGACGTAGTCGGCGTAAGGGAGAGCGGCGCGGGTGGCCGGGGTGTCGATCACCGAGGGCATGAGGCAGTTGGCCGTCACTCCCGAGCCCTCCAGCTCCGCGGCCACCGTCTTGGCCAGGGCGACCACCCCGGCCTTGGCGATGTTGAAAGCGGCCTGGCCGGGCGGGGCGTCTTCCACGGCCCTGCTTCCGATGAGCAGGATGCGGCCCCAGCCCGACTGGCGAAGGTGGGGGACCGCCGCCCGAACGGCGTAGAAGGCCGAGCGCAGGTTGAGGTCCAGCATTCGCTCCAGACGCACGTCGTCGGTCTCTTCCACGTCCCGGCCGCCGGCCCATCCCCCCACCAGCGAGCACAGATGGTGTATGCCACCCCAGGTGTCGACGACTTCCTTCATGAACGAGGTCACCGCTTCGGGGTTGGTGGCGTCCACCCGGCGCAGGATGACCCTGCTCTCGTCGGGGTCGAGCCGTTCCTCGAAGGCCCGGGCCTCTTCGGGGAGTATGTAGGTGATGGCCAGTCGGAGATCATGATTCAACAATCGGGTCACCAGGGCAGTTCCCAGGCCCCCGGTGCCACCGGTGATGACGGCCACTCTCTCGGCCACAAATGCCTCCTACAGGGTCACAGGTCCGCCCCACATGCTAGGTTCTGGGCAAGCGTCGCGGAAGGAGACCCAGTTGGCTTCAATCACCTTCGAGGACATCGGCAAGGTGTACCCCGGCGGAACCCGTGCCATATCCGACGTGGACATCGAGGTCAATGACGGCGAGTTCGTGGTCCTGGTTGGTCCTTCGGGCTGCGGCAAGTCGACTCTCCTGCGCATGGTGGCCGGGCTGGAAGAGGTGACCGAAGGCAAGCTCAGCATCGGTGACCGGGTGGTGAATGACGTCCCGCCCAAGGACCGCGACATCGCCATGGTGTTCCAGAATTACGCCCTGTACCCGCACATGTCCGTCTACGACAACATGGCTTTCGGGCTCAAGCTGCGAAAGATGAGCCAGGAGGAGATCGACCGACGGGTGCAGGAGGCGGCCCAGATCCTCGAGATCTCTGATTATCTGGATCGCCGCCCCAAGGCTCTCTCCGGTGGCCAGCGGCAGCGAGTGGCCATGGGTCGGGCCATCGTGCGCGAGCCGGCCGCGTTTTTGATGGACGAGCCACTTTCCAACCTGGATGCCAAGCTGCGGGTGCAGATGCGTTCGGAGATCGGTCTGCTTCAGGAGCGCCTCGGCACCACCACCCTCTATGTCACCCACGACCAGGTCGAGGCCATGACCATGGGAGACCGGGTGGCGGTCCTGCGGGCCATCACCGGCAACGAGTCGAACTTGCAGCAGATCGATACCCCCCGCAATCTCTATGACAAGCCGGGCAACCTGTTCGTGGCCGGGTTCATCGGGAGCCCATCGATGAACTTCGTGTACGGCACCCTCCAGGAGGAGAACGGCGATCTGTGGATCAAGTTCGCCGGCGAGTCGCTTCAGGTGGATCGCCAGATGGTGGCCGACCGAAAGGGATTGGATCAGCAGGTGGGCAAGGAACTGGTGATTGGCCTTCGGCCCGAGGCATTCGAGATCGAGAAGGCGGTACCGAATCCGCCCGCCAACAAGACCATCACGGCCCAGGTGGGCCTGGTCGAGCAGCTCGGATCCGAGGCGTTCATCCACTTCTACAAGGACGCACCGCCCGTCCTCACCCCTGAGATCAAAGAGCTCCTGGCCGATCAGGGTGGTGACACCGAGTCATTGGGCCACGAAACCAAATTCACGGCGCGGGTCAACCCGGACCTGGCCCCTCGCACCGGCGACGAGGCCCGTCTGGTGGTCGACACCTCGAAGATTCATTTCTTCGACAAGGACTCCGGACTCGCCATCCGTTGAAGAGCCCGGGCTAACAGATGAAGGGCGGCCCAGGGCCGCCCTTCATCGCGCTCAATCACCGGCGCTCATTCACCTCCGTGATCAGACACAACACGTGCCTGTCGTCTTCTCCATGACCTCAGCATCTCCCAGAACCGTGTAGATCTCCCACGGGGCTCCATCGGGATCGGTCACCCACGTCTTGTCCTGGCGGGCATAACAGCACTCGACGCCCTCCTCGTTGCGCGTCTCCAGACCGGCCTCGTTGAGGCGGTGGATGGCGTCGGTCACTTCCTCGGGCGCCGATACCTCGACGCCGAGATGGTTGAGTGTGCCGCCCTCCGCACCCTCGATCAGAACCAGCTTCAAGGGGGGATTCGACAGGGCGAAGTTGGCGTATCCGGGGCGGCGCTTGGCAGGTTCGGCGCCGAACAGGCGGCTGTAGAACTCGGTGGCCGCGTCGACGTCGCTCACGGTGAGGGCCAGTTGCAGTCGGGACATCTCTTTCTCCTTTTCATATCGATGGATGTCGATATGAGCTTGCCACATATATCGACATCTGTCAATATGAGTACCGACCATGTCCCAGGAGTTCTGCTGTCGGCCCATTCTCGACCAAGTGATCTCGCCCGACGAGGCCGAGATGCTGGCCCGCCGTCTGACTGTGCTGGCCGAACCGGCCCGCCTGAGGATCATTTCCCTGGTGAGACAGGCCGGAGAGATGTGTGGATGCGATCTCGAAGAACCGCTCGGGCTCTCCCAACCCACCGTGAGCCATCACCTCAAGGTGTTGGTGGAAGGCGGCTTCCTGGAGCGAGAGAGAAGAGGAAAGTGGGCCTGGTACCGGGTGACGCCGGCGGCTACGGCCGAAGTGGCCGCGGCCCTGGAACCGTCTTCCGTCAGGGCCTGATGAGTTTGAACCCCTCGGCCAGGGACATGCCCGCCGCCTGACCCATTTCCTCGGCGCGTGCTCTCATCCGCTCGACGAAGGCGCGCCGTGCTTCAAGAGATCGTGTGGCATCGCCCATGGTGGTCGAAGCCTGGGACGAATGGCACAGCAATGCCTCGATCTTGGTGTCGAAGGTCCCAGATATGTCCTCGTAATGGTCGACGTCGTCCGCCTGCCAGAGGAGAATCGCCTCGGGTCGGTGCTTCTCCAGACCCTGGTCGGGGAAGAAGAGGTGATCCCGGGCCGCTACGACCCCCTCGATGAGGCCCATTCCGGCGGCGCGATGGTCGGGATGAAGCATGTAGCGGCGCCAGGGATCATGACCCAGCACCACCTGGGGCCGGATGGTCCGGATCCATCGGCACAACTCCTCCCGCAACGCCATCGAATGCTCCAGCTCCCCGTCGACGTGGTCGAGATGGATCACCCGGTTGGCACCAAGCACGTCGGCGGCCGCCCTCTGCTCCTGCTTGCGATGTAGGGCGAGGTCCTCTTTGGCCAGGTCCTCGTCCCAGGTGCCTTTGGACCCGTCGGTGACTATCAACATGGTCACATCGCACCCCTGCGCCGCCCAGCGCGCCAGAGTGCCGGCGGCGCCGAACTCGGCGTCGTCGGGGTGAGCTCCGATGGTCATGGCCGACCCGGGGCTGGGGAGATTGCCGCCGCCGGGACGGGCATCGTCGTGGAGGTTGGTCACGAGCCGACAGGGTATCTGTGCAGCCAGGCGCCGCGATGATGGGAGCGAGCCGCCACCAGGTCGGCCGGACCGTCCAGGTCGAGGCTCAGCCCGAGCCGAACCACGACCCGTGCCGCGGGTAGCCGGGCGAGATGGCGGTGAAAGCTGGACGGCCCATATGAGAACCGCATTCCATCGGTGCCTCCGACGAGCGAGGTCCCGCCATCGTCGGCCGGGGCGATGGGCGACTCTCCTCCATCGAGGATCGCCAGGGCGTGGCGAATGTCTTCGGGGGTGAGAAGAGGCAAGTCCGCATGGACGATCAGCCACGGCCGGTGCGTGGCCCCTGCCTCAGCCACCAGGGCAGCAGCAGCACAGCTCAGGCTCTCCTCCCGGTCGATCAATACCTCCACCCCTTGCGCCAGAGCCCATCCGGCCACACGCCGGTCGGCGGCCAGGACCACCGGCTGGGCCCCGCTCTCTCCGACCGCGGCCAGAGTGCGGGAGGCGAGTTCCTTGCCCAGCCTGGACCGGGCCCGGGCTGAGAGGACCGGCGACAGTCGCTGCTTGGCGACGTAGAAGCGCTTGACCGGTATCCCGGCGAGGACGGGCACCGGATCACACTATTCGGCCGGGAACCGACCGCGTCAACACCACTCGGAGATGGCTCAGGACGCGGACCTCCCTAAGGTCGTTCGTATGAGATTCGGAGCATTCATTCCCCAAGGCTGGACCCTCGACCTGGCCGGCATCGATGTGCGTGACCAGTGGCAGACCATGTTGGGCGTGGCGAGGACGCTGGAACTATCCGGCTTCGAGTCGGGATGGGTGTTCGACCATTTCCACACCGTTCCCGAGCCCACCCAGGAGCCAACTTACGAGGCCTGGACCATGATGGCCGCCCTCGCCGCCGCCACCGACAGTCTCCGTCTGGGCCAGATGTGCACCTGCAACTCCTATCGACCTCCGGCCTATCTGGCTCATGTGGCTGCGTCGACCGACGTCATCTCCGGCGGGCGTTTGGAGATGGGGATCGGGGCCGGCTGGTACGAAGCCGAATACCGGGCTCACGGTTACGACTTCCCCAAGGCCTCGGTGCGAATCGGCCAACTCGGTGACGGCATCGAGATCATGAAGCGGATGTGGACCGAAGATCGGGCCAGCTACAAAGGCGATTACTTCTCGATCGACGGTGCCATTTGCACCCCCAAGCCGCTTCAGGACCCTCACATCCCGCTGTGGGTGGCCGGCGGTGGTGAGCAGCTCACGCTCCGGCTGGCCGCCCGTCACGCCGACTACACCAACTTCGCCGGATCTCCCGAGAAATTCGCCCACAAGTCGCGCGTCCTTCGGGACCACTGTGCCGATGTCGGCACCGAGTTCGATTCCATCACCCGGTCGATGAACATGAGCCTGGTTTGTGCCCCCACCGAGGCAGAGGCCCTGGAGCGCCTCGACGAGGTGGCGGGGCGTCTGGAGGGGATCGTGAGCGACTCCCAGAGGCTGGAGCGGTTCCTCACAGAAGCCCGGCGCCGTTCGGGTCCGCCGGAGAAGATCATCGAGGAGATCAGGCCCTACGCCGAGGAGGGGATGGATTACCTGATCGTGCGCTTCCCCGACGCTGCCTACGACCACTCCGGCGTCGAGCTGTTCGGCAAAGAGGTCATCGGCAGCATCTGAACCGCGGGCCCCGGGCCCGTCAGGGCGGAAGGATGATGGCGAACTGTCTGGACCGGGCCACCAGATGGCCTTCGGAATCCCAGATGTCGGACGATTCGTCGTGGAACCCTTCCTCGATGACCCCGCTGTGGAGCCAGACCGTGAGCGGACCCGGCGAGGGGTTCCTCCAGAAGTGGACTGTCATCTCCACCGTCGGCGTCCAGTTGGTGTAGCCGAGGTTGAAAACGACCGGAGCGAAGCCGTCGGCGATGACCGGCATGCACAGGAGATCGGGTGGCCGACCGTCGGCGAAGGCGATGGTCCCACCGATCTCGGGGTGACCGGTCGGTTCACCAAACACCCCGCCCGCCACGGCGGCCGGGATGCGGAACTCGAAGTTGTGGGGGAACTCCTGGAGAAGCTGACTGCGGCGGGTCTCGAAAGGGCCCTCCAGCTTCGGCGGGGCGAGATAGCCGTGCGTGGGGCCCGTGCGGGCCGAGAGGTCTCCCAGGGTGGTGAGCATCCGGATTCGCTCCCGTCCCTCCTGGTGGAGGGCCAGCATGATCGTCGAGGTCGATCGGCCCGCCTTGACCCCTTCGGAGCGGATCTCGACCGGCCCGGCGCCGGTTGGAGACAGAAAATGGGCGGTGGTGGTGAGGGGATCGGGATGCCGGGACTCGTGGCGGGCGGCCTGGAGCATCACCGACATGGCGTACCCACCGTTCGGAACACCGCCGATCGTCCATCGATGGTGGAGGTGACCCCGGTAGAGATGGGGGCCGTCCGGAGTGACGGCCGTGTCGGTATCGAAGACGAACTCGTTGGCCATGGCCGAGAGTATGGCTGATTCGGCACTGCGCCCGCCGGACGCCACAATTCATTGGATCGTGATCCCGAGGAGTCGATGAAACCCAGGGTGGTCGTGGCCGAGAAGATCGCCGACGCCGGCCTGGCGGTGCTGGGCGAGCAATGCGACGTCGACGTGGCGATCGACTGTGACCGCGCCGAGCTGTTGGGGCGTCTAGCCGACGCCGAGGCGCTCGTGGTGCGCTCCGCCACATCTGTGGATGCCGAGCTGATCGGGGCCGCACCGCGGCTCCGGGTCATCGGCCGGGCCGGGATCGGCGTCGACAACATCGATCTGGAGGCGGCCACAGGTGCGGGGATCATCGTCGTCAACGCCCCCCACGCCAACATCATTTCCGCCGCCGAGCACGCCCTGGCTCTGTTGTTGGCCCAGGCTCGCAACATCGCCAGCGCCGACGCCACGCTCCGGGCCCACATTTGGGACCGATCGAGATTCCAGGGCGTCGAGTTGCACGGAAAGACCCTGGGCGTGATCGGGCTGGGGAGGATCGGCACCCTCGTGGCACAGAGGGCGCTCGCCTTCGGGATGCACCTCACCGCCTTTGACCCCTACGTATCAGAGGAGCGGGCCCGCCGGCTCGGGGTGGAACTGCTGGATCTGGACACCCTGCTGGCCACTTCGGATTTCATAACCATTCATTTACCCATGACCTCCGATACCGCGGGCCTTCTGGGTAAGGAGGCTCTGGCGAAGGTCAAGCCGGGAGTGAGGATCATCAATGCCGCCCGGGGCGGGATCATCGACGAGGACGCCCTGGCCGAGGCCATCCGCGACGGACGGGTGGCGGGGGCCGGGCTCGACGTCTACGCCAGCGAGCCCCTGACCGATTCTGCCCTCTTCGAGCTGGAGAGCGTGGTCCTGACCCCCCATCTGGGAGCTTCGACGGCCGAGGCCCAGGACAAGGCGGGCACGGACGTTGCAGAGGCGGTGGCGGCCGCCCTGCGGGGTGAGCTGGTCCTGTCGGCGGTGAACCTCGACATGGGGACCTCTGTCCCCGATGAAGTGGCGGCGTTCCTGCCCACCGCCGAGCAACTCGGTCGAATTTTCACCGCCCTCGCCGAGGGCCTACCCGAGAAGCTCACCGTTCGGGCAGAGGGACGGATCGGGGCGGGCGAGATGAGGCCCATCACCCTGGCGGTGCTCAAAGGGGCGCTTTCGGTGCTCTCGTCCCGGACCATCACCTATGTAAATGCTCCGGCTCTGGCCGAACAGCACGGCATGGGGGTCGACCAGGAGAGCTCGGAGACGGCGGAGGACTACCAGTCCGTCATCGGGGTGCGGGGGTCGGTGGGGGGCAGGCACATATCGGTTTCGGCCACGCTGAGCCGCAAAGGCCCGATCCTGACCGAGATCATGGGTCACGAGGTCGAGCTGCCGGTTTCGCCCCACATGTTGATCGTCCGCAATCTGGACGTGCCGGGGATGATCGGGAGGGTGGGGTCTTTCCTGGGAGACCGGGGGGTCAACATCGCCAACATGGTGGTGGGGAGGTCGCGGGTCACGGGAGACGCCGCCATGATGGGGCTCAATCTCGATCAGCCGCTCAGCGAGAGCCAGCTGGCCGACCTGCGCAATATCGACGGGATCGCCGAAGCCCGCTACGTGTCGGTCGACTGAGCCGGGGCGGCGGCGGTTTCGAAGACCGGTTCCTCGTCGAAGGCGCCCCGTCGCGCTGCTCGCTCCAGGGCACGCATGACTAGCGGGCCGAGGAGAACGATGCACACCACGGTCGTCAGGGCCCGTCCCAGGTCCCAGCCCAGAGAGGTCGCCAGGGAGAAGAGAAGGAAGCGATGCAGATTCTCTGCCAGGGTCCCGCCGGCCACGAAGGAGAGAGCCGTGTCCGCGCCCAGCGTGAAGGGCCAGAAGGACAGGTTCATCAGGAGCCCGAAGAGCACCGAGGACACCGCCCCGTAGCCGGCCAGCATGGCCAGTTCCCTCCGGCCGCGGGCGGGCGGCAGGAGTCCCGCGCCCAGGCCCACCCAGGCCGCCGCCATCATCTGGTAGGGAAGCCAGGGACCCACACCGGCGGTGAGGAAGGCCGACGTCAGCAACGTCGTCGAGCCGAGCAAGAACCCGAAGCCCGGACCGAAGGCCCGACCGGCGAGGATGATCAAGAAGAAGATCGGTTCGATGCCTCCCGTCCCTGCCCCCAGGGGGCGAAGGGCTGCTCCCAGGGCCGAGAGGACTCCCAGCATGGCGACCGTCTTGGCATCGAGCCCGCCCCGGCTCACCTCGGCGACGGAGATGAGGGCGAGCAGCGCCAGGACCACAGCGAACAGCAGGGGAGTGGTCTCGTCCTGGCCCAGCGAGCTCCCGGCCCCGGTGAGGAGCGGCCAGCCGAAGGCGGCCCCGGTGACGACGAGCGACACGGCCAGGGCCCAGCGGGCAGAGGAGCGCATGGGGAGGCGGTTGCTCATGCCGCGTCGCCCCCCAGGGATGCGGCCACGTCCGCCACCGTCAGGTAGCGTCCCGGGGCCATGATCTTGGCCACCTGGGGGGCGAAGGCGGGGGATGCCGTCAGCACGGTCTCGGTCTCGCCCCGGGCTACGACTTCCCCCTCGGCCAGAACCACCACCCGCTGGGCGGTGTCGGCCACGAACTCGACGTCGTGGGTGGCCACGGCGACGGCGCTGCCACCTTCGGCCAGCTCCCGAAGCAGGCGGGTCAGCCGCTTCTTGGCGTTGTAGTCGAGACCCCGCGTGGGCTCGTCCAGCAGCACCACCGGGGGAGAGGACGTGAGTTGTATCGCCAGGACGAGCCCCAGCTTCTCTCCCTCCGAAAGGTCGGCCGGGTGGGAGTGGTAGTCGAGGTCCGGGACCAGGCGCCCGGCTAGAGCAGCGCAGGTACCGGAGGTGACTCCGGCCTGGGCGTCCGCCTGCCGGCACTCGTCGTCCACACTATCGAGATACAACAGGTCGGCCGGGTCCTGGGGGACGAGAGTCACCCGGCGGCGTGCCTGGGCCGGCGCCAATCGGGCGGGATCGTCGCCCAGCACCTCGACCGATCCACCCCGTCGCCGACCCGAGCCCTGCATCGCCCACAGCAATGAGGACTTGCCGGCCCCATTGCGGCCCATGACGGCGGTGATCGTTCCCGCCTCGAGATCCAGATCGACGTCTCTCACGGCCACCACCTGGTCGTGGACGACGTTCAAACCGCGCACCGAAGCCAGGATGGCGGCGCCAGCGGAGGGTGGGCGAGATGCAGGTCGGAGTCGATCACGCAGGTCGGGGGCGACTCGGCGAGCATCGCGAACCGACAGGGGTGGAGGAGACCAGCCCACCAGACGGGCCAGCTCCACGACCGGAGGGGCGACGGGTGACGTCTCCATCATCCTGGCCGGGGGGCCCTGGCACACTTCGCCCCTGGCGGTGACGAACGCTATCTCGTCGGCATAGTGGATCACCCGTTCCAGTCGGTGCTCGGCCATCAGAACGGTCAGCCCGACGTCGTGGACCAGGCGCACCACTGCCGCCAGCACCTCCTCGGCGGCGGTCGGGTCCAGAGCCGAGGTCGGCTCGTCCAGGACCAGCACCCGGGGATGAGCGGTGAGCACGGCCCCGATGGCGACCCGCTGGGCCTCTCCCGCCGAAAGCCCCTGCAGACGACGATTCCGGAGCGGGGCCAGGCCCAGCAGGTCGAGGGTCTCCTCGACTCGCTTGCGCATGGCCTGTGGTTCCAGGCCGAGTTGTTCCATCGTGTAGGCCAGCTCGTCCTCGACCGTCTCGGTTACGAAGCCTCGACGGGGCTCCTGGGCTACCCAGCCGACCAGGTCGGCCATCTCCCTCAACCTGTTGCGGCTCGTGTCGCGTCCCGCCACCGTCACCGATCCGCGCAGGGTGCCCCCGCTGAATCTGGGCACGAGGCCGTTGACGGCCGCCAGCAGGGTCGACTTTCCGGCGCCGGTGAGTCCGGTAACCAGGCACAGCGAGCCTTCGTCCACATCCAGCTCGACGTCGAGCAAGGCGGGGACCTGGGCTGCGGGGTACGTGAAGGTGACGTTGGAGAAACGGATCATGACACCGCTCCCTCGGGATGGCTGATCCGGCTCGGATATACCGAGGGGGAGACGGGTGGCGCGAGCCAGGCGGGAAGAGCGGCGAGGGCGATTCCGAGCAGAGGGATGAAGGGGAGAGTGGGCCAGGAGAGGGGAATGAGTGACGGCACCAAAGCCGCAGGCTGGATCAGGGCGCTCGACCAGACCGCCACGGCGGCCATCACCCCACAGCCCGCCACCAGCCATTCCTCCATACGCCATGGTGAGGGTCGATATACCGTCCGCTTCACCTTCTTGCCGGATCGGATCATGCCCGTCGCACCCAGGGCGGCGGAAGCCATCAGGATCGAAAACGAGGCCCATGGGCTCATCGTGGAACCCATGAGCCCGAATGTCCCCAGGCACAACCCGCCAAGGGCGGCCAGGGCCGTAGACGCAGAGCCGGCTCTGGTCGAATCGGGCCGGTGGCCATAGCCACGACTGTCCATGGCGGCGGCCATCGCCAGCGAGCGCTGCATGGCGTCCTCGAGGACGGGAGCGATCAGTGACTGCCTGATCGATCGGTGATCAGGCTGGCCGCGGAGCTTCTCGGCTCGTCTGATCCGGGCGAACGATTCAACCAGCTGGGGGGCTAGGGAGAGTGCCACGGCAGCCGCATTGCCGACGTCGTGCAGCGCCCGGGGCAGAGAACGTAGGAGGCGACGGGGATCGGCCAGCGTGTTGGCGCTACCCACGCACACGACGATGGCGGCCAGGCGCAGGCCGTCGTTGAGAGCGGCGAGAGCCGCCTCCAGGGTCACCGGGCCACCCAGGGTGATGCCTCCCGCCCAGGAGGGCAGCGCCAGGCGAGGGAGGCTGAGAAGGACGTGGGTTCCGAAGGCGCCTCCCAGGACGACCCGGAACAGGACCCGGATGACGATCACAGCCAGAGCGACGATCAGGTAGGCGCGGAAGCCACCCGCCCAATCAGCCGTGGGCCGGCGGGCAGCCACCACCAGGATGGCGGCGGTGATGACCAGACCCGCCAGGACAGGGTTGGTGGTCCTGGTGGCCGCCGCCGCCAGCCCGAGAGCCCAAAGCCACCACGCTCCGGCGTGGAGACGGCGGGGCAGGCGGCGTTCGATCTTCACCTGTTGACTCCTCCCCGCCGGGCCAGCCACAGTGCTCCTGCTCCCCCGGCCACGATCAAGCCCACCCCCACCAGGGCCGGGGCGGGCGAACCACCACCGCCGGTGGTGGTGGGGGTTGTCAGGGTGGTGGGGGTTGTCAGGGTGGTGGTGGGGGTTGTGCTGGTGGTGGTGGGGGTTGTGCTGGTGGTGGTGGGGGTTGTGCTGGTGGTGGTGGGGGTTGTGCTGGTGGTGGTGGGGGTTGTGCTGGTGGTGGTGGGGGTTGTGCTGGTGGTGGGGAGTGTGCTGGTGGTGGGGGTGCTGGTGGTGGTGGGGGTTGTGCTGGTGGTGGTGGGGGTTGTGCCGGTGCTGGTGCCGGTGGTGGTGGTGCTGGCGGGCGGAGGAATCTCGAACCTGGGTGGTATGGGGCGGTCGGTGACGAAGGACCAGCCGATGTAGGCGGTGGCCACACCCGAGCCGGCCCCGAGCTGGCTCAACTCCCAGGCCCCGCCCTGTCCGGCTGTCCAGTATGACCAGTAGGCCGAGGCGGGAGGAGTGTCGGCGCAGTCCTCATCGGCGGGGGTGGGGTAACCATCGATCCTGCACACGAATCCAGGACTCGACTGGACAGGGGTGACTTCGAAACCGGCCCCGTCCATGGCGGCCAACCCCGAGGTCGGCCGGCCGGAAGCGCATCCCACCTCCACACCACGGCCGAATGCGGCGAAGTCAACCACCACGGTCACCCCCTCCCCGGTAGAGCAGCCGCTGCCCGCAATCGCGGGCGGGCCACACAGGAGGGACCAGGCCACGGCGACCATGGCGACGGTTGCGACGGCTCTGAACAGGCGAGGCGTGGTCAGGGTCCTTCCGCCCGGAACAGGAATGCCGCCATCTGTCCGCGGGTGACGGGTTGGTCGGGGCAGTAGTGGTCGTTTTGGGGCGGGTTGCAGCCTCTGGTTATGCCGGCGGCGGCGACGTGGGCGATGTCTGCGGCGAAGATCGAGTCGGTGGTGTCGGTGAAGGGGTCGGGGTCGTCGCCGGTGAGGTGGAGGGCGCGGGTGAGGAATGCGGCCATCTGTCCGCGGGTGACGGGTTGGTCGGGGCAGTAGTGGTCGTTTTGGGGCGGGTTGCAGCCTCTGGTTATGCCGGCGGCGGCGATGTGGGCGATGTCTGCGGCGAAGATCGAGTCGGTGGTGTCGGTGAAGGGGTCGGGGTCGTCGCCGGTGAGGTGGAGGGCGCGGGTGAGGAATGCGGCCATCTGTCCACGGGTGACGGGTTGGTCGGGGCAGAACAGGTTGCCCTCGGGATCACAGCCCCTGGTGATCTTGGAGTCCCCCAGCCAGTCGGTTTCCTCGGCGAAAGTGTCGGACCAGGACACGTCGCCATAAGGGGGCACCGATAGTCGGCTGAAAGGCGGAGCACCCAGGGCCAGGATGCCCTGAAGGGTGGCAAACCCGTTCGCCTCCGTGTCCGACGCCAGGAATCGGATCCCGCCGTCGGGCAGTTGAAGCGACGTCACGAAGGCGGCGGCCAGGTCGGCGGCATCGGTTTCGCCGGCGGCTCGAAGGGACTGGCCGGCCACCCCTGCCGTGTTGGCGTTCGGCTCGCCGTAGGGATTGGGGAAGGAACCGTCGGGATTCTGTGACTGCGCCAGCCAGGTCGCCGCTCGGGCCGCGGCCGCCAATCGCCCGGAGGCGAGGAGGGCCTGGGTGGCCAAGGCCGTCGAGTCCACATCCGGAGCCGGGGCCGGGCAGGTCCCATCGAAGGTGAACTCGCCACTCTGGCACTGCAGCTCGGCCAGGGCGGCGACGGCCTGATCGGGGACGCCCGCGGGTGTAGTGCTGAGGGCGATCAACGCCAGCGACTGGTTGAAGACATCGTCGGCGAACCTGCCGTCGGCTCCCATGGAGGCTCGCAGCTCCGCCTCCAGGTCCCGGCCCGGGATGAAATCCGTCGGGCTCTCGTGATTGATCTCAATCGAGAGGAGAACCTTGGCCAGTGCGCCGGTGCTGGTCGATCCCGCCGGGCCGACGTAGTCTTCGGCGCCGGCCTGCAACTCGGATAATGCCCTGCGGACCGCCCCCTCATGGTTACCGGCTGCGGCGAGAGCGTATATCACGTCGTTGCGCGCCGCAGCCTTGCCGAACACGTCGAAACTGGGAGCGGGCGCATCCAGCTCGCCGGCAATCCAGTCGGCAGCCGATGCGGCGGGCTCGGTCTGAGCCAAGGCGGGAAGGTTTGCGAAAATACCCACCACCAGTGCAGCGGTGGTGAGGGCCACGCCGGCCCGAGTGCGTCGATTGGGAGTCATGCCTCTAGTCCTCTTCTCTCGTCGATGCGCTTAGAACCCAGCGACGAGGGAGGCCCGCGCCCGTCTTGGGGAGAGCCATGGACGTCCCGGGCTCCGCCCGCAGTCCACGACGGGTATGTGGAGCCGTGATCTCCAGGTGGTAGTCCGACTTGCCGCCCATGGCGGCCTACGGTTGCGGGTCAGTGCCGGACTTCGACCGGCTTTCCCACATGGAGACCCGTTCTGATGTCAAGGCAACCCGGTCGGTTGCCAGTATCCGACTCTAGCCTCGTTCCCCTTGCCTCCGCCACGGGTAGGGGATATGCGTTTGTCCCCCGGCCGTAGGCCGGAGGGAAGGGGCCCCTACGACCAAAGGTCGTGGGGTTGGGGGGAAGCTCAGCCGAACAGAACGGTGACGAGGATCCCCACCAGCAGTCCATAGGCTCCCGCCACCAGATCGTCGGCCATCACGCCGGCTGCACCCGGGAGTCGTTCTGCTGCTGCCACGCCGGGAAACCAGTGCTTCTGGATGTCGGCCAGGCGGAAGACAACCCACGCCACGATGGCGGCCCACACGCCCAGCCCCAGTGTGGCGAGGAAGGTCCCGGCCGCCTCGTCGACCACGATCCAACCTGGATCGGAGTTGTCCCGAGCGAAAGGCTGCACAGCCGCCAATCCAGCCGCCAGGATGACGACGAGAGCTGCTGCCTGAGCGGCGACGCCCAGCGGATGCATCGCCAGCGCCGGAGCCAGGGCGAAGGCCGAACCCACCGTTCCCGAGCCCATGTCGCTGTGTCGTACCTTGTCCAGAATCAGGCCGGTGCCGAAGAAGGAAGCGATCAGGCGGGCCACGGCTGCAGGGTAGGGTTCTGCCGCCGAGGAGGAAGGGACCGCCTTGAAACCGGAACTGAACGGCATCACCACTCCCACCTCACCGAGTGTCTCGCCCGATGGCTTGGCGGTGGCTTTCTCCGTCGAGCGGATAGATGTCGACGAGGATCGCTATGAGCGCTGCATCTGGATTGCATATGGGGGCGATGCCCGCCGGTTTACCTCGGGCCCGGGAGATTCGATGCCGCGCTTCTCTCCCGACGGGCGATCGATCGCCTTCCTGCGCTCGGTCGACAAGTCGCCCCCTCAGCTCGCCCTGATTCCGATCGATGGAGGGGAGGCCGCCGTTGCCACCGATTTCGACTGCGGTGTGCTGGGAGCCCCGGTTTGGTCGCCCGACGCAGCGACGCTGGCCGTTGTCGGTGCGGTGTATGTCGAGGGGTGGGCCGACCTGGAAGACGAAGAGCGCCGGCGTCGGCCGCGGCGGATAACGACTCGCGCCTACCGGGCCGACAATCGGGGCTGGATCCACGACCGGCGCCATCACGTCTATCTGGTGGATCCTTCCGGCGACAACGGGCCTCGGCGTTTGACCTCGTCGATCGTGGAGGAGTCAGACCCGGTGTTCTCCCCGGACGGGACTCGTGTCGCCTTCCTGGCCGAGACGGCCGAGAAACCGGGCTTCGATCCCCGTGTGTCGGTGTGGGAGGCCGATATCGAGAGTGGCGAAGTCGCCCAATTGGCCCCGCCGGGTATGTGGGTCAAGGTCTCATATCGCCCCGATGGCATGTTGTTCGCAATCGGGTCCCCCGGCGACGATTTCCCTCAGCCCGCCATGCTGTGGTGCCTGGAGGAAGAGCCGCGGCTGGTCAACCACGGCCATGATCGATCGATCCACTCCTTCGCGGCCGGACCTCCCCAGATCGCATGGAACGAGCACACCGCCCTGGTCACCGTGGTCGATTCGGGCTCGGTCGGGCTGGGCCAAATCGACCTGGACGGCTCTGTGAGCTCCCTCGGACCGGATCGGGCCGTGGTGACAGGGTTCGACGTTGCCGGCGCTACCACCGCCTTCACGGTGTCGGAGGTGACCAACCCGGGACGTCTCGTCGTGATCAGTGGGGAGGAGACCCGGGACCTGCGTGAATTCGGAGGTGCAGAACTGGAGGCGGTGGCTCCCCGGCATTTCGAAGTAGAGGGCCCCGGAGCAACGCTCGACGTGTGGGTCTATCTGCCCGACGGAGACGAGAAGGTGCCACTGCTCCTCAACATCCACGGCGGTCCGGCCAGCCAATACGGATGGGGGTTCTTCGACGAGTTCCAGGTCTATGTGGACGCCGGTTACGGAGTGGTGGCCACCAACCCGCGCGGATCGGCCGGTCGTGATCATGCCTTCCTTCGTGCCGTCGCCGGGCGGGGTTGGGGAACGGTAGATGTCGAGGACATCGATGCCGTTGTCGAGGCAGCTCTCGATCGCTTTCCCCGCCTCGACGCAGATCGAATGGGGGTCATGGGTGGTTCCTACGGGGGATTCCTCACCGCCTGGCTCATCGCCCATCAGACCCGCTGGAAGAGGGCCGTGGTGGAGCGGGCTCTCCTGTCCTGGCCCTCATTCGCAGGAACCTCCGATATCGGGGGCTGGTTCGCCGGTCGGTATCTGGGTGACGACGAGCTGGAATGGGATCGGAGCCCATTGCGCCTGGCCGCAAACATCACCACTCCCACCCTCATCCTCCATTCCGAGAACGACTTCCGATGCCCCATCGAGCAGGCCGAGCAGCTCTTCAACGTGCTGGTGGGCAACGGCGTCGAAGCCGAGTTCGTCCGCTTTCCCGGGGAGGGCCACGAGTTGAGTCGAAGCGGCAGCCCCCGCCACCGGGAGGAGCGCTTCCAGATCATCCTGGAGTGGCTGAGTGCACTCTGACCGCCCGGGAACGGCCTGGTGCCGGGCCGGGACCCCTCTCGACCTGCCAAACTGAGGACCATGGAGAACGCTCGTACGATCTGGATGGACGGGGAGTTCGTCGACTGGGACGATGCCCGGGTCCATTTCCTGACCCACGCCCTCCACTACGGCTCGGCCGTGTTCGAGGGCATCCGCGCCTACGACACCCCGGAGGGGACGGCCATCTTCCGTCTCGAGGATCACATTCGTCGCCTGGCCCGCTCCGCCAACGCCTACCGGATTCCGTGGAACCTGGAGGTGAGCGAGGTGATGGAGATATGCCGCCAGATCCTCCGGCTCAACCAGCTCGAGTCCGGCTACATCCGGCCCCTGGTCTTCTACGGCCTGGGCTCGATCGGGCTCAATCCGGCCGCCGCCGAGGTGCGAACCGGGATTGCCGCCTGGCGCTGGGGCGCCTACCTGGGCGAGGAAGGAATCCAGAACGGGATCCGGGTCAGGATCTCCACCTGGCGCAGGATCAGTCCCGAGAGCTTCGTGCCGGCGGCCAAGGGAAGTGGTCAGTACCTCAACAGCATCCAGGCCAAGCAGGAGGCCATCACCACCGGCTACGACGAGGCCCTGATGATGAACTCCGGCGGCGACATCTCGGAGGGATCGGGAGAGAACATCTTCCTGGTGCGAGACGACATCGTCCACACTCCTCCCATTTCCTCGGGGATCCTCGACGGGATCACCCGCGCCTCGGTGATGGACCTGCTCCGCTCCGAGGGCCTGCGGGTGGTCGAGACCACGTTGACGCGAGGGGATCTCTACGGGGCCGACGAGCTCTTCCTGACCGGGACGGCGGCGGAGGTCACGCCGATTCGTGAAGTCGACGACCGGCCCATCGGCACCGGCCGACCCGGACCCATCACCCGTCGGGCTCAACAGCTCTACGCCGATGCCGTCTCCGGCAAGCTCGACGAGTGGCGACACTGGCTCGACTACATCTGAGAGACCCATGGGACAGGAACCAAACGTCGAGATAACCCAGGATGATATGCCCCGCCCGGTTCTCCAGCCCGGGGTGCCGCGCCGCTGGGCGCCGCCGGCGGGGACCATCACCACTCCGGAGATGAAGCCGAGCGGTGGTGTCTTCGGGACCCCCGGCCCCGACACCGGCTGGGCGCTGCGCATCATCAACCATTCCGAGATTCCCCAGGACGGGCCCCGGATCCGCCAGGTGCTGGCTGCCCTGATGTCGGCCCGTGCCGCCCACTTCGGGCGGGCCCCGGTCCCGGCTGATCTGGAGGTAGCCCTGTTGCTGGCCGGGATGGGGAAGCAACGTTCTGAGTCTCTCGACGAGCGCCGCCGCCGGTGGGAGGAAGCCGCTGCCCACGAAAGGACCCCGGGGCGCACGGCGGTGGCGGAGGTGGGTAGCGTCCTGTTCCAGGATCTGGCCCACGCCGACATGTTGATCCGTCGCTGACCGTGGCGTTCAAGTACCTGACGGGGGCAATCGTTCCCATCGAGGATCGCCAATGGGCTCTGGCCATGCCCAAGGAGCACATGCCCAACTGCTTTGGGTGCGGATCGGCCAACCCGGCCCGCCTCGGCATCGAGCCCCGCATCGAGGGAGACAAGGTGGTGGCCGAGCTCGAATTCGAGTCCCGGTTCGAGGGTGGCCCCGGTCTGGTCCATGGCGGTGCCACCGCCGCCTTCTTCGACGACCTGATCGGGTTCGTCTCTATGGCGCATCAGAAGCCGGCGGTCACCGGCAACCTCCACGTCGACTACCTCCTCCCCATACCACTGGGCGTGACGGTGCGGGGAGAGGCCTGGTTGAGCGGCGTCCAGGACCGCAAGCTCTACGCTGAAGCGGTGGGCTATCTGCCCGATGGATCCGGTTGCGTCGAAGTGAGGAGCCTGTTCATCCGGGTCGGCATCGAGCACTTCCAGAGGCCGGCCGGGCCCGAGGCGCCCTATCAATCCGACGAGTACTACCCGTGAGAGCGGGGGATGATCCTCACCACTCCGTTCCATTCTCGCCTAGAGCCCCTCAATCGAACCGGTCTGTGGAGCCATTGGGAGGGCTATCTGGTTGCCGAGAAGTATCAGATGGCGGAGAAGACCGAATACTTCGCCATTCGCAACTCGGCCGGGGTGTTCGATACGTCACCGCTTTACAAGTACCGGATATGGGGTCGGGACGCCGAACAGTTCCTGGCCGGAGTGCTGACAAGAGACCCCCGCCCCTGTCCGCCGGGCCACGCCCAGTACACGATCTGGTGCGACGACACGGGCCACGTCCTCGAGGACGGAGTGGTGTTCCGGTTGAGTGAGACCGAGTTCATGCTCACCACAGCCCGCCCCAATATGGGCTACCTCTCGGACCTGGCGGGGAGGAAGGCCGTCACCGTGGAGGACGTTTCCACGGCCTTTGGTGCTCTGGCTGTGCAGGGTCCCCGCTCGCGGGCGCTGGTGTCGACGTTGTTCGATGGGGTGGCGGACCTGTCCTACTTCGATCTGATGACGGCGCACTTGAACGGTTCCGAGGTCATTGTGTCGAGGACAGGGTTCACGGGCGACCTGGGTTTCGAGATCTGGGTCGATGCGGAGGCAGCCGGAGGGCTCTGGGATTCGCTCTGGGAGCGGGCGGCCGGATGGGGAGTCGTTCCGGTGGGTCAGGTCGCCCTGTTGATGGCGCGTATCGAGGCCGGCCTGCTGCTGATCGACGTCGACTTCGGGTCTGCCCGGCTGGCCTGGACCGAGAACCAGAGGTCTACTCCATACGAGCTGGGGCTGGGCTGGATGGTGAACGGACTCGACCGGTCCTTCATCGGTCGCCGGGCGCTCCGTCGTCATCTGGGCGAAGAGACGGCGCGCTGGGCGTTCAGAGGGCTGATAGTCGATCCCCACCAGTGGGCCCAGCGTCACGACCGGGCCGGCTTGGTCCCCCCCAAGGACCATCTCCCCCACCACGGCGACCTCATGATCTACGACGACGAGGGGAAGCGGGCCGGATGGGCCTCCAGTTTCATGTATTCGCCCATGCTGCAGCGCCACATCGCCCTGGCCCGGGTCCGTCCCTCATTGGCCGGATCCGGATCCCAGGTACGACTGGAAGTGACGATCGACCACGACTACGACACCGTCCCCGCCCTGGTGGCCCCCCTCCCGCTCTACGACCCGGCCCGGAGGACGTCTCGGGGGACAGATCAATGAACAACTCACCGCCAGGAGGGCTCCTCGATGCCTGATCACTACGACGCCATCGTCATCGGGGGCGGGCACAACGGTCTCGTCAACGGCGCCTACCTGGCCAGGGCCGGCCTCAGGACCCTGATTCTGGAGCAGCGTCACATCGTGGGCGGAGCCGCCATAACCGAGGAGCTCCATCCCGGGTTTCACTTCACGACGTTCTCTTACGCGCTCAGCCTGCTTCGCCCCGACATCATCCATGAGCTGGATCTGACCCGCCACGGATTCATGCCCCTGGAGATGCCCAACAGCTTCGCCCCGGGAGAGGACGGTGAGTATCTGGTCCTGGGAACCGACGAGGGCGAGAACATGCGCCAGATCGCCCGCCTCTCGCCCGGCGACGCCGATGGATATCGGCGCTACAAGCACGACATCGGGCGCGTATGCCAGGCCATCAAGCCTCTCCTGGATCGCATACCCCCCAACCCCTTCTCCGACGACCCGGCCGAACTGGGGCGGATGGCCGAGCTTGCCGTCCACTTTCGCGGTCTGGACAAGAAGGTGTTTCACGACGCGGTCAGGCTGCTGACCGGCAGTGCGGCCGACTTCCTCGAGGGCTATTTCTCCCACGACCTGATCAAAGGCTATCTGGCCAGTTCGAGCATCATCGGGACCAAGGTCGGTCCCCGCTCGCAGGGGTCGGGGCTGGTGCTCCTCTATCACGTCATCGGCGAGCACGATGGCGAGTTCGGATCCTGGGCGTTCCACAAGGGAGGCAACGGTGGGTTCACCCAGGTTCTGGCCCGGGCCGCTCAGGCTATGGGAGCGGAGATACGCCTCAACTCGCCCGTCGAGGCAGTCATCACCAGCGGGGGGAGAGCCAAGGGCGTAGCCCTGGCCGATGGGACCCAGCTCGAGGCCGGCACGGTGGTGTCGGCGCTGGATCCCCGCCACACCTTCCTCGAGATGATCGACCCCCGCGAGCTTCCTTCCGACCTGGTGGACGACATCCGACGGCTCCGCTTCGACGGTGTGTCGTCCAAGGTCAACTTCGCCCTGGACGGGCTTCCTGACTATCCGCCCCTGGCGGAACAGGGAGACCACCACTTCCGGGGCTTCACCAACATCGGGCCTTCGCTCGACTATCTGGAACGGGCCTTCGACGAGGCCAAGTACGGCTGGTACAGCCCCCGCCCATACATAGATGGCGCCGTTCAGTCCACCATCGATCCCGACATGGCCCCTCCCGGCAAGCACGTCATGTCCTGTTTCGTCCAGTACACGCCCTATCACCTGCGCCAGAGCGACTGGGACCGCGAACGGCAGCGACTGGGCGACACCGTACAGGCCACCCTGGAGTCCTTCTTCCCCGGCTTCGGGGATCTGGTGCTACATCGAGAGGTGGTGACGCCCCTCGATATCGAGCGCACGGTCGGACTCAGCGAGGGAAACATCTTTGCCGGGGAGTTTCTCGCACCTCAGATGTTCTTCTTCCGTCCCGCTCCGGGCTGGAATCAGTACCGCACCCCCATCGCCGGCTACTACCAGTGCGGCTCGGGGACCCATCCCGGGGGGTGTGTGATGGGGGCACCGGGGCGGCTGGCGGCCCAGCAGATCATCGGCGATCTGAAACCCTGAGTTGCCCCCGGCTCCGGAATCGTGGAGCGATGGCCCTGGTGGTGCGTGCCTACCAGTACTTCTCGGAGTGCACGTTGCCGGTGTGCCCGGATCGGTCCAGGTCGAAACCCCGCTCGGCCAGTAGCTGGCAAACGCCGACCGTCTCGGGGAACACAGGCCGGTCCTCCTCCCAGCGCGGCAGCCCGATCATGGCCGGGTTGCCGCACAGGTAGACGTGTGTGGTGGCTGGATCGACCATGACCCCGAATTCCCTGGCCAGCAGGTCCCGCTCGATGACGTCCTGGACGTATAGCTTCTCCTGATCGGGGTCCCGGGTGACCAGAGGGAGATAGTGATAGTTGCCAAAGCGCTTCTCGAGTCGCCGATGGGTGGCGAGATAGGCCAGGTCGGGTCGGTACCGGACCGAGACCACGGACACGATGGGGCCACTGTGGCCCTTGCGGAACAGCTCGGCGATCATGGCGTTGTGGGGTGCCTCCCCGGTCCCGGTGGCCAGGAACACGACGGTTGCCCCGGGGTCGACGACCGGCGCCAGCGTGTAGCGGCCCACGATCCGGGGGCCGACGTAGATCCGGTCGCCGGGCTGGCGCAGAGCGAGCCGGGGGGTGAGTGCCGGGACCCGGTCCGAGGAGGCGGGTACCAGGACGATGTAGAACTCGAGGGTGTCGGCTCGGGCCGGATCGGAGAGATAGCCATGCTCATCGAATATGGGACTGGATATCGAATAGGAGCGCCGTACCAGCCTCTCCCATTTGCGGTCCAGTCCCGGGTCGCGGGCCGCGTCTGCGCGCGGCTCCCAGTAGCCGAGACCGAGTGACGCATACTGACCCGCCTCATGGGCAACGTCGCCGTGGTCTGGTTTCACCCGGAGCAGCCACAGATCGGAATGGGCTCGATCGAAGTGAGTGATGGTGGCGTTGTAGTGGGCCTGTCGCAACTCCTCAGCCTCGGCTGCGTCGTGACGATGGGGTGGCCGCGGCGTGGGCGCCAGGCGGGGGAAGGATCCCTTTCTGATGGCCTCCCACGCCCTGCCCGCCGCCAGGCCGCCGTCACCGACGAGATAGACGGGCCCGCCCGGGGAAGTATCCGCAGCGACCGGATCGCCCATGAAGACGATGTGATCGAACAGCAGGTCGGGCGTTCCCGTGTCGTCGAACGTCACCATGGGCTCGCCCCCCAGATCCTCCACGGCTGCCGGCCGGGAGTGCCACAGGATGGTGAGGCGTCGCTCCGCCTCCCGCCGGAGCAGGTTGCCCCTGCTGAGCCGGGAGAGGTTCTCGGTATGGGCGCCACCCAGGGCGAGGACGGTTCCGGTCCCGGCCTGGGCCAGTTCGATGGCCATCTCGACAGCCGCCTCGGATCCCCCCACCACCAGCACATCTACATCCCAGGTGTCCTCAGGCAGTCCGCCGGCGTGGACGCGACCGCTCAACGAGGGGGGGACGGACAGTGGTATCTCGATCGGTGAGGGTGGGACGAATTCCGCCGCCGCTCTGGCTTCTACCTTCTCGTCGTCGAAGGCGGCGACGACTCCCGTTCCATCGGTTTCGATCCGGGCTGGACCCGGACGGAGGACGACCTCGGTGAGACCCGCTTCCCGGGCCTCCACAGCCAGGGAGCGGGCTGCGGGAGAGTCGCCCACGATGACAAGATCCACGGGGTGCATGTGGATCGGATTGTGGCATGGCATCCACCTCTCCTGTTCGGGCCGATGAAAGTGAACCGATGCAGGGGATGAGCAGAAAGCCATCCTGGGCTACGGTGGATCGGACTCGATAGGAGGAACCAGTCATGGGCGGCACCGTCCCCGCCGACATCGACATCGCCCGAGCAGCGACTCTCAGTCCCCTGGGAGAGATCGCCGAGCGCATCGGCCTGCTTCCCGATGAGCTCATTCCCTACGGCCCGACCAAGGCCAAGGTCCACCTGGACGCGCTCAAGCGGATAGGAGCCAACCCCCGAGGCAAATACGTCGACGTCACCGCAATCACCCCTACGCCCCTGGGCGAGGGCAAGACGACCACGACCGTCGGGCTCACCCAGGCGCTGGGGGCGATCGGCAAGGAGGCCATCGCCTGCATCCGCCAGCCGTCGATGGGCCCCACCTTCGGGATCAAGGGTGGTGCTGCGGGCGGTGGCTACAGCCAGGTCGTCCCCATGGACGAGTTCAACCTCCACCTCACCGGCGACATCCACGCCATCGGCGCCGCCCACAACATGGTGGCGGCGGCCATCGACGCCCGCTGGTTCCACGAGTCCCGTCTCACCGACTCCGGATTGGCCGACCTCGGCCTGCAACGCCTGGGAATCGATGTGTTCAACCTGCAGTGGAACCGGGTCGTCGACATAAACGACCGGGCTCTTCGTCAGGTGGTCGTCGGGTTGGGCGGCAAGGCCGATGGTCGACCCCGGGAGACCGGTTTCGACATCACCGTTGCCTCCGAGTTGATGGCGATCCTCGCCCTGGTCGACGGGGACTCCTACGCCTCGGCGCTCCG
The DNA here is from genome assembly GCA_963744905.1 of uncultured Acidimicrobiia bacterium. Taxonomy (GTDB): domain Bacteria; phylum Actinomycetota; class Acidimicrobiia; order Spongiisociales; family ZC4RG35; genus DATFFO01. The sequence continues at coordinate 212,338 of CAVUUV010000002.1, read as the reverse complement.
CAACCTGCGCGAGCGCGTCTCCAGGGTGGTGTTCGGCACCTCCAAGTCGGGCGAGCCGCTGACGCTGGCCGACCTGGGCATCGCCGGGGCGGTCACTGTGCTGATGAAGGACACCCTCCATCCGACCCTGATGCAGACCCTGGAGGGCCAGGCCGCCTTCGTCCACGCCGGCCCCTTCGCCAACATCGCCCACGGCAACTCGTCGATTCTGGCCGATCGGGTTGCCCTCCACCTGGGCGAGTACGTCGTAACCGAATCGGGCTTCGGGGCCGACATGGGCATGGAGAAGTTCATGGACATCAAGTGCCGTACCTCGGGCCTCAGCCCTGACTGTGTGGTGCTCGTGGCCACGGTTCGGGCTCTCAAGACACACGGTGGCGGTCCCAGGGTGGTGCTGGGCAGGCCACTCGACAAGGCCTACACCGAGGAGAACCTCTCCCTGCTCCAGGCAGGCATGCCCAATCTGGAGGCACACATCCACAATGCCAAGCGCTATGGGGTGCCGGTGGTGGTGGCGATCAACTCGTTCCCCACCGACACCTGGGCCGAGATCGACCTGATCCGCCGCAAGGCCCTGGAAGCTGGTGCCTTCGACGCGGTCCTGGCCGAGCACTGGGCCCAGGGTGGCCAGGGGGCCACTGCTCTGGCCGAGGCGGTGGTCAAGGCCTGTGACGAGCCCAACGAGTTCTCCTACCTGTATCCGCTCAACATGTCGATCAAGGAGAAGATCGAGATCATCGCCAAGGAGATCTACGGGGCGGGGGACGTCGAGTACTCGTCCACCGCCGAGCGACAGGTGGCCGAGTTCGAGAAGGCGGGCTTCGGTTATCTCCCCATCTGCATGGCCAAGACCCACCTCTCCATCTCTCACGACCCGTCCCTGAAAGGCGCTCCCAGGGGCTTCACCGTCCCGGTGCGAGAGGTGAGGGCATCGGTGGGTGCCGGCTTCATCTACCCCCTTCTGGGCGAGATGCGCACCATGCCCGGCCTGGGAGCCACCCCCGCCTTCATGAAGGTCGACATCGACGACGCCGGCAACGTGGTGGGATTGTTTTAGAGCGGGGCCTGGATCGGGAGGAACGGAAGAAGGGCTCGGACTCGACGCCTTAGGGGAAGGATGGGCGAACCGGGTCGCGAGTTGGAGCGGGGGCGGGTCAATGAGTCCTTGGGTCCCTAGACACACCAGGCATGAGTGCCATCATGTAATGGCCTGACTGGAGGAGTACTTGATGGGTCTGCTGAAGCGCCTCGGCGCCGTCCTCGCATTACTGAGTCTCGTCGCGGCGGGATCTGCTGCCGCCTCCGAAGCTCAAGCCACCGCAGGGGTGCAGCAGACCCAGGGGACGCTGAGCTTTGTTTCTCCCTCCGGAAATGGCTCCACGGGCGGAGCGCAGGGTGCCGCACACAGGCCTTCTTACCTCCCCATAAACCCGCAAGCGCTGGCCCATTCCAAGGCTTTGGCCAACGAGCGGGCATCCGCCAGTGCCGGCGGCCGCACATCCCTGGCCTCACCTGCGGTCAGTGAACCTCTGGCCGGGCCGAGCTGGGACGGCCAATACGAGACCGATCTCGCCCCTCCCGATCCCACCGGCGCCGTCGGCCCTCAACAGCTACATCGAGCTGATCAATCTTCGCTACGGCATCTACGACCGGTCGGGCAACCTGGTCTCCCAGGGGACCATGCAGGACCTGACCGGTCTCCCGCAGTCTGAGCTGTCGGATCCCCAGATCGCCTGGGATCCCGACACCGGTCTGTTCTACTACTCCATTTTGGACTTCAACACCAACCAGTTCGGGGTCGGCTGGAGTCTCAACGATCACCCTCAGAGCGCGGCCGACTTCTGCAAGTACGTGGCGGGTTTCGGCTATGGGAGCAACTATCTGCCCGACTATCCCAAGCTCGGCCTCAGCAAGGACTTCATCCTGATCGGATCCAACGTCTTCCTGCTCCAGTTGCTGTATTCGGGTTCCGACCTGGCCTGGATATCCAAGCCCCCGGCCGGCCCGCTCTCCTCGTGCCCCGATCCCTCCCAGTTCCAGGCTGGGGCCTTCAAGGGCCTGACGAACGCCAACGGCAGCGACGCCACCACGCCGGTTCCCGCTGTCCAGACCGATCCCAGCGGTACCGGTTGGGTAGTGGCCGCTCCCGATGTGAGCGCCGGGTCTGCCAACTACCTGACGGCTTTCGCCGTCACCAAGAACGCCACCGGCGGCGCCGCACTAGGGGCGCCGCGCACGATCCCGGTGCCTTCTTACTCGGTTCCGGCCAATGCTCCCCAGCCGGGGGGCCCGGTACTGGACACTCTCGATGGGCGGTTGGAGCGAGCAGTCAGCGGAGTCGATCCGGCCCATGGCGGCAAGATGGCCGTGTGGACGGCTCACGCCGTGTTCGGCGGCGCCGGTTCGGAGGAACGCTGGTACGAGATCGATCCGGCGAGCAGCACCCTGCTCCAATCGGGCAAGGCAACCAGTTCGAGTCTGTACGTGTGGAACGGAGCCGTCTCTCCCGATCGGGCCGTCAACGGCGCCTCGGCCGCCTTCGGTCAGAGCATGGTGATGGGCTTCAACACTTCCTCTTCCTCTGAGTACCCCGCCCTCCAGATGGTCTCCAAGGTCGGGGCCGATCCCCAATCCGGATTCGTCCTGGTAAAGCAGTCTCCGGGCTCCAACGTCGACTTCACCTGCGCCTCGCCCTACGGGCCCCCGTGTAGATGGGGTGACTATTCGGGCGCCTCGGCCGACCCGGTGGCCGATCCCACCGGCTCCACTGGAGCGGTGTGGCTGTCCGGGCAGTGGAATGTCGCATCGACCGATTCGACGGGAATGGACTGGAGGACGTGGAATTGGCAGGCGGTGCCCGGCGCCACGGTTACGGCCACGGCCCCGGATGCTCCCACCAACCTGGCGGCTACGGCCGGGGACGGTGTGGTGGATCTGACCTGGACGGCTCCCGCCAGTGACGGTGGCTCGGCGATCACCGGTTACCAGGTGTGGCGGGGGACGACTTCGGGTGGGGAGACGTTGCTGGCGTCCTTCCTCGGGACCCAGACTTCCTATTCCGACGCGGCTGTGACCAACGGCATTACCTATTACTACGAGGTGAAGGCGGTCAACTCGGTCGGCTCCAGCGTTCCTTCCAACGAGGTATCGGCCACGCCCACGGCAACATCCACGGCCACGGCCCCGGCTCCCCCTACCAACCTGGCCGCCGCGGCCGGGGACGGTGTGGTGGATCTGTCCTGGACGGCTTCTGCCAGTGATGGTGGTTCGGCCATCAGCGGTTACGAGGTGTGGCGGGGGACAGCTTCGGGTGGAGAGTCGTTGCTGACGTCACTCGGGGTGCAGACTTCCTACTCCGATGCGGCTGTGACCAATGGCACCACCTATTACTACGAGGTGAAGGCGGTCAACGATGTCGGCTCCAGCGATCCGTCCAACGAGGCGTCGGCTACTCCGGCCGCCGCTCCTGCGGCCACGGTTCCCGGTGCCCCGACCAACCTGACGGCTGAAACCAGGGGACGCAACATCCAGCTCACGTGGACGCCTCCGGCCGACGACGGCGGCTCGGCCCATCACTCGATTACGACATCTACCGGGCACCAGCGCCGGGGCGAATCGTGTTCCAAGGCAGCGTGCCAGCCGGCACGACCACCTACAAGGACGCCCCTCCGACTCGCGGAAGACCAACTACGTCTACTACGTCACCGCCGTGAACGGCGTGGGCGAGAGCGAGCCATCCGACACAGCCACAGCCCAGACCAAGTGAGCTGAGACGGACCGCCCGAGTATGGGGACGAGGCTGGGCGGCGTCTACCCTTCGCGCCCTCATGAAGATCGTCAGATTCAAGGCCGGCGACGACATCGCCTACGGGCTGGCCGAAGCAGAGGGCGTGACCCTGTATCAGGGCTCGCCGTTTGTGGCCTGGGAGCCGACCGAGACCCTCATCCCCTGGGAGTCCGTGCAACTGCTGGCCCCGGTGCTTCCTTCCAAGGTCGTGTGCGTGGGCAAGAACTACGCCGACCATGCCGAGGAAACGGAGTCCGATATCCCCCAGGAGCCGCTCATCTTCATGAAGCCGGCCACGGCGGTGGTGGGCCCCAATGCCCCGGTGGTCTATCCCCGGATCAGCCGCGAGGTCCATCACGAGGCGGAACTGGCCGTGGTCATCGGCCGTGTGGCCCACAACATCCGGGCCGAGGACGCCTCCCGGTACGTATTCGGCTACACCGCCGGCAATGACGTCACCGCCCGGGATCTACAGCAACGTGACGGCCAGTGGACCAGGGCCAAGGGTTTCGACACGTTCTGTCCTCTCGGCCCCGCCATCGAGACCGAACTCGATCCGCTCGAGCGTCTGGCGGTGATCTCCCGGGTCAACGGTGAGGTGCGACAGGCAGGGTTCACCGCCGACATGGTGTTCGGGGTGGCGGAGATACTGGAGTTCATCACCGCAGTCATGACCCTGCTCCCGGGCGACGTGGTGATGACCGGGACTCCCTCGGGAATTGGCCCGGTCGAACCGGGTGACGTCATGGAGATCGAGGTGGACGGGATCGGGACCCTATCCAATCGGGTGGTGGCTCCGGGGACCGCCCGATCGTGACGGTCCGGGTTCGTGTCGCCCCGTCGCCGACGGGGAATCTTCACGTGGGAACCGCTCGTGCGGCGCTGTTCAATTGGCTGTACGCCCGTCACTGCGGCGGGACCTTCATCGTGCGAATCGACGACACCGACCGGGCCCGTTCCACGGCGGAGTTCGAGGCCAACATCCTCGATAGTCTGCGTTGGCTGGGACTGGACTGGGACGAGGGGGTGGAGGTGGAAGGCCCTCATGGTGAGTATCGCCAGTCCGCCCGCTTCGATCGATACCGGGCGGTGGCCGAGTCCCTGGTCGAGGAGGGACTCGCCTACCACGACGATCGCAGCCCCGAGGAGTTGGACGCTCTCCGATCACAGGCCCAGAGTGAGGGTAAGCACCCGGGTCACTACATCCGCCGTCCCGAGCGGGCGAGAGGCTCCGGAGCCATCCGCTTTTCGATCCCCCAGGATGAAGCCGTCTCCTTTGTCGATCTCGTGCGCGGCGAGATGAGGTTCGAGCCCGACTCCATAGACGACTTCATCATCCTCCGCAGCGACGGAACGCCCACCTATCAGCTGGCGTCGACCGTGGACGACGTCGACTACCAGATAACTCACGTGGCCCGAGGCGAGGATCTCCTCTCATCTACGCCCAAGCACATCCTCATCACCCGGGCCCTGGGTGCCCCCGAAGCCGTCTACGCCCACCTTCCCCTCCTGTTCGGGACCGATGGCAAGAAGTTGTCCAAGCGCCACGGTGCCACCTCGGTGATCGACTTCCGCTCGGCCGGATATCTGGCCGAGGCAATGGTCAATTACCTCAGCCTGCTGGGCTGGTCCCCTGGCGACGACCGGACCATCTTTCCGACGACCCTGGCCATCGAGCGGTTCGATCTGGCCGATGTGCAGAAGAACCCGGCCGTGTTCGATCTCGACAAGCTGGCCTGGATGAACGGGGAGTACATCAGGGCTATGGATCCCGCCGAGTTCACCCGGCGGGTCAGGCCACTGGCCGAGGACAGGTTCGGGCCGGTCGACGACGACACCTGGAGTGCCTTCCTCGACCTGGCACCCCTGGTGCAGGAGCGGACCAAGCTGATGCCGGAGGCGCTCGAACAGACCGAGTTCCTGTTCCGGGAGGCCATCTCCTACGACGTGAGATCGTGGGACAAGGTCATGGGCAAGGACGGAGTCGACTTGATACTCGAAACCGTTCACCAGACTCTCGAGTCGATCGAGGCCTGGGACGCCGGGACGATCGAGGAGGCGATGCGCTCACTTCCCGAAAAGCTCGATCGAGGAGCGGGGAAGGTATTTCAGCCGGTCCGGGTTGCAATCACTGGGTCCTCGGTCAGCCCGCCCCTGTTCGAGTCGCTGGCCGCCCTGGGTCGTCGGGTTTCGTTGGCGAGAATCTCCCGGGCCCGACTGCTGCTGGCGGGCGAATAGGGGTAGTTGTGCGCTCAGATCGGCGTCCCGATACCATTCCCGCCGCAGGGCCCCGTCGTCCAGAGGCCTAGGACGCCGGCCTTTCAAGCCGGAAACGCCGGTTCGAATCCGGTCGGGGCTGCTCCCAAGGACATTCAATACCAGACTCAGAGGATATGAACGTACTCGCCTACAGCCGGTTCACCGCCGCCATGGCGCTGGTCGCCGTGGCGCTGGCCCTGACCGCGTTGGGCGTCCGGTTCTTCGCTCCAGCCGGGAGCCGGGCCGGCGTCGCCGACGCCAGTCGCTGGCTGGCATGGACGGTGGCGTTCTCGTCGATGGTGGGATCGCTGATCTACTCCGAGGGCTACGGCTTCACCCCCTGCAAGCTGTGCTGGTATCAGCGCATCGCCATGTATTCACTGGCCGTGATCCTTCTCGTGGGGGCCCTTCGTCGGGACCGGATGCTCCGTTTCTACGGCCTCCCCCTGTCTCTGATCGGGCTGGGGATCAGCATCTGGCACATCCTGATCCAGAACGTCACGGCGCTTCAGGGCGGCTTCGCCTGTGATCCGGCCAACCCCTGTTATGCCAAGTGGGTGAACGCCTTCGGCTTCGTCTCGATACCCGTCATGGCCCTGGCCGGATTTCTCCTTATCTCCGTGCTCTTGGCATTCTTCAGTTCCGACTCCGACCCTGAGGGCAGACCAACATGAACAGCAAACTCATCCTGGGAATCCTGGGCGGTGTCCTCGGCCTGGGCCTCGTCGTGGCCATCGCCATCTCCGCCACCAGCGGGGGATCGGTCAACGAGGCCGACGTTTTCGGCCAAGTGACTGTAGACGGCCCCGACCTTCCCACTTTCGACGGCGCCACCGCCAACGACGTGGCGGTTGGCATGACCGCACCGACCGTGACCGGGACCGACTTCGACGGTTCCACGGTCACCATCGGCCCCGACGGACGGAGCAAGGTCGTGATCCTTCTCGCCCACTGGTGCCCTCACTGCCAGGCCGAGGTTCCCCGCATCGTGTCCTGGCTGGGCACGGGAAGCAAGCCGGCCGACGTCGACTTCTACTCGGTCTCCACTCTGGTGGCCCGGGTGCGCGGCAACTGGCCGCCCCAGCAGTGGCTGGAGGGTGAGGGGTGGCCGCTTCCGGTGATACAGGACGATCGCAACAACTCGGCTGCCTCCGCCTTCGGGCTATCCAGCACCCCGCTGTGGGTATTGCTGGACGGGGACAACAACGTGATTGCCCGGGTGGCGGGAGAGGTCCCCACCTCCGGTCTCTCGACTCTGTTCCAGACCGCGGCAGCGGGCTGAGGGCCGGTCACTCCTCCAGGGCCTGGACCTTCTCCAGACGGCGCACATGCCGTTCCTCCCCGCTGAACTTGGCGTTGAGGAACGACTCCACCACGGCCTCGGCCAGGAGCTCTCCCACCACCCGTGACCCGAGACACAACACGTTGACGTTGTCGTGCTCGACCATCTGATGGGCCGTGTAGGTGTCGTGGGCAATGGAAGCCCTGATTCCGTGCAGCTTGTTGGCGGCGATGCAGGCTCCGGCTCCCGATCCACACACGACGATGGCCCGGTTGGCCCTGCCGTCGAGTACCGCCCTGGCAGCCGCGGCGGCGTAGTCGGGATAGTCGACCGGCTCGGTGGAATGAGTGCCCAGGTCGTAGACGGCATGTCCCGCCTCGGTGAGCCAGGACGACAGGTGCTCCTTGAGCTGATACCCGGCGTGATCGGAGGCGAGGGCGATGCGCATACCGGCAGGGTAGTGACGGATGCGTTGTCGCCCGGCAGAATGGGCAACCGCCTCTCAGCCCGTACACTCCTGGCAATGGCTCAGATCATCGTCGAGGGCGGTCCCGCCGTCCACGGGACCGTCGGCGTCCTCGGAGCCAAGAACGCCGTACTCAAGGAGATGGCGGCCTGCCTCCTTGCACCGGGGCGTCACCGACTCGGCAACATACCCGACATCCTCGACGTCTCCTTGATGGGTGAGGTGCTGGGCCACGTCGGATGCCATGTCGAGCGGGACGCTCACGACCTGTTGATCGTGGTACCCGACGCGCCCCGTCCCGAGGCCCCCCTGCACCTGGTTCGTCGGATGCGGGCCTCGATAATCGTCCTGGGACCGCTCCTGGCCCGTTGCGGGACGGCACGGGTGGCACAACCGGGCGGCGACGACCTCGGGGCCCGGCCGATAGATTTCCATCTCGACGGTCTGGAGCGGATGGGAGCCACCTTCGAGCTGGTCCACGGGGAGCTGATCGGCGACGTGAAGGGGCGCCTGGAGGGAGCCGAGATCGAGCTGCCCTTCCCCTCCGTCGGAGCCACCGAGAACCTGATCTTCGCCTCCGTCCTCGCCAGGGGCCATACCGCCATCGTCAATGCCGCCCGGGAGCCCGAGATCCAGGACCTGGTGCGCCAGCTGAGAGCGATGGGCGCCGAGATTCGCGGAGAGGGCGAGGCCATTATTCACATCGACGGGGTGGACCGGCTCGAGCCTGCCTCCCATGACGTGGTTCCTGATCGGCTCGAGGCCGGCACCTACGCCGTGGCGGCGGGAATCACCGGTGGCGACGTCACCGTCACCGGCTGCGTGCCAGACCATCTCCGCATGGAACTGCGCAAGCTCGTCGAGAGCGGGTCGGAGGTCGATCGCGGCGAGGGCTGGTTGCGGGTTCGGGGACCGGAGCGGCCCATCGCAGTCGACTTCGCCACTCTTCCCTACCCGGGGTTTCACACAGACATGCACCCACAGATGGTGGCTCTGCTGGCGGTGGCCGAGGGCACCTCGATAATCACCGAGAACATCTATGACGCCCGTTTCCGCTATATCGGTGAGCTGACCCGGATGGGGGCGGACATCACCACGGAATGGCAGCATGCCGTGGTGCGGGGCGTTCCCCAGCTCTCGGGATGCCCTGTGCTCGCCCACGACATCCGAGCCGGGGCGGCGGTGGTGCTGGCAGGTCTGCGGGCCGACGGGACCACCGTGGTCGAAGGTATTGAGCACATCGACCGCGGTTACGAAGACTTCGTGGGCAGGCTGGCCTCGTTGGGAGCCAAGATCACGAGGACCGACGACTAAGTGCCTCCCCTGAGGAGGGCCGTGGCCATGGTGGCGCTGGTCGGGGTGCTGGGCTGGGTTCCGTTGACCGCCGGCGCTCGTCAGGAGCCAGACAGGATCCGCGCTGACAGCGTCGAGATAATGACCGGTTCCGGTGACGCCGTCCTCTACGACGGGAGACATTACGGAGGACCGATCCGGGTCTCAGGGCACGGGAGTGGAATGGCCGTGGTCGAAGAGGTCTCCCTCGATGACTATCTGAGCGGTATCCAGGAGGTGCCCTTCTCGTGGGACATGGCCGCCCTTCAGGCGCAGGCCATCGCCGCTCGCACCTATCTCGCCTGGACCCTGAGCAGGGGCCGCACCGAGACGGGACGGCGACTCGGCTACGACATCTGTGCTACCAGCGCCTGTCAGGTGTATGCCGGCCGGGAACCGCGGTTGACGCAGTCGGGCCGCCGTTGGCTGGAGGCGGTCCGATCCACCGCCGACGAGATACTCGTTTACGACGGAGCTCCGGCAGCCGCCTATTACTCATCCACCAGCGGGGGCAGGACTCGCACTGCCAGTGACGTGTGGCCCGATGTCGACCTCCCGTATCTGCAAGGGGTCGATTCGCCGGGAGAGGATTCGCCGTTTGCCGACTGGTCGTGGCGCCTTCCCCGGCGAGCCATGGAGAAGGTCCTGGACGAGGCGGGTTTGATCGAGGGAGATCTCGAGGACATGGTCACCCATTTCACCGAGGACGGTGACGGCCCCTGGACCGTCGACATAATGTCGGCCGGCGGAGAGAGGACCATCTCCACCTGGGACCTCCGTTCGTACCTCAATCGGGCCGGGCCATCGGTGCTCGGTGGCGTTCTCCCCGCCTGGCGTTCCGACGGCAAACGCTACCCGCAGGTGATCCTCTCGCCCAGCTACTCGATCTCTTCGGTGGGTCTGCCACTGCCGGGAATCGCCGGGATCACCGCCACGACCATCTACCAGGTCGAGGGTCACGGCTGGGGCCATCTGGTGGGGATGAGCCAGTACGGGGCCCAGGCGATGGCGGAGCGAGGGGCGGGCCCCGACGAGATCCTGGCCCACTACTACGGCGGCCTGACGCCGAGCCGACGACCGGATCTGCTTCCGTCGAAGATCGACGTCGCTCTCGCCACCGGCACCGACCAGGCGGGGTTTGGGGTCACCGGGCCGGCCACCGTCTTGATCGACGGCAGGGAGGTGGCAACAGACGAGCTGGGCAGTTGGTCCTTCGCCGCCGACGCAGGGTCGGTTGTGGTCACTGCTCCCGTCGGCCTCGGGTTCCCGCCCCGGCTTCGTCCCGGGCTCATCGGCCTCGAGAACGGGCGCCTGGTTGTGCGGATCGAGCTCACCGTGGCGGCCAACGTGGAATGGAGCCTGGAGGTGGGTGCGAAACAGGTGGCTCATTTCGGCCCCGCCAGCGTGGACGCAGGATTCGTGAGCATTCCCGTCCCTCTCCGGGGGGGCCCGGTCCACATGGAGGTACGGGCTGCCAATAGGCACGGGGGAGACGGTCTCGTTTTCGACTTCCCTGCCGATTCCGGACGCCCGATGCAGGACCATTAGCCTGGTGGAACACCAGGTCGCATCCCGTTGTTGTACTGATCGAGAATGACTGAAACCATGAACCAGAGCCCGGTTGCCTCCCAGGCCACTTCCACACCGGTCAGCATCGCTCCGGCCGAGCCGAAGAACGCCGTCCCGGATGGCGACATCGACATGGAACTGCTCGAATCGACTCTCGATTACATCCGCCCCGCCATACAGATAGACGGTGGGGACATCATCCTCCAGGGAGTCGAGGATGGGGTGGTCAACCTGCAGATGGTGGGAGCCTGCGGAGGTTGCCCACTGTCGATGATGACCCTCAAGGCGGGTATCGAGCGCATCCTCACCGACCGGGTCCCGGGAGTGCGATCGGTCAACGCCGAAGCCTGATCCCCCCTACCATCGCCGAGCGATGGACGCCACGCATCTCCTCCATCTCGCCCTTAAGGGCGACCGCCGGGCCCTGGCCCGTCTCCTACGCACCGTCGAAGACCATCGGGCCGGATGGCAGGCAGCTCTGGGGGGGGCCTGGGAACGGGCCGGCCGGGCGCATCTCATCGGTATCACCGGTGCTCCCGGGACTGGCAAATCCACCCTCACCAACAGCCTGATCTCGGTCTGGCGTCGCCAGAAACGGGCCGTGGCGGTGGTAGCGGTGGATCCGTCGAGCCCCTTCAGTGGCGGCGCCCTCCTCGGCGACCGGATCCGGATGCAGACCCACATCGATGACCCGGACGTGTTCGTCAGGTCGATGTCGAGTCGGGGCCGGCTGGGGGGTGTGGCCGACACGACGGCCGGCCTGGTAACGATCCTCGACGCAGCCCACTTCGATCCGGTGGTGGTGGAGACGGTGGGCGTGGGTCAGTCCGAGGTCGATGTGATCGATCATTCCGACACGGTGGTCGTGGTGGTGACGCCGGGTTGGGGCGACGATGTCCAAACGGACAAGGCCGGTCTGCTCGAGATAGGCGACATCTTCGTCATCAACAAGGCAGATCGACGGGGGGTGGCCCGAGCCCGGCGCAATCTGGCCACCATGCTCGAGATGGGCGTGGCGACGGAGTGGACCCCACCCATCGTGGAGACGGTGGCCACTTCCGACGACGGAGCCGAAGAGCTCGTCGATGCCCTCGACCGGCATCGCCGCTTCCTGGTTGCCTCAGACGAGGGCAGTCGCCGTCAACGCCGCCGGGGGCGGGCTTACACCGAGCATGCCCTGAGCCAGCGCCTCCGGGAGCGCCTCGCCCTCCCCGATGTGGAGGATGTCCTGGACCGGGTCGTCAACCGCAAGCTCGACCCCTGGTCGGCGGCGGAGACGATCGGGGCGGGGCGCCCTTCCCTCGGCGCCTGAATGCCCCTCGATCATCGACCCCGCCGGGCACGTCGGGGGTCGTCAGACGCTGGAGGGGACGGCCTCGTGGTCCTGGGACTGGAGGGCGGCCTGGGCGGCGGCCAGCCGGGCACCCTCGACCCGTGGTGGGCTGGCCGACACGTAGTCGAGGCCCAAGCCGAGGCAGAAGGCGATCGACGCCGGGTCACCGCCGTGCTCACCGCACACACCCACCACCAGGCCGGGATTGGCCTCCCGACCCTCGTTCGTGGCCACCCGGATCAGACGTCCCACCCCTTCGGTGTCCAGGGTCTGGAACGGATTGATGTCGAGAATCCCTCTCTCCAGATAGTCACGCAGGAACAGGCCTTCGGCGTCGTCGCGGCTCAGCCCGTATGTCATCTGGGTCAGGTCGTTGGTGCCGAAGCTGAAGAAATCGGCCTGGCGGGCGATCGCACCGGCGGTGAGGGCGGCGCGGGGGAGTTCGATCATGGTCCCTACCGGGACATGGAGATCGAGTTCGGCCTCGGAGGCGGCCGATGCCACCTCTTGTTCCACCATGGTGCGCATGAGGCTGAATTCGTGGGCATCGGCCACCAGCGGGATCATGATCTCCAGATGGGGGTCGCCGCCCGCCCGGATCCGCCGGACCAGGGCCGCCACGGCCGCCTTGGCCTGGAGACGGTACAGCTCGGGGACCATCAGCCCCAGGCGGACTCCCCGCAACCCCAGCATCGGGTTGTCCTCTTCCCAGCGAGTGACTTCCTCGGACATGCGCTGCAGGTCGGCCACCGAGCGCCCCGCCCACACCCGGCGCAGGATTTCGTGCTCCAGGTCCATCCGGTTGGGCAGGAACTCGTGCAGAGGCGGGTCGAGCAGGCGCACGATCACCGGTAGGCCGTCCATCGCCTCGAGCAGGCCCTCGAAGTCGTCGACCTGCTGGCGCTCGAGACGGCTCAGGGCAGCGTCGCGCTCCCGTTTCTCGTCGGAGAGGATCACCCTCTGCACGATCTCCAGCCGCTCACCCAGGAACATGTGCTCCGTGCGAGCCAGTCCGATTCCCTCGGCCCCGAGCTGGCGAGCCTTGGCGGCGTCGCCGGGCGTGTCGGCGTTGGCCCTCACCCCGATCGTCCGGTACTCGTCGGCCCAGGCCAAGAGCTGGTGCAGTTCGGGAGTCTCCTTGGGCTCTACCAGGGGCACTTCACCCACATAAACCGCCCCGGTCGTCCCGTCGATGGTGACGATGTCACCCTTGGCGATGTCGACGTCACCGGCCAGAGCGGTTCCGCCGGCAACGTCCACCACGATGCTGGCCGCCCCGGTGACGGCCGGCTTTCCCATCCCCCTGGCCACCACGGCGGCGTGGGAGGTCTTGCCGCCCTGAGACGTGAGGATCCCCACCGCCGCCGCCATCCCGTGAATGTCATCGGGGGTGGTCTCGGGCGTGATGAGCAGAACCTCGTGGCCCTCGGCCGCCATGGTCACAGCCTCGTCGGCGTCGAAGACGGCCATTCCGGAAGCGGCTCCCGGCGACGCCGCCACCCCGGTGGCAACCGCCACGACGTCGACGTTCTCGTCGATGCGCGGGCGATGCAGCTGCTCCAGGGAATCGGGGTCGACCCTCAGGACCGCCTGGCGCCTGTCGATCAGCCCCTCTTCCACCATCTGGACGGCGAGACGTACCGCTGCCTGGGCGGTTCGCTTTCCGATCCGGGTCTGGAGCACGTAGAGCACGCCCTTCTCGATGGTGAACTCGATGTCGCACATGTCCCGGTAGTGGTTTTCCAGGCCCGACATGATGTCGAGCAGCTGGGCATGAGGTCCCGGATGCAGCTCGCCCAGCTCGTCGAGGCTGAGCGTGTTGCGGATGCCGGCCACCACGTCCTCGCCCTGGGCCATGGGGAGATAGTCGCCGTATGGGTCCGGGCTGCCCGTAGACGGGTCGCGTGTGAAGCACACTCCGGTGCCCGAATCCATTCCCAGGTCGCCGAAGACCATCATCTGGATGTTGCAGGCCGTGCCCAGGTCATCGGGGATGTCGTTGATCCGCCGATAGTCCTGAGCCCTCTTGTTGTTCCACGAACCGAACACCGCCTCGATCGCTCCTCTGAGCTGATCCCGGGGATTGGCGGGCAGTGGATGGCTGGCCTGCTCGCGGACGATGGCCTCGAAGCGACGGGTGGCCTCCTGCAGGTCGGAGGTGGCCAGGTCGGCGTCGCTCTCCACGCCCGTCGTTCCCCGCAGCTCCGAAAGGACGGCCTGGAAGTGGCGATCCGGCACCCCCATGACCACATCGGCGTACATCTGGACGAAGCGACGGTAGGCGTCCCAGGCGAAATGCTCGTCGTCGGACCACTCGGCCAGGACCTCGACCACATCGTCGTTGATTCCCAGGTTGAGCACCGTGTCCATCATCCCCGGCATGGAGAAGACGGCTCCCGAACGCACGGAGACCAACAGAGGGACCGGCCCTGAGCCCTGGCGGCGGTTGGTCTTCTCCTCGAGACGCCTCACGGCGGCGTCGACTTCCTCCCACATCTCGGCCGGGAGCTCTCCATCCTTCATCATCGCCCGACATGCTTCCGTGGTGATTGTGAAACCGGGGGGGACGGGCAGTCCGAGCCGGGTCATTTCGGCCAGTCCGGCTCCCTTGCCGCCGAGAAGCTGCTTGTCGGCCTCTTCGGTCTCACCGAAGTCGAATACGTAAGGCACTCTGTCGATCTCTCCTGCTCGTAGAACATTCGAAGGTTACCGCCGCCGCGTCGGTGGGAACCCGGCGACCTCCGATGGCGGCCTCTCGTCCAGCGCCGCGGCCGCGGCCCGTTTAGCCTTCGGTCGTCAGGCGACCGACAGGAGCATGTGACATGAAGGTCCGAGTCAGCGATGTGATGACCCGCAAGGTCATCACCATCAGCTCTTCGACTCCTCTCAAGGAAGCCGCCCTCATCATGGCCCGCAGCCGGGTGTCGGGTCTTCCCGTGGTCGACGAGGGCCGCCTGGTGGGGGTGGTCACCGAATCGGACTTCGTCTCTCGATTGGCCGAGGATGACACGGGATTGATGTCGATCTTGTTCAATCGGGAGCGTCACGAAGCGGCGGGATCCGTAGGGGAGCTCATGTCGCGGGAGCCGCTCACATGCGGTCCCGATGACACGGTGACGGTGGCAGCCCGGATCATGTTCAGGAACAGCGTGAAGAGGTTGCCCGTTCTCGATACCGACGGGAACCTGGTCGGGATCGTGTCCCGCGCCGACCTCATGTCGGTTTTCGCCCGACCCGATGAGCGGATCGCCCTCGACATCCGTCAGGGCGGAGTCGAGGAGCTGGTGGGAGCAGGCGATTCGGTCGAGGTGAGCGTGTCGGACGGCATCGTACGTCTCACCGGCAAGGTGGGAACGACCACCGAGAAGCGGATGCTTGAGGAGTTCGCTCGCCAGGTGGCCGGGGTGGTCTCCGTGGAGAGCTCGCTCGACGTGTCCTTCGACGACAGGCGTCTCCCTCCGGTCTGACCCGAAGGCTCAGGACGGGCCGACTCGTTTGACGAAGTCGACGATGGCGGAGCGCACCTCATCGGGCCGGTCACGATGTGGCGAGTGCCCGCAGTCTTTCAGCCACAAGCGTTGCACGTGCCCGGGGATGCCCGAGTCGACCGCCTCCACCTGCGCTACGGTCCCGTACTCGTCGTCTTCTCCCTGTATCACGAGGACCGGACAGGTGATCTTCTCGAGCGCATCCTCTATGTTCCAGTCCCTGAATCCGGGGCTGCGCCAGATGTCGAACCATCCGTAGAACGTGGCGGCCGGATCGCGGTGATATCGGGACATCTTCTCGGCCATGTCACCGCTGAGAAAATCCTCCTCCAGGGCCCGGGCAGCGCTCTGAGCCTCCGGCTCCACGAACACATGGGGCGCCATAGCCACCACTCCCCGCACCCCCGGGAACGACCCGGCGTAGATGAGGCTGATGGAGGCCCCGTCCGAATGGCCGATCAGGATCGGGTCCTCCACGTCCAGCTCGTCGAGCAGCAGAGGCAAAGTGATCGTGGCCTCGTCATGGAGGAAGTGGGGTGAACGGGGGGAGTCGAGGGGGTCCGACCGGCCGTATCCGCGCCGCGAGTAGACCAGCGCCGGACTGCCCACCGCCTGAGCTACCTCCCGGGGGAAGTCCTTCCACAAATCGACGCTACCCAGACCCTCGTGGAGGAATACCAGGGTTGGCCCGGGCTGGTTCTCTTCCAGCAGTCGGTATTCGAGCTGGACACCGGAGATCGTGGCGAACGGCACGGCCGGGCTCACCAGGCCGAGTAGCCGCCGTCGATGACCAGTTCGGCCCCGGTCATGAACGAGGAGGCCGGCGAGGCCAGAAAGACCGCCGCTCCTTCGAAGTCCTCCGCCGTCCCCCACCGGCGCATGGGGACCCTGGTCTGCAGACTCGACTCGAACCGGTCGTGTCCCTGCAGCTCGTCGGTCATCTCGGTGGCCACCCAGCCGGGAGCGATCACGTTCACCCGTATGTCGTGGCGGGCCAGGCGCACCGCCAGTGCCCGGGCCATGGCGGTGGCGGCGCCCTTCGAGGCCGAGTAGTGGGGAGCCGTGGGGAGTCCGTGGCCGGCGGCGATGGAGGAGGTGATGATGATGGAGCCCCCGCTGTCGCGGGCGATCAGGTGCCGGGCCATTTCACGTGCGACCAGGAACACCCCACCGACGTTCACCTCGAACAGCGATTCGAGCTCCGACAACTCCATCTCGGGAAATGACACCCCCCATGTGGTGCCGGCATTGGCGAAAGCCGAGTCGACCTTTCCGAAACGGTCGATCGTCGCCTCGAGCGCCTCCACCACCGACTTCTCCTCGGACACATCGCAGGCGAACGACTCGGCATCCGCTGCACCCAGTTCGAGCAGTCCTGCCACGGCTTCATCGGCAGCGGCCAGATCCCGGGCCCACACACCAACGGTCCCTCCCGCCTTGGCCAGGCCTCGGGCCAGACCGAGGCCGATGCCCCGGTTCCCGCCCGTGACCACGCTGACATGTCCGTGGAGATCGAACAGATCCATGATGGCCAAAGGGTAGATGTCGGTTCTCGGTCAGGCGATCGCCGCCGCCAATCCCAGTACAAGGCCGGTCCACAACTCCAGGCGGGCGGTCTGGGCGAGAACCGGAATCAGTTCCAGGCCTTCGGCTCCGCTGGAAATGGTTCGGTTGGGTCCGATGGCGAACGGCGCCAGCAGGGCAGCAAACAGGGTGGGGAGCGGAGTCCAGCCCGCCAGGGCTGCCACCGCGATCAATCCGTAGGCGCCATAGGTGAGCACTGCGTAGAGCACGGCGGTGCGGCGCCGATCCAGGATGACGGCCAGCGTGCGTTTGCCGGCTGCTGCATCCGTGTCGATGTCGCGGCGGTTGTTGGCCACCAGGATGGCGGCCGCCAGCGCCCCCATCACCACCGCCAGGATCCAGGAGTCCAGGGGAGCGGTGCGGTCGTGTACGTAGCGGCTCCCCACGGTCGCCACCAGACCGAAGAAGACGAATACGAATACCTCGCCCAGGCCCCGGTAGCCGTAGGGGATGGGCCCCCCCACGTAGGTCAGCATGGCCACCAGAGAGGCGATTCCGATCACGGCTACCACCCAACCGGCCAGGTAGATGAGGATCACCCCGCAGATGGTCGCCACGCCGACGGCGGTGGCAGTGGCGGCCCACATCTGTCGGGGGTTTATGACGCCCTGGGCCACCATCCGCGGTGGCCCGACCCGTTCGGGGGTGTCCGCCCCCCGGGCGGCATCGGAGGCGTCGTTGGCGAAGTTGGCCGCCACCTGGATGGCCAGCGCACCGACGAGGGCGGCCACGAACGCAGCGAGACGGAAAGCACCGTCACCCGCCGCCAACCCCGAGCCGACGAACACCGGCGCCGCGGCAGCCGGAAGAGTGCGAGGCCGTGCCGCCTCAACCCACGGACTCATCTAGCCTCCCCGCTGCTCTGTCCCCCCTTGCTCGGCAAGGGACAGGGTTGCGGGTGTTGCTTTGTCCCCCTTGCGAAGCAAGGGGGAAGGGGCCCCCGCTGCGCAGCAGCGGGGTAGGGGGAAAGGCGCAAAGGGGCCGGGGAGAGCTGAGAAACCGGGTCGGCCGCGTCTCTGGCGCCCCCCCTACCCTCCCCCAGGTCTGCGACCTGGTGGACAAAGGCCATCAGTACATCCATGGGAAGCGGTCGAAGCGAGGGGGCCGCTTCTCCAGGAAGGCGTCTCGCCCTTCCTGGGCCTCATCGGTCATGTAGCCCAGCCGGGTCGCTTCCCCGGCGAAGATCTGCTGGCCTACCAGCCCATCGTCGACCAGGTTGAAGGCGAACTTCAGCATCCGTTGAGCGGTGGGGGACTTGGCAGTTATCTCTTTGGCCCACTGCAGTGCCGTGGCCTCCAGCTCGTCATGAGGGACGACGGCGTTGACCATTCCCATCCGGAACGCCTCCTCGGCCGTGTAGTCCCGCCCCAGGAAGAAGATCTCCCGGGCCCGCTTCTGGCCCACCATCCGGGCCAGGTAGGCCGAGCCGTAACCGGCGTCGAACGAGGCCACGTCGGCGTCGGTCTGCTTGAAGACGGCGTGCTCGGCCGAGGCGATAGTGAGGTCGCACACGACGTGAAGTGAATGGCCCCCACCCACCGCCCAGCCGGGTACCACGGCAATCACCACCTTGGGCATGAAGCGGATGAGACGTTGCACTTCCAGGATGTGGAGCCGCCCCAGCCGGGCCGGGTCGACGCTGTCGGCAGTCTCACCCTCGGCGTATCGATAGCCGTCTCTTCCCCTGATGCGTTGATCGCCGCCAGAGCAGAAGGCCCACTTCCCGTCTTTGGGTGAAGGGCCGTTGCCGGTGAGGAGAACGCAACCCACGTCGGACCACTGTCGGGCATGATCGAGGGCTGCGTAGAGTTCGTCGACGGTCTGAGGCCTGAAGGCGTTCCGCACCTCCGGGCGATCGAAGGCGATACGAACCGCACCGACGTCTCGTGCCCGGTGGTAGGTGATGTCTCCGAAGCTGTGTCCGGGAACCGTTTCCCATGCAGATTCATCGAAGAGATCGGAGACCATGGCGGGGAGGATAGGAGGGAGTTTCGAGCAGCCGGCGCCACACCGGGCCACTACCAGTTGGCTTGCCGTCGGAAATACACGATTATGTAACCGGGCGGACACGTCATTGCCGCCAACGAGAAGGGACTAACCAAATGATCTTTGCCTACCTCGACCCGGGCTCCGGGAGCCTCATCCTCCAGGCCGTGCTGGGAGGCGCGGCCGGGCTGGGCGTCGCTGCCAAGGCGATGAGGAGCCGCTGGCGCAGACGCAAAGAGGGCGATGAGGGCGAGTCCGAAGAGACCACCGACCAAGAGACTGCTCCGGTCGAGACCGGCGAGACCTGAGCGAGGCAGTGGAGCGGGCTGATCCCGGGTCATTTCGCGATCCGGCATCTCACGTCGTCCTCGGTGACGGCACCGTCACCCGGCTGCTGGACGAGCATGGTCTGGAGGACTGGCGCGCCCTGAAAGGGGCTCCCTTCTTCTCTCGCGCAGTGGCGGAGGGCGCCGTGATCGCGACCGAAGAGGTCGATCCTCCGGCGGAGGCAGCCGGCGCGCTGCGGCATCCGCGTTTGCCTGTGATCTCCTATCCCTTCGAATGGACCTTCTCGATGCTGCGGGACGCGGCCCTCTTGCAGCTGGAGCTGATGATCGACGCCCTGGGAGACGGTCTGATCCTCAAGGACGCCACTCCCTACAACTTCCAGTTCGTCGGCGGCCGCCCCCAGCTCATCGACGTCGGCTCGTTCGAGCGTTACCGCAAGGGCGACCCGTGGGTCGGCTACCGGCAGTTCTGCCGCCAATTCCTCTACCCGCTCATGCTGCGAGCCTGGGTGGGTGTTCCCTTTCAGCCCTGGCTGCGTGGTGACCCGGAGGGCCCTACCGCCGGCGACATGCGCCGGCTGCTCCCCGCTCGTAAGCGGTTTTCGCCGGCCGGGCTGGGCCATGTCGAGCTGCAAGCCCGGGCCGAGGCACGGCTTCAGGGCAGCGAGGTGCGTTCCTCCCTGGCCGAGGCAGGTTTCTCGGCCGATCTGATACTGGCCAACGTGCGCAAGCTCCACGCTCTGGTCGAGTCCATGACCTGGGACGGGTCAGATGAAACGTGGACCGGGTATGGCGATTGTGCCCACGTGGGCCGGGACCGAACCGCCAAGTCCGACTTCCTCGGCGAAGCACTGGAGGAGCTCGATCCTGCCGTGGTCCTCGACCTGGGAGCCAATGATGGCCACTTCTCCCGGCTGGCGGCCGGGGCCGGCGCCTGGGCCGTGGCCGTGGACTCCGACGAGGCGGTGCTGGATGGGCTGTATCGGTCCCTGGGCTCGGCGTCGGTCGTTCCGGTGCTGACAGATCTCGCCAACCCCTCTCCCTCCCAGGGGTGGGCCGGAGTGGAGCGGCCGGCGCTCTTCTCCCGGATCGCTCCGGACCTTGTCGTCGCCTACGGCCTGATACACCACCTCATCTACACGGCCTCCGTACCACCTCCGGTCGTGGTGGAGTGGCTGGCCTCGTTCGGGGCACCGGTGGTGGTCGAGTTCGTTGCCCCGGACGATCCGATGGTGTCGCGTCTCACCGCCAACAAGCGTCCTGACGAGCTTCATCCCGGCCGTGACAGGGAGACGTTCGAACGACTGATCGGCGCCGACTTCAATATCGACGCCCAACTCGCCCTGGAGGGAGGGACTCGCTGGATCTACCGCCTCGTCCCCCGATCATGAGGCGGTATTTCGAGGACCTGGGACGGGTGCCTGCACTCTGGGTGGTGGCCTCGATCGGTGGGGTGGCGTCTTTCGCTCTCGCCCAACCACTGTTCGACCTGTTGGGGCGCAATCCCGAGTTCTTCATCGCCCGGCGTTTTCCGGCCGGTGACATCGTCCTTCTGGCGGCGGGACTGATCCTTCTTCCAGTTCTCCTGGCCATACCGCCTCTGGTCTTGCGACGGTTCAGCCGGGTGATGGCGGGTGCGACCCATGCCGTGATTTTCGGGGCCCTGGTGGGTGTGGTGGCCGCCACCGTCTTGGTGATCGTGGGATTATCCAGCTGGCCGCCGGTCGTGTTCTTCATCGCCGCCGCCATTCTCGGCGCGGTCGTCTCGTGGCTGTTCGTACGTTTCTCACCGGTGAGGACGGGTTTCGTCTACCTGGGATTGGCCCCTCTGGTCTTCGCGGTCTGGTTCCTCTACTTCACCTCCGTTGCCCAACTGGTACGAGCCTCGTCGGCCGAACTCCCCGAGGCCGGCACGATCGCCAACCCGGTCCCGGTGGTGATGGTGGTTTTCGACGAGTTCCCCGAGGCCTCGATCATGCATGCCGACGGCACTCTCGACAGCAGCCACTATCCCAACTTCGCTCGCCTGGCTGCAGATGGCGTCTGGTATCGAAACGCGGTGGGAGTGCGCCAACAGACCGAGGAGGCTCTTCCCTCGATCATGACCGGGACCGGCGTGTCTTTGGGCAGCATTCCCACCCTGGCCGATCACCCCTTCAATATCTTCACGCTCCTGTCGGACGGATACGACGTCAAGGCGGTGGAGAGCGTGACCGACATGTGCCCACCGTATGTGTGTTCCAACACCAGCCGGCCGCTGCAGCCGGTGGGGGAGAGATGGTCGGCGGTGACCTCGGACCTGGAGGTGGTGTATGGGCATCTGACCTTGCCCAAGTCGATGTCGGACAGCCTTCCGGCCATCGACCAGACCTGGGGTGGATTCGATCAGCCCACCGCCGAGCAATTCGACATCATCGAGCGCTTCCTGGACCAGGTCGACGACGACCGGCGCAAGGAAGTCGACCGATTCGTCGGCACCTTCGACGACCTGGGAGACAAACCTCCGCTTCGCTTCGCCCACTTCCTCTACCCACACCATCCCTGGGATCTGACCGCGGATGGCAAGGTGCACGGGGCACCCCGGCCGCCGGGGCGTCTTTCGGTGGGGTGGGGCCCGGACGACTATCTGGTCGCTCAGGGGTGGCAACGTCACCTCATCCAGACTCAGTGGGCCGATCACATGTTGGGTTCTGTCCTCGACAAGGTGAAGGCGACCGGGCTCTACGATCAGGCGCTGATACTCGTCCTGGCCGATCATGGGATAACGATTCACCCCAACACCGAGCACCAGCGGGTGATCACCCCGGACACGATCGGCTCCATCGCATCGGTGCCGATGTTCGTCAAGTATCCGAGTTCCCTGAGAGGAGCCCCGGCCGGTGTCATCGACGATCTCCGTGCCGAGACCACCGACCTGCTGCCCACCATCGCCGACGTAGTGGGAGTCAACGTGCCCTGGAAGATGGACGGAGTCTCGCTGCTGGACACCGATGCCCGGGCTAATCGAACCGCGTCGGTGATGCTGGGTTCGAAAGGACCCGTGACGATCCCCAACGACGAGACCCGGGTCGAGGCCGTAGCCGCCGAGAAGGAGAGCTGGTTCCCCGACGGGGAGCCTTATGCCCTGGCTCCGCGCGGGTGGGAAGGTCTGCTGGGTCGGAGCGGCCTGAGCGGATTGGACGATCCCGAGGTGAGGATCAGCCTGGCGCAGGCTTCGGCAATCGCCGCCTATACCCCCGGTGATGACCACGTTCCCTCCTATCTATCGGGGGCGATCGTGGTGCCGGGTGAGGCGACCGGACAGGAGATCCTGGCTGTGACGGTGGACGGAACCGTGGCGGCCGTCACCCGCACCTACGACCCCCAGGGCAGTTCCGCCTCGTGGGAGGCGATGATCGATCCTCATCTTCTCGATTCGGGCCAGGCCCGGGTGGAGGTATGGCAGGTGACCGGTTCGCCCGAGTCGCCTGGGCTCACTCGCTGAGGGTGAGACAGTGAGCTCGATGATCGCTCGCTGGGTCGCCCGCCATGATCCCCGTTCGGTGTTTCTGCGTGGCGCAGCCGGGAAAGTCACCTACGGCGAACTGGCCGGGGCGGGGTCGGCCGGCGCCCGCAGGCAAACGCGTGGTCACTCCTGGATCCAACATCGCTTCGGTTCTCCAGCTGATGTCGACCCCCGGTGCGGGTCGCCAGCTGGTGCTGATGGACCCCGGCCTGCCCGAAGACGAGAGACGGCGACGCCTGAATATGGCCCGGGAAGCCCGCCATCGCGACGCGGCCACCATCGTCTTCACCTCGGGGACCACCGGCCCCGCAAAAGCGGCGCGACTGACCGAGGGCAACTGGGAGGCGGCGGTGGCGGCCTCCGCTCGACATCTCCATCACGAAGCCGAGGACACCTGGCTGGCGGCCATGCCACTCCATCATGTGGGTGGCTTGTCCATTCTCTATCGGTCCGCGTTCGTCGGTGCCGGCGTCCACTGGCTGCATCGCTTCTCGGTCCCCGAGGTGGTCGAGGCCCTTCGGGGCGGGGTGACCCTGGCCTCGTTCGTGCCGACGATGCTGAGGCGAGTCCTGGATCACGATGCCGAGCCTTTTGAGGGTGTGCGAGCCGTGCTGGTGGGCGGCGGCCCCGTCCCTCCGGGTCTGCTCGAAGAGGCTCACGAGCGGGGTCTGCCCGCTCTGCCCACTTACGGGATGACCGAAACCTGCGCCCAGGTGGCCACCCTACGGCCCGGATCCGAGCCACGCTATGCGGCCCATCCACTGCCCGGCGTCGCGATTCGGATCGAGGAAGATGGCAGGGTGGCGTTGCGCGGCAAGCAGGTGTCGCCGGGATACTCCGACGAGGACGACCGTCCGCCGGGTGAATGGTTCATCACGCCCGACCTCGGCACATTGGATGCCGACGGAGCATTGCGGATCCTGGGCCGGGCCGACGACGTGATCATCACCGGGGGCGAGAACGTCGACCCGGGCAGGGTGGAGGCGGTCCTGTTGGACCATCCGCTGGTCACGGCGGCGGCGGTGGTGGGTGTGGCCGATGAGGAGTGGGGTCAGAGAGTGGCGGCGCTGTACGTGGGCGAAGCAGAACCTGAGGTCCTGGACTCATGGGCACGGCAGAGGCTCGCCCGTCACGAGGTACCGCAGCTGTGGCGAAAGGTTGCTTCCCTCCCCACCAGCCCGTTGGGAAAACCAGACCGCTCCCGGGTCAGGCAGTTGCTCGAATGAACCGAAGCAAGCCCCCCCTACCTCCCGCCTCCGTTGCTGCGGCGGCAGGGACTTCTTTTCCCCCAGCGAGCGAGGGGGATCACCGAAGCGGGGTAGGGGGGGCCGCGGGTGAACCTGGGGGGGCAGGGGAAAGTCGAGCTCGAGAGCCCGTCCTGGCTTTGTCCTTTCCATGCCGCGGCGGCAGCGCAGCGAGTGGGGGAAGGGGTCCCCGCTGCGGAGCGGCGGGGTAGGGGGGTCAGGCGGGCGCGAGAGGTGATGTGGTGGGGTTGCGCCCTCGGGGCTGAACAGCTCGGACTCGTGGGTCGACACCGACCCAGAAGAGGCACGACGAAAGAAGAAATCGATCAGAATTCCGGGTTCTTGCGAAGGCGCTTCTTCTCCGCATGTCGTCGCTTCGATTCCAGGCGCTTTCGGCGTGCCGAGGCGCTGGGCTTGGTGGGTCGGCGCCGCTTGGGCTGGCGGATCGCCTCTTCCAGGCGCTCCGCCAGTCGGCGCCGGGCCTTGGCCCGGTTGCGCCACTGCGAGCGGGATTCCGACGAGCTGGCAGTGACAACAGGTCCGAGACGCTTGATCAGACGATCGCGGACGGAGTCGGGGAAGGCACTGGTGGCACGCAGGTCGAAGCGGATCTCCACCGCCGTGTTGGACCGGTTGGCGTGCTGGCCACCCGGGCCTCCCGACGTAGTGAAGTCCTCTTCCATTTCGGAGTCTGGAATCGTGTAGTCGCCGATGGTTAGATCGTCCATTGGTTCCGACGATATCGAGTGTGGCGAAGGATCCGTCTCGGGAATCGAACTACCACCACATGTAGTCGGGGACGGATCTGGGCGGGTGGCGGGTTCCGGATCCCCCTCCGGCTCGCGTCGCTCGCCCTGAGGGGGAGGAGAGGAACCTTGTCAGGGGAGGGGCTTTTCAGTCCAGGTGGAGCTGGATCCCGGCCAGGGCAATCGATACCCAGTCGGGCCGGTTGTTGAGCTCGTAACCGAGCTCGTACACGGCCTTCTCGATGAGGTAGGCGTCCAGCAACACCCGGGTGTCCCCTGAATCGGAGGGAATGATGGCTGTCCCGTCCATGGTCTCCAGGTAACCGGCCAGGAACGAGGACGCCGTCCAGCGGAACCAGGCGTCGACCCAGGGCTCGAGGGAAGCGATCACATCGGGATCCCTGGTTACCACGCCCTCGTCGACCCGCATCGCCAGCCCGGCGCGGGCCGCGTAGTGGTAGGAGCGGACCATTCCCGCCACGTCTCGAAGCGGGGACCGCTTGATTCGCCGTTCGCTCAGGGGGCGCAGCGGTTCCCCCTCGAAGTCGATGATGACGAAGTCGTTCCCGGTGAACAGGGTCTGGCCCAGGTGATAGTCGCCGTGGATGCGTGTCCTGAGAGCGTCGATCTTGTGGGTCGAGACCTGACGGAGCCGTTCCAGGAGCTCCTGCTCGCGGTCAATCAGGGCGTCGGCGGCGTCGAGTGTGTCTTCGGCCAGTGAGGGCCGGCGCCGGCGCAGCAGAGCAAGAGTCTCTCTGACCGACGAGCGCATTGCCTGATATAGAGAGCGTTGATACAGCGTCGTCATCGGCTCGGGCTTGAAAGCCGGGTCGTCGGTTGGCTGGCCGAGGGCGCGGTGGAGCTCGGCAGTGCGCTGCCCCAACAACTCGGCGGCCGGAGCCGCCGGAGCCACCAGGTCGACCAGGGGTTGTGGGGCCTCCTCGCCGATCAGATCGAGTGGATGGCGGGCTCGCCCGGGAACGGATCGCCGGGCATCTCCGTCGGGGAGGGTCATGACACGATCGATGAACTGGCCCACGAGAGAGACGGTCTGGCTCCAGGCGTCGCCCTGATTGGCCACGTAATCCTGGATCAGGCCGACCGAGGCGCGGCCGCCTTCGGTGGCGGCGGAGATCACTCCGCGCACCGGAGCCATGTGGGGGAACCGTCGCCTTTGGCTCAGGTAGCGGCTGATCTCCACATCGGGGTTCTCGCCTTCTTCGAGCTTGCGGAACAACTTCAGGATCAATTCCTGGCCGAAGGCCATGGAGGTGTTGGATTGCTCGGCTCCCAGAACCGTCACGGAAGCGTCTAACGCACGGTTTCTTCCGATGGTGCCGGATCCGCTCAGCTCCGTCCGGGATCCCTTCAACTTGCGGCGACGTCTGACCAGGTCGAGGAGGACATGACCTACCTGCTCGCGGCCGGCCGCATCCACCAGCAAGGCGGAGGTGTCGTCCGGGCCCGAAACCCGGGCCACGATCGTTTCGGGCTTGTGCTCTTCCAGCCAGAAGGCTTCCTCTCCAGTAACCACGGACACTGGAAGGAGGTAGGTCTCGGCGTCCCTTTCCACATAGTCAACCTGAGCTATCACCAGGCGGGTGGTCGGATTCGTCGAGAGGGATCACATCGATGATCTGCGTGTCGGAGATGGTGCCGGCCTTGGACCGGAACCAGCGACGGCGGGGAAGATCCTCGCCGATCGAACGGGCCAGTTGGCCCCGGGCCCTGAAGACGGAATCGGCGTCGATCTCGTTGCGCAGCCTGATCCGGGGAAGCTCGTGCTCTTCGGCTCCCTCCTGTTCGTGATCCAGGAGGAACCAGTAGAACTGGTAGGGGCCGGGAGTGAGGAAATAGGGGAGTTCTCCCACGGTGGGGAAGGGGGTGCGGCCGAATATCTCCACCGGGGCGATCCCCTCGTGATGGGCCAGATCGATCTCCACTGCCTGGGTCCGGGCGGAGAGGTTGGCCACCACCAGCACCGTCTTGAGGCCGTGAGTCCGCTCGAAGGCAAGCACCTTGGGGTTGTCCGGAGACAGGAAGCGCAAGTCTCCCTGGGAGAGAGCGGGAAGGCCCCGGCGCTGGGCAAGCATCCGCTTCATCCACCACCACAGCGAGGAGGGGTTGGCCTGTTCGGCCTCCACGTTGACCGATTCGTAGTGGTACTCGGGATCGGTATTGACCGGGAAGAAGAGCCGGTGGGGGTTGGCCAGCGAGAAGCCGGCGTTACGGTCCGGGGACCACTGCATCGGGGTGCGCACACCGTTGCGATCGCCCAGGTAGATGTTGTCGCCCATCCCTATCTCGTCCCCGTAGTAGAGGACGGGGGTGCCGGGAAGGGACAGGAGAAGGGCGTTGAGCAACTCGATCAACCTGCGATCGTTTCGCAGCAGGGGTGCCAGCCGGCGGCGTATCCCCAGGTTGATGCGCGCCTGAGGGTCGTCGGCGTAGACCCGGTACATGAAGTCCCTCTCCTCGTCGGTGACCATCTCAAGGGTGAGCTCGTCGTGGTTGCGGAGGAAGATCGCCCAGGCGGCCGAATCGGGAATGGGGGGTGTCTGGTCGAGTATGTCGATGATGGGGAAGCGGTTCTCCATCTTCACCGACATGAAGAGACGGGGCATGAGAGGGAAGTGGAAGCACATGTGGCACTCGTCCCCGTCCCCGAAGTAGGCCACGGCGTCCTCGGGCCACTGGTTGGCCTCCGCCAGTAGCATCCGGTCGGAGAACCTGTCGTCCACCCGGGACCTCAGGCTCTTGAGGAAGGCGTGTGTCTCGGGCAGGTTCTCGCACATCGTCCCTTCCCGTTCGTACAGGTAAGGGCACGGCGTCGAGCCGGAGCCCGTCTACACCCTTGCCGAGCCAGAAGTCGAGCGCGTCGAACACGGCTTCCCTCACCGCCTCGCTCTCGAAATTGAGATCTGGTTGATGAGAGAAGAACCGGTGCCAGTAGTAGGCGTTGGCGACGGGGTCCCAGGACCAATTGCTCGGCTCGGTGTCGGTGAAGATGATCCGGGCGTCCTTGTAGCGCTCGGGAGCTGTCCGACCAGACATAGAAGTCCCGCTCCCGGGAGCCGGGTGGTGCCTTGCGAGCCCGTTGGAACCACTCGTGCTGGTCGGAAGTGTGGTTGATCACCAGCTCGGTGATGACCTTGAGCCCCCGCTCGTGGGCGGCGCCGAGGAACCGGTCGAAGTCGCGCATGGTCCCGTAGCTGGGATGGATGCCCTTGTAGTCGGCGATGTCGTAGCCGTCGTCCTTCAAGGGAGAGGGATAAAACGGCAGCAGCCATATGGCGGTGACCCCCAGGTCCTGGAGGTAGTCGAGCCTCTGGGTGAGGCCGCGGAAGTCCCCGATGCCGTCTCCGTTCGAGTCCTGGAAGGCACGCACGTGGAGCTGATAGATGACGGCGTCCTGGTACCAGCGGTCAGAAGCCTCGGATGCGGCGTCGTTCATAGGTAGTAGTCGAAATCCTGTTCGGTTCGCACCTGTCGGCGGACGGCGAACACGTGGCCGGGGATCCCGGACGGGTCGATCTGGACGAAGTTGTGGGGTCCGTGCCACATGTAGCGTCGCTCGACCAGCAGATCGTGGACCTGGAAGGGCCGATCGTGGGAGATCCCGAACTCATCGAGCGGAAGGTTGGTCCAGCCCGACTGAACGTTTTGGGGGTCGAGGCTCGTGACCATGAGCAGCAGGTCGTCACCGGATCGTTTCGAGTAGCACAGCAGGGCTTCGTTATCGGTGGGGTGGAAGGATATGTTGTCCGTGCGCTGAAGGGCGGGGTGCTGGCGCCTGATCCGGTTGACTTGGGTGATGATCGGAGCGAGTGAGTCGCTCCGATCGAGGTCCCAGTCGCGGACCTGGTACTTCTCCGAATCGTGATACTCCTCTGATCCGGGACGGAGGGGCGTGTTCTCCATCAGCTCGAAGGCAGGCCCGTATATCCCGTAGTTCGATGACAGCGTCGCCGCCAGAAGCAGGCGGATGATGAATGCGGGCCGTCCGCCCAGCTGGAGGAATTCGGTGAGGATGTCGGGGGTGTTGGGCCAGAAGTTGGGCCGCAAGAACTCGGCCGGAGGCCCCTGAATGAGCTCGCTCATGTACTCTCGCAGTTCCCAGGCGGTGTTGCGCCAGGCGAAGTAGGTGTAGGACTGGGTGAATCCCAGCTTGGCGAGCCGATACATCACTTTGGGTCTGGTAAACGCCTCGGCGAGGAACATGAGGTCGGGATCGCTCTGACGGAGATCGTTGATAACCCACTCCCAGAATGGGAACGCCTTGGTGTGGGGGTTGTCGACCCTGAAGATCCGCACTCCTTCCTCGGCCCAGAACCTGAACACGTCGCGTAGAGCGGCCCACAGACCCTCCGGGTCCGACGTCTCGAAATCGAGGGGATAAATGTCCTCGTACTTCTTGGGTGGGTTCTCGGCGTACTGGATGGATCCGTCGGGCCGATGCTGGAACCACTCCGGGTGCTCCGTCACCCAGGGGTGGTCCGGTGAGCACTGCAAAGCGATGTCGAGTGCTACCTCCAGGCCCAGGTCGGCGGCGCGACTCCGTAGCTTGCGGAACTCGGCCATCGTGCCCAGCCCGGGATGAATCGCTTTGTGCCCCCCATCGGGGCCTCCGATGGCCCAGGGGACCCCAGGATCTCGTTTGGAGGCGTTGAGCGTGTTGTTGGGGCCCTTGCGATGGGTGGTGCCGATGGGGTGGATCGGAGGCAGGTAGAGCACATCGAAGCCCATGTCGGCTACGTAGTCGAGCTTGTCCATCACGTCTGCGAAAGTTCCGTGGACACCGGCGCTGCCCCACGAGCGCGGGAAGAGCTCGTACCAGGACGAGAATCGGGCCCGCTCCCTGTCCACCTGGATCTCGTAGGTCCGCTCGAAGACGGTCGAGTTGCTCCGGTCGGGGAACGCTCGCATGGCGGTGACCACGTCCTCGTCTACGGCCTGGTCGACCCGATCGCTCAGATCGATGGACGTGTCGCGGATCCCCTGTGCCGTCTCGGTGAGCAGCCGGGCGGCGGCGCCGGTGGCCCGCGATGCCCCTGCTTCGATGAGGGCGGCTCCGATCTCCAGATCCGTCTCGGTGGCAACGCCGGCTTCGACCTTCTTGGTGATCGCCTTCACCCATCCGGCGAAATGGTCTATCCATCCCTCGACGGTGAAGGAGTGCCTTCCCATCTCCTCGACCTCGAATGAGGCCGTCCAGCGGTCGTTGACGAGGCCGGTCATCGGAGTGCGGCGCCAGGTCTTTTCGCCGACCCGTCGATAGCGGACCAGGGCGGCCACCGGATCGTGGCCGTCGGCGAAGACGTCGGCCTGCACCTCCACTTCGTCGCCGACCACGCGTTTTATCGGGAACCGTCCGTCGTCGACGCGGGGGGTGACGTTTTCGATTACGACGCGGTTGGTGGTGGCAGGTATCGGCATCACAGAGTCAGTTCAGATGACGTCTCTCACCATAGGCGGGTCCGAATCGCCGTTTCGCGGCGGGCTTCTTGCTCATTTCAGCTCTCGGGCCTTCAGCTCTCGGGCCTGCGGGGCCGGCGCAGGATGACGGTGGAGTGGGCGCCGACGGCTATGACCTGGCCCACCGGGCGGGTCGAGTCCAAAAAGCCCCCGCTGGCGGTGTCGATGATCTTCTCCCAGCCCTTTCCCAGGCGACGGGCCAGTTTCCAGTCGATCTCGTCGGGACTGGCGTTGAGGATCATTAGATAGGAGTCGTCGACGACTGGGCGGCCTCGTCGATCGCGCTGGTCTATGGCATTCCCGTTGAGGAACATGCCCAGCGCCGGCTTGTGTCCCGACTCCCAGTCCTCGTCGGTCATCGAGCTGCCGTCGGGCTTGAGCCACTCGATGTCCGGCACCCCGCGAATCTGGCGACCGTGGAACCAGCCCCGCCGGCGGAAGGTGGGTGAACTGGCTCGCAGCTCGATGAGCCGTGCCGTGTATTCCACCAGGGCCTCGTCGACCACCTCCCAGTCCAGCCACGAGATCTCGTTGTCCTGGCAATAGGCGTTGTTGTTGCCGTCCTGGGTGCGGCCCATCTCGTCGCCCCCCAGCAGCATCGGCACACCCTGGGAGAGCATGATGGTGGCCAGGAAGTTGCGCTGCTGGCGACGGCGGCACTCGTTCACCTCGGGGTCGGTCGAAGGCCCCTCCTCACCGCAGTTCCAGGAACGATTGTGGGATTCCCCGTCGGCGTTGTCCTCGCCGTTGGCTTCGTTGTGCTTCTCGTTGTATGAGACGAGGTCGGCCAGGGTGAAGCCATCGTGGGCGGTGACGAAGTTGATGCTCGCCACCGGCGTACGCCCATTGGCCTGGTACAGGTCCGAGCTGCCGGTGAGACGGTAGGCCATCTCGCCCAGGGTGGCGGGCTCGTGGCGCCAGAAGTCGCGCACCGTGTCCCGATAGCGACCGTTCCACTCCGACCACTGGATGGGGAAGTTGCCCACCTGATAACCCCCCTCCCCGACGTCCCAGGGCTCGGCGATCAATTTGACCGGCGAGAGGATCGGGTCCTGATGGATGATGTCGAAGAAGGTGGAGAGTCGATCCACCTCGTACAGTTCCCGGGCCAGGGTGGCGGCGAGATCGAAGCGGAAGCCGTCCACGTGCATCTCGGTCACCCAGTAGCGCAGGGAGTCCATGATCAGCTGGAGGGTCTGGGGATGGCGCATGTTGAGGCTGTTCCCGGTGCCGGTGGTGTCGAAGTAGTAGCGGTTGTCCTCGGGTACCAGCCGGTAGTAGGCGGAGTTGTCGATGCCCCGGAACGACAGCATCGGCCCCAGGTGGTTGCCCTCGGCGGTGTGGTTGTAGACCACGTCGAGGATCACCTCGATTCCGGCCGCGTGCAGGGCCTTCACCATCCCCTTGAACTCCGACACCTGCTCGCCCCGGGCACCCGAGGAGGAATACTCGGAGTGGGGGGCGAAATAGCCGATGGAGTTGTATCCCCAGTAGTTGACCAGCCCCCGCTGCACGAGGTGGTGGTCGTGGACGAAGTGATGGACGGGGAGAAGCTCCACGGCCGTGATTCCCAGACGCTGGAGATGCTCGATGGCGGCGGGGTGGGCCAGGCCCGAATAGGTGCCGCGCTGGTTGGGAGGGACCTCCGGATGCTGGACCGTGAATCCCTTGACGTGCACCTCGTAGATGACGGTGTCGTCCATGGCGGTGTCCGGTCTTCGGTCCCCCTCCCAGTCGAAGAAGGGGTTGGCCACCACCGACTTGGGCATGTGGGGCCCGCTGTCGGTGTCATCGGCCACGTCGGGGTTGCCTTCCACGTACGGAAAGCAGGACTGGTCCCAGTCGATGCCGCCCTCGATGGCCCGGGCGTAGGGATCGATCAGTAGCTTGGCCGGATTGCAACGCTGTCCCTCCTCCGGGGCCCAGGGCCCGTGGACCCGGTAGCCGTAGCGCTGGCCTGCTCCGACGTTGGGGAGGTAGACATGCCAGCAATAGGCGTCGGACTCCTCGATCGGGATCCGGGTCTCGGTGTCACCGTCGAACAGGCACAGCTCGACCGACTGCGCCGCCTCGGAGAAGATCGAGAAGTTTGTTCCCGAGCCGTCCCAGTTGGCCCCGAGGGGATAGGCGCGTCCCGGCCAGACCTCCGACTGATTCAACTCATTGGCCGCCATCACGACCTCGTTCGGCGGGCGGGCGGGCGGCCCGGTCGAGCACGTCGGCGATGCCCGGGGCCAGGGGCCCATCGACGATCTCCTCGATCGGCAGGGGCAATGCCAGACACCAGTTGGGGCGTCCCGGGTCCGAGCCCGGGATGTTGGGCCGCCGCCGGGTGGCGGTGGCGTCCTCGAGGGTGGCGGTGAGCAGGCGGGACGGGGCCTGGGCCAGGCGCTCGTGCACGGCCGTCACCACGACTCCAGGCGAGGAGTGCTCGTCGACGCCATCGAGTGCTGCCACCGACGAACGGATTCGTTTGGTCGATTCCACGTTGGGCTCCAGGCCGAGACTGTGTTGTTCCTCGAGGTCGGCTCCCGTCCACAACCCCATGACGGTGGGGAGGTCGTGGGTGGTGATCGAAGCCATAGACAATTCGGGCCAGCTGGAAGGCTCGTCTTCTTCGAACCACAGCAGCCGGTAGGAGAGGATATTACGGGCGATCAGATCCTCCCGCAGACCGGTCTCCACGGTCCCCAGGTCCTCACCCACCACCAGGCTACCGGCCCGGTGGCTCTCCAGGGCGATGATGTCGAGCAGATCCGATCGGGGGTAGCGAACATATGCCCCGTCCGAGGGGGGTGATCCGTCCGGCACCCAGAAGAGCCGCGAGAGCCCCATTACGTGGTCGATTCGCAGCCCGCCATGTCGAGCCATGGCCGATCGGATCGTCTGGATGAAAGGCCGGTAGTCAATCTCACGGAGGCGGTGGGGTATGAAAGGGGGAAGGCCCCAGACCTGGCCCCGGGTGTTGAACTCGTCCGGGGGGGCGCCGACACTCACACCCTGGGCGAGAACGTCCTGCCACACCCATGCATCGGCACCTCCCGGATCGAAACCGACCGGTAGGTCCTGTACCAGCCTGAGGTCCGCCCCCGCCTCAGCCAGCTGGCGTGAGCAATGCCATTGCAGCCACTCGTGGTATTCGACGCGGTCTTCGTGATCGGCGTGCGCTTCGGCCACAGCCGGACTGTGCGGATGTTGCAGTCGGGTCGGCCACTGCCTCCAGTCCCCGCCGTGCCGTTCCGCCAGGGTGCAGTAGGTGGCGAAGACCTCCAGCTCAGACCCCTGTGAGGAACGCCATTCGAGAAACGCCCCCCGGGGGACGATGTGCCAGAGTCGCTCGAGCATCTCAGACTTGAGCCGCCACACCTCGTCCCTGCGCACCATTGGGTCCTGGTTGAGCGCTCGTCCGGCTGCGGCTGCGGCAGCCAGGTCTTCGCCGATCAGCTCCGACCCGGGGATGTCCTCCAGGCGGAGATATATCGGATCGAGGAAGAGCCGGCTGGTGGGGTAGTAGGGGCTGGGCTGTCGGGGAGAGGCGGGGGCCACGGCCATGAGAGGGTTCACCAGCATCATCTCCGCCCCGAGTCGTCGGGACCAGCCGGCCAGCACGCTGAGGTCGCCCAGGTCGCCCATGCCCCAGCTGTGTTGTGAGCGGGTCGAATAGAGCTGCACGGCCCATCCCCAGATTCGCCCGGTGGGGAGATGGCAGAGGCCCGGGCTGACGATCAGCATGCGCGTCTCGTTCTCGCCCTCCAGCCGGTGGTAGCCCAGAGGGATGTCGGGGGGGAGCCGGGAATCGACTTCGAGCTGCGTCCCGTCCTCGAGTACCAAATTGCATCGCCCCACCGCAGCCGGGGTGCCGGAGCGAACCACCACCGGCCCGCCGGGGCGAGGCTCCCCGATGACTCGCCGCAGGGTGTCGATGGTGTGGTGGGGGACGCGCCTCGTTTGGCGTAAGGCATCCTCGTATGTGTGCTCGATGCCCCAGGGATCGGGAGGGCTTTCCGCCGGTATGGGCGCACTCCGACTCATCGGATCGCCTCCTGACCCCGGCGCATGATGGCTACCGAGGCTGGAGCAAGCTCGATCTGGTCCCCGCTGTCGGTCACTTCCGCCGATGCCATCACCAGTTCCGCGCCGGGCGCGGCCTCGATACCGGCCGTCCTCTCGAAGAAGTTGGCGACGACCATCATCGATCCCCGCTCCACGATCAGGATCCCGCCAGATTCGTCGGCCGTGGCCCTCACCCGGTCGAGCCTCCCGTCGGTCAGGTCGGGGGTGGACCTGCGCAGAGCGATCAGACGGCGGTACCAGTCGAGGACATCGGCGTGGCCCGGTTGGTCCGTTTCCGACCACTTCAGCTTGGCAGCAGCGAAGGTGGCCGGGTCCTGAGGGTCCGGTATCTGGTCGGGATCCCATCCGAAGGCGGCGAACTCGCCGCGGCGACCCCGGCGCACAGCCGCCCCCAGCTCGGCCTCGTGATCGGTGAAGTAGGGGAATGGGGCCGAGGCGGCCCACTCCTCGCCCTGAAAGATCATGGGGACGAAGGGCGAGGTGAGGACCAGGGCGGCTCCGACCTTCTGCAGCTGGGTGCCGGCGATGTGGGAGATCCGGTCCCCCCGGGCCCGATTGCCCACCTGGTCGTGGTTCTGGAGGTAGCCGAGGAAGGCGTACCCGGCCATCCCCCGTGGGGAGCGCCCGTGGCGGCGACGGCGGTGGGGTGAGAACCGGCCGTCGTACACGTATGCGTCCTGGAGTGCCTTGGTCACGTCGCCGAGTCTGCCGAAGTCCTCGTAGTAGCCGATCCGCTCGCCGGTGAGAACCGCATGGAGGGAATGGTGAAAGTCGTCGCTCCAGGAGGCTGCCAGTCCGTAGCCACCGCGATCCCGGGGCCACACCAGGCGGGGGTCGTTGAGGTCGGATTCGGCGATGAGGGTGTATCGGCGACCGGTCTCCGTCTCGAGCCGGGAAACATTCCTCGCCAGTTCCTCGAGGAAATGGAGGGCGGAGCGGTCGAAGAGCGCATGGACGGCGTCGATGCGGAGACCGTCGACGTCGTAGTCGCCCAGCCACATGAGGGCGTTCTCGATCAAGAATCTCCGCACCAGGTCACTGTCGGGGCCGTCGAGGTTCACGGCATCGCCCCACGCAGTCCGGTAGCGGTCGGTGAAATAAGGGCCGAATCGGCCCAGGTGGTTTCCGTCGGGTCCCAGGTGGTTGTAGACCACGTCGAGGACAACCTTCAGCCCGCGCCGGTGGCAGGCATCGACGAATTCACCCAGGCCATCTGGCCCGCCATACGCCTCGTGGACCGCGTAGAGGGCGACACCGTCGTATCCCCATCCGTGGTGGCCGGCGTAGGCGTTGACCGGCATTATCTCCACCACGTCGATTCCCAGGTCGACGAGATGGTCCAGCCGGCCACGAGCGGCGGCGAAGGTGCCCTCCGGGGTGAAGGTGCCGATGTGCAGTTCGTAGACGACGGCATTGCGCATGTCGATGCCGCCGCTCTCCGCTCCGGGCGGGCTGTTTCTCGCCGCTACGACCCGGCTGGGGCCATGGACGCCCCCCGGTTGGTGTCGGGACCGGGGATCGGGGAGCCCGGGTTCGCCATCGAGGGAGAACTGGTAGTCGGTCCCGGGCTCGAGGTCGAGGTCGGATGCCCACCAACCGCGCTTTCCTGCTCGCATCGCCTGACGGGAGTTGCCGGCGAGCAGATCGACCCTTGCGGCGAACGGCGCCCAGACTCGGGGTTTCATCGGCCCACTCTCTCCAGGACCGACACGGGGAACGCCTCCAGCAGCGTCTCGATCTCGGTCGTCCCGGATCGTTCGTTACCGGAGAAGACATCGCGCCACTCCCCTTTGGGTAGGTCGATGGTCGTTCCCGCCCAGCCGCCGCTTCGGGCCAGCCGGGTCAGGAGTCTGGGCACGACCACCGCCACCTCTTCGCCTCGCCGATAGGCCACGACATGGTGCCCGGCGGAACCGTTGGCCGAGAGAGGTGCATAGTCGCCGTTGTGTCCGAAGGCGCTGGAACGACGACGGCGAAGATCGAGCAGCACCGTCGTCAGCCACAATTTCGGCAGGCCCTCTTCCATCCGTACCAACACCCTGGATGGCTCGATCCGTCCGTCATTCAGTTCGGAGACCAGGCGGCGGCGAACGGCATGATCGACCGGCCGCCGGTTGTCAGGGTCCACCAGGCTCAGGTCCCACAGCTCGGTTCCCTGGTAGATGTCGGGGACGCCGGGGGCGGTGAGCTGAAGGGCCTTCTGGGCCAGCGAGACGATCCTGCCGGCCTGGACGATCGGTGGGGTGAATTCGATCAGGGCATCCCGAAATGCGGTGTCTTCGCCGAGGGTGCGGACGAAGGACTCCACCGCCCGGTCATACTCGGGATCGGGGTCCGTCCAGGAGGTGTGGACCCTGGCTTCCTTGGTCGCCTTCTCCAGGTATGGGACGAGCCGGTCGGGGCCGATCGGGTGGGCGCCGATCAGCGTCTGGTAGATCAGGTATTCGGTCGCCCCGTCCAGTCGCCCGGGTCTGTGAGCCTCGGTGAGACGGTGCCAGCTCCTCACCTTCTCCGCCCAGGTGTCGGGGATCTCGCTCAGCACCGACAGTCTGGCCCGGACGTCCTCGGATCGCTTGGTATCGTGGGTGGACAGGGCCAGCATGGTGGTGGGCCAGTCCGCAGCCACGGCCCGGCGGCGCTCGTGGAATGCGGCAGGGTCTGCCTCGCCGAATCGACCCGGATCGCCTCCCACCTCGCACAAAGCGGCCAGACGGAGATAGCGGTAGAAAGCGGTGTCCTCCACCCCTTTGGCCATGACCGAGCCACTCAGCTGCTGGAAACGCATCCGCAGCTCGGACTCTGCGGGGCCAGAGAGCTTGCCGACCAGGACTGCTCCGAGTAGCTCGAACAACTCGGGGTCCAGATCGGGGGCGGCGGCAACCGCCCGGCTCAGGGCGGCATCGATCCTGGCACGATCGGCTTCCGACGCTTCTCCCTCCTCGGTCACATAGGTGCGGTAGACGTCCAGGGCGGCCAGGGCATGGGCGAGGGCGTCGGCCAGCTCGGACCGGGTGAAGTCCCGGTAGCGCCGCCTCTCCTCACACAGCGCGGAGAAGACGTTTCCGAGGCGGTTCAGGTCGGCGGCGAGGACCTCGCGCAGGACCGTCATCTTGGACTCCTTCACGACCTCATCCCATGACGCCGGGCTCCCCGACATCTCCTCCCACAACGCGGTCATTGCCTTCTCGGCGGTGGTGTCGACGAACAGGCGGGTCACGTCGTTGAGGAACTCGTAGCCGGTGGTGCCCTCGACCGGCCAATCGGGCAGAGTCTCGCCCGGTCCCAGGATCTTCTCGACGACTATCCAGGTCCGGGGGGCTGCTTCACGGAGCCGTCTCAGGTACTCCCCGGGGCGACGCAGGCCGTCGGGGTGGTCGATCCGCAGCCCGTCGACTTCCCCCTCCGTCACCCAGCGCAGGGTGAGCCGATGCGAGTCGATGAACACGGCGGGATCCTCCACACGCAGCCCGATCAGGGTGTCGATGTCGAAGAACCGCCTGTAGCCCATCTCCTGGCTGGCCGCCCGCCATCGCATGAGGCGGTAGTTCTGGAGGTTCAGCATGGAGTCGAGCTGATCGGGCTGGCGATTGATGTCGAGCACCACTGCATCGATGGCCTCCTTCAACCGGGGTCGGTCGGCGAATTCGGCGACCAGGCGTCCCAGGACGTCGGCGTCGGCCTGGCGCCTGCGCCGGCTGGCGTCGTCGGTGGCGCTGGCCGGGGGAAGGCCTGCGAGCGATCGGGCGACGAAGGCCAGCTCGTCCGATCCGGTCCGGCGGGCGGCCCGGGTGAGGATGTGGGACACAGAGCGCGGGGAGGCGGGCATGACCTGGTCGTGATAGGCAATCGTGAACCGGCCGGCGCGGTGGCGTACCTGGATGGCCCCGGCCTCCACCTCCCGTCCGTAGTGGTCGGCCAGGATGGGGAGAAGCACCTGGTTGCGGGTGGCGGATTCGGCCGGGTCCCAGTCGACATCGAAATGCCCGGCGTAGCGGCTCGAAGGACCGTGCTCCAGCACCTCCCAGAACCATTGGTTGTGGGGCAGGCTCACCGCCATGTGGTTGGGTACGAGGTCGACGACGATGCCCAGCCCCTCCTCCCGGGCCCGCTCGGTTAGACGCCGACGTCCTTCCTCACCCCCCAGGTTCTCGTCGACACGGTTGGGATCGACCACCGCGTATCCATGACCGGCTCCCGGGTCTGCCTGAAGGAATGGGGAGGTGTAGATGTGGCTCACCCCCAGCTCGGATAGATAGGGTGTCAATTCCGCCGCCCGATAGAGGTCGAGGTCGGGTCCGAGCTGCAAGCGGTATGTGGCGCGGGGAGCGCTGATCAGGCCGCTCCCGAAGCCCCGGATCGGTCCCCGGCCGTCCCGACCCCTTCGACGTCCGATCCGCGGTCGGGGGAGTCTCGGTCGCCGCGGTGAGCGAAGAGCACCACCGACAGAGGCGGCAGGACGATGTCGAGGCTGTGTGGCCTGCCGTGATAGGGGACCGGAAGCGGGCCGGTGTCGACGCCGCCCAGGTTCCCCTGGCCGCTGCCGCCGTAGTGGGAAGCGTCCGTGTTGAGGATCTCCTCCCATCGGCCCGCGTGTGGCACTCCGACCCGGTAACCGTTCCGAGGCTCGGGCGTGAAGTTGGCCCCCACCAGCACCGGGTCTCCTGACTCCGGGAGTCGTAGGTAGGTGAGGACGCTGTTGGCGCTGTCGTTGGCATCGATCCACTCGAAGCCCGACGCGTCGCAGTCGAGCTCGTGCAGGGCCGATTCGGAGCGGTAAACCCGGTTGAGGTCACCCACCAGGCGTTGCAGGGCGCTGTGGGCCTCGTCGTCGAGGAGATGCCAATCGAGACCCCGATCGTGTGACCACTCGGACCATTGGCCCAGCTCTGCGCCCATGAACAGGAGCTTCTTGCCCGGGGTCGTGTACATGTAGGCGAACAGGGCGCGCAGGTTGGCGAACTGCTGCCAGCGATCGCCCGGCATCTTCCCGATCAGCGACCCCTTGCCGTAGACGACCTCGTCGTGGGAGAGGGGGAGCATGAAGTTTTCGCTGAAGGCGTAGACGTTGCGAAAGGTGAGCTCACCGTGGTGGTAGACCCGGTAGATGGGGTCGTGGGAGAAGTAGTCCAGGGTGTCGTGCATCCATCCCATGTCCCACTTGAAACCGAAGCCCAGGCCGCCCAGATATAGAGGGCGGGAGACCATCGGCCAGGAGGTGGACTCCTCGGCCACCGTCTGGGTGTCGGGGTACTCGGCGAAGATGGTCTCATTGAGCCGTCGCAGGAAGGCGATCGCCTCCAGGTTCTCGCGCCCTCCGTACTCGTTGGGTATCCACTCGCCCGGTTGGCGCGAGTAGTCCAGATACAGCATCGAAGCCACGGCATCGACCCTCAGCCCGTCGATGTGGTAGCGGTCGAACCAGAACATGGCGCTGGAGATCAGGAAGGCAGGCACCTCCGCCCGTCCATAGTTGAAGATGGACGATTTCCAGTCGGGGTGGAAGCCCTGCCGGGGATCCTCGTGCTCGAAAAGATGGGTGCCGTCGAAGAAGCCCAGCCCGTGCTCATCGGTGGGGAAGTGGGACGGTACCCAGTCGAGCATGACCCCGATTCCGGCCTGGTGGAGGGTGTCCACCAGGTACATGAAGTCCTGGGGAGTCCCATAGCGGCTGGTGGGAGCGAAATAACCGGTGGTCTGATATCCCCACGACCCGTAGAAGGGGTGTTCCATGACGGGCAGGAACTCGACGTGGGTGAACGCCGTGTCGGACAGGTATTCGGCCAAACGGGGCGCGAGCTCGCGATAGGTCAGGAGCCTTTCGGTGTCGGACGGATCCCTCATCCATGAGCCCAGATGCATCTCGTAGACGCTGATCGGATCGGAAAGGCGCTGGCGCGAGGCGCGTTCGGACATCCACGTCGAGTCACCCCATTCGTAGCTCAGGTCCCAGACCTTCGATGCGGTGCGGGGAGGTGTCTCGTGGTGGAAGCCGAACGGGTCGGCCTTGTCCACCTCGTAGTCGCCGTTGCGTATCCGGTACTTGTAGGCGCTGGTGGGAACCGCCTCGGGGATCCGGGTGGCCCAGACACCGGAGCCGCCGATGGGGGCCAACGGGTTGGCGGCCGGGTCCCAACCGTTCCAATCCCCGATCAGGGAAACCGAGTCGGCATTGGGGGCCCAAACCGCGAAGTAGGTCCCGTCGGGGCTGGGGTGGGCGCCCATCTTCTCGTACAGGCGGTAGTGGGACCCCTCGTTCCAGAGATAGATGTCCTGTTCGGTAAGCAGCGTGGTTTGTTTGGCCGTTGTCATGGCCGCTCCTCAGTTCCGGATTTGGGTCAAGGTTGGGTTCGCCTCTCCCGGGCGTCAAGCCGGTCAACCGGCTCGACGGCAGCTCACAGGCGGGGGGACTCCAGTCTCGACCGGAGCTCAGTCCTCTTCGTAGTACTCGGTGCCCAGATGGGTGATGAGCTCCTCCCCCATCATGTGCCGGAGGTTGTTCTTAAGCTTCTTCGACTGGATGAAGAGATCGTTTTCGGGATAGAGGCCGGCGGCGTGCTGAGGGCTCTTGAAGTAGAACGAGAGCCACTCCTGGATTCCCTTGCGGTCGGCGCGGTGGGCCAGATCCATGAACAGAGCCAGATCCAGGGCCAGGGGGGCGGCCAGGATCGAGTCGCGGCACAGGAAGTCGATCTTGATCTGCATCGGGTAACCCAGCCAGCCGAAGATGTCGATGTTGTCCCAGCCTTCCTTGTCGTCCCCGCGTGGCGGGTAATAGTTGATCCTGACCTTGTGGTACAGGTCGCCGTATAGCTCCGGGTAGAGCTCGGGCTGGAGGATCTGCTCGAGAACTCCGAGCTTGGACACTTCCTTGGAACGGAAGGAGTCGGGGTCGTCGAGGACCTCGCCGTCACGGTTGCCGAGTATGTTGGTCGAGAACCACCCCTTCACGCCCAGCATGCGCGCCTTGAGCCCGGGGGCGAGGATGGTCTTCATCAGGGTCTGGCCGGTCTTGAAGTCCTTGCCCGACACCGGTACCCCTCTCCGGTCGGCCAGCTGGAGCATGGCGGGGCAATCGACGGTGAGATTGGGGGCACCATTGGCGAAAGGCACGTCCGACTGCAAGGCGGCGTAGGCGTACACCTGTGAGGGAGAGATGTCGGGATGGGATTCCTTCAAGCCTCGTTCGAATGCATCCAGGTCCATGTGGACCTCGGACGGCTCCCGGTAGACCTCGGTGGAACCGCACCACACCATGACCACACGGTCCAGTTCGTGGGCGGAGCGGAAGGCGTCTATGTCTGCCATGAGCGACTCCGCCTCGTCCATCTTGGTTCCGCCGCCGGTCTTGACGTTGTCGGTGTCGGGGAGGTTGCGTACCCACTCGTGCTCGAACACGGCGGTCATCGGCTCGATCAGCCGCAGCTCGTCGCCGATGGCCTCGATGTGATGCGCCTGTAGTACCCCGGCCTTCATGGCCGAGGCATAGGCGTCATCCGAGTAGGGGTCCCATCCCCCGAAAACCAGGTCGGACAGTGCCGCGAGGGGGACGAAGTCCTTGATGAGGGGGTTGCGGTTCTCGGTGCGACGACCGAGCCGGATCCGGCCCATCTGCGTGAGGGAGCCCAACGGCTCTGCGTAGCCGCGTCGGGCGGCGAGCACCCCGGCGTAAAGGGTCGTCGCCACTGCTCCCATCCCCGGGGTGAGGACTCCCAGCTTTCCTCGGGCCGGGGCGATGGTGGGCGTGTCGGGCATCTGCAAACCTCCTATGAGGTCAAACGATACGGAGTTCGACCGCGAGGGGCGAACGGAGTGACCAGGCCGCCCTCGGTAGGGTGACGTCGTGGACTTCGGCGACAGCACACTGGAACCCTCGGTGGATGTGGCGCTTCTGGCCGATGCGGTCCAGGCGAGCGGCGGAAAACTGTATGTGCTGGGGGGCGGTTGGGACGTCCTCACCGTGCGTTCCCTGCCGGCTCGCCACCCCAGCATGGGGATCGGGCTGCGGATCAGGGTCCCCTGGGGCTGGCCCGGCAACACCGTGCGACTGGACGTGGAATTGCAGGATCAGGACGGAAAGTCGATCCTCCCCGGGTCCCTGTCGGCGCCCGTTCCGGTGCGTCGTCCGCCTCATCTCCCGGAGGGCCAGGACGTGACCCTGGTGCGGGCTCTCACCTTCACCAATCTCGTGTTTCGCATCGAAGGTGCCTACTCGTTCGTGATCTCCATCGATGGTGAGGTCAAGGAGCGTCTGCGATTCCTGGTCAGGGTCCGGACTGACGACGGTGACCAATGACAGTGGGCGGGCGAGGCCCTGCGAGTGCCGGCCAGGGTGACGAAGGGGGACCGGTGACTCTGCCCATGTTCCCGCTGGAAACGGTCGTGTTCCCATTCACGGCGGTGCCCCTGCGGGTGTTCGAGCCTCGCTACCAGCACCTGCTGGACGATGCCCTGGCCGGCGACCGGACTTTCGGCACGGTCCTCATACGGCGGGGACCGGAGGTGGGGGGCGGGGACGAACGCTACGAGGTCGGATGCCGTCTTCGCATCGTCTCTGTGGCCCGCCTTCCCGAGAGCGATCACCGTCAGGTGATCGTGGCCGGGACCGGTCGGATCCGCGTCGAGAGCTGGATGGATGAGAGCCCTTATCCGCTAGCCATCGTGTCGGATTTCCCCGACCGGCCGGAGGAAGTCG
This sequence comes from uncultured Acidimicrobiia bacterium, assembly GCA_963744905.1. Classification (GTDB taxonomy): domain Bacteria; phylum Actinomycetota; class Acidimicrobiia; order Spongiisociales; family ZC4RG35; genus DATFFO01. The sequence continues at coordinate 169,229 of CAVUUV010000002.1, read as the reverse complement.
CCCAGGTGCTGGTGTCGGAAGTGGCGGACGAAGTCCGCCGGGTTCTCGCCCTGGCCAGCGAGCTGGGCACCGACACCAGCCGCATCTCGACCGAGTTGAAGGGGGATCCATTGATCGTCAGCTACCAGATCTCGGCCCTGACTCCGGTCACCCCGCTCGACGCCTATCGCCTTCTCACCGCGTCCGGCCCCCGGGAACGTCTCGAGTTGAGCCAGGGCCTGTTGGCCGAGAGTGCCCGCCTCCTCCGGGCTCAGCTGGGGGAATTCGATCAATGACCACAAGCCGGTCCGGTCCGGATGGTTCCCTCCAACTCGTTGCGTTCGATCTGGGAGGCGTGGTCCTCGAGTCGCCGCTTCATGAAATCACCCGCTTAGAGGAGGAGTCGGGGGTGACGGCCGGTCTGATCAATCAAGCGGTCCAGGAGGCCGGCCCCGCCGGCGCCTGGGCGCGCCTGGAGCGAGGCGAGCTGGGCATGGAGAGCTTCGTGGATCTGTTCACCGGGGATCTGGGCCGGATCGGGGTGAGAGGAGTCGACGTCGCAGACCTGATGAGGCGAATCGAGGCGGTGGCGGTGGCCCGCCCTGCCATGGTGGCGGCCATCGACCGGCTTCGGGCGGCTGGACTGAAGGTGGCCGCGGTGACCAATAGCTGGCGATCCAGGGCGGCTCAGAGGGTCTCATCGCACTTCGACCTGGTCATCGAATCCCATCTGGAAGGGACCCGCAAGCCGGAGGCGCGGATCTTCCGACTTTTGATCGAGCGCAGCGGTGTGACCCCGGACCGGATCGTCTTCCTCGACGACATCGGGGTCAACCTGAAGGCGGCCCGGGAAATGGGAATGCACACCATCAAGGTGGACCACCCCCTCCCGGCTCTGGAGGAGCTCTCCGACCTGGTCGGGTTGAACCTGGTCTGAATCATCTCCAGTTGGAGCGGGTCGGTGCCGATGAAACTGGACACATCCATCCTGTAGCCAGGGAGTGGGCTGCGCGATGGCACCAAGCGAGGCCGGGTCTCGACCCGGCCTCGTTCTGGTCCCGGCTTGTGAATCAAATCACTTGAGGGTTAGGGTCTTCTCGTCTCTGGGCTTCGCTTCCTCTCTTTCTCTTACGCGGAGGTCCTCTTGTTCAACGTCGTGCTCATCTCGCTGGCCCTGTCCGGTCTGGCTCCGGGCGGGTCCGCCGTCACCTCCGACCTGCCGATGGTCTTCCCCCAGCAGGCCCCGGTCACCCACTTCACCGACAGCTTCGGTGCTCCGCGGACCGGTCATCGTCACGAGGGGAACGATCTCATGGCTCCCAAGATGACCGAGGTTTATGCCGCTGCTCCCGGGACTGTCAGATGGGTTCGGGACCACGGGACTGCGGGTCGGTACGTGGTCATCGACCATGGTCACGGGTGGGAAACCTGGTACATGCATCTCAATGACGACACCCCGGGCACCGACGACGGTCGGGCGCCGATGTCCTCGGGCGTGGCGGTCGAGGTGGGGGACACGGTCCAGGCCGGGCAGCTGATCGGCTGGGTGGGGGACTCGGGCAACGCCGAAGGCTCTTCGCCCCACACCCACTTCGAGATCCATCACGATGGCAAGGCCATCGACCCCTACCCCTATCTGGTGCCGGCGTTCGATGCCGTGCTCGTGTTCGACAAGCTCCACATGGCCGAGGTCAACGTCCGCTGACCTGTTGGGGTCAGAGACGGGCAGCTTCGTCGAGGCGGAAAACCCGGTCATCGATGCCGGGGGTGTTCGGGTCGACCACCGCCACCTCCCGGACCGTCACTTCGGGTGGCTCCGACTCGAGCACCCAGATGACCCTCCGCACCCCGGCCGTGCTCACCGCTCGGGCCCAGCCCTCGAACACGGCCTCTTCGGTGTGGGCGAACGAGCGAGTCCTCTCGTCGCGGGCGGCATGGCCCACCAGCACCACCGAGAAGCAATTGAGACAGGCCGCAGCGACGTGGGAATCGTCGGACACGTCACCCAGCGCCACCTTGGCGCCACTCCGTCGCCACTCTTCTGCTGCATCGGAGTCGGTCACGAAGACGCGCACCTCCCGCTCGGGGTCGAGCAGGCGTTGTGTGATCACCCTCCCCTGGGCCGTGTCTGCGCCAACCACCATCACCGGCATGACCGCCAAATTAGTAGCCCTCCATTCCCTCCCCGCAGGGGATGTCCCCGGGGGGTTCCGTATACGCGGGCGAGATCCCCTGTTCCCGCCTCCGTTTCCTCCAGCCGGAGGGGTTCCGGAACAAGCGGCGACCGCTTTATGCACTATGCGCATATGCGTATGCGGGCTTGGCTTCCCCGGGTAGAATGAGTGTCTCGCCTCCGAAAGATGGGAGCCCGGCCATCTCCACGTCCGCTTTTCCGCTCTATGACTCACGCTACGAGCACGATGCTTGTGGTGTCGGGTTCATCGCCGCCCGCGATGGCTCTGCCTCCTACCGGATGACCAAGCTGGCCGTGGAGTGCCTGCGTCAGCTCGATCACCGCGGAGCCAAGGCTTCCGACGGCACCGGTGACGGAGCGGGTTTGATGACACAGATCCCACAGCGTCTGCTGAGGCGTTGGCTGAAGGCGAGCGGGATCGAGGCGGAGTCCGGGCGGAGGCTGGGGGTGGTGATGTGTTTTCTGCCTCCACTCGATGCCAATCGCTATCGCCAGATGGTGGCCGACGCCGTGGCGGCGGAGGGGGGCTACCTGGCGGCCTGGCGCTCGGTGCCCATCGACCCCTCGGTGCTCTCGGTCAGGGCGCTGGACAGTCTTCCCCTGATCGAGCAGGCCGTGGTGGTTTCGCCGGCCGGACAGGACGAGGACCGTTTCGAACGACTCCTCTTCCTGGCGCGTAAACGGGTGGAGCGGGCCAGTGGGGCCACGGCCCAGTTCTCGATCCCGTCCGCATCGGGGCGAATCGTCGTTTACAAGGGCCTGTTCACCGCCACCGACATCGCCAACTTCTACTGGGACCTGGGTGATCCCGATTTCGAGACCGCCTTTGCCATCTTCCACCAGCGCTACTCCACCAACACCTTTCCTTCCTGGCACATCGCCCAGCCGTTCCGCACCCTGGCCCACAACGGCGAGATAAACACCATCGCCTCCAACCGGTCCTGGACCGAGGCCCGGGAAAACGCAGCCATGGTGCCGGGCCGCGCCGAGACGGTCTGGGGAGATCGAATCGGTGACATCCGCCCCTTCCTGCAGCCGGAGCAGTCGGATTCGGGCAGCCTGGACAACATGGTCGAGCTGCTGTTGCGGTCGGGTCGGGACCTGGCCCACACCAAGGAGTTGCTCATCCCCGCAGCCTGGGAGAACGTGGCCGATCTCACCCCCGAGCTGCGGGCCTTCCACGAATATCAGGCCTTTCTCACCGAGCCCTGGGATGGTCCGGCCGCTATCGCTGCCACCGACGGAGTGGATTTGCTGGCCGGCCTGGACCGCAACGGTCTCCGGCCGGCCCGGTGGTCGATCACTCCGGAGGTCGTCCTGGTCGCCTCAGAAGCCGGGGTGTGCCCCGAAGAGGAGAGCCGGGCGGAGCACACCGGACAGTTGGGGCCCGGGGACATGCTCCTTTTCGAGAGGAGCACCGGTCGGATCCGCATGGGAGAAGAACTCCGCGAGGAGCTGGCCAGCCGGGCTCCCTACGAGGAGTGGATCTCGACCGAGACCCTCTACGTTCAGCAGCCCTTCGACGACGAGGCCGATGATCGCTTCGCCGCCGCCGCCCTGTGCCGCACCTTCGGGTACACGGCCGAAGAGCGGCGCCTGATTCTGGCCGAGATGGCCGAGGGGAAGTCGCCGGTGGGGGCGATGGGAAGCGATACCGCTCTGGCGGCCATGTCAGAGTACCCCCGCCGGTCCTCGCACTACTGCCACCAGGTGTTTGCCCAGGTCACCAACCCGCCCATGGACCCGATCAGGGAACAGTTGGTCATGTCGCTGCGCACCTACCTCGGGTCCCGGGGCTCGCTCCTCGATGAGGTGGCCAGCGATGCTCATCTCATCGAGCTGTCCTCGCCGATCGTGTCCAATGCCGAACTCGAGGCAATCGTGTTCTCAGGTGACTCGCGCTTTTTCTCTCACTGGATCGCGGCGACCTGGCCGCGGGCATCTGGGCCGGCCGGGATGGCGGATCGCATCGAGCAAGTATGCGCCGAAGCGACGGAGGCGGTGAGGGCGGGAGCCACGATCATCGTGCTCTCCGATCGGGAGGTGGACCCTGACAACGTCCCCATCCCCATGACCCCCATGGTGGGGGCCGTCCACCACCGCCTGATCGACGCGGGCATCCGCATGCAGGCCTCGCTAGTGGTCGTGTCCGGGGAGCCGCGCGATTCCCATGACCTGGCCATGCTCATCGCCGCCGGGGCCTCGGCGGTCAACCCCTATCTGGCCATCGACCAGGTCAGAACCCTCGCCGAGGAAGGGATCATCCACGAGAACCCGGTGGTGGCCCAGGAAAACTACCGGTCTTCGCTCCAATCCGGGCTGTTGAAGGTGATGTCAAAGATGGGCATCTCCACCGTTTCTGCCTATCGCGGTTCGGAGTTGTTCGAAGTGGTGGGACTGGACGCAGAGATCGCCAGTAAGTGTTATCGAAACGCCGCCCGCCGCACGGGCGGCCTGGGGTGGGAGGATCTGGCTTCCCGGTCGCTCCAGCTCCACGCCCTGTACGAGGCCGGAGAGGAGTTCGCCGGCGGCTTCTACAAGCAGAGGCGGGGCGGATACGCCCACGTCACCAGTCCGGCGGTGGTGCTGTCGGTGCAGCGGGCGGTCCGTTCCGGGGAGCAGGCCGACTGGGAGACCTACCTGGAGAAGGTCGAGGATCGCCGCCCCATGCAGTTGCGTGACCTGCTGCGCTTCTCGATCCGGCGCCCGGTTCCGATTTCAGAGGTGGAGCCGGCCGAGCGGATCATGCGCAGGTTCGTCACGGCCGCCATGAGTCTGGGGGCGCTCTCGGCCGAGGCCCACGGTGCCCTGGCCGAGGCCATGAACCAGATCGGTGCCCTGTCCAACTCCGGCGAGGGGGGCGAGGCGCCCGAACGATACGGGACCTCGAGGAACTCGGCCATCAAGCAAGTCGCCTCGGGCCGCTTCGGGGTCACACCCGGCTATCTGGCCTCGGGTGAAGAGTTCCAGATCAAGATGGCCCAGGGATCCAAACCGGGCGAAGGGGGACAGCTTCCCGGTCACAAGGTGTCCGACGAGATCGCCCGCCTCCGCCACACCGAGCCCGGCGTCAGCCTCATCTCGCCCCCTCCCCACCACGACATCTACTCGATCGAGGACCTGGCCCAGCTCATCTACGACCTGAAGTCGTTCAAGCCCACGGCCCGGGTCTCGGTCAAGCTGGTGTCGGAGCCCGGCGTGGGCACGGTGGCCGTGGGGGTGGCCAAGGCGCTGGCCGACGGCATCCTCATCTCGGGTTCCGACGGAGGGACCGGAGCCTCGCCGCTGGAGTCGATCAAACATGCCGGGTCACCCTGGGAGCTGGGTCTGGCCGAGGCGCATCAGGTTCTGGTGGCCAACGGGCTCCGTTCCTCGATCGCCCTGGAGACCGACGGCGGGCTACGCACCGGCCGCGACGTGGTGGTGGCGGCGCTGCTGGGGGCAGAACGATTCGGCTTCGGGACGCTGCCGTTGCTGGCCCTGGGCTGCAAGATGGTCCGCCAGTGTCATCTGAATACCTGCCCGGTCGGGATTGCCACCCAGAACGAGGACCTGCGGGCCAAGTTCACCGGTGCTGCCGAGCAGGTGGTGATCCTGTTCCGGATGCTGGCCGAGGAGGTGCGGGGTCATCTGGCCGCCCTGGGCGCCCGCACCCTCAGCGAGGTGATAGGCCGGGCCGATCTCCTCGAGCCGATCGACCATCCCATGGCCCGGGGCCTCGCAGATCTCCTGGTCCGGGCCGAAGGGCGCCTGCAACATCCCGGCTTCCGTCCCCCGCCGGTGTCCAAGCTCTCACGTCGTCTGGTGGAGGAGGCCCTGCCGGCCATCGAGTCACAGACCGGGGTCGACCTCTCGTTCCCCATCTCCAACGTGGACCGGACGGTGGGTGCGCGGATCTCCGGAGAGGTGGCGGCGCGCTACGGCGACGTCGGGCTGTCGCCCGGGACGGTGACCGTCAAGCTGTCGGGGACCGCCGGCCAGAGCCTGGGTGCCTGGCTCAGTCCCGGCATAGACCTTCGGCTCAACGGGACGGCCAATGACTACGTGGGCAAAGGGATGGGCGGAGGCAGGATCGTGGTCTCGCCTCGCCGGCCCCAGGGCACCGTCCCCCACGCCGGAGGAAACGCCGTCCTCTACGGGGCCACCGGCGGTGAGTTGTTCATGGCCGGGACGGTGGGCCAGCGTTTCGCGGTGCGCAACTCGGGGGCGACCGCCGTGGTCGAGGGCTGTTCGGATCACGGCTGCGAGTACATGACCGGCGGGGTGGCGGTGGTGCTGGGGCCGGTGGGTCGCAATTTCGGGGCCGGAATGACAGGAGGGGTTGCCTACGTCTGGGATCCCAGGGCCCGGCTCAATCGGTTTGTCGCCGAGACCTCGCCCGCCATGCGAAGGCTGGTCGAGATCGAGGAGATCGAGGTGCGCGACATCATCGAGCAGCACCTGGAGCTGACCGAGTCGGACCTGGCGGCGGGAATCCTCGAGGAGTGGGAGGCACAGAGAGAGCGCTTCTGGGTGTTGCGAGCCTCCCAACCTCACCGGCGGGTACCGGTGGCCGAACTGTCAGGGACCCAGGACCGCTGACCGGAACCTCTTGGGATAGAAGGTCCCGATCCGGTAGGATTGCACTATCGGGATGGTGTAAATCCCGTCAGATGTAGGAAGGTGATTGGCAGATGGCCACCGTCGATATCGATCTCGGTGCGTACAAGCTCGGTTGGCACGACTCCGAGGATGATTACGTCTTCAAGCCCCAGAAGGGCTTGAACGAAGACGTCATCCGCCAGATGTCCAAGATCAAGGGCGAGCCGGAGTGGATGCTCGATTTCCGGCTCAAGTCCTATAAGCGCTTCCTGCGCAAGCCGATCCCGCAGTGGGGCGGTGGGGGAGCCCTCAACACCATCGACTTCGATGACATCTACTACTACGTCAAGCCGACCGATGCCCAGGCCAAGGACTGGGACATGGTTCCCGAGTCGATCAAGAAGACGTACGAGCGGCTGGGGATCCCCCAGGCCGAGCGCAAGTACCTGGCCGGGGTCACAGCCCAGTACGAATCCGAGGTCGTCTACCACCGCAATCGCGACGACCTGGAGCAGATGGGCGTTCTCTTCAGCGACATGGACACGGGCCTGCGCGAGCACCCCGAGATCGTCAGGGAATATCTCGGGACCGTGATCCCGCCCAACGACAACAAGTTTGCTGCCCTCAACTCGGCGGTGTGGTCGGGCGGCTCGTTCATCTACGTGCCGCCCGGTGTCCACGTCGACCAGCCTTTGCAGGCCTACTTCCGGATCAACTCCGAGAACATGGGCCAGTTCGAGCGCACCCTGATCATCGTCGACGAGGGCGCCTACTGCCACTACGTCGAGGGCTGCTCGGCCCCGATATACACCACCGATTCGCTCCACTCGGCCGTGGTGGAGATCGTGGTCAAAGAAGGCGGCCGCTGCCGTTACACCACCATCCAGAACTGGTCGAACAACGTGTTCAATCTGGTCACCAAGCGGGCCGCCGCCTATCGCAACGCCACCATGGAATGGGTGGACGGCAACCTGGGCTCGCGTCTGACCATGAAGTACCCGGCTGTGTGGCTCATGGAGCCCGGCGCCCACGGCGAGGTGCTGTCGATCGCCTTCGCCGGTGAGGGCCAGCATCAGGATGCCGGCGCCAAGATGGTGCATGTCGCCCCCGACACCACCTCCACCATCGTCTCCAAGTCGATCTCCAAGGGTGGTGGCCGGGCGGGCTACCGGGGCCTGGTCAGGGTCGAGCCGGGGGCGGAGAGAGCCAGGAGTTTCGTCCGCTGTGATGCCCTCATCCTCGACGACAAGTCCCGTTCCGACACCTATCCGTACATGGAGATCGAGGAGAACGACGCCCAGATCGGCCATGAGGCCACCGTCTCCAAGGTGGGCGAGGAGCAGCTGTTCTACCTGATGAGCCGGGGCCTGACCGAGGACCAGGCCACCTCGATGATCGTGGCCGGTTTCATCGAGCCCATCGTCAAGGAGCTCCCCATGGAGTACGCGGTGGAGATGAACCGCCTCATCGAGCTCAACATGGCCGAAGCCGGCGCCATCGGCTGAACCTTCTTTGGACCGTGGCCATCGCTATGCGTTCCTGAGCGTCCAAAGGACGGTCGAGGCGTTCGCTGAGGTCCAAAGAAGCCTTGCCGCCGCCGGCCGATCCCCATACTCCGCTTAGGATCAGGCCGTGGAAATCGTTGCTCCGGTCGCCGCCCGGGTGGCGGCAGTGACTGTCGAGGTGGGATCCCGGGTCCGGGCGTCCGACACTCTCGTGGTGCTGGAAGTCATGAAGATGGAACACCCGGTCACGGCCCGGGTGTCAGGCAGGGTCGACCGGCTCCATGTCGAGGTGGGAGAGGCGGTCGAGGCGGGAACCCTCCTGGTCACCATCGATCAGCACGAGGAGATGGATGCAGCTCCCGACCAGGCCCGCCCGGAGGACCTGTCTGCGTTGGACGAGGTCATGGAGCGTCATGTGCTCGGATTGGACCAGGCCCGGCCCGAGGCAGTGGCCACCCGTCACGAGTCGGGTCATCGCACCACGCGGGAGATGCTGGGCACTCTGTGCCACGAGTTCGTCGAGTATGGGCCCCTGGCCATTGCCGCCCAGCGTGGCCGGCGGGATGTCGATGAGCTGATCAGAAGGACACCGGCCGATGGGATGGTGGCGGGAATCGGGCGCATCGACACGGGCACGACGGGTGACGATCGGGCGATCGTGGTCTCCTACGACTACACGGTCCTGGCGGGGACGCAGGGGATGCAGAACCATCGCAAGAAGGACCGGCTCTTCCGTCTGGCCTCGGAGATGGAGCTACCCGTCGTGCTGTTCGCCGAAGGCGGGGGTGGTCGCCCCGGTGATGTGGACTGGCCGGGCGTCTCGCTGCTGGAAGTTCCCGCCTTCCGTCTCTTCGCCGAGATCCCCGGTCCCACCATCGGTGTCAACACCGGATACTGCTTCGCCGGAAACGCAGCCCTGCTCGGTCAGTGCGACGTGATCGTGGCCACCGAGGACTCGAACCTGGGAATGGGCGGGCCCGCCATGATCGAGGGTGGGGGTCTGGGAGTGTTCTCTCCGGACGAGATCGGGCCCACCGATGCCCAGCTCGCCAACGGCGTCATCGATGTTCCGGTGAGGGATGATCCTCAGGCCGTGGCTGCCGTACGGACCCTGCTCGGAATCACCCGGGGCCCGACCCCGGTCTGGGACGTGAGTGACCAGGAGGCGCTGCGCACGATGGTCCCGGCCAATCGGCGGCGCCTCTATCAGATCAGAGAGGTCGTCACCACCCTGCTCGACGTGGGCAGCTTTCTCGAGGTGAGGCCGGGCTACGCCGAGGCGTGTGTGACCGGCTTTGGCCGGATCGAAGGGCGGCCTTTGGGAATCATCGCCAATGACCCCATGCACCGGGCCGGGGCAGTCGACCACGCCGCCGCCACGTCCCTGGCCGGCCATCTCCGTCTCTGCGACCGGTGGGGCCTGCCGGTGCTGTCACTGTGCGACACTCCCGGATTCATGGTCGGGCCGGAGGCAGAAGCCGAGGGCCTGGTGCGGTCGGCGGGGGACCTGTTCCGGGCCTCGGCCAATGTCGAGGTCCCGGTAGGGACCATCGTCCTCAGGCGTGGCTACGGGCTGGGTGCGATGGCCATGGCGGCGGGGGGGTTCCACGAGGGCCGCTTCACACTGGGGTGGCCCACCTCCGAATTCGGGCCGATGGGACTGGAGGGGGCGGTCAAGCTCGGGTTCAGACGCGAGCTGGAGGCCATCGAGGACCCCGATGCCCGTCAGGCCGAGCTCGAGCGGAGGGTGGCGGAGATGTACGAGATCGGCAAGGGAGTCAACGTCGCCTCCCATTTCGAGATCGACGACGTGATCGATCCGGCCGACTCGCGCCGGTGGATCGTCTCGGCGCTCTTCTGAGCGCCACCCGTCCAACCCAGGGTTCACAGCGTCGCCTGGCGACGCTCACAGCCCAGGGTTCGACCAGGGCCCGGATCCCCGTCCAACCCAGGGTTCACAGCGTCGCCCGGCGACGCTCAGGGCCCAGAGTTGGGCGTGCCTGGCCGGGGCGGTTCTCCCCGGGATGGGTCAGAAGGTGAAGTGTTTGATCGCCTCGCCGTGGACGGCGATGTCGGTCATGGCCTCGATACCCAGCTCGAGGTGCGTGTCCGACCAGTCACGGGTGACGATCGAGTCGCTCTCCCCGCTCTTCACTCCTTCCGGCGTGTATGGCGTGTCCGATACGAGGAGCAGGGCGCCCCGGGGGATCTGGTTGGCGTGACCGACGATGAAGATGGTGGCCGTCTCCATGTCTATAGCCAGCGCCGTCAGGCGGCGCAATCGAGCCAGGAATGACTCGTCGTGCTCCCACACCCTGCGGTTGGTTGTGTAGACGACGCCGGTCCGATACTCGAGACCGCGGGCAACGATCTTCTCCGAGACGAACTTGTGCAGTTTGAAGGAAGGGAGAGCCGGGACCTCGGGCGGGAAGTAGTCATTGGAGGTGCCCTCGCCGCGGATGGCGGCGATGGGGAGGATGAAATGGCCGATCTCGGTCGACGTCTTGAGCCCACCGCACTTGCCCAGGAACAACACCCCCTCGGGCTGGACGGCGACCAGCAGATCCATGATCGTGGCGGCATTGGCGGTACCGATCCCGAAGTTGATCATGGTGAGCCCGTCGTGGTTGGTGGCGGCCTGCATCGGACTGTCCAGGCCCCGGATCGTGCAACCGAAACGGGCCGCAAAACCCTCCAGGTAGGACTTGAAGTTGGTCAGGAGGATGTAGTCGCCGAACTGGCCAAGAGGCATCCCCGTGTAACGGGGGAGCCAGTCCCGAACCAGGGCCAGGCGGTCAATCGGGGACCCGGCCACGGTCAGCGACGGTCGCTGCGTCCGACCGCGTAGCTCAGGATGAGTCCGCCCACCGCGCCGTACACGAACGAGTAATCGTTGCCGATCCCGACCACGGGGTCGAGCCCTGCTACCCGGGCCACGGCCGCCGCCGCCACTGCTCCCATGGCGCCCATCAAGGCGACCAATCCCAGGGACTTGGCGCCGGCTGCCACCCCGCCCACCAATCCCACCACCAGACCAAACAGCGCCATGATCCCTAGAGCGGTGAAATTGGGGTCGTTGAGCATGACAACAGCTTATCCAGCCGGGCTGGTGCCGCCAGGGACCCTGGCCGACCGGGTCTATTCAACCCCGACAGGACCAGGCCGTCACGGTGTCACAACACTGCTCCGGCCAGGTCCGCCTGGAGAGAGGGATGGCGCAGCTTGGCCAGAGCCCGGCCTTCGATCTGGCGCACCCGCTCCCGGGTGGTGTGCATGACCTGGCCCACGTCGGTCAACGTCCACGGCTCTGAGCCGTCCAGTCCGAAGCGAAGCCAGAGCACCTGTCGCTCGTCGGCATCGAGCATCTCCAGAGCAGCCATCAGCCTTTCCCGGGCCAGAGTCTCCACGGCGAGGGCGAAAGGGTCCAGCGTCTCGTCCTCGACGAAATCCTGCAGCTCGGCATCGCCCTCGGAACCGACCGGGCGGTCGAGAGAGACCGTGTCTCCCGGGGCCTCGATGGCCACCAGGACCCGGTCCCGGTCTACCCCCGATGCCTCGGCCACCTCATCGACGGTGGGCACCCTGCGCAGTTGGTCGTGGAGCATCTGACGGGTGTCCGAGACCGTGCGGACCACGTCGATCAGGTGTACCGGCAGCCTGATGGTGCGGCCGGCATTGCCGATGCCCCGGGTTATGGCCTGACGGATCCACCAGGTGGCGTAGGTGGAGAACTTGAACCCCTTTCGCCATTCGAACTTCTCCACGGCCCGGATCAGCCCCAGGTTTCCCTCCTGGATCAGGTCCAGCAGGTCGAGGCCCCGGCCCGTGTAGCGCTTGGCGATGGAGATGACCAGGCGCAGGTTGGCACGGATGAAGGTGGCCCGGGCCTCCTCACCTTCGCGAACCAGCCGTTCGAGCCGGGTCCGGTCTTCGTGATCGAGGTCGGAATCGCCCAACCGACCCTCGGCTTGACGGCCTCTCTCGATGGCCCGGGCCAGACGCACCTCGTCCTCGGCCGTCAGCAGGCCGTGATCCGACACGTCACCCAGGTAGAGGCCAACCGCATCGGCGGTAGCGTGACGTCTGGACCTGCTCACCGATCCTCCCCTTCTAGGACAAGGCGAACGTATCAGAAGAAAGGCCTGTTGACAACGGGTTTCGGTCGCTTTTCGCGTAACCGGACCCGACCCTACGGCCCGGTGCCCGGTAGTCTGGCCTTTCGCCGTGAGACGACGTAGCCAGTTCCGCCTTCTCATCTTCCTGACGCTGGCCTGGGCGGCGTGGGCCGCCTGGAGCCTCGTCGGGGGCTCTGAGCCGTTCACACTCCGGGTGGTTGATGACGCTGGTCGGCCGGTGCCCGAAGCGGTGGTGGCAGCCGGAGGCCACCAGCTGGGCCTGACCGCGGCGGACGGCACGGTAGTGATCGAGGGCGTGAGCCAGCCGATCGAGATTTCGGCCCCGGGCCACGTCGGCGCCATCGTCGCCTCGCCTGAGCCCACGGACGGGGTTCTCGACACCGTTCTCAAGGCACGGGTGCTTAGAGGCGAGGTAGTCGACGCCTCTGGACGGGCCGTGTCGGATGCGGTGGTGTCGGCCGGCCTGGCCTCCGCCACGACCGATGGAGACGGCGCCTTCGAATTGAGGGGAGCCGAGCCGGGCCTGGTGACTGTGAAGCGCCCGGCCTGGGAGAAGGTGAGCTTCGATTGGGCCGGTGGCCCGGGTGATCAGCAGATCGTCATGGATCCCGCCGTGGCCAAAGCCGTCCACATCTCCGGGGAGGCGGTTGAGAAGCGATTCGATCAGTTCCTCGCCATGGCCACCGACACCGAGCTGAACGCACTCATGGTGGATCTGAAAGACGAGACCGGTCAGGTGCTTTACGAGTCCCAGGTTCCGTTGGCGAAACAGGTCGGCGCCGATGCCGGCATGTACGATCTGCGTCATGTGGCATCGCTGGCCCACGGCGAGGGCCTGTATCTGATCGGGCGCCTGGTGGCGTTCCAGGATCCGATTGCCGCCAAGCGGATGCCGGAGATGTCCGTGTGGGACTCGGCCACCCAGGCGCCTTTCACTTCGCGGGGCCAGTACTTCCTGGATCCGACCGATCCCGACGCTCGCGCCTACGCCCTCGACCTGGCCAAGGAGGCCTGTTCTATGGGAGTGGACGAGCTCCAGTTCGACTACGTCCGCTTTCCCGACTCCAGGCCCGAATCGGCGATGTTCGATGGTGGGGTGACCGCCGAGGTGCGGGCAGAGACGATGAGGGGCTTCCTCTCCGACGCCGTTGCCGCCCTGCACCCGCTGGGCTGTGCGGTGGCTGCCGACGTGTTCGGGTTCGTGACCACGGTCGAGGATGACGGGGGGATCGGTCAGAACTGGCTCGACGTGACCTCGGTGGTGGACGTGGCATCACCGATGCTCTACCCGAGCCACTACAACTCGGGCTGGTTTGGATTCGACTCCCCCAACTCCCATCCGGGGCCGGTCGTCCAGCAGGCACTGAGCGACGGGCTGGATCGCCTTTCTCGCCAGGTCGTGGTGCGTCCCTGGCTGCAGGACTTCAACTATGACGCCTCCCAGGTGCGGGCACAGATCGATATCGCAGAGTCCTACGGCCTGGGATGGATGCTGTGGAATGCCACCTCCAACGTGACCACCAACGCCCTGGAGGGCACCTCGCCTTGAAGGGAGTTGGCGCCGGCCCACACCAGGGTCTGATCGATTGTCGCCTTTGTCCGCGTCTGGTCGAATGGCGGGAGCTGAAGGCGTCGACCGAGAAGCGGGCCGCCTTCTCGGATGAGGATTACTGGGGGCGGCCCGTTCCCTCCCGGGGCTCTCTCGATGCTCCGGGTTTGATCGTGGGGCTGGCGCCGGCAGCTCACGGGGCCAACCGCACGGGTCGCATGTTCAGCGGTGACCGCTCAGGTCAGTGGCTCTTCGCGGCCCTGCACAAGGTGGGCCTGGCCACCTCCCCGATCCACGACGATCCCGACCTGGAGCTGGTGAAGGTTCGGATCACGGCGGTTTGTCACTGCCCGCCGCCCGACAACCGGCCCACTGCTCAAGAGGTGGCTACCTGTGTGGACACCTGGCTGATACCCGAGATCGAGGCCGTCTCACCCCGGGTGGTGGTCTGTCTGGGCGGACTCGCATGGAACACGGTGCTCCGGCTGGGTGCGGCCAGTCTGGGCTGGGAGGTGCCCAGGCCGCGCCCCCGCTTCGGGCATCTCTCGGAGGTGGAGCCGGGTAGGGGGCCGGTGGTGATCGGCTCGTACCACCCCAGCCAGCAGAACACCTTCACCGGCAAACTGACCGAGACGATGTTCGATCGTGTCTGGGTGCGGGTGGCGGAGCTGGTGACCACCGGGTGATCGGTGCGGTTCTTTTCGGAAATCACACGGTCTCCCATACCATTCGAGAGGCCGAAGACACGACCCTCGACCAGCGAAACCTTCCTATCGACCCTCAGCAGACTATGCCCCTGGAGTGCCCCAATTGACCGCGTTCGATCGCCGCGCCCTCGACCTGATCTCCCAGCACCTGCCGGCCTGGAGGGTGGAGCAGATGAACGACGCCTGGGCCGGTTTCGAGGCTCAGGAGCTTCCCACCGGGGCCGAGGAGGAGTGGCGCTACGTCGACCTGGGAGTCGACCTCGACGCCCTCTCACCCGCCACGGAAGAGGGGCGCCCCCTTCCGGAGGGCGATTTCCTTCGTCGCGCCCGGGAGAATGCCCTGTCCGCCTCGGTGACCATCGTCGACGGCATGGTTCAGGCAGCCGAGGGCTCGGCCGCCGTGACCGTCCGGCGTATGGCCGAGTTGGACGAGTTGCGACCGGCGGCACCGGTGGACCGGGACAAGCTGGCCGCCGCCCACCTCGCCTTCGCCGGCGATGGAGTCAGGGTGGAGGTGCAGCCCAAGCAGGTCGTCGAGGCTCCGGTCCTGATCGATGTCCAATCCACCCAGGCCGGTGTGATGTCCTTTCCGCACGTCGAGCTGGCGGTTGGCCCCGGAGCGGAGGCCGGGTTCCTGCTCCTCCACCGCAGTCCTGACGGTGTCGAGATGGTGTCGGTCCCGGGGGTGACGATCGAGGCCGGTGAGGGCGGCAGGATCCGCTATCAGTCCGTCCAGAGCTGGGGTGACGCCACCGTCGGTGTGGTCCACCAGAGGGTCCACCTGGGGCGCGATGCCAACGGTTGGATCGGTGAGGCGGGGCTGGGGGGTCGCATCGGGCGATTGGATCTGCATGCCGAGCTCGAGGGGGCCGGTTCCTCGACCCAGATCGTGGGGCTGTATTTCGGAGAGGGTGATCAGACCCTCGACTACCGGATGTTGATCGATCACATTGGCCGCAGCACCTCGTCGGATGTGTTCCTCAAGGGGGCCGTGGAGGACAGCGCCCAGTCGATCTTCACCGGCCTGCTCCGGATCGAGAAGGATGCCCTCCGCTCCTCGGCGTTCGAAACCAACCGCAACCTGGTCCTGTCGGAGAACGCCAAGGCCCATTCGGTGCCCAATCTCGAGATCCTGTGTGACGACGTCGTCTGTGGGCACGGGTCGTCGGTGGGCCCACTCGAGGACGAGCACCTCTACTACCTGCAGAGCCGGGGGCTCTCCCGGGCCAGAGCGGAGCGAATGCTGATCCGGGGATTCTTCACCGAGGCGATCGATCGTCTGCCCATCGACGTGGTCGAGCGACCCATCAAGGAGGCCGTCTTCCGTCGCTTCGTGCAGGCCCAGGAGGAGGGCCGGCTGTCTTGAGCTGGATTGAGATCACCGAGGCACGCAGAGTCCCCCAGGGCACCGGTCTGCGAGTCGAGGTGGGTGATCATCGTATAGCGCTTTTCCGGATCGGGGACGACGTCTATGCCCTGGGAGACCGTTGTAGCCACGCCGAGGCCTCGCTGGCCGAAGGAGAGGTGTGGGACATGGAGGTGGAGTGTCCCCGTCACGGGAGCGCCTTCGACCTGGCGACCGGCGAGCCCCACGCTCTCCCGGCCACCGAACCGGTCCCGGTCTACGACGTCAAGGTGGAGGACGGGATGGTCTATTTGCGAATTGGAGAAGAGAGCTGATGAGTGCTGCCCTGTCCGTGCGAGACCTGCACGCCTCGATCGTTGACAAAGAGATCCTCAAGGGCGTCGACCTGGAGGTTCCTTATGGAGAGATCCACGTGATCATGGGACCCAACGGGTCGGGAAAGTCCACCCTCAGCCACGTGCTCACCGGTCATCGCGCCTATCAGGTGTCGGGGTCGGCGCAATTGGACGACGATGAGTTGCTGGGCCTGGAGGTGGACGAGCGGAGCCGGCTCGGCCTCCTGCAGGCCTTTCAGTACCCGACCGAGGTTCCCGGAATCCATCTGGGGGAGTTCGTCAGGGAGGCCGCCGAGGAGCGTGGTCTCGATCCAGACCAGGTGGAGGATGACATCAGATCGGCCGCCGACCGGTTTGACATGGTCGAGTTCCTGGATCGCTCCATCAACGACGACCTGTCGGGGGGTGAGAAGAAGCGCTCCGAGATCTTTCAGATGGCCGTCCTCCACCCCAGGGTCGCCATCCTGGACGAGATCGACTCGGGCCTGGACATCGATGCCGTGCGCCAGGTGGCGGAGGCGGTGGAGTCGATGCGGTCACCGGACGTGGCCGTTGTGATGATCACCCACTACGCCCGCATCCTCCGGTACCTCACCCCGGAGAGGGTGCATGTGATGATCGACGGCCGCATCGTGGAGTCGGGGGGCGCCGAGCTGGCCCAGGCCCTGGAGGAGGGCGGATACGACGCGGTCCGCCGGCGCCTGGGGCTGGAGGTTCCCGCCGACGAGGAGCCCCGCACACCGACCGCCTCCGAGTTCTTCACCGATACCCCCTTCGACCGCTGACGGCCTGCCTGGTTGCCCCGACGTGAGCGGTCTGGGAAGCTCCCCATCATGGCGGACAGGAGCACCGAGCGTCGCTGGCTGGCCCAACTGACCAGGATCCCCACCGCGCCCGGCCGCGAGCAGCGGGTGATGGCGTGGGTTAGGGCCTGGGTGGGACGTCGTGCAGACCTGCGCGCGAAGGCCGACCGCCATGGGAACCTCCTCCTCACCCAGAGAGGGCGCAAGCGTCGTCAGCCGGTCCTGGCCGTGGCCCACACAGATCATCCCGGCTTCGTCGTGACCGGGGTCGAGGGACCGATGGTGTCGGTCGAGTTCCGGGGAGGGGTGCGCAAGGAGTACTTCCGCAGGAGTCGCATCGAGCTGTTCGACGGCAGCGACGGTGTCCACCTCGGCGACCTGGAGGAGTTCGACCACGAGTCCTCGCGTGGGGTGGTGAGGATGGATCGCTCGGCGGTCCTGACGGCCGGCGATGTGGGGCGCTGGTTCTTCGGTACCAAGCGGGGTGGGGCCGGCGAGCGCTTCCTCCTGGCACCCGCCTGTGATGACCTGGCCGGGGTGGCGGCGGCTCTGGCGGCACTGGACAGGGCCCGGTCGATGGAGGAGAGACGTCACTTCGGCGTCTTGTTGACCCGGGCCGAGGAGGTGGGCTTCATCGGTGCCATCGGCGCCTGTCAGGCCGGCACCGCTCCCGAGGGGTCTCGCATCATCTCGGTCGAATGCAGCCGTGCCTATGACGATTCGCCGCTGGGCGCAGGCCCGGTGATCCGGGTCGGTGACGCCTCCAGCGTCTTCGACCACGAGATCACCAACCGGTTGGTCGAGGCAGCGACCGAACAGGGAGTCAGACATCAGCGGCGGCTGATGGCGGGCGGGTCGTGTGAGGCCACGGCCTTCGCCGCCTACGGGTATCGGGCAGGTGGCGTGTGCCTTCCGCTGGGCAACTACCACAACATGGGCCACCTCGACCAGGTCGAGCAGGGCAAGGGGATTCCTACCCTGCTGCCTGAGGTGGTGAGCCTGGACGATTTCCACGGTTTGGTAGACCTCCTGGGGCTGGCTGCCGAGTCGATCGACCGGCCGTCCTCGTTGAGAGCCAGGCTCGACGACCGATTCGAGAGAGATGGTGGCATCGTCCAATGAGCGATCTACCTGTGGGGCGGCCCGTGCCCGAATGGAGCCCGCCGCCCTTTCCCGAGCACACCCGGATGGTTGGCGACCATGTCACCATCAACCCCTTCGGATCGGGGGCGGTCACCGATCTGTGGGAGGCGTTCTCCCAGGATGACGGGTCCATGTGGACCTATATGGGCTACGGGCCCTTCGAGGACCGCAGCCACCTGGCACGGACCGTGACCTCGTGGCCGGAGTCGACCGACCCTCTCTTCTTCACATTCGACGTGGGCGGCCGTGCTCGGGGTTGGGGCAGCTATTTGCGAATCACCCCCGAAGCAGGGTCGATCGAGGTCGGTCACCTGGCCTACGCCCCCTCGCTGCAGCGAACCACCGCCGCCACCGAGGCCATGTATCTGATGGCCGAACGGGTCTTTTCTCTCGGTTACCGCCGATACGAATGGAAGTGCGATGCGCTCAACCAGGCCTCGCGGCGGGCGGCGCTGCGGCTCGGTTTCACGTTCGAGGGGGTGTTCCGCAGCCACATGGTGTACAAGGGCCGCAACCGCGATACGGCCTGGTTCTCGATCGTCGACGACGAGTGGCCTGCCCTACGGGCCCGTTTCCAGACCTGGCTCGACCCGTCCAACTTCGACCAAAACGGGCGCCAGCGTCGTTCCCTCTGAGGGCGTCCCGCGCGGTTTCTTTGGACGTAGGGGAACGCCCCTCCGCTTCTTTGGACGGTCAGCATCGCTATGCGTTCGTGGCGGTCGAAAGAACGGGTGGGGCGTTCGTGGTGGTCCAAAGAAGGGGTGGGGGGAGATCACGTCGTTGGCTGCACTAGCGTCAGGATCGAACCGAATCCGGAGTGAAGGTGTCTGAAGCAGAAGTAACACAGAGAATCGAAAAGGACTCGATGGGAGAGGTGCGGGTACCCGCCTCCGCCCTGTACGGGGCCTCCACCCAGCGGGCCAAGGAGAACTTCCCGATTTCGGGGATCCGCTTCTCCCGCCGCTTCATCTGGGCGTTGGGCCTCCTCAAGGGGTCGGCCGCCACCGTCTCGGCCGAGATGGGCAACGTCTCCCAGGACAAGGCCGATGCCATTCGCCAGGCGGCCGACGAGGTCATGAACGGTGAGCTCGACGACCAGTTCGTGCTCGACATCTTCCAGACCGGCTCCGGCACCTCCACCAACACCAACGCCAACGAGGTCATCGCCAACCGGGCCACGCTCATCCTCGGCGGCGACCTGGGGGATCGGCTGGTGCACCCCAACGACGACGTCAACTTCGGCCAGTCCTCCAACGACGTCATACCCACCGCGATCCACATCGCTGCGGTGGCGGCCATGCGGGAGGACCTGCTGCCCGCCCTGGGGGGGTTGGCCGACGCCCTGGGGGAACGGGCCCAGGCCTTTGCCGACGTGGTCAAGTCGGGCCGCACCCATCTGATGGATGCCACCCCGGTCACGCTGGGCCAGGAGTTCTCGGGTTACGCCACCCAGGTCCGCAAGGGTTCCGGGCGGGTCGAGTCGGTTCTGGACGGGCTCGAGGAGCTGGCGCTGGGCGGCACCGCGGTGGGGACCGGGATCAACGCCCCGGAGGGCTTCGCCGCCCGGACCATCGCCCTGGTCGCAGAGCGGACCGGTTACCCGTTCCGGGAGGCCGAGAACCACTTCGAGGCACAGGCCGCCAAGGACGCCGTGGTGATGGCGTCGGGAGCCCTCAAGACGGTCGCCGTCTCCCTGTTCAAGATGGCCAACGACATCCGTTTCCTCGGCTCGGGACCCTCGGCCGGGCTGGGGGAGCTGCGACTGCCGAGCCTCCAGCCTGGCTCCTCGATCATGCCGGGGAAGGTCAATCCGGTCATGTCGGAGATGGTGATGCAGGTGGCGGCTCAGGTGGTGGGAAACGACCTCACCGTGGCCTGGTCGGGAGCCAACGGAAACTTCGAGCTCAACGTGATGATGCCGGTCATGGCCCATGGCCTCCTCCAGTCGGTCGAGCTCTTGGCAAATGCGGCCGAGAACTTCCGTACCAGGTGCGTAGTGGGGATCGAGGCCAACGCCGATCGGGCGCGGGAGCTCGTAGAGCGCAACGCCATCGTCGTCACCGCGCTCAACCCTCACATCGGATACGACGCCGGCGCCCGGGTCGCCAAGGAGGCTGTCGCCAGCGGACGGTCGGTGCGCGAGCTGGTGTTGGAGCAAGGGCTGATGGATGCAGACGAGCTCGACGCCGCCCTCGACATCAAGAAGATGACCGAGGGCGGGGTGATGTGACCGCGGCACCAGAGACCCTCACCGTCTCCCGGCTTCTCGCCCGGGTCGCTTCGGCGGTGACGGCGGCCTTTCCGGGCCCGGTTTGGGTGCGGGGCGAGGTGTCGGGCTTTCGTCGTACCAGTGGCGGCGCCGCCTTCTTCCGTCTGGCCGATCCCGAGTCCGACCGGGAGGTGCTCGACGTGGCGGCCCGGGGACGGGTCATGGCCGATATCGATCACAAGCTGGCGTCGGCGGGCGTGGGGCGTCTCCAGGATGGCGTCGAGGTGCTGGTCAAGGGAACGGTCGGGGTCCAGGCCACCCGCTCCCAGGTCCGTCTGCTGCTCCTGGACGTGGACACGGAGTTCATCGCCGGACGGCTGGCCGTGAACCGCGAGGAGGTGCTGAGGCGTCTCGCCGCCGACGGTTCTCTGGCCGCCAACCGGAAACTTCCCCTGCCGTTGGTGCCACTGAGGATCGGGCTCCTCACCAGTCGCGGGTCGGCCGCTCACGCAGATTTCCTCGATCAGCTCCATCGGTCCGGGTTTCGCTTCCGGGTTCTCACCACCCAGGCCGTGATGCAGGGCGAGAAGGCTCGGGACTCCGTCGTTGCGGCTCTGGGCCGGCTGGCAGACGAACAGCTGGACATGGTGGCCGTGGTTCGCGGCGGCGGCTCGAAGCTGGACCTGGCCGCCTTCGACGCCGAGGAGGTGGGGAGGGCGGTGGCGGGGATGCCGGTCCCGGTCATCGCCGGGATCGGGCACGAGACCGATCGCAGCGTCGTAGACGAAGCCGTGGGCGTGTCGGTGAAGACTCCGACCGCGGCGGCCGAATGGCTGGTTAGGCAGGTGGGCGACTATGCCGGCCGGGTCGACACGGCCCGCAGGCTGATTGCCGGCGAGGCCCGGGCGGCCTGTGGGCGTGCGGCCCGGAGGCTCGACCACTCGGCCGCCGTCTTGAGCGGAGTGCGGGGGCTGTTGTCACGTCAGGCCGACTTGTTGAATCATCTCGGCGGCGCTGTGGCCGATGACGCCCGCAGAGCAGTCGATGCCCAGGCAAGGGGACTGGATGCGATGGCCGGGATGCTTGCTGCCATCGGTGTCGAGCCCACCCTGAGAAGGGGGTTCGCTCTGGTGATGGATCAGCAGGGAAGGGTGGTTCGCAGCCGCAGCGGCAGTGAATGTGGGCGATCGGCTGACGATCACCCTGGCGGACGGGACGGTCGGCGTGACGGTGGAGCAGGTCGATGACTGACGAAGAGATGACTGACGAAGAGCTGACCTATCGGGCCGCCCTGGAGGAGCTACGCGAGATCCACGGCCGGCTGCGTGGCGAGGAGGTCGACGTCGACCGTCTGCTGGACGATGTCAAGCGAGCGGCAGACCTCCTCGCCTTCTGTCGGCGAAGGCTGACGGCGGTAGGGGAGCGACTGGAAGAGGTGCTGGAGGGTTTCGAGGAGGTGGCCGACTGAGCCCACCGGGGCGAATCCCCCAGGGGCGTGACCGCGGCTATCCGGCTCCGTTGCTCAGGGCCTGGGCCAGGGTGGTCCAGGGGAGGCTGGCACATTTGATGCGCACCGGATAGCGACGTACCCCCTGCAGGGCCTCGAGGTCGCCCAGAACCGCACCGGGTCGGGAAGGATCGAGCCCGGCCGCGTCGTCGTCCTCGGCGGTCATCATGCGGTTGAAGCGCTCGGCGAGGCGGTCGATCTCGGGGCGGGTCTTGCCCATCACGGCGTCCGACATCATCGAGGCGGACGACTGGCTGATCGAACAGCCCTGGCCGTGCACGGATATGTCGGTCACCCGATCACCGTCCAGGCGGAGCTCTACGGTGATCTCGTCCCCGCACAGAGGGTTGACTCCCTCTCCGGTGGCGTCCGGGTTCTCGAGAGACTGACGGTGACGGGGATTGCGGTAGTGATCGAGGATCACGTCCCGGTAGAGGTCTTCGAGGGCCATCAGCTCACCCCGAAGAGACGCCCGGCGTCGCCGAGGGCGTCCACCAGGGCATCGATGTCGTCTTCTGTCGTATACAGATAGAAGGAGGCGCGGGCTGTAGCGGGAACACCCAGCACCCTCATCAGCGGCTTGGCGCAGTGGTGGCCGGCCCGCACCGCCACACCGTGCTGGTCGAGGATGGTGGCCAGATCGTGGGCGTGGATGTCACCCATGGTGAAGCTGATCACGCCGCCCCGGCCGCTGGTGGTGCGAGGACCCTGGATGGACAGCTGGGGCACGGCGGTCAGGGCCTGGAGGGCATAGGAGGTCAAAGCCTCATCGTGGGCCGCCACCGAGTCCATTCCGACCTTGTCCAGGTAGTCGACCGCGGCCGCAAAGCCGATTGCCTCGATGATGGGGGGTGTCCCCGCTTCGAAACGGTGTGGCACCGCTGCCCACGAGGCATCGCGCAGGGTCACGTCGGAGATCATGTCCCCCCCGAACTCGACCGGCTCCATCTCTTCGAGTCGTTCGGGGCGAGCCCACACCGCCCCGATCCCGGTCGGGCCCAGCATCTTGTGGGCCGAGAATGCGATGGCATCTGCTCCCAGGGTGGACACGTCCACGGCGGTGTGAGGAACGAGCTGGGCGCCGTCGATCACCGTGAAGGCGCCGACGCCCGAAGCCGCCTCCAGCACCGGATCCAGGTCCGGGATCGTCCCCAGCACGTTGGACATTCCCGACAGCGCCACCACCCGGGTCGTGGGCCTGATGAGCTCCTCCAGGCGGGACAGGTCGAGCCGGTAGTCGGCGTCCAACGGTATGAAGTCCAGTTCGGCGCCCATGCGGCGGGCGACCATCTGCCACGGCACCAGGTTGGCGTGGTGCTCCATCTCGGTCAGGAGAATCCGGTCGCCGGCCCGCAGGTGCCTTCCCGCCCAACCCTGAGCGAGGAGGTTCAGGCCCGTGGTGGCGCCCCTGGTGAAGACGAGCTGGTCAGGGGAGGGGCTGCCGATGAAATCGGAAACCCGGTGGCGGGCCGCCTCGTAGCGTTCGGTGGCTTCGATCGACAGGGCATAGGCGCCCCGGTGCACGTTGGCATAGTGATGGGAAGCGAAGTCGGCCATGGCTTCGATGACTGCACGGGGCTTCTGCGAGCTCGCCGCCGAGTCGAGGAAATGCAGCTCCGGATCCTCGAAAACCGGAAAATCGACCCGAATGCTGTCTGTCTGGAGGAGTCCCATCGTTCTGATCAACGTCCTTCGACCACTCTGTATGCCCCCTCAGGCACTGGTCGTCTGGCGGAAGGCGTCGTAACCCTCCTCCTCAAGGCGTTCCGCCAGTTCCACACCACCGGTCATGGTGATGTGACCGTCGATGAACACATGAACCTGGTCGGGGGTCACGTAGTCCAGGAGGCGCTGGTAGTGGGTGATGATGAGGAAGCCGCGCTCGGGGCCGGTCAGCTTGTTGACCCCGTCGGCCACGATGCGGAGGGCGTCGATGTCGAGTCCGGAGTCGGTTTCGTCCATGACGACCATCTCCGGCTCCAGCACCGCCATCTGGAGAACCTCGTTGCGCTTGCGCTCTCCTCCGGAGAAGCCCTCGTTGAGATATCGGTCGGCGAAGGACGACTCCATGCCCAGCTCCCGCATCGCCTCCATCACCTTGAGACGCAGCTCCAGCACCGTGTAGTCGATGCCGGTGCGGTTGGACAGCGCCTGGCGCAGGAACTGGATCACCGACACACCCGGTATCTCCTCGGGGTACTGGAAGGCGAGGAACATACCCTTCTGCCCCCTTGCGGTTGGAAGAGCACCGGTGATGTCTTCACCCTTGAGCAGGATGCGGCCCTGGGTCACCTTGAAGGAGGGACTGCCCATGAGGACATTGGCCAGGGTAGATTTCCCTGATCCGTTGGGTCCCATCAGGGCGGCTATCTCGCCCTTGTCGACGGTCAGATCGACCCCCTTGAGAATCTCGTGGCCGTCGGCGGAGGCGTGCAGGTTCTCTATCTGAAGCAGCGGTGCACTCACGATGCCTCCAATGGTATGGCCGCCGGCGTCCGACCCCGAAACCGCCCGGCCTCTTGTTTCCTCCCCCGGAGAGGGAGGTGGCGAGCGGAGCGAGCCTGAGGGGGTTCCGCAAGCCGCTTCGGGGGAGAGACGGATGGGATCACGGGGGGCGGAGACGGATTGCGGGGGCGGCCTAACCTGGCGGCCGATGGCGAGTTCGACTTCGGTGCAGAGGGTGGTCGAGGCGGCGGCGCAGGCCGGTCTGGTGATCGAGGTGAGGGAGTTCCCGCAGGGAACCAAGACGGCGGCCGACGCCGCCGCCGCCATCGGTTGTGAAGTGGCAGCGATCGTCAAGTCGCTCGTTTTCGCGGTCGACGACGAGCCGGTGGTGGCCCTGGTGCCGGGGGATCGCCGACTCGAGCCCCGGCGTCTGGCGGAGGCAGCCGGCGGTGGGGTGGTGCGTCGGGCGACCCTGGAGGAGGTGCGCGGTGCGACGGGGTTTGCCGCCGGTGGGACGCCGCCCTTCGGGCACGCCACTCCCTTGCGCGTGTTCGCCGACGAGGCCCTGAGGCGCAACCAGACGCTGTGGGCGGCCGGGGGCACGCCGCACACGGTGTTCCCGCTGAGTCTGAGCGACCTGGACCGGATCGCCGGGCCGGAGTGGGCCGAGCTCAGCCTGCCCTGAGAGCCTCGATGGTGGCGGCGAAGCCGTCCAGGTCGGCCGGATCCAGCCACTGCACGTACCACTTGTCGACCCCGGCTTCCTCCAGGGCCCGCATCGTCTCGGCGGCCCTCGACGGTGTTCCGAACGGTACGCCGTTGTCCGACAGTCTCTGTTCCATGGCCTCCGGGCTCAGGTCACGCCGGGCAGCCGCCTGCTCCAGACGCTCCCGGTACTCGGAGTCGGTCCGCCCCACCAGCGGAGCGCCCATCACCGACACCGTCACCTCCCGCCCTGCTGCGGTTTCTCTCATCAGGGCGATCTTGGGGGCGATCTCCGCGGCGGGAGCCATGAAATGGTTGTACTCATCGGCGTGGCGGCCGGCCAGGGAGGGGGTTCTCTTCTTGCCCTGTCCACCGACGATGAGGCGAATCCCCTCCGGCTTGGGGCGAACGTCGGCTTCCAGTTGGTAGTAGTGGCCCTCGAAGCCGGAATCGTCGTTCTCGAAGGCCGCGTCGAGATACCCGAGCGCTTCCTCGAGGCGGGCGAATCGCTCGGACCAGTCCGGGAAGGGCAAGCCGAGCGCCTGGTGCTCTGCCTCCATCCACCCCGTTCCCACCCCCAGGTCCAGCCGGCCTCCCGACATCTGGTCGATGGTGGCGGCGTTCTTGGCGATCACGGCCGGATGGCGAAAGGTGATCGGAGTGACCAGCACCGCCAGCCGGATGGTGGCGGTGTCCCGGGCCATGCCGGCCAGAGTGGCGAAGGCGTCGGTGGCGTCGGGAGCCGGCTCGCCCCTCCAGTAGTAGTGGTCGGAGCGGGCGAACGAGGTCAGGCCGTTGGCCTCCGACCAGCGTGCCAGGGCCAGTAGCTGGTCGTAGGTGCCCCCCATCTGGGGTTCGGTCATGGCAGATAGCTTCATCGATCCGAGAGTAACGGGTAGGGGTCAGGACCCACGCAGGAGGTCGATGGATGTCTTGATCTGGTCGACCGAGTCGAAGCTCATCTGAAAGTACACCCGCTGGATCCCGAGGGATTCGAGTCGTTGCAGACCCTCCCGGTACTGGGCCGGGGTACCGATGGGGATTCCCATCTCGGACCACCGGGTGCGGACACGCTCGGCCGACGTGCCCCGGGAGGTGGCCACCTGGTCGAGTCGTCGTTCGACGTCCCTCGGGCCGGCCGCCACCACCAGGGGGAATGCGGTGGACACGAAGAGGGCACCTGGATCCCGGCCCGCCCGGGCGGCTGCCTTCCGGGCCCTTTCGATACGGGGGCCGAAGGGTTCCCGGGCAGGGAAGACGTTGTACTCATCGGCCTTCTGTCCGGCCAGGGCCGGGGTTCGGTGGGCGCCGGCGCCACCAACGATCAGTTCCACGGTGCCACCGGCCGGTTCCAGGCGGTTGCCGGACTCGAGGTTGTAGTAGCGGCCCTGGAATCCGGCTTCGGCTCCTTCCAAACCGGCTCGCAGGTAGTCGAGAGCCTCGGTCAGTCGATCCATGCGCTCACCGACGGGAGGCAGGGCCAGACCGAACCGATCGTGCTCCTCTTGCATCCACCCCGCCCCGACTCCGAGAGAGAACCGGCCCTGTGATATCTCATCGATGGTGACCGCCGTCTTGAGCATCACCGCCGGGTGGCGGAACGTGATCGGGCTGACCAGGGTGCACAGCGGCAGAGTCGATGTCCGGGCTGCCACCGCCGCCAGCACGGTGAGCTGGTCGAGGGCGTAGGAGTTCTCACCCACACCTGACAGGTAGTGATCGGCCACCGCCAGCCCGGCCAGCCCCTCCGCTTCGGCCCATCGGGCCAGCTCGAGGGTGTCGGAGTACCCCTTCATCACCTGGACGGCGAGCTGCACGGTCAGTTCGGCTCCTCTTGGGCCGGCCCGGATCTCACCATCCCCGGGCCCGCCACTCGCCGAGATGGGGTCGTTCGACGCCGATGGTGGTGTCATCCCCGTGGCCGGGGTGGACGATGGTTTCGTCGGGGAGACGAGGGAACAGGCGTTCTTCCAGGCTGTCCATGATCTGGCCGAAGTCCGAGTAGTCCCACCGGGTGGCTCCAGGACCGCCGGGGAACAGTGTGTCCCCGCTGAACAGCACATGAATCTCCGACTCATCGGCCGGCTCGAAGACGAAAGAAACCGACCCGGGTGTGTGGCCGGGGGTGTGAATCACGTGGAGGGCCACGTTCCCGAACACGATCTCCCCACCATCGGCCAGAGCCTGGTCGGGGTCGCGGCCGGCGATTTCTGTGTCGTCGGGGTGGAGCAGCCAGGGAACGCCCAGAGCGTCCTTGACCGGGTCCAGGGCTCCGATGTGGTCGAGGTGGCCATGGGTGGTGAGCACACAGGTCACATCGAGTCCCCCGCAGGCGGAGAGGATCCGCTCGGGCTCGGCGGCGGCGTCGATCACCACGGCCGTGCCGGTGTCCCGACAGGACACGACGTAGCTGTCGTTGTCATAAGGGCCCACGGCGAGCTTGCTGATTTCGATCATGTCAGGACCGTAATCGGGCCGGTGCGCTCAACTCACGGGGAGGGGTCGGAGAGTGAGGAGGCGCCGGGCCTGGCCCCGCAAATCGAACGAGTCGTCCAGCAGCCGGTGGAAGGCCAGTCCGTTGAGGGCGGCCACCATCAGCTCGGCCATCTGCGCCGGCTCGTCGACGCCCGCCTGGGCCATGGCCTCGGCGAACAGCGCCACCCTCCGCTCATGATGGCGCATGACCCTGTTGCGCAGTTTCTCCTCCCGCAATCCCCGGGCCATGGCCACTTCCAGATAGACCCTGGCGACGGGTTCTTGCTCCTCCACGAAACGGACATAGGCATCGACCAGCGAGGTGATGTCCGCCGGGCTGTCGGGGTCGGGCTCCACCATTCCGATGGCGTCACGAACCACCGAGAGGATCGCCTCCTCCTTCGATTCGAACAGGTTGTAGAAGCTACCGGCGAGGATGCCTGCCCGCTCGCAGATGGCCTTGATCGTCGTGCCCTCCAGACCGAAGTCGCCCACCAGGGAGCGGGTTGCCTCGAGGATGCGGTCACGGGTTTCCAGGCCCACTCGATAACGCATATCCAGTCACGGTAGCCCCTCTGGCCGGCTCGGATCGGCAGCGCGGCTGCAGGAGGTGGTCTTCCTGTTGGTCTTTTCTTTGAGTGGAGACTCAAATTAGACTATTCACTCAAAGAGTCATCTACCAGGAGAGGCGATCATGAGCCATTACAGGTCCAACCTGGCCGACCTAGAGTTCAATCTGTTCGAGGTTCACCATATCGACCAGCACCTCGATCGCTGGGCGGGGATGGACCGGACCACCGTGATGGACCTGCTGCGCGAGCTGGACCGCTTCGCCCGGGAGGACTGGGCTGCTTCCTTCGTGGAGGCGGATCGCACACCTCTGGTGCTCGACAACGGGGAGGTTCGGCTTCCTCAGGGCCTCAAGGACAGTCTGGCCAAGGGTCACGAGGCCGGATGGACCAGGCTGGGTGCGCCCGAGGATCTGGGAGGGTTCGAGGTGCCGCCGACGGTGTTTTGGGCGACCCAGGAGCTGCTGTTGGGAGCCAACCCGACCGCGGTCTTCTATGGAGGTGGAGCGCTCTTCGCCCGGGTGGTTCACGAAGAGGGCACTCCCTCCCAACGTGAGCTGGCCCGGATGATGGTGGAGAAGAACTGGGGGGGCACGATGGTGCTCACCGAGCCCGACGCAGGATCCGATGTCGGGGCCGGCACCACCAAAGCCGTCCATGTCGACGGCCTCACCTACCACCTGGAAGGTGTCAAGCGCTTCATCACGAGCGGTGAGCACGACGCCGCCGAGAACATCGTCCACCTGGTCCTGGCCCGCCCCGAGGGGGCAGGCCCTGGTACCAAGGGCCTGTCACTGTTCATCGTTCCCAAGTACCTGGTCGACGAGGACGGAACGCTGGGTGAGCGAAACGGTGTGGTCGCCACCGGCGTGGAGAAGAAGATGGGCCTCAAAGGCTCCACTACCTGCGAGCTCACCTTCGGCATGGAGCGACCTGCCGTGGGCTACCTCCTGGGCGGCGTCCACGACGGCATCCGCCAGATGTTCCGGGTGATCGAGCATGCCCGGATGACGATCGGCACCAAGTCGGCCGCCACTCTGTCGACGGGCTATCTGAATGCCCTGGAGTACGCCAGGGAGCGGGTCCAGGGTCCCGACATGGCCCAGATGACCGACAAGACGGCACCCCGGGTGCGCATCATCCGCCATCCCGATGTTCGCCGCATGCTCATGACCCAGAAGGCCTATGCCGAGGGCTTGAGGTCGCTGTGGATGTACGCCGCCTGGTGTCAGGACATGGCTCTCCTGGAGCCGGAGGCGGGCTGGGACAAGCGTGTAGATCTGTTGCTCCCCCTGGTGAAGGGCTACTCCTCGGAAAAGGCCTATGAGCTGCTGGCCACGTCCCTGCAGGTGCTGGGCGGTTCGGGCTTCCTCCAGGACTATCCCATCGAGCAGTACATCCGCGACGCCAAGATCGACACGCTGTACGAGGGGACGACCGGCATCCAGGCCATGGATCTCTTCTTCCGCAAGATCGCCCGCGACCGGGGCCAGACCCTGGCCGCGGTGGCGTCCGACATCACGGAGTTCGTCAAGGGCGGAGCCGAGGGCGACCCGCTGGCGGAAGAGCGAGCTCTGCTGGGCAAGGTCATCGACGACGTCCAGGCGCAGCTGGGGTTGATGGTCGAGGACCTGATGGCGGCCATGGAAGGACAGGCCACCCGGATCTACGAGGTGGGCCTGCACACCAACGCCCTGCTGGAGTCGATGGCGGAGGTGGTCATCGCCTGGCAGTTGCTGGTGCATGCCGAGATCGCTCTCCCCGAGGCCGATGCCTCTCCTTTCCACCGGGGGAAGGTGGCCTCGGCCCGTTTCTTCATCCGCGACGTCGCGGCCGCGGTGGCCGCCCGCCGTCAGGCCACCGCCGAGGAGGATGGCTCCCTGATGGAGCTCCCCGAGGAGGCCTTCTGAGAGTCGCTTCTTTGGACGCTGGGGAACGCTCTAACGCTTCTTTGGACGCTGGGGAACGCTCTAACGCTTCTTTGGACCGTGGGGAACGCATAGCGATGGTGACGGTCCAAAGAAGGCAGCGGCCGTTCGTGAGCGTCCAAAGAACGGCCCCGGCCCGGG
Organism: uncultured Acidimicrobiia bacterium; assembly: GCA_963744905.1. GTDB lineage: Bacteria > Actinomycetota > Acidimicrobiia > Spongiisociales > ZC4RG35 > DATFFO01. The sequence continues at coordinate 138,952 of CAVUUV010000002.1, read as the reverse complement.
TCGGGATCCGTGGGGGTGACGGGGTGAATGGTGGTCGGGGGAGCGGGCAGGTACCGTCGCGGCTATGAGCGTGTCCTTCACCGACGAGCAAGATGAGCTGCGCCGCTACGTGAGGCAATGGCTGGACGAGCGGGCCCCGCTCGATGAGGTGCGCCGGATCATGGAGTCCGAGCCCGGCTTCGACGCCGACCAGTGGAAAGAGCTGGGCGATCTCGGCTGGCTGGGGATGGCCATCTCCACCGACCACGGTGGAGGCGGATATGGCTTCGGCGAGCTGGCGGTGATGGGCGAGGAGATGGGTCGCACCCTCTACCCGTCGCCCTTCCTCCCCACGGTGGTCATGGCCGCTCCTCTGATCGCCTCCCTGGGGACCGACGAACAGCAGGCCCGGCTTCTGTCGTCGATCGTCGACGGCTCGATGACCGTGGCGGTGGCCATGACGGATGGGGAGCCCGATGCTTCCGAGGCCTCTCCCACCCGAGCGGCAGAAGACGGCGACGGGCAGTGGAGCCTGACGGGGGTGAAGTCGTACGTGATCAACGGCGCCACCGCCGACCGGTTGCTGGTCACGGCCGACAGCGAAGGTAGATCCGGGGTGTTCGTGGTCGAGCCGGAGGCCTCCGGCGTCGCTGTCAGCGCCCTCGACGTCATGGACCTGACCCGCCCCCTGGCCACGGTGGCGTTCGATGCGGCCCCCGCCACCAGGCTGGGGGAGGGCTCGGACGATGCGAACGCGGCTCTCGACGAGGTCCGGAACCGGGCGGTGGCGTTCCTGGCCATGGAGCAGGTGGGTGGGGCGCAGGCGTGTCTGGACATGTCGGTCGCCTACGCCAAGAGTCGTTACCAGTTCGGACGGCCGATCGGCTCCTTCCAGGCGATCAAGCACATGTGTGCCGACATGCTGGTGGCGGTCGAATCCGCCAAGTCGGCCGCCTACCACCTGGTGGCAGCCATCGACCATGACCCCGAAGAGGTGGCCGTGGCCGCACCCCTGGCCAAGTCCTTCTGTTCGGAGGCGTACTTCCGCTGTGCGGCCGACACGATCCAGATCCACGGCGGCATCGGGTTCACATGGGAGCACGATGCCCACCTCTATCTGAAGAGGGCCAAGAGCTCCGAGCTCCTCTTCGGCGGTCCTGTCCAGCATCGGCGCCGGCTGGCCACCGCACTCGGGATCGCATGAGCGGAGCCAGCCTGGTGGCGCTGGTGGCGCTGCTGGCCGCCGCCCTGCTCCTGGCGGTGGGGGCGATGGTATGGCAGGAGGCCAAGCGTCGGCCCCAGGGCTCTGCGCCGACCTATGTGATCTCGGATGCGGTCCGGTTCATCACGGCCCGTCTCGACCCGGAGGTGGCCCAGAGACTGCGCAAGCCCGATGTGCTGCGGATCATCGAATGGGAGGTCCATTACCTGCAAGGACTGGCCCAGAAAGACCGTCGCAACCCGGTCGAGACGGTGGCAGGGGGATCAGATGCATCTATCGACTACATAACCAGTCAGATCGCCCAGGTGAACGGGGTCACCTACGATCGTGATGACGTCGCTGCGGTCCTCCGGCTCGAAGCCGACTACCTGATGTCGATCGGGGCGGTGGGCGAGCAGGTCGAGCAGAGTCAGGTCGAGCAAAGCCCGGTCGAGCAGAGTCAGGTCGAGCAGAGTGACGACGCCGGCGGACCGACCGGGTAGAGATCGAGACCGTGATGGACAGAATTTCAACCAAGACCGAAAGAGGAGGCGATCAGGCGTGATCGTTCGATGCGGAGCCTGCCGAACTCAGTTCGATGTGCCGGGAGAAGGACGGTTCTCCTGCCCCGTTTGCGGATCAGTGAACATGGTTCGCGCCCGACCGGGTGCGGGAGGCCCGGGCGGGGCTCCACCCCCCGGATCGATGCCGCCAACCGGCGGCCCCGAAGGCGGAGGTGTGGCTGCTCCCCAACCGCCCCCGCCGCCCGATACCCCCTCCCCCAAAGTCGAATGCCCCGAGTGCGGCTACACGTTCATCGTCGGTGACATCGCCGTAGCGGTTTGTCCGATGTGTTCGGCCGAGGTCGAGACCGGCCAGGAAACCCCGGAGGGGGAGTAGTGGGCCGGCTGAAGCGATTCGAGGACTTTCGCTTCCTGGGAGCGCGAGACACGATGCGGCTATATGACTGCGACGATCCAGAGCAGTTCCAGAGCCTGGAGCGCAGGGTCGAGACGGACGACCTCGTAGCCAAGAACCTGATACAGAGCTTCGGGCCCGATTCGGTAGCCGAGGCCGCCAATCGTGGTTTCAGGCCCGTGAGTCCGAACAGGCACACCCCTCCCATCGTTTGACCATCACGGCACCCACTAGGCTCGGGTGCAGCTTCAGGAAAGGCATCAACTCGTGTATGACATCGTCGTCGTGGGCGGAGGCCCGGGTGGCTATGCCGCCGCTCTCTACGCCCACCACTTCGGGCTCGACGTGGCTCTCGTCGACGAAGAGCGCCCCGGGGGCACCTGCCTGATACGGGGCTGTATACCTGCCAAGCAATGGCTCTATGTGGCCGAGGTCTACTCCACCGTCAAACACGCCTCCGACTTCGGCGTGCTGGCAGGAGAACCGGAGCTGGACTGGGATGCGGCTCTGGAGCGCAAACAGAAGACCGTGGAGGCCCGGGTGCGAGGCCTGGAAGGGCTTCTCAAACAGCGCAAGGTGGAGGTCATCTCCGGCTACGGGCGCCTGGACGGCCCCAATGCAGTGGTGGTCGACACCGATGAGGGTGAGAGGCGGGTGGAGGGACGGTCGGTGATCCTCGCCTCGGGATCGCACCCTCGCTCCATTCCCGGTTACGACGTCGACGGGACCCGGATCGTCACATCAAATCACGCTCTCGATTGGCCCTCTCGCCCTGATCGGGTGGCCATCGTCGGCGGAGGAGTGATCGGGTGTGAGTTCGCCTCGATGCTGGCCGATTTCGGTTCCGAGGTTCACGTCTTCGAGGTCATGGATCAGATCATTCCCGGCACCGACGCCGGTATCGCCAAGGAACTGGAGCGCCAACTGGGCAGGCGGGGAGTCAGATTCCACACGGGCATCGGAGTGGACCCTCCCAAGCTGGGCGCCTCATCGGTGGTGGTTCCCTTCGGGGACGAGTCGGTGGAGGTGGACGTGGTCCTGATGGCTGTCGGGCGGGGCCCCAACACCGACGATGTCGGTCTCGAAACCACATCGGCCGAGACGGATCGAGGGTTCGTGGTCGTGGACAGGGCGACGATGCAGACCGCCGACTCCTCGCTCTATGCCGTCGGTGACATCGTGGCAGGTACCCCTCAACTGGCTCATGCCGGCTTCGCCGAGGGGATGGCCGCCGTGACCCACATCGGCACCGGCCGAGCCGAGCCGGTGGATTACAGAGCGATACCCAGGGTCACCTACACCCATCCCGAGGTGGCCGAGGTGGGCTACAACGAGGCCCAGGCGGCCGAAGCAGGTTTGGAGGTCGAGACCTACTCGCATGGCTTTGGTGGAATCGGCCGGGCCGCCATCATGGGCCAGAATCGAGGCTCCGTGAAAGTGGTGGTGGAAAAGGACGGACCCATCGTGGGCGCCTCCATCGTCGGGCCGCAAGCGGGGGAGATGATCCACGAGTTGATGTACGCCGTGGGTTGGGAGGCCCTCCCATCCGAAGCGGCCGCCTTCGTCCACGCCCATCCAACACTTTCCGAGGCGGTGGGTGAGACCTTGCTCACCGCCGCCGGCCGCAGCCTGCATTGAGAGGTAAGAGAACATGGCGACACGAGTGAGCATGCCCCAACTGGGCGAGACCGTTACCGAAGGGACCATCCTGCGATGGGCCAAGTCCGTCGGCGACTCGATCTCCGAGGACGAGGCCCTGGTCGAGATCTCGACCGACAAGGTCGACACCGAGGTTCCGTCTCCGGTCTCCGGAGTGGTCCTCGAGATCCTGGTGGACGAGGGAGAGACGGTCGAGGTGGGGACCGACCTGGTCGTCATCGGCGAAGAGGGAGAGGAGCCCGAGGCGGCACCGGCCGAGGAAGCCCCGCCTCGAGAGGAAGAAGCCCCGACCGAAGAAGCCCCGACCGAGCAGGCGGAGGCGCCGGCCCCCGAACAGCCGGCCGAGGAGGAGCCGGCGGCCGAGGAACAGGCGGAGGAGCCCCAGCCCCAGGTTGCGGCCCCGTCCCAGAACCAGGCGCTGGAGGAAGAAGCCACAGCCGAGGCCGAGGTCGGGGGAGCCGAGGGAGGGCCGTCACCCGACGGCGAGCCCCGGTTGCTGTCTCCTGTGGTCCGCAAACTGGCCCGGGAGAACGACATCGACCTGAACCGGGTGGAGGGGACCGGACAGGGGGGCCGCATCACCCGTCGTGATGTCGAGGCATACATCGCATCGGGCCCGGCCGGCGAAGAGGCTGCTCCCGCACAGCCGGAGGCACCGGAGCAACCGGCGCCGCAAGAGGCGCCTGCTCCCCCGAAGGAGCGACCTGCCGAGGCCCAACCGCAACCGCAACCCCAAGAGCCCACCCCGCCCCCCGCCGCTGCTCCTGCCCGGGCCGAAGCCGAGGAAGGCGCCGAGGAGGTGGAGCTGAGCCGGCTCCGGGTCCGGATCGCCCAGAACATGCACCAGTCGAAGCAGACCGCGGCCCACGTGTGGACCGCCGTCGAGGTGGACTACGAGCGGGTGGAGCGGGTGCGCCAGGCCCACAAGGCCGCCTTCAAGGAAGAGGAGGGCTTCTCGCTCACCTATCTGCCCTTCATCGCCCGCGCCACCATCGATGCTCTCAAGGCCTATCCGGTGGTCAATTCGTCCTTCTTCCTGGAGGAGCGCAAATCGGTCCGGCACCGGACCGTCAATCTGGGGGTGGCCATCGACCTCGATCAGCAGGGCCTGGTCGTGGCCAGCCTGCGAGATTCGGACGGTCTGCGCATGGTCGGCCTGGCTCGGGGAATCAGCGAGCTGGCCAACAAGGCAAGGGCAGGAAAGCTGGACCCCGACGACGTGACCGGTGCCACGTTCACCATCACCAACCCGGGCCCGTTCGGCTCGTTCATGTCCGCTCCGATCATCAACGTGCCCAACGTCGGCATCCTGTCCACCGACACGATCTCCAAGCGGGCGGCCGTGGTGACGGGACCGGACGGAGAAGACATGATCGCCATCCGCCACATCGGGTATCTGGGGTTGACCTGGGATCATCGTGCCTTCGACGGGTCGACCGCCGTTCTGTTCCTGCAGCGGATCAAGCACAACATCGAGACCTGGGACTGGGAACAAGAGCTGGCCTGATGACGGGACTTTCGGATCTGTCCGAATACCCCTGCGGCCGTGATAGGTTCGGGTGATGACGACCCGGATCGATCCCGCCCGCCTGCTGCGCGCCCGCTGGCTGGGCCGGCTTCCCTACGAAGAGGCCTGGGATCTGCAGCGTGCCTTCCACGAGGGACGGGTTCGGGGCCGCTCGCGTGATGACTACCTGCTGCTGGTGGAACATCCTCCCGTGTTCACCATCGGCCGCAATGGCGACCACGCCAACCTGCTGGCCGATCGCGCCCTGGTGGCCGAGGCCGGGGCCGAGGTGTTCGACGTCGATCGCGGCGGTGACATAACTTTCCACGGTCCCGGCCAGCTGGTGGGGTACCCGATCGTGGGTCTGGACGATCCCAAGCGGATCGTTCCCTACGTGCGATCCCTGGAGCGGGCTCTGATATCGGTCCTGGCCCGGTTCGGGGTGCGGGGATGGACGGAGTCGGGGCTGACCGGCGTGTGGACGGAGCGGGGCAAGGTGGCGGCCATCGGTGTGAGGGTGTCGCGTCAGGTCACCATGCACGGCTTCGCTCTCAATCTGGACCCGGACATGAAGTTCTTCTCGATGATGAACCCGTGCGGCATCACCGACCGGCCGGTGACCACCCTGTCGGAACTGGCCGGGCGGAGGGTGACGATGGAGGAAGCGGTGGAGGCCGTGATTCCCGCCTTCGCCGAGGAGTTCGGCTATGACGATCTGGAGACCCAGTTGGCCGCCTTCACCCGGCGCCAGGCCCGCCGAGATCCCGACCACGAGGTGGACAGACTGATTGCGGCCGGCACCTTCTCGCCCGAGAGCCGCAACGCCGAGCCGGTCCTGATCGACGGCCGACTTCCCGGAGAGCCGCCCCGACCGGAATGGATGAAGGTGCGGGCCCACATGGACGACGACTACATCCAGCTCAAGAAGCTGATGCGGGGCCTGTCACTGCACACCGTTTGCGAAGAGGCCCGTTGCCCCAACATCTACGAGTGCTGGGGGATGGGGACGGCCACCCTGATGATCCTGGGCGATACCTGCACCAGGGCCTGCTCGTTCTGCAATGTCCTGACCGGGAAACCCACCGAGTTCGATGTGCTGGAGCCGTTCCGGGCAGCCGAGGCGATCGCCTCCATGAACCTGAGCCATGCCGTCATAACCAGCGTGAACCGGGATGATCTGACCGACGGGGGAGCGGGAATCTTCGCCCGGACCATCGTCGAGAGCCGGCGCAGCTCCCCGGGCACCGACATCGAGGTGCTGATCCCCGACTTCAAGGGAGACCGGGAGGCACTGGAAACGCTCATGGCCGCTCACCCCGAGGTGCTGAACCACAACACCGAAACCGTGTTGCGTCTGCAGCGCGACATCCGCACATCGGCCAACTACGGCCGCTCTCTCGCCCTGCTGTGGCGGGCCAAGCAGATGTACCCGGAGGGACTGACCAAGTCGGGTCTGATCGTGGGGATGGGTGAGGAAGAGCACGAGGTACTGGGCGCCCTGGCCGATCTGCGGGCCGTGGGGGTGGACATCATCACCATCGGGCAGTACCTGCGGCCCACCGCCCGTCACCGTCCCATCCACAGATACGTCCATCCCGACGAGTTCGCCCGCTACAAGAGCTTCGGCGAGGCGATCGGCATCGCCCACGTCGAATCCGGCCCCTTGGTTCGATCCAGCTATCACGCCAAGGACGCCACCGCCTCGGCCGTCAAGCCTGTCCCGGTGAGCATCGGCTCCGGCTGAAAGGCGTCGGCGCCGCCAGGGGATACGCCATGGACCTGTCTGTCAACTGACGGACAGCAGCAGCCACACTCCGCCGGCCACCAGGATCACCAGGGCAACGACGGCCGAGACGATGAGCAACCAGCGGGTCGACATGGGCCGGTCACGGTACCGCCGGTACGATCGGAGGGTGACATCGTCTGTCTCGCCCTCGGCTCCATTCGACTACGCAGCTCGCATGCAGCGTGCCCGCGACGTGATGTCCAGCTTCGGGCTCAACGGTCTCCTCTTGTCCGTAGGCACCGACCTGCCCTATCTGACCGGCTACGAGGCCATGCCGCTGGAGCGTCTGACCATGCTGGTTCTGACGTCGTCCGGGGCCGTGCTGGTGGTTCCCGAACTGGAGGCGCCACGGGTGCCGGAGGGGCCGTTCACGGTGAGGCCCTGGGGGGAGACAGAGGACCCGGTTGCCATCGTGGCCGAGGAAGCTGCGGGCCACGGGCGTCATTTCGGTATCGGCGACCACACCTGGTCCCTGTTTCTGCTCCGCCTGCAGGAGGCCATGGCCGCGACCAGGTTCTCGTCGGCTACCCCGGTGATGACGGAGCTTCGGATCCGCAAGGAGACCGCGGAGATCGACCTGCTGCGGCGGGCCGCCCAGGCGACCGACCGGGTGGTGGCCCGCCTGGCGGAGGTGGAGATGGAGGGTATGACCGAACGCCGGTTGGCTCGGCTGGTATCAGCCTGGACGGTGGAAGAGGGCCACGACGTGGCCGCGTTCAACATCGTGGCAGCGGGTCCCAACGGGGCCTCTCCCCACCACGAGCCCGGCGAGCGGGTCATAGCCGCCGGTGACCTGGTGGTGATCGACTTCGGGGGCAGGCTCAAGGGCTACTGCTCGGACACCACCCGGACCTTTGCGGTGGGGGAACCCGACCCGGAGCGTGTCCGCGGTGCATGAGGTCGTGCGACAGGCCCAGCAAGCGGCGGTCGAGGCGGTGCGGCCCGGGGCGGTGGCGGCGGACATCGATCGGGCGGCCCGGGATGTGATCTCCGGGGCCGGCTACGGCGACTACTTCATCCATCGGACCGGCCACGGGATCGGCCTGGAGGCGCACGAGGAGCCCTACATAATCGAGGGCAATGGGCGTGCGGTGGAGCCGGGGATGGCCTTCTCCGTGGAGCCCGGGATCTACCTCCCGGGGCGGTTCGGGGTGCGGATCGAGGACATCGTCGTGGTGACCACCGACGGGGTGGAGTCGCTCAATCGATCTGACCGTTCCCTGATTCAGGTGGGGTGAGTTAGTCAGGGGACGGTTATGACCCAGGTGATGCGCTGGGTGGCGGCTCCGTTCCAGCGCCAGACGGTTCGCAAGGCATGGGTGCCGGGGGTGAGAGCAGGGAGCCTCACCCGCCAGCGCCGGCTGGCAGGGGAAGACTTCTCGGCCAGGCCCAGGTCGGTGCCGCTGAGCGAAGCACCATCCCACGTGTAGGAGACGAGCGTGCCGCCCGATTTGAAGGCGGCCTCCTCCCCGGACTGGTAGGGCAAGACCTGATACCAGCCCTCGATGGCCTCCATCTGGATGCCCGCCGCCAGGGTGAGGCGTCCCGTGCATGACGTCCTGTCCTTGGTGCATTTGGGCCCCGAGCGGACCGAGAGGCGGTTGAGGATCGGCTCGATGTCGGGCATGGCTCGGGTGAGGAAGGTGGCCATTTCGGCGCGGGTGACGGCCCGGTTGGGGCAGTAGAGGGTGTTTTGGGGCGGGTTGCAGCCTTTGGTGATGCCGGCCTGGGCGAGGGCGGCGATGTTGGCGGCGTGGACGGAGGAGGCGGTGTCGGTGAAGGTGGAGTTCTGGGCTGGTGGGAGGTCGAGGGCGCGGGTGAGGAAGGTGGCCATTTCGGCGCGGGTGACGGCCCGGTCGGGGCAGTAGATGGGTGTTTTGGGGCGGGTTGCAGCCTTTGGTGATGCCGGCCTGGGCGAGGGCGGCGATGTTGGCGGCGTGGACGGAGGAGGCGGTGTCGGTGAAGGTGGAGTTCTGGGCCGGTGGGAGGTCGAGGGCCCGGGTCAGGAAGGTGGCCATTTCGGCGCGGGTGACGGCCCGGTCGGGACAGAAATGGGTGTTGGCGGGCGGGTTGCAGCCCCTGGTCACGTCTGAGGCTGCCAGGCCGTTGATGTTGGCCTCGTGGACCGATCCGTCGTCGTCGGTGAAGGCTCCCCGCCCGTTTCCGCCGGCTCCGACCGCGGTTGCGGACCAGGCGGCACCGCTCAGGAGTGCGGCGGCGATGAGAACTGCCAAGAGCCGGCGTCTCATTCGATCACGAGCGAGTCGAGCAGATCATTGACCGCCGGGACGGCATCGGCCCGATCGATGTGGCTTCCGACCACGACGTAGAGACAGAACGGGCGGCCGCCGACCGAGAAGAAGCGCTGCAGTCCGGATTGGCCGGCGACTCCGTGTTGGAGGGCGTTGCGGTCGAAGTCCCCGGGCGCGATGCGGGGAACTCCTTCGGAGGCGAACAGGGCCTTGCCGGCCGACTCCGCCCCGTACTCGAACAGGACGACCAGGACGTCCCCGGGCCGCATCTTGTCGGTCACGTCGGCCCCGAAGTCGGCCCTGTTGGCCGGAAGGGGGAAGTTGGCGAAATGGGCCACGGTCGGCTCGAACAGTTTCCCGGCTGCCTGAGGGGCAAGCCCTGTGCTTCGGCCGATGGCGCCGTCCCAACCCGGCGGCAGGTCGACGGTGATACCGGATCGAGCGAGTTGCATCAGATCAGGTTCCAACCGGCGCCGACAAACCCGATGGCGATGAGGGCGAGTGCGACCCCGCGGGCCACCGGTGATGCGAGGTCGGCCATGCGGCGATTGAACGAGGTCAGCCGGCTGGGTCGGTCGATCCGCCCGGCGAGGAGAAGGAGGAGGGAGCGCCCCAGGCCGAAGGCGGCGCCGACCACGGCCCCGGCCGGTGCGCCGCCGGAGAGGAAGGCGGCGGCGAGCGTGGCCCACACACCCCAGGTCACCACGTAGGTGGCTGCTCCCGCCCCGAGTTGGGCCCCGAATCCGATTCCGTACACCCAGCCCCGAAAGGCTCCGATCCAGTCCTCGTTGACCTGTCGACGCGGTCCGGGAGGCGTGACCCGGGCGATGTCGAGGATCCCGGCCAGGAGGGCCGCCCCTGCAATAGCAATCCAACGCCAGGTCCCGTCGAATGAGCGGCCGGTCAGTCCGGCGAGGGCCCCGATGGCGGCGCCGACCGCTACCGCACCAACCGTGAAGGAGGCGGCTGTTAGTGCCCATCGGTTGTGGCGGGCCCGCTCACCGAGCGGGTGGATGCTGGATAGCATCGATTCTCCTCAGGGCGACCACTGGGAGCGAATGGCGGCCAGCAGGGCAATCACCGATCCGAAGAGCGTCACTGTTCGCCCTCGTGGGGATTGCGATAGAGACTGGGGTCTCCAGGCTCGATTCCGGCCGATCTGAGACGGTCGTTGGTCCGTTGGGAACGCTCACGGGTGGTGCGGGCATCGGTGCCCACGTCGGTCATGGCCTGGGTCAACAGGTCCCGAACGTGATCCCACGATCCGGCTGCTCCCTCGCCGATGACGGCCCCCTGTTCGGAGTCGACCAGGACGAAGTAGGGCGATACAGGGATCTGGAAGTCGTCCCAGGCCTGAGAGGACATGACGGTCCTGACCTGTGAGGGGGCCAGTTCGGCGATGCGTGAGGGGCTCTCCTCATGGTCCCCCTTGGTGACGACGAGGGGACGTACGTCCGGCGCCGGCATTTCGGCCCCGGCCTGGAACTCCTGCCAGAAGGGTCGACAGGTGGAGCAGCCACTCGACAGGAAGGCGAGCAGCACCTTGCCGCGGGTGTCGCGGAGGGCGACGTTGATCGCCTCGCCGCCGGGTGAGACCCCGCTGATGGCTTCGGGAACCCGCGACCCGGAGCGAGGAGCTATGTGGAGGCCACCGTTGGTGGTGGACTCGGGTTCCCCGCCGTCGAGGGCGTGGAGACGGCGGAGTATGTCGGCGTGGGATCGGAGGAGACCGGCCACTACCAGAGCCAGCAGGGCGATGACCACGCCTTCGATGATGACGAGAGCCGTCATTGCAGCTTCCCCCAGACGAGGGGAGTGTCGCCGGCCTTCCCGAAGTCGAACGTGGTGTCGGCCGAGCCGGATGTGAGGCTGTTACGCAGATACCAGGTTCCGTCCTGGAACCATCCCGGTCGGTCGACGCCGGTCCCTTCCCAGTCACCTACCACCGGCCTCCCACCCGGGCCGAAGTCGAATGTCTTCGAAGAGGATGGGCCGGTGCGCAGGATCCAGGTGGTACCCCGCACGACGCCGGGGCGGGCGATCCCGTCGTCGGTCCACCGGCCCACGACCGGGATGTCGCCGGGCTGGCCGAAGGTGAAGTCGAGGTCGGCGCCACCGGGGGAGTTCGAGTTGCGTAGCAGCCAGCGGTTTCCGCGCACGACGCCGGCAGTGGCGACGCCGTCGCCGTCCCAATCTCCCACTACCGGGATGTCGCCGGGTTGGCCGTACTCGAAGACCAGGTCGGGCTGACCGGGTCCTTCGACCTGGCGCACGTACCAGGTGAGTCGTTCGTCGCCGGTGGGACCGTGGCGGGTGCCCCGCACCACCGCCGAGGTGGCCTCTCCGGCCGCCGTCCAGTCGGCCATGAGCGGCACGTCGTATGGCTGTCCATAGTCGTAGTCCAGAAAGGCGGCGCCGGTGGAGAGGCTCCCCCGCAGGGCCCAGTGGGTGCCCGAGACGACGGCCGGCCGGGCCGGGTAGAAGGTGGTGGGGTGGAGGCAGGCGGCGTCGTGGTACCACGTCGACTGGCTGACGGCGTCGGTAGTGGTGCAGGTGGAATCCCATTCCCAGGGTGGTACGCAGGTGACCACGCGGCAGACGATCGGTCCCAGGCAGGCGATGTCCTGATTGCACTGTCCGTAGCGGAATCGGGTGCAGCAGGTCTTCCAGTAGCTGCAGTCGTCGTTGGCGCACTCACAGTTGCAGTCGACGCAGTCGTTGCCGCAGGTGCCGGAGCCACCGCAACTGCATCCGTGGCAGTCGGAGGAGTTGCAGTCCATGTAGAAGCGGGAGGAGCCGTCGCAATGATCGGGTCCGGTGCCGGGATACTCGGCTCGCCACCATCCGGCGATCATGGACCCCGGAGGGCAGGTGTTGACGCCGGTCAGGGTGCAGCAGAATTCGGTCCACGCTGCCTGGCCGCACTTGGTGTCGGGAGGACAGGAACCGGGGGTCTTGACCAGGGCCGAATAGGCGCTGCCCGGGCGAAGTATGTAGGCGGCCGGAGCGGCGACCAGGGCTGTGCCCACCATCGCCACTCGCCGCAGGAAGCCGCGCCTGCTGGTCCGGGACTCGAGGAAGCGAGCACCGGCCTCGGCCAGGCGTTGGCTCATCGGCCCGCCGCCAGAGTGCGGGGCATCTCGGCCAGCAGCAAGTACACGACCCACACTCCCAGGGCGACGAAACCCAGGTAGGGGATCCCCGCCAGGGGCTGGTCGAAGAGGAGGTCGACGGGGGCTGCCCCGTTGAAGGCCAGGGCCAGGCCGACGCCGGCGGAGACGAGATTGAACCCGAAGTGCCACCAGCTCGGGGGTGTGTCGGGGCGGCCGAAGCAGCCGCAGGACTGGATGGGCAGCTGTAGACGCAAGGCGTAGAGGACGAATCCTGCGAACCCGAGATAGATGAGCCCGACTGCTGCCGCTCCCCAGCTGCCGAGGATGATTCCGGTCAACCCTGCCGCGATCTCAGCCATCGCCAGAGCGGGGACGGTACCTGCTCCGGCCGGCAATCGGGCGGTTTCGAGGGCGCCCCGTGTCGGTGCGGGGTCGATCAGCTTGGATCCCCCACTGAGTACGAGCAGCGCCGCGGCGATGAAGAACCATGCCTCGAGCACGTTGGCAGAGTAGTGGCATCGGGGAACACGCCAACCTCGTCGGAGATACGGTGGACCATCGGTGGTGGGTTGGTTCTAGGGTGGCCCGTTGGGGAGGGTGGTTCCGTCGGGTCGGGTGAAGATGAGGATGCCGTGGCCTTGGTTGGTGATGGTCCAGCCTTGGCGGTGGATGAGGGTGTGGTGGTGGCGGCAGAGGAGGCACATGTCGGACAGGTCGGTGGCTCCGAGTTGGTCCCAGGGGAGGAGGTGGTGGGCGTCGCACCAGGAGGCGGGCCGGTGACAGCCCCGGAATTCGGCAGTGGCGGTCCCGGATGACCAGGGCTCGCCATTGGGCGGCGGATACGGTGCGTTTGCTTCTGCCCAGGTCGAGGATTTCGGAGTTGGGTCCGGTGAGGAGACGACATACTTGGGCGTCGCAGGCCAAACGGCGGGCGTCGGCAGCCGAGATGAGGGTCCCGTCGGTGAGTTGGCCGGGCTGGTCGTTGGCGCCGCGTCAGGGTCTCCCAGGGGACCACCACCGCTGACTTGGGGTCGGTTGCCGTGATCGGAGGGTGACTGGTTCGAGGCGAGGTGGCGGCGGATCAGTTCGGTCAACGCCTGGGCTCTGAGTATCGACCGTGGACCGCAAGCTGGTGTTTGGGGGTGGAGTCGACGATTTCGGAGATGAGCGGTTCGAGGGCGGTTTCCAGGAGGTTGTGGTCTTCGGGGGTCAGGTCACCGTCGAGACGTCCCCGCCCTCCGAACGGTTTTGGAGGAATGCAGCCGCGACGGGTCCGGGTCGGCAGAGCTCGGGGGGTTCTTGATACAGACAACGCCAGTAGGTGACGGCTTTGTGGGTGTCGGCCCAGGACAGACCGACCACTGACTGGGCCAGGGTGGCTTCGTCGGTGGCGAACGCCTCCGGATGCTGGGACCACCCATGGGCCAGCATCTCGAACTGGGACAGGGACAGGTCGCCGCTGCGGACCAGTTTGACCGAATAGGCCATCTCGGCCACGGCTCGGGCCAGGAACACGGCCCGGTGGGCCTGTTTGACGCTCATCCCGCAGCGGTGAACCAGAAACGCCGAGGTGGAGGTGTAACCGTCGTAACGGAACCCCTCCGAGGAGTCCAGGGCGGCGATGCGTTCCAGACGGTCCAGTCGGGCCAGGTCCAGGTCGGTGGTGGCGGCCTGGATCGCCTCCATCAACTCGGGACCGTTGGCCGGCTCCCGGTCTTCATCCCACTCGAACGTATGTTCGCCCATACCCCGAACATACAAAACCCCACCCACAATTCCTACCCCCTTGTCGGCGAAATCGACAGATTTCTCGATAGCGGTTATCCCGTGCTGGTCAGGGTGGAGATGGCCTCAGCTACGGGGTAATCGACGGTGGTTGACGAGGGCGTGACGTTCACGGTGATCCACGGGCCCCCATTCGCCCTCCAGCGCGCATCCCACACGTAGGAGACGGTGATCGGGTAGGCGTCCAGTTTGGGGTCGCAGTCGGGTTCGGATCCGGGTGGGGTGCAGGTCTTCACCTCGTAGAGGTGCCTGGCTGCACCGTCCGGATATCCGAGGAGGAGGGGAAAGGCCTGAGGTGGAAACGTGTCGACTGCTCCCATCGCCCCACTCAACGGTCACAGCGGCGACGGATGACTTCGACGTCGATCGTGTAGCCGGGAATGGTCGAGGAGTCCGACCAGGGATCGGGAATCGTGATGCCGGCGAACGTCTCCAGCCCGGTGAGCCCTCGACCGATAGGCGGGTTGAGCTCGGGCTGGGGAGGGTTGTGCACATACTGGGTGATCATGTCCCACGCGAACAGGGGTGGGGGATCCTGGATGATCGGCTCAGAGGTACATCGTCGGATCTGGCCCGTGTCGAGAGCCAGGAAGCCGTTGATGTAGAGGCCGAGCACCGCGGATCCGTCGGAGAAGGTGGAGAGGAGTTCCCAGTCGGTGTCCCGGGAGGTCCAGAACCAACACACTCCCACGGCATCAGTTCCGACGGCGGGATCCAGGTCGCTCGGTGGGGTGCTGCCCGGGTACTCCCTCAGGTCACCACCCGCCAGCCGACAGACGGTGACCTGGCGTGGTCGTCCGGTTACTGGATCGCACCGAGTCTCGACCCAGCACGCGAGGTAGGCCTCCTGGCGCCAGCGGCGCCGAGCTGCGTAGCAGCGAGGACGAGCGACGAGAATGCTAGGGCAGTTCGTCGACACGGATGGATTCGCAATCGGCCTCCCATAGATCGTTCTTGTTTGTCCAAGACGTGGCGAATCGCCATGCGCCAGCTTGACGGCCAGCAGGACATCCACGCCCTCAGTCATGTGCGTCCTGGCCCCGCCAGATGTAAGGTCGAGATCGCGAACGTGACCAGGCAGTGCAGGTTGTCCATCGAGAAGCTCGAGGCTGCGGATCACGATGTCGTCCGCGGTCGGGGGCGCGCGGGAGCGTGCATATTCTCGACCGCTCGCGGAAATGCATCGAGGTCGTCCTCCGTCGCAACCACTTCGCGTACGGCGTCTTCGTCGTTGCGGTATATCGCATCGAACCACCGGTAATAGAGGTCCTGGAGGATGAGGCGTACCTCTTCGATTCGCGCCTCGGAATCGACAGTGGTCGGAGTCGGTTCCGTGGTGACCGTCGTTGACGGCTCCGATGTGGTGGAACTGCTCTCGGCCACAGTCGTGCTCTTGGGGCTTGTGGTGGTGGTCTCCCGAGTGGTGCTCGTCGCCGGCGGATCTGTTTCATCCCCGCCGGCCGAAACGGCCGCCCAGATGGCGATCACCAGGGCGGCGATCACTCCCAGGCTGAGGCCGGTTCGCCAGTTCCTCGTCACCTCACTCCTCGACCCATGTCGAACACCCTACGCGTTCGATGGTGCGCGTTGCAGAGGGTTGTCGGGATTTCGCTCAGAGTTCGGCGACTCCGAGTCAGGGAAGGGTGCGGATCAACTCCAGCACGTCGTCGATGATGGTGCTGTGGGCAGCGATGAAGCCCGGTAATAGCGGATCGGGGCGGTTGAACAGCACCTGCCGCCCACTGGGGTCGAGCGTCATGCCACCGGAGGCGCGGACGATGGCAGCGCCACCCGCCACATCCCACTCGTTCTTCGGTACCAGGGTCCAGGTGGCATCGGCCATGCCCGCACCAACCATGCCGAGTTTCAGGGCCACCGAGCCCATGTTTCGCACCGAAACCGGGGTCGAGAAGACGGGCTCCCACTCTCCTCGCCGAACCTCGCTACGACTGGCAAGAACGAGTGCGCCGGCCAGGGTGTCCGAACGAGGCACGGGTTGAGCTCCCTCCGTTTCGACTCCCTCGCCGACGCCGCCGAAAATGCGGAAGTTCCGGCACGGGGCGACGATTCCACCCGCCACGGCCTCGCCGTCGACCACGTAACCGATCGAGACACACCATTCGGGGATCCCGTCGACGAACTCCCGGGTGCCGTCGAGCGGATCGACGATCCAGACGCGGCTGAATTCGAGCCGATCCGGGTTGTCGACTGTCTCTTCCGACAGCCAGCCTTCGCCCGGTCGACGCAACACCGCCTTCAGGGCCCGGTCGAGGGCGATGTCGGCTTCCGTCACGGGATCGCCGCCGGTCTTGCGGGAGGATTCGATGCGGCCCTGATCGAAGGGTTCCAGCACCTCCACCGCTACATCTAGGGCCTCGTCGATGCGGTCGAGTACGTCAGTCACAGCGGCCATACGATCGGTATGAGTGTCACGAGAGTCAAAATGACCACGAGTGTGATCGGCGCTCCGAGGCGGGCATAGTCGCCGAAGTGATAGCCGCCGGGACCGTACACCATCGTGTTGGTCTGATAGCCAATGGGGGTGAGGAAGTCGACCGAAGCCGCCACCGCAACGGCCACTGCGAAGCCGCGTGGGTCGAGGCCCGCCTGTTGGGCGGTAGCGACGGCGATAGGGAACATGAGCAGGGCGGCGGCGTTGTTGGTGACGAGGGCGGTTAGGGCGGCCGTGGCGATGATCACCCCCGTCAACAGGCCACGGTGCCCGAGGAATCCGAGGGCATCCACGAGGCCGCCGGCCACTGTCTGGGCCAAACCCGACTCCTGGACGGCGTGCGCCAGCCCGAAGGCCGCGGCGATGAGGATGATCACATCGATGTCGACTGCCCGACTGGCCTCGCTGGGCGTGAGAACGCGGGCGCCGACCAGGATGATGGCGCCGAGAAGGCTGGCCTGGAGGATGGGCACCAGACCGGTTGAGGCGAGTAGGACGATGGCCGCCGCCACCACCCCGACCAGCGCGGCCTTGGGACCGTTGACCCTGGGCGCGGCGCCCGGGCCGCGACACGACCAGGAAGTCCGATCGATCGCCCCACCGATCCCGGAACCCCGGATCGGCCAGGATCAGCAGCGTGTCGCCTATGTGGAGGGGAACCTCTCCCAGCTTGGCGTCGACGCGGGAGCCGGCGCGGTGGATCGCCATTACAACGCCCTGGTAGCGGCGTCGGAAGTCGGCATCTTTCAGGGTTCGGCCCACCAGTGGGGACTCGGCCCCGATCACCGCCTCGAAGTAGCGGGCCGAAACCGTGTCCAGATGGAGAAGTTGGTCGGTCGGCTCGGGCGTCAACCCGCGGATGGCGGGCAGGTCCACGACATGTTTGACCCGACCGACGAAGCGAAGGCGGTCTCCGCCATGGAGGATCTCGTCGGGCGACACGGGAGCGATGAGGGAACCGGAGCGCTCGATGGTGGCGAGGAAGACGGACGATAGGTGACGCAGACCCGCCTGAGCGATGGGGCGACCATCTAGGGCCCCTCCCTGGTCGACCATCATCTCCATGACGAACTGGCGGGCCTCCTCGTCCAGTTCCTGGCGAACCGACCTCCGGGCAGGCAGGACGGCGGGGGCCAGCGCGACGATCGCTATCGAACCCAGGAGGGCAATAGGCAGGCCGACGGCGGCCAACTCGAAGAATCCCAGCCCACGTTGCCCCGATTCCTCCAGGAGTCCCGATACGACGATGTTGGTCGAAGTCCCGATCACGGTGACCACGCCTCCGAGCAGGGCGGCAAACGACAGCGGCATCAGGTACTTGGAAGGCGAGAGCCCGCGCTCTTCGCACCAGGCACGAACCTGCGGCAGGAGCATCGCCACTATCGGCGTGTTGTTGAGGAAGGCGGAGGAAGCGGCGGTTGGGGCCACGAGACGGGCCAGGGAGGTTCGGGGATGGGCGCCCGACCCCAACATCCGTCGAACCAACGGAGTCAGAGCGCCGGTCTTTTCGACCGATCGGGCCAACACATAGAGGGCTGCCACGGTGACTGGTGCAGGATTGGAGAAACCCGACAGGGCCTGCTCCGGCGTCACCACGCCGGCCACCAGGACGACGACCATGGCCGCCACCATCGTGGCGGCCGGGGAGGCGAGATCGCGGATCAGGGCGACCAGGACGAGGCCGACGACGGCCAGGACAAACCAGGCCTCAGCGGTCACGCGGGGAACACCTCTTCGAACATCGGGAGTGGACATGCTCGCATGCCCGAGACGAATCGCCACCATGCCATGGGGTATTGCCTCTGCGTCGCGCCTCCCTAACCTGTTGTCGCAATGTCCGCATCAACCTACGAATTGACTCATTTGGGCGCCCTCGAGGCGGAATCGGTTCACATCATTCGCGAGGCAGTCGCCGAAAGCGAACGGGCGGTTCTCCTTTTCTCGGGAGGCAAGGACTCCGCCGTGGTACTCCACCTCGCCGCCAAGGCCTTTGCCCCCGCCCGCCTGCCGTTTCCGATCATGCATGTGGACACCGGCCACAACTTTCCCGAGGTGCTCGAGTTCCGGGACAGCACCATCGAGAGGCTCGGCGCCGACCTCATCGTCGCTTCCGTCCAGGAGGCGATCGACGAGGGCCGGGTGGTGGAGGAGACCGGGCCCAGGGCATCGCGTAATCGGCTCCAGACGGAATCGCTGATCACAGCCATCGAGAAGTTCCAGTTCGACGTGGTGTTCGGGGGTGCCCGGCGCGACGAGGAGAAGGCTCGGGCCAAGGAGCGGATCTTCAGCTTCCGGGATGAGTTCAGCCAGTGGGACCCCAAGAACCAGCGGCCCGAACTGTGGCACCTGTACAACGCCCGTCATCGCCTCGGCGAGCACGTCCGGGTGTTTCCCATCTCCAACTGGACGGAGATGGACGTGTGGCAGTACACGATGGAAGAGGAGATCGAGCTTCCCTCCGTCTACTTCGCTCACGAACGCCGGGTATTCGAGCGGGACGGCATGCTGATGGCCGAGAGCCCGTATCTGCAACCGATGGACGATGAAGAGGTGTTCGAAGCCACGGTTCGCTTCCGCACGGTGGGCGATATGAGTTGTACCGGCGCCTTCGAGTCGGGGGCGTCCACTCTGGCCGAGATCATCGATGAGGTGGCGGCCAGTCGCATCACCGAGCGCGGGGCGAGCCGGGCGGACGATCGCACGGCCGAGGCGGCCATGGAGGATCGCAAGCGCGAGGGCTACTTCTGATGGTTCAGACCATCGCCGACCCCAAGAACATGGAGCTGGTCAGGCTGGCCACCACCGGATCGGTCGATGACGGGAAGTCGACGCTGATCGGGCGGCTCCTGTTCGATTCGAAACAGATCTTCCAGGATCAGTTGGATGCGATCGAGGAGGCGTCGAGGCGGCGGGGGACCGACTATGTGGACCTGGCCCTGCTCACCGACGGGCTCAGGGCGGAGCGGGAGCAGGGGATCACCATCGACGTCGCCTATCGCTACTTCGCCACTCCCAAGCGCAAGTTCGTCCTGGCCGACACTCCGGGCCACATCCAGTACACCCGCAACATGGTGACCGGAGCGTCGAACGCCGATATCGCCCTGATCCTGGTCGACGCCCGGCACGGGGTCATCGAGCAGACCCGCCGCCATGCCTTCCTCGCCTCGCTGCTGCAGGTCCCCCATCTGGTCCTGTGCGTGAACAAGATGGACCTGGTCGACTGGAGCGAGGAACGCTATGAGGAGATCGTGGCCGATTTCCGCCACTTCGCTTCCCGTCTGTCGATTCACGACCTTCGTTTCGTTCCCGTCTCGGCATTGCTGGGAGACAACGTGGTGGACGAATCGGACCGTATGCCCTGGTACAGCGGCCCTTCGGTGCTCCACCTCCTGGAGGAGATCCACATCGGGTCCGATCGGAACATGATCGACTGCCGGTTCCCGGTCCAGTATGTGATCCGGCCCCACACGCTGGATCATCAGGATTACCGGGGTTACGCCGGGACCATCGCCGGGGGAGTGTGGAAACAGGGCGACGAGGTGATCGTGCTCCCCTCCGGCTTCGAGTCCAAGATCGCCTCGATCGACACCGCCGCAGGCCCCCTGGAGGAGGCCTATCCGGAGATGGCCGTGGTCATGCGCCTCGCGGACGACCTCGACATCTCCCGGGGGGACATGATCGCCCGACCCCACAACCAGCCGGTGGTGGGCCAGGACATCGAGGCGATGGTGTGCTGGATGACGGAAGCGCCGGTGCTGCGGGAGGGGATGAAGCTGTCGATCAAGCACACCACTCGCTGGGCCAAGACCATCGTCAGGGATCTCCAGTACCGGCTCGACATCAACACACTCCACAGAGACGAGGAAGCCGAGACCCTGGAGCTGAACGAGATCGGGCGGGTGAGCCTGCGCACCACGATTCCGCTGCTCTACGACGACTACCAGCGGAACCGGACCACCGGGTCGTTCATCCTGGTCGAGGACGCCACCAACAACACGGTGGGGGCGGGGATGATCCTGGGTCGATCGGGGTCGTGACCGACCACATCACCTGGCACGAAGGGGCGGTGCCGGCCCAGCTCAGGCAGAGGATCACCGGGGGGCCGGGCGCCACGGTGTGGCTGACGGGTCTGTCGGGCAGCGGCAAGTCGACCATCGCCGCCCGACTCGAGGTCACCCTGGCCGAGGCGGGCCGGGCCTGCTACCGCCTCGACGGCGACAACCTGCGGCTGGGACTGAACAGTGACCTGGGTTTCTCGGCGGCCGATCGGGCCGAGAACGTTCGCCGGGTGGGAGAAGTGGCCCGGCTGTTCGCCGATGCGGGGGTGGTGGCGCTGGCTCCTCTGATCAGCCCCTATCGAGCCGACCGGGACCGGGTGAGGGAAATCCACGACGAGGTCGGTATCGCATTCGTAGAGGTGTTCGTCGACACGCCCATCGAGGTTTGCGAGACCCGCGACCCCAAGGGCCTGTATGCCAAGGCCCGGGCCGGGGAGATCTCGGGATTCACCGGCGTGGACGATCCCTACGAGCCGCCCCTGCACCCCGAGCTGGTGATCGACACGACCGTCACCTTCGTGGACGAGGCCGTGGAACAGATCATCGCCCTGCTGCCTTAGGAAATCTGCCCCCTACCTCCCGCCTCCGCTCCGCTCCGGCGGCAGGGACCTTCCCCCAGGCCTGCGGCCTAGGGGACAAAGGTTGCTGCTTTGTCCCCCACGAGCGGAGCGAGAGGGGGAAGGGGGCCCCGCAGCCGAAGGCTGTGGGGTAGGGGGGAGCCGATCCACCCGCAACTCCAACCACCCCCCTATTTCCCGCCTCTGCTCCGCTCCGGCGGCAGGGACTTTCCCCCGGGCCTGCGGCCTAGGGGACAAAGGTTTGCTGCTTTGTCCCCCACGAGCGCAGCGAAGGGGGAAGGGGACCCGCAGCCGAAGGCTGTGCGGGTAGGGGGGAGCCGAACCACCCGCAACTCCAACCGCCCCCCTACCTCCCGCCTCCGCTCCGCTGCGGGGGCAGGGACTTTCCCCCAGGCCTGCGGCCTAGGGGACAAAGGGTCGGTGCTTTGTCCCCCTGAGCGCAGCGAAGGGGGAAGGGACCCGCCGCTGTAGGGGCGGGTAGGGGGAGCCGAACCACCCGCCACTCCAACCACCTCCCTATTTCCCGCCTCCGCTTTCCTGCGGGGGCAGTGACTTCCCCCTGGCAGCCAAGGGGACAAACGGTGAGGGGTCTTCTGTCACCGCTGCTCGGCTTGTTCTTTCCCCGAGGCGCGAACCGGCCGTGACCACCAGGTAGGCAAGGGCCACCAGAAGGACGTGCATGAGGATTCGGCTCCCCGAGTCTCCCCGGCCGGCCCGATACGGGCCCTCTCTCAGATAGGGGAGGAGGAAGAAGAGGATGGCGAAACTGGCCAGAGGAATCGTCCACAGCTGTCGCTGAGGTAACCGAGCTCGTAGCGTGACCCAGACCATGGCGGGGAGGATGACCAGCCAGGTGACTCCCCAAGCCCCGCTGTAGACGATGTTCCTCGCCGTGGCGGAGAGCGATGCCACGAAGACGCCGGGGTCGAGTACGGTCCAGGCGAGCAAGACCGTCAGCGGCCCGACCACGATCAGATAAGGGGCGATGCGCACCAGACGAGATTGGGGACGGGCGACGGCGAGGATGGCCAGAAGAGCCACAACCAGCGCCACCCCCACCAGGGCGGGCTCCGGTTCCCCCAGGTTGAGTGGGGTGTGGCGGACTCGTATGAGGAACAACCCGAACCACGCCACCGTCGCCGCCGTATAAGGAAGAACCGGCAGCCATTTAGCCAGAGGCGGTAGGGCAGGGAGGGCCATGGCTACGACCAGGAAGGGGGCTACCACCAGGACCCCCTCCGGCCTGACCGTTGCCATCACCGCCACTCCGGGAAGGGCCGGAAGCAGCCACTGGATCGAGCCGGTTCTGGCCGTCATCCAGTAGCCCATCACCAACAGCAGTAGGCAGACGGCGAAGAGGAGATGACCGTTGACGTAGAAGGCGTGGTAGATGCCGCGGTTGGACCCCAGGAACGCCACGACGGAGGAGACGAGCAGCCACCAGCGCCATCCCCTGGAAGAGCCGAGATGGATCAGGGCCTGGTTCAAGAGCTCGACGAAGGCGCTCACTCCGCCGACGGCCAGCAGCGGTGACACCGATTCCATCAACTGGCTCTTTCCCAGGACGGCGGGGGCATGGAGCAACGGGATCACGATTCCCCGGCGGAGCAGATCCCAGGTGGGAATCAGCGCCGTGTCCCCGGTGGTGGCGAGGACCCGGGCACCCAAGAGGTAACGGATGGAGTCCGGGGTGATGGCGGTAGCGTCGAGGGCCTGGAAGGCCAGCGACAGCAGGCCGGTGATGGTCGCCAGCCCCAGCAGCCAGGGCAAGGCACGGCCGGCGACCCGGATGCCAGAACGAGCCGCTGCTACCGACGCCGAGACGATAGAGAAGAGGGCCAGCACGCCGAGAGATGAGAGGGGACCGTAGGAGGTCGGAGCCACCACCATGGCGAGCCCGACCACGAGCCAGCTGGTCAGACCCACCGGGAAGGCCAGTGCCGCTCGCAGGCCGGCAGGAAGCCCGGAAAGGGGCGAAACCAGGAGGAAGCCGCAGGCCGCCACCGCTGCCATCAACAGGGCTTCGGTCACGATCCCGCCCCTCGAATCTGCGGCCACATACTCTCCGGCACTAGCAGCAGCAGCCGGTCGGAGACTCCCAGCCTCATGGCCCCGTGGCCATCGACGATGATGTAGTCCCACTCGCCGCTTCCACCCAGGAAGCTGCCGCGGTCCTCAGCCTGATCCGCTACTTCGGCGGCCACCCGGGCGGTTATCTCCGGCTCGTAGTCCTCGATGACCAGTTCGGTCGAGGCAATTTCTCTGGCGGGGTACGGATCCAGCGGGTTATCGGGCGGGACGACCACCGTGCCTCCCTCGCTGTCGTCACGGAGGTCGGTGTAGAGCTCGTATCTGAGCCGGACGGTTGTGCCGGCCGGTCCGGGGATAATCTCATCGAAGGTGTCTCCCATTCCCAATGAGACCGGTCGGGCGGCAACGGGACTGAAGGGGAGCAAGCCGACGCCGCCGACGGCAACGGACAGCAGCATGGCGATGACGATCTCCGGAAGCAGGTCATGGCCGCGCCTCACGGGTTGAACGATCGCATACCGACGATTGTATGTACCGGAAGGGTGGGTGGTCGGGCGAGCAACCGAGGAGACGATGATGGGTTCCCCCTTTGTCCCCCACGAGCGGAGCGAGAGGGGGAAGGGAACCCCGCAGCCGAAGGCTGTGGGGTAGGGGGGTGTCGATCCGACGCCGCCCTACTTCTTCTCCTCGCCCTTGGTGACCGGCTGCATCTCGGTGGTGCTGGGGAAGGAGCGTTCCCAGCCCGAGTTCTCGGCGATGCGGCGGCTGAGACGTCTCAGGGCGCCCGGTTCGGTGGGGTGGTTCTCGCGCAGTAGTTCGGGCACCACCCGGGCCCAGCCCAGGGCGCGTAGGGCGAGCACCATGATCGTGCCGGTAATGGCCACTATTCCCACTGCGGCCAGCAACACCACCGCCCGGGGCAGGTCGAGGGCGAAGAACCCGTGGAACACCGGGGCGAACATGGCCAGGAGGAGCCCCGCCACCATGGCTCCGATTAGGCCCTTCTTCCAGGGGACCAGCGGACGGGCGACGATCCCGAGAGCGAAAAGCCCGATGGCGGCCAGGATGAGTGTGGCGGTGGTGCGGGTCTCTGTGAGGGTCGAGCCTTCCATGTCTGCCAGCCAGTAGCCGGTGAAGGTGGCCAGGGTGGCGACGAGCCCGGTGGGGATGGAGAACTTGAGGACCCGGGACACGAACCCGCGCTGGACGCGTTTTCGGGACGGCGCCAGCGCCAGGAAGAAGGCGGGGATACCGATGGTGAGGCTCCCGACCAGGGTCAGATGCCGGGGGAGGAAGGGGAAGGGGAGGGTGGAGAAGACGATGGCCAGTGATAGGCCCAGGGCGTACACGGTGCTGGTGATGAACAGGTTCGCCACGCGTTCGATGTTCGACGTCACTCGCCGACCTTCGGCCACGATGCCCGGCAGGGAGGCGAATCGCCCGTCGATCAGCACCAGTTGGGCCACGGCCCGGGAGGCCGGGGCGCCGCCGCCGATGGCGACACCGATGTCGGACTCCTTCAATGCCAGGACGTCGTTGACCCCGTCGCCGGTCATGGCCACTACGTGGCCCCTCGATTGGAGGGCGTTGACCATGGCCCGCTTCTGGGCCGGATTGACCCGTCCGAACACGGTGGCCCGCTCCATGACCGTGGCGAGCTCTTCCCGGGTCTCGGGCAGGGTGCGGGCGTCGACGACGTTGTCGGCCTCGGGTATGCCGACCTCTCTGGCGATGGCCGCCACGGTGGCGGGATGATCTCCGGAGATGATCTTGACCTGCACACCCTGGTCTGCGAAGTAACGAAGAGTGTCGGCGGCATCGGCCCGCACCTGATCGGCCAGCACCAGCAGGGCCACAGGCTTCAGGTCGAGCGGGAGGGTGTTGCCTCCGATCGGCGTCCGTCCCGTCGCCAGGAGCAGGACTCTCCTCCCATCGGCGGAGTCGTCCGTGGCGGCGGCGACTATCTCGGAGCCGTCGGGAAGCACGACGTCGGGTGCTCCCAGGACCCATGTCCCGTGCCCGACGAAGCTGACCCCGCTCCATTTGCGAGCGGAGGAGAAGGGCACTGCCGACTGCACTCTCCAGTTGGGTGAGCGGGGAAAGGCGGCCGATATGGCCGACAGGGTTGCGTTGGGGTTGGGCTCGGCGGCGGCCAAAGCAGCCAGGGCAGGGGCCGGATCTACGTCGGAGAGGAGCACCACGTTCTCCATTGCCATCTTGCCCTCGGTGAGGGTTCCGGTCTTGTCGAAGCAGACGGTGTCGACCCGGGCCAGGCCCTCGATGGCGGGGAGCTCCTGGACCAGGACGTTGCGGCGCCCGAGCCGGATGACGCCCACGGCGAAGGCGATGGAGGTGAGGAGGACCAGCCCTTGCGGAACCATTGCCACGCCGGCGGCCACTGCCCCGCCCAGACCTTCGAGGAAGGTTCCCCCTCCTCGCAGGGCGCTCCAGATCAACAGGCCCATTATTGGAATGACCGCCCAGCTGACCACTCCCAGGACCCAGTCGATCCCATCGCGCAGGTCGGATCGCACCAGGGTGAAGCGCTTGGCGGCGTGGGCCAGCCGGGCCGCATAGGCGTCACCCCCGACCTTGGTGGCCCGGTAACGGCCCCACCCGGCGGCGACGAAGCTTCCCGACAGGGCTTCGTCGCCCACCTCCTTCAATATCGGATCCGACTCGCCGGTGAGGAGGGACTCGTCGATCTCCAGGGCGTGGGAGGTGACGACGACACCGTCCACCGCCAGCTGATCGCCGGGGCGGAGCTCGATGAGGTCGTCGACCACGATCTCGTCGACGGCGTGCTCGGTGACCCTTCCCCCTCGGACCAGCCGGGCTCGGGGAGCCGCCAGGAGCTCCAGTCGGTCCAGGGTCCGCTTGGCCCGCAGCTCCTGGATGATCCCGATGAGGGAGTTGGTGACCAGGACGATGCCGAACAGAGCGTCGCGGGGTTCACGGAGAACGACCAGGACGATTATGAGGAGCGCTCCGAGCAGGATGTTGAACCGGGTGACGACGTTGTCCCGGATGATCTCGCCTGTGGTGCGGCTGGGGCGCTCCTGCACCTGGTTGACCAGGCCGGCGTCGACCCGCTGACGCACCTCGTGGGCACTGAGACCGGCTTCGGGCGTCGTCGCCTCTGTCACCATGATGAGCCCCCAGGTTACGGGCCGCGGATCTGTTCCCGGTGGTCCTCGGATGCGGCCCCGGCCGAGTTTGGCCATCTCCCCCGGCGGGTACT
Source organism: uncultured Acidimicrobiia bacterium (assembly GCA_963744905.1). Taxonomy (GTDB): domain Bacteria; phylum Actinomycetota; class Acidimicrobiia; order Spongiisociales; family ZC4RG35; genus DATFFO01. The sequence continues at coordinate 112,392 of CAVUUV010000002.1, read as the reverse complement.
CTCACGTACGTGATGAGTAGTCAGGAAGAAACCGAGCAGCTTGCCGTTTCCGTGATCAAGGGACTGGCCATGGATGCCGTCCAGAAGGCCGATTCCGGTCACCCGGGAATGCCGATGGGAATGGCCAACATCGCCGTCACGCTCTGGGGCCGATACTTGATCGTCGACCCAGACGATCCTATCTGGCCGGACCGGGACCGTTTCGTGCTCTCGAACGGGCACGGATCGATGCTGCTCTACTCGCTGCTCCACCTGTGTGGATTCCCCGTATCGATGAACGATCTGAAACAGTTCCGCCAGTGGGGCTCACACACCGCCGGGCACCCAGAGATCCAGCAGGACCTGGGGATCGAGATGACCACCGGTCCCCTCGGGCAGGGCTTCGGCACCGGTGTGGGCATGGCCATCGCCGAGGAGCACCTCCGTGCCCGACTCGGCTCCGACCTGGTCGACCACCGCACTTTCGGGTTCGTGTCGGACGGCGACCTGATGGAGGGCATCTCGGCCGAGGCGTCATCTCTGGCGGGTCATCTGGCCCTGGGCCGCCTCCTCTACTACTACGACGACAACGACATCTCCATCGATGGCAGCACCGACATCACCTTTTCCGAGGACGTGGCCAAGCGATTCGAGGCGGTGGGGTGGCATGTCTCCACGGTCGGCGGAGACGATCGGACTGCCATCGCCCAGGCCACGGATGAAGCCCTGGCGGTCGAGGACCAGCCCTCGCTGATCATCTGCCACACACACATCGCCGACAGCGCGCCCCATGCCCAGGACACGGCGGCTGCCCACGGTTCGCCGCTGGGCGAGGAGGAGGTGCGGGCCACCAAGGAACTTCTGGGCTTGCCGGTCGATGAGCACTTCTATGCGCCCGACGAGGTCTACGAATTCTTCGACCAGGCGATGGAGCGGGGACGCAAGGCTCACACCGCCTGGGAGGAGCGCCGTACCGGCGCCGATGGGCCGGCGATGAAGCTGTGGAACACGCTCTACGAGACGCACGAGGTGAGCCTGGACGGTCCCGGGTATGAGGTGGGCAAGTCGATCGCCACTCGCAATGTCAACAAGGACTTGTTCGGGGAGATCGCCGACAAGGTGCCGGGCTTCCTGGGTGGCGCGGCCGATCTGGTCGGGTCCACCAAGACCGAGATCGACTGGGACCACGCCTTCTCGGCGACGAATCGCTCGGGGCGTGACATCCACTACGGGGTGCGGGAGCACGCCATGGGGACGATCACCAACGGTTTGGCGGTTCACGGCGGTTTGCGGCCCTACAGCGCCACCTTCTTCGTGTTCAGCGATTATCAGCGCCCGGCCGTGCGTCTGTCGGCCCTGATGGAGGCGTCGTCGATCTGGGTGTACACGCACGATTCGATCTTCCTCGGAGAGGACGGCCCCACCCATCAGCCGATCGAGCATCTGGCCTCGCTGCGGGCGATGCCCAACATGTGGGTGATGCGGCCGGCCGATGCGACCGAGACGGTCGAGGCGTGGGAGGTGGTGCTCAATCGTCACGACGGCCCGACGGCCCTGGTCCAGACCCGGCAGGGTGTGCCGGTGCTGGAGCGGGAGCGTGGGGGAGTGGCCCGGGGAGGCTATGTGCTGCGAGACGGGGACGACGTGGTGCTGGTGGCGACCGGGAGTGAGGTCCACGTGGCGCTGGAGGCGGCGGAGCTGCTGTCGGAGGGACGGCATTTCGGCCCGGGTGGTCAGCCTGCCCTGCTGGGAGCTTTTCCTCGAGCAGGACGATGACTATCGGACCTCGGTGCTGGGCGAGGGGATCCCCCGGGTTTCGATCGAGGCGGCCGCCACCTTCGGGTGGGAGCGGATCGTAGGGGAGGATGGCCTGATGATCGGCGTCGACCACTTCGGCGCCTCCGCCCCCTGGGAGCGAATCGCCCAGGAGTGGGGCTTCACCGGCGAGTCCGTGGCCCAGCGTAGTCCGGGAGTGGCTGCGGTAGGGGGGCGCCCCCTTCGTTCTATCCTGGAAGGCTTCTCCTTCAGCTTCGAGAGTTTCGCTTGCTCACGGCTATCGCAGTTCATTCTTGAACGGAATCCTTCTTGTGAACCATGGGGATGCGCTTTGTCACCGCTCCTCCAGCCGCAATAGTCAGGTATGCCAAGACCACGAAGAAGACATGCATCAACATCCGGTTTCCGGAGTCCCCTCGCCCAACCCGATAGGCGCCTTCCCTGAAATAGGGGAGCAGAAAGAACAGGATCCCGAAGGCGCTGAGGGGTACTGTCCACAATCGTTGGTCGGGAAGTCTCGACACACTCGCCACGCCGAAGAGGGTTGGGAGTATCACGAGCCAAGTCAACCCCCATCGACCGGCTGAAGATAGATTCGAGGCGGTAGCCTCAAGGGACGCCCGGGCTATGGCGGGATTGGCCAATACTGCCAGGAGAAGGAGTCCGGCGAGGAAAATCAGCGTGGTAGTTGGAGCGATGCGGATCAGGAGAGACCGGGGCCATAGGACCGCGATCGCTGCGAGTGCTCCAACCGCCAACGCAACCATCAGAAGGCCGGGTTCGGGTTGAGTGATGCTGAAGCGGGTGTGACGGACAGGGATGAGAAAGAATCCGAACCAGATCACTGCAGCTCCGGCGTAGGGAATCACCGGCAGCCATTTACCCAGGCTGGGCAGACCGTCGTGGGCAAGTGCGACTATCAGGAACGGAGCGACCACCAAGACGCCCTCTGGCCGAAGCGCAACCATTACGGCGACTCCAGGCAATGCAGGCAGCAACCATTGCACCGAACTCGTCTGGGCCATCATCCAGTACCCCATCGTGAGAGACAGCAGACACACGGCGAAGAGCAAGTGACCATTGATGTAGAAGGTGTCGTACAGGCCTCGGTTCGAACCCAGAAACGTCAATCCTGCGGCACCCAGAAGCCACCACCGCCACCGGTAAGGCGTGGCGAGTTTGGCTAGCGCCTGCCAGGTAATGGTCAGGAAGAGAGCCAAGCCACTGGTTGCGAGCAGAGGAGTTACCGATTCCAGATACTGGCGGTGGGTCAGAATGGCTGGCGCATGCATCAAGGAGACCAGGACACCTCGCCTCAGTAGATCCCCCGGGGGAATTGTGGTAGCACTTCCGGTCCTTGCCAGTGCTTCCCCCCCGAGAAGGTATCTGATTGAGTCGGGTGTAATGGCTGTGGCGTTGAGCGCCTGGTATCCCAACGAGAGCAGGTAGGCGGCCACACCCAGCCCTAGGACCCAAGGAAGCGATTCGACTATCAGGTTCGTCCCGGAATGCCGTACCGCGTAGCTGGCTGACATGATCGACAGTATTCCCAAGATCAAGAGAGAAACGCCTGGTCGGTATGATGTCGGAGCAACCACCATGGCCAAACCGACTACCAGCCAGGTCGTCAAGCCAACGGGGAACGCGAGGACGGACCGCATCGTCACGGAAAGACGTGACAGAGGCAAAACAAGGAGAAAGCCACAGGCTTGTACCGCGGCCATCAATAGTGCTTCCGTCATCGCCTGCGCTCCAGAACCGATGGCCATTGCTCATTCGGTATAAGGATCAGTAGTGGACCAGACGTGAGAAGCCTCATGGTCCCCGCACCGTCAATGACTATGTAATTCCATTCATGCTGTCCCCTTCTAAAGACGCCTCTGTCTTCAGCCTCGTTAGCGATGTTCCCAGCCACGTCAGAGGGCACGCTGGCCTCATAGTCTGTTGGCAGCAAGTCTGTGAATGCGAGGAGGTTGGCGGCATACGGATCAAGAGGATTGTCAAGGGGAACTATGACGACGCCCCCCTCACTGTCGTCGCGAAGATCGACATACAAGTTGTATTGGAGTTCCACGCTCTTGTCGACCGGCACAGAGATCAAATCGTCAAGGGTGTCTCCCAGGCCGGGGCGCACCGGTTTGCCCAGCGTGGGGGTAAAGGGATAAAGCGCGAGGCCTCCGAGCCCGGTCACCAAAAGGACGGCGATGACGATGTGAACCAGTGAGATTCTTCGCGTCACTGATCGGGGGCCCGCCGGGAGTGCATCTCCCGGGCGCTGGACCCATGAAGCGCGAATAACGGACACTCATCTGCGTGTCGGATCAGATGGAGTTGCATTCGACGGAGTGTCACGTGCGGCGGATTGGAGACGCCAGTCGTCGCCACACCCTGCCGGCGAGTGCTTCAACTCGACTTGCCAGAGGTGGTGGTGTCGCCCCCGGCCGCGGACCGCCGAGTGGATTGTGGACGACCACATATCGACGAAGCGGCTGGAAAGGAAGATGTCCGTACGCTTTGAGCTCCGCTTGAGCCCAGGCGGGGTTCTCGAGGTAGAGATTGCGAATCTGCCGATCCGTGAATGTCTTTCGCAGATCGTGATCGTATCGTCCTGGAGGTTTTGTCTCCAACCGGCGAGCGATGCGAGCTTCGGCGTCGGTGATTGAACGCCGTTCAGCTACGAAGTCGAGGAAGTCCTCGCGTAGGTGTTCGACCCTAAGCCAGCGGTCAATCCGAATCCGACCGTTGGCCGTGAACTGGCCGAGGCCACGGTCCGCCTCTCTCGACTCTGCCAAAACTGAACTTGGTGGGAGAGGCTGAGGGGCTGGATCCGCAGCCGTCCCACTTCGAGCCCGATGTTGGGCGTTACTGAGTACCCATGCAGGTAATCGACGGATATTCAAGACCAGGGTCTCCTTCATGAGTACCTCCATGGAAGCGTCAGCGAAGGGCTGGTGTTTGGCCCGTTCCGTTGGCTGATGGGCAAACTCGACCAGGTCTGGCGCAACGCGTTGAAATAACTGGTAGGTGGCATCCCCGGCAGTCTTTCCGAGATGTCCCCAGGCGAAGTCCTTCCCGATGATCATGTGTGATTCGTAATGACTCTTGTTGGGCGGCACCATCCTAATAGGTGATCTCCGAAGGGCCCTGGCTGCCGACCGGGTGTGACCTTGGCTCGCTTGGTCCGGGATGGTGTGAGTGTGTCACGTTCAGGCATTCGTGAGCCTGACTTGCTTGCACCCTTCATTCAATCAACTTTCGCTGCGCTCGGAATTAGGCTTCGGATCAAGGTTCGCCATCTTCTCTCCGACATTATGCATCGTGAATGACATTCCCCTTCGTCGGTACGTGTTTGTGTTGGTGCTCACGTTCCTGGTGGCCAACATAGGTTTGCCCGCTCAAGCCGCCACCTCGGGGGACCCACCCACCCTCCTAGGAACGGCGGGTGGAGACTACGAGGAGTATGTTCCAACTCTCGTCGAGGCAACCGGGAGGGGCTCCGCCTTCCAGGCCTTGTTCTGGTCTCTCGGCTATGCATGGCCGAATGGCTGGGCGAGTAATGATCTTGCGAAGCTTGATGCACTCAGCGCCGTCCCCTATATCGAGCTCACGGCTCAGCTCGACGAGGTCATTGCTGGATCTCCCGAACTCGATGAAGTCATAGCGACTATCAAGGAATGGGCTCTGACAGACCAGGATCATCGGGTGCTCATAGCTCCATTTCCAGAGCCCAATCTGTCGGAGCATATCTGGGGAGGGCAGCCCGAGAAGTTCTTGCAGGCCTTTCGGGTGGTCGTGAATAGCTTCCGAAGTGCGGGACTCGGCCCTGATCATGTCAGATTCGTGTTGCACTTGAACGGCGGTGTGCCTTTGTCCCAGACTTATCCCGACTACTACCCCGGTAATGATTTCGTGGACATAATTGGCTTCAGCAAGATCAATCGAAATGATCCCTGGCGAGCCTACGACGAGGCCTTTGGGCGACATATCCGAGAGATCCAGGCTGAGTTGACATGACCGTTAAGCCGATAATCGCCTTCCAAACGGCCTCTGTCGACATCGAGAACGGCGATCGCGCGCTGTGGTTACGAGACATGTTCCACAACCTGGCTGGCGAAGATCAGGTCATAGGCGCCATCTACTTCAACCGGCAGAAGACGGAGGGTGGGAAGTACAACGACTATCGGATCATCAAGAACGGTGTTGTCGATCCGACGGTCGTGGCTGAGTATCCCAAGTGGTCGGCTCCCTCCGAGGCGGCCTGGATCTTCGACGGGCGCATGGAGGCCTGGGAGCAGGAACGTCAGCTAAACTGGCCGCTGGGGCTTCATCGACGCCGTAGATTCGGTCTTTCGCTCCGACATCGGCTGGCTGGCCGGAGAGGGCATAACTCAAGGTTGTAATCCTCCGGTGAATGATCGGTTCTGTCCGGGGGATCCGGTGACGCGGGGTCAGATGGCGGCGTTCTTGGTACGGGCGTTGGGGTTGCCTTCGGCGGGGAGTGTTTCTTTTGTGGATGATGATGGGTCGGTGTTTGAGGGTGATATCGAGCGTTTCGCGGCGGCGGGGATCACCAAGGGTTGTAATCCTCCGGTGAATGATCGGTTCTGTCCGGGGGATCCGGTGACGCGGGGTCAGATGGCGGCGTTCTTGGTACGTGCGTTGGGGCTTGCCTTCGGCGGGGAGTGTTTCTTTTGTGGATGATGATGGGTCGGTGTTCGAGGGTGATATCGAGCGTTTGGCGGCGGCGGGGATCACCAAGGGTTGTAATCCTCCGGTGAATGATCGGTTCTGTCCGGGGGATCCGGTGACGCGGGGTCAGATGGCGGCCTTTCTAGCCCGAGCTCTAAGCACAGCCTGAGCCTTCAAGGGGCGTCGGTCTCTCATGACTTACCAAAGCTCGGCGTACACACGGACGTCGCCGCCCGTAGGATCCCGGCCCCCCTGGGGTCTACAGGCGGTGCACGCCTGGGGTGGCTATTCGCTTCCTGGCCGCGTCGCTTAGCGCAACTGATGAGCCTCAAGACCGCTAACCCCTACATGATGAGCGCAGATGCAGGACGGATCCGGCTACGGACAGCCGTCGTTCCAGCCGGGGTCAAGCTGCTTGCGCAGCCACTCATTCACGTCCATCCTGTCCATTGATCACCGCGTTACCGGTCGCCAGCCCTCGTCGTCTGGTCCCCAGCGCCTTGGTGACCTTGGTTCTGAGTCTTACGGTGGCAAACGTCGACTCGATGGGGTTGGCCGTCCGCAAGTGCACCCAGTGGGCGGCGGGGTAGTCGTAGAAGGTCAACAGCGCCTGGCGGTCCTTGACCAGTTTGTCGACTGCCTTTGGGTTCTCTTGTCGCCGAACTGGCCGACGAAGGCGCCGATGCCGGCTTCGGCGTCCCGGCGGGTTTCCGCCTCGTAGATCTCATGCAGCGCCGCTTTGGCTGTCCGGTGGGGGACCGTTTCGGCAGAGCGTCCAAGATGTTGGCGGTCTTGTGGACCCAACACCGCTGCTCTCGGGTGTCGGGAAACACGTCAGCGAGAGCAGCCCAGAATCCAAGGGCGCCATCACCAACGGCGACCACCGGTGCGTCATTCCTCGGCCTTTGAAGACGGAGGACTTCGGCCCACGATTCGGTGGACTCGCGGTAGCCGTCGACGCAGGCCAGTAGCTCTTTGCTGCCGTCGGATCTGACCCCGACGATGACCAGACAGCACAGCCGGTCCTCCTCGAGACGGATCCGGAAATGGACCCCATCGGCCCACACGTAAACGAAGTCGTCCTCGGAGAGATCACGGCCCTAGAAGGCGGCGTACTCGGCGGACCAGGTTTCGATGAGCCGGGTGATCGTCGAAGCCGACAACCCCGCGTCGGTACCAAAGAACTCCTCGAGGGCAGGAGCGAAATCGCCAGTCGACAAACCACGCAGATACAACACCGGCAACACGTCGGCCACCTTCGGAGACCTCCACGCATAACGAGGCAGGATCGACGAAGAGAACCCATGGCCCTCCCTGCGGTCATACACTCGAGGAGCCCGGACCTTCAACCCGCCAGCCGCCGTCACCAGCGTCCGCTCAGCGGCTCTTCCATTGCGGACCACCAGACGGTGACCGTCCTCATCGACAACATTCTGGTGCCGGTCGATGTAGTCGGCGACCTCCACTTCAAGGGCCGCTACCAGCATGCGACGGGCACCTTCGGTGACAAGCTCATCCAACATCAACGACGTCAGGTCGCCGCCATCGGCATCGTCAGTGACTATCTTCAACATCAGGCGTACTCCTTCCCCGCAGGCCAACACCCGCGGAACCATTCATTCAGGTTTGGAAGGGTACGCCGCCCTCTTTTCCTCGACCCCGTCATCCACAACATTCGGTTGTACCTCGGCTCCAGCCAGTACTGGGCTCGCATTGTCAGAGTTGACTTACTGAGTAAGGCATTGTGAGATTGAGGCGACAAGTCAGGAGGTCCTATTCGTCTCTAACGTCGTTCTTCCGCAGGCCCCCGGCTTCGATGCTGGAATGGCGGCCGTCGATCTGGGTCTTCTATCGGTTGCTGAGGCTCTCGACATCGAGTTCATACCGTGGCGTGTTCGGGCCTTAGCGGAGAAGGCTCGATCAGCAGCCCCAGGAATCGACCTTCGAATGGATGTTGGCCTCGGTGCCAGCCGGATGATCGACAGCGATTCGCCTGCAGGAATAGAAGGCCCCATCCTCTACTGGGGTGACTTTCATCATATGGCTCAGTACGTAAGTGCGGTCGCGCCATCATCGGCGATCCGGTTGGGAACTATCGAGCCCGACGATATCTTCTTTTGGATGGCGTCGATGTGGATATTGTCGCTCGGTCAGCGACCTTCGGTCACATTGATATTCAATAGCGCGGCTCACTTCATGGACAACAATACGGGGCCGCCATTCGCAGATATCTCAGCAACAATTATGAGTCATGGTTTCGGGACCCCATTTCGACAACCTTCGCCGCTCGCATTCGACCCGGGCCTGGCATATCGACAGGCGTGGATCCAGCCCTGTTTATCAGGCCGGGCCAGCTCGACAACCGGGTCTCATCATCGGACATTCGGTGTGTTCCTCGGAAGAACGAGCCGCGGACTCCAAGGCCTCATTCAGATCGCTGAGAACCTATCTCTGAAGATGGGCTGGCAGCTCGAATGGATCGATTGGGGGGACAGCGGGGGTTTCCTCGAATGATCTTTCCAGAGGGGATAGCCACGAGTGAGGAGCCTGGCTCATCGACGGCGATGGAAGTGATGTCTCGCCTCGCATCATGCTCAGCAGTCGTCACAGATTCCTATCATATGGCACTGATCTCGTGGCGACTTGGCATTCCGGCGGTGACCGTCGCCGCACCGGCATCTTCCCGAGCGAGGTCGGTCACAGTGGCGCGAGATGGTCTTGGCGAGACAAGCGAGCCTTTGCCGGCTCGAGGTTCGGGGCGCTGGATCTCGTTGTCCGCATCTGAGGAACTCGAGGACGCCGCCTGGCGGAGGCGAGGGTTCAGCACATATTGGAGACGTTGAGGAGGCTTTCGTAGCGTGCTTCGTGCAGAGCCAAATAGAAGCCGATGTCAACTCCAGTCTGACTCGTCTCGGTAACTCTTTGAGGGGCGTCGACGTCTCCCCGACATCGACATGATCGCTGCGGTTGCACTGATAACTCTCCGAAATGAAGCAATACATCTACCACATGTAGTTGAGCACCATCGTGGAGGGCATAGAAGTAGTCGTACTCAACGACGGTTCCACTGATGGTACGGAAAAGCGGCTCGAGCCCCTGCTCGGCAATGGCACCTGGAAATTCGTTGGCGACCGCCACGCGAGCAAATGTCCCTCCGAGACCTGCTGAATTGGGGAGCTTCGGTCATCGATGAGATGAGACATGACTGGGTCCTGCACGTTGATGCCGACGAGTGGCTTCGGACAGATCAAGATCGACTTCGCCTGATAGACCTCTTGAATGAGGCCCATTCGTCAGGAGCCACAGCGGTAAACTTCGAAGAGTTCGTGTTCACGCCCGTCGAAACCATTCCTGAAGGGGCTGATCCTCGTCGGTTGATGCTGCAGTACTACTTCTTTGAACCGTCCAAGCAAAGACTAATGAAATTTTGGCGTAGGATGCTGGCCTCGATAACCGGCGACTGGCGGGCCATCGCCTTGACGGTGCGCAACTCTCGTCTTCGCCCTGAACGGGGTATTACGTCACTATCCGATTGTGACACCGGATCACGGCCTCAGGAAGTATCGGTCCCGACGATACGACCCGACTGAGCTAGCGAGGGGCTGGCACAAGAACCGTTTGCCGTTGATCAAAGAAGACCACATTCCAAGACCCGACAGTGGTCCACTGCATGTCCTCGACCGTTGGGATTCCCGAGACTTGGATCGATCAACCCCAAGCAAGTATCACTTCTGGGAGGAGCTGTGGAATAGCGACTGAGGGTCCCCGCCGTTCGATGAGGAGGTCGGACGGGCACTCGGGTTCGTGATGGTTCCTACGAACACCTCAGCCTCCGAGAGGCAAAGGGTTGGCCTATCCGACAGCAGGGGTCCATCGGACCCGGGGTTGTTGGAGAGCCCATAAAAAGGAGCGAGGTGTCGCTCATGTCGATATCCAATAGCGAGTCCGAGGATTTCACGTCGAAGACCACGGTGGTCCACCGACGAATCGCAAGATCGACGTGGTTTTTTTCCTTTCTTCCGCGGGGAGTCGATCGAGGACGTGTCCGGTGAGGTCGGTGTCGAGGCGCAGTGTCTCAAATTATGGCGTGACGACTTTCTGGAGTCGGGCAAGGAAGGGCTGAAAACAGAAACGTCCTCGCAGCCGAGGCGACCGTCGACTATCGGAGGCGGAACGCAAGATCGGCGAGCTGACGATGGAGAACGAGATTCTGAGGCGGGCGGCCGAAAAAAGGGGACTTGGATGCCGCCGCCGAGGCGGCAGAGATAGCCGCGGAACGGAGTTTACCGCTGGTCGGGTGTGTGCGGTGCGGGCGCGCCCCGGTCGACTGTGTATCACCGTCGTGGCCGTGGCGATGCTCTGGGTTGCCGCCCCGGTCCTGTCACTGACATCTCCGACGAGGAGTTGACCCGTCTAGACGCCCGGGCCCTGTCTGGGTTCCTCCAAGCTCAGGGGCACCGCTGGTGCCGCCACAGCGAAAGTGGTCGTCACCGGCGGGTCCGCGTTATCGGGCTGCCAGCCGCACCGGCAAGCGGTCACGCCACCCACGTGGTTGACCGCTTCCATGTGACCCGCTGGTTCGCCGCCGGCCTAATCGAGGTCCGCCGCCGTGTGCAACGGATCGCACCCCAAGGTTCCCGTCCCCGCCTTCGACCCCGAAATCTGGCACTTCGGATTTCAGCGGGGAGTGACGGTGGCGAGTAGGTCCCAGTTGGGTTTGCCGGCGTAGAGCAGCGCCCGGACCCTGAAGGACCGGAACCGCCGGAACCTCGAAGGCGCATCCGTTTGATCCTTTTGATGAGATTGTTGACCGCCTCGGTGGGTCCGTTGGTGGCGCGTCCTCGATGCCAGGCCACGATGTGGTCCTTCCACCTCGTGAGGGTTCGGCCCAGCGACGCACCTCGGGTGGGAAGGTGCGGTCTTGAAGGTCTGAAGCGAGGCGGGTCACGAACTGGTCGGCCAGATCGGGGTCGTCGATCTCATAGATGCTTCTGATCACTTCTTTGGCATGCCACGTGTCTTTGACCTCACCCTTGGGGTCGCCTGCCGCCAATAGCCCGAGGAGCTTGGTGCGGCCCTTGTCGTCGAGGCGTTCGTCAGCCTTGGTGAGGAGACGACGGATCCGATACAGGGGGTCTGTCTTGTGTCCCCGATGGCCCAGGGTCTGGTTCTGGACCCGGCGCCGGCACTCGTCCAGCTTGTGGTTGGCCAGCCTGACCAGATGGAACGGGTCGGCGATCTGGGTGGCGTGGGGCAGCATCCGATCGAACACCGCCCGATACGGACCCGACAGGTCCAACGTGGCCCACCATGACCGACAGCCACTCTTCGTCTTGGCAGGCGAGCCAGGCGGCCGGTTCGGTTCCGCCCCGACCCGGAACCACATCCAACAGCACACCGGATCCGACGTCGACGATGGAGGTGGACCACAACTGCCGTCGCCACACTCCGACCCGGGCGAACAGGGTCTCGTCCATCCCCAAGGCGCTCACCTCCCCGATCCGGCCGGTGTCGGCCTCGAGGAGCGCCTCCCCGTAAGCCAACACCGAATCGTTGACGGTGTGCCAGTCGCATCCCAGCTCCCGGGCCACCTCCGCCACCGTCCGGCCGCAGCGGCCCACCTGGACGGTGGCCCCCGCCCGGTCCGTCACCCCCAACCTCGGGGAAGCGATCCGAGTGACCTCCCCGTCCAAGAACCGACCGGACATTCTGGGTCGGGACAACGCCACCGGTGCTTGTGCCACACCGTCCGCACCGGCCTCCCGAACGCCGGCAGATCCGCCAGCTCAACATCGGGGCGCTCCTTGACCTCTGCTGGCCCCCCGCACGCCTCACAGGCTGGTCTCGGTCCACGGGTCTCGATGTGCAGCCGTAGCGGGGCATCGGCGCCAAGATCCTCGACGCCCAGAACGTTGACGTCGGGCAGTCCCACCAACAGTTCACACATGCGGATAGGGTCAGTCTCCACAGGGGCTCTCCGTTCTGATAGGCGTTGAACACCGATCAGATTGGCAGAGCCCCTGCTACCACCTACGACCCCCAGACCCCGCTCATTTCCGAAGCGCCCCAAATCTGCAACTTACCGCTACCTCCAACTCAGCCGTCTCGACGTCGACAGATCGAAACCCTCGGGCGGTCGGTGGCCCGACGACCCCACCTGGAGGCAGCCTGGTGGATGCTCCAACACCTCTACGGCATCTACCTCGCCCAAGATTCAGAGGAAGCCAAACAGGCGCTCGAAGCATTCATCGCAGCCCACCAGGACCATCCCGTCCCAGTATTCGACCAGATCATCTCCACGCTGATCGATTGAGGAGACGAGACTCTACGCCTGTCATCTTCCGGACCACGATCGCTCCGATGGGGGAACCGTCGGGCGGCTCGAGGGCATAAACGCCAAGCTCGGGGTCCTGAAACGAATCGCCCACGGCTTCATCAACAGCGCCAATCTCGGACGAAGAGCCCTCCTCCAGATGCTCCCTGTGGCAACATCACCATGAACCGAGACGAGGTGCCCATCCCCGCCCACCGCGGAACCCACTGGTTACACGGCGGGCCTGGAGATCCACATCACACAGGCCACAAGAGCAACCGGGCGGACCTTCCCGATTCGCCCGCACGGGATCCTGCGGCCAGTCCGCGTCGGGGGAGCGTTAAGCGTGCACAGGAAGCCTCCCTGGTTGTCCGGTAGCTGTGCGGCCACCACACCGATGGGGGAAGCTCTCGCCCTGCATCTCGCTTACCTCTCGGAGCACTAGAACACCGTTTCCACGACCACCTGGCGAACCTTCACCCACCATCCAGTGGGCCATTCCGTCTACACTTCCTTCTTAACTCTGCCGACTCTCCATCTATGTTCGACAGAAGCATCCTCACGTCCGAAGATACGGCTATCTGGCCCCCAAAACCACTATTTTTCGCTTCTGCTGATATGCGTCGTCTACGTCCTATCCAGGAGTCTTGGGTTGACGATGAGTCTCTGGGAGGACGAAATGTACACAGCGAACCATTATGTCAGCCACGGTTTCGCGAACATTTTCGATCCTACTGCATACATATCGAATAACCATCCTCTCTACAGCGTTCTCTCAACCCTCGACACTACGATCTTGGGCAATAACGAGGTCATATTGCGAATCGGCAGCGTGGTTCCCGCTACGATCGCGGTAACGCTCGTCGCCTATTGGCTATGGACCCACCATGGGCAGCTAACGACCATAATCTTCATATTTCTGATAACCGTGAGTCCTCTACATTTCGATGCATTTCGTCAGGCGCGAGGCTGGGGACTCGCATCATTGGGCGCAGCTATCGTCTTGGTAGCCTCACTCACAATGCAGCGCGACGAAAGGATCACCGGACGGCATATTGCATGGTTTATTGTCGGCTCGCTAATAGGGATATGGACGATATATCCGCTCTTGCTGCCATTTGCTGCACACGGCGCGATTCTGTTGATATCGCGTCGCGAGCGTGGAAAGTTGACGCTCATGGCTGGTACCGTAGCGGTCGCATCGATTCTCTTCTATTGGCCATTGCGGAGCGCACTCGTCGACCCGGCGGCCGTCCGAGGACGTGCTGGCACCGCAGCACACGCCCGGGACGGCTTTGTGACTCTCAGCAACGTGGCTATCGAGCCAGTCAATCGTCTTGTAAGACCGATCTTCGAACTGACACTCCCGGCTGGAATCGCACTACTCCTGGCGTGCGCACTGGTAATAGCAGGGATGGCGTCTCTAGTCCGGGCACGACACTGGACTGAACTGATGCATCTCGTCCTTCCCGGTGCCATGGTCTTCGTTGGCTTGGCGGTGAGACAGGCTGGAATATGGGACCGATACGTGAGCTACCTGCTCCTTCCTATTCTCGCGCTCACAGCACTGGGTGGCTCCATGCTGTGGTCATTGGCTTCAGCTCCGCTCTCTCGCGGCGTCGCCGCCATCACGGTTGCGGCTCTATGTGTAGCCATCGGCGTCGGATTCGGTCGTTTCGCAAGCCCAATTGTCTCGGTGCCCATCGAGGATTTCAAAGGTGCAGCCGCAGTCGTCGACAGTGCAGCGCCTCTGAAGGCCGCCGTCACTGACAGGGCGCTCTCTTCATTTCGATACTATTTGCACAAGGTGGAACTAACGAAGGCGTCGCCGGAAGATTTCGTGTCCCGCTCATGCACTCAAGCCGGTCCAGCTGTCTTTATCGATTATCCGCGACGTTCTTCTCCCGTGGATGCGTCTTGTTTGGCAGTTCGGGGCGTTCGACTAACACTACGCCAACGTCGGGACCCACCCATCACTATCTGGTTAGTTCCGTAACCTCAAGATCTTCGCCTTCCACGACAACGGAGACCGAGCCACCAACGGCCACATCGAAGGACGCATGAACAAAATCGGCGTCCTCAATCGCGCCGCATATGGCTTCCGAAACATTGCCAACCTCGCCGCCAGAACCATCCTCATCACCCCAGGCATGCCATGATCACCCCAACCAGTCCACAAGAGCCTGGCCCACGGAATCGCGATGATCCCACAATGTGGGCAGCGGAACACCCGACGGGCGTCCGTCACCTCGACCACCAGCTTCTCGATCACGTCCACCAGCACCGCTATCACGCGGATGCGACGCAGATGCAGACGAACGGACATACGATCGGGCTCCATCAGGGCCCCCTCCTTGCTCGATGACTTGAACATCACCGAGTATCGAGGGGCCCTGACACTCACGCTGGCATTCTCACCAGACGACGCCTCCCCACTTCACCGCGCAGTCTCGAAAAGTGATGGTCGTCGGGGCTCGTTCTGAGCAGACCCGGTTGATCTGGTGACTAGGAGGTCAGATGGCAAGCGATTCCAACTTGGGCACAGCTTCGACTCTGGATGCTCGTTCGAAACCGTCGACACTCAGTCTGAAAGCTCGAATAGGTCGCCACCAAGGTTCTTGGCCCGGGCTTGGAGCATGGGTTTCAAGAGTTCAACCAGCTGGTGTGCGCGCTGATCGAACGTGTGCTGGGCTGCAACCAGCTCTGTTCCCTTCGATGCAATCTCGGCGCGACGCTCCGTATCGCTAATCAACTGGCTGACGAGCAGTTTCAACTCGTCTGCGGACCGGTAGGTGGGAACGAGATCGCCAAACAGATCCTCCAATCCGTCGACCGGGTCGCTGATCACAACCCCCCCAGAAGCAAGCACGTCGAAGATCCGATTAGATACAAAACCCTGTTGTCTCATATCTGGCCAGTGATCGTTTAGTACGACTTTCGCCGCTGAGTAGAGTTCGCCTAGCCTTTCGTTGGGCCAGTGTTCTCCACGCACAGTCCGCGCCGGGACAAGTCCACCCCAGTCTCTTCCATAGATCGTCAATGGTAGGCCGCTTTCAACGGCCCAGTTCACTCCTTGTCGCCGCTGTTGTCGACTGTTTCCAACGAACAGAAGCTCGGTTCTGGGAGCCGTGGACTTCTCGTGCGGATGAAAGCGCCTTGGGTCTGTAGCCTGCGGCATGAACACCACAGGTACGGTGGTCTCCTGGGCGAGATGCTCGGCATAACTCCTTGAAGCGACAAGCACCAGGTCGTACTTATCGCACTCACCTGGAGAAAGGTCATCTGGATGGCTGATGACCCAAAGCACATTGACGTGGGCTGCTTTGGGCGCATAGCTCGTCAGGCCCCGTAGATGCACAACGACATCGCAATCCTGTCGATCGGGACGTTCCCAGTCGGGGAGTATGTGGATCTCCGTGGGAAAGCCAATGGCCGCCAGTGCGGTAGCCAATGAACGCGGCAAAGTGCGTGTCCCCCCACTGTTCCATCTCCTCAACGTGAGGCACTCCGATTTTCAAGGCGACTCGGGGGCGGTCTATGTCCGCCAGGGCTGCCGCAATTAGCCGATCCGGGACCTGCTCATACGTGTGATTTTGGAGGACTAGGTCCCGCAACTCAATTGCTGTCTTCTCTCGCAATTTATCGTCGCCCAGAAATTTGTCCAGTTGCGTCCGTAGCTCGGCCCGCGTTTCGTATGTTGGGAGTAGCCCGCCAAACATTTCATCGGATCCCTCGCGGTTATCGCTGAGCACGAGTGTTCCCGACGCCAGAGCATCGAAA
This sequence comes from uncultured Acidimicrobiia bacterium, assembly GCA_963744905.1. GTDB lineage: Bacteria > Actinomycetota > Acidimicrobiia > Spongiisociales > ZC4RG35 > DATFFO01. The sequence continues at coordinate 95,855 of CAVUUV010000002.1, read as the reverse complement.
ACACGTCCGTTCAAGAAGGCGTATGGCAGCGTCGGTCCAGCCGTGTCGTCGAGTACCAGCTTCACGGAGCGATAGAGATCGGGCAGCAGGCCATAGTCGAGATGGCCACGCCAATATCGGGCAACTCTGGGCTCACTTTCCCATCCCTTGCCGAAAACGAGGAGCCGTTCTCCCGGTCTCACCTCGAGCATTGGTATGAGGTCACGCCCTGCGCCCCAGTTGTTTCCCGTGAAGGCATAATCTGCTTCGAATGTGGGAACAGGGGGTCCTGGTGCGAAGCGTTCGGGGTTTGTAGCCAGAGGAACGACTTTGGGATCGAACCGCGTCCTTTCGGCGATTTCTGCGGCGGCCTTGTTACTCGACGCTACCACCAGATCGAATGCTTCGAGGTACGGACGTTCGATCCATCGCTCGACCCAGTTACGTACCCAGGCGATGGTGTACGCACCCCTTGGTGCCTTACGTACATCGAAGGCGTCCAGAAGAGAAACGATAAGATCCACGCCTTCATCGATTTCGTACCAGTTCTCTTGATGACGCTCGGCATATATGACTCGCCAGCCACGGGCCTCAAAGGCCTCCCCCAGTTCGTGGGCTGTGTAGTAGTCACCCCAGCCGCTGCTCGGATTGTTACGAGTGAGTGTAATGGCAACGGTGGAGGGCCGATCGGGGCTCCCCCTTCCCATCAGCCTTTGCTCAGTCAGGGTGCGGTTGAGGGTGGGTCCCCACCTCTCGGCGAAGCGTCGCCAGTTTCCGATCCTGTTGATGCGGATCAACTCCCTTATCTCACCCCGTTGACTCGCTGATTCATAGTGAAAAAGAGCCGCATCTCCCGATACGACGATCTGGCCAAGGTGGGCCAGCCTGAGGCATAAGTCGACGTCTTCAGCCCCGTACACATAGCCCTCGTCGAACCCACCGACCTGCTGAAAGGCGTCTCGTCGCACGAGCATTGCCGCGGCGGTAACCGCCTGCGCCCTCCAAGTAGCGGAAAGAGCTGGATCAAGAGGATCTTCGCTTGTGACGTTGAAGGCATGGGGCGCCCCATCGCGCTTGCTCAGCTCGATACCTGCATGCTGCACCGTGAAGGAGATCTCGTCGTCTTCCATCTCCGGGTATATCAGCAACGCACCGGTTGCCACCCTGTCCTTCGGTGCAAGTGCAGCGACCATTGAACCGAGCCAATTGGGTTCAATTGGTTCAATGTCATTGTTCAAGAAGAGTAGAAGTTCGCCCGAAGCAGCTTTGACCCCGTTGTTGCTCGCCGCTGAGAAGGAGCTGTTGTTCCTGTTTCTGATCACGTTGACGGGAAACGACCACTGTCGACCCAAGACCTCGTCCGTGTCATCCGTGGAGGCATTGTCGACAACGATGACCTCGAATGATCTGTAGCCGGTCATTTCTAGGCCGGGAAGAAGGCGGGCGAGGTGATGAGCACCGTTACGCGTCGGAATGATGATCGAGATATTCGGGCCAGATGACATGCTGGCAGGCCGACTTCGCCGAATGCCAGCAGTTACCTGCCTTCTGGTCAACCGACGCTTTGAGGGCAGAGTGGCGGCGGGTTCTTCGCGTGAGGTACTCCTGGAGCCTCTTTGGCGTGGCCGTCGGATAACACTGAACAGCGGCTTCAAGGGTCGGGTGAGTGCAAGTGCTAGTCGTACCGCGCGGCGAGCTTCGAGTCGATCTCGTGCTGTCTGCGCAAGCAGTGCAGCTTTCTGGGCCTTCTTCAGTTCCCTTTCAACTACCTTGCGAGAGCGCTTGGATTCGTTCAATCGTCTGGTCGTGTCAGCTAACTGCTGATGGAGCGCCTCCTTCTCCTCGACCTCACCGAGTAGTCGCGTGACTTCCTTGGATTCCTTCTCAAGCGCAGATCTCAGCTGGGATATCTGCGCTTCGCCCGCAGTGAGGTTTCCTTCGACTCGTTCGAGTGCTTCCCTCTCGACTCTCAGCGCCATCGCCATTTGGTCTCGTTCGGATGACAGCCCCTTGATGCGCTCGTTGACCTCATCCAGCTGGCGGCGGAGTGATCGCGGCTGCAGAGTTCGGCGACCTGTGTGTCCATAGTTGTCCAGAATCAGATAGGTACGCCCACCGGGGGAGACCTGGAGGTCAACGAGGGACAATCGGGTCCCGAGGAGAGCCGTGGTGACCTCATCGACGTGGTGGAGAAAGGGCGGCTCCGCTCTTGAGGCGAGAACATCTGCGGGTCTCATTAGCTGGGTGGCCGGGATACGGTCAGAATCAGTGATCCAACCGCCGATCTCCACCAATGCGGTTGGTTCGAGCAGGCCTTCCAACCCCTCGAACAGACTCCGGATATCGGAGGGAGGGATTCCGTCAAGTGCATTCGTCCCAATGACGTGACTCAGGGGCAGAATCGGTGGGCGACCGTGGAGGATCAAGTCCTTGGTTATTACCACCGGCGTCACATCGGGAAGGCTCGGGGTCTGCTGGTTCCGCTCGATTACTCCGACGCGCCCTGTCCCTCCCTGGCGTCGTAGAGCGTCACGTAGCAGCGCGTCTCTCCGTAGAGCATACGTGGGACCCAGATCCATGGGGAGTTCGAGATCACGGTGCCTTGGGAGCCGATCCCAGATTCGAATCAACTTAGAGCTCTCTATGGCCCAGAGCTCGCCAATGGGTGCCGAGGCGGCAGCGGATAGATACTCGTCGGCTTCTGTGGCAACGGCATCGGCAACATGATGATGGACTAGATCCTCTTCATAGAAGCGCGCCAGTTTGTCTGGATCGCAATTCAGACCCAAGCGATCCGCTATCTGAGACGTCCGATCGACGAACGTGGTCCCGTCGGCATCAAACGAGATGATCGGGAAACCCAATGCTCTGTGAGCGTCTGCCAACCGCCTCGTGTAAGTTAGAGCGATCCGGGTGGCATCCTCAGACGAGAAGCCGTTTCGCCCAACCAACGACCGTGCCACGTCGTGCGTGTTTCGGTAGACCCCGACCAGCCGCACTGAAGGTAGGCAGTCCGCCCAGAGGGTCAGAGTGAACAGGGTCCGTGGGTCTTTGAATCCCCAGACACGATTCGCTTCCATGAGATGGTTGACCACGTCGGCCTGGCGTGCTCTATCGATTTGCTGCGGGTCGATGTGGTGAGGCGGACAGGTCCAGTCGCGATCACAGGTACTCAGGATTTCACGGTTCCGTTGCACGATCTCGGCATTTTCGAAGAAGCCGCGTGGATTCTCCGGGGCGGGAGGCAAGGTCTTCCCAAGATGGAGACCGGCTGCGGTGAGCAGATTCATGAAGGCGCTTGACCCGGAGCGATGGCTGCACAAGACAACGAGTGGAGCTGTGGTTAGGCCAGGAGCTGCCATGGCGGGGGAGTCTAGGTGTGACAACCGGGAACGTTGTCCCTGGCGGAATGGTGTGAATGGTTGAGCCCTCCGAATGAGACTGTGGGTTAGGCGACTCACAACTCATAAGGGCTCATGTCGCACGCTAGATCCCAGCATCCCAATGCGCCGCTCACTCCGGAGGGCCGTCGGATGGTGGACTGTGTCCTGGGTCCGGGGTTGGACGGTTTAGGTCACTGCAGACCGATTCCAAGTCGATGCGAAGACAGTCCGAAAGTGGCGAGACCGGTTCTTGGCGGAGGGTAAGGCTGGTCTGTTGGATCGGTCATCTCGGCCGCGCTCGTCGCCGAACTGGACGTCTCGTCAGCTGCGCCGTCGAGTCGTCCGACTGCGATGCCAACGTCGTTGGGGTGCTGACCGGATCGGTTTCGAGGTTGGATTGGCGCGTCGACAGTCCGGCGAATCCTCAATCAGGCGGGCTTGGGAGGGCTGGATCGTGGCGACAGGGCCGTAGACACTCGTCCCGCGGCAACGATATCAGTGGGGGGGGGACTCCGGTGACCTGATCCATGTCGACATCAAGCAACTCGCTGCGATTCCACCTGACGGCGGATGGCGGATACGAGGGCGCGGATATACCGGAGAGCCCTCCAAACATCGTCAGTTTCAGATACCGGTATATCCACTCGGCGGTCGACGACCCTAGCCGTGTCGTCAACTCGGAGATCCTCACCGATGAGAAGGCAGCCACCGCCGCCGGATTCTGGACCAGAGCCGCAGGCTAGTTTCTCGCACGTGGCATCACTCCAAAACGAGTGCTGACCGACAACGGATCCTGCTACCGGTCAGGTCTATGGCATCGAGCTTGCGCTGCCACTGGCACCACCGTTAAGAGACCAGGCCACGCCGACCCCAGACCAACGGCAAAGTTGAACGGTTCCATCGGATCCTCCTCGAAGAAGGGGAATACATCCGACACTGGAACTCAGAGACCGAACGCCACGGGCCTACAGCGGGTTCATCCACTTCTACGATCACCACCGACCCGACGGATCACTCGGCTGGGCCACCTCCCAACCACACCATCCGGGACAACCTGCCCGCGGAGCACATCTAGGAGCCCGTTGAACAATGCATGTCACCCATCTTGACGACCATGCATCACCACCCACTGCGTTCTCGGCCCCGCCATTCCGGCACAAGGAGTGGCGAAACCTCGGCCTTGCGGCTGGCGCGCCTGGCCGCCAATCCGAGCAACGGCATTATCCAACAGGCTCCTAGTGTCCTGTCCGGTTGGTTCGTCGCGTTATTCTGTTGCTGTGTGTTGGATCATTGTGGAGGCGGATCATGGTGAGGCGTGGACGGCCGACAGCGGTCATCGAGTTGTCTGATGGTGAGCGGGAGACCCTGGAGCGCTGGGTGAGGCGTCGTTCGTCGTCCCAGGCGTTGGCGCAGCGGTCTCGGATCGTGTTGGCGTGTGCTGAGGGGGCGACCAACAAGGAGGTGGCGGCGGCGGAGCGGGTCCATCCGGCGACGGTGTCGAAATGGCGTCGCCGGTTTGTTGAGGCCCGGCTGGAGGGTCTTTGTGATGCTCCCCGGCCGGGTGCTGTGCGGACGGTCTCTGATGAGACGATCGAGGCGGTGGTGGTCGACACGTTGGAGTCGGCACCCGAGGATGCGACTCATTGGTCGACCAGGGATCTGGCGAAAAGGCATGGGATCTCCAAGACCACCGTGGCTGAGATCTGGCGGGCGTTCGGTCTCAAACCATGGAAGGAGGAGTCACACAAGATCTCACCGGATCCGGACCTGATCGAAAAGACCCGTGACATTGTGGGGTTGTATCTGAACCCGCCTGAAGCGGCGGTGGTGTTCGCCGTCGACGAGAAACCCCAGATCCAGGCGTTGGACCGCACCGCACCCACCTTGCCGATGCTGTGCGGCACCCCAGCCCGGGCCACCCATGACTATCTACGTCACGGGACCCTGGATCTGTTCGCCGCGTTGGATGTGGCCCAGGGGAGGGTGATCACCGACCTACGGCCATCGCACACAAGCGACGAGTTCGTCCGGTTCCTCAACCGGATCAACCGGGAGGTCCCCGACCACCTCGACGTGCATCTGGTGTTGGACAACCTGTCCACTCACAAGACCCCCAGGGTGCACCGCTGGCTGTTACGCCACCGGAGATTCCACCTCCACTTCACCCCCACCTACAGCTCCTGGCTCAACCTGGTCGAACGATGGTTCTCCGCATTGACCACCAAGAAGCTGAAACGGGGAGCCCACCAGTCGGTCAAACAGCTCGCCGATGACATTCTCGACTGGATCGACAAATGGAACACCGACCCCAAACCGTTCATCTGGCACAAGACCGCAGAAGAGATCCTCAACTCCATCGCCCGTTACTGCGGCCAGATCATCGCAACAGCACACACCACCAAATAATGCACCCTTTCAAGCGGACAGGACACTAGGGGTCACCTTCCGATATACGCTGGCGCCGGCAGGGTATCGATGCAGAACTTCCAGAGCTCCTTGACTGGTCGCTTGGAGCTTCTTCCTGTCCTATATAGTTACCCGGAGCCCATGAACGTAATTGATGCGCCGCTTAAGGGACTGCACGTATTTGAGCCTGAATTCTTCGCCGATGCCCGTGGCTTCTTCTTTGAGTCGTGGAACCGGCGCCGCTTCGCCGAGGAGACGGGGTCGCCCCCGACTTTGTTCAGGACAACCACTCCCGCTCGGCCAAGGGCGTGCTGAGGGGTATCCACTATCAGTCCTCCCCCGCCCAGGGCAAGCTGGTCCGCTGCGGACGGGGACGAGTCTGGGACGTCGCGGTCGACCTCCGGCGCTGCTCGCCCACCTTCGCCCGGTGGTTCGGCCTGGAGCTGTCGGAGGAGAACAAGAAGCAGCTGTGGATCCCTGCGGGCTTCGGCCATGGCTTCGTCGCCCTCACCGATGACGCCGAGCTGCTCTACAAGACCACGGACTACTACGCCGCGGATTGTGACCGTTCGATTCGTTGGGATGATCCGGGCATCGGCATTGAATGGCCGCTGGACGGGCCGCCCGCACTGTCGGACAAGGATCGGGACGCACCGCTGCTAGCCGACGCTGAGGTCTTCCCGTGAGGGTGCCGCGGTTGCGCCTCCGCTCCCGGGACAGATCGTTTTCCCTATTAGTGTCCAGAACCTATCTAGTCACCGGTGGAGCCGGATTCATCGGCTCCAACTTCGTTCGCTACCTCGCTGCCGAGCAGCCGGGAGCGACGATCATCAACCTCGATGCCCTGACCTATGCCGGCGTCAAGGCAACGGTCGACGAGCTCGATCAGCTCGACGGCCACCGTTTCGTTCATGGCGATATTCGAGACGCTGACCTGGTCGACTCTCTGATGGACGACGTGGACGTCGTAGTCCATTTCGCCGCCGAGAGCCATGTTGATCGTTCCATCGAGGGTCCGGCCGCCTTTCTGGAAACCAACGTCGTGGGCACCGGTGTGCTGCTCGAAGCCGCCCGCCGCCACGGAGTCGACCGATTCATTCACGTTTCCACTGACGAGGTATACGGTTCTGTTAACGAGGGGTTTGCGCCAGAGACGGCTGTTCTGGACCCATCCTCCCCATACTCGGCTTCCAAGGCTGGAAGCGACCTCGTGGCCCACTCCTACGCGGTCACCTTCGACTACCCGGTGATCGTGACCCGCTGTACCAACAACTACGGGCCCTACCAGTTTCCCGAGAAGGTGATCCCTCTCTTCGTCACCAACCTCATCGATGGCCTCAAAGTGCCGTTGTATGGGGAAGGCCGAAACGAACGCGACTGGCTGTACGTGGAGGATCACTGTTCGGCTCTCCACCTTCTTGTCGACCAGGGAGAGCCGGGTGAGGTTTACAACATCGGCGCCAACGCCCAGCTTCCAAACATCGAATTGACTCGAAGAATCCTCGAGGCATTCGGTGTGGACGAGTCGTACATCGAACGCGTGCCCGATCGTCTCGGTCACGATCTGAGATACGCGGTCGACTCCTCCAAGATCAGGGCTCTGGGCTGGGAGCCCCGACATTCCTTCGAAGAACGGCTGGCAGAGACGATCGACTGGTACCGGCGCCGGGAGGACTGGTGGCGACCCCTCAAGGAGGCGGGCCGATGAAGGGAGTGGTCCTCTCCGGTGGGACGGGCACCAGGCTGCGGCCGATCACCTTCTCGATGGCCAAACAACTCGTCCCGGTGGCCAACGAGCCGATCCTCTTCTACGGGCTTAGGGATATGGCGGCTGCAGGGGTGAACGATGTGGCCATCATCATCTCTCCTGAGACGGGCGGCGAGATCAGGCGGGCGGTGGGAGATGGAGGCTTTCTGGGCCTGGATTCGGTCGAGTTCATCGTCCAGGATGAGCCCCTCGGTCTCGCTCACGCCCTCAAATGTGCCCTTCCATGGGCCGACGGAGACGACGTGCTGATGTACCTTGGAGACAATCTGGTCAAGCTGGGTGTGGCCGACGTGGTGGAGGACTTCCGTACCCATAACCCGAACTGCCAGATCCTGCTTACGCCGGTCGACAATCCGTCGTCGTTCGGGGTAGCCGAGTTGAACGGTTCGGGGCAGGTGGTCCGGCTGGTCGAAAAACCCAAGACTCCGCCCTCGAACCTGGCTTTGGTGGGTGTCTACCTGTTCGACAACACGATCAACGAGGCAGTGGAAGCCATCGAGCCTTCGGCGAGGGGAGAGCTGGAGATCACCGATGCCATCCAATACCTCGTTACGACGGGCAAGGACGTCCGGTCGAGCGTGGTCAGGGGCTGGTGGAAGGACACGGGGCGCAAAGAGGACCTGCTCCACGCCAATGAGTTGATCCTGGCCGACATCGAGACCGTGATCGAAGGCGACCTGGTCGACTGTCGGACCCGGGGGTCCATCCGGGTCGAGGAGGGCGCTCGACTGATCGACTGTCAGATCACGGGTCCGGCCGTCATCGGCCGCGGCACGCAGATGGCACGCACCGTCATCGGCCCGAACACCTCGATCGGTGATGATTGTCGTGTGTCCGACGCCACCATCGAGGGCACGATCGTCATGGAAGGGACCGAGATACGAGGGTGGAAGCTTCAGAACTCATTGCTAGGGAGGTCGACCCGGGTGCATGGCTCTCCGCCTCCTGACTTCGTCGAGATGACCCTGGGCGAGAACTCGGAGATCGACGCAGAATGATCTCGGTGCTCGGGTCCACCGGCCAGGTGGGTTCCGCGTTCGCCGGACTTCTTCCGGATGCCCGCTTTCTGACACGGTCGGACCTGGACTTGTCCAGGGCGGATGTGGACACCATCGAGAAGCGGCTCAGTGGCTCCGAGTTCGTCATCAACTGCGCCGCGTACACAGGCGTCGACGCGGCCGAGACGGAACTGGCCAGCGCCATGGCCGTCAATGGGACGGCAGTCGGGAGGCTCGCCGAGGCGACGGCTCGAATGGATGTGCCTTTCGTGACCTATTCGAGCGATTACGTGTTCGATGGTCAGGCATCGTCCCCGTATCTGGAGACCCACCCTCCCGACCCGATCAACGCATACGGCCGCAGCAAGTTGGCCGGGGAGGTGCTTGCCCTGGCCGCCAATCCGAGGAGTCTCGTGATACGGACGTCGTGGGTTCTGTCGGCAACCCATCCCAACTTCGTCACCGCCATTCTGAAGCGGGTCATTCAAGGGACGGCGGTCAAGGTGGTCAACGACCAGACCGGGTGCCCCACGGTCGCCATCGACCTCGCCGCCGCCACGTTGCAGGCAATCGATGCCGGGTTGCGGGGGGTCCTGCACCTGACCAATCAGGGACAGACCACATGGTTCGAAATGGCCAGGAGATCAGTTGCGTTAGCCGGACTCGATGAGCAGCTCGTGTCGCCGTGTACAACGGCGGAATATCCGACTCCGGCTCGCCGACCCACCTACTCAGTGTTGGGTTCGGTACTTGCTGACGTTGCAGACCTATTGGGCTTACCGACGTGGGAGGCGTCGCTCGAGTCAGTCGTGCGAGGTTCGCTCTCACTTCTGAGAGGGTGATCCCCATGGGGCGCAACCCTGTTCGGCGTATGGTCGGTGGCATCTCGAGAGCGATCCGGGGGGCCCGAAACTCGCGACCAACCCCCGAGGAGCCAGAGGGTCTGCCCGCCGTCGAACTCGAGCCGGCACCCAGGTTCGTGCTGGATCTGCTGGTCTCGGCCCCACCAGTATCGGTGGTGATCCCTGCATTCAACGCCCCAGCCGAGTTGCGGGCCTGTCTCGAGAGCGTTGTTCGGAACACTGGTACGGCGACTGAAGTAGTCGTGATCGACGACGCCAGCACCGATCCGGGCGTAGGCTCTGTGCTGGCGCATTTTCGTGACGAGTACGGAATCCGGGTCTTGTCGAACGCCAGCAATCTGGGTTTCGTTGCCACCGCCAATCGGGGTTTCGAAGCGGTTTCCGGTGATGTGATCCTCCTCAATTCGGATACGCGCGTACCTCCTCGTTGGGTGGAGCGTCTGCGGCTCGCTGCCTATTCACATGTCTTGTGTTGCCACCGTCACTCCTCTCACCAATGCCGAGGGGGCCTTCTCTGCTCCTCGTATGCCGGGCCCCAACGAAGTTCCGCCGAGCTCGGGTGGCGACCTCACCGGTCGGGCGGTCGCCCGATCGGCGGCCCTGGTGCATGTCGAGACTCCAACCGCCAATGGCTTCTGTATGTATGTCAAGCGTGCCGCGCTCGAGGACGTGGGTTTCTTCGATGCGGTCAACTTCCCCAGGGGCTACGGGGAGGAGAACGACTTCTCGATGCGGGCCCGTCAGCGTGGATGGCGACACCTCGTCGATGCCTCGACCTACGTGCTGCACACCAAGTCGGCCAGCTTCGGGCCCGAACGGGAGGAGCTGTCGCGAAAGGGAACGCTGGCCATGGACCGGCTGCATCCGAGTTACCGGCAGGAAGTGGCGGAATTCCTCCGATCCGAGGAGATGAAGACGGCTCGAAGCCGAGTCGAAGAGGCATTCTCTCTGATCTCCGACCGTTCGTCCGGTCGGCCGAGAGTGCTGTACGTTCTCCACGATTACGGCGGTGGTACCCCACTGACAACGAGGGACCTGGGCGAGGAAATCTCACAGGATTGGGAGCCTCTAGTCCTCAAGTCAACGGGCAGTCGCCTCATCGTGAGCGACCTCGCGGGTTCCAGAATCGAGGAAATACGACTATCGAGCCCAATCAGGTTCGGGCCAGAGTTCAACGGAGAGTATCGCGATGCGGTCACGCGACTGCTGATCCGGTACGACATCGAACTTGTGCATATCCGGCACCTTCTCAAGCACTCTCTCGATCTGCCCTTCGTGGCCGACACACTCAACATTCCAACCGTTCTCTCCCTGCATGATTTCTACTACTGCTGTCCAACCGCCCACTTATTGGACAACGAGGACCGGTTCTGCCATGCGGTCTGTACCCCAGGCCAAGGCGATATGTCGCGCCTCACCCTGGGTTCTGGAGGGTCCGCACCTGAAGCACGAATGGGTTTATGTGTGGCGACAACAGGTCGAGCGGATGTTCTCGCACATTGACGCTTTTGTGTGGGCGACCGATTGGGCCCGGCGGTTGTATCTGGAGACCTTTCCCGGCCTGGGTGGGACTGACATTCGCGTCATCGAGCACGGTCGGTCCCTTGAGCGTGAAGGGCCGAGCCTGGGTCGCCCCCCGAAGCCCGAAGAGCCGGTTCGTGTGGCGGTCCTCGGTCACGTCGGGATCCACAAGGGGGCAGATCTTCTCCGCGAGGCAGCGGAGGCGTCGATGGGACGGGTCGACTTCCACGTGGTTGGGACCCTCGAGGGTGGAGCCGTTCCGGGACTGACCGTACATGGGAAGTATGAGAGAGAGGAGCTCTTCTCACGGCTAGGGGAGATTGATCCAAGCTTCGTGCTTCTCTCGTCGATCACCGGCGAGACTTATTCCCACACGGTGACCGAGGCCTGGGCGGCCGGCATACCCGTGATCGTCGGAGACCTGGGAGCCCCAGCAGAGCGGATCGATGCACAGGGTGGTGGATGGGTGATTCCCCTAAGGTCGGGGGCGGATCTGGTGAGCCGGATAATGGAAATCGCCGTCGATACCGACGCATGGCACCGGGTTGCGTCGGAGGCAGCGAGAACCACGTGGCCGTCGCCGGGAGAGATGGGTTCCGCCTACCTCGACCTCTACCGGGAAGTGATGCAGAGGAGACTGACTCTGTTTCCGCGGACGGCTTCAGATCATCCCAGCTGACGAGCGACGAATTGTGCCTATCGGCCGAGAAGTCGGGCGAGCAAACCCCGGTCTTGCTCCGGCGAAGGGAGGTGCGGCTCAATACTGGGCGTCTGTGTGGCAAGGTCTCGTGCCTCGATGTAGCGCTGCAGCCACATTGCTGCCCCCCGGGCATGTCTCACGTTGAGTTGGAACTCGTGACTCGGGCAGGTTGGCAAGCGGACGGGATCCGACTCCGGCGAAGTCCATCTGTCCAGGAACAGACTCAGGTTCTCTCGCCACAGTCGAGATCGTTCGGGCATGGTTCGGATCGTGCCCTGGGAGGCGTGTTCGACGAGGACGCGCTCGTCGAGGATGAAGTCGAGGCCGTTGACCCAGACGGTAAAACACAGATCCAGATCTTCGGCGGTGGCGATCGGGTAGGACTCGTTCCAGCCACCCAAGGTCCGTATGGTCTCGACTTCCATCACGTAGACGACACCGGAGGGAAGCTCGCCGAAAGGCGTGAGAACGATTGCCTTGCTTCCTGTTTCGGAACGAACCGTCACTGGATTACCCGCAGCAGTGACGGCAGGCGCGACGATTCCCGGAGCATCGAAGGCGGTGAAGTCCTCGAGCAGTGATTCTGCCCAATTGGGGGGAAAGACCGTGTCGTTGTTGATGAATGCCACGTACCGTCCCTCTGCCGCGGCAAGTCCAGAATTCATCCCTCGAGCGAAGCCGAGGTTCTCGCCGTTGAGGACGGCCTTGTCGCCCAGCTCAGAAGCGCGTGAAGCCGCCTCGGGCAGGGAGCCGTTGTCGACGACTATCAGTTCGTACGACACGCTCGTGTTGTCCCGGAGGGAGGCCACGCACCGCTCTGTGTACTCGAGCTGATTCCACTGGAGAACGACTAGCGACAGGTCGGGCACCCCCGGAGTCTATGCCGTCCCAGCCGGACACCAGGAAGCGAGTGCGAGTGCCTCGGGAGTCGCCCCCGGCGCAGGCAACGATTCGGATCAGCCGCTGTGGACCATTTGGTGCTGCTGTTGAAGTGATGCCAGATACCCTCTTCTCGCCAGAGTGAGGGCGTTGCCCCTCCAGACAGCCGAAGGTGCCACCATTGGTCGAGATAGATGACTTCTAAACTCCTCGATGCCTTCCTTCGCCTGAGGTCCAGGCTGGCGCGTCCCGTGTCCCAGCGGGTTCAGAGGCTGACGCTGGGCATTGCCGTGGTCGTCTTCCTGGGTGGGGGAGTCCTGGCTGCCCGGACCCTCGAGCTCGATCTCTCCTCACTGGGATGGGGATGGATAGTGGCGTCCATGGTGATTGGTGTTCCGCTGTCGGCCGCCGCCAATGCCGCCGAGTATGCGATCTGCTCCCAGTTGCTTACCGGTGGGTTCGGCGTGAGGGAAGCCGTGCGCGTCAGTGTGGTGGGCACGGCAGCAAACCTTCTTCCCTTGCCGGGAGCCGTGCTCGTCAGGGTGCAGGCACTAGTCCAGAAGGGCTCCGGATACCGATCGGCGACGGCGGCGGTGACGATGATCGGCTTGTCGTGGATCGGAGTCTCCGCCTCGATCGCAGCCGTCACCCTTTATCTCCGAGGGGAGAACCTGGCGTGGCTGTTTCTGCTGATCGGAGTGCTTGCCTTGGTGGGTGGCTGGCTTCTGGTACGCCGGTTGGCGACCACTCGTCGACAGGCCGTGCGCATAGGGCTTGCAGCCGTTGCAGTGGAGGTGGGCCTGGTCCTCGTCGCCGCTTTCAGGCTCGATTTCGTTCTTCGAGGGCTCCATGTGGCAGTCGACCCCGGCCAGTCACTGGTGCTGGCTTTGAGCGGTTCGCTGGGCGCCGCGGTTGGTGTGTTTCCGGGTGGACTGGGCCTGCGCGAGGTGGTGGCGGCGGCTCTGGCGCCCCTCGTGAGTTTGCCTGCCTCGATGGGCTTCCTCGCCTCGGCGCTGAGCTATGTGACAGGTCTGCTCGCCTATTCGCCACTCTCAGCAGCAGTAGCGGCGGGGAAGTTCGACGACGTTCCCGCCCTGGGCGGAACCGAGGGTGCTAAGGCTGAGGAGGGAACCAACCCGTTCAGCTCCGATCCTGACTGAAGAGTGGGGTAAGCTCTAGGGCTCAGTCTGAGCAGATGGCGCTGGATCCTCAATCTCGTCTGATCGCGGCCAGGACGAACCCCGTGCCGAGATTGCCGGCAGTGAATGGACGCTGCAGGATCCTGAAAAGGCGCGGTGGCGAGTTGAGTGAGCCACCACAGTTGCTCCGGTGGTTGGTGAGTGCGACCTGACGCCTCTGTCCGTTTCTCTAGTGGCACGTCCGCCGCGGGTTCGGCCAGTCGATTACGGACGAACTCGAGGAGGTTCCCCAGTGGGAAGCCGTATATCATTACCTCCACAGCGTCGAATCCCGCGTTCTTGACCACGGTCCTCAGATCGTCGCGCCCGTAGCGCCGGTAGTGGCCGACTGCTGAGTCCGCTGTTGAGTAACGATGTTGGTGGGCGGGCACGCTCAATAGCAAGCCTCCACCGGGGCAGAGCCACTCACGCCAGGATTGCAGGGCTCCCAGATCGTCTTCCAGATGCTCCAGAACTTCGAAGGCACCAACCAGGTCGAACGTTCGTGTCGGTTCGGAGGGCAACAAGCCGTGGACTATCTCTCCGGTACCGAGCTCGGAGAGTCTTCGGCTGGCGACTCCAGAAGATTCGGCGTCGGGCTCGAAGCCGACATATTCGTATTGGCGAGAAAGCCGTGCCGCCAGGGCGCCCTGGCCGCATCCGACTTCGAGGAACGAACGGGCATCGGGAAAACGGCGAGAAAGAATTCGGCGCATCACGTCATAACGCAGCCAGGCGTTGTAGGTAAGGGGTACCCGATCAGGCATTGGCATTCCCAGATCTGAATCTGAGTCGGCGATCATGGCGGTCGGAGCGATTGGTCGTCAGGAGCCTGGTCCGCAGGGGCTCCACCACCACCTCGGGGCGAAAGGCCTCCTCCGCTCGTTGACGAGCTGCCACACGCAGGCGGGTGAGCCGATCCGGGTCACCAGCGAGAAGCCGGAGGCTTTCAGCCAGTTGCTCATGGTCACCGGGCCGAATGAACAGCGCGGCACTCCCCAGTGCCCGTCGCTGGGGAGAGGTGTCCGATGTGATCACGGCGCAACCTGCGGCCGCACCCTGATACACCTTGTTGGGTACGACTCGGTGCGCCTTGGGCGTGGTGCCAAATATGCCCAAGCAAATCTGGTGTTGAGCCGTCAGGGTCGGGAGATCCGCCGACGGAACCCAGTCCATCCACCGAATCGACTCTGAGTCTCCGGCCGCCTCCCTGGTGGCTTCGAGGTCCTGGCCATGGCCGATCATGGTGAAGGTGATGTCGTCGCCTTGGAGCATTTCGATGGCTCGTCCGATAACAGGAGCGCCCTGCAAGGGGGTGTAAAGCCCGAAGAAGATCACAGCCAGCGGTCCGTCCTCAGTATCGGGTTCCCGGAACCAGGCCCGTGGAGCCCCGACGGGGACAACCTCACCCTGTACCCTTCTGGGGGGCGACAGCAGGTCGAGGTTCTCCGCCGTATCGACCAGAACCACGTCGGAGGCGGCTATGGCAGCCCGGTCGACCAGTTCCAGGGCCGAAACCAGGCCTCGCAGAGCGGCACGACGATCGCGGGCGGTGGCGGATGCAGATGTCAAGAGGTCCAGAACCACCGGAACCTGACGCCACAGCCACCTGGCAAGGTGGACGTCGAATTGCCCCAGATAACCGACGATCACCACCTCTGGTGGTTCCAGGCGTCGGGCGGAGCGCCACAATCGCAGCCATGTCCGGGCGATGTGAAAGGCCAACACGGGGGCGAGCCAGGGTCGGCGCATGATCTTGACCCGTGCCACGGTATCGACCCCGAGGGGGACGTTGCATTCTACCACTTGATCCCCGAGGTCCTCGAAGCCCTCCTCCAACACCTGCACACGAGGATGAGCCTCCTTATCGAAGGTACCGAAGAAGAGAATCCGCATCAGCGCCCCGCGCCGAGGGCCGGCCTAATCGTCATGCCCCGCTACGCGGGATACGAGGTCAGCCAGGAGACCGATGGCTATCACCTGGAAGGAGACGATCGTGAGGATTATGGCGTTGGAGGAGATCCGGAATCCCTTGTCGATGACGTCGTAGACGACTTTCCCCCCCGCCAATAAGAGGAGGAACAAGCCCAGAGGCAAGAAGACTCGCAAAGGGTTGAAGGTCATGACCAACCGGACCACCTGAAGCAGGTATTCCTGCGTATCGCGCCACCAGTGGAACTTGGACCGTCCCGCCCTTTTCTTGTACTCGATGGGTATGTATTGGACGCTGTGGCCGTTGGCCAGGAAGGCCATCGTGATGGTGGTGACGCAGGAGAACCCTTGGGGAAGGAGATGCAGATAGGGAAGGGCTACCGAGCGACGAAAGGCCCTGAACCCAGAATTGAGGTCGGGAATGGGGGTTTGCACCAGATACTGGGCCAGCCTGCGGATGAACCACTTGGCCGGGACACGAGCCCAGCGGTGGGTGCCCTGCTCGGAGGTCCGGGCACCAACCACCTGGTCGTATCCCTCCTCCAGCACCTTCACCAGCTGGGGGATGTCGTCGTTGGGGTAGGTCATGTCTGCATCCGACCAGACCACCACCTCTCCATGGGCAGCCCGTGTGCCCACCTTGCGGGCATGGCCGGTGCCACGATTTGACGGAAGCTCGATCA
Source organism: uncultured Acidimicrobiia bacterium (assembly GCA_963744905.1). Classification (GTDB taxonomy): domain Bacteria; phylum Actinomycetota; class Acidimicrobiia; order Spongiisociales; family ZC4RG35; genus DATFFO01. The sequence goes on along the minus strand of CAVUUV010000002.1, from coordinate 79,565 downwards.
GCCGGATGTCTTCCCTGTTTCTGAGCAAGGTCGCCGTGTCATCGACCGAGCCGTCGTCGACCACGATGATCTCGTAGGTGTAGGAAGAGGCGTCCAGGGTCTGGCGGATGCGATCGATCTCGGCCTCGACATGCCCTTCCTCGTTGAACACCGGTAGAACGACGGAGATATCGAGGGTCTCGGTGTTATGGCGCTCTGAGTCGGTCATGTGTCCTCGGCAGCAGGTCCCGTAGGTTAGTGGGGCAATTTTCGTCGGGTCTCTTCCGTGGGGCGGTCGGCTTCTAGAGCCGACTGGCCTCCGGAGAACGGTCGCGGTTAAGGTCGGGTTACTCCCTACCGATTGGTCATCGAATGACCAGGCTTGTTCGACGCGTACTGACCATCGCAGCCGCCATGTTCGTGGTGGCGGTGGCGGCCCCTGCCCTAGCCCAAACCGATCCCCCGGCCGATCCTCCTCCCGACGTCTACCCGATCGTCTACCCGGTGGCCGGGCCAAATCACCCCTACGACAACTTCGGTGCCGACAGGGGAGACCACCTCCACCAGGGAGACGACATCATGGCCGACAAGGGCATCCCGGTCGTCGCCGCCGCCGATGGCGTCGTCGTCGAGGTGCGGGGCATCAACCTCGATGGGACGCCCGTCCCCGGTGGGGGAGAGTGGCTGATCGTCGATCACGGTGGATGGCAGACCTGGTACCTGCATCTCAACAACGACACCTACGGCACCGACGACGGGCTCGGGGTCGGTATCGCCCCCGACATCATCGATGCCTATGTGACCGGAGGCGGAGACGTTGCCTACTCGGTCAAGGCCGGGCAGTTGATCGGCTGGGTGGGCGACTCGGGCAACGCCGAGAACTCGGGGTCGCATCTTCATTTCGAGATTCATGTGGGCGACTACAAGTGGAACGACAACGCCATCGACCCCTGGCCTTCACTGCAGGCGGCCAGCCTGCCTCCAGATCATCCCAAGGGCCTGTGGAACGGCTACTTCGCCGACGACGACGGGAGCGTCCACGAAGCAGACATCGATACCCTGGCCGCCGCCGGCACCACCATGGGCTGCAATCCCCCCTGGGACACCGAGTACTGCCCGCAGCGTCTCATAACCCGGGGTGAGATCGCCGCCTTCATCCGCCGCACTCTGGATCTGCCGGCCTCGAAGACCGACTACTTCCCCGACGATGACGCCTCCGTGTTCAACGACGACATCAACGCCGTGATGCAGGCCGGCATCGGGTTCGGCTGCAGCGATACCGAATTCTGTCCCAGCCAGCCCCTGTTACGCGAGGAGATGGCCGAGATGCTGGTGCGCTCCTTCGCCGCTGTTGACCCCGCTCGATACGACGCCTCCGAGGGCAGCAATTACTTCACAGATGACGAGAACTCGCCCTATCAGGAGTCGATCAATCGCCTCATGGCCGCCGGGGTCACCAAAGGCTGTAACCCGCCCGACAACGATCAGTTCTGTCCAGACCGACCCCTCATTCGTGCCGAGATGGCTTCGTTCTTCGTCAGAGCACTGGGGTCCTGAAGGTTTTGAGTAGGTAGCGTGGCGGCGATGAGTCGCCGTGTCATCGAGTCGTTCGGGGCGGGCGCCCTGACCGTGGTTGTCGGCCTGGGCGCCTTGCCGATCCTAACGAACCGGTACCGGGCTCTCGCACTTCTCGCGATAGCCGCTGGCGCCGTGGCCGTTCTCGTTTGGATCGTCCCGCGTGGTCTCTCCGGAGGTTGGTTTCGCCTGGGCGCTGCTGCCGTCGGTCTGGTGGCCCTGGCACCCAAGGTAATCGCCTCCGACGCCGGGGTTGGGAGGCTTCAGATCTCCGGCATGGTTATCGCTGGAGTCATCGCCCTGTTGGGGCCGGTGGTGCTGACCCCTCTGAAGGGACCTTTGCCACGCTGGACGGTCGCCGCCTCCGTGATCGTCCTCACGATCGTGATGATCTGGATCGTTGTCGGTGGGGGTGGCCTCGGTCACGATGAGTCGGCCTATGCGCTCAAGGCCCGCGCTTGGTTGGCAGGGACACCGGCGACTGGCTGGGGTGTCCATCGGGCAATCGGTCAATCGATCCTTGCAGTCCCGGTGCTTCTGTTTACCGATCGGGAGTCTGCGCTGCGGTCGCTCTCGTTGATACTCAGTGTTGGAACGGTGCTCGCAATCGGTTGGCTGGGACGCACAGTTCGCTCTGCCCGGGTGGGTTTGATCGCAGCGGGTGTGTTCGCGGTTGCGCCGAGTTTCATGCGGCGGGGCACCGAGTTCCTCACAGATGTCCCGTCCGCCGGACTTCTGGTGGTTGTCACGGCCATGCTGTGGAGATGGGGGAGAAGCGAGAACTCGGAGCGCCGACTCCTACTCGGTGCTTCGGCCGTGGCTGCCCTGGCCTTCTACATGCGCTATCAGGCAGTGCTCTCGCTTGGCCTGCTGGCTGTCGCGGCTGCCATCGTCTTCTGGCCGAAGGTGAGAGAGTCGGTGGGTCAGATCCTGGGTGCGGCAGCACTTTTCTTGGCCCTGCTGGTCCCACACTTCGTCTGGTCGACCCTCGCCATGGGTGCGCCGTGGAGCGTCTTGTTGAGGACCGGAGAGGTGGCCGGACGGCAGTATCTGGGTGAGGGTTTGGTGGACTATGTGCGGGCTTTTCCCGACACGTTGGCGGGCCGCATCGGAGCTCTGGCCATCCTGGTTGCCATCGGCTGGCTGGTGGTTCGGATGACCGTCGCGGTGCGGGCCGCTCGCCTCGACGAGGAAGGTCGTCTAGCCATCTTCCTCATGGTTCCGGCTCTCGGCCACATTCTGTTTCTCGGCCTTGTCTCACACGGCGAACCCCGCTTCGTGTTCTTCCCGGTGGCGCTACTGGCCACGGGGGCGGCCGTGGCGGCTGATGACCTGGCCCAACGTTTATCACCCGTCGGCTACCGAATCGGCGTTTGGTCGATGGTGATAGCCATTGTGGGCATGCTCGGCATAAGTGGCAGTCGCTACGACCGCAACGCCGAGGGACGAGCGGCATCGACCCAGATTCTCATCGATACCGCCCACGCAGTGGTCGAAGATTCCGGTGGTGCAGGCTCCTGCGAGATCGCTACGAGCTATGACCCACAACTCACCTGGTATTCCGAGTGTCTCACCAGGAGTTTCAACGCATATGAGCAGTCTGGTCCCACCAGACAGCACTCCTACCTGGTCCTGTTCGAGAATGGGAAGCGTCAGCCCACCGGTCAGGAACTGGATCAGCTTTTGGCTCTAACCGAAGGGGAGCCGATTCATTTGGTCGACAAGGCCAACAGGATTGGAGACGCCACGATCTGGCGGGTGGCCGGCTAGGCCAGTTGCTCGTATACGTCGAGCAGCTTGTGGGATTCAAAGTCCCAGTTGTATCTCTCCCTGGCCCTCCTGCACGCCTCTCGATAGGGCTCGGGGTCGGCCAAGATCTTGGTGGTGGCGGCGGCCAGCGAATGGGGATCGACCGGGTCCACCACCTCGCCCACGCCGGTCTCTTCCACGACCTTGCCGATCCCCGGTGAGTCCGAGCCCAGGACCGGAACCTCGGCCATGACGTACTCGAACAGCTTGTTGGGGAGAGTGGTGTAGTAGCTGATCGAGGCGTTGACGATGTTGCACAGACCGACGTCGGCCGACGCCGTCCAGTGCAGGAGCTCGTCATTGGGAATCGGCCCATAGAAGCGGACCCGGTCGGTCAGGCCCCGGTCGGCCACCAGATCCTGGAGCTGGTCGCGGTAATAGCCGTAGCCGACGATCACCAGCACCACATCTGTCGAGGAGCTCGACGGCATCGATGGCGGGCTCGATCCCCCGGTTTTCCTGGATCGAGCCCTGGTAGAGGAGGATCTTCGTGTCCGGCGCCAGGCCCAGCTCGGGACGCAGGTCGCGGGCCTGGATCTCGGTCGGTTCGGGGACGTTGATCACCGCCGCCGCCGGGTCGGGAATCGAGCCATACAGGTCGCGCAGGAAGTCGATCCAGGGCGGGCTGGCCACGATGAGCGCATCGGCCGAGGGGAGCCAGCGACGCTCGTTCCACAGCGCCCACCGCTTCCACCAGAAGCCCATCCGACTGCGCTCGGTCTGTAGCTCGTGGCTGTCGTAGACCAGCTTGGCTCCGGTCTTCTTCTTGCAGACGTGGCCGATGTAGAGGGTGTTGAGATCGTGGCAGTGATACACGTCTGCCGGCTCGGCCAGTCCCACTTTGATCATGCGGCGGTTGATGGCCCAGGTCTTCGCCATCTGGCCCTGGCGGCCCATCACCGCCTTTACCGCTCGGAACCCGAAGCGGGCTACCCGGGTCACCGTCCGGAGCAGGGGTGTGGTCGCCCTGGCCCACAGCCTGGACGACCGGGTTGGCGGAGGGCCGTCGGGCGAGCCCGGTCTCACCTCCACCTTTGGGGCCGCCCCGGGGGCGGCGGTGGAAGGCGGGTTGAGGCGACCCTGGCGGCGGGCTCGCTCTGCGTCGACAGGCTCCCCCGTGAGGCGGGAATGGCGCTCTTCGATAGTCCCCGCGTAGCTGGCCGCCAGGCGGTTGAGGGCGTCCACCCCGAAGTTCACCCGGCTCACTCGCCTCACCTCGATGCCGTCGTCGCGGACCTCGTGCTGGGCCGTCACCCCCGGCACGTGGTAGGCGACGACGGTCACGTGATTTCCCGCGCCGATCAGGGAGCGGGCCTCTTTGGTGACGCGAGCATCGAACTCGAAGGAGTTCTTGACGAACATGCAGATGCGCACCGCCTCATGATGGCATGGAGGCATACCGGCCCTATCGGTGGATCCGGTAATGGATGACGACCAGGTCCGGGAGGGTGGTCCGTACCGAGTCGGATGTGACTTCGTCCAGAGTCGGCTGGAGCGATTCGCCTTTGTCGGGCCGGTTCAGCACCAGCCACACGTCGCCGCTCTGGCGGGCCAGCGCTCCGACCAACTTCCGATCGGACGCAGTGACCGACGCACCGTGCTCGGTTCGGCCGGGAAGCTGGGAGGGAGCTCCGAAGGCGTCGCCCGGTCCTGTGTAGTAGTGGTCGAAGGCGACGATTGTGTTGGCGGGCTGAACCAGGATCACGGTATCCGAGTCTGCTTCCGACGCCACCATCGTCGCCGCCCGGTCCCAGGCGGTCTTCTGGTAGCTGGCGTGATAAGCGACGGTGCCGAAGGCGGAGACGGCCAGCACGGCCACGGCCAGCGGCCACAGTCCCCGGCGCCGTGTCACCGCCACGCCCACCGCCAGGCAGGCCGGAACCAGGACCCCGGTCAGCGTGCGGGTGAGGAAGATGGGCCGACGCAGGCTGAACACGATCTCGATGACCGGCAGCGTCACCAGGAAGGCCCAGATCATCGACTTGTGGCCCAGGGACAGTGATCTCGTCCCCAACCAGACCAGGGCGAGGGCTCCGGCCACCACCAGCACCGCCCACCAGTTCTGGTCGTTCCAGGGCATGTTCCAGCCGAAGGAGGGCGCCGCCAGATCGGCACCACCCTGAGCTACCGAGAAGAAGGTGGGGGCGGGAACCCAATAGGAGGCGGTCACGGCTTTGACCTGGTTGAGAAAACCCGGTATCCACGTCATCCATATCGCCAGCACCGCCACATTGGCCAGGATCCAGTTGCGGGCGAAGCGAGAAGGCTTGGGACGGCGGGTCAGCCACCACACCGCCACGGTGATGTTGGCCGCCACGGCCACGGCGATCCCGGTGTCATGGAACAGGAAAGCGCTCCCGGCCGCCAGGGCATAGACCGGCCAGGCTAGATCGGTCAACGTGAGCGGCCGACGAAGCCCCAGACCCTCCTGTCGCACCCTCCAGGGCCGGCTGCCCCGGACCCGATCGGCCGTGTCGCCATCGGGTTGGGCGATGAGCTGCGTGACGGCCGCCATGGCCAGCGCCGTCATCAGCGCCATCAGGGCATAGGCCCGTGCCTCCTGGCTGAAACGAATGTGATAGCCGGATAGAGCGAGGAGGGCGGTGGCCATCAGCGCACCGGCCCGGTCGGTCAGGCGGTGGCCGGTGACGTACACGACGGGGAGGGTGAGAATCGCGGCCAGGGCTGAGAAGGCTCTCAGCCAGGCGTCCGAGTGTGATACCTGGGCCCAGATCTTGAGCAGCGTCACGTACCCGGGCGGATTCCCCTTGTCGTAGGGGTTGGCCCAGGACCAGATCTCGCCCAGATGGAGTTTGATGAAGCTGGCGGTGTGTGCTTCGTCCAGCCAGAAGGGCAGGGCATCGATCCGATAGGTACGCAGGGCGACACCCACCGCCAGGATCAGGGTCAGCCACACCCAGTGCCGGCGTGCGAACCGGGTAGCGGCTGTCACGGCTCGTCGGCCGCTCGAACCCCCATCACCTCCGCCAGCTTGTCGGAGGCCGCCCGAAGCTTGCGGCGATAGCCCTCGACCCGTTGCTCCAACTGAGTCGACAACCCCGAGCGCTCCGTCAGGGCCCGATCCACGATCTCCTCCAGGCCGTCGAGGCGGTCGGTGCGCAGGGTGAACTCCTCCAGCCCGACCGAGCGAGCGAAGTCGCGCACTTTGGGCCGGTACTCCAGGGCCACGAATGGAGTGCCGCCGGCAGCCGCCAGGACGGCGGCATGCAGGCGCTCTGCCACCACCAGGTCGGCCGAGGCGAGCACACCCATTGCCCGCTCCAGGTCGGCGTATCCGGCCAGGTAAGGCAGGTCGGGGTGGCCGGCGCCACGCATTATCTCCAGGGCGGCGCCGTCGTCGTCGGGATGGCTCGACATGACCTGGACCTCGTGGCCACGAGACATGAGGGATGCCACCAGCTTGGCCAGGCGCTCGAAGACGGCTTCGTCGCTCTCTCCCCATAGCTCGCCCCGGGCCCGGCACGGGGCCACCACCACCAGCCCTTCCCGCCGGCTCTCCTGCGGTTGGAGGAGCAGGGCCGGGTCTCCCACCACTTCCACCTCGTCCAGTCCCCAACCGGCCAGCGTTTCCGCCGAGGCCGGGCCCCTGACTCCGACATAGGCGCAGGTCCGGAGCCACTCAGCCCATCGTTCAGCCTGTCGGCGATCACCCCAGAACTCGGGGTTGGCGACTCCGGTGCCGAACACTGCCCGCTCGATGCGGGGAGAGTCCTGGTCCTCGAGCCAGGTGATGTAAGAGCCGCGATTGATGAGAGTCCCGCCGCCGAGAAGGAGAAGATCGCCCCGCTTGGCAGTGCGGACGTCGGCCCAGTCGAGCCCCTCGGTCACCGCCTTCAACAGGGCCTCGTCACCCAGGTTGTCGTGTCCGGTCCACCCCACGTAACGGACCACGGGCGGGGAGGACGCGGTCCCGGCCGGCTTCTGGGCGGGGCGCTCATCGGTGGGCGCCAGCCGCCCGGTCACATAGCGGGCCACCACCTTGAGAGCGGCCGGGCTCACCCCGGCGGAAGACAGGCTGCGCCGGAGCCGGGTGGTGGGGGAGACGAAGGCGGGATTGGATTCACCCTGTTGCGGGCCGGGGCGCTCCGACCGAAGGGCGACATATGCCTCCCGCGCGTGTACCGGCTTGGACCACTCACATATCTGGAGGTAGGCCCGACCGGCGTCGGAGGCGGTGCGAGCGGCCTTGGACCACTCCCGTCGGCGGGCCAGATGGAACACGGGCAGGCCGGAGCCGTCGACGTCCCAGGCTCTATCCAGCCCGTCTAGATCGTCCGGATGGCGATAGACCTCATCGCCCACCTGGTAGGAGCACATTGCCACCGAGCGGCGGCGGCGATTCTCGAGGCTCTTGACCATCGTGGTCAGGAGGCGGGGCTCGAGGGCGGCGTCACCGTGGATCACGGCCACGTACTCGCCCCGGGCCGAGGCGATGAGATCGAGGGGATCTTCGGCGGGCACCACCCGGAAGCGAGGGTCGCCGGCGTTGATCTCAGCGAACAGATCGGTGACCCGGGATTCCCCGACTATGAACTCCCAGTCGGTGTAGGTCTGGCGACGGACCTGGTCGGCCAGTTCCTCCAGTCGGCCCTCGACGATCGGCTGGACGATCACCGAGACCTTGGGCACCTCCCAGATGTGGCCCACCCGGTGTTTTCGATAGAAGGAGTGGGGGATCTTGTTCTGGATCACGCCGGCGTTGAGTGCCTTCGACTCGTCCCGGCCCGTCTCCCCCCACAGGTCCTCCTGGAGCTGGTGGTAGCAGACGGCCGAGTCCTCGGCGACGGTGAACAGCCCCGCCACCTGGCATCGCCAGCCCAGTTCGACGTCTTCGCCTCCCCAACGTCGGAAGCTTTCATCGAAGCCGCCCACTTCCAGGAAGCGGTCCCGCCGTATGGAGAAGTTGGAAGAGACCAGGGAGCGGAACGCCTCGTCGCCGTGACGCTGGTCGGCAGTGCGGCGGTGGAGGAGACGGCGGTGGTCGCTCTGTCTCCAGGCGTGGGCGTCGGGGGTATCGGTCCCGAAGGCGGTCGAGCGGAGAGGGGCGGCTCCCGCCGCCAATTCCTCCAGCGCGAACCGTGCCGTATCCAGCCCATGCCGCGAACCGATCACCACCAGGTTCTCGGCTTTGTGGTGCCACTGGGCATGGCGCAGGACCAGGTCCTGGTCGGGGAGGCAGTCGGCGTCGATGAACACGAGAATCTCGGATTGAGCTTCACGGGCCGCCAGGTTGCGGGCCTGTCCGGCTCCGTATCCGCTGTGTTCACGGCTATGGACCGAGATACGGAGCCGGTCGGTGAAGGGTGCAACTGCCGCCCGGACGTCCTCGCTCGATCCGTCATCTCCTATAACCACCTCCAGCAGGTCGCGGGGGTAGCTCTGGGGGACCAGGGCGGCCACCGTCTTCGCCAGGAGATCCACCCGGTTGTACACGGGCATGCATACCGCCACCGACAGTTGGGGAGGAGGAGGGGGGACGGTCAGGAGCGAGCCGTAGTCGTTCTCCGGGGCCTGGAGCCACATGCCCGGGTCAGCTTAGGAGGCCGCCACCGCAGGCGGCTTCGTCCGTGCTTTCCTGTGTCAGACGCCGACCGTGTCGACGTCGTACCCGGGGCCGCCCACGTCGACGACGGTCAGGTCGCCGATCCTGTGAGCTGAACGGATCGGCACGCCCAGCAACTCGGGGTCGATTCCGAAGCCCACCACAAAACGGCGCGCCGCCTTGGGATGGGAGGGGGCGAAGCCTGGATCGAGTACGACGGTGTCGAAGGTCTCGGAACCGGGATCCCAGCCGAGGTTGTCCGGCGTCCACACCTCCCGGTCGGGCGCATGGACCCTTCCTGTGGTGTCGAAGATGCGCTGGCCGTAGGGGTGATCGAAGAGGAATCGTGCCAATGGCTCGGTGGGCGCAGGATCGGGCTGATGGGAGTGCTGCACCTCGGAGACCAGACGCAGCAGAAGATCGACCCGGTGGTCGTAGGTGTGGGCCGCCATGGCCCGTCCCCGGCCGTCCCTGGCCAGCGCCTCTCCGGATCCGTCCGCGAGCGTGCTCCGAAGCGCCATGGCATCGAGGCCCGGTTCGCCGACGGGCACATAGTCCTCTCCGAGTATGAGATCGAGGCCGGGGGCCGGCCCGGTGACCAGGAGCGCCCCGGCACCGGCGGTTTCGAAGGCCCGCATGGGGATGGGGAGGTGGCGGGTACCGCCGTCGTTGAGGACTGAACGGGCATCCCCGTACAGGGCAGGAATCCGGGAAGGGGGTACCCCGGATTCGATCGCCACACGGTCCAAACCCTGGCGGGCCTGGTCGAGAAGGAGCCTCCGCCGGGAATAGGCCGTACCCTCGGTCGAGCCGACGAAAGCCAGGTCCCACTCACGCTCGGCGAAGGGTTTGGTGCCTTCGCCTGCGCCGACCTCCACTCCGAACGGGAACCGCTCCACCCGGCGGTCGAATCGTGCTGCCAGATGCCAGCTATGCGCCAGGAGCACCAGATCTGTCCCGTAGCGATTGGCCAGGCGGATGTTGGCCTCGAGATGGTGCTCCCCGTGATGGGCCCAGTAGATGACGGGGATTCCCTGGTTCTCGCCTCTCAGCTCGATCGGCGGGCTGGGGCTCTCCACGATCACCACTGCATCGGCGGGCCCGATGTCACCGAAGTCCACCCTGTCGATGGCGACCACGTCGACGCCGGCCCTCATCAGGGCCGCACCCAGATAGCGGGCCGGTGTGGCCGGTGTGGGCCGGTAGCAGAGGACGACCCTTCGACCGCGGTGGCGGCCGGCCGGAGCAGGACCCTCGTGCTGGGCCCACGGCTCCTTCTCCGGGGGCTTCATTCCGGCGGGCACGGACAGCTCCGGACGGGCCGGAGCGGCGTCGATGAGGTCCCGGTTCGGCCAGGGCCAATCGGGGCGTCGTGCCACCCAGGCGTCGACAGAGCCGGCCAGGTCGTCGGCCACGTCGACAGTCTTCGAGTTGGATGGATACAGAATCTGTGGTCGGAGCCGGGCCCGGGGAGGTGGCCGGGGGCCCGACGTGGTCCAGGTGTGGGTTGCCTTGAGCCGCGGCCGTCCCAGGCGCGAGGTGGTGACCTGGGCGACCGTGACCTCGTGTCCGGCCGCCGCCAGGGAATTGAGCAGGGCGGTACTGCGCGGCGAGAGGTCGCTCCGGCCACTCATGAGTGTGACACGCACGGCGCTGGGCAGACTACCCGGGCGGCGTCGGTCCTGGCGGTGCCGGGTCCGAGCGGGAGGGGATCAGCCCAGGGCCCGGTGGAGCAAGGCGGCCATCTCCCCCCGGGTGAGTGGTGAGCCGGGACAGAAGCGGTCGTTGAGCGGAGGGTTGCATCCCTTGGTTATTCCTGCCCCGGCCAGTGCATCGATGGCGGGTTCGAACTGTGAGCCGTCGTCGTCGGTGAAGGCGTCCGGGCCGGGTGGAAGCCCGAGGGCCCTGACCAGGAAGGCAGCCATCTCACCCCTGGTGACGTTGGAGTTTGGGCAGAAGCGGTCGTTGGTGGGCGGGTTGCATCCTTTGGTGACCCCGGCCGACGCCAGGGCGTCGATATCGGATTCGAAAATGGAAAGGTCGTCATCGAGGAATGCATTGGGCTGGTCCACCGTGTAATCGAAGGCCCGGGTCAGGAACGCCGCCATCTGCGCCCGGCTCACATCGAGCTGAGGGCAGAACATCGTGTTGGCCGGTGGGTTGCAGCCCTTGGTGATTCCCTCCGCGGCCAGCCACACGATGTCGCGGTCGAAGATCGAGATGTGACTGTCCTCGAACCGGGCGGCCATGACGGCCAGGTCAGCCTGGATTCGCGTCCCGTAGACGGTGTTCGACACCAGATCGGGGAGCGGGGCACCGTGGGTGCCCAGACGCTGGATCAGCTCCTCGGGAGCCAGGGCCGGGTTGACCGACAGCATCAAGGCGGCCGTTCCCGAGACCTGCGCCGCCGAGAAGGAGGTTCCGGTCACCGATCCGAACGAGCCCAGGCTCGACAGGGTGGTGGTGGCGATCTCTACACCGGGGGCTCCGACGTCGATGGTCGTCTTCCCAGTGTTGGAGCCGTCCCAGAGGCGATCGGTGCGGTCGGTGGCTGCCACCGTCACCATGTTCGGGTTGGGCAGGCTGGCCGGAACGAACTGCTGGCCGTCCACATCCGTGGCCGTGTTGCCGGCCGCCGCCACCACCAGGACCCCCTTGCTCTGGGCGTAGTCGAGGGCATCGCTGAGGGGACCGGGCTGGGCGAACCCTCCCAGGGAAAGGTTGATTATGTCTGCCCCCGAGTCGACGGCGTAGACGATCCCCCAGGCGACATCGAATAGACCGCAACTGTTCGTACAGGCCCGGATCGGCAGCAGTGTGGCGGTCGGAGCAATGCCAACCACCCCGATCCCGTTCAGCGACGCCAGCGCCACTCCCGCCACCTCGGTGCCGTGGCCCACCGTGGGATCGCCGGGGTCGTTGTCGTCGTCGACGATGTCCCAGCCGTGAATATCGTCGACCAGACCGTTGCCGTCGTCGTCGATCCCGTTGCCGGCGATTTCCCCGGGGTTGGTGTAGAGGCGGTCCCGAAGATCGGGGTGGGACATCTCGATGCCGCTGTCTACGAGGGCGATAACGACGCCTGGGTTGCCTGTGGTCTCCCGCCACGCGCGTTTCACCCGGAGGGTGTCCAGGGCCCACTCTTCGTCGGACAGTGGCTCCGTCGAAGGGTCGGGGCCGAGGAGGTCCAGGCGGGCGTCCGGGACCCATTGATCTCCAGGCTCGACCCGGCCGGCGGGAGCCCTTCGCCAGCCAAGAACCGACGAGGTTGCGTGCTCCGTGTTGACCGATGGAGGCTGGCGGACTAAAACCGTCGTGCTGCCAGTGGGAGACAGGAGGAAGGCGAGCAGGAGCCAGGGAAGCACCTCGCAAGCGTATTCGGGGTCTGGACCTAGTCGACTGTTGGCCTGCCTGCCTGATCCGGTGATATCAGGGGTGCCGGAACCTCTCAAGGGCGGTGAACGGACGGACGATTAGTTACATGTGCATCTGAGTAGTCGCGCTGGCAGGATTTCGGTGGTCGTGCTCCTGGTAGCCACCTTTCTCGCTTCGAGCATGGTGGCGGCCCAGGCCGCTACCTCCGCGGACGAGCAGAGGCTCGTCGACTTGATCAATGCGGAGAGATCGGCGAGGGGCATCTCCCCGCTGGTCGTGGTCCCGGATCTCATGGTGGGCGCCGAGGAGCAGGCCGCTCGCATGGCCGATGCCGGGAAGATCTTCCACAATCCCGATCTGGGCGACATCACCACCGACTGGTACGTGTTGGGCGAGAACGTCGGCATGGGCGGAGACATCGACTCGCTCCACCAGGCGTTCATGAACTCATCCGGGCACAGAGCGAACATTCTCAATCCCGACTTCGATGGGGTCGGGGTTGGCGTGGTCTGGAAGGGTGGCATCCCGTACGTGTCCGAGGTGTTCATGGACGCCATCTACCCGCTGCCCGGCCAGTACACGCCGCCCTTCTGGGACGACGACAGCTCTGTGTTCGAGAACGACATCATCACCCTCTACAACATGGGCATCACCAACGGTTGTGGCGCTCGACCAGTTACTGCCCAACCCGGCCGCTGACCCGTGGTGAGATGGCGGCGATGCTGGTTCGTGCCTTCGACATCCCGGGCACGAGAACGACTTCTTCGGCGACGACGACGGCTCCGTCTTCGAAGCCGACATCAACGCTCTGGCGGCCGCCGGACTAACGCAGGGTTGCTCCAGGGGATCACTTCTGCCCGGATCAGGGATATCACCAGGGCGAGATGGCCATCTTCCTCGACCCGGGTCCTCGGGCTGCCCAAGGCCATTCGGCCGGCTTCACCGACACGGGGGGACTTCAGTCCGAGGGCTCCATCGACTCTCTGGCCGCGGCCGGCATCACCACGGGATGCACCTCGACCCAGTTCTGCCCCAATGACAACGTGACCAGGGGGCAGATGGCCGCCTTCCTGGTCCGGGCGCTCGAGCACTGATCTCGGCCGGGCTCTGTTTGGCATCTACGGGTGTGGCCGGCGTAGGCTGTCGCCGGTGAGATTCCGCTCCGGCGTCATGTTCACGCTTCTGATCCTGGCTGTGGCGCTTCCTGCCTGGGGCGCGCTGCCTCCGGGGGGAACCTTCGTCGACGACGACGGTTCGGTCCACGAGCCTGACATCGAAGCCATCGCCGCCGCCGATATCACCCGGGGCTGCAACCCGCCCTGGGGAGACGAATTCTGCCCGACGCGGGCCGTGACCCGGGGCGAGATGGCCGCCTTCCTCAACCGGGCGCTGGGCCTTCCCGCCGGGCCCGACGCCTTCATCGACGACGCCGTCTCGGTGTTCCAGGACGACATCAATGCCATCGCCGCCGCCGGAATCACCAAGGGCTGCAACCCACCCGACAACGACCGGTTCTGTCCCAGCCGGACCATCACCCGGGGGGAGATGGCCGCCTTCCTGACCCGGGCCTATGACTACGTCGCCACCGAGCAGGACGTCTTCACCGATGATGACGGATCGGTGTTCGAGGCCGACATCGATGCCCTCGCCTCGGCCGGGGTCACCAAAGGATGCAATCCCCCCACCAACGACCGCTTCTGCCCCACCGACCCCGTCACCCGCCAGCAGATGGCCAGTTTCCTGGCCCGGGCCGAAAAACTCCCCACACCCGACGTTCCCCCTCGGCCCGAGGTGACCCTGCGCCAGGTCGCCTCGGGATTCACCCAGCCGACCTACGCCGTGGCTCCGCCCGGCGACGATCGCATCTTCGTGGTGGAAAAGGGCGGCACTATCAAGGTGGTCGTGGCCGGGAAGGTCCTCCCCACGCCGTTCCTGGACATTTCGGACCGGGTCGAGAACCGGGGCGAGATGGGGCTGTTGTCGATGGCCTTCCATCCCGATTTCCCCACCGACGACCGGGTGTTCGTCTACTACTCGCACCAGAACGACAACGGTTCGCTCGAGTCACGGATCTCGTCGTTCCATCTCAGCAGCAATCCCGACCGTCTCGACCCGGCCGAGACCCGGATCCTGACCATTCCCGAGCCGGCCACGAACCACAACGGGGGTCATCTTCTCTTCACCCCCGACGGCTACCTGATGGTGGCGGTGGGCGACGGGGGTGGAAGCAACGACACGTTCGGCAATGCCCAGAACCGGGACACGCTGCTCGGGTCTCTCCTGCGGATAGACATCGACAACGTTCCCTACTCAAGCCCGGGCGACAACCCCTTCGTCGGGGGACCGGGCCGGGACGAGATCTGGGCACTCGGATTGCGTAATCCGTGGCGCATCTGGATCGACCGGGGCCTCCTGTACGTGGCCGACGTGGGCCAGGACGCCCGTGAGGAGGTCGACGTGGTGCCTATCGACCGCCCTCTCGTCAACTACGGCTGGTCTCGCTTCGAGGGCTCGACCTGCAACCTGAACGACGCGGATCCTTCCTGTGCCACGGCGGCCATGCAGTTCCCCCTCGTCGAATACGGTCACGACGGCGGAGCATGTTCGATCACGGGCGGCATCGTCTATCGGGGCTCGGAGCTTCCCTGGCTGGACGGTCATTACTTCTACGGTGACCTGTGCTCCGGCTTCATCCGCAGTTTCCGCACCTGGGACGGGTCGAAGGCCGACGATTCCCAGGACTGGACGTCACGGCTGGGAAAGGTCCCGGCGTTCTGGTCGTTCGGCGTGGACGGGTTCGACGAGATGCTGGTGGTGTCGGGTCAGGGGATCGTCTACCGGCTCGAGGCCAAGTGACGCTAAGTACCCCGCCCCATATATGCGACGCGGAGCACTAGGTCGCGTGGCTCGTCTGGGGGTGGCCCTGATTCTGGTTACGGCGATCGTTTCAGGTCCGCTGATCGCCCGGGCCGACACAGAGTTGGTGGCCGAATCGTTCGGTTGTGGCTACCCCCGCTTCTACATGCCCCACACGGGTACCAGAGGCTCCCTGCCCCTTTCGCTGCCGGTGCGAGGCCCGGCCGGAGCCCTGTTCGGGCGGACTCTGGGTGCGGCCAGGAACAACCTGGTTTGGTGGACTGTGCCCATGTCGGACGGGGCCCGAGTTCAGGTGAACCGCAAGCTGCTGCCCGCCTTGCGCCAGGTGGAGGCCAATCTCGCCGCTGCGGCCGCCAAGGGCCTGCACTATCAGGTCCGGGCCGCCTACACGTCGGCCTACAACCCTCGTACCAGTGTGTCGCACGACGGGATCAGTTACCACGCCCTGGGAGCGGCCATCGACATCAACTCGAACCGCAATCCCTACCGTCTCGACAACAAGCTGATCACCGACATGCCCGACTGGTTCGTGAAGGCCTGGGAGGACGCCGGGATGTGCTGGGGCGGGCACTGGCTGGGCGTCAAAGACGCCATGCACTTCTCCTGGGTGGGTCCGGCCGGGACCCCGGGATACGGCAATCCTCCGGCTCCAATCTCGCCCCTGACCGATTCCGCTGCCTACACGTCGAGGACCGGGTCGGAGCACGCCGTCGTCTTCGGTCCCGGCGAAGGGCAATTCGTCATCGACGTCAGCGGCGACGGGGCGCCGGACGTGGTTCAACTTCGCTCCTGGGGACAGGACGCCGTCCTGGAGGCGGCCACTTCGCGAGGTGGGTTCGAAGACTGCGGGGTGTGGCGCTGGTGGATCGCCGATCCGCCTCAAGGCGACGTCTACATGGCAGACCTGTCCGGCTCGTCACGGCCCGATCTGGTGTTCGTAGAGGACACAGGGGGTTTTCTGACCCTGCACTCGTACTCGGCGGCCGATGGCTACGCCACCCGCTCCGATCTCCTCACCCAGGTTCCCGCCACAGCTTCGGCCCGGCTGGTGTTCGGTGACGCCGACGGGGACGGGTCCGACGACCTGTGGGCGGTCTCCCCGGGCGCCGACGGTGTGGACGTCCAGGTCTGGTCGGCGGCCAGTTCCTTCACCGAGGCGATCGCCACCGGGACCGTGGCCGGGGCACAGCTCGGCTCTGACACCCGCCTGGCGGCGGCCGATCGTGACGTCGATGGAAGAGAGGACCTGTTGGTGGTTACGGCGGGGACCAACTCGTCCACCATTCAGGTCGTGAGCGCTTCGGCCCCGGGCGAGGTGTCGGAGACCGTGGCGGCCCCGGGTCTGGCATCGGGAGATCTCATCGGCTTCGAGGACTACGACGGGGACGGGCATCCCGACCTGGAGGTGCTCTCGCCCGACGGCGTGTTCAGGGCCTGGGCCGGAAACACACCCCTGGCCGGCTACGCCGCCGAGTCCTGGTTCCTGCCTGCCGACTTCGAGTGCCCTCCCGACACGATTCCCTACCAGCACGAGGGGCGCTTTGCCGACGACGACGCCTCGGTGTTCGTGGCCGACATCGAGTGGCTGGCGGACACCGGCATCACCAAGGGATGCAACCCACCGTTCAACGACTGGTTCTGTCCCGACGACACCGTGACCCGGGGCCAGATGGCCGCCTTCTTGAACCGGGCTCTGGACCTCGTTCCGGCGGCGAGCACTTTCGTGGACACGGCTGGTTCGGTGTTCGCGGCGGATATCGGTGCTTTAGCCGCGGCGGGGATCACCAAGGGGTGTGATCCGCCCGCCAATCAGCATTTCTGTCCCGACGATCCGGTCACGAGAGGTCAGATGGCCGCCTTTCTGACCCGGGCCTTGGATCTCGCTCCGGCGGCCGGTTCTTTCGTAGACACGGCTGGTTCGGTGTTCGAGGCGGATATCGGTGCCCTGGCCGGGGCGGGGATCACCAAGGGGTGTGATCCGCCCGCCAATCAGCATTTCTGTCCCGACGATCCGGTCACCCGGGGTCAGATGGCAGCGTTTCTGCACCGTTCGGCGCCGTGGCTGCCCGGCTGAGCTCTCTCGGGATGGCGCCAGGACGGGTTTCCCCGACTAACTGCGCGCATCGCCCTAGGCTTCCCTCGGGGCAGGGGGAGTACAGCACATGAGTTCCAAGCAATTGCGCATCGCCCTGGTCGCTTTGGCGGCCCTCTCTTTACTCATCGCCCCTCCCGCCTGGGCGGCCGAGGGCGACTTCGTCGTCGACGGTGGAGGGTGGGGTCACGGTGTGGGCATGTCCCAGTACGGCGCCTACGGGATGGCTCTGGACGGGAACACCTACACCGACATCATCGGCCACTACTACAGCGGAGCCGAGGTCAAGGACGCCCAATCTTTACGTCCCTTCCTGGATCTTCGGCGACGAGGCGCTGGCGGTGAATGTGGCCTCGAAGCGGACCCACCTCGACTTCAAGGTGTTGTCGGTGGCACCCGGGACAGGTGGCGTGGCGGTCTGTCAGCAGGGCGATGGCGTCAATCCGGACGACTGCAGCGGCGCGGCCGATCTGCTCCTGGGGGCCGGAGAGACATTGCGCGTCGTTGGCGATGGATCGACTTGCACCCGCTCCAAGCTCGATTCGAAACGGCAACCTGGCTTCTGCCGAGGTGACGGGTGAGTGCCATATCGACATCACCTGGGACGATTCCGCCGCCGACGACATCTACGCCGACCAGACTCTTATCCAGATCCCTGACCCGTCCGACGAACCCGACCTGATTTATGCACGCGGGCCGTTCGAATTGAGGCCCCATGTCGACGCCCCCACCTTTGATGTGACGGCACGGCTCGGCGTCGAAGAGTACCTGCTGGGATTGGGTGAGATGCCTCTCGGCTGGCCCATCGAGGCCCTGAAAGCGCAGGTCGTAGCCGCCCGCTCCTATGCCATCCGCGTGGCGGTAGCCCGCGGGGGACAGGACGGAAGCAAGTTGCTGGCAGACTGTGGCTGCCACATACGGCGCACCACTGCCGACCAGAACTACGACGCCTGGTGGGTCGAGAGCGCCGATTTGTCCGGCAAGTGGCATCAGGCAGTCGGTGACACGGAACGAATGGTGGCGACCCATCCCGAGGTGAATGGCGGTAACTCCGTGCTGGCTACCTACTACTCGTCGTCGACCGGTGGATCGACGGAGAACGTGGAGGATGTGTTCACCGGAGGGCCGCAGCCCTACCTCAAGTCCGTGGATGACCACTGGGCGGTGGACGATCGGGTTCACAATCCATATGCCACCTGGTCGAAGGACGTCACGAAATCCGGCCGTGGCTGCATGGCTGGGGTGGGATGAGGTTCGCAGCGCCAAACAAGTGGCGGGACCGCCGGGTGCGATGATCCACTTCGAAGGCTCGTGGATGGGGGAAACCCGGTCACCGCCGATAAGTCTGGAGCACAACTACGGTCGGCTTTCGGACTCAGATCACCTTATGTCGCCGGCGTCACCCAGGAAGGTCCGCCACCGCCTCCCTTCACCGACATCGCCGGATCGGTTCATTACGACAACATCGCCTACATTTGGCGAGCCGGCATCACCAAAGGCTGCAACCCGCCCGACAACACGCTGTTCTGTCCGACAGATCCCGTGACCCGCCAGCAGATGGCTTCATTCCTGGTGCGGGCCCTGGGCCTTCCGGCGGCCGAGACCGACCACTTCACCGACGACAGCGGCTCGGTGCACGAGGGCGACATCAATGCCCTGGCCGAAGCCGGCATCACCAAGGGTTGCAACCCGCCCGACAACACGCTCTACTGCCCGGGCCGGAGCGTGACCCGGGGTGAGATGGCGGCGTTCCTGGTCCGTGCTTTCGGTTACACGGATCCCGGCGACGGGGACCTGTTCACCGACGACGACGGTTCTGTATTCGAGTCCGACATCGATCGTCTGGCCGTGGCGGGTGTCACCAAGGGATGCAACCCGCCCGACAACACCAGGTTCTGCCCCAACGAACCGGTGACCCGCGAGCAGATGGCCTCGTTCCTGGCCAGAGCGTTGCGTGCCGCCGGGGGCTGACGGATTCGCCACCCCCGGCTCACGCTTTCACCTCTGTCCCCGAACCTCCGTCTGGCGGAACTCCAGGCCGATTACCACCGGGTCGTGGTCGGAGACTCGGTAGGGGAGGGGCTCATAGAGAGCGTCCTGCGCCGGCCGCTTGAACGAGGTGTCGTAGTCCAGGATGTCGGGCTCATCGGCGTTGATGTGGAAGATCGTCATGCCTGCGACCCGTGAGAGGAGGGATCTGGTCACCAGAGCCTGATCCAGCCGTCCCAGCTGACCGTCGAAGACGTAGGAGTAGGCCTGGTCTCCGCCGAATAAACCGATCACGTCGGTCAGGCCCCCGTCTTCGAGAGTCTGGATGGGGTCCTCGTGCGTGTAGCTGTTCAGGTCGCCGACGACCAACACGCCGCTGCTGTCATCCTGCAAGGTGTCGACGAAGCCCAGCAGGGCCTCGGCCTGTGCCACCCGGGTCAGGTTGCAGTTCGCCTGTCCGTCGCCCGTGTCGGGATCGCCGATGCTGGCACAGGAGGAACCCTTCGACTTGAAGTGGTTGACGACGACCGTGAATGGCCGCTGGTCGCTCCGTCGAGACGAAGTGGAGGCAGCCCGGAAGGTCTGGGCCAGTGGTGGACGGCCGACCGGTTCGATATCGCCCGGTCGGGTTGCATCGAAGGCCGGGTCGGCCAGGGCAATCGGCGGACCGACCGGGGTCACCTTGTCGGGCCGGTAGATGATCTCGTTGCGGATCGGGTAGTCGTTGTAATGGTTGGTCTCACCCACCCAGGCCCAGGTCCCCGTTCCCGCCACCGCGTTCAGTCGCTCGACGAGGGTGAGGATGGCGTCGTGGGCACGGCTGCCGTCGTCGCTGCGGATGTCGTTCTCGACCTCCTCCAACCCGACCACATCTGCATCCAGGGCGATGATGCCGGCCACCAGCTTCTTCATCTGGCGCTCCAACTCGGTCGCGTTGTCGGCGCCCCGGCACTCCAGGTTGCCGGTGGGCCCACAGTCGTCCGATCCGTCATCGATCGATGTGAAGAAGTTCAGTACGTTGAATGAGGCCACCTTCACCTCTCCGCCCACCGGGTCGGGCGAGGTCGGTCGTGGGTTGGCATTCACGTAGGTGGCGCCCTGGGTGGGCTGGATTCGATACAGGCCGAACCCCTGACCCATGACCCCGGTCACGCTGCGGAGGATGTCGCCCCCCCGAAACGTGTTGGTGAGGGTGAATTCCTCACCGTTGGGATGGATGGCCGGATCCGGGTTCTGACTGTTGCGGCCGTCATCGAGCGTGATGCGTGACAGTGAGTTTGCCTGGGCGATGGCCTCGGCCTCGGCAGAACCCGGTTCCGCCACCTGGGTGGGCTGGTACTGGCGATCGGTCGAGAGGACGATTTCACCGAACCGGTCGAAGTTGAAGAACTCGGAGATGTAGAGGTCCTGGTCGAAGGTCACAGACATGCCCTCGTAGCGCTCGAAGCTGGCGGGGGTGTCCATGGGCAAGGTGACAGGAGTAGTGACCACCGCTTCGACTGCCGTGCCCGTCTTGGTGACGGTCACGTATCCACTGATCTGGGTCTGGCCGCTGTATTCACCGGCGCGGCCAGTCACCTCGACCAGATCACCCACTGCCACGTCCGGTGCGTACGGTGCGTAGACGAAGATGCCCTCCGAGGTGGCGGGGTCCGCATCCCAGTCGGCCGGTTCCTCCTGGACGTAGAAGCCGCTCAGTTGGTCGCCGGCGAATGCGTTCCCCTGGAAGTCGCCCACCACGACGCCGGAGACGGTGACCGTGTCCCCGTACATGGGGGTGGCGGAACCGGAACCCTGGATGTCGTGTATAGCCGTCACGTCGGCCTGGGCTACGAGAGATACCGGCATCAGTGAAGCCAGCATCCCCATCACGATTCCCAAACCGATTCCCGAATGCTTCTTGACTCGCAAGAGTTTCCTCCTCTTTCTCCATCAGGACGGTTCGACCCGCCTCTCTCAGTGGCAGGGCGAACTCCCGCCTTGCGATCCAAGCGCTCGACCCCACTCTGAGACGGCACCCTAACGCCTCCAACGCCGGTTTGCTCAGCCGTCCGTGGGAGTAGGGCTGATTAAGCGCCAGAATCAGCGAATTGGCCCCACGCCGATGGTTGAATGTCTTAGAGGAGTTCAATGACCTACGCCAAGAACCGTCTCCGATTCGAAATCCCGCTATACACGATCGCCGAGGCAGCGCGGATCGTCGACGTTCCTGCTTCGACGCTGACGACCTGGGCACAGGGCTATGTACGCCGGTTTCCGGATCGTCCAGATGTAGTAGGT
Source organism: uncultured Acidimicrobiia bacterium (assembly GCA_963744905.1). Classification (GTDB taxonomy): domain Bacteria; phylum Actinomycetota; class Acidimicrobiia; order Spongiisociales; family ZC4RG35; genus DATFFO01. The sequence goes on along the minus strand of CAVUUV010000002.1, from coordinate 58,026 downwards.
GATCCGATTGTCACTTACCTCGAACCAAACGGCCCACGCCGGCCCTCGATTCCCTTCGTCGGTCTCACAGAGGTCACGGTGCTGGCGGCCGTTCGGCGTAGTGGTGTTCCGATGCAACGAATCCGACCTGCTTTGAGAGCCCTCGAGACGGGCCTCAGCCTCGAGCACGCCCTAGCCTCGAAGAGTCTCTACACAGACGGGCGAACTGTTGTACGACTTTGCCGAGCGCATTCCGACACCAGGAGAGCCGTGCGGCTCTCGAATTGGTCGTGGTTCGGAGCGGCCAGAACTACACCTAATATCGAGGGCATATGACCTGAAGGGCGATTGGCACGAGGCTGTTAAGACGACCGCCGGAGAGGTAGTGACTCACGAGGCACTGGGCGATAAGGCACTGTGGACCTACTACTCCTCATCTACCGGGGGAGTAACCGAGAACGTAGAGGACGTGTTCGGCGGCAATCCACAGCCTTACCTGAAGTCAGTTGACGACCACTGGGGGGCCGATCCGTCGATAAATGGCCTCGCCGTTTGGGAGCGGGTGCTGCCCGAGGCGACACTCCGGGCGAAGCTATGCGAGGAGGGCTACTGCTGGGACCAGGTTACGGGCTCCAAGGTGATTAGTCAGCCCCCCGCCGCAACGATCCGCTTCGCAGGTCTCTTAGGTGGTGAGCTGCAGTCGGCGGATATGCCCGCCGTATGGCTGTACCACGTTCTCGGCAGGCTGGGCTACAAGGTGTCCCCCTACATCACAAAGGTGATGGCGCCGAGCCCGTTCGTTGATATCGGCGACTCGGTCCATTTCGACAACATCAACTACATCGCCGACAAAGGCATCACCAAGGGCTGCAACCCGCCCGACAACACGCTGTTCTGTCCGACGATCCCGTGACCCGCCAGCAGATGGCTTCATTCCTGGTGCGGGCCCTTGGCCTTCCGGCGGCCGAGACCGACCACTTCACCGACGACAGCGGCTCGGTGCACGAGGGCGACATCAATGCCCTTGCCGAAGCCGGCATCACCAAGGGTTGCAACCCGCCCGACAACACGCTCTACTGCCCGGGCCGGAGCGTGACCCGGGGTGAGATGGCGGCGTTCCTGGTCCGTGCCTTCGGTTACACGGATCCCGGCGACGGGGACCTATTCACCGATGACGACGGCTCGGTATTCGAGTCCGACATCGACCGTCTGGCTGTGGCGGGTGTCACCAAGGGCTGCAACCCACCCGACAACACCAGGTTCTGTCCCAACGAACCGGTCACCCGGGAGCAGATGGCCTCGTTCCTGGCCAGAGCGTTGCGTGCCGCCGGGGGTTGACGGATTCGCCACCCCCGGCTCACGCTTTCACCTCTGTCCCCGAACCTCCGTCTGGCGGAAGTCCAGGCCGACTACCACCGGGTCGTGGTCGGAGACCCGGTAGGGGAGGGGCTCATAGAGAGCGTCCTGCGCCGGCCGCTTGAACGAGGTGTCGTAGTCCAGGATGTCGGGCTCATCGGCGTTGATGTGGAAGATCGTCATGCCTGCGACCCGTGAGAGGAGGGATCTGGTCACCAGAGCCTGATCCAGCCGCCCCAACTGCCCGTCGAAGACGTAGGAGTAGGCCCGGTCTCCGCCGAACAAACCGATCACGTCGGTCAGGCCCCCGTCTTCGAGAGTCTGGATGGGGTCCTCGTGCGTGTAGCTGTTCAGGTCGCCGACGACGACCACACCGCTGCTGTCATCCTGCAAGGTGTCGACGAAGCCCAGTAGGGCTTCGGCCTGTGCCACCCGGGTCAGGTTGCAGTTTGCCTGTCCGTCGCCGGTGTCGGGATCGCCGATGCTGGCACAGGAGGAACCCTTCGACTTGAAGTGGTTGACGACGACCGTGAATGGCCGCTGGTCGCTCCGTCGAGACGAGGTGGAGGCAGCCCGGAAGGTCTGGGCCAGTGGTGGACGGCCGATGGGCTCGATGTCGCCCGGTCGGGTTGCATCGAAGGCCGGGTCGGCCAGGGCAATCGGCGGACCGACCGGTGTGACCTTGGCAGGCCTGTAGATGATCTCGTTGCGGATCGGGTAGTCGTTGTAGTGGTTGGTCTCACCCACCCAGGCCCAGGTCCCCATTCCCGCCACCGCGTTCAGTCGCTCCACCAGGGTGAGGATGGCATCGTGGGCACGGCTGCCGTCGTCGCTGCGGATGTCGTTCTCGACCTCCTCCAACCCGACCACATCTGCATCCAGGGCGATGATGCCGGCCACCAGCTTCTTTATCTGGCGCTCCAACTCGGTCGCGTTGTCGGCGCCCCGGCACTCCAGGTTGCCGGTGGGCCCACAGTCGTCCGATCCGTCATCGATCGAAGTGAAGAAGTTCAGTACGTTGAATGAGGCGACCTTCACCTCTCCGCCAACCTGGTCGGGCGAGGTCGGCCGTGGGTTTTCGTTCACGTACGTGGCGCCCTGCGTGGGCTGGATTCGGTACAGGCCGAACCCCTGGCCCATGACCCCGGTCACGCTGCGGAGGATGTCGCCCCCCCGAAACGTGTTGGTGAGGGTGAATTCCTCACCGTTGGGGTGGATAGCCGGATCCGGGTTCTGAGCTGTTGCGGCCGTCATCGAGCGTGATGCGCGACAGCGAGTTGGCCTCGGCCATGGCCTCCGCCGCCGCCGAACCCGGTTCCGCCACCTGGGTGGGCTGGTACTGGCGATCGGTCGAGAGGACGATTTCACCGAACCGGTCGAAGTTGAAGAACTCGGAGATGTAGAGGTCCTGGTCGAAGGTAACCGACATGCCCTCATAGCGCTCGAAGCTGGAGGGGGTGTCCATGGGCAAGGTGATAGGAGTAGTGACCACCGCTTCGGGTGCCGTGCCCGTCCTTGGTGACGGTCACGGACCCACTGATCTGGGTCTGGCCGCTGTATTCACCGGCGCGGCCAGTCACCTCGACCAGATCACCCACTGCCACGTCCGGTGCGTACGGCGCGTAGACGAAGATGCCCTCCGAGGTGGCGGGGTCCGCATCCCAGTCGGCCGGTTCCTCCTGGACGTAGAAGCCGCCCAGTTGGTCGCCGGCGAATGCGTTCCCCTGGAAGTCACCCACCACGACGCCGGAGATGGTGACCGTGTCCCCGTACATGGGGGTGGACGAACCGGATCCCTGGACGTCGTGTATGTAGCCGTCACGTCGGCCTGGGCTACCAGCGATACCGGCATCAATGACGCCAGCATTCCAATGATGATTCCCAATGACGATTCCCGAATGCTTCTTGACTCGCAAGAGTTTCCTCCTCTTTCTCCATCAAGACGGTTCAACCCGCCTCTTTCAGTGGCAGGGCGAACTCCCGCCTGCGATCCAAGCGCTCGACCCCACTCTGAGATGGCACCCTAACGCCTCGAGCGCCGGTTTGCTCAGCCGTCCGTGGGAGTAGGGCTGATTAAGCGCCAGAATCAGCGAATTGGCCCCACGCCGATGGTTGAATGTCTTAGAGGAGTTCAATGACCTACGCCAAGAACCGTCTCCGATTCGAAATCCCGCTATACACGATCGCCGAGGCAGCGCGGATCGTCGACGTTCCTGCTTCGACGCTGACGACCTGGGCACAGGGCTATGTACGCCGGTTTCCGGATCGTCCAGATGTAGTAGGTGATCCGATTGTCACTTACCTCGAACCAAACGGCCCACGCCGGCCCTCGATTCCCTTCGTCGGTCTCACAGAGGTCACGGTGCTGGCGGCCGTTCGGCGTAGTGGTGTTCCGATGCAACGAATCCGACCTGCTTTGGGAGCCCTCGAGACGGGCCTCGGCCTCGAGCACGCCCTGGCCTCGAAGAGTCTCTACACAGACGGGGCGGAACTGTTGTACGACTTTGCCGAGGCGCATTCCGAACACCAGGAGGGCCGTGCGGCTCTCGAATTGGTCGTGGTTCGGAGCGGCCAGCGAGTCTTCACCGATGCGATACAGGAGTATCTTCGCCGCATTGAGTACGGGCCTGACGGCTATGCGGCCTTGATTCACGTTCCCGCGTACCGGAGGGCGGAGGTCGTGGTGGATCCGACCCGCTCCTTCGGGGCTCCGATTTTCGAACGAGGCGGATCCCGGGTGGACGACGTCCTCCAGAGGTTCTGGGCGGGAGAGTCACTGGATGAGCTTTCCAATGAATACGGCGTGCCGTTGAACCACCTCGAAGACGTCGTCCGTGTCGCATCCCGCCGGGCTGCCTGAGCTCTTCCTCGACCGAAGCCTCGGTCGTCAAGGTTCCATCTCGATTGCGCGCAGCCGGCCTTCGCTTAATAACGCTCTCAGAGCACTTCGGCATCCCACAAGACGAGCGGGTGGCTGACGAAGACTGGCTGGAGCTCGCAGGCAGAAACGGTTTGGTTGTGTTCATGAAAGACACAAGGATCCGATACAAGCCCGCCGAACGCGCGGCAGTGAAGGCGCATCAGGTTCGTTGCTTCTGCTTGTCCAGTCAGAGCCTCGATGGCGAAGAGATGGCCGCGAGGTTTCTTCGCAACCTCTCTCGCATCACATTGGCTTGTCAGGAGCCGGGGCCCTTCATTTACGCCGTCCACAAGAACCGAATAGAGAGACTTCGGATCGGTGATGGTTGATCACGATCGCGACCCGCGGTGTCTCCAGGTGTCTTTACAGCATTCGAGTCTGGCGCTTGGTCCCTGAGACCAGGTCTCAAGCCCTGGTATGTGCGAGGACCGTTTGGGCAAACACAGGCTGGGTGTGGCAGGGGGCCTTCCGGTAGCATTCGGCGGGTTCCCAGCCGTAGATTTCGAGGTTTGATGTGAGTTCCCCCATTGAGCGCTTCTCCAGCCAGCCGTGGACGGCCGGCGTGATCGGGCTGGGATATGTGGGCCTGCCCCTGGCCGTGACCGCCTCCCGTCAGGGCCTGAAGGTGATCGGCTTCGACGTGTCGTCGAGCCGGGTCGAACAGCTCTCCGGCGGGGTCTCCCACGTTGGCGACGTGTCCGACGAAGAGCTGAAGGAGGCCATCGCCGCCGGAGCCACCTTCACCGACGATGCCTCCGGACTGGGAGAGGCCGATGCCATATTCATCTGCGTGCCCTCCCCTCTGGGCCGCAATCGCCAGCCCGACCTGTCGTTCATCGAATCTGCCGCCGCCACCGTCGCCGCAGTTGTCCGGCCCGGCCAGCTGATTTCGCTGGAGTCCACCACCTACCCGGGCAGCACCGAGGACATCCTGGTCCCGGCGGTCGAGCAGGCCGGGCTGGTCCTGGACGAGGACGTCTACGTCTCCTTCTCGCCTGAACGCGTCTCGCCCGGCGATCCTATGAAGACAGGTGACATACCCAAGGTGGTGGGAGGTGTCACGGAGCTCTCCGGTCACGTGGCCCAGGCCGCTTACCAACGCCTGGTACCCAGCGTTCATCTGGTCTCTTCGGCCCGGGCCGCCGAGATGGCCAAGCTTCTCGAGAACACATACCGGGCAGTGAATATCGGGCTGATCAACGAGATGGCCCAGCTCGCCCACGAACTCGACATCGACATCTGGGAAGTGGTCGACGCCGCCGCCACGAAGCCGTTCGGGTTCCAGCCCTTCTACCCGGGACCCGGGGTGGGAGGCCATTGCATCCCCCTCGACCCGCAATACCTGGCCTGGCGGGCACGAGAGGCCAACTTTGCCACCCGGTTCATCGACACTGCCGAACAGGTCAACACGCGGATGCCGGCCTACACCGCCGCCCGGATCGCCGACATCCTCAACAGCCAGGGTCGGCCGGTTTACGGCACCGAGATTCTGGCCATCGGCATCGCCTACAAGCCAGATATCGCCGATGACCGCGAGTCGGCCTCGCTCCTGGTGATTCGAGAGCTGATGGGCCGGGGAGCGCATGTCTCGGTGCTCGATCCGGTGGTCGGGGTTGAAGGCATCCGCCGCCATGGCCTGGAGCCGGTCGATCCGGAGGCCGACCTGTCTCGCTTTCCCCTCGCCGTGGTGCTGACGGATCACATCTCCGTCGATTACGAGGCGGTCGCCGCCCAGGTGGGGGAGGTATTCGACACCCGGGGCGTGTACCGACGCCGGGGTTTGTCCGCCTCCAACGTGACTCCATTGTGAGCCGACCCCGGCTGTTGGTGGTCACCACTGTCCACCAGCCGGACGACGCCCGCATCAGGACCAAGCTGATCCGCACTCTCACCGCGGAGTGGGATGTCACCTACGCCACCCGGCCACCCGGTCCCAGCGATCGGCGCGGCCTGACCTGGGTACCCCTGCATGGAGGTCGTTCGGGGCGGTGGATATCCGCGGCCCGCCTGATGCAGATGAAGCGATGGGACCTGGTGGCGATACACGATCCGGAACTGTTGCCGGCCGCCATGTTTCGGGCTCTGCTGGGCCGGGCCAGCCTGTTCGACCTGCACGAAGACCTTCCTGCCCAGCTCCGGCACAAGGATTGGCTCCCTCCCTGGCTTCGGGGCCCCGTTTCGTGGCTTTCCCTACGGGCTTTGAGGCTGGCCGAGAGGATGATGTCGATCACGCTGGCCGAGTCGGGGTATCTGCGTCTCTTCGCTCGTCCCCACCCGGTGATCGAGAACTACCTCTCCTCACCCGACCTGCCCGCGCCGGTTCCGGCCTCCCCGGAGCCGTTCCTCGCCTACGTGGGCGACATCACCAGACAGAGGGGCGCATTTCTCGCCATCGAGGCGGCGGCCGGGGCGGGATGCGCCCTGGTGATGATCGGTCGGATCGCACCAGCGGAACTGGAGGAGGATCTCCTGGCCCGGGCCGCCGAGGACGGTGTGGACTTGACCCTGACCGGCCCGCTGCCTCATTCGGAGGCGATGGCCCGCATCGGCCCGGCCCTGGCCGGGCTGTCGCCCCTTCTGGACGTGCCCAACTATCACGACTCGCTGCCCACCAAGGTCCTCGAGTATCTGGCGCTCGGGATGGCGGTGGTTGCTTCCGACCTCCCCGGTACCCGGGCCGTGACCCAGGGCCTGGGCGGGACGCTCTTCGTGGCCGCCGGCGATCCCACCGCCTGGCGCCGGGCCGGGGCCGGGGTTGTCCATGACCCCGGTCTGCGGGCCCGCGCCCAGGAGGAGGCTGGCGGGGTGCGGGAACGCTTCGCCTGGCCTGCCCAGGAGGCGCTCAGCGCCTACCGGGAGGCGGCCCGGCGATGAAGCCGGATCCCCAGGCCAGGTGCATGGCCCACAGGGCCAGGGGCTCGAGGGTGGCGGCGACGTCACCCGTCTTCAGCAAGTCGTAGGCTCCCGCCCCACCCGTGACGGCCGCATAAACGGCAGGCACCACCAGCCCGGACCGATGGCGGGTGGCCAGGAGCACGGCGGAGAGGCACAGGCCTGCCACCAGAGCCGGTGAGGCCAGTTGACGCAGGCGCAAGGAGCCGGGGTGTCGACGCAGCACCACCCGCTTCCAGCGGCCGTATTCGAAGAACTGCCGCCACAGGCCCGAAGGCGTGGCCCGGGGCCGGTACTCGACCTCCAGACGGGGGTCGAACCAGACCAGGCCCCCCGCTTCACGAAGACGCCAGTTGAGCTCGTAGTCCTGGTTGCGTTCCAGGGTTCGATCGAAGCCACCCACAGCCTCTAGAGCCGATCTTCTGAACACCCCCAGATACACGGTGTCCACGGGTCCGGGTGGTCCCCCGATTCGGTAGCGGGCATCGCCCGAGCCGAGCGGAGAACTCATCGCCATCGCCACGGCCCGTTCGAAGGTTCCCTCTCCCCTCGGCACCTGACGACCCCCCACGTTGACCACGGTCGGATTCTCGAGTGTCTCGAGAGCCATCTGCACGTAGCCGGGCGGGAGGACGGCATGGGCATCACAGCGGACCACGAACGACCCGGATGTGGCGTCGAGGGCCAGATTCAGCCCCGCCGGGGTCGACCCCTCGGGGTTGTCGATCACCCGCACCCGCGGATCGGTCACAGACGCCGCGGCCCGGGCCGTGGCGGCGTCGGCTGCTGCCACCACCACCTCGTCCACCGCCGGGTCGGTCTGGTCCAGAGCGGATCTGACCGCGTGTTGCACCGCGGCGGCAGCAGCGCGGGCCGGGATGATCACCGAGACACGGCGGTCGGGTGGGGGAGGCGACATGACGCCCAGTATGATGCCGTGGCCGGTGCCCGGTCACATTCTCTTACCCGGCGCCCGCTCCGCCGTGAATCCTGATCCAACTCTCCTATCCGACCCTCTTTTCGTGCTTCTCGCCTGGGCCGCAGGTGTGGCCGCGGCCGGGGCAGTAGTTACCTACCGGGCAACCGTGGGGGTGGGCTTCACCTGGCTGACGGGCGCCGTGGTGATCCTGATCGGTGTGTGGCCCGCCTTCGGGGGCTCATTTCTGGTGGCGGCAGCGGCCCTTGCCGGCCTCTTGGCAGCGCTGGTGGTCAAAGCCAACCGTATCGGCGCCGGGATCCTGCTCGGCCTGTCTGGGCTCGGATTCCTGGGCGCCGCCGCCCAGCTGGGTGGCCCGATCCTGGCGGTTTCCGCCGCCCTCGCCCTGGGCGGGATAACAGGCGAGATGCTCCTCGGTCACTGGTATCTGGTCGATCCCACCCTTCCCCGCTCGGTTTTGCGAGTGCTGGCGGTGGTAGGCCTGGCAGGAGTCGTGGTGGACTCGGGTCTGGTGGCGGCGATCGTGGGATTGCCTCGAGGTGGTTTCATGGCCTGGGTGGTGGTGATTCTGGCCCTGACCACCGCCGGTTTGATGGCGGCCGTGGTGGGTGCGCTGCGTTACCCGGCCTACTCGGGAGTCATGGCGGCGACCGGTCTCTCGTATCTGGCGGTCTTGACCGGCCTGGCCACGGTCTTCTTGATCCGGGTCCTCGCCACCGGGACGGGGCTCGGCATCTGACCCACTTCCGACGCGCTCGCCGGCAGCGTCCTCCCTGGGTCCCCTTCATTAGAACGGCCGGGCCCCCCGGGGGCCCGGCCGTTTCGAATCGGCGACTTGCCCGGCTACGGCTTGGCCAGCCGATCTATGCGGACCCACCAGGGAGCCTGGAGGGAACCGCCCGTGCAGTCGATGACGATGTCGCCGCTGTAGTCACCACCGGGTGTCTGCGGTGACCTGCCGGCGTCGAGGGCGACGCTGACCGTGGCGGTTTCATCGGCCCCGACCGTGAAGCTCGAAGGAGACGCCGTCACGATGTCCGACCCCGTAACACTCACCTCACAGGTCTGGGACGAGTCGCTGACGTTCGTGGCGGTCACATCCGTAGTGGCCGTAACCGGCTTGTTGCCCTGCCAGAGCCCGAAGCTCACGCTGGCCGGATCGAGGGTCACCGGGATCTCGTTGGCGAATTCCAGGTTGATCCTGCCTCCGCCCCGGGCCAGAACGCCGGGGTCGGTGGTTCCGGTGGCGGAGTCGGTCACCACCCGCTCGGCCGTGTTGACCAGGGCCGACTTGACGTCCGCCGGTGACCATCCGGGATGCAGGTCCAGCAGCAAGGCCGCGCTCCCGGCCAGGTGCGGTGTGGCCATGCTGGTCCCCTGGAAGAAGGCGAACTCATCGCCGAACACGCTCGACAGAACGTTCACACCCGGGGCCGTCACGTCCGGCTTGATCAGGTAGTCGAACGGGGTGGGCCCGCGGGATGAGAAGCCGGCCATGATGTCGGCGTTGTCGGTGATGAACTCGGTCGGGTTGGTACCGTCGACCGTCGCCGTCCCCGATGGCTTCATGGCGGCACCGTCGTCCTTGGATACCATCGCGGCCGGGATGGTCGGGAACGGATCCGTTCCGTCATGGCCCATCGCGGTCGGGTCGCCGGCCACGTTGTTGGCCACCAACACGCCAATCGCTCCGGCGTCCTCGGCGTTTCGTATCTTGGTGGTGAACGAGCAGGCCCCTCGATCGATCAGAGCGATCTCGCCGCTCAGGTCGGTGCTGATGGCGGAGCATCCGTTGGCCGGGTCCGTGACCTCATAGTCGGCGGTGATGGCCGGGTCGAAGTTGTCGAAGTCGCCCAGGGCCGCACCGAAGGTTTCCGTTCCGACGGTGACCGGGATTCCCACGAAGTGTGGGTTGGTGGTCGCTCCCGCGGTCAGAGCACCGGCGGCGTTGCCGGGGGACTCGACCGTTGCGTCGCCGGGGCCGGAGTTGCCGGCGGCAACCGCCACCACCAGTCCGGCATCGACTGTGGCATTGACTGCCTCAGCGAGTGGGTCGTGGGGGCCCTGCACGGTTCCTCCGAGGCTCATGTTGAGTACGTCCATCCCGTCGGCCACGCCGTCTTCGAGTGCGGCGATGATGTCGTGGGAGAACGCTGAGCCCCCGAACGCCACGAATCCGGCACCGAACCCGGGGAACACGTTGTAGTTGCCCAGCCATGCTTTCGGGGCCACGCCACTCAGCCCGTCGATCAGCACCGAGACTTCCTCGTTCTCGGTCGTGTCGGGGTCGTCCGGTGTCACCACGACCTTGCCGGTCGTGTCCGGGTCGCCTGCCACCGTGCCGGCGACATGGGTCCCGTGATCCACGACCAGGGCCTTGTGCTCGCCCGCTGCGCCGGGGGCGACGCCGCTGGCATACACCCGACACACGATCACTTTGTTGTTGGTGTTGTCGGTGTCGGGATTGAGATCCTGGTCGGGGCACTGGTCGATCTGGTCAGCAGATGCGTAAGCCGAGTCGTCCAGGAAGGGGTTCGAGGTGTCGATTCCGCTATCGATGATGCCGACCTTGATGCCTTCTCCGGCGTCGGCCTGCCCTCCCAACAACGGCCAGACCTGATCGGCCCCGATCAAGGCCGGGCTGACATCCATCGTCGGCTTGTAGAGGGACGAGTAATCGAGGTGGGAGCTACCGCTCACGCGGGCGACCTCATTGATGCTGTGGCCGTTGAGTTTGAGCGCCAGGCCGTTGAAGACCAGCGAGTACCGGCGCACCACTTCCACCCCCGGTGCCTTACGACCCAGCTCGTCGATGAAGGCAGCTTGCTCGGCGGATAGATGACGCCGGTATGCGGCGACCGCCGGGCTGTTCAAATCGAGCTTGTGGCCCCGTTCGGGCCTGGTGCGTGCCAGCCCGGAGATGCCTCCCTCGTAGGCGGCCGCGGGCGGTGAAGGGAGTGTCACCAACACATAGCCATGGTTGGACGCCGATCCGGTAGGTGGTGTTCCTTTCTCGACCGCCCCCACCGGCACCGCCAGTGCCAGGGCTGTCGACAGAACCGTAAGTACGACCATCATTCGTTTCATGACTCGCTTCTCCTTCTCATTGCCAGATCCTCCACGAGTTCCAACCGGTTTTGACACTAGACGAATCTCACGCACTGTGGTCGGTCAGTTCCCCCCTTTTTCACTCCGGGGTCTTCAGAGCCCCTGAGGAGTCTCATACCGGGTGCAGAGGTGTGGGGTAATCCTCGGCGGCTCATGCCTAGGAGCCCGTTGAACAATGCATGTCACCCATCTTGACGACCATGCATCACCACCCACTGCGTTCTCGGCCCCGCCATTCCGGCACAAGGAGTGGCGAAACCTCGGCCTTGCGGCTGGCGCGCCTGGCCGCCAATCCGAGCAACGGCATTATCCAACAGGCTCCTAGGGTTGACTCATGCCGATTGGGTCCAGAGCTACACGAGCGAGTTCTCCGTAGTCCGCAGTGACGGCGTTCGGGTTACGTCCCCGCTGACTCCGTACCCGAAGCAGAACGGCCTGACGTCCCCCAGCGGCACTCACGAGTCGATGGCCGGGCGACTCTCTCGGCTGATGGAGACCTGATAACACCCAGAGGGCGCCTGAAGCTCGATCGACCGGGCGGGCGGATGGCCCGCCGTCGACGCTTGCATCCGACCCGGCCGCCGGGCCCAGCCTCCCTATGGGCCTGCGACCTTCTAGCATCCAGATGATGCGGTCCCGGTTCCTGCTCACCATGACGGTCAGCGACCTGGCGGCACTGGCGGTGGCCATGGCGGCGGGCTCACTGATCCTCTTTTCGACCCTCCCATGGCAGGCCGTCGTCAACCGGACTGAGTCGCTCGTTCCTCTCCTCGCCTCGATGGCGGTGGGGGCGCTGATCATGTCCCTGGTGACTTCGTCGATGTCCGGCCCCGGGGTCCCCAGACCCACTTACGGACGGTTGGTGATGATCGTTCTGGGCACGTTCCTCATAGCCGCAACCTCATCGTTCCTGTTCAGGACGCCCTACTCCCGTTCTTACGTCCCCACCGTCCTCGGCATCTGGTTGGGGCTGGGTGCGTTACAGCGGTCGATCCGTCGGCGTCGCCCCTGGACGGAACGCTTCGTGGCCATCACCTCGGAAAAGGGCCTGGTGGACGAACTGGCCGACAGTCCTCACGTCGAAATCGTGGGGATCGTCGACCCGTCGGGCGAGGACGAGCTTCGACCTCTGGAACACGGGATCGGGCTTCTGGTCGATCTGCGGGCCCCGCTGAGCGAGCGTGTGGCCCAGTTCGTGGCCTCATGTGATCTGGCGGGATTCGAGGTCCGCGCCTTCACCTCCGTTTACCAGGAGCACCTGGGCCGGGTGCCGCTGGTTCACCTGGTTGAGGGATGGGAGATCTCCGCTCCTCTCAACCAGTCGGCCTCCTGGCTTCCGGGGAAGCGACTGGTCGACACCACGCTGGCGGCTCTGACTCTTCCGCTCTGGGTTGTCCTGGCGGCCGGTGTGGGGCTCTTCGTCAAGCTGTCGTCTCCGGGCCCGGCCATCTTCCGCCAGCGTCGCATCGGGAAGGGTGGCGATCCGTTCGTCATGTACAAGTTCCGCACCATGCGACTCGATGCCGAAGACATGGGCCCGCGCTTCGCCGTCGAGAACGACGAACGGCTCATTCGGGGAGGGTCGTTTCTGCGCCGGTCCCGCCTGGACGAGATACCGCAGATGTGGAACGTGCTGCGGGGAAACATGGCCCTGGTGGGACCCCGGGCCGAGCAGGTCCCGTTCGTTCGTCAATTCCGCAAGCGGATTCCCTTCTATGACCTGCGCCATCTGGTGCGGCCGGGAATCACCGGCTGGGCTCAAGTCAACTACAGATATGCCGATGATGCCGCCGACACGATCGAGAAGCTGTCATACGACCTCTACTACATACAGCACATGTCCCCGATCGTCGACCTCCAGATTCTCTGGAAGAGCATCTGGACGGTGTTGAGCGGCGCCGGGGCCAGATGACGGGAGCCCTGGCTACCAGCCCGGCCCGGGGTCTGCGCGCCCCGGGCACCACCACCATGATTCTGGGTGGATTGGCCGGCGCCGTCCTCGCCTACGTGTTCCAGGCGGTGGGCGGTCGGGCCCTGGGCGACGAAGGCTTCGCACCGGTGGCCGCCATCTGGACCGCCATGTTCATCATCGCCTCGGTCCTGTTCGTGCCCCTCGAGCAATACGTGACGAGGGAGACGAGCCGGGGCCGGGCGGTCCGTGAGGACCTGCGAGCGGTTCTCACCGTCGGTGCCCTGGGCGTGGCGGCGGCCATCGGGTACGTCGGTTTCACACTGGAAACGCCGCTGTTCGGGGGCAACGCCACGTACATCATCGTGATGGCATTGATGATGGTCGGTTACACCACACTCTTCACCGCCAAGGGTGTGCTGGCCGGGAATCGGCGTTTTGCCGACGTGGGATGGCTGCTCGGTTTCGAGGGGATGATCCGCCTCCTGGCGGGGTTCGTGTTGCTGGCGGTTGCCCTCGACGCCTCCACGTTCGTCTGGGCGATGGTGGCTGCGCCGACGGCCTGCCTGTTGTTGCGTTTCTGGAGACACGACCGCTCCGTGGGAGGTGTGGCGCCGGTCGGAGCGAGGCGATTCCTGGGCGCCTACATCGGGGGTAGCTCGGCGTCACAGCTGTTGCTGGCGGGAGCCCCCCTGGCGGTGGTGGCGCTGGGCGGTTCTCCGGGCCTGTTTTCGGTGGTGTTCGTGACCTTCACCCTCTACCGGGCGCCGCTGACCCTGATCTACAACCTCCAGTCGCGGGTGCTTCCCTACCTGACCACCATGGCCGGCGAGGGTGATCATCGGGGTCTGCGTCGCATCGCCGGACGGGTGGTGGTTGCCGGGGTGCTGCTGACGGTGTTGGGGGGTCTGGTCGGATGGCTGGTCGGACCGTGGGTGGTGGCGGTTCTGTTCAGTGATCCGTTTCGCCCGGCGGCGATGGTGGCGATGCTGACGGCGGCCGGTGTGATGGCTGCCTCTACCGCCCAGATCGCCGGCCAGGTCCTGGTGGCACACGCCCGCACCGGGGCTCTGGCTTCGGCGTGGGCACTGGGTCTGGTGGTGGCCGTGGTGGTGATGCTGGCGGGGACCGGCACCCCGGACTTGCGGGTGGCCCTGGGCTTCGCGGTGGGCGAGGTGACAGCCATGGCCGCTGTGGCCTGGTTCATCACCAGGTCCTGATCGCTTCCCGGAGCGGGCTCACCCCGGCCGTCGGGCTTTGAGGGCCCGGCGGTGCTGGTCTCTCAACCCGGGCGGAAAGCGCCGGGACAGAGCTCTTGGCACGGGCGGCAGACGACCGGGAACCACGAGATGATCCCGCTCGACTTTCACCAGCTCGCTACGAATCAGGATGGGCAGCCAATGAGGCAGGGGAGCGGACCGCCCGTCGATTCCGACGCGGATGAGCCGTAGAAGCTCGGCTACCGCTCCCGCACCGATCGCCGCCACCCAGAACCTGCGGACGTAAGGATCGGTCGGGGAGAAGCCCTCGGTGGAGGGCTCGGTCCGCACCGGCAGCAACGGCCGGACCCGGGCGGTGGGACGAACCGCCGACTCCGGGGAGGAAGCGGCTCCGACGGGAGGACGAGCATTGGTTTCCCCGGAGCCGGCGGTCGTCATACGCTCTGTTTTACAAAGTATCGTTATCAAACGTCAAGTGGGATGGAGTAGATTTTTTCGCGCTCTGTGTGACGCAGACGATCTGGCGAGTGGGTTAACCGCCCTTGCCTTTCCCGTTCCCCTTGTCCTTCGCCTCCACACCCACCGCGACCCGGACCGTGATGCCGTAGGCCACCTCCTCGCCGGGCTGGGGATCACTGGAGAGTATCTTTCCGATCAGGTCGGGGTTGTCGACCGGCTGGTCGACCTGAATCAGGTTGACCAGCACACCCGTGTCGGCCTCGAACTGGCGCAGGGCCTCGGCGGCGCCCTCCATCGTCAGCCCGGTCAGGTCGGGGAGCTTGCCCACCGGTGGCTCGCCATTCGAGACCTTGATCGCCACGGCGGTACCCACGTCCACGGTGGCACCCGCATCGGGGCTCTGTCCGAAGACCTGGCCCTCGGGCTCGACCGACGGCACCTGCTCGACGGTCACGTTGAGCTCGGCGTTCTTGAGCTTGGCCTCGGCGGCATTGACGTCGAGTCCCACCACCAGTGGCACCGTTGTCTTGGGCGGTGTCGTGTATTTCTCGATGCCCGGAGGCTCGGGCGGGAACTCGGAGGCGGGGACGCCGTCGAGCACATAATTCATGAACTCGGCCCAGATCGGAGCCGGCACATCACCCCCGAACACCCTCGAGTAGGTCTGGCCGTTGATCTGGACGTTGGTGAGCGGCTGTTGCTTGGCCTCGTAGCCGACCCACACGGCGGCCGAGTACTCCGGGGTGAATCCGACGTACCAGGCGTCCTTGTAGTCCTGATGGGTTCCGGTCTTTCCACCCTGGGGGCGTCCGATGTTGGCCCTTCGGGCGGTACCGGACGAGGTCGGCACCTTGCGCAGGGGTCGGAGGGCCGCCGCCGCCACCCCCTGGTCGATGACCTGCTCCTGATGCGGCTCATGCTCGTAGACGACGTTGCCGTTGGCGTCGACGATGCGGGAGATGAGATAGGGCTCGGCCCACAGGCCCTGGGTGGCGAAGTTGGTGTAGGCCGAGGCCATCTCCAGCGTCGACACCTCGGAGGTTCCCAGCACCAGGGAGGGAACCGGGGTGAGAGGTGAGCGGATCCCCATCTTGTGAGCCACCTCGACGATCTTCTCCGGTCCCACCTTGGGATCGAGGGCGACCTGGGCGTAGACCACGTTGATCGACTGGTACGTGGCCTGGTCGAGGGTGATGAACCCGTCGATGCCGTGGCCGCCCACGGTCCATTGCTTGCCCTTGTCCGAGCACACGTAGGGGCACTCGAAGGTCTGAGGGCTGTGGGCGTCATAACGGTTACCGAGCGTTACCCCGCTCTCCAGCGCCGCCACCAGCCCGAACGGCTTGAACGACGATCCCGGGTTGCGGCGGCCCTGCACCGCCAGGTCGAACTGGGTGAAGGAGAAGTCGAGGCCGCTGGCCATCACTTTCACCGCCCCGGTGTGGTTGTCGACCATGGTCAATGCCCCGGTCGGGGCACAGGAGTGGCTCTGTGAATAACCCTCCAGGAAATCGGGGTCCTCGTCGGGGAAGAGCTTCTTGCAGGCCTCCAGGTTCTGGTCGCCGGGGAGCAGGGGGAGCCATTCCTCCAGGATCTTGTTCGCCTGGAGCTGCCAGTCCAGGTCGATCGACGTCTCGATGCGAAGGCCCCCGCCGCCCTCACAGGTGGTGTCGTCGGCCGGGCATCCGAAGATGGCTCGCTTTCGGGCCTCATTCGTGTCCCCGAGCATGGCGAACCCGGGGTCGTTGAGCAGCCGGCGCTTCACCTCGGCCACCACGTGATCGGCCGGGCCCCGGAAGGGGGTGTGGGGGATGACTCCCAGCGGCTCCTGTTTGGCAGACTCGGCCTGGGCGGGGGTGATCCACTCCTTCTCGGCCATGATGTCGATGATCTGGTTACGCCGCTTCAGCACCTCGGCGGGACGCTTGCGGGGGTCGTAGAAAGAGGGGTTGCGAATCGAGACCGCCATGGCGGCGGCCTCGGCCACCGAGACTTGATCGAGCTTCTTGCCGAAGAACTCCTGGGCGGCGGCCTGGACGCCGTAGGCGCTGGCGCCGAAATAGACCGAGTTCAGGTAGTACTCGAGGATCTGGCTCTTGGGGAAGCGCCGTTCGAGCTCGGCCGACACGAAGGCCTCCGTGACCTTGCGTCGCAGTGACACCTCGTCACCGACGAAGACCTTCTTCACCACCTGCTGGGTGATGGTGGAACCGCCTCGCAGATCCCCGCCGATCGAGTCGGCGGCCGCCGAGGCGATGGCCTTGAAGTCGATGCCGGCGTGCTCGTAGAAGTCCTTGTCCTCGGCCGCCAGCACCGCGTTGATGACGGTGTCGGGCACCTCGTCGATGGGCACGGGCTGTGAGTTGCGGCCGTCGTGGAGCTCGGCCAGCAGCTCGCCGTTGGAGGCATAGATGCGCGATACCCGTGACAGGTCGGGGAGGCTCAGCTCCATCTCCTCGGCGTTGGGCACCCAGTCGTCCCGAACCTGTTCGAAGGTTCCGAAGGCGGCATTTGCGCTCATGAAGCCGAACAGGCCGATCCAGGTGCTGGCCAGCACGGCGATCGAGAGCAGCGTGGCCAGGGCGCCGAACCAGCGCCCGCGCCGTTTGCGCGCTTCGACCTGATGGATGAGAGCCTTCTTGCTCATGAGCGATACCCAACGTCGTGGGGAGCCATGTGGTTCCGGGGCAGGGTGCGGATACGATGTCTCCGAGTCCCCAAGAGGATACCGTGACCCCTTCCGAAACCAGTAGAACCACCAGCGACATCGAGATCGACGTCGTTTACGACCGTCCTCCCGACCCCTCCGGAATCGGGGCTCCCGGAGCCTATCCCTTCACCCGGGGCCCTTACCCCACCATGTACCGGGGGCGGCTGTGGACCATGCGTCAGTACGCCGGGTTCGGCACCGCCGAGGAGACCAACGCTCGCTTCAAGGCGCTGCTCGAAGCCGGCCAGACCGGCCTCTCGGTTGCTTTCGACCTTCCCACCCAGATGGGCCTCGACTCCGATCACCAGCTGGCCGCGGGTGAGGTGGGCAAGGTGGGCGTGGCCATCGACTCCCTCGACGACATGCGTCGCCTGTTCGACGGCATTCCCCTGGGCGAGGTGTCCACCTCGATGACCATCAACGCCACCGCCGCCATCCTGTTGCTGCTTTATGAGATCGTCGCCGAGGAGCAGGGAGTGGCCGCCGAGGCGATCCGGGGCACGGTGCAGAACGACATCCTCAAGGAGTATGTGGCCCGGGGCACCTACATCTATCCGCCCTCCCCATCCATGCGGCTCGTCACCGACCTCTTCTCCTATGCCTCCCGCCATGTGCCCAACTGGAACACCATCTCCATATCCGGCTATCACATCCGCGAGGCCGGTTCGACGGCCGCCCAGGAGCTGGCCTTCACCATCGCCAACGGGATCGCCTACGTGCGGGCGGCGGTCGAGACGGGGCTGACCGTGGAGTCGTTCGCTCCCCGGCTGTCGTTCTTCTGGAACGGGCACAACCACTTCTTCGAGGAGATCGCCAAGTTCCGCGCCGCCCGTCGCATGTGGGCCCGGTTGATGCGCGACCTGATCGGGACGGAGGATCCCAGGAGTCAGGCGATGCGGTTCCATACCCAGACCGCCGGCTCGACTCTGACCGCCCAGCAGCCACTCAACAATGTGGTCCGCACCACGGTGCAGGCCCTGGCCGCCGCCCTGGGAGGTACCCAGTCGCTGCATACCAACTCCTACGACGAGGCGGTCGGCCTGCCCACCGAGGAGTCGGCCCGTCTCGCCCTCCGCACCCAGCAGATCCTGGCGTACGAGTCGGGGGTTGCAGACACAGTCGATCCTTTCGGGGGGAGTTTCTTCATGGAGGCGCTCACCGACGACCTGGAGGCGGCAGCCCAGGACCTGTTCGACCAGGTGGAGGAACTGGGGGGAGCGGTGGCCGCCATCGAGGCCGGCTTCATGCAGGGCGGGATCGAGGACGCCGCCTACGCCGAGGCCCGTCGACAGGCCACGGGGGAATCGGTGGTGGTCGGGGTCAACCGCTTCGAGAGCGGGCCCGACGAGCCGATCGAGGTGCTGCGGGTCGATCCCGAGCTGGAGCAGGGACAGATCGAGAGAGTGGGGGAGTGGCGCCGCCGGCGTGGCGACGTGGAGGAGCATCTCGAGGCCGTGACGGCTACGGCCAGGGGGGAAGACAACCTGTTGCCGGTGATGAAGACGGCCCTGGTGGCCGGGGCCACCGTGGGCGAAGTATCCGATGCGTTGCGGCGGGTGTTCGGTCGCTATCGGCCTGGTCTGTGAACCAAAACTCGGCCGGCGGCCGAGTTTTGGTTCACAAAGGGGGAGTACGCTCCTCAAGCGTGAGCCAGCCTGATGCCCGCAAGCCGCGTTTCCTCGTCGTCGGGGGAGGACCGGCCGGTACTACCTTCGCCACCACCGCCGCCGCCCGCGGAGCCAACGTCACCGTTGTCGAGAAGGACATCGTGGGTGGGGCGGCCCATCTGTGGGATTGCATCGCCTCCAAGACCATGACCGCCTCGGCGGTCCGGATCGCCGTCATTCGCGATGCCGCCAAGCTGGGCCTGGTCACCGACCCCGGGGCGGTGGACACGCTCGGTCTCGCCCGACGCATCCAGGTGATCACCGGCGACATCAACCGCAACCTGGTCGACCTGCTCGAGTCGCAATCGGTGGAGTTGGTACACGGCGAGGGACGACTGGTCGACGACCACACCGCCCTCATCACCACCGATCAGGGCGAGCGCCGGGTCACTTTCGATCGAGCCCTGATCTCGACTGGTTCCGGGCCTCGCGTCCCTCCCTGGGCCGAGATAGACGGCGAACGGATCCTCACCACGCGTGACGCCTACGACCTCCCCCGGGTTCCCGAGCACATGATCGTGATCGGCTCGGGGGTGACCGGTGTGGAGTTCGTTCACATCTTTCAGTCACTCGGCTCCCGGGTGACGCTGGTCGTGTCCCGCCAGCAGATCCTCCCTCACCGTGACCCGGAGGTGGCGGCCGTGCTGGAGGAGGACTTCCTGGATCGAGGAGTGAAGCTGGTCATCGGGGCCCGGGCCGAGGCGATCGAACGTGAGGGAGACGAGGTGGTGGTTCGCTGCGACGACGGGAGGGTGGTGCGGGGCTCCCATGCCCTGCTCGCCATCGGCTCGGTTCCGCTCACCGATTCGCTCGGCCTGGAGGAGGTCGGCATCGAAACGGACCACGGCTATGTGGTCGTGGACGAGTACCAGCGCACCTCCCTTCCCCACGTCTATGCCGCCGGGGATTGCACGGGCCAGATGCCGCTCTCCTCGGTGGCAGCGATGCAGGGGCGCAAGATCGCCCTGCATGCCCTGGGGACACCGGTGACGCCGATCGACTACACGCGGGTGTCCCAGGCGGTGTTCACCGAGCCGGAGATCGCATCGGTGGGCCTGGAAGAGGTTGGTGCGGCGGCCGAGGGCCGACGCCTCCGCACCACCAAGGTCCCCTTCGCCGCCAACGCCAGGGCCGTGCTACAGGGCTTCACCCGCGGCTTCGTCAAGGTCATCTCCGATCCCGCCACCGGAGTGGTCCTCGGGGGGACGATCGTGGGCCACAGGGCATCGGAGCTGATCTCGGCCGTTGCCCTGGCTGTCAACGCCCGCCTCACCGTTTCCCAGCTGGTGGAGACGCTGATGGTGCACCCGTCGATGTCGGAGGCGATCACCGACGCCGCCGAGTGAGGGTCGTCGGCGGATTCAGGGTTGGCCGGCGGTGATGATGCACAGGCTTCCCGAGCCGATCTCCTCGAGGCTCTCGACCACCAGATCCGCATCGTCCACCAGGGCAGGCAGTCCGCCCCTCCTGGTGAAGTCCTGGAAGGCGCGGTAGTGGCGGATTCCGGCCGCGGCCTCGGCCAGTCGGTTCGTCATCCCCTGGAAATTGCGCGGCATGGGAGCACTGAAGTCGACGAACATCACCCGCCGGGCGCATCTCGCCAGCGCCTCTGCCGCCTCTCGTCGGGTGGCTGCTTCCATCTCGTGAAGGGCCAGGACGACGACCGCCAGGTCGTATCTCTCCTCCGGAGTCACTTCCAGATGGGTGACGTCGCCCACCTCGAAATGGACCGACCCGCCTTCCACGTCGAACGATTCGGCGGCACGGCGGGCAAAGGCGATATGCCGGGGCGACATGTCGATTCCGACCACCGTCCTCCCCCCTCGGGCGAGGTGAATCGCCAGGGCGCCGGTGCCACAGCAGGCGTCCAGAACCCTGCTCCGGACGGGAATCCGCCTGGCAATCACCTCTCGCAGCCCGGCCAGGAGCCGGTCGATCGTCATGGCGTAGAGCCGTCCGTCGTAGAACCGCCCCGGGGACCTCACAGCCACGTCCTTTGCAAGCCGCCCGGATCGGCACTCCAGGAGCGGAAGCCGACCGACTCCATCACTATCCACGGGCCGGAGGGCGGGTCCTCCACGTACTGGACGTACTTGTCGGCCAGCAGGCGGAGCGCATCGGGCGGGGCGCTGTCGTGCACCTCGGCCGTGGCGTCTACCCGGACCCACCACAGCTCGCTCCAGTCGTCGGCATAGTGGTCCACCAGGAGCGTCACCCGGGGGTCGGCCCTGATGTTCTCCAGTCGCTGAAGTCGCCGGGTCCGCTTGGGCTTCTGATCGACGGCACTCACCAGGCGGCCGTCGGGCAGGACCACGAACACGATCGGGACCAGGTTGGGGCGTCCCTCGGGGCCGATGGTGCCGAGTATCGCCTTCCGGGCTCGTCTCAGGGCTTTCTCGGCGGATCCGGATGGAGCTGCCACGTGTCCCCGACTACTTGATGATGGCGATGACGGCGCCGTTGGCCACGGTGTCCCCCGGCTGGACTCGCAGGTCGACCACGTCTCCGGTGGCGGGCGAGCGGACCTCGTTCTCCATCTTCATCGCCTCCAAGACGCAGATGGCGTCGCCTACCTCGACGCTGTCGCCGGCCTTGACGTGGATCTTGACGATGGTCCCCTGCATGGGGGCCGCCACCACGCCGTCGTTGGGTCGAACCTCGGTGGAGGCCCTGAGCTTGGGAGGCCGCCGGCGCACCTGGCCGGGACCGGCCGAGGGCTGGGGCGCCCAGAACGTCACCGCGAAACGGCGCCCTCCGATCTCGACGGTCATTGATCGCTGGTCCATCTCCTCCTCCCCGGGCAGGGCGGGCGGAGAGTCGGGAGCCTCCTCTCCCAGGTCGACGGACTCCTCCATCCACCGGGTGTGGTGAGCACCGGAGAGGAAGTCGGGGTGGTTGAGCACCGCCAGATGGGCGGGAATGGTGGTGTCGACGCCCCGCACCACGAACTCCTCCAGGGCCCGCCTGGCCCGGGCCACGGCGTGGTCGCGATCGATCCCCCAGACCACCAGCTTGGCCATCAGGTTGTCGTAGTACTGGCTCACCCTGGTCTGGGGGACGATCCAGCCGTCGACCCGCACGCCCGGTCCCGAGGGCTCGCGCCACTCCACCACCTGGCCGGGGGTGGGCATGAAGTTCTGGAAGGGGTTCTCGGCGTTGATCCTGAACTCGAAGGCGTGGCCCCGGGGGAGGACCTGGCCCAGGTCGAGCTTCTCACCGTCGGCGACCCGCAGCTGCCACTCCACCAGGTCGAGGCCGGTGACCATCTCGGTGACCGTGTGCTCGACCTGGAGGCGGGTGTTCATCTCCAGGAAGTAGAAGTCGCCGTTCTGGTCCAGGAGGAACTCGACGGTGCCGGCGTTGACGTATCCGCACGATCGTCCTGCCGCGAGAGCCGCCTCGGCGAAGGAGGCGCGCTGCTCCTCGGTGAATCCCGGGGAGGGCGTCTCCTCGATCAGCTTCTGGTGACGCCTCTGCACCGAGCAATCCCGCTCGCCCAGGAACGCGCCGTTGCCGTGGCGGTCGAAGAGGATCTGGGCTTCGACGTGCCGGGGCTTTTCCAGGTACTTCTCCACGTAGACCTCGGGGTTCCCGAAGTAGGCGTCTGCCTCCCTGCGTGCCCCATCGAAGGCTGCCTGCAGCTCGTCGGGCGAGCGGACCACACGCAGACCCTTTCCCCCGCCCCCGTAGGCGGCCTTGATCGCCACCGGATAGCCGAACCGTTCTGCCAGGGCGGCGACGGCATCGGGGTCTTCGACCGGGTCGGTGACCCCCGGTACCGTCGGAACACCCTCCGCCTCGGCGGTCCGGCGCGAGGTGATCTTGTCCCCCATCAGCTCGATGGCGCTGGCAGGCGGACCCACCCATACCAGCCCTGCCTCCTCGACCGCCCGGGCGAAGGAGGCATTTTCGGACAGGAAGCCGTAGCCGGGGTGGACGGCGTCGGCCCCGGCCTCCTTGGCGACTCTGAGCAGGGCCTCCTGGTTGAGGTAGGACTCCGAGGCCGGAGGAGGCCCGATGTTCCAGGCCTCGTGCGCCAGCTCCACGTGGAGGGCGTCACGATCCAGCTCCGAGTAGACGGCGATGGTGTGCAGGCCCATGTCCTTGGCGGTTCTGATGACCCGCACCGCGATCTCTCCCCGGTTGGCTATGAGCAGGCGCTGGAACATCACGCCACCCGGGAGATGGTTGTGGATGTGGTGTTGACCGGGTCCATGCAGAGTCGAATGCTAGAAGGGGTCGGCACACTCGTCCCCGCTGTCCCCTTCACAGGGGAATGTTCCCGTGCTTCTTCTGGGGCAGGGTGTCACGCTTGGTACGCAGCATCCGCATGGCCCTGATCAGCTTGGGCCGGGTCTGGCGGGGCTCGATCACGTCGTCCACCAGCCCCAGCTCGGCGGCCCGATAGGGGTTGTTGAAGCGATTCTCGTAGTCGGCGATCAGCTCCGAACGCCTCGCCTCGGGATCGGGGGAATCCTTGAGCTGGCGGCGGAAGATCACGTTGACCGCCCCCTGGGCCCCCATCACCGCGATCTCGGCCGACGGCCAGGCGAAGACCAGGTCCGCCCCTACGCCCCGGGCATTCATGACCAGATAGGCGCCCCCATAGGCCTTGCGGGTGATGATGGTCACCCTGGGCACAGTGGCTTCGCAGTAAGCGAAGAGCAGCTTGGCGCCATGGCGGATGATTCCACCGTGTTCCTGGCTCACTCCGGGCAGGAAGCCGGGGACGTCGACGAAGGTCAGGAGCGGGATGTTGAAGGCGTCACAGAAGCGAACGAAGCGGGCCCCCTTCTCCGAGGCGGTTATGTCGAGGGTGCCGGCCAGGGCCGCCGGCTGGTTGGCGATCACGCCCACAGAGTGGCCGTCGAGGCGGGCGAAGCCAACCACGATGTTGGGAGCCCAGCGCTCGTGCACCTCGAAGAACTCCCCGTCGTCCACCACCATCTCGATCACCTCGACCATGTCGTAGGGCTGATTGGCGGCGTCGGGGATGATGGTGTCGAGGGCGTCCTCGATCCGATCCGGACTATCGGCGGTGGCGAAGTAGGGCGGGAGCTCCAGGTTGTTCTGAGGCAGGAACGAGAGCAGGTAGCGCACTGCCTCGAGGGCATCCCGCCCGGTGGGGAAGACGAAATGGGTCACGCCGGATGTCGAGGCGTGGGCCGTGGCACCGCCCAGCTCCTCCATGGACACCTCCTCGCCTGTGACTGTGCGGATGACGTCGGGCCCGGTGATGAACATGTGGCTGGTCTTGTCGACCTGAAAGACGAAGTCGGTCATGGCGGGCGAATAGACCGCTCCACCGGCACACGGGCCCATGATCACCGAGATCTGGGGCACCACACCCGAGGCGCGCACGTTGCGTTCGAAGATGCGGCCGTAGCCATCCAGGGAAGAAACGCCCTCCTGAATGCGAGCACCGCCCGAGTCCTTCAGACCAACGACGGGAGCGCCGACCTCCATCGCCGTGTCCATGAGTTTGCAGATCTTGTCCGCCACCGCCGCCCCGAGGCTCCCGCCGAACACCGTGAAGTCCTCTGCATAGACGAACACGGTCCGGCCGTCGACCGTGCCGTAACCCGTCACCACCGCGTCCCCCAGAGGTCGTTTCTCCTCGATGCCGAAGCCGAGCGCCTGGTGACGCACGAACATGTCCAGCTCATTGAAGGAGCCCTTGTCCAAGAGGGTCTCGATTCGCTCCCGGGCCGTCATCTTGCCCTGTTCGTGCTGGCGAGCCACGGCTCGTTGGCTGCCGGCGTTGAGGCCCTCATCCCGCAGCTTGCGGAGCTGTTCGATACGCGCTTCGGTTTCCATATCAGATACCTTGGACTCGCCAGGAGACAGTGTGGCTACACCATATTCGTTGACAGTACTCCCTGAGACTCCGTCCACTCAGGACTGGGCTCGTCAGCATCTGGTCGATGATCCCGTGGTCGTAGTCGCCCACCGCCAGACGATGGGAAGAGGGCGCTCGGGCTCGGAGTGGGAGACGGCGCCGCGGGCGGTGGCGACCTCGGTGGCCCTCCGTCCTGTCTGGCCCACCGGGGCCTGGCCCCTCATTCCCCTGGTGGCAGGGGTGGCGGCTCACGATGCCCTGGGCGAAGGGACCGCGCTGAAGTGGCCCAATGACGTTCTCCTTGAAGGCGACAAGGTGGCCGGGATCCTGGTCGAAGGTGGTGATGATTCCGTGGTGGTGGGCCTGGGCGTCAATCTGTATTGGCCCGCCCCACCGCCGGGAGTAGCCGCTCTGGAGAGTGTCGACCCGGGACCCGATCTGGGCCCGAGTCTGGCCAGGGGTTGGGCCGAGGCGCTCCTGGAGATGATGGGGCGCCCGGCCGGGGAATGGCCCAGCCGGCGCTACCGGGCGGCTTGCAGCACCATCGGCCAGGAGATCACCTGGGAGCCGGCCGGAAGGGGCGTTGCGGTGGACGTCGACGACAACGGGGGCCTGGTGGTGGAGACCGAAGCCGGCCAGATGGTGCTCACCTCGGGTGCGGTCCGTCACGTACGGCCCTCCCGGTGAGAGTCGGGATGTTCAGCCCAGGTCGAGCTCGGCGGCGGCAGGAAGGGTCTGGAGGAAGAACTGGATCAGCCGGCTTTCGGCATCGGCGGCAGCGTCGGCGTCGTAGCCGTCCCGGTTGATGTTCATGAAGCCATGGCGAGCACCCTCGTACAGCAGCCACTGGCCCGGCTCGTTGCGCCGCTGCGCCTCGTCCACCGTTCCCGTCTCGATCAGCTCGTCTTCGGCGGCGTAGATTCCCATCACGGGCACGGCGAGGTGATCCAGTAGGTCGACCACGTGGATCTCTCGCTCCTCATCACCGGTCAGGGGCGTGTAGCACACCGCCAGCGAGCGGGCCCAGCCACGATTGGCTGCCTGGGCCATGGCGAAGCGACCGCCCACGTCCAGTCCCAGCAAACCGACCGCGTCGGCGTGCGCCCAATCCACGTCATCGCTGACCAGGAACTCATGCAGCTCGTCGAGGTCGGTGACCGCCCTCCGGTCGGATAGGGCGGCGTAGTCGTCGAGAGGTTCACCCGTCCTGTCCCGGTACAGCTCCAGGGAGACCGCGGCCAGGCCGTGGCGGGCGAAGCGGCGGCACAGGTCCTTCTCGTGGGAGGTGAGGCCGTCGATGTCGGGAACGATCATCACCACCGGAAAGCGACCCGCCTTGTCGGGGCGGGCCAGATAGCCCGGCCGGTATCCCGCACCTACCGGAAAGCCGAAGGCCCCGTACATGATCGAGTATGTGCCCTCGTGTTCGAGGACCGCCACTTTCTGACCTCCGCTCGGATTGCTGGTGCCGCCAGGTTACCCGACGGATCCTCTCGGGCCCGAGTTCGGGGCGACCGCACCTCGGCAGGGTCAGGAGGTGGCTCGCTCCTCCGCGCTACGGCGTGATAACGTTGTGGGGTTCCACGCCATGTCCCGGCATTCCTCTCCTTCCTCCGCGTCTGTCCGCCGTCGGCTGCCCAGATGGCTCAAGGTCACAGTCATCTCGGCGCTGGTTCTGGCCAACCTGGTCGTGTTCGGGGTTTGGTGGACCATTCACAGTGCCGACAAGGCTTTCCGGGACAACGCTGCCGTCCGTGACGACGTGGTGTCGGAGTTGGCGGCGGCGCCGGCCGACTCAGCCGATCCTCTCTACGTTCTCCTGATCGGGACCGACAGCCGGGCCGGCGTCGACAAGTCGGTTTTCGGCGACTTCGCCGGAGCCCGTGGTGATGTGATCATGATCGCCCGTCTCGACCCGGGCGAAGGCAAGGTGGCGCTGCTCAGTATTCCCCGCGACACCTATGTGCCCATCGAGGGCCACGGCGAGAACAAGATCAACGCCGCCTACGCCTACGGCGACGCTCCCTTGATGGTCAAGACCGTGCGCCAGGCTTTCGATATACCTCTCAACCATTATGTCGAGATCGACTTCGCCGGATTCCAGGACCTGGTCGACGAGCTGGGTGGGGTGGAGATGAGATTCTCCAATCCGGCCCGTGACCTCAAGTCCAAGCTGGACGTTCCCGCCGGCGACATGATGCTGAACGGGTTCCAGGCGCTCGCCTACGCCCGCAGCCGCCACTATCAGGAGCAGCGAGACGGGAGCTGGCGGAGCGTCGACGCCTCCGACATCGGGCGGACCGCCCGTCAGCAGCAGCTGGTTCTCGCCATTCTCAGCCGTCTCAAGCGGCCATCCACCCTGGCAGACACCGGATCCGTGGTGGCCTCGCTGGCTCGCCACATGACGGTCGACTCAGCTCTGGCCGATTCCTCCCTCGTCCGGCTCGCATTCAGCATGCGGGACGTCGGTGTCTCGGATATCGAGACGGCCACCCTTCCCACCGTCGGAGCCACCCGGGGCAAGGCGTCGGTGCAACTGATCGATCATCCCGCCGCCGATCCGATGGTGGCTGCCTTCCGGTCCGGACAGCCTATGGACACGACGGAGGCGGGCGGTATCGTGACCGTCGACGTGCTGAACGGGAATGGGGTGGCCGGTAACGCCGGCTCGTGGGCGGACCGACTCACATCGGCCGGTTATGTGGTCAAGAGGGTGGCCGATGCCGACCACCATGTCACCACCACCGAGGTGGTCGTGGCCGCCCCCGATCCCGGCGCCGACGATCTGGTCGACGAGCTCGGATTCGGACATGTGATGATCGGACAGCTCCCGGCCGGGGTGGATGCGATCGTGATCCTGGGCGAGGACGCGGTGCCGGTCTCTTGAGGCCGGCCTCAACGAGGAGAAACAGAAGATGGAGATAGCAGTCATCGGAGCCGGCTATGTAGGCCTGGTCACCGCCGCCGGCCTGGCTCACCTGGGGCACCGGGTTCGCCTGGCCGAGAAGTCGCTGGAGCGGGTGGCGGCCCTGGAGGAAGGCAGGATGCCCATTTTCGAGGAGGGGCTGGGCGATCTCCTCACCCAGGGTCGCGCCTCCGGCCGGCTCACCTTTCACACCGACAACGTGGTTGCTGCCGAGACGGCCCGGCTTGTCTTTCTTTGCCTGCCCACCCCGCCGGACCCCGATGGCCGCGCCGATCTCGAGTATGTGGAGGGGGTGCTGGACCAACTGGCGGGGGTGGTCTCCGAAGACGCCGTCTTCGTGGTCAAGTCGACCGTTCCCCCGGGCTCGGTCAAGCGCTTCGCACGGCGCCTCGCCAACCTGGGTAGCCCGGCCCAGATCGCCTCACACCCCGAGTTCCTGCGCGAGGGTCGGGCGGTGGACGACTTCCTCCGGCCCGACCGGATCGTGGTGGGCGCCTTCAATCCGGATGTTGCCGCGGCCATCGTGTCGCTCTACGACGGTGTGGGCTCGGCTGCGGTGGTGACCGATCCCACCTCGGCAGAGATGATCAAGTACGCCTCCAACAGCTACCTGGCCGCGCGCCTCACATTCGTCAACACGCTCGCCAATCTGTGTGAGGCGGTCGGCGCCGACGTCATCGACGTGATCGACGGGATGGGCAGGGACCATCGGATCGGCCCCCACTTTCTCAAGCCCGGGCCCGGCTATGGAGGGTCTTGCTTTCCCAAGGACACTGAGGCGTTGATAGCCCTGGCCGAAGATGCCGGCTACGACTTCAAACTGCTGAAGTCGGTGATCGAGGCAGACGCCAACCAGAGGGCGAGGGTAGTGGAGAAGATCCGTCAGGCGGCCGGAGGCGGTCTACGGGGCCGGCGCATAGCCATGTGGGGATTGGCCTTCAAGGCCGGCACCGATGACGTGCGCGAGTCGCCGGCGCTCCGGGTGGCCCGGTCCTTGATCGCCGAGGGAGCCGAAGTCGTCGCCTACGACCCCCAGGCCCATTCCATCGAGGTGGAGTCGGCATCGGACGCCATGGAGGCTGTCCGCGATGCCGACGTCCTCGTGGTGACAACGGAATGGCCGGAATTCACCGAGATGGACCTCGAGCAGGTGCGCAAAGTGATGAAGGGCCACCGGATCGTCGATACCCGCAATCTGCTCGACCCGGCGGCGGTACGGGCTGTGGGCTTCGATTACGTAGGGATGGGTCGCCCGCTGGCCTGAGCGCCGGAGCCTTCGGTCAGCGGAACAGGTCCTCTTGGGCCGGGCGTACCACGTCCTCACGAATGGAGCCGCGGCCCAGAACCGGATTCATCCCCCGGATCAACACCGCGCAGATCCCGGTGGCCTTTCCCATCACCAGGTCAGCGGCAGCGGCAGCCTCGTCGGCCACATTGACCTCGGTTACGTCCAAGACCCGACCGAAGACGTCGGTGGATCCGCGTAGGTCGTGGATGGGGGCCATCCCCGCCACCCCGATCGCGACGTCGACCAGGCCCCGCCGCCAAGGTCGGCCGAAGGTGTCGCTTATGATCACGGCCGGGCGGACGCCGAGTGCTTTCCCGAGTCGTGCGCGGATGCGGCGTGCCGATCGATCCGGGTCGTCGGGCAGCAAGACCGCGGTTCCAGGGACGGCATTGGAGCGATCGACGCCTGCATTGGCGCATATGAAGCCATGGCGGGTTTCGGCGATCACCAGGTCACCACGCCGTCGGACGACCCGCATCGACTCTCTCTCCACCAGGGGCCGATGAGCGTCCGGTCCGTCATCCGGTAGCTCCACGACGGCGCCCTCGGACTTCGAGACCACCTTGTGGGTGACCACGAGCACATCATCAGGGGCGGGGTGCATGGTCGACAGCGCCCCGGCCAACAACCCGGCCAGGTCGTGGCCTGGTTCCACCTCGCCTATTCCGACGACGGGTTCGATCCTCAGAACCAAGGCCAGACCAGCTTTTCGGCCAGGCGGCGAGCCGCTTCGAGTTGGCCGATTCGGGTATTCATTGATCTGATGGTGACATCCGTCTCGATGCGATCTGCATCCTCGGCGTCCGCCACGTCGATGATCAGTTCGTCGATGATCCCGTCGTATGCGGCCAGTATCCCCTCGGTTCCAGGAGGAAGACCGATTCCTCCCATGACGCGATCGGCCGGGCCTTTGAGCGGCCTGCCCCCGAAGAGGGGGCTGACGGCAACGACCCGCCGAGCTGCTTGTACGGCGTCGGCCACCCCGGGGACCGCCAGAATCGGCCAGATGGAGAGAGGGGGATTGGACGGGCAAATCAGGACCACGTCTGCATCGACGATGGCATCGATGACCCCGGGCGCCGGGCGGGCGAGCTGGGCTCCGGCGAACCTCAGGTCGTCCACCTCTGTTTGGTGTTGCCGATGTACGAAGTAGGTCTGGAAGGTGATCCATCCTTCACCGGGGATGCTGACCTCGGTCCGGATCGGATCGTCGCTGACCGGAAGGATGATGCCCTCGATTCCGAAGACGGCCGCCTGGGCCGTCGTCACCTGGCTCAATGTCCAGCCCTCTTTCAGCCGCATGGTCCGAAAGAGGTTGGTGGCCAGATCTGCAT
Organism: uncultured Acidimicrobiia bacterium; assembly: GCA_963744905.1. Taxonomy (GTDB): domain Bacteria; phylum Actinomycetota; class Acidimicrobiia; order Spongiisociales; family ZC4RG35; genus DATFFO01. The sequence continues at coordinate 27,482 of CAVUUV010000002.1, read as the reverse complement.
CCCCGATACGAAACCACGTGTCGACGGGGAAACCCTCGAGTGCCTCCATGACCTGATAGGTGTCGTCGCCCAGCCCCCAGCCGTGGGGTCCGTGAACGTTGGCCATCGTGTATATGACGGTGTCGATGTCGGGTGAGACGTGCAGGCCGTAAATGACCTCGTCGTCCCCGACGTTGACGATGCCTGTCAGCTCGCAATCGTCGAGTGCGGCCAGTCCCCTCATCATGCGGGCTCCACCCACGCCCCCCGATATGGCCGTTATCTTCACCACTGCTCCCGATGCTCGCCGCCAACCTGACCCTACGCGCTGTCTCCGCGCTGGAATCGGATGCGAAGAGATTGCCATATATGTGACTTTCGTTCCACAATGACTCCCCGCATGACCGACGCCCTGTCCGCGGATCGCGCCGCCCACCCCGATCCCGTCCTAGCCGACGATACCCCTGCCCACAGCGGCCAGGTGTCGGTGGCGGTCGCCGTCAACGTGGTGGCGGGTATAGATCCCCAACCCACGCTGGAGGCCGTGGCCCGCCAGGCCTACCCGACCGCCTCGGTGACCCTGGTGGGACAGGATGACTCCGGGGCGCCATCGGGACTGGTGATGAGTGCCGATCTGGAGGATGTGGTCGCTTCCCTCTCCTCCGACATCGACTATGTGTGGATCCTGCACGGGGATGCCGAGCCCAGACCCGATGCCCTCAGCGCCCTGGTCGACGAGGCCGAGCGGCACGAGGCGTCGCTGGCGGGGTCGAAGCTTCTGGTGGCAGGGACGAGGGACACCCTGGAAGGGGTGGGTTCGGCCACCGACATCTTCGGTGAGCCCTACAGCGGGCTCGACGAGGGAGAGGTCGATCTGGAGCAGTATGACGTCGTACGCGACGTGGCTTTCGTCTCGTCGGTGTCGATGCTGGTCCGACGGGACCTGCTCAGGGGTCTACACGGCCTCGATTCGGCCCTGGCTCCCGTGGCCGCCGGTCTCGATCTCAGCCAGCGAGTCCGCATCGCCGGGGGACGGGTCATGGTGGTGCCCTCGTCGGAGGTCTTTCACCGCCGTCGTTGCGGCAGGGGAGACGGAGGCTGGCGGGAGCAGGCAGGCCGTTTGCGGGCCATGCTCAAGATCTACACGCCGGTCACCCTGTCCTGGATGATCCCGTTCGCCCTCGTGGTCGGCGTGCTGGACTCACTCGGCAGTCTTCTCAAAGGCCGATGGCGTCTCGGTCCTCGCTACATGGCGGCCTGGGCCTGGAACGTGGCACACCTTCCCTCGACGATCAGGGCCCGGCGGGTCGTGAGCCGGGTTCGCCAGGTCAGAGACGAGGAGCTCTTTCGCTATCAGGTCCGGGGCTCGGTTCGTCTCCGTCAGGTCGGGTCGGAGTTGTCGAACTCGGCCCTGGCCGCCTTCGAAGACGATACGGCCCTGACCAAACGGGCCAGCCAGATCTGGAATTCGGCCGGGGCATGGGGTCTGGTGCTGGCCCTGCTCGTGGTCCTGGTGGGGGTTCGATCCGTCTTCTTGGGCCCGCTGCCCGTGGTGGGCCACTCGGTTCCCCTCCTGGCCGATGGGCGGACTGCGCTGGCTCGATTCCTGGGCGGATGGAACTCGGCCGGTCTGGGAAGCGACGTTCCGGTCCATCCTGGAGCCGGGCTTCTCGCCCTCATCCAGTTGGTCCTGGTCGACAACGCCCAGCTGACCCGGTCTGTGGTTACGGTGATCGCCTTCGGCTCCGCCGTCGCCGGCACGGCGAGGCTGGCCGGACGTTTGCGGATCGGGGGGCCGGGAGCGTATCTGGGGGGAGTGGCGGCGGTGTTCGGCCCGGCGGCTGCCCTGCTGGCAGGGGGAGGACGGTGGCTCGCCCTGCTGGCGATCGGAGTCCTCCCCTGGGCTTTGTCTACGGTGTTGGGAGAGAGAAAGCCCGGTCGGCTGCAGGGGTTGGCCGAGATCGCCCGGACCACGCTGGCTGTGGGTCTCATGTCGATGCTCGTCCCGGCCCTGGCAGTCGTCCCGCTGCTCTTCGCCGTGGGGGTGAAGCTGATCGGACGTTTCGGGGTGCGTCTCCGGGCAGCGCTGGTGGGCACCGTCGGGGCTCTGGCCGCCCTGCCGTTCCTCCTGTCGCGCCTCGACTACCTGGTGACCGGGGTGCCTCTGGCTGTGGACGTCCATCCGATCGTGCTGCTGATCATGGTCGCCGTGGTCCTGGTGGGAATGGTGGCGGGAACCTGGCGGGCCTCGTCTCTGTCCGGCGTCATGATCTTCGGTGGAATGGCCGGCGCCCGGGTGGCAGGTCCGGATGGACAGGTGGCCTTGCTGGTGGTCGCCGCGGTCGGGATCGGCCTTGCCGTGTCCGCCGCCTTGAGACGTCAGGTGAAGCGCCATATCGGCGCCTGGGCGGCTCTTGCGGTGGGACTCGCCCTGGTGGCGGTGTCGATGACAGGTCTGGCCGGCGGCCGGGCCGGCATGCCGGCCGATCAGTGGGGCGAGCGTCTCGGTTTCGTGGCCCTGGAGCCCATTGGGGTGGAACGAGCCCTTCTGATAGCGGCCACCCCGGTCGAACTGCCGGGGGAGGCCCGCCCCGGTCCGGGGTTCTGGTATCGGCTGATCGACTCGGAAGGTCCCACCCTGGACCAGGTCTATCTGGCCAAGCCGGGCCCGGGCGACGGGGCGCTGCGCGCTGTCCTGAACGACATAGCCGCGGGGATCACCCTGCGTCCGGGCAGCCTGCTGGCGCCCTTCGGCGTCAGATGGCTCGTGGCCGTGGATGAGGCGGCGGTGGACCTGGGCCCGGCCTTCCAGGCCCAGGTCGACCTGGAGCCGCTGCCCCTGGCGGAAGGGCTGGTGGTCTACCACAACCAGGTTCCCGGTTCGGTTGCCCAGGCCGGGGAGGGGACGGCGTGGAAGCGTCAGGGGACCGGATTCTCCGGCCCCGCCGTCGATGGTCGGGTCACTCTGGCGCTGCAGGGTGATGGTCGCTGGGGCCCGGACTGGCGCCCCGTCGATTGGGCGGGGACGGTTTCTGGCTCGGAGGGGCGGGCTCGTTTCTCCGGCGTGGCCGCCACCCGCGCCATGACCGCCGGTGGCCTGGCCGTGATGGCGCTGGCGCTGGTGATGGCGATCTGGATCGGACGGTTTCGGAGGGGGGAGAGGACATGAAGCTTCTGGCACTGGTAGTCGTGGCGGCTCTGGCCGTGGCGGTTGTCGTCGCTCCTGTCCCTGCTCCCGGTCCGGCCGATGAGCCTCCATCGCCCCAGCCGGCTCCCTTTGCCGTTTGCCCGGCAAGCGAGGCCGCCCGGAGACAGACCGTGGTGGCGATGGCGGGAGGAGGAGCCGGCTCGGCCGACGTGAGCGTGTTCTCCGCCTCCGAGACCGTGGCGCAGGAGGAGGTCGACATACCCCAGACCGGCGCCTATTCGCTCGTGGTCAACGATTTGACCGGGCTCGACCGGGCCCCGCTTCTGGTGGGGGTGCCCGGGGCCGCCACCGGGGTGGAAACGGTGCTGAGCGGTGACGGGCAGGCCGCACTGGCATGTGACGCCGGTTCGGTGGAGCCGGTGACGCTGCCCGGCGGGACCACCCGGGAAGGGGACAGCTTCGTCCTCATGCTGGCCAACCCGTTCGCCGGGCCGGCCACGGTCGACATCGGGGCGGCCAGCGAGGTGGGGACCGAGACCAACGCCAACCTGGAGGGAATCGTCGTGCCTCCCCGTTCTCTCATCCCCGCCGACCTGGGTTCTGTTCTCCCCGGACGTCAGACCCTCTCGGTCTGGGTGACGCAGGTAGCGGGACGTGTGGTGGCCGCGGCCGTGCAGGAAGGCCCCGACGACGTCGGAGCCGTGCAGGGCCAGGTCACCGGGCTGGACTGGTACTTGCCGCTGCTGCCGCTGGACGGAGTCACCACAAGCCTGGTCCTGGTCAATCCCGGATTGTCGGATGTGCCCTTCCAACTCGACGTCTACGGGGGTGAGCAGGGTCTGTCCGAGGATGCGTACCAGGACACCGTCCCCGCCCGCGGCCAGCTCAGCATCGACACGGCCGACCTGGTGGATGGCCCGGGCGGTGTCAGGGTGCTGGCTGCGGGAGAAGTGGGGTCGGTCCTGCGAATGGCCGGTGAGGGGGCCCGGGCCATCGTGGCCGGCGCTTCCTCACCCGGCCCTGTGTGGGTGCTGCCCGGTGCCGGGCGTCTCGGCCCGACCAGTCTGCTCGTTCTCAATCCCGGAGACATCGACGTGGCGGCCCGGGTCATGAGGGCAGATGGGTCCGAAACCATCGGCACCGTGGACGTTCCGGCCGGGGCCATGGTCAGGGTCGACTTTCCGGCCGATGACATAGGGGCCCGGGTCGAGGCCGATGGGGACGTGGTCGTGAGCTGGATCACCCGGAACGACGCCGGTCTGGCCGGGGACACCGGGCGGGTTCCTCCGGGGTGAGCGATCCGTGAGCGAAGTGCAGCGTCTGGGGCTGGTCATCGTCATCGTCGTGGCGGTGGCGCTGCTCACACTGGCGGTGAGAAGAAGGCCGCTCCGCCGCAGCCGGCGAATCGACGCCGGTGATCTCGCCCCCGGTCTCTACCTCTTCACGTCCGGGGGGTGCGATTCGTGTGAGCGCGCTCGCAGGCAGCTCCGCAAACGACGGCTGGCGTTCACCGAGTTCTCCTGGGAGGAGAAACCCGAGCAGTTCCAGGAATTGTCGATCGACGCCGTCCCCTCACTGGTGCTGGTGCAACAGGGAGGAAAGGGTCGCTGGTGGAGGGGGGGAGTGCCGCGCAATGTGGAGATGCCGGGCGAAGCGGGCGGTGTCGGTTAGCCTGCCGTCCATGGTCCCACGTTGTGCCCGTTGTGGAGCTCCCGCCTCCACCTTCATGACATACGATTACGCAGAGCGAGCCGTGTGGCTCGAGAACCTCGGTGAGCAACCCGAAAAGACGGGATACACCCTGTGTGGTGAGCATGCCGATCGTCTCGCCCCGCCTCTCGGCTGGACTCTCACGGACAGGCGAACGGTCACGCCCCTCTTCGCCTTCGACGTCGCCTGACGTCTCGCACTACTCGAGAGGACGATGGCTTTAGACCGTGACCTCCTCGACGCGGTACGGGATCTCGACGAGCACGAGCTGCGGCGTCTGCTCATCCTGGCCCGCGCTCATCTGGAGCGGTCGGGTGCGCTGACCCCGGACCAGGATGTCTCCGTCAGCCTGCGCCGTCAGGCGGTCAAATGCGGCAAAGCCGCTTGCACCCGTTGCCCGCATGGGCCGTACTGGTACGCCTACTGGACGGAGGACGGCCGCCGTCGGAGTCGTTACATCGGGCGTCTGCTCGAAGAGGAGTGAGCAGGTGCGTCGGCGCCCGCATTTGGGTCGCCCGGCTGTGGAAAACTCCCCCATGAGCGTTACACTGCAGTGTTCCCAACTTCGAGGCTGGCTATGGACTGCCCCCAATGTCACGCTCACGACGTGATCGAGATCAAGCATCGACTCCCCGATGGCACCGAGGTCCAGTTCTTCTCATGTCACCGGTGCGAGGAGAGGTGGTGGGATCGCGACGGCGATCAAATCGAACTGGGACAGATCCTCGACATGGTTCGTAACACCGAGGCGTGAGCGTCGCCGCGGGTGGGGATGGGTCCGGGCCGTTTCACAGTGGGGGCGGGTCGGGGCCATTTCACAGTGGGGATGGGTCGGGGCCGTTTCATAGTGGGGATGGGTCCGGGCCATTTCACAGCGGACGTGGGCTGGGTCGATTCCGCAATAGGTCTTGGCTGACGGTTGCCCTGCTCGGGCTGATGGCGGTCCTGGTGCTGACGGTACTGGAGCCGCGCCTGCTCCTCTCGTCCACCACTCCCACCGGTGGAGACATGGGTGCCCATGTGCTCGGCCCGGCCTATCTGCGTGACGTCCTCTTGCCGCAGGGCCGGATTCTGGGCTGGTCTCAATCCTGGTTCGCCGGGTTTCCCGCCTTCTACTTCTACTTCCCGCTCCCCTCTCTGGTCATAGTCCTCCTCGACGTGGTGCTCCCCTACGGGGTGGCGTTCAAGCTGGTCACGGTGATGGGCCTGCTCGCCACTCCGGCTGCGGCCTACTACCTGGCCCGCTCCCTCCGGCTGGGAAAGGCGGTGTCGCTGGTGGCGGCCAGCTCGGGGGTCGTGTTCGTTTTCATGGAGAGCTTCAAGATCTACGGGGGCAACGTGGCCTCGACCCTGGCCGGGGAATTCTCCTTCTCCTGGTCCTTCGTCTTCTCGCTGATCTATCTGGGGCATCTGATCAGAGGGGTGCGCGACGACCGACGTCATCTGCTGTGGGCTGCGGTCTTCCTTGCCCTGACCGCCCTCTGTCACATCATCACGACGATCGTGATCGTGGCGGCCTCGATCCCGGTCCTGTTCTGGAAGCGGGGCTTCAGAGCCATTGGCGCCTGGGTGGGCGGCTTCACCCTGGCCGGCTTCTGGGCCCTGCCCCTGCTGGCCCGGATCGGTTACACGTCCGATATGGCCTGGTCTCCGCTCACCGCCATCTCCCAGCTGCTCCCCACCGAGATCTGGTTGCTGCTTCCACTGGCCGTGGTGGGAGCGGTCGTGATGGCCCGCCGCACCCCTCGCATCATCCCGGTGGCGGCCTTCACGCTGATCCCGGTCATCTATTACCCCCTGCCGACCGTGCTCCACAGCACCTTCCCCGATGTATTCACGGAGCCCCGCTGGAAGCTGTGGAACGGGCGGCTGCTCCCCTACTGGTACTTCGGGGTCGCGTTCCTGGCGGCCATTGCCGTCGGGTTCATCGCCCTGTGGGTGATACGCCGTCTTCCGGAGAGGATCTCGGCCTGGTGGGGGCGGGGCCTGTTCGCTCTGGCCGGCGTCCTTGGTGTGGTCCTGGCGATTCGCAATCAGAGTGCCCCGGGCTGGTTGCCCTTCGCCATCGGAGCCGTGGCCGTGGCCGTGTTGGGCTTCTCGCTGATGTGGCCCGGCCCGGCCCGGACCCGTTCCGTGATCGTCACCGTGACCGTCGGGCTGCTGACCCTCGGTGCCCTGGCCGGGGTCGGCTACGTTGCCAGCTGGGCCAAGTGGAACTACGAGGGGTATGAGGCCAAGGCACCGTGGCCCGAGTACGAGGGCCTGATGCAGACCATCGAAACGCTGCCCCCGGGACGGGTGCTGTGGGAGCCGGACAGCGGTGATGGTGGCCTGGACAAGTACGGCACACCGATGGCGCCGATGCTGATCCCGTACTGGACCGGCCAGGATCATCCCTCGATGGAGGGCCTCTACTTCGAGTCGAGCCTCACCACGCCATTCCACTTCATCGCCGCCGGGGAGATGGCGCTTCACCCCTCCAATCCCGTTCCCGGCCTCACCTACCACAACTTCGACATGGAGCGCGGCGTCCAGCACATGGAGATGTACGGCGTTCGCTACTACGCGGCATACAACGAGGAGAGCGCCGCCAAGGCCGAGAGGATGGCCGATCTGACCCTGGTGGCCGAGTCTCCCCCCTTCACCATCTTCCAACTCCCCGATCCACAGATGGTGGTCCCGGCCACGCACCAACCGGCCGTGTACGAGGCGCCCGACGGGGGAGCGGTGGGAAAGCTGTTGGGCCTGGTGGGAGCGGGATCCAACGGCCCCACCTTCGGGGACCTTGCCCTGGAGTGGTACGACGATCTCGATCTGGCCGATCAGTGGGTGGTGGCCGACGGCCCGGCGGATTGGCCCCGTATCACCGAGCTGGGTCAACTACCGGATACGCCCACTGGCAAGTGTTCCGGCCGATGCCGTGTCGAACGTCGAGATCGACGACCACTCCATCAGCTTCGACACCACGGCCATCGGGGTGCCTCACCTGATCCGCGTGTCCTACTTCCCCAACTGGGTGGCCCATGGCGCCGAGGGGCCCTATCACGCCACTCCCTCGCTGATGGTGGTGGTGCCCACGCAGCGCCACGTCGAGGTCGACTTCGAGCGTTTGCCGGCCGAGTGGACCGGTATCGCCCTCACCATCCTCTCCGTGGCGGCAGTGGTGGCGCTGGGGTTGATCAGCCGGCGTCGGCGAGGATCCGGCGAATCCTCCACAGACCTCGCAGAGTCCGGGGAACCCGCCGGATGAGGGATCGCCCTTCTCTCATCTCGGTCACCACCACCGGCACCTCGGTGATGCGGTAGCCACCCCGCTCGGCCCTGATCACGAGCTCCGTGTCGAACAGGTCCTGGCGGCTCACCACCAGGGGGGCCAGTTCGGCGACCAGTTCACGACGGAAGGCCTTCATGCCGTGCGTGTCGGAGACCGAGGAGGAGAACAGAGTACGAAGAAGGAGATTGAACACCAGGGTGGCGAAGCGGCGCAGCAGGGATCGCTGGTCCTCGGATCGAGGATCACGCTTGGAGGCGATGACCAGATCGGCCTCGTCGCCCAGATCGCGGACCTGGGTCAGGAAGCGGGCAGAGAAGTAGTCGACGTCGAAGTTGACCACCCAGTCTCCCTCCGCTCTCAGAAACCCCTCCCGCATGGCCATTCCGTAGTCGGGGTCGGGGAGGCTGATCACCTCCAGCGGGGCGTGGGCCGCCACTCGAGCGGCCACCTCGGCGGTCCCATCGGTGGAACCGTTGTCGACCATCAGCAGCGAGTAGTCCAGCCCCGCCTCTTCGAGCTGGGCGATCATCGCCGGCAGCCCGATGGGCAGGAAGCCGGCCTCGTTGTAGACCGGCACGACTATGGAGAATATGGGCACCGGCGGAAGTGTACGGGCAGGCCGGGGTCGCCTGATCGCGACCGTGGTAGCGCGTCAGCCACTTACAATCCGGTTGGAGGCCATTTGTGACACTCTCTTCCATCTTCAAGGCGTACGACGTGCGCGGGCGAACCGACACCGGTGACCTCTCTCCCGAGGTGGCCCGGGCGGTGGGGGCGGCATTCGCCCATTTCGCGGGGAGCCGGACGGTGGCCCTGGGACACGACTGCCGTCTCTCCTCGCCCGACCTGGCCGGGGCGTTCGCCGAAGGGGTCCTCGGTCAGGGTGTTGACCTGCTGGATCTGGGGGAGGTGGCAACAGACGTCGTCTATTACATCTCCGGTGCCCGCCAGGTCCCGGGGGCAATGATCACCGCCTCACACAATCCACCCAATTACAACGGGATCAAACTGTGCCGGGCGGGGGCGGCCCCGGTCGGCGAGGCATCGGGCTTGAACGACATCCGCGAGCTGGCCGAGGCCGGTCCGGAGCCCGCCGGGACCAGGGGCGAGATGACCGCCTTCGACCCTGTGCCCGGCTACGTGGACCATCTCCTCGACATCGTCGATCCCGATGCGATGGCGCAGCTCCACGTGGGGGTCGACGCCGGCAACGGCATGGCCGGGGTCGTCCTGGGGAAGGTGTTCGATCGGATCCCTCCCGACATGACCGGTCTCTACCTGGAGCCCGACGGGACCTTCCCCAATCATCCCGCCGATCCGATCGATCCGGCCAACCTGGTCGACCTGATCGAGCTGGTCGGGGAGCGCTCGCTCGATTTGGGGGTGGCTTTCGACGGCGACGCCGACCGGGCCTTCTTCGTCGACGACCGCGGTCAGCCTCTGTCGGGTTCGACGACTACGGCATTGATTGCCCGCTGGTTCCTGGCTCGGGAGCCGGGGGCGTCGATCGTGCACAATCTGATCACCTCCCGGGCGGTCCCCGAGACCATCACCGCCCACGGAGGTCATCCGATCCGAACTCGCGTCGGGCACTCGTTCATCAAGCAGGTGATGGCAGAAACGGGGGCCGTGTTCGGTGGCGAGCACTCGGGTCACTACTACTTCGCAGCCAACTACCGGGCCGACTCGGGAATGCTGGCCATGCTGGTTCTCCTCCAGGTGGTGTCCGAAGACGGACGCCGGCTGTCCGAGATCCGCCAGGACGTGGAGCCCTACGCCGCTTCCGGCGAGATCAACATGGAGGTATCCGATCAGACCGGTGCCCTCGAATCCGTGGAGGCGGCCTTTGCCGGCGCGCAGATCGATCACCTGGACGGCCTCACCGTCTCCTGGCCGGATCGATGGTTCAATCTGAGGCCCTCGAATACCGAACCGCTGCTCCGGCTCAATGTCGAGGGGCCCGACGATCAGGCCGTGGCCGAACTCGTCGGAGAGGTAGAGGCGACCGTGGAGGCGTCGAGGTGATCGACCCCGGGCTCCGGGACCTGCTGGTGTGCCCCCTCGACCATGGGGAGCTGGTCGACGACGTGGAGGCTGAGCGGCTGGTCTGCACCGTTTGCGGATTGCGTTACCCCGTGGTGGACGGGATCCCGGTCATGCTGGTGGAAGAGGCCGATCGGACCGAGTCCTGATCGTGGACTTCGTTGCCCAGACCCGGTCTCTCCCCGATCAGCTCCGATGGGCTTCGTCGCTGGACCTTCCTCCCCTGCCGGGGGCCGGCTCGGTGCTGGTTGCCGGCATGGGGGGGTCGGGCATCGCCGGGGACTTCGGGTCTGCGCTGGCCGAGGGGGCCGGGACTCGCCTCGAGGTGGTGAAGGGATACGGCCTGCCGACATGGGCGAAGCGGGAGCGGCCCCTGGTGGTGGCGATCTCCTATTCGGGCAACACCGAGGAGACCCTGTCCGTGGTCGAGGAGGCCGTTTCGGGGGGACTCGATGTGGTGGCCATATCGAGCGGCGGGCACCTGGCCGGGGCGCGGGCGATCCATCACATCGCCGTCCCCGGAGGCAATCAGCCCCGAGCATCGCTCGGATTTCTCCTCGGCAGCCTGTGCCGTGTGCTGCAAGAGGCATCGGTGCTCGATGACCCCGGCCTGGGCGAGGCGGCCGATGTGACCGAGGCGATATACGGCGACCAATCAGGTGAGGTGATCGACCGGCTCACCGAGGAGATGGCGGGAAGGATCGTCATCGTGTGGGCGGCGTCTCGTCTCACTGCACCGGTGGCACAGAGGTGGAAGACCCAGATCAACGAGAATGCCAAAGCACCGGCGTGGTGGTCGGTGCTCCCCGAGGCGGACCACAACGAGATCATGGGTTGGTCGTCTCTGGCCGAGTTGACCCGGGCCTCGGTGGTGGTCGTGCCCCTGGTGGACGATGGAGACCTACCCCGGGCCCGCACCCGGCTCGAACTGACCCGGAGTCTCACCGCCGACGATGTGGCCTGGGCGGAGCCGGTGAGGTCGAGGGGAGAAGCGCCACTGGCGAGGATGCTCAGTTTGGCGGCCATGGCCGACCTCGTGACACTGCGACTGGCCGATCGCTATGGGGCCGACCCCGAAGCGGTGGCACTGATCGAAGAACTCAAGCGGGAACTCGAGGAGAGCCAATGAACTACGACATCGCCGATCCGGCCCTGGCTGAGGCCGGGGCCCGTCGCATCGCCTGGGCGGGACGGCGGATGGAAGTGCTGGACACGGTTCGCCGCCGTTTCGAACAGGACAAGCCGCTTGGAGGTCATGTCGTGGCGGCGTGCCTCCACGTCACCGCCGAGACGGCCAACCTGATGCTGGCCTTGCGGGACGGGGGCGCCGAGCCCGTCCTCTGTGCTTCCAACCCGCTCTCCACCCAGGACGATGTGGCGGCAGCTCTGGTGGCGGAGGGGGTGTCCGTGTTCGCCATCAGGGGCGAGGACTCCGAGACCTACTACAAGCACATCAACGCGGCCCTCGACCACGGTCCGGCGGTGACGATGGACGACGGCGCCGATCTGGCCGGCGTGCTTCACACCGAGCGTCGCGATCTGGAGGTGATCGGTTCCACCGAGGAGACCACCACGGGGGTGATCCGTCTTCGGGCGATGGCGGCCGAGGGCAGTCTGCGGGTCCCGGTAGTGGCGGTCAACGACTCGGCCACCAAGCACCTCTTCGACAACCACTACGGCACGGGCCAGTCGTCCCTCGACGGCATCATGCGCGCCTCGAACATCCTCCTGGCCGGCAGGACGATCGTCGTGGTGGGTTTTGGCGACTGTGGCCGGGGCGTGGCGTCCCGGGCCGACGGAATGGGGGCCAAGGTGGTGGTCGTCGAGGTGGATCCGATCCGCGCCCTGGAGGCGGCGATGGAGGGCTATCAGGTCCTGACCGCAGACGCCGCCGCCGCGGTAGGGGATGTGTTCATAACCGTCACCGGCAACAAACACGTCCTCCGCCGGCGCCATTTCGAGCGGATGAAGGACGGTGCCATTCTCGCCAACGCAGGCCATTTCGACATCGAGCTGGACCTGGTCGCCCTGGATTCGATGGCTGCGGTCCGACGTCAGGTCCGCGACAACCTGGAGGAGTTCGAGATGGATGACGGTCGTCGCATCCTGGTCGCCGCCCAGGGCCGGCTGGTCAATCTCAGTGCAGCCGAAGGCCACCCCGCCGATGTGATGGACATGTCCTTCACCAACCAGGCCCTGGCCGCCGAGTGGCTCATCGATCACGCCGGCACCCTGGAGCCCGCCATCTACACCCTGCCCGCCCACATCGATCGCGAGGTCGCCTCCATCAAGCTCTCCCAGATGGGCGGGGGCCTCGAGCACCTGACCAGCGAGCAGGAGGCCTACCTGGCCGGGTGGCAGGAGGGGACCTGAGAGACTCCGTCACCCGGTTCCCGTATGGTCGGCCTCATGATGTGTCTGGGTTGCGGCCAGATGGGGCGCGGGTCCCTGTGCGAGTCGTGCCGGCTTTCGCTCCGGGTCGCCCCGGAGCGATTCATGCCCCGGGTAGGGGTGATCCGGGCTGGTTTCGTCCATCAGGGCGTGGCGCGCCGTCTCGTGCATGTCCTCAAATACGGGGGCGTGGTGGCGGCGGCACAGCTCCTGGCGGTGGCGATGGCGCCCCTTCTGGAGACTGATGCGGTCCTGGTGCCCGTGCCCCGGGTGACCTGGCGGCGGCTTCGCTATGGCGTCGACCCGGCTGTGGAGCTGGCCGGCGCGGTCGGGGAGATCACGGGGCGGCCGGTGCAGCGGCTGCTGGTCGCGCCACCCTGGGGACGGCGCCGGGCGGGGCACCAGCATGGATCTGCTCCTGTCTTCCGCCTTCGCTCCTCGATGGGAGGTTCGATCGAGGGGAGGCGTCTGGTCCTGGTCGACGACGTCGTCACCACCGGTGCCACGCTCGGGTCTGCCGCCCTCGCCCTGGGCGGTTGCGCCGGTGCCCTCACGGCCACCTCGGCCGGGCCGGGACGCCGGCGCCTTTCGCCCATCCCGGCCGGGCCCACTAAATTCCGCGCTCAACCATCGCCGGAGGTGGGAATTTGGAGATAAACGTCCACGGACGCAGCGTCGAGATCTCCGAACGGCAGCGCCAGGAAATCGAGAACAAGGTCGAGCACGCCGCCCGCGTCTTCGATCAGGCGGTCGACAAGATAGATGTCGAGCTCTCAGAGGCAACCAACCCCAGACGATCGGAGCGGCGGGCCAGGGTGGAGCTGACCACGTCCGTATCCGGTCACGTTCTACGCATAGAGGCGGCTGCAGCAACTTTCGAGGCGGCCCTCGACGACGGGACCGACCGGCTCACCCGACAGATCCGGAGACTAAAGGAACGGCTCATCGACCGTGGGCGCCGCAACGACGAGCCTCGGCCGGCTCCCGAGCCGGTGGAAGCGAATGAGATCGTCAGGGTCAAGCAATTCGTGATGAAGCCGATGACTACTGAAGAAGCCACCCTCCAGATGGAGATGCTCGGACATTCCTTCTTCTTCTTTCACAATGCCGACACGGACCGCCACAGCGTGCTCTACCGACGCCACGACGGCAACCTCGGCCTGATCGAGCCATCGTGACCCGAAACTCCTCAGGCTCGACTGTGCTCATCGTCGACGACGCCGAGCTGTTCCGGGCTGCCCTGGCGGCGGCGGTCAACGAGGCGGGTTTCGAGGTTGTGGCAACCGCGGCCGATGCCATGACGGCCATCACCCTGGCCAAGGAGCACGAGCCCCGACTGATCCTGCTGGACGTGCTGATGCCCGGCATGTCGGGGCTGGAGGTGGTGGCGACCATCACGTCCGACGTTCCCAGCGCCGCCATCGTGCTGCTCACATCGTCGGAGTCGGTGGAGGATTTGTTGGCCGGCATCAAGGCCGGGGCCAGAGGGTATCTGACGAAGGACACTCCTCTCGAAGGCCTGGTGTCCGCCCTTCACGACGTCGAGCAAGGTGGGGCAGTCACCTCCCCCGCCATGGGAGCCAAGCTGTTCGGGATCGTGGCCCGGCTGCTCCGCAATCGGGAGGTAGCCGCCACCCGCCAGCCCAGCCTGACAGGCCGTGAGATCGAGATCCTCTCCGAGGTCGCCCAGGGCCTCACGTCCAGAGAGATCGCAGACAGGCTCTTCATATCTGAGAACACGGTCAAGAACCACGTCCGCAACGTCCTGGAGAAGACGGGCCTCACCTCCCGACACGACGCCGTGCGTTACGCCATCCGTGAGGGCCTGATCGACGCCTGAGCCCGGGTATCTGGCAAAACGGCCACGGCCGGTAGAATCAGGGAAATGTCTCTTTTCTCGAAGGTCCTCAATATCGGCGAGGGTCGCAACCTCAAGGCATTCGAGGCGATCGCCGCCGCCGTCAACGATCTGGAACCCGAATACGAGGCTCTGGACGACGCCGCCCTGGGCGCCAAGACGGCCGAGTTCCGCCAGCGGCTGGACAACGGCGAGTCTCTCGACGACCTGCAGGTGGAAGCCTTCGCAGTGGTGCGGGAAGCCGCCAAGCGGACTCTCGGCCAGCGCCACTTCGACGTCCAGGTCGTCGGTGCAGCGGCACTCCACGCCGGGATGGTGGCGGAGATGAAGACCGGTGAGGGCAAGACCCTGGCCTCGACCATGCCCGCCTACCTCAATGCCCTGGAGGGCAAGGGCGTCCATCTGGTCACCGTCAACGATTATCTGGCCTCCCGGGACGCCGACTGGATGGGCAGCATCCACCGGTTCCTGGGTCTGAAGGTGGGCCTGATCCAGGCCGGAATGACCCCCGACGAGCGCCGGCCCGCCTATGCGGCCGACATCACCTACGGCACCAACAACGAGTTCGGCTTCGACTACCTGCGCGACAACATGGCGATGCGACGCGTCGACATGGTCCAGCGGGGTCACCGCTACGCCATCGTCGACGAAGTGGATTCGATCCTCATCGACGAAGCCCGCACCCCGCTCATCATTTCGGGTCGGGTCTCGGACTCCGCCCGCTGGTACAAGGATTTCGCTCGCATCGTCGATCGACTTCAGCCCGACCTCCATTATGAGGTGGACGAGAAGAAGCGGCAGGTCCTGGTGACCGAAGAGGGTGTGGCGGCTGTGGAGCGTGCCGTCGGAGTCGAGAACCTCTACGACCACGCCGCCGTCGATCTGGTGCACCACATGGAGTCGGCTCTCAAGGCCAAGGAGCTCTACCACCACGACGTCGAGTACCTGATCGACCACGGTGAGGTGAAGATCGTCGACGAGTTCACCGGCCGCGTTCTGGAGGGACGCCGCTACTCCGAGGGCCTGCACCAGGCGATCGAGGCCAAGGAAGGGGTGGCGATCAAGGAAGAGAACCAGACCCTGGCCACCATCACCTTGCAGAACTTCTTCCGTCTCTACGAGAAGCTGGCCGGCATGACCGGCACCGCCGAGACCGAAGCCTCCGAGCTGGCCCAGATCTACGAGGTCGAGGTCCTGGTGGTGCCCACCAACCGGCCCCTGGCCCGGATGGACCAGGCGGACCTGGTCTACAAGACCGAGGAGGCCAAGTTCGAGGCCGTGGCCGACGACGTGGCCGAGCGCCACGCCAAGGACCAGCCGGTCCTGTTGGGTACGGTCTCGATCGAGAAGTCCGAGACCCTGGCGCGGCTGTTCGAGAAGCGGGGCATCCCCCACGAAGTCCTCAACGCCAAGCATCACGCCCGTGAGGCCGAGATCATCGCTCAGGCGGGGCGCCCCGGGGCAGTCACCGTGGCCACCAACATGGCCGGCCGGGGCGTCGACATCATGCTGGGCGGGAACCCGGAGGGATTGGCCCGGGGTGAGCTGAAGAAAGAAGGCGTCCCGCCGGATGATCCCGAGTTCGAGTCGCGCCTCAAGGAACTGACCGCCAAGTTCGTCGCTCAGATCGCTCCCGACCGCGAGCGGGTGCTGGAGGCGGGCGGCCTGTACGTCGTCGGCACCGAGCGCCACGAGTCCCGGCGCATCGACAACCAGCTGCGGGGCCGGTCCGGTCGTCAGGGAGACCCCGGTGAGTCCCGGTTCTACCTCTCGCTGCGCGACGACCTGATGCGCCGCTTCCAGGGGGAGCGGGTCGAGACGATCATGGATCGGCTCAAGATCCCCGACGACACCCCTATCGAGCACAAATGGGTCAACTCGGCGGTCGAGCGTGCCCAGCGCCAGGTCGAGTCCCAGAACTTCGAGATCCGCAAGAACGTCCTCAAGTACGACGAGGTGATGAACAAGCAGCGCGAGGTGGTCTACAACTGGCGTGCATCGATCCTCGACAACCAGGCCGGCGAAGAGTTGATCGATGACTGGATCACCCACGTCGTCGAGGAGACCGTGGCCGACGCCGTGGCCGACGCCCCCCCTTCCCAGTGGGACTGGGAGCTGATCAACCGCGAGTTGACCCAGGTCTACCCCAGCGAGATCACCCGTGACAGCTTCGACGGTGGTATCAGTCTCGAGGCTCTCACCGATGCCGCCCTTACTGAGGCCCTGGAGGCCTACGACGGTCGCGAGGAGGAGTTGGGCTCGGATGTGCTCCGTCAGGTGGAGAAGTCGGTCATGCTCTCGGTTATCGACAACAAGTGGCGGGACCATCTGTCCGAGATGGACTATCTGCGAGCCGGCATCGGCCTGCGCGCCATGGGCCAGCGCGACCCGCTCACCGAGTACCAGCGAGAGGGATTCGACCTGTTCCAGGACATGGTCGAATCCGTGAAGCTGGACTCGGTGCGGTACCTGTTCCACGTCCAGCTGGCCCAGCCCTCACGCTCGGTATCGACCACCTCCTCCAGCCAGAACGTGGGACCGGCCCGGGTCCAGGCCGACGCCTCACAGCCGGAGCGGCGCCAGCCCGTCACCACCACCAAGATCGGTCGCAACGATCCCTGCCCCTGCGGGAGTGGCAAGAAGTACAAGAAGTGCCACGGCGCCGTCGCCTGAGGCGCCGGTAGCCTTCGCTTCGCCATGGCCGATACGCCCGACACCGTCCCCGCTCCCGATGAGCTGCGTGAGCGCCTCAACGCGGCGCGCGGTTTCCTCGATCTCGACAACAAGGCCATCGAGCTTGAGGATCTGCGTCACCAGGCGGCCTCCCCCGACCTGTGGGACGATCCCGATCGGGCCCGGGCGGTCTCCCAGCGCCTGTCCCGCTACGAGAGCCTGTTCGAGACGGTCAGCCGGCTCGAGGAGGCCATCGACGACGCCGAGGTCCTGGGCGAGCTGGCCGTCGAGGCCGACGACGACAAGAGCCGCCGTGAGGCCGACGGGGAACTGCGCCAGGTCGAGAGAGAGCTAGACCACCTCGAGCTCGAATCGCTCTTCTTCGAGGAGTACGACGACGAGAACGCCCTCCTCACCGTCCATGCCGGGGCGGGGGGAGTCGACGCTCAGGATTGGGCGGAGATGATGGTGCGGATGTACGAGCGCTTTCTCTCCGAGCAGGGGCTCTCGGTGACGGTGGAGGACTGGAGCGAAGGAGACGAGGCGGGCATCAAGTCGGCCACCCTCACCGTGCGTGGAGATCGCGCCTACGGGATGCTGGAGTCCGAGCGCGGGGTCCACCGTTTGGTCCGCATCAGCCCCTTCGATGCCAATGCCCGCCGTCAGACCTCCTTCGCCGCCGTGGACGTGATTCCCGAGCTGGATGAATCCGCCATGAATGTCGAGATCCGCGACGAGGACTTGCGGATCGACACCTATCGCAGCCAGGGTGCCGGAGGCCAGCACGTCAACAAGACAGACTCGGCCGTTCGCATCACCCATCTCCCCACGGGTCTGGTGGTGCAGTGCCAGAACGAGCGCTCCCAGCTCCAGAACAAGAACCGGGCCATGGCCATGCTCAAGGCCCGTCTGGCGGAGCGGGCCCGGCGTGAGCACCGGGAGCATCTGGACTCGATCCGGGGTGAGCAGGGAGATGCGGGCTGGGGTCACCAGATCCGCTCCTACGTGCTCCAGCCCTACCAGATGGTCAAGGATCTACGCACCGACCTCGAGGTGGGCAACATCCAGGGGGTGCTCGACGGGGATCTGATGCCTTTCGTCGAGGCCTATCTGCGCTGGCGCCGGGCGGGTCACGAGCAGAGCTGATCCAGGCTCGGCCCTGGCCTCCGTCGTGGCGAGTGACGGTGGGCGCCCCGTCTCATGGCTAACCTGGGGCCCGTTCGCCGATGGGGTTTTGCGACGAACAGCTAGTAGCGTTTGGTAATCCCCGAGCGTGCCGCCGTTGTCTGGCACACTGAGGCTCTCTGCAATGATCCGACTTCAGGATGTAACAAAGGTCTATGAGGGGGGAACCGTCGCCGTACGCGACATCACCCTCGAGATACCCAAGGGCGAGTTCGTGTTTCTCGTCGGCCCTTCCGGGTCCGGGAAGTCGACTCTGATTCGCCTGATGCTGCGCGAGGAGCCGGTCACCCGGGGGACGATCTTCGTGGCGGGCAAGGACATCACCGCCCTGCCCAACTGGAAGGTGCCGTTCCTGCGCCGCTCGATCGGCACCGTCTTCCAGGATTTCAAGCTGCTTCCCAACAAGACGGTGGCCGAGAACGTGGCCTTCGCCCTGGAAGTCCTGGGGAGGCCGAGTTCGGTCATCGGTCCCCAGGTGGCCCAGGTGCTCGACCTGGTGGGGCTGGCCGACAAGCACGAGCGCTACCCCCGCCAGCTGTCCGGCGGTGAGCAGCAGCGGGTATCGGTGGCTCGGGCCTTCGTCAACCGGCCCCCGATCATGCTGTGCGATGAGCCGACCGGGAACCTGGACCCGGCCACCTCGGTGGGAATCATGAAGCTTCTCGACCGGATCAACCGCACCGGGACGACCGTGGTCATGGCCACCCATGACCACGCCATCGTCGACGCCATGCAGCGACGCGTGGTTCAGCTGTCGGACGGCATGATCATCCGGGACGAGGTGTCGGGTCGCTACGAGACGGCGGTGGAGCAGTGAGCCGGGTCAGCTTCCTGGTGAAAGAAGCACTGGTGAGTCTGCGCCGCAATGCCCTGGTGGTTGCTGGAGCCGTGCTGGCCGTCTTCATTTCCTTGAGTCTGGCCTTTGCCGCCCTGGCCTTCAACGAGCTGGCCCGGGCCAACGTGGTCAAGTGGCAGGAGGGTGTGCACATCATTGCCTGGCTCAACGATGCCGGCCGCGACGGGGTGGCGGCAGACGCACACCAGAAGCTCCTCCAGGAGGTGCAGGGCTGGGACGAGGTGCAGAGCGCCAGTTACGTCGACAAGACCCAGGCCTACGCGGAATACCAGCGTATCTTCGCCAACGACCCCGACATGCTGGAGATCCTCGACAATCCCACCGTGCTGCCGGCTTCGATCCGGATCGAGCTCAAGGACATCAACCAGTACCAGGCGGTTTCGTTCCGGCTCCAGCAACAACCGCAGGTGGTGCTCAAGGTGTCGTCGGCGGCAGCCGAGATCGAACAGATCTCGGCCCTCTCACGCGTGGTGCGCTTCCTCGGAATCGGGATGTCGATAGTTCTGGGCGCCTCTGCGATCATCCTCATCGCAAACACCATTCGGCTGGCGATCTACGCCCGTCGCGATGAGGTGTCGATCATGAAGCTGGTGGGGGCTTCCAACTGGTTCATCCGTGTCCCCTTCCTGCTCGAGGGCTTGATCGAGGGCCTGGTCGGAGCGGGATTGGCGGTGTTCACAGTCTGGGTGGCGGCGCGCGCCCTGGCCGGGGCGGCAACCGGTATCCGACTGTTCAATTTCCATATCGCGGGTTCATTCTTCGTGCGCTGGGGAGTGATTTTCCTGCTGTTCGGGGCGGCCGCTGGAGTGCTCGGGAGCCTGGTAGGCCTGAGCCGCTATCTACGCGAAGCCGATGGAGGGCGCCCCGCCGGAGTGAGGCGGGCGCTCGAGCCGGTGTGAACATGCGCCGGGCCATCGTGTTCGCCCTCCTCCTGGCATTGACTGCCATGTTCTCGGTCAGGGCGAGCGGCTCGACGGAGTCTGATCTCAAGGATGTCAGGAACCAGATCGACAGCCTCGACGCCCAGATCAAGGCAGCCAAGTCCGACCAGACCGAGGCCGCGGTGGCGGTGGCGGCGGCCAAGAAGAAGCTGGACGACCTGGCAGGCCAGGTCCTCGAGGCCCAGGGGATACTCGATTCCATCAAGGCCGACATCGGGCGGGAGCAAGACGAGCTGGACAAGGTGACGGCCCAGCTGGAGAGGTTCGAATCGGCGCTGGCCGCTACCCGGCTCAAGGTGGCCGACACCAAGGACAAGCTCTCCGCCCAGGTCGTCGAGCTGTACATCAACGCCTCCACGGCCGGACTGCGTCTATTCGGTTTCAAAGATGCCACCGAGGCGGCAATCGGATACGCCTACATGGACGGCGCCATGGGCGACAGCGCCAGCCTGCTGGATCAGCTGGGCATCCTCGAGGACGAGGAAGATCGCCAAACGGAGATCCTGGACCAGCAGAAGGAGAAGCAGCGGACCCTTCTCGCCGACCTGAACGACAAACGCAAGACGCAGGAGGACGAGGTAGGCCGCCTGGATGGGCTCAAGGACGAGGCCGTTCAAGCCGCGGCTCAGGCGCAAGCCCTGGTGAACAAGATCAACGGTCAGATCCAGGACTTCGAGGAACACAAGGAGGGCCTCGAGGCCGACGCCGCCGCGCTGGAGAAGGAGCTCGCCGCCCGTCCCGTCACCGGAGAGATTCCGGCCGGGAAGTTGATGCGACCGGTACCGGGCCGGGTCACGTCCGGTTTCGGCTATCGGGTCCACCCCATCTTCGGGACCAAGAAGCTCCACACGGGCTGGGACATGCAAGCCTCCTATGGGGATCCCATTCACGCCGCTGCCGACGGGGTGGTGGTGTCCGCCGGCCCCCGGGGTGGGTACGGAAATGCCGTCGTGATCGACCACGGCGGAGGAATGGCCACCCTGTACGCCCACCAGTCGAGGGTGGCCGTCTCGGCCGGTCAGCACGTCTCCCAGGGCCAGGTGGTGGGCTACGTTGGCTGCACCGGTTACTGCACCGGGCCCCATCTCCATTTCGAGGTCCGTATCGGCGGCCGACCTGTCGACCCGACTCCTTACATGGGGTGACGTGATGGCAGATATAAAGGTGATCGCCACCAATCGTCGAGCTCGCTACGACTACGACATCCAGGACGAGTTCGAGGCTGGTCTGGTCCTGACAGGCTCGGAGGTCAAGTCACTGCGGGCGGGCAAAGCCAACTTGAAGGACAGCTTCGGCCATCTTCGCGACGGGGAGATGTGGCTGGTCGGCGCCTACATCGGGCCGTACTCGTTTGCCCGGGAGGGGGGCCACGATCCCGAAAGGTCCCGCAAGCTGTTGTTGCACCGTCACCAGATCGATCGCATCGCCGGTCAACTGGCCGAGAAGGGCCTGACCCTGGTGCCGATGCGCCTCTACTTCAAGGACGGTCGGGCCAAGGTCCAGATTGGCCTGGGCAAGGGCAAGCGCCGGATCGACAAGAGAGCGGACCTGCGCCGCAAGGAACACGAGCGGGAGATGCAGCGAGCGACCCGCCGGGTGCGGTAGGCCGGCCGCCGGGCGAGGACGAGGTGAGACCGTCCCCGCCCGGCTAGGGCCGATTAGGAATTCGGGTTGCCGTGCTCGCCTGAGTGGCCGGGGCTTTCCGGCCGGCCGTGCGACTCCTGGGACTTGCCGTGGGACTCGCCGGACTTTCCGTGCTCCTCGTTCGACTTGCCCGGGTTGTCGGGCTTGCCGCAGGTGGTGTCCGTGACGGTGAAGGTCGGTGGTATCCCGTCACCTCTGTGGGAACGGTCGTCTCTGTGGTCACGGTGGTCTCCGACACCTTCACCTGGTCTTCGCCCTTGCCATAGTCGGTCTGGGCGATGATCTTGATCATGCAGCCCCGGGACCCGGTGTAGCTCGGAGTCCTTGAGCGCCTGAACGAAGTTCGATACCACCGTGCCGTGGTTGACCTGTCCGTTGGGGCCGGTGACGTCGGTCAGGTTGAAGGCGCAATCCTCGGCACCCGTGACGGTCACCTCACCCTCGGGACTGATCGGTGTACTCGACTCGGCTCGCCGGCTACGACGTTGTTGCACGCATCCTCGGTATCGGCGGTATCCAGGACCGTGGCCCAGTACAGCTGCATCGCGTCGGGGTTGTAGCTGTGGATCAGCGCCTGATCGGCCGAGTCCAGCGTGGGTGGCTGGGCCAGAGCCGGCACCGTCAACAGGATTGCAGCCACAACCGTCACGGCCGCCATCATCTTTGCTCGCATCGTTCACTCCCTGGTTCTCGTTGCTATTGGCAAGTAACCGGGGAGCTCGATCCGTTACCGCCCTTTTCCGAGGAATGCCTCTACCCGGTACGCTGTTGTAACAAACCCGAAGGGGGTGAACTGGATTCGACGTTGAGTGATGAAGCGTCGGAAGCGAGCCGGGGACTCCGGATGCCCCGTTATCAAGCCGGAACAACCAACAAGTGCCGAAGACAACTTCGCACTGGCTGCCTGATTAACACTCAGTAACAGCCCGTCCGCCCGGTGGGCTCCCGCCCCGTCGGTGTCGGGCGTCGTTCAGCGGGATGCATCCGCCGGGGTCCGGGACCGGCGGGTAAAGACGAGTCCGGATAGGTGAGCGAGGTCAGCGCCATCAGCTCCTCGCCCCACCGAAAGCTCGCTGATGGCTGCGCTCGGAGATGCCGGCGCCGATGGCTCAGCGGACCGGGGTTCGACTCCCCGCACCTCCACCTACACCAGCTAACGAAAATAGGCTGGTGAACCAGACGAAATACCCGCCTCAGCGGCCCTTCGGGGCCGGGAGGCGGGTTTGTCTATGTGAGGGGTGCCAAGACGGGGCTGGAGGGCGGCGCCTGGGGTCCTTGGGGCGCGACAAAGCCCCGAACGCAGGTGTTCGGGGCAGGGGCAATCAGACCCGGGGTGGGGTCTGGGGGAGGGTCAGGCGGCTGGGGCGGACGGCGGGTCCCGGCCGGTTTCCCGGTCGGCGTAGGGGACGGCCCGTCGCCGGCGTGGCTGGCGAGGCAGGTATCGATACTCGGGGTCGTCGTGTTGTTCGCCCCGTTCGAAAGCGTCGATGAGCCGGAAGTTGGCGGCCGCAGTCCAGAACGCCACCATGATCGAGTTTCTGGCGAGGCCCATCATTTTGATGCGACCCCGAGCCATGTGTTCTTTGCCCGGGTCTTTGACGAGGGAGAAGAACGACTCGACGGCGGGCCGGAACCGTCCGTAGATGTCGAACCACTCGGCTGTTCCCCAGGTGGGGGTCTGGCGGGTAGCCGACTGGATCTCGACCGGCACCGACATGGTCTGCTGGGCGCAGCAGGTCGGTGGGGCAGCCATGAGCGCTTGACCGGGGTAGATGGTGGGCTGGTCGTAGGGCAGGTTCTCAGAGTCGGGTTTGAGGGGGCAGCGGGCCACCCCGGCGGCGGCGGGGCAGCGGACTCGGCGGGGACGGCCGGGCCGTTCACGGCCGAACGGCTTCATGGAGTAGAGGTTGCGCCGGTCGATCTCGGCGAAGAACTCTTGTCGTTTCTTGACGGTGGCGAACTGGTCGAGTCGTTCGAGTGCTGGCAGGGTGTCGGGCATGGCGGGGCAGAACAGCTGACCGTCGACTTGGAGGGCGCCACAGTAGGTGCCTTTGAGGCCCCGCTGGTTGGGGTGCAGATCGAAGGAGACGTCGATACCGGATCGGCGGAGTTCGTCGGCCCAGCGGTCGGCGGTTGCGCGCGGCAGAAACGCGCAGTCGCTACATGCAACACGTGGAAGCGCGAGCCGACGCGTGGAGGGCTGGCAGGGTGACCGGGTGCCGTACCGCTACAGCCCCCGCACCTACCTGCAGCAGCCCGCCTTCTTTGGGCGGCGGGTAGACGCCGAATGGCAGCCGTGCCCACACAGAGACTTCGCCGAGCGTAACCTCGCGGCCGCCTCCTACTATCAGCATCTGGCCGCATGTGAGACGCTGCGGGTCGCCGGCCAGCGGCGATGGGGGCTCGATGAGCTGGCGGAGCGTCTCGGGGCTCGCAAAGACACCCTGAGGCGCAAACTGTACGGCGAATCACCCGCCACCATCGACGACATCACCGGATGGGCTCTCGCGGTCGAAGCCGTAACCGTGTTGCCGGCACCGGCCGACATCGAACGGAGGCTGCCGCCAGTGAGCTGACATCGGCTTCGGACCGCGAGGTCAATGAGTCTCCAAGCTATGACAGCGGCAAGTGCCTGATCGGCTTGGACAACGCCCCGGGTCGATGACCCTCAGTGGTGAACGGCTTCGACTTGGGAAAGCGACCTCGAGGTAGACCTACGTCGGGCGAGCGCGAGCAGCGTGGCTGCCAACAGTATCCCCGTGATGACGAAGGCTGTGTCCCCGAGACCCTGCAGTACAGAAGTCTGGAGCCAGGTCGGATACCACGTTGGAAACACGTAGATGCCGACAAGGGAGGGTCCGAATCTGAGCAGGAACCAAGCGGCGGGAACTCCTGTCACCAGGGGGTGTAATGATGCGCCCCAGAGCACAGCGACCAGCAAAATCCCGGCTGCGACGAGCAACCACCCAGCGCTGGCGAGACCCCCCTGCTGCACTCTGACTGCTAGCGCGAGGGCTCTTGACCCCTCATTCAAAACCCAGGTGAGTGCTGCTGCTGCCACGACACCCGTGAGAGCACCAATCCACGCTGGCAGTTGTCGATCTTTCATGTGTTCCTCTGCGGCAGGTGATTCAATTCTATCTCCTTCCTTTGCATCATTGTGTTGGCTGGTACAGGCTGACGCAATCAGCCAGGTCCGCTGGGCGGGGTCTTCTCCGAAGGTGCCTATGAGCTTCTAGAAGAGCCTGGCTGTGATCTCGACCCGAATCCACCGTAAGTGAGCCCTACGCCGCTGATCCGGATGTGGTCCGTTTCGTGCCTTGGGAAGCGCATCCTGATGTCGAGACCACTCGAGCTTTCCTTCGGGGCCGCGAGAGGCGTGGACGGGGGGCAAGAGTTGAGCATGCGCCTGGTTTGGCCGGGACTCGATGGTCCCTCCCAGACGACGGCCGCAGTCGGTGTGGGGGCTCTACTGGCCGCGATCGTCTGGACGGTGGTAACCGGGCGCCGTGGCCGGGGAGTGGCCAGCTGACGGAGATGGCCCAACTTTGGGTCGCGGGCTGGGTCTATCCTGGAAGAACCTGGCTGTAATTTTCGGCCCGAATCGGTGTAATCGGCGCTCCGCCAGCTCCGCGTTGGCCCAGGTCAGCGAATTTCGTTAGCTCCCAACAACAACCGCCACCAGCTAACGAAAATAGGCTGGTGAACCAGACGAAATACCCGCCTCAGCGGCCCTTCGGGGGCCGGAAGGCGGGTTTTGCTATGCGAAGGGAGACAAGGCGGGGCTGGAGGGCGGCGTCTGGGGTCCTTGGGGCGCGACAGAGCCCCGAACCGGGTGGTTCGGGGCAGGAGGGGACAGACCCGGGGTGGGGTCTTGGGGGAGAGTCAGGCGGCCGGGGCGGCCGGCGGGTCCCGGCCGGTTTCCCGGTCGGCGTAGGGGATGGCCCGTCGCCGGCGTGGCGGGCGAGGCAGGTATCGATACTCGGGGTCGTCGTGTTGTTCGCCCCGTTCGAAAGCGTCGATGAGCCGGAAGTTGGCGGCCGCAGTCCAGAACGCCACCATGATCGAGTTTCTAGCCAGGCCCATCATTTTGATGCGACCTCGAGCCATGTGTTCTTTGCCGGGGTCTTTGACGATGGAGAAGAACGATTCGACGGCGGGCCGGAACCGTCCGTAGATGTCGAACCACTGTTGGGATCCCCAGTGGGGGGTTTGGCGGGTGTTGGCCTGGACGTCTGTTGGCACCGACATGGTGGTCTGGGTGCAGCAGACGGGTGGGGCGGTGAGGAGGGTTCGGCCGGGGTAGATGGTGGGCCGGTCGAAGGTCAGGTTCTCAGAGTCGGGTTTGAGGGGGCAGCGGGCCAGGCCGGCAGCGGCGGGGCAGCGGGTATCGGGCTGCTTGGCCATCGCCTTGGGTGTGGCGAAGAGGCGACGCGGCGGGGCCAGGGCGCCGCTAGAAATGGAGGATAAGGCAGGATATCCGCACTCTGGCGCGTTGTGGTCTTGCCATCGTGCGTCCGGCCGAGTGAATGCACGGCGGGCGAGAACGTGTGATCTTTTAGGTCTGCGGCGAGGCGGTCACGAACTCGTAGGCGAGGTCCGGGTCGTCGATCTCGTAGGTGCTGCGGATCACCTCTTTGCTAGATCAGCCGCCGGTCTTCACCTCACCACTGGGGTCGGGCGATTTCTTCGGGGAACTGGCGGTGTTCGCCGATGTGCCCGCACCGCCCGGGTGTCGGTGACCGCCGCCCTGACCGGTCTGGCCATCAGCCGCCGTGATCTGCTCGGGCTGCTGCGCGAGGAGCCTTCCATCGCCCTCACCCTGCTCCAGCAGATGGCCAAGCGGCTGGCGGCCGGTTGACCACCCGGCCATGGGACCGATCGACGAGGTCAGGCGGAAGCTTGCTCGCCTAACTCGAAGCGGTAACCCATGCCGGGCTCGGTGATGAAGTAGCGGGGGCTGGCGGGATCGGGTTCGAGTTTGCGCCGGATCTGGGCGATGTAGGAGCGCAGATAATGCGCATCCTGCTCGTAGCCTGGGCCCCAGACCTCATTCAATATGGCCGCCTGGCTCACCAGCCGGCCCGGATGTCGGACCAGCATCTCCACCATTCCCCACTCGGTCGGAGTCAGGTGGATCTCTTTACCCTCGACCAGGACCTTCTTGGTGGCCAGATCGATCGTGAAATGGGGCGTGGTGATGACGGGTTCATCGGGTGAGGGCGTGGCACGGCGGAGAGCGGCGCGGACCCGGGCCAGCAACTCACCCATCCCGAACGGCTTGGCCACGTAGTCGTCGGCGCCGTGGTCGAGTGCCTCGATCTTGTCGCTCTCATCACCACGGGCGGAGAGGACGATCACGGGAACCTCCGACCATCCCCGCAGGCTGGCCAGCACGTCCAGCCCATCGAGCTCGGGCAAGCCCAGGTCGAGGATCACCAGATCGGGGCGCCGGTCGGCGGCCTGGCGGATCGCCTCCGGCCCGGTGAACGCGGCCGCGACGTCGTAACCGCGAACCGAGAGGTTGGTGACCAGAGCCTTGGCCAGTGGACGTTCGTCCTCGACGACCAGGATCATCGTCACCGGGCGATCTTCATGGAAACAGTCATCGTCGTGCCTCCGCCCGGTGTCTTCTCCACCCTCAACTCGTGGGAAAGAGCATCGGTGAGTCCGCGAGCCACGGCCAAGCCGAGCCCTACTCCCGCCGTGTGGCTGTCGTCGAGTCGTGAGAAGGGCTGGAACAGGCGCTCGACCATCTCCGGTGGCAATCCGGGACCACG
>CAVUUV010000001.1:0-116358 GCA_963744905.1 uncultured Acidimicrobiia bacterium | reverse complement strand
AACCGGGGTGCGGCCAGGACGCACGAGGAACTCAGTTCGGAGGTACTGACCGCACCCCGGGAGCTGGGGTGAAGATGTCGAACTTGGCGGAGGGGGTCGAACTGATTACCCGGTCCCAGACGGGCGCCCGCCCGCGCTTCTTTCTGGGGGTGGTGAACGACCGCGAACTTCACCCACATCGTCTTGTCCGACATGGGCATTGTAGTCGTCGCCACTCTTAGAAGGGGTCGGCCCAGGCGTCGTTCTCTCCCGCCGACTTGGCCAGCCGGGCCGACCAGTACTCCTCGTGGCCTCGGGCCTTGGACAGTTCGTAAAGCTTCTCGCCCTCGGGGCTGAGCCACAGCTCGCCCTGGATCTGCTCTATGCTCTTGCTGGGCCAATCGTGCCAGCTCCGCCGGTCCGCTTCCCGGCTGACCGCCTCGTAGATCGCGTCGGCCAGGCGATAGGGGCTGTCGGCCTTGGCGACCGGTTCGGTGATCAAACTTCGGGAGCGGCCTGCCTGAACTCCTCATAGAGGTCGGGCATGTTTTCCCGCACGGCCGCTCTGGCTTCGACGTAGTCAAGGCCGTCATAGGTGTCCATGATCTCTAAGGCGAGGTCCTCGACCTCCGACTCAATGTCGCTGCGGCGGCGGGTCACGTCGGACTCCTTTTCTCCCCTCGTTGGACGGGTCCGGGTTGACACCGAGAGCAACGGCTAGGGGTGCCCGCTGGTGCCGTAGTGGGCGTCCCAGTTCGAGGGACTCCGAGTCCCAGCCAAACGCCACCTGAGCCATCCCAGGATGTGGGAGTCGGGGATCAAGTGGTGTTGTGCTCTCCCGTTCAGGGTTGCGAGGACGCCGTAGCGGGTGCGCCCGACAGTTCGGGTGTGCTCAAGGAGCGGCGACAGTTGGGCCATCACGGACTCGGCCTGTGCGGCGAGCTGGAGTAGTTCGGTCTCGGTGTCGGCTAACTGCTGGCGAGCCTGCTCTCGGCGGTTGGCCTGTTCCCGGTTCTCGGCCTGGCGCTGGGATGCTTTGGCGTCCTCGACCCGGCGGGCAGCCTCTTCCCAGCTCGGTACGGATCCGGGTCTGTTCCAGGATCCGACCGGGGATCGCCCCCGGGCAAGGACCTGCTCATAGTCTCGGAGCAAGTTGTAGTAAACCGCCTGAGCGTCAGCCACGGGATCGGCCGGTAGGGCCTGGTCAGGGGACTCGCTGGTGGTAGTAGAGGTCATCGAGTGATGCTCCTCGCTCGGGGCGGGACTCGACGGTCCTCGTGGTGATTCTGTGGTAAATGGCCGAAGCGTACGTTAAGGGCCATGGAGACGCCCTCGGCTGCGGCCGCTTCTCGGAGCATCCGGTGGGAAGCCTCTGAGGGGATGAGCAGCGTGAGGAGGGGACGTCTCATAACAACGACTATATGGGCAGCCCTGACCGCCCCCAGGACCGGCCTGGGGGCCCTTCTCTTCGGAAATCCCCAGCGGATCACGACCAGCCTGTACGCTATATAGCAACACCTCGGTCAACTGAACGATGGAGTCCCCCGGGCCAGTTCGCTGGTCCGTCGCCGAGGAGCTAGAGACCGAACTCCCCTAGGAGGTATTCCGTCGGACTAGGTCTAAACATGCCAGAGTCGCTCCTCGACTCCCAGTCCCTCGCCGACTACCTGGGTATCACCCGCAAGGCGCTGTACAACGCTCTCGGCCGGAACCAACTGCCCAGCCCGATCCGCATCGGCGGCCGCTTGAGGTGGCGGGAAAGCAACATTGAACAATGGCTCGACCAGTCCCCAGCCCTGGAAGACAAGATCCAGGGTGTGTCGATAAGCTCCAACCCACCGAGCCAAGCTGTCCCCTATGCGACGGATGGCCTACGACAAGGTCGAGGAGGCCTTCAGAGACCTGTTCGGTGACACCAAGCGGGTGCTGTAGAGCGTTCAAGATGCGACCCAGGAGTCGGACCGCAACCTGACCCGTATTGGCGTTGACTTGGGCCGCCCAGGAACGCCCAGTTATGTTGGAGGACCCCGACGACAACTTCCTCCGACTGATCGGAGCGGTCGCTAACGGAGTGCCCTGGGCCACCTGGAACGACATCTGCCCAAATACGACGTGCCCATGTGGTGTCGAATGTGGTGTCGCATGGTGCAGGCACGGCAAACTCTCACCGGCCGTGGGGGGAGTCCAGGAAATGACCTCTGTGGCGCGAACCCCCGGCGGGGTGGCCGAGGGTTCGACAGCCCGGGCAAGGCTGGCCGTCCATTCTACTGACCCGCTCGTTGCCGCCCTGGCATATGCCGCTATGGGCTGGCCGGTATTTTCCCTCCACGCCGTGAGGGATGGTCGCTGTATCTGTTTCAAGTCCCGCTGCGACAACGCCGGGAAGCACCCATCAGTGAAGTGGACCGAGCAGGCGACCACCGACCCGTCCACGATTCAGCGCTGGTGGGGTTCCTCTCCCGTTAGGGGTATCGGAGTCGTCACCGGGCCCGAAGCGGATCTCACCGTCCTCGACGTCGACGGCGACGACGGGGAGGAGTCCCTCTTCGACCTCCAGTGCAAGTACGAACCGCTACCCGACACGATTGAGACGATCACCGGTTCAGGCGGTCGCCACCTGTTCTTCCACTACCACCAGGCCCTTACCACCGTCGCTCGTCGCTGGCCTAATCGACGTGCGTGGAGAGCGGGGAATGGTCGTGGTCCCACCCAGCCTCCACGCCTCTGGCCGACGATACGCCTGGGAACTCTCCTCCGTCCCCGGTCAGACGGAACCGCCAGCCTTCCCGAGTGGATGGCCCGCACTCCGACCGTCACAAGGGCAATTGGGACCGGCGAAGGTGCCCTGGATTGGGACCCGATTGACTGGGGGTCGAGCGGGGCAACGCAACGACCAGCTCTTTCGGCTCGCCTGCCGGTTTCGGTGGGAGGACCGGCCCCGGGGAGAGGCCGAGTAGCTTGTCCTGGAAGCAGCGCAACGGTCTCGACCGCCCCTGCCAGAGCGTGAGGCCCGCTATATAGTCCACCATGCCTGGAACAGCTACCCACCCGGGCCAGGCCAGGACGTCGTCGCCACCCGCCGGTTAGACGACGCCGAACCTGACGCCGCCACATCCAGCTCCGGCGATCAACCCGGCACCGGTTCAACATCGTCGTCGGTGACGACATCCACAACCTGCCCCCACCTGAATCGCTCATCGAGAATCACCTCGTCCAAGGTTCCCTCGTGCTCCTTTACGGGCACCCAGGTATCGGCAAGAGCTTCCTCGCCCTCGACATGGCCGCCAGCGTCGCCGCTGGGCGGCCTTGGCACGGACACGACGTAGTCCAAGGGCAGGTGCTCTATGTCGCCGGCGAGGGGGTGGGCGACCTCGGACTCCGAGTGAGGGCGTGGGAGATCGGCCACCAAATCGACAGCCTGTCAGAAATGGCCTACCTGACCGAGACGGTGAACCTGTTCCTATCCGACCGAGACCAACTCCTGGCCAAGGACGTCTATGTCCTCCTCCACGATCTCGGGGTCCTGCAACTGGCCCCGTCCATGATCGTGGTCGACACTTTGGCCAGGACGATCGGCGGCGGCGACGAGAACTCCGCTAAGGACATGGGCATAGTGATCGCCTCCGCCGACCACCTGCGCCACGAGTTCGGTAGCACGGTCATGTTGATCCACCATTCGGGAAAGGACGGTCGTACCGAGCGGGGCAGCACCGCCCTGATCGGCGCCGTCGACACCTCGGTCAGGGTCACCCGAAAAGGAAACGGCCCCCTAGTACCAATGTGAGAAACAGAAAATGGCCATGCGATTCCCAGACCTCCGTCTTCGGCTGGCGGTGACTGAGGTGGAGGGCGGGTCATCCTGCTGGTTGGTGTCAGACACCGATGACACCTTCCTTGATCAGGACCAGCAGGTTGCTGTCACGTTGGTGTCAGACCGGTCACTCACCAACGGGAGCTGGAAGGAGGCGTTCACCGACGCCACGAACAAGTCCGACTCCACGTTCGACCGGACCCTGCAATCCCTGGTCAATAAGGGCTTCGTCACCAAGCACGGCGACGGTCGAGGTGCGACGTACCAGGCGACCGACAAGGGACGGAAAGCACTCGCTGTCAACGGTGCAAAGGAGGCGTCACCGTGAAATTGATACCGAGGGAACCGGAAGGTGTCAGCAATCTGGGGGGGCCTATTGAGGCCCCCAGATGACACCGACCCTGAGCTAAGAGTATCTGATCGCTACTGGAGGTGGACGAGGCGACCCAGGCTCACCACCAACGGAGAACTCCGACAAACCCAGGATTGAAGTCACGGGCTGCGAGTATCCTCCATGGCGGGGTAGGCGCCCGGGTAGCTCCCGGGGCCGAACGGTCGGAGACCTTCACCGGCCTCCCCGCCACTCGACAAAGGAGCACAGGAAGGAGTGCATCGTGAGTATCACGAAGACGACTACGTCGACTGGGGAGCGCCGGTACCGAGTCCGATACCGGGACCCCGATGGCCAAAGCCGTGAGAAGTGGTTCACGAAGCGGGCCGACGCCGAACGCTACGAGGCCGAGACGAAGGTCGACCTTGCGAAGGGCGAGTACATCGATCCCGCCTTGGGCAAGATCACGGTGGCCCAGCATATGGCGAACTGGATCAAGGAGCGCATCCACCTCGAACCGGCGGGCAGGGCAAAGGAAGAGTCGCTGGTCGCCAACCACATCATCGCCCGACTCGGGGACCGTCAACTGGGATCCCTGGGGCGCACCGACCTCCAGGCCTGGATCTCGCAGATGTCGGCCGACGGGCTGGCCAGGGGTTCGATCGAGGGGATTGTCACGATCTTCAAGATGGCCCTTGCACAGGCGGTAGATGACAAGCTCATCGGCAACTCTCCCGCCCGCAAGGGCCTCAAGCTCCCGCCCCGGGACTCAAGCGAACGCAGGTTCCTCGACCACGGTGAAGTGTCTGACCTGAGCGCTGCCATCGATCCCATGTACCGGGCTTACGTGCTCACCGGGTGCGCCACCGGCATGCGCCCCGAGGAGCTGGCCGCCCTCCGAATTGGGAAGAAGCTGGACCTCCTCCACCGCAAGATCGAGGTGAGCGAGAAGCTCTGTGTCGTAAAGGGCCATTTCCACTTCAAGCCGTGGGGCAAAACCGACGCTTCGCTCAGGACAATCGACTTCGAGAACGATGACGAGCTGGCCGAGGAGCTTGAGCGCCACCTGTTCCAGTACACGACAGGACAGGAAGGGGAGCTGGTGTTCACGAGTCCCCAGGGGCAACCGTTGCGCCCGACCAATTTAGGCGGAGGTACTGGTACCCGGCAGTACTGAAGTCGGTGGGCAACGAACCCACCCCGTGCACCCCCTACAGCATGCGCCACAGCTACGCCGCCCTGGCGATCGCTGCCGGGGTCGACATCTACACCATCTCCCGCCAGATGGGCCATACCAATGTGTCGTTCACGTTGCAGCAGTATGGGCATTTGCTCCCGAGCGTCAGCGGACGATGACCAGCCATTTTGTGGTGGGCGTTGACGGATTCGAACCGCCGACCTCTTCCTTGTAAGGGAAGCGCTCTAGCCAACTGAGCTAAACGCCCTTCGGGTCGGTCATTGTATCGGGCGAGACGAGGCCGACTTTCGGACTAGTGACTCCGGTGATCCCTCAATTCACCCCTGTGGCGGCTTCACTTTTTCCACGCCTTGGCCGATATCCCCATACGAGGCAGATCAGCTAGGAACTGCCATCGACGAGCACCACCCGATCACCAGGACGGACATGGCCAACGCAAGACAGAGAGAGACGGATGCCGATGCCATCCACCGGTACCTGGACGGGATAGGGCAGTTTCCGCTGCTCACCGCCGAAGACGAGGTTCGTCTCGCCAAGGAGATGGAGCGCGGACGCCGGGCGGCCAACGCGCTCGAAAACGGAACCGATCCCGAGGAACGGGTCAGACTGCGCCGGTACGTCACGGTCGGCGACCGGGCTCGGGCGGAATTCATCCAGTCCAACCTCCGCCTGGTCGTTTCCATCGCCAAACGGTATCCGCATGCCAACCTCTCCTTCCTGGACCTGGTCCAGGAAGGCAACCTCGGCCTGATCCGGGCGGTCGAGAAATTCCAGTACCGCAAGGGATTCAAGTTCTCCACCTATGCCACCTGGTGGATCCGCCAGGCCATAACCAGGGCCATAGCCGACAAATCGCGCACCATCAGGGTTCCGGTCCACATGATGGACACGATCTCTGCCGTTCAGACCGCCGAGTCCAACCTCGTCAAGCGTCTCGGCCGGGCCCCTACCGATTCGGAGATCGCAGACGAGTCCGGCGTCGACCTCAAGAAGGTGCGCGAGGCCAAGCGGGTAGCCCCAGAGCCGGTCTCGCTGTTCCAGCCGGTTGGTGAGGACTCGGCCGTCCTGGGCGACTTCATCGAAGACGAAGAAGCGGTCCCCGCCTACGACCTGGTGGTGCTCCAGCTCGACCTGGAGAGCCTGCGCTCGGTACTGACTCAGCTGGGCGATCGGGAACGGCGGATCCTGGAGATGCGATACGGGCTCAACGGACAAGACCCCTCCACCCTGGACGAGGTGGGCCGCGAGTTCAAGGTCACCCGGGAGCGGATTCGCCAGATCGAGACCCGGGCTATTGAGAAGCTACGCCAGACGTCGCCCACCGACCCCCGCGCCCTCATCGGCAGCTTCCCGGGCCGCTCCGACTGAAGGCCGAACCAGTCCCGGTCGAGCCGGTCTCAGCCTGGTGCAATCAGGCCGACTCGACCAGGGCCTCCAGCTCGTCACGGGCCGCCTCCACTGGCAGGTGAGCCTCCGACCGACGGGGCCTACCCCGCCCCCGTTTTCGGTGGTAGGCCTGGCCGTCCCAGAAGATCACTCCGCCCCACACCCCGTATTCGAAGCCTTCGGCCAGGGCCAGCTCCAGGCAGGGGATACGAACCGGGCAACCCCGGCAAACCTCTTGAGCCGCGGCCAGGTCGGACGCTCGCTGGGAGAAGAACAGGTGGTGCCTGTCGCCTTCGCTGCAACTTCCGGATCTATAGATGTCGTGCATTCTGCAAACCTTTCGAGGGTGGTGGCGGCCAACAAAAAAGCCGCCGGGTCGGTGGCCGGCGGCTGAAGTCGAGGGAGTGCTCGGATCTACTGCGTTAGCCGCCGGAGGGGGTTATCGCCGAGAACAACGGCGTCGCCCGTAGCGAAAACGGACGCGGCGAAACCCGTCATGGTCCAGATCGGGTTGATGGTGCGCTTCCGCTCCACTTGTTCCTCGTGGCTTGCGATGCGATGCAACGTACGGTTTTGTCGACCCCCTGTCAAGGGAATTTACGACACGGGCGCCATCAGATGATCCGGTCGATCCGGAAGCTGCCAGACGCGCCCGGTGCGGGCCAACAGCTCGGTGGCGGAGGGGGGGCCCCAGGACCCGGCCGGATAGGGGTCGGGCGCCCCCTGGTCGAGGGCCGGCCCCACGATGCGCCAGGCCTCCTCCACCTCGTCGGATCGGACGAACAGGGTCTGGTCCCCTGCCATCACGTCTGCCAGCAAAGTCACGTAGGCGGTGGGAAGAGGTCCGTACTCCTCGTCGTACTGGAAGTGGAGGCGGTTGGTCTGCAGCTTGTATCCCTCGCCGGGCAACTTCATCTCGAAGGCCAGCTCGAAGCCCTCGGAGGGTTGCAGGCGAATATCGAATACGTTGGGATGCATCACCATGCCGGAATCCGGCTCGAACAGACAGATGGGGGGCTCCTTGAACACGACCGAGACCTGGGTGAGGCGGGTCGTCATCCGCTTGCCGGCCTGGATGTAGAACGGCACGTCTTTCCACCGCCAGTTGTCCACATCCAGACGGAGGGCAGCGAAAGTGGCGGTGGTGGAATCGGATGCAACCCCAGGCTCCGAGCGATACCCCGCCACCGGCTCCCCGTCGATCTCGCCG
Source organism: uncultured Acidimicrobiia bacterium (assembly GCA_963744905.1). Lineage (GTDB taxonomy): Bacteria > Actinomycetota > Acidimicrobiia > Spongiisociales > ZC4RG35 > DATFFO01. The sequence goes on along the minus strand of CAVUUV010000001.1, from coordinate 108,443 downwards.
TCGATGTACTGACCCGTCACGCAGTCAGCGGGGTCCACTCCGTAGATCGACTTGAGGACCTTGACCTTCTCGTCCCGAATCGCCTCAGGGGTGGTCCTCGGCGGAGGCTCCATCGCCACCAGGGTGAGCACCTGCAGGGCATGATTCTGGATGATGTCGCGGATCACGCCTGCCTTCTCGTAGTAGTCGGCCCGGTTGGCGATCCCGATGTCTTCGGCAACCGTGATCTGCACCGAGTCGATCCGGTCTCGATTCCATGACGACTCGAAGAAGGGGTTGGCGAAGCGTAACGCCAAAAGGTTCTGGACGGTCTCCTTGGCCAGGTAATGGTCGATCCGATAGATCTGGCTCTCGTCCAACCACCGATGTACGACGGCGTTGAGATGGGCAGCCGTGTCAGAGTCGGTTCCGAAGGGTTTCTCGACCACTACGCGCACCCACCCCGAGGACGAGACCAGGTCGTGCTTGCCCAATCCCTCGATGGTGTCGTCGAACACCGAAGGCGGGATCGCCAGGTAGAAGGCCCGGTTGCCGGGGAGGTCGGAGTCCTTCTCCACCGCTCGCACACGGGCGGCGAGTTTGTCGAACCCATCGTCGATGGCCTGATACTGAACGTGCTCCCGGCACCAGGCGGCGGCATCGTCGAAGCCGGCCTCTCCGAGTGCCTTCACCACCATGTCCTGATACGCGCCGTCGGTCATTTCGCCCGCCGCCACCCCGAGCACCTCGACCTTGTCCCCGAAGTCCCGCTCTCGCATCAGCTCGTAGAGGGCGGGCAGAAGCTTCTTGTGCGCCAGATCCCCGGTGCCGCCGAAGACGATGAACAGGTGGGGATCGATCCCGACCGTCATCGCTCCCGGTGTGTAGGTCATGACAGACCCTCCACCAGAGCCTCCAGGCCGCCGTCGGTGGCGTCGACCCTCAACACCCTGCGATCCACCTCGCGAAGGGCGGCGTAGTCACCGTCGGCCTGGGCTGTGATGATCTGTCCGAAGGTGTAGTCGGTCTCCGGTACGGGGACACGGTCCTTTGACCGGTCCACCACCTGCACATACAGACCCGAGTCGGGTCCGCCTTTGTGTAGTTGCCCGGTGGAGTGGAGGAAACGGGGCCCATAGCCGAAGGTGGTGGCGCAATCGTGTCTCTCCGCCACCAGCTCACGGAAGCGGCCGGCAGCGGCATCGTTGTCCTGGCCGGGAGCCAGGTAGGCCTGCAGAGCAACGTAGTCGCCCGGCCTGACCTGGTCCAGGAAACGCTCCAGCCGTACCCGGAATGTGTCTCCACCCACGGGGACCGGTGCCGCCGCATCCTCGCTACCCGAGCCGCCTTCCATCGCCCGTCGGGCCAGCTTCTTGGCCCGCTCCACATCGGGCTGATTGAAAGGGTGGACACCCATCATCTGGCCGGCAGCCGCGGTGGCGACCTCGGCACGGAGCATCTCCGCTCCCAGGTCGAGGGGATCCGCCAGCGAGAACCGAACCGAGGGCAGATCCTCTGGCGCCGGGCCCAGACCCTCATCGCCCAGGACGTAGTCGACGAAGACCCGGTCGTAGGAGTAGTTGGCCAGGGCCGGCTCACCAGCGATGGGGATTATGCCGGTGCCGTCCTTGCCCAGGCTTTCGGCCACCAGTTGCTCGAGCCAAAGAGGGAACGAGGCCAGGCCGGGCGTGGTCCGGAAGGTGAGCTTGTCGTGGCCGTTCATGGCATGCGCCGCCCATCCCAGTCCGAGGGAGATGGCGGGATCGTCGGCCGCCTTGTCTCCGGCAGCCGACTGTGCCAGCCCCCGGGCCCGCTCGAGCAGCCCCTCGATGTCCATCCCCATGATCGCCCCCGGCACCAGCCCGAACGGGGTCAGGGCCGAGTAGCGGCCGCCCACGTCGGGCGGGGCCAGCACCACGGCCCGGAATCGTCGCTCCGAGCCCAGGTCGGCCAACGGTGTTCCCGGATCCGTCACGGCCATGAAGCGGGATCCATCTCCCCCGGTCTGCTCCCAGAAGTAGCGGAAGAACGACAGGGTCTCCAGGGTGGTGCCCGATTTGGAGGAGATCACGAAGGCGGCTCGATCCAGATCGATCGCCGCCGCCGCCTCGAGCACCGCCCACGGGTGGGTGGAGTCGAGCACCCGGACCCGGGGGAAGGAGGGGCGGGTCCCGAACACCTGGGCGAAGACCTCAGGGGCCAGGCTCGAGCCTCCCATCCCGCACACCACCACGTCGAGGATCCCGTCCTCCACCAGGCCGTCGGCCAGGGCGACGAGCTCGTCCACCCGCGGGGCCATGGTCTCGAACAGGTCGAGCCAGCCCAGGCGATCTGCCAGCTCGGGAATCGGCTCCTCCGACCACACAGTGGGATCGCCTTCCCACACGCGCTGGGGATACGCCTCGGCGTCCCAGCGGATGGCAGCCGAATCGAACCCGGCGATGGAGGTGAGGGACTCGTACATGACATCGAGTATGGCATCGCCTGGGGATCATCCCTCATGGGCTTCCAGCTGCCATGATTGGTGTCGTATGTGGCGCCGCTTGTTCAAGGCCATCATCGCCGTAAACCTCCTCGTCGCCCTGACGGGTCTGGCGGCACGCCTGGTGCTGCGGAGTAGGGGGGGACCCGACTCCGATGAGGTCGATCTGGTGACCGTGTTCGAGGGCCTGCATCTGCGCAGCCACTCGCCGGCCTTCATGGGTGGGAGCACTCTCGCCCTATTCGGGGGGATCGTCCTCGACCTGAGAAGAGCTCAACTTGGCCCGACCGGAGCCGACCTCACCGTGCTCACCCTGATGGGTGTCACCGGGATCGTGGTCCCGCCCGACTGGCGGATCGAAACCGATGCCCGAACCTGGATCGGAGGCCTGGACATCTCCAATGAGCAGCCGTCCGACCCCGCCGCCCCAACGCTGCGGATCCGGGCTCGTACCGTGTTCGGCGGCCTCCAGATCGAGTCCCGCCCCCGCCTCGAGGCCGTCTCCTAGATCTAGCCCGAGGGGGATCCGGAACACGCGCCACGCAAGAGAGATTCACCCTCACACGATGCGGCGGTCCGAGGCCCAGCGGGTGAGCTCGTAGCGACTCGACAGCTGCAGTTTGCGCAGCACCGAGGAGACATGGGTCTCCACCGTCTTCACGGAGATGGATAGACGACGGGCCACCTGCTTGTAGGGGTATCCCCGGGCGATGAGGCGGAGCACTTCTTTCTCCCGGGGGGTGAGCTGGTCGAGCTCGGGATCGGCCGGTTCGGGTATCCGATGGGCGAAGGCATCGAGGACGAAGCCGGCCAGGCGTGGAGAGAAGACGGCGTCGCCACCATGCACTCGTTCGATGGCATCGGCCAGGTCGTCGGAGGCGATCGACTTGGTCACATAACCCCGGGCACCGGCCCTGATCATCGCAATGACGTCCTCTGCGGCATCGGAAACCGAGAGGGCGAGAAAGGTGACGGCGGGGTGGGTCCCGGACACGTTGGTGACCACGGCCAGCCCTCCCCCACCCGGCATGTGCACGTCGACCAGGACCACGTCCGGGACCGATTCACGGATGGCGGCTATGGCCTCATCCACGTCGGAGGCGGTTCCCACTATCTCGAAGCGATCGGACATCTCGGCCAGCTCCGCCTTCACCCCTGACAGGAAGAGAGCGTGGTCGTCGACCACGAACAGGCGGATCACCTCGCCACCTCGTCGCTCTCCGTGGTGATCATGTGGACCGGCGCCCACATGTGGACTTCCGTCCCCTCCCCAATCGTCGACTCCACCGTGGCCCCTCCCCCGGCCCTGCCCAGCCGGGCCTCGATCGAGTCGCGCAGTCCTCGCCTGTCGTCGGCCACATTGACCGGGTCGAAACCGGTCCCCAGATCCGCCACCCATACATCGGCCTTGCCGTCCGCCACCTCGGCGTAGACCGAGATCTCACCGGCCCCGGAGTGCTTGGCGCCGTTGACCATCGCCTCGGTGGCGGCGGACACGAGGGCGCGTGAGGTCTCGTCGACAGTGGCGTCTCCAACTGTCACCACCTCTATCGGAATCGTGAAGTCGCCCTCGATTCGGGCGGCCGCCTGCTGCAAGGCGGTCGAAAGCCGATCCTCGGCCTGGGAGGAGCCACCGTCGTAGAGCCACGAGCGCAGCTCCCGCTCCTGTTGGCGAGCCAGAGTCATCACCCGCTTGGGATCGTCGGTCCTCTGCATCAGAGCCAGTGTCTGAAGGACAGAGTCGTGCAGGTGAGCAGCCATCTCGGCTCTCTCTTCCTGGCGAATCCGCTCCCGGCGCTCGGTGACCAACTGACGCCCCAGCGACACGAGCCAGGGACCGAACACGAGAACCACACCCAGGATCGTGATGATCACCGCCGTAGCAACGGCACCCAGGGTGCGGATCCGGGACACCGACGCCAGCAGAACCCCCAGCCCGACCAACAGCAGGACCACTCCGGCCACAACCCGCAGCCTGGAGGGCCGCGCACCCTGGGGATCGAAGACTCGACCCATCCAATCGGTATCGCCCAGCACGGCGACACCAACCGCCAGTGTGGTGATCATGACCATGAGAGCGTCCCCCGGCCACCAGCCGACGGCGCGGAAGACGAGGACGCCGCCGGCGAATATGAGGCCCAACCCGGCCTGTCGGGAGGGAGCCAGTAGCTTGGCCTTCCGGTCCTCGACGCGATCGAAGCTGGCGATCCACAGGGCCACATAGAAGATGGCGCCCAAACCCCACAGGGCGGTCAGCACCACGAATCCCGCCCGGACGTATCCGGCGGAAACCCCCAGGGCATCGGCCACGCCCCCTGCCACCCCGGCCAGCACCCGATCGTCGGATCGGCGGGCGAGGTGTTCGAAGATGGATCGCTGCTCAGCGGTGGCCGGCATGCAACAGATGTTGGCACCCTCGCGCTCCGGCAACAATGGGGGAACACCCTGAACCCTCCTCGGGGTCGGATCCCGGGTTCGGGGGTCATACCCGATAGACGAGGAGCCGACCGTGCCCGACGATACGGACATGGATAGCAACACCACCTCCGCCGGGTCCGGCGAGACCCGAACGCAAGTCAATCAACCTCCACCGCGGCCACCGCTGGTGCGTCCCGTCGAGAAACGGGTCATCGCCGGAGTGGCGGCGGGCTTGGCGAGAACCATGGGCATCTCGACCGGCCTGGTCCGGCTGGGCTTCGTGATCGCCACCCTCTTCGGCGGTGCGGGCGTCGCCCTGTACGTGGCCGGCTGGCTCCTCATCCGCAGCGAGGACAGGGCCCAGTCGCCCGTCCAGCGTCTTCTCGACAACCGCGGCTCGGTTCCCTCCTGGATCGGCATCGGATTACTGGTGCTGGCCGGGGTGATAGTGCTCGATCGTCTCACGGTCCTGTCGGGGTCGATGCTGTGGGCGACGGTGCTCGTCGTGGTGGGGGTTCTCCTCTACCGGGGCGATCTCAACCTGACCCACACCGGATCCCGGCCCCGGACGCCGCCCGAGCCGCCCACCACAGAGAGGGCTGACGGTCCGGCCGGGAACGACCATCGCCCGGCTCCAGAGGGTGTCGACGGGATCGGCGCCGGGGGTGGAGCCGGAGGAGACGCGACGCCACCCACCCCGGCCGCTCCCCCGCCCCCGGCCCCGCAGGCACCACCTCCACCACCACGGCCGCCTTCGATACTGGGGCGTCTCACGATGGGGCTGGGGCTGCTCTCCCTGGGGATCCTGGCCGTGATCGACAACGTCACCACGTTGGTGGACCCTCAACCCCGCCACTATCTGGCTCTGGCCACGGTCATCGTGGGTGCCGGGCTCCTCACCGGCTCGTTCATCGGACGGGCCCGCTGGATGATCCTCCTCGGCGTGTTCCTCCTCCCGCCACTGGTGGTATCGCCGGCAGCCGAAGTCAACTGGAACCGCGACCTGGAACGGACCATCCACCCCGCTTCGCTGCAGGTACTGGAGCCGTCCTATGAGGCGCCGGCCGGACGCTACGTGTTCGACCTGACCGACGTGAATTGGAACGGTCAGACAGCCGACCTGGCCGTCAACATGGCCGCCGGCGAGATCATCGTCGTCGTACCGGACGGAGTCGGCCTGAGCGGAACCGCCCGCGTCAACGTGGGCGAGGTGCGGGCTCCCGACGGGACCCGCAGCGGGATCGGCGACATCACCCGAACCCTCGACATCCCCGGCGAGGACGGGAACCTGAATCTGAACCTCGACCTCGGCTTCGGGTCCATCCAGATCGAGACCAACACTCCCGAAGGCGCCCAACTGGGCAATAGCAGTGGGTTCGGCGACTTCAGCCTGGTCCCGGTCGACGCCTCCCAGCTGGAGGACGTCGAGAAGACGGCCGGCAACATCTCCATCGACCTGCGCAGCCTCACTCTGGACGGTGACGCCGGCTACCGGGTCTCCGTCGGCGCAGGTGACATCGACGTGATCGTCCCTGCCGACCTGCGGGTGGTCGTGAATGCCCACACCGGAGCCGGGACGGTCTCGATGTTCGGCCGCACCTCCAGCGGATTGGGAGCCGACGGCCAATACACCTCCCCCTCGGAGGCCGGGCCAACCCTCGTCCTGGAGCTGCACACCGGCGCCGGAGACATCACCGTCAAGAAAGGAGCAAGCTGATGCAACGCCATCGCTTCGACACTCTCTCATTCGCATTCGGATTGATCTACCTGCTGATCGGGCTGATGTTCCTGATCCCGGCCACCCCCTTCGATCTGGCGCCGGTCATGGCCGCCTCACTGCGCTGGGTGTGGCCACTGGCGATCATCGGAATCGGAGCGGCAATCATCATCCCCCTGATCCGGGCCAACGCCACCTCCGAACTCGAGGAGATCGAAGGGGACTGAGTACTCCGCGTCGCAATTACGGTCGCATGTTTCGCCGAGTCGGCGGCGTCGATGGCAAGGACGCAGTCCGCAGGCGCACCCAGAGCGGTGCGTCAAGGACGAGGACACAGCAAGCGGCGGCGCTGGCGAAACGTCAGCGTAATCGGGGCGGGGTACTAAGCCTCCCAGTTCCGCTATCACGTTCCCGGCCCATGGGTCGGGAACGTGCCGCGAGAGGACATCCTCCCGGCCATCTCAGCGGCGAAGCGTCCCAGCGATGAGCTCCTGTTTGAGGTCGTTGGAGGCCCGGCTCAGCGACACGTGGTACACGTGCGGGTTGAGGATGCGTCGAACGCCGGCATCGAGTCGCTCCAGATCCTGGTCACGGCGCTTGCGAGCTTCGTCGATCACGGCCCTCTCGTCGACGGACGCCCGGATATCCCGCCTCTCCAGGAGCTCCTCCATACCCGAGACCTGGTCTGGCTCCAGGATCCGCCTCACGCCCGGTTCGACCGGGTGGTGCAGCTCGAGCGGAGGTCCCAGCTCCTCACCCTTCTGGGCAAGGACGTCGGCGGTGGCGGCTCCCCTCTCGTCGTAGATCCGGACCACGTGTTTGCGGCCCGGGTTGATCACCTTGGCGGGGGTGTCCGAAAGCTTGATCGCCGGCACCCAATCTCCGTCTCGGTGGATCGCCACCAGCTTGTAGACGCCATCGAGACTGGGATCGCCGTCACTGGTCGCCATCTTGGTGCCCACCCCATACACCAGCCTGCCGATCACCGAGTCGGCGTCGACCCCATACCGGGGGGCCTCGATTGCGATCTGGTTGAGGATCTGCCAGATGGTCAGCTCATCGAGACCGGACGAGATGACGATGCCGCACTCCTCGAAACCCGCCTTGTCCAGCATCTGGGCGGAGACGACGGCCAGGTGAGCCAGGTCGCCGGAGTCGAGCCGGATGCCGACGGGCCGGTGGCCGTTCGACCTCAGCTCCTCGAAGACCGTGATCGCATTGGGCACCCCCGAATCCACCGTGTCGATCGTGTCCACCAGCAGCAGGCAATCGTCGGGATAGACGTCGGCGTAGGCCCGGAAGGCACCCAGCTCGCCCATTCCGAGAGCCATGAACACCTGCACCATGGAATGAGCGTGGGTGCCCTTGGGCGGAAACCCGACCTCATGCGAAACCCCAACCGCCGAGGAGTAGTCCGCCCCCCCGATCAACGAGGCCCGCGAGGCCGCCGTGGCACCGCGCTCCGGCGCCCGCCGCATCCCGAACTCCAGCACTGTGCCGCCCCGGGCGGCCTCCGACACCCGCGACGCCTTGGTGGCGATCAGGGTCTGGAAGTTGAGATGGTTCAGCAGGGACGTTTCGACTATCTGGGCCAGGGCCAGCGGGCCCTCCACGACCGTGATCGGCACACCGGCGTGAACCACCCGCCCCTCGGGAATCGCCTCGAAATGCAGCGACGAGAAATCGCCCACGTCTGCCAGCCAGCCCAGGAAGTCGTCTCCGAAGACCCGGTGCCCGTCGTCGGTGGTGTGGGATCTGAGCCTGTCCAGAGATGGGTCGTCGAAGCGGGCGCCGGCAGCCCACTCGCCGAACCAGGCCCAGCCGGCATTGATGCAGTAGCCGGCCTGATGTCGCCCGTAGTCGGGATAACTGCGGAAGAAGTGCTCGAACCTGGCCGTCGTCTCCGCCAGGCCGTGGCGGTAGTAGAGCTGGGCCATGCTCAGCTGGTACTGGTCGGTGTAGAGAACGCCCTCGGCGATGGATCTGTCCATTGGTGGTCAGAGTACGACGGGCCGGCCGGAAGTCCGCACCGCGCCCTCAGCCCATCACAAGCCCTAGTCTCAAAAACCATGACCTTCGACACCAGCACCGCTCTAGTCGTCGTCGATTGCCAGAACGATTTCGCCGACCCGGAGGGATCCCTCTACGTGGTCGGTGCCGCCGACGTGATCTCCCACACCAACCGGCTCATCATCCAGGCGGTGGCGGCCGGCTCGCCCGTCTACTACACCCAGGACTGGCACCCGGAGTCGACTCCCCACTTCCAGAAGGATGGCGGGATCTGGCCGGTCCATTGCGTGGCCGAAACCTGGGGTGCCCAGCTTCATCCGCGGTTGATCGACGCCGGGCCCAAGATTCGCAAGGGCGCCCACGGTGAAGACGGGTACTCGGGTTTCACCATGCGCGACCCCGAGACCGGAAACGAGACCACGACCAGGCTCAATGCGATGCTCGAGTCTGCCGGGGTGGAGCGGGTTGTGGTAGCCGGACTGGCCCTCGACTATTGCGTCAAGGCCACCGCCCTCGACTCGGTTGGCCTCGGTTATCACACCGAATTGCCGCTTCGGGCCAGCGCAGCCGTGGAGATGGAACCCGGCGATGCCGATCGGGCTCAGGACGAGCTCAGCGAGGCGGGCGTTGAGCTGACCTGAGCGACAGCGCCATCCGGATCGCCACCAACAGGGCGAAGCCCCCGAAGATCCTCGTCAGCAGGGAAGCATCGAGGGCCAGTGCCACCGAAGACCCCACCAGGGCACTGATCACACCCGCTCCGCCCAAGGTGAAGCCCTCACGGAGATCGACCCGTCCCGCCCGCCAGTTGACCCGGGTCGCCGCCAGGGCAGTGAAGACGATCGCCATCAGCGACGTCCCGCCGGCGGTGTGCTGCTCGATCCCGAGGAAGAAGACCAACGAGGGGACGATGATGACGCCTCCGCCGATCCCGGCGAGAGCCCCGGCAAAACCGGCCAGAAGACCAACGGCCACCGCCACCACAACGACCGGGAAACCCTCTATCCCCGCTCCCAGACCGACATCGCCGCCCGTGAGCATGCGGACCGCCGCCACCGTCAGGACCAGCACGAACACTGCCCGGAGCACCCGGGGCGACATCCGGCCCATGAGTCGCGATCCGAAGGTGGAGCCGGTTATGGCGCCGAGCCCCACCAGTGCGCCGACCACCCAGTCCACCTCCCCTGCGACCCCGAGGCGTATCGCTCCGGTCAGGGCGATGACCAGAATCGCCGCCAATGAAGTGGCATGGGCCCGATGCTGATCCAGGCCCACCACACCCACCAGCAGGGGAACCAGGATGATCCCGCCTCCCACGCCCAGAAGACCCGACAGCATGCCTGCCGCCAGGCCGATCGCCACATAGACCCAGATGGAGGAGGTTCGGCCGGCGGTGCGGGATTCCATGGCCAGGTACGCTAGCCAGGCCCGGGCCCCGGTCCCCGGGACCGCCCACCCGAGGAGGAGGATGACACAAGTCGCCATCCGTACCGAAGCCCTGACCAAGGACTACGGGCGAACTCGTGGCCTGGACGGCCTCGACATGGAGGTGCGAACCGGAGAGGTCTTCGGCTTCCTGGGCCCCAACGGGGCCGGCAAGACCACCACCATCCGGCTCCTACTCGACCTGATCCGGCCCACGAGTGGATCGGCCACCGTGCTCGACCTCCGACCACGACAGGATGGGATCGAGCTGCGCAAGCGGGTCGGGTACCTCTCAGGAGACTTCATCGTCGACAACCGACAGACCCCCGCCGAGCTGCTCACCTATCTGGGAAATCTCCGGGGCGGCCTTCCCTCCGGGTCGATCGACGACCTGGCCACCCGTCTCGACCTGGACATGACACGCCAGATCCGCACCTTGTCGCGCGGGAACCGCCAGAAGGTGGGAGTCATCCAGGCATTCATGCACCGTCCGGAGCTGTTGATCCTGGACGAGCCGACGGTCGGCCTGGACCCCTTCCTCCAGAAGGAGTTCACATCGATGGTGCGCGAGGCATCCGCCGAAGGGCGAACCGTCTTCATGTCTTCTCACGTGATGAGCGAGGTGCAGCGGAGTGCCGACCGGGTCGGGATCATCCGCCGGGGCCGCCTGGCCGCAGTGGAAGGGGTCGAACACCTGCGTCATCGAGCCCGGCGCCGTATCGAGATCGTGTTCGACCAGCCGCCTTCACCCGCGGAGTTCGCCTCCGTGGAGGGGGTCTCGGAAGTGTCGATTGAGAATTCGACCCTCAGATGTCGTCTCGACGGCCGGGCCGATGCACTGATCAAAGCCGCCGCACGTCACGGGGTGGTCACCTTCAGTGCCGAGGAGCCCGACCTGGAGGAACTGTTCTTCGACTACTTCGCGCAGGATGAGACCGATGCTGGCTAACAGCCTCACCAAATGGCTTCGGGACAACCGCCGTAGCCTTCTGATCTGGGCCTTCGCCATCGCTGGTGTGGGCGGGATGTACGCCGCCTTCTGGCCCACGATCGACAACCCCGCCATGCGGGATGCGCTGGCCAACTACCCCAAGGCGCTTATGGACGCCCTCAACTTCAACGACATCGCCACCCCGGCCGGGTATCTGAACGCCAGCGTTTACGGGCTGGTCGTAGGAGTCCTTGTCGTGGTGTTCGCCATCCAAACCGGGGCCAAGGCGATCTCGGGTGAGGAGGAGATGGGGAGGCTGGACCTGGTTCTGTCCTACCCGATCACCAGGAACAGGCTGGCCTTGCAGCGGCTCGGCGCCTTCCTGGTTGCTGCCCTGGGCGTTTCGCTGCTCCTGTGGCTGGTGATCCTGGCCGAGACTGGTCCTGCCCGGCTGGAGGACATCAGCGTCGGACATTTCGCCGCCATGCACCTGCACCTGTTTCTCTTCGCCACTTTGTTCGGGTCCCTCGCCTTCGGGGTGGGCGCCGCCACCGGCCGTCGTGGTTGGGCAATCGGTGTCGGCTCTGCGGTGGCGGTATTCGGCTTCGCCGCCAACGGAGTCCTCTCCCAGATCAGCGGCCTCGAATGGACGCGTGACCTGTCGCCGTTCCAGTGGCTCAACGGGGGATCACCCCTCCAGAACGGTGTCCAGGGCTGGGACGTCCTGATCATGGCGGGACTGGCCGTCCTGTTCGCCGCCGCCGGCCTGTGGGGTCTGAACCGCCGAGACATCGCCGTCTAGAAGGTCCAGAGGTCACAACGGAGCTCCCATGCGCCCCGTTCTCTGGACGCTCAGGAACGCCCTCCCCGTTCTTTCGACGCTCAGGAACGCATAGCGATGGTCAGCGTCCAAAGAAGGGGAGAACCGTTCCCCCTCGTCCAAAGAAGCCGGCGTCTTCTGCCGTCGGCGTCGACCAGGTCGCAGCACCGAAGGTCTAGGCCAGCAGTGGCTCCAGGGCGATTCCGGCGGCCCGGCCGCCCGACTCGATGCACTCATTGAGCCCGACGCCGTGAAAGCCGGCCCCGGCCAGCGCCAGACCAGGAGTGGACGTCAGGGCGGCTTCAGCCTTCGCCACCCGATCGAGATGGCCAAGGGTGTAGCGATGCAGCCCCGAGGGCATGGTCCGCACCCAGGTGCGGATCGGGTTGCAGTCGATCCCGATCATCTCCCTGAGCTCGTCGGTGGCAATGGCCACAGCCTCATGGGGGCCCAGGTCCGCACCGGCGCGGAGAAAGACCCGCAACAAGGCCCGGTCGGGACCGGGGACCCGGCCGGGCCACTTGCGCGAAAGATAAGACACACCCCGGACCGACCGTCGCTGCGTGGCGGGGACCACGAAGCCCGAGCCGGAGAGGGGAGGGAGAGCGTTGGCGTCGTAGGCCAGGGTGACGGCCGTGTTGCTCACCTGGCCGATGCCTCCAATGGCAGCCGAGGCCGTGGGCGATACCTCGGAGAGAAGACGGGAGGCGACGGGAGCGGGAACGGCGAGGACCACCGCCGGGGCGACGATGACGCCGCCCGTATCGAGCCGGAGTTCGTACTCCCGGCCGGTTTGCTCGATTCCCATCACGCCCGTCCCGGTCCTGACCTCGACCGGGCCCAGACTGGCGGCCAGCTTGGAAGTCAGCTGACCCATCCCCCTCTCGAAGCTGGAGAAGTGGCTGGTGGTCGAGGTTCGTTTCGGCGCCGAGCGGGCCGCCAGGATGAGGCTGCGGCGACTCGACTCCATGTCCAGGAAGCGGGGGAAGCTGGCCCGCAAGCTCATCGTGGAAGGTTCGGCAGCATGGATCCCGGCGATGAGTGGCTCCGCGATCCGCTCCAGCACCTCACCACCCAGTCGACGACGCACGAACGATTCCAGGCTCTCGTCCCCGCCCTTCCCACCGCGGGGAATCACCAGGTCGGCCAGCACCCGCGCCTTTCCCCGCCACGAGAGCAGGGAAGACTCAAGCAGCGGGCGGAGGCGGGAAGGAACCATCAGCAGGAAGCCCCCGGGGAGAGGATGCAGCCTCCCGTCCCACCAAACGAAGGATCCGGTGTTGGCAGGCGAGCTCGGTATCACCTGCTCGGAAAGCCCCAGCTCATCCGCCAAGGCCATCACCGCGCCCTTGGCGGTGACGAAACTGTCGGGTCCCCCCTCGACCAGGTACCCCTCCTCGAGGTCGGTCTCGACCAGCCCTCCGAGCCGGGAGGACTTCTCCACCAGCTCCACTCTGGCGCCCTCCCGTGTGAGGCGGTAGGCGGCGACCAGACCGGTGATCCCGCCTCCCACCACCACGACGTCGGTGGTCAAGAGCCGCTCACCGACTGTTCCACCAGGTCGGCCAGCGCCCCGATCAGTCCCGGATGCAGGTTGAGACAGGGACAGCGAAAGAAGCTCAAACCCAGCGCGTCGGCATGGGCACGGTGCTCGACGTCGTTGTCGTATAGGGTCTCGACGTGATCGGCGATGAACCCGATCGGGTCGACAACCACCGATTCGACCCCGGCGGCGACGTGGCGGTCCATCGCCTCGTCCACCGACGGTCCCAGCCAGGGCTCCCGTGCGGCGGCGCTCACGCTCTGGTAGGCGAGCTCCCAGGACGTCAGGCCCAGCCGATCGGCCACCGCCCCGGCCGTTTGATGGAGCTGCTTGGCGTAGGGGTCGCCCTGGTCGATCATCCGCTGGGGCAGCGAGTGGGCGCTGAAGATGACCGGTGAGCCGGCCGGAGCCTGGCCCAGGCATTCTCCCAACGTCCCGGCGAGCGCCTCGATGTAGCGCGGCTGGAGGTTCCAGTCGGGAGCGAATCGCATCCGCGGCACCCGGCCGGCGACCGATTCGGCGGCCGCCGCCTCGTAGGCATCGGTCGAGACCTCGCACCGGTACGGCGCAAGGCTGACCACCACCAGATCCTCGACCTGTTTCCCCACGATCTCTTCCGCCGCCTCGGCGATGGTGGGCCGGGCATGGAGCATCCCCACGTGGACGGAGGCCGAATGGCCTCTTGAGTTCAACTCCTCGGCCACCAGGGCCGCCTGCTTGCGGGTGGTGTCCGGCAACGGAGATCCTCCCCCGATCGTCCGATACCTCTCCACCGCCGCCGGGATCACATGCTCGGGCGGGACCCGGCCCAGCACGCTCTCCACGAACCCCGGGACCTGGTCGAGGGACTCGGGCCCACCGAATCCGACCAACAACACCGCCAGCTCGCTACTCATCGCAGCCACCCGGCCAGCGCCGCCGGCGCCAGACGCCTGCCCACGAAGAAGGGCCCGAACTCGGCAAAGCGAGCACTGACCTCGTCGAAGCGCATCTCGTACACGAGCTTCTTGAATTGAAGGGGATCGTCCGAGAACAAGGTGACGCCCCACTCCCAATCGTCCAGACCCATGGAACCGGTCACGATCTGACTCACCTTTCCGGCGTAGCGCCGGCCCGTTCGCCCGTGCGCCCGCATCAGCTCTCCCCGCTCGTCACTACCCAGCATGTACCAGTTGTCTCCGCCCTGGCGACGCTTGTCCATCGGGTAGAAGCAGATGTAGCCGTCGTGTTCGGGAATCTGTGGATAGAGGCGACTCTGGATGTAGGGAGAGGCCTCGATGTTGTCGGCCGTTCCTTCGGGCGCGCCATGGCGGCTGATTTCGACCACCGACAGATATGAGAATGCCCGTGTGGAACAGGCTGCCAATGAAGTCTGATCCAACCGGCGCTCGAGTTCATACAGCTGAGCCGGGTCGGGACGCAGGTGGAGGATGAGCAGATCCGCCTTGTGGCCCAAAACGCCATAGGTCACGCTGGCCCCGGCCTCTGCGTCCTCCACTTCCTCAGCCTCGGCCAGCAGATCTGCCGCCTCGGAGGCTGCCTTCTCCCGTTCGGCGGGCGAAAGCCGACTCCAGGCTGCCCGGTCGATCAGCCGGAGGTCATGAAGGGCGTACCAGCCCTCGAGTGTCTCGGGTGCGGTCATCCGGTCAATGTCCTTTCCGCTCGATCATCGCTTGCCTCGAGAATCGTGCGGACCATCGCCTCCACGTTCTCCACCGGAGTGGCGGGAAGGACTCCGTGCCCCAGGTTGAACACGTGACCCGGCCGTCCTCCTGCTTGGGCCAGCACCCGGCGGGTGGCAGTGATCACCGTGGCGGGGTCGGTGAGCAGCAGGGCGGGGTCGAGGTTGCCCTGGAGGACGGCTCCCTCCCCGACCCGATCCCATATCCGGTCGAGCCCCAGACGCCAGTCGACGCCCAGGGCGGTCGCCCCCACCTGGGGCATCAGATCGAGAAGATGCGACGCTGCGGGGACGAAGTAGATGCTGGGAGCGGACACCCGGGCCAGCGCCCGGCGGGCGGCAGGGACGGCCAACTCCCGGAACTGTTCGGCTGAGAGGAGACCGGCCCAGGTGTCGAACAGCTGCACCACCTGGGCTCCGGCATCGACCTGAGCCTGGAGATGGGTGCCCACCGAGTCGGCCAGCAATGACAAGGCCGGGCCGGGGTCGTCGCCATGGAGGGCGCGCCGGAACTGCGGGAAATGCCGGGATCCCCCACCTTCCAGGAGGTAGGCCAGCAGGGTCACCGGCCCCCCTGCGAAGCCAATCACCGCCACATCGGGGTCGAGGGCGGCCCGCACTCGCTGGATGGTCTCACCTACGTAGGGAACCGGCTCCAATGGCTCCAATGCGCCCACCTGCTCGAGGGTGAGGGGGCTCAGCTTGGGTCCGGGGGTGAATTCGATCGGAACCCCCATCGCCTCCAGTGGAGTCATGATGTCGGAGAAGACGATGGCGGCGTCGAAGCGGAAGCGACGCAGCGGCTGCAGGGTGATTTCAGCCGCCAGGTCGGGGGAGGTCATGGCCTCATGGAACGTGTGGCGGCTGCGTAGCTCCTGATACTCGGGCAGGTAGCGACCCGCTTGACGCATCATCCACACCGGGGGTCGGTCGAGCGCTTGCCGGTTCAGGGCTGCCAGGAGCCTCGTCACGACGCTGCCTCCACGATCGACTCGGCCAGCAGGTCCAGCGCCCGGGTGAGCGTCCCGTCCAGGTGTGCCTCCATCAGGAACCAGGTCTCGAAGGGCGAGGGCGGCAACAGGACACCGCGCCGGAGGGCGGCATGGAAGAAGCGAGCGAAGAGGTCATGATCGAGCCGGGCGGCGTCGTCCCAGTTGTTGACCCGATCGGCACCCAGAAACACGCCGACCATCCCACCTACTCGATTCACCACCCCCGGGATCCCGGCGGTGGCCAGGGCGGCACTGAGGCGGTCCGAGATCAGCTCACCGGCTTCATCGAACCTCTGATAGAGCTCGGGATGAGCCACCAGATAGCGCAGCGTGGCCAGGCCGGCGGCGGTGACGATGGGGTTTCCGGCCAGCGTCCCGGCCTGATAGACGGGGCCATCAGGAGAGATCATCCGCATCAGGTCGGCCCGGCCTCCATAGGCGGCTGCGGGTGTTCCCCCGGCCACCACCTTGCCCAGGGCGGTCAGATCCGGTGCTACCCCGTAACGCTCCTGGGCCCCTCCAGGCGCCACCCGGAATCCGGTCATCACCTCGTCGAAGACCAGTAGAGCGCCCACCCTGTCACAGGTCTCCCGGAGGCCCTGGAGAAAACCCGGCTGGGGCGGGATGCATCCCATATTCCCGGCCACCGGCTCCACCACCACTGCCGCCACAGATCCGTCGGAGACGAGTGTTTCCACCGATTCGAGATCATTGAAACGGGCCACCCGGGTGGCCGATGCAGTGGCCTCCGTCACACCGGGACTGGAGGGCTGCCCGAAGGTAGCGAGGCCCGACCCTGCCTTGACCAGAAACGAGTCACTGTGCCCGTGGTAGCACCCCTCGAACTTGACCACGGCCTCTCTGCCCGTCGCCGCCCGGGCCAGACGCAGAACAGACGCCGTCGCCTCGGTGCCAGAGTTCACCATCCTCACCACCTCGACCGAAGGAATCAGATGGCAGATGAGCTCGGCCAGTTCGGCTTCTGCGGTGGTGGGCACTCCGAAAGATGTACCTCTGGCCACGACCTCCGATACCGCCCCCACCACCTCTGGATGGGAGTGGCCCAGGATGAGGGCACCCCAGGAGGCGATGAAGTCGATCAGATCCTGGCCGTCGAGGGTCCGGATGCGAGCTCCCCGGCCCGAGACGGCGTAGACCGGAGACCCCCCTACCGAGGCGAAGGTTCTCACCGGCGAATTGACGCCGCCGGGCATCACGGCCGCGGCTCTTCGATGCCACTCCTCCGACAACGGAGTCTGGAGATGAGCGGGAGCACTCATGACGTCTCCCCGACTAGGCGGGCGGCCTCCACCGAGAAGTAGGTGAGGATGACGTCGGCGCCTGCCCGGGTGATCCCCGTCAGTGACTCCAGGATGACCCGGTCCCGATCGACCCAACCCGCGGCGCCGGCCGCCTCGATCATGGCCATCTCCCCCGAGACCTGATAGGCAACCACGGGCACCTCGACCTCGGCGGCCACGGCCGCCACCACGTCGAGATAAGGCCCGGCCGGTTTCACCATCACCATGTCGGCGCCCTCGGCGATGTCGAGCCGGACCTCGCGCATCGCCTCGCGAGCATTGGGGGGATCCATCTGGTGGGAGCGCCGGTCCCCGAAGGCGGGGGCCGAGCCCGCCGCGTCCCGAAACGGCCCGTAGTAGGACGAGGCGTACTTGACGGCGTAAGAGCAAATGATGGCTTGTTGGTGGCCGCTTTGGTCGAGAGCCTCGCGGATGGCGCCCACCCGACCGTCCATCATGTCGGAGGGGGCGATGACCTCGGCTCCCGCCTCGGCATAGGCGACGGCGGCCCGACTCAGGAGAGGCAGGGCGGCGTCGTTGTCGATGGTCTCGCCCTTGAGCGGACCGCAATGGCCGTGCGACGTGTACTCACACAGGCATACGTCGGCCCAGCGCACCAGGCCGGGGGCCGACTCCGCCACCGCTTCGATGGCCCTGGGAACGGGGCCGTCCATGTCCCAGGCTCCGGAGCCCGACCTCGTCCTTGTGGTCGGGAACACCAAAGAAGATGATTCCACCCACCCCCACCGCCTCCGCCTCCTTGGCCAGGAGAGCCACCTGATCGACCGAGAGCTGGGAGTGGCCCGGCATCGACTCGATCGGTTTTCGCACACCCTCCCCGGGCACCACGAACACGGGCAGGACGAATTGGGCCGGATGCAATCTGGTCTCGGCCACCACCCGTCTGATGGCGGCCCGGCCGCGCAGACGGCGCGGACGCACGATGGGAAAGGTCATACGGTTACCTCCAGGAACGATGCGATCATACGGGCCAGAGCAGAATGCGAAGGCTCGGGCGCTATTACGTCGGGCGGACGGTGGCGGGCCAGGGCGGCGGCCGTGGTCTTGCCGATGGCGCCCACGACCAGGTCTTCCAGCGAGCGTGTCAGCAGCCATCCGGTGACCGCCGACGGCGAGGCGAAGGCCACGGCCTCGACCGGGTCAGGAGCCGGACCGATGGGCACTACCCGGTACACGACATGATCCTCCATCCCGGGAGCGAGCGCCCGTAACCGTTCGATCAGCTCCGGGTCGGTCCCCTGGGCATGGAGGAGCACCAGGCCGTCTCCCATCACCCGCTCCCCCGCCACGTCGATCAGGCGGGCCAATCCACCGGTCCCGGTGACCACCACCCGCCCGCCGGCCGAGTCGGCGGCAGCGGCGGTGACGGCACCCACCGCCCCCACCTCGATTCCGGCCATACCGCCCCCCGGCCACAACAGTTCCACCACCCGCGACGAGGTGATCAGCACCAGCCGGGCGCGTGACGCAGCCACCCGGGCAGCCTCGAGGGCTTGCCGCCCGCTCGGCTCCGGGCGTATCGAGGGCAACGGCACCGGCTCCAGACCGGCCCGTGAGTAATGGGGCGCCGCAGAGGCCAAGCGGTCCGTAGTGACGCCAACCCGGTTCACAGCTCGAGCTCCTCCCGGGCCACAGACACGACATCGCCTGCATCCGCCCCGTGGACCAGGGCCCTTCGGGGCCCCTTCTCGTCGGACACGAACACATGCATCCGAATCCGGCTTCCTTCCCAGGTGGCCAGCGCCCCCAGAGAGGATCGGCATCCAGCGCCGGTCTGCTCCATCAACTCCCTCTCCGCAGCGATGAGGGGCCGCAGGTCGGGGTCGTCGAGGACGGCGGCGACCTCGGCCCCCCGGCTGCCCCGCCTCGCTTCCACCGCCAGTGCCCCCTGCCCCGGGGCGGGCGTCATTTCGTCTGGGCGGAATCGCCGGTCGACCAGGTCGGATTCCCCCAGTCGTTCCAGACCGGCCTCAGCCAGGACTGCCGCGTCGAACTCGCCTCCCGCCACCTTGGCCAGCCGCGTCTCGACGTTGCCCCGGATGGGAAGCGGTCGAAGGTCGGCTCGCAGGGCGGTCAACTGGGCGGCACGTCGTGGACTACCGGTCCCCACCCTCGCCCCGGTCGGGAGTTCCTCCAGGCCACCACCCACCAGGCCGTCGAATGGCGAGACCCGCTCGGGGAAGACGGGTGGATCCAGGCCTTCGGGGCCGGTCACCGGCAGGTCCTTGAGCGAATGCACCGCCAGATCGGCTCGATCATCCAGCACCGCCATCTGCACGGAACGCACGAAGGCACCCAGCTCGGTCAGCGTGGTGATGGCACTGACCCGATCGTGATCCCCGGCCGTGTCGACTTCCACCAGCCTTACCGAGACGCCATTGCATCGCTCGGTGACCAGAGCCCCCACCCGGCGAGCCTGGGCCAGGGCAAGGGCGGATCGCCGGGTGGCGATGCGGACCTCATTCATTCTCGATCCCGAAGGCTTCCGCCATGAGGTCGAGGTCGGATTTGTCCAGCGGTGTGGCACCGACGTAGGAGATGGGGGGGTGCAGCACCCGGCGAGCCACGTTGTGGGCCACCTGGCGCAACACCGCCTCGGGGTCATCCGCCTGCTGGACACGATGAGCGAAGCGGCTCACCTCTTCGTCCACCGCCTCCTCGGCCCGGGCGAGCAGAGCGCGGATGATCGAGCCACCCCGTTCCGAGGCAACCAGACGGGCCCAGGCGGTGCCGGCGCCCTCGGCGGCAGCTTCGGCGGCATCATGCTGTGGTAGCGGGACGATTTCGGCAGCCAGCTCGTCGATGCCCAGGTAGCGAGGTACACGGGCGGCGATGGTCGGCCCAAAGGCGGGGGGCATGCCCAGGTCGACCAGCACCGAGGGGACGCCCGACCCGATGAGGGAATCGAAATCGGACTCTCCACCCGGCACTGTCGAAACCACCGCCGGGAAGGCCCCCAGCTCTGACGCCAGGGCGTTCCAGGGACGGGTCTGATGGCCGCCCACCGCGCCCGACCGACGGGCATAGACGCTGAGGTCGCTTCCTTCCAGCAACTCCGCCACGGAACGAGCCATGGCACCGTTCCCGAGCAGAGCGATCGGCGATGCGCCACGCACGGCGCGGGCAGCGGCGGCCGCCAGCGATTCCTGGGCGGGGGATTTGAGACGGCGACGGGCTCCCCGAGCAACCCCGACAGCCGCCTCGAGGACGCTGGTCAGGGTCGAGCGAGGTGCGGCCTCGTCGAGGGTTCGCAGCGCCTGGCGGAACTGGGTCAGCACTTCGGGCTCACCCACCGCGGGCGACTCGAGGCCCGCAGCCACCCGGCATAGGTAGTGGAAGGCGTCTTCGTCGGTCCGGGCGGCACTCGGTTTCGGGAGCAGGTCGGTCAGAAAGAGATCGTCGAGAATCTCCTGTATCAGCTCGTGACCGCCCGCCCAGGCCACCTCAACCCGCAGGCAGGTGCCGAGCACGAAGGTCGGTTGTCTGAGTTCCGACGGGTTGCCGTCGACGTGGCGACTTATGACGGCCCGGCTTCCGGCGTCGATGTCCGGAAAGGCATAGCTGAGAACCGTCAGCCGCGGCACGGCTGTGCTGGTCGGATCGTCATCCAATCGAAGCTAAGTCAGGCTGGTGTCAACAGCCAGTCGGTATCAAACTGACAAGGCGTCGGTACCGAGCCGACAGCAGGTCGACAACGCTCTCCCCGTTCTTTCGACCTGACGCCCTCCCCGTTCTTTGGACGCTCAGACGCTAGGTAGTCCCGCCAGGGCCCCAGCGTCCAGAGAATCCATAACCTTTCCCTTACCTCCGGTTAGCGCCCCCTTATCACTCGTTCCGGCATATTGGTGGACCCGACTTGGAGGACCAATGACGACGATCTGGATCGACAAGGACGAATGCATGGGTGCCGGAACCTGTGCGCAGATCGCACCGGAACTGTTCGAGGCCCGTGGCGACGGCATCTGGGCCGTCAAGGAAGATGCCACGTTCTTCGGACAGACGACCGTCTTCGACGGCGTTACTGCTCCTGACGGGTTCCACGGCAGGGCACGGGTCCCCGAAGACCTGCTGGACTTCGCCCTGGAGGCTGCCGAGGAGTGCCCGGCCGAGTGCATCCACTTCGATAGCTGAGGCGGGCCCATTGTCCCGCCGGGATGGATCGCGGCCGAGCCCGGAAAATGGCCAAGACGATCTTCCGGCGTTTCGCAGGTCACCGCTCGGAAAGTGACGGTAGGATGCCCCGCCAATACTTTGGGCCAGTGAAGGGATCGACCCATGTATGAGTTCGTTTGTGACCGCATCATTCCAGGTTGCACCCACAAGGAGCGCGGCGACACTCCCGAAGCCGTGAGGGAGAAGGCGATCACACATCTCCGCGAGGGCCACGGCGTGGACTCCATAGACGACGACCTGATCACGAAGATCAACCAGAACGCCATCGCCCTGATGCGCTGAAGTTCTTGGGGCGTTCCGTCTCGATGTCGTGGTCGGCTGCTGGTAACCGATCGCCGGGAGGCAGAAGCGCTTCTCCCCAGAAACTGATCGGGTTCCAGTTGGCCGGAGAGCGCCAGACGGTCAGCGCCGCCACCCCACCAGACACCCGGAGCCTCCCCACTCTCCAAGTAGTAAGACGGAAGTCGTTCCGTGTAATACCGACCGGCGTCAACACCCTTCAGCGTGATCACTCGGACCGTCACCGCCCGCTCCCCCATCTCACCAACCGTCTCACCAACGGCTGGCATCTGGAACAGTGCACCCGTCTGCTCTCTTTGATCATCTCCACCCCTATATGGGGCAAGCTGGAGACCGAAACGCGACAAGTTTCTTAGGAGACTGTCGGATTTCTTAGGAGACTCTCGTGAAGCCGACCTGACCTAAGGGCGTCCGACGGTCTTGACAGCGCCGTTCGACCCTGCAGCTCCGGACTTCAAGTGCAGGCGATGACACCTCGACACCGGGCGTCACGTCGGATCAGGCTTTGGGTGTCACCGGGTCCCACCGCCAGGCATCCGGATCCCAGTTTGCTTCCGTGATCTCTACGAACAAGAGGTGCTCCCAGAAGGCGTGCAGTGCACCACCCGCCTTCTCCAGACTTGTCCAGGGGATTCCGTTGACGTCGACAAAACCCGCCCACGCCTCGACCCAGTCTTGGGGCGGGTCGGGGAGTTCGGGGGGCCAATTGGTGTCCCGGAGCGCGAAGGTCTCCGAGCAGATCTCCGAGAGCGAGCGCGCTGTGGGGACCGGGAGCTGTTCGGGGACCACCAACATGTCGTAAAGGTCCCTAGGCCGGCTGGAGCCATTGCCATAAGACCGGATGAATGCATGGAGCTTCTCCGCCAGTTGTTGACCGATTGGGATGACAGGGACAACCGGAGCGGGGATACCCGCGAAGTCCAGAACATCGCGAAGGCGAATCTCCTCTGTCGTGTGCCGATCCGTCGGAAGGAGGTTGATGTCCAGGTGAATCCTTTCGAACTCGCGGCCATCGAGAACAGCCACAACAGGGAATCTGAGCGCGGCTTCTACCTCTCCTTCCCAAGGGCGCGGCCGACCAATCTCGAACGAGAACCCGTCGCCAAGATCGATCTCGGATACTCGATCGAGTGTGTTCTCTAGGTCTTCGGCATTTGATCGCCAGTTGGCATCGGCATCTGCGGTTGCTCGTGCTCGATCTCCCAAACGTGCAAGCAGAGCGAGTCCGCCTTTCAAGGCCCAAGTGTCCGGAGCCGCCTCGGACAAGCGCCCGAGAAGTCGTTGATGGGCTACCTCTTTGCGAAGCCGGTCCAGGGGACGACCGGACTCTCGGGCCCGGTTCAGAAGCCTCTGCTCCAACGAGGTGCGGAAGGCATGCTCGTCAACAAAACGGCCCGTCATCGGTTCAGGAGACTTTCAATCGATCCTGCCAACTTTGGGCGGGCAGACGCCAGATCTCGGAGTTGTGCTTCCCTCACGAGTCCTCGATCGAGGGCCTCAGACGCGGTGGCTTCGACCACGAGGATCCATTGCGAGATCCGCCAAGGTGCGTAGGGGGGTCGTCACAGGGATTCCTTCGCGATTCGCCACGTCCTCATTCGGAAGCTTCGCCTTGTGAACGACCACACCGGGCCGCTCGCCTCGAAAGCGGGATCAACCGTTACTGTATGACAGATGGCATTGCGTCCGCCAACCCATAGATCGCGAGAGCCGTGTCGTGAGATGCCGCCGATCCTTCACCGACCCAGAGGATGGCCGTCATCAATCCTCGAAGCGATTGCTCGGGTAGTGACGGAGACGGTAGATCCCTCGGTCGACCCGCTCGAAGTTGCCGGAGCGAAGATGGTGCGTGAGGTAGCGGCGGTCGACGCCGATCTCCTCGGCCTGGTGAGTGGTGAAATAGCCGAGCTGGGCTTCCGCAAGCGGGTAAAGACGATCGAGGACCCACTTCTCTGGCATGAATGTCATACTAACTATGACATTCGCGCCTTGCAGCACCCGCTCGACTCAGGGCTGGTCGCGCCGCCATCGCCGGCGCGTCTGGGTGACTTCCTCTGTGGCCCTGCGGAGGGCCTCTTCCTCGCTCAGCTCTTCTCCAGCTGCCGCAGCCTGATCGAGAATCTGACGGACATCACACGTGTAGAACTCCCGCGCGGCCGGCCGGGGTATCCCAAGGCTCTCGCCAATCTCCTCCCACGTGGCTCCCTGACTTCGGGCTTGCGCTATGTGCTCGCGCAACAGTGACTCCAGCTCGGTCCGAGCCTGCGCTAACTCACGCAAGGCTTCGAGCGCTTTGCCCCGGCTCATCGAGGGAGGCGGTTAACGTTGTCCCGATCTCGACCTGGCCCGTATCGAGCCTCCATCGGTCGGCAAGATCTTCGAGATCTTCGGTGAACAGCGAACCGTAGGTGTCGAGGGTCATCGCGGCGGAGGCATGGCCGAGCATCCGCTGTACGGCTTTGATCGAGGCGCCTGCGGAGATCGCTAGGGACGCTGCGGTGTCTCTGAGGTCGTGGATCAGCAGCCCCTCGGGCATCCCGGACACTTCGCATGCCGGCGCCCAGACGTCGCGGGTGAAGTTGGAGTGTCGAAGCGGCCCGCCCTTGGGTGCGGTGAAGACGAGCCCGTCGCCCGGGGGGCCCAGGTCGTCGATGACAAAGCCAGGGACGATGACCGTCCGCACCTCGTGAGTCTTGGGTGTCCCCCACTCGAGACGGCCGCTGATCTCGGTCGCTGCAGCCTTCACATGGATCCGACGTCGGGCCGTGTCCACGTTCTCCCAGTCGAGGGCGACCACCTCTCCCCAGCGGAGGCCGCTGTAGCCGAGCAAGCGGACGAGAGCATCCATGCCGGTTTGTTGCAAGCCAGCTGCCTCGGCGAGCGCGTCGAGCTGGTCGGCGTTGAGGAACAGCTGCCTTCGCTTCTCGACCCGTGGAGGTTTCACCCGGTCGGTCGGATTGCGAACGATCAACCCATCATCGACGGCGACTGCGAGGCTGGCGTGGAGCACCTGGAGCGCTTGTCGCACCCGTGCCGCCGAGAGACCTTCATCGACCATGCCTGCGACCCATGAACGCACCGAAGGAGTCGAGATCTGTCGGAGCTCGGTATCACCGAAGGCGGGCACGACCCGTGACCTGAGCAGGGATTCATAGCCGGAGAGCGTCTTCGGCTTGATCGAGTGGAGACCGCTCAGCCACTCTTCGGACCACTCGCTGTACGTGAGCTTGCCTGCGCTCGGGTCTACCCAGTCGCCCTTGATCGACTTCGACTCCTCGAGGGCGAGCCACTTCTCAGCGTCGATCTTCCGGCCAAAACTCTTTGAGTGCTGACGGCCATCGGGACCGGTGTAGCGAGCAAGCCACGGTTTCGGTCGGTCGATGCGTTGGATGCTTCCCATTCGGACTCCCTTTGTTGCAGCCCTGTTGCAAGCGAGGATGCGAAATGTAGCAAAAGTACGCGAAACACCGCGAAACGACGAAAGACTACATGGAGAGGCATTTTACCAGGTCACAACCCATTCTTGGATGTATTTCCTGGTAGTGTCTGGTGGGCCCGGCAGGACTTGAACCTGCAACCAACGGATTATGAGTCCGCTGCTCTGACCGAATTGAGCTACGGGCCCGCAGAGAGGATGAGGATAACGTCCTAGGGACGACGGAACGGAGCCGGGACCCGGGCCACGAAGACGTCACAGGGGACCTCGTCGGTGACCGCCTCGGCCACCGAGCCCAGCAGAACCATGCGGGTGGCGCCGGCGCCCCGGCTGGCCACCGACACCAGGTCTGCTCCCCGGCGCCGCACCATCTCGTCGATCGTCTCCTGGGGCGGGCCGTCCACGACCAGGGGCCGAACCCGGCCCGGCCAGTTCTCCACGAAGGCCTCCATGCGCATTTCGGCCCGTTCCAGCCGCTCAGACCTGGACGCCGAGATCTCTTCCTCGAACAAACCCGCCTCACTCAACAGGGAGTCGAACCGGGACGGAAGGGCGAACATCGCCGTCACATCGGCCCCGGGGAAGCGCCGTAAGGCAGCGCCCACCGCCGACTTCGACGCCTCCGAGAAGTCAACCGCCGCCACGATCTTGCGATACGGCACCCGGGGTTGGCGACGGACGATGAGCACGTCGTCGGCGGCCATCCTCGCCACGGCCGTAGCCACCGGACCGGTCCGACCGGCGTCCACCGACGAGCTTCCCACCACGGTCAGGTCGGCTTGCTTGGAGCGCCGCACCAGTTCCCAGCTCGCCGATCCCCGCACTACCTCCATCGACACGGGTTGGTCGGTGCGACCCCGCACCCACTCCTCGACCTCTTTGGCAACCCGGTGCCGGTGGTCGTCGACCAGGTTGGTCAATGAATCGGGAATCATGGCGTCCTGGAGGGATTCGAGGACGTGGACCAGCTCGATGGCCGAGTTCCCCGCCTCCGCCACGATCCGTGCCCGGTCGACCACCCGCCTGCCCACGGAGGTCAGGTCGAAACCGGCGACGACGCTATCTATGACAAACCCTCCACGGCGGGGAGAACTCTAGGCGAACTCGATGACCGAAGGCCCGTCCAGGTCGAGCCCCTCGAACGGATCAGGGCCGGACAACGCGCTCGGAAGCCGATCCAGATATGCAGCGCGCCCGATGACCTGTGCCCCCAACGAGGCCAGGTGATCGGTCTGCCATTGCACGTCGAGCATCAGCCCTCCACCTTCGGCCAGCACGCTGACCAGATGGACCAGCGCCACCTTGGAGGCGTCGGTGACCCGGTAGAACATCGACTCTCCGCAGAAGAGTCCCCCGATCGCCACCCCATACAGACCGCCCACCAACTCGGCGTCCGAGTCCCACACTTCGAAAGAATGCACCCAGCCCAGCCGGTGGAGGGCGAGATAGGCCTCGGCCATCTCGTCGGTGATCCACCCGCCCGGGCGGTCCGGGTCGGCGCATCCGGCGATCACTCCCGAGGCGTCGGCATCGACCGACACCCGGAACTTGCGGCAGGATCGGCTCAGGGAGCGGCTGATCTTGAGCTTGCTGAAAGGCAGGATGGCTCTCTCCAGGGGTGACCACCACCCCAGCATGCCGTCCTCCAGTGGCATGGGGAACAGGCCCGACCGGTACGCCTCGAGAATCGTCCCCGGCTCGAGATCCCCTCCCACCCCCACCAGGTCGTCGTCCACCCAGGTGTCCGGCGATGGGAACCGGATCCGGCTGGTCGGGGGGTTTATAGGCGCCACCATCTGAACCTACTCTGATCCTATGGCGACCCACTCAGTGTTCAATCAACCCGAGCCGCTCGAGGACATCAACCTATACACCATCGATCCCGTCTTGAGCCAGTTCGTCGAGATCGAAGGTGGGGCCGCACACGATCAACTCCTGTCGGGCTACGGCCGCAACGTCGGCTCGGCCCGAGCCTACAGGTGGGGGGACGATGCCAATCGTTACACACCCCGTCTCGTCACCCACGACCCGGCCGGTCACCGGGTGGATCAGGTCGAGTTCCACCCTGCCTGGCATGCCCTGATGGAGCTTTCCGTCTCCCATCGGGTCCATTCCCTCCCCTGGATCAGCGAGGAGGGCGGATTCGTGGCCCGATCAGCCCAGATGATGATCATGGCCGGGGTGGAAGCCGGCCATGGATGCCCCATCTCGATGACGGCGGCCGTGGTTCCTGCTCTCCGTCACGCCCCTGACCTGGCCGCGGAATGGGAACCCCGCCTCACCTCCAACCGCTACGACCCCCGATTTCTCCCGTCGGACCAGAAGGACGGGGCCCTGATGGGGATGGGCATGACCGAAAAGCAGGGGGGATCCGACGTTCGAGCCAACACCACCGTCGCCCGCCCCGCCGAGTCGGGTTGGTACACCATCACGGGTCATAAATGGTTCACCTCGGCTCCCATGTGCGACGCCTTCCTCATCCTTGCCCAGGCCCCCGGAGGCCTGACTTGCTTCTTCCTCCCCCGCCACGCCCCCGATGGGTCGGTGAATGCCATCCACATCCAGAGACTCAAGGACAAGGTGGGTAACCGTTCCAACGCTTCGGCCGAACTGGAGTTCGAAAGTGCCCTGGCCTACCCCGTGGGCGAGGAGGGGCGCGGGGTTCGCACCATCATCGAGATGGTCAACGGCACCCGGCTCGACTGCGTGTCGGGAGCGGCCGGGATCATGCGACAGGCCGTGATGCAGGCGGCCCACCATTGCTCCCAGCGATCGGCATTCGGCTCCCTGCTGATCGACAAACCGGCCATGCAGATGGTGCTGGCCGACCTGGAGGTGGAGGTCGAAGCAGCCACCGTGCTGATGACCCGCCTGGCCGGATCCTTCGACCGGGCCGACGGGGACGAGACCGAGGCGCTCATCAAGAGGATCCTCACCCCGGTGGCCAAGTACTGGGTCACCAAGCGGTGCACGCCCGTGGTCCGGGAGGCCATGGAATGCCTGGGTGGCAACGGTTACGTGGAGGACTTCCCGCTGGGGCGCCTGTATCGCGAGTCGCCACTCAACGCCATCTGGGAGGGATCCGGCAACGTGATCGCCCTCGACGTGATCCGGGTTGCCACCAAGGAACCGGCCGCAGTCGAGGCCCTGCGAGCAGAGCTCGACCAGCATCGGGGCAAGGACGCCGTCTACGACGACTACCTCGACCTGACCTGGGATACGCTGGCCCGGCCCATCGATGCCGAAGCTCAGGCCCGGCGCCTGACCGAGCGTCTGGCCCTCGCCTCGCAAGCGGCCTTGCTCATGGACCGGGGCGATGAGGACGTGGCCTCCATGTTTCTGTCGGCACGGCTGGCAGGCGACCAGGGTGCCCTATTCGGGACCCAGAGCGTCTCCGAAACGGTGCCCGATCTGGCGCGCCGGGCCGTGCCCGCCCCATGAGCGAACCGTTCGAGGTCGCCGTCATAGGTGGAGGAATCGCCGGTGTGTCGGCGGCGTTCGAGCTCGCCTCCACCCATAAGGTCGTCCTCGTGGAGGCAGAAGAGAACCTCGCCCACCACAGCACGGGCCGTTCGGCGGCACTCTTCTTCGAGAACTACGGCGCTGAGGCCATCCGGCCTCTCACCCTGGCCAGCCGCCCATTTCTCTCCTCTCCGCCCCCCGATCTGACCGACGTACCCCTGATGAGACCCAGGGGCGCCATGTGGATCGCCCGTCCCGACCAGGCCGGGGAGCTGGACCAGATAGCAGAGGAGGGACGCCGTACCGGGGGTGACCCAGTCCAGCTGACTCCCTCCGAGGCATGCCGGCGGGTGCCGGTGCTGATCGAACGAGCGTCTCGCCGGAGGGTTGTGGGAACCCGATCCGATGGATCTCGACGTTGCCGCCCTCCATCAGGCATATGTGCGAGGACTGAGAGCCCGAGACGGCAGAATCCTCACCTCGGCGCCGGTGTCATCGGTGGAGGAACGGGGTATCGACTGGCTGGTGCAGGCCGGCCCTCACGAACTGACTGCCACGACCATCGTCGACGCCGCCGGAGCATGGGGCGACGAGGTGGCGGAGCTGGCCGGCGTGGAGCCGGTCGGCCTGACCCCGATGCGACGCACCGCTTTCATGGTGGCCGGCGACCCGGCCTGGTCGGACTGGCCAATGGTGGTGAACGTCGACCATGACTTCTACTTCAAGCCCGACGGCTCTCAGCTGCTCTGCTCCCCCGCCGACGAGACACCCTCCCCGCCCTGCGACGCACGTCCGGAGATGACCGACGTTGCCCTGGCCATCGAAAGGATCAATGAGGCCACCACGCTGGAGATACGCTCGGTCCGCTCTCAATGGGCCGGGCTGCGGACCTTCGCTCCCGACCGGGCCATGGTCATCGGCCCCGAGCCCTCTGCACCCGGTTTCTTCTGGCTGGTGGGTCAAGGAGGAACCGGAATCCAGACCGCGCCCGCCGCCGCCACGTTGCTGGCGGCCCAGGTGAGGGGTGAGCCACTGCCGGCCCAACTCGACCAGGCCGGCGTCGACCCCCATCGCCTTGGTCCGGCTAGGTTGCGGGCATGCGCGCCCTGATCTGCTCCCGTCTCGACGGCATCGATGCTCTCTCGATGGGGGAGCTTCCTGAACCCGAATTAGTCGAAGGCTGCGCTCTCGTCGAGATCGAGGCCGCCGGAGTCAACTTCCCCGACCTTCTGGTGATACAGGGCCTCTATCAGGACCAGCCCGAAATTCCCTTCGCCCCGGGCATGGAGGTGTCCGGGACCGTCGCCGAGGTGGCAGGCGGAGTCGAGTGGCCGGAGCCGGGCGACCGGGTGTTCGGCTTCATTCGCCATGGCGGATACGCCGAGCGCACGGTGACAGGAGTCGACGTGCTCTATCCCCTTCCGGACGGGATGGGCTTCGACGTGGGAGCAGCCCTACCCATCACCTACGGAACCGGTTACCACGCCCTGGTGGACCGGGCCCGGATCCAGCCCGGCGAGAGCCTGCTCGTGCTGGGTGCCGCCGGCGGGGTGGGCATGGCCGCCGTCCAGCTCGGCGCCACACTCGGTGCGGAGGTCATCGCTGCCGTCTCCTCGACCGAGAAGGAGGAGGCGGTGAAGGCCTCGGGCGCCACGGCCGTGATCCGGTATGACCAGGTTCCCGTGCGCGACGCCCTCAAGGACCTGGCGCCCCGGGGGGTCGATGTGGTCTTCGACCCGGTGGGCGGCGATATCACCGAGCAGGCTTTCCGGTCTCTCGCATGGAGAGGACGACATCTGGTAATCGGGTTCGCCGCCGGCACCATCCCCTCGCTTCCCGTCAACCTGGCCCTGCTCAAGGGGGCCTCACTGGTCGGGGTCTTCTGGGGCCGCTTTGCCGCCACCGAGCCCGACCGGAACCGGGACAACTTCCGTACCCTCACCGACTGGGTCATGGAGGGGCGGATCGATCCCGTGGTGTCGGAGACCTTCCCGCTGGAGAGGGCAACCGAAGCCTTGAAGCGGATCGGTTCCCGGGGAGCGATCGGCAAGCTCGTGGTCAACCCCTAGGCCGCCTGCACCTTACCCCCCGGCCGGCGCCAGGGGACAAAGTCTGCTCAGGGGGAGGAAACGGGTGGCCTAGCGGCGTCGTCCGCGCCGGGACCGCCGCCGACTTACCCTTCGCGACAGATCGGCCGCAGTCTTGCGCCGGCGCTCGACCTCGTCGGGCTGAAACGCGGTGAGGTCGGTCAGACGGGGATCGTTGGAGTACATCTTGGTGATCTCGGTGTTGAGACCGGCGATGGCCTGGAGGCGTTCCACCTCGAGAATCTGGTCCCACTCGACCAGGGTCACCACCAGCCCTTCCTCGCCCGCCCGTGCGGTACGGCCCGACCGGTGGACGAAGGTCTTGTAGTCGTCGGGCGGGTCGTAGTGGATCACGACGTCGACGTCGTCGATGTGCAGCCCCCGGGCCGCCACGTTGGTGGCGACCAGGGCCTGCACCTTGCCGTCGATAAACCGATCCAGGCTCTTCTCCCTGACCTCCTGGCGCAGATCACCGTGGGTCTTGGCCACGCGAATGCCCTCAGCCCTCAGATCACGTGCCACTTGATCGGCGCCCCGCTTGGTGCGGACGAAGACGAGCGAGCGACTGGCGTTGTCGATGATGGCCGCCGCCACCTTGATCTTGTCCATGTGGTGGACGGCCAGGAAACGGTGCTCGACCGTGTCGACCATGTCCCCCTTCTTGTCCACGCTGTGCACAACCGGGTCGTTCATGTAACGGCGGACCAGGACGCCCACCTGCCCGTCGAGAGTGGCCGAGAAGAGCATCGTCTGATGTCCGGAAGGGATCGCCGCCATCACGTCATAAACCTGGGGAAGGAACCCCATGTCCGCCATCTGATCAGCCTCGTCGATAACCACGCTCGTCACATCCCCGAGGTCGAGCACCCCCCTGCGGTGCAGGTCGAGGAGCCTTCCCGGCGTCGCCACCACCAGGTCCGAGCCGCGGCGGACCGCCTTGATCTGGGGGCTCATGGGCACCCCTCCGTAGACGGCCTCGATGCGGAGGCCGCGCACGTCGGCCGGCCCCTGGAGCGCGGCACAAACCTGCGCCGCCAACTCGCGGGTGGGCACGAGGACCAACGCACGCGGCGTCGTGGAACCGGGGGCGCCGAGACCCACCAGCAAGGGGAGGCCGAAGGCGTAGGTCTTGCCGGATCCGGTCTCGGCTTTCCCGCACACGTCCCGTCCGGCCAGACCGTCGGGGATGGAAAGTGCCTGGATCGGGGTGGGCCGTTCGATGCCCTCGTCAGTCAGGACCGCGATCAGGTCATCGGGAAGACCGAGCGCGGCAAACGAGACCGGGCCGGCGACATCTTCGTCTGTGGAGCCCTGCCCGGCGATCACATCGCCGGGCAAGCGCTCACCGATAACGGCGATCGCCTCCTCGCCGGGGCCCACTGGAGCGGGGGCGAGCCTCGTTGACGGTCAGCCTGCGACCGTCGATGTCCTTGCCGTTCAACTCGTCGATGGCCCGGCGTGCATCGTCGTCGGCCATCTCGACGAAACCAAACCCACGGGACCGACCCGTGTCACGGTCGGTTATGACGGCCGCCGACTGCACGGCGCCGTAGGAGCTGAACAGGGACTCGAGCGATGCCGAGTCGTATTGAAAGGGCAGGTTGCCCACGTAGATGTTGATGCGTTCTCCTCAATCGATTCTTGACGCTCATGGCGCCTGGATCGGGTGGACCGGCGATGCGACATCAGTCGCAGCCGAGCCACCACCCGTGCCGACACCTCTTGTATCGGTGAGATGCAGGTTAGCCGCCGACAACGGCCACCCGATAACATTATGGGTGCCGTCATCGATTTCGCCCGGCTTCCCGCCCCCGAGGAACGAAGTGACCATCTCCGCTCGCGCCGACATAACAGCCCAGACCGAACGCAGACGCACGTTCGCCATCATCTCCCACCCCGACGCCGGAAAGACGACCCTGACCGAGAAGCTCCTGCTCTATTCGGGGGCCATCGAAGAGGCTGGGGCGGTCAAGGCCCGGGCCGGGAGACAACGCGATGTCACCTCGGACTGGATGGAACTGGAGCGGCAGCGGGGCATCTCGATCACCTCGACCGTCCTCCAGTTCGAGTACCGGGGCCACGTGATCAACCTGCTCGACACCCCCGGGCACCGCGACTTCTCCGAGGACACGTACCGGGTGCTGTCGGCGGTCGACGCTGCGGTGATCGTCCTCGACGCCGCCAAGGGGATCGAGCCTCAGACGCTCAAGCTGTTCCAGGTTGCCCGCAGCCGCCAGATCCCGCTGCTCACCTTCGTCAACAAGTGTGACAGGCCCTCACTCGGCGGCCTGGAGCTGATCGATGAGATCGAAGATCAGCTCGGAGTGACGGCCACCCCTGTCACCTGGCCGGTCGGCATGGGTCGTGAGCTGGCCGGCATCGTGGATCGTCGGGACGGCCGGGTGTGGCGATACGGGCGAACCTCGCACGGCGCCACCCGGAGCAGCGAAACCGACTCCCCCGCCGAGAGCCTCGACCTCGTGGCGGAGGGGGCGCACACGGCCAGGTCCGAGCTGGAGCTGCTGGATGCGATCGGTGCCGACCACGACCAGAAGCGATTCCTGGCCGGGGAGACCACGCCGATGTTCTTCGGTTCCGCCCTGTGGAACTTCGGCGTCCGCCTCCTGCTGGATGCTCTGGTCGACATCTCCCCTGCGCCCGGGCCCATGGTGGATCGCGGGGGCGGGCATCATCCGGTCACCGAACCTTTCTCCGGCTTCGTCTTCAAGGTCCAGGCCAACCTCGATCCCCGCCACCGGGACCGCATCGCCTATGTCCGCATTGCGTCGGGCGAATTCCAGCGGGGCATGACCCTCACCAACGTCCGCACACAGCGCGCTTTCTCCACCAAGTATGCCCATCAGGTGTTCGGGCGCGACCGGGACACGGTGGATGTCGCCTTCCCCGGCGACGTAGTGGGCCTGGTCAATGCCGGGGACCTGAACATCGGCGATACCGTGACCACGGGATCCTCCTTCCGGTTCCCACCCATCCCCACGTTCGCCCCCGAGCACTTCAAGGTGGGCCGCAACATGGACACGAGCCGCTACAAGCAGTTCCGGCGCGGCATCACCCAACTCGACGAAGAGGGAGTGATCCAGGTGCTGAAACATCCCGACCGCGGGGAGCAGGAGCCGATCCTGGCTGCCGTGGGCCCGATGCAGTACGACGTCGCTCGCTACCGACTGGAGAACGAGTTCGGAGCCCGGATCGAGCTGACTCCCACCCCCTACGTCCTCGCCCGACGTACCGACCGCCAGGGAGCGGACCGGCTGCGAGGGAGGAGGAACGTGGAGGTGGTCGGCCGCCCCGACGGGACCCTGCTGGCCCTGTTCACCAGCGCCTACCACCTCGAGGCGGCCCAGCGCGACCTGGAGGGGATCACGCTCGACCCGATCGTCGTCTCCTGACCCCGAGCAGCTCCATCCCAGATCGCGTTCTCCCCTACAAAACGGACCCCTCAGGGTTCCGTTCTGCTGATAAAAAGCAAGCGAGGGTACGAGGTCCCGGGGTGGCGGGTCATTGGCCCCTGGCCTGTTCGATGATGGGAGACGACGATTCCAGGAGGAGGTAGATCAGATGGACATCTCAGAACTCGTACTGGGCCCACCGATCGGATGCGCCACCGACACGCCTGTTACCGAGGTGGCCAAGCTGATGGTCGAAGAGGGCGTCGGTTCGCTGGCGGTGATGGACGGCACCCGCCTGCTGGGCATCGTCACCGATCGCGACATCGTCGTGGCCTGCTGCGACGGCGACGTCACCGACCTGGAAGCCAGTGACATCATGACACCGGAGCCCGACACGATCGATTCCTCCACGGACCTCGAGAGTGCTACCGACTGGCTCAATGCCACCGGTTACCGCCACCTTCCCGTCACCGAGGACGGCAAGTTGATCGGCATCATCAGCATCAAAGATCTGTTGTGGGCCGCAACAGGTAGGTGAGCTGTTGTTCGTCGACTACTCCGTCGAGGTCGCCCTGCCCGAACAGAGGGTGATCGAGCTACTCGTCTCCCATGGCGCAGAGATGCAGGGGATGGGGGCTGCCGCTTACCGGCGCGGGGAGGAATTACGCAGCAAGGTCGGGCCGGGAGGGCCCATTGCCAAAGAGGTAGTAGTGGCGATGGACCGTCCGGTCATGCACCGCCGGGGGGCGGTGGTGCCGGTTCGGTGGCGAGCGGCAGGCGCCGAGTCTCTATTTCCCCGACTGGAGGGAGAGCTGGCCGTGGAGAGGAGTGACGGCTCCACCTCGATTCTTCATCTGCAGGCCAACTACAAACCTCCTCTGGGTTCGATCGGCAGCATCATGGATCGCCTCATCCTCACCCGGGTGGCCCGAGCCACCGTCACCGACTGGGTAGATCGGATAGCTGAATGGGCCCTGTCGGCTGCCGGCTCACCCGATGGGAAGAACTACCTCCACGACGGTGCCGGCGCCGACCACCGACCGGACTGACACCTCACCACCCAGACCCTTGGTCCGACTCTCAAGATTGTCGAGCCCCATGCCCCGTTCGACATTGTCGGGTACGAACCCGCTTCCCTGATCCACCA
This sequence comes from uncultured Acidimicrobiia bacterium, assembly GCA_963744905.1. Classification (GTDB taxonomy): domain Bacteria; phylum Actinomycetota; class Acidimicrobiia; order Spongiisociales; family ZC4RG35; genus DATFFO01. Next base: position 73,108 of record CAVUUV010000001.1, on the reverse strand, counting down.
CCGACAGCACGAGCCGATCGGAGAGGAGCTCGACGCTAACGTCGACTACACCCGTCCCCGAGTGACGCAAGGCGTTGGAAACCGCCTCGCCCACCAGGGGCATCACCTCAGCACCCAGCTCGGGCTCGAGCTCGAGGTCGGGAGGGCTGACGGACACGAACACTGCCACCCCGTATGCCTTGGCCAGCTGAGAGGTGTGTTTTCGCAGGGCTTCCCCAAATCGAGATTTGCTTCCCCGCCTGCCCAGGTCCGCGATCACCCGCCGCAAGGACTCGATGGCCCCGTCGATTCGGTCAACGGCACCGTTGAGCGCATCGGTCACTGCTTCGTCCTCGACGGTGGAAGCCAGTCCCTGCAATTCGAGACCGGTAGCAAACAGGTCCTGGATGATCGAATCGTGCAGGTCGCGGCCGATCCTCTCCCGATCCTCGATCACGGCCAGCCGGGCCAGCCGAGTGCGGAGCCGGGCGGTCTCGATGGCAGCGCCGGCGATGGCCGCCAATGCCCCCACCACCGTCTCGTCTTCCTCGGAGAACCCCCCTGGCTTCTCGGTCAGGTAGAGATTGCCGAATACCTCCTTGGAGGTGGCAACCGGCATGCCCAGGAACGTCTCCATCGAGGGATGGTGAGGAGGAAACCCCACCGAGTCGGGGTGATCCGAGATGCTCTTCAGGCGGACGACGGCACCGTCGCGGATCAGAGTTCCCAACACGCCGCGTCCCTCCGGCGGGTGACCGATCTTCTCCGCCGTGGCGGGGTCGATACCCCGGTGTACGAACTCGACCAGGGTTCCGTGCTCCCCGATCACCCCGAGCGCCCCGTAACGGGCTCCGGTCGTGGTCATGGCGGTCTCCACCAGCAGTCCCAACAGGGTCTCCAGCTGTGTTGCCCCCACCACAGTCGCCGCCGCCTCCGTCAAGGCTTTGAAACGCTGGACGGGTATCCGGGTGCTCATTCGAAGCCGCAGGCTACCGGCGTTTCCCCGGGTTGGTTACGCTGACGTGTCCATGGCAATACGAATTCTGCTTGTCGACGATCACGAGATCGTCCGTCGGGGCCTGACGGCCATGCTCGATTCTCAACCCGATATCGAGGTGGTTGGTGAGGCGGCTTCCGCCGAGGAGGCAGTGCGCAGGGTGGGACTCGACAGTCCCGATGTAGTGGTGATGGATGTGCGGATGCCCGACCGTTCCGGGATCGAGGCCTGCCGTGAGATCCTCGATGCATTCCCCGACGTCAGGGTCCTGATGCTGACCTCATACGCCGATGAAGAAGCACTCATGGCGTCGATCATGGCCGGGGCTTCTGGCTATGTGCTCAAGCGCATCAACGGGAGCGAGCTGCTGGAGGACATCCGCCGGGTTGCAGCCGGAGAGTCTCTCCTCGACCAGGCCATGGTCGAGAGACTGTTCGACCGGCTCCGCCACGGCTCTCGAGAGGATCCCAAGCTGGCCGAGTTGACAGACCAGGAACGTGTGATCGTGGGACACATCGCCCAGGGGATGACAAACCGCCAGATCGCCGAGGAGATGTTCCTGGCCGAGAAAACGGTCAAGAACTACGTCTCGACCATCCTGGCCAAGATGGGAATGAGCAACCGCAGCGAGGCGGCTGCCTACGTTGCTCGTCTCAGGGGAGAACAGGACGCCGACCCCGAGGAGTGGTAGTCCTTCGTGGAAGGGAGCAGCCGTCCGGTAATGTCGGCTCCATGAACGATCTCTCACCCGAGCACTGCCACACCTTGCTCAATCGAGGAATGGTGGGCCACATGGGGGTCATCTCGGACGGGAAGCCCTATGTATCCCCCATCTCCTATGTGATGGTGGGTGGGGCGGTGTGCCTGCGAACCGGAAGAGGAGAACGGGTCGATGCCTTGACCGCCAACCCGTCAGTCTGCATCGAGGTGAGCGAGGTCGACGAGAACACCGGGGCCTGGCAGTCGGTGATCGCATGGGGCAAGGCCGAATTCGTAGAGGACGACGGCACGGCCAGAGAGATCATCGCCGCCATTCTCGAGAAGTACCGCTCGGTTCTGGGCTCACCCCTGTCGCCGGGGACCGTCTTCCCCGAGCCCGGAGTGGTGGTGCGGGTCCCGATCGAAGGTATCTCGGGTCGCGAGTCGGGCAGCTTCTTCAGCGCCCGCACCCGGCCCGGTCGCCTCTAGATTTCCCGCCGCCCCGGCCTGGCGCAGACCCTCTCCTACGATGGAGTCCATGATCGGCGATCGTGATGGCTGACAACCACGGCCACGCTCCTGGGGGCCGTCCTGGAGCCCGGTACCGTCACCGCCTGACCTGGGTCCTGGTGATGGTGATGGCCTTCATGGTGGCCGAGATAGTGGGAGGAATCCTCACTGGCTCGCTGGCGCTGCTGTCAGACGCCGGGCACATGGCCACCGACGGCCTGGGCCTGGCCATGTCATTGGCTGCCATCGTGGCCGCCACCCACGGGACCAGCTCTTCCCAACGCACGTTCGGCCTGTACCGGTTGGAGATACTGGCCGCCCTCGCCAATGCCACCCTCCTGTTCGGGGTAGCCGGCTATGTGGTCTATGAGGCGGTGGTGCGACTGTCGAACCCACCGGAGATCCGCTCGGGGCCCATGCTGGCCGTGGCCGTGGGCGGTCTGGTGGTCAACTTGCTGAGCTGGTGGTTGCTGCGAGAGGGAGCTGCCGAGTCGATCAACGTCGAGGGCGCCTATCTGGAGGTGCTGGCCGACCTGCTCGGCTCGCTGGGTGTGATCGTCGCCGCGGTGGTGGTGTGGACGACGGGGTGGTTATACGCCGACCCCATTATCGGTGCCGCCATCGGCGTCTTCATCCTCCCCCGAGCCTGGCGACTGGGGCGGAGTGCCGTCAGGATCCTGGTTCAGGCCGCTCCCGAGGACCTCGACCTGGCTCGGCTTCGTGGCAGCCTCGCCTCGATCGACGGGGTGAAGGACGTACACGACCTGCACGTGTGGACCCTCACCTCGGAGATGAATGTGGCATCGGTTCATTTGATGACACCCGAACAGGTCGACCCCCACCCGGTGCTCGACGAGGCCCGTCGAGTGCTCGAGGTCGACTTCGGAATCGCCCATGCCACCCTGCAGGTGGAACCCGATAGCCATCAGGGCTGCGCCGAACTCGCCTGGTGATTGGAGGAGCGGTGACCGACTTCAGGTGGATTCGGGTCTCGGCAGACGGCCCCGTCGGACGGCTGGAACTCGACCGCCCCGAGCGGCTCAACGCCCTGTCTGCGGAGATGCTGGCCGAGCTCATCGCTGCCGCCCGCTGGTTCGATCGTCAGACGCAGGTGAAGGTGGTGGCGGTCACCGCAGCAGGTCCCTCTTTCACTGGAGGCTTTGACCTCTCCGAGCTGACCGACCCAGATCCCGAGATGCCGATGCGCGAGGTCGCCGATCTGGGGCGGGCAATGTCGGAGGCGATCTCGAGCATGAGAGCGGTGACGGTGGTGGGGGTGCAGGGGCACTGTGTGGGTGGTGGAATCGTGTTGGTGGCCTCGTGCGACCTGCGCCTGGCGGCCGACACGGTTCGATTCTCGATACCCGAGGTAGATCTGGGGATCCCCCTGGCGTGGTCCGGAATCCCCCGTCTGGTGCGGGAGATCGGTCCGGCATTGACCAAAGAACTGGTGCTCACCTGCCGGACTTTCGATGCCGCAGAGGCGGTCGCGATCCACTTCGTCAACCGGGTGGTGCCCGAGGAGGAGCTGCGATTCCGCGTGGAAACTCTCGTCAGCGAACTGGCCGCCAAGTCGACCCTCACCCTCACCGCCACCAAGGCGCACGTCAATGCCGTATCCGAGGAGATGGCCTCGACGGCATCCGGCCGACGGGACGGCGATGTCCTGGCCTCTGCCCTGGGCGACCCCGAGAGCTCGACCGTTCGCAGTGCCTACCTTCGAGCCCACAGATCCCGGCGTAGCCGATAGAGCGGCGGCTGTCTGCGTTCGGGAGACCTCCAGGATTGCCTTCCATGAAGACACGATGAGCCAGAGGTTGTTGCTACCGTCACCATCACCGTGACGCTCAGACAGGCCAATCAGGTCGTGAGCCGGCCGGGCCGGGGGCGGCTACCCGATGTGCATCGTTTCCCGACGCTGCCGGCGGTGCATCCGGGACGGCGCCCATGAGCGGTCCGGGGGCGACTCCGACGACCACGACTCGCCCGGGGGAGCCAGGTCCGGAACGACCCCGCGACGTCGTCCGACGCATGGTGCGCGACGGAACGCCGGTGATGGCCATCGGGTCGGTCGTGGCGGGGGTTGCCGCCTACGCCTTCCAGGTCCTGGGAGGACGAGCCCTCGGCGATGACGGATTCGCCCCGGTAGCGGCTCTCCTCTCGGTCCACTCCCTGATCCTGGCGGTACTCCTGACCCCGGTTGAACTGCTCACCGTTCGGCGTCTCACCCTGACCCGGGGTGGCTCTCCCACCGCTCAGGATCGGCGGTCGATCGGGGTCACCGTGGGGGCATCGGTGGCGATAATGGTGATCTTCATCGCCTCCACGCTGGACCACTACTTCGAGGGAACCAGCCTCTACATTCTGATCGGGGCGGTGGTAGTGCTGGTCCACGCCCTCTTCGCTTTGGGCCGCGGCTCGCTGGCCGGACACGGGCGTTACCTCTCCTACGGGGTGGTTTCAGCCGGGGCGGCCATTTTGCGCGTTTTCCTGGCCGCCTTGTGGCTGCAGTGGTCCAAGACGGACATAACCCTGGCCTGGGCCGTGGCACTTCCCCCTTTGATCGTCCTGGCCTGGCAGCCATTTCGAAACGAGCCGGTCGTGGACCGCCCCGCCCGCCGGGCCGGGGCGGGTGCACTCATGGCGGGCTTCGTCCTCGCCGGAGCGATCTCACAGGCCTTCGTACTGGTGGGTCCCCTACTGGCCGGGGCCCTGGAGCCGGACCCCCAGCAGGTGGCGCGGGTGGTGAGCATCGTCTTCGTCACCTTCTCCCTGGCCCGCGCCCCACTACTCCTGGCCCAGAACCTGGCCGCCCGCTTACTGGCCGGATTGACCCGCCTCGTTGCCCAGGGCAGCCATGAGGAGCTCCGGGCGTGGTCCCTCCGCCTGGGCGTATCGGGCCTGGTGGCGGCCCCGCTGGGCTACATAGGCGGGAGCTGGCTGGGGCCGCCGGTCATCGGCGCTCTGTTCGGAACCTCATTCCGGCCTTCTTCTCTGGCCGTGGGCCTGGCGGTGGCCGGCTGTGCGGTGGCGGCAGCCTCCGTCTTCCTGGATCAGGTCCTGGTGGCGCTGGGCGCCACCGGCAAACTCGCCCTGGCCTGGGCGATTGCCCTGGCCGTGGCGGGCACGGCGCTGACGATCCTCGGGGGCGACGTGCAGGTTCGGGTGGCGGCTGCGGTTCTGATCGGCGAGCTGGCGGCTCTGCTGGCGGTGCTGATCCTGGGAACGGTGGCAATGCCCGAAAGTCCCGACTCCGGCTATGACCTGGTGAAACGGCTCATGGACATGATCGGGGGCGGTGCCCTGCTCCTCATGACCCTTCCCCTCCAGCTCGTCCTGGGGGCGGCAGTCAAGCTCGACAGCGGCGGGCCGGTGCTTTTCCGCCAGCCCAGGGTGGGGAAGAACGATCGCCAGTTCACCATGTTGAAGTTCCGCACCATGCAGGCCGGGGCCGATGAGGAGCCCCTCTACCAGCACCTGGCCCGGGTGGCCAGCGCAGGCTACGTCCATCCCGACTCGCACATGGAAGGCCCCCACCTCTGGATAGACGACGATCCCCGCGTCACCCGCACCGGCCGGTTCCTACGCCGCACGTCACTGGACGAGCTACCCAACCTGTGGAATGTGGTGATGGGCCACATGTCGCTGGTCGGGCCCCGTCCCCTGGTCCCGGCCGAGGTCGAGCTCCTCGGACCCGAGGCACGTGCCCGCCACAGGGTCAAGCCCGGCGTGACCGGCCTGGCTCAGGTGAGGGGTGGTTCGGCGCTCACCTTCGGGGAGCGAGCCTACTGGGACCTGCTCTATGTCGAGGAGCGTTCCCTGGCCCTGGACCTCGAGATCCTGTTCAAGACTCCACTGGTGGCGATACGCCGGGAGCCTCGACGAACCCCCCGCCCCTGATCAGGGGGCTTGGGTCGTTGCCGGGCCGGCGGCGGCGGGAACCGTGGTGGAGCTCGTGCTGGTGGTGGTAGTCGTGGTGGGCGTGGCCGGGTCATCGCCGAACCCGCAGGCGTCGCCCGCCCGGGTCAACCCGAATTGGGCGCGAGCGGCCGCCGGGTCGGCGATGGCCAGCGCCACCGCCTGGCGGATCTTCTCCACGTCGGGAACCGGGAACCCGGGGCCGACACGGCCTGAGATCCAGTCGGGCGGGTCGAAGCCCACCGCCAGCGCACCCGTCGCATCGACCTTTCCCGCCAGCTTGATCAGGTCGGGAAGGGCGCTCAGAGGTATGTCGGTGGTGACGTTGGCTTGGATGGTGTCCAGGAGCGCCGGTAGTCCCCTAACCAGTGAGGGAACGTCGGCTTCCGCCGCCAGCGCCGAGAGGAAGCATCGCTGCCGCCCCATGCGGTCATAATCGGTGGAGTCGTGACGGCTGCGCACATAGGCGAGACCGGTTGATCCATCGAAATGCTGCACCCCGGCATCGATGTGCAGGGTGGTCATGGTCCCGTTCTCGAGCGGGTACTCGTTGTCGTTGATCTCCCGGGGGACGTACATGGTGACACCGCCCAGCGCATCGACGATGTCGACGAAGGCGTTCAGGTCCACCAGGACGTAGTAGTCGATGTCCACCCCGGCCATACCCTCGATCACCTGCTCGAGTGCCGATGCACCGGGATTGGAGCCCGGGAAGCGATCGGGATTGTCGAAGCCGTAGGGATAGACCTCGTTGAGGATCCCCTGATAGCCGGTGAACCGGCTCCCGTCGGCGAAGGTGACGTGAGTGAGGTTGCGGGGGAAACCGAACAGGGCCACATCACCATTCTTCAACCCGATCGAGGCCAGAATCATGGTGTCGGTGCGTATTCCCGATCTTCCCGGGCCGGCGTCTCCGCCCAGTAAGAGAACGTTGAGTCTTTCGTCTCCCTGCCACGGGACAGTCGAGGTAGTGGTCGTGGCGGGTGCTGTACTGGTGGTGGCTCCGGGAGAAGAGTTGTCCGCCCCGGGACTGCCCGTGGACTCGGATGGCGCCGAGCTGGTGGAGCTACCGGCCGCCACCGGGCCACCGTCCTCGGCAAAGACGCTGGTCAAGAAGGTATAGGTACGCACCTGGACCCACCCCAGGGCCAAATGAGGAATCGCCACCAGCAGTACGACGACCGTACCCACCACCAGTGCACTCCTCCCCTGGCCGATGCGGCCGGCGTCCCACACCGCCAGGAAGCGAAACACGGCCACGATGACGTTGGCGACGATGAGCAGGATCAGAACCGTGGGGTCCACCAGCCAACCGGCGATTCGGGTCGGTCCGGCGGTCAAGCCCGCCAGAACCAGAATGGTTATGGTCGCCGCTCCGATCAGAAACGGCAGCGCCCTGCGGGGGCGGCCCTGCGCATACTGGCCCCATCCCGGGAACAGAGCAGACAGAATGGCGGCCCGTTCCGGAGAGGTCTTCGGCGGCCGTCGCCGGCGGCCACGAGAGGTGCTCATAACGAATAGACGCTACTGCAGGAGTCGACGGTTCCCGTGTAACTCGACCGGGTGCAGCCGGGCTCGAATGCCCCCGCTCCGAACCGACTTTCGTGTGGGGACGGAGGGCGATTTCGGCGCGAATCCTCGATCTGGCGCCCGGCAGGGTGGCATATGATGGGCAGAGAAGTTCGAAGCCACGATCCGGCTTCCCTGGTGAACGCCGATGTGTATGCAGCCGGGCTCGGAGTCGGGTCGTGCCGGAGCAGAGACGGAGGCCACAGGTGGCAGGTGAGTTTTTTACCGAGGTGAGAGAGCCGATCTCATACGGGGGTGAAGGGGATCTGTCTTTCCACGTCTATCAGCCCGACCGCATGGTATTGGGCAAGCGCATGGAGGATCATCTCCGGATGGCCGTGTGCTACTGGCATTCGTTCAACTGGCCGGGCAACGACGTGTTCGGAATGGGAACGTTCGACCGTCCCTGGCTACTGCCGACAGACGACCCTCTCCAGGCCGCCCACATGAAGATGGACGCCGCCTTCGAATTCTTCCACAAGTTGGGCATCCCCTTCTTCTGCTTTCACGATGCCGACATCGCCCCGCAAGGCGAGACGTTCAGCGAATCGGCCCGCAACCTGGAGACGATGGTCGACTACGCCGAGAAGAAGATGGCGGAAACCGGCGTCCAACTGCTGTGGGGCACCGCCAACCTGTTCGGGCATCCCCGCTACGCAGCCGGTGCCGCCACCAACCCCGACCCCCGGGTCTTCGCATACGCCGCCGCCCAGGTCAAGCACGCCCTCGAAGCCACCTATCGGCTGGGTGGATCGAACTACGTTCTGTGGGGAGGTCGCGAGGGCTATGAGACCCTGCTCAACACCGACCTCAGGCATGAGGGTGAACAACTGGCCCGTTTCCTGACCCTGGTCGCCGAGCACAAGCACCGGATCGGGTTCGAGGGAACCCTACTCATCGAGCCCAAGCCCGCCGAGCCCACCAAGCACCAATACGACCACGACACCCAGACCGTCCACGGATTCCTGGAGCGATTCGACCTGGCCGACGAGTACCGGGTGAATATCGAGGCCAACCACGCCACCCTGGCCGGGCACAGCTTTCACCATGAGGTCGCCTACGCCGTTTCCCATGGCATCTTCGGTTCCGTGGACGCCAATCGCGGTGACTACCAGAACGGGTGGGACACGGACCAGTTTCCCAACTCGGTCGACGAACTCACCCTGGCCCTGTACGAGATCCTGCGGGGTGGGGGATTCACCACCGGCGGGTTCAACTTCGATGCCAAGCTACGACGCCAATCGATCGACCGGACCGACCTCTTCCACGGGCACGTCGGCGGCATGGACACCCTGGCCCGGGCCCTTCTCGCCGCCGCCGATCTCATCGAGTCGGGAGGCCTGGCCCGCCCGCTGGAGGAACGCTACGCGGGCTGGTCAGAAGAGCTCGGCCGGGGAATCATGGACGGATCGGAGGACCTGGAATCCCTGGAGAAGCGGGTCAACGCGGGCGAGATAGATCCGCAGCCCGTCTCGGGACGTCAGGAGATGCTGGAGAATCGGGTCAACCGGGCCATCTGGTCGTCGCACTAGTGCCCGGCTCCGGGCCCGGGATGGAAGGGCGTCGGCTGGAGATGGGGCCCTACGTGGTCACAGTGGCGACCGGCTTCGGCCCCCGGATCGTCGAGTTGGGACTCGACGCGAGCCCTCCTCTGTTTGCCCGGCTCTCCGACGACGTGGTGCTCGAGCATCCCGATTCCGGCGTCTACCGTTTTCGGGGTGGTCACCGGCTATGGGCGGCTCCGGAGATCCCGGCCATCTCCTATGCCCCCGACGACCACCCGTGCCGGCTCGACACCGAGGCGGGCACGGCCACACTGACCGGTCCTGTCGATCATGCCGGCCTGATCAAGACCATGGAGATACGAGCGACCGATGAGGGCCTCGTCGTCGACCACACCCTCTCCGCCCCCGAGGGACAGCGCCTCGAGGTGGCGGCGTGGGCGATCACCCAGCTTCGGTTGGGAGGGGTTGCCCTGCTCCCGGTCAACTCTCACCCTCCCGGCGGTCCTCGGGCCAGCGCCAGCATCGTCCTGTGGCCCTACACCGATCTGACCGACTCCCGCCTCGGCTGGGGGACCCGGGGTGTCACTGTGAGAGCAGAGCCCGGCCCTCCCCTCAAGATCGGTGTAGGCCCCAGCCCGGGCAGAATCGGGTATCTGATCGACGATCACCTGTTCATAAAAGAGATACCCCGCGAGTCGGGACGGACCCGGCCCGATCGGGGTGCGGTAGCCGAGGTGTACGTGAATGAGGACTTCATCGAACTGGAGAGCCTCGGGCCCCTGGTGACGGTGGGAGGCGCTGAGGCCGCCTCCCACCGCGAGGTGTGGACCGTGAGGCCCTGCGACGGCACCGGTCAGGCCTGGCAGTGGCTGTGGGGAGACGCCGGGGGATGAGTCTCGTCCTCGGGATCGACGTTTCCACCACCGCCACCAAGGCGATCCTCATCGACAGCCATGGCCGCGTCCGGGCCACCGCCTCGGCCGAGTACCCCTATGCGACCCCGCGGCCGCTGTGGAGCGAGCAGGATCCCTCACTGTGGTGGGATGCGGCCCGATCCACGATCCAACGGGCCCTGGCCGACGCCGGGGCGGGCGACGCTGGAGGGGTGCAGGCGGTGGGCCTGACCGGCCAGATGCATGGCTCGGTGCTGCTGGACGAAGCGGATCGGGTGGTGCGCCCGGCCATCCTGTGGAACGACCAGCGCACCGGCCCCGAGTGTGATGAGATCCGGCACCGCGTGGGCAGGGAAAAGCTGATTGCGACCACCGGAAACGACGCCCTCACCGGTTTCACCGCCCCCAAGCTGTTGTGGGTGAAGAACCACGAACCCGACAAGTGGTCCAGAGTGCGCCACGTCCTGCTGCCCAAGGATTTCGTCAGGCTCCGCCTCACAGGCGGGCACGCCATCGATGTGGCGGGGGGCTCGGGGACGATTCTCTTCGACCTGGCGGCCAGAACCTGGTCTCCGGACGTCCTGGCCGCTCTCGACATCGATCCGGAGCTGCTTCCACCCACCTTCGAGGGCCCCGAGGTGACGGGACACATCTCGACCGAGGCGGCTCAGCTGACGGGGTTGACCGAAGGGACACCGGTGATGGCGGGTGGCGGAGACCAGTCCGCCAACGCCGTCGGCGTGGGAGCGGTGTCGCCGGGAGTCGTGGCCCTGTCCCTGGGCACATCGGGAGTGGTTTTTGCCACCACCGAGCGACCGTCGATCGAAACCGAGGGGCGTGTCCACTCCTTCTGCCACGCCGTGCCCGGGCGGTGGCACATGATGGGCGTGATGCTCTCGGCCTCCGGCAGCCTGCGCTGGCTGCGGGACGCGCTCGCCCCCGGCGCCTCATTCGACGAGCTGGTAGAGGGTGCCGCCCAGGTGGCACCGGGATGCGAGGGCTTGCTCTTTCTGCCGTATCTGACCGGCGAACGGACCCCTCACCCCGACCCCCTGGCGCGGGGAGCCTTCGTGGGCCTGACGGTGCGCCACGACCTGCGTCATCTCACCCGGGCTGTGCTGGAGGGAGTGGCCTTCGGTCTGCGAGACGGTCTCGACCTGATGATCGGGGCGGGCCTGACTGCCCCGGTCGAGATCCGGGCCTCGGGGGGAGGCACCCGCAGCTCGTTGTGGCGCCAGATCCTGGCCGACGTGCTTCGAGCCGAAATCGTCACCGTGCCGGCTCAGGAGGGCGCTGCTTACGGCGCCGCCCTGCTGGCCGCCACCGGCGCCGGATGGTTCCCCTCGGTGGAGGATGCGGCAGCGGCCGTCGTCGAAACCGTTCCCGCCGCCCGGCCATCGGACCGGGTGGAACTATATGCCGGGGCTCATGAACGCTACGACGGGCTGTATCCGGCCCTCTCCCCTACCTTCGACGCCCTCTCCGTCGGTGGGGAGTCCTGATCGTCCGGGTCAACCCCAGGAGGGCTCGCTGACCGGGCGCATGGCCAGCTCGAGGATTCGGTGCCCGCGGGGACGGGTGAGGGCGAATACGACCGCTTCCGCAACGTCCTCGGGCTCCATCATCCCCTCGAGCTCCGGCATGTCGGGAGTGCGGCCCCTTCCCATGGCGAAGTCCGTCGCCACCCCTCCCGGGGCGATGTTCGTGCAGCGCACGCCCTTCTCCCGCAACTCGTGGTCGAGGGCCCGGGTGAGGCCGATCTGGGCGAATTTCGAGGCGCAGTAGACGGCCTCATAGGGCAGACCCCGCCGTCCTGCCTCGCTGGCGATCGTGACCAGGTCACCCTCACCGCTCTCGATCAGGTGGGGAAGGGCGGCCCTGATCGAGTACAGGGCGCCCTTGACGTTGACGTCGATCATCTCCTCCATCTGGGCCGAGGGCAGATCGAGGAAGGGGCCGTAGGCGCCCACACCTGCATTGACGACCAGGATGTCGAGACCGCCGAATCGACCCACCGCTTCCTCTACCAGATTGGTCACGGCCTCCGGATCACGCACGTCGGCGGGCCGGGCCAGGGCATCTTCGATCCCGGCATCTTCGCCACTGCGCGACGCCAGGGCCAGTTTCACCCCTCGACCATGCAGCGAATGGGCCACGGCGGCGCCTATTCCCCGGCTCGCTCCCGTGACCAGGGCCACCTTTCCATCGAGCTTGCTCATATCTGCCTCCTTCAAAGGTCACTCGCCGAATATCGAGGACAGGACCCATGGTGGTAGTCCGCTCGACAATCCCCAACTAGATCCTTCGATGCGCCCCGCCGCGCACCGCCATCAACGGTGCAGATCGGCCAGGTCGGATTCGGTGACTTCGCCCGGCCTCTTGCCGGCGATGATCATGGCCAGCACCTCGTCCATCGTCACGTCGCCCTTGTTGACGGTCCCGACCAGCTTGCCTTGCAGCATGACGGTGATCCGGTCGGCCAGGTCGAAGACGTCGTGGATGTCGTGGCTGATGAGGATGATCCCGATCCCCTCTTGCTTGAGCTGGCGGATCAGCTCCCGCACCTGTTCGGTCTCCGCCGGCCCCAGGGCGGCGGTGGGCTCGTCCATGATCAGGATGCGGGCGTTGAAGTAGACGGCCCGGGCGATGGCCACCGACTGGCGCTGGCCACCGGAAAGCGATTCGACCGGCGACTTGAAGTTCTCGAACTTGGGATTGAGGCGAGCCATGACCGTTCGGGCCTCGTTCTCCATGGCCGAGTCGTTCAGGTTGCCGGTCGGGGTCGTCAGTTCCCGACCGAGGAACATGTTGCCGGGAGCGTCGATGTTGTCGGCCAGGGCCAGGGTCTGGTAGATGGTCTCGATGCCCAGGTTCTTGGCAGTGATCGGCGAATCGATGGTCACCGGCTTGCCGTCGACGATGATCTGACCCGAGTCGGGTTTCTGAGCGCCCGACAGGGTCTTGATCAGGGTCGACTTGCCGGCGCCGTTGCCACCCACCAGGCCGTGGATCTCGCCCGGATAGAGGTCGAACTCCATGTCGTCCACGGCGTGGACCCCACCGAAGCTGACCTTCATGTGCTTCATCTCGACCAGGGCCTGTTGGGCTGCCGGCTGGTCGGTGGGTCGGTCTGTCATCTCTTCGCTCACTCCCTGCCTCTCCGTAAATAGATCGTGTTGACGGCCACGGCGATGACCAGGACGATTCCGATCACGATCTGCTGGAGGGGCGCATCCACCCCCATCAGCACCATGCCCGATTGCAGTGATTGAATCACCAGCGCGCCCAGCACCGCACCCGAGATCTTGCCCACCCCACCCAGGAGCGAGGTGCCACCGATGACTGCCGCCGCGATCACGTACAACTCGTACAGCGTTCCGAGGCCGCTGGTAGCGGCGTTGAGACGGGCGATCTGAACCGCAGAGGCGACCGCCACCAGGATCCCCATGACCATGAAGGTCCTGACGATGGTCCAGCCGGTCTTGATGCCGCCCAACTGAGCTGCTTCCGGGTTGCCGCCGATGGCGAACACGTAACGGCCGAAGCGGCGGCGGGTGGTGATGTAGGTCATGATGAGCGCCACGCCGATGGTGATGAGGACCGGGCTGGCCAGGCCGAGAGGTATGTTCAAACCGCCCTCCGGCCAGGTCAGGCCATGAGCCTCTGCGTACTGGCGGGCGATGTTGATCGGCATGTAGTAACGGTTGAGGAACCACACCGCGGTGAGGACCACGCCGACGCCGACCACGCCCAACAGGACCTCGGCCCACAGCGGCCGCACCCGGAATCCGTAGCTCCGCCTCGTCTTGCGCCGGCTGTAGAGCAGATAGACGATCGCCGCCGCGGCGACGCCGCCAAAGATCCAGCTCCAGGTGCCGCCGATGGCCCCGCGGGCCCCGCCACCCAGCACCTGGAAGGTGGTGTCCATGGGAGCGATGGTCTGGCCGCTGGCCAGAGCCCAGGCCGCGCCCCGCCAGACCAGGTAACCCCCCAGGGTGACGATGAACGAGGGCACCTCGACGTAGGCCACGATCACCCCCTGCAATCCCCCCACCAGCGCTCCGAGAATGATTCCCGCCACCAGGGCAATTATCCAGGTGAAGGGGCTGTCGAACCCGATCACGCCGGGCAGCCATTGCGCCTGCATCAGGGCCATGAACATTCCCAGGAAGCCGAGCATCGATCCCACAGAGAGGTCGATGTTGCGAGAGACGATGACCAGCACCATCCCCGTGGCCATGATGGCGAAGGTAGCGAACTGGACCGAAAGGTTCCACAGGTTGCGCGGGGTGAGGAACGAGCCGCCGGACATGATCTGGAACCCGATCCAGATGACGATCAGGGCCACGATCATGCCCATCATCCGGGTGTCGATCTCCAGGGCACGCAGGAAGCGAGCCCGGGCCACTCCGGTGTGGTGGTGCCCTCTACCTGCTCGGGGGTTTCGGCTGCCCTCTTCTCAGCCACGCTCATACCAACCTCCGGTCGGTCACAATACACGTCGCGCCCCCAACGTTGGGGGCGCGACGCATACCTGCCATGGAGCTACTCACTCCGAGCTACTCGATGGCGTTCATTCGATCATCCGCAGACGTCGACCGTCCCGGCCGGAACACCCTGGCACACCTGATCCTGGGTGATCCACCCGGCGTCGATGACGACGTTGAGGTTGTCCTGGGTGATGGGAATCGGGGTCAGGATGATGGAGTACACATCCACTCCACCCGGCGTGGTGAACATCTGAGCGCTGTTGCCGGCGGCCGGAGCCGAGTCGCCCAGATCGGAAGGCGCCGTGAAATCCGCCAAAGCGGTTCCCTGGGCCAGCTGCACGGCGATGTTGCCGGCCGCTTCGCCCAAGGCGTAGGCGTTCTTCCACACCGACACGGTCTGGGTGCCGAGCGCTACCCGGTTCAAAGCGGCGGCATCGCCGTCCTGACCCGAGACGGGCACCTGGCCCGCCAGGCCCTGGGCCTGCAGAGCCGCAACCACGCCGCTAGCCATGCCGTCGTTCTCCGACAGCACCGCCTGGACGTCGTTATTGTCCTCAGTGAGGAACTGCTCCGTCTCGGTCTGGGCCTTGGCCGGTATCCCAGTTGTCCGTGTAGGTCTCACCGACGATGTTGATGTCGCCCGAGGCAACCGCATCGCCGATCACGTCCTCGTATCCCGTGCCGCAGGAAATCCGAGTTGGCATCGGCCTGGTTGCCCTTGATGATGATGTAGTTCCCGGTCGGCACCTTCTCGAACATCGCCTGGGCCTCCATCCGACCCACCTCGGTGTTGTCGAAGGTGAGATAGAAGGCTCCCGGGTCCTCGATCAGGCGGTCATAGGCGATGACCGGAATCCCCTGGCTGAGGGCATCTTGAACCGCAGGCTTGATGGCGGTGCCGTCCTGGGCCAGGATGATGAGCGCATCGGCCCCCTGGGTGATCAGGTTGGCAACGTCGTTGAGCTGCTTGTCGGCCGAGGAGCCGGCATCAGAAGAGATGTAGGTGGCGCCGGCGGCCTCGAGTGCCTTCTTGATCGCCGGCTCGTCGGCCTTGGCCCACCGCTCCTCGTTGTAGTTGTTCCAGGACACACCGACGGTAAGGCCTTCGCCGCCGCCACCAGCGGTGGTTTCGGTCATGGCCGTCGTTTCGGTCATGGCCGTCGTTTCGGTCATGGCCGTGGTGGCAGTCGTGCCACCACCGCCGGCGGTAGTGGTGGTCTCGGTTCCTCCGCCCCCACACGCGGCGAGCACCAGGGCGATCACGCCCATCAATGCCCATAGTCTCATTGTTTTACGCAATGGTTCCTCCTCAAACTGGCTCGTCCCGACTGGTAAGAGCTTCCTTTTCAATGGTCTCGAGGATGGGTATGCAACCGCCACCTCGATTATTCGCCGGGGCACTCCTGGTGCCACCGTCCCGGGAGACGGTTCCGACTCGTCACGAGCATACACGTCATATGGTGGACCTCGCAATATGTTGGACCTCGCAACGAATCACGCACTCACGCCAGATAGCAGAGACACCAGATAGCAGAGACAGACGCCGGGCGGGCCTTTCCCGCGCACCGAAGCCGGATATATAGTGGCGTCCCCAACAAAAAGGCTCTGACCACCTTGGACCGCACCGGAACCAGGCAAACCCGCAAACGAGGGGTTGCCACCGAGGAGTTGCGCCGGCACAATCTCTCGACCATCCTCGAGCGGCTTCATCTGGACGGTCCCTCCTCTCGTTCTGCGCTGACCACCACCACCGGACTGAACCGGTCGACCGTGGCCGACCTGGTATCGGAGCTGACGCTGTTGGGTCTGGTGGTGGAGGGCCCGGGAGTGGCTATGCCCGGCCCCGGTCGTCGGTCGCCGTTGGTCAGTGTCAGACCGGAGGGGGCCGCCGTACTGGCGATAGAGCTCAGTGTGGACTCCATCGCCGTGGCCACGGTCGGCCTCGGCGGGCACACGTACAACCAGTTGCGCGTGGCTCGCCCCAGGGGCCGCTTCTCCCCCGAGCAAACCACCCAGGACGTAGCGAAGCTGGCCGAGCCGCTTGTCGCCGCCCTTCCTCCCGGGCACACCCTGGCCCGGGTGGCGGCAGGGGTGGTCGGCATCACCCGGCGCTCGGACGGTTTCGTCCATCTCGCCCCCAACCTGGGGTGGCGGGACGTTCCCCTGGGAGAGATGCTGGGGCGAGAGCTCCGACTGGCCGACCCGGTAATGGTGGCCAACGAAGCCGACCTGGGGGCACTGGCCGAATTTCGTCGGGGAGCGGGGCGGGGTGTCGGCCATCTCATCTATCTCTCGGGAGAGGCGGGAATCGGTGCCGGCCTCATCTCTGACCACAGGCCCATGCTGGGCTCGATCGGATACGCGGGCGAGGTGGGTCACATGCTGATAAACCCCGACGGTCACAAGTGCCGCTGCGGGCACGTGGGCTGCTGGGAGACCGAGGCCGGCGAGGCGGCGCTGGCCCGAAAGGCCGGGATCAGAACCGAACCCGGTGCGCCGGGCATCGTGGACATCGTCCTGGCCAGAGCCGGCTCCGGCGATGAGAGAACCCTGACCGCCCTGGCAGATATCGGCCGCTGGCTGGGCATCGGCATCGGCAACCTGATCAACATCGTCAACTCCGAGCTGGTCGTGCTGGGAGGGCTGTACCAGAGGTTGTTCGAGTATCTCGACGAGCCGATGGCGAACGGAGTCAGCATGAGCGCCCTCGATGCTCCCCGGTCAGGGACTCAGATCGTATCGAGCGATCTGGGCATCGATGCGCCTCTGATGGGAGCAGCCGAGATGGCACTGGCGGGCGTGATCGCCGACCCGGCCGGCACGGCGGGCCGGAACGTCAGGGTCTTGGCCGATGGCGAGCGTGGCACCTGAGCGAGTGAGAGGCCGCCAACCCCTACCCGCGTTCGACCGAAGCAGCAGAAGCGAAAACCCTCTCGAGCACCTTGAGGTTCGCCACCGCGTCCTCGGGCGGGGTCGGCACGGGGGCATCGTCGATGATGGCTCGGGAGAAGGCGTCGGCCTGGACCGTGTATTGGTCGGCAGCTGGCACGTCATAGGTCTCCACGTCTGGTGCCACCGGCGGGCTTCCGCCGGCAAAGCGATACAATCTCGTCGGTTGGTCGGGAGGGATATTGAAGGGGATCTCTACCAGGAGTCGACCTCCGGTCCCCTGCACATGCACCCGCTGATCGTCTTCGAGCTGGGTGGAACAGGTGAAGGTGGCGTGACGACCATCGAAATCCAGAATTGCCGACGTGACGACATCGGTCCCGAAGTCCGGATCCCTGCGGATCGCCGCCATTACTCGAGAGGGCTCTCCGCCCAAGAGCATCCGGGCCACGTTGACGGGGTAGCAACCGATGTCGTAGAGAGCGCCGCCGCCGTACTCGGCGATGTTGCGGATGTCTTCGGGGTCGATGTTGCGGTAGGAGAAGAAAGACTGGATTGCCAGGACCTCTCCAATGGCACCTCCGTCCACCAGCCGCCGGACTTCCGACCAGAGCGGATGGAACCGGTACATGAAGGCCTCCATCAGCTTCACCCCGGCTCGCCTCGCCCCATCGATCATTGTCTGGGCCTCGGCGGCCGTGAGAGCCAGCGGCTTCTCGCACAGCACGTGTTTGCCGGCATCGGCCGCAGCCAGGGTCCACTGGGCGTGGAGAGAGTTGGGCAGAGGGATGTAGACCGCCTCGACGTCGGGATCGGCCAGCAACTCCTCATAGGACCCGTGGGACCGGGGGATGTCGAGGGACTGTGCCACCTCGGCCGCCCTCTGCGCCGATCGGGAGGCGATGGCGGCGACCCGGCTCAGCGCGGACCCCTGCATGGCCGGGATCACCTTACGGACGGCGATGTCGGCCGTTCCCAGAATCCCCCACTGCACCTGATCAGACATCAATCTTCAACCAGTCTTCGACCATGGGCGCATTGTTCCCACGACGGCGACAGAGGGCAAGCCGGATGAGGACCCGTGGTGGTGAGCGAGGCGCAGGCCACCTGTGGCTCCTGGGCGGAGTAGCAGTCGGCGCCGTGGTCACCCTGGCTCTGGTTCTGGCGGCGCTGGCATTCATAGATCGGGGAACCCCCGACACAGCCCTCGACCCGCCCCATTTCGTCGATGAGACCGCGACATCCGGGATGAATCACTCCTATCGGGGAGGATTCGACTTCTTCGTGGGTGGCGGCGTCGCCGTCTTCGACTGCAATGGCGATCAGCGGCCCGACGTCTATCTGGCCGGCGGTGAGGCACCGGCCACCCTCTACCGCAATGAGAGCACCACCGGCGGAGACCTCCGGTTCGAAAAGATCAGCGACCCCGCCACCGACATGACCTCTGTGACGGGCGCCTTCCCGCTGGACGTGGACGGGGACGGGCTGATAGATCTGGCGGTGGTCCGCTTCGGTGAGAACGTCATGTTGCGCGGCTTGGGCGACTGTCGTTTCGAACCGGCCAACCAGGACTGGTCGGTCGATGGCGGAAACGACTGGACCGTGGCCTTCAGTGCCAAATGGGAAGAAGGGGCGTCCCTACCGTCTCTGGCCTTCGGCAACTACGTCGCCCTGGACGAGGGTGGAAACCAGGACGGGTGCTCCGACAATTACCTGATTCGACCGGGCGGGCGGACCTACGGGACTCCCATCACTCTCTCGCCCGGCTATTGCACCCTGTCCATCCTGTTCAGTGACTGGGATCGATCGGGCAGAGGCGACCTGCGGATGACCAACGACCGCCATTACTACCGCGACGGGGAGGAGCAGATGTGGCGGGTCGCCCCGGGGGAGGCGCCCCGGCTCTACACGGCCGCCGACGGATGGCAAACCATGCAGATCTGGGGCATGGGCATCGCCAACTACGACCTCACGGGCGACGGCCTGCCCGAGGTCTTCCTCACCAGCCAGGGGGACAACAAGTTGCAGACGCTGGCCGCCGGACCATCGGAGCCGGACTACGAAGACGTCGCCTTCGTGCGGGGCGCCACCGCCCACCGACCTTTCGCCGGCGACGTCAATCTCCCTTCCACCGCCTGGCATCCCGAATTCGAGGACGTCAACAACGACGGGCTCGTCGACCTGTTCGTCACCAAAGGAAACGTGGAGGCCCAGCCCGACTATGCCGCCCGCGACCCCAACAACCTCATGCTGCAGAATCCCGACGGCACCTTCACCGAAGCAGCCACCAGTGCAGGGGTCCTCGACTTCAACCGCAGCCGGGGAGCGGCCCTGGCCGATTTGAACAGTGACGGCATGCTCGACCTGATCGTCGTGGACCGAGAGGAGCCGGTGAAGGTATGGCGCAGCCTGGGGTGGGGCGCGCCCGGAGCACCGGCGAACATGGGTCACTGGCTGTCCCTGAAGCTGAGCCAGGATCGACCCAACCGGGACGCTATAGGGGCCTGGATGGAGGTTCGGGTTGGCAACCGGACCCAGCAGCGCCAGGTCACCGTGGGCGGTGGCCACGGAGGCGGACAGTTGGGTTGGGTCCACTTCGGCCTCGGATCGGCCAGAGAAGCCCGGGTCAGGGTGCAGTGGCCCGATGGTGACATGGGACCGTGGATGAAGATACAGGCCGACCAGTTCGTGGTCCTCGATCGGTCCGCCGACCATCCCCGGACCTGGACCCCGCCCGCCGGCTGAGAAGACGAGACTGATGCCCGCCCTCTCTTCTCCCTTTGTCCCCCTGCTCGCAGGGGGAAGGTCCCTGCCGCCGGAGCGGAGCGGAGACGGGAGGTAGGGGGGAGTTGAACCTCACGCCTCGGCTTCACCCGGGCCCTCCCCCTACCCCACTGCTACGCAGCGGGGGCCCCTTCCCCCTTGCTCCGCAAGGGGGACAAAGGAAAGAAGGTGTTGGTTTGTCCCCCTGCTCGCAGGGGGAAGGTCCCTGCCGCCGGAGCGAAGCAGAGGCGGGAGGTAGGGGGGAGTTGAACCTCACACCTCGGCTTCACCCGGGCCCTCCCCCCTACCCCACTGCTACGCAGCGGGGGCCCCTTCCCCCTTGCTACGCAAGGGGGACAAAGGAAAGAAGGTTTGCTAGGCAGCGGGGGCCCCTTCCCCCTTGCTCCGCAAGGGGGACAAAGGAAAGACCTCATTGCTGTAATTCGGACATGATCACCCACCGCCCTGCCGAGTTCTGTCCCAGGACGAAGGTGGAGTGAAAGCGACCCCGATCGAGTCCGGACTCCGTGCCATCGGCAGCGACCGTGAGCCGCTCCACGGTGCCGGATGCAACCAGGGCCAGATCTGCTCCTCCCTGGGGACCGTCGCTGTACACGACCGTCAATTCGAGCGTGTCGAATCGGTAGTTGGAAACCGTTGCGCTCCCCTCGGTGGCGGCCGATTCGATCTGTCGCTCCATGGCAACGAGGCGATCACCGCCGTCGGCAACCCGCAGCAGACTGGGATCGAGCTTTCTCATCGCCTCACCTTCGACGGCCAGATCCTGGGCCAGCGCCAGAGCGAGGGCCCCGGGGTCATCCGCCACGTCCCCATTCAGGCCCCGGGCCTCGGTATCGACGGTGACGGCCGGCAGCGAGGCCGCATCCACCTCCACGCCGATCTGAGCCGGGGTGGATACGACAGAAGGCGCAACGGTGGATCCACCATTACGGGCTGGTGACCCGGCCGCCACGAGGGCAGCTCCCGCCAGTACGAAGACAGAGCCCACCACGGCCCCCCGAAGGAAGACGCTCCTTCGCGCCCCATCGAGCAAACGTCCCAGGGGCGTTGGCACCCTCTCGCCGGCACCGTCCGGAAACATGTTGTCGAAAAGATGACGGAAAGGTGTCAGCGCAACCAGTCCCCCGAGCAGCCCGACCTTGGCCCAGAACTCGTTGGCGGCCGGGGCGATCAAGAAGGTGCAGACCGCTCCCAGGACCAGGGCGAAGGCCACCCGGGCCCACCACCCCGAGGGGATGGTCTTGGGGTCGGTGATCATGAAGAAGAGGAAGATGAGAACCTCGGGGGAAGTCACCACCACCCACCAGAAGTCGAGACCACACACGGGCTGGAGAGACCAGGCCGCGGTGATGCAGTGGCCGGAGGCACTCAACAGTCCCAGACCTGCACTCAGTGTCAGCCAGAACACCGCACCCATGGCGAGGAGTCGTAGCCGGGATGTGATCATCAGTCCTCCGGCCAATATGAGCAGGTATGCCATCACCAACCAGGGGCCGATCGGGGCCCACCAGAAGTCGAGTGGCTCGATGACCGAGCTCCCCAGAATCAAGAACGCCACCACCAGCCCGAAATTGGAAGGGTTGAAGACATGGGAGCCGCGCCAGCGGATCACGTACTTGGACGCGAGTGAGAAGCCGGCCACCAGCGCAAACAACTCCCAACCGTGCCACGACCAATGGTCACCTCGGGGCATGGATACGAGACGGAGAATGAGGGCCACGCCGCTTCCGGTCAACATGGCGCTGGCCGGCCAGACGATCTTTCGATCGTGATAGAAGGTCCATCCGACCTCGATCACCGCACAGGTGAGGATTGCCGACAGGATCTGAGGAACCGAGACGCGGAAGCCGAACGAGGTCTGGCCGAGAACGTGGATCGAGATGATCACCGCCGCCAGATGCAGACGCGAATCGCGCAGGCTGGGCAGGATCACCGGATAGTCCCGGGCCCCGAGTCGCACCGTGCGGGCGGCGGTGGTGGTCAAGGCTGCGCTCTCATCCCCGGGACCGATCTCGAGCCCACTTGCTCATCGAGACGGCTCCCCCACCACACGGGTGTGGATCTCGTGGGTGAGCCGGTTCACCTCCTCGGTGAGCCGGGTGTTGACCTCCAGCAATTCCTCCAGTTTGGCCGACTGCCTCACGGCTATCTCCTGGCGGTCGACCGATGCCTTGGCCAGCGCCTCGCGGTGATTGGCATCGGCTTCGCTCATCGCCTTGTCCCGATCGGCCTGTCGTGTCTGGGCGAGAAGGATGAGTGGGGCGGCGTAGGCAGCCTGGAGCGAAAACGCCAGATTGAGCAAGATGAATGGATAGGGGTCCCAGCGAAACGACACCGCCAGGACATTGATCACTATCCATCCTCCCACCAGCACCGTCTGGCCGATGAGGAAAGTGGGCGTGCCGAAGAACCGGGCAAACGACTCCGCTTTGCGCCCGAAGGCGTCGCTCCCGAACGCCCCGTGCAATGACTTCATGTCCCGGTGGAACAGGTGTGTTGCGGTGGCCATCGGCCCTCCCAATGGTTCTCTGATCGGTGACGGGGACCGTATTCGGCCCCGGCTTTCTCAATGACTCTAAGACGCCGAGCGTGATCGGCCGGCGGGCGACCCGGCCCCGTGGCGGGTCGCTATAGCATCGGACCACCTCCTGGAGGGGGTATCACGATGAAATCGCAGTCGGGCGCCACGGGCGAGACCAACAAACCCACTCCCCGAATTCACCTTCTCGAGGTGATGGTGTTCTTGAGCCTGATCGTCCCCTCCCTCATCATCTCCCTGTTTGCCACCCGCCAGGGGACGATCGGTTTCGGGCTGCTGGCCGCATCGACGATGGGCCGGGACCTGGGATTTGTCGCCCTTATCGTCTTCTTTCTGTGGCGCAATGGCGAGAATCTCAGACAGGTGGGCCTCCGCAGGCAGCGGGTGTGGACCGAGATAGGTCTGGGCATGCTCCTGTTCGCTCCTTTCTTCTTCGCTCTGCGCTGGTTGGAGCATTTCTTCATCGACATCGGCCTCTCGGTCCCCCCGGAGTCGAACCCGATCGCCATACCCTCCCCCGTCCTCGGCGAAGTGCTCCTGGGAACGGTGCTGGTGGTCGTGGTCGCCTTCTCCGAGGAATTGATCTTCCGCGGGTATCTGATTCACCGATTCCAGGGGGCTGGTGCCTCGACCGTGGTGGCCGTGGTGGTGTCGACGGCGATATTTGCCCTGGGTCATGGCTACGAGGGAACGGCCGGGCTGGCCACTGTGGGCATCATGGGCCTGATCTTCGCCCTCGTCTACCTGTGGAGAGGCAGCCTGACAACGGCGATGACACTCCACTTCCTCCAGGATTTCGTGGTGATCGTATTCCTCGCCCTACTTCACTCCCGATGAGGACGACAATGGGAGCCGATGCTGAGACACCACCCACAGGCCGATCCCGACTGGGAGCAACAAGCCGTCGCCACCATCCGGATGTGGCGTCACCTCGACGCGGATGAGACCCGGCGCCTCCTGGACCAGGCCCGCACTCTGGATCGTACCCGCCACTGGGAGGGCCTGGACGGATTCGAGATCACTCCCACGATGCGAGCCCGGATCGCAGCTCGGGCATGCCTGCTGACGGTCAACATCGGGCTCGACCTGCTGACCGACGTCAGCGCCATCCTGGTGGCGCCCACCTCCCAGGTCCGGTGGATTCGACAGGGAGCGGGCGGTTCGATGGTCACAGAGTCGGAGGGTTGCCTCCTCGGCGAGGCGATGCTGCATGGCCCGGTTCGAATCGCCTGGGACCGGGTCGAAACGGAGGAGACCGCCCACGTGTCGAGTTCGGTCATCATCCATGAGTTCGCCCACAAGGTGGACATGGCCGACGGCACGGCCAATGGGACCCCTCCGATCGGGCCCCGGGACAGAGCACATCGGTTCGATCGGGCGCTGGATCAGGCATGGCAGCGTCTGCTTGACGGAGAACCGGCTTCTCCCTTGCGCGCATACGCCATGACCAACCGGGCAGAGATGTTCGCCGTCGCCACCGAGGCCTTCTTCCTGCAACCCACGGGCCTGGAGGACCGATTCCGGCCTCTCTACCTGGCCCTGTCCGACTTCTATCGCCAGCACCCCCAGGCCAGGAACCAGATTGACCCCTGAAACAGATGCTCCGGGAGCGCCGGGTATCCCTCCCCGCTGGACCTCGAGCGCCAAAACCGCCGTGGGCACCTCAATCGGCAATCAGTCCCGGGTGTGGTTTGCTCTCAGCCACGGCATCATCGACGAGATCTACCACCCCCGCATCGACACCGCCTGCACCCGCGACCTGGGTCTGCTCATCTCCGACGACACGGGACGATTCCTGGAAGAGAAGCGCCACGCCCGTTCGATGGTTCGATGGCTCGGGGAAGGGGTTCCCGCCTTCGAGCTGACCAACCGGCTGCCCGGAGGCATCGTGGTCCGCAAGGAGATCCTCACCGACCCCCAACGCGACGTGCTCCTCCAACGCACCAGGATCGATGGGACGGGTGCAGACCTCCATGTGACGGCTCTCCTCGCCCCCCACATCCACAATCGGGGAGGCGACAACCGGGCCTGGGTCGGCGACTACAAGGGAATCCCGATGCTGTTCGCCTCAGGATCCGAGACATCCCTCGCCCTGGCGGTGGACACGGGTTGGGTTGTGCGGTCGGTTGGATACGTCGGGTTCTCCGACGGTTGGCAAGACGTCCGGGCACACGGTCGACTCACCTGGACCTACCCCCGGGCAGGCCCTGGCAATGTCGCCCTGGCCGGCGAGATCTCCGTGCCGGTTTCGGGCGTCTTCACCCTGGCAGTGGGGTTCGGCCGCACGACCGCCGAGGCCGGGCACCGGACCCGGGCCTCCCTTGCGGACGGAGTCGAGCCCGCCCTGGCTCTATACGGCCAGGCGTGGAAGACCTGGGCCGACTCCCTCGACCCACCTGCCGCCCAGGATGGGTTCGAGGTCCAGTCCCGCACCGTGATCCGGGTCCACGAGTCCCTTTCATTCCCGGGAGCCAGCATCGCCTCTCTCTCCATCCCGTGGGGTTTCGCCAAGGGCGATGAAGATATGGGCGGCTATCACCTGGTCTGGCCCCGGGACATGGTCGAGACCCTGGGTGCACTCCTGGCCTGCGGGGCCTACGAGGAAGCCCGCCGGGGTATCGACTATCTGCGCACTACCCAGGAAGCCGACGGTCACTGGGCCCAGAACATGTGGCTGGACGGCTCTCCCTACTGGAGCGGGGTCCAGATGGACGAGACCGCCTTGCCGATTCTCGCCGTTGGCCTAGCCCGCCATTGCGGATCCCTGACCGACGTGGGTCCCTACTGGCCCATGATCCGGGATGCGG
Source organism: uncultured Acidimicrobiia bacterium (assembly GCA_963744905.1). Taxonomy (GTDB): domain Bacteria; phylum Actinomycetota; class Acidimicrobiia; order Spongiisociales; family ZC4RG35; genus DATFFO01. The sequence goes on along the minus strand of CAVUUV010000001.1, from coordinate 47,529 downwards.
CCGGGTATCTGGTGGGCAACGGTCCGGTGACCGGCCAGGACCGATGGGAGGAAGATGCCGGATACTCGCCGTTCACGGTGGCCGCCCAGGTTGCCGCTCTTGCCGTCGCCGCCGCCTGCGCCCGCTCCGTTGGAGAAGCCAAAGTCGCCGGCTTCCTCCTGGATACGGCCGACGACTGGAACGAGGCCATCGAGCGATGGATGTATGTGACCGAAACAGACCTGTCCCGGGAGGTGGGGGTGGAGGGCTACTACGTCAGGATCGCTTCCGCCGACGTGGCCGAGGGACACTCCCCTGGCTCCGGCTGGGTTCCCATCAAGAACCGTCCTCCGTCCGAGAGCTCGCTACCGGCGGCCGAGATCGTCAGTCCCGACGCCCTCGCCCTGGTTCGTTTCGGGCTCAGGGATGCCCGGGATCGGCGAGTCCTCGACACCATCGCAGTGATCGACCACGTCCTGCGAGTCGAACTCCCCCCGGGTTCGTGCTGGCGCCGTTATAGCGAGGACGGCTACGGAGAGCACGACGACGGGAGCCCCTTCGACGGAACCGGGATCGGCCGACCCTGGCCCCTCCTCACCGGGGAGCGGGCCCACTACGAGCTGGCTGCCGGGCACCGGGCTGAAGCGGCGCGGCTGGCCCGGGCCATGCGCTCGTTCGCCGGACCGACCGGCCTCCTCCCGGAGCAGGTTTGGGACGGGCCCCCGATACCTGACCGGGAGCTGACGCCCGGCGGTCCCACCGGCTCGGCCATGCCGCTGGTCTGGGCCCACGCCGAGTACGTCAGGCTGATGGCATCGTTGCGCCTGGGGCGGGTGTTCGACACTCCGGTGGAGGCCGCCGAGCGCTATCGCGACCAGACTCCTCCACCCCGGGTCGCATCCTGGGCCCCGCACCACAAACTGGCCTCGATGACGGCCGGGAAGCTGCTTCGCCTCGACCTGGGGGCCCCCTCGACGATCCGTTGGAGCGCCGACGCCTGGAAGAGCTTCGCCGACATCGACACGACGCCGATGATCGGTGTCCACACCGCCGTGATCCCAACCGCCCCGATGGCTCCCGGGGCCCAGGTCGTATTCACCATTCGACAGGGCGACCGATGGGAAGGCACCAACTACGCCGTCGACATCGCCTGACACTTCAGCTCCACCTACCCCTTCGGGGTGCCCCCCTACCCCGCTGCTCCGCAGCGCGGGCCCCTTCCCTCTTGCGTTGCAAGGGGGACGAACCTTGGCCGAAGGCGGCAGACTGGGGGGACAAGCGGCCGAAGGGGGGAGCCCCCTAGCTGTGCCGGTTCAGCAGGGCCAGGGTCTCCAGGGCGTGTTGTTCGGAGATCACCTCCACGGCGTACCCCGAGTGCACCAAGAGGTAGTCGCCCGGTGTCGCCTCGGGCACCATGATCAGCTCGACGTCCCGTTCGACCGGGCCGTAGGCGACCCGACCGGGGATGGAATGGGGCGAGGAGTCGCCCCGGTGAACTAGACGCCCGGGAACGGCGACACACATCAGAGGCTCCCGATCCCGATCGACACCAGGACCACATCCAGGGCCCGGACGTCGGCCGGATCCTGGGACAGCTCGATGTCGACGGCCGGCGCCCTACCCCACTCCAGGGACGTGCGATCGACTATCGCCTGTTCCAGGGCAGCGGGACTCACAGGGCTCAGGGCTCCCAGGCGGAGCACCATCCTGGTGACGGGAGCGCCGCCCGCTTCGGTCTGCGCCCTGGTGACCAGGTCCCGAACCAGGCGGCTCTCATGCACCGTCGATCATCTCCACCAGCTCGTCGGCCGCCCGAGCCACATCCGGGGAGAGACCCTCATCTTGGCTGAGATCCCCCGCCTCGATTCCGTACACGACCACACCCCCGGGCAGACGGCGCAACCGCCGGGCCAGTTCCACGGTCTCCGAAAGCCCGATCGAGTGCGTGCTGGTAGCGAGGAGCTTTCCGGGTAGGGGCTCTTCCGCCGCGTCGAGCCGATGGATCGTCCCCGGCCTGGCGCCGGACCGGGCGGCGTCGACCAGGATCACCTCGTCGGCGCCGTCCCACAGGTCCATCAGCTCGAAGGAAGCCCCGGGCGATTGGATGGAGTCGATCGACCTGATTCGCTCCGCCACCACCAGGCCGACGCCATCGTCGCCGCGCAACCGATTCCCCACCCCGATCAGGATCCTCTTCACGTTCTCTCAACCGTCAGGTCGAGGAAATGGGTGGCACAGGATATGCAGGGGTCGTAGCAGCGGATGGTCTGCTCCAGCTCCCACTGGAGCCTGTCGTCGGCCAGGTGAGTCCGTCCTTTGACGTAGGCGCGCAGGTCGTCTTCGATGCTGAGCTGGTTCTGGGACGTGGGGGGAACGATGTGGGCCTCCTCGATCAGGCCCCCCGCGTCGACCGAGTAGCGGTGGTAGAGAAGCCCCCGCGGCGCCTCGGAGGCGCCGTGACCCACCTTGTCTCGAGCGTCGACGGGCACCGACGCTTTCCCCGGCCGCGTGTAGGAATCGATCAGCCGCAAGGCCTCCTCGCAGGCGAAGGCGATCTCCACCGAGCGAACCAGGATGCTGCGGAAAGGATTGCCGCACACTTCACCCAGGCCCGCGTCGTGGGCGGCCCGGGCGGCTCGGGGGGTGAGCTTATGGGAGTTGAGCGAGTAGCGGGCCATCGGCCCGAGGTGGTACGAGCCTCCGCCCTTGCGACGGGCATGGAGGGCGTTCGACCAGGGAACGTGGGTCTCCTCGAAGGTCTCATCCCACTCCTCGACGGCGATGTCGAGGCCGCGACTGGAGACGATCCGTCCCTGGTGGATGGCGTATTCGTCGGGGTGACTCAGAGCGACGAACTCGTAGTCACGCTCGAAGTCGGGGAAGGTGAACTTCGACAGCCAGCGGGTGGTGGCTACGGCTGTGTCCAGGGCCCACTCCAGGTCGGGGACCAGGGCCTCCAGCTCCGGGCGGCCAGGGACTCGATAGAAGCCACCCACGCGGACGTTGATCGGGTGTATCTCCCGGCCTCCCAGCACGGTCATCAGCCGATTCCCGATCTTCTTGAGACGGAGGCCGTTGCTGATCTCATCGGGGTAATCGGCCGCCATGGCGATCCCGCTCTCATACCCGAGGTAATCGGGGGCGTGCAGGAAGAAGACGTGGAGGGCGTGACTCTCGATCCATTCACCGCAGTAGATGAGCCGACGCAGTCGACGCAGGTCCTCGTTCAGCTCTACACCCGCTGCCGCCTCCATCGCGTTGCAGGCGCTGGTCTGATAGGCGATGGGACAGATCCCGCAAATGCGGGCCGTGATATCGGGAGCCTCGTCGAAGCGGCGCCCCCGCAAGAAGGCCTCGAACATGCGCGGCGGCTCGAAGATCTTGAACTTGAGGTCAACTACCTCTTCCCCGGAGAGCTTGAGATACATGGCTCCCTCGCCCTCGACCCGGGCCAGGTAGTCGACCGCGATCTCGCGTTCAGTGCTCATAGGCCTCACTCGCCTCCCTGAATTCGGGGGCGTAGGCGTTGAAGGTGCGCAGAGCCCGGACCAGGTCGACGTCGGACACGCCCATGCCCTTCCACCACGAGGCCAGGGAATCGATGTTGGGATCTGCCGACGGGCCGAAACACCCGTAGCAGCCCCGATCGTAGGCAGGACAGATGGCGCCGCAACCCGCCTGGGTGATAGGGCCCATACAGGGGATTTGCTGGGCCACCATCACACAGTTGGTCCCGCGCAGCTTGCACTCGACGCATACGCTGTGCCTGGGGAGGTTGGGGTGACGGCCGTGAAGGAAGGCATCGATCACTTCGAGTAACTGCCGCTTCGAAATCGGGCACCCACGCAACTCGAAGTCGACCGGTACGTGCTCGGCGATGGGGGTCGAAGTGTCCAGCGTCTCGATGTAGTCCGGCCGGGCGTAGACGATCGAGACGAACTCGTCCACGTCGGCCCAGTTGCGCAGCGCCTGGATGCCCCCGGCCGTGGCACAGGCACCGATGGTGACCAGGGTGGAGGAGGCCTTGCGCACTTCCCGAATCCGCTCGTACTCGTCCGGGGTGGTGACCGAGCCCTCTACCAGCGACAGGTCATAGGGCCCGGCCACCTCGCCCCCGCTCGCTTCTTTGAAATAGGAGATCTCCATGGCCTGGGCGATCTCGAGCAGGTGGTCCTCGGCGTCGAGCAGGGTGAGCTGGCACCCGTCACAAGAGGAGAACTTCCACACGGCGAGCTTGGGGCGGTGGCCGATCACAGCTCGGGAATCCTGAGTCGCTGGTGGACCCTGGTATACGGCATCACGGGACCATCCCGGCAGACGAAGTCGGGGCCGAACTGACAGTGGCCGCAGAACCCTATGGCGCACTTCATGTTCCGCTCCATGCTCATGTAGATCTTCTCCTGATCGACGCCCCGGGCGGCCAGTTCTTTGGCCACCACCCGCATCATGATCTCCGGCCCGCACACCATGACCGACGTGTTGGCCGGATCGAAGGAGATCCGGGACAACAGACCGGTCACCATGCCCACGTCACCGAACCAGCCCGGTTCCGAGCGGTCGACGGTCACCTCGATCTCCAGGTCGAATCGACTCCTCCAGGTGCGGAGGTCCTCCCCGAAGAGAAGGTCCGAGGGCGAGCGGGAACCGTAGATGAGCGAAACCGCCCCGAACCGGTCCCGCCGGGCCAGGACGTCGAGCAGGGCCGGGCGCAGGGGAGCCAATCCGATCCCACCGGCGGCGATGACGAGGTCGCCTCCCTCTGCCTCTGCCATCGGCCAGCCCCGCCCGTAAGGGCCCCGGATCCCGACCGGGTCCCCTGGCTCGAGCGCCACGATCGCCGCCGTCACGGCTCCGACCGAGCGCACCGTGTGGACCAAACGGTCCTGGTCGTGGGGGTCTCCGGAGATGGACAGCGGCACCTCCCCGATCCCGTACACGTAGAACATCGTGAATTGCCCGGGCCCGTAGGTGATCCCCACTCCGTCCTCAGGCTCCAGCTCCAGGGTGGCGGTGTCGGCCGTTTCCGGGCGCGTCTTCATGACCCGGAACATGCGGGGCAGCATCGCCTCCCGGACCTCGCCCTTCGGGCCGCCCACCTCGCTGAACAGCATCTCCCTCAGTCCTTCTCGTACAGGTCGAGCAGTTGGATCCGGGCCCGATTGAGCCGCCGGGTCACTTCCTCACCGACCACACTCAGCACGTCGACCGCCAGGCTGGGATCCTGGTCGCACCGGGCCCTGATGGCGGCGGCATCGAAGGCGATGAGATCGGTGTCGACCATGGCCCGCGCCTGCCAGTTCCAGCGATGAGGGGGAAACGGCCAGCTCACCCCCACCATGTCACCCCTCCCCAGGGTCTGCATGACCATGGGCTGGCGACCGGGACTCGTCATCTCCAGGGCGACCTTTCCCTTCAGCACGACGTAGAACGTATCGGCGGGGGATTCCTCCTCCAGGAGGATGGTGCCGGCGTCGACGTGGACCTCCTCCGAGACCGACTCGAAGAAGTCGAGCTCGGCGTCGTCGAGCCTGGACAGAAGCTGATTCCCTTGCTGGAGCGGACGCAGGTTCACTCCCCACCTCCAGGGCTGGAACGTATCGCCGCTACTTCCTCGGTGATGTCGATGCCCACCGGGCACCAGGTGATGCAGCGACCGCACCCGACGCACCCCGAGGAGCCGAACTGGTCGTACCAGCTGGCCAGCTTGTGGGTCATCCACTGCCGGTAGCGACCCTTGTTCGTGTGCCGGACCGGGTCCCCGTGCAGGCCGGAGAACTCGAGGTTGAAACAAGAGTCCCAGCGCCGGGTCCTGGTCGAGGCCGACCCATCCAGGCTGACGGTGTCCTCGGTGGTGGAGCAGAAACAGGTCGGACACACCAGGGTGCAGTTGGTGCAGGCCAGGCAGCGCTCGGCCACGTCATCCCAGCGGGGGTGCTCGAGATTCTCGTAAAGCAACGCCTTGATCCCGGTGTTGTCCATCGTGCGACCCATAGAGGCAGAGGTTCGCTCGACCACCTGGTCGACGGAGGCGCGATCGCCCTCAGTCGCCTCCCGTCCCGGAAGGGTTGAGAGGACCTCCTCCCCCGCTTCGGTGCCCGCCTCGACCACGAACTCGTGCCGGTCGCCTTCGATGATCTCTGTCAGCACCAGGTCGTAGCCGGACCCGCACCTGGGCCCGGTCCCCATCGAGACGCAAAAGCAGGTCCCCCCCGCCACCATGCAATTCAGGGCCACGACGAACACGTCACTCCGCCCGGCCTCGTAGATCCGATCGACCGGGCCGCTGCCCAGAAACACCTTGTCCTGGATGCCGATCGCGGCCAGCTCGCAGGCCCGAACCCCGAGGAACGCCAACCGGGGGACTTCGAAGTCCTCGGCCACGAAGGCCAGGCGCCCGTCTCTCTTCTCGACGTGGAACAGAGTGGAACGGGAGGGAAAGAGGAACTTCTTCCAGGAGTGCTGGCCGACCGCGTACCCGAACAGGGCGTCGTCCTCACGCCGGCGAAGTGAGTATCGGCCTCCCTCCTGGTCATCGGTCCAGCCGATGGGGAGGTCCTCCACGCCGGTCAACTCGTCGTAGACGACGGCTTGGTCGGCGACCTTTGGTCCGACGATGGTGTAACCGTGCCCGGACAACGCCTCGAGCAGGGCACCGAAATCTTCCCGGTCCAGGACTCGCTGGTTCACTTCCCTCCTTCCGGCCCGAATGTAACCGACTGCAGAGCGGGTCTGCTCGCCTCGACCGGAAAGTGCCCAGCCCGGTGCCCGATTGGTGGCTCCGGGCCGCAAGGGCTCCTCGGGCCGGGGGATCAGCTCATCGCCGCCTTGGCGTCCTTGTATGCCCTCTCCAGCTGATCGATCACCGGGCTCAGATCGGCCGAGGTGTCTTCCAGCACGTCGCTCACCATCCCCGGGATCGGGGTCAGCTGGCTGCGGGCCGCCTCGAAGGCGTTTCGGAGCCGCTGGATCCGCGGCTCCACCTCGTCACGCATTTCCATCCGGCCCAACGCGGCCTGGAGCTGGAGCTGGTCGATGCGGGCCTCCCATCCCCTCATCACCGTGTCGGTCACCCGCGCCGAGAGAGCATCGACTTTGCGATCCAGCCGCGCCACTTCCTCGCGCAATGCCTCGACCGCCTGGGCGGTGCCGGAACTGGCCTCATCGCTCATGTTTCCTCCTCGAAATGGACCATCTCCAGCATGGATCGGGTTGGCTATCGGGCGATAGGGTCGAGAGTCCCTACCGGACCCCGGAGGGCCCCGTCAGATACCGTGGCGGGCGCGCCACTCTGCCGAATAGGAGACCAGGGTGTGCATGTAGTTGGCCCGCTCGTACTGACCCGGATCCGGTGCGGCCTCATAGCTGAGGCTCCCACGTGCCTGGGCCACCGACTCGTAGTCGTTCTCGGACAGCCATGACCGCAAACCGGCCACGGCGTCGGTCAGGGCCACGGGGCCGCGGCGCAGGAGAGCCGAAGCCATCATGGTCACGTTGGCTCCCGCCAGGACCATTTTCACCACCTCGGTGGCGGTGTGGACTCCGGTCGTGGCCGCCAGGTCCAGGTCCACCTTCCCGTACAGCACCGCGATCCAGCGCAGGGGAAGACGGAGCTCGTCGGCCGAGGACAGCACCAGGTTGGGTGCCACGGATAGGGAGTCGAGATCGATGTCGGGCTGATAGAAGCGATTGAACAGGACCAGACCGTCGGCTCCCGCTTCGGCGAAGCGGCGCGCCATGGAAGAGACGGAGGAGAAGTAGGGGCCGATCTTGACCGCCACCGGGAGCGCGATGGCCGCCTTCACCTCTTCGACCAGGGAAAGACAACGCGCCTCGACCCCGGTCGACCCCTCCTCGGGATCGGTGGCCATGAAATAGATGTTCAGCTCCAGGCCGTTGGCGCCGGCATCCTCGAGCATGCGGGCGTAGCGGGTCCACCCTCCGGGCGAGGTGCCGTTGAGACTGGCGATCACGGGGATGTCGAGCTCGTCGACGGCCCGGGTCACCAGCTCCAGGTAATCGTCGGGCCCGGTGTTGTAGTCGTTCAACTCGGGAAAGTATCCCTCCGCAGCTTCGGCGAAGATCCCTGCACCCGCCTCCAGGCCCATATGCACCGCCAGCGCATCGTGCTCGACCTGTTCTTCGAACAGCGAAGGCAGGACCACCGCCGGAGCGCCGGCCTCGACCAGCCGGTGGAGCGTGTCCACGTCCCCGGTGAGAGGCGACGCCGACGGCATGACCGGGTGATCCAGCCGGAATCCCAGGTAATCGGTGCTGACGTCGACCGCAGAGCTCATTCAGTCACCTCGGCGAACTCGGCCGTGCGATGGATCTCCACCATCTGCTCGTAGAGGTTCCAGCGATCGTCGATGTCCTGTTGGGCAAGGCGCATGAGCTCGTCGGCTCGTTCGGGGTTGGTCCTTCGCAGCATGGAGAAGCGGGCTTCCTCCCGGGCGTACTCGGAGAAGGGAATCGTTGGGGTACGACTGTCGAGTCGCAGGCCCGGCATCCCTTCCGCCTCACGGGCAGGGTCGTATCGATACAGGGGCCAATAGCCCGACTCTGTTGCCTTCTTCTGATGGGTCATCTGCGTGCTCATGTCGATTCCGTGGGCGATGCAGGGAGAGTAAGCCAGGATGAGCGACACACCGGGGTGGGCGGCCGCTTCAGCGAAGGCTCGAACCGTCTGGGTCATGTTGCCGCCCATCGCCACCTGGCCCACGTACACGTTGCCGTAGCTCATGGCGATCTGCCCCAGGTCCTTCTTGGCGGTGGTCTTTCCTCCCATGGCGAACTTGGCCACCGCCGCCCGGGGCGTGGCTTTGGAAGCTTGACCGCCGGTGTTCGAGTAGACCTCGGTGTCGAGGACCAGGATGTTGACGTTCCGGCCCGAGGCCAGCACATGGTCGAGCCCGCCGAAACCGATGTCGTAGGCCCAGCCGTCGCCTCCCACGATCCACACCCCGGTCGTGACCAGCCCATCCGCCACGGATTCCAGGCGACGGGCCAGGATCCCCTCCATCGACTTCAGTCGCTCGCGGAGCTGGGCCACCCTGTCGCGCTGGGCCTCGATACCGGCCGGATCACTCTGATCGGCGTCGAGGATCTCGACGGCCAGAGAGCCCAGGTCCGGCACGAGGGCGGTTACGAGCAGGCGGGCGTCGGCCTGGACCTGGTCCAGGGCGACTCGCATTCCAAGGCCGAATTCTGCGTTGTCCTCGAACAGCGAGTTGGACCAGGCCGGTCCCCTGCCGTGCTCGTCTGCCGCCCAGGGGGTGGTGGGAAGATTCCCGCCGTAAATGGACGAGCAACCGGTGGCGTTGGCGACGATGACGTTGTCCCCGAACAACTGGGTCATCAACTTGAGGTATGGGGTCTCGCCGCAACCAGAGCAGGCACCGGAGAACTCGAACAGCGGATCGAGCAGTTGGGAGCCCTTGACGGTGGCCAGGCTGACTTCCCTCCGGTCCATGGTGGGAAGGGTGAGGAAGTAATCGAAGCGGGTCCGCTCCCGCTCCAGGTACTCGTCGACCGGGGTCATGTTGATCGCCTTGTGCCCCACCTCCGATTTCGAGGTGGCGGGGCAGATGTCGACGCATATCCCACATCCGGTGCAGTCGTCGGGTGCAACCTGCACGGTCAGGTATCGACCGGCCAGGTCCCGGCCCGATGCCTCCTTCCAGATGAACTCGGGCGGGGCGTCTTCCACCGCCGAGGGCAGGAAGGCCTTCATCCTGATCGTGGCGTGGGGACAGACCAGGGCACAGCGCCCACAGTCGATGCACACGTCCGGATCCCAGATCGGGATCTCGGTGGCCAGGCCCCGCTTCTCGTACTTGGCCGTCCCGGTGGGGAAGGTTCCGTCGATCGGCATGGCCGACACGGGCAACAGGTCGCCATCTCCGGCCATGATCCGGGCCGTGACCCTCTTCACGAAGTCGGGCACGTCCCCGGCCAGAGCCCGATGCGGCGTCGCCGCCGCGGCGGGGGCGGCTGTTTCCGGAACCGCTACCTTCTGCAGTCCGGCCAGTGCCTCGTCGATGACGGCGTGGTTCCGCCTCACCACAGCCTCACCCCTCTTGCCGTATGTCTTGACGATCTCGGCCTTCATCGCCTCGATCGCCTCCTCGAGCGGGAGGAGGTCGGTCAGTTTGAAGAAGCAGGCCTGGAGTGCGGTGTTGACCCGACCGCCCAGGCCGGCCTCGGCGCTGATCCGTTGAGCGTCGACCACCCATAGTTCCAGTTCCCGATCGATGATCGTGCGCTGAGTGGGGGCCGGAAGATGGTCCCACACCTCGTCTGCCGGGTAGGGGCTGTTGAGCAGGAACGTCGATCCGGGTCGGGCCGTGTCGAGGAGGGCGGCCCGATCGAGCATGCCGAACTGGTGACAGGCGACGAAGGTGGGCTCCTGCACCAGGTAGGTGGAAGATATCGGGCGGGGCGAGAAGCGGAGATGCGACACCGTCTGGGATCCCGACTTCTTCGAGTCGTATACGAAGTAGCCCTGGGCATAGAGAGGTGTGTGGCCCCCCACGATCTTGACCGAGTTCTTGTTGGCGCCGACGGTGCCGTCCGAGCCCAGTCCGTAGAAGACCGCTCTGACCACGTCTTCGGGCTCGTGCCAGTCGGCCGGATCGTAGGTGACGCTCGTGTGGGTGACGTCGTCGACGATGCCCACCGTGAAGTGCTGGTTGGGCGCTCGCCGGTCGGCCAGGACACCCTTGACCATCGCCGGCGTGAACTCCTTGGACGACAGACCGTACCGGCCGCCGGTGACGGCGGGCATCGGCCCTTCCCGGCCTTCGGCCAGAGCCGCCACCACGTCCAGGTAGAGCGGCTCGCCCACCCCGCCCGGCTCCTTGGTGCGATCCAGCACCGCCACCGACCGCGTCGACTCGGGCAGCGAGGCACAGAAGCGACCCACGTCGAAGGGGCGGTAGAGACGGACGACGACCAGGCCGACCGACTCGCCCTCGTCCGCGGCGGCCTCGACGGCCTCGATGGCGGCGCCGGCTCCGGAGCCCATCATGACCAGGACCCGTTCGGCGTCGGGGGCGCCCACGTACTCGAACGGCGAGTAGTGGCGACCGGTCAGCTCCTGGAAACGAGCCATCTGCTCGGCCACGATTCCGGGCACGGCGTCGTAGAAGGCGTTGACGGCCTCCCGGGCCTGGAAGAACACGTCGGGGTTCTGGGCGGTCCCCCTGATCACCGGGCGATGGGGATTGAGGGAGCGCAGCCTGTGGTCGACGATCAGGTTCTCGGGCACCATCTGCTTGAGGACGTCCTCGCTCACGGTGGTCACCTTGGTTATCTCATGCGACGTCCGAAACCCATCGAAGAAGTGGAGGAAAGGCACCCGCGAGTGCATCGATGCCGCATGGGCGATCACCGCCAGGTCCTGTGCCTCCTGAGCCGAGTTGGAGGCCAGCATGGCGAATCCGGTCTGACGCGCCGCCATGACATCGGAATGGTCGCCGAAGATGGAGAGGGCATGGGAGGCCACGGTGCGGGCGGCCACGTGAATCACCGTCGGGCTGAGCTCGCCGGCGATCTTGAACATGTTGGGCAGCATCAGCATCAGGCCCTGCGAGGCGGTGAAGGTGGTGGTCAGCGCTCCGGCCTGGAGGGAGCCGTGCACGGCCCCGGCTGCCCCCGCCTCACTCTGCATCTCGACCACCTCGGGGACCACTCCCCACAGGTTGGGCCTCCCGGCCACCGACCAGGCGTCGGCGTGCTCGCCCATCGGCGAGGCCGGGGTGATCGGATAGATGGAGGCCACCTCACTAAGTGCATAGGCGATCCGGGCCGCCGCCTCGTTTCCGTCCATCATCTCCGTGGCCGCTTCGGTACCGGTCGTCGGTTCTGAGTCCATCCTTCCGATCCTGGTCGGGTGTCTGTGCCGGTCCCAGGGTAGGAAGCCCCGGCCCACCCCGGTCCTTCGTCCCATCCACGCACCGGCGAAACCCTTCTTTGGACGACAACAAACGCCCCCTCCCTTCTTTGGACCGTGACCATCGCTATGCGTTCCCCACCGTCGAAAGAACGGGGGCAGCCCTTCTTTGGACCGTGACCATCGCTATGCGTTCCCCACCGTCGAAAGAAGGGGGAAGGCGTTCGCCGTCGTCCAAAGAAACGGGGGTGGCCGGGCCATTCGGCCCTGGTGGAGGGGCGACTCGAACGGGATGATGAGAGGCACGGAGGTGTTGCATGAGTTACGTACGTTGGTTCGACGAGATCGGGATCGGTGATGTGGCCACGGTGGGGGGCAAGAACGCCTCGCTGGGCGAGATGTACCGGGATCTGAGGCCACTGGGAGTCCCGATCCCCAACGGCTTCGCCCTGACCGTGCAGGCATACCGCGACACCCTGAGCGCGGCGGGGGCCTGGGATGAGTTGGCAGGTCTGATGGACGGGATCGGCCGGGTCGATGTAACCGAACTGGCCCGGCGAGGTCGAAAAGCCCGCCAGCTCATCTACGCCGCTCCCCTGCCCGATGCGATTGCCTCTGAGATCACCGACGCCTACGGCAAGCTGGAGGCGGAGTACGGGTCCGACCTGACGGTCGCTGTCCGCTCCTCGGCCACCGCCGAGGACCTTCCTACCGCTTCGTTCGCCGGCCAGCATGAGACCTTTCTCAACATCCACGGGCCAGAACGGGTCCATGAGGCCTGCCGGCGCTGCTTCGCCTCCCTCTTCACCGACCGGGCCATCTCCTATCGGGAGGAGCGAGGCTTCGACCATCTCGCCCTGGGACTGTCGGCGGGGATCATGAAGATGGTTCGCTCCGATCTGGCGTCGTCCGGCGTGATCTTCACCATCGATACCGAATCGGGGTTCCCGGACGTGGTCTTCCTCACCGCCTCCTACGGCCTGGGCGAGAACGTGGTCCAGGGCACGGTCGACCCCGACGAGTTCTACGTCCACAAACCCACCTATGAGGCGGGATACCGGACGGTCCTGCGCCGGTCGCTGGGGCGAAAGCAGCTCAAGATGGTCTACGCACAGGGGCGCGGGGGCCAGACGACGGCAAACCTGCCAACACCCGAACAGGACCGGTCCCGATTCTGTGTCTCTGACGAGGACGTCCTCACCCTGGCCGGCCACGCCATCGCCATCGAGAAGCACTTCAGCGAACGGGCCGGCAAGCAGACACCGATGGACATCGAGTGGGCCAAAGACGGTGTGGACGGGAGTCTCTACATCGTCCAGGCCCGACCGGAGACGGTTGCCTCACAGCTCGAGGGCCACACCATCCGCCAGTATCACATCCAGGCCGGTGGTCAGGTACTGGTCACCGGTCGCGCCGTCGGTTCGGCGGCCGCCTCTGGCAAAGCCAGGGTGGTGCTCCACACCGAGGAGCTCTCCACCTTCCAGCCGGGCGAGGTCCTCATCGCCGACACCACCACTCCCGATTGGGAGCCGGTCATGAAGACCGCCGCCGCCATCGTCACCAACCGGGGCGGACGCACCTGCCACGCCGCCATCGTTGCTCGGGAGCTGGGGATCCCGGCGGTGGTGGGAACCGGTGAGGCCACCACCACGGTCGACACCGGCAAGACCGTTACGGTCTCCTGCGCCGAAGGAGACCAGGGCCATGTCTACGAAGGCGAGGTTGCCTTCACGGTCGAGGAGGTCGATGCCGGGAATCGAATCCCCACCCGAACCCACGTCATGGTCAACCTGGGCAACCCGGATCTGGCCTTCGAGGTTGCCCGGCTCCCCGTGGACGGTGTAGGACTGGCGCGGATGGAGTTCATCGTCTCGGAGTCGATCCGGGCTCACCCAATGGCCCTGCTCCATCCCGACCGGGTGGAGGACCCCGAGCAGCGGGCCAGGATCGACGAGCTCATCAGCGGGTACTCCGACGGCGCAGACTTCTTCGTCCAGCGCCTGTCCGAGGGAGTCGGCACGATTGCCGCCGCCTTCTACCCACGCCCGGTGGTGGTGAGGATGTCGGACTTCAAGTCCAACGAGTACGCCAGCCTGATCGGGGGTCGGGGCTTCGAACCCGTCGAGGCCAACCCCATGATCGGCTTCCGGGGAGCTTCTCGCTACTCCCATCCCGCCTATGAAGAGGGATTCGCTCTGGAATGCACCGCCATGCGACGGGTGCGCCACGACATGGGTCTCACCAACGTGATCCTGATGATCCCGTTCTGCCGGAGGGTGGACGAGGGAAGGCGGGTTCTCGACGTCATGGCCAAGAGTGGCCTGGCCCGGGGAGAGGAAGGCCTCCAGGTCTACGTCATGTGCGAGATCCCCAACAACGTGGTCCAGGTCGACGCCTTCTCCGAGATATTCGACGGATTCTCCATCGGATCCAACGACCTGACCCAGCTGGTTCTGGGCGTCGACCGTGACTCCGAGCTGGTCGCCTTCGACTTCGACGAACGCGATCCGGGAGTCATAGCCACGATCGAGGCGGCCATCACCGGTGCGCATCGCCACGACCGCCATATCGGGATATGCGGGCAGGCTCCCTCGGATTATCCGGAGATGGCCGAGGCGCTGGTGCGAATGGGGATCGACTCGATGAGCCTCGACCCTCACACTGTGCTGGCCACCGCAGCCCGGGTGGCCGAAGTGGAGAAGACCGTCACCACGGAGGCACCCACAGGCTGAAGTCGAGTCGAGTGCCGGATTACCGGCCGGAGGCGAGGGCGGCCCGCATCTCCAGGGCCGCCCCGGCCCGTGCCGGATCGAGTACCTCGAGCGAATACCCCGAGTGGGTCAGCAGCATGTCGCCGATCACGGCGTCCGGGGTGTAGACGAGGCACACCGGTCGGCCGTCCACCGACCCCATGGGAAGGCCCCCCTCGTCCCACCTCTCTTCGAGGGCTCCGACCGCGCCCAGACACATCAGGTGTGCTCCTCCGCCACCCAGCCCGCCAGAGACACTTCGGGGGCCGGGTGGACGATCAGACCGTCCGAACCGCAGCCAGGACAGACGGTCAGCTTGCCCCCCTCGTAATGCCGCCCGCAGCCGAGGCACTGGAGCCAATGCTCCCTGGTCAGGTACAACACATCGACCGCAGCGACGGCTGAGTCTGACGTGGCCGAGCGCCAGGCCAGCTCCACCACGTCCGGGTCGGTCTCGGGGCTCACGGCCAGGGCAACCTGGCTGACACGCTCGCCGGGCTCGAGCTGAGATAAGAGGTCGGCCGCCAATCGCGAAACCAGGGCCCGCTCATGCATGAGCCCGCTCCCTGACCCCCCATGATCGCAAGATGGCCAACCCCTCATCCACCATCTTGGGCAAAGCCGCTGCCACCACCGGCGATAGGCCGTAGCCGGTCTCGACCGAAGCCGGCACCACCCCCACAGCGGCAACCTGAGCGGGCGTGGAGCCTACCAGGTCGGCGGCTGCCAGCACCTCGGTCACACCTAGCTGGTGGGCGGAGTAGAGCAATCTGGCTTCCCGCCGAAGCTCCTCGCCTCCGTATACGACGACCCGGCCGGGCTCGAGGTCATCGGAGGCCACGGCATCCAGCACCAGCAGTGCGCCCCTCCCTTCGATGGTGGGCAGCAACGCCAGTCCCAGCGTGCCTCCGTCAACCACCTCCACATCTACCTCACGGGCGCCTATCCGCCTCGCCGCCACCACTCCAGCCCCTTCGTCGGAGAACAGCTCGTTTCCCAGGCCCAAAACCAAGACGTCCGGTCTCACAGCAGATCCCGATCGACCTGTTTGCGACCGGTGAAGATCGACGAGACGAGGCCGTTCTTCTCCTCGACGTCGACCAAGATTGCCGAGTAGAGGTGGTGAACCACGAAGCCCCAGGTGAGCCACATGATGATGTGGTGGGTGAGCCTCACCGCGGCCACCGACCCGAGGGCGAACACCCACCCGGTCAGGTTGGAGAGCACACCCCCGGGGTCGTCGAGGCCATGCAGGGCCAGGCCGGTGACGATCTGAACCAGGAACATCGCATAGACGGCGGTGTAGGCCAGACCGGCGAGGGGGTTGTGGCCCACCTCAGCGGGTGGGTCCCTGCGTAGGAAGAGGTAATACTTGAGCATCTGCATGCTCTTGCCCCTCCGTTCACGCCCAACCGGGATGAACTGGTCCCAGTGCGCCCACCTGTTGCCGGTGAAGGCCCAGATGATCCGAGCCACCACGGCCCCGATCATGGTCCAGGCCGCCACCATGTGGATGGAGCGCATCGCCCCCATCACGAACCGAGGGTCGCTCCCGGTGAGGAGAAACGGGTTGCCGATGTAGTAACCGGTAACGGACAGGACGATCACCGACAGGAAGATGGTCCAGTGAGTTATCCGCACCGGCAACTCCCACACCCGGACGGTCGCCCGCGGCTGGAGGGGCTCTGCCGCGGATCCAGTACCCACGCGTTCGTCGACGGTCATGTCACCGACACCTCCACGATCGGGTTGCCTTCCTTGTCGAGCACGTGGGCGGCGCAGGCCATGCAGGGGTCGAACGAATGGACGGTGCGCAGGATCTCGAGCGGCTGCGTGGCATCGGCCACGGGTGTGCCCAGCAGTGCCGACTCGTAGGCGCCTCGAGCTCCATTTCCATCTCTCGGACCCGCGTTCCAGGTGGAGGGCACCACGATCTGGTAGTGGTCGATCGAGCCATTGGCGATAGTCACCCAATGAGACAGCGACCCTCGGGGTGCCTCGTGCATCCCGAAGCCCGAGGCGGTGTCCGGCCAGGTGCTCGGCTCCCACAGCTCACCATTGTGGATGGCGATGTCGCCGCTCTTGATGTTGGCCGAGAGCTGATCGAGCACATCGAGCGACCTCTCCGCCAGGACCTGCGACTCGATGGCTCGAGCAGCGGTCCGGCCCAGAGTGGAGAAGAGCGCCTCGGGACCCACGCCAAGGGTGCCGAGAACGGTGTCGACCAGTTCCTTGACCCGCTTGTGCCCTGATCCATATGCGACCAGCATCCGGGCCAGCGGGCCCACCTCGACCGGCGTGTCGTCATAGCGAGGCGACTTGAGCCAGCTGTACTTTCCATCCGTGTTGAGAAAGTCGTAGGGAGGCTCTGGGCCGGTGTAGTTGGGAGTGGTCTCCCCCTGGAATGGGGCGAGCGCCGTGGAGTCACCTCCCGAGTAGGAGTACCAGGAATGGGCCACGTACTCGGTGATCTTGTCCTTGTCCAGCGGTTGCACCTTGGACAGGTCCTTGCCCATGACCAAGCCCCGGGGCAAATAGAGGGTGTCCGGTTCGACGGAGGGGTTCTGGTTGCCGGTGGGGAAGTCACCGAACGACATGTAATTGCCCAACCCCCCTCCGATCCCGGCCCATTCGGTGTAGAAGGGTGCCACCGCCAGGAGGTCGGGTATGTAGGCCTGGGAGACGAACCGGAGCCCGCTTTCGAGCATCTTGCGGAGCTCGATCAGAGTCGTCGAGTTGATGGCGTTCTGACTGGTGGGATCGATGGGCACGGCCATGCCACCCACGAGATACGTCTGGAGGTGGGGGTTCTTGCCGCCCAGGATGGCGTGGATCTTTATGTAGTCCCTCTGGAAGTCGAGGGCGTCCAGATAGTGGCTGACCGCCATCAGGTTCGCCTCGGGCGGGAGCTTGTAGGCGGGATGCCCCCAATAGCCCTGGGCGAAGGGGCCCAGACGGCCTCCGGCCACGAAATCCGACAACCGCTTTTGCACGGCGGCGAAGTAGCTCTCACCAGACCGCGGATAGTCGGAAATCGAGGAGGCCAGTGATGCCGTCGCGGCCGGATCGGCATCCAGAGCCGAAACCACATCCACCCAGTCCAGCGCATGCAGGTGGTAGAAGTGGACGACGTGGTCCTGGACGAACTGACTCAGCGAGATCAGGTTCCGGATCAGCTGTGCATTGAGGGGAGGCACGATACCCAGGGCATTCTCGACCGCTCGAACCGAGGCCAGAGCGTGCACGGTTGTGCACACTCCGCAGATACGCTGGGTGAAGTACCAGGCGTCACGGGGATCACGGCCTTTGAGAATGGTCTCGATGCCCCGCCACATGGTGGAAGAAGACCAGGCGTCGGTGATCGATCCCCCATCGACCTCGGCCTCCACCCGCAGGTGCCCCTCGATACGGGTTATCGGATCCACGGCGACGCGGGTCATGACTCACTTCCTTCCTGATCCTGTTGGTCCCCCTCGTCGGCTTCCTCGGCGCGACCGTTGCTCACTCCGTGCTGAATCACCTTGGCCACGCCGTGGGCCCCGAACCCGATCGCGGTCGCGGCCACCACTCCCAGCCCGATCCGGTCGGCGTTGGTGGTGACTCCGAATCCGGGCGGCTTGGGAAGTCGTTCGTAGAAGGGAGACATGGCATCCCAGAAGTCTGCCTCCGAGCACCCAACGCATCCGTGACCGGCCCCTATCGGCCAGCTAGTGCCACCGTTCCACTGAATCGATGGGCAGTTGTGAAAGGTACTGGGGCCCTTGCATCCCAGCTTGTACAGACACCACCCCTTGCGATGCCCCTCATCGCCCCATTCGAGAGCGAACTGACCGGCGTCGAAGTGCGCCCGTCGCTCGCAGTTGTCGTGAATTCGCTGTCCGTACGCGAAAAGGGGCCTTCCCTGCCCATCGGTGGCAGGAAGCGCCCCGAAGGTCAGATAGTGCGCAATGGTCCCCACCAGGTTGTCGACGTTCATCGGACAGCCGGGGAGATTGATGATGGGGACGTTCTTTATCACATCCGGCACGCCGAGGGCGCCTGTGGGGTTGGGCGAAGCGGCCGGGATTCCTCCGAAGCTGG
This sequence comes from uncultured Acidimicrobiia bacterium, assembly GCA_963744905.1. Taxonomy (GTDB): domain Bacteria; phylum Actinomycetota; class Acidimicrobiia; order Spongiisociales; family ZC4RG35; genus DATFFO01. The sequence continues at coordinate 28,830 of CAVUUV010000001.1, read as the reverse complement.
CGCAGGTGCCGACATTGATGATGGCGGCGGCTCCGACCGCCGCCTCCTCCAGGTGCTGGAGGGCGGTCTTGCCGGCAATGGTGCAATACACGCCCCCGTCGGCCGTGGGAACCGAGCCTTCCACGACCACGATCTGACCGCCGGCCTCGAGAGCAGCCGCCTTGGCGGCCTCGGCCTGGGCGCCGGCCGCGGCCATGATCGTCTCGTGGTAGTCGACCGAGAGTATGTCCAGAACCAGATCCGCGACCCCCGGATCGTGGGCGCGAAGGAATGATTCAGTGTTACCGGCACAGTCCTGAAACTCGAGCCAGATCAGCGACGGCTTGTCGGCCGATTGCAGCGCCTCTGCCACCCGTTCGGAGAACACCGATGGGAGGGCGAGCGTAGCGGTGACACCGGCGCAAAAGGCGAGGAAAGACCGCCTTGTGACCCCCCGCGATGCCAGCTCCTCAGCCAGGGACCTGGCCCCAGTCAGCACGTCGGGCATGGCGTCTCCCTTCTCTTCCTCCATGACCGCCCTAGGTGGTCTTGGGCCGAACGTAGGAGAGGAAATTGTCTCTACATAGGGCAGAAGGTCCCTTGTACTGGAGACGTGGGCGAGTCATAAGGTTCTGAGAGTGAGCTTCGTCGACGATCGCGCCCGCAAAGTCCGCTCGTATTTCGAGGACATCCACGAGAAGGTGTTCGCCGGTGATCCGGCCGCCAATCCGAATCTCCGGGTCGAGCTCGTGAGCTCAGCACTCGCCCACGACACACCGGTGTTGGTGGTGGTCACCCCATGGACACTGATCGGCCTGGCGTTTCCCCCCGACGGCAAGCTGCCTTCCACCCTCCGCTTGGGCGCGAGCCACTACACCGTCACCGCCAACGAGGTGGAGGAATTGGGGCCTTACTTCTCGATCCTCCTCGTGCCCGACGTGTCCGGATACTCATCCCAGGACGAGGTGATGGCGGTGGCCCGACCTCTGGCAGAGAAACTACACATGGCGCTGGAGAGCTCGCGAATCGAGACGACACAGGTGGTCGACGGCGATCGGCGCGCCCTCTTCAAGGCCATGAGAGGTACAACCGCGCCGGCAACGAGACTCGAATCACCTTTCGGGAGCCCCAATGGTCCTGCCAGCGGCACGGAGGGCTGATCGACACGGAGCCAGCAGAACTGCCTGCTGGGTCATGGCGCTGGCGGTCTGGCTGGCCGGTTGCGGAACCAGCCAGGGGCGGGCACCAAACCCGAATGATGAGGTCGGCGCGGGTCGAGCGCTGTTCGCCACCAACTGCGCCCGATGCCACGGCCCTGATGGCGGTGGTGGCATAGGACCACGGCTGAGCGGAGGGGCCGTCACGAGAACGTTCCCGTCGTGTGAAGACCAGATCCTCTGGGTGAACCTTGGCTCGACGGGATGGAAGCGAGCGCAAGGGCCTACCTACGGCACGACGGCCAATCCGGTACGTGGTGGAATGCCGAGTTTCGGATCGCAACTGGATTCCAACCAGATTCGTCAGGTCGTCACTTTCACCCGGGTCGAATTCGGCCTCGAGGACCCGGCCCGGGCCTCATCGGAGTGCAGCTGACCCCACGGGTGGGTGCGGAAGCGATCACCGGCGGTGGGCGGGAAAGGGCGAAGAAATCGAGCCCCGGGACCTTCGGCCCGGGTTTGATGACTTTCAGCCCTTCTTCCTCCCCCACGGGCGACGCAGGCTGGTTGCAAGGAGGTCGACATGACAGCGGATGATCAAAGCTACATCCTCTTCGATCTGCCCGAAGGCCGGGTGCCGAAAGACCGCCACTACCTCGAGCAGCTAGGCCATCCGGTGATGGTGTGCAACGGACCCGAGCACGGGACTCTGTGCCCGATCCTGTCCGGCGAGCACTGCGAGCTGGCTGAGAACGCCCACGGCATAGTTTTCGAACTGGATCTGGACAGGCCCCAGCACCGAGCGATTCTGGCCAAGTACAAGGAGTCGCTGCGCAGCGACCTGCCCATCCGGGTGGTGGTGAAACCTGGCCAACCCGAACAGTACGCCGACCTCGTGCACGGACTGAAGGTGTGGACCCATGTTCCCGTCGCCGGTGATCTGGACGCCATCGCCGCCGAGGTGGACGCGGCCGACATGTGACCGAACGGATCCCGTCTAGAACCGACCTCCAGGCGGGAACCAGGTCCCATCAAAGGGGCGGGCCCTTCGCAGGGCCCGCCCCTTTCAATTGCTCTCTTCGGGTTCGGTCAGCCCTCGACCACCACTTTGGCCCTCATCCACGGGTGGGGCATGCAGTAATACTCGTACTCACCCGGCTGGTCGAAGGTGAAGCTCCATGTATCGCCTTCCGACAGGAATCCGGAGTCGAACGACCCATCCACGGCTGTGACCGTGTGCATCATGCCGGGGTCGGTATTGGTCCAGGTGACCGTCGTCCCGACCTTCACCCGCAGTACGTTGACCGAGTAATCGGCCGGCGACTCGTTGTCGGAGAACTCGTCGGGGGCACCCAGGTCCTGGGCAGTGGAGGCACCGGGCAGAATGTCGACCTTCTCGCCGGTTGCCGCAGGGGCTGCGGTAGCCGGAGTGGTCTCCTCGACTGGAGCGGTGATCTCCTCGAAGATCTCGGGGTTCTCGTCACCGGTGATCTCGATGGTGCCCAGGGCACCCTTGTCGAAGGCCCGGGAGATGGCGTGGTCGACGAGGATGACCGTCTGTGGCACCTGGCCCACCAACTCGGTCACGGTGGCGCCACCCGCCGGGACGAGCGTAGTCTGCGAGCCCCGCAACGGTGGGTTGAGCAGGGCCGCCTCCTGATAGACCTTGTCCCAATGAGAACCTATGGGATGGAAGTTGGAGTCGAGGTCCGGTCCGGCGTCGGCGAAGTAGATCCGCGCCCGCTCCCCCACCGCCATACGCAAGGTGTTGTCACCGGTAAGCGAGCCAACCCCTCCGTTGAAGACCACATATGTGGGGGCTTCATCGGTCAGGGCCTGGCGGTCGAAGTCGGCCAGACCTGCTTCCTTGGCGGTCGTGTAGTACTCGGATTGAACCACGTACCACTCGTGGTCGACGCTGGGCAATGGAGTGGCGGGATCGACCAGGATTCCTCCGTACATCCCATGGGCGATGTGGGCGGGCACGTCTCCGGCCGCGCAGTGGTAGAGGAAGAAGCCTGGGTACAGCAGGCGGGCCTCGATCGTGCGGGTCTCACCCGGAGCAACAGTCGTGTTGGCCGCTCCCCCGCCCTGTCCGGTCACGGCATGCAAGTCGACGTTGTGGGGATGGGTGTTGGAGGCCGGGTTGTTGATCGTGAAGCGCAACACGTCACCCACCCGCGCCCTGATCATGGGACCGGGCGTCCCCGACACGACTCCGTCGGGTCCATCGGCGAGGCGATAGCCCCACGTCTCCACCTGGGCACCGGTCTCGGGGTCGATCGTGTTGACTCCCTCCACCACCTCGAAAGTGACGTCGACGATGGCCGGAGCCGTCCGGCCCGATGGAGGTGGCACAGAGGGGGCGATGGAGGCGTTCACCTCTCCGGCCGGTGCCGGAGACATCTCGCTCTTGGGCACGATCGCTGCCGTCACGTCCCCGTCCAGTGAGGCCGCTCCGGCATCGGCCAGATAGGTATCGACCTTGTCGGCCACCAGGGCGTCGTCCACCGAGTTGCGATCGGCAGTGATCATCAGGGCTCCGATAGCAACGACCAGAGCCGCCAATCCGCCCAGCACGCCGATCACGACCAGCGTTCCCAGGGTGTAGTGGGGATGGGGTCCTGGTCGGGTGGGCTTCTCGGACTGGGGCGGTCTGTTGAGTATCTGAGTCACGTTGTTCCTCCTGTTGTTTCGATCACCGCGATGGCGCTGAATCCTTCCGTCAGCACCCGGCGCGCTTCGGTCCACACGACATGAACGGCACACTGCTCGTCGCCGGGGCAGGGAGCATCACGCAGTACGCAACGCCCGTCCGCTGCCGGCCCCTCGGTGGCCTCGATCACGTCCAGCAGCCGCACATCCGACGCAGCGCCTGTCAGCCTGTATCCCCCGCCGGGACCCCTGTCCGAGGCCACCCAGCCGGCCTTGATCAGGGGCGCCATCACCTGGGGCAGATAGCTGACGGTGGTACCGACTTCGTCTGCGAGGTCGGCACCGGCGACAACCTCCGGGGCCGCGGCAAGAGCACGCAGCACACCGAGGGCCAGGTCAGTTCGGCGCTGGAAGCTGATATTCATTAGTTCCTAACTAATCAACTCAGTTATTCGTCCAGCCAGGGCAATAAGTCCCTTCCCGACAGGACCTATGACCCGGTGCCCGTGGCAGATGCCTTCACCGGGGTTCGTCGACACCGAACCTCTCGAGCATCAGGCTCTTGGGGTGGAACCCGCGAGCAGGGCATAGTTGAGGTATGAGTTATCGCTTCCAGGAGGCCGAAGACCTGCCCGCCGGGGTGCGACGGATCGCACACGAACAGCTGTCACACGCCCTCGACGACCTCAGGGAGATGGCCGATCCCGAGCAGGCTGTTCACGACGCTCGCAAGCGGTGCAAGAAACTGCGCGGGCTGGTCCGCCTGATACGTCCCACGATCGGCGATCAGTACAGGACGTCCAACCACACATTCCGGGACGCAGCACGGCTGCTGGCCCCCTACCGCGATGCGCACGCTCTTCTCGCCTGCTTCGACGACCTGGTCATGACCCACGGGCACCTCATGCCGGACCGCTCCGTGGGGTCGGTGCGCGACCGTCTGAAATGGGAGGCAGACGCTGCTTCGTTGCGTCTGCGGGGCGATACCGAGGCAGTTGAAAAGGCGGTTGGCCTGCTGGCACAGGGTCGGGACCTGATCGAGCGCTGGCAGGTTTCCGACCGCTTCTCCGACCTCGAGGGCGGCCTCAAGAAGACCTACGGACGTGGCGTGGAGGCATATCACACGGTGGCCGGGGAAGCGGGACCCGCCGGCTTCCATGAATGGCGCAAGCGGGTCAAGTATCACTGGTACCACGTACGTCTGCTCAGGAATACCGCCCCCGCACTCCTCCGTAGGCGGGCCAGTCGGCTCCACGACCTGTCTGACGGGCTGGGCGATGGACACGACCTGCATGTTTTGGCCCAGCATGTGAGAAGTTGGGACGGCATGGAGCCGGTCGATACCCGGGCCTGCGTGGTTGTTGCCGGCGGGGTCCGCCTCGAGCTGGAACGAAGGTCGATACAGGTCGGAGCCCGACTGTTCGTCGAGAAGCCCAAACGACTCGTGCAGCGCTTCTCTGGATGGTGGGGGGCATGGCGACGGTGGGGCGAGGAGCCCGAGGTGGGCGAGATGGCCGACATGTGGAACCCGACCGATGAGGTCGAGAGGGAGTTGAGCCGCGAACGCTGACCCGATCCGACCCTCCATCCGAATACGCTGTCGTCCCCTCTCCAATACGATGGGACCGTGGTCAGGGTTCACCGGTCAGGCCAGATCGTCCAACATCGCACTCCCGATGGAGTTTCGGTGAGGCTGAGATCGGAGCGGCGGAGTCTGACGATTTCCGGTGGCCGATGGCAGGTCGAGTTCGAGTACCTGCGACCCGGCTGGGTCGAGACGGATTCAGCCAGGGTCCGCATACCGGACCATTTGGCCCTGTTCCGCCTGCTGTTCATCGTGGTATGGGTGGTGGCCTCGACCAGGAGACTCGCCCGACGATCGTGAGGGAGGAAATGAGATGAATCAAGACAATGGTGACACCGCAGCCGAGGTGGGTGGGATGCTGGCGGCCTTCTTCGGCCCCGCCTCCCCTTCGGCCGTCTTCTCGGAGCCCCAGAAGATAGGCGACGACCTGGTTTTCACCGCCTCGGCTTTCGAGCGGGGCGGGGGATTCGGCTTCGGTGGAGGTGAGGACGCCGACCCGGAACGAGGCACCCGGAGTGGCGGTCAGGGAGGCGGTGGGGGTGGAGGTGCCCAGGGCCGTCCGGTGGCCGTCATCAGGGTGGGTCCGGGAGGCATCGACGTGCGCCCGGTAATGGACCTCACCAAGGTTGGCCTCACCATTCTCGGCACTTTGGTGAGCCTCATCGCCGCCTTTCGCAAGAGATAGGCCGGCCGACCTCCGGGCACGAGCCGAATATGGGTGCCGGCACGGACCCCCGTAACTTGAGGCTCGATGAGACTTGCGATTGCCGCACCCTCTAGACGATCCGCTCCGCCATGAACAGTTTTCTGTCCGCGGCCGGCCCCTGGGCGCCCCTGGTCGTCTTCGCCCTGGCGGCCGCAGAGAGCGCGGCGTTCGTCGGTCTCGTGATTCCGGGCGAGCTGGCGGTGATCCTGGGGGGCGTGGTGGCGGGTACCGGCGCCGTGTCCCTGTGGGTGATGATCCCCGCAGCTGTGCTGGGAGCGATCATCGGCGATTCGATCGGCTACTACCTCGGCCACCGGACGGGCCCTGCCCTGCTCAGGCAGGAACGGTTGAGGAAGGTCAGCCAGTACATGGACCGGGCTTCCAAATTGCTTGCCGAGAGAGGGTGGTGGGCCCTGGTGGTGGCCCGCTTCGCCTCGGTACTGCGGGCTGTGGTTCCCTTCGCGGCGGGGATGGGAGAAATGCCCTACCGCCGATTCCTCCTCGGCAACTTGGTGGGAGGTGTCGCCTGGGGGACCCTGTTCACGTTGGCCGGGTACATAGCAGGCGCCAACTACGCGGTCGTGGAGAAGTGGTTCCGCACAGGCGGCCTGGCCGTGGTCGGGCTGGCACTTCTGGTGGGCGGCATCGTGTGGCTGACACGCTGGACGCAACACAACCGCGGCAAGGTCGACGCCTTCATGCAGCGGTTGACCAGCACTGGACCCGCTCGACTCCTGCATCGGATCACGAGCAAGGCCCCGCTGACGGGCCTGGCCCTGGCCGCCACGGCAACAGGCATCGTGGCGAGCACGTGGCTCTTCGCAGGACTGATCCAGGACGTGGTCGGTAGCGAGGAGTTCTTCTTCTTCGATCTCTCCGCCATCAGGTATCTGGCCGACAATCCCATCGCTCAACTCGTGACGGGGGCGAGGCTCGTCAACATCGTGACCGACCCCCGCCTGATCGCCGCACTGGCGGCTATCGCCGTTGTCCTCGCCGCGGTCATCTTGCGCCGGCGAAGGCCGGCAGCGGCGCTGGTGTTCGCCACGGCCGGGCAATGGCTCATCGTCGAAGTGACGGCTGCGCTGGTGGATCGCGCACCCCCCGGGGTGACCCCCTTCGCCGCACGAGTCGACTACGGGTTTCCCTCCGAACACGTGGCCCTGTTGACGGCCGTTGCCTTGGTGGCTGCCTGGCCCTGGAACCATCCCGGCTGGAGCGCCACCGTACGGCGGTTCGGTCTGGCCCTGACGGCCATATTCCTGACCGGATCTGCCCGGGTCCTCCTCCTGGTCGAATACCCGAGCGATGTCCTCGCCGCCGGTGCGATCGCCGCGGCGTGGACCCTGTTGATCTGCGTGACATTCAGCATCCGATCGGACACAGTGTCTCCTGTGACCCAAACGAGGGAAGGCGAACAAGCATGAGCGACCAGTTGAAGAAAGAGCTGCTCGAGCTCGAGAACGGCTTCTGGCAAGCGGCCGGAAACGCCGGCTTCTACGGCGACCATTTCGCCGAGGACGGCGCGATCGCACTCGCCATGGGGATCATGGGAAAGACCGAGGTGATGCAGGCCATGGAGGCAGCCCGGCCCTGGGCAACCTACGACTTTCAATCTCCCAGGTTGATCGAGATCAGCCAGACCGTGGCCGCCCTGGTCTACCGAGCCTCAGCACACCGGGCGAACGACGATCACGATTATGACGTCGTGATCTCCAGCGTCTACGTGCGACGTCGGGGTGAGTGGCAGCTGATCGTGCATCAGCAGACACCCTGCTGAACCAGATTCCCCGGGCCGAGAACCGCTTCCTCCCAGTGGGCTCTAGCGTCAGGACATGACCACAGAAGCCCACCAGGTTCTCGATGACCCGAGGCTGCGACCCTTCCTGCCACTGCTCTACGCCGCCTGGGCCGATGGCGAGCTGACCGACGAGGAGATCGCAACTCTCCGCACCCGCATCGCCGGCGTCGTGGACCGCGATCGATCGGAGGCCCTCGACCGGTGGCTCGATTCGGACAATCCTCCCTCCGCCAACGAGCTGGAGGCGCTGGCGGCGAGGATTCGATCGAGGTCTCTCCCGGAATGGCAAACACTGGGACCGATCGAGCTTGGCCTGCGTCTGGCCGGATCCGTGCCCGATTCCGTGCTGGAGACGCTTCGGCGCCTCGATCTGGATTTGGGCCCTTTCGGTCCGACCGCCGTCACCGCCCTGGTCGATCGCTCTTCACCCGCCATCCTGGACCCACTGCCCGAGAAGCGCCCGGCTCCTTTCGATCCCCGGGACCTGCGGAGACTGGTGGACGGTCCACACTCCGAGGTGAAGGCCCGCCTCCGGCGGATCCTGTCCCGCCCCGATTTCTCATTGCGTTACGGGCTGAGTGTTGCCGAGCATCGCCAACAGGTAACAACCTGGCTTGCAATTCTCACCGAGGAGGGAGTTGGTGCCCTGGGCTTTCCCCCGGAAGTTGGAGGGACCGGTGACCCGGGCGGTTTCGTGGCCGCCTTCTCGACCCTGGGGCATCACGACCTCAGCCTGCTGACCAAGTTCGGGGTCCAGTTCGGTCTCTTCGCCGGTACGGTCATGCGCCTTGGGACCCGGCGGCATCATCCCGTGGTGGCAGGCGCAATCCGGCTCGATCCACCAGGGTGCTTCGCCATGACCGAGATCGGGCACGGGTCCAACGTGGCCGAGTTGCAAACGACGGCGACCTTCCTGCCCGAGGTCGACCAGTGGGAGATCAATACCCCTTCTCCCCAGGCCCAGAAGGACTACATCGGCAACGCGGCCGTCGACGGGCGTCTGGCCGTGGTCTTTGCCCGGCTCCTGGTAGGCGAGCTCGATCACGGTGTGCATGCCTTCCTGGTCCCGATTCGCTCTGACACAGGACGCACCCTCCCCGGAGTGACCATCGCCGACGATGGACCCAAGGCCGGGCTCAACGGAGTTGACAACGGGTCACTCTCGTTCGATCGGGTCAGGGTGCCGTCCTCCGCCCTCCTCGACCGTTTCGCCTCGGTGTCCGAGGACGGAACCTACCACTCCCCAATCGCCAGCCCGGTTCGCCGCTTCTTCACCACCCTTGGGACCTTGGTTGGGGGCCGGGTGAGCGTGGCCAGTGCGGCGGTTGCCACAGCGGAGAGCGCACTGACAATCGCGGTTCGCTACGCCTGGAGGAGACGACAGTTCTCGACCGACGGCGGACCCGAGAATCGTCTCATCGACTATCGAACCCATCAACGCCGTCTGCTCACCCGCCTTGCCGCCACCTACGCCTATCACTTCGCCGCCGCCGACCTGGTCGAAGAGTACGTACAGCTCGAGTCCGAACCCGGTGACAGCGGGGTCGATCGGAGGGCATTCGAGGGCCGGGCGGCGGGCCTGAAGGCATTCGCCACCTGGCACAGTCTCGAAACGATCCAGGAGTGTCGCCAGGCGTGCGGAGGCCAGGGATACATGGCGGTCAACCGCCTCGGGCCGATGCGTGACGACGTCGATGTCTTCACCACGTTCGAAGGAGACAACACCGTGTTGGCTCAGCTCCTCGCCAAGTCGCTCCTCACCGACTACCGGGCCAGCTTCGAGAACCTCACCCCGGGACGGTTGGTTCGCTACGTCGCCGAGCGCGTTCAAGGGGCGGTCACCGAAACGGTACCGGTCATTGGTTCGGTGGGTGGTGAGCTGACCGACCCCGACACCTGCCTCGCTTTGCTCGAGCGGCGATCTCGGCTCCTGGTTGACAAGCTCGCCCTGAGGGTTCAGGCGAGAATCGACGCCGGAGTCGATCCCGGCCAGGCCTTCCTGGACGTACAGCCGCACGCAGTCGGCGCGGCCCGCGCCGCTAGCGAGCTCGACGTGTATTCCTCCGTCCGCCGTCTGGTCATCGATGATCCTGCCCTGGCCGGACTGATTGAAGAATTGGGAACTCTCTTCGCCCTGTGGCGGGTTGAAGCCGACCTCCCCTGGTTCATGGAGACGGGTCTGGTCACACTCAACGGCGCCAAGCAAGTACGGGCTGGGGTCACCTCGCTCTGCGAACAGATCGCGCCTTGGTCGCTACATCTGGTGGACGCTTTCGGCATCCCGGACGAAGTGCTGGCCGCACCCATCGCCCTGTGATGGTCATTTGCGGGCTATGTAATAGACGTTGGCGATGTCACCCTCGAGGCGGCGCACATCGATTTCAACGAATCCCGCTGCCGCCAACATTGCCGTCGCCACCTGCTCGCCCCACATGGTTCCCAGACCGGCACCGTCACGGGCCAACGACACCGTCATGCAATGCATCGTGGAGATCGTGTAGAGGAATGGTCCGAGTGGATGATCGATGTTGTCCTCCAGGTTGCTGGAGGCTCCGATGTCGACGCACAGGAAGATTCCGCCCGGACGAAGCGCGTCGTGGATCCCCTTCAACACGGCGGCCGGCTCGGCCTGGTCGTGGATGGCGTCGAACGCGGTGACCAGGTCATAGCGCTCCGGTTCCCCGAGGGTGGCGGCGTCCTTCACCGTGAATCTGGCGTTGGAAATTCCACTCGTGCTCGCCTCCGATCGGCCGGCCTCCACTGCTTCGACGGCGATGTCGATGCCCTCGAATCGACTGCGGGGAAAGGCCTCGGCCAGGAGATTGACCGCGTGACCCTGGCCGCATCCGACATCGAGGGCCTCGATTCCCTCCCTCAACGCATCGGGGAGGCCCTCGGCCATGGGGATGATCTGGTCGACGAGGAGTGCATCGTGGATATGGGCACTGTCCTCGGCCATCAGTTGCTGGAACTTGGGATAAGACGAGTAGGGAACCCCTCCGCCCTGGACAAAGCAGTCGACTATCTCGTCTTCCACCCCCCCAAGCAGGGAGACGAATTGAGCCAATGAGGCGAGGTTGTCTGGACCGGCGTCCCGGGTCAACCAGGCGGCTCGAGCCGGCGGAAGGGAGAAAAGGCCCTCCTGTGCGTCCAGTTCGACCAATCCCCCCGTGACCATGGCGGAGAGCCATTCACGCACGTAACGCTCGTTGAGCCCGCTTTCGGCAGCCAGCTCCGAGCTAGGAGCCCGTTGAACAATGCATGTCACCCCTCTTGACGACCATGCATCACCACCCACTGCGTTCTCGGCCCCGCCATTCCGGCACAAGGAGTGGCGAAACCTCGGCCTTGCGGCTGGGGCGCCTGGCCGCCAATCCGAGCAACGGCATCATCCAACAGGCTCCTAGTCGCCGGCGTGAGATCGGCCAGGCTGTCGAAGAGCCCCGTGCGATGGCCGACACTGACCAAGAGCGCCAGCATGCCGTTGTTGATCACTCCCAGCACGTCCTGGGCGCCCCGCTCCAGCACACTCCGCTCCAGCTCGTCGATCGAGATCACCATTCTTTCGTCCTCCTGACAGAGACAATCACAGATAGCACGCTCGTGCTATTTGTCAGAATATGGCACGGTCGTACTAAGTTGTCAAGAGTGCCCCAACCGCCACAGGCCCAGACAGGCGTGTCCCGCCGATCAGACGGCGAGCACACCCATGCCCTGATACTCGACAAGGCCGTGGCCCTCGCCTCCGTCGAAGGCCTGGAAGGACTGACCGTTGGCCGGTTGGCCGCCGAGCTCGGCATGAGCAAGAGCGGGGTCTACGCCCACTTCAAATCCAAGCGACGCCTGCAGACCGAGGTGATCGAAGCAGCCCGGGAGGTGTTCGCCCGCGAGGTGATAGGGCCGGGCATGGCCGAGCCTCAGGGACTCTCCCGGCTTCGGGGGTTGTGTGAGGCGTTTCTGACCTATGTCGAGAGAGAGGTATTCCCGGGAGGCTGCTTTTTCGCCGGCATGCTGAGCGAGTTCGATGCCCGCCAGGGACCGCTGCACGAAGAGGTCGTTGCCGACCAGGAAGGCTGGCTGGGCTTGCTCCAACAGGCAGCGCGAGAAGCCGTGGACCGGGGTGAGCTGAAACCCGACACCGACGTGGCGCAACTCGTGTTCGAGTTGGACGCCGCGCTGGAGCTGGCCAATTATCTCTACATGCTCGAGCGAGACTTCGACTACCTGGCCCGGGCTCGACGTAGCATCGACTCGGCAATCACCGGGCGGTCGATCTCGGTCGAAGGTTGAGTCTGCTCAGACCTGACCTGCTTCTAGCTCGGCCAGCCGGTCGGCGATCGTCTTCATGACCTTCACCGCCACTTTCGGATTCTGATCGAGGATCGTCGAGAACTCCCGGGCGTCGGCGACGAGCACCTGCAGGTCGCTGCTGGCGGTGACATCCGCCGTCCGGTGGGCGTTGGTGACGAGGCTGATCTCACCCATCACGTCCCCGGGCCCCAACTCCTTGATCTTGCGTCCGTTCCGTTTGACCTCGGCGGTTCCACTCAAGATGACCATCGCCTCCTGACCGAGCTCGCCCTGTCTCATGAGTGGTGTACCGCTCTTGACCGTGGCTTCGGTCGTATTTCGAGCCACCAGCGCCAGCTCCTTCTTGGATAGATCCGCCAACAGGGGCACCTTGCGGAGCACGTCCACCTTGTCCGATTGTCGCTTGAGCAGCGCCAAAACCGCACCTCTCGATTGCCTGGATTGGATCGTATCGGCTCGCTTCGCTCCCTGTCGTCAATTATCCACCGGGGCCTGCCAGTCGTCGCTCGAGCATTTCGTTCTTGCTTGGAACGGTGAGGAACCGGGTAGGGAAGATCACATGATCAACCTAAGGACCGTCGCTCGCACTCTCCTGGCTGGGATATTCGTCGTTGGCGGATGGGATTCCATCCAGAATCCCAAGGCCAAGATCGACCCGGCCCGGGAGGTAGGTCTTCCCATCGCCGAAAAGGTCGGGCTCCCTACCGACGCCGTCGATCTGGTCCAGATCAACGGCGTCACTCAGGTTGCCGGGGGGGTGATGCTGGCGTTGGGCTGGATGCCCCGGCTGGCAGCCCTCGCCCTGGGCGCCACCCTGGTGCCCACGACTCTCGGCGCCCACCGATTCTGGGAGACCCAAGAGCCGGATCAGCGCAGGGCCCAACTCTTGCACGCTCTGAAGAACGCCTCGATTCTCGGTGGCCTGATCATGACCGCCCTCGACCATGGTGGGCGACCCTCGGTGTTCTGGATGACCCGAAAGGCTGCCGATAAGGCCGGCCAGGCCGTGTCGCATGCCGTCGACAAGATCGGCGACTGAGTTCAGAGTCCTCGAAGGTGAAGACGGCGGGCGAGTTCGGTCAGCTGAGCCCGAGGTGAGGAATCGCCGACCCGGAGCCCATGGGTGAGACGCGGGTCATCGATCCGATCCTGATCGGCAGCTCAGGAGGATTCGGGATTGTGTCGTCGCCTCTTCGACCATGTCCCCCCCGGTGGTGATGCGAACATCGAAACCGGCCTGCTCAAGAAGTGTGGCCAGGCCCCCGAGGTCGGCATCGACCAGGAAGCGGGGCGTCCGCAGGGCCCGTCGTCCGCACCTTGGTTTCGGAGCTGACGTCGAAGGACTCGAAGACGGGATAGACGGCCACCCGGTCGCCCGGTCTCAGGGGATGGTCCGGATGCACCGACCGTCCCTCGAGCAGAATCAGGTCGACGCGGGATAGGGGCACACCCATCTGCTCGATGAGTTGGCCCACTGTGGTGTCTCCATCCAGCTCAACGGTCACCTGTGGCCTATCCGGCTGCGGGAGGCAGTCGTTCAATTCGGCGTACAGACGAACGGTCACCGTCGTCGGGGCCCCGGGGTCATCCAGTCGCATCACGCCAACGCTATTCGCCCCCATTCGCTTCTTTGGACCAAAGAAGGCGGAAAGGGCCCCGTCCCGATCACCCGGCCGATCTCGTAACGCACTCGGAACGCGGCGCGCGTAGATTCGCAGACAGGACCGCCATTGGAGCGGGTAAGCGAAAGGGAGGAAGTCTATGCGTCGCAAGACGATGATTCTGTTCGCGTGCGCGGCCGTCGTGATGGCGACGGCTCTGCCGGTTGGGGCCGCCGAGGACCCGCCGGCCCACAGCTACGTCGGACCCATGTTCGGCCTCAACACCAGCGACACCGACACGCTGTTGGTGGCGGACTCGGGGGCCGGGGTGGTCGAATTGACCGATACGACCGCCCAGCTCAAGGTGGAGTTCCCGGGACTGTCAGATGCCGTATCGGCCGGCAACGGCGATGTGCTGGCGGTGACCGGAGGCGGCGCCGAGGGAGATCCGCCCATGGTTCCCGAGGGAGGGGCCACCCTTTACCGCTTCGCCCCCAATGCCGATCCGGTACCGGTAGCGGATCTGTGGGCGTTCGAACAGGCACACAATCCCGACGCCAACGACCCCCTGATCGGCACCGACAACGTCGACTCCAACCCCTACGATCTGGCCCGTGTCTCCGGTGCCACTTTGGTAGCGGACGCCGGCGGTAACGATCTCCTGGCCGTGTCCGATGGAGGGTCGGTCGACTGGATGGTGACGCTGCCTGCCCATATGGCGTCGACCTCGTACCTGCTCCCCTACGTCGACTGTGCAGATCCCGACTTCGGGTTCGTCTGCACGACGCCGCAGATCCCGGCCCAGCCGGTGCCAACCACGGTGTCGATCGGTCCCGACGGCAACTACTACCTGGGCGAACTGACAGGATTCCCGGGTACGCCGGGGCTGTCGCGCATCTGGCGGGTCACACCGGGCACCCGTCACACCGCATGTCCAGGGACCGGATGCACCCAGGTCTTCACCGGACATCCGTTCACGGCGATCATCGACATCAGCTTCGGGCCTGACGGCACGATGTATGTGCTGGAAGCCGATGAGAACGGCTTCCTCGCCTTCGAACCGGGTTCACCGGTACCGCCGATGGGCGGAACCCTGAACGCGTGCAAGCTCGCCAGCGAGACCTGTGTCGAATTGGCCACGGGCCTGCAGCTCTCGACGGCGGTCACGGTCGGCCTCAACGGCGGGATCTTTGCCACCGAATCGGTGTTCATCCCCGGCCAGGCCAAGGTGAAAGCCATCGGCCAGGAGTTCTCCGACGACAACGGCAACGTGCATGAGCTCAACATCGCACTGATCTCGGCGGCCGGAATCACCAAGGGATGCAACCCGCCCGACAACGACAACTACTGCCCCGACGCAGACACGACGAGGGGACAGATGGCGGCGTTCATAAACCGCACCCTGGATCTGCCCGCCTCGGCCGATGACGCGTTCACCGACGACAACGGCTCGGTGTTCGAAGCCGACATCAACGCCCTGGCGGCAGCCGGAATCACCAAGGGATGCAACCCGCCCGACAACGACAACTACTGCCCCGAGGCGGATGTCAGCCGTGGTGAGATGGCGGCCTTCCTGGTGAGAGCGCTGCACCTGCCTGCCTCGGCCGATGACGCGTTCACCGACGACAACGGCTCGGTGTTCGAAGCCGACATCAACGCCCTGGCGGCAGCCGGAATCACCAAGGGATGCAACCCGCCCGACAACGACAACTACTGCCCCGACGACCCCGTCACGAGAGCCCAGATGGCCTCCTTCCTGGCCCGGGCGCTGGCGGTACTGGCGGAGAGCTAACCGCAAGGACCGAGCGGGGGCCCGGGTAAGCCCGGGCCCCCGCTCCCGATCGGCCCGGCTCGACCTCCACGCCGTCGTTCAGGCGGCGTCTCAGGCCACCAACTCGACTCCCGCCGCCCGACAGTCTTCCGCCAGGCTGGGCAAAGCCTCATCCGACCGAGCCGTGGAGCGGTCCAGCCCCATCACCCGGGAGACACCCAGCTCCGCATAGCGGCTCAGAAGCTCGACCCGTCCCGCACCCGGGCGGCTGAAGGTCTGGGTGAAGATGTGCGTAGAAACCCGGAGGTCGTGGGGCCGTCGACCGATCTCCTCGCACCGCGAGGCGATGACCGGCAACGCCTCGGCCACCTCATCGGGGGTCTTGCCGTCCAGGTTGAGCTCGTCGGCGTACCTGGCAGCGAGGCGCCAGGTGACCTCCGGTCCGTTTCCCCCCACCATTATCGGGACCCGGGGACTCTGAAGGGGGCCGGGCACATTGATGGCGTTCTCGACCGACGCGTATTCCCCGTCGAATGTGGCCCGTCCCGGTTGCATCATCCGGCTGATGACCTGGAGCTGGTCCCCGAGATTGGCGAGCCGATCCCTGGTGCCGGGAAACCCGTACCCATAGGCCTCCCACTCGTCACGCTTCCATCCGGCACCGATGCCGAGTTCCATCCGCCCTCCGGTGTGGACGTCCATAGTGGAGATCATCTTGGCGGTCAGGGCCGGGTTGCGGAACCCCGCGCAAATCACGATGTGGCCGAGGCGAACTCTCTCGGTGATGGCACCCAGCGTCGCCAGAGTCGTGAACGACTCGAAGGTGATCTCCTCGGTGGGCCGGGGAACCGTGTGAAAATGGTCGTACAGCCAGATCGAATCGAATCCCAGCCCATCGGCCTGTCTGGCCACGGCCCTGGTTCGCTCCGAGGCGTCGAGGGGGTCCCATCCGTCGAATTCCCCCGTCCATCCCTGCGGCACTATCACGCCTACCCGCATCCTGGCTCCTCTCCAGCGTCTTCGCCCGCCCCATGGTCGGACATCGAGATCACCCAAGCATCCTGCGTGTTCCCGGCCAAGGCACCGAGACAAGGCGGAGCCAAACGGATATTGGCGAGGCGACCGGAATCCGGTCGCGGCCGTCAGGCCAGAAGAGCGTCCCGACCCTCCTGCTCCTCTCTGAGCCGCTTGGTCAGGTGGACGAGCAACTTCCATGCCAGATCGGGCCGGGTCTTCACGAGCGGTCTGAAATCCCACGCCGTGATGGCCAGCGTGGTCAGTGGCCCGTCGCCCACCACGGTGGCCGTGCGAGGGCCAGAATCGATCAGAGCCATCTCACCGAAGAAATCACCCGGGCCCAGCCGGGCCAGCGTCTTGTTGCCACGCACGACCTTGGCTTCGCCGGCCAGGATGAGGTGGAAACCGGCCCCGCTCTCACCCTCACTGACGACGGTGTGGTCTGCCTCGTGGTCGACCACCTTGGAGATACCGACTAGGTGCTTGAGGTCGGTCTTGGTCAGACCCTCGAACAGGCGAACCGAGCCGAGCCGCTCAATCCTCTCCTTCTGGGATACCACTTCATCTCCTCCGGACCCTTGGCGCCGTTCCAGAGGGACGATAGCTCAAACGTGACTCGCCTTCCTGTGCTTCGGTGGAGCCTGGGCCAAATGCGTGAACGCCCTCCGCCCCACATTCTGATCGGGTGGCGCTTCTCCCCCCAATGGGTCTTCGGCTCACCCCGCACGACGACTTCGAGCCCGAGCCGCAGATGCCGCGGATGTTGCTCCCCGTAACGATGCCGCAACGGATTCCCCCCAAACGTCTCAACCATCAAGCGGGGCGTGGTGCCGTGGACCGATCGAACGTCCGAAAGGCGCACTTCGAGTGACATGAGACTACGGAGGTAGCGATCGATGTGCTGATCGAGTCAGGCCGGCGCCGCGGCCCGGACCGGGCATGTGGGCGACGAAGGGGCCGGTTTGGCTGGGAGCCGGGGCGGGCGCTCGCTACAGCCGCAGTCGAGGCCACATTCGGCCTCTCGAGGACAGCTCAGCCGGTCTCCCTGCTCCCGCCGACGCAGTTCCGTAACCCTGCCGGAACGCCCGGGCCGAATACTGATGTCATGAGCGAACTCGAGGCGATGGTCCCAGCCGACGTGTCCGTGGTGCTCAGGCGATTCTTGACCGCGGAGCTCACGACAGTTTCGCGGTCGGGATATCCCATCACCTGGCCGGTCCTGGCTTCGATCGAAGAGGAGACTTTCCGCATCGCCATCGCCACCTCGATCGGGCTACCACAGAAGGCCCTCAATATCAGGCGCGACCCACGCGTGAGCCTTCTGTACTCCGACTCCACCGGGAGCGGATTGGCCGACGCGCCGATCGTGCGGGTGGAAGGCCTGGCCCAGGCCCCCGACATCGTCCTCACTTCGATCGGGCAGATCGAGGATCGGTCCATCGCCGCCGCCTTCGAACGAGACGCCATCGCCCTGCTCAGACGTCAGCCCGCCGTCGGCCTCTACACGAGGAACCGGTTCGCCGAGAGGCTGATGGACTGGTACTTCCTGCGCCTCCTCATCGTGGTCCGGCCGACCAGAGTGAGCTGGCAACAGCAAGGAGACTGGCAGGCCATCGATGTGGCGTGAGATCGAACGAGAATCCAGGCGATTCGACACGGCCGTGCTGTCGACCGTGTCAGAGACCGGGCCGATTTCGGTCCGCTGTGTTCCGTCGGCCGCCCACGACCTGGGTGTGCTCATGATCGACGATCCCGGTGACAGCGTGCCCGGCCCCGCGTCCGTTCTCTACCACCGTCACGACGAGAGGCTGTGGAAGCTGCGCAGCTGTCTGATAACGGGCCGCCTGGAACATGAGGATGGTGAGTGGCAGTTCATTCCGGAGCGGTTCATACCCGGAATGGGCATAGGGGGACTGCTCAGCTACGTCCGGTTTCTGAGGCGGGGCCGAAGTCGGGCGGCGCGGTATCTCCAGTGGCGTAATCTCCCCCGGCCTGCAGTCAGATGGGACGAGATCGGCTCTCTCCTCGCCATCGCTGCCGCCGGAGCCCGTAACGTTTCCGGAACGGACGAGCCGTAGACAGGGCATCGTGCAGATGGTCAAACCCTTCCACCGCCCGACAAACCCAACCCGGGTCGCGGTGCGGCGAACCTCGTCGGCAGCTGTGCGGGCCGGGGCCCTCGACACCAGCCACGAGGAGCTGGAACGGTTCAGCATCCCCAGCCAGGAGGGAAACGAGCGACTGGTGATGGAGAGGGTCGGGTCTCTCGCCTCTCAGCTGGGCCTCATCGGGGAACGGCTCGAGGGGCTCAAGACCGCCGTGTCGGAGGCCTCGATGAACGCCATCGAACACGGAAACGGCTTTGACCCCGCTCTACCGGTAGATGTGACGATACTGCGTGGCCACGATCGGCTCGTGGTCCGAATCGGGGATCGTGGGAACGGACCGTCCATCCCCGACGCCGGGACCCCGGACCTCGATGCCAAGCTGGCCGGAGGCGAATCACCGCGCGGCTGGGGATTGTTCCTGATCGAACAAATGGTGGATCGTTTCTGTCACCACGCGGCCAACGGTCGACATGTGACCGAACTCGAGATGAGCGTGGAAGGAGTCAACTGATGCCTGGTATCGACTTCGGCGTACGCGTCGAGGAACAGGACGGGGTGGTGGCCTTGCGCATGAGCGGGGACGTTGATCGCACTGCCCACGAGAGGCTCGATGAGGCCTACGCCACAACCTCTGGCGGTTCCGTCGTACTCGACTTCTCCGATGTGGACTACATCAACTCGACAGGAATCGCTGTGATCGTCGGCATCCTCGCCAAAGCGAGGGCAGAAGGCAGACAGGTGCGAGCATTCGGGTTGTCGGACCACTATCGCCAGATCTTCCAGATCACCCGGATTGCCGACTTCATGGCGATCTACGACGACGAAGCCACCGCCGTGGCGGCGGGCTGAAGGGACGCAAATGCCACAGGCACAGGTAGCGATGACGGTGCGCGACGCGGAGGATGGATCCAAGGTGATCGACATCGAAGGCGATGTCACAGCATTCTCTGAGGGCGTCTTGATGGACGCATACACCCAGGCTGATCAACCGGGCACCGAGGTGATCGTGCTCAACTTCAGGGACCTCGCCTACATGAATAGCGGTGGGATAGGTCTGTTGGTGACCGTGCTGATTCGAGCCCAGCGCAAGGGCCACCGGCTGGCCGCCTACGGCTTGTCCGATCACTACCGCCAGATCTTCTCCCTGACCCGCCTCGATGACGCGATCGGGATCTACGACGACGAGGCGGCGGCAGTGGCCGGGCCCTGATCGTCACCTTCGGGTTCGACAAAGGCGAGATCGAGACGTGGCAGCACCCTCTGAGGTCGCTTCCCGCTCAGTTCTGCACCCAGACCGAACCCCGGCCCAACTAGGAGCCTGTTGGATAATGCCGTTGCTCGGATTGGCGGCCAGGCGCGCCAGCCGCAAGGCCGAGGTTTCGCCACTCCTTGTGCCGGAATGGCGGGGCCGAGAACGCAGTGGGTGGTGATGCATGGTCGTCAAGATGGGTGACATGCATTGTTCAACGGGCTCCTAGTGAAGGTCGAAACGAAGCGACTCTGAAAGAACTCCTGGGACCTCTGGAAGTATGCGGCGACCGGGACCGGCGCCGTCGTCCCCCACCTCTCGGTGGTCGATAGCTGGGGAAGGCATAGAGGCGAGGTACATCGATCCACCCAGCACCAGCATCCCGGCCAGGGCCAAACCGGTCTGATAGGTGCTGATCGTCCCCAGGCCGCCGCCTATCAGAAGTACCAGGCCAATCGCTACGAGGGGTTGCCCGGAGGCAAGCGCCGACCACAGGGTGGAGACGAGACTTCCCAGGGCAATGGCATAGGCGATCCCCGGCAGCCATCCGGGGACACCCAGATTCCACAGGACGAGGATCGAGACGGTCGAGGACCCGGCAGTGAAAGCGACCAGGGTGAACGCCCCGACCCCAAGACCGGCGAGGATCGCAGGTGTTCGGGGCGGCCGGTCGAGCAGGAGGAACCCCGTCATCCCGGCCAGCACCAGAGAGATTTCGGCGACGAGCACCAGACCGTCGACCTGCCATCCGCTCAACCCGCCACCCGTGCCCTGTCCGATGACGCTCCATCCCGCCGCCACCGAGCCGAGGGCGAACAGGCCGATTGGGAGGGTACGCATCCCACGCCACACGGTGGCGGTCACCACCGCCAGGATGGCCAGTGACGACCAACCGACCGCCAACTCGGAAATCACCCCTATACGTCCGGCCAGGGCAACGCCCACCCAGGCCAGTACGCCGGCCCCGGCGATCGTTTGGCGCTTCGTCCCATCTCGTAGGGCCCCGTAGCCCAACACAACCAGCGTGACCACCAGCGACACGACGGCCAGGTAGTAGGCCGAACGACCGATTTCGGCCACGATGTCGATCGGGGTCTGGAAGCGGCCCAGACCCGGGATGTGGATCAGGGTGCGGGTCCCGGTTCGCAATACGACCAGCTCGATGAGAACCAGTACGGCCAACAGTCCGGGCACGGCTGTCGCCGTCTTTCGCTCACTGCTCACCATGCGGTTCCCTTCGGCGACGGCCCAGAAGCATCCAGATGGCCAGTGCCGCGAACACCACGATGATCCCCGCAGCCACGCCTGTCATCGGATTCGACGGCGAATAGGCCGGCCAGTTGTCGGTGGCCGCCACCGGCCGGCGAGGCGCGTCCTCGGGACTGATGACGAGCCGGGTGAAGGAGGAAACGGACTTGATGCCGTCCCGCTCGTTCTTGCTTCCGTTCCAGACGGCGAAGGCGACGTCGATCGGCCGGTCACCACTGAAGGAGGGCTGCAACTCCCCGTCGGGCTCGAACGAACGGGAGAAAACCACCATCCAGCGCCCGCCCGAGTACACCCCGTAGCCGTCGAGCCCGCCGCTATTGGAGGGCTGCAGGGTACCGAAACCCCCGGCGACCAGGTTCTGCACCGGGGACCGCCCGGATTGGGAGAGAGGATTGCCGGCCGCCCGGGCGGTGTAGTAGAGATCGTCCGTCGACGGATAGAAGTCGACATAGCCGTTGTCTGCCAGACGAGGAACGGGCTGTTCCTGGTCACCGCGCCATTGCCAGATGTTCACTGCCTGATCCGCCTGACCCATGCAGACGAATGGAACGGCACTGCCGGCCTCGGCGGGAAGCTCGATGGCGGCAGCATCGCTGAACTGCTCGTAACGATCGGAGGAGAGGTCCGCCGTGGAGTCGGCCCACTCCAGCATCATGTAGAGCCGATCGTTCCAGTGAACCGCCCTCACTGCCAACCGCTCCACGGTGCCCCCGCCCATCGGTGGCGTTATCTGCTGGGCAGTGGTGGGCAGAAAGACCGGGAGGATCGATTGCCACTCCGGTGCCGATCCGTCCAGGCTCGGTTGAGTGGAGACCCGCCATGCTCCGATGGTCTGGGTCTGGGCCATGGCCGGATTGGCGTCGGTGACCCGAAGCACCCCGGCCACCAGCACGAGCCCGACGACGGCGGCCAGCCTGGAGAGCGCCGACCCTCTCATGAAGAACCCGCCACAGGCACGGGACATGGCCCACACGCTCCGTCATCGGGCGGGGGCTGAGGCAAAGGCTCCTCTACCATCTCCGCCGGCTCCACTCCTGCCGCGGCTACGTCCTCCTCCACCCACAGGGCCGTCAGGGTGCCGAGGCTCCGATACCAGGGACTGGCGGTGATGGCCGAGGCCCGCCGCCCGAAGGAGGGGGCCCAGCAACCAAGGTGATCCCGCAGGAAGAGGGCACCCGTCTCCTGACAGACGCGGGCGTTGTCGAACTGACCGCCCTGGAGTGCCAGCACCTCCTTTCGCCCCAGGATGGCCATGAACTCGAGCTCCACCGTTATGTGATCGAGCCGTTCCTTCTCGCTGCCACCGGCCCGGAGACCATGGGCCCGGTAGAAGCCGGCGACGTCTGCCAACAACGCCGCCTGCTGGAAGACGTCGTGACCCCGGTAGCCGGTCTCGTAGCCGGGAGCATCCTGGGAAGCGATGGGCGGGAACAGAGCCATGTGATCGTCACGCATGGCCTCCACGTCCGCCGGGACACAGGCGGGCAGGGCTCGAACCTTCTCGGTCAGGGACGGCGGAAGGTCGAGGGCGGTGACAGCGGGCAGCAGCCTCGCCTCGATCGTCGCCAGCCGAACAGATGTGGGGAGAGCCCAACCGGTGGCCAGCAGCGAGTAGACCACCGACCGTCCGGCCGCCTCGATGATCTCCGGTACGGCTTCTAGCCTGCTCATATCGAGTTCAGCTTCGATGGGCGCTCGTACAGGGGCTCCTCGACCTGGATACGGACGACCTCATGTCCGTTGTCGTCGAAGCCGACCGCGGTGTCGTTGAAGATCTCGTATGGCTCTCCGCCCACATTGATCTCGCCGACCTTCGGCCCCTCTTCCACATCGAAGGAGAAGAGGGTGTGCTGGGAGGCACGAAAGAG
The DNA here is from genome assembly GCA_963744905.1 of uncultured Acidimicrobiia bacterium. Lineage (GTDB taxonomy): Bacteria > Actinomycetota > Acidimicrobiia > Spongiisociales > ZC4RG35 > DATFFO01. The sequence goes on along the minus strand of CAVUUV010000001.1, from coordinate 5,753 downwards.
CTGGAGGACGGCGAGTAGCCGCCGGGAAGGCCGGGTGTAACGCTCCAGGGCGTGATCGACACCCGGGCCGAACATCTGATGGAGGTACTCACGAGGGACCCAGCGGGGCGGGATGTAATAGATGTTGGGCTGGGTGCCGAATTGGGGGTAGAGCGGGAGAGCCACCCGCTCTTCATGGACCAGGAAATACAGGGGGTGGTCGGGCGCCCTCGTCCAGGTCCCATCCGGTTCCACATCTACCAGGCCCTGAAGGCGGATCTTGCCCACGCACGCCGCCATGCACCTCGGTTCCATTGGTTGGCCGCCGGTGATGGGGTCGGTGCCCTCCACTCTCGGGTAGCACCCGATGCACTTCTCAGAGGTACCGGTGGTGGGGCGATACATGGCCTTCTTGTAGGGACAGGCCTCGACACACTTGCGATAGCCCCGGCATCTCTCCTGGTCGATCAGCACGATCCCGTCCTCGGGACGCTTGTAGATGGCGTTGCGGGGGCAAGCAGCCAGACAGGCCGGGTAGGTGCAGTGGTTGCAGATGCGAGCCAGGTAGAAGAACCACCCCTCGTGCTCGGGAAGACTGGTGCCCCGGGCCGACCATCCGGTCCCGTGGTCCTCGAAACGGTTGGGGCCCTTCCACTCCTCGTCACTGGGCAGATAGCCCACGGCTCGCTCTTGGGGGCCGGCGGCCTCGAAGACCGTCTTCCCCTCGAACCGGCCGTAAGGTGCGCCCGCCGACTCATTGGCCGTGTCCCACACCTGGCCCCCGGGGTTGGCGCTCTCCAACAACTGCAGGAGGTTGACGTCCCAGTTACGGGGATAGCCGCCGTAGGGCTTGGTCTCCACGTTGTTCCACCACATCAGCTCTTGACCGGGAGAGAAGGTCCAGGTCGACTTGCACGCCATGGTGCAGGTCTGACAGGCGATGCAACGATTGATGTTGAACACCGCCGCGAACTGGCGCTTCGCTCCTCCTCCCTCGAAGCGGTAGTCCATGTCGCGGCCCAGATGCCAGTTGTAGGTGGTGGTCACGAAGAGCCCCCAAATACCTGGTCGATCAGTTGCTGCACGAACCCGGCTCCCCGGCGGTGATAGATGGCATGGGAATGGCTGTATAGGGGAGACTCGAACAGCCGAAGGACCTCGCCGGCACTGAACCCCGACAGGGCGAACTCCTCCACCAGACAACGTGCCGCTTGGGTATCCGCCCGCTCGGCGTCCGTGACCTCGAAGCTGGCTCCGACCAGCTCGAAGGGATCGTCCCTATCCAGTCCCTTCAAGTCGCCCTCCCCTTGATGGTGACCAGTTGGCCGGCCAGGTATCTCTCCATGAAGCGGTCCTCGCCCCCGGGAGCCTTGCCGGTGGTCGCTCCCGACCAGGCGCCCGTCCCGTTGGGACCACCCGCCTCGGCCTTGGCGATCCTGACCAGGGTCTCTTTGGGAACGGTGTTTATGGCGTGGTTGTCCTCTTCGTATCCGAATACGAAGCCCATGACGCCTTTCTTCTTGTGGAATAGAGAATCGGTCTGGTGCATGGGCGGGGCCCAGCCCCGGGTGAGCGATTGCTGGCTGCCATGGCGGAAGCTGGCCTGGTAGCCGGTCTCGGCCAGGGCCCGGCCGTCGGCTCGGGTTGCCTGAGCCCGGACCGTCCTGGGGGTGGCCATGTAGAAGGCGTGTTTGATCATGGTCACCCCGGGCGGATAGGAGGGATTGACGGTGACCCGCGCCATCAGTCGAGCCGCCTCATAGAAGGGGTCATCGGCGGTAGCGCCGACGTAGGGGCGATCGGCGGGATTGGCGTCGATCCACACCCAGTCGCCGATCTCCAGGCCGAGGCTCTCGGCGTCGGTGGGACTCATGTGAAGCTGGGCGTCACCCACCCCGGGCATCCGTGTGTCGCTGCGCTGAGGATCTCCGAAGTTGTTGTTCCAGATCCAGTGCCAGTCGGTGACCGCCCACGAGGAGTGAACCGAATGGCGCGACTTGGGGGTCAGGCACAGGAAGCGGAATCCCTGCTCGAAGAGAGGGTTGGCCGTCTTGCGAACCTCGCTCCAGGCCATGGCAATGTTGCGAACCTGGCGCCGGTCGGGGTCGAGGTCGTCGGGGGAGATGCCGTAATCCCTGGGACGGATCCACGGACTGGAAGAAACGATCACGTTGGGCAGATAGGGCGTGGCTTCCACCGCCTCGCGATGGACGATCAGGTTCTCCCCGTAGTCGATGGCCTCGGGGATGTCGCAGTAGGCGTTCATCCGTCCCGTGTCTGTGTAAAAGGGAAGGCTGTCGTGGATCTGCTCCCAGAAGGGGATACGGGGGTAGGTCCGGTATTGCATGAGCGCACCCCCCGGCTCTCCGTACTTGCCGGACATGATGTCGTCGACGGTGTAGCCCTCGGTGGTGAACGACGCCTTCAGCACCCGGTCCAGGTAGACCTCCGGCCGACCTTCGCTGGCGAACTTGAAGTAGTCGGCGAAGCGCTGCTCTCCCGTCAGCCCGGCCAGGGCTCGGGCGATTCCGGCGAAGATCGCCACATCGTCCCTGCTGTCGTAGAGCGGCTTGATTCCGCCCTTCCACAGCTGGAGGAAGGGGTTGGAGCAGGAGCCGCCCATCTCGATGGTTTCGAACTCCAGCCAGCTGTTGGCGGGAAGGATAACGTCGGCGAACTCGGCCGATCCGGTCCACTCGATCTGCTGGTCGACGATCATGTCGACCCTGGGATTGACGTTCTTGATCAGGTGATAGGCCCACTTGGCCTGGTTGATCAGGTTGGCGTTGTTGTACCAGAGCACCTTGGTGGGGGTGGGCATGTGGGTCCGACCGGTGAAAACCTTGCGTCCCTCCTCGGGCGTATCGACGATGAGGGGGCGTTCGCCGTACCCCCAGTAACCGGGTTCCTCGTCGTGGGCGTAGTGATGAATGTCATCGAAGGTGTAGGTGTCGTCGTCGCCCACCAGCGGCGAGAACGGATCCTCGTTGACGTAGCCGCCCACGCCGGGACCGAACCAGGGAGCCCCATGGAAGATGCCACCCTTGTAGTTGCCGGCCCAGGTGCTCACTCCCGCTCCCGGACCGGCGACCTGTCCGGTCAGCATCGCCACCAGGTATGTGGCCCGGTTGTGCAGCGTGGCATGGAAGTAGTGGTTGACGCCCTCACCGACGTGGATCGACATGGGGCGGATAGTGGATACGTCCTCGAGCAGCCTCTGGAGAAGATCACGGGGAGCGCCGGTGATGTCGGCCACCGTGTCCAGGTCGTAGTCGGCCAGATGCTCCCGGTAGAGGTGGAACCCGGTGGCCACCTCGACCTCGGTTCCGTCGGCGAGCCGGATCGAGCCCCGCCAGTCGATCTCGGGGTCTATACCCAGCTCTCCCAGACGGTCCCCCACGGTCTCCCGGCTGATGGCCCGCAACTGCCCGGCCGTGTCGCGCACCACCCGATCACCGATGACCTCGTACTCCTCGGCAGTCATGCCGTGGAGGGTGAAACTCGGGCCCGTAGGGTCGAGCAGCGGCTCATGATCGGCGAATACCTCATCCGCCCTCAGCCGTCGCAAGGTGTCCAACCGGATCAGGAGGGGAAGATCGGTGAAGCGGTTGACGAAGTCGAGGTCGTAGAGCTCCCGGTATATGAGCTCTCGGGCGAGGTAAAGAAAGACGGCAGTGTCCGACAGACCGGCTCGGACCGGGATCCAGTAGTCCGACTTGGACGACTGGGCGCCGTACTCGGGAACGATCGAGACCACCTTGCCTCCGCGCTCGATGATCTCCTGGAACCAGTGGCTCTCCGGCATCTTGTTCTCGACCAGGTTCTTTCCGACCTGGATGAGGAGGCGACTGTGACGGAGGTCGTTGAAATCGACTTCCGTCGTCTGCAGCCCGTGGACGAACGGGAACCCCGGAGCCTGGTCACCACGCCACGTGTACTCGGACCAACCGCGCGCTCCCTTCGCCTCCTCCGGGCCTGCCCCTCGCACCGCGGCATCGAGCAGGGCCAACATATTGGCGAAGCGGAATATCCCGAACTTGCCGGCCACCCCATGTGGGGGCAGCGAAGAGCCGAACTTCATGGTGCGGACACCCGACGACTCCCAAAACTCGAGCATCTCGGGCTCGTATCCATCCTGGTCGATGAGACGACGCCTTCCCTCCTCCCCCGAGTAAGTGCCTGCGATCGCCATCAGACCGCGACTGGTGTAGTCGTCTATCTCGTCCCAGCTCACCCGTACGAACGAGTCGTTCCCGCGGTCGTCGAAGCGATACCTGGTGCGGAGTTGGGGATCGTCGGACAGGGACGGGAAGCCGTCGTCGGCCCACTCCTTCCATCCTTTGCGCAGGATCGGCCCGCGTAGCCGGTATGGCCCGTACACTCGCCGGTGCAGGGTGTAGCCCTTCAGACAGCCCCTCGGATTCCAGTGCGCCGTGGAGCTGTTTCCCTGCGGATCCCCGTAGCGATCACCGTCGTAGTTCTGCTCGAGACGCAACACCACACCGTTACGGGTGAAGGCGCGCAGCCGGCACATGTGGGTGTCGTTGGGGGCGCAGATGACGGTGAAACTGCCGTCGTAGGAATACTGATCCCGATAGATCTTCTCCCAGTCACGATTGGGATACGTCAACAGGGGATTGTCGATGCCGGGAACACCCTCCAGGGCCAGGAGGTCGAGATCCAGTGCCCCCACCAGGGCGGCCAGGCCGGTACCACCCGCTATCCGAATGAAATGACGGCGGGTGATCCGGGCCATCTTCAATCCTCCCGGCAACGACCGAGAACAGAGACGGCGATCGGTGCGGTCGTAGAACCAGAACCGGGTCGATCAGTCGCCATTGGCCCCAACAAAGCGGCCATGGCCCTCATCCCCCAGGGTCTAAAGTCCCCTGCCTCCAGGGCCCAAGGACCCTATTAACTCGTTACACATTGTTTATACGCTTCTCAGCAGGTAATCCATGGAAGCTGCTCATCGTCCGTTTGGGGAACGAAGCGGGCTGATCTATCGGGCTCTGGCCGACTCCAACCGGAGGCGTCTCCTTCGGCTGCTCGACGACGAAGGCCCTCTCGAGGTGAAGGCTCTGTCCGAACGGATCGGGCTGCACCCCAACACCGTCCGCCAACATCTCTCTGTGCTCGCCGAGGCCGGATTGGTAACCCGGCGCCCCGAAGAACGGACCCGACCCGGAAGACCGAGAATGCTCTACGAGGCTGGCCCTGGCGAGACGCGCTCTGCTGCTTCCGATGGGTATCGGTTCTTGGCCGAGGTGCTGGCCGGATATATGGCGGCGACCCTGGCCGACCCGGCGGGGGCTGCCGAGGAGGCGGGACGGACCTGGGGTCAATTCCTCGTCGATCGGCCGGCCCCGTACCAGAAGCTGGATCCGGCGGAAGTGGTGGAACGCATCCTCGCCACTCTGGCTGAGCTCGGATTCGACCCCGAGGAACATCGAGACAGGAGGCGAATCGTGATCAGGCTCAACGATTGCCCTTTCCGGGACCTGGCCAGACAACGAGGAAACGTAGTGTGCTCGGTCCACCTGGGCATCCTCAGGGGTATGGCCGAGGCGCTGGGCGACTCGGTGTCGGTGGAGGGCCTCCAACCATTCGTGGAGCCCGCCCTCTGCACCGCCACCCTGTCCGCGAGCGACTCAGCGGATACTCGATGACGGAAAAACAAGGGCAAGGAGCAGTACCGAGGGCGCACCTCCTATCCCCCTCGCACTGAGCCCAGGTCACCGCACCTGCCGGCCGTCGGGGGCCGTGACGACCTT